>OY969098.1:35000-2743348 GCA_963697785.1 uncultured Alphaproteobacteria bacterium | reverse complement strand
GTTCGGCTATCCGGTCGTCGATGTCGAAGTGAAGCTAACCGACGGTTCCTTCCATTCCGTCGACAGTTCCGACATGGCGTTCCGCACCGCGACGCGCAACGAAATCGCCGAAGCGCTGCCCAAGGCCGATCCCGTGCTGCTCGAGCCGATCGAGCATGTGACGATCTCCGTGCCGAACCGCTTTACGTCGAACGCGCAAAGGCTGCTCTCTGGCCGGCGCGGGCAGATCCTCGGCTATCAGGAACGCGAAGGCTGGCCGGGCTGGGACGACGTCGAGGCACTGGTGCCGGGCGCCGAACTGCACGATTTGATCCTTCAACTTCGCGCCGACACGCAAGGGCTCGGCTCCTACACGCATCGCTTCGACCATCTGGCGGAGTCGCGCGGCAAGCCGGGGGAGAAAGCGCACTAAGGTTTTGCTGGCGTGGGCCTGGAGGCGTCACGGATTATCGTGGCGGGTCGGTCGCCATTGCCAATCGCCCGGCGGCGGCGAGCAAGCGTTTGTCGCGCGTCCAAAGTGAGGCGCCCGCCGTCAGCCGGACGGACGCGAGAAGATGCGCATCGACATAGCCGATGCCTTTTCCGAACAGGCCTTCTCCATCGATGAATTGTAGCACCTCATGGTCCGTGGCCAGCGTGGCACGTGGCAGGTCCCGCAACGCCTCGAGGATGAGGGCGCGCCGCCGCAGATTTCCGAGCGCGAGTTCGCCGATGACGAACGGGTGCGTCAGCGCCATCGCGGAATTGAGCAGTGCCGCAAGCCGCTTGTCTTTGCCACGCAGATGATCGACCCAGATCGAAGTGTCGACGAGGATCAAACCGGCCGGCGCCGCCTCGGCGCTTGCAGACGGGGCTCGCTGCCGCCGAGTCGCGCCAAACGCCGCGCGCTCTCGCGCTCGATCAACGCCTTCAATGCCTCACGAACGAGCGCGGACTTTTCTTCGACGCCGGTAAAGCTCCGGGCCTTGGCCAACAATTCGTCGTCGAGTGCAAGAGTGGTGCGCATAGCGGAACCTCAAGCACGAATCTATCATCGTCTGATGATAAATTCAATGCCTCCAAACGGCTGGTAGTGGGTCCATTTGAAAATCATCGAAGCGGAAACTTCCAAGCTAAGAACGAGAACAGCGCGGAAGCACCGGACGTAAGGAGAATCGCCACCACGGACAGCAGTATATAGCGGGCGCTCTTTTTCGTTGATTTTGCGGTCGCCTTCGCGGAGTCTGCCGCTTCTTTCGCGGCCTCTGTCGCTGCCAGTTGCGAGATTGTTCTACGGCGCTCTAGCTCGGCCAGCGCGGTGTAATATCCGAGAGAGGACGGCCCGAACTGCATTCTATCGGCCAGCTGGCCGAGACTTTCGTTTTGTAGGTTCTCGCGTGGCGACGCCATCTTTGCCCTATGCAGCGCGCTGCTTATATGGGCCGCGTTTGCTTGGCTTTACTTCTTCAGCTTCTACCAGCGCCACAATATCTTCAATTCCCCAAAGTCGATCAGTCACATCCGCTTCCATCGCCGGGGTGACGCCATGTAGTGACTTATGTTGTCGGCAAAAGTTGTAGAAAAATACAAAGAGCGCGACCGAATAGGCGTGATTTTCGGCCTTCTTGGAGAAGGCATTCGTCAGCCGAGTGAAGCGCCGATTTTGCATCCGGATCGTGAGATTGCTCCGCTCGACGTAAGACGTAGAGACATGGGAAAGTTTGGGCTTGCCTTCGATCCGAGTCTTTTTCGCACCGATGCACTCTGCGGGGCTGTAGCGGCCCTTCGCGCTCTCAGGCGACGTGCCGTAAATCTTCTCTAACATCGCATAATCAACATCGGCGCCGAAGGCGCCTTCGACGGCCTCCAGATAAGCCTTGTGGCCGTCCGTGGTGAGTTGAACGCGATTGGCGAGTCGGCCACGTAGATCGTCCATAAGCGCCATTGCGGATTGGCTGGAACGGTCGCCGACGAAATAGGAGACGATCAGCTTGCTATCGGCGTCCAAGGCGGTCCAGGTCCAGATGTCGCCAGCGCCTTGAACCTTGGATTTCATTGCGGCGACGTTCTTTTGCTTTGCCGCAACGAATGACCATATCTCATCACATTGAATTCTTTTGGATTTTAGCTGCCGAACATGCTCATCATGATAGGCCGCGCAAGCCTTACCGGCGTCGAGCATCAAGCGAGCGATCGTGTTCTTGCCGACGTTCAAAAGCCGCGTGACCGCGCGGATTGAATTTCCCTCGCAGAGAAGGTTTAGAACTTTTGCGCGCTCGACCTTGGAGAGCTTATTCATACTCTCCATATAGACCCTTTATGCTTGACCGTCAAGCATAAAAGTCCATTCAATCCGCGAGATGACGTTCCAATAGCGTTGCTCGCGCACGCTGCTTGCTTACTTCGTCCGAAAGAGCGCGCCTTCCGCCATAGGGTGGCACGACGGGAAGTTCGGTCTTTTTCAAGAACTTAGAAGCCTCCCGAATCGCGGCCTCAAATTCGCGCAAAAGTTCCTCATCCACTTGCGGGTTCCTTTTTAGGATGGTGTCTTTATCCAGTTTATCCATGCACCTACCCTCATAATGTAAGTGGCTCATACATGCCCGGTATATTGACAACCGCTTGATGTCTATTTTTCCCCATGTAGTCGGTTAAGAGCTCATGGTAACGCCGAACAGCGCCGTCCAGTTTCTTATCCAACGCGAAGTCGTCGATCTTAAGGTTCAAATCTCGCCGTAGGCACTCCATGCTGATGCCGATTCCGTGAGAGTTCCATCTTTTTGAGTCATTTAGCTTTTCGGCTATTTCCCGGGCTCTTTCTTTTTTCATTTTTGCCGTCACTGATATTTTCTGGGTTGCTGTTTTTTTCCAGTCCTTGAACTTGTATTTTACGAGCCATTCCTGAAGAAGAGCTACCGACAGATCTCGCGCTTGCTGATATGAATAGAGATTGCCCTGATCGAAGTTTAACAGAATGGCCATCTCCACCGTAGTGATTTTGCCGCTGTTGGCATTGGCAAGCAGGTCCTCATATCGGATTAAATAGCCAAGCGCTGGAACGAGCTTCCCGTCCTGATTTTCAACCTGTGGATCAATCGGCCCTAGCACCGAATGATAATCCATCAAGATCGCATCGCCAGACATAGCTAGAATTGTACCAGCTGACATAGCATGGCTGGCGATGAGATAATCAACTACTCGGTAATGATGCCGGAGAGTGTCAGAGATGCGCCGAACAACTTCGGCATATCCACCATACGTCTCCAATAGAAAAAGTAACTTTCGCCGCTTATCCGCTCTGTTTGCGAGACACTCAACAGCTCGACGAATCCAATCATCGACGCCAAACGTGATCGGCCCACGATAGGATAGGCAATTCGCTCCGCAACACTGCTCGATTTCGCTTAGGTAATTCGACAGCTGCTTTTGAATAACTTCATTTGCGCTGGATAATCTACTCACCATCTCCGCGCTTCCCCCAACGCGCATGAGCGGCAGCAGAGGCAATTTCAGCACGCTTTTTAGCCGAAAGCTTTTCAGCCCGCGCGCGCCCTCCCCGCAAGCCGCCCGCTCTCCCCAATGCTGACATCGGGCCTTCGTCCGACGCTGGGGTATCTTTAGCGTTGCTGGTGGCGATGTCCACAACCAACTTTGCCAGCTGGGCGGGGTCGCGCGGGCGGTTTGCATTGCGGGAGGATTCCAGCTTGGCAAGCCAACCTTGGGAGTCCGCGCTTAACCAGGAGCGAGCTTCTGCTTCGGATTCGAAGCTGACGACCAACTCAGGAGCATACCCATTCGGGGTGGCCCGGATGTGCCAACCCGATCCTACTTTGTCCGGTTCGATTTCGGACAGCGTGTAGCGAAGTTTTGCGGCCATGGCCCTAATATGGCATGCCGGACATTGATCTCCTATCGTCAAGGGAACCGGATTTCAAACGGACCCACTACCAAACGGCTCGGTTGGGCCGGCACCGTCCGCTGGATTGCGCCCTTATTCGCACACCCACCCCGGCGGCGACGCGAACCAGATGCGTTGCGCCCAGGGCCGGCTGCATTCGATTCCGCACGGCGTTCCGTTCACGTCGCGGACGAGGCCGGCGTAGGACTCGTACGTGCCGTCCGGGTCCTGGTAGCTGCTCGTTTGCAGCACCAGGCCGGGAGAGGTTTGCCAGCAGCGCGACACATGACGCGAATGCGCCGCGGAGGGCGCGCCCGAGGTTGCCGCCAAGAGACCGGCGCCAATGAGCAGAATGAGGAGCTTGGATTTCATCGGGGACACTCCCGCGCTTGGAGACGGCATTCCGCCGCGGCGCCTGAAAAGACGACGCAGCCATAAACGCTATTGATGGCGGCGCGGTTTGAACTCTACCATGGCCGCAATTCTGCAAGGATGACTGCCATCCCAAGACGATGGTGCGTCAAGAGCGTTAGCATCGAGGGAAGGAAACATGTCGCAACTATGTCGATTCGTCGAATTGCCGAGCAACACGGTAATCTTCATCAACCCGATGTCGACGGAATATGTGAAGCCCGCAACCAGCGGCTCGGGAGCATTTATCTATTTCGGCAGAGAACATTTGGTGTGGGTCGATGTCTCTGCTGAACGCGCCGCGCAGGCGCTCGAAAACGCGCTCAAACCGGCTCCCGGCTAGGTTGGATCCTGTGCAGCATCGGGCGAAGCGGCAGCGCCAACGTGGGACTAACTCGTAAGCAATTTGCCGCAGAAATGCGCTCATATTTTAGGCATTTGCATAATTGTTACGCACACGTTGCGGTCCGCTAAACCGCAGAACCGCGCCGATTCAACGCACTGCGCTGTGGCATATTTCTTGTCTCAAGAAAAATAGTTTCCTCGGGGGAACGCGCCTTCCGCTCATGGGCGCGTTCGCGAAAAATCACAAGGAGTGCCTGCCATGAGTTCAGACACCAAGCACGCCACCCATGAGCTGGGATACTCTTCAGGAGGACTGAAGCGCGAAACCGGCTGGTGGGGGGCTTTCGTCATCGGCCTTGCCGGCACGATTCTGGTGACCGGCATCGCTCCGGTGATGGTGACCTCACTCGGTGCCTCGTCGATCCCGATCACCGTCTTCATCACGCTCACCGGCTGGCTGCTCTGCCTATTTCTTGCCGAGCTCGCGGCGATGATGCCGGAGCGAACCGGCGGATCGCCGAGCTACGCCTATCCTGCGTATGTCTCCCGTTGGCCTAGGTTCGCCAAACACGTCAACGGATTCACCGCCTGGGCCTATTGGCTCGGCTGGTTCCCGGTGGCGCCGCTCAACATGATCCTCGCCTCCGCCTATCTGGCAGACCGGTTCGGCCTCAACACCACCGCGGGCTTCACGCCGATCCATACGTTCATCGCCTGGTCGACGCTCGTCATCTCGGTGATCGGCATTCTCCTGTTCTTCATTCCGGCGTATCGGGGCATCAAGTTCGGCGCGGCCTTCGCGACCGTGCTCGCATTGTTGTCGATGATCCCACTCACCTTTATCGCCGTCGCCTGGATCTTCAATCCGAGCGTGGTGAACCTCAACGAACTTGCCGGTTTCAAACACGTCGACGGAACGAGCTTCTTTTCGCCGATCAGCGGATTCAACTGGATGCAGGTTTATATCGCCTACGGCTTCCTCTTGACTTGGAACGTGATCGCGATGGAAGCGGCGGCCTGTTACATCGGCGAATGCTCCAACCCCGACCACGACGCCAAAATCGCCATGAACCTCGAAGGCGGCTACGGCGTGTTCATCTACACACTCGTGCCCATCGCCTTCATCGTCGTGCTCGGCGCCAAGGCGCTCTCCAACACCAATCTCGCCGACCCGAAGACGATTTTCGTCACCTTCGCCGGCAAGGTCTTCCCGGGTGTGGCCGGCGAGGCGCTAAACTGGATTATCGCCGGCATGCTCATCGTCGCGCTCTCGCTTTCGGCGCTCAACGCGATCATGGGTTCGGGCCGCGCGCTCTATCAGATGGCGCTCGACGGCGAGTTCCCGCTGTGGTTCACGAAGATCAATACCCACGGCGTACCGGCGCGCGCCATGGCGTTCAACGTCGTCTGTTCCCTGATCGTCGTGATGGGCGGAGGCGCAGTCGAAATCTATAGTTTCTCGAATGTCGGCTATACGGTTTCGTTCATTCCGGTGCTCATCGGCTACTTCCTGCTGCGCCAGGACAAGCCGTATCTGCGCCGGCCGTTCAAATTGCCGGAGTTCATGAAATACGTCGCCCTCGTCTTAGCGGCGGTGTATTTCGTGTTCTGGCTGTTCGGCGGCCTCTGGTATTCGAAGCTCGGCAACGTCGAGGTCTATTACTGGCTCGGCTGGGTGACGCTCCTCGCCTACCTCCCGCTCTATTGGTACCGCGTGAAGGTCGAGGACAAACGCAAGGCTCCGATCGCGGATCAGCGCGCGCCCGTATGAACTGGCCGGCCGGGCGGCCCGTGACCGCCCGGCCCCTGCCGCAACTCGAATCCGGGATTTTGCCATGCCCCATACAGTCGTCCCGCGACGCTGGCCTTGGAGCCGAGCGCCTGAGCCCCCGGACGCCGGCAGTTTCGCGCCGGCTTCGATTCTGCTCGCCTCGGAAGGCCGGCGCATTCCGGCAGAAGCGGTGGAGTTTGCCGCCAACCTATCGCGCACGTCCAAGGCGGCGGTGCATGTTTTCATGATCGCACGCGTCTGGGGCAGTTCCTTCGGTCTGCCGCATCCGGGCCTGATGCCGACCAAGCGCGAATGGCAACAGCAGCGCGATCTCGTCGCCGAAGCCGTGCGCCTGTTGCAGCAGCGCGGCGTCGAGGCCACAGGCGCCGTGGTCAGCAGCCGCAACGCCGCCGCGCGCATCGTCGCCGAAGCTAAGCGCGCCCGGCCCGACGCGATCGTCATGGCGGCGCCGCCACCGCGCCACTGGCTCATCGCCGGCTACCTATGGGAGCAGGAGCCGTACCGGGTGCGCCGCTTGGCCGAAACACCTGTCTACCTCGTCGTCGACGGACAGCCGGCGGCAAGAGCGCAGTCTGCTTCCGCGCCCAGGGAGGCGCTGAAGAGGGTGGCCGTCTAGGGACTTCCCGCGATGCAGCAACGTAGCGTGTTTCCTACAAGGAAAAATAAGTTCTTGACAATTGACAATCGAGCGTCTTTGCGCGTACGCAAAGATCTTTGTCGATGTGGAGTTCTGTAACGGGTGGGAGCGAGCGATGTGCGGCATTGTCGGACTATTCCTGAAGAATCCGTCGTTGGAACCGAAGCTTGGCTCGATGCTCTCCTCCATGCTCGGGGTGATGTGCGATCGCGGGCCCGACAGCGCCGGATTTGCGGTCTATGGGCACGGCGAGGACGGCCAACTGAAATTGACGCTGCGATCGACCGCGGCGGGTTCTCTCGATGGCTTGACGGAAGAGCTATCGACGGCGGTGGGCGCCCCGATCCGCAGCGAACGGCGCGATACGCATCTGGTCGTCTGGTTTCCTAGCGAGCGCGAACACGAGGTGCGCGCCTGGCTCGCCCGCGAGCGGCCGGAGGTCACGGTCGTCAGCGCCGGCACGCGCATGGAAATGTACAAGGAAGTCGGCCGGCCCCCGGACGTAGCCGCCCGTTTCCGGCTCAATGAAATGCACGGCACCCACGGCATCGGTCACACGCGCATGGCGACCGAGTCCGCGGTCACGACAAATGGCGCGCATCCGTTTTCGACCGGCATCGACGAATGCCTCGTCCACAACGGTTCGCTGTCGAACCACAATGGTCTGCGCCGCAGGCTGCAACGCGAAGGCCTCTCCTTCGCGACCGAAAACGATACCGAAGTCGCGGCCGGATATCTCACGTGGCGCATGCGGCAGGGCGATACGCTCAAAGAAGCGCTCGAAGCGAGCCTCGACGATCTCGACGGATTCTACACGTTCGTCGTCGGCGACGAGTCCGGATTCGCGGTGTTGCGCGATCCCATCTCCTGCAAGCCCGCCGTGATGGCCGAGACCGACGATTACGTCGCGTTCGGCTCGGAATATCGGGTCCTCGCCGGCCTCCCGGGCATCGAGAAGGCGCGGGTTTTCGAACCTGAACCGGCAACTGTCTATGCCTGGGAGCGTCGTTGATGCCGGTGATCGACCTGGCGGTGACGCCGGCGCGAAAATTGAACGCGGCACTGCATGCGCTGTCGCCGAATACCAACGAAACGGATTGGGAGATTCGTAATCCCGCCGGCCGGCATGCGCTGGCCGTCGGGATCAACGCGCCGATCACCGTCAGGATCGCGGGGCATGCCGGCTATTACTGCGGCGGCATGAACGCGCTGGCGACAATTCTGGTCGATGGCAACGTCGGTGTCGGCGTCGGCGAAAACATGATGTCGGGGGAAATCCGAGTCGCCGGCGACGCCAGCCAATCGGCGGGTGCCACCGGCCACGGCGGCCTGCTGGTGGTCGATGGCAATGCGTCGGCGCGCTGCGGGATCGCGATGAAAGGCATCGACATCATCGTCAAGGGTTCTATCGGCCATATGTCGGCATTCATGGCCCAGGAGGGCAATCTCGTCGTCCTCGGCGACGCCGGGGAAGCCTTGGGCGACTCGATCTATGAAGCGCGCCTTTTCGTGCGCGGCACGGTGCGAAGCCTCGGCGCCGATTGCATCGAGAAGAAACTCACGAGCGAGGACGAGGCGATTCTCTCCGCGCTTCTCGGCCGCGCCGGCATTTCCGATATCGCACCGCGCGACTTTAAACTCTACGGATCGGCGCGGCGGCTCTATCATTTCCACGTCGACAACGTCGACGCTTATTGAGGTTCGACATGAGCGTTCGCACGCACACCACGGTTCCCCGCTACTCCGCGACGTTCGACAGATACGCGATTTCCGAAATCCAGCGCGCCGCGGCGACCGGCATCTACGATATCCGCGGCGGCGGCGCGAAGCGCAAGTTGCCGCATTTCGACGATCTCCTGTTTCTCGGCGCTTCCGTGTCGCGCTATCCGCTCGAAGGCTATCGCGAGCGGTGCGGTACCGACGTAGTCTTGGGCGCGCGCTTCGCCAAGCGGCCGCTCCAGCTGAAAATTCCGATCACGATCGCCGGGATGAGCTTCGGCGCTCTGTCCGGGCCGGCCAAAGAAGCGCTCGGACGCGCCGCAACGAAAATGGGCACCTCCACGACGACCGGCGACGGCGGCATGACCGACGAAGAGCGCCTGCATTCGAAGACCCTCATCTACCAATACCTGCCGTCGCGCTACGGTATGAACCCGCACGATTTGCGCCGTGCCGACGCGATCGAGATCGTGATCGGCCAAGGCGCCAAGCCGGGCGGCGGCGGAATGTTGCTCGGACAGAAGATCACCGAGCGCGTCGCCAAGATGCGCAGCCTCCCGGCCGGGATCGATCAGCGTTCAGCTTGCCGCCACCCGGATTGGACCGGACCGGACGACCTCGAGATCAAGATCGAAGAGCTGCGCGAGATTACCGATTGGGAAAAACCGATCTTCGTAAAGGTTGGCGCGAGCCGGCCGTTCTATGACACGGCGCTTGCCGTCAAGGCGGGCGCCGACGTGGTCGTGCTTGACGGCATGCAAGGCGGGACTGCCGCGACCCAGGAAGTCTTCATCGAGAATGTCGGCCTGCCGACGCTCGCCGCGATCCGTCCGGCGGTGCAGGCGCTGCAGGAACTTGGCATGCACCGCAAGGTGCAGCTTATCGTCTCGGGTGGCATTCGTAACGGCGCGGACGTCGCCAAGGCCTTAGCGCTTGGCGCCGACGCGGTATCGATCGGTACCGCGGCGCTGATCGCGCTTGGCGACAACGATCCAGCGCTGGAGAGCGAATACAGCAAGCTCGGCACGACCGCCGGCGCCTACGACGATTGGCATGAAGGCCGCGATCCCGCCGGGATCACCACGCAGGACCCGGAACTCTACGCCCGGCTCGATCCCATCAAGGCGGGACGGCGGCTCGCCAACTTTCTGGCCGTGCTAACGCTCGAAACGCAGACGATCGCACGCGCCTGCGGCAAGAGCCACGTCCACAATCTCGAACCGGAAGATCTCGTTGCGCTCACGGTCGAGGCGGCGGCGATGGCGCGCGTTCCGCTCGCCGGTACGGATTGGATCCCAGGCGGAAATTGTCTCTAGTGAGTAGGGGGTAGATATGACAACGGATCTTGAGAAGCAGGCGAAGGATCGTGGCATCAAGTACTTTCTCATTTCCTTCACCGATCTGTTCGGTACGCAGCGCTCGAAACTCGTGCCCGCGGAAGCAATCGCGACAATGGCCAAGACCGGCGCGGGATTCGCCGGCTTCGCCACCTGGCTCGACATGACGCCCGCCGACGCGGACATGTTCGTCATCCCCGACCCCGACAGTCTCATTCAGCTGCCGTGGAAGAAGGAAGTGGGCTGGTTCGCCGGCAATCCCTGGATGGACGGCAAGGAAGTCGAGCACGCGCCGCGCAATGTGCTGCGCCGGACAATCGCCGCCGCGGCGGCGCAGGGCTTCGAGATGAAGGCCGGCGTCGAATGCGAGTTCTTCCTCATTGCGCCCGGCGGCGAAGGCATCTCCGATCCCGGCGATCGCCAGTCCAAGCCTTGTTACGACCAGACCGCCCTCATGCGCCGCTACGACGTGATCTCGGAAATCTGCGACAGCATGTTGGAACTGGGCTGGCAGCCGTACCAGAACGATCATGAGGACGCCAACGGCCAGTTCGAGATGAACTGGGAATACGCTACGGCACTCGTCACCGCCGACCGGCACTCGTTCTTCAAATACATGGTGAAGTCGATCGCCGAGAAACACGGGCTGCGCGCCACGTTCATGCCCAAGCCCTTCCCGGACCTCACCGGAAACGGCTGTCACGTGCATGTCTCGCTGTGGAAAGATGGGAAGAACGTCTTCGACGACCCGAAAGGCGAGCTTGGCGTTTCAAAACTCGGCTACCAATTCCTCGGCGGCATCCTTGCCAATGCCGAGGCGCTCTCCGCCATCACCAATCCAATGGTCAACAGCTACAAACGCATCAACGCGCCGGTGACGCTTTCGGGTGCGACCTGGTCGCCGAATACGGTGACGTATACCGGCAACAACCGCACCCACATGGTCCGCATTCCCGAAGAGGGGCGTTTCGAACTGCGACTGGCCGACGGATCGGCCAATCCTTATCTGCTGCACGCCGCCGTGCTCGCCGCCGGTCTCGACGGAATCAAGAACGCCAACGATCCGGGCAAGCGCCTCGATATCAACATGTATACGCACGGCCATCTCGTCGAAGGAGCGAGAAAACTGCCGCTCAACCTGCTCGACGCGTTGCGCGCCTTCGAGCGCTCAGCCCTCTACAAACTCGCATTCGGCACGGAATTCATGAGCGCCTACGTGAAACTCAAGATGGAAAATTGGAACGAATATATGCGCCACCTGACCAAGTGGGAGGTGGAAACCACGCTCGATTGCTAGGGCTCAGGCGGCCGGCAAAACCTTGACGCCGAATTCCGCCCCGCTTTGCAGGAGCCAATGCGAGAAGGCGGCGGCAAGGCTGCGCGCGACTGCGATTTCGTAGGCGGGGGCCGCGTCGATCTGCCAAAGGATGACGCCAACTTGCCCGCAGCTCGTGACCGCCGCGTCATCCGGCTGAAACGCACGCGGATGAAGATCGATACCGATGCCCTTTTCGAGCATCGCGCGCAGTTTCGGGCCGGCAAGCCGCAGGATAGCGTAGCCGCTCGATTGATCGCTGACCGCGGCTGCATCTTCCAAATCGTGCCGCAGCCGCTCGGCGAGCGATCGATCCTCGCTGAGCGCCAGCCAGGAACGCGGTCCCGTGCCGACGAAAGCGAGATCGCCGGCAACGCTTCGCTTCGCGCCTTGTGCAAGGCGAAGCCCGTAAGCGGCATAGAGGCGGCGCGCAATTTCCGTGGCATTGCCGCGCGCGATGACCGTCGCCATGTGAAGCGCGACGCGCTCCTGCACCGTGACGCCCGCAAATTTGGCAGCGCCGGTATCGATCAATCGACCCGCGAAGCCGGAGATCCGTTCGAGGGCGATCTCAGGCATGCAAGCGCGCTCCGTCCGGATCGACGAAAACCGGCGAGACCACGTCGACTTCGACATCGCTGTTGCGCACCGGATCGTAGGCGCGCACCCGCTCGCCGATGCGCTGCGACCCATGCTTCAGGAGGCCGAGGCCGATCCACGAATCGAGATGCGGCGAATAGGCGACCGAAGTCATGTAGCCTTCATCGTTCTCGGTGGTCGGTTTTGCGCCGGGCTGTAGAAAATGTGCCCCGGCGCGCAGGCGCTCGCACGGATCGATGAGCATAAAGCCGACCAGCGTCGGACGCTCGGGATCGAGCAGAGCCGGACGTTGCGCCAGCACGCGGCCGACAAAATCCTTCTTCGTCGAGAGCATTCGTCCAAGTCCGAGATCGCCCGCCGTGGTCTGGCCGTTGAGCTCGTTTGCCGAAACGTGGCCCTTCTCGATGCGCAACACGCCCAGCGCCTCGCTGCCGTAGGCAGCGGCGCCGAGCGGCTCGCCGGCACACAGCAAGGCGCGCAGCAGGCTTTCGCCGTAGTCGGCGGGCACGGCGATCTCGTAGGCAAGCTCGCCCGAAAACGATAAGCGGAAGAGACGCGCCGGTACATTGGCCCAGGTGAATTCCGCGCAGGCGAGATAGGGAAAAGCGCCATCGGCGAGATCGAGCGCGCCGTCCAACAGGCCCTGCAGCAACTCCCGCGAGCGCGGGCCGGCGACGGCATACTGCGCCCATTGCTCGCTGACCGAGACCATCGCGACATCGAGCTCCGGCCACAGGACTTGATGACAATATTCGAGATGCTGCATCACCTTGCCGGCGTTGCCGGTGGTCGTCGACATGACATAATGCGCGGGGCCGAGGCGCGCCGTCGTGCCGTCGTCAAGCACGAAACCGTCTTCGCGCAGCATCAACCCGTAGCGCGCCTTTCCAACAGGGAGGCTCGAGAACGTGTTCACATAGACGCGGTCGAGGAAAATGCCGGCGTCGCCGCCTTGGATGTCGATTTTCCCGAGCGTGGAAACGTCGCAGATGCCGGCCGCGGCGCGCACCGTGCGGGCTTCGCGGCTTACGCTTTCGAGCCAATCCTTCTCGCCGGGCTGCGTGAACCAACGCGGCCGCAGCCATTGCCCGGCCTCGACCATGGTCGCGCCGTTGTCGAGCGCCCATTGATGTCCCGCCGCCTGGCGCGTCGCCTTGAAATGCGTGCCGACGTGTGGGCCGGCGAAGGCGCCGATCGCGACCGGCACATGCGGCGGACGGAAGCGCGTGGTGCCGGCTGCGGCGACGCTTTGGCGCGCCAAATGCGCCAGCAGCGCATGGCCGTTGAGGCTCGAGGTCTTGCCCTGCTCGGTCGCCATGCCGAGCGTGGTGTAACGCTTCAAATGCTCGACGGCGCGGAAGCCTTCCCGGTAGGCGATCTCGATGTCTTGCGCGGTCACATCGTTCTGCAAATCGACGAAGGCTTTGTGGCGCGCCTGCTCGACCCGCCAGAGCGCTTTGATGCCGACGGCTTCGTCGCGCGTCTGCGGCGCCGGCCGCGGAACCGCCTCCGAGAAGCCGAGATCCGCAGCCGCCGCGTTGCCGCACGCGGCGCCCTCGCTGAGACAATCGGCGAGTTTGAAATGCCCGGCCGCCGCGCCGGCGACGATCATGCCCGGCGGCAGATCGCCCGGCACGAAGGCGCTGATCGCATCCGACCAGCGCGGCGTTCCGTTGAGATGCGTGGTGAGCCCGATCTGCGGATTGAAGCCACCCGAGACGGCGAGCGTATCGACGCCGAAACGGATCGTACGGCCGTTCTTCACGACATCGATCCGCCGCACGCCTGCGGCGCCCACTACATCTGCAACGACCGCATCGAGAAGAATGCGCGTGCCGGCGCGTGCGACCGGCCGGCTCAACTCGTCCGCGATAGTGGGACGCGCATCGATGACCATCTCGACGGGAACGTCGGCGCGCAGCAGATCCTGGGCCGTTTTCCAGCCGTCATCGGTGCTCGTGAACACCGCGACGGAGCCGACCGGCGCGACGGCGAAACGGTTGACATAGCCGCGCAGCGCCGAGGCGAGCAGCACGCCCGGCCGATCATTGCCGCCGAACACGATCGGGCGCTCGATCGCGCCCATGGCATTGATGCTACGCCGCGCCACGATCTGCCAGAGCCGTTGGCGCGGCTGATGTTCGGGTGGGCGCGGCAAATGATCGGACACGCGTTCGATCGCGCCGTAGGTGCCGCCGTCATAGACGCCGAACACACTGGTGCGGCGCAGGACCCGGACTTCGGGCAGCGTCGCCAGTTCGGCTTCGGCACGATCGGCCCATAAAGCTCCGGGCAGGCCGTCGACGTGACGATATTCGGCAAGCAGCCGGCCGCCGAGACGAAAATCTTCTTCGCAGAGGATGACGCGTGCCCCGGCGCGGCCGGCCGCCAATGCCGCGGCGAGACCGGCGGGCCCGGCGCCGATCACCAGCACGTCGCAATGCGCGGTCGCATGTTCGTAGCGGTCGGGATCCGCCAATCCGCTTGCCGCGCCGAGCCCGGCGGCGCGGCGGATCAGCGGCTCGTAGACCTTCTCCCAAAAGGCCGCCGGCCACATGAAGGTCTTGTAGTAGAAGCCGCCGACGAACAGCGGCGCGAAAAGCTGGTTGGCAGCGAGAACATCGAAATTGAGCGACGGCCAACGATTCTGGCTTTCGGCTTGGAGCCCGTCGTAAAGCTCTACGGTCGTGGCCTTAGTATTCGGCTCGCGCCGCGCGCCGCTCCGCAGCGTGACGAGCGCATTGGGCTCCTCCGGGCCCGCCGTGAAGATTCCGCGTCGGCGATGATATTTGAACGAGCGCCCGACGAGCTTGACGCCGTTGGCGATAAGCGCCGAGGCGAGCGTATCGCCCGCATACCCCGTGTATGCCTTTCCGTCGAAGCGGAAGGACAATGGTTTGTCGCGCTCGATGAGGCCGCCGGTCGGCAGCCGCCGCGGTTCGCTCATGGCGCGGGCTCCCGCGCCAGCACGGCGCTTTCGATGGCATGCGTGCGCGTGTCGCGCACGATCCGCAGCCAAGAACGGCAGCCCTGGGCATGATACCAAAGCTCTTCGCTGCGGCCGGCCGGGTTGTCGCGCAAATAGGCATAGGCGAAGAACTGCCGGTCCGCATCCGCCGCAGCGGGATCGGGACGATCGCCCGCCGCTTCGCCGATGCTGACGAATTCGGAAAGATCGCGACGGCCGCAGTAGGGGCAAGGAATGCGCATGCGTCTTCAGTGCAGGTTGGGCTGGGCGCCTTGGCCCTTTTCGTCGAGAATTGCGCCTTCGGCGAACCGGTCGAGTCGGAAGGCGGCGGCAGCGGGAAACGGCTCGTCACGGGCGATGAGATGGGCGAAGCACCAGCCCGCAGCCGGCGTTGCCTTGAACCCTCCGTAGCACCAGCCGGCGTTGAGATAGAGGCCGGCGATCGGCGTCCGATCGATGATCGGCGAGCCGTCCATCGTCATGTCCATGATGCCGCCCCAACTGCGCAACAGGCGCAGGCGGCCGATCATCGGCATCAACGCCATGCCGCCTTCGCAGACGTCCTTCACCGCCGGCAGGTTGCCGCGCTGCGCGTAAGATTTATAGCCGTCGAGATCGCCGCCGAAGACCAGGCCGCCTTTGTCCGACTGGCTGATGTAGAAGTGCCCGGCACCGAAGGTGATGACGTTCGGGATCAGCGGCTTCAGCCCTTCCGAGACGAACGCCTGCAGGACATGGCTTTCGATCGGTAGGCGCAATCCCGCCAAAGCGGCGACGCGCGAACTGCTGCCGGCGACGGCGAGACCGATTTTCTTGGCGCGAATTTCGCCGCGGTTCGTCTCGACGCCAGTGACGCGGCCCTTCTCCATTGCAAAGCCCAGCACTTCGCAATTCTGCACGATGTCCACGCCGCGATCGCTGGCCACGCGGGCATAGCCCCAGGCGACCGCGTCGTGACGCACCGTGCCGCCGCGGCGCTGCAGCAGTCCGCCCTGGATCGGGAAACGCGCGTCGTCAAAATTGAGAAGCGGGAGCAGCCTGCGGATTTTTGTCGCGTCGAGCAATTCGGCATCGACACCGGCCAGCCGCATCGCATTGCCGCGCCGTGCATAGGCATCGCGCTGCGCATCCGAATGGTAGAGATTGAGGACGCCGCGCTGGCTCACCATCGCATTGTAATTGAAATCCTGCTCCAGCCGCTCCCACAGTCGCAGCGACAATTCGTAGAAACGGATGTTGCCCGGCAGGAGATAGTTGGAACGGACGATGGTGGTATTGCGGCCCACGTTGCCCGAACCGATCCAGCTCTTTTCGATCACTGCGACGTTTTTGAGCCCGTGTTCTTTGGCAAGGTAATAGGCGGTCGCGAGGCCGTGGCCGCCGCCGCCGATAATGACCACATCGTATTCGGGCTTCGGCGTGGCATCGCGCCAGGTCGGCGTCCAATGGCGATGGCCGCCGAGCGCATTCCGCGCCAAAGAAAAGATCGAATAGTGCATGGGCGCGAAGCGAAGGCTGGCGTCGAGCCGAGCTTGACTCCTGGCGAGAATGGCCGGAGAACCACCTTAGGTCTTGTCCAATAGCGCCATAAACATGCCTATAAGCGACATAGGGCAGCCGGAAGCCAAGGATCCGCGGCGCATAGGCTTTCTGCTGATCGACGGATTCGCGATGATGTCGTTCGCGTCGGCGATCGAGCCGCTGCGCGCCGCCAATGTGCTTGCCGGCCGGCCCCTCTACGAATGGGTAACGATCGGCGTCGGCGGGCGTGCGATCATCGCCTCGACCGGACTCTCCGTTCGCGCCCATCATCTCGTCGGCGCGGAGGTCGACCTTGACACGGTGTTCGTCTGCGCCGGCGGCAATCCCGCGGCGTTCGTCGACCAGACGACGCTGCAATGGCTACGCCGCCTCGCGCGGCGCGGCGTGCGCATCGGCGGCGTTTCCGGCGGACCCTTCATCCTGGCGCGCGCCGGCCTGCTCGACGGGTACCGCTGCACGATCCATTGGGAACACATCCCGGCCTTCACCGAGTCGTTTCCGGGACTGAACACCAAACTTTCGCTCTATGAGATCGACCGCGATCGGCTCACCTGCGCGGGCGGCGTGGCGGCGCTCGACATGATGCACGCGATGATCAGCGAGCAGCATGGGCGCGGGCTTGCCGACGAGATTGGCGAATGGTTCCTGCAGACGGAAATCCGGCTCGGCACCGGCGCGCAACGGCGCAGTCTTCAGGACCGCTACAACACCGCAAACGCCCGGCTGCTATCGGCGCTCGAGCTGATCGAAACCCACATCGAAGATCCGCTCGACCGGCGTTTTCTCGCCGCCGCCGCCGGTATTTCAGTGCGCCAGCTCGAGCGGCTGTTTGCGACGCATTTGGGAACGACGCTCGACCGACATTACCGCGACGTGCGGCTCAACCGCGCCCGCTTGTTGCTGCGGCAAACGACCATGTCGATCGCCGAAGTGGGGTTCGCCAGCGGCTTCCAAAGCGCCAGCCATTTCTCACGCGCCTATAGGGCGCGGTTCGGCCATGCGCCCAATGTGGAGAGGGCGGCGGCTCCGCAACGAAATCCCCCTAGGTTCGATCGCGCTGATAGACGATGATCGAGAGATAGGTCATCGGCAATTCGAGCAGCGCCTCCGGGCCGTGCATCGCCGCCGAATCGAAGAGCAGCAAATCGCCGGGAGCAAGACGGTAGACCTGGTCGCCGTGCCGATAATCGACGAGGCCGGTCAGCATGTAGATGAACTCCCGTCCGGCATGCTGAAACGCCGTATAGGGAGCCGCCTCTTTCTGCAAAGTAATGAGATAGGGCTCGATCATGACGTCGCCGCCCAGCGCGTGCCCGAGCAATTGGTAGATGTGGCCGACCTTGGAGCCGCGCCGCTCGATGATCACGCCTTGCTCGGCCTTCACGTAGGAACAATCGCGTTGGTCTTCGAACGCCGCGAAGAGCGCCGACATCGGCGCGCTCAAGGCCGCCGCGATCGATTGCAACGAGGAGAGCGACGGCGAGATCTGCCCGGTCTCGATCTTCGACATCATTCCGGTCGAAATTTGCGCGGCGCTCGCGAGGTCCGACACGGACAGGTCCTGGCGGCGGCGCAGCTGGCGAATCTGGCTGCCGAGCGCCCGCTCCAAGGTGCGCGTGTCGCCGGGCGGAGGCGCATTGGAGACGGTCAGCAGGCGCTCCGGCGTCGCCTCGGAAATTTGGGGCAGTTCCGGCAAGAGTTTGGCTTTGCGATGCATGGATCCGAGCGCCTCTGGAATGGCCGGGACACACATTAGTGGAATGTAGCGCCGCATGCCACATTTCCGGTTGCGCGCCCTACCCGGTCTTGATTGCGACGTGCCGATGACGGGTCGCTTCGGCGTCTTGTCGCGGCCCGACGGCTCCGACATCCGGACGACACGCACCTTCAAGAATTCAACGGAGTCGCAGTATCCGCCCGGTCCGAGGATCGAGGTCTTTTAGGATTTCTTGAGTCCAAGTATCCAGGCGATTTTGGGCAAGCGGCGTGCTGGAGAACGATCCACCCCTATGTGCCAATATGCCGGCCGAGATATTCTCGCTCAGACCTTGCTAGCGAATACGAGACCTGTTTTTTTTGCACGGCGATTTGGGTGCGCGTGCCGAGCATTTGGGCGCTGAAACCCGGAAATACAACCAAAGATTTCAATATATTGATGCGACTCTCTGGCGGAGAGGGGGGGATTCGAACCCCCGATAGGCTTGCGCCTATGCCGCATTTCGAGTGCGGTGCATTCAACCGCTCTGCCACCTCTCCTTACCGACACGGCAGGCGCCGATAACACGCGCGCCATCCGCCGACAAGCCGCGGCCACGCCGGCCACGGGCTCTTCACCCGTGGCAGGCGACGATCATCCGGCGGCGCGTCATCCTTTCGCGGATCGTATCGGGGGACGGCGCGCCGAGGCACCAAGCGAAATGAACCGCATAATTCGTCGCCCAGCGCGGCCCGGAATAGCCGCAGCGGAAGGCGCGGTTCTCGCCGGCCTTGATGACCGCCGCGGCCGCGTAGTCATGGCAATATTCGGGAGACTCGGCGACGGCGCCGCAACCCAATGCCAATAGGATTGCGCTCGCCGCGAGGGCGCGCAAAACGTACGACATGTTTCCTCCCTGAGCTCAAAGGCTCGGGAGGATCTTACCATCTTCGGTTTCGGTGTGGCAGCTTAGCTATCCTCGCCGCAGAACAGCCCCATCTGCTGCGCCGCACTCGGCGGGTCGAGACCCAAATGGCGGAAAGCGAGGATGGTGAGCAGCCGGCCGCGCGGCGTGCGCTGCAAAAAGCCCTGCTGGATGAGATACGGTTCGATAATATCCTCGATCGCGTCGCGCGGCTCGGAGATCGCCGCAGCGATCGTATCGATTCCGACCGGGCCGCCACCGAAAGCATTGGCGATCAGTCCGAGATAGCGGCGGTCCATCGAATCGAGGCCCTGCGCATCGACGTCGAGTTCGGCGAGCGCCCGGTTGGCGAGCGCGCGGGTAATGACGATCGCCGCGCCCGGCGCGGCGCCCACCTCGGCGAAATCGCGTACCCGGCGCAGCAGCCGGCCGGCAACGCGCGGCGTGCCCCGCGCCCGCTTCGCAATCTCATTGGCGCCATCCTCACCAATCTCCAGCCCAAGGATGCGGGAGGCGCGCCGCACGATCACCTCGAGTTCAGAAACCGCATAGAATTCGAGCCGCATCGGGATGCCGAACCGATCGCGCAGCGGCGTCGTAAGCAGGCCGGCACGGGTGGTAGCGCCGATCAGCGTGAACGGTGCGAGATCGATCTTTACTGAGCGCGCGCCCGCCCCCTCGCCAATCATGAGATCGAGTTGGAAATCCTCCATCGCCGGATAGAGAATCTCTTCGATCGCCGGGTTTAGGCGGTGGATTTCATCGATGAACAGCACGTCGCGCTCTTCGAGCGCCGTCAATTGCGCGGCGAGATCGCCGGCTTTGGCGATCACCGGTCCCGAAGTCGCGCGGAAATTGACGCCGAGCTCGTGCGCCACGATTTGCGCCAGCGTCGTCTTACCGAGGCCGGGCGGCCCGACGAAGAGCACGTGATCGAGCGCGTCGCGGCGCGCTTTGGCGGCTTCGATGAAGACGCGCATGTTCTTGCGTGCCGCATCCTGGCCGATGAAGTCGGCGAGCGAGCGCGGGCGCAACGAAACGTCTTGGTCGTCGTTGCGCTTCTCCAAAGCGACCAAGCGAGGACTATTCACGCCTGCGGCTCTCCCGTCCGATCCGCTCTATACGACCGCGAAACGAATCTGCGCCGCGATTCTAGCACGAATGGCGCCTTGCAACCTTCCGCAACTCCACCGTCTTTCCCGGCCAGCGACAAAGATCGTTGATGAGGCAATGGCCGCAATCGGGCTTCAGCGCCTTGCAGACGTAGCGCCCATGCAAGATGAGCCAATGATGGGCGTGGATCTTATATTCTTCGGGGACGACCTTCTCCAACCCGTCCTCGACCTCGCGCGGCGTTTTGCCGGGGGCGATGGGAACCCGATTCGAGACCCGAAAGACATGCGTATCGACGGCGATCACCGGTTCCCCGAACGCGGTATTGAGGACCACATTCGCAGTCTTGCGGCCGACGCCGGGGAGCGCCTCGAGCGCCTCGCGGTTCGCCGGCACCTTGCCGCCGTGCTCTTTCACGAGCCGCTCGGAAAGGGCGATGATGTTCTTGGCCTTGGCGCGATAGAGGCCGATCGTCTTGACGAACTCGGTAAGCTTCGCCTCGCCGAGCGCCAGCATCTTCTCCGGCGTATCCGCCGTCGCGAAGAGCTTGGCGGTCGCTTTGTTGACGCCGGCGTCGGTTGCCTGCGCGGAAAGAACCACGGCCACGAGCAGCGTAAACGGATTGCGGTACTTGAGTTCGCTGCGCGGATCGGGAACGGCCGCTGCGAACCGCCGGAAGATCTCCCGCACGCTCGCCCGGTCGCGCAGCCGGGGAACTTTTTCGCCGATTTTAGGCTTCACCCTGGTGCTGCCCGCCATCGCGGCCTTATAAGGTTCATAGAGACTCGAGAGAAGTGCGAGCTCGCATGACGGAGCCGTCGATCCACATCCCCGACGAGAGCGACCCCGCGACCCGGCGCATCCTTGCGGTGCGCCTGCATCCGCATCGCTCCCTCAGCGAGCGCAATTTCCATATCCTTATCATGGTCTTCTCGGGGATGAGCTTTTTCGTGACGCTGCCGTTCGTGATCGTCGGCGCCTGGCCGGTGGCGGGCTTCATGGGGGTCGACGTAGCGCTCCTTTACCTCGCCTTCCGCGCCAATTTCCGCGCCGCTCGCGCCTATGAGGACGTGCGCGTGACGCCGATCGAACTGATGCTCGCCAAAGTCTCCTCCCGGGGAGTGAAAGCGGAATGGCGCTTCCACCCTTCCTGGGTGCGCCTACATAAAGAGGAACACGAGGAATTCGGGCTCCAAAGACTGGCCCTCGTCTCGCGCGGTCAAAGTATCGAGGTCGGCAATTTCCTCGGCCCCGCAGAAAAGGCGGAATTCGCCACGAGCCTCTCCCGCGCCTTGGCGGAAGCGCGGCAGGGCCCACGTTTTTCTTGAACGCAAGGCCCTGCCCCGCGACCCACGCCCGAGTTGACGGACGATCAGCCCGCGCAGTCCCGCGCCCTCACCCAGCGCGCCTGCGACAGCAGACTACAATCCTGCCCGCATGGCACGCCATTCAGGTCCCGGACAAGGTGGGCGCAGGAATTGTAGCTCCCGTCCGGCGCCTAATTTGCAGCGCATCGGCCGCGCCATCGCCGCCGGAGCCGACGCGAGAACCGCGCCGGTAGCCAGCAAAATGAGGAATTTGCCTTGCATGGGAAATTCGCGTCGTTTGCCGTCAGCCCGCGGTGTTGCCACCGCTCAACGGGTCAACCGAAGGCGGGCGGCATTCCCTAATATTGCGTTTAGGCAGGGGATCCGGCGAACCTTCGACAGTCAACGAGGTCGAAGCGATCGTCCGGCGTGGCTTGCGTCGGAAAAACGCCCTCTTATATAGGCTTGATCTTGCGCGCGACTGCGCCGCTACCACATTGAGATTTATCGGGGACCGGGCGGCATGCCGGATGCGGGACCGCATCGAAGCGGTCTTGCGGCTCGAAAGGGATAAAGTCATGGCCAAAGTTATCGGGATCGACCTCGGAACTACCAATTCCTGCGTGGCGGTCATGGAAGGCTCCACGCCGAAGGTCATCGAAAACGCGGAGGGGTCGCGCACCACGCCGTCTATCGTCGCCTTTACCGAGGATGGCGAGCGGCTCGTCGGTCAGCCGGCCAAGCGCCAGGCCGTGACCAATCCGGAGCGTACGTTCTTCGCCATCAAGCGCCTCATCGGCCGCACCTTCGACGATCCGATGACCAAGAAGGACATGAGCCTTGTCCCGTATAAGATCATCAAAGCGCCGAACGGCGACGCCTGGGTCGAGGCCGACGGCAAGAAATATTCGCCCTCGCAGATTTCCGCCTTCATTCTGCAAAAGATGAAAGAGACGGCCGAGGCGTATCTCGGCCAGCCGGTGAGCCAAGCAGTCATCACCGTCCCGGCCTATTTCAACGACGCGCAACGCCAGGCCACCAAGGACGCCGGCAAGATCGCCGGACTCGAAGTCCTGCGCATCATCAACGAGCCGACCGCGGCGGCGCTCGCCTACGGGCTCGACAAGAAGGGCTCGGGGACGATTGCGGTCTATGACTTGGGCGGCGGCACGTTTGACGTATCGATCCTCGAAATCGGCGATGGCGTCTTCGAAGTGAAGTCGACGAACGGCGACACGTTCTTGGGCGGCGAGGATTTCGACAACCGCATCGTCGATTATCTCTCCGACGAATTCCGCAAGGAGACCGGCATCGACCTGCGCAAAGACAAGCTCGCTCTACAACGCCTCAAGGAGGCGGCGGAGAAAGCCAAGATCGAACTTTCCTCGGCAACGCAGACCGAGGTCAACCTGCCCTACATCACCGCCGATGCGTCTGGCCCCAAACATCTGACCTTGAAGCTCACCCGCGCCAAGCTCGAAGCGCTCGTCGACGACCTCATCCAGAAGACCGTCGAGCCTTGCCGCAAGGCATTGAAGGATGCCGGCCTCAGCGCCGGCGAGATCAACGAGGTGGTTTTGGTCGGCGGCATGACGCGGATGCCCAAGGTTCAGGAAGTCGTCAAAAACTTCTTCGGCAAAGAGCCGCATAAGGGCGTCAACCCGGATGAAGTCGTGGCAGTCGGCGCGGCAATCCAGGCGGGCGTGTTGCAGGGCGACGTGAAAGACGTGCTGCTCCTCGACGTGACGCCGCTGTCGCTCGGCATCGAGACTTTGGGCGGCGTCTTCACGCGGCTCATCGAACGCAACACAACGATCCCGACCAAGAAGAGCCAGGTCTTCTCAACCGCCGAGGACAATCAGACGGCGGTGACGATCCGCGTTTTCCAAGGCGAACGCGAGATGGCGGCGGACAACAAGCTGCTCGGCCAGTTCGATCTCGTCGGCATCCCGCCGGCGCCGCGCGGCGTGCCGCAGATTGAGGTCACGTTCGACATCGACGCCAACGGCATCGTCAACGTCACCGCGAAGGACAAGGCGACCAACAAAGAACAGCAGATCCGCATCCAGGCTTCGGGCGGCTTGTCCGAGTCGGATATCGACAAAATGGTGAAAGACGCTGAGTTGCACGCCGCCGAGGATAAGACGCGGCGCGATCTCGTCGACGCCAAGAACCATGGCGAAGCGATGATCCATACCGCCGAGAAGTCGCTCGCCGAATTTGGATCGAAAGTCGCGCAGGCCGATAAGAGCGCGGTCGAATCCGCGGTTACCGGCCTGCGCACCGCGCTTGAAGGCGATGACCTCGATGCGATCAAGACGCGCACCGAGGAACTCGTGCAAGCTTCTATGAAGCTTGGCGAGGCGATGTATAAAGCGCAGGGCGAACCCGGCGCGGCCCCCGAGGCGGGGCAGGAAACGCCGCAAGACGATGTGATCGACGCGGAGTTCAAAGAGGTCGGTCCCGACGACAAGAAGAAGTCGGCCTGAGCCCCGGCCCAGGTGATGCGAAAAGGCCAGGCGTCCGCCTGGCCTTTTTTGTGCAAGAATCTGGGGTTGGCAATTCGAGCCCGGATTTCTTATCTGTTAACTCGCGGTTCTTGGCGCCACCAAGGACTGCGAAACTCCGTCTCGAAATCCGTTATGATGCGAAGGCCGCATAGGGATCTGACCTGCGATGGCGAAACGCTGTTTTTATGAAATTCTCGGCGTATCGCGGAGCTGTTCCGATGTTGAACTCAAGAGCGCGTTCCGGAAGGCCGCCATGCAATACCACCCGGATCGCAATCCGGGCGACACTAGCGCCGAACACAAATTCAAAGAGCTGAACGAAGCCTATCAGATCCTCTCGGACGGCCAGAAACGCGCCGCCTATGACCGTTACGGGCACGCGGCTTTCGAGTCGGGCGGCAGCGGTTTTTCGGCGGGAGATGGGTTCGCCGCTTCGATGGCGGACATTTTCGACGATCTTTTCGGCGACGTCATGGGCCGGCGCGGCGGCGCGCGGAGCGGCACCACGCGCGGCTCGGATCTGCGCTACAATCTCGAGATCACTCTTGAAGAAGCTTTTTCCGGCAAGACCGCGAATCTGAGCTTGCCGACGTCTGTTAGCTGCACGGCCTGCGCCGGCAGCGGTGCCAAGCCGGGCGCCAAGCCCCGCGCTTGCCCGACCTGCGGCGGCTATGGCCGCGTCCGAGCGCAGCAAGGCTTCTTCTCGATCGAACGGACCTGCCCGCATTGCCACGGGCACGGCGCGATGATCGACAATCCATGCTCGCAATGCGCAGGCGCCGGCCGCGTGACCCGCGAACGCAGTCTGTCGGTCAACGTGCCGGCCGGCGTCGAGGACGGCACCAGAATCCGGCTTGCCGGCGAAGGCGAGGCGGGGTTGCGCGGCGGTCCGCCCGGCGATCTCTATATTTTCGTAGCGACGAAACCGCATCCTTTCTTTCAGCGCGACGGCGCCGATCTCTTCTGCCGCGTACCGATCTCGATGGTTCAAGCCTCGCTCGGCGGCGAAGTGGCGGTGCGCACGCTCGGCGGCGGCGAAACCAAGGTGAAGATCCCCGAAGGCGCGCAATCCGGCAAACAGTTCAAGGTGAAGAGCAAGGGCATGCCGGTGCTGCGCTCGCGCGACATCGGCGATCTTTATATCCAGGTCACCGTCGAAACACCGCAAAACTTGACCAAACGCCAGCGCGAATTGCTCGCCGAGTTCGAAATCTCTCTCCTCCACTAGCACGCATCCGGAGTCCTCCGGCTTCTTCGCCAAGATGAAGGATTTCTTCGAGAACCTCGGCAGCTAGATTGCGAGTTCGTCAATCGCGACTTTGCTGAGGCGCTGACCTTCCACACTGACCCTGAAAAAGGCGGAGCTCGCCTATTGCGCCGATCTTTAAATCGATGACGGTGTCGCTTGCGCGCCCGGAACCTTCAGTTATCGTGAGGGCCGCGTAGATCCGCTCGGGTACCCGAGCGGATCCTAACGCGGTGCGTGCCGTCAGGCTTGCTGTCTCTTCATGCGCGACGTTCGGCTTCGCGCGCATATTGCTCCAAGATGGCCGGCCAGCCTCCATTGACGTCTTTGCGCATCGATTCGCCCGCTTCGGCACCCATCGTTTCGAACTTGTGGTGCACGAGTTCGACGCGCGTGGCGTTCGGCCCCTCGGCGAAGAAGCGCACATCGACTTCGGATTTCATCGACGAATCCGGCCGCCATTGCGCATCGACCTGCCAAACCAGTGCGATGCGATGCGGCGGCTCCCAAAGTGTGATCGTGGCCACTTTGGTTTGCGTGCCGTCGTCTGAGATCTCAAGCCAGCGCCCGCCCAGGCGCGGTTCCAGCAGAAGTTTGCTAATGGGTTTCTTGGCGATGCTGTGATCGCGCGGCCACCAGCGTGAGAAGCCATTGGTGAAGACATCGAAGGCGTGGGCGATTGGCGCGTTCTCGCGAACGGTTTTGCGCACGGGTGCGATCATGATCGTCGTATCGTTCATTTGTCTGCTCCTTTGGGTCTTTCTACTTCCTCTTTGAACGCATCAAGTGCGTTGCTCCAGAAGCTCTCAAGCCAGTCGCGCAATTCCACGAGGCCCTCGCGGCGCAGCGAATAAATCCGGCGCACGCCTTCGCTGCGTTCTTCGACGAGGCCGGCGTCTTTCAGGATCTTCAGGTGCTGCGACACCGCCGGGCGGGAGACCGGAAGGCCCGCCGCGAGAACATTCACCGGACGCGGTCCGGCGCGCAACCGTTCGAACACCCTAAGGCGAGTTGGGTCCGCGAGAACGGCGAGGGCACTTGTGTAAGCCATAGCTAACGGTAAGCTATCACTTACCTTGTGTCAAGGACATTCTTGCGTCGGAGCCAGCGATGCGCGGGCCGGCCCTTCCTTGACCGGCGATCCGCCTTCGGCGATCTTGGCTGCTCCGCCGACGATGGGGTCACGCCTCTGCCAAACCGATCCGCGTCGCATCCGAGCGCATCGCCGCCCAAGCCAAAGATTGAACAGCGCTTGGCCGACGGCGCGCGATTTCTTAAAATCTGGCTCGGCAATCCGCTTCTTTTAGGCGCGGTAACACCATCCGGCCCGGCGCTGGCCGAGGCAATGGCGCGCGGCGTCGATCCTTCCCTTCCCGGCCCGATCGTCGAACTTGGACCCGGAACCGGCGTCGTCACCCGGGCTTTGCTGAAACGCGGCATCGAGCCCGGCCGCCTGATCCTCGTCGAATTCGATGCGGATTTCTGCGCGCTGCTCGGGGCGCGTTTTCCCGGCGTGCGAATCGTGCAAGGCGATGCCTACAACCTCGCCGCGACGCTGCGCGGCCAACTCGAAGCGCCGCCCGCCGCGATGGTCTCGAGCCTGCCGCTGCTCAACAAGCCCGAACCCGTGCGCACCGCGCTCGTCGCCGAAGCCTTCGATCTTATGTCGCCCGCCGGACGCTTCGTCCAATTCACCTATGGACTGAAATCGCCGATGCCGCGCAGCGCGGTTTGGCTTCAGGCGGAATGCTTGCCACGTATCTGGCTGAACGTTCCGCCGGCACGCGTCTGGATCTATCGGCGCCAGCAAGTTTGAAAGGCGATGGACACGCGCAGCCGGCTCATCGTAGCGCTCGATCTTCCCGATCCTGGGAGCGCCCGCAAATTGGTCGACCGGTTGGGGGCGAGCGTCGCGTTCTATAAAATCGGCATGGAACTCGCTTATGCGGGCGGCGGCTTGGCGTTCGCCGATGAGCTCTCGGCCTCCGGCAAGAAGGTCTTTCTCGATCTCAAATTGCACGACATCGCCAATACCGTAAGGCGCGCCAGTGCCCAGCTTGCGCGGCGCGGGATCGAGTTTCTTACGATCCACGCCTATCCGCAGACGATGGCGGCGGCGAAGGAGGGCGTGGCCGGCAGCGCGCTAAAACTTCTCGCGGTGACCGTGATGACCTCCTACGATGATGCCGATCTTGCCGCGGCCGGCTACCGGCTCGGGGTAGCCGACCTCGTCTTGCACCGCGCCGCTCAGGCCAAGGCAATCGGCATCGACGGGCTTGTCGCCGGCGCGCAGGAAATGCCGGAGCTGCGCCGCGTCGTCGGCAAGGAGATGATTCTGGTCGCACCGGGAATTCGTCCCGCGGGCGGCGACTTGGGCGACCAGAAGCGCGCCGCGACGCCAGCCGCCGCCATCCAGGCAGGAGCGGATTATCTCGTTGTCGGGAGGCCGATCATCGACGCCCCCGATCCGCGTGCCGCAGCCGAGGCGATCCAAGCCGAGATCGCCGCGGCGCGGGGCTAAAGCGTACTCCGCTCCCACGGAAACCCAGCATTTCCGCAGGATGGGAGCAGCGGGCGAACGAACGCGAACGCCGCGGCATCTATTTGGGGGCGTTGGATGCCGCGCGCATACGAGACGCACGCGTGACCAAGGGATAACGTAGCTGGCGGACGTCCATCCGGTCCGCATGCCCGGCTTGCGCCGATCACGCCTCCCCGGTCGATGGCAAAGCTAATCTCGCCTTGTGACCCGGTCATGACGGGCGAAACTTTGCAACGAGGCTGCCGCGCTCTATAGATAAGCTTCGGGTTAGCTTGGGGATTCGGAGGACGCCCATGGGCGATATGCGGCTCATCGTGGCCGGAGCCGCCGGCCGCATGGGCCGCGCGCTCATTGCGCTGATCGCCGCCAGCGAAGGCGTAACGCTCGTCGGCGCGCTGGAAGCGCCGCAGAGCGCCGCGGTCGGCCAGGATGCGGGCGCGCTCGCCGGCTGCGGCACGCTCGGCGTCGCCATCGGCGCCGATGCATTGGCGGCCGTCGTGGCGGCCGACGGGATCCTCGATTTCACGACGCCGCGCGTCAGCCTGGAACTTGCGGCGCTCGCCGCGCAAGCGCGCATCGTGCATGTGATCGGCACAACCGGCTTCTCCGCCGAAGATCTTGACGCGCTCGCCGCCGCCGCACATCACGCGGTGATCGTGAAATCCGGCAACATGAGCCTCGGCGTCAACCTGCTCGCTTCGCTCGTCGAACAGACGGCGCGTGCGCTCGGACCCGAGTACGATATTGAGATCGTCGAAGCGCATCATCGCATGAAAGCGGATGCGCCGTCCGGCACCGCGTTGCTGCTCGGCGAGGCCGCGGCGCGCGGCCGCGGCATTCCGCTCGCCGAACATTCGGTGCGCGGTCACGCCGCTCACGCGGGGCCGCGCGCGATCGGCGCCATCGGCTTTGCATCGCTGCGCGGCGGCACGGTTGTCGGCGAGCACGCCGTGATTTTCGCCGGTCCCGGAGAGCGGCTCGAACTCGCCCACAAGGCCGAGGATCGTGGCATCTTCGCACGCGGCGCCCTACATGCGGCGCTCTGGGGCCGCGGCAAGAAGCCCGGGCTTTATTCGATGGCCGACGTGCTTGCCTCTCCGCCCGCACAGCAAGGGTGAGCCCATGCAACGCCTCCTCGTTCTCGTGCGCCACGGCCAGAGCGAATGGAACCTCAAAGATCTCTTTACCGGCTGGAAGGATCCCGATCTCACGGAGCTTGGCGTCGAGGAAGCGCGTGCCGCCGGCCGGGCGCTAAAGGCAAAGGGACTTTGCTTTGACCGGGCCTATTCCTCGAATTTGGTGCGCACTAGAAACACGCTCAAACTGATCCTCGCCGAACTCGGCCAGCCGGATATCCCGGCGCTCGCCAGCGAAGCGTTGAACGAGCGCGACTACGGCAAGCTCACCGGCCTCAACAAGGAGGAAGCGCGGCGCAAATGGGGCGACGCGCAGGTCCGGCTCTGGCGGCGCTCTTACGACGTGCGCCCGCCCGGCGGCGAGAGCCTGAAAGACACGGTGGCGCGCGCGTTGCCCTATTATTGTGAAGAGATCCTGCCGCGCCTGCTGCGCGGCGAGCGTATTCTCATCGTCGCCCACGGCAACTCGCTGCGCGCCCTCGTGATGGTGCTCGACCGTATGACGCCGCAGACGGTGGCGCACACCGAGTTCGCTACCGGCGCCACCCTCCTCTACCGGCTCAAGGAAGATTTCGACCGTCGAAACGCGGGAGATTGTGCAATCCTAGAGGGCCTCGACCTACGCGGAGAGCCGCGGCGCTACGACAACGGCCTGTTGCATGTGCCGTTCTATCTCGATGCGGCCGAACAGCGGGCGCTGCTCGCCGACGTCGAGACGGCGATCGCGGCGGCGCCCTTGTTCCAGCCGTGCATGCCGCGGACGGGCAAGCCCTTCTCGGTGAAGATGACGAACTGCGGAAGGCTCGGCTGGGTTTCGGATCGGAAAGGCTATCGCTATCAGCCCACCCATCCCGAAACCGGTAAACCCTGGCCCGCCATCCCGCCGCTGGCGCTCGATGCCTGGGCGAAACTCGGCCGTTATCCGCATCCGCCCGAAGCCTGCCTCATCAATGTCTATGGGCTCGCGGCCCGCATGGGCCTTCACCAGGATCGCGACGAAGAAAATTTCGCCGCGCCGGTCGTGTCTTTGTCGCTCGGTTGTTCGTGCATCTTCCGCTTCGCCGCGACGCGTGGCGGCGAGGCGCAAAGCCTCGAGCTTGCCTCCGGTGATGCGCTCGTCCTCGGCGGCGCGGCGCGGCTTGCCTATCACGGCGTCGTTCGCATCCTTCCGGGTTCCTCGAACTTGCTCGCGGACCGAAGGATCAATCTCACTTTGCGACGCGTGACAATGCCGCGGCGCGCCGCGAACGGTTGAGAGCGCCCTCGCAATTCAATGATGCCAGAACAGCGCAATCAGAATGATGATCGGGATCGGAATACCGATCAGCCAAAGTAGCAACCCGCGCCCAAAGCCCATGACGTCCTCCTGTCGTTAAGCTCAGTTCAACGTCATGGCGGGCTGGCGGTTCCCGGCGGCAAAGTTCGTGGGCGGCGCGAGCGCCACGCGAAGGCCGAGCGCGTCAAAAAGGCGGGGTGGAGTAAAGTGAAGCGCCGATCGGCGCCCTTCGCCTAGTCCAAAAGGACGGCGAGGGGCAGCGAAAGACTGACGACGAGTTCGTCGTGATTCCAGATCTGTGAAATGCGGCCGCCAAGCTGTCCGCCGACGATGCGCCGCGCGAGCAGCGTCCCAAAGCCCGCCGATTCCTCGCTCGGCGGTTCGAGCGGCGGGCCGCCCTCTTCCTCCCATTGCAGGAGCAGCATGCCCCGCACGATCGACCAATCGATTCTGACGCGGCCGCCGGGCAGCGAAAAAGCCCCATATTTTGCGGCGTTGGTGGCGAACTCATGCATGAGAAGCGCCACGCTGGTGACAGCGTTGACGCCGATCGCGACCTCCGGCCCATCGACCGAAACGCGGCGATTGTGGGAGTCGGCGTCTTCAAAAGGCGAGACGATCGTTTCGATGAGGCTATGAAGGCTTGTCGAATCTTCCGCCTTGAGTTCGCCCGCGCTGAGATCGGGCAGCGTCAGGTCGTGGGCGCGGGCGAGCGCGGCGAGCCTTTCGCGTACCGCGACCGCGAGATCCGACGGCGTCTTGGCCGAACGCGCGCTAAGCGTTACGACGCCGCCCGCGAGGGAGAATAAATTCTTGATGCGATGGTTCATCTCACGCAGCAGCAGTTGCCGCTGTTCCTCCGTGCGCCGCCGCTCGGTGATGTCGCGGGCGATCTTCGCGGCGCCAATGACCCGTCCGCTCGCGTCCCTGATGGGCGATACCGCGAGCGAAATGTCTACCAGTCTTCCGTCCTTACGGCGGCGAACCGTTTCGTAATGCTCGACCCGCTCGCCGCGGCGGACGCGATTGAGGATCTCCAGCTCCTCGTCGATCCGGTCGGCCGGAATGAGCATCGTGACCGGCTTGCCGATCGCATCTTCGGCGGTGTAGCCGAAGAGCGCTTCAGCGCCGTGATTCCAGCTCGTGATGATGCCCTCGAGATCCTTGCCGATGATCGCGTCACGCGAGGATTCGACAATTGAGACGAGCCGCTGGCGGAGTTCCTCGGCCTGGCGGCGCTGCGTGATTCCACGGGCGATCTTCGACGCGCCGACGATCCGGCCCTGCGCATCGCGGATTGGCGACACTGTCAGGGAAATGTCGACGAGAATGCCATCCCTACGGCGCCGCACCGTTTCGTAATGTTCGACGCGCTCGCCGCGACGGATGCGGCTCAGAATGTCGGGCTCTTCGTCGAGGCGGTCGTAGGGAATGAGAATCGTCACCGGCTTGCCGATGATTTCTTCGGCCGTATAGCCGAAGAGCTGCTCGGCGCCGTGGTTCCAGCTGGTAATGATGCCGTCGGTGTCCTTGCCGATGATCGCGTCCTGCGAGAACTCAACAATCGCGGCGAGGCGCTGGCGGATTTCCTCGGCGCGCGCGAACTCGGTGACGTCGATCAGCGTGTTGAGCGCGCCGAGCATATTGCCGCTTTCGTCCCAGAGCGGAACGGGAAAGGCGCGGAACCTGATGCGTGTGCCATCCGGTCGTTCGAGCACCGCATCGGCGCCCTTGATCGGGCGCTGTTCCTTGAGCGCCACGGCCATGGGGCACTGATCATGCGGCATAGGCTTGCCGTCCGGCCAATAGAGCTGCCAGGAGCCGCACCACATCGTCCTGCCGATCTCGGGGCGGCGCCCCCAGAGGTCGACAGCAGCGCTGTTGTAGAACGTGACCCGACCTCCGGCGTCGGTGGCATAGACAGCTACCGGAAGTGCCTCGAGCCCGGCGCGCGAGCGGCGTTCGCTCTCCGCTGGCATGCTTTGGGCGCGATTGAGGCCGCTGACGTCCTGGATGCAGGCTACTGCACCGACACTGTTGCCAAGCGCGTCCTTCGAAGGATGCAGATTGAGCAGAATCGAAGCGGGCGGTCCCTCGGCGCACGCGCCGAAAAGCACGCGGTTGACGATCGGAACGCCGCTTTGCATGACTTTGGCGACGGACGAGAGACCATCTCCGTCGAGGCTGCGGTACGCGCCGCCGAATTGCTCCATCGTCTCGCCAGGCCGCGGCGTGCGGCCCCATAATTCGGCGGCGGCCTTGTTGTGGCGCACGATGACGCCGGTGAGATCGCAAACCAAAATGCCAATCGGCAACAAATCCAGAAGCGCCGCCGAGCGTCCCAGGGCCTTCGCGTCGAAGAGCGGAACGGAAACGGCGCTGCCGGCTTCGAGAGAATCCATACGCTGGCCTCAACTTCTGCGGTTACGTCGTGGAACGCGATCTTTTGTATGTTCGATAGAATATGAACTGAATTCCCCGCATATGCCGTCGCATTCCTCGCGACAGCGCCGAATTTTGGCCGTCCTTGCTGCCGCCATCCTGCGATCAAAACAGTTAGCTGAAAATTGCCGCAAATCAACCGTGGACTAGACGTGAGCGCTACCGTGTGCCGCGTTCTGCTTGGAACTTGATCGCGCCGCCGGCGTTTGGTCGCCAGAGGTGAAGATCAAAAAGGAGGCCGCTATGAATTGGGATCGCATCGAAGGGAACTGGAAGCAGTTCAAAGGCAAGATCCGTGAAAAATGGGGTGATCTCAGCGACAGCGATCTGGAAAAAATCAACGGCCGCCGCGACCAGTTCGAAGGCGTTCTCCAGGAGCGCTATGGAATTGGGCGCGACGTTGCGCAGAAGAACGTCGACGAGTGGCTGAAGACTTTACATTGAGGAGCTTGCTTCCCGAGCAAGCGTAGCGCGTGCGGTGCGGATCCGAAGAGGACGCGCCGCTTCTTTGTCACGCCTCCGATTTCGCCGCACCGCGCGAAACGCCCACTTTTGCAGGACGCAGCATCCGGCCGCCGATCATGTACCCATCTTCGGCGACCTTCACCACCGTTCCGTTCGGGACGCTGTCGTCGGGTACTTCGTACAAAGCTTCGTGCAAGTTCGGGTCGAATTTCGTGCCCAGCGCTTCCATCTTTTTGATCCTGTGACGCGCCAACCGCGTCAGAAAATCGCGCTCGGTCAACTCGAGGCCTTCGAGCAGCGTTCGCACCGCTTCGGAACTCTCGCGCAACTCGCGCGGAACGTTGTCGATGGCGCGGTGCAAATTATCGGCGAAACCCAGCATGTCGCGCGCCAAAGAGCTCGTGCCGTAGAGCTTGGCGTCGGCGACTTCCTTTTCGGTCCGGCGCCGCAGGTTTTCCAGTTCGGCGAGTGCGCGCAGCAGCTTATCTCGCAGCTCGGCGTTGTCGCGCTCCGGATTTTGCGCGGCGTTGCGCGGATCGGAGTCGGCCTGCGGCTCTGGTGCAGCCACAGGCTCGGCGTTCTCATTTAATTTCGCGTCAGGCATGGAAACATCCGCTGCTGCTCTGGATCGACCGGCAAGTACTAGTTTTCTAACGACTTTCGGATAGAAGCCGGCAACCCTTCCGGGGCCAGCCAAAATGCATATCAGGCTGTACGAGGTGAAAATCAAGTTGCCGATCGACGCGCCCGAGCTTCAACGCGGCTCTGGCGGCTCGAATGCCTTGAGTAACTTCTGGCGGATGGCCGTTTTGCGGCTCGCCGAGACGATCTTGGCGCCGGTCAGGTCGGTCACATAGAAAACGTCGGCGGCGCGTTCGCCGAAGGTCGCGATATGGGCGGAGCCGATGTTGAGGTTGAGGCCCGACAGGATGGTGGTGATGGTGTAGAGCAAGCCCGGCCGGTCGTGGCCGGAGACCTCGATGACCGTAAACTTGTTCGAGAGTTCGTTGTCGATCGAGACTTCCGCCGGCACGTCGAAGGTGACGAAACGGGCCGGATTGCTCTTGGCGGCGACGAGTTCGCTAAGCCGGATCTCGCCACGCAAAGTACGCTCGATCGCCAGCGCAATCCTTTCGCCGCGCCGCAACTCGTCCTCGTCGCGCTCGAGGCCGCGCGATACGAAGAAGGTGTCGAGGGCGAGGCCGTCATTGGTCGTATAGATCTGCGCGTCGACGATATTGGCGCCCGAAGCCGCGCAAGCCCCGGCGACGATCGATAAGAGCCGCGGATGGTCGGGGGCGATCACCGTGAGCTCGGTGACGCCGCGAAACGCATCGGTCTGGATGTCCATCAGCGGTGCGGGCATCTCGATTTCCGTCATGTTGAGAAGCTTGGCGTGACGGATTTTGCGCGGCAGATCGACGCGCAGCCAATAGGCCTGCTGATGGCGCGCCGCATAGGCTTCGAAATCGAGATTGGACCAGCCGGCGAGCTTGTCGCGCAATTCTGCCTTGGCGCGTTCGACCCGCCAGCTGCGTTCGCGCATCGAATGGCCGCCGGCAAGCACGACTTCGGTCTCCCAATACAGCGTGCGCAGCAATTCGCCCTTCCAGCCGTTCCATACGCCGGGACCAACCGCCTCGATGTCGCAAACGGTGAGGACGAGCAGCATTTTGAGCCGCTCCAACGTCTGCACACGCGCCGCGAACGTCTCGATGGTAAGCCGGTCGCCGAGATCGCGACGCTGCGCGGTGTCCGACATGATGAGATGATTTTCCACGAGCCAAGCGACAGTCTCGGTCTCGGCCGCCGATAGGCCGAGACGCGGGCAGAGATTGCGCGCCACTGCGACGCCGGCGAGCGAATGATCCTCGGGGCGGCCCTTCGCGATGTCGTGCAGAAACATGGCGACGTAAAGCGCCGTGCGCTTTTCGATCGACGGCATAATCACGCTCGCCAGCGGATGATCCTCGCGATGGCGCTGCGCTTCGAGCTCGGCGAGATTGCCGATTGCCCGCAAGAGATGCTCGTCGACCGTATAGTGGTGATACATGTTGAACTGCATCAGCGCGACGATGCGGCCGAATTCCGGAAGGAAGCGGCCGAGGACGCCCGCTTCGTTCATCAGGCGCAGCACGACTTCGGGCGAATTGCGCGAGGTGAGAATATCGAGGAAGAGCCGATTGGCCTCGGGATTGGCGCGCAATTTGGCGTCGATCAGTTTCAGCGCCGAGATGACGAGCCGCTTGGCATTGGGATGGATGGCAAGGCCGTTGCGATCCGCCATCCAGAAGAGGCGGATGAGATTAACGGGATCGCGGTTGAAGACGTCGGGTCCGGCAACCGTGATCCGGCCCTGTTCGATGCCGAAGCCGGCACGATGCAGGGCGCTGTCGTGTGGCCGCATCGGGACGGCAAACCGGTCGAGCACGGCGGCGGGCTTCGCCTGGTTCTCTTCCAGCGCCGCGCAGACAACCGCGGTCAGATCGCCGACGTCCTTGGCGACCAGAAAATAATGTTTCATGAAACGCTCGACGCCGGCGAGTCCGCCGCGGCTCGCATAGCCAAGCCGCGCCGCGACGGCACGTTGCACGTCGAAGCTCAACACTTCCTCGGCGCGACCGGTCAAGAAATGCAAATGGCAGCGCACCCGCCAGAGGAATTCCTCGCAACGCCGGAAGAGCCGGTATTCGCGCTTCGTGAACAGGCCGCCCTCGACGAGGTCCGCGGCTTCGCGCACCCGATAGACATATTTGGCGATCCAGAACAGTGTGTTGAGATCGCGCAGGCCTCCCTTGCCTTCCTTTACGTTGGGCTCGACGAGATAGCGCGAGCGACCGGCGTGCGAAATGCGGGAGTCCCGCTCGGCGAGCTTGGCGGCGACGAAGTCGCGTGGATTACTATGCACGATTTCCTGCGTGAAGCGCCGCCGCATATCCTCAAACAGCGCGCCGTCGCCGAGGATGAACCGCGCCTCGAGCAGCGCCGTTCTGATGGTCATGTCGCTCTTCGACTGCCGCAAGCATTCAGCGACCGAGCGCGTCGAATGGCCGACCTTCTGGCGAAGATCCCAGAGGAGATAGAGCATGGCTTCGACAACGCCCTCGCCGAGATCGTCTTTGTCCGCCGCCAAAAGGAACAGGAGGTCGATATCGGAGCCGGGCGCCAGGGTGGCACGTCCATAGCCGCCGACCGCGGCGACAACCAGCCGATGCGGTTTGCCGTCGCGAGGCGGCCGCAGATAGGTGGTGACGAATTCGTAGAGCGCGCGGATAAGCTCGTCCTCGATGACGGCGAGGTTACCGGCGCAGGCGAGCCCTCCGCTCGTCGCCTCGAACGCACCGCGGGCGCGCGCCCGGCCCGCTTCCAACGCGCCGCGAAAGAGATCGACCGCATGTTTGCGCAGCTCCTCGCCCCCCATGCCGGCGGCGTGCGCTTTGGCGATCGCCCGAGCGACTTCCGCGCGGTCGAACAATTGCGCCGTGGTCAAGACCGGCGCGCGCCGTTCCGGCGTCTCCAGAATTGGCGCGAGTTCTGTCATCGTCATTAAAAATTCGCCACGCTCTCCGCCGCCGGTTATCGAGGTCGCCGACGACGAACACCTCGGCAGACGCCTTGTGGAAGATTTCAGGTTCTGCCGATTTTGTTCTCGATCACGTCCCAGAATTTCGCCGCGAGGTCAGGGCCGCCAACATTGCGGACGGCTCGAATTCCGGTCGGTGAAGTTACATTGATTTCCGTAAGATAACCATCGATTACATCAATTCCCACCAGCCATAGCCCGCGGCGCTTTAGCTCGGGGCCGATGGCCGCGCAGATCTCCTTCTCCCGGGTGGTCAGGTCGGCGGCCGCCGCCGCTCCGCCGCGCACCATATTGGCGCGAATGTCGCTGCCCGACGGCAGGCGGTTCACCGCACCGGCGGCAATGCCATCGATCAGAATGATGCGTTTGTCACCTTCAACGATCTGCGGCAGAAAACGCTGCACGACCCAAGGTTCCTTGAAGGTCGTGGCGAAGAGATCGTAAAGCGAGCCGAAGTTCGGGTCTTTGCGCTGCAGCTTGAAAACCGCGGCGCCGCCGTGCCCATGCAGCGGCTTCATCACAACCTCGCCGTGTTCCTCCAGGAACGCCTCGATCGCCGCTTTGCTGCGGGTAATCAAGGTCGGCGGCATGAACTGCGGAAATTGCATCACGAAGAGCTTCTCCGGTGCGTTGCGCACCGAAGCCGGATCGTTGACGACGAGAACGTTGGCGGGCAGCCGCTCCAGCAGATAGGTCGAAGTGATGTAGGCAAGATCGAACGGCGGATCCTGGCGCAGCAGCACGACGTCGACCGCGGCGAGATTCTGGCGCGCAACTTTCCCCAGGTGGAAATAATCGCCGGCGCTATCGCGCACCTCAATCGGCGCTGCTTCGGCGACGATCCCGGAGGAGAACCAGGATAATTTGTCGGGCGTGTAGTAGAGCAGGCGGTGACCGCGCGCCATTGCCTCCAACATCAGCGCAAAGGTCGAATCGCCGGCGAAATTGATGCCCTCGATCGGATCCATCTGCACCGCGACGGCGAGCGACATTTCGAAACTCCCATCCGTCCGTTCGGCAACTGGCAGAGCCGCCATCCCAGAAGCGCCGGCGCCCGCGCAACGCGAATTATTGCCCGCCCCGCGCGACTTACCCGCTGGCCGCAACCTGCAGCTTGGCGAATCGCCGCAACCAATCATCCATAACAGCTTACGACCGGTCTCCGCGTCGTTAACTTCCCATGAAGAGCGCCAGTTTAAGCTTCACCAATTCCATATCGAAGGGCGGAATTCATGGTCGGACTATCCATTGGCCGAAGCTTGGTGCTGAGACAACTCCTTTTCATGGGGCTGCTCATCGCCATGGGCATCGTCGCCTACGTCGCCTCGCTTGAGCTACGCGACCTCGCCCATTTGGTTGTGACGGCCGCCAATCCCATGGTGGCGCACCAACGCGCCCTGGGACTTGAGGAGGCAGCGGCATCGCTCTCCAACAATTTGCTGATCGGCACCGGATTTGGTTGTTTTCTCATTCTCGCCGTTTCCATTCCCGTTATCCACCGCACCGTAGCGCGGCCCGTCGGGCTGTTCGCGCGGCAGATGGCTTCGCTTGCCGCCGGCAATACCGAAATCGAGATTGTCGGCGCGCAGCGCAAGGACGAGATCGGCGCCATCGCCCGAGCGCTCGGCATCCTGCGCGACGCGGTGCGCACCAACAACGCGCTCGTCGCCGAAATTCACGACCGCGACGATCGCGAGGCGCGCCTCATGCGCGAAGCTGCGATCCGCGCCAGGGTTGAGAAGTTTTCTCACGAGCTTTCCGCCACGGTCGCGCGCCTCGGTGCAATGACAAAGCGCATGGCGGTTGCCTCGCAGGACATGATCACTGCCGCGCGCAACGCGGCCGAGGGATCGAACAAAGCGAAAATCGCCTCCTCCAATGCCGCCGGCGACGTCTCCTCGGTCGCCGTCGCCTCGGAACAATTGCTCGCCTCGATCGAAGAGATCAGCCGGCAGGTGGTGCAATCGACAACCGTGGTCAAAAAGGCGGTGTCGGAGAGCATCGAAACCTCCACCGGCATGGCGAGGCTTGCCGAGGCGGCGCGCCGGGTCGGCGACATCGTCAGCCTGATTTCGAGAATTGCCGCGCAGACCAATCTGCTGGCGCTCAACGCCACGATCGAGGCGGCGCGCGCCGGCGAGGCCGGGCGCGGATTCGCGGTCGTCGCGCAAGAGGTGAAAACGCTGGCCACGCAAACGGCGCGCGCCACGCAAGACATTTCGGGCCAGATCGCCGACATCCAGGCGGCCACCGAGAATTCGGTCGCGGCAATCGACACCATTCAGGCCAAGATCGGCGAAATCGAGCAGATTTCGGCGATCATCGCCTCCGCCGTCCAGGAGCAGGGCGCCTCGACCCAGGAAATCGCCCGCAACGTGCGCTCCGCCGCGTCCGGAACGACGTCGATGTCCAGCTTCGTCGAAGGCGTGGCAAAGGCCGTCGTTGCCACCAGCGAGAGCGTCGAATCGGTGGTTGACCTCGCCCGCGACCTCGACAACCTCGCCGCCGACATGACCGCCGACGTGCGCTCCTTTGCCGAGGCGCTGCAAGACGCCGCCTGAGCGCCTTGCCTGCCCGCGCCTGCCCTTCTAAATCGCGATCATTCCCTAGCGTGCCGCGAGGCATTACATAGGACGAGCAGCGCGGCTCGCGAGGCAATCGGCGCCGACATGAAAATCTCCTTGATCCAAATGAACTCGCGCCATTCGAAGGAAGCGAACATCGCCACGGCCGTCGAACTCATCGAGCGCGCCGTGAGGGAGGAGCAGCCCGATTGGGTTTGCCTGCCCGAATGTTTCGACTTCCTCGGCGGAAGCCGTTCGGAGAAACAGGGCGCCGCCGAAATCCTCGGCGAAGGGCCGGCCTACGGCGCGATGCAAGGTCTCGCCCGCCGCTACCGCATCTTCATCCATGCTGGTTCGATCCTGGAGCGCATCGCCGGCCAGGATCTCATCGGCAACACCACCGTCGTGTTTGGTCGCGACGGCGACGAAATAGCCCGTTATCGCAAGATTCATATGTTCGACATCACGGCGCCGGACGGGACGCAATATCACGAGAGCGCCGCGTTCAAGGCGGGCGACGCCGTGGTCACGTACGATTGCGAAGGCCTGAGGGTGGGCTGCGCGATCTGCTACGACCTGCGCTTTCCGGATCTGTTCCAGGCGTTGGCGGAGCTGGGCGCCGAGATGATCGCGCTTCCGGCGGCATTCACCCTGCTCACCGGCAAGGACCATTGGGAAGTGCTCTGCCGGGCGCGCGCCATCGAAATGGAAGCGTATTTCTGCGCGGCCGCGCAGACCGGCACCCATCAAGTCGGCAACGACATGCGCTCAACCTACGGGCACTCGCTGGTCGTCGATCCCTGGGGGCACGTCACCGCGCGGGCATCGGACGGGGTCGGCATCGTATCGACGCGGATCGACCGCAAGCTCATCGACAAGGTGCGCGCCCAGATCCCCGTCGCCCACCACAAAGTGAAGATTCGCTAGCCGATCGCGGCGCAGAGTTCGACGCCGCACGCGTCTGCGTTCCGCCACTTCACGCGGCCGCGCAGTGTCTGCCGGGTTCTCGGAATGTAGAGAACGAACTCGTTCGGCACGAGGGCGGCTTGCGACACCGCCAGTTTGGCACCGCGCCCGCCGATATTGCGAATGAGGCAATCGAGGCTCGACAGGCCGTGATTGAGATCGAGGCGCGCGCCGAGAAAGGTCCGCCGCCTCTGCTCTCCGCGCCGTTCGGACGTCTGCATGGGAAACTCCGCAAAGCGACGAACCGGGATTTCTATCCCGGCGCGCCCCCGCGGCAGGCGTAAATCAATTCTTAACCTTAAATCGCCGGGGCGGCCGAGCGCCCTCGTCACTTCGCCTGCGACTCTTCGGCGTTGTTAGCCGGCGCCATCACGTTGAACCGCGCCTTCTGGTCGTCGCTCAGCGAGGTATAGAAGGTCCTCAACACCGGCTCGATCGTTTTCACCGCGCCGGCTATCACGTCGAGGCGGGTCGTGATCGCGGTGAAGCGATCCGTCAGCGTCTGTGGCATCGTGCTGGGGCATGACGATTCCATGCCTTTCGCCGCTTTCGCCGAGGCATCCTTCAATGTAGCGAAGTCCGCCGTCTGTTCAGGCCCTTTCGGCCCGACCGTCTGTTCGATGTCGTCAATTGGGAGATTGGTGAAATCCTTCGCCTGCTCTGCGCAGAGAGCGCTCAGCCCATTGGCTTGCACAGGCGTTTTCCTCCCTCGCGCCCGCGCGCCGAGCGCGATGGCATTGAAGCGTTCCCTCTGTTTGTCGTCGAGCGAATTGTCGAGCGTGGTCAGCGGCGCGCGGATGATCTGCACCGCCTGGATCATGGCATCGATCCGCTTTCCCATGGCGTCGAGACGGCCCACTGGCGTCAGCGGCGGCTCACTCGGACATGAAGCCTGCAAAATGCCGTCGGCTTTGGCCGAAGCGGCTTTCAGATCGTTCAAGATGGCAAGTTGGGTATCGTTCGGCCGGATCGCTCTCTTGATTCGAACGACGGGCACGTTGGCGATCCCCGGCGCCAGCGCCGTACAGCTCTCGTCAGCCTTCGCCATATATTCCGAATGGGGCTGCTCACGGCTGCTTGTGGCACCGGCGTAGGCATAAATGTCATAGGGATTTTCTTGCCATCCATAGAGATAGCCGGGACCATCATAGTATGGCCCTGGCCAAAACATCGACCAAAGCAGGAAGTCGGGCCCATAGCCGAAGAACGGATCGTAAAAGTCATAAGGCCAGAGCGCGTAGGACAAGAGGTCGCCGTAGAAGTAAGGCCAGAACACCGGACCGGCCCATCCACCCCAGCCATAGCCATTCCAACCGTAGCCGCCGTAGTTTCTGTTCCAGGCGTGCCATGCACGCTGGCCACCGAACGCGTTATGAGCAAATCCCGCGTGAGCGAGTCCAGCCTCGGTCAATCCCGCATGAGCGAACCCGTGCACTCCGCCCAAGCCCGCGAGATCGCCTGCAAATCCACGATGCCCGAAAGTGCGCGTACCAAAATTCCGCGCCCCGAAATGCCGGCCTGCGAAGCCCCCGGCGCCAAAATGTGCGCCTCCGAAATGTCTGGCGCCGAAATGATGGGAGCCGCGAAGAGCCCCGAAATGTGCGCCCCCGAAATGCCGGAATCCCCCGAAGCCGCCGTGAAAGCCGCCGCCACGGAACCCGCCGCCAAAACCGCCGCCATGGAAGCCCCCGTGGAAGCCGCCGCCGCCGTGAAAACCGCCCCCTCCATGAAAACCGCCGCCACCGCCCCCGAACCCACGCGCGTCGCTGATGGCGACGCTGGCGAGGGGAAGCGCGAGGCCAAGCCCAACCGCTGCCGCCATCGCGCAGATTCTCGTCATCCGACGCGTCAAGGGAATCTCCCGGCTACGTGGCACGGTTTCAAAAACCCCCAACGCGCGAGTTGCTTAAGCGTTGCTTAATTTTTCCTTTAAAAAGCCACGCTCGCGCGGCCGAGATCAAGCGCCGACGCCACGATCTGCGGTACGTGATCGGCTAAGCTAGCGCGATCGCCGCGACCAGCCGGCCGTAATCGGGCTCCTTGCGATGTACCGAACGGCGATACGAGAAACAACGCGCTTCGTCGGCATAGGTATCGATGCCGAGATCTTCGAAATGCGCAATGCCGGCGCTCGCCAAACGGGCGGCGATGAAGCCCGGCAGATCGAATAGGAAATGCCCGGCGCGCGCCGCCGGCACGAAGAAGCCAGCATAATCCTTCGCCACATCGACAAAGCGTTCAAGAAATTCTTCGCCGATTTCGTAGGACTGCGGCCCGATCGTTGGGCCAAGGACGGCGGCGGTCGCTTCGCGCCGCGCGCCAAGCTTTTCCATCTCCCGGAGCGTTGCTTCGAGAATGCCGTCGAGCGCGCCCTTCCAGCCGGCGTGCGCGGCGGCGATCACTTGGGCTTCGACGTCGGCGAGGAGCAAGATGCCGCAATCCGCGCCGGTGACGCCGAGGCCGACACTGCGGGTTTTGGTGACAAGCGCATCGCAGCGTGGCCGCGCGTCCGCCGGAAAGGGTTTGTCGACGATCAGCGCCTTGGCCGAATGGATCTGATAGGCGACGAGGAGATCATCGACGTCGAGATGCGCGGCCATGCGGCGCCGGTTCTCGGTGACGCGGTCGCGGTCGTCGTTCGAGCCGATCCCGCCATTAAGCGAACGATAGACGCCCTCGGAAACGCCGCCGCGACGCGTGAAAAATCCATGTGCGACGCCGGCGAGGCGTTCGTTCGTCAGGGCTTCGATCATTGCGCCGCCGCGCCCATGAATCCAGGCGGGGTCCCGAGGTCCGGCGAGGTCACAGCCAGCACTTTGAAGAGTTCCGCCATGCTCGCGTCCGGCCCCGAGGCGGGGCCGGGCAGCGCTAGGCGCGCCAAAGCCAGATCGATCGCTGCGCATTGCGCCGCGTCCGCCGTGCGTTTCAGGATGGCGGCGCGCTGGAAAAGGCCGAGGCGGGCGAGAAATGTGCCTTGCGTCACCGGCCCGAAGGTCGATGCGCCGGCGGCCTCGGCGGCGCGCGCCAACGCCGCGAAATCAACGTGCGCGGTGAGATCGGCTTTGCCCGGATCGCGCAGCGGGTCCGTCTGACGATGTCCGCGCACGGCTTGCAATGTGGCCCCCGGCCGGGTGCGCGCGTGTCCATAATCGATCACCAGCAGCGCCCCGTTCTCGGCGGCGATATGGCCGGCGAGCCTGCCCATCATGCGCTGTGCGACGAGGCCGAGTTCGACGATAGTGCCGAGCGGGAGCGCCGTCTCGGCGGCGACTGGGGCGACAAACTCCGCCTTTGGCGCTGGCGCGAGGCCAAAGCAGAATTCGCCGTCGCTGTTGATGCCGACCAGCCGTTCGCACCAGCCCGCCTCGACACGCATGTAATGGCGCACCGGCAATGCATCGAAGAATTCGTTGGCAATGATGATCGTTGGACCTTGCGGGAGCGATTCGACCGTTTCGTGCCAGATGATCGGCGCCTCGGCGGAGGCCAGTGTGCGGCGCTGTTCCTCGGCGAGCGGTTCGCTCATTTCGACGAGATGCACGTCGAGCGCGGCGCGGAAAGCGGGCGCGGTGCGCGCGGCGCGCAGAAAATCCGCCATCAGCGTACCGCGTCCGGGGCCGAGTTCGACGAGTCGCACGAGATCCGGCTCGCCCATCGCGCGCCAGACTTCGGCCGCCCAGAGCCCGATCAATTCCCCGAACATCTGATGGATTTCCGGCGCGGTGACGAAGTCGCCGTGCGCGCCGATCGGCAGACGTGAGCGGTAATACCCGTATTCGGGATGCATGGCGGCAAGCGTCATGAAACGCTCGACGCTCATCGGGCCGTCCTCGGCGATCATGGTGGCGATTTCCCGGCCGAGCGGCGTCATTCTTCGGTGCTCCTTGCCAACGCAAGGGCGAGCAATCCGAGCCCTACGATGATCAGCGGCACCGAAAGAACCATTCCCATGGTCGCCCCGCCGAAAAGGAAACCCAATTGCGGATCGGGCGCGCGGAAAAGCTCGCAGAAAATCCGCGCCGCGCCATAGCCGACCGCAAATATGCCCGTCGCGAGGCCCGGCCGGCGCAAGGCGCCGAACCGGACGGCGATGTAGAGCATGACAAACAGCGCAATGCCTTCGAGACCCGCCTCGTAGAGCTGGCTCGGATGGCGCGGCACGCCATCCGAACCCGGAAAGATCATCGCCCAAGGCACGTTCGTCGGCCGGCCCCAAAGTTCCGGCTTGATGAAATTGGCGAGCCGTCCGAGAAAAAGTCCGATCGGCACGGAGGCGGCGGTGACATCCATGACGCTCAGGATCGGCACTTTCATCCGCCGCGCAAAGAGCACGATGCCGAGCGCCGCGCCGATCAGCCCGCCGTGAAACGACATGCCGCCTTTCCAGACGGCGATGATCTCGTCCGGGTGGGCAAAATAATAGGCGGGATTATAAAACAGAACATATCCGAGCCTTCCGCCGAGAATAATGCCGAGCGCGACATAGACGAGAAGATCGTCGATGCTGGCCGGGCTCGGATGCGGCAGGTGGTTCCATAGCGCCGCCTTGCCGACGAGATGGCGCACATAGGCCCAGCCGAAGATCATTCCGGCGATGTAGGCGAGCGCATACCAGCGGATCGGCAGCGGCCCGATCCAAACCAGCACCGGATTGATCGTCGGATAGGGAAGGAGGAGGATCATTTCGGTCCCACGCACGCCGCTCCACGCGTCATGCGATGCCACGGCAGATGCGTCAAGCCGCCGGCGTTGCCGCAAAGGGCGCGACAGAAGCGCGGGAGCCGGCCTATAATAGCCAATTCTGGGAAACTTCGTGAGGAGGAGCAGATGCCGCAGAGCCAAGGCACGATGTTCGAGGATTTTTCGCGGCTGATGAACGACGCGGCGGAAATGGCGCATGGCGTGCGCCGCGAGGCAGAGACGATATTCAAAGCGCAGATCGAGCGTTGGCTCGCCAACATGGACCTCGTCACCCGCGAGGAGTTCGAGGCCGTGCGCGACATGGCGATCAAGGCGCGCGACGAGAACGACCGGCTTGCCAAGCGCATCGCGGCGCTCGAGGCTAAACTAGGGATTGAGACGCCGAGCGGCTCGGCCTGAGCAGAGATTGGGGCGGCGATGCCGGATTTCCGCCACACGACGCTGCCGCAGGATGGCCGCCAGTCCGACATGGCGCTCGCCATCTGCCGCGGTACGCGCCGGCTGCTGCGCAATCTCAAGTTCGCGACGCTCACGGAGTTGCCGCTGGCGAGCGGCCGGCGCGCCGATATCGTGGCGCTCGCCGGCGACGCGACGATCCTGATCGTCGAAATCAAATCCTCGATTGCCGATTTCCGCGCCGACAGCAAATGGCCGGACTATCGCGCCCATTGCGACCGGCTCTATTTCGCCATTCCCGACGGTGTGCCCGCTGCGATCATGCCGGAAGACGCGGGCCTCATCCTCGCCGATGCCTTCGGCGCGGCAATTTTGCGCGAAGCGCCAGAGCATCGCCTCGCCCCGGCGACTCGCCGCGCCCTGCTGATGCGTTTCGCGCACGCCGCCGCGCATCGGCTGCATGGATTGAGCGATCCGGAGATTTTAAGCTTCGGGCCGCTGTGAAGTACCGGCGGTCGCACCAGCATACGCGCCGCGCGTGCGCGCGCTACAACGGCGCCGATATCCCGCCTTCGCGGCTTCGTCAAACCAGCTGAGAGTCAAAACAAATGGATCCAATTGCTGACGCCCCTTGGGTCCTCGACTGGGTTTGGAGCCTGCCGTTGATCGTGCTGTGCGTGATCATCCACGTCGTCGGTCTCATGCTTATTTTCACAGGGATGGTCGACGCCATGAGCAGAGCGATCATCCGTCATCGTTTTGTACCGATGTTCGTCGTGTCGATGGGCATCGTCATCCTGCTCGCCACGATTTTGCATGGGCTGGAGGGGAGCATCTGGGCCGTGTCCTATCGAGTTCTCGGCGCATTGCCGGACGGTAGGTCGGCGATGCTTTATTCGCTCAGTGCGATGACAACCTACGGTCACGAGCATCTGCATCTTGAAAGCGAATGGCAGCTCATGGGCGCATTGGAGGCGTTGAACGGCACGTTGCTGTTCGGCCTCACGACCGCGTTTCTGTTCGCCATGGTCCGCGAGGTCTGGGAAATGGCGAAAAAGAGCGAGGCGGAGGACCGGCCATCCAACAATCGTAGGCTCCAGCCATAGGAAGATAGAGCTGTTAGCGCGGGGCGCGTTTGGCGAGGATGCGCTGCAGGGTGCGCCGGTGCATGTTGAGCCGGCGCGCCGTCTCCGACACGTTACGGCCGCACAGCTCGTAAATGCGTTGGATGTGCTCCCAGCGGACCCGATCGGCCGACATCGGGTTTTCCGGCACCTCGGCTTTGTCGTGGCGCGTTGCCATCAGCGCCGCGTAGATGTCGTCGGCGTCGGCGGGTTTGGCGAGATAGTCGAAGGCGCCGAGCTTTACCGCGGTCACCGCGGTGACGATGTTGCCGTAGCCGGTAAGAATGATGGCGCGTGCCTCGGGGCGTTTCGCCTTCAGCTCGGACATGACATCGAGCCCGTTGCCGTCGGTAAGCCGCATGTCGATCACCGCGAACGCCGGCGCCTGTTGAGCGATCGCAGCCAGTCCTTCGGCGACCGACTGCACTGCAGTCACGATGAAGCCGCGCCCCTCCATGGCGCGCGACAGCCGCGACAGAAACGGTCTGTCGTCGTCGACGATCAAAAGCGTCTTGTCGGTATCGGAATCACCGAGCGACGGAAAAGTTTCCACCCTTGCGCCCTGGCCCGTATCCTGGGGATCGGTTTTCATTATCGGGTCTTTCGTCTTTTTTCATACTAGGTCGGAATTGTCTCCCCAAGGAAGGCAAATTGTCGGCCGCCCGCCCTAGGCGGGTGAAAGCCGAGAATTTGCAAGTTTATCATGCCCCTTTTACCGGCGCCTAGGGCAAATCCCGGGTGAGGTTACCGGGTGGCGCCCCGAACTATCCGCTGGTGAACACCGATTTCACCGGTTCTTCAAAGCCGCGGCCGCGACGCCCGGGCTCGAAATCGGCGCGCGGCCAGCGGATCGTCACGCGCGCTCCCGACTGCGGCGGCGCGAGGTTGCTCAAAATGACCGCGGCCCCGGAGCGTTCGAGCAACGTCTTGGCGATGAAGAGCCCTAGGCCGAGGCCGAAATCCTCTTCGGATTTGGCGCGCCGATCCTTCTTCGTCGTGACGTAAGGTTCGCCGAGGCGGCCGATCACATCCGCAGAAAAGCCCGGGCCGTCGTCCGCGATCGTCACTTCCACGGAGCTCGCGGTCCAGCGGGCGATGATTTTCACTTCGGAGCGCGCGAAATCGATCGCGTTCTCGATGAGATTGCCGAGACCGTAAATCATTCCCGGATTGCGCCGGCAGATGGGCTCGGGCTCTTGCCCCTCCTTGCCGATGCCGATCTGAATTCCGAAGTCGCGATGCGGAGCGACCGCTTCTTCAAGCAGCACGCCGAGACTCATCTCGCTCAGGATATTGCCCGCCTCGTCGCCGAGCGAAGCGATCTTGGCGAGGATGCCGCGGCAGCGGCCGACTTCCTGCGCGATGAGATTGACGTCTTCATCGAACGCGTTGCCGGGCGGCAATTGCTTCTGCAGTTCCTTGATGACCAAAGTAATCGTCGCAAGTGGCGTGCCCAGCTCATGCGCCGCCGCCGCGGCAAGGCCGTCGAGCTGGCTCAAATGCTGTTCGCGCGCCATCACGAGTTCGGTGGCGGCGAAGGCGTCGGCGAGCTTGCGGGTCTCCTCGGCGATGCGCGAGGCGTAGATCGCGGTGAATGCGGCGCCGATCGTGATCGCCATCCATATGCCGCCGATATAGAGGAACGGCAGGTTCAGCGGCGTGCCCGGCGCCCAGGGCAGCGGATAATGCACGAAGGTAAGCACCGTCGCCGCCACAACGCCAAGTAGCGTGAGGCCGAGCGTGATCCGTCCGCTGAACGACACCGCGGCGATCATGATCGGCGCCAGAAACAGGATCGAGAAAGGGTTTTCGAGACCGCCGGTCAAATAGAGCAGGGCGGAAAGCTGCACGATGTCATAGGCGAGCATCAACGCCGCGGGCGGATCTTCCAGCCGGTCGCTGCGCCCGAAGCGAAATCGAAGCAAAACGTTGAGCCAAGCCGAACTCGCAATGAACAGCAGGCAAAGGCCGAGTGGGATCGGAAATCCGAGCCCGAACCGGACGAAAAGTACGGCCGTTGCCTGTCCGCAGACCGCGAGCCAGCGTAACCTGACGAGCGTGTCGACGCGCAGCCGCCGCGACCTTCTGCCGAGGTCGAGACCGAGGCGCGGCGGGTACTCATCGGCGGGTGCCCCCGGATTCCACTGCAGAAATGGGCGCATGAACCTCAATCCTCCCGTTCACTCGCCTTCTTTCCGCCTGTTATATGCTCCTGCCAGGAGTGAAGCGACAGGACCAGCCCCATGCATTTCGCCGCGCTACAGAGTGCGCAGAGTTCGCCGATCCGGCGATCGAAGTCGCGGCCTTGACGAAGGTCTACAAGCGCCTGGTCGCGGTCGATCATCTGAGCTTTTCGGTCGCACGCGGTTCGGTGACGGGGCTGCTTGGCGGCAACGGTGCCGGGAAGACGACCACGATCGGCATGATCATGGGTCTCATCCTGCCGACCTCCGGCACAGTGAATGTGCTCGGCGTCGACATGTTGCGCGACCGCCACCGGGTGCTGGGGCGGATGAATTTCGAAAGCCCCTACGTGGATATGCCGCACCGCCTTACCGTGCGGCAAAATCTTGAAGTCTTCGGCCGTCTTTATGGGATCGGCGACCTCGAAATCCGCATTTCAATTCTGGCCAAGGATTTCGCCCTCGAAGACCTGCTCGACCGGCCCTCCGGCCAGCTCTCCGCCGGGCAGAAGACGCGCGTCGCCCTGGCTAAAGCGCTCATCAACGAGCCGGAAGTGCTGTTGCTCGACGAACCGACCGTATCGCTCGATCCCGATACGGCCGACTGGGTGCGGGCGCATATCGAAAATTACCGTCGGGGCAGCGGCGCGACGATTCTGCTCGCCTCACACAACATGCAGGAAGTGGAACGGCTTTGCGATCGGGTGGTCATGCTGAAGGAAGGCCGCATCGCCGGCGACGCAAGCCCCCAGGAACTTCTGGCGCGTTTCGAGCGCAGCAACCTCGAAGAGGTGTTTCTCGATCTGGCGCGCGGGCGCCGGCGGACGCAATGAACCGCAGCGCGCCAGAAGGCCTTTCCCTGCCGCGCGTCGGCGCCATGTTACGGCGCTATCTCTATCTGCTGCGCTCCTCGCTGCCGCGCGTCCTCGATCTCATCTATTGGCCGCTGGTGCAGATGCTGACCTGGGGATTTCTGCAGACCTACCTCGCAAGGACGCTGGTGGCAGGCCGGTTGGGTCTCGCCGCCGGCGCTCTCATCGGCGCCATGCTGCTCTGGGACATTTTGTTCCGCGGCCAGCTCGGATTCTCGGTGTCGTTTCTCGAAGAAATGTGGTCGCGCAACATCGCCAACTTGATGATGAGCCCGCTGCGCGTCGGCGAATTCATCTTGGCGCTGATGGTAATGAGCATCATCCGGCTGGCGATCGGCTTCCTGCCGGTGACGTTGCTGGCGATCCTGTTCTTCGGTTTCAATCTTTGGGGACTGGGCCTGGCAGTCGGTTTCTTCTTCGCCAATCTCATCTTGACGGGCTGGGCGATCGGCCTTTTCTGTTCCGGCGTGGTGCTGCGGTATGGGCTTGCGGCCGAATCGCTCGTCTGGACGGTGATGTTCCTGCTGCAACCCCTGGCCTGCGTCTTTTATCCGGTCGGCGTATTGCCGAAGCCGTTGCAGGCCTTCGCCTGGATGCTGCCGCCAACCTATGTGTTCGAGGGGCTGCGGGCATTGCTCATCCGGCATCAGTTCCGCGCCGATCTGATGGGCGAGGCCTTCGTCCTGAACGTCGTCTTGTTTGGGGCGACGGTGATCGGTTTTCGCCAGATGCTGCAGAACGCGCGCCGCGCCGGCACTCTGCTGCAAACCGGCGAGTGACGCCGCTGCGACGTTTTTCCGTCAAATCAATGAAAAATCCGGCGCAAGAGAGGATTATGCGTGCTTGCGTACATTGATTTGAGAAAATTGTCGTATTAGGCTTGTGCGGTGCAATAACGTTGGGGAGGACCAGGCGGAACGCCATCCTGTCCGGGCGGTTGTCGGTTCGCGAGGTGCTTGCATGTTTGTTGGCGGGCCGATGAATGCCTATTCCTATCAATTGCATGAGATGGCTTATTTGGCGCTCGCGCCGGCCCGCGCCTTTTCCGACATCGCCCGCGTCTGGTTCAACAACCCCATCAACCCGCTCGCCCATACGCAGATTGGCCGCAACGTAGCGGCTTCAGCGGAACTGTTCGAGCGACTGACACGGCGTTACGGCAAGCCAATCTTCGGCCTGAACTCGACCACGATAAGCGGCAAAGAAGTGCCGGTCTGGGAAGAAGTCGTCTGGCAGAAGACGTTCTGCAGGTTGCTGCATTTCGAGCGAGTTTGGGAGGGGGCCGACAAACCGCGCCAGCCCAAGCTGCTGCTGGTGGCGCCGATGTCCGGGCATCATGCGACGCTGCTGCGCGGCACCGTCGAGGCGTTCCTGCCCTATTACGACGTCTATGTCACCGACTGGGCGGACGCGCGCATGGTGCCTGTCGCACTCGGCACGTTCGATCTCGACGACTATATCGACTACCTCATCGAGATCTGTCACCTGCTCGGAACCACGAAGGATGGAGTTCCGCTGCATACGATCGCGGTCTGCCAGCCGGCCGTGCCCTTAATTGCGGCGGTGGCGCTCCTCGAAACACGCGGAGATCGCGATGTCCCGGCCTCGATGACCTTGATGGGCGGCCCCATTGACACGCGCCGCAGCCCGACGGTGGTCAATCTCCTCGCCCAGGAACGCGGCAGCGAATGGTTCCGGAGGAATTGCATCCATTCGGTGCCTTATCCCTATCCGGGGGTCGGACGCGACGTCTATCCGGGGTTTCTGCAGCTTTCCGGGTTCATGGCGATGAACTTCGACCGCCACGTCAATGCGCACATCGAAATGTTCAACCATCTGATGGAAGGCGATGGCGACTCGGCCGAAAAGCACCGCGATTTCTACGACGAGTACCTGGCGGTGATGGATCTGACGGCGGAGTTCTACCTGCAAACGGTCGAAACCGTCTTCGTCGAACATCGCCTGCCTAACGGCACGATGATGCATCGTAACGAACGAATCGACCTTACCGCCATAAGACGCACGGCGCTGCTGACGGTGGAAGGCGAAAAGGACGACATTTCAGGCCTCGGCCAAACGTACGCCGCGCATGAGCTGTGCACGGGCATCCCGGCAAAGCGCAAGCTTCACCATCGCCAGCAGAACGTTGGCCATTACGGCGTGTTCAACGGCTCCCGCTTCCGGCAGGAGATCGCGCCGCGCATCCGGGCCTTCACCTCCGCCGTCGCGCCGCTCTGAGGCGGACCGGCTCGGTCGATAGGTCCCGCCTTCCCTCGTTGCCGCAAAAGGCCTGTCCCGCTAACTCGGGGAGAGACGCGCTCAGGCTAAGCTCAAGCTACCAGCTTGCTGTGGACTTACAGCTAAGCTACAGCTTATATCTATCTGATTATATAGGTTTTATAACCAACAAAGTAGAATCTTGCGGCCGGCCCCCTTGGATCCAGTGGCCAGTCAGGCCGGCAGAAGATAAGCTCGATTCCCATGTCGAGCCCGCCCCGAAAAAGCGCGCCGCGCAGCTCGCAGATCACCTATCTCGATGTCTCGCATGGCGGCGAAACCTATCGTATCGCGCTGAAGCGAATTGCTTCGGCGCGGCGTTTCACCTTGCGCATCCGGGCCGCGACACGCGACGTGGTCTTGACCATGCCGCCGCGCGGTTCGATCACGGGAGCCCGCAGCTTCATCGAGCGCCATGCCGCCTGGATTGGCGCGCGCCTGCAACGTCTGCCCGAACCGATGCCCTTCGGAGGCGGAGAGATCGTCCCGATCCGCGGCGTCAACCACCGGATCGTCGAGCGGCCGAGGCAGCGCGGCAACGTCTGGATCGAACCGGTGCATAAAGCGGAGGCCGACGCCAAGCTGCCGCTGCTTTGCGTCGGCGCGGAGCCGCCGCACGTGGCGCGGCGCGTGAAGGACTTTCTGATGAGCGAAGCCAAGCGCGATCTCGAAATCGCCGTCTTCCGCCATGCCGCCAAGATCGGCGTCAAGCCGTGCAAGATCGGCCTGCGCGACACGACCAGCCGCTGGGGTTCCTGTTCTTCGACCGGCACTTTGAACTTCTCGTGGCGGTTGATCATGGCGCCGAGCTACGTGCTCGATTATCTCGCCGCGCATGAGGTGGCGCATCTCGTGCACATGAACCATTCGCCCAGCTTCTGGAAAGTTCTCGGCAAACTCTCAGCGCATGTCGATCGCGCCGAAGCTTGGCTCAAAGCGCACGGCGCTGGCCTGTTGCGGTTCGGCCCCTATAACGCCTGAGCCTCACCGGCGCTGGAAGGTCAGGTAGACCGGCTTGCGGCCCGCGGCGAGCGCTTTGGCTTCATAGCGCGTTGCGTTCCAGCCAGACCAGGGCTCGTGCCAATCGGCCGCCGTCGCAGCCTTCCAGACGAAATCCGGCGAGCGGAGAACGCGCGCCAGAGTCCAGCCGGCATTGTCGTCGACGTCAGTGGCAAAGCGCAGTTCGCCGCCGCTGCGCATCACCCTGGCGAGCGCGGCGAGCATGGCGTCGGAGAGGAGCCGGCGCTTGCGTTGCCGGCGCTTCGGCCAAGGGTCCGGATAGAGCAGAAAAACCCGGGCGAGCGACGCAGCCGGCAAAGCATCGATCACCTGTCCCGCGTCGCCGCAATGTAGCCGCACATTGCCGAGGTTCTTGGCTTCGATCAGCGCCAAGGCCTTGGCGAGCCCATTCTCGAAATATTCGCAGCCGATCAGCCCGCAATTCGGGTTCGCCTCGGCTTCGGCGGCGAGATGTTCGCCGCCGCCGAAACCGATTTCGAGCCAAACCGCCGCAGGTTGGCGCGCAAACAGCGCCGCGGCATCGGCAATCGGGCAGGAGAAGTCGAGCGCCAACTGCGGCAGAAGAGTTTCCAGCAGCTTCGCCTGGCGTGGCCGGAGCTTTTTGCCTTTGTGGCGGCCGTGAAGCCGCGTCGCGGTGGCGCTTTGCGGATCGCGCTTTTCGAGATTGGCGCTCATCGCTCGCTAGGCGCAATGCGCCTCAGCCGAAACTGGCAAGTAGTTTTGGGACGAGATCGGTTTTTTCCCAGGAAAAGCCGCCATCGGCTTCGGGCGCGCGGCCGAAATGGCCGTAGGCCGAAGTGCGAGCGTAAATCGGTCGGTTGAGCGCCAGATGGTCGCGGATACCGCGCGGCGTAAGCCGCATCACCTGCGGCAAGGACGCCTCGAGCTTATCCTCGGCTACGCGCCCGGTACCGTGCGTATCGACGTAGATCGACAAAGGTTCCGGAAAGCCGATCGCATAGGCGAGCTGGATCGTGCAGCGTTCGGCGAGACCCGCCGCGACGACGTTTTTGGCAAGATAGCGCGCCGCGTAGGCGGCGGAGCGATCGACCTTGGTCGGATCTTTGCCGGAAAACGCGCCGCCCCCGTGCGGCGCCGCCCCGCCATAGGTATCGACGATGATCTTGCGGCCGGTCACGCCGCAATCGCCGTCGGGGCCGCCGATCACGAATTTGCCCGTCGGGTTGACGTGCCAGGCCGTGTTCCTGGTGATCCAGTCGTGCGGCAGGGTCGCGCGGATATAAGGCTCGACAATAGCCCGCACCTCCTCCGAGGTGAGTTCGGCGTCAAGTTGCTGGGTCGAAAGCACGATCTGCGTCGCTTCGACGGGCTTGCCATCGGCATAGCGGATCGTCACCTGGCTTTTCGCATCGGGGCCGAGTTTGGCCGCGCCACCTTCCTTGAGCTTGCGCGCTTTCGCTAAGTTTTCCAGGATCTTGTGGGCGTAATAGATCGGCGCCGGCATCAGCTCGGGCGTCTCCGCGCAGGCATAGCCAAACATGATTCCCTGATCGCCCGCGCCCTCGTCTTTATTGCCGATTGCATCGACGCCGCGCGCGATGTCCACGGACTGGGCATGCAACAAGACTTCGATATTGGCGTTTTGCCAATGGAACCCGGCTTGTTCATAGCCGATCGAGCGGATCGCCTGACGCGCCGTATCTTCGATTTTAGCGATCGAAATCGCCGGGCCGCGCACCTCGCCGGCAATCACCACTCGGTTTGTCGTCGCCAACGTCTCGCAGGCGACGCGCACGTGGTAGGCATCGAGCCCGGTTCGCGCGGCTTCTTTGAAGAAGAGATCGACGATCTCATCGGAAACTCGATCGCAAAGCTTGTCGGGATGACCCTCGGAAACTGATTCACTCGTAAACAGATAATTCTTCCGCGGCACAGACAGCTCCTGGGATGCCACACAACGCTCGCGAAAACGGGCTCTTCGAGGGGAGGGAGGCAGGCTCCCGCGAGGCGCGGCGAATGTCCGCTAAACCGTTCGTTTGGTCAAGCGCGACGGCGGGATACGTTCTCTATATCGAACGCGTCTAGGGCTTGCCATGTTTGGAACTAGGCTGGCCTTCGGCAAGACTCTGCGACGAGATCGATGATGCGTTTGCGCACCTTGGGATCCTGAATGCGCGCGAATGCCTTGTTGAGGTTCAAGCCTTCACTCGTGGCGATGAAATCAAGTACATAGGAGGAGCTTGTCTCCTCGCTCACGAGAAGTTCGCCGTGACCCATGGCGTCATTTACCGGGGCGCCATCGAAAAAGAATGATGGCGGCACGTTCAAGGTCGTTGAAATCTGCTGCAACCGACTGGCACCGATCCGGTTGGTGCCCTTTTCATATTTCTGGACCTGCTGAAAGGTCAGCCCAAGCGCCTCGCCGAGCTTTTCCTGGCTCATCCCCAGGAGGATTTGGCGCATACGGACCCGGCTGCCGACATGGCGATCGATCGGATTCGGGACCTTCTTCACGAAAACGATTCCCCTGCAGTTGCGATCAAATAGATACCGCGCGCCGCCGAAATCGATCAATCCGGTCCGGCCGATACGGTGCTAAGAAAACGCGGAACGTCATAGCGCCGATCGACAGCGCCTGCCAATCGCCACCTCTCACGCACGGCCGATACTGGAACGGCGCGGCTTGAGATCGGTCGAGAATCGTAAAGCGAATGTTCCCCCGCCGTCGATTGCTCGAGGCGCCGCACGTCACGGCTAACCTTTCGCCCCCTAAGGTTTGTTCTCCTATAGAACCTTGTTTTCTCTGGAAGTCAAACAATCACTCTGGTCGCGAGTGATGCGCAAAACGCAACAATCCATGCGAGTAGATCGATGCGGAACGGAGCACGCGCAAACGGCGGCGGCGCGATTTTCCCCGGCAGGACTCCATCGATCACGCCCTCTTGCTCGACCGGCAACCGCGCCAGTACCCGTCCGTAGGCGTCGATAATCGCAGAGATTCCGGTGTTGGCGTCGCGCAACAGCGGCAGGCCTTGTTCGATGCTGCGCAGCCGCGCCTGCGCAAAATGCTGATAAGGGCCGGCGGTGCGTCCGAACCACGCATCGTTGGTCACATTGAGCATGAACCCGGGGCGTGACTCGCCGGGCAGCGCCGCCGGCACGGCCTCTTCCGGAAAGATGGCCTCGTAGCAGATCAGCGGCACCGCAGTCGGCATGCCCGGCAAACTCAATAGGCTATGTCCGGCGCCCTTCGTGAAGCCGCCGGGCACACGCACGAAATGATGCAAGCCGATTTTGCGAAAGAGCCACTCCATCGGCAGGTATTCGCCGAACGGAACAAGGTGAACCTTGTCATACGTATCGAGAATGGTGCCGCCGCGACCAATCACCAGGATCGAATTGTAGAAGGCGGGGTGCGGCGGGGAATCGGGCGCCACAGCCGCAGCGCCGATCCGCGCGGCGCCGGTCACCAGCGTCGTCCCCGAAGGTAGCGCGTTTCCGATCGTCAACAGCGCCTGCGCGTCTTCGGTCAAGATGAAGGGAAACGCCGATTCCGGCCAGACGAGAAGCGTTACGTCGGCGAGTCCGGTATGCTCGGGACCCGTCGAACGATCTGACAGTTTGAGGTAATCGGCGACAATCTCGTCTTTGTTCTGCGGGCTGAACTTGGCGTCCTCGGCGATGTTCGGCTGCATCAGGCGCACGTTGACGCCGGCGACGGGCGCGGGCGGCGAGCTTTCCAGGCGCAGCGCCCCAAACAACGCCAATCCCGTCAAGGCTGCGATGCCGGCCAGCACGCCGGCCGGAATCCGCGGCGCGCCCTTGCGTCGGCGCTCGGCAAAGAGGGCGGGCGTGGAAAAGATCGCGATCGTCAAAACGTTCAGCGAGGCTAAGCCCCCGATCGCCGCAAATTGCGCCAAGACGAGATGATCGCCAAGCGCCATGCCGTAATCGTTCCAAGGAAACCCGGTAAGTACGCGGCCGCGCAGCCACTCGCTGAATCCCAATCCGGCGGCGAGCGCGAAAATCCGGCTTAGGCCTGGCGCCCAAACGAGTTGCGCCAGCGCAAATCCGAGCGCCGGGAAAAGCGCAAGCACCGCCGGCAGGCCGAGGACGCCGAGCGGCAGCGCCCAGGCGAATTCCGGCTCAACGAGAAAAGCCGAGCCAAGCCACCAAAAGCCGGCGACGAAATAGCCGAAACCCCACCACCAGCCGGCGCCGAACGCATTGCGCAGCGAAGCGATATGGGCGCTCCGAAACCCCTCCTTGGCTTCCGCCGCCCCGTCGATCAGCCAGACCGCGACCGTCATTGGGATCAGGATCGCGGGAAGGAAATCGACAGGAGCCAAAGCCAGCGCCCCGACGGCGCCGGCAAGAAACGCGATCGCGCGACGTCGCCAGCCGGCGGCGAGAATGACGAATTCCGCGATGGAATACATAGCCGGCTTTCTAGCAGTCCGCCGCTGCGTAGGACGAATTGGGGAGAATCTACCGGCTTTTTCCGTGCCTGGCTAAAGCGCCGTGCGAAGCGTGTGCGCCGTGCGCTTCGGCCGGTTCGTCGTCCTCCGCGCCATCCGGGGAAGGAGTGCGGCGGATCTTGATCCGCTTCACGCGGCGCGGATCGGCCTCGAGCACTTCGAACTCGAGCCCCGCCTCTTGCAGGATCTCGCCGCGCACCGGCACGTGGCCGGCGAGACTTGTAATGAGGCCGCCCAACGTATCGACGTCCTCGGCATCGACAATGCTGCCGAGATCCTGGCCGAGCACTTGCGATACGTCGCCGAGACTGGCGCGTGCATCGACGATGAACGTGTCGTCCCCGGCGCGTTCGATCTTCGGGCTCTCGTTCTCGTCGTGTTCGTCCTCGATGTCGCCGACGATCATCTCGACGATGTCCTCGATGGAGGCCAACCCGTCGGTGCCGCCATATTCGTCGATGACGAGCGCCATATGGGTGCGGCTCGTCTGCATCTTCACCAAGAGATCGAGCGCCGGCATCGAAGCCGGTACGAACAGAACCGGGCGCAGCATGCCGGATTCGGCGAGACTTCATCTCGGCAAAACCAGGCTCGCCCCGTGTTGCGCCGGCTTTGAAATTGTCAGTCGCCGCGGCGATGAAATCGACGAAATCGCGGATGTGGATCATGCCGCGCGGATCGTCGAGATTTTCGCCATGCACCGGCAGGCGCGAATGGCCGGCCTTGTGGAATACGTCGGCCACTTCCGCCAACGTCGAATCATAGGCAATGGAGATGATGTCGGCGCGCGGGATCATGATGTCGGCGACGCGGACTTCGTGCAGCGAGAGCACGTTCTTCAGCATCGCCCTTTCGAGCGGCGAAAAGCCGGGAGCCTCCGAAACGTCGCCAAGCGCCTCTTGCACGTCGTCGCGAATTGATCCGCCGCCGAGACCGAAAAGCTCGCGCAGCCGCTCGAAGAGACTGGGTTTTGTCGCGGCGCCGTGGCCGTTGTCGTTGTCGCCGTTCAAGCTCATCATGGGATTCCGACGAGCGCGCTATAGGGATCCGCGATGCTGAGCGCGGCGAGAATTGCGCCTTCGAGCCGTTCCATCTCCGCCGCTTCCGCGTCGTTTTGATGATCATAACCGAGGAGATGCAGAAACCCATGCACCAGGAGGTGGATAACGTGGTCTTTCAACCTCTTTCCTTCCGCTTCGGCCTCGCCGGCGGCGGTTTCATAGGCGATCGCGATGTCGCCGAGCGCGCCCGCGGCGCCGGACGGCGCCGGAAAGGACAGCACGTTGGTCGAGGCGTCGCAGCCACGCCATTGCCGGTTGAGAGTGCGGATAAAATCGTCGTCGCAAAAGAGGATGCTGAGCTCGGCGCCGGGTTCGGCGCGAACCTGCGTTTGACGGATCAACTCGGCGACCGCCGCTTCGGTCAGTTCGGCGAGGTTGTCAAGCGACGACCAAAGCGCGCTCGTGACCGACATTTCGATATTGACGCGGCTGATACTTGGGCCGTCGCTCATCGCCGCGGGCTCCCGTTCGGCAGGGAGGCGTGCGGGCGGTCCTCGTAGGCAGCGACGATGCGGCGCACGAGATCGTGGCGCACCACGTCACTCTCCACGAACCGCACATGGCCGACGCCTTCCAGGCCGGGGAGAAGACCGATCGCTTCGCGCAAACCCGAAATCTGCCCCGGCGGGAGATCGGTCTGCGATGGATCGCCGTTGACAATCATGCGCGAGCCCTCGCCGAGCCGCGTCAAGAACATTTTCATCTGCACCGAGGTCGTATTCTGCGCCTCATCGAGCAAGATGCAGGCGTTGTTCAACGTGCGGCCGCGCATGAAGGCGAGCGGCGCTACTTCGATCATGCCGGTCTGCATGCCGCGTTCGACCATGCGCGGATCCATGAAGTCGTTGAGCGCGTCGAAGATCGGTCGCAGATAGGGATCGACCTTCTCGCGCATATCGCCGGGCAAGAAGCCGAGCCGCTCGCCGGCTTCGAGCGCCGGGCGGGACAGGATGAGGCGCTCGACCACGCCTTGCTCGAGCAGCGAGATGGCATAGCCGACCGCCAGCCACGTCTTGCCGGTGCCCGCCGGTCCTTCGGCGAAGCAAAGTTCGTAGCGTTTGAGGCAGCGGAGATAGAGGTCCTGCGCCGCATTGCGGGCACGCACGACGCCGCGCCGGCGGGTCGAAATCTCCTCGAACACGCCGCGGCCGATTTCGGCACTGGGAAAGAGGCTGCCTTGCTGCACGCCCTCCTGGATCGCGCCATCGACGTCGCCGAGGCTGACCGGCTGTCCGAGCTTTACGCGTGCGTACAGATTTTCGAGCACGTGGCGGGCTTGTTCGCAGGCTTCCCGCGGCCCTTTGATCGTGACCTGATTGCCGAGCGCATTGGCGAGAACGCCGAGCCGGCGCTCGACTTTGGCGAGGTTCTGGTCGTAAAGCCCGAAGAGCAGCGAAGCGTGGCGATTGTCGTCGAAAGCCAAGGTGATTTCGGCCGGCGCGTCGGAGACGAGGGATGCCTCTTCCGCGCGCAGCGGTGCTATTGAACGATCCGATGCTCTCAAGCCTTTACCTCTTCGAATCCGGCTTCCTCGCCCGCAAGCCGCCCAAACAATGAATTCGCACCCGCCGTTTCGATCTCGACCGGCCGCAACGCTCCGATAAGGTCGGCGGACCCCATAACCTGGACAGACTGAAGATAGGGAGACCTGCCGACAATTTGACCGGAATGGCGGCCCTTTTTTTCAAATAGGACAGCAAGGGTCTTGCCAACCATCGCCTGATGGAAAGCCTTGCGCTGAATCTCCAACTGCTCCTGAAGACGGGCGAGGCGTTCACTCTTTACCTCGGCATCGACCTGGTCCGGAAACTCGGCGCCGGGCGTGCCCGGGCGCGGCGAATATTTGAAAGAAAAGGCGCTGGCGAATCCAACCTCGTTGACAAGATCGAGGGTTGCCTCGAAGTCCGCGTCGGTCTCCCCGGGGAATCCGACGATGAAGTCGGAAGAGAGTGCGATATCCGGCCGCGCCGCGCGGATCTTGGCGACGACATCGAGATATTTGTCGCGCCCATGTCTGCGGCGCATGGCACTGAGTACGGCGTCGGAGCCGGCCTGTACGGGGAGGTGAAGATAGGGCATCAGCGCCGGCAGGTCACGGTGCGCGGCGACGAGCTCGTCGTCCATGTCGTTCGGATAACTCGTCGTGTAGCGCAACCGCAGGATGCCCGGTACTTCGGCGAGCCTGGCGCAAAGTTGGGCGAGCCGCCAGACGCGGCCGTCGAGGCCCTCGCCGTGGTAGGCGTTGACGTTCTGGCCGAGCAAAGTGATTTCCTTCACGCTGGCGGCGGCGAGCGTCTCGACTTCCGCGAGGATTTTCGCCACAGGGCGCGAATACTCGGCGCCGCGCGTATAGGGAACTATGCAGAAGGTACAGAACTTATCGCAACCTTCCTGCACGGTGACGCAGGCAGCGACGCCGCGCTCCCTGATCTTGCCCGGCGCGGGCCCGACCAGATAATCGAACTTGTCCTCGACCGGAAACTCGGTATCGACGACTGCTTCGGCGCGGCGCAAGAGCGCCGGAAGGCGATGGTAGTTTTGCGGCCCGACGACAACATCGACGGCGCTTTGGCGCCGCAGAATCTCGGCGCCTTCGGCCTGCGCAACGCAACCTGCGACGACGACTTTGGTGATCAGCCCCGCGGCGCGGCGCGCCCGCTTGACGGCACGGACCTTGCCAAGTTCGGAGAAAATCTTCTCCGCCGCCTTCTCGCGGATATGGCAGGTGTTGAGGATTACGAGATCGGCCTCTTCGAGGCTCTGCGTCGTCTCGAAGCCGTCCGGTATAAGGAGATCGCTCATCCGCTGCGCATCGTAAGCATTCATCTGACAGCCATATGACTTGATGAACAGCTTTTTGCGCGGCGCGTTCGGCGAGGCTTCCTCCTGCCCGTTCACGAGCTCTACGGCCCCTTCGGCCCAATCGGAAAATGCGTTCATGATCCTCGCCGGTTCGGCATAGAGCCTTCTAATCGAAATCGCGGCGCAAAACGAGGGCGGCGGCGCGCATTCCGTCGGCTTTGCGGTAATATGCTTTGCGCTCCCCGACTTCGCGGAACCCGAAGCGCCGGTAGAGGGCCAGCGCCGCGCGATTGTCGGTTTCCACCTCGAGAGCGAGCGATTTGGCGCCTTCCGCGGCCAAAGTCGCAAGATGGCGCGTCAGAAGCGCCGCGCCGACGCCTTTGCGGCGCAACGCCGGCGCTACCGCTATCGTCAACATCTCCGCCATATCCGCACCGCGCCGCGACAAAACGAACCCTGTGACCCGCCGTTTGCCAAAAAAGCTCGTGGCGATGGCAGCTTCGCCGACCACATCGCGCCCCGCAAGCAGGCTCTCGAACTCGGCCGGCGCCCAAGGATGGGCGAAGCTCAGTGCATGGATTTTGGCGCAGGCGGCGCCGAAGTTCGGCCCGATGCGGCGAATCGATGCCGGCTTTTGGGCCCATCCGAACCTAATGTTCAAGGATGCGCGAGCGGCACGTGGCCCGCCTCCGGCGTTTTGATGTCGGGCGCTTTCAGGTAGAGGGGCCGGGCGAGCGCCGATGCCGGGTCGGCTAGAAGCCCGAGCTTGGCGACGAAGCCGATATCGGGCGCAAATGCGCCAACCACCTCGGCGCTCAAATGCGCCGACCAAGCTTCGATTGCGAGCATCGGCGCGCCCGACCCCGCCATGCGGATCGGACCTGTCCCGAGCAGGCGGACGGCATCACGCACCGGCATCACGCGCGGAACGACGACCGCCCGTCCCTCCGGCCCAAAGATGGCGAAATAGACGTTGCCGTGTCTCGCATCGATGGCCACGGCGACGAGACCCGGTTTTTCGTCGAGGATTAAGGGGGCCGCAAGCGCGGCAAGCGTTGAGACGCCGACGACCGGTACGCCGCAGGCGATGCCGATCGCCCGCCCCGCGGCGATGCCTATTCTGAGCCCGGTAAACGAGCCGGGACCGACCGTGACCGCGACGCGCCCCAACGCCGAAAAGCCGCCTTCGACGTGCGCCATCACGCGATCAATGAGCGGCATCAGCGCTTCGGCATGGCCGCGTTGCATCACGAGCGTTTCCGCGGCTTCGGGCGCCCCCGCGCCGTTTTCATAGACGCAGGCCGAGACCGCTTGCAGAGCGGTGTCGATGGCGAGGATCTTCATCTGCGGCATGCGCCTGCGCCTAGCGCGTCAGATCTGCTCGACCGTGTGGACGACCGGCACGTAATGACGCAGCAGGTTCTCAATCCCGTGCCGCAACGTCGCAGTGGACGACGGGCAGCCGGAGCACGAGCCCTTCATCGCCAGATAGACGACGCCTTCGCGATAGCCCCGAAACTTGATATCGCCGCCGTCCCCGGCAACCGAGGGGCGCACGCGCGTCTCGATCAGTTCTTTGATGGTCTCGACGGTTTCGCTGTCCTCCGGCGCAAAGAATTCGTCCGGCTCGTCCCGCGGATCGGCCATCACGCCTTCGGCGAGCAGCGGCACGCCGGAGACGAAATGCTCCATGATCGCGCCGAGGATCGCTGGTTTGAGCTCCTGCCATTCGCCGGCGCTTTTCATCACGGTGATAAAATCGGCGCCGAAATAGACACCGGATACGCCGGAAATTTCGAAGAGCGCTTGTGCGAGCGGCGACTGCGCCGCGCCCGCGGCGCTGCGGATCTCCAGCGTGCCGGCCGGCATCACGGCGCGGCCCGGCAGGAACTTCAAGCTCGCCGGGTTCGGCGTCGCCTCGGTTTCGATGAACATCGCTGCTCCCAATCTGCCGGTTCAAGGCCGCAGGTGGCTGGAACCCTTTGAATATGGTGAGCAAGGCCAAGCCAAGCAAGCCCAAAGCCGAGGTCGCGTTTGCGCGATCCCGCGGTATCCGCCCCAGGTCGCGGTCCAAAACGCGACTTCGCCATCCACATCTAAAGCTCTTCGTCTGCTTTGCCATCACCCTTAATGTTTTGCAAACGATCGCGCCGATTTCATCGGGCTCCCTAATGGGTTGTGAAAGGTTTTCGCCTTAAATCCAACACCGCAGGTCTGGGCGGCGGCACAATCGGGAGGTTCCTTGCTACGCGATCTCACATCGCCGGGCGCGCATGCGCTTGTCGGGGGCGCCTCGCGCAGACCGCGGACCACAACGGTAAGCGCGCGCAACCAGCCCGCGCAGGCGCAGAATGTAGCGCCATCCGAGCCGCCGGCGTTTACGATCGAAGTCGCCACGGACACCCGGCTTTTGGCGCTTCAGTCCGACTGGGAGAACCTGCTGGCGGGCGCCAATTCCGCCAACGCCTTCATGAATCCGGCGCTTGTCCGGCTTGCCAGCCAATTCTACCCGGCCCGTAGCTGCTGCGCGCTCCTGGCTTGGCGGAGCGACGGCACGCATCCTCGGCTCGTCGGCATTTGGGCTTTCGCAATCGGGCGCGCCCGGCGATCGGTCATCCCGGTCTCGATGCTGACCGCGCCGCCAATGCCGCATGGGTATCTTGCCAGTCCGGTGATCGACCGAGACTGCCTCGACGGCGTGCTGGCGGCCATGCTCGCGCATATTTCCGGCGAGGCGACCCTGCCTAAGATCGTCTCCCTCGAGAACATGGGGGCGGGTACCGCCACGATGGCGGCCTTGTCGCGCGTGCTCGCCGCGCGCGGCAGCCCGTCATGCATTTTCGCGCAGTGGCAGCGTCCGAAGCTTGCCTCCGACCTCGGCGGCAACTCCTACATGGAGCGCGCGCTTTCGAGTTCGAGCCGCAAGAAATTGCGCCAGCACCGGCGCCGGTTGTCAGACAAAGGCGCGCTGCGTTTCGGCGTAGCGACCGGAGTAGACGCGGTTGGGCAGGCGTTCGAAGACTTTCTCACGCTTGAGGCAGCGGGCTGGAAAGGCCGTAGGCGCACCGCTTTGCTCTCGCATGCGTCCGACGCGCATTTCGCGCGTGCGATGATCGCCACGCTAGCCGGGCAAGGCCACGCATATATCTATTCGCTCACCCTCGATGCAAAGCCGGTGAGCATGCAGGTCGTCCTGCGCGCCGGGCGCGCCGCTTTCACCTGGAAGACGGCCTACGACGAGAGCTTCGCCGACTTCTCGCCGGGCATGCTGCTGCTCGAAGATTATACCGCGGCGTTTCTGGCCGATGACGACATCGGCTGCGTGGATTCCTGCGCTTTTGACGAGAGCGGCTACATGGCCGCGTGGACGGAGCGTGCCGCAATCGCCCGGCTCTGGTTCAACGCCCGGCCCGGCCGCTCGCCGGCTTTCGCGCTGCTCAGTCGGCTGCAGGCAATTCGCCTGGCGCTGCGCAAGTACGCCAAGGCAATCTATCACAGCCCCTTGTTGCACTGGTTTTAGAGAAGCGACCCATGCGGAACACGGACGTGATCATCGTCGGCGGCGGTCTCGCAGGCTCGCTGGCCGCGGCGATGCTCGGCAAGGCCGGCGTCGACACGATTCTGGTTGATCCACACGCTGTATATCCGCCGGATTTCCGCTGCGAAAAATTGGATGGGGGGCAGGTCGACATTTTGCGGAAAACCGGCTTCGCCGACGCGGTCTTGCGCGCAACGACGCCGGACGGAGAGGCGTGGGTCGCCCGCTTCGGGCGCGTCGTCGATAAGCGGCCGGGCGATCAGCACGGCATCTTCTACGCGCCGCTCGTCAATACGGTCCGCGACCACATTCCGAAGAACGTCGCCAAGATGTTCGCCAAGGCGACGGCACTCGCGACAAGCGCAGACCGCCAATGCGTGACACTCGCAAACGGTGAGGAGATTTCTGCACGGCTGATCGTGCTGGCCAACGAACTCAACGTCGGCCTGCGCAACATGCTCGGCCTGACCAGCGAGCTGCTGAGCGAATGCCATTCGATCAGCATCGGCTTCGACGTGAAGCCCTCGGGGCGGCGAGAATTCTCCTTCCCGGCATTGACCTATTACGCCGACCGCGCCAGCGACCGCGCCGCGTTGCTCACGCTCTTCCCCATCGACGCGACGATGCGCGCCAATCTGTTCGTCTACCGCGATGCGAGCGATCCCTGGCTCAAGCAGCTGAGCGCCACGCCGCAGGAGACTTTGTTTGCCTTGATGCCCGGATTGCGGAAATTGATGGGCGACTTCGAGATCGCCGGCGCGATCAAGATCCGCCCAGTCGATCTTTACGCCACGCGCGGCTACCGCCGGGATGGAATCGTTTTGATCGGCGATGCCTTTGCCACGTCCTGTCCGGCGGCCGGCACCGGCGCGCGCAAGGCGCTAACGGACGTCGAACGGCTTTGCAATGTGCACATTCCGCGCTGGCTCGCTACACCGGGAATGGATGCGGAAAAGATCGCTGCCTTTTATGACGACCCGGTCAAGCAGGCCTGCGACAATTTCTCTCTCGCAAAAGCCTATGCGCTGCGCTCGTTCTCCATCGATCCGGGCTGGCGGTCGCGCGCGCAGCGTTGGGCCAAGTTCCTGGCGCAATACGGAATCGGAATCCTGCGCCGGCTGAAGCGGCAGCTGGCGTCCAAGCCACGCCAGCGAAGCGTTCCCGCGGCGACGCGGCCGGAAACATCACGCTGATATATCCGTGGCGCCGTTCCCGTGCCGGCGCCCGTTAACGTCTCATATACGCACCCGATAATCAGTCGTTATTTTATTGCCGCTATTTACCCCACCGTGAAACCGGTCCGTTAGATTGCGATCTATCGAACCTCGACTGGGGCGGGAGATCATGCCGAGAGCGGGTTCCGTGCAGCTTGCTGCTTACGACGAAGCGAATTCGGACGCGCGAACGAGAAGCGTCTCCATCGCGAACGCAGTGCCCCCGCCGATCGAGTTCACAATCTACGAAAGTCTTTCGAATGTGGAAGGCGATTGGCGCGCCTTCGAACAACAGGCCGATTGCACCGTCTTTCAAACGTTCGATTGGCTAAGCACGTGGCAGCGGCACATCGGCGCGCGTGGCGGCGTGAGACCTGCGATCATCGTCGGCCGCGCCGGCGGCGAGGTTTTGTTGATCCTCCCGCTTGCCACCCAGAAAAACGCATTTGCGCGCGAGCTCGTTTGGCTCGGCTCGGATCTCTGCGACTATAATGCGCCGCTGCTCGCGCCGCGGTTCTCCTCGAGTCTGGGCACGCGACAATTCCACGAAGTGTGGCAGCACATCGTCGCGACCTTGCGGAGCCGCCCGCGGCTCAGCTACGATCTCGTTCGCCTGGAGAAAATGCCGGGAGACGTCGGCTCGCAGCCCAATCCGATGCTGACTCTTGGCGTAACGGCAAACCCGAGCGGGGCTTATCGCACGCCGCTCACGGCACCGTGGGAGGCGTTCTATACGGCCAAGCGCTCCTCGGCGACGCGCCGGCGCGACCGCACGAAGCGCAGGCGGCTCGCCGAACTCGGCGCTCTCGCGCTCGTGCATCCCGACGATAACAGCGAGATGCTCGCCGCTCTCGACACGCTGATGGCGCAAAAGTCGCGCGCTTTGCTAGAGATGGGGGCCGGCAATCTTTTCGCTCGGCCCGGCTACGCGGACTTCTATCGGGCCCTGGCAACGGATCCACGGACCAAGCCTCTGGTGCACGTCAGCGAGCTCAATTGCGGGCCGCAGGTCGCCGCGGTAAATCTCGGACTGACATTCCGCGGGACTTACTATCATCTGCTGGCCAGCCACGCTGCCGGCGAGCTGTCGCGTTTCGGCCCGGGCGCGGCGCATCTGCACGATTTGCTGCGTCACGCGATCGATCGCGGGTGCGAGATCTTCGATTTCACGATTGGCGACGAACCTTACAAGCGCGATTGGTGCGATAGCCCGCAGAAGCTCTACGATCATTTGTCCGTAGCCACTTGGCGGGGCATTTTTGTTTTTGTGCCGGCGTTCGCAAAGTCCTGGTTCAAGCGGCAAATCAAGCAGACGCCGGTGCTGTGGAAGGCATTCAGCCGGGCGCGGAAGTTCTATGGATCGCTGATGCACCGCGCGCCGATGTCGAAATCGGAGGCGTCGCGTGGCGAAAAAGGGTGAGATACGCCGCCGGGCAGCTTGGTTTGCGTATTGATTGCGTGGTGGGCCGGGCAGGGCTCGAACCTGCAACCAGACCGTTATGAGCGGCCGGCTCTAACCAATTGAGCTACCGGCCCGGTAGCCAGAGCGAAGGGGGCTCCGATCGAAGCGTAACCGCTTCCCCGGCCGGCGCGAAGCGACGAGCCGGGGACTGTTGCAAGTAATTTGCCTAGGTTTTTCGTGGCAGCAATGCAAGGCGTGAGCGTCGGCAACAAACGCTCCTCTCACTTCTCGGTGAGCTTCAACTCGATGCGGCGGTTCTTGCTGTAGGCATCTTCGCTATCGCCTGGATCGATTGGCTGGTATTCGCCGAAACCGGCTGCGGCGAGACGTTCCGGCGGCACGCCTTTGCTGATCAGATATTGGACGACGGCGATGGCCCGCGCCGCGGAAAGATCCCAGTTCGAATGGAACTGCGCCGATTGGATCGGCCGCTTGTCGGTGTGTCCGTCGACGCGCAGAATCCAGGGAATTTCCGGCGGGATCTCACGGCCGAGTTCGACCACCGCGCTGGCGAGCTTGTCGAGCGTAGCCTTGCCGGCGTTATTGAGCGTCGCCTGCCCGGTATCGAAGAGCACCTCGGATTGGAAGACGAAACGGTCGCCCACTGTGCGGATATCGGGGCGATCGCCGAGGATCTGCCGGAGCCGGCCGAAGAAGTCGGAACGGTAACGCGAAAGCTCCTGTACCTTCTGGGCGAGCGCGATGTTGAGACGTGAGCCGAGGTCGGCGATCTTGGCCTGCGATTCGCGGTCGCGCGCTTCCGAGGCGGAAAGCGCATCCTCGATCGCGGCAAGCTGCTTGCGCAGTGCCGAGATCTGCTGGTTGAGGATATCGACCTCGGCGAGCGCCTGCGCCGAAATTTGCCTTTCGGAGACAAGCTGTTGGCTCGCGGCGGCGACTCGCTGATCGGCACCGGAAGCGCCGGAATTCATGGCATCGATCTGCGCCTGCAGCTTCGTCTTCTCCTTCTGCTCCGTGTCGAGCGTGGCCTGAAGAGCGGCGAGGTTGGCTTCGACGTCGGCCTTGCCGGAGCGTTCCATGGCGAGAAGCGAGGTCAATTCGGCGATCTGCTTGTTGAGCCTGTCGAGAACCGTGTCCTTGCCCGAAACCTCGCGGGCAAGGAAGAATTGCGCCAGCATAAATACGGAAAGCAGAAAGACGATGACGAGGAGCATCGTCGAGAGCGCGTCGACGAAGCCCGGCCAATAATCGACGGCGCGTTGTTGGCGGCGCGCGCGCGCAAGCGGCATCAGCGGCGCTCCGCTTCTCGGGCCAGCTGCTTCAGCACGATCTTGAGCTCCTGGCTCTGCTCGGCTTGCGCCTCGACCCAGTCGCGGATCATTTGTTGTTCGGAGCGCATGTGCTGAACAAGGCCTTGGATGCCGTCGGCGAGATTGGCCATGGCAATCGAGGTGGCGCGCGCATGGCTTTGATCGGCGATCAGCGCGATCTTCTCAATCGCGGTGCGTAGATCGCGCGGCATCCCCTCGCTTACCGGGATGCTTTCGATGACGACTTCGCCGGTGCTTGCCGTGAGGTTGTCTTCGAGCTCCTTATAAAATCGGTTCTGCGCCTGTCCGGCTTGCAGATCGAGGAAGCCCAGCACCAGCGACCCGGCAAGGCCGAACAGCGAGGAGGTGAAGGAGATGCTCATGCCGGCGAGCGGCGCGGCGAGGCCGTTCTTCAAGTCCTCAAACATCACCGTGGCATCGTTGCCGGTGCCCATCGAACGGATGACCTCGCCGATCGAGCCGACGGTAGCGAGCAATCCCCAGAATGTGCCGAGCAGCCCGAGAAAAATGAGCAAGCCGGTAAGATAGCGCGCGGTATCGCGTGCGTCGTCGAGCCGCGCGCCGATCGAATCGAGCTGCGCCCGCAAGGTCAAGGTCGAGATCACCGCGCCCGGCGGGCGGGCGCCGAGCAGCCTTGCCATTGGCGCCAACAGGACAGGTGGCTTTACCTTGTCGGAGGTCGCGTCGGGCAAAGAGTTCACCCAACGCACTTCGCGGAAGAGCCGGATCACCTGCCGCAGCGTGAGCACGATCCCGACCGCAAGCACGAAGAAAATCAGGCTGTTGAGGCCGGGATTGGCCATGAACGCGACATGAATCTGCTTATGCAGAATGATCGCGACGAAGCCGACGAGAATCAGAAAGACCGCCATCCGCAGCAGATAGAGGCGTGGCGAAGAGAGCTTATAGGGGTCGCTGTCGGCCGCCATGGGTCAATCCACTTTACCTGCGCGCACCGCCGCATGCCGGGTCCGCCGAACCGACCGGCGGAGCCTGATTTCTAGCACGGATCGAGATCATCCGGCAGAGCGAATGAGCGCCAATAATTGCGAATGTATGATTTCGTTGCCGGCGCAAACGGAGCCCTTAGCGAAGATATCCGAGCCGCCGTCGGCATCGGTCACGAACCCGCCCGCCTCTTTGACGATCAAAATTCCCGCCGCGAGATCCCAAGGCTTCAGGCCGCGTTCCCAAAACCCGTCGTAGGCGCCGGCTGCTACGAAACAGAGATCGAGTGCCGCCGCGCCCAGCCGGCGTAGATTGGCGGCGCGCCCCATCACGGCGGAAAGCTCCGCCTTGAAGCGCGCATGGCCGGCTTTGCCGAGATGCGGAATGGCGCAGCCGATGAGCGCTTCGCCGAGGTCGCGACGCGACGCGACGCGGAGACGGCGGTTGTTGAGATAGGCGCCTTGGCCCTTCTCGGCGACGTACAGCGCCTCGATCACCGGATTGTAGACGAGGCCGGCGACGATCTGCTCGTCGCGCGCCAGCCCGATCGAGATTCCGAAATTCGGCAGGCCATGCAGAAAATTCGCCGTCCCGTCGAGGGGATCGACGTACCATATGTGGCTCTTGTCGGAGCCTTCGACGACGCCCGATTCCTCCATGAGGAATCCGTAGCCGGGTCGGGCCTTCGATAGTTCCTCGAAGAGGATCTTCTCGGCTTTGCGGTCGGCAGCGGAGACAAAATCGCCCGGACCTTTCACCGAGACCTGAAGATTTTCGACTTCGCCAAAGTCGCGTTTCAGGCCTCGCCCGGCCTTCAGCGCCGCGGCGGTCATCACGTTCATCAAGGCGGAGCGGATCACTGCTAAGCTCCCAAGTCACGACGCCGAATGGAACGTGCCCCTCTCCCTGCCTGTGGAGAGGGAGTCAAACTCCGCCCATCTTGCAGATCAATTTCCATTCGGCATCGGTGACGGGCTGCACCGAAAGCCGCGAATTGTTGACGAGCACCATGTCTCGGAGGCGCGGCTCCGCCTTGATCGCCGCGAGCCCGACCGGATTTTGCAAAGGCTTTTTGGCGCGCACGTCAACCATGCCGAACGTACCCGTCTTGTCGGTCGGATCGGGATAATAAAGCTTGGTGATCGTCACGATGCCGACGATCTCCTTGCCTTCGCCCGAATGGTAGAAGAAGGCCTCGTCCCCGACCCGCATCGCCATCAGATTCTGCTTGGCGGAATTGTTGCGCACGCCGTTCCACGGTGTGCCGTTCGCGCCGGCTTCGACCTGCTGCTGCCAGGACCAACTATCCGGCTCGCTCTTCAACAGCCAATAGGCCATCACGACCCCTCATCACGATCGAGGAAGTGAGCGTCATTGCGAGGAGGGACGCGACGAATCAATCCGGAGCAGCACGAGACTAGATTGCTTCGCTTCGCTCCCAATGACGGTAATATCGCCTCACTCATAAAGGTGCACGTCGATATTTCCAGCGGCGAGTTCGGGCTTCAGCGGGCGCGCCAGAAGCGCTTCGATCGCCGCGCCGATCTCGATTTGTTCGGCGAGTACCGCCTCGACCGCCGCGGAGATCGGCATTTCAATTGCCTTCTGACGCGCAAGATCGATCAGGATGCCGCAGGTGTAGACGCCTTCGGTAAGCTTGCCGTTGGCGGCCGCCGCAGCCACCGAGGCGCCGCACCCCAGCGCAAAGCCGAAGGAGAAATTTCGCGACTGCGGCGAGTTGCAGGTCAAGACCAGGTCTCCTAGTCCCGAAAGTCCGGCAAGCGTTGCAGGATCCGCGCCGAAGCCGCGCCCGAACCGCGAAAGCTCGGCGAAACCGCGGGCGATGAGCGCCGCGCCGGCGCTTGCGCCGAGGCCGCGGCCTGCCGCGATCCCGCTGGCGATTGCCAGTACATTCTTGGCGGCCCCGCCAATCTCGACGCCGCGGATGTCGCGCGCGTGATAGAGCCTGAACCAGGGCGCGGCGAGCGTCGCGGCAAGCGTTGCGGCGCGTTCGTAGCTCCCGGCGGCGAGCGTCACCGCCGTCGGCAGGCCCTTAGCGACGTCGGCCGCAAAGCTCGGCCCGGAGAGTACGGCCGGCGGGTTTGTCGGTAGGATTTCGCCGACCACCTGGCTCGGGAAAAGGCCGGTCGTCCGCTCGATCCCTTTGGCGCAGATGACGATGGGGAGGTCCGGCGCGGCAAAGCTCGCAAGTGCCTCGCACACCGGGCGCAGCGCCTGCGTCGGCACAGCGAGAAAAAGGATATCGGCCGCGGCCGCTTCGCCGAGCGACTGGGTCGGCTTGACGTTCAAGGCAAGCGGCACTCCCGGAAGGCGGCGTGCATTGACTCCCGTCGCGCGCATTTCGGCGGCATGGTCCGGATCGCGCGCCCAGAGGCTGACGGCGGCGCCATTGCGGGCCGCGAGATTGGCAAGAGCCGTCCCCCAGGCTCCCGCTCCCAAAACCGCGATCTCGCGTTGCGTCATTCCTTTCTCCTCTCCTTTCTCCTCGATGCGGCGTGAGGGCCGCGTATTCGGTGGACAATCTGGCCACAATCCGCCGCTGTCGCTTCACGTCTGCGTGTTGGGAAAGCTCTATGCCTTGCCGTGATGCGCGGCTTCTCCCTCCGCGTCGAGCGGCCAGCGCGGTCGCGCCGCGAAGGTCATATCGTCGCTAAGCCCAAGTGACAGCCGTTCGATGCCCGCCCAGGCGATCATGGTGCCGTTGTCCGTACACAGCGGGATCGGCGGCACGATGAACCGCAATCCTGCCTCGCCACAGAAACGCGTCAGCGCGCGGCGAATCGCAGCATTCGCGGCAACGCCGCCGGCCACCACTATCCTCTCGCATGGCCCGAGCCGGTCGCCGAACATGCGCAGCGCGGCGCGCAGCCGATCGGCAAGCGTATCGATGACTGCGGCCTGGAACGACGCGCAGAGATCGGCGACGTCGGCGGCAGTCAAAGGCGCGATCCGCTCGGCTTCGAGCCGCACCGCGGTCTTGAGTTCCGAGAAGGAGAAATCCGGCTTCTCGCGGCCGAGCATGGGGCGCGGTAGATCGAAACGCGCCGCATTTCCCTTCAACGCTTCGCGCTCGACGAAAGGGCCGCCCGGATAGCCGAGGCCGAGCATTTTTGCGACTTTGTCGAAGGCTTCGCCGACGGCGTCGTCGACAGTTGCGCCAAGACGCAGATAATCGCCGACACCTTTGACCGCCACGAGCTGCGTGTGGCCGCCCGACACCAAGAGCAGAAGATAGGGGAAATCGAGCCCACCCGAGAGTCGCGCCGTCAGCGCATGCGCTTCGAGATGATTGACGGCGATGAACGGTTTGCGCGCCGCGAGCGCCAAGGCTTTCGCGGTGGTAAGGCCGATGATTACGCCGCCGATAAGCCCCGGCCCGGCGGCCGCCGCGATGCCGTCTAGATCGGCGAGGCTGCACCCCGCACGTTCGAGAGCGCGGACGATCAGCCGGTCGATCACCTCGATATGGGCGCGCGCCGCAAGTTCCGGCACGACGCCGCCGTAGACCTGATGTTCGGCGATCTGGCTCATCACCTCGTCGGCAAGAACCTCGCCGCCGCCCTCCGGTTTCAGCCGGACGATTGCCGCCGCCGTTTCGTCACAGGTCGTTTCGATGCCGAGCACGCGCATGGGCCAACCATTTGAATAAAACTGCGCCGCGAGATTTTCCGCGCGACCTGCTTTAGATAGGCATTTCGGCAACGCTCTCCGTGTAGCCGGCAGCCCGATTTTGGTGCAGAACCTATTGTAAAGCGGGATAACCCGGAAATTACAAGGAAATCAGCAATTCCGTTTCTCAATTCACCGTCCGGAACGGACCTGCGGCTGAGGATCGGAACGCGAGGCAGCCCGCTGGCGCTGGCGCAGGCCGAGACCGTCAAGGTCCGCCTCGCTGCGGTTCACGCCGCCGGCGCATTTGCGCTCGTGCCCGTGAAGACCAGCGGTGACCTGATCCAAGATCGCCCTTTGAGCGAAGCCGGCGGCAAGGGCCTTTTCACCAAAGAGCTCGATCTGGCGCTGGAGCGCGGCGACATCGATATCGCGGTGCATTCCGCGAAGGACCTGCCGACGGTTCTTCCGGACGGGATCGAGATCGCCGGCTATCTGCGGCGCGAGGACGTGCGCGATGTTTGGATTTCTGAGAAGGCCCCCGATCCGCGCGGACTTCCCGAAGGCGCCGTGGTCGGCACTGCATCGCTGCGGCGTGGCGCGCTCGTAAAACGCCTAAGGCCGGACCTCGCGCTCACACTGCTGCGCGGCAATGTCGAAACGCGCCTGGCAAAGCTGGCGCGCGGCGAAATCGACGCGACGATTCTCGCGCTGGCCGGGCTACAACGGCTCGGCCTGGAGCACAGAGCGACGAAAGTGCTCGATTGCGAGGAGTTCGTCCCCGCCGTCGGGCAAGGCGCCATCGCCATTGCCGTACGGCGCGGCGGGGCGATCGTGGATCTGCTTCGTCCGATTCTCGATCCTGCAACTGGCGTGGCGCTCGCCTGCGAGCGTGCCTTGTTGCGCATTCTCGACGGCTCCTGCCGCACGCCGATCGGCGGTTACGCGCGTCTCGAGGGCGCGGCGCTCGCCATCCATGCGATCATCTTGCGGCCGGACGGGTCGCAGTTCTATGAAACGCGCTTACGCGGGGCTGCGACGGACTCCGAGGCGCTCGGCGAGGCGGCAGGGCGCGAACTGCTCGCCCGTGCCCCGCCGGGTTTTCTCGAAAGGTAACCGATGTTCGTCTTGCTCACGCGCCCCCTGGACGAGGCGATGCACACCGCCGAAAATCTTGCGGCCCTCGGCCACACGGCCGTGCTTTCGCCGGTGATCGACATCGTACCGACCGGCGCTTCCTGGCCGCATGGCGTCATCGACGCCGTGGTCGCGACTAGCGCGCGCGCCTTTCAATGTTTCGACATCGCGCCGGATTGGCCGCCGGCTGAGGCGCGCCGGCTTTATCCGCTCTTTGTGGTCGGCGCGAGAACGGCGGAGGCAGCGCGTGCCCGCGGCTTCGAGGGCGTGCCGCGAATCACGCTCGATGCAAAGGCGCTTTGCTCGGTGATCCTCGAGCAATTCGAGCCGGGGGCGCACCTTGTCTATCTCGCCGGCCGCGACCGCAAAAGCGATCTTGAAACATATTGCAGGAAGGCGGGTGTTACGCTCGATGCGGTAGAAACCTATGCCGCGCAGTCGGCGCCGCATTTGTCGGATGAGGCGGTTCGGCTTGCCGACGAAGGCGTTATCGGCGCCGTGCTGCATTTTTCCCGGCGCAGCGCGGAAATTTTCCTGCGGCTCGCGGCGGAAGCGCGTTTCGATCCGGCACCGCTCATCCATGTCGTGATTTCGGCAGACGCGGCGGAACCCTTGGCGGCTCTGCCAAAGGTGGTCATCGTGCAGGAGCCGACCGAAGATGCAATCCTCGCCTTGTTTCGCTCGCCGCCCGCCGCCCGAACCTGAGAGATGCTTTGCTGAAGAACCCGCTTACGTAGCGAACTTGTGATCGCGCGCAGAATGCTGCGCCGCGCTTGATAAGCATGCACCGGGCGCGCATCTTGGAGAGGGGCACGACGCGGAGGGGCTTTTGGCGATGCAACAGAACGTTTCTTACAACAATCTTCCGATCTTGAAATGCCCGCCTATGCTAAACGTCCACCGGCGCGCGGGTTTCACCCGATCCGGGTCGGGTCTTTCCCTTTGGGGGGTAGGAATATCCCAAAAGGAAAAATGTCTTGACGCTGGATGAGCGAGTTATGCGTGAAAAGGACGTCTTGCGGACCGCGGCGCTGGAGGTCGCAGGCGTCAGCCATTTTTATGGGAAGCGCAAAGCCCTTGATAACGTTTCCTTCGTCGTCGAGCCGGGGAGCTTCACCGTTCTTCTCGGACTGAACGGAGCCGGCAAGAGCACGCTCTTCTCGCTGATCACACATCTCTACGCGACGCGCAGCGGAAAAATCCAGATCTTCGGCTATGACATCGGCCGGCAGACCGGCGAAGCGCTGCGCCGTCTCGGCGTCGTCTTCCAGCCGCGCACGCTCGACCTCGAACTCACCGTGATGCAGAACCTCATTTACCACGCCGCGCTGCACGGCATCGGCCCGCAGGAAGCAAAGCGGCGGGCAAGGGCCGTGCTGGCGCGCGCCAATCTCGCGGAGCGCGCCGGCGATCGGGTGCGCAATCTTTCCGGCGGCCTGATCCGGCGCGTCGAAATCGCCAGAGCCTTCTTGCATCGCCCCGACCTGTTGCTGCTCGACGAGGCGACCGTCGGGCTCGATGTGAAGGCGCGCGCCGACATTATCATGCAGGTGCGTGGCCTAGTCGCCAGCGAAGGCATCGGCGTGTTGTGGACGACGCATCTGATCGACGAGATCGCCAAGACGGATTCGGTGGTGATGCTGCATGAAGGCAGGATCCTCGAGCAAGGTCTCGCTACCGAGATCCTGGCGCGCACCGGCGCCGCCGATATGCGCTCGGCCTTCGTCAAAGTCACGGGCGCTGAAATTCACGAGGAGGCCGGCCGATGACCAGCATTGCCACGGCGCTGCCGCGCAAAGGTTTCAATCCGGCGCAATATGCGATTGCACTGCAAGGAATTGTATGGCGCGAATCCTTGCGCTTCATCCATCAGCGCGGGCGTTTCGTTTCGGCGCTGGTGCGGCCGCTCGTCTGGCTGTTCATCTTCGCCTCGGGTTTTCGTGCCGTCCTCGGCATTTCGATCATCCCGCCCTATCAGACCTACGTGACCTACGACGTCTACATCACGCCGGGGCTGATGGCGATGATCCAGCTCTTCAACGGCATGCAGTCGTCACTGTCGATGGTCTACGATCGCGAGACCGGCAACATGCGCACTCTGCTGGTGAGCCCTTTCCCGCGCTGGTATCTGTTGACCTGCAAACTGTTCGCCGGCACGGCGGTCGGCGTTCTTCAGGTCTATACCTATTTGTTGATCGCCTATTTCTGGGGGATCTCGCCGGACTCGCCGTGGGGCTATGTGACGGTCCTTCCGGCCTTGTTTCTTTCCGGATTGATGCTCGGATCGCTCGGCATGGTGATGTCGTCGCTGATTCGGCAGTTGGAAAATTTTGCGGGAGTTATGAACTTCGTCATTTTCCCGATGTTCTTCGCTTCCTCGGCGCTTTATCCGCTCTGGGAGGTGCAGGAGAAGAGCCCTTGGCTTGCCACCATCTGCTGGCTCAATCCCTTCACCTACGCGGTCGAACTGGTCCGCTTCGCCTTCTACGAACAGCTCGATCTCACCTCGCTCGCGGTTGATATTGGCTGCACGATCGTATTCCTGGCCGGCGCGGTCCTCGCCTACGATCCGGCGCGCGGCATGCTGATCCGCCGCGGCGCGGGAGCCGCAGAATGACCGGCGCGATACAGCTCATGGCGCGCGCGGGAGACGTAGGCAGCTTGGGTCGACGCGGCGAGCGCGTCGACCGGAAAGCGCGCCTTGCAGGTTTCGGCGGCCTATTTCTTGGAACCGTCCGCCTTGAACTGCGAGATATAGGCCCAGATGTTGTCGCGGTCGCTCTCTTTGGGAAGACCGGGGAAAAGCATCTTGGTGCCGGGAATATCGGCCTGCGGATTGGTGATGTACTTTTTGAATGTCTGCTCATTCCAGGTGATGCCGGAGTTCTTATTGGCATTCGAATAATCGTAGCCGGGGGCCGAACCGGTCTTGCGGCCGTCGATGCCGTTGAGCTCCGGACCGACGAAGTTGGAAGCGCCGGGACCGATCCGATGGCACAGCATGCAGGTGTGTTTGAAAATCTGTTCGCCGGCGGCGGGATCGCCCGCCGCGAGCGCCGGCCCTGCCATCAGAGCGAGCATGCCTCCCGCCAGCAAGGCCACGCGTTTGTGACTCATGATTTCCTTCCCCTCTGCCATGGCGGCACTCACCGCCTACGAAACACCGGACGATCGGCTTTATCGTTGTACGCCCGCAGATGTGTAGCCCGATCGGCGGATCCAACACAATCCCTTCGGTTCGGAAGCGAGATTCGGAAATGCGCGAAGTCCTTCATTTGAAAGCCGAGGTTGCAATGCACCAGAAACCGCTCCACGGAATTGCGGCGTTTTGCCTCGCCTTGCTCCTCCTTTGCGGCCAAGCGCAAGCTGCGGACGTACTGCGTATCGCAGCGCAAAAGAACGGAACCTTCGGTTGGGAGCTTGCCGTCATCAAGGACCACGGGCTTGACACCAAAGCCGGGCTCAACCTGCAGATCACCGAGCTTGGCTCGACCGACGCCGGCAAGATCGCCATCATGGGCGGCTCCGCCGACATTGTCCTGTCCGATTGGCTTTGGGTTTCGCGCGAGCGCAGCCTGGGCGGCAAGCTCAAGTTCTATCCGTACTCAAGCACGCTCGGGGCGGTTATGGTGCCCGCCAAGTCGTCCATCAAGTCCTTGGCCGACCTGAAGGGCAAGAAACTCGCAGTCGCCGGCGGCCCGCTCGACAAAAGCTGGTTGTTGCTGCAAGCGCTCGCCCTGCGCTCCTCGATCGATCTAGCCTCGCAATCGACGATCCTCTACGGCGCCCCGCCGCTGCTCTGGCAGAAGGCGCTGCAGGGCGAAAGCGACGCGACGCTGAATTTCTGGAACTACTGCGTCGATCTCGAACTGCATGGTTTCAAGCGCCTGATTGGCATCGACGACGTCGAGAAGGATCTTGGAGCGACCGGGCGCGTGGCGATGATCGGGTATGTCTTTGACGAGACGTTCGCGCAGCAACATCGCGACCTGCTGCGCCGTTTCTTCGCGGTCACCCGCCAGGCGCAGGACATTCTGGCGCATTCCGATGCCGATTGGCGGAAACTCGCCAAGCGCATCGGCACCTCGGATCCCAAGGCGCTCGCGCTCTATCGCAAGCGTTATGTCGAGGGCATTAAAGTACGGCCGGTCGCGGCCGAGGAAGCCGACGCGCGCAAGCTCTATCTGCTCCTCGCGCAAATCGGCGGCGCGACGCTGGTCGGGCCGGCGTCGGAACTCGACCGCGGCACCTTCTATAAAGAGGCGGCGGAAAACTGACGTGGCTCTGAGAATTCTGTCGCTCCTTCTGTTGATCGCGATTTGGCAAGTGGCTGCGATGCTCGCCGCAAGCCGGCTACTGCCGGAGCCGCTTGCCGTCGTCCACGTCATGCTGCAGGAAGCCCGTTCCGGCGCGTTGTTCTTCAATCTCGGCACGACGCTGGCGCGGGTTGTCATCTCCTTCAGCCTGGCGATGTTCTTCGGCACCTTGTTTGGCGTGCTCATGGGCCGCAACGTGACGCTCGACCGGCTCGGCGATCCCTGGCTCGTCGTTCTCCTGAACCTGCCGGCGTTGGTCATTATCGTGCTCGCCTACATCTGGATCGGCCTGACCGATACCGCGGCGATCCTCGCAGTCGCTCTCAACAAATTGCCGAATGCGACGGTGACCATCCGCGAAGGCGCGCGTTCGCTCGACGCCGGCCTCGAGGAGATGGCCACGGTCTTCGACATGCCGTGGCAAACGCGGTTCAGACATGTGCTGCTTCCCCAGCTTGCGCCCTACATCGCCGCCGCGACGCGCTCCGGGCTGTCGATCGTCTGGAAGATCGTTCTCGTCGTCGAGCTTCTCGGCCGCTCGAACGGCGTCGGCTTCGAGATCGGCACCGCCTTTCAAATATTCGATGTCGCGCTTCTTCTCGCTTACGCGCTTCCGTTCGTCTGCATCATGCTCGCGATCGAAGCCTTCATCGTCCAACCCTTCGAGCAACATGTCTCCCGTTGGCGTCCCAAGACAGCTTGAGATCAAGATCGCGCGCAAGGCGTTTCGCACCGCGTCGGGCGAGGTGCGCGAAGTGCTGCGCGATTTTTCGACTTCGCTCGCAGTGGGCAAGATCCATGTGCTTGTCGGCCCGTCGGGCTACGGCAAGACCACGCTGCTGCGCATCATTATAGGTCTCGATCGCGATTTCGCGGGCACGGTCACGCTGCAGCCCGACACCAAGATCGGCATGGTGTTTCAGGAGCCACGGCTGCTGCCTTGGCGCAGCGTGCTCGACAATCTGCGGTTGGCCGCACCGCAGGCGAGCGAGGCGAATCTTCTGCGCATTGCGACCGATCTCGGCATCGCCGGGCATCTGCGTTATTTCCCCGGCGAATTGTCGCTCGGTCTCGCCCGCCGCGTGGCGTTGGCACGGGCGTTTGCGGTCAACCCCAGCCTTCTGGTCCTCGACGAACCCTTCGTCTCGCTCGACAACGCGCTGGCGATGCGGCTTGGTGACGAACTTGTGGCGCTCGTCGGACACACCGAGGTGACGACCTTGCTCGTGACCCACGATATCGACGAAGCGATCAGGCTCGCCGACCACATCATGCTTTTGGGCGGCCGACCGGCCAAGATCGTCGCCGATTTTGACATCGCCCTCCCGCGAGCGGCGATGACGGCCGATTATGCGGCCAAGATCAAAGCCGAGATCGGCGCCATCATCGTGGAAGCTGGCGCGTGACTCTTCTCATCTTCGACTGCGACGGCGTGCTGGTCGATTCCGAACCGATCGCCCTCGAAATCCTGGTGAAGATGCTGACCGAACTCGGCTGGCCGATAAAACCGGCAGAATGCCGGACGCGCTTCATGGGTAGAAGCACGCGCGACGTGCTGAGCGAGGTCGAAGCGATGCTCGGCCGCCCGATTCCGGCGGAATTCGGCGAGGCGATGCAGGCGCAACTCTTCGCGCGTTTGCGCCGCGACTTACAGCCAGTGTGCGACATTCACGACGTCGTCGCGAAGCTTCCCTATCCGGTCTGCGTCGCCTCGTCCTCACAGCCGGAGCGCATCGCTCTGTCGCTTGCGGTAACGGACCTTGCGCCGCTTTTTGGCGACCGCGTCTTCAGCGCCACCGAAGTGCGGCACGGCAAACCGGCGCCCGATCTTTTTCTTCATGCCGCCGCCCGCATGGGCGTTCCCCCCGAGCACGCAATCGTGATCGAGGATTCCCCGGCTGGCGTCATTGCCGCGCGCCGCGCCGGCATGGGGGTGATCGGTTTCGCCGGGGCCAGCCACGTCGACCCAGGCTTGGCGGGCTTGCTCGCCAAAGCGGGGGCGCGCGAGGTGCTTACCGCGATGACGGATCTGCCCGCCGCGGTGGAACGACTACGCGTTCCGGTGCAGCCGTGAAGCTTGTTCTCGTGGTCGCGGCGGCGCTCATCGACGCCGATGATCGGGTGCTGATCGCGCGCCGCCCAGAAGGAAAGCCGCTCGCCGGACTGTGGGAGTTCCCTGGCGGGAAGCTCGATCCCGGCGAGCGGCCCGAGACGGCGCTGATCCGCGAGCTCGCCGAGGAGCTCGGCATCGAGGTCGAGGAAGCCTGCCTCGCGCCGCTCACCTTCGCGAGCCATACCTATGAGGATTTTCACCTCTTGATGCCGCTCTACGTCTGCCGGCGCTGGCGCGGCATCGTGCGCGCCGGCGAGGCGCAGGCGCTGAAATGGGTGCGGCCGCAAGATCTGCGCGGCTATCCGATGCCGCCGGCCGACGCGCCGCTCATTCCGGCGCTGATCGATCTCTTGGGATAACTTGCGCTTACTGCCCGAATGGATCGAAGAGCCAGCCCGGACCCGGGGAATCATAGTAGTAACGGGCCCGTGCATAGCCGACGCCGGGCTGGCGACGCTCCTGGCTCCCGGCGTAGAATTGTGTGGGCGGAGTCCCGGAGATCGTGATCACGGCACCTTCCGCCTTGACCATCTGGAACAGCAACGCGGCGTTCTCCGGCGCAATTCGGACGCAGCCATGCGATACGGGATGCCCCAGCCACGCGGTTTCGTACGTGCCGTGGATGGCAAAGCCGCCATCGAAGAAGATCGAATGCGGCATCGGAGAATCGTAGTATTTGCGCGAATAATGCACGGCCTGGAGGCTATAGGGCCGAAACGTGCCGCGCGGGGTCACGTAGCCGGCGCGGGCGGTCGATACCGGCCAAAAATAGCTGCCAGTCGAGGATTCGACGTGCATTGTTTGGCTGGTGAGGTCGACTTGAATCCGCACCGTGGCGCTGGCCGGGGCGAGCCAAAAGGATCCGCAAAGCAGAAGAAGAGTGCCGAGAATGCCGCGCATGAATCCCCTTAGGGTAGCTCGCTCGATGCTGAGCCCAGGCTCGGAGAGCGTAAACCGCAAAGTTTAAGTAAGGTTGACGGCAAACATATGTACGTCTTGCCGGCGCCGCGGCACGCCGCGGTTTCCGTGCCGGCGCGATTTTGGAGAATTCAGATGCGCGGCATCATCGTAGTTGCGGCTGGCGCGACGGTTCTCGCTCTTGCCGCGTTGGCGCATGCACAGCAGGTCGGCACATTGGAGCCGAAGCCCTTGCCGCCGCTTGCCCATCCTAACGCACCGGGAACGCCGGCCAAAGCTCTGTTCGGGCGCGTGGAGACGCCGGCCGGCGTGGCGACGCGCACCATTGGGTTTTATGCGCGCGGGTGTCTTTCGGGCGGGATCGCGTTGCCAGTCAACGGCCCCGATTGGCAGGTGATGCGCGTGTCTCGCAACCGCAATTGGGGCACGCCGCAGCTCATCACCTTTCTCGAAAGATTTGCCAAGAAAGTGCCGAAGGTGAGCCACTGGCCCGGCATTCTCGTCGGCGACATGTCGCAGCCGCGTGGCGGCCCCATGCTATTCGGGCATTCCTCGCACCAAATCGGCCTCGACGTCGATATTTGGCTGAAACCGATGCCGAGCCGCTCGCTCAGCCGCGCCGAACGCGAGGAGATGATGTCGACCAACGTCGTGCGCCCGGACGGGCTCGACGTCGATCCGAAAGTCTGGACGCCGGATGATGTGGCGGTCATCAAGGCGGCGGCGGAGGATTTGGAAGTGCAGCGCATTTTCGTCAATGCGGCGATCAAGAAGGCGCTTTGCCGTGATGCCAGGGGCGATCGCTCGTGGCTCAGAAAAGTGCGCCCCTACTACGGGCACAACTATCATTTCCACGTGCGCCTCGTCTGTCCGAAGGACCAGCCGTTGTGCGAAGGTCAGGATGCCGTCCCGCCGGGCGACGGCTGCGACAAGGCTTCTCTCGCCTATTGGTTCTCCGAGGGGATTTGTCATCCCCCGCCCAGCCTCGAGCCGCCGCGGCCGCGACCGGCGCTGACGCTCGCCGAACTTCCGGCGCCTTGCCGGACACTGCTCGGCGCCAAATAGGCCGCCTGTTCCCTATGGATCTCAGGGTCAACCCGCCGCTGATCGCCACCGCCTCGAACCCGCTGCTCGAGGAATGGACCGGGCCGTTCGGCGCGCCGCCGTTCGCAGCGATCCGGCCTGCGCATTTCCGCCCAGCCTTCGCGCAGGCCTTCGCGGAGCATCGGAGCGAGATCGCCGCCATTGCCGAAAATCGGCAGCCGCCGAACTTTGAAAACACGATTGCCGCGTTCGAGCGCGCCGGCCGAACCCTCAATCGCGTTTCCGTCGTCTTCTTCCATCTCGCCGGTGCGGATACGAACGAAGAGATCGAAGCAATCGAACGCGAGATCGCCCCGCTCGTTGCGCGGCATGATGCCGAGATCCATCTCAACGATGCGCTCTTCGCTCGGATCGACGCGCTCTTCCGGCGCGCTACGCTCGGCCTCGATGCCGAGCAGGCGCGCGTTCTCGAACGCCACCATCTCGCCTTCTGCCGCGCCGGCGCCGGGCTTGCGGCCGAAGTCAAGGCGCGACTTGCCGAAATCGGCGAGCGCCTCGCTGCGCTCGGAACGCAATTTTCGCAGAACGTGCTCGCCGACGAGAACGCCTTTGCGCTCGTGCTCGAAACGCAGGACGAGCTCGCCGGCTTGCCGGAGTGGATGAAGAGCGCCGCGGCGGTGGTAGCGGAGCGGCGCGGGCTCTCGGGCAGATATGCGTTCACGCTGGCGCGCTCCAGCATCGAGCCGTTTCTGCAGACATCGCAGCGCCGCGATCTGCGCGAAAGGATCTTTCGCGCCTTCGTCACGCGCGGCGAGAGCGGCAGCCCGACCGACAATCGCGCCGTCGCCGCCGAGATGGTTGGGCTGCGCGCCGAACAGGCGCGGCTTTTGGGCTTTGAAAGTTTCGCGCATTTTCGCCTCGCCGACACGATGGCGAAGACGCCCGCGTCCGCGCGGGATCTGCTGGAACGAGTTTGGACGCTCGCCCGCGCCCGCGCGAGCGTCGAAGAGGCGGCGCTGCAGGAGCTTGCCACGGCCGAAGGCGGCAATTTTAGCCTCGCCCCTTGGGACTGGCGCTACTACGCCGAAAAGCTCCGCAAGGCCGAATTCGATTTCGACGAAGCGGCGCTGAAGCCCTATCTGGCGCTCGACCGGATGATCGAAGCGGCATTCTTCGCTGCCAACCGGCTCTTCGCCCTCACGTTCAGCGAGCGATTCGACATTCCCCTCTACCGCGAAGACGCGCGCGCATGGACGGTGCGCGACGCGGGCGGCCGTGAGATCGGCCTTTTCATCGGCGATTATTTTGCGCGGCCTTCGAAACACGGCGGCGCCTGGATGGGCGCGTTCCGCGACCAGGAGAAGCTCGACGGCGAAGTTCTGCCGATCATCGTCAACGTGATGAATTTTGTGAAACCCGCGCCAGGCGAAGCCTGCCTTTTGAGCTTCGAAGACGCACGCACATTGTTCCACGAATTCGGCCATGCGCTGCACGGGCTGCTTTCCGATGTAACCTATTCTTCGCTCTCCGGCACGAACGTGCTGCGCGATTTCGTCGAGTTTCCTTCGCAGCTCTACGAGCATTGGCTGGAGCAGCGCGAGGTTTTGCGCCGCTTCGCCCGCCATCATGAGAGCGGCGAACCGATTCCAGAAACGCTGCTCGATCGGCTCGTCGCGGCGCGACGCTTCCAACAGGGTTTTGCGACGCTGGAATATACCGCCTCGGCGCTCGTCGATCTGGCCCTCCATCAGAGCGCCGGGGCGGCCGGGCTCGACATCGGCGCATTCGAGCGGGAAAAGCTCGCTGAGCTCGGCATGCCGGGCGCTATCGCCATGCGCCACCGCCTGCCGCATTTTCTTCACGTCTTTGGTGGCGATTCCTATTCGGCCGGATATTATTCGTATCTCTGGTCGGAAGTGCTCGACGCGGACGGATTCGCGGCGTTCACCGAAGCGGGCGATATCTTCGATCCAGAAATCGCGGAGCGGCTGCGCGCGCACGTCTACGCCGCCGGCAATCGCACCGATCCGCAAGCCGCCTATCTCGCCTATCGCGGAAAGGCCGCCTCGCCCGATGCGCTGTTGCGCAAACGCGGGCTCATCGACGCTTAAGATAGAATTTCGAGCGTGCGGCGATCGGGTTCGCCCGCGAAATACTGATCGAGCGCCTGCTGGAACACCACAATGTCGGAAGCGGCCTCGTTGAAAAGAGTCATCGAGGAGCGAAATTTCAGATCGTCGGGCGAGCCGAAGATATCAAACGCGCCGCGCCCTTCGATGCCGTTGACGAGGTTCGTGCATTCTCTGAGCCGCGGGCCAAGCACGGGATGTTGCAGGTATGCGACGGCTTCGGCGAGCGATGCGATGGCGAAGAAGCGCGCCGTCGGGCTCGATCCTAGCCCGGCGATCTGCGGAAAGATGAACCACATCCAATGACTCGTTTTATGTCCGGCACGGAGCTCGTCGCAGACGCGCCGGTAGAGCGGTGCCTGCGCGGCGACGAAGCGGTCGAGATTGTAGAGTTCCGGCATCGCTGGTTTCCCGCTGCGTTAGGCTGCAAAAAATGCCGCTTCGCTTCGCTTGAGAACAGAACGAAATGCGTCGCAAGTAGTTATCTGTCCGACGGAGGATTTCGTGGCCGTCGCTCCCTACAACTTGCGGAATGCGACGGCGGCCGGCTGCACTTAGGCCGCCGGTTTCTTTCGTAAGGAGTGGAATCATGCGTAGCATCCTATATCTTGCCTCTACATCGGTGTTGGCGCTCGGGCTCGCTTGCGCGGGGCCGGCGTTTGCAACAACCGGCCCGGCTGATCAGAATGCGGCGGGCAACGCCGCGCAAGGCCAAAGCCCCACACGCGTTGAGATCAACAACGATCTCCACAAAGCTGGCGTTACGGATCGCCGGAGCGTACGAGCGCACGTCGTTTGGGCGCAAAGCCCGAGCGGTCTGTCGGTCGTTTTTTTGATCGGTCCCGCGAACATGCAGGCCGGCAAGTCAACCGGGAATTTCGATGAGAACAAGCTGCGTTCGGACTTGAGCAACGCCGGATTCAAAAACATCGACTTTGCCCGCAGTCCCGAAGTACTGCGCGGCGCCTATTCCCGCGGTCGAGAGATTCTTGCCTTCGAAAGCGAATTCGGTGCACGCCCGGCCGTGCAATACGTCGATGCGCGCAAGCTCGAGACTGAACTGCATAAGGCGGGGTTGTCCGACAGCAATGAAGTCAGTGGCCAATTGTTCCGCGCCGAGACGCCGATCAGCAAGACGTGGTTCGTCCTCGTCGCGCCGAAGAATCTCACGGGCAAGAATTCGGCGCGCTTGAGCGACAATAGCATCGACAAGTTCGAGCGGAACGGATTTATCGATTCCAGCATGTACGACACTGACATCGCGGTGGTTCACGGCCGTCTGAATAACCTGGACGTCATCGCCGTTGCCGGCTCCAACATCGGACCGACGGCTTAGCGCTTGACGAACCTGAGCTGCCAAAGGGTCGCGCGTCATGCGCGGCCCTCCTCACCGCTGGGCGTGGGCCTGCGACTCAGGTCAGCGCCGTCCGTTGCTGGCCGAGCCGCAGGAAGTAGGCGCATCCAGCGAGCAGGATTACGTAGATCAGGACCACCGACCAGCCGAGCGCGTTCATGATTCCGGCCGCCGTCGCCCAGACGGAGACGAGAATTCCGGCAATGTCGCCAACGGCATGGCCGATCAACAAGGCGCGCAGCGCGGACCAATCGTGCGAGTCCTTGGCAAACCAGAAAATCAGCCCCACGGCGAGGAGTGTTGCCCCGAAGAAGCGGAATCCGAGCACGACCGCCGGCATGGTGCTCGCGCCAACCCCATAAAAATTGATGAGGAATTCCGGAATGAGCAGGAACGCCAGACCGTAGCCGACAGCAAGGATCGTCACAAAGATCGTAAAGGCTCTTAAATTCATGTTTCCCTCCCCAGGTTCTTCTTTGAGCCGCATCGTAAATATCATGCTCTTTTGGCGTGCATCGATGAAAAAAGGGCGCCGCAGCGCTCTAACGCACAATTTTTTGGCTTCAATCGCCGTTGCGCGCGCCTGAGAGGCGCGCGCAATCCGTTCACGTTGCGATTTCTCGTCGAGCGATGGCGCCCGCCTCCCATCTCTTTTTGAAATCGGCGTAAGCATTAGCCAAGCCTTCTTTGAGCCCGATCGACGGCTTCCAGCCATGGCGCTGAACCGGCTCACGTCGACGAGTTTGCGGGGCGTGCCGTCCGGTTTCGACTGACATCGAAGGCTCGAACCGCCCGTTCACGCCGACGATTTCAGCCACGATTGCCGCCAGCTCGAGAATGGTTACCTCTTGCCCACTCCCGATGTTTACGAGGCTTCTTCATCGTAACCCAACTCATGAGGAAGCGCAGGCATCGGCCAGATCGTCAACGTGCAGGAACTCGCGGCGCGGCGTACCGGTGCCCCAGATCACCACCTCGGCGGTCGCCGGCGGCTTTGGCTTCATGAACTTTCCGTAGCAGCGCCGGCAGCGACATGGACTGTCGTCAGATCGTAGTTTCGTTCGGGCCCGTACAGATTGGTGGGCATCACGGCGATCAGGTTCATGCCGTACTCGCGCCGATAGGCCTGGGCAAGCTTCACGCCGGCGATCTTGGCGATCGCGTACCATTGGTTGGTTTCTCCAACGGTCCGGAAAGCAGGCAGCTCTCTGGCATGGGCTGCGGCGCCATGCGGGGATAAATGCACGAAGATCCGAGCAGCATCACCTTGTTGAACGCCGACGCGGCGCGCGGCCTCGACGATGTTCGCTTGGATCATGAGGTTGTCGTAGAGGAATTGGGCCCAGGAAAGCTGGAGTTCGCCAAGATGCCGCCGACGCGTGCCGCGGCAACGAAACGAACTCCGGACGGTATTACGGCGATCCACGCCTCCGGGTCCGCTTGGCGGCGCAGGATCGAAGCGCCGCAGACGCGACGCTTATGAGATGGCGCCTTGCGCGCCAGCCGCCGCGTAGAGCGCCGAGCCCGACCATGCCGCGATGCCCCGCGACCCAAATGCGCCGGCCGGCGAAGGCAATCGCGCTTGCTGGTATGGCAGAGGAGTCGGCTGGCATCTGTGGGTACCTTGTGAAGGCCCGATGAAGGTCGATGCACGCGGGCTCCAACACGGCATACGGCTGCAGCTTTTGCGCGCTCTAAAGCGCCATCTCGTAGGAAATCGACCCCACTGTCAACAATGGCGAGCTGGCAGAGCCTGACTGCGCGCGCACGAAGAAGGATCGCGCAGAACTCTTTCGCGAAGGCGGCGATTTTGTTAGCGTCTTTACTTTGCGACCGCTTTCTGCAGCTTTAAGGGCAATTTATGTCCTCTTCAAAGACCGCATTGATTACCGGCGTCACCGGCCAGGACGGCGCGTTCTCTGGCCGAGCTCCTGCTCGGAAAGGGCTACATCGTCCACGGCATCAAGCGACGCTCTTCCTCGTTCAACACCGAGCGCATCGATCATCTCTATCAGGATCCGCACGGCGAAGACGTCCGCTTCTTCCTCCATTACGGCGATCTCACCGACACGTCGAACCTCATCCGCATCATCCAGGAATCCCAGCCGACGGAAATCTACAATCTCGCCGCGCAGAGCCATGTCCAGGTATGCTTCGAAACTCCCGAATACACCGCCAACGCCGACGGCTCGGCACGCTTGCGGCTGCTCGAGGCCATCCGTATTCTGAAGCTCGGCGACCGCACGCGGTTCTATCAGGCCTCGACGTCGGAGCTCTACGGCCAGGTGCAGGAGGTTCCGCAACGCGAGACGACGCCGTTCTATCCTCGCTCCCCCTACGCCGCGGCGAAACTCTACGCTTATTGGATCACCGTGAACTACCGCGAGGCCTATGGCATTGCACGCCTCGAACGGAATTCTGTTCAATCATGAGAGCCCGCTGCGCGGCGAAACCTTCGTGACGCGCAAGATCACGCGAGCGGTGGCCGCCATCGCGCTCGGCCAGCAGAGCGGCTCTATCTCGGCAATCTCGACGCCAGACGCGACTGGGGCCACGCGCGCGACTATGTCGAAGGCATGTGGCGGATTGTCCAGCAGGAGGAGCCCGACGATTATCGTTCTGGCCACCGGGGGAAGCTCATTCGGTGCGTGAATTTGTCGAACTCGCCTTTGGCGAGAGTCGATCGGCGAATCGAATGGCGCGGCGAGGGCGTCGACGAGACCGGGATCGATCAGAGCACCGGCCAGGTTGTGGTCGGGTCGATCCGGCATATTTTCGACCAACCGAAGTCGATCTCCTGATCGGGGATCCGTCCAAGGCGCATCAAAGGCTCGGCTGGACGCACCAGACGAGCTTCCCGAGCTTGTGCGGAAATGGTCGCAAGCGACCTCGTAGTGATGAAAAACCGCGGGCGGATATGAGGGGAGGTTAGGCAGTCGTTTGTGCGGCGGTTGCCGCTTAAGGTATCTCGTGCCGCTACTACCTTCATTGGCCACGGCCGAAACTCTTTTAGCCTTCGCGGGAGGACTTCGTCGCTCGCACGGCGAAGTTAGGTGCCCCGCGGCGCAGATCGACGCGATTTCTTTGCCAATCACTTTGGCTCTATCATAGCGACGCAGATACGGCTTGATCTCTTCAAGTAGCGCGCTGAACTTTTTATAGTCGTACCCGGGTTCGTCCGGACCGAGGATCACGTCGGTGGCGATATTCACGACGTGATCATAGCCGTGATTGCAGAATTCGAGCGTAACCCATGTCTTGCCGATGAGGGGTGACAAGCTCGTCTCCATTGCAAGCGCAGCGAAGCGCGAATGGCCGGGCGCCACTTCGGATCCGCCGTCAAATCGGCGTGCAGCGACAGGGCAAGAATATAGGCCGCAGCATACCGACCAGAAGCTTCAATTTTGGTCTGCCGAACGGGGAAGCGTTTGACGCCACGTGTTAGACTTTCGCTCAGTCGGTTTGGGATTAACTTCCCCAGGCCGCGCGGTACTTCCTATGCGGCAAGACGGTCGAAGGGTCGATCCCCGGCGGGGGGCGCCGGATGATTTCGCGGGGCGTTTAGGTTGTCTTATGCGTTGGCTCCAAACGCGCCGACCCGCAAGGTCGATCCGGCTTCGAAGGGCTGCTGGGGGATTTCGCGACATTAGAGGAGCTAGACCCAACGAACGTTGACGTAGTCAGGTTGCGAAACCTGCATGAGCAAATGCCAGATGGGCAAGTGGTATAAGAGATCGGTCCGCAGTCAACAGCGCGAGAATAAAGCCAAGCGCAGCCGCGCTGTGTCACAGGGTAAAGAGCGCGAGCGGAGCATGCGGCTTTAGTACTCTAAGATCTTGCGTTTCTTCTTGGGCCGTTGTTGACCTGCCTCGTTGGTTCCTTTAGCAACTTGCTGCGTCGGAGTTTCTGGGGCGTCCATGGACCTGCATCTCAGCCGGCTCTACGCTTCCGCGCTGAAAATCAGGCGGGCGGAGGAAGCGATCGCGCGCATCTATCCCTCCGACAAGGTCAAGAGCGCGGTCGTTTGTGATCGGGCAAGAAGCGATTGCGGTCGGCGTCATCGATTTATTGCGCCCGACGATGTGGTGTCCGGCACCTACCGTGGGTCACGCGGTCCTATATCGCCAAGGGCGGCAGCCTTCCGGCGATGTTTGCCGAACTTTACGGCAAGGCGACCGGATGCGCAGGGGGCAAGGGCGGGTCGATGCACCTTATTGGGATGGACCATAACGTCCTCGGCTGCTCTGCGGTAGTCGGCACCCATATTCCCGTCGCCTTTGGTTTTGCACTGACAATTCCAGCGGCGTGAAAAGCGGATCGTGTGATGCTTCCTTAGGCGATGGGGCGACCGAGGAAGGCGTCTTCGCTGAAAGTCTGAACTTTGCGGCGTTGCACGGGCTCCTCCGGTACTATTTGTCTGCGAAAACAATGGTTTAGCCATTCATACGCCATTTTCGAAGCGATGGGCGAGCGCGGAAATTGTCGAGCGGGTGCGCGAGCTATGGTATCCGCGCCGAGAAGAGCAGAAAACGGCGACATCTTTGCGATTCGTGGCGGCGCGGAGAAACTGCTGCAGCACGTGCGATCAGGCCGTGGACCCACCTTCTCGAATGCCCCGCGGTCGATGGAAAGAACATGTCGGCCCGAACGAGGATTTCGATATCGGCTATCGGGAGCGGCCGCCAGTCGAATATTTGGCCAGGGCTAGACCCGATCTTACAGCTTGCAAGTTGCTGAGCGAGGCCGAGCGGCTGAGTATCGAGCGCGAGATCGACGCCGAGGTCGAAGAGGCGATCGATTTCGCGGAACGCAGCCCAGCCCCCGCGATCGAAGAGCTTTACACTAATGTCTATGCTGCGTGACGCGCGCCGAAGGCGGCCAGCCGTCTTCTGACCTATGTGAACGCGCTGCGCGAAGCGCTCGAACAGGCGATGGCGGCGGACCCGGATGTGTTCGTCTTCGGGCTCGACGTTGACGATCACAAGGCGATCCAGGGATCGACGCGCGGCCTGGTCGAACGTTTCGGACCGGACCGGGTGTTCACGACGCCGCTCTCCGAGGATGCGATGACCGGGGTCGCGATCGGCGCGGCGATGGCCGGGATGCGGCCGGTCCATGTCCATATCCGCATGGACTTCCTGATGCTGTGCATGAACCAGTTGATCAACATCGCCGCCAAGGCGCATTACATGTATGGCGGGCAGGTGCGGGTGCCGATGGTCGTCCGCGCGATGATCGGCAAGTCGTGGGGGCAGGGGGCGCAGCACAGCCAAGGCCTGCAATCGCTGTTCATGCACATCCCCGGGCTCAAGGTCGTCGCGCCGTCGAACGCGCACGACGCCAAGGGCTGCATGCTGCAGGCGATCAAGGACAATAACCCGGTCATTTTCGTCGAGCACCGGCTGCTTTACTCGACCGAGGCTTTCGTGCCGGAGGAGCCGTTCGACGTGCCGTTCGGCAAGGCGCGGCGGCTGACCGAAGGCGGCGACCTGACGATCGTCGCGATTTCCAACATGGTGCTGGAGGCCTTGCGGGCGCAGGAACTGCTGTCGGAAATCGGCGTGTCCGCCGAGGTCATCGATCCCGATCTCGCTGACGCCGCTCGATATCGACACGATCTGCCGCTCGGTGCGCAAGACCGGCCGCTTGCTCGTCGTCGACAGCGCGTGGACCTCGTGCGGCGCCAGCGCCGAGATTTTCGCGCGGTCATGGAACGGCTGCCCGGCGTGCCGTTGACGGCGCGCCGCATGGGTTTGCGCCTACCACCTGCCCGACCTCGCCGTGGCTGGAGGCGGAATTCTACCCCAACCCATCGACGATCGCGCAGACCGCCTATCAGATGGTCCGCGATGCGAGGGACTGGATACCGGATCCGGCACGGGCGCGCATGGCGCATCAGCAGTCAGGTTTCGCGGTCCGTTTTAGCCGCACTTTCGCCTGGACCGGCCGAGATTAGCGCACCGAGGCTTAACGATGTTCTACGAACTGGCGGCCAGCACCTGGGGCGAGGAAGAACGCGACGCGATCCGCGCGGCGATCGCCAGCGACCGCTTTACCCTGGGCGAGCGGGTCCGCGAGTTCGAGACCGAATTCGCGCGGCACTTCGGCAGCCGCTACGCGGTGATGGTCAATTCCGGCTCCTCGGCCAATCTGATCGCGACCGCCGCGCCTTTCTTCAAGACGGAACGGCCGCTTCAGCGGGGCGACGAGGCGATTGTGCCGGCGCTTGTCCTGGGCGACGACCTATCATCCGCTGCAGCAATACGGACTGAAGCTGCGCTTTGTCGATATCGAGCTCGATACCCTCAACATGGATGTGAGCCAGCTCGAGCGCGCGCTGACGCCGCGAACGCGACTGATCGTGGCGGTCAGCATCCTCGGCAATCCAGCGGCGCTGGACGTCATGCGGAAATTCGCCGATCAGCACGGGCTCTATCTGTTCGAGGACAATTGCGAGTCGATGGGCGCCGAGCTCGCCGGCCGGCAACCGGCACCTTTGGCGATATCGGCACTTTCAGCCTCTTCTTCTCGCACCACATCTCGACCATCGAAGGCGGCGTCGCGGTGACGGATGATGAGGAATTCTGTCAGCTGATGAAGGCGCTGCGGGCGCACGGCTGGACGCGCGACCTGCCGGCCGACAGCCCGATATTCGAGAAACGTTCGGCGCGACTTCTTCGAGGCCTATCGGTTCATCCTGCCCGGCTATAACGTCCGCCCGACCGAGATCAGCTGGCCGATCGGCTTGCAGCAACTTGCTAAACTGGGCGGCTTTGTCGAGCAGCGGCGCCAAAATCTGGCTCTGTTTCAATAGTCTCTTCGCAGGGCGACGAGCGCTTCATCATCCAGCGCGAGAACGGAAAAGTTCGAGCTTCTGCTTCCCGATCATTCTCAACCCGGCTTTCCGTCTCAATCGGCAGCGCGTGCTGACGCCTTGAAAGAAGCCGATATCGGCCATCGCATCATCACCGGTGGCAATTTCCTGCGCCACGATGTCATCCGCTACTACGATTACGAGTGCGTCGGCGAGATCAAGAACGCCGATATCGCGCATGATCATGGGTTCTTCACCGGCAATCATCCGTATGATCTTGGGGAGCAGATCCACCGCTTGCACGACGTATTGAACGCCGCGTGCAATTGACTCCAACCTAGGCGAACCGACTATGAAGCAATCCGTCCTTGTCACGGGCGGCGCCGGCTATCTCGGCTCCGTGTTGGTCCCGGCGCTTCTCGCCGAAGGCTTTCGCGTGCACGTGCTCGACAATTTCATGTATCGGCAAAATAGCCTGGCGCAATGTTGCGCCAACGAACTCTTTTCGGTGACTGACGGCGATACCCGCCAGGAGGATGTCGTTCGCCCCCTGATTGCCAAGGCGGACATCATCATTCCTCTGGCCGCGCTTGTTGGAGCGCCTATCTGCAAGAAGGATCTGATTGGGGCCAGTTCGACCAATCTGCACGCGATCAGGCAGATCGTGCAGCTGGCGAGCGAGGATCAGCAGATCCTCATGCCCGTTACCAACAGCGGATATGGTGTCGGAGAAAAGGACAAGTATTGCACTGAGGACAGCGCTTTGCGGCCGCTGACGCTCTATGGCCGCGATAAAGTCGCTGCAGAACAGATCGTGCTTGGCCGCAAGAACTCGATCAGCTTCAGGCTTGCGACGGTTTTCGGCATGGCACCGCGAATGCGAATCGATCTGCTGGTCAACGATTTCGTATACCGCGCCGTCAATGATCGTTTCATTGTGCTCTTCGAGGCCCATTTCAGGCGCAACTTTATTCATGTCGTGGACGTCGCGCGCGTCTTCCTGCATGGGATACGACAGTTCGAGTCGATGCGGGGGCTGCCCTACAACGTGGGGCTCGACGAAGCCAACTTCTCGAAATGGGAGCTGTGCGAAGAGATTCGAAAGCACGTCTCGGACTTTATCTTTCTCGAAGCGCCAGTGGGCGAGGATCCGGACAAACGGGACTATGTCGTCTCCAACGCGCGCGTCGCCGCAACGGGCTATAAGCCGGCCCATTCTCTGGACAACGGCATCATCGAGCTCATCAAGGGTTTCACCATGATCAAAAATACGGTTCATGGAAACGTCTGAACTCGGATTGAGCCTGCCGATCACCGATCCGAAGTCGTTGTGGCGGTCAGCTGTCCCTACCTCGGCTCCTCTTCACAATGCGATCTTTGGTTACACCGATGAAACGAATAATTGATTGCCTGCGGTCGTTGTCGCGGTCCCAAAAGTGCTTGCCAGGACGCAGATTTTGGCGATGTTAGATGAGAGGAGCTTTGCGGCCGCGCTAGAGGCAAAGCAAGCGGGGCTGGACCGATGGTGGCGCTGGTTGACGGCCGGCCATGATTTTACCAAGGAAGCCGCAATTGGTTCGGAGATAAAGAAGAAATCGGTGATTCGGCGATTGTAGCTGCTTCAAGCATGGGGTCTTCAGGGGGAATTCTATGGACTTGCCGATCGATCTGCTGCTGATAAACCCGAGCGGCCGCGAGCAGATCTACCAGTCTCTTGGCAATGAGCTAAGCGCCGTCGAACCGCCGCTGTGGTGCCGATTGATCGGCGGCTACGTTCGCGATCTCGGTTATCGGATCGCCATTATCGATGCAGAAGCGGAAAACCTCTCCCCCGCGCGGGTTGCCAAGCAAGTGCACGACCTCGATCCCCGTCTGGTGGCGATGGTGGTGTTCGGTCATCAGCCTTCCGCATCGACGCAGCAGATGGTGGGAGCGCACGAGGCTTGCGCGGCGATCAAGCAGAACGCGCCACAAATCCCGATCCTGATCATCGGAGGACACGTCTCAGCTTTGCCTGAGCAGACCTTGCGCGAAGAACCGGTCGATTTCGTCTGCAAGGGCGAGGGGCCGGCAACATGCGTCCAGCTTTTAGAATCGCTCCGCGAAGGCGCGGACGCTGAGCGCTTGGCGGGGATTGAAGGGCTTGTCTGGCACGACGGCGAAGGCGTGCGGGTAAACGCTCCAGCCCCGCTCATCAGCGATTTGACTGGAGACTTGCATGGCAACGTCTGGGATCTGCTGCCGATGCACAAATATCGCGCGCACAACTGGCAATGCTTTGGAGATCTGGCAAAGCGCCAGCCTTATGCATCAATCTACACATCGCTCGGGTGCCCGTACAAATGTTCGTTCTGCTGCATCAACGCGCCTTTCGACGCCAATCGGTACCGGATGCGTGCGCCGGAGGCCGTCGTGGCGGAGATCGACTATCTGCACGACACCTACGGTGTGAAGACCTATAAGATCATCGACGAGATGTTCGTGCTCAATGAACGCCATATCACGGCGATCTGCGATCTCCTGATCGCACGAAATTATAATCTGAACATTTGGGCCTACGCGCGTGTCGACACCGTAAAGCCGCATATGCTCGAAAAGCTCCGGCGGGCGGGCGTACAATGGTTGGCGTTAGGTATTGAGTTGGGCAGCGCACACGTGCGTGACGGCGCTCTTAAAGCACTTAAGAGCAATGATATCGTCGAGACGGTGCGCCAGATTCAGGTGGTCGGCATTCATGTGATCGGAAATTTCATCTTCGGGCTTCCCGACGACGACTACGAGAGCATGACGCAAACGCTGGAATTGGCCAAAGAGCTCAATTGTGAGTTTGCCAATTTCTATTCGGCAATGGCTTATCCGGGATCTCCGCTCTACACGCTCGCTGTGCAAAACGGCTGGCCCCTTCCAGAGTCGTGGTCCGGCTATTCGCAGCACAGCTATGATTGCCGCCCATTGCCAACCGAGACTTTGTCAGCGGCAGATGTTCTGCGGTTCCGAGACAAAGCCTTTGATGCTTACTTCAGGAATCCCCGCTATCTCGAGATGGTGACACAGCGATTTGGTTGGGAAACCCGCAAACACATCGAGCAGATGGCTGCGCACAACTTGCCGCGCAAGCTCTTGGAAGAGGCGGATTGTGCCGCGTAATGTAACGCTCGGAGAGCGCAACGCCCCGAATGCTATGTGATGCGGACATTGGGGGCATTATGATTATCAGTCGCACGCCGTTTAGAGTTTCCCTGTTTGGCGGTGGAACGGATTACCCGTCCTGGTATTTGGAGCACGGCGGAGCTGTTTTGGGCCTTGCCATCAGTCGCTATTGCTACATCACGCTGCGTTGTCTCCCGCCATTCTTCAGTTATCGGCACCGTATTGTCTATTCTCGCGTTGAGATGGTTTCCGAACTGAGCGAGATCGAGCATCCGGCGGTTCGCGCCGTGCTCACGGAAATGGGCGTCGGGCAAGGATTGGAGATCCATCACGACGGCGATCTGCCGGCGCGTTCCGGGCTCGGGTCAAGTTCGTCGTTCACCGTCGGCCTGCTCAACGCCATCAATGCGCTGCGAGGTCAGATGACCAGCAAGCAAGAGCTTGCATGCGAGGCCATTCGTATTGAACAGGACGTGCTCAAGGAGAACGTCGGCTGCCAGGATCAAATTTGGGCTGCTTATGGCGGATTTAACCACATCGAATTCAACAAGCAGGGATTTCGCGTATCGCCAGTCATCCTGCCGCAACAACGCGCGCGCGACCTAGTTGATCATCTGGTTTTGTATTTCACCGGATTCCAACGTCTGGCAAACGACGTGGCGAAGCAGAAGCTCGACAATTTCGTCAACCGGCAGGCGCAATTGGCGCGGATGCATGGAATGGTCGATGAGGCGATGACCGCTCTTGCTGATCGTAATTGCCCCATAACAGCTATCGGTGAACTCTTGCACGAGGCGTGGCTCCTGAAAAGGGAGCTCTCCCCTGTGGTATCGTCGGCCGCCATCGACGAGATCTATGAGCGTGGACGCAAGGCTGGCGCGATCGGAGGCAAATTGCTGGGGGCAGGAAGCGGTGGCTTCTTTCTCTTTTTCGTCCCACCGGAGCGCCGGCCCGCGCTGCGCAGAGCTCTCAACGGACTCATCGAGGTTGGCATCGATATCGATCATGACGGTAGCAGCATCGTGCTCTTTGAACCCAACGGATTTGATCGCGGGTATTCGGCCTTCCGCAGACTCCCAAACGTGGCATGAGACACGGATCGGAGCCGATCGAGCGGCGGACCGGGGCATAGCTCTATCCCTTCAGCTCCTTGGGTCTGCGACCTCCAACCATGCTATTCTCGGCGGCCGCCGTCGAAGGCCACTGTCTGAGGCCGCAGATCGTCAAAGCGAAGGGGCACGCGCGTGGTGACAAGGCAGGCCGTGGTCCTGGTCGGGGGCAAAGGCACGCGCCTGGGGGCGCTTGCCAAGACGACGCCGAAGCCTTTGCTGCCGATCGACGGCGATCGCGTGTTTCTCGACGAAGTCCTTTTCAATATCGCACGCCACGGCTTCGACGATATCGTGCTTCTGGCCGGGCATCTCCACGATCAGTTCACGCACCGCTATTCCGGTCGTACGGTGCACGACGCGCATATTCGGGTCGTGGTGGAAGAAGAGCCGGCCGGCACCGCGGGAGCCCTCGCCCATGCGAACGCCGCGCTCGCCGAGACCTTTCTCTTCGTCAACGGCGACACGCTTTTCGATATCAATCTGCGCCATCTCGATCGGGTGTTGGCCGACGCGCCGAGCGCCGTTGCGGCTCTGGCCCTGCGCCGGGTCCCCGACGCGGGCCGCTACGGCGCCGTCGTCTTGCGCGACGGCGAGATCGCCGTTTTTCGCGAAAAGACCAGCGGCCGGGAAGGGCTCGTCAACGGCGGCGTCGGACTCATGCGTCGCGAGATTGTCGCCTTCATCGAACAGAGCCCCGCTTCCATCGAAACCGACGTCTATCCGCGCCTCGCCGCGGACGGCCGCCTCATCGGTGCGGAATTCTCAGGCTATTTCATCGACATTGGCCTGCCGGACACGCTCGCCGAAGCGCGTAGAGAGATCCCGCGCAGGCGTTTGCGGCCGGCCGTGTTCTTCGATCGCGACGGCGTGCTCAATCACGACGAAGGATACACGTGCCGGGTGGAGGACCTGCGCTGGATTGATGGCGCGATCGAAGCCATCCAACGCGTCAATGACCTGGGCGGCCTCGTCTTGGTCGTCACCAACCAGGCCGGCATCGCGCGCGGTTTTTACACTCCCACCGAGGCAGAGCGCTTTCACGCCGCCATGGCCGCGGACCTCGCGCAGGCGGGCGCCCACATCGACGCCTTCTATATATGCCCCTTTCATCCGCAGGCGAAACTCGATGCCTACCGCCATCCCGACCATCCGGAACGCAAACCGAACCCGGGCATGATTCTGAAGGCGCTGGCGGAATGGCCGGTCGATCGCGGCCGCTGCGTGCTGATCGGCGATCAGGAGAGCGACCTGGAGGCGGCCCGGCGCGCCGGCATCGCGGGCGTGCTTTTCACCGGCCATGATCTCGCCGAGGCGGCGGAGCTTGCGCTCGCCGAAATTGCCGGTGCTGCGGCGGGCGCCGATGTCCCCTGAGGCGCAAACGGGGCTTGGCGAAAGGAGCGGAACGGGCGGTGACATCGCTTCGGCGAGGCCTGTGCCTATCTCGCCGAGGACGCGTTGCCGTTTTGGAGCGCGCTCGGCGCCTATCCGAATGGCTGTTTTGTCGAATATCTCGATCTCGCCGGCCAGCCGGTCGATCCAGGGTTCACGCGGGTGCGCGTCCAGGCGCGCCAGATCTACGTCTTCAGCCACGCGCAGCTCGCGGGAATTTTCGATGTGGCCGAACTCTGCGCGCGCGCGACTAATTTTTTCGTCCGCGCGGCCTGGCTCGGCCCGGAACGCGGCTGGGCGAAGCTCATCCGCCGCGACGGCACGCTAATCGACGCCTCGAGCGACCTCTACGACATCAGCTTTGCCTTGTTCGCGTTGGCGTGGCGCCATCGCGTCGCGCCGGACGCGCGCTTACTCGCGATCGCCCATGCCACCCTGGACTTCCTCGACCGCACGATGACCCATCCCGCCGGCGGCTTTCAGAACGACGCGGCCCGATCCTTGCCGCGCCTCCAGAATCCTCACATGCACCTGGCTGAGGCGATGAACGCGTGGTTCGAGGCGAGCGGTGACGAGCGTTTTCTCGCGCGCGCCGGCGCGCTCATCGATCTGATGGAGGCGCGCTTCTGCGATCCGACGACCGGTGCGCTCGGCGAATATTTCAACGAGGATTGGACGCTCATCGAAGGGCCGCCGGGCGACATAGTCGAACCCGGCCATCAATTCGAATGGGCCTGGATCATCGGCCAATACGGCCGGCTTTCCGGCGCGCCACGCCCCGCGTTGATGGGCAGGCTCATCGGCTCGGCGCTGCGTCACGGTTTCGACGAGGCGACGGGCCTGACCATCGATCAGGTTGGCCGCGACGGCGCGCCCCTGGCGGCAGATCATCGGCTTTGGCCTCAGACCGAGGCGCTCAAGGCCAATCTCGCGGCGGCGGAGCTGCTGCACAAGCCTTCGCCGGCGCGCATCGCCAAGATCCTCGACGCGATCCTGGACCGTTTTCTCGCGCCGGGACCCGTTCCCGGCACCTGGATCGATCATTATCGGCGCGATGGTTCGATCCAGGTCGACAAGGTCCCGGCAACTTCGCTCTATCACGTCACCTTGGCTTTTCTGGAGCTGCTGCGGCTGCGCGGAATGTTTGGTGGCGCTTCGCCGTGATGCGAGACAAATGCTAGGGTCATCGGCACGACCGTATAGGGCTAAGGGTCGAGCCGTGATCACGGCCACGGCGAATTGGATTGGCTTGCGTGGTCCCCCGAAGCAGAGAAGATAAGTTATAGTGGCCTTCCGCCTTTGCGGACCACTAACAGCTACTCAGACCGAAAAATCATGGACCTTGGGAATACAATCCGTCGCCCGCCCAGCTTAATCGCGCCCGCGATCTCGTTATCGGAGGCGTGATGGGATATTAGCCCTGGATCTTTGCGGATGATTTCGAGTGTGGCGTCGGGCTCGAATTCGAGCGCGACGACTATTGCGGCTACATTTACTTGCCCGATTCGGTTCGCCCCCCGACCCTCCGATTCATAGCGCCGAGCTTCTCTCCGGGCTTCCGCGCCGCCAACGCGCGCCTTCGGCTCCTTTATGAAGGCTTGGCGGATAGGATGTGCGCCGCTTTTAACGGTGGCATAGGGGGCGCAACGACACTCGATGTGGGCTGCAACAGCGGCTATTTCCCAATCGCCTTCTCGCGACGCGGCGCTTCTCTCGCGATGGGCTGCGACCGCGAGAAGGAATTTTCCGCAAGCGTCGCGCTGCTCAACGAAATAATCGGTTCAAAGGCGGAATTCATGCCCACACGCTACGATCCGCGTTTGCGCACCGTGCCCGGTGCGCAACCGGCGGATATCGTGACTTCACTTGCCGTATTATGCCATGTTAGCGACCCGCTTCAGCATCTCCACGCTCTTGGCGCGTTAGCGCGCAAGGCTCTATTCGTCTGGACGATCGTCAACGAAGACGATGATATGACATTGCACTACGGCGAGCCCCGCGGCGATTATTCAGAAGACGCGTTTCCTTTCTGTTTCGATAACCGTGTTCTCCCTTCGCGCAGCCTGCTGCGTCGGTCTTTTGAACTTCTTGGCTTCAAGGACATTGTGGAGTTGCCGGCCCCCGGCGACGACCTTCCGCGCCAGAGGGTGCGGGGGGTCCCCTTTTACGGTTTGCTCGGCATACGCTGAGTGAAAATCGCCTTTGCAAGGAAGCGAATATGTCAGGGGACCCAAAACCCATTTTCAAAGGCGAATACATCGCCTTTTCGCCTTTCGACCGGATGGCTCTTGCGGAACTAATCCGCCGTGTGGCGCGCGCCGGCAGCCGAATGGTTGAGGTTGGAAGCTGGCTCGGCAACGGCAGTACGCAAGTGTTTCTGAAAGAGCTCGGATCGATTTCAGGCGCCGAGCTTCTCTGCGTGGACACGTGGCAGGGCAGCGTCAACGTGCAGCGGCACCTCGACATTGTGGCCGAATATGATGTTTACGGCACATTTCTTGAGAATGCCGCGCAGGCCGCGACCTCGGTAAAGCTGACGCCGTTGAGGTTGGACAGCGCCGTCGCTGCAGAGACGTTCGATGACGGCTCGTTAGACTTCGTCTTTATTGACGCCGACCACTGCTATGAGGCAGTCAAAGCCGACATTGCCGCTTGGCGGCCGAAAGTGAGACCGGGCGGGATTTTGTGTGGCCACGATTGCGAAATAAGGGTCACGAACCAAAATCGGTCAACCCTATCGGCCAATGCTGCCGGAGATACTATCGAAATGAACGGCAATCCATTTCGGCATGTTCATCCCGGATCGGCGCTGGCGGTCAACGAAGCTTTTGGCGATTCGGCGAGGCTTTGGGCAGAGACCGCATTGACGCTTCCTGACGGGACGCCGGGACGATCTTCCATCTGGTGGGTCTTGCAGGGGTGCGCGCGGAAGGAAAGTAGGATGATAGCAGTGGCTCTCGGAAGTTATGGCGATCAGAGGGCCGGGCTCAATGGCATGCGCCTTATTGCGACCGTCGTCACGCCTCGGATCAGGGCGCGCCGGAAGATAGCCGCGCCGTGCGCCAATTGATGCCCGAGGCCTCCGATCTGTGTACCGCGCGAAGTCTAAGTTACAAGTACTGCCGAACATCTTCAAACATCCTCTGACGAGCGCATCGCTTATGTCGACCTTGCCCTCGAGACAGTTCGCCGGTCACGACACGCCTGATTGCCGACGGCTGTTTCACACGACCGATTTACTTGATCGACGTTGGCGCTCGGCGCGGACTCGATTCGAGGTGGAACACATTCGGGAAGTTCGTGCATGCCATTGGGTTTGAGCCTGATGCAAGCGAGTGCTCACGGTTAAATTCTTTGGGCGACCCCGGATTCGTTATCTTCCAACAGCGCTCGGTGATGCGCGCCGCAGTACGGTCTTCTATGAGCGACATAATACGGATGCCTCCGGCTACGTGCCATTTCCGGTGCCGTTCTATCAACGCTTCGTGGGCGGAGAAGGCGTAGCGACGAAGCGCGAAACTAGCATCGAGCTTGATTGTCTCGATGATCTCTGGCCTCAACTCGGCGTCCCCACGATTGATTTTATCAAAATCGACGCCGAGGGCGCGGAAGTTGACATTTTGAAAGGAGCCGGATCCCTACTCCCAGCAACCGCCTTTTGGGAGCAGAAATTGAAACGCGATTCTTTCACTTCGGCGAACAAGGCCAGTTTTGCGACGTCGACAAATATATGCGCGTCGCCGGCCTGGAGCTGTTCGATATAAGCGTAGTAAGGCACTCGCGGCGGGCGCTCCCAAATGACGACGAAGTCCGGGGAACCATGTGTTTCACCGCTTGGCGCAGTGGCGCGCAAGTCCTCGCATCTGACGTCCTTTATCTGCGCGACATGGTCGCCGAGCATCGCGCAGGACGCGAATTTCGCGCTGTTGAGGGCGACGAAATTCTCATTCTCGCAGCTTTGTTCGAGGCTTATCAGCTCTATGACTGCATGGCGGAATTGCTCCTGGAATTCACCGATCTGCTTTCCGCACGTATCGATACTTCTGTGATATTGGACTTGATTGCAGCAACAGCAGGGACCAATTCTTCGCGCAGCTCAGTTTTCAATTCAAAAAGCCTCTCCATCTCCGGCGCCTGTTTGTGCAGAATCAAGAGGTTCTTCTTGAGCGGGCGCCTACGGGGATGAAGCGATGGTTGGCTGACCATTTCTGACAATCCCTGGGGGGAGGCAACGGTTGAAGCGCAGGGTCAAGTCGCTGGAATTCCGCGCGTAGATAACTTGTGATTCCGATTTGATTTCAGTCACCTCCTCTTGTAACGTTGGGTTGGGCCATCCGATTACTGCGCGCTGCCAGCCCTTGGCGCATCGTCGCCACCAATCACCGCCAAGTACCTTCTTGAGTTTTGGCCACAATCATTCGCGCAAGAAAGCTGGTCGGGGTTCTGATGCGCCTAGAATCACCGCTGGACTTACCAAAGGTCATTGAAATAGAGCCACCTTGACCTGCAACTTGCGGTGCAGGATGTGCCACGTGAGCTTTATGCCGGAGGGGCCTCGACCTGTTCTGTCCCCCGATTTAATTGACAAATTAGCAGCGCTCCGTGGCGTTTACGTCATAATCGGGTCCGGCTTCGAACCCATGATGAACCGTCAGTTTGCTTTAATCGTGCGCAAACTCACGGCATTCGACGCGAAGATTGATTTAATCACCAACGGTACTCTTTTAAATGAGAATAACGTTTCGGCACTGCTCGATGCCAATGTCTGTAATTTCAACTTCTCCTTTGACGGTATTAGGCCGGATACATACGAGCACATTCGCCGCAACTCCGAACATGGTCCGACGATAGAAGCTATTCAGGCGGTTCGCGAACGTTTCATTGGACGTCCAACCTTGTTCTGCGTGAACTCTACAATGATGAAGCGCAACATGTTGGAGGTAGAGGAGATCATCGATTTTTGGGATGCAGCAGATTTTGATCTCGTCCGTTTTCCATTCATGGTCGTGCGGGGAAAATGAACCGGATCTAATTCGCGAAAGCCTTTATCCGGTAAGGAAAACATATTACGAAATCCTCGACCGCGCCGCCGAAGATGCGATCTTGACTGGACGGGGAGAAAATCACTCTGAGAAGCCCCTGGTTTCAGAAGTCACCAATCAAATCGCGCTTTCCAAAAATGTCTTCTATGATTTGGTCGTTTCGGACAATCCGGCCTCGCGGATCACGCTAACTCCTGAACAAGATCTTCAGCTCGGTGCTGGTCCTGGCATGCCGTTCCCGTGTAGGTCCCACCATGGACATTCGCCCGCATATCTCCAAATGGTGACGTTCAGCTCTGCTACCAGTTCACGATAGGAAATCTCCGCAATAATTCATTTGAGGACATTTGGTTCGGTGAGAAGGCAAATGCCGTGCGTACTCGCGTCGCACGGGAGATCAAGCTTTGCAGATCGTGTGATTATTTCCGTTTCCGCCTTGGACAGCCAAGCCATCGATTGCGATGATCCTGCATCGTATTTTACCGGCGCTCTATTGCATGATCTTGACACGGTTGATTTCCTAGGGGGACGATGCGGTCCGCTCAGTTACCGCGGGGTTGAACGCCTCGGAAATTGACGGAAGATCACTCCGGCTTATGGGAGCGGTACTTGCGATGGCCGCAACGTTTAGCGAGGCAGCCAGCAGAGTCCGAAGGGGCATTGACTCGTCCGGAGGAAACACTGGGGCCGGTCCTCACTAAGTTGGATCGAGCGCCTCTCGTCCAGCATATGGTCCCATGATCGAATTTTCGGCTTTTGATGCTTGGCAGAACGTCAACGAGCGCAATGCTCAATCGCGCTGGAAGAGCGTCGTTGCGAGGGCCGCAAGTGCTGCCATCCTCGGCACCTACAATGATCGGGTCGGCATAAGGCTTGAGGATGACATTTTTTGAATCCGGGATTATGCTTTGCGAAGAACATCGAGCTAAGATGCTTGAATGCTGGATTTGCGTTTTGAGCCATCCGAATTTCGCGCCTCTGGGAGAACCTTTTTCAGCGCTGCCAAACATTTTAACATTGTTCCATCGTCAATGAATTCCGCTGGGGTCTTTCGAACGCTACCCCTCGCCTGAATCGCCTTCGTAGCGGATCATCAGGGCTTCCTCTACGATCCAAACTCAACGGTTGATACTTTTCGCGGATTGACGGATGTTGTGCTGCAACGACGCGCCGGCATTACCGCCAATATGCGTCGTTTGCGCAATTGCCGTATTGTCGTCCTGACCCTCGGGCTGGTTGAGGTTTGGTACGATTGTCAAACCGAGCTTTATCTCAATGCGACATTGCCGCGCTTTCTGCTAGAACGCGATCCCGATCGCTACATTCTGCGAGTGCTCGACTACACTGATTGTCTGAACGGCTTAGAAGAGGCCTACGAGCTACTACGTCGCCATGGGCAACCCGACGTTGAGATTTTCCTTTCGGTATCCCCGGTGCCTCTAGTCGCCACTTTTACACCAAATGACGTGCTGACCGCGAATACATACTCAAAATCGACACAGATGGCAGCAGCGTGGGACTTTGCGCAGCGACATGACAATGTGCACTATGTTCCCACTTACGAAAGCGTCATAAATTCTTCGCGCCGCTTTGCCTGGCGAGGCGATCTACGGCACGTAACCGAGCAAATGGTCGACCACGTCACAGCTATGTTTGTTGAAAGTCAGCTTGCCGAGGGCGCTAATTTGCGCCCCCCGATGCCTGCGGCCGGCGCGGGTGATTGGCCGGTGGACCCGGCCGAAATTGCCGAGCATCCTGGAGTGCCGAAGTTCTTTTCGGCGCGCCCTGGGGACCGTAATTTTCCTGCCGGATTCCCGCAGGTCACTTCCTCATCGGTACTGGCATCCCAATACGACGCTAGCTGTCTGATGAGCGCTTCCAAACGCATTTGGCATGCTCAACAGCCACCAATCTACCCCGAATGGCTCAACTTTCGATTTCAGGAGCGCATCTGCGTCCAGCGGTTATTCATACAGAATCAAGATGCCCACCTTGAAAGGGCACCCAAGACCATGGCTTTTGAGGCGCTCTTGGGTGACGAATGGGTGACAATTCTGACTATCCCCCGAGCGCTATGGCATTATGGTGGTGAATGGCAAGGATGGCCGGTGGCGCGCCCCGTCGAGTCATTGGAATACCGTCTACGAAATCCTCGCCAATAGCGGCGATCCGAACTTACTGACTGTACAGAACGTCTATCTGTCGCCATGACCTTTGGGATGCCAGAAATTATCGAAATTGACGCCGGAGATCCGGCGCGAACAGCCATCGCGCAGCATCTCACTCAAGGACATATCGTCCTGCTCAGAAACATTGACGCTATTGAACGCCTCCGCTCAGCAATCGCGGATTTCGTCTGCTCCAGCGATGAGGCGCGTTCAGTCGAGCTGGAGGCTTTCTTTGAGAAAGGCGTGCCGCCTAGTATTCCGACCGTGCTTGAACTGTCGCGCGCAATCAAAGTCGCGCGAGCTGATCGATTCCTTAGCCGCTGCATCGCGCCATTAATCGCGGAATGCGGGTTCAAACCGCCGGTGCGTCTTGACGGCGGCATCCCGCGTTTGGTCCTCCCCACGGAGACGGTGACCACAGCGCGGAACTCCGGTCTTTTCGACGATGAAGATTTCAAACGGCTAGCCGCGGGGCGCCCGACCGAGATCTTCATGCCGGCGCCAGCAAATATCCATCGCGATTATAACCGGCAGCATTACCTTCTCCAATGCAATATGTGGTTCACGTTGCACGACGCCGATGAAGTTGAAGTCCTGAGGATTTTTCCGAACCTCTATAGAGAGCCTATCTTCAATATGGATGCGACCGAGGAGAATTTGCGTCGCCTGGGCGATCCGCTGCGCTACCGGCTGGCGTTTGGCGATGCGATACTGTTTCACGGTGAGCATCTCCATACCTCACCAAAGGGAGGAAAGGTACAACGCCGCTTTTCCTACGATCTGCGGATTGCTTCGCATAATGTGGATGATACACGTCACTATCGCGACTTGTTTCTTGACTTGAGAAATTTTCCGACACAACCGGAGTCCGCCGGTCGTCTGGGCGCTTCTGCCCCGGCATCGGCCGCGGACAGTTGCGCGCTGCCTGCACTTCTGGAGCTAGAACGCGCACCGCGGCTGAGCGAAACGGAGCTTGCACGGATTGTCGATCTTTTCGACCAATTTCCGTTTGCAGAGGATCGCTATCTCGCGCTCGCCAACCGAGCGATTTCGGCGCAAGTACCGGCCGTGGCAATCCGCGCGCTGCAAACCCTCGTCGAGAAATCACCTTATTTCTTCTGGGTTGCGAAGGCTGGCGAAGAATTCCTGATGCTTAAAGATCGGTCCAGAGCAACGAACGCATTCCGCAAGGCATTGGCGCTAACGGAAAAACATTCGGCTTTGCCGAATTTCATGCCGGTGGGTTATTCCAACCCGCCAACGCAACCGCTTCCCGAAACGATTCGCCGCCTTGCTTGGCGACTTAAGCCGCATCGGCCCACTCCATTAGCGCCATCTTGTAGCCGAGATGAGTGTCGGGTCATGCTATCGCACGGCAGAACCGCAACATGGAGTGTGGGGCTATCTCGTGGTGGCGTTGAGGGTCGGCTAGGCTCGCTCGCGATCTCGTGGCGCAGGCCGTCGGCCTGTTAGAAATCCGAAGCGACCTGCGTTCTTCGTCAATTTGCCTTCACGGCGCTTCTCGCTCGGCTGCCGGTGGCCCGACTTCCGAGCGTACCGGCATCGATGTCCGATAGCTTGCTGTTGCCCGTCCCGCTTGCTAGGGAAGCAGTTCCTCATTGCGGATCGTAGCGTTCGGTGGTGCAGCAATGCTTTTCGGCTTGGCCTCGCCCCGTGTTCGTCTGGCTACGATAGCCAACAACATCACGCCTCAGAAGAGGGCAATCAGTCGCGCATTCGAGTTGGGTGCGCAGATCATCAAGGCCATAGATGACCGCGAGAAAGTAATTGAATCTAGCGACAAAATCGACCCCGCCTTCGCGATGCCCGCGGCAAATTGGAATTCTCCCGCCAATAGCTTCCTCAAGTGCTACGAACGGATCGCCTCACTGCAATGGGAGGAAGTCCAGTTTCTGCGCATCCGCTCTCAGAACTTCAGCGGGAACAGCCTTATCGCCATGCGAGAAGGACGTGGGTTGCGCGGGTTCGATCCGATCCCCTTCGGATTCGAAGCGAATTGGGACGACGAAAAGCGAGAAAATGTCGTCCGACATTGGAAAAAGCTGACGAAGCGATTGCCTCCGCATTCGGTGCTTCGTGCGCCGAACGCATTAGGCGAATGCGGATGGTGGTACAAAGACACCTTACTGAACGTCGACGTTGTCGACTACCAGGAACGGATCAATCTCCTTGATAAATCCGGACTGCTCGATCGTTTCGCCAACCACTCGCCGCGCATTCTTGAGATCGGGGGCGGTTATGGCGCATCTGTCACGCGCTGCGCAAGATCCTGCGGCCAAGCCAATACGTCATTTGCGATCTTCCTGAGTCGCTGTTATTTTCTGGTCTCTATATGGCGCTTACGAGCGATGCGAATGTCCGTCTTGCGACCGTTTCGGAAGACCTAACGCCAACGAGCCGCGGAGAAATATGCCTGTTACCAAACTATTTCGCGCAGCCAGCGCTTAGCGATCAACGCTTTGACATCGTCATCAATACATTGTCGATGAGCGAGATGAGCGGGCATCAAGTGAAAACCTATGGGGCGATAATCGCCGGGGCCATAGGCCGGGACGGAGTCTTTTTCGAACAGAACCATGACAACAACACCTCGGCCTAATCGATTGCCGCGAGTATTTGGCGCCGTTCTTTAAAACCAAGCACCACATCGATCCGGGACAAGATGCCTTTACGCGTGGCATTTGCTGTCTCTGGTCAAATCGTCCGTAAGTCCGTGGCTCCCAACCTGCTGCGCAGAGAAATCTGCCAGTCTCTGACCTTCCTCCGATTATCACGCAGATTCAGCACCGGAATGCTGTTCTTGCGGCCGCATTGGGCGTCAGCTAGGCTGTGCCGTGCGCTTCGTAGTGACATGCACTTCGCCAGCGCGGTCCGGCCTTCCGCTGCGGTCACGCCCTCGACTCAATCACTTACGGAAGACGCCATGATCGGGTATTTCGGCTGGGCGAAATCCGTGAAGCGGTCCGAGGCCGCGTCGGAGGTTCGCGAGCCGAGCGCGGGAGCCGATCGTCGCAATCCCGATCTGACGCTCGCGAGCGCCGCCACTTGCCCCAACCCGCTCGTCGTCGGCGCGCCGCGTAGCGGCTTCTCGCTGCTGATCGCCATCATGAACGAGCTTTTGCGGCGCGCCCCCGGCTACGCGCCGCGCGCCTTCTCGCGCCGGCTTCTGGCGCGGCTCGTGGATCTCACGAGCTTCTACATGACGGAGCGCTACAAAGAACTTTCGCGCGCTTCGGGATCGTGGACGATCTGATCTTCAACGGCGAATTCCACCTGATCATCGGCGGACCCAAGTGGCTCGACAAGGCAAATCCGACCCGCGCCTCGTTCCGCAAATATTTCGGCGTCCGGGGCATGGGGGACTTTTTGCTGATCACCTCGCACCCGCGCGAGGTCCTGGAACACGATGCCGTGCTTCACTCGCACTCGTCGCCCGCGCTGTGGCTCGAGCAGCCCTATTACGCCCGCTCCATGAAATTCACCTCCATTCGCAACCCGATCGGGATCATCAACTCCGCCTCCTTCTCGTTGAATGCGATGGCAAGCGAATATATCCAGCGTTTCATGCCGGGCGACCACGAGGATTTCATCCGCCAGCGCATGGGCCTCTACAAACTGACGGATCTCGACGTGGTGCGCGGGCTGGTCCAGTTCCTGAAGAACTATCTCGACGAATATCTGTCCGTGCGCGACGGCTATTTCGTGATGCGCTGGGAAGATCTCATCGAACGGCCGGTGCAAACGATCCGTAAGATCGCTGCGGCACTGGATGTTCCCTGCACAAAGGCGAAGGCCGAGGCAATCTGGAAGCCCATGGACCACATCAATCTTCTCCAGTTCCACAAGCACAATTACCGCAAGGGGAAGGGCATCGTCGGAGACTGGAAGAACAGCTTGACCAACGAGCACATGGAGATTTTCCGCCAATACGACTTCGATCGTTATCTGGCGGAGCTAGGATATCCGCCCGTGCCCACGCTCGATCGAAGCGAATACTCGCCCTACCAAAAATTGGTCGAACGCTACATCCGGCGGGGAGAGGTCTTCCGCAACACCGGCGACTGGGATCTCTTCGCCTTTTCCTTCAACAAGAGCAACATCGACGCGAGCAAGTTCGGTTTCAAATCGTTTCCGAAGCGCAACTGGACGCATGTCGAACGCACGACTCTATCGCGCGATGACGTGGTCGAGGCGATTTCCGATGTTGCCGAGGACGGCTGCGAGAAAGTCAATCGGCTCTATGCCAAGGCTCTCGAAGCCGATTCGTGCAGTACGGCTGCGCAGCAGGCGTTGGTGAAGGAGCTTCGCCAGAACTGCATGGGTTTGATGACTGAGATCAAAGACAGTCGCGGGGTGCCTCTCTGCGAAAAGACCTTCAACGCGCTCGGGAGTGTTTCGTGACGTCGACCAATCCGCGCTACTTCCTCGTCACGAGCCAAGGCGTGTCCGCCACGCGCTGGATCGCGTTTGCGCTTGCGTCGCATCGCAAGGTCTTCGCCGCGCACGGGCATTTCACGATCGACTCGGTCGTCGCCGGAAAGTTCGAGCAAGAGAAGGCGAAGGACGACACCGGCGCCTTGAGCCTCGGCAACGCGGCGCGCGAACTCTACGAGACAAATGATATCGACGGAATATTCGCAGCTTATCGATCAGCCCGCCCGGAAGCGGAAGCTTATGGGAACGTTCACAGCTACACGCTCGACGGCCTGCAAAGGCAACTGAAGAATTCAGGAGCTTCTTCGAAGTTTGCGATCGCCAATGTCGTGCGCCATCCGGTTTCCTATATCGAGAGCCATTTTTCCCTGGTCCGCAAAGCGGAAGCGCATCCGGACGTCTACCAGGACTACGAATGGCAGCTCTTTCCGCAAGCACTTGCCGAGTTCCGCGAATTATTTCTGGTCGATTGCCCGGATTTCCGCGAATTCCTCGCCTTCGCCGTGAGTTGCTTGAGCGTGCTGATCGTCGCGCGCGACCTCGGCTATCGAGGTTCCGGCATTATCGGATGGAATCGCTGACGAGGGACGGCGAGGCCTTGGCTGCGTTTTGCGAGACCCTCACGGGATTCGTCTATTCACAGGAAAAGCTCTCTTCCCTTGTCGCGGCGGGCGCGATCAACCGTCACAGGAAGCAGTCCGCGAGCAGCGACGAGCGGAACATTTATGACGGATGGGCGCGGTGGAAGAAAGACATCGCCGCCGTCATGATTTCCGAGACGGCGCTGAAGAAATTTGAAAAGGTCGGCTATGACATCGGCATGCTGCGCGACGGCGTTGGCAACGTGGAATCCGAAGCGCCCCGGCTCCGTGTCTGGCGGATTCTCTCAAGGCCATGGATGAGGACCATCCGTTGCTGGCCTTGCTGAAGGGCGATGCAGTCGCTGCGAAGCGCGGCTTAGTGCAGCCTGTGCTTCTGAAGTCGCTGCTCGGGTATAATATCGTTCAATTCGGCACCGAGTTCTTCGTTTTAGCGAGAAGATCGGCGAAGTGCATGTGACCGACGGCGCGCAGGTGTTGATCGAGCGATATGGCAAGAAGCGGGTGATGGTGGCCGATTCGATCGAAGCGGCACAAACGTGTATAACAACGGCCTGCCGAGGGGAGCTGAGTAAGAGTCAAGACGCTGGCCTTTGTTTCCCCGCGCTTAGGTAGCGCGAACTGCGATCAGCACCGGCCTGTTACGGATTCCCGGATTGAAGCGCGCCGGCTTGCGTGAATCCGATATTTCGCCCAGACGATCTTCCGTCACAGTTCTGCCGGAGGGGAAATTCCAAACAGCCGCATTTTGTTGACATGAAATCCCCTGCATGCGCGGTATGGCGGAACTGAGCGCCGCGGCCACTAATTGCGGGGAACGGATTGTTATCGGGGGCAAAAACTTGAAGTACCAAGGGGCCGCGGCAGCCTTCCCAAGATGGCTTGGACGGCGGGCATCAGCGCATAGTTTCGAACGAGGCGAATGTCCCCGTCTCACCCCCTGCCGCATTAGGCCAAAGGCTCCTCAAAGTCTCCCCACGGGAGCGGTTTCTCACGGTCACGACAGGCTCTCGTTCAATGTTGCGATCGGAAACCACCGCTTTACTTGCGGGATCGGCGAAATCCTCTATACGTTGAAAGCTTTCTTTTCCCGGCTTCTTCTTCCTATGAAGTTACTTATTCGATCGATCTCAAGCCCGGCGTGACGAACGTCCTGATCGACGAATTCTCGCTTCTCGAAACAATTGGCTTTTTGCAGGAATTCAAAAAACTTATCCAGGCACGAAATTCGTGATTGTCGCGACGGAGTTCATCACGCCTATCCGACTTTTCGGGCTGCGGCTCGGGGAGACCTTTAATTATTTCGATCCTTGGGAGGATCGGAAATACGGATTCGAAATGATTGGGCACGGGTTGGGCCTGGCCCGCGTGCCCCCCTATATGCGTGCCCGTTACCTGGGATTTTGCCGGGCTCTCTGCTTGGCGGATCTCGTCATCGCAGTTCATCCGGCGATCGTTGACGCCCTCCTGCCGCTGGCAGCGAAAATGGATCATTGGGTTGCGCCTCCGGTCAATCTCTATCCGGAGATCAGCCCGGAGCAGAACGCCCTGAGGTCCCGCCTGCAGAAATGGCCGGCCGGATTTGTCACGACCGGCACGCAGACGCGATTCCGTCGCCGAATCATCAAAAAGCTTCTCTTGGTTTCTCACGACCTCGGAGTTCAAGGACGCGTCTTTCTTCATTTGCCTTTCGACCAAGACGCCCCTTTTACCCTGCATGACGGGCGGATCGAATTCTCGTTCGAGACTGTCGACGACCAGGCCAACGAAGAGAAGAGGCTGGACATGGCGGGGCCCGAAAGGGGCGGCCTCTTCAATCTAAATCCGCCGCAGCGGGCGAATTGGCCGTACTCGAGTCCAATGCGGATTTTGAGAGCCGTTTTGTATGGCCAGATCCCTATCATAACCCGGCGGTTCGGCGATCACGAAATCGAGGTGCTTGCGAAGCTTTGGAACCCCGACAGTTTGGATTCCAGCGTGATAGGCGACCTTTGGCTCGATGCGACTTTAGAGCGGGAAACCTTGATTGAGCGCCACATCGCTGCGATTTCGGAATATAACCGTATCGCCCAGCAGAAGAACGCGGCGGTCGACGTCGCCCTTCAAGCATTGTAATTGACATTTTCGACGCGGAGATGCCCTTATTTGCCGACCTTACGCGGCGAGACGCTAGGAATGGACGAGATCCTGATTTCCTTGATTGTGCCTACGCGAGGCCGGGTGGAGGGAATGCTGGCCTTTTTGGAAAGCGTTCGTGCCCACGCTGCCTGTCCGCAAAATATCGAGGTGGTCGTAGTCGTCGATGCGGACGACCCGGCATCGCAGGCGATCAGTTTCGAAGGATTAAGCTTGTTAAGGTCGTCGTGCCTCCCGGCCTGACCATGGGCGCACTCTCCATGGCCGGCTATCGCGCCAGCCGCGGCAAATATATTATGCTGGCGAACGACGACGTACGGGTGCGTACAGCTGCATGGGATGCGCAGGCGCTGGCGGCTTTTCGATCGTTTCCCGACGACATCGTATTGGTGCACGTCAACGACATGGAACAGCAGGAAAAGCTTTGCATTCTTCCATTCGTAAGCCGCCGGTTCTGCGAGTTCAGCAATGGAATTTGTCCAGAAGAATACATGCGTTACTACATTGATGATCATGTCTACGACGTCTTCGAGCTTTTAGCTAAACACGGACACGGTAGAATCATCTATATGCCCGACGTCGTGTTCGAGCATCTCAATGTCGTCATCAATTCTGCAGGCAAGCGCGAGTATCAATACAATTCGAAGATCAAAGCGCAGGATGCGACGCTGTTTTATGAGATGGCCCGGGCGCGGGTGGCACTCGCGACTCGCTTGGCTCAATGGATCGATGTTGAACGCGGCAGCCGCGCGGCCGTCGAGCGGCGCGGGATCCTTTGGCGCAGCACGTTATCGCTGCGTTGTCGCGCCGGCCGAAGTTCAGACGATTTATGTCGGAGGGCAATCCGATTCTGCAACGCATGCCGCCATTCGTCGAACGCGAAATAGGACGGCTGTTTTGCGGCTTCGGATTCTCGCGGATCGGCACATCGCTCTGGAACAGCGCATCGAGCAGAAAAGCGCGCAAAGACCCCAGCCTGTTCTGGTTGACCGCGACCGCTGCGGCTTTGCCGTCTTCCTCTATGAGCACAGATATTTCTTCATTTCGGCGGATAACCTGGCCCCACTTGGGGGCCGACTATCGCCCGGGCGATGCCGGAATGGCGCTATTCCCGATATGCAAGTGGTGAATTCCTTGGCAGAAGCGAGCGCGCTGATTGCCCGCATGAAAGAAAAAGCCGCAGCTGCGGGAGATCGGGCAGGCTAGCGGCAGATATTGTGCGAACCTAGAAGTTCCAGAAAAGCCAATGTGGCTGATAGAGCGACGTTGGAATGTTGTCGATCTGCGAACTATCAGGCCGATTGATCGATTGAGGTACCGGAAGCGGGGTGCAGGAACACGGCGACCACCTTGGCCAAATGCGCCGGAAGAATTGCGCAACAGTTCTCGCCTTTCAGCCGCGGCTCTCCGCCTTTGTTGGCTCGGAGCGGCACCTGAGGCCAAACGAACTTTAGCGGATGTCGATGAATAGTCAGATGGTGCCAAGAGGGATTTCAACCCACGACCCCTCATTACGAAAGGCGCTCTACCAGCTGAGCTGTTGCGGCGAGCCCTGCGAGTTGTCCCGGGCGCCCCTCTTAAACCGGGGATGATCGCCGAGCGGGGCTCGGCAGCTTCGAATATGTCGGCTACGAACTTGTGTCTGCTGCGACGAGCGGAAGTTTACGCTTCGGCCGATCGTCGACACTACACTTAGACTGTTGGCTTCTCATCGAAGAGCCCGTTTTGCCGAAGTGACGAAGCCCGGCGCGACATAAGTGCGGAAAGGTGCCTTCTGTGGGAGTTGTTCTCCTACATTGATCTGGAGGATCGGGTAAGGCGGGATCATCCGCTGCGGCCGATCCCGGAGATCGCCAACGTGGCGCTCAGCGCGCTGTCGGGCGATTTCGCGGCGCTGTATTCGGGGAGGGGGCGGCCTTCCATCGCGCCGGAGATGCTGCTGAGGGCCAGGCTACTGCAGGCGTTCTACTAGATCCGGTTCGAGCGCCAGTTGATGGAGAGGCTGGAGTTCGCTGTTCCGCTGGTTCGTGGGGTTGGGCGTCGATGATCCTGTTTGGGATCATTCCACATTCTCCAAGAACCGCGACCGCCTGCTGGAGGGCGACATCGCCGCCAAGCTCCTGGCCGCCGTGCTGGCCCAGCCCCGGGTCAAGCGGTGCGTAGACTGTGAACAAGACGATCAAGTTTCGGTTTGACGGAACGGCTGCTGGCCTGCGTGTCGATGGCCGAGCGCGTACGTGGCTAGGCCGGTCGAGAAATTGACGAATTGGCGTTAGGTCGGCCACCATCCCGACCATGCCCCATTCAGCCTACACCGGCCCTCCCGCGACCATCGCCCACATGCGCCGCATCGGCCTCAGCGCGTTCGTCATCGAATGCGCAGCGCTTTTCTGATATTCATGCCCGCATGGGGATTGCCGAGTTCTTCACGCGGCCGAAGTCGCCACCGCTCGCTAGTGTGTCGGCGAATGATGTGCCGTGTCAGGATCGGATCGACGCGGCGCTCACATTGGGAGCATCGATCATTAAATCCGTAGAGATTCGGGCGAGCTTAATTCGCGAACTCGAAATCGATCCTAGTTTTGCGATGCCGGCCGCCGATTGGGATTTGCAAACCAGCGACTACGTGCGCGCGTACCGCTTGCTCTCTTCTCTGACGTGGGATGAAATTCGATTTCTCAGACTGCGATGTCAATTTTTCACTGGCACAACTCTTCTCACGATGAGCAGTTGCGCGGGCGGTCCAAGTTCCGCCGATCCGATCCTTGGAAATTCGAAACTCAATGGGATGGAAAAACGCGAGACAAAATCGCCGCCCGATGGCGCGCGCTTACGAAGCGGCGGCGCCACGTCATGCAGGTTCCGAACATTCTCGGCGAATGCGGCTGGTGGATCGACAGCGCGCTCGTCAACGCAGATGTCGTCGATTATCAGGAACGAATCAATCTGATCGACAACGGCGGCCTTATTGATCGCCTCTCCGACAAACGCCCGCGCATTCTCGAAATCGGCGGTGGCTACGGCGCGCTCTGTTCTGCTCTCACGTCGATTTTCAGCCCGTCGCAATACGTGATTTGCGACTTGCCGGAATCGCTTCTCTTCTCCGGTCTCTATCTCTCGCTGGCGCAAGTACCGGCCGTTGCGACTCTATGCGGCGGCCGACGATCTGGCCCCGCGCGCCGGCGCCGAGATTTGCCTTTTGCCGAACTATCTCGCCCAATCCGCGCTTGCCGATGCGAGCTTCGATCTCGTCGTCAACACGCTTTCGATGAGCGAGATGTGTCCGCACCAGGTTGCGATCTATGGCGCGATGATCTCAAAGGCGATCGGCAGAAATGGATTTTTCTTCGAACAGAATTTCGATCTTCGCCATCGTGGGCTAATCGACTGCAAGGATTACTTGTGGCCGTGTTTCCGAAGATTCGGACGAGTTCCAAAATTGTCGAAGAAACTCGATCACGGGCGAACGACAATTTGGTGGAACTGACTTGAGGTATTTCGTCCAGAGCACGCTGCTCGCGCGCATGTGCAAGCGCTGGCGCTCAATTTTAGGGCCATCGCAAGATGTGATAGCTGAGACGCGCGGGTGGCGGTTCTCAGACATTTGCGGGCGGCTTCGTGGCGTCCGGCGCCGCTATGTGTTCTCCGCCGCGGAGCTCGTCGCACCGATTGGCCCACCAAGACATCATCCGAAGTGGCGATATTATCTTTGACAAACCCAGCCTATAGGTAGATCAGGTCGGAATTATTTGATTTCGGCCTGGGTTAACGCGGCCATATGCGCGTTGAGATATTGCTGCAGGATCTCTGCGCGGAGACGGTGTGCCAACGGCGTGGGGTGACCGTCGCCCGGAATGGAGATCCGAGCATCCTTGGATGCATGCCTGACGAGCGAAGCATCAAGGACGCTTCATATAGACGGCGGTCGTAAGAATATACCATGCTTAGTAAAGGCGCTATAAATACGCGATACGCCGCACTAATTGAAAAATACTGGTCTGTCCAGAGTTATTACTGCATTTTCCTATGTACCTTGGTATGCCTAAGCTATCGAGGATATAGCGAGGCGCACCGGCTACGTACGTCGCTTTGCATGCGACGCGGTCGCTTTGCCAAGGAGCGGTGAGAAAAACAAAGAGCGCTGGGTGGCGCCCAATCGCTTTGCCGTATTGCCGGGTCTCCATAGCGCGCAAGAATTGCTGCGGAGAATAAGCCGGAACCCGAGATTTATAACGCGAAATTGATGCTGCGTTAGATCCGCGAAGGCCTGCGGCATCGTATCAGCGTCATTGACGCCGAGGCCGAAAGTAAAGGAGTCTCCGATAAAGACAATTGGATGCCGGAATTAGATGAAGATACGATCCTATCATTGTCCTTATCTATGGTATACTTCACGTTATAGACAATTTTGCGGTTCGAAATCACCTTATCCTTATAGACACCGGCGTTCCTTAGCCTCCACCCCAGCGTCCCGTCGCGAACCATCAGGCCGCTCGACGTAAACGACGTTCGGTGCGGAGGCTCGATTAGCCATGCAACGGCCTCGAGAGCTGACAGGCCGATAGCCAAGGCGATAACGCTAAGAAGCAGATCAGCTGCCTTCATAGGTTCCGACGATTTGGAGGGCCTTCATCCACACCTTTTTAGGAAGGCTGAATTCTCGCTTTGGATTGAACTGCGCAAGCCGCCATTCGGCGGCGGTTTCGCGAATCAGCAGTTTTCGCGCCCTGATTTTGCCTCAGCGATTTTGCCAAGCTTCGCCTCAAATCGCTCTTTGTCCTCGTCGCATTCAAGACGATGCGCGACTGACGCAAAATCGTCAGGGGGGCGCTCTGTTTTCTTCTTCGGTTTTTTCTTGGATGATTTGCCCATCCGCGTGTCCTTCTAATTTCAATTCGGCTTGCAGACTCGCCTGTGGCACTGGCAGGTCGGCTAGACATACCACCTGGATGCTTTCTCTTTTGGCTATCGTTTCAATATCTTTATCATCGGAATAAATGGTCTCCGCGTTACAGACCTTGGCTATCGCTACGATTTGCCGATCATATTTTATCTTTGCCAAGTAGCCTCGGAAGTTCCTTTTTTGCTTTTTCCGCCGAGTGCGGCACGGGTCATAGCAGCGACTTCGATCGCCGCGCGTGTGTCTAATGGCGGAAGGCCCCCGCTTTTCGCATCGCTTCGCGAATTCTGTGAGACGCAAACGGAAGCGGTTTTGACAGTGCAGCGAAGCGTTCTCGCCAACTGATTGCTGGAGCAACCTTTCTTGCTGGAACACAGCAAAAAGACAGTTTGGAACCACTGGTGCAGCTTCAGGTGAGCATCCTCAAAAACGGTACCTTTGGTGACACGAAACTGGCCTTTGCAATGATAGCATTTCCACAAGCCAAACCGTTCAATCCCTTCAGGATGCTTTTTGCTTGGCTTGGAGCGAACGCCTTCTAAGCGATTGATGCGGTCGATTGCGCCGCAATGCGGGCAAGTCGGCCCGTTCGGCCAAATGATCGATTTCAGCGCCTCAAATGCCGCCTTTTCATCGTGGAAATAAGGTTCACTAAAAACGTTGGCCATGTTCGATCCCCTCTAGGCCAACACGCTACCAAAAGGGGTAGGTTTGTCAAATATAATATCACCACTGGGGCGATCTGCGCAAGCCGGTTTTCGGCAGATGGCTTTCGCCTGATCAACGTGAGCCGGATGGTCCGCCCCTGATAATGTCCTAGGTCGCCCCTGTTCTGCGCGAAAATTCCCCTGTCCTGACGCGAACTTGTTCGCCAGCTAACTATTTGAAGCACAAGCGCGATTTAAAGAATCCGGCCATCAATACGCAGGCCAAAAACCTGTTTTTAGCCAGAAACAGGGAAAACAGGGGAAATATCACAAGAACAGGGCGAGATCGGTTGCCGGTTAACTGTCTCGTCAGGAGGGCGGCCGGGGCCAGCCAAGGTCGAGATTCCGCCCGCCGGGATTGGCAAACGAGCGGAACCGCGGATACCTGGGCATTTAGCGCAGTTTATTGGTGCCGCAAGAGGGATTCGAACCCCCGACCCCCTCATTACGAATGAGGTGCTCTACCAGCTGAGCTATTGCGGCGATGTGGGCCGAGCGCCCGTGCGCTTTCCTTAATCAGGATTGGCGCAGCTTGGCAACCGCGCCCGTCGATCCGGCTCCTTTAGAAAAGCCGGACGTTGTCCTTGTCTTCCTTTTCGCCGCCGAGGCCCGGATCATCGGGCGGCGCCGGCATCGGAAAGATCACCGGCCCGGCCGGCCGCGGCGGCGGTTTTTCGATCATCGGCTCGGCCGCGCTCGGCGCAGCTTCCGGCGGCGCGGAATTTGGTTCCGGCGCAGGCGGCGGCGCGATTTCCGCGACCGGCACTGCGACCACCTTGGCGCTCCAATCGCGCGCATCGATGTCCGTGCCAAGTCGATCGAGCGGCTTTTGCCACACGAAAGCGTCGAGCCGGCCAGTCACCGGCGAGACCGGTGCCCATTGCGCTGCGGCGACGCCGTCCGCCATCCAGACGGGATCGCGCGGCGCTCGGGCGCTGCGGGCGAGCCATTGGCGCACACGCCCTTGGTCGCCCGTCTCGGCATCTTCGAGTTCCGCCATGATGAGGCACATGCGCGCGGTCGGGCGCGCATCGTCGCCGACGAGCGGCGCCATGGCTTCGCGCGCCGCCGGGAAATCGCGGGCGGCCAGGGCGGCGCGCGCCACGATCATCCCGCTTTCGGGATCGCGCGGCATGAGCTTGTCGAGGGTGCGCGCCTTCGCCAAACGATCGGCGTTCGAATCGCCGGGACGCAGATCGAGATAGGCTTCGGCGAGCTCGGGATGCGGTTGCCGTTGCCACGCGGATTCGATGAGCTTGGCGGCTTTGCGCAATTCGCCTTTGCGCGCCAGTAGCCGCGCCGCCAATGCCGCGGCGGGGATGAGATCGGGGGCGCGGCGCAGCGCCTGCCGGGCGAGGCGTAGCGCTTCCTCGGGCGCTTGCGTTGCCTTATCGAGCGCCACGGCGGTCTCAAGCACGGCGCGCTGCCGTTCGCCCGTCTTTCTGTCTACGAGCTTCGCCGCGATGTGGCTTTCGATTGCGGCAAGCGCATGCTCCCACTGCGCTTTGACGGCATGATGATCGAGCACCGCCTTCGCCGACCACGGCAGCGGCGCGATCTCATGCGCCTCCTGCGCGAAGTGGATTGCCGCTTCGTGATCGCCGCGCCGCTGCGCTTCGACATGAAGACCGCGCAAGCCCAGCAGGCGCGTCGCCTGATCTTGCGCCAATTTGCCGAACGCGGATTCGGCACCCGCCCGGTCGCCGGCAAGTTGCGCCGATTGGGCGGCAAGAAACAAGGTCAATGGCTCCGGCGAAAGGTGCCGGTCGGCTTCGGCGGAAGCGTGGCGGGCGACTTTCGCGTCGCCCGCCCCGACCGCGACCATCCCGCGCGTCAATGCCGCGTATCCCTTGGCGCGGCGCCGTTTCTCAGCGCGCCGCGCCATCAGTGTCGGCAGCCGGAAAAGAAAACGCAGGAGCAGGAAGAGGATTGCCAACAGGATTGCGGCCAGCGCCACGACGCCGAGCGTTACGGCCAGCGTCGTCTCGATCCGGTAGCCCTGCCATGTAACAGCGATTTCGCCCGGCCGGTCGACGATCCAAACGATGCCCAAGCCGGCAACCGCCAGGATAACAAAGAAAAGCAGGACACGGGTCATCGCGGGCTCTGGTTACGGCAAAGGCCGGCGCAACGGCTTAACGCGTCAAGCCTAGCATAGGATTACCGCCGTATGCCTGCGTCTCATTCGGCGCCCGACGATGCTTGCGATCCTCAGGATTTTGGCTTGCCGAGCGCCGCGATAGCGTCGGCTTCGATGCCGCGCGCCGCGGTGATTGCGTCGAGGCGGGCCTTTGCCGCCGCTCCGAACGCTTGCGATTTGGCCTTGGCATCGTCCGGAAGCGCGCTCCATTCTTGATACGCCGTCTCGACCGCTCCCACATTGAGCGCCGCCTGCACGCGCTCGACCCGGCCGGCGAGATCGTTGCCGGAAGCGTTGCCAATTTTCTCGACGCGCACGAGGTGCTCGGCGCCTTGGACGAGATGATCGAAGAAGCCGTTTCCTTTGGGCTGCGGCGCGGTCGCGAGGATCGCTGGCGTAAGAGCAGAGAATTGCTTGGCAAGCGCGGCGGGCGTTGCGACGCCGCTTGCCGCCGTGGCCCCGAGCGGCACGAACTTCGCCTTGTCGAAACCGCGTTTGGCAAGCGCCGCGATATTTGGTTCGTACGGCGCGCCGGCTTCGATCTTGCGAAGCAGACTCGCGGCAAGGATCGCAATCGCCTCGTTGTCGGCGCTTGCCGCCGCCGATTGGCTCACACGGGTTTCGGCGGCGCGAACCTGCCCTTTCTCGGCATTGAGCGTAGTGGCAAGACCACCGACTTTGGCATCGAGCGTGGCGAGCTTTTCCTCGAGAGCGCCAAGACGCGCTTCGAGGGGCGCGAGATCTGGCATGGCGGCCGGCGGCGGCTTTTGCGCCGCAAGTTTGTCGATCTCGGCGCGCAATGCCGCGATCCCCGCCTTGGCATCGCCGTCGGCGGCCTCCAACGCCGCAACGCGCGAGGCCAGATCTCTCTGCGCAGCCTCGACGGCCTGCGCCGTATTGGGGCGATGTTCGAGCGTGCCGAGGCGCGATTCGAGCGCCGCCAAATGCGCCGGCGTTCTGTCGAGCAGATGAAGACCGAACGCGCCTCCCACCGCGAGCAGCGCGGCGCTGACGATCGCCGCGGCAATCGGCCAAAGAGGAGTACGTTGACTGTTCGTGTCTTGCGGCGGAAGCGGATCCGGCATGGGCTCGGCGTGCGGCATGACTTCCGCCGTAGCCGGCCCGGGCAGCGCGGACCAAGCATCATCGGGAGGAACGGTTGCAGCGGATTGGTCCGGGCCGGATTGGCACGTTGCCTCGTCCGCCGCGATTTCTTCGGCGCGGCCTTCGATCACCAGCTTGTCGCGCGGCACCGCGCTAGGACGCGCCGGCGCGTCCGCCGGTCCGCTCTCGGTGTCATCAGCCATGCCGCTATCTCCGAATCGCGGCGCGTTGTACCGGATGGCGGACTGGCGCGCAAACGAGCTGCGCGTTGCTAGCCGGCGGCGACGGCCTTAGCCTTGTCGAGAAGCGCCTGCGCCATGCGGATGCTGGCGATGTCGATCAGACGCCCATCGAGCGAGACTGCGCCTTTGCCCTCTTTCGCCGCCTGCTGCATGGCTTCGACGACGCGCTTGGCTTTGGTAACTTCCGCGTCCGAGGGCGTGAACACTTCGTTGGCGAGTTCGATCTGCGAGGGATGGATCGCCCATTTGCCTTCGTAGCCGAGGACCGCGGCACGGCGCGCGGCCGCGAGATAACCGTCGCGGTCGGAAAAGTCGCCGAACGGCCCGTCGATGGGCCGGAGCCCATAGGCGCGGCAGGCGACCAGCATGCGCGTCTGCGCCGCATGCCATTGATCGGCCCAGAAGAACGTGCGGTTGCCTTGCGTGTCTTTGTCGGAGAGCACGCCGTAATCCGGATTGACGCCCCCGATCACAGTGGTGCGCGCGCGCGTCGAGGCGGCGTAATCGGCGACACCAAAGGACATCGCTTCAAGTCGCTTGCTGGATTGGGCGATTGCCTCGACGTTGGCCATGCCCAGCGCCGTTTCGATCAACACTTCGAAGCCGATGCGCTTGTTCCGTTTCTTGGCGGTCTCGATCTGCGTGACCAGCATGTCGATCGCATAGACGTCCGCCGGCACGCCGACTTTCGGGATCAGGATCATGTCGAGGCGCGGACAGGCTTCGACGATGTCGACGACGTCGCGATACATGTAATGCGTATCGAGCCCGTTGATGCGGATCATCATCGTCTTTGTGCCCCAATCGACTTCGTTGAGGCCGGCGATGATATTGGAGCGCGCCTTTTCTTTATCGTCAGGGGCGACTGCATCCTCGACGTCGAGAAAGATGATGTCGGCGCGCGACTTCGCCGCCTTTTCGAAGATCGCCGGATTTGAGCCAGGGACCGCGAGCTCGGAGCGCTGAAGGCGCGGCCGCGCCTGTTCGACCAAGGTGAAGCTCATGATCGTGCCCTCGCGATCGTCGCTCGGCTTATGCCGATATGCGGCGCGCTTGGCCTTGCGAGAGTACCTGCGCCATCGTCGAGCCGAACTCGGCCGGGCTCGGCGCGACCGTCAGGCCGTAGGAGCGCATGATCTCGGCCTTCTCCGCGGCACTATCGCCAGCCGCCGAGATGATCGCGCCGGCGTGGCCCATGCGGCGGCCTTTCGGGGCCGTCAGCCCGGCCACAAAGCCGACAACCGGCTTCGACATATGCTCTTTGATCCAGGCGGCGGCTTCCGCCTCCTGCGGGCCGCCAATTTCGCCGACCATCAGCACCGCTTCGGTTTCGTCGTCCTCCTCGAAGAGCGCCAGATGGTCGATGAAGGAGCTGCCGTTGATGGGATCGCCGCCGATGCCGACGCTCGTCGAAATGCCGATGCCGAGCGCCTTCATTTGCGAGGCGGCTTCGTAGCCGAGCGTGCCGGAACGCGAGATGAGGCCAACGGAGCCCTGCATGTAAATATGCGGCGGCATGATGCCGAGCATGGCCTTGCCGGGGCTGATGATGCCGGCGCAGTTGGGGCCGACCAGCATCGTGCGCCGCTCTTTCGGGTAGCGCTTGAGATAGCGTTTCACACGCATCATGTCTTGCGCCGGAATGCCGTCGGTGATCGAGCAGACAAGCCGGATGCCGGCATCGGCCGCCTCCATGATGGCGTCGGCCGCGTAAGTTGGCGCGACGAAGGCGATGCTGGTGGTCGCGCCGGTCGCTTTGACCGCTTCTTTCACGGTATTGAACACCGGCACGCCGCAATGGGTCTGGCCGCCCTTGCCGGGCGTAACGCCGGCGACGACCTTGCTGCCCGCGGCGATCATTTCCTTGGTATGGAAGGTTGCCTTCTCGCTGGTGATGCCCTGCACGAGAATCGGGGTCTTTGCATCGATGAGAATACTCATGGCTTACCTTCTGGTGTTTTAGACACGCGCCATTTTCCTAATTCGCCGCCTTGATGCCGATGCCATTCCCACGGCACGCGGCGACCGCCTTGGCGGCGGCTTCTCCCAACGTTTCTGCGCTAATGATTGAAATACCGCTTTCCTTGATGATCTTGCGGCCCGCTTCGACATTGGTGCCGGCGAGGCGAACGACCAAAGGAACTTTGATGGCGGTTTCCTTGCAAGCCTGCACGACGCCTTGGGCAACCCAATCGCAACGGTTGATGCCGGCAAAAATATTGACCAGCACGCTGCGCACCTTGTCGTCCGACAAGACGAGGCGGAATGCGGTTGCAACCCGCTCCGGCGAAGCGCCGCCGCCTACATCGAGGAAATTGGCGGGGCTCCCGCCGGCGTGTTTGATCATGTCCATCGTCGCCATGGCGAGGCCGGCGCCATTGACGATGCAGCCGATCTCGCCGTCGAGACCGATGTAATTCAAATTGTGTTCGGCCGCCTGCGCCTCGCGCGGATCCTGCTGGGTCGCGTCATACATGGCGGCGACGTTTTGGCGGCGGAACAGGGCGTTGTCGTCGAACGACATCTTCGCATCGAGAGCGAGCACCCGGTCGTCCTTGGTGACAACCAGCGGATTGATCTCGAGCATCGAGGCGTCGCAATCGCGGAAGGCGCGATAGGCACCGAGAATGGTCTCGACCGCGCGCTGCACCTGTTTTCCGCTGAGACCGAGTTGGAAGGCGAGCTCGCGCGCCTCGAAAGCCTGGAGACCGACGGCGGGCTCGACCACCACTTGCATGATCGCATTGGGATCGGTTTTCACGATCTCTTCGATTTCCATGCCGCCATGCCGCGAACCGATGACGCGGACGCGCTCGGCTTTGCGGTCGAGAACGTAACCCAGATAGAGTTCGCGCTCGAACGGCGCCGCGGATTCGATATAGACGCGACTGACCGGCTGTCCCTCAGGACCGGTCTGCAGTGTGACAAGCCGTTTGCCGAGGAGGTCGTCGGCCGCCTGGCGTACCTCTCGATAGCTCGTGCAGAGCCGGATGCCGCCGGCCTTGCCGCGCGCGCCGGCGTGAATTTGCGCCTTTACGGCCCAGCGCGAGCCGCCGAGTTCGATCGCGGCGTACGAGGCCTCTTCAGGCGTGTTGGCGACGGTTCCAGGCGGCACGGCGACGCCGAACTGGGCCAACAACTGCTTGGCCTGGTACTCGTGGATATCCATACATTCCCTCCCACCGCGACAGATTTCTTAATTGGTTAGCCGAGTTTGATCTTTGCCGCCAGATGAGAATAACTGCGACGGTGGCGAATCCGTTGCGGGACGTGCGCTTCTTCGCAGTGCGGAATCGACCTCCGTCGCCCTGCAAGCCTCGCTTGGCTAGGCGGAGCGCGAGCGCGCACGGCGAAGAATGTTTGACAACGGAGGTTGTCAATCGAAGGTAAATGCGCGGCCAAATGCGCTGACGTGCCGCAATTTCTATTGCAGCGCGGTATACGCTCGGGCAATCTCCCGACGTCGTTCCGGCACTCCGAACCCATTTCCAGGATCCGACGATGGCCGAGTCCTTCGAATCCGCTTCCCGCGACGGCGCGCTTTTGCCGGCGCGGCTCGTCGAAGGCTACGAAGCTTTTCTCGGCGGCCGCTTTCGGCGCGAGCAAGACCGCTATCGGCAGCTCGCGCAGCGCGGCCAAAGTCCCAAAATCCTGCTGATCGGATGTTGCGACTCGCGGGTTTCGCCGGAGGTGATCTTCGATGCCCACCCGGGCGAGATCTTCGTGGTGCGCAACATCGCCAACCTCGTGCCGCCTTATGCGCCCGACGCGGAGTACCACGGCACCTCGGCGGCGCTCGAATACGCCATTGCCATTTTGCATGTCGCGCACATCGTGGTCATGGGGCATGCGAGCTGCGGCGGGGTGCGCGCCTATGTCGAACAGTCGGCCGATCCGAACCGCGCGCTCGCGCCGGGCGATTTCATCGGCCGGTGGATTTCGCTTCTGGCGCCGGCCGCCGCGAAACTCGGGCCGCGCACCGAGCCGATCGACGTTTATGCCGAACGCCTCGGCCATGCGGCGATCCTCGCGACGCTCGGCAATTTGCGTAGCTTTCCGTACGTCGTCGAAAACGAGAGGGCGGGGCGGATTTCGCTGCACGGCGCTTATTTCGGCGTTGCCGATGGACGGCTTTATGGGCTCGACGAAGCGAGCGGCACATTCCACCCCGTTGCGGCAAGAGCGCACGCCGCCGCGCTCGCCGATCCAAGGTTTTGAAAGCAGCTATTTCGCCGCTTTTCTCGTTGCCGCTTACAGGCGCGCAATGACATGGAAGAATGCGCCGGTGACACGGCCGCCTTGACCGCCGGACCGTCCGAGGCGCCGATATTGGCCGTGGCTCCTATCGGCAAGCGGCGCCTCATCGCCGGTGGCGATGAGGAGACCCCGGGCGTTCACTGCGATCACTCGAGATTTCGGTCGGACCAGAAATGGAAACGGCGACCAAGTCACGAACCTGGTCGCCGTACAAGCGTTTGCACGCGGGAGTGTCAGTCCAGGCTGTGCTCGAAGGGCGAGCCCCAGAAGCGGGTCGCGTCGTTCGGCCCGTGGGTCGTCTCCTGCGACCATGCGGCTTGCTGCGGCGCGTACGCCTGCGGCTCTTGCGCGAATGTTTCGCTTTGCCAGTCGCCCTCGGCCGAGCCGCCGAGGCGCGCGATCCGCACCGTCCCGGTGCCGCGCATGCCGATTGCAAAGGCGGCGCCGCGCGCCAGATCGAGGCTCACGCCGCGCACGAAGGGGCCGCGATCGTTGATCCGCACCACCACCGTGCGGCCGTTGGCCGGATTGGTAACGGCAAGGCGCGTCCCAAACGGCAGCGTACGATGTGCGGCAGTAAATCCGTTTGGATTGAAGTGTTCCCCTGAAGCGGTTCGACGCCCAGAACAGTAGTAGGAGGCTCGGATCAAGGAACCTCCGTAATGCCCGGCATGACCGCGGGAACTTGCATAAGAGCTATTTGCGAACAACGCCCCCAGCACGCTTATCGTAACTGTCGTAATGGCAAGTAGCTTCAATGTACCGGCCTTTCGCTAATTTCAGGAAGGGTCGGTAATAAGTTTTATATTATGTTGAGAAAGAGGATGCCGTCGGGCGATAGCGAGGTTTATGGCCGTATTAGTAGCCAAAACGTCGCAGGGAATTGTGGCTGAAGTGCCACAAACCTCAATTTTCGTCGATGAGTGTTCGGGATGTTTTCGCAGATACTCTTGCAATACTGTGCTGAGCCATCCGCACTCAGTCTCCGGCCGGATACATGCCGACGCTGCTCGCCACCGCGTCGGCGATGTGCTCCTTGCTGATGACACCGGCTATGCTCTCCGGGCGCGGCACGCCGCGGCCGCGCACGACCAACGCCATAATCGCCTTTTTGCTGCGCATCCGGCGGATCACGTCGAAGACGATGTCGTCTTCCCGCACGATGGTGAAGGCACGGCTGGCGATGTCGCGCAGCGCGACGTCCGATTGGCCCTGATCCGACGTGTGCCGCAGCGCCGTGTTGATGCGGAGCACGCCGACGATGCGGTTGCTGTCGGTCAGGGCGACGTGCCGCATGCGCCCCACGCTGCCCCACTGGGCGAGGAAAGCCTCAAAGCTCATCTCCGCCGGCGCCAGCACCACGTCCGCTTCCATCACTTCTTTGGCGCGCCGAACCAGGAACATGTTCGCATGCAGCGCCTTCGGAATGACATGCCCGCGGCGGACCAGTTTCAACGTGTAGATACTTTCGCGCGACAATAGGCGACGCACCCCTAGGCTCAGCGCCACCGCCAAGATCATCGGCATGACGATGTCATAGGCGCGCGTCATTTCGAAGATCATGATGACCGCCGTCATCGCCGCGCCGGTGCTGCCGCCCACCATCGCTCCCATGCCGACCATGGCGAAGGAGGGGATGTTGATGTTGAGCGGCAGATGCAGCGCCGAAAGCAAAGCCGCATAAGTGCCGCCGATGGTCGCGCCCATGAACAGGGAGGGTGAGAAGATCCCGCCCGAAGCGCCCGAGCCGAGGCTCGCCGAGGTCGCAAAGAGCTTGCAGAGGAAAAGCAGCGCAAGCAGTCCCACCCCCGACAACTGCCCGAGCAGAATGGCTTGCACGGTCGCATAGCCGACGCCCTGTACGTAGTAATGCCCGAAGCCTTGCTGCAAGCCGTAGATCAGAACGCCGACCGCGAGCATGCCGAGCATGTGGCGGGCGTACGGTTCCTTGATCTTCTCGAAGAGGTCCTCAGCGAAGTGGAGGCCGTGCACGAATGCCGCCGCGGCGACGCCGATGATCGCCCCAAGCAAAGCGTAAAGCAGGAGCGTGATCGCCGCGGAGGCGTCGGTGGTCATCGGAACGAGATGCGGAACGATGAAGGCGGGCTGCGGACCGAAGAAGAATCGGCCGATGAAGGTCGCCGTCCCCGTTGCGAGCGCCACCGGCAGAAAGGTGCGCACGCTCACCTCCGGCATCATCAGCTCGATCGCGAACATGACTCCGCCGATCGGCGTATTGAAGGTCGCGGCGATCCCGGCCCCGGCGCCGGCGCCGACCAGGATGATCCGCTGCCCGGCGGGCATGCGTACGATCTGGCCGAGAGTCGAACCGAGGCCGGAGCCGATCTGAATGATCGGCCCCTCGCGTCCCACCGCCGCGCCGCTGCCGATCGAAATCGCCGAGGCGAGCGACTTGACGATCGCGACGACGGGGCGGATCACGCCGCCCTTGTAGTAGATCGCGTCCATCACTTCGGGCACGCCGTGGCCGCGCGCTTCGGGCGCGAAATTTTTGACGAGAAAGGTCACGGCGATCGCGCCGACCACCGGCACCAAAATTACCAAAGCACCCCAAGGACTCGGCGGCGTAAAGGCACGGGCATCGTAACGCACCGCGAATTCGCCGAGGAACAGGACGTTGTGGATGAGGCCGATGAGATCGCGAAATCCGACGGCGCCGAATCCCGTCACCACGCCGACAATGAGCGCGAGAATCGCCATCGACACTTGGCCGATTTGGCGGATCTCTTCGGGTTCGTTCAGCGGCTCGGGAGGAGTTTGTGCGGCGGGAGGATGGGGCAGCGGCTCTATCGCCATCGCGTTCCTTTCGGGGAACCGCGCCGCGCCGCTTGCCCGGCGGCTTTGCGTGCGCGGCGGGCGGAGCGCCTCCCCCGCGCAGCAGCTAAGTCACCAGCAAAATCGATCATCGGAATAGCGGAAGCATGGGTGCGCAGAAGTGCCCGCAGTCGCCCCATATTGTTCGTACTGTCGGGTTCGCATAATCGCCTCGGGCGGCGTGCGGGTCAATAGCCGAGCGCAGGCGCGTCATTCTTCGGCTGCCGAAGGTCTGTGATATCGAGTGCCGATCCGTGCCTCGCGATTCGCGCGACTAACGATCCGAGCGTCGGGCTGGAGGCGGCTGGACTTGGCAGCCGTTCCTGTACTATGCGGTGCAGGGGTGTCCGTCGAGGCGACTATGCGCGTCCTGGTAACCGGAGGCGCGGGTTTCATCGGTTCCGCGGTGACGAGGCGGATCATCGAGAAAACCGCGTACAGCGTCCTTGTCCTCGACAAGCTGACGTACGCCGGTAATCTCGCCTCCTTGGCGTCGATTGCGCACGACCCGCGCTATGCGTTCCAAAAAGGCGACATTTGCGATGCCGCCGCGGTCAAATCCGCATTTTCGGATTTCGATCCGGACATCGTCATGCACCTCGCTGCCGAGAGCCACGTCGACCGATCGATCGACGGCCCCGGCGCATTCATTCAAACGAATGTCGTCGGCACCTACGTTCTTCTTCAGGGTGCGCTCGCCCATTGGCGCGCTCTGCCGGCCGCGCGACGCGCTCGTTTCCGCTTTCACCATGTATCGACGGATGAGGTTTTCGGCTCGCTCGGCGAGACTGGCCTATTTTCCGAAGATACTCGTTACGCGCCGAATTCGCCGTATGCGGCCTCCAAGGCCAGCTCCGATCATCTGGTGCATGCCTGGCATCACACCTACGGGCTGCCGGCCGTTATCACCAATTGCTCGAACAATTACGGTCCCTATCAGTTTCCCGAAAAGCTCATCCCGCTGACGATCATCCATGCGCTGGAGGGCCGCGATCTTCCCGTCTATGGGCGCGGCGACAACATTCGCGATTGGCTCTTTGTCGAAGATCACGCGGAAGCGCTTCTGCTCGCCGCGCTGCAAGGCGCGCCGGGCGCGGTCTACAACGTCGGCGCCGCCAGCGAGCGCCGCAACATCGACGTCGTGGAGGCAATTTGCGATCTCGTCGACGAACTTTCGCCGCGCGCTGGCGACGGGCCGCGCCGCAAGCTCATGACCTTTGTTGCGGATCGGCCGGGACACGATCTACGCTACGCGATCGACGCAGGCCGGATCAAAAGCGAACTCGGCTGGCAGCCGAGACATGATTTCGAGCATGGTCTGCGCAAGACCGTCGAATGGTATCTCGCCAATCGCCCGTGGTGGGAGGCGATCCGCTCGCAAAATTATCGCGCGGAACGGCTTGGTCTGGCCATCTGACGATCGGATGCCAATGCTCAACGTCGAGGCCGCGGAAATACCGGATATCAAGATCATCACCGTCCGCAAAATCGAGGATCGGCGCGGCTTTCTTTCGGAAGTCTATGCGCGCCGCGCATTCGCCGACAGCGGCCTCGACTTCGACTTCGTGCAGGATAACCATTCCTTCTCTGCGAAGCCGGGAACTTTGCGCGGGTTGCATTTTCAAATACCGCCTTTTGCCCAGGTCAAGTTGGTGCGCGTGATTCGCGGTCGCGTTCTCGATGTCGCCGTGGACCTGCGGAGAACCTCGCCGACTTTCGGCCGGCATTGCGCAATTGGGCTTTCCGCCGACAATTGGAAACAGGTTCTCGTCCCGGTCGGGTTCGCACATGGTTATCTGACGCTCGAACCCGATACCGAGGTCATTTACAAGGTTACGAATTACCACGCGCCCGCGCACGAGCGCGGGCTCGCATGGAACGATCCCGCGCTTGCCATAGATTGGCGGATCGACGCCGACCGCGTGATCCTTTCCGATAGGGACCGTAAGCATCCGCGTCTCGCCGCTCTGCCGGGGTATTTCGACTAATATGCGAATAGCCGTCACCGGATCACGGGGCCAAATAGTCCGCGCGCTTCTCGAACGAGCCGCGCCGTACGACGCGGAGATCTTGCCGGTCGGGCGTCCGCATCTTGATCTCGCCGACCCGGCAACGATTATAGGCGCTCTCAAATCTCTCGCGCCCGAAGTCATCGTCAACGCCGGCGCGTACACCGCGGTCGATGCCGCGGAGTCCGAGGAACCGTTGGCGCAACAGATCAATGGGGTTGGCGCCGGGAAGGTTGCCGATGCCGCGAATCGCCTTGGGGTTCCGGTTATTCAATTCTCGACAGGCTATGTCTTCGATGGCGCGCACGGTCGCGCCTATCGCGAAGCTGACGCGGCGGAGCCGATCAATGCTTACGGCCGCTCGAAGCTCTCTGGTGAACAGGCCGTGCAAAAGGCGATGCGAAGACATGTCATCTTGCGAACCGCATGGGTCTATAGCCCGTTTGGCACAAACTTCGTGCGAACCATGCTTCGCCTCGGCGAGACGCAAAATCACGTTCGCGTCGTTGCCGATCAATTCGGACAGCCGAGTTCGGCGCTCGATATTGCCGACGGAGTCCTCACGATTTGCGCCAAGTTGAAAGGGCATCCCGACGAACAGCGGCTATTCGGAATTTTTCACATGGCAGGCTGCGGCGAGACATGTTGGGCCGATTTCGCCACGGCGATCTTCGCGGAAGCCGAACGCTGCGGCCGGCCGCGTGTTGTGGTCGCGCCGATCACGAGCGAGCAATACGCGGCTGCGGCGCGGCGCCCGAAGAACGCGCGGCTGGATACCCGAAAATTGGACGAGATCTACGGAGTCGCTCTCCCGTCGTGGCGCGACTCTCTTCCCGCTGTCGTCGCCCGTCTGCTGCAAATCGGTTAGGAGGCGCCATGCGCGGCATCCTTCTCGCGGGCGGCAGCGGCACGCGATACAGATCGCGACAGAATCGGCTGCGGGGCCGGCGCAAGAGATAAAGTTCCCACGGCGCTCCCGCGGTATCCCGCCTGTCACAATCCAAATGCCTTGGCGGAGGGAGCGGGATTCGAACCCGCGATAGGGTTTCCCCTATACACACTTTCCAGGCGTGCGCCTTCAACCACTCGGCCACCCCTCCGCAAGAAGTAGAGCTGGGCTTGCAGCCTGATGCGCCAGGACGCGCATCCCTGCGCTTCGGCGCGGGCGGGCACTATAATCGGGGCAGGCGGGCGTGCAAGCGGCGCGGCATTCGGTCAATGGACAGGCTGCCGCCGCCGATCTATGCAAGGCGGTTGCGGTATCTCCCCATGTTTCGCGTAATCCTCCGCTTTCTTGGCCTGTTGTTGCTCGCCGCCGCCTTTGCCGCGCTGGTGGTCGACGGAACGCGCAGCATTGCCGGCGGCGCGCTTTCGCTAGCGCCTTTCGGGCAGACGATGCTGTGGCTGGCGCCGAGCAAGTTCGCAGGCGTGCAAGCGGCGGCACAGCGGGCGCTGCCGCCGCTCCTCTGGGACTCGGTGATGGCGCGCGTGCTATTGATGCCGACCTGGGTAGTTGCCGGCGCACTCGGCATTCTGCTCATCCTTCTGACCCAGAAGCGGCGGCCGACCATCGGCTACAGCAACCGTTGAGCCCGCGTTGGCGTAACGACACGTTGCTCCGGCACGTAGGAAGGCAGCGGGCGGTTGCAGCCGGCGCCATTTGCCCCATGTTGAGATGAACCGATCCCGCGGAGGTGTCCCATGTTTCCATTCCGCAAATCCCATCTGCCGGAACTCCACGAGGCCCTGCCCGGCCGGCCCCAACCGATTGCCACCGCCGACGCTCATTTCGTCACAGGGCATGGCCTGCATCCGCCGTTTCCGGCCGGAATCGAGACGGCGCTTTTCGGACTCGGTTGTTTCTGGGGCGCGGAACGGAAATTCTGGCAGCTCGGGGAAGGAATTTGGGCGACCGCAGTCGGCTATGCGGGCGGCCAAACGCCCAATCCCACCTATGAAGAGGTCTGTTCCGGCCGCACCGGCCATGCCGAGGTCGTGCTCGTCGCCTATGACCCGGCCCGCATCTCCTATGAGAAGCTGCTGAAGACGTTTTGGGAAACGCACGATCCGACCCAGGGCATGCGCCAGGGCAATGACGTCGGCACGCAATACCGCTCCGCGATCTATGTGGCGAACGAGGCGCAGCGGCGCGCCGCGGAAGAGTCAAGAGCCATGTACGAAAAAGCCCTCGCGGCGCGCGGGCTCGGGCCGATCACGACGGAAATCCGTGAAACGCCGCCGTTCTATTACGCCGAAGAATATCACCAGCAGTATCTCGCCAAAAATCCAGCGGGCTACTGTGGGCTGGGAGGCACGGGTGTCGCCTGCCAGATCGGCACCGGCGTGGCGGCGGAGTAACTGGGCCGCCACTCAGCCGCCTTCGAGATCGTTCAAGACGCGTCCGCGCAGTTCGTCCAAATCGCCTGCGAAACCCCGCAGCCGCGTCGCGATGAGGCGCCGCAGGCGCTCGGCGCTGCGCGGCGATTCGCTAAGCGCACGCTGGAACAAAGCGCGGGGGATTTCGAGTACGCTGGCGGGCTCGCGCGCCGTCGCGCTCGTCGGCCGCCGCGTCGGTGCGATCAGCGCCATCTCGCCGATCAACGCCGGCGGCCAAACGATGCGCGAGGTGGCATCCTGCCTGGGAGGATCGAAAGCGATCGATCCGGAGCGCAGCAAAAAGCCGCCTTCCGACGGCTCGTCGCGGCGAAATAGAACGTCGCCGGCGCGCAACGTGCGCGGCAGCGCGCCCTGCGCCACTTGCCGCAACGCCTCCGGCTCGAGCGCGGCCAGCACCGGATTGCGGACGAGATTGCGAAGGTCGTCCTCAAGCGCCATTAGGGGACCAGCTTATAGCCGCCGCCTTCCGTAATCAGAAGCTCCGATTTCGCAGGGTCCAGCTCGATCTTCTGACGCAGGCGATAGATGTGCGTCTCAAGCGTGTGGGTGGTGACGTTCGAATTATAGCCCCAGACCTCTTTCAACAGGACTTCACGCGTCACCACGCTCTGCCCGGCGCGATAAAGGAAGCGCAGGATGGCCGTCTCCTTCTCGGTCAGGCGCAGCTTGCCGCCCTTCTCGTTGATGAGATGTTTGGAGCCCGGCTGAAAGGTAAACCGCCCGATGCGGAACGAGGCATCGTCACTTGCCTCGTGCTGGCGCAGATGCACGCGCATGCGCGCCAAGAGGATCGAAAACCGGAAGGGTTTGGTGACGTAATCGTTCGCGCCCGATTCGAGCCCATCGAGCGTATCGGCTTCCGAATCATGGCCGGTCAGCATGATGATCGGATTTTTGAACCCTTCCTTGCGAAGCAGCCTGACCGCCTCGCGTCCGTCCATGTCGGGCAGGCCGACGTCCATGATCACGAGATCCGGCGCCTCGCGGCGGGCGACCGCCAAAGCCGCCGTTGCGGTCGGGGCATGGAACGGCTGGAATTCAGCGTGCACGGCAAGCTGTTCGACGAGCTCGCCGCGGAGATCGTCGTCGTCGTCGGCAATCAGGATCTTGCGAACCTGCATCATGGCTGGTCCTATATTCGCGCCGCAAAACCGGCAGGTCAAACCTCCACACTCGACGGCGCAACGAAACTCGGCAGAATCACATGGTGACCAGGTCTACCCCCCGCAGGCCAAAGAGCGCGCCAGTGAAGCTGCGCCGCCTGGTCGTGACGTTGCGGCCGAAGATCGCATCGCAAACGCCGCGCGGTCGGCTGCATGCTGGCGCAACGATTTTCCCCTGCGCGATTGGCGCCGCGTCCATAAGCCACCACAAACGCGAAGGCGACAAGGCAACGCCGGCGGGCCATTTTCGCCTACTTGAAGGCTTTTTCAAGCCGGGGATTGGCCGCCGCCCCGCAACGCTAGTGTCGCTCCGCCCCATCGAGAGGACGCTGGGCTGGTGTGAGGATCCTAACGCGCCCGCCTACAACCGGCTCATCCATCTGCCGAGCCGGGCCGGACACGAGACGATGTGGCGCGACGACGGCCTTTATGATCTTGTGATCGTGCTCGACTACAACATCCAGCCGCGGCGCCGGAATTTCGGCAGCGCGATCTTTCTGCATTGCGCGCGGCCTGATTTCGCGCCGACCGCCGGCTGCATCGCGCTTCGCGGCGCAGATCTGCGCAAGCTTCTGCCGCGGCTGGCGCGGGACGCCAAACTCATCGTGCGCTAGGAATCGGCGGAGAAGGAAATGCTCGATTGTCGCTCGGTTCTGACGATTTCTTTGCTCATGTTGTTGCTCCCGACAGCATGGGCCGGCGCTGCCGATCGTTCGCCGCGCGCCTATTGCGCACACGTTGGTAACGACGACACGGCGCGCCCCGCGCCACCCGTGCTCGCCGGCGCAATCAAGCGGCTTTTCCATATCGCGGGGAAATACGCGCTCGAGACGACGCAATATCGCTGCGCCGGGGGTAAAGTCCTACTCTGCACGATCGGCGCCAATCTGCCGTGCGGCAAAGCCAACACGAGCACCGAACTGCCCGGAGTGAACGATTGGTGCCGGCAAAATCCCAACTCCGACTTCATCCCGATGGCTGTGACGGGCCACGATACGATCTACGAATGGCATTGCGCGGGCACCGTCGCCAAACCCGGCAAGAAGATCGGCGCGGTGGGTGCGCGCGGATTTTTTGTGGAGTATTGGAAGGAGCTGAGATGAGCGCCGCGATCTCGGCAATTCCCGCCATGAGCTAACCCTCGCCGCGCGGGGCAACGGGTCGCTCCCCAAAGATCGCACTTCCCACCCGCACATGCGTTGCGCCCAATTGGATGGCGAGTTCGAAATCGGCGCTCATGCCCATCGATAGAGTCGTAATCGCGTTGCGTGCCGCGATCTTGTTGAGCAGCGCGAAATGCGGCGAGGCCTGCTCGCCGACCGGCGGAATACACATCAGGCCCGAGATCGCAAGCTTGAGATCGTTGCGGCAGAAGGCCAGGAACTGGTCCGCGGCCCGCGGTAGGACGCCGGCCTTCTGCGGCTCGGCGCCGGTGTTGACCTGCACGTAAAGCCTCGGCCGCCTGCCGGTGCGGGCAATCTCCTCGGCGAGCGCGATCGCGATCCTGTCGCGGTCGACGCTCTCGATGACGTCGAAACCTTCGACCGCCGCGCGCGCTTTGTTCGACTGCAAAGGCCCGAGGAGATGCAGCTCGACGTCGGGAAAGGCGCGCCTGAGCTGCGGCCATTTGCGCAGCGCCTCCTGTACACGGTTCTCGCCGAAGACGCGCTCGCCGGCCTCGAGCACCACGCGGATCTCGTCGACGCCGAATGTCTTGGTCACGCAGACGAGGCTGACTGCATCCGGCGCCCGGCCGCAGTCGCGCGCCGCGCGTGAAATCCTTGCTTTCACCTCGGCGAGCCGTGCGGCGATCCCGCTTTTATCCATCGCCCCTCGCAACGTTGACCCGATCCGACAAATAATGCTGTATCGGCCGGTCTCTGGCCGAGTCTCCCTTAGCATGGACGCGCCGCGCTACAACGCCCGCGAAGCGGAAGCGAAATGGCAGAAGATCTGGGACGAGTTGCGAGTATTCCGGACCCGTAACGACGATCCGCGCCCGAAATATTATGTGCTCGAAATGTTCCCCTATCCGTCCGGGCGGATTCATATGGGGCACGTGCGCAATTACGCGATGGGCGACGTCGTCGCCCGTTTCATGCGCGCGCGGGGATACAGCGTCCTGCATCCGATGGGCTGGGATGCGTTCGGCCTGCCGGCCGAGAATGCCGCCGTCCAGAACAACACGGATCCCGCCACCTGGACCTACGCCAATATCGCCACCATGCGGGCGCAGCTCAAATCGATGGGCCTGTCGCTCGATTGGTCGCGCGAGATCGCTACCTGCGATCCCGCTTATTACAAACATCAGCAGAAGCTGTTTCTCGATTTCCTTGCCGCCGGCCTCGTCGATCGTAAGAAGTCGAAGGTGAACTGGGATCCGGTGGACGAAACCGTGCTCGCCAACGAGCAGGTGATCGACGGGCGTGGCTGGCGCTCCGGCGCGCTCGTCGAACAGCGCGAACTCACCCAATGGTTCCTGAAGATCTCGGCGTTTGCGGAGGATCTGCTCGACGCCCTCGACGGGCTCGAACGCTGGCCGGAAAAAGTCCGGCTGATGCAACGCAACTGGATCGGCAAATCCGAGGGCTTGAGCATCCGTTTCGCGCTGGCGCCGGGAAAGCTCGAAACACGCGAGATCGAAGTCTATACGACGCGGCCCGACACGCTGTTCGGCGCCAAATTTCTGGCGCTCGCTCCCGACCATCCGCTTGCCGAGCGCTTAGCCCAACGCGACCCGGCGCTTGCCGCCTTCATCGCCGAATGCCATCTGCGCGGCACGTCGGAGGCGGCTATCGAGAGCGCCGAGAAACGCGGCGTTGATACGGGGCTACGCGCGCGCCATCCGTTCGACGCAGATTGGCTGCTCCCGGTTTATGTCGCCAATTTCGTGCTGATGGAGTACGGCACCGGCGCGATCTTTGGCTGTCCGGCGCACGACCAGCGCGACCTCGAATTCGCCAACGCCTATGGTCTCGGCAATACGCCGGTAATCTGCCCGCCCGGCGGCGATCCGGCGGCGTTCCAAATCACCGACAAAGCCTATGAAGGTGACGGCACGCTCATCAACTCGCGGTTTCTCGATGGGCTTGCAAGCGCCGCCGCGAAACAGGAGGTCGCCAAGCGCCTTGAAGCGGCACGCCTCGACGGCCGGCCGCAGGCCCAGCGGCAGATCCATTTCCGGATGCGCGATTGGGGCATTTCGCGGCAGCGCTATTGGGGCTGCCCGATTCCGATCATTCATTGTCCCGAATGCGGCGTCGTGCCGGTGCCCGAAGCCAATCTGCCGGTGGAATTGCCGCGCGACGTTTCCTTCGATCAGCCCGGCAATCCGCTCGACCGCCATCCGACTTGGAAACATGTCGCCTGTCCGCGCTGCGGCGGACCGGCGCAGCGCGAGACCGACACGATGGACACGTTCGTCGATTTGTCCTGGTACTTTTTGCGCTTCACCGATCCGTGGAATACCAAAGAGCCGACCACCGACGGCGCGGTTCGACACTGGTTGCCGGTCGATCAGTATATCGGCGGCATCGAACACGCGATCCTCCACCTCCTCTATTCGCGCTTCTTCACGCGCGCCATGCAGACGACCGGACACGCCCATTCTTTAAGGGAACCGTTTGCCGGCCTGTTCACCCAGGGGATGGTGGTGCACGAGACTTTTCGCGCCCCAGACGGCAGCTATCTTGCGCCCTCCGAAATCTTGATTGAAAGCGGGCCCGCCGGCCGCCGCGCCTTTACCCGCGACGACCATCGTCCGGCGGAGATCGGCCCGACCGAGAAGATGTCGAAGTCCAAGCGTAATACCGTCGATCCGGACGAAATCATCGCGTCCTATGGCGCCGACACGGCGCGCTGGTTCATGCTGTCCGATTCGCCGCCCGAGCGCGATGTGATCTGGACGGAGGAAGGCGTGCAGGGCGCCGCGAAATTCGTGCAGCGCATTTTCCGGCTGGTAGAGGACTTAGCCTGCATCGCGACGCCCCCTGATGCACCGGTACCGGCCGATTTTTCGCCCGCCGCCGGCGAGGTCCGCAAGGCCGCGCACGCCGCGCTTATTCGGGTCGAAGTGGATCTGAGCCGTCTGCGGTTCAACCGCGCGATTGCCCAAGTCTATGATCTTTCCAATAAATTATCGGCCGCGCTCGGTGACATCGAGACCCCGTCGGTTGCCCCCGATCTGCGCTTCGCCTTCCGCGAGGCGGCCGACATATTCGTGCGGCTTTTTGCACCGATGATGCCGCATCTGGCGGAGGAATGCTGGGCGCGGTTGGGTAATACCGGGCTGGTCGCCGAAGCGCCTTGGCCGGTTGCGGAAAAGAGTTCTGATCGTCGAAGATACGGTCAGCCTGCCGGTGCAGGTGAACGGCAGGAAGCGGGCGGATCTCGTGATCGAACGCAACGCCGATGCAGGCGCCATCGAAGATGCCGTGCTGGCGCTCGATGCGGTCCAACGCGCGCTTGACGGCAAGGCGGTGAAAAAGGTCATTATTGTTCCGCAGAGGATCGTGAATGTCGTCGCCTAGGCTTACATCGATTTGCTGGTTGGCGCGGCTTGCGGCGCTCGCGCCGCTCCCGTTGCTTGGCGGGTGCCTCACTACTGTTCAGCCGCTCTACGGCTCCTGGAGCGGGCAAGGCGACAAGCTTGCCAGCCAGCTGCAGGCGGTCGCCATCGATCCGATCGACGGCCGTCTCGGCCATTATCTCGGCGACGACCTGCAGCTGGCGTTGAATGGTACCGGCTCGCAACCGCCGGCGAAATACCATTTGGTCGTCATACTGGCGGAACACTCGCAGTCGGCTTTGATCGATACCGTGACCGGCATCCCCACCGGCTCGGCGGTGATTACGACCGCCGATTTCAGGCTCGTTCCCGTTGCAGGCCCCGAACTGATCTTCAAAGGCAGAGCCTTCGTCGCGGCAAGCTACGACCGTTCGCTGGCGCGCTTCGCCGACGTGCGCGCGGCGCGTGACGCCGAAATTCGCGATGCGCGGATGCTGGCCGATCAGATCCGGACCCAAGTTGCCGCCGAGCTCGCGACACGCACCTGATGGTCGCGGTCAAAGCCAGCGAGGTAGAGCGCTTCCTCAAACGTCCGCCCGCGAAGATCGTCGTCTACCTTCTCTTTGGCGCAGACGCCGGACTGGTTGCGGAGCGCGCTCAGAAGGTCGTCGCGCGCAACATCGACGATCCCAAAGACCCGTTTCAATTTCTGCGGCTCAGCGGCGACGATCTCGCCGCCGATCCACTGCGGCTCGCCGACGAGGCCAATACGATGCCGCTCTTCGGCGGCCGGCGCGCGATCGCCATCAACGCGCAGGCGAAAAACTTCGTCGCTGCGCTCGAGCCCGTGCTCGCGGCTCCGCCCGGCGACTGCGCGATCGTGATCGAGGCGGGCGCCTTGAAACGCGACGCGCCGTTGCGCCGGCTTTGCGAGGCGAGCCCATGCGCCGCGGCGCTCGAATGCAATCCGGATTCGGCGAAAGAGCTGGGCGAACTTATCGACGCGGAACTCGGCGCCGAAAATCTCGAAATCGACCCCGACGCGAAGGCCCTGCTCGTTTCGCTGCTCGGCGAGGATCGGCTCACGACCCGCTCGGAACTTGCCAAGCTTCTCCTTTACGCGCATGGGGCCGAGCGCGTAACGATCGAGCATATCGCGGCGATCGTCACCGCGGCGTCGAGCCTTGCCGTCGATGCGGCCGTCAACGGCGCGTTCGAAGGGGATTTCGCAGCGGTCGAAGAGACCGCGAAACGCGTACTTTCGGAAGGCGGCGACTACAATCTGCTGCTCGGCACGGCGCTGCGTCATGCCACCGCGCTGCATCGCGCCCGACTCGATGCAGAGGCCGGCCGGCCCGAATCAGGCGGATACGGGGCATTTCGGCGCGGCGCGGCGTTCGACCGGCATGTGCGTGCGTGGACGTCGGAGAGGCTAGCGCGGGCAATCACCGGATTAGGACAGGCGATCGCCAAAGCGCGCCGCGAACCGGCGCTCGCGGATATGCTCGCGCTGCGCGCTCTATGGGCGATCGCGCTCGTCGCGAAGAAGTCCGGCTGACGGCGCGGGAGCGGCCGAGGCGCGCCGCATTCGGCCCTTCACCCCATCGAGCGGCCCTGCCTCGTCAAAAGGATTCCGCCGAGCGCAAAAAAGATCGAGAGCGGAACGTGAAAAAAATCCGTTGCGATCGATTGCACGGTTTCCGAATCAAACACCGGTTCGGTGAGCCCGGCAGCCTGCCAAATCGTCGCGAGGCTTACCGGCGCAAATACCCCCGTGTTCAACCAGTTCCAGCAATCAATTCCCAGCAACGTAATCGCGACCAAAATAAGCGAGAAACCAAGGATCATGGAGAATCCTTTAGGCTTCGTGGCGATTTGCAACTTTAGGCCGGGGGGCCCACGCCGAGCACACAATCTTGATGAAGATACGTTGCTTTTCCCCCGATATCGAACGGGTGGCGTGGCCGGAGGCGTCTTCGGCGGGTTTGCCGGGCATCAAAACCGCGCGAACCGCCGCGTCGTCCCTCGCAGCTATCCCTTTAGCTTGCGGCAGAGGTCGTCCAGCTGATCGAGGTTCTTGTAGCGGATCTTCACCTCGCCTGCCGCTCCGCGATGCGCGATCGTGACATTCAGGCCCAATGCGTTGCTTAACGTCTTTTCCAGGGCGCGCGTATCGCTGTCCTTACCCTCTTCTTCGCCGTTTTTGCGTGTGGCGCGCGGCACGGATTTCTGCACGAGCCGCTCGACGTCGCGCACCGAGAGTCCTTGCGCCACGATCTGGTCGGCGATTGCATCGGCGTCCTGGATCGTGAGAAGGGCGCGCGCATGCCCGGCCGAAATCGCTCCGTCGGCGAGCAGCCGCTTCGTCTTCTCCGGCAGGTTCAAGAGGCGTAGCGTATTGGCGACGTGGCTGCGGCTTTTGCCGATCACATTGGCGAGCTCGCTCTGCGAATAACCGAATTCCTTTTCGAGCTGCTCATAGCCCAAGGCTTCCTCAAGCGCGTTCAAGTCGGTGCGCTGCACGTTTTCGACGATCGCAAGCTCGATCGCCTGCCGGTCGTCCGCTTCGACGAGGATAATCGGCACTTCGTGCAGGCCGGCTTTCTGGGCGGCGCGCCAGCGCCGTTCGCCGGCGACGATCTCATAAACATCCGCGCGGCCCGCAAGCGTGCGGGCGAGGATCGGCTGAATGATGCCTTTCTCGCGGATCGAGCTAGCGAGGTCTTCGAGTTCCGCGTCGTTAAAGCTCTTGCGCGGATTGCGCGGATTGGGACGCAGGAAGGCGGTCGGGATTTTCTTCTGACCGCGCGCCCGCACCACGGCGGCGGTTTCCTCGCCGCTGTCGCCGATCAATGCCGCCAGTCCGCGACCGAGCCGCGGGCGCGTTTCTTCTGCCATGTTCGCCGCCTTCATGGTTTGCCCCTCCTCGACCTGCTAAGCCGCACGCAACTGCCGTTCGCGTTGAATGATTTCCGACGCGAGCCGCAGATAGGCCTGGCTGCCGCTACATTTGAGATCATAAAGAAGCACCGGCTTTCCGTGCGACGGCGCTTCCGAGACGCGCACGTTGCGCGGGATGATCGTGTCGTAGACTTTGTCGCCCATGAAGCCGCGCACATCGGCTGCGACTTGCGTCGCAAGATTGTTGCGCGGGTCATACATGGTCAGCACGATGCCGTGGATCGAGAGATCGGCGTTGAGGCTTTTCTTCACTTGCTCGACCGTCGAAAGCAGCTGGGAGAGACCTTCGAGCGCGAAGAACTCGCATTGCAGCGGCACGAGCACGCTGTCGCTCGCGGTAAGCGCGTTGATGGTGAGAAGATTGAGCGACGGCGGACAGTCGAGAAGAATGTAGGTGAACCGTTCCGGCGCGTCCGCCTGCTCCTCGGCCAACCGCCGAATGGCGTTGCGCAGCCGATGGGCGCGATCTTTGTGCGGGGCGATTTCAAGTTCGACGCCGAGCAGATCGAGCGTCGAGGGCGCGATCCAAAGCCGCGGCACGGCGGTTTCCCTGATCGCCGCTTTGAGCGGTTCTTCGCCGGTCATTATTTCGTAGGTGGAGATTCCGCGGTTGCGGCGGTCGATGCCGAGCCCGGTCGATGCATTGCCTTGCGGATCAAGATCGACGATCAGCACACGCTCGCCGATCGCCGCGAGCGCCGTGCCGAGATTAATTGCGGTGGTGGTCTTCCCGACGCCGCCCTTCTGGTTGGCGAGCACAAGGACACGCAAATCGGGGGAATAGGACATGCCTCTAATCCGGGCCGACGCATCGGCGGAATGAGCTAAGTGATTGTTCGGAAAGTCCTATTCGGCAGTTTGCTGCGATGCAATATCGGGCCGGTCTGGCCTGCCGACGATCACCAGCCGACCGGAACGCGAAGTGACGCTTTCACGCAGTATGAGGTGGTATCTACTTGATGCGTCCAAATCGGTCAATTCGCGCGCAACATCTTGTCCCTTGAGAAATACGCCGATCGCGCCCTGGTCCAAGAACCGTTCGGCGTAGCGAAGAAGGTCCGGCAACGGCGCAAGCGCCCGCGCGCTCACCGCCTCGACCGAGGCATCGATCTCCGCGACAACCGTCTCAATGCGTCCTGAATGAATGACCGTCGGCGCGCCTGTTTCACGTGAAACCTCCCGGAGAAAGGCACATTTGCGCTGATCGGATTCGATCAGATGGACTGTCGCGCCCGGCTCTTCGGCGAGCCGGATGGCGGTAACCAGCCCTGGAAACCCTGCCCCCGAGCCAAGGTCCACCCAGCAACCCGCGGCGGGCGCTGCGGCTTGGACTTGCAGCGAATCGGCGAAGTGGCGCATCCAGAGGTGCGGCAAGGTCGATGCCGCCACGAGGTTGATCGTCTTCTGCCATTTGGCGAGTAGGTCGGCATAGATTGCCAAGCGCCGTTCGGTCTCTGGTGGCAGTGGAAAAAGCGCTAGCGCGGCGGCGCGGTCGCTGGCCGCGAGCCTGTTGGCACTCACCCCGCCCGCCGGACGCGCGCCGCAAGCAGCGTCAGGGCGGCTGGCGTGACGCCCTCGATCCGGCTCGCCTGGCCCATCGTCTGTGGCCGGATCACCGCGAGCTTCTGGCGGATTTCGGCTGAAAGCCCGGGCATGCCGGCATAATCGAGGCCCGCCGGGATCGGCAACGCTTCGTCGCGCCGGAAGCCGGCGATATCGGCCGCTTGGCGGTCAAGATAGACGGCGTATTTGGCGTCGATTTCGATCTGCGCGGCGACTTTCGCGCCGATCAATGTCAGCTCGGGCCAGACGCGCCGCAAGGCGGCAAAATCGATATCCGGAAATCCGAGCAGATCGAACGCCGAGCGGCGTACCCCATCGTGGTTGATGCGAATCCCGTGCATGGCCGCCTCGTTCGGACTGAGGCGCAGTCCCTGAAGCTGGGCGCGCGCCTCCGTGAGGGCTTTGGACTTCGCACGAAAGGCGCCGGCGCGTTCGCCGACGACGACACCGATGGCGATTCCCTTCTCGGTCAGGCGCTGATCGGCGTTGTCGGCGCGCAATGTCAGCCGGTATTCGGCGCGCGAAGTGAACATGCGGTAGGGCTCGGTGACACCACGCGTGACGAGATCGTCGATCAGCACGCCCAGATAGCCTTCGGAACGGTCGATCGAAATTGGCGCGCCGCCAGCGGCCGCCGCGGCAGCGTTGAGCCCCGCAACGATCCCTTGGGCACCCGCCTCTTCATAGCCGGTCGTGCCGTTGATCTGGCCGGCGAGAAACAGTCCTCTTACGCGCTTCGTCTGCAGACTCGGCGTGAGCTCACGCGGATCGACGAAATCGTATTCGATGGCATAGCCCGGCTGCAGAATGGAGACTTTGCCAAGGCCGGGAATGGTGCGCAGAAAGCGCTCCTGGACGGCGGCCGGTAGTGCCGTCGAAATCCCGTTCGGATAGATCGTCGGCACATCGCGCCCCTCCGGCTCCAGAAAAATCTGGTGCGACTCGCGATCGGCAAAGCGCGTGACCTTGTCCTCGATCGAGGGGCAATAGCGCGGGCCGCGGCCACGGATCGCGCCCGAATAAACGGGCGATAGGCCGAGGTTCTCGCGAATGATCGCATGGCTCTCGGGCGTCGTCTTGGTGATGAAACAATCGACCTGCTCAGAAGTCACCGCTTGCGTCAGGAACGAGAACGGCTCGGGCTCGGGGTCGCCTTCCTGGCGGTCCAGGTTCGCCCAATCGATCGTGCGGCCGTCGAGGCGCGGCGGCGTTCCGGTCTTCAGCCGGCCGAGCGCAAACCCGTGCGAGAGCAGGCTTTCGGAAAGGCGCCGCGCCGGGCTTTCGCCGACCCGCCCGGCGGGGATCCGCTCTGGCCCGATATGGATCATGCCGCGCAGGAACGTTCCCGTGGTGAGCACCAGCGCGCCGCATGCGAGCGTCCGGCCATCGGCGAGGGCGAGGCCTTCGACCTTCCCCGCGGCAATGCAAATCTCGGCCGCCTCGGCTTCGAGAACCGTAAGGTCTGCGACGGCGGCGATCGCTTTCTGCATTTCGGCGCGATAGAGGGCCCGATCCATCTGCGCGCGCGGCCCGCGCACCGCCGGCCCTTTGGTACGGTTCAAGACCCGGAACTGGATGCCGGCGGCATCGGCAACGCGGCCCATCAACCCGTCGAGCGCATCGATCTCGCGCACGAGATGACCTTTGCCGAGGCCGCCGATCGCCGGATTGCAGGAGAGCGTCCCGATCGAGGCAAAGGAATGGGTGACGAGGGCCGTGTGCGCGCCCATGCGCACCGCCGCTGCCGCCGCTTCGCAGCCGGCATGGCCACCGCCGACCACGATCACGTCGAAAGAAGCGCTCAACTCGGTGGATCCTGTTTCACGTGAAACATATCATTTCCCAATGCAGAACCGAGCGAAGATTTCGCCGAGCACATTTTCGACGTCGATTCGTCCGATCAGAATTTCGAGCGCCCGAACTGCGGTGCGAAGCTCTTCCGCCAGAAGTTCGACCGGGCCACCGATATCCGCTTCCGCGCGTCGAAGCGTCGCTGCGGCGGCGGCAAACGCCTTGCGGTGCCGCTCGCGCGTAATCAGCACCGGCTCGCCGATGCCCGCCGCGGTGCAAGCGAAGTCCACCAGACGATGGAGGAGCAGATCGAGGTTTTCGCCGGTCGCGGCGCTGAGCGCGATTGCGCCTTTCGGGGGCGCCGCAACAGGCTGGAGATCGATCTTCGTGAGGATCGGCCAGACGCTGGCGGCCGAGGGGAATTCGTGCGGGGCAGGCGCGCCAGCCTCGCTGAGCCAAAGCACAAGATCCGCCGCTTTTGCTTTGGCACGAGCACGGTCGATCCCGATCTGCTCGACCACTTCGCGCGCGGCACGCAAGCCTGCCGTGTCGATCAGCGTCACCGGAACGCCGGCTAGATCGAGGTGCACTTCGATTGCATCGCGCGTCGTGCCGGGTAGCGGCGAGACGATCGCTGCCTCCCGCCGCGCCAACGCATTCAGCAGCGTCGATTTTCCGGCGTTCGGCGGACCCGCGATGACAACTGCAAGTCCGTCGCGCAGCCGTTCGCCCGCCCTTCCCGCGGCCAGCGCGGCTTCGAGATCGGCGCGGACCGGCACGAGAATGCCGGCGAGCTTCTTGCGCGCCAGCGGCGCGACGTCTGCCTCCTCGGCGAAATCGATTTCCGCTTCGAGCAACGCGGATGCTTCGAGCAGCGCCGCGCGCCAACCCTCTGCTTTATGGCGGAGTCCTCCTTCGGCCTGGCGCAGCGCCTGGCGCCGCTGCGCCTCGGTCTCGGCATCGACGAGGTCGGCAAGGCCCTCGACTTCGGTCAGATCTAGCTTGCCGTTCTCAAACGCTCGCCGTGTAAACTCGCCGGCTTCGGCGGGCCGCGTCTTCTCGAAATCCGCCAGCGCCGCGATCATCGCCGCGACGACGGCCGTTCCACCATGAATGTGAAACTCCGCGCAATCCTCGCCGGTAAAGCTTGCCGGGCCTGGGAAAAACAATACGAGCCCTCGATCGAGCGGCGCCCCGGATTGTGGATCCTTGAACGTCGCCAGATGCGCGCGCCGCGGCACGGGCTGTTTCCCGACAAGGGAGGCGACTATGTTGCGCACATTCGTACCGGAGAGGCGCAGCACGGCAATCGCCGCGCGGCCCTGCCCCGAAGCAAGCGCATAGATCGTGTCGCGCGCTGAAGCGGCGCGGTTCACTTCATCCGAAAGCCGCGTCATGTCCTTCAACGAACTGAGCCGCGCCGCCAGTCCCTATCTGCTGCAACATGCGCATAACCCCGTCCACTGGCGCATGTGGGGCGCGGCGGCGCTGAAAGAAGCGCAGGACGCCAACAAGCCCATCTTGCTCTCAGTCGGCTATGCCGCCTGCCATTGGTGCCACGTCATGGCGCACGAAAGTTTCGAGGACCTCGAAACCGCAGCGGTCATGAACGAGCTTTTCGTGAACATCAAGGTCGATCGCGAGGAACGTCCGGACATCGACCACATCTACATGTCTGCGCTCCACGCTTTCGGCGAGCGCGGCGGCTGGCCGATGACGATGTTTCTCACGCCAGGCGGCCGGGCGTTTTGGGGCGGTACCTATTTTCCCAAGCAGGAACAATATGGTAGGCCAGCCTTCGTCACGGTTCTGCGGAGCGTCGCGCACGCCTATGTGACCGATTCAGGTAGAATTACCGAGAATGCTAATCTGATCCTTCATGCACTCTCCAAGACGGAATCACCCGGCGGCGCCCCGATCAGCCTGATGCTCGCCGATGAACTTGCCCCGCAGCTCGCCAATTACGTCGATCCCGCCAACGGCGGCCTCAGCGGCGCGCCGAAATTTCCCAACACGCCGATCTTCGAATTGTTGTGGCGCGCCGGCGTGCGGCGCGGCGAAGCTTCCTACCGCGATCTCGTGAACCTCACGCTGACGCGCATGTCGCAAGGCGGGATCTACGATCATCTCGACGGCGGCTTCGCGCGCTATTCCGTCGATGAGCGTTGGCTTGTGCCGCATTTCGAGAAAATGCTCTACGACAACGCCCAGCTCCTCGAGCTTCTCGCGCTCTGTTATCGCGGCTCCGGCAACGAACTTCTACGCACCCGCGCGGGAGAGATCGTCGAATGGCTCGAACGCGATATGACGCAAGACGGCGCATTCTGCGCGAGCCTCGATGCCGACAGCGAAGGCGAGGAAGGCAAGTTCTACGTCTGGACGTGGGACGAACTCGTCGGCGTTCTCGGCGCGGAGGAAGCCGCTTTCTTCGCACAATTCTATGGAGCGACGCGCAACGGCAATTGGGCGGAAGAGCCGCAAAGCGCGCGCGTCAACATCCTTAACCAACTCGATGCAAAACCGGCAAGCGGCACCGACGAAGCGCGGCTCGACATCTCGAAGGCAAAGCTCCTCGCCGCACGCCAACTCCGCGTACGTCCCAGCCGCGACGACAAGATCATGGCCGATTGGAACGGGCTGATGATCGCCGCGCTTGTCAACGCCGCGACCGCGCTCGGCGAGCCGCAGTGGATCAAGCGCGCGGCGCGCGCCTATCGCCTTATCGTCGAAACGATGCAGTATTCCGATGGCGAACGGCGGCTTGCGCACAGCGCGCGGGCCGGCGTTGTCGTGAAACCGGGACTGGCGCTCGATCATGCTGCGATGCTGCGTGCCGCACTCGCCTTGCACGAAGCGCGCAATATCGCCGGCGCCGAACTTCCGCAACATGATTATCTCGGCGACGCGGTTGCTTGGGCGCGCGCTATGGAAGCGCATCACGTCGATCCGCAGACGGGGCTCCTCGCCATGTCGGCGGATGACGCGACCGACGTGATCTTACGGCTCACGCCGACGGCGGACGACGCCATCCCCAATACGCATCCGGTCTATCTGACCAGCCTTGTGCGGCTCGCTAGCGCGACGGGGAATGCGGCGTGGCTTGCCCGCGCCGACGCGTTGTTCGCGTCGCTCGCCGCCGCGGTCCGCTCCAATCCGGTCGGCCATGCCGGCATCTTGAATGCGCTCGATTTGCGCCTGCGCGGCATTGAAATCGTCACCGCCGGCCCGCGGCGCCATGCGCTCTACGAAGCGGCACTTTCCATTCCCTTCGGCGACCGCATGGTGCTCGATCTCGATCGGCCGCAGGCAATTACACCGGAGCATCCCGCCGCGGCGCAAGTCGAGGCGGCCGGTGCTGGAGCCGCCTTTATCTGTTCGGCCGGAACCTGCTTGTTGCCGGTGCGCGACCCGGCGGCGCTGCGCGCATTGGCGCAGGAACGAACGCGAGCGTGAGCGCTACGTATTCATCGCCTCGAAGAAGCTCATGTTGCCCTTCGGCGTCTCGCGCAACTTGCCGAGCAGGAATTCGATCGCATCGACGGTGCCCATCGGATTGAGGATGCGGCGCAGTACGTACATCTTCTTGAGGATGTCGGGCGGCACCAGCAGTTCCTCTTTGCGCGTGCCGGAGCGGGTGATGTCGATTGCCGGGAAGGTGCGCTTGTCGGTCACTTTCCGGTCGAGGATGATCTCCGAATTGCCAGTGCCTTTGAACTCTTCGAAGATCACTTCGTCCATGCGCGAGCCCGTATCGATCAAGGCGGTCGCGATGATCGTCAGCGAACCGCCTTCCTCGATGTTGCGCGCGGCGCCGAAGAAGCGCTTCGGCCGCTGCAGCGCATTGGCGTCGACGCCGCCGGTCAGCACCTTGCCGGAGGAGGGAACGACGGTGTTGTAGGCGCGCCCCAACCGCGTGATCGAATCGAGCAGGATGACGACGTCGCGGCCGTGTTCGACGAGGCGCTTGGCTTTCTCGATCACCATTTCGGCGACCTGCACGTGACGCACGGCCGGCTCGTCGAAAGTCGAGGAGACCACCTCGCCCTTCACAGAGCGCTGCATGTCGGTGACTTCCTCGGGCCGTTCGTCGATGAGCAGCACGATCAGATAGCACTCGGGATGATTGGCGGTGACCGATTGCGCAATGTTCTGCAAGAGCACCGTCTTGCCGGTCCGCGGCGGCGAAACGATCAAAGCGCGCTGCCCCTTGCCGATCGGCGCGACAATATCGATCACGCGGCAAGACAGGTCTTTCCTTGTCGGGTCGTCGATCTCGAGCCTGAGCCGCTCATCGGGGTAGAGCGGCGTCAGATTGTCGAAATGGACCTTGTGCCTGACCTTTTCCGGATCCTCGAAGTTGATCGTATTGACCTTGAGCAGGGCGAAGTAACGCTCCCCCTCCTTGGGGCTGCGGATCAGACCCTCGACGGTGTCGCCAGTGCGCAACCCGAAGCGGCGGATCTGCGAAGGCGACACGTAGATGTCGTCCGGTCCGGCGAGATAATTGGCCTCGGGCGAGCGAAGGAAGCCAAATCCGTCCTGGAGGACCTCGATCACGCCCTCGCCGACAATTTCGATGTCGCGGGTCGCAAGCTGCTTCAAAATCGCAAACATCAACTCTTGTTTGCGCATGATCGAGGCGTTCTCGACTTCGTGCTCTTCCGCGAAGGCAAGGAGTTCGGTCGGCGATTTCGTCTTTAGGTCCTGAAGTTTGATATCCCGCATCGGGATCATTGTCCTTGGAAGGCGGCGCGTTCAACGCGCATGGGGGAGGGAGATGGAGAGGCCCGGGTGGGCGTCAAATCCTTGGAGGACAGGTAGAAAGTGCGCACTTCTGGCGCTTTATGGCGCGCCGCACGTCACCTGCGAGGAGAGAATCGAAAGATAGGACGTTTCCCTTTCCTTGACAACCTCAACAATGCAAGCCGGCGAACCTCGGCGGTTTCTCCTCAAGAACGAAGCTCGGTTCGGGTTCCATCAGGCCGGGGCGATGCGCACATCGCCGTAGCGCTCATGCCATCATCGACGTGGGTTTCGGCCGAAAAAAGGCCGGCGGCAGAGCCGCCGGCGCGAGATTCCAAGACCGCTCATGGATCTTGGCCCAGGTTATGCCCCCGTCGGCTAATATTTCGAGACGACCGGCGTCTGCGGCGAAATCCAATCGAATTTCCAATCGAGACCGGCACGAACGACGTTGAGCGTCGGATGCGCGGTCTGGAATTCGCCGGCAGGATCCCCCGGGACACTCCCGGATACCTTACTCAGATCGACGTAAAGATATTCGGCTCTGACCGACAAGTTGCGCGCGAACGCATATTCGATCCCGGCGCCGGCCGTCCAACCGGTCGGCGTGGTGCCGATCGACCAAGCGCCCGGGGCGGGTTGCGACAGGTTCTCATGCGCGTAGGCGAACCCGCCGGTGACGTAAGGAAGGACGTTGCCGAACGCCAAGCCCAAACGCGCCCGCGCCGTGCCAAGCCAATCCAGCTTAGCGCTCACCGGTCCTGCCGTCACAACCGGCGGGGCAAGTGTTTGCTGCGAGCCCGAAACCGTGCTGCCGTCGAAATCCGTCTCGCCGCCGACGACGAAGTTTGCGCCCGCAATGCTCGATCCGGGAATCTCGTAATTGAACCCGACCTGGCCGCCGCCAACGAACCCGTTGATCGGGATGCTCGCTCCGCCCAGGTATCCCGGCCCGTAGGCGTTAAAACGCAGATGGTCGCCGCCATATCCGGCGTTGACGCCGACATAAATTCCCGTCCAGGAAAACGCTGGCGGAGGCGGCGTATAGAGCGGCGGACCTTTGGCGTTAGGAAGATCCGCAGCCAAGGCCCCGCTCGCCAAAGCAAGCGACGTCACGCCGGCAATGATTAAGGCGCGGATCATTGTCCCCGGAAACCTTCTCGAAAAGACCGAGCTCGACGCCGAAGAATACCGTAATTTGCGGTCTCGACCAACAGCCAATTCCCCGCCCGCCGGTGCTTCCAAGTACGTGTGGCCAATGGGTTACAACACGGCAGCGCCCGCTTTAGCCCGGCTCGTAGCTCACAACGCTCTGATTCACAATGGTTTTAGCACCGCCAGAGCGACGATGGCAATGAGCAGCGCCGTGGGAACCTCATTCAAGAATCGGAAATAGGCCGCCGAATGAAGATTGGTATCGGCGGCGAATCGATAGCGCTCGCGCACCAACAGGCCATAGACCGCCGTCATGAGGAGGACCAGGACGAGCTTCCAATTGAGCCACAGGGCGCGAAACCAGCGACCTTCGAAGCCCAGCGCCAGCCCCGTTCCGTAGGCGATAATTATGGAAGGCCGCATGATTCCCGCCTCGAGCCGCCGCTCCATCACCTTGAAAAGCTCCGATTGCGGCGAGCCCTTGGGCACCGACGCATGATAGACGAAGAGCCGCGGCAGATAGAGCATGCCGGCCATGAAAGCGATGATCGCGATCAGATGAACGGTTTTGAGCCAGAGATAGGAATTCGACAAAGCTTCAGCCCCGCTTTCATGCGGACATCGCAAGCTAACACGCGGTGCGTACCTGCGCGACAAGCGCCTCGACATGCGCGATCGGTGTCTCCGGCAGGATCCCGTGCCCGAGGTTGAAAATATGCGGCCGGCCGCGAAAGGCGGCAAGGACCCGCTCGGCTGCTTGCCGTAACGCCGCGCCGCCGGCGACAAGCGCGAGGGGATCGAGATTGCCTTGCAAGACCGTCGTCGGCGCCGTCCGCTCTGCGGCGGCATGCGGATCGATGCTGGTCTCGAGACCCAGCGCATCGGCGTCGGTGAACGATGCAAATTCGTCGAGCGCGATCCCAGCCCGACGCGCAAAGACAATTACTTTCGCATGCGCGTGTCGTTTGCGCAGCTCTTCGATGATGCGGCGGATCGGTGTAACCGACCATCGCTCGAACTCGGCCGCCGGCAACACGCCTGCCGAAGACTCGAAGATTTGCACGAGATCGGCGCCCGCATCGATCTGCCGCGACAGGTACGCGGCTGAGCCCGCCGTTAGGCGATCAATGAGTTCCTGAAAGAGGTTGGCATGACGATAAGCAAATAGCCGCGCCGGTGTTTGTTCCGGCGTACCCTTGCCGGCAATCATGTACGCCGCAACTGTAAAGGGCGCCCCACAAAATCCAATCAACGCCGTCTCCTTGGCAAGCGCCTCCTTCACCCTGCCGATCGTCTCGAACACTGGCGCAAGATGCTCAAGATCAATCGTCTCGCGAAGCTTCACCAGATCTTTTGCGTCGGTAACCGGCGCAAGTCGCGGACCCGCATCGCGTTCGAAGGAAACTTCCTGACCGAACGCGTCGGGCACGACGAGAATATCGCTGAACAGAATCGCAGCGTCGAAGCCGAACCGGCGAATCGGCTGCAGCGTTGCCTCCGCGGCCAGTTTCGGCGTCCGGCAGAACGTTAGGAATGATGAAACTTGGGCGCGAAGCTCGCGATACTCCGGAAGATAGCGCCCCGCCTGACGCATAAGCCAAAGCGGCGGCGGCGAGAGCGCTTCCCCATCTAGAACGCGCAAGATCGGCTTATCACCCAAGCTTTGTTGTCTCACGGAATTAAAAGAATCCTATCTTAAAGAGAATCTATCGACTCCTTCTATTAGACGCGGGATTAGCCTCCTATCGTGTTTTTCACAATCATCTGTCGTGTTGTCGATCTTCCCACAAAACGCACACCGATTGGCGTAGTTCTCGATGTCGCGGTTCCGGTAGCGGCCACAATGGCTTTCATGCCGGCATTCGACATTGTTCCACAGGCAATCTGGTTGTGCTTCTAATTCGCTTCGCTGGCATCCTAATAGTTCGTCATGCCAGGCTTGTTGACAATATCGAAGCAAAGGGGGGAGATATTCAGCGATGGAGGGCGGAGCATCGGAATTATGCACGCTGATTTACCGGCAATCCCCAGGCGTGCGGGAGAACGCGATGTGGAACATAGTTTCCATCTTCATCTGATTTCCGATGCGACCGGCGAGACGGTCATCGCGGTCAGCCGGGCCGTCGTCGTCCAATATGAGGGCGTTTCGTCCATCGAACATGTCTATCCGATGGTACGCAGCCAAGCGCAGCTGGAACGGGTGATCGCCGAAATCAAGGCCGCCCCGGGCGTGGTGCTCTATACACTCGTCGACTCGGGGCTCGCGCAGCGGCTCGAAGCGGCGTGCCAGACGATCGGCGCGCCGTCGCTTTCGGTATTGCAGCCGATCCTCAACCTCTTCCAGGCCTATCTCGGCGCCGCCGCCAATCCGAAGCCGGGCGCGCAGCACATGCTCAACGCCCATTATTTCAACCGTATCGACGCGCTCAACTATACGATGGCGCATGATGACGGGCAGATGTGGGAAACCTATGAAGACGCCGACGTTCTGTTGATCGGGGTCAGCCGAACTTCGAAGACGCCGACGAGCATCTATCTGGCCAACCGCGGGGTCAAAGCTGCCAACGTTCCTCTCGTGCCGAACATGCCGCTGCCGAAATCGATCTTCAATTTGAAGAAGCCGCTGATCGTCGGCCTCGTCGCTTCGGCCGAACGCCTCGTTCAGGTGCGCCAAAACCGGCTCGAAGCCTTGCATTCGATGGTCGATCCCTCCTATGTGGATCCCGTCGCGGTGCATGACGAATTGATTAAATCGCGCAAGCTTTTCGCACACCACGGCTGGCCGGTAATTGACGTCACCCGTCGCTCGATCGAAGAAACTGCGGCGGCGATCATCGACCTTCACAAGGCGCACCGTAGCCGGTTCGGGGTGTAGCGGCCATTGTGCTAGGCCCTCGCCGGGCGGGTGCGGCACGCCCTCGAACGATGCGACGGACGGGATATTGATGGCATCCACTCACCTCTGGCGCGACAAGGCGCCGATTTTGCTCGCCTCGAAAAGCGCCATACGCCGCGCACTTCTCACCGCCGCTGGCATTCCTTTCGAAAGCGTCGCCGCCGAGATTGACGAGCGAGCACTCGAAACACCGCTGCGCAAAAAAGGTGCGACCACGGTCGCCGCGCACCTGGCGCGCGCTAAGGCGCTTGCTGTGGCGCGCACGAACTCTGGTCGTCTCGTTATCGGTGCGGACCAAACTCTAGCGCTCGACGACACGATCTTCGCCAAACCCAGCGACCTTGATGCCGCACGGGCGCAGCTCGCGCGCCTTTCCGGGCGAAGACATACGCTCCATTCGGCGCTTTGCGTCGCGCGCACCGAAGAAGTGCTGTTCGAGACGGTCGAAAGCGCCACGCTTACCTGTCGCGCGTTCGGCGCGGATTTCATCGAACGCTACCTGGGCGCCGTCGGCGAGCAGGCGCTGGCAAGCGTTGGCGCCTACCAGGTGGAAGCGCTCGGCATCCAGCTTTTCGAGCGGATCGAAGGCGATCACACGACGATCCTCGGCCTGCCGATGCTTCCTCTGCTTGCTTTTCTGCGCCGGGAAGGCAGTCTCGCCGGATGACGCCGCGCGCCTTCATCATCGGCTGGCCGGTCGCGCAATCGCGCTCGCCGCTCATCCATGGCACCTGGCTCGATGAGTTGCACATCGAGGGTTCGTACGAGCGCCTCCCCGTGCCGCCGCAGGAGCTTGAAGTCTTTCTCCTAAGCTTCCGCGAACGAGGCTTCGTCGGCGGCAACGTGACGATCCCGCATAAAGAAAAGGCCTTTGCGCTTTGCACCGCGACCACGCCGACGGCGGCGCACCTCGAAGCTGTGAATACGCTGTGGATGGAAGGTGGAAAACTCAACGGCGACAACACCGATACAATGGGCTTTCTCGCTTCTCTCGACGAAGACGTACCGGGCTGGGGAAAAGCGCTCGAAAAGGCAGTGGTCCTCGGTGCCGGCGGGGCGGCGCGCGGCATCGTTTACGCGCTTCTGTCGCGCGGCGCGCGCCGGATCGTCGTCGTCAACCGCTCGCAGGCGCGGGGTGAAGAGCTGCGCTCCCGTTTCGGCACTTCGATCGTACTCGCCGATTCCGGCGATCTGGCAGGCGCGCTTGCCGGTGCCGATCTCCTCGTCAACACGACGTCGCTCGGCATGGCTGGCCAGCCGCCGCTCGAAATCGATCTTGCGCCTTTGCCGGATCACGCGATCGTCGCCGACATCGTCTATGTGCCGCTCGAAACCGTGCTGCTTGCTCAGGCACGCCGTCGCGGACTGAAGACATCCGGCGGTCTCGGCATGTTGCTGCATCAGGCGGTGCCCGGCTTTGCGCGTTGGTTCGGCGTGCGGCCACGCGTTACGCCCGAGTTGCGCGCCCGGGTCGCCGCCGATATCGAGGGCAAAAGCTGATGTTCGTCCTCGGGCTCACCGGCTCGATCGGCATGGGCAAATCGACCACGGCCGCCATGTTTCGGGCTGCCGAGATCAAGGTGCATGATTCCGATGCCGCCGTTCATGCGCTCTACCGCGGCGCCGCGGCGCCGCTCGTTGAGGCTGCCTTTCCCGGCACGCTGCGCGACAGAGCCGTCGATCGCACCGCGCTCGCAGCGCGAGTCATCGGCGATCCCGCCGCCATGGCGCGTCTTAAATCGCTCATTCATCCGTTGGTGCGGGCGGATCGCAATGCTTTCCTCGCCGCGGCACGCGCCGCGGGCGAGGATATCGTCGTCCTCGATATTCCGCTGCTCTTCGAAACGGGCGCGGAGAGCGAGGTCGATGCGGTACTGCTCGTCACCGCTTCGGAAGCGGTGCAAAACGCGCGGATTGCGTCGCGCCCGGGCATGACGGAAGCGACGCGCGCCGCCATACTAGCGCGGCAAATGCCGGATCCCGAGAAACGCCGACGTGCCGATTTCCTCATCGACACGAGCGCCGGTATCGAGGATACGGAGCGGCAGGTTGGCGAGCTGCTGCATAAGATCGCCGCGATGCGATAGAGACGAGGGGCGATGCGGGAAATCGTCATCGACACGGAAACGACAGGACTTGATCCGACCAATGGGCATCGGATCGTCGAGATCGGCTGCGTCGAGCTCTTCAATGCGATTCCGACCGGCCAGACCTTCCACGAGTATCTCGATCCGGAGCGTGACATGCCGGACGAGGCCTTCCGGGTACACGGGCTCTCCGCCGAATTTCTAGCCAGCAAGCCGAAATTCAGCGACATTGCCGAGCGCTTCGCCGCCTTCCTCGGGGAAGCTGTACTTGTCGCCCACAACGCCGAATTCGACATCCGTTTCCTCAACGCCGAACTTGCCGTGCACGGCCATGCCGCGATCGGCTTCGAACGGGTCGTCGATACATTGGCATTGGCGCGCCGCCGCCATCCCGGCGCGCCCAACAGTCTCGACGCGCTCTGCCAGCGTTACGGCATCGACGTCAGCCGGCGCACCAAACACGGCGCGCTGCTCGATGCGGAAATTCTCGCCGAGGTCTATGCCGAACTGACCGGCGGGCGCCAGGCGAGCTTCGCGTTGCAGGCGGCAGCGACGGCACGGATCAATGGAGACGGCGCGGCGCGTCTCGTCCGCCCAACGGCGCTGACGCCGCGCATCGACGCGGCGGAACTTGCCGCGCACGCGGCGTTCATCGCCCGTCTCGGCCAAAAGGCGATCTGGCGAAACTATCCGCTCGCCCATTCGCTCGAAGCTATTACACCGGCGCTGCCGCCCGTGCACACTTTGCCCAACGAAGCCGCTCCGACGCCTTAGGCAAATTGGTCGGGGAACTGCGCGCTTCTGCGGAAATGCCGGCGCGCCGTTATGTTTGCGCGGCGGGTGCGTCGGGCTTGGCGGCCATTTCTTCCATCCGGCGCCGATAGAGCGTGGCGAAGTCAATCGGATCGATGTAGAGCGGCGGGAAGCCGCCGCCGCGTACCGCCTCGGCGATGATCTGTCTGGCGAACGGAAACAAAAGCCGCGGGCATTCGATCATGACTACCGGGTGGACGTCGTTCTGCGGGACGTTCGCGACGCGGAAAAGCCCGGCATAATTCAGCTCGAACTTGAACAACGTATCGGCACCCTCGCCGGCCGAGCCCTCGAGCAGGAGTTCGACCTCATAGTCGGTCGGCGCGACTTGCCGGGCGTTCACGTTCACCTGGATCGAGATCTGCGGCGGCTTGGCCTGCGGCCCGAGCGAGCGCGGCGCATTCGGATTTTCGAAAGAAAAATCCTTCGTATATTGCACCAGCGCATTGAGGGTAGGCGCGGTGTTTGCCGCTGTGCCGCCGTTCCCGTCCGCCATGTCCTTCTCCGAGCTTTACCGGCGCTCGCCGGTAGCATGGATGGATGACGCGAACAAGCCGCGGGCTCAGTTCCGATCGCGTTCGTCGATGCGCCGCCAATCTTGCGGCGAGAGATCGATCACGTCGGGTTTTTCAGGCGGCGGCGGCTTACGCAGAGCCGGCGCCAGCAGCGCAAGTCCCACGCAGTCGGAAAGAAAGCCCGGCAGAATGAGCAGGACGCCGCCGAGCGCCGCGAGAACGCCGCTTTCCAGAGCTGCGGGCGTGAAGCGGACGACACCGCCTTTGACCACGGCCTTGAGTTCCTGACGTGCCGCGCGGCCGAGCCGACGTAGCAACAGCGCACCGAGCAAGCTGGTCAGCAGCGTGGCGAGAATCGCGCCACCGAGCCCGATCACGTCGGAGACCAGCCCGAAGACGAAGATCTCGCTGAAAAGCCAGAGGCCCAATCCGAACAGGAACGTTGCAGCAAAGGGCATCTTCGTCTCTCCCGAGCGCCCCGAGGCTGCGGTTCGCGGCTCATGAACTTATATGCTAAAAGCCCTTCGGCACGCTACAATTTGGGACCGCGCATGCACGACCCGCTGGACGCCTCAACGATCATCTTCGCGCTTCTGGCGATTTTCGTCTTGTGGAAACTTCGCTCCGTTCTCGGCACGCGTACCGGCAACGAAAAGCCCCCATCCGCGCCGCTTTTGCGCCGGGCGATCGACGATCCCAAAGTAGTGCCGCTACCAGGAACGGCGGCGCGCCCGGTGAGCGAGCCGAACCCGGATCGTTGGCGGCCCTACGCCGAGCCGGGCTCGAAGGTCGCCGAAGGCCTCGACGCGATCGCCGCCGCGAGCCCCGACTTCGCGCCCGACACATTTCTGCGCGGCGCGAAAACCGCCTATGAAATGATCGTGACGGCCTTTGCCTCCGGCGATCTCGAGACCTTGCGAAATTTGCTCGACAAAGACGTATTCGACAGTTTCTCGGTGGCGATCGCCGGGCGCGAAAGCCGCGACGAAAGCATGACGACGAGCGTCGTCTCGATCGATCAAGTGACGATGGAGGATGCCGGTATGCGCGGCGCCTCCGCGCAGATCACGCTGCGCTTTTCCGCGAAACTGATCAGCGCCACGCGCGACAAATCGGGTGCGGTGATCAGCGGCGATCCCGAGAAGAGCGTCGATATCGCCGATGTCTGGACGTTTGCCCGCGACGTCTCCTCGCGCGATCCGAACTGGAAGCTCGCCGCGACGCAGGGTGGACATTAAGCGGCGCTTTCTCGCTCGGGTTGCTTCGCAAGCGCCACGGGGTGCGGCTAAATTGCCGCCGAGGACCACGACGCGCGTCGCAACGCACGAGAGATCATCATGGGGCCGGTTTCCGCCGCCGCTTCCGCCGCGCCGCGAGCCTCGCTCGCGTCGCGTAGTTTTGCCGAGATCGACGGATTTGCCGGCGACGATCACCTCGAAGCCTTTCGTGTTTTCGTCCAACAGGCGGCGGCGATCCTCGAGCGCCGTCTGCCGCTGCGCCCGGCGCGCGCCGCCTCACCGGCGCTGACCGGCGTTTTCCGGGCCGCCCTCGCAGCGTCAGTTTCCACCCAAGCTGCGGCGCTGGCCTTCTTCGAAGACCATTTCGAAGCCTTCGCCGTTGCGCCGAGCCAGGGCTTCGTCACAGGCTATTACGAGCCGATCGTCGCCGGCGCCCTCGCGGCTTCGGCGCAATTTACGGCGCCAGTACTCGCCCGGCCCGACGATCTCGTCACGCTACCGCAAGGCGCGGGACTACCAGGCCGGCCCGAGCTTGCGGCGGCGCGGCGGCTGGCCGATCGGACGCTCGTCCCCTATCCCGAACGCGCCGAAATTGAAGCAGATCTGGAGCAGTTCGAAGCGCTGGTTTGGCTCGAAGATTCGGTCGAAGTCTTCCTCGTCCAAGTGCAAGGCTCGGCGCGCGCCATCCTGCCGGACGGCCGACAGATGCGCCTCGTCTATGCCGGCCGCAACGGCTGGCCCTACACTTCGATCGGCCGCATTCTTATCGAACGAGGCGAGATCGCCCCCGCCGAAATGGGACTCGCGGCGCTCGAAACCTGGGTGCGGAGACACGGACAAAATCCGGGCGAGGACGGCACCACGCTTCTTCACGCCAACAAATCCTATGTATTTTTCGCAATCGATCCGCATCTGCGCGAAACGGACGCTGCAATCGGAGGGGCTGGGGTGAGCCTCACGCCGTTGCGTTCGATCGCGGTGGACCGGGCGATCTGGTCGTACGGCTTGCCGTTCTGGCTCGACGGGGATTTGCCTTGGAAGGGAGACGAGCCGACGCCTTTCGGCCGGCTGATGATCGCGCAGGATACCGGGTCGGCGATCCTCGGACCAGCGCGCGCCGATATTTTCTTCGGGTGCGGCGCCGCGGCAGGGGCGCGGGCCGGTGCAGTCCGGCACGCTTGCGAGTTTATCGTCCTGCTGCCAAAACCTCCTGCATGAGCTTCGTAAAGGACACCCGGTTGCGGCGCCTTTCGGCGGACGAGGTCGAGCTATGGCTTGCCGCGATGCGCGATGTCGCACCGCGCCAGGGTGTGCCGCGGACGGAATCGAGCCTTGATACGCTGAAACAGCCGGAAAACGCTACAAAATCAAAGGGACCCGCGCGGCCGCCGGGCGCCGCTTCCGTGCCGCGCCGGCTCCCCGGGCTGGCGCCGCTCGACCGTCGCGCCCGGCACAAACTGGCGCGCGGCGCGATCCCGGTCGACGCGGCAATCGATCTCCACGGCATGCGCCAGCAGGAGGCCCATCACGCCTTGCTGGGTTTTTTGAGCCGTGCGCAGCGCGACGGTGCCAAAATCGTACTTGTCGTCACCGGCAAAGGCGAGAGCCGTCTGGCTGACGGAATCGAGACGGGCGTTTTGCGCCGTGCAGTGCCGCTCTGGCTCAACGCGCCGGAATGGCGGCATCTCATCGTCGGCTTCGAGGAGGCGACGCGTACGCAGGGCGGTGCCGGCGCGCTCTATGTCCGGCTGCGCCGCCACGAGCGGCGCAAGGGCTAATCTCGATCGTCTTTGTCGCTCTTGCCGACGAGGATCGCGAGCGCCGCGATCATCCCGGTTCCGGCGATGAACCAGAGGGCAACTTTGAGGATCGTGATCCAGGCTGCCGCGTCCCAGGTCATCTCAGTTGCCTTGATCTTTGCCGTTCCCTACCGGCGCGGAATGAGCCAACAAGGTAAACGGTCCGGCCGCAAGCGGAGTTTTCCCTATGCCTGAGGATTGGACGGCGGCGACCGCCCCGTCGCTCGCCGCGTTCGAGGCCATCGCGCAGGCGGCCTATGCCCGCCTGCCGGCACGCTTCCGCAAGCTCTGCGAAGGGCTGGTGATTCAGGTCGCGGATTTCCCCACCGACGATGTGCTCGACGAGATGGGCTGCGAAACCGAGTTCGACTTGCTCGGCCTCTTCACCGGCCGCGGGCTGGCGCAAGGCGGCGCTCCCTTGACCGGGCAATTGCCGAATATGGTATGGCTTTACCGCCGTCCGATCCTCGACTATTGGGCCGAAAGCGAGGACCGGCTCGGCGACATTATCGCCCATGTTTTGGTGCACGAGATCGGCCACCACTTTGGCCTCTCCGACGCCGACATGGCGGCGATCGAGGCTGCGGCGGAATAAACAAGCGGAAATGCAAATGCAGAAATTTACCTCGTTGACCGGTGTCGCGGCTCCGCTCGAAATCCGCAACGTCGACACCGACATGATCATCCCGAAGCAATACCTGAAGACGATCAAGCGCACCGGGCTCGGCAAGGGCCTCTTCGCGGAGTTGCGCTATCGCGACGACGGCTCGGAAAATCCCGACTTCGTCTTGAACAAGCCCGCCTATCGCAACGCCAAGATTCTCATTGCCGAGGATAATTTCGGCTGCGGCTCGTCGCGCGAACATGCGCCTTGGGCGCTCCTCGATTTCGGCATCCGCTGCGTGATTTCGACGAGCTTCGCCGACATCTTCTATAACAATTGCTTCAAGAACGGCATTTTGCCGATCGTCGTGTCGCCCGAGGATCTCGAAAAGCTGATGGACGACGCGCGGCGCGGCGCCAACGCAACCATCTCGATCGACCTCGACAAACAAGAGGTCCGCGGCCCGGATGGCGGCGTCATCACCTTCGACATCGAGCCTTTCCGCAAACATTGCCTCTTAAACGGCCTCGACGATATCGGTCTCAGCCTGAAGAAGGCCGAGAAGATTGAAAGCTTTGAGACAAAGGCCAAAGCGGCGCGGCCGTGGCACTGAGGCTGCGCTTTAGAGGAAACTTCCCTCTTGCCTTCCCCGACGGAGAATTTTCGTTGGCTTTGCACCCACTAAGCTATATATCGGACGATATAGCTTAGACGGCCCGGTTCCGCGGCCGCGAGGTTGGGGGCAACCATGAGTTTGAAGTCCTTTTGGGCGAGCTGGCCGGCTCGACCGCTCGCCGCGCTTGGGTTCTCTGTCGTGGCGATGGCGTTCGCCACGCCGGCGGCGTTCGCCACCGACATTTTCACGGAGAACCCGCTGCCGGCCTTCGCCGGCCCCACCAACAATCCGATCGAGGACTATTTCCTGCACTGGTACGATCGCGTGCACGAGGCGCAGGCGACGCAGCCGCATTGGATGACGCCGCTTGCGACCGTCACGCCGCGCCTCGAAGAGGAAATTCGCTATGACCAGTCGTTCCAGCAGTTGGGGAGCGGCGCTGAGGTCACCAACTTCGGCGGCGGCAAAGGGCTCGAGTTCATCCCAACGACGATGAACGAGGTGCTCATCAACATCCCGAATTATGAAGAGCGCTACGTCAAATCGCCAGCCTATGGTTTCTCCGATTGGAATTTCCTGACCATCAAACAGCGCATCGTCAGTGAGCCGGAAGACAAGGGCAACTACATCGTCACGACCTTCTTGGGCTTTCAGGCGCCGCTGCTCGGCTCGCCGTTCACCAACAAGGCCTGGGTCATCACTCCGACGATCGCCGGCGGCAAGGGGTGGGGCGATTTCGACATCCAGGCAACGAGCGGCGTGGCCATACCAACGGCCAACGAATCGATGATCGGCACCTCGCTCGTTACGAACATCGCGTTCCAATACCATTTCGGCGAATATTTCTGGCCGGAGGTCGAGCTCAACGACACCTATTGGTTCGACGGCGAGCGCGCCAACTTGACCCAGCTCTTCGTCACGCCCGGCATCATCTTCGGACGTTTCGCCATCGGCAAGAATTTGAAAGCGATCTTCGGCTTCGGCTACCAGGTCGCGGTGACCCCCATGCCGATCGTCTTGAAGCCGGCGCTCACGCCGACCTACGACCATGCTTTTCTGCTGACCGGCCGGTTGTCGTTCTAGGGAGGAAAAGCGGCCGCGCTTGACGCGGCCGCGCGCCTCCCCTAGGACAACCGCCTCCGATTTCCCGCGAGCAAAAGCCATGACGCGCCGCTGCGAATTGACCGGCAAGTCCGTGCAGACCGGGCATGTGGTCAGCCATTCGAACCACAAGACGAATACGCGCTTCCTGCCCAATCTTAAAAGGGCGACGCTGATTTCCGAGACGTTGAATCGGCGTGTGCGCTTGCGTGTCGCCGTGGCGGCGCTGCGTTCGATCGAACATCGCGGTGGGTTCGATGCCTTTCTTCTCAAGGCGCGCGATAGCGAGCTCTCGCCCAACGCGCTCGCCTTGAAGCGTGAAATCCTGAAGAAACAAGCCGAGGGATAACGCCCCCGCCGCTCAGTGCAAAGTCGGTGTCCGACGCTCGGGTTTCGGCGGCGGAGGGGGCTCGGCCTTCTCATCGAAGAGTTCGGCCAGTTTCTCGGTCATCGCGCCGCCGAGCTCTTCCGCGTCGACGATCGTCACCGCCCGCCGGTAATAGCGCGTCACGTCGTGGCCGATCCCGATCGCGATCAATTCGACCGGCGAGCGGGTCTCGATCTCTTCGATCACATGCCGCAGATGGCGTTCGAGATAATTGCCGGGATTGACGGAGAGCGTCGAATCGTCGACCGGCGCGCCGTCCGAAATCGTCATCAGAATGCGCCGCTGTTCCGGCCGGGCGAGCAGGCGGCGATGTGCCCAATCCAGCGCCTCGCCGTCGATGTTCTCCTTGAGCAGGCCTTCGCGCATCATCAAGCCGAGGTTCTTGCGCGCGTGGCGCCAAGGCGCGTCCGCGGCCTTGTAGATGATGTGGCGCAGATCGTTGAGGCGGCCGGGTGACGGCGGTTTGCCAGCCTGCAGCCAGGCTTCGCGCGATTGGCCGCCCTTCCAAGCGCGGGTCGTAAAGCCGAGAATTTCGACTTTGACGCCGCAGCGCTCGAGGGTACGGGCGAGAATGTCGGCGCACGTCGCCGCGACCGTGATCGGCCGGCCGCGCATCGAACCGGAATTATCGAGAAGCAACGTCACGACCGTATCGCGAAAATCCATATCCTTCTCGCGTTTGAAGGAGAGCGGCTGCTGCGGATCGATAATGACGCGCGACAGCCGCGCCGGATCGAGCACGCCTTCCTCGAGGTCGAACTCCCACGAGCGGCTTTGCTGAGCCATCAGCCGGCGTTGCAGGCGATTGGCGAGACGCCCCACGATCGAAGAAAGATTCTGCAGTTGCTTGTCGAGATAGGCGCGCAGCCGGTCGAGTTCCTCCGGCTCGCAAAGCGATTCGGCGGCAATGGTCTCGTCGAATTTCTTGGTGAAGGCGCGGTAGTCGGGGCCGCGCTGCTCGGCGCGCGCCTTGCCCGGCAGGCGGCGCGATTCGGCGGGCTGTTCGCCGTCGGCGGCCTCGCCTTCCTCCTCAGCTTCGAATTCGCCCGCCGCTGCCTCGGCTGCGTCGATCGTCGATTCGCCCGTCGCCTCGGCCGCCTCGGCGCTCTGCGTTTCCGTCGCCTCGACGCCCTCGTCGCGCTGGCCCTGGAACGTCTCGCCGTCGTCGGCACCGTTCTGCGCTTCCTTGTTCGACTCGTCCTCGTCTTCGTCCGAGCCGAGATCCTCGGCCATGTCGAGCGCCGCCAAAAGACGGCGCACCGACAGTCCAAAGCCGCGCTGATCCTCGATGGCCGCGGCGAGCTTGTCGAGATCGCGCCCGGCGCGCTGTTCGACGCTCGACCGCCAGAGATCGACGAGCTTCTGCGCGTTCTTCGGCGGCTTTTGGCCGGTCAAGCGCTCGCGCACGATCAGCGCGATCGCCTGTTCGAGCGGCGCCTCGGCGAGCTCGCGAATGTCGGCGTAACGGCTATGCTGGAAGCGCTCCTCGATCATCGCGTCGAGATTCTGCGCGACGCCTTCCATGCGGCGCGTGCCAATCGCTTCGACGCGCGCCTGCTCCACCGCTTCGAATACGGCGCGTGCGGCGGCCGTACGTGGCAACAGACGCCGATGCATGTCGACGTCGTGACAGGCGAGCCGCAGCGCCAGGGAATCGGCCTGACCGCGCAGCACGGCCGCATCCCGCCTGCCGAGCTTGCGAGGCGGCTCCGGCAGGCGCACTTTTGCCGTGCCGCCGTTGCGCGTCAGACCAGGCTTCTCGGCGGCGTAGACGACTTCGAGCTGCGGCATGTGCGCCAACGCCCGCATGCAGCCGGCGATGGCGCGCTTCAGCGGCTCCTGCGGGGCTTCGACTTTCGAAGCAGGCTTCTGGTTCGAACCGCTCACGGCGTCAGCTTATCGCGACATTGACCGCGCTCTCCGGCAGCTCCTGGCCGAAGCAGCGCTGGTAGAATTCGGCGACGAGCGTGCGCTCCAATTCATCGCATTTGTTGAGGAAGGTCAGCCGGAAGGCAAAGCCGATGTCGTGAAAGATCTCGGCGTTCTCCGCCCAGGTGATCACGGTGCGCGGGCTCATCACGGTCGAGAGGTCGCCGGCCATGAAGGCGTTGCGGGTCAAGTCGGCGACGCGCACCATTTTGCCGACCTGATCGCGGCCGTCCTTGGTCGCTTGATAGGATTTCACCTTGGCGAGCACGATGCCCACCTCTTTGTCATGCGGCAAATAGTTCAACGTAGTGACGATCGACCAGCGGTCCATCTGTCCCTGGTTGATCTGTTGCGTGCCATGGTAGAGGCCGGAGGTATCGCCGAGCCCGATTGTGTTCGTCGTCGAAAATAAGCGGAAGGCAGGATGCGGCGTGATCACCCGGCTTTGGTCGAGCAGGGTCAAACGGCCCTGCACCTCGAGCACGCGCTGGATTACGAACATCACATCGGGGCGACCGGCGTCATACTCGTCGAAACAGAGCGCGATATTATTCTGCACCGCCCAGGGCAGAATGCCGTCGCGGAATTCGGTCACCTGTTTGCCGTCCTTGACGACGATCGCATCCTTGCCGACAAGATCGATGCGCGACACATGGCTGTCGAGATTGATCCGCACGCAGGGCCAATTGAGCCGCGCCGCGACCTGTTCGATATGCGTCGACTTGCCGGTGCCGTGATAGCCGGTGACCATTACTCGGCGATTCTTGGCGAAGCCGGCGAGAATTGCGAGCGTGGTGTCGCGATCGAAAAGATAATCCGGATCGGTCTCCGGCACGTGCAGATCCGGCGTCGAGAAGGCCGGCGATTCCATGTCCGAATCGATCCCGAAAACCTGACGGACCGAAATTTTCATGTCAGGGACGGCCTGGTTGGCCTGACCATCGCTGACAAGCGAGATGTTTGACATTGATCCTCCAGTCCAACCGCGGCCCGGCGCAAGCCGGGTGCGGCGGAGGGGCCCTCAGGCGAGTTTGACGGACTTCAGATAACTATAGGCGTGAATGATTTCCCGCAATTTATCTTCGCGGGAGCGGTCCCCGCCATTGGCGTCAGGGTGAAGCCGCTTCACCATCTCCTTGTAACGCGTTCTGATGGTGCCCGAATCGGCAGTTTCGTCCAGCCCGAGCTGGTCGAGCGCCTTCTTCGCGGCGATTCCGCAGCGCGGCATTTTCGGCTCCTCCGGCGTCCGCGGCGGGCTGTGGCGGCCGAAAATCCGCAGCGGATCGACGAAGCGCGACGCATCGTCGCTACGCACTCCGAAACCACCGCTGCCCATGCTCCACGTCGGACGGTGCCCGACGCTCGCGTCGCGCTGGTAGAGCGCCACGGCCTCAGGTGTCATGCCATTGAAATAATTATAGGAAGCGTTATAGGCGCGGACGTGATCGAGGCAGAAACAGAAATATTCACCTTCCGATTGCCATCCCTTCGGAGCGCGAAACATACCCGGCGCATCGCAGCCAGGCCGATCGCAGCGCATCTCGGCGCCGCGTACCTGCGGCCTCTGTTTTGCGGCGATCCGGATTCGATCGAAGAGCGGTGAATTGAGATCCATCGGAGTATTATCAAGGTCTTTATGATCGCCGCAAGACGCTCGATCCGTCAAAATTGCCGGCGGGGTGCGAGCAGTTCAAGGAGGTTGAATGACCGCACAGGCCAGCATCGCGCAACGCATCCGCCAAAAGCTCAACGCTGCGTTTGCACCGCTTTCGCTCGAGGTGATCGACGATTCCCGCAAACACCTCGGGCATGCGCACCTTATGCGGGATTCCGAAAAAGCCGCGCAGTCAGGAGAGACTCACTTTACGGTCAAAATGGTATCCGAAGCGTTCAAGGACAAGAGCCGTATCGATCGCCACCGCATGGTGAATGCCGCGTTACGCGCCGAAATTGCCGATGGGGTACACGCCCTCGCCATCGATGCCAAAGCCCCGGGCGAATAACATCGAAGCGCGAACGTTGCGTAACGCTCGTCATGAAACTGCCGCAACTCCAAAGAACTAAGACTATGCTCGCGTCTTATCAGGGCAAACCGGCATCGTCGCGCTTTGCAGGCGGCGCGTTGCGGGCTAGGAATGATATCGGACCACGTTCTTGGGTTTCAACGGGGCGCGAAGATGGACGGCTCACATCCGCAACGTTCCCCGAGCACTCCCCACCGCGGTTGGATGCTGTGCGCAATCGTCATTGCGACGCTGGGCTCTATCGCAAGCGCCGCGGCGAGTCCGGCGATCGTCGTCGATGTTGCGACCGGCAATGTTCTTTACGAGGAACAGGCGAACGAACCCTGGTATCCGGCTTCGCTCACCAAGCTAATGACGATTTACGTCGCACTTAGCGCCGTACGTGACCACGAACTCAGTCTCGATACGCCGCTCGTCGTCTCCGCCCGCGCCGCGTCGATGGCGCCCTCCAAAATGGGCTTTGCGCCTGGCACCGAGGTTACCCTCGACAACGCGCTGAAGATGCTGGTCGTGAAGTCGGCGAACGACATTGCGGTGACGGTCGCGGAAGGTATCGCCGGCTCCGTCGAAGCCTTCGCCGAGGACATGAACAGCACCGCCGCGCGGCTCGGCATGACCGAGACTCATTTCGTCAATCCTAACGGCCTGCAGAATCCCGGCCACTTCTCCTCGGCGCGTGATCTCGCCATTCTGGCACGGGCACTGTTCGTGCAATTCCCCGATAAGGCGCGCCTCTTCGGCATCGGCGCATTGCGTCTCGGCGACGAGATCATCCCGACTCACAACGATATGCTCGGCCGCTATCCCGGCACGGACGGGATGAAGACGGGATTTACCTGTTCGTCCGGGTTCAATCTCGTCGCGAGCGCTACGCGTGGCGGGCATCACTACATCGCGGTCGTCCTGGGCGCGCCGAGCGTCAGAACGCGGCTGGTGCGAACCGCAGTGCTGCTCGACCGGGCTTTCGCGGGCATCGATCATCCGCATCCGATGCTGGGCGCGGATAAAGTCTATGCAAGGCCACCCGACATGCACGACGTGGTCTGTCGCCGCCGTGCCAAGACGGAAGTCGCATGGGCGGCCGAGACCGAGCGCCTCGAAGCCCCGCTGTCGCTCCCCACCACGCCGAGCTTTCCGGCCAACGGCTTTCTGTTCAATGCCGCGCCGGCCGCCGACCGGGCGCCGATGGCTTCGCGCGTCGCGTTGATGCCCGCTCCGGTATTCGATCCCGTCGCTGTCTATGTCGGTCCGGCGCCGGGCTATCTCGGCCCGGTGGCGGAGGCGCGTCCGCCACATTCGCCAATCGGCACGCCGCCCGAAATCGTCAGCACCGAACCTACGCAAACGGCGCCAAATCTCGCGGCGAGCGACGCCGCGGCGAAACCCGCTCCCACCGCTTCCTCGACGAGTGACAGGCTCACCAAAAAGGAAGCCAAAAAGACCGCATCGAAGAAATCCAAACGAAGGCACCTGGCGAGCAAAGCCAAGCGGCACAGGCTTGCCAAGGCGCATGCCTCAAAGTTTGCCAAGGGGAAAACCGGCAAGACGGCGAAGAAGGGCGGCGGCAAGTTCGCCGGCAAAGGCAAATCTAGGACCGCCGGCAAGCCGGCCAAACTCGCGGCGAAACCCAAACCTGTTTCCTCGCAGGATTGAGCCCGTTGCAGCAGAATCAAACGCCGCCCGCGCAGCGGCCGCCGGTGTTTCCCCTGACCGTCTTCACGGGCTTCCTTGGCGCCGGCAAGACGACGTTGCTCAATCGCCTGCTGCGCGCCCCGGCGCTCGCCAATTGTCTGGTGCTCGTCAACGAATTCGGCGAGATCGGTCTCGATCATCTGCTCGTCGAGAAGGTGACCGGCGACTCGGTGGTGATGACCTCGGGCTGCCTTTGCTGCATGATCCGCGGCGATCTTATCGCGACACTCGAAGACATGCTGCGGGCGCGTGACAACGGCCGCTTGGCCTTCGACCGCGTAGTGATCGAGACCACCGGCCTCGCCGATCCGGCGCCGGTGCTGCATACGATCATGTACCATCCCTATCTGATGCTTCGCTTCCGGCTCGACGGGGTCGTGACCCTCGTCGACGCGCTCAACGGCGAGGCCAGTCTCGACCGACATCCCGAAGCGGTAAAGCAGGCGGCGGTCGCCGACCGGCTGGTCATCACCAAGACCGATCTCCTCGACGCCGACGATCTGCGCCTTGCCGCGTTGCGGGCGCGGCTCGCACGGCTCAACCCCGTTGCGCTGCAGATCGATGCGGCCGAGGCTGATGCCGCGCGGCTTTTCAACATCGGCCTCTACGATCCCGACAAAAAGGCCTCGGACGTGCGCCGCTGGCTAAACGCCGAGGCGATCGCCGAGGAGCACGATGACGATCACGCGCATGACGTGAACCGCCACGATGCCAAGATCCGCGCCTTTGCGCTGCGCCATACCGCTCCTTTGTCGCCGGCGGCGCTCGACATTTTCCTTGAGCTGTTACGCGGCACCTATGGCGCACATCTGTTGCGGGTCAAAGGCATCGTCGCGCTGGCGGACGATCCGGCGCGCCCGCTCATCATTCACGGCGTAAAGCACGTCTTCCATCCGCCAGTACGGCTCGAGGCGTGGCCAGACGAAGACCACGCGACGCGGATCGTCTTCATCCTCGACGACATGGAGCCGGCGGCTATCCAGTCACTCTGGCAGTCGGTTGCCGATCTGCCTGGCGTCGATACGCCGGATCGCGCCGCGCTGCTGGAGAATCCGCTGCTACCGGCGCGCAGTGGATTGTTGGGGTGATCTGCCCCACGCTGCGTTGCGCTGGTATTTTAACGCATGATCTCATCCGAAAATCTGCGACTTATCGGAATCATGTTTCAATTGCTCATATCGAGTGCCCAAAAGACGAGATAACGCGTGCCGGGCGCGTAGGCCGTCGCTATGCCGAGGCGTCGCATCTTCGGGGAAAGCAAATTCGCATTGTGCGGCGGCGAATTGCGCCAGCCTGCAATGGCCATGGGCAAGGAGAAATAGCCGGCCGAGACATTTTCAACCGCCGTCGCTTGGGCGAGATTTGCGGCATCGAAACGCGCTGTCAGCGTACCGGCGATCGTATGGCTCAGAATATTATGCGCCGCCATGGCATCGGCCTGCGCCTGTGCCAATTTCTGCAAAATCGGATCGGGCGTAATGGCACTGAGCGCATGCGCTTCTCGATATTGCGAGATCATGGCGGCCGCCACGGCGGGATCGACGTGGACTCGGCTCGCGGCGCGTTCCCGCGCATTCATTGCGTTCGGTGGCGCGGCAGGTAACAGGGGCACCTTTGGCGCGCAGCCAGCCAGCGGGAGACCTACGACGAAGATGAGCGCGACGCGAAACGTGCAGCATCGGGGACAAAGGATCTTACACGCGGCTGGAAAATGCACGGCATTCTTAGCCGGTCGTTTGTTCATCACCCAGCTCTTCGGTCCTCATAGATGCCGTGACGTTGTTCAAAAACTGCTCGAATTTGTCGAGTCCGGCGGATACGCGTGCGTTGCCCCGTGGAAATCCGTAGCCCGGTAGGCGCCTTCCTTGCCCTCGAACAGACCTTCGCCGATCGGCACCTTTCCGAAGCCGCCGGGAATATCGAGCATGTACTGCGGTTGGCAAAGACCGGAAATGCGGCCGCGCAGCGCCCGCACGAGCGCTTGGCCCTCGGCGATCGACACGCGGAAATGCGACGTGCCGGGGGCGAGATCGGGATGATGAAGATAATACGGTTTCACGCGCGCCATGACGAAGCCGCGCATCAGTTTGGCGAGGACTTCGACGTTATCGTTGATGCCGCGCAACAGCACGGTCTGGCTCAGCATTGGAATGCCGGCGTCAGCGAGCCTGGAGCACGCGGCGCGCGTCGCTTGGGTCAGCTCGCGCGGATGATTGGCGTGAAGCGCGACGTACACCGTCTTGCCGGCGTTGCGCAGCAGCTGTACGAGCGCATCTGTGACCAGCGCAGGCTCGGCGACCGGCACGCGGGTATGGATGCGCACGACGGCGACGTGCCCGATCTTGCCGAGCCGCGCCAGAATGTCGGCAAGACGGCGCAACGAAAGAATCAACGGATCGCCGCCGGTCAGGATCACTTCGAAAATTTCGGCATGTGCAGCGATGTAGGCGAAAGCCCGATCGAGCGCCGCGGCGGAAAGATACGCCGCGCTTCCCGGGCCGACCATTTCCCGGCGAAAGCAGAAGCGGCAATAGACCGGACATACATGAAGGAGTTTAAGCAGCACCCGGTCGGGATAGCGATGCACGATGCCTTCGACGGGGCTATGCGCCGCGTCGCCGATCGGATCTGCGCTCTCCTCGGGCTCGACGAGGAGTTCTTTGGGATCGGGAATAAACTGTTTCGCGATCGGATCGTGGGGGTCGGCAGGATCAATCAACGCCGCCAGCGGACGGCTGAGCCCGATCGCATAGCGTGCACCGACTTCGGCGAGCGCGGCGCGGCGCGACTCTGGCACGAGGCCCGCTTCGATCATATCCTCGACCGTGGCGATGCTCATAACTGCGTTCCTTCCTCGACAACCGGCGTCCACACGACGTCCTCGATCCGTTCCGCTCCGCTCGTCAGCATGACCAGCCGGTCGAAACCAAGTGCGATGCCGCAAGCCGGCGGCATCGCGTCGAGCGCGGCGAGAAATTCTTCGTCGATCGGATAGGTCTCGGCGTAGATCCTCTGCCGTTCCTTCATTGCGGTCTCGAAGCGGCGGCGCTGTTCGGCCGCATCGGTGAGTTCCCCGAATCCGTTGGCGAGTTCAACGCCGCACACAAAGAACTCGAACCGTTCGGCGAAACGCCGGTCCTCCTGAAGCCGGGCGAGCGCCGCCAGGGGGGCCGGATAATCGACGAGCAACGTGGCGCGGCCATGACCGAGCTTCGGCTCGATCTTCGCCGAGAAGATCTTGCTGAAGAGATCCAACCACGTATCGTCCGGCACGACGCGTAACCCGAGCTTCGCCGCCTCCTGCGCCAAAGCCAGCGCATCGCAACGCGAAGCATCGTAGGTTTGCAGCAAGTCGATGCCGGCATAGCGGCGAAACGCGTCCGTCACGCCGAGGATCTCCGGCGGCGCCTGCGGGTCGGCGAGCACGGAATGGAAACGCAGGCGTGTGGCGCCGACCGCCGCCGCCGCAGCGGCAAGCAATTCCGAACAATCCTGAAAAAGTTGCGTATAGGACTCCCGGGCGCGATACCATTCGAGCATCGTGAATTCGGGATGATGCAACGGGCCGCGCTCGCGATTGCGGAACACGTGGGTGAAGCTGAAAATGCGCGCTTCGCCGGCGGCAAGCAGTTTCTTGGCAGCAAATTCCGGCGAAGAATGCAGGTAGAGGCGCGAGGCGCGGCCGTCGTCGCCCACAAGCTCGGTAGCGAAGGCGGAAATATGCGTTTCGTTGCCCGGCGAGACTTGGAGGGCGGCGGTATCGACCTCGAGGAAGCCGCGGGCGGCGAAGAAGCCGCGCACGGCGGTCGCCAGCGCGGCACGCTGTTCCAAGAATTGCCGGCGCTTGGCATGCGCCTCCGGCCGCCACCAGAAAGAAGACTTGCTCATTTCCTCATTTCGCTTGAAAAACCCCCGGTAATCCCTGTGGCGAAAACGCCGCGTCTTATAGCGTGCGCCAAGCTGCGCCGGCAGGCCGCCCCGCTCCGGCCTCGCGGTGATATCGTAACAATCTGATTTCAGGAGCCTTTCCGCCAACCACCCCGGTTTGGCCGAAGGGCTCTCATCGCCAACCGAAGGAACGATCGTGAGAGTCATCGCCAGTTCGATTCGCAAGGGCAACGTCATCGAGAAGGAGGACAGGCAGCTCTACGTCGTCCTGACCGCTGAAAGCTTCCATCCGGGCAAGGGCACGCCGACTACACAAATCGACATGCGCCGACTGAGCGACGGCGTGAAAGTTACCGAACGCTACAAGACCACCGAGCAGGTCGAGCGCGCCTTCGTAGAGGATTCGAACTTCAATTATCTCTACCAGGACGGCAGCGGCTATACGTTCATGAACGCCGAAACCTACGATCAAGTGGTGGTGCCGGCCGAGGTCATCGGCGAGCAGGCGGTTTATCTGCAGGAGGGCATGACCTGCATCTTGTCGGTATTCAACGCCGTGCCCGTCGCCATCCAATTGCCGCCGCGCGTGACCCTCGAAGTCACCGAGACGGAGCCGGCGATGAAAGGCCAAACCGCCTCTTCCTCGTATAAACCCGCAAAGCTCTCGAACGGGCTGCGCACCATGGTGCCGCCGCACATCCAGCCGGGCACGCGCGTGATCGTGCAAACTTCCGACGGCTCCTATGTCGAGCGCGCCAAAGACTGAACCGCGGCCGTTTCCTGCTGCGTGAGATTTCCAATCTTGGTGTGGGAACGATCGCCCAATGCGGCGGTTGAGACCCGCATTGAGATTTACTCACAAGGAGACACACACCCATGCTAAAACGGCTCATGCTTTCTGCAGCGCTGCTGGCGGCGGTCAGCACCGCTTCGCTAGCTGCGACGAATTCGACTCTGAATACGGATCATTGGCTTGCCTCGGACGTCTACAAAGCGAGCGTCTATGACCCGAACAACAACAAGATCGGTGATATCGACGATCTCGTCATCAACAAGGACGGCAGCGTGTCGACAGCGGTGATCGGTGTCGGCGGATTTCTCGGCGTTGGCCAGAAGGACGTGGCGATCCCCTTCACCGATCTGAAGGTGGCGTCGAACAGCGACAAGACCTGGTTCGTGCTCAATCGGACCAAGGACGACCTGAAGAATGCCCCGGCATTCGATAAATCGGCGGATGCCAACAAATAATACGAGGCGCCCGGCCGTCCCACGCGGCGGCCGGGCTTAGCCTCGAACCTTGCGCTTCTTTTCCATCTCTTCGAGCAAGCGGCGTGCGCCTTCCAGTTCGGGCGAGGCCTTTGGGAAGACATGCCGCAACTCTCGGCCGATCAGGCCTGCCATGTCTTTGCTTGCGCCCGCAGGACTGGCTCGCGCGAAACGGCGCCAGGGTGGGCGACTCGGTAAGTAGTCGGAGCCCATCGCGCCGGCCTTTCTGACCTCAAACGGAACCGCTACAGAATCCCCCACCTTGCCGGAACTGACGGCTCCGGCGTTCGGACTCTTCACTCTGCGGCAGAAACGTGGCACTCCCACTTTCGTTCCAGAGATGTGCCTGTTTGCACGAGCAAATCGGTGTGCCAGCCATGCCGAAACAGATATTTCGGCGGCTGCTTGTCGAAGCGCGGAGCGGGGACTATCCTATCCATGCCGTGGGGTGCTGCCGAAAACGGCGGCTGAGATCACACCCTTCGAACCTGAATCTGGGTAATGCCAGCGCAGGGACAGGCAGCAGGATGAAGGGCGACGTGCCCGCCTAAATCTCCTCCGGTTTGCTCCCCGCTCGAACACCGTGCCGCACACGCTCTTGAGGAGCACGCCATGAATATCCGCCAAAAGCCCGAGAGCCTTATTCCGCAGACCGTGACCTGCGGGCCACTGCCCGGCTCACGCAAGATCTATGTCGAGCCGCAGGGGCACGCCGAGATCAAGGTGCCGTTTCGGGAGATCCAGCTCGATCCTTCCTCGGGCGAGCCGCCGGTGCGGGTCTATGACCCTTCCGGGCCCTACACGGAGGACGCGCCGCGCATCGATCTTTCGGCGGGCTTGCCGCGGCTGCGGGAAGCTTGGCTCAAGGCGCGCGGGTTCGAGGCGTATTCGGGCCGCGCGTTGCGGCCGGAGGATAACGGCAACGTCGCAGCTGACAAGCTCGTGCCGCTTTGCCCGGCAACGCCCGCGCCGCTGCGCGGCAAGAGCAGCGCGGCGGTTACGCAGTACGAGTTCGCCCGTGCCGGCATCATCACCGAAGAGATGATTTTCGTCGCGGCGCGGGAGAATCTTGGGCGCGAAGAAATGTTCGAAGGCGCGGAAGCGCGGCTTGCCGACGGCGAGAGCTTCGGCGCGTCGATCCCGGCATACGTCACGCCCGAATTCGTGCGCGACGAGATCGCCCGCGGGCGCGCCATCATTCCGGCCAACATCAATCATCCCGAACTCGAGCCGATGATCATCGGCCGCAACTTCTTGGTGAAGATCAACGCCAACATCGGCAATTCGGCCGTCACCTCCTCGGTCGCCGAAGAGGTCGACAAGATGGTCTGGGCGATCCGCTGGGGCGCCGATACCGTCATGGATCTTTCGACCGGCCGCAACATCCACAACATCCGCGACTGGATCCTGCGCAACGCGCCGGTGCCGATCGGCACGGTGCCGATCTATCAGGCGCTTGAAAAGGTCGACGGCGATCCGATCAAGCTCACCTGGGAAATCTTCCGCGACACGTTGATCGAACAGGCCGAGCAAGGCGTCGATTATTTCACGATCCACGCCGGCGTGCGGCTCGCCTATGTGCCGCTCACCGCCAAGCGCATCACCGGCATCGTGTCGCGCGGCGGCTCGATCATGGCGCGCTGGTGCCTGTCGCATCATAAGGAAAGCTTCCTCTACGAGCGCTTCGACGAGATCTGCGACATCATGCGCGCCTATGACGTGTCGTTCTCGCTCGGCGACGGCTTGCGGCCCGGCTCGATCGCCGACGCCAACGACCGCGCCCAGTTCGCCGAGCTCGAAACCTTGGGCGAACTCACCAAGATTGCTTGGGCCAAGGGCTGCCAGGTGATGATCGAAGGCCCCGGCCATGTGCCGATGCACAAGGTCAAGGTGAACATGGAAAAGCAGCTCGCCGAATGCGGCGAGGCGCCGTTCTATACGCTCGGGCCGCTCACCACTGACATCGCGCCGGGCTACGATCACATCACGTCGGGGATCGGCGCGGCGATGATCGGATGGTTCGGCTGCGCGATGCTCTGCTACGTGACGCCGAAGGAGCATTTGGGCCTGCCCGACCGCGACGACGTGAAGACGGGCGTCATCACCTATCGCATCGCCGCGCATGCCGCCGATCTCGCCAAGGGCCATCCGGCGGCGCAGCTGCGCGACGATGCGTTGTCGCGGGCGCGGTTCGATTTCCGCTGGCAGGATCAGTTCAATTTGGGGCTCGATCCGGACACGGCGCGACTGTTCCATGACGAAACGCTACCCAAGGAAGCGCACAAACTCGCGCATTTCTGCTCGATGTGTGGCCCGCAGTTCTGCTCGATGAAGATCAGCCAGGATTTGCGCGACGAAGCCGCGGCGATCGAGGCGCGGGAAAAGGGGATGGCAGAGAAGAGCGCCGAGTTTGTCGAGAAGGGCGGGAAGCTTTACGTGTGACAGCCGATCCGCGCGAGACGCTCGTAACAACGATCCTCGATGAGGCATTTAACAGTGCGAGGGCGAAGAAGAGTGAAATCTATAAACGATGGATTTCGGTCTCCTTTGTTATGGGCGCCCAATTACCGGAATCGTTGCTGCCGGTGAATGTGCAGCGAGACGGTGAATTAGATTTGTTGCTTCGCTGCATGGAAGATGAATTTTTAATGCCTGAAACAGCTCAAAGCCCGTTTAAAGCGCATTATAATTTAATGCTCGCTAGCGTATGGGTCGGCAGCATTTATGAGACTGTTCGATTGCTAAGGGAAGTTGATGGTAAACAAACGGAGTTCGATCAGCTTGCTCATGATCTCCGATTGCTTCGCGTGACCCTCGAAAAACATCAAATTGCAGACGATCACAGCTTAAAAAATCCATTGGATATGATGCGGCGAGGCGCGGGAGACGATGCAACGCGATCTTATATGTACGATCCCAATAACCCACACCGAAGCCACATAATGCCAATGGGTTTGTCATCCAGAGGTTCAGCCATGTGGCAAGTCACCGACATAAAAAAGAGCGAAAGCCGCTGGATCGAACGACGCGATCTTTCAGACCGCGTCTTAGATCAGTTTAGCCGCATCTGAGAAAGCCATAGGACACCCGCATGCCCTCCAAACTCGACCAGTTGAAATCCATGACCGTTGTCACCGCCGACAGCAGCGACATCGCGTCGATCAAGGCCTACAAGCTGACCGATTGCACGACCAATCCGACGTTGATCTTGAAAGCGGCGTCGGTGGACGCGCATCAGCCGTTGGTCGAAGAGGTGATAATGCTTCGAGACGTCCGCTGCGCGTGCTCCTCAGCATGAGGACGCGGTCGGTCGGAGCGAAGTCACAACCCCTCACTCTGAGGAGCTTGCGCAGCAAGCGTCTCGAAGGGCGAGTAAAGAGCGAGGCACCCCACGTCATGCCCGGCCTTGTGCCGGGCATCCACGCCGCGCCGCTTCTCGACATTTTGTAAGTTGACGACCCGGATCGCGTGGATGGCCGGGTCGAGCCCGGCCATGACGTTCGAAGGCAAATCCCATCCGGCCGCGCCTTATTGATCACCGAAGCTCGTTCCAAGCCGCCGCCTTGACTTCGCGGCCGCTTTACCGCACAAGCACGCATGGATTTTTCGGGATTCGCGCGACGCGTCGAATTGACGTGCCATCCCGGGACCTTCCCCCCTTAATCTCCGTTGGTTCCAGGTGCGCGTGGAAAGCGGCAACGCTCCCTGGTGGCAGGCCGGTTCGTCCGCTGCCGCCGGTGCATTGGAACAATCATACAAGTGACAAATCCTTCTTTTTCCGAGCTCGGACTCTGCGAGCCGCTCTGCCGTGCCCTCACGACTGAAAATTATACCACCCCGACCGCCATTCAAACCCAAGCCATTCCGCTTCTGCTCGGAGGTCGGGATCTGCTCGGCATCGCGCAAACGGGAACCGGCAAGACCGCGGCCTTCGCGCTGCCGATTCTGCAGAAACTCGGCAAGCCACAAGAGCGTGTCGCGCCGAAGTCGGCGCATGCGCTGATTCTCGCCCCGACGCGCGAGCTGGCGGTTCAAATCGGCGAAAGCTTCGCGGCCTATGGCCGGCATCTGGCGCTGCGCCACGCTGTCATCCTCGGCGGCGTGGGCCAGGGCGGCCAGGTGAAAGCGCTGGCGCGCGGCGTCGATATTCTCATCGCGACGCCCGGCCGTCTGCTCGATCTCGTCGAGCAGGGTCATGTGCGCTTGGACGCGGTGAAATATCTCGTGCTGGACGAAGCCGACCGCATGCTGGACATGGGCTTCATCCGTGATGTGCGCCGGATCGTGGCCATGCTGCCGCGCCAGCGCCAATCTTTGTTGTTTTCCGCCACAATGCCGAAGACTGTCGCAAAACTCGCCACCGACATGCTGCGCGAGCCCGTGCGCGTCGAGGTCACGCCGCAGGTTGTCACGGTCGACCGCGTCGAGCAGCGGGTGTTTTTCGTGCCGACCGCACAGAAGCATGGGCTTTTATTCGATCTCCTGAAGGACCCGGGGCTGAGCCGCGCCCTCGTGTTCACGCGCACGAAGAGCCACGCCAACAAGGTCAGCGATTATCTCGAACGCGCTGGCGTGCCGGCCGATGCCATTCATGGCAACAAGGCGCAAAACGCCCGGCAGCGCGCGCTCGAACGCTTTCGCACCGGCGATGCGCGCGTCTTGGTTGCGACGGATATCGCGGCGCGCGGCATCGATGTCGATGGCGTCAGCCATGTGGTCAATTTCGAATTGCCGAATGAGCCCTTAATCTATGTTCATCGTATCGGGCGCACGGCGCGCGCCGGCAACTCCGGCATTGCCATCTCGTTCTGCGATGTGTCGGAACGCGGCTTTCTGCGCGACATCGAGAGGCTGACGAAGCGGCCGCTTCTGGTTGAAGCGCCAAGGGCCATATTCGCCGAAGCGCCGGCGGCCAAAGCGCCGCACAGCGCGAAACGCAATAAGCCGCAAAACAAGGCGGATGCGCGCAAGCCCGGTTCCAGGCCTTTCGGGCGCAGACGCCAATCGGGTAAGCCGCGCCGCGCCGCCTGAAGCGGCGAGTGGTTCGCAAATCGCTTGGTCCCAGTTGGCGGCCTTACCCCTTAATCTCGTGCATCACTTGTCCATAGGCGATGACCGTGAAGAGCGCCGTGCCGCCGATGATATTGCCGATGAGCACCGGCACGATGAAGCCGCCGACGACAAAGCCCCAGCTGGCCGCTCCGTTCAGCGCGAGATAGAAGGCTTCCGTGCTGCCGGCGACAATATGCATGAAGCCGGCGGCCGAGATCAGATAGGTGATCAAAGTGATCACATAGAACTGAGCGGTATCGGCGCTCGGGATGAGCCACACCATGGCGGCGATGAGAAAGCCGGCCGGAACGGCCTTGATCAGCATGGCGAAGAAGCCATAGCCTAGGAGACTGCGGCTGATCTCCAGCATGCCTGCTCGAAGCTCAGGGCTCAGCGCCGAGGTATCCGCGAAAAACAGCGCGGCAACGAACGTGCCGACGAAATTGGCGACGAGCACGATGGTCCAAAGCCGCGTGAATTGCCGGATTTTCAGCGCCGTCAGTGTCGCCAGCAACGGCAGGACGGCGGTGATCGTGTTCTCGGTGAAAAGCTGCTGACGGGAGAGCACGACCATGATGAAGCCAACGCAGTAGCCGAAACTCTCGACAAGCGGGCGCCATGGCGCATCCGGCAGATGCGTGTGGAGGACCGCCTGGGTCAGAAACGAAAAGCTGATCGAGAGACCAGCTGCAACCCCCGACCACCAGAGCGACAGAGGCGGCCGCACCATCTCCTCCTCGCCGAGGCGGCGCACAATCTCGTAGATGACGGGACTGCGCGGGCTCGAGCGCTCCTCGATATCTTCGATTTCGTGCTCGGTGACGGCGACGACGGGCTCGACCTCCGGAGCTTCGGGTTCTTTCTTTTTGGCTGGCCGGGCGGGTGTGGCGGCTCTTCTGACCATTGCGGCTCGCGGGTATGGGCGCGGCAAAGGTCACGCCGGATGGCTAACAATTTCGCCGGATTTGGGTTTCCGGCGGCGCCGGTTTTTCTGCAAAGCCCGCGCCCTCACGGCTTCGAAACGCCGGCTTCGCGGGCCCCTCAGCAGGAGGGAGGTTGCTTCGGCGCAAGGCGCGCTGCTATTGACCACCAAACCCTCATCCTGAGGAAGCTGCGGAGCAGTCGTCTCGAAGGATGAGAGCACACCTTTGGACTCGACCATGCCCTCCAAACTCGACCAGTTGAAGTCCATGACCACGGTGGTCGCCGACACAAGCGACATCGAGTCGATTAAGGCCTATGCGCCGGCCGATTGCACGACCAATCCGAGTTTGATTCTCAAAGCGGCGGGCATGGATTCGTATAAAGAGTTGGTCGAAGAGGCGATCCTCTGGGGCGTCGATCGCAACATCCCGACAAGCCGGATCGCGACACGGCTCTGCGTCAATTTCGGCGCGGAGCTGACCAAGCTCGTGCCCGGCCGGGTCTCGACCGAGGTCGATGCGGATCTCTCCTTCGATGTTGAGGGCACGGTCGCGCAGGCGCGCAGCATCATCGAGGATTACGCCGACCGCGGCGTCGGACGCGAGCGCGTACTGATCAAGATCGCCGCGACCTGGGAAGGGATCAAGGCAGCGGCGCTGCTTGAGAAGGAAGACATCGCCTGCAATCTGACGCTGGTCTTTGCGCTCGCCCAGGCCGCGGCCGCGGCGGAAGCCGGCGTGACGCTCATTTCGCCCTTCGTCGGCCGGATCCTCGATTGGTATGTGAAGAACGAAGGCAAGACGTATTCGCCCGAGACCGATCCCGGCGTGCTCTCGCTCAAAGAAATCTACGCCTATTGCAAGGGGGCAGGCGCCAAGACGATCATCATGGGCGCCTCGTTCCGCAACCAAGGCGAGATCGAGGCGCTGGCCGGCTGCGATAGCCTCACGATCGCGCCGGCGTTGCTCGATGCGCTCGCCAAAGACAACGGGCCGCTGCCGCGCCGGCTCGATCCCGCGAGCGCCAAGGCGGACGCGCCGGCGCCGATGTCGCTCGACGAGAAGAGCTTCCGCTTCCTGCTCAACGAAGACGCGATGGCGACCGAAAAGCTCGCCGAAGGCATTCGCGTTTTTTCGCGCGACATGAAAGCGCTGCGCGAGCTTGTCTCGCAGCGGCTCGCGATGGCGGCGTAAATGCCGGCTCTCGACGTATCGTCATGGCCGGGCTTGTCCCGGCCATCCACGCGGTTCAGCATAACGCAATGCGAGGTGGTTGGGTCTACATCACGACCAATAGGCCGAACGGGACGCTCTATACAGGCGTAACGAGCGACATCGCGCGCCCGGCCCACGAACATCGGCTGGGAACGATCAAAGGGTTCACCAAGCGTTATGGGCTCGCGCGGCTGGTCTACATCGAGCGATATGAGGACATTCGGCAGGCCATCCAACGCGAAAGTAACATCAAACATTGGCCACGCGCTTGGAAGGTCCGGTTGATCCTCGACTCAAATCCAAACTGGCGCGACCTATACGACGAGCTTGCGTGAAGCGGCACGGCGTGGATGGCCGGGACAAGCCCGGCCATGACGCGGAGACGGAGGGCTTAGCTCGTTGTTACGCCGGCTTCTCCCGCCCGCTCCCGAGCCATACTGCTCCCGCCGTGATCGCCGCGAGAACGATCAGCGCCGCGGCGGCCCAGACAAGCGCATGGACGCCGGCACCGGCGTAGACGCGCGCGCCGATTGCCGCGCCGACCGCCAGCCCGACCCACAGCAAAAGATACGGCAGCCAAGCCCAACGCTCGCGCGGATCGGTGAACGCGCCGACAATGTTCTCGCCGAGATGGACCAGCGTGCCGGTCACGTAGGTGACTGCGGTCTTCGTTTCGCCGGCTCTGTGCAGCGCCTCGTTCTGGATGCCCATGGCGAGCGCCATGGCGACGATTGCCGCTGGCGAAGCGGCGACGAGCACCGCGAAGCCGAGCAGCGCCGCGTCGAGAACGAGAATGGCGGGACGCCGCCATTCCTTGGCCCATAACGCGCACAGACGGCCGAGGATCACGCCCGTTACGAACAACGCGACGAGACCACCCGCCTCGCTCGCCTTGCCCGCGACGCCTTGGCTCGCGCCGACCGCGAACTGCGTGGAATTGCCGCTCGCAAAGGAGACGAAGAGATGACCGAGGCGCAGAAATCCGACCGCGTCCACATATCCGGCGATCGCGATGAGGCAGATGGCGAGTGCCAAATGGGCGAGATCGTCGCGGGTCATTGAGGGCGCGCCCTATCCTACTCACCCGTCATGGCCGGGCTTGTCCCGGCCATCCACGGCTATGACGCGGTGAAAGCGCTCACGCCGCCCGCTGCTTCGGCTTGATCAGCTTGCGGTTGACGAGCAGCTCGGCGATCTGCACGGCGTTGAGCGCCGCGCCCTTGCGCAGATTGTCGGCAACGCACCAGAACGATAACCCGTTCTCGACAGTTCCGTCGTCGCGAATGCGCGAAATATAGGTCGCGTCCTCGCCCGCCGCCTCGTGCGGCGTCACGTAGCCGCCCGGCTCGTGCTTGTCGATCACGAGGCAGCCCGGCGCCTCGCGGAGAATGTCGCGAGCCTCGTCCGCCGAGAGCGGCTTCTCGAACTCGACATTCACCGCCTCGGCGTGCCCGATGAACACGGGAACGCGCACGCAGGTCGCGACGAGCTTGATCTTCGGATCGAGGATCTTCTTCGTCTCCACCATCATCTTCCATTCTTCCTTGGTCGTGCCGTCTTCCATGAACGCGTCGATCTGCGGAATGACGTTGAAGGCGATGCGCTTCGGGAATTGCTTCGATTCGACCGGGTCGGAGACGAAGATCGAGCGGGTCTGGGCGAAAAGTTCGTCCATCGCCTCCTTGCCGGCGCCGGAGACGGATTGATAGGTCGCCACCACGACGCGTTTGATGGTGGCGCGATCATGCAGCGGCTTTAACGCCACGACGAGCTGCGCCGTCGAGCAATTCGGATTGGCGATGATGTTCTTCTTGGCGAAGCCCGCGACCGCGTCGGCATTCACTTCAGGCACGATCAGCGGCACGTCGGGATCGTTGCGCCAGGCCGAAGAGTTATCGATGACCACGCAGCCTTGGCGCGCGATCTTCGGCGCATATTCCTTGGAGATCGCGCCGCCCGCCGACATCAGGCAGATGTCGGTGCCGGAGAAGTCATAGTTCTCCAGCGCCTTGCATTTCAGGGTTACATCGCCGAACGAAACTTCGGTGCCGATCGAACTCGGCGAGGCGAGCGCCACGACCTCGTCGGCGGGAAACCGCCGCTCGGCGAGAATGTCGAGCATCTCGCGCCCGACATTGCCTGTCGCGCCGACGACGGCGACCTTGAACCCCATCCCATTCTCCTTTGCCGAAGCCGGCAGATAACGCCACAACCGATTGGCGGCAACGCCCCTCTGCGGGTGCGTTAAGGCAAGTATAACCAAGTCGTTCCAGCATTACAGCACACCATGGAAGCCGCTATCGTGGGTGCCTTGGCGTGCGTGGCCGACCGGCTCGACCTCACTTCGGCCGGCGCCGACCCGGCGAAAAGGGCATTGAAACGATTTTCGCCCCGCCTGTGACGCGTTTGTCATTCGCGTCGAACTAAAATCTGTCTAGGATGTTATCGGGTAGCTTTTCCCGGATTCGTTGCTTACCCCAGATTAACGCGCAGAGCGCATTTGGACGCCAATCATCTGCTTTTGCGGGAGTTCAGAGGAGAATCTCATGCGTCCGATCACCTGCGTTTCGGTTGCCGCCGCGATCACAAGTCTCTTGGTCTCTGGCGCGGTCGCGGCGCCCAAAACGCCGCGCCACCATGGCCACGTCTACGTCTACAACGATCCGCGGCCGCCGATCACCGTTAATAAGCGCAGTTGGCTCGATCCGGGTCCGGTGGTGCAGCCAGGCACCATGGAGAACTACGTGAACGAGAACACGGTCCTCAACCAGACGCCGGATCAGGCATATTACCGCTCGCGGTTCGGCAACGAAACCTTGCCGCGCCGGTTTGACCTTCCCGGCCGTCCCGAGCCCCTCGCGACGTTCTGGACTCCGGGCTATCCTTACTGAAGCACTTAGAATTCCAAGTGGGCCAGCACCGGCACGTGATCCGAGGGCCGGTCCCAACCGCGGCTTTCGCGCAGCACCTTCATACCGGTGAGCCGCGGCGCGAGGCTTTCGCTGAGCCAAATGTGATCGAGCCTGCGGCCTTTATTCGCTTTTGCCCAATCTGGCGCGCGATAGCTCCACCACGTATAGAGCCGTTCCTCGGCCGGCACATAGCGGCGCAATGCGTCGATCCACGGCCCCGCGGCGAAGACTTTCCCGAGTTTCTCCACCTCCACCGGCGTGTGGCTCACGACCTTGAGGAGCGCCTTGTGGTTCCAGACGTCGGTTTCGAGCGGCGCGATGTTGAGATCGCCGAGCATGATCGCATCGGCGCCGGCGATGCCGTCGCGGCGGATCCAAGCTGCCATCTCGTCCAGGAAGGCGAGTTTATGAGCGAATTTCGGATTGGCGACGGGATCGGGCTCATAGCCGCCGGCCGGCACGTAAAAATTATGCAACGCGACGTCGCGTCCCTTCGCCGGACGTAGAATCACGCTGATATGACGCGCGTCGCCCTTCTCGCAGAACCCGCGCCGTTCGATCGCCGTGAACGGCAATTTCGAGGCGATCGCCACGCCGTGGTAGCCCTTCTGGCCGTTGATCGCGAGGTGTTCGTAGCCGAGCTTGCGGAAGGCCGTGGCCGGAAACTCGCCGTCGCGGCACTTCGTCTCCTGAAGACAGAGCACGTCCGGCGCGTGGGCGGCGAGGAATTTTGCGACGAGGCCGATCCGCAGCCGGACCGAATTGATGTTCCAGGTGGCAAGCGTCAGGCGCATGGGTCACAAGCAAGCATGAGCGGCAGAATGACCACGCCGCGGGCGTTTGCTCAAGCAGTCTTCGCGTCGCGGCGGCGCCTCACGCCTTTGTCGATGTGCTCTTCAATTCGCCGCTCAAAAATTGCGCGCGGCCGTGCCCGAAAGACCAGTCCTCGTCCGTGTTTTGGGTGATCGAGACCATGACGTCCGAGGGCGCGATCCCGCAGGCATCCTGCAGCTCCCGGCACAGCAGCCGGTATAAATTCTCTTTTTCGGCACGGGTGCGGGGCCGGGTGGTGATCTGGATCAGCACGAATTTGCCGGTTCGGGAATGCCGAGGCCGGTGTCCTCGGCGATCAGATGCGACGCCGGATGCTCGTTAACGATCTGGTAACGGTCGCGTTCGGGCACGGAAAGCGCCGCCTGCACCGCCCGATGCACGGCATCGGTCAGTTTCGTGATTTCGGCCGCGTTGCGGCCGGCGATCGTGTCGATGCGGATGAGGGGCATGCGAGCCTCGGACGGGCCACAAGATTAGGGCGCCCGACCGTTAGATCGGACGCCCCGCGGAGCGACACATCACCGGGAGGGGTCCGGTAAAGCCAGCGTGACCGAACGGGGGGAATTCGCCAGGCCGGCCGTATCACTCTCCAGCCCGAAAAATAGGAAATTGTAGGCATCCCCGCAAGACCGGCTGCAAAAAAACGACGCCCCGTCAATTACTCTGATTGAGCTTCCGGCTATCGGTATCTTGGAGCCTATCTTGCGTGATTTTAAAGAGATTTGGGTCGGGCGGATCGGTGAAATCGACGTTAAACAGCGAAACCAGCGTCTCGTTACCCTGCGGATCGGTCACATCCCATTGTTTTAGCTGAAACTGGGCAGGATCGAACATCAGCTTGATCCGCGAGGTCCCGCCGAAAGTTTCTTTGTCTTCGACGGTGATCGTCACCGTATTGGGATCGCTGGTCACGCCGAGGACGGAGACGTCCTTGGCGAGATCGATCTGGTCTTGCAACAGGAACTTCAGGGGCGTTTGCCAAATGAAATAGAATTCCGGATCGGAGCGCTCCTGGCGGTCGATGACTGCCACCGTGCTGCCATCGGCGATAATATCGAGGCTGGCAGGGTCGGCGTATTCGAAGCGCAACTTGCCGGGCTTCTGAACGTAGATCTTGCCTTCCGAGCGCCGGTCGCCGCTGATCTGCACAAAATCGCCGACCATCGTCGTCACACTGTTGAAGTAAGCGTTGGCTTTTTGGATCGCCACTTGCGGATCGATCGGCACGAATGGCGCGGCATCGGCCGCTGCCGGCGGAGCGGCGGCGGTCGGGGCGCCTTGCGCGGCCGGCGGCGCGGTCTGCCCTTGTGCACCGGACGCAGGCTGCGCGGGCGCCTGCGGCGCGGCGGAGCCGGCCACGGCCGGCGTGGCGCTTGCGGGCGCATTGCCGGGATCCGCAGTCGCGACATCGGCAGATCCGACGGCTAAGGCAAAGGCCAACAGCCAGCTAAGCAAGAACTTTCTGCCGCTCATATCGACCTCACGCGCCGCTCCGATCGCAGCACCGGTTCACCCATGACTACGGCGCCGATTCGGGCGCGATCATGCGCAGGAAACGTTACGCGCGAATGCCACTTGTCCGCAATCGCTTCCGAACGCCGTAGTCGGCCGATGTGGCGGCAATTGGACGTTCGGGCACGGCGCCGAGCGTTTCGCCGAGTTTGTATTAGTCGTCGAGGTCGAAGGCGCTGCGATCGATGCCGCCGCCGACCAGAATTATCCGTTTGCCGGAATGGTTCGGTGCGCTGACCACGCCCTCCTTCTCCATCCGCTCGACCAGCGAGGCCGCCTTGTTGTAGCCGACCGAGAGACGCCGCTGGACATAGCTGGTCGAGCATTTCTTGTCGCGCAGCACGATGGCGACGGCGCGATCGTAGAGGTCGCCCCCCTCCTCGGCTGCGGCCCCGGTGGGCAAATCGCCGCCCTCCTCCGTATCGGATTCGTCTTCGGTCACGATTGCGTCGAGATATTCCGGCTGCCCCTGGCTCTTCAAATGCGCCACCACCTTTTCGACGTCGTTGTCGGAAACGAACGGGCCGTGCACGCGGATGATCCTGCCGCCGCCCGCCATGTAGAGCATGTCGCCTTGGCCGAGCAGTTGCTCTGCGCCCTGTTCGCCGAGAATCGTGCGGCTGTCGATCTTCGAGGTCACCTGGAAAGAAACTCGGGTCGGGAAATTCGCCTTGATCGTACCGGTGATGACGTCGACCGAGGGGCGCTGCGTGGCCATGATGAGATGAATGCCGGCGGCGCGCGCCATTTGCGCGAGCCTCTGGATGGCGCCCTCGATGTCCTTGCCGGCGACCATCATCAGGTCGGCCATCTCGTCGACGATAATGACGATGTAGGGCAGGACCGAAAGCTCCATCTCCTCGCGTTCGTAGATCGCTTCGCCAGTCTCGCGGTCGAAGCCCGTCTGCACGGTGCGGGTGACGGTCTTGCCCTTGGCGGCGGCTTCGGTGACGCGCGCGTTGAATCCGTCGACGTTGCGCACTCCGAGCTTCGACATCTTCTTGTAGCGGTCCTCCATCTCGCGCACCGCCCATTTGAGCGCCACGACGGCCTTCTTAGGATCGGTGACGACCGGCGTCAGCAGATGCGGAATGCCGTCATAAACGGAGAGTTCGAGCATTTTCGGATCGACCATGATGAGCCGACATTGGTCCGGCCGCAGCCGGTAGAGCAGTGACAGAATCATGGTGTTGATGGCGACCGACTTGCCCGATCCCGTCGTGCCGGCGACGAGCAGATGCGGCATGCGGTCGAGATCGACGATGATTGGCTCTCCGCCGATCGTCTTGCCGAGCGCGATGGCGAGTGTGTATTTTGTCTTATCGAAATCCTGTGAGGCCAAGAGTTCGCGCAGGTACACCATCTCGCGGCGCTGGTTGGGCAATTCGATGCCGATCGCGTTGCGGCCTTGGACAACGGCGACGCGCGCCGAGACGGCCGACATCGAACGCGCAATATCGTCGGCGAGGCTGATGACGCGCGCCGACTTGATGCCCGGCGCCGGCTCGAGCTCGTAAAGCGCCACGACCGGCCCCGGCCGCACGTTGATGATCTCGCCCTTGACGCCGAAATCTTCGAGCACGCCCTCCAGCAAGCGGGCGTTCTGCTGCAAAGCTTCCTCCGAGACTCTCCCGGCCGCCGGCCGTTTCGGCTCGCTGAGCATCAGAAGTTGCGGGAGCTGATATTTGCCTTGGCCGAAACGATCGAGCATCGAGGGTTGGACCTCGCGCGCCAGGCGCTCGCCGCTCTTCAGCGTTCCCATGCCGGGCGTGACCCGGCTTCTTGCGTCGCTATCCCCGGCGTTAGCGCTTTGCGCGGCGGCGCGCGCCGCGGGCGGTGCGTAGGTGCTCGCATCGAAGAAACTCGAATTGAAGTTCGGATCTTCGCGCAGGAAGCGCTGGTCGAGCGCCGGGCCGACGCGGCGGGCTGCGTCTTGCCACGGCGCGGGCGTCGATTTTGTCCGTTGGCGCGAACGTGCCAGGAGGCCGCGTCCGATGCCTGCTTTCAACGCCAAGACGGCATGGATAAGACCGCCGACGAGCACCAGTGCGACATTCGGTTCTCCGACGCTGTCCTCGTCTTCCCCAGCCGGCGAGCGCGGAGCTTCTTCGTCGTCGTCGAAATCCGGTTCTTCTCTGGGACGGCCGACGCTGGCGGTGAGTGCCAGAATCGACACCACGGCGAAGCCGATTGCAAAGACGAGCAGGATCGCGGCGTGGCCGCCGAAAATGCGGCGTGGAACAAAAAGGATGGCATCGCCCAGAACGCCGCCGAGTCCGGTCGGCAGTGGCCAGCGACTCGTCACCGGCAGGACCGCGGCAAACCCCGCCGCGGCCAGGCCGCCGACCAGCCACAGCACCAAGCGTCGCCCGAGCCGGTCGAGACGGCGCGCCGTCATCAGCCGCCAGCCGAGAATCGCGAGCGGCACAAGCAGCGCGAGCGCCGCCAGCCCCAGCATCTGCATGATGAGATCGGCGGTGATCGCACCGGGCACGCCCAAGAGGTTATGAACCGGGCGGTCGGTGGCGTGATTGAGGCTCGGATCCTGAACCGACCAGGTGAGCAGCGCCAGCGCCAGCGCGGCGGTGCCGGCAACCAGCGCGATTCCAGCGAATTCCGCCGCCCGCCGCGCGGCGAAGGCGCGCAACGGATCGGGGATGCGATCCAGGGCCGTGAAGCTGGTCGTCGTCCGCATCAATTTGCACCTGAATGACCGCGGTCGAAGGGACGCGCGGTCAACGAAGCTCGGGGCTGCGAAGAACCGGCGATCGAATTTAGGCTAAAGAAATGCGGTTAAGACCGGTTTAATCTTTTCGTTGCCGCTACCGGTGCTCCAATTGCGCTTTAGTTTCTGAGTTCCCAGACATTTAGGCCGAACGTTACCAACAAGTTCTCGATCTTGGTCTGGTTGCGGCCTTGGGCCTTTACTTTGACATAAAAGTGAGTTACTAGACGCTCGTATTAACACAGAATTGAGTCCGGTGAAATGGAAGAGCTTGGAACAACGATCCGCCGCGCGCGGAAAAAGATGGGGCGGAGCCAGGCTGAACTTGCCAAGCGAGCGGGTGTTCGTCAGCAGGCGGTCGCTCGGATCGAGAGCGGTAAAACGAAACACTCGCGAGCGACCCCTCCGATCCTGGCGGCGTTAGGTCTCGACGAGCGGCTAGTCAGCCCGGCGCAGCCGTCCACCGCTGCAGGTCCTGAGGAGATCCCAATCATAGGCTTGGCTGACCCCGATGAAGGTGGCCTATCTGAAATGAGAGCTCCTTTTGTCGGCTCGGTGCCGAGGCAGCAGCGGCTTACTGGCGTGCCCGGTATCTACGCGGCATATATGCGGGGGTCTTCAATGGCGCCGATGTACCGGTCGGGCGATCTGCTCGTCATCGATCCACACCAAGCACCGCGGCTGGAAGACGGTGCGCTGTTCGTGTCTAAGGATCGCAACAAGGTGCGAATTGCTGAGTACGCAGGGGAGACGGCAAAGGAGTGGATCTGTAAGCATTGGGGCGACAACCCGGCCGAGTTCACGCTCAAAAAGAGCGAGTTCCCGTATTGCGAATGTGTCTATTCGGTATGCAAACGTCTCTAGTCATAAATTCTAACCCGTATTTGATCTGCGGCATGTAGCCATTTGTGTTGGAATATCGGCATTCAGCTCTTCTGACCAAATGTGCGACATGAAAAAGGGGCTCCCGAAGGAGCCCCAAGTTTGTCCAGCGGGGAGGAACCGTTGGATTACTGGACGACCTCGCCATGCAGCGCGAGATCCAGCCCGTCGCGTTCGATTTCGGGGCTGACGCGCAGGCCGACCGTGACGTCGATGAGGAAGAGGATGATCAGCGAGACGATCGCGTCATAGGCGATCACGATGCCGACACCGATCAGCTGGTTGATGACCTGACCGGGATTGCCTTCGATCCATCCGGGCGTGCCGCCGTATTGACTGATGGCAAAGACGCCGGTCAGTATCGCCCCCAACGCTCCGCCGCAGGCGTGAACGCCGAAGCAATCGAGCGCATCGTCGTAGCCGATCCAGCCTTTCACGACCGTCGCCGTGAAGTAGCAGAAGACACCGACCGCGGCGCCGATCACCATGGAGCCGACCGGGCCGACAAAACCCGAGGCCGGTGTAATGGCGACGAGTCCCGCGACCGCGCCGGAGCAAATGCCGATCAGCGTCGGCTTGCCGCGATGCGCCCATTCGACAAACATCCAGGCGAGCGCCGCGACCGCCGTGGCAATTTGCGTCACCGTCATGGCCATGCCGGCCTGCATATTGGCGGCAACCGCCGAGCCGGCGTTGAAGCCGAACCAACCGACCCACAGCAAAGATGCGCCGATGAAGGTCAGCACCACGTTATGCGCGGGTCCGGTATCTTTGCGCTTGCCAAGCATCAAAGCGCACATCAATCCGGCGACGCCAGAATTTACGTGCACGACGGTGCCGCCCGCGAAGTCGAGGACGTGGACGAGCGCTTTCGGATTGCCGCTTGCCAGGAAGCCGTCCGGTCCCCAGACCCAGTGGGCGACCGGCGCATAGACGAAAATCGCCCAGAGGGTCATGAAGATCAGCATCGCGGAGAATTTCATGCGCTCCGCGAAGGCGCCGGCGATCAGCGCCGGCGTGATGATCGCGAACGTCATCTGGAAGCACATATAGACGTCTTCGGGAATGGTCGGCGCTAAGGGATTTGGATTGCCGGTGTTGTTCGAGACGTCGCTCAGGATCCCTTGCAGAAAGGCTCGATCCAATCCGCCGATGAACGGTGTGCCGGAGCGGAACGCCAGACTGTAGGTGACCACCGCGAAGACGACGGTAACGACGCAGGTGACGGCGAAGCTCGTCATCACGGTATCGGCGACGTTCTTCTTGCGCACCATGCCGCCATAGAACAGCCCGAGTCCCGGGACGGTCATCATCAGCACGAGCGCCATGGAGGTGAGCATCCACGCCGTGTCGCCATTGTTGGGCGTACATACGGTCAGGTGATTGGCATCGCAGGCCGGCGGTGGAGGTGAGGCAGCAGCGGCCGGGGCGGCGGCCGGAGCCGGCGTCGCGGCAGGCGCCGCAGGGGCCGGCGCAGGAGCCATCGTAGATGCGGCAGGTGCCATCGGAGCGGCGGCAGGCGCGGTCGGCGAAGGTGCGGGGGTCTGCGCACGCGCGCCGGTGCCGGAGGACAAGGCGCCGGCGGCGATGAGACCTCCGCAAAGAACCGCGGCAAACAGGAAGCGCTTCCCGCTGCTTTTCTCAGCCGAGGCAACAACCGCCTGGAACGACGGAATCAAACTCATTTTTTTCTCCTAATAATCTCGATTGAGGTTAGATGGCGTCGGTACCTTTTTCGCCGGTCCGGATGCGGACGACTTCATCGAGCGGACTGACGAAGATCTTGCCGTCGCCGATTTCGCCGGTACGCGCCGCCGCGGTAATTGCGGCAATCGTCCGATCCACGAGTTCGCTGGATATCGCGACTTCGACCTTGAGTTTGGGAAGGAAGTTCACGGCGTATTCGGCCCCACGATAGATCTCCGTGTGGCCCTTCTGACGCCCATAGCCTTTGACCTCGCTCACCGTCATGCCATGCACGCCGAGCGTGGTGAGCGCTTCTCTTACTTCGTCGAGCTTGAACGGTTTGATGATCGCCGTCACAATTTTCATTTGGTCCTCCAGTGAGCGCGGATCCGGTTCGAGAGCACGTCGCGCCGCAAGCGATCATCTTCCGCCAACAGCTTTGTCGCGGCTTCCCATTGTCTTGATTTTCGAGTCTTTGTGATCTTGTGGAATGACATGCGGATGGTGCCGGATCGCCTCTATCGCGACCATGCGCCCAACGGATCACGCGGGATTGCGGGCGGCCACGGTCAAGTGCGCTCGAAAGCAAGCCACGGGCCAGCAATGCATATGATGGCGCGCAGATCCCGCGCGTTGCGCCCGAAACCGCTCGAGCGCATCGCAATATCAGGTCCCACGCAGCCGAATCAGGCCTTCCTGCGCAACCGAAGCGACAAGGCTGCCGTTGCGGCCATAGATGAGGCCGCGCGTCAGGCCGCGCGCGCCTCCCGAATTGGGACTGTCCTGCGCGTAGAGCAGCCATTCGTCGGCGCGGAAGGGCCGGTGAAACCACAGCGCGTGATCGAGACTGGCAACCTGCAGGTCCGGCTCGAAGATGGTGCGGCCATGCGCGACCAGTGCTGCGTCGAGAAGCGTCATATCGGAGAGGTAGGCGAGCACGGCGCGATGCACGGCCGGATCGTCGGGGAGCGCGCCGCTCGCCCGTATCCACACGTACTGCACCGGCACCGAGCGCTTTTGCCCAAGGTAGTGGGCGAGATCGACGGGGCGGATCTCGATGGGCCGCTCCTGCGCAAACCAGCGGCGCATCGGTTCCGGAAACATGCCGCCGAATTGGGCATAAAGTTCAGCTTCGCTCGGCAGATCTTCCGGCCCGGGGACATCTGGCATCGAAAGAGCGTGGTCGAGTCCCCGTTCCATGATCTGAAAAGAGGCAGAAAGCGCAAAAATCGCGCGGCCATGCTGAATTGCGATGCAGCGGCGTGTCGTGAAACTGCGGCCGTCGCGGATGCGATCGACCTCATAGACGATCGGCACCGAAGGATCGCCCGGCAATAGGAAATAGGCGTGAAGGGAATGCGGTTCGCGCGCCTCGACGGTACGCGCCGCGGCAACGAGCGCTTGCGCGATCACGAGGCCGCCGAATACGCGTTGCCAGCCGACCTGCGGGCTGTGGCCACGAAAAATATTGTGCTCGATCCTTTCCAGATCGAGGATCATGAGAAGATTGTCGACGGCATGCGCCATGAACCGGCTCAGTCCTCGATCGGACGTGCCTCTTCCGGCAGCATGATGGGAATCCCGTCACGGATGGGATAGGCGAGCTTGGCGGCGCGGGAAATCAATTCCTGCTGCTGGGCGTCATATTCGAGCGTCGTCTTGGTTAGCGGGCAGACGAGAATTTCGAGAAGCCGCGGATCGATCCGCGAAGCCTCCGGTTCGTCCTTCTTTAGATCCTTGTCGGTCATGGCGCTCATTCCGGGTTGTTCATTGCAGCGGGATCGGTGCCCGCTTGCTGCGGGCGAGTTCGACTTCGGTGATTGCGACAAGGACTTCGGCGCGGCGTTGCAGGCTCGGCGCCTCGAGCAGCGCCTGCTTCTCTCGCGGCCCATAAGGGCTCATCATCGATAGTGTGTTGACGAGCGCTTCGTTCGGCGCCTCGCGAATGCTCTGCCAATCGATCTGCAGATCGTTGGCATCGGCGAATTGGCGCAAGGTCTCGAGCACGCTGGCGCGATCGACGGCCTCTTCACCGGCGCGCGGCGTAAAGTCCGACGGAAAATCTGAAAAAGCAACGCGGCACTGGCGATAAGGAGTTGCGGCGGCGATCTCCTCGACGATGCGAAAGCGGGCGATGCCGGTGAGCGTGATGAGATAGCGCCCATCGCCGGTCTCGGCGAATTGGGTGAGCCGCCCCGCGCAGCCGATCGGCAGAAGCGCCGGCACCTCGGCCGCCTCGGATGCGGGCTGGATCAATCCGATGATCCGATCGCCCTGCAATGCGTCCTCCACCATCGCGAGATAGCGCGGCTCGAAAATGTGGAGAGGGATCCGAGCGCGCGGCAGGAGCAGCGCCCCGGCGAGCGGAAAAACCGGGATAACCTCGGGCATCTGCGCAGCCGAGAGGTAATGGGGGGTGATGCTCATTCGTTCATCCCTCCTCCATCCGTACTTTCTTTAAGCGAAAAGGAGTGCCGAGAGCTTGCGGCGCGCCGCTATCGTCGCCGGATCCATATTGCCCCACGCTTCGAAGAATTGCAGCAACTGCTTGCGTGCGGAGCCGTCACCCCAGGCGGGGTCACGTTTCACGATTTCAAGCAACGCATCGGCCGCCTCGCTGCGCTGGCCGCGTGCGTTGAGCGCGATGGCGAGGTCGTAACGGGCCGGATGATCGTTTTGTTCCGATGCGACGCGCCGCGCCAGTTCGGCCACATCGCCGACGGAGGCGGCTTGCGCGGCGTTTTCGAGCGCCGCGCGGGCGGATGCGATCAACGGATCGCCTTCCGAACCTGGCGGGGCTTGTTTCAAAAGGCTCTTGGCATCGGCAAGCTTGCCCAGCGCGACATAGCTTTTGACAAGACCGCTCAGCGCCGCAAGATCCGCCGGGTCTTCGCTGCGCAAGGCGGCAAACCGTTTGGTAGCCGTGGCGGCGTCGCCGGCCGCTAGCGCCGCCTCGGCCTCGGCGCGGGAATCGTCGTTGCCGAACGGGCCGATCAGGCGTTCGATGAAACCGCGGATCTGACCCTCCGGCAGCGCCCCGACGAAACCGTCGATCGGCTGCGATTTTTGGAAGGCGATGACGGCGGGGATCGAGCGCACGCCGAGCCGGCTAGCGATCTGCGGATGCTCGTCGATGTTCATGGTGACGAGTTTGATTTTGCCGGCTGCCGCCTTCACGACCTTTTCGAGCGCCGGGCGCAATTGCTTGCAGGGCTCGCACCAAGGCGCCCAGAAATCGACGAGGACAGGCCGGCGGGCGGATTCGGAAAGAACGTCTGCGGCAAAGGTCGCCGTGGTCGTTGCCTTGCTCGCCGCCGCCGCTGCTCCGTCCATTTCGATCTGCCGATCCGCGTATTGCGCCATCGCGCGCCTCTCTCGCCCGTATCTTGAGGGCGCAACCCCGCACCCCGCGCCATCTTAGCGGAAAATGGAGACCCGGCCGGTAAATCGCAACTGTTGCCCGCGTACCGTATCAGGCCCGCGAGGGAAGGTTTATTTGCAATGGGATAGGGTTTACGGCATAAACGCCGGCGCGGCGAGGCCGTACGGATGCGGGTGTAGCTCAGGGGTAGAGCACAACCTTGCCAAGGTTGGGGTCGAGGGTTCGAATCCCTTCGCCCGCTCCAAATTTTATCAAGAGATTCAGCGGCTAAAAAGCACCTCGCGTTGGCTTGATTGCGTCTCGCCGCGCTGGATCTTTTCGATCATCCCGAGATGCTCTTTGAGGGTCCGCGAAGCCCCCGTTGCGGCGGCGCGAATCGGTCGGTTGCTGCCATCGTGCGCTTAGACTTCGAATCACTGCTCGTAGTCGGGCAAGTCGAGCCGATCGAGTAGGCTCGGACCCATGGCGAGCTTGGCAACGCCGGGAATTCCAAAGAGTTTCGTGACCTGATTGCGGAACATGAGACCGAACCGCGTTCTCGGCACGAGAGAACGGGCAAATCGTTCGGCGCCCCTCTGCTTTTCCGCAATGAAGCTTCGTATTCTTTGTTCGTAGCGCTGGAACGCGAGGCCGGGATCATCTTTGCTTGTTCCAAGTTCGCCGGCGAGCATGTATGCGGCGAGCATGGCAAGCGCCGAGCCTTGCCCGGCGAGCAGCGACGGACAGAACGCGGCATCGCCGACGAGCGCGACGCGACCGCGCGACCATGCTGGCATCCGGATCTGGCTCACGCGGTCGAAATAGAGTTCCTCGCAGCAATCGAGCGCGGCGAGAATCCGCGGGCATTCCCATCCAGCGCCATCGAAGGCGGCGTGAATCATACGCTTCTGCGTTGTTAGGTTATTCGCGTCGAGCAAATCCTCAGTTGCGAACACGAACAGAAACATCGTGCGGTCGCTGTGCATCGCGAAGCGCGCCACTTGTCGGCCCGGCTCCGAATAGCAGACATAAATATTCTCGTCGCGCGGGCGGTAGGCTTCGACTTCGAACGCCGCAGCGGTGTAGCCGAGAAACTTTTCGAACCGCTCTTGCGGCCCGAAAACCAGCGTGCGCACGACCGAATGAAGTCCGTCGGCGCCCACGACGAGATCGAATTGGCATTTCGGCGCGTGAGCGAAGGTCACGCGCACCCCGTCCTCGCACTGCTCGATGCCCGTAACACTGTCGCCAAACAGGGTTTCACAGCGGCCGTCGATGGAGTCGTAGATGAGCTTGGCAAGGTCGCCGCGCGCCACGCTCACGTAGCGGCCGTGGGTCAATGCGCGGAATACGTCGACGCCAAAGCCGCCGACGCGCCGGTTGCGACTATCGACGAATTGAAGTTCGCGAACCTCATATGCCCGGGCGCGAAGATCGGCGAGCAGACCCATCCGTTCCGCGATGTCGTAGCCCAGACCCCAAAAATCGATGATATAGCCGCCCGTGCGCGGCCGCGGCGCGCTCTCGACAAGCGTCGGCCGCAAGCCGTGCCGCAGAAGCCAATAGGCTAGGGTCGGGCCGGCAATGCCCATGCCCGAGATCAGTACCGATCTTTCTCTCACAATCGGCGCCTTGGCGAGAGTTTGCGTCACCGTCGTGACGATCACATCTCTTCCTTCACGCCGAGTTTCAGCAGCATCCAATTGACCGGATAACTGGTCGCAAAGCCGCACAGCATCGCGATCTGCATGGCGAACCAAAACTCCGGCGTATCGACCCGCGCTTCGCCGCCGAACGCCGGCGCGAACCACGCGAATTGCACCAGCGCCATGAAGCCGTACATGCCGACTTGCCAAGCGGTGATGGAAGCGGCATCGGCCTTGAGCGCTTCGACCAGCCCTCGTATCGCCGAGAGATGGCGCATCGGTTGGATGGTGAAATACTGAAAGGCGATGCCGAGCACGAAGGCGAGAATGAAATCGAATATCCAGACGGCAAATGTCTTCTCGCCGAACAGGCTCTTCCAGCCGAACGCCACCGCGACGGCGGGCACGGCGAAGGCAAGCCATTCGGCGATAATATCGCCGAGCGTGCAGCCCGCGCCGCAATGGCTCGTGCTTTTGGCGACCGCGATTGGAAAGGGCCGTTCCACGTGATGCGCGTGTTTCGGCGGGGGCTCAATGCGCTCGCGTCGCATACCGCGGCCGTAGCGGAAATAGAAGATGAGCCAAAGCAGGCCGCCAAATAGCGCGCAGAGCGGCCAGACGAGGTTCATGATCCACATCTCCTGGCGACGGACTGCCTCGTCGACGGCGATGATCAGCGCGCAGGCCAAAGCAAGCGCGAGCGAAGCAAGCGCCAAGATATGCAGCCACGCGGGAAAATGTGCGACCATGATGCCCCAGAAAGCCCGAATCTTTGCAACAAGACAAGTCGCCCGCCGTTCCCATCACGCGCACGGTTTGCTGGCGTCCGGTGCCGCGCGCTCGGCGTTTCTAGAAAAGATTATCTGTGCACAGCGGCCGCAACCGTCAAAGCGCCGATAAGCGCCGGCGGCATGACAATGGCGCCCAGCTTCAAGAAGGCCCAGGCACTGAGTGTCTCGCCTTCGCGGCGCAGTGCGATGAGCCACAAGATCGTCGCGAGCGAGCCGGTGACCGACAGATTAGGGCCGAGATCGACGCCGATCAGCACGGCGTCGACGATCGGTTTTGGCGCATGCGCCAAGCTGGATCCGGCGACCAGCGCGGCCGGCAGATTGTTCATGAGATTGCCGGCGAACGCCGTGATCGTGCCGGCCCCGATTGCGGTAAAGGTGACGGAATGTGCCGCCGCGCCTTGTACGAGCTGCGCGAGCATCGCGGTAATGCCCACATGGCGCAGCGCTTCGACAAGCACGAAAAGTCCGGCGACCAGCGCCAGCACGCTCCAGGAAATGCCGGCGAGCAGCGGCCAAGGCGACTTTCGATCGTGGGCAAGGACAAGAGCCGCGGTGGCCAAGCCGGCGCAGAATGTGGGCAGCCCGAGATTTGCACCGAGCGCCGAGGCGGCGAGAAGAACAACGCCAGTCGTGCAGATCCCTAGACCCGCCAGCAACCCGCCGCGACTTAGGGACCGCGGCGGCAGTTCGGCGCGCACGGGGATTGCGATTGCCGCGCCGAGGCGGAGGCGCAACGCCACAAAAGTCAAGACGATTGCGACAAGCGAAGGCAATGCGAACTCCCCGAGCCATGCGGCGAGCGGCGGCATTGCGCGGCCGAAGACGACGAGATTGGCGGGATTGGAGATCGGCAGCACGAAACTCGCCGCGCTGGCGACGAAGGCGCAGATAAAAAGATACGGCAACGGCGTTGCGCCCGCCGCTTTTGCGGCGGCATAGACGGCTGGCGTAAGGACTACCGCCGTCGCATCGTTCGACAGGAGAGCGGTGACGACCACGCCGACCCCGTAAACGAGCAGGAAAAGCCGCTTGCCGGAGCCGTCGGCGCGACGCACCGCAAATTCCGCCAGCCAATCGAAGAGGCCTTCCTGCCGAGCGAGATTGGCGAGCAGCATCATGCCGGCGAGAAAGAGATAGACGTCGGTGCCTTTCGCGACTCCGGCCAGGGCATCGCCGATCGGCAGAAGGCCGAGAAGGACGAGCAAAAAGGCGCCCGCGACAGCCCAGGTTGCCTCCGGCAGGTGCAATGGCCGGACGATCACGCCGGCCGTTGCCAGCGCCGCGATGACCATCGCCGCGATGCTCATGTAAAACGCCGGCCGATGGCGCTAGTCCCCCTCAATGTCAGCGGAACGGACAAGGTTGGGCGGCCTGCGACGTATCGAACTGCACGATCATCAACACGGCGGGCGCATTGCCGACGGTTCCCGAGCGATGGCCTTTGCGGCCGTCCATTTCCTTGGTGTTCTGGTCTGCGCCGAAGGAAATCTCGCCCTGTCCCATCTCGACGCGCTGACCGTCCATCGATTCGACGAACCAGCGTCCAGCGAGCGGTATGATCCATTGCGGCTTCGGGTTCTCGTGCCAATCGCCCACCCAACCGGCCGGCAACACGGTCACGAACACGGTTGCTCCGTCATGCGTCTTCCTGCCCTGCCATTGCGGGGTAACGCCCGGCTTGATTCCTTGCAAGTCGAACTCGGTCAGCGCGCAGCGGGTCTGGCGGCTCATTCCTGTAGGATCGGTCCAGAGATTCCAATAAGAGACACGCGGCTTCTCGTTCATACGGGTTACCTCCGGGTGGACCGCTTAAGGATGACTGGACGTAGGTATGAATTCCCCGAAGGCGCTCGTGGCGAAGGTGATGAACGCCAATCGGCAGGCGTTCTTGCAAATACGCACGAACCAGGCACTGGACTGACGATTGCTCCCCGCATGCGATCGCACCGCTCCGCGCCCCATACGCTTGTCCGCCGATCGGGACGTTAAACCGCCGACGCAGGCTGGCGTTCTCGGCGGCAACATAAGGCTCCGTGAACTTACGCGCGATTAAGGAGTTAAAACGACCGGGAGAAGCTCGAAAGCTTCACGCTGAAGCAATTCTCCCGAGGAGCACCAAAATGGCGCAACGCGAATCCAAGGCGCAGAAGAATACGATCGAGCGGGTCATGCACGAGTACAAACATGGCGAACTGCCGCGCGGCCGCGGCGGCAAAGTAAAAAGCCGCAAGCAGGCTATTGCGATCGCGCTGCGTGAAGCCGGCGCATCTAAATACGAGAGCCCGAAAAAGAACCGCGAGAACTTGCGCAAGACGAAGTCGGCGGAACGGCGCGGCGAATCCGGCCAGGCAAGAAGCGAAGGCAGGAAAAGCACGGCGCGAAAGAAGACGGCAAGAAAAACCCTGGCAAAGCGAAATTCGAGCCGCAAGAGCAAGGCGCGAAAGACGACCCATAAGGCGCGCAAGACCGGGAAAAGAAAATAAGCGGAAAAGAACGGCGGCGCCGCACGCCGCATGGGCCGCGACGCCGCTTGGGCCGCTATTCGCCCACCCGCAGCACGACCTTTCCCTCCGGGCGTGCCTCGGCGAGGCATTGCTGTGCCTTGGCGGCCTCGGCGAGCGGAAAGATCTTGCTGACCTTCGGTTGAACCTTCCCGGCGTCGATCAGCTGGGCGATTTCGTCGAGCTCGGCGGCGTTTTCTTGCACCGCGTAGCGGAGCGCCCGCACTCCATTGGCGCGTGCCTTTTCCTGGTCGGGCTCGGTGAGCGTCGAGACCAAAATGCCGCCGCGTTTCAGCACGGCGAAGGAACGCTGTTGGGTATCGCCGCCGATCAGGTCGTAGACGAGATCGACATCGTGAACGACTTCCTCGAACCGTTGCTTCTCGTAGTCGATCGCCTCGTCGGCGCCGATACTGCGGACGAAATCGAGGTGCTGTCCCGAGGCGGTGGTGATGACGTGTGCGCCCTTTGCCTTGGCGAATTGGATGGCGAAGTGGCCGACTCCGCCCGATCCTCCATGAATGAGGACGCGCTGCCCCTCTTTCAATTCGCCGTGGCGGAACAGCCCTTGCCACGCGGTCAGTCCGGCAAGCGGCACCGCGCCTGCGGCGATGGAATTGGCCGCGGCAGGCCGGCGCGTCGCTTCCGTCGCTTTCACGATGGCGTATTCGGCATAGCCGCCCCGATCCGGGCCGAGCATTGCGTAGATCGCGTCGCCTTCCCGCAATTGATCGCCTGCGCCCGGCCCGCGGGCGGCGATGATCCCGGCGATGTCGCGCCCCATGACGAGCGGCAGCTTGTCGGCCGGAACCGGCGGGTATTTTCCGTCGCGGATCTTGTAATCGACGGGGTTGACGCTGGCCGCCTGGACTTTGACCAGGAATTCGTGCTCCCCCGGCTCTGGGATCGGGAGGTCTTCGAGTTTCAGCACTTCCGGGCCGCCGAATGCGCTGATACGTATGGCTTTCATCGTTGCCATCGGCATCCTTTCCGGGTGAGAAATGGGATCATCTGGTTTGGCTGGGCTTGGCCGGGGCTGCACAACTTCCAATCAATCAGCGCGTACGGCGAAGGTTCCCGCCGCGTGCTGGCGCGTCCGAGTCGACAGGGGATGGCAAAGCCCCCACATTGGGTGAGCGATTCGTCTTCGTGCTAGCCGAGAGCAGGGAAGTTGAGCGATTTCGAAGGTCCGGGCCTTGAAGCGCCGGCGTTGCGCCCGGACGGGATCGCGGCGCGGGCGCGCGGCGTGGGGCGTTATCTCGAGGGGCTCAATTCGCAACAGCGCGCCGCGATCGAAGCGCTCGACGGCCCGGTCCTGGTTCTTTCCGGCGCCGGCACCGGCAAGACTCGGGTGCTGACGACCCGTATCGCCCATATTCTCGCGACTGGCCGGGCTTTTCCCGGTCAGATCCTGGCGGTGACCTTCACCAACAAGGCGGCGCGCGAGATGAAGGAGCGGGTCGGCCTGCTTACGGGAATCGTCCCGGAGGGCATGCCATGGCTCGGCACGTTCCATGCCATCTCGACCAAGATCCTGCGCCGTCACGCGGAACTCGTCGGGTTGAAGTCCTCCTTCACCATCATCGACACCGACGACCAGATCCGGCTGTTGAAACAGGTCCTGCAAGCCGAGAACATCGATGATAAGCGCTGGCCGGCCCGGGCTCTCGCCTATCACATCGACCTCTGGAAGAATCGCGGCCTTGATCGCGACCATGTTCCGGCCGGCGAAGCCGCCGCTTTCGGCGAGGGCAAAGGGGCGAAACTCTACAAGCTCTACCAGGAGCGACTGAAAGTTTTGAACGCCGCCGATTTCGGCGATCTGCTGCTCGAGACGTTGCGGCTGCTGCGCGAAAATCCCGATATCCTGAAACTGTATCAGGACCGCTTCCGCTACATGCTGGTCGATGAATACCAGGACACCAACACGGTCCAATATTTATGGCTGAAGCTGTTGGCGCAGCGTGGCGGCAACATTTGCTGCGTGGGCGACGACGATCAGTCGATCTATGGCTGGCGCGGCGCCGACGTCGACAATATCCTGCGGTTCGAGACGGATTTTCCCGGCGCGCAAGTCATCCGCTTGGAACACAACTATCGTTCGACCGGCCATATTCTCGACGTTGCCGCGGGCCTCATCGCGCATAACGCGGGCCGGCTCGGCAAGACGCTGTTCACGGACGGCGAGGCCGGCGAGAAGCCCACGGTTGCCGGCGTGTGGGATTCCGAGGAAGAAGCGCGCGTCATCGGCGATGAGATCGAATCCCTGCAGCGCAAAGGCGAAAAACTCGAAGAGATCGCCATCCTAGTTCGCGCCTCCTTTCAGATGCGCGAATTCGAAGAACGCTTCATCACCTTGGGCCTGCCCTACCGCGTCATCGGCGGCCCGCGCTTTTACGAGCGCGCCGAAATCCGCGATGCGCTCGCCTATCTGCGCTGCGTCGCGCAGCCCGACGACGATCTCGCCTTCGAGCGGATCTACAACGTGCCGAAGCGCGGATTGGGAGACGCGACGCTGCAGCTTCTCCACGATCATGCGCGGCGCGAGCGCATCAGCCTGACTCACTCGGCGCGCAGCATGGTCGAGACCGAGGAATTGAAGCCCAAACAGCGGCAGGCGCTGCGCGATCTTCTCGGTGCCTTTGCGCGCTGGTCGGCGCTGATCGACGAAAAGCCGCAAGGCGAGCTTGCCGAAATCATCTTGGATGAATCCGGCTATACCGACATGTGGCGCAAGGACCGCACGGCGGACGCGGCGGGACGGCTCGAAAACCTCAAAGAACTCGTCCGCGCCATGGAGGAATTTCCGAGCCTCGCGGGCTTCCTGGAACACGTCGCGCTAGTCATGGACGCCGATAACCAGGACAGCGAAGAACGCGTCTCTATCATGACGCTGCATGCCGCCAAAGGGCTCGAATTCGACACCGTGTTCCTGCCTGGCTGGGAAGAAGGGCTCTTTCCGCACCAGCGCTCGCTCGACGAATCCGGACGCGACGGCCTCGAAGAAGAACGGCGGCTTGCCTACGTGGGGCTCACCCGCGCCAAGCGGCGCGCCAAGATCTATTTTGCCACCAACCGGCGCATTCACGGGCTTTGGCAGACGACGCTGCCCTCGCGCTTTCTCGACGAACTGCCGGTGGCGCACGTCGAGGTCATCGATACGGCCACAAGCAACGCCTATGGCAATTACGCGCAGTCGCGCTTCGCCAATATGGACACCTATCGCTCTTCCTATACGACGCCCGGATGGCAACGTGCCCAGCGGCGCAACGAGGCAGAGCGTCGCGAGCAGCAAGGCTGGCACGACGGTGCATCGCGGCGCGGCCCGACACTGATCGAAGGCGAGCTCGTCGCCAAATCTTTCGCAAGCTCCTCGTTCGCGAAGGGCGCGCGGGTGTTTCACATCAAGTTCGGCACGGGGACGGTCGCGGCGGTCGATGGCAACAAGTTGACCGTCGACTTCGACAAGGCGGGACGCAAGATGGTGTTGGAGAGCTTCGTGCAGGCGGCGTAGGACGCTCAGCTCGCCTTACCCGGCATGTCCTTGAGCTTTTTCAGGATCCGGCGCACGGCGTCGGCGACATCGGCGAGCGCCATTTCACAGAGTTCGTAGGCTTCGGAAGCCGCGGTCCAACGTTTTGCTTCGACGCATGTAACGACCATCTCAGCCTGCTCGTGCGCCTTCGCCGCGGCTCGTTCCAGCAGGCCGACCAGTTCCCCTTCGCTTCGCCGGAGCTCCGGATAGCGCGCCAAACAGGCGGCAATCCGATCGCAATCGAGTGCAACCTTGGTCGGGCGCATTGCACCGATCAGCATCGCGGCGAGTTGGCGCTTGAGAATTGCCGCTTCGGCCGGCAGGCGGGCGATGTCGGTGCCGAGATGGTCGCGCTTATCTTTCTCCCAAGATTTTTCAGCAAGCCGCTCGCAGCCGACGAGCCGGGTGTTGATCGCGCCGATCTCGGTTTCCGTCTTGGCCACCTTAGCAGCAATCTTTGCCGTGCTTTCGGCGATTTCCGAGGTTGCGGCGCGTTGATCTTCAAGCAGATCGGCGAGATGGCGGGCGCGTTGCGCGACTTCGGCCATCGCGTCGCCTGTAGTGATGACGCGCTCAACCACCTGGTTGACGATGTTACTGCCGTCGCCCACGGCGTTATGGCTATCGACCACGGCACTCTTGATCTCCGCCATCTCGTTCGCCAACGTGCCGAGGCGGTTGCGGATTTCTTCGGTGACCCTGCTGGTTTGATTGGAGAGAGCTTTGACCTCGCCCGCCACCACCGCGAAGCCGCGGCCCATATCGCCCGCGCGCGCCGCTTCGATCGTTGCATTGAGGGCGAGAAGATTGGTCTGCCGCGCGATCGCTTCAATCGCTCCGGCCATGCCGCGGATCTGATCCGACGTCGCTTCGAGCACCGCCAGCCGGTCGCCGATGTAACTCACGCGGCTGTCGATCACCGTCATCGCGCCTGTCGCAGCACGCCCATCGATGACACAATCTTCCAGCGTGTGGCGGGTGCGGTCGGCGCCCTCGGCGCTTTCGACCGAATTAGACGCCAGCGCGTTGATCGAGATCGCCAGCTCTTCGACGGCTCCGGAGATCGACTTGGCCGAATGCGTCATCTCGTGGATATCGTGCGATATCCAGTTGACGTTGACGGCCGTCTCCGACGCCTCGGCGGAAAGGGTCGCGACCAGCGCCGTATCCTCGAGAATGCGCGTTTCGATCGAACGCGCCAGCGTCGCCAGCGCCCGGCCGAAACGCCCGATGGGGTTCGCCGAGGCGGAAGGCGCGGCCGTAAACGCCTCGAGGGCGTCGGCAAATGGGCGTTCGACGTCTTCTTTGGCCGCGCTCGGCGCGGCAGCCGCGTTCCGGTGCACCAGTTGGAACATCGGCCCTCCCGCTTTTCGTTGCCGGCGCCACGCGCGGCCGGTTGGTAAGCAAAACGTTAAACTAAATTTGACTGATCTTACCCCGACAAGGTCAAATATTCGTAACCAGCCCGGCTGGGCCACCGCCGGATCCGTCGGGTAGGCTCTACACGCCTTGATTGCCGTTCTTCGCGCGGCGTGCTACCGGCCGCCATGCTCGAAAGCCCGCCGCCGGACAACGCCGCATTCGTCATGCGCGTCACCTGCGAGCCTGCTGCGGCGTTGCGCATCCTCGACATGATTGTGGAGGGCTTCGATCCCGCCGAGACGGCCGCGGCGGCGTTCGAGGTAAGCGGCGCGGAGTCCTGGGGCGTCGAGGCCTATTTCGGAGCGGCGCCGGAGGAAGCGCGGGTGCGCGCACTCATCGCGACCGCCGCCGGCGCGGAGGCCGCTGAAGCGGCTTCGTTCGGGCGCGTCGAATCGCACGATTGGGTCGCGCGTTCGCTCGCCGGACTCGCGCCGGTGCGCATCGGGCGTTTTCGCATTCACGGCGGCCACGACCGCGCGGGCGTTGGCGCGCAGGAGATCGGCATCGAGATCGAAGCCGCGCTGGCCTTCGGCACCGGGCATCACGGATCGACGCGCGGGTGTCTCTTCTTTATCGACCAGATCGCCAAGCGGAGGCGGCCACGCGCTGTCCTCGATGTCGGCACGGGCACCGGGGTGCTCGCCATCGCCGCGGCGCGGATGTCGCGTGTGCCGGTACGGGCCGGCGATATCGATGCGGTCGCAGTGGCTACCGCCAAAGCGAATGCAAAGCGCAATCGCGCCGCGGCGCTCCTGCGGCCCGTCGTGGCGCGCGGTGTCGCCCACCCGGACCTGCAAAGCGGCGCGCCCTACGATCTCATCCTCGCCAATATCCTGGCCGCACCGCTGCAAAAGCTCGCGCCCGCGTTGCGCCGCGTGTTGGCGCCGGGCGGCGAGGTGATCCTCTCCGGATTATTGCCGAGCGACGTTCCCGGCGTGGCGAGCGCCTACGGCGCACAAGAGATCCGTCTCGTGCGGCGCATTGATATCGAAGGTTGGACGACGCTTCTCCTGCGCCGGCAAAGATTGCGCAACGCCTCTTCTTCTGCTTTGAGGTCCGCGTGCTAAGGACGGCGGAATGAGTTCGGATCAAATCGTCATTGTCGGGGCCGGCCACGGCGGCGTGCAACTCGCCGCCTCGTTGCGCGAGGAAGGGTTCGCCGAGAAGATTGTGCTGCTCGGCGACGAGAAGGATCTCCCCTATCAGCGGCCGCCGCTCTCCAAAGCCTTCCTGAAACGCGCCACGGCGGAGGACGGCGTTTTGCTGCGCGGCCATAGCTTCTATCCGCAGAACAAGATCGAGCTCGCGCTCGGCGAGCGGGTAATCGAGATCGATCGCGCCCAGCACCGCGTCCGCCTCGCCTCCGGCGCGAGCCTCGAGTATTCCAAACTGGTGCTCGCGACCGGCGGCATGCAGCGCGAGCTGCCGATCGAAGGTGCGACGCTCGACGGCGTTTTGTCGCTGCGTACGCTCGCCGAAGCACGCGTGCTGCGCGAAAGGCTCGAAGCCTCGCGAAACATCATCGTCATCGGCGCCGGCTTCATCGGTCTCGAATTCGCGGCGACCGCCGCGGCGCAAGGCCGCAACGTCGAAGTGTTCGAACTGGCCGACCGGCCGATGGCGCGTTCGGTCACAGCCGAGACCTCCGCGTTTTTCGCCGCCGCGCATCAAGCGTTTGGCGTAAAGCTCAATTTCGGCACGAGCGTCACGGCGATCAAGGGACGCGGCGGAAAGGTCGCGGAAGTTGTCGCCTCTGACGGACGCATTTTGCCGGCTGACATGCTCCTCGTCGGCATCGGGCTCAGGCCCAGCGACGAAGTCGCCCGCGCCGCCGGGCTCGATGCGCCGAATGGCATCAAGGTGAACGAGCGGCTCGCGACCAACGATGAAGATATCTTTGCGATCGGCGACACGGTCTTCCACTACAACACGCATCACGGCGCCGAGCTACGCTTGGAATCGGTGCAGAACGCGACCGACCAAGCGCGCACGCTCGCCAAACTCATCGCCGGCAAGCCGGCGCGCTACGATCACGTGCCGTGGTTCTGGAGCGACCAAGGCGATCTGAAATTGCAGATCGCCGGCTTTCTCGACGAGAGCGATCGGATGGTGCTGCGCGGCTCCTACGAAGCGCGCGCTTATTCGCTGTTCGGATTTCGCGCCGGCAGGCTCACCGGCGTCGAGTCCGTCAACAAGGCGGGCGATCACATGCTGGCGCGCCGCTTGCTCGAAGCCGCGATCCCGATCACGCCGGAACTCGTCGCCGATCCGTCTTCGGATTTGAAGGCGCTGGTGCGCCTGCCGCGATAGACGCACACGAAGTGAGTAATCACCCTCACCCTGAGGAGCTTGCGAAGCAAGCGTCTCGAAGGGTGAGAGCGCGCCTTGCTCGCTGCTTCGAGACGCACGCTGCGCGTGCTCCTCAGCATGAGGATCATTTGTGTCGCGCCAGGACTTCCCTTACGGCGCTGACGAGATTGCTTTCCGGCACGATGAATTGCGCGCGGGTGCGCAAATCGAGATAATTGGCGCGATCCTTGGTGGAAGCGGCGAGTTCGGCGCCGAGCACCAGATCGCGGATGGCGATCTCGCCTTTGCCGCGCTCGTCCGAGCCTTGGATGACGGCGCAGATAGCGCCGCGCTTATCGGCATATTTCAGCTGCGCGTTCATGCCCGACGAGCCGAGGTAGAGTTCGGCGGCGATATTTTCGTTGCGCAGTTGCGTGACGAAGCCTTGATAGCGCGCCAACTCGGTTTGATCGAGGACGAGCACGACCACGGGGCCGTGCGCAGCGCTTGCGCCGACGATCGGCGAGTTGATGGCTTTCAGCGCCGCATGGAGGCGCGACACGCCGATCGAGAATCCGGTCGCCGGCACGTCCTCGCCGCGAAATCGGCCGACGAGTCCGTCGTAGCGTCCGCCGCCGCCGATGGAGCCGAAGCGGATCGGTTTCCCGTCTTCGCCTTTGGTTTCGAAGGTGAGCTCGGCCTCGAAAACGGGGCCGGTGTAATATTCGAGGCCGCGGACGACGGAGGGATCGATGCGAATTCGCCATGAAGGATATCTTGCTGCATGAAAAAGATTAGCAATTTGCTCGATCTCGTCTAATCCCTCGGCTATCTTATTTGAACCCTCAAAATGCGCCCTTAGATGCTTGATCGTTTCGCGATTTGAGAATGTATTTTCACCCAAGCGTGGCTCTCGCGGACAGCCTGTTTTCTCCCATTCCTCAAGCGAGTCAATCTCGACAAGCTGCGAATTTGACTTCAGCAACGTCATAATTTGGTGTTGCTGGTTATTGTCTAATTCCGCGCCTTTTGTGACATCGCCGCTTTCGTCTTTGCGGCCTGGGCCGAGGAGTAAACGCACGCCCTCCTCGCCAAGTCGATCGAGTTTGTCGATCGCGCGTAAAACGGCCATCCTTTTAGATACGGGAATCTCGGCATCATCCATCACCCCATCCAGCACCTTGCGACTACTCACCTTGATGACATAGTCGCCGCGCTTGATCCCTAGCCGCTCCAGCGTATCCGCTGCCATCATGCAGAGTTCGGCGTCCGCCGCGACGGACTTCGTGCCGACCGTATCGGCGTCGAACTGCATGAATTGCCGATAGCGGCCCGGTCCCGGCTTCTCGTTGCGAATGACGGGCCCGACGCGATAGCTGCGATAGGGTTTCGGCAGCCTGTCGAAATTTTCCGCCACATAGCGGGCGAGCGGCGCGGTGAGATCGTAGCGCAGCGAGAGCCACTGCTCGTCGTCGTCCTGAAACGAAAACACGCCTTCGTTCGGCCGGTCTTGGTCGGGCAGAAATTTGCCGAGCGCGTCGGTATATTCGATGAGCGGCGTCTCGACCGCCTCGAACCCGTAAAGCTCGTAGGATTTTTTGATCTCGGCGAGCATTTTCTCGGTCGCGGCGATGTCGGCCGGGCCGAGATCGACGAACCCGCGCGGCAGCTTCGCCCTTTTCTTCGGGTCGCTCATCGAAAATCCTTTCGCCCGCTTCTACGGGCAGCGCGCAAACGGGGCAAGGGCAAGCTCCTTGGAGCCACCCCATTTCGCCACCGATATGCACATCCGCCAGCGGCGGCATAGATGATTTCTGAAGCTTGGCGAGTCTAAATGCCGGCGTACCACTCGTAGCCGAGGTCTTCCCAATAGCCGCCGTTGCCGTCGCCCATCTGCGCGAACGAGGCAACGAGCTCGATCCGCATGACGTATTTCGCCATCTTATAGCCGAGCTGGCGGCCGAGACGCAGGCGCAGCGGCGCACCGTAGGCAATCGGCAGCGTTTGGCCGTTCAGCTCGTAGGCAAGCAGCGTCTGGGGATGATAGGCGTCGACGAAGTCGATGCTCTCGTAATAATGCACACCGCCCGAATTGCCGGAATCGGATTCGCCCGGCTCGAAGTCGTCGGGCGTGCCGTCCTGAAGCCTGTCGGCACAATGGAAGACGACGAACCTCGCCTGCGGCTTCACGCCGACGCGGCTGAGCACCTCGGAAAGCGGCGTGCCGGTCCATTTGCCGATGCAGCTCCAGCCCTCGACGCAATCGTGACGAGTGACCTGGGTGCTTGCCGGGAGGGCACGTAAATCGGCGAGTGAAAATTTCGTCGGCCGCTCGACCAGGCCGTCGACCGCAAGCTGCCAGTCGACGAAATTGGCGCCGGCCAGCGCCCTATAGGCCGGATCGGACGGACTCGTCGAGCCGTTAGCGCGAAACTGCGGGGCGATGTCGCTTTCCGGATATTCCGGCGCAAGCTTGTCGCGCGGCAGAATGAGGCGCTGGGCGCGATAGGTGAGCGCCGATGCTTTGTCGATGATCGAGAGAACCCGCGGATTCTCCGATATCGCGTCGTCGCATCCGGCAAGCAGCAGCGAACCGGCCCCGATCGCACTGAACCGCAGCAGTGAACGGCGCGAGAGAAGCTTGCGCTCAATGGACGGGATCATCGGCCTTCTCCTCGATGACGTAGCGCCCGGTGATCATCGAACGCAGATTGTTGAAGACGCCGGAAATGAGCACCATGACGATGTGCACGAAGACGAAGAGAACAAGGAACATCGCGGTGATGAAATGGATCGAACGCGCCGATTGCCGGCCTCCGAAAATTTCGAGGAGCCACGGAAATGCGGCGTCCATGGCCGGCGACATGGTGAGCCCCGTGAGCACCATCAGCGGTAAAGCGATCAGCGCGGCCGAAACGTAGGCGAGTTTTTGCAGAACATTGTAGCGGCGCTCGCGCGGAAACTTGAACCGTACGTGGTCGAAGACCGAGCGCGGAATATGGCGGATGTCCGACCACGACGGCCAGAGATCGTGCGCGAAGTGCCGGCTGAGCACTCCGGACAGCAGGTAGATCGTGCCGTTGATCACGAACAGCCAGGCAAGGAAGAAATGCCAGCGCCGGCCGGTCGCGAGATCCTGCTCGCTCGGCCAGGTCAAAAACCGCGGAAAGCCGCGCTCCACCGGCTCGCCGTTCTCATCGTACGAAACGCCGAGCCAACCGGTGGTGTCGAAGGAATAGCCGGCGATCGAGGTCATGCCGCGGGCGGGATTGTCGTTCGCGGCCCCCATCACCAGGAAGGGATGCGAAAAATTTGATTGCTGGCCGAAATATAACGCCGGATGGGCATTAAAGATCTGCAGACCGCTCAGCAACAAAAATACCCAGACGAGCGCGTTCACCCAATGTGTGATCCGCACGATCACTCCGTGCCGGCGCACCGCGACGCGCTTGGCAATGCTGGGGCTTTCGAGGGCGATCTCCGACATTCGCGTCTCCCGCTGAACTCGCTCAATCTATACGGAGACCGAGCCGCAATTGTTTCCTTGTCGGCAGGAATCGTCGAAATTCCCAAGAATCGCCGCACGTCCATCATGTTTGTAAGCTTAACCGGAACGATTTAAGCGCAATTCCGTTATCTTTAGTGCTGCCTATGCCGCGCCCAGCGGCATCTTCATCCCTAACAACTTGATCGGGATTGGCTTTTAACACCTGGTCGATGTATGTCGACGTGACCGATTCGATTGCTTGCGGATCTCTGGAGATGATGATGGTGGATGCGGCGTTCCTGCCAGGACGCGGCACGGCGATGCCGCCTATGCCGCAACGAGATTGGGCGCTTTTTCTCGATCTTGACGGCACGTTGCTCGACATCGCGACGACGCCCGCCGCCGTGGTCGTGCCGCGCGATCTCATCGCCGATCTTGAGGCTGCCGCCGCAGCCCTCGACGGCGCACTCGCCATCGTGAGCGGCCGCGATCTTCACGACATCGATCAATTGCTTGCACCTTTGCAGCTTCCGGCCGCCGGCGAACACGGCGCGATCGTGCGCCTGCCCGGCGGCCTCTGCGACGAGGTCGCGATCAAGGTTCCCAACGATTGGATCGAGGCGCTGCTGCGGTTGCAGGAGACCTGCCCCGGCGTGCTGGCGGAACCAAAAGCCCACAACATCGTCGCGCATTTTCGCAATGCATCGGCGCATGAGGCGACCGTGCGGCGTGTCGCCTCCGAGCTCGTCTCCCGCGATCCGGCGTCGTTCGAATTGCTCGAGGCCAAGATGGCGGTCGAAATCCGGCCGCGCGCGGTAACCAAGGCGCGCGCCGTCCAGTGCTTGATGAAGGTCGAGCCCTTTCTCGGCCGTGTCCCGGTATTCGTCGGTGACGATGCTACCGATTACGATGGTTTCGGCGCCGCGATCGAGTACGGCGGAATTGCACTCGATGTAGCCCATGCCTTCGCCGGCCGCCCCAACCAAGTGCGCGCCTGGCTCAAACGCGTCGCGGAGGTGGCGGCGCCGTGACCACGCTCGACCTGGCGGTGATCGGCAATTGCGCGATTGCGAGTCTCATCGACCGCAAGGCGCGACACAATTGGTTCTGTTTTCCGCGGCTCGACGATGACCCGGTGTTCTGCGCTCTCGTCGACGGCAACGATCCGACCCACGGCTTCATGGATGTCGTGGTGCGCGACGCCGTCGAATCGAGCCAGCGCTATCTGCCCAACACGGCGGTGCTCGAGACCACGATCACCGACCGCAACGGCGGGCAAGTGCGCATCATCGATTTCGCTCCGCGCTTTATGCGGTATGGGCGCAGCTTTCGCCCGCCTATGCTGGTACGGCGCATCGAGCCGCTCGCCAAGCGCGTGCGGCTCGCGGTGCGCATCCGCCCGCTCTTCAACTACGGCGCCGAAAAACCGTCGATAAGCGTCGGCAGCAATCACCTTCGCTACAGCGGGCCGCAGACCACGTTGCGGGTCACCGCCGACATGGCCACCGCCTACATTTTTGAGGAATCCGAGTTTGCGCTCGACCGGCCGGTCAATTTGTTCATCGGATCGGACGAGTCCGTGCCCGAGAACCCGGATGCGCTGGCCCAAAGCTTTCTCGCCCAAACGATCGAAGATTGGCGCACCTGGGTGCGCGGCCTGTCCGTTCCGTTCGAATGGCAAAGCGAGGTCATCCGCTCGGCGATCACGCTCAAGCTGTGCAGTTGCGAGGATACAGGCGCGATCGTTGCGGCGCTAACGACCTCGATTCCCGAGGCGCCCAACTCGTCGCGCAACTGGGATTATCGTTTTTGTTGGCTGCGCGATGCCTTTTTCACGGTCGGCGCGTTGAACCGTCTCGGCGCCACCCGGACCATGGAGGGTTTCATCCGCTTCGTAATCGATGCCGTGTTGCGCGAAGACGACGTTCTGATCGCGCCGCTCTATCCGATTTCGGCGGCGGTAAGCTCCGTCGAGCATCTGGCACCGACGCTGCGCGGCTATCAGGAAATGGGGCCGGTGCGGGTCGGCAATGCCGCGGCGTCGCAAGTGCAAAACGACGTTTATGGATCGATCATCCTGACCGCGGCGCAGATGTTCTGGGACGAACGCTTGACCCATACCGGCGACGCGACGCTGTATCGCCAGTTGCGCAGCATGGGAAAACTCGCGGCGCGTTGCGTCGTGACGCCCGACGCCGGCCCTTGGGAATATCGCGGCCGGGTCAGCGTGCACACCTACTCGGCGGCGATGTGCTGGGCGGCGCTGCACCGCCTGGCGCTGATCGCCGAGCGCGTCGGGGAGAGTGCCGACGCGGCCGAGTGGACCGCGCTCGCCTTGAAGCTGCGCAAGGAGATCATCACGCGCGCCACGACTCCGGGCGGCTGGCTTTCGGGTGTGCTCGACGCGGAAGTTGCCGACGCCACCTGCCTGCTGCTGCCGGAGATCGGCCTCTTGCCGGCCAAAGATCCACGCGTCGCCCAGACGCTCGATGTCGTAGGCAAGCGGCTGGTGCGCGACGGTTTCGTGATGCGCTACGACGAGGCCGACGATTTCGGACATCCGGAGACGGCGTTCCTCGTCTGCACATTCTGGTACGTCGATGCCTTGGCGCTCGCCGAGCGGCGCGAGGAAGCGCGCGAGATCTTCAAGAACGTGCTTTCCGTCCGCAATGCAGTGGGGTTACTGTCCGAAGACGTGCTGCCGCAGTCGCGTGCGCTTTGGGGAAATTTCCCGCAGGCCTATTCGCATGTCGGCCTTATTCACTCGGCGGCGCGAATATCGCGCGGCTGGGAGGAGGCGCTATGGCGCGCGTCGTGATCGTATCGAATCGCGTTCCAGTGCCTTCCTTCCGTGGCGCGCGCGCCGGCGGGCTCACGGTGGCGCTGCGCGACGTCTTTAAAAACGGAGCCTTATGGCTCGGCTGGAGCGGCGAGACCGCCGCCGAGACGGACACGACGGCGAAGATCACGCGGTCAGGCAAGTTCGATTTCGCGACCATCGATCTCTCGGAGGACGACTACAAGCGTTTTTACGTCGGTTTCGCCAATTCGGTGCTCTGGCCACTGTTGCATTTCCAGCCGGGGCTGCTCGAATTCGACCGGGAGGACTTCGAAGCCTATCTCGACGTCAACCGCACGTATGCGAAAGCGTTGGTTCCGCTGCTCAAACCGACCGACCTCATCTGGGTGCACGATTATCATCTCATCCCGCTGGGCATGGCGCTGCGCGCGCTCGGCGTCAAAAACCGCATCGGCTTCTTTCTTCACGTGCCGTTCGCGCCCGCCAGTCTGTTTGCTGTCCTGCCGACCGCCGAAGCTTTGCTGCGCATGATCTGCACCTACGATGTGGTCGGCTTTCAGGCACACCAGCATCTCCACGATTTCGAGGATTGCCTGCTGAGTTTCTTGAACGTCGCGCATCAGCGGGGCTCGCCGATCGTCATCGACGGCCATTCGGTCGTATTGGCGGCGATGCCGATCGGCATCGACACGCGCGCCTTCGCGCGCCAGGCCAAAAAGGCGATGCAGGGCCGCGCCGCGCATCGCCTCGATGAAAGCATCCAAGGCCGCGCTCTTATGATCGGCGTCGACCGCTTGGATTACTCGAAAGGTCTGCCCAACCGGTTCGAGGCGTTCGGACGCCTGCTCGATCGCTTTCCCGAGCACCGCCTGAAAGTCACCTATCTTCAGGTCGCGGCGCGTTCGCGCGAAGACGTAACCGAGTATCAGCGCTTAAAGCGCGAGCTCGACCGCCTGGCCGGCGAAATTAACGGCCGGCATGCCGAATTCGATTGGGTGCCGCTGCGCTATATGACGCGCGCCGTCACCCGCTCGAGTCTCGCCGGATTTCACCGTCAGGCGCGCGTCGGGCTCGTCACGCCGCTGCGTGACGGCATGAATCTCGTCGCCAAGGAATACGTCGCCGCGCAGGATCCGGAAGATCCGGGGGTGCTCGTGCTGTCGCGCTTTGCCGGCGCGGCCGAGGAAATGACCGAGGCGATCGTCATCAATCCGCATGACCCCGACGAGATCACCGAGGCCATGAATCAGGCGCTCACTATGCCGCTCGACGAGCGCAAGGCCCGTCACGAAAAGCTGTTCGAGAAGATCTGCCAGACCACGGCGGCGAGCTATTGCCGCGACTTCATCGCCGCGCTGTCGGCAACTCCGAACGGCGGCGGGCAAGTTACATGACGACGACTTTGGTGCCGACGCGAACATGATTGTAGAGATCGATCACGTCGCCGTTCATCATGCGAATGCAGCCTGAAGACACGTTAGTGCCGATCGTCCACGGCTGATTCGTTCCATGGATACGGTAGAGCGAAGAACCGAGATAGAGGGCGCGCGCGCCGAGCGGATTGTCCGTTCCGCCGGCCATGCGCGACGGCAGATCGGGCCGCCGCTTCAGCATGTCCGAGGGCGGAGTCCAATTCGGCCACTCGGCCTTGCGGCTGATCGTCTTGACGCCCGCCCATTCGAATCCGGGACGGCCGACGCCGATGCCGTAGCGCAATGCCTTGCCGCCCTTCTCGATGAGGAACAGGAACCGGTCCGGAGTGTCGATGATGATCGTGCCGGGCTTCTCAGACCCGCTGTACTCGACTTCCTGACGCAGGTAGCTCGGATCGATGGCAGGCTGCGGTTGCGGTGCGGCGGGCTCGGCCAGCGCACTATAGGAGGATGGCTGCACCGGCATTTGCGCCGCCGTCGCCGCGGCCGTCCCTGCCGAGGGTACGGGTTCTCCGTTCGCGGCCTGGCTAGCCATGTTGACCGAGGCGGCTGCGCGCTGCGCGTCGCCGGTCAGCAGAAATTCGAGAAAACCGCCGCCATAGCCGGCCGCCAAGACGGCATGCGGCCCCAAGACAAGGAAACCCACCAGAACGACAAAACGCTTGGTCATTGCGTGAAACTGCCATGAATCCGAAGGATTACATGGTAAGCGAAAACGCCGCGCAAGTCTTAACAACTATCGTTTGTGGTAAGTAAAGTAATAATCTTAATTTTTTCGGTAAATGAATAGTAAGCGGCGCCCGCGAACGCGCCGCTGCTTCATACGCGGTTGTAGATGTCCTCGATGCGGACGATGTCGTCTTCGCCGAGATAAGAGCCGGTCTGCACCTCGATCAACTCGAGGTCGATCTTGCCGGGATTGGCCATGCGGTGAATCGTTCCGATCGGCAGATAGATCGACTCGTTCTCGTGAACGAGAATGACTTCGCTGTTGCGTGTAACCTCCGCCGTGCCACGAACGACGATCCAATGCTCGGCGCGATGGAAGTGCTTCTGCAATGACAATCTCGCGCCCGGCTTCACAACGATGCGCTTCACCTGATAGCGGGCGCCTTGATCGACCGCTTGGAAATAGCCCCAAGGCCGATAGCACCGCTTGTGTTCCAATGCTTCGCGACGGTTCTCGGCTTTCAGCCGGTCGACGAGCTGTTTGACCTTGTCGCCGTGCGCCCGGTCAAGAACGAGCACTGCGTCTTGCGTCGTGACGACGACGATGTTGTCGACACCGACAACGCTTGTTAGCTGCTCGTCGGAGCGGATGTGGACGTTCGTCGCGTCCATAATGATGCCCTGGCCACGGATCGAATTGCCCTTGCTGTCGCATTGTGACAGTTCGCAAACGGCCGCCCAGGTTCCGACGTCCGACCAGCCGATGTCGGCCGGCACGACTGCGGCTCGCTCGGTTTGCTCCATGACAGCGTAATCGATCGATATTTTCGGCGCGCAGGCGAAGGAGTTGCGGTCGAGAAGGAGAAATCCAGTATCGTGACGTGCCTTCGCCAACGATTTGCAAGCGGCGTCAAGAATTGCCGGCGCGTAGCGGCGTAGTTCCTCTTGCATGACGTCGGCGCGGAAGAAGAAATTCCCGGCGTTCCACAAACTTCCAGCGGCAAGATATCTCGCCGCGGTCGCGGCGTCCGGCTTTTCGACGAAGGCTTCGACTTTGAGGACCGTACCGTCTTCGACCACCGCTTTGCCGGTCTTGATGTAGCCATAGCAGGTCGCTGGCTCGCTGGGTTTGATTCCGAGCGTCACAATGTAGCCGCGTGCCGCGGCGGCCGCCGCTTGCCGGCACGATTCTACGAAGCCCTCGCGGTCCTTCACCATATGATCGGCGGCGAGCACCGCGACGATCGTTCCCGGATCGGCCTCCACCGCGAGTTCGGTGCCGACCGCAACGGCAGGCCCGGAGTCACGGCGCACCGGTTCCAACACGATTCGGACTTCGCGGTCGATCTCCTTGAGTTGCTCGGTGAGCAGAAATCGGTAATCTTGGTTGGAAATTACAATCGGCGTGTCAAACAGCGGGTCGGCCAAATTCTCGATCGCCATCTGAAAGGTCGAGCGCGTGCCAAGAAGCGGGATGAACTGCTTGGGAAGGCTCTCTCGCGATTCGGGCCAGACCCGCGTGCCGGAGCCGCCGCACATGACGATGGGAAGGATTCGCAATACTTTGCCCCCGGCGGGATGAATTTGCGCTGGCCTGGCGGCTGGCTATGCTTAACTTCGCGCAATACTAGCCGCTTACCAGGCTTCTGAATAGCTCCACCCGTTTCACGAATAGCAACGAACTTAATCTTCAATTGAACTGGACCGCTTCGCATGGTCCTTTAGAGGTCGCTCCAAAACGGCTTGGCTTTGGCCAACGAGCGCCGCGCCTTCCTGGCTTTGCGTTGGAATTCCGTTTCGGAAGCATCGATGCTGGCGGCAAGCGTTTCAATCGCCGCAAGCTCGGACGCGCGGTCCGTGCCGATCTCCTGCTTCAAAGACGCGAGCAAGCGCTGTGCCATGCGCACGTCGTTCTGCTTGCCCAAGACCGTCTGCAGATCCTTAAGGGTGGCGACGAATGCCCGGAATCTCTTGTACGCGGTCTTCCGGCGTGCGCGCTTGCGATCCGGCGCATTAACCAACGCCTCGAAGAATTCGCTGCTATAGCGCAGGTTCTTGGCCCGGATTCGGATGCGGTGCCGCTGCTCTTGGTTCGCCTCCTTCAATTGCGCGCAACGCTCTTTGAAGTTGCGGGCGGCTTTAGCGAGTTTGCGTTTCGCGAACCGGGAAATTTTCTCGCGCCGTCCGACTTCGCGCTGGGGATCGAGAACCCAATCGCCGGCCTCAATCCATCCGACGATGCGCAAGAACAACGCCGCGGTCGACGCCGCTGAAAGCGCCGCAACAAGCTCGTCATAGGCCGAATTGCGGCGCGCTTCGATGCCGTGCAGCAGGCGTCCGGTTGCATCCGGCGGATCACTGCCGATCGTCGGCACAATCACGTCGGCGATCAAGACATCAAGGTCGCGCGCCTTCTGCAAATATGCTGTGAGCCGTTTGAGGTCGCGCCGCAATGCGTCGCGTTCGCTACCGGAGACAAGCGAGGAAAGCAACCGTAGGCACGTCGACAGCCGGCGTAAGGCGACGCGGCATTGATGCACCGCTTCCCAATTGCGGTTTCCGCGGATCGCCACCTCATTAACCAGGAAATGGTCCACACAGGCGCGCGCAATCGTTCGAAATGCCGTTGCGGCGTCCATGCTCGCGCGGAGGTCCGGCGCGAAGGCCGTAACATGCGATTCACGCAGGATCGAGCAAAACCGATAACCGCGCAGCGCAATCTCTTCGGCGCTCAATCGCAACTTGGCCGAGATCTCCGCCAGCAGCCGGAAGAAATCCGCCGGTTCGGCTTCGCACAGGAACACGGCGGTTGCAAACGACGCCTGACTGCGGTTTGCGGTAATGCGTGCACGTTCGATACGAACTGTGGCGGCGGTACGGCCGGTGTCGACGTCCCATCGGCTCGCCTGCGTCTCGATCTGGAAGAGCGCGCGCAGGCTGCGCTGCGCATCGCGATGGTGCAGCAACGCCCCGAACCCACGGCGCGCCGCGCCCGGAGTCGCCGCGGAAAGCGGCTCGACACAGCGCACCCAGCCCTGCGGTGCCGGCAGGCCGGCGGCCGCATTGCCGAAGGCCAATTTCACATCCTCGGAACTAATTTCGCCGCCGCGGCGGATGGAAAAGGCGAGGCCGTGGTTGCCGATCTCGGCCTGGCGGGTGTCGAGATAGAGCGCAAAATCCCGAGTCTCTTCGGCCAGTTTCGCACCAAATTGGACGAGGGCGTCCTGCAACCAGGCGCAGTCCCGCGGGTCGAGATCAAACCGGCACGAGATTTCGCGGATCCGACGCATCCGTACTCCACGCCAATCGCGCAACGCGGCCGCCCATCAGCCGACTCGCCGATTCGACAGGACCGCCTACCAAAATAAAGGCTTAGCTTATGAATTCGATCCCGCGGCGGCTCTTCCCCGTGTCGACCGCACCGCGAACCGGTGAAAGTTTAGACCGGGGATGAGATTTCGCCGACTACGCAGTGGAGCACCCGTGCTCTCGGGATTCAAGACGTTTTGAGGGGTGCGGCGAGGGGCGATCTCGCGCAATGATTTTACAGGGGGTTGCGGGAACGGTTCAGCGCGGCGCGAGGAAGGTTGACGCACCGGAAAGCAGGTGCTCGGCATGCGTCACCATTTTCGCAATCGTGGCGGCGGCGGGCGGTGCGTCGCGGATCAACCCCACGGCCTCGCCTGCAAATATGCCCGTTTCCTCGGCGTTGCCGGCGCGGAGGGCCTGCCAATAGCGTTCGGCTTGGGCGGTCTTGGTCGCCGGATCGAGCAGCGCGTCCTCACGTCCATGCCAATCGACGATGAAACGCGTCTTCAGCGCCCGCCCGCTGAAGCCGGACGGCCAATCATAGCCGCGGACGAGATCGGGGACTGAGGTCTTGACTGTCGCATCGCCATCGGCGGCGAGCATAGCTTCGATAACGCCGGGCGGCGCGAGTGCCTCGGCGCTTGCCATGAGGCGCGAACCGATAAGGACGCCATCGGCGCCGAGCAGGAGAGCCGCGGCAAGGCCGCGCCCATCGGCAATTCCGCCCGCCGCAAGCAGCAAACAGTCGGGCGCGGCGCCGGCGAGATAATCGGCGATCTCCGGCGTCAGCGTCAGGGTGGCGCGCGTGCCCCCATGGCCGCCCGCCTCCCCGCCTTGGGCGACGATCACGTCGGCACCGGCCGCCACTGCCTTGCGGGCATGCGCTAGCGTCTGGACTTGGCAGAAGAGAGCGGCGCCGGCACGTTTGATCTTTGCGGCAAATGGCGCGGGCTCTCCGAACGACAACATCAACGCCGCAGGTGCGTGCGCCAGCACGAGATCGAGCAGTTCCGGCTTGCGGGCAAGCGACCACGTAATAAAACCGCATCCGACGCGGGCATTGCCGGCCGCCGGGAATTCGTGCTCCAGCCATTCGGCGTCGCCATAGCCCGCGCCGATCAGGCCGAGGCCGCCAGCGCTTGTCACGGCAGCCGCTAGCCTGCCGCCCGCAACGAAGGCCATCGGCGCCGAAACAATCGGGTGCTCGATCTTAAATCGTTCCGTGAACCGGGTACGCAAGGCCATGCAGGATGTCGCTTAGGCGATCAGGGCGAACAAGGGCCCGGGCGGCTTAGGCCGCCTTTTGTTGCGGCCGAACTTCCGTTGCGTAATCCTCGACGAAACTGCGCGACACGTTGCCCGGTGTGAATTTGTAAGGTCCGATCTCGGAGACGGGCGTTACCTCCGCGCCGGTGCCGGTGATGAAACATTCCTCGAACCCGGCGAGCTCCTCCGGCAGGATGCGTCGTTCGACGACTTCGATGCCGCGTCGGCGGGCGAGATCGATCACCGTGCGGCGGGTGATGCCGTCGAGGAAGCAGTCGGCGATCGGCGTGTGCAGCACGCCGCCGGCGACAAAGAAAATATTGGCGCCGGTACATTCGGCGACGCGACCCTGCCAATCGAGCATCATGGCATCGGCATAACCGCGCCGCTCGGCCCGGTGTTTCGAGATCGTGCAGATCATGTAGAGCCCCGCCGCCTTGGCAAGACACGGCGCGGTCCGCGGATCCGGCCGACGATATTCGGCGATGTCGAGACGAATGCCCTTCATCTTCTCGGCGACGTTGAACATGCTTGGCCAAGGCCAGACGGCAATCGCCGTATGGATGGTCGAATTCTGCGCCGCCACCGCCATCATCTCGCTGCCGCGCCAAGCGATCGGGCGCACATAGCAATCGGTCATGTTGTTCTTATCGACGACGAGCTGTTTGGCCGCATCGAGTTCCACGACCGAATAGGGAATCTCGAAATCAAGCACGTTGGCGGAACGTTTGAAGCGCTCGGAATGCTCGGTCGATTTGAAAATCTTGCCGTCATAGGCGCGCTCGCCTTCGAAAACGCAGGATGCATAATGCAGCCCATGCGAGAGCACGTGCAGCTTGGCGTCGCGCCACGCGACGAGCTTGCCGTTCATCCAGATGAGACCGTCACGCTGGTCGAAGGGCAGGACGGACATCGAGCCGCACTCCTTAATTTGCCCCGCCGCGGACTTTGTTTCACGTCGCGCGGAGATCGTAGGGCGGTGAAGCGCCGATCCGCGGACAACTTGACGGGTAGCAATCTTGCTGAAATATGTCAATATCACTGACTTAAATTCCCGGCGCAGGTCGCGCGCGGCAGATCGCGAGACGGATTTGCAACGAGATCCTAAGGCGCGCAGAAACTTCGATTGACGTTCGCGATCTTGGTCTAGAGTTGAGGCGATCATGGACTCCGTGCCGCGCCGAAAAGCCTCCGATCCGCATCCAGCAGCGTCCCGGGTTGCCGTTCCCGACGCGGCCGAACCCGAACCGATGTTCGATCTCATCGAACTCTTGTTTTTCGCCTACCGCGATTTTGTCGGTGACGCCGACCGGCTTCTCGAGAATTACGGCTTCGGCCGCGCCCATCACCGGGTTTTGCATTTCGTCAGCCGGCGTCCCGGCCTCACCATCGCCGAATTGCTCGACATCCTGAAGATCACCAAACAGAGTCTCAATCGCGTGCTCAAGGAATTGCGCGACAAAGGGTATGTCGAAGTGCGTGCCGGCGCGATCGACCGCAGGCAGCGTCAGCTCTTTCCGACCAAGGCGGGCATCGCCCTGGCGTTGAGCATCGCGTGCCTACAGTCGCAGCGTTTTCGCCGCGTCTTCGGACAATTGCAGAAAAGCGCGCGCGCCGACGCCATTGCTTTTTTGCTGGCGATGATCGACCCCGCCGAGCGGGACAAGGTCGCAGCCCTCGTCGCCTCCAGCGTGCGCCTGAAATCCTTGGGGCGCGAGCCGTGAACGAGGCCGCGAAGGAAACGGTGCCGCCGGCGGACGACGCGGCGCATCTCCTCATCGTCGACGACGACCGCCGCATTCGCGCGCTGCTGCAGCGCTACCTTACCGATCGCGGCTATCGCGTCACGCTTGCCGGCAACGTCGAGGAAGCGGTGGCGTGTCTCAAGAACTTCTCCTTCGATCTCATCGTGCTCGACGTCATGATGCAGGGTGAAAATGGCTTCGATTTCGCCGCTCGCTTGCGTGCCGATCCCTCCGAGGTCGGGCAGGTGCCGATTCTGATGCTGACGGCGCGCGCCGAAACCGTCGACCGGATCACCGGATTCGAGAACGGGGTCGACGATTTTCTCGCCAAGCCTTTCGAGCCGCGCGAGCTTTCGTTGCGGATCGCCTCAATTCTGCGGCGTGCCCAACCGCATCCCGCGCCGGGACAGTTCAGCCGCGTGCAATTCGGCGGGTTCAGCTTCGATCTGCATCGTGGCGAGCTGCGCCGCGGCGACGAGGTGGTCCGGTTGACCGAACGCGAGCGCGACATGCTGCGGTTGCTCGCCGAACGAGCTGGCGAGACGGTGACGCGCGAGGCTCTCGCCGGCTCGTGCATCGCCGGCAACGAGCGTACCATCGACGTGCAGGTCAACCGGCTGCGGCACAAGATCGAACGTGATCCCGCCAACCCGCTGTATCTGCAGACCGTGCGCGGCGCGGGCTACCGGCTTATCATCGACCGCTGATGGCAAATCTTCTCACCAGCTTGTCGCTTCCCGGCTATATAGCCAAACCGCGCGCCGTCTGGCGCAGCTTCGCGCGTCGGCTCGCGGCGATCATGCCGAAGGGCCTTTACGTCCGTTCGCTGCTGATCGTCATCTTGCCGATGATCATCTTGCAGGTGGTTATCACCTACGTCTTCATGGAACGGCATTGGCAACTGGTCACGCACCAACTCTCGAAGGCGCTCGTGCAGGACATCGCCGCCGTCATCGACATCCATAATTCCTACCCGCAGGACGCGGGCAACAAAATCCTGGCGCGCATCGCCCAGGAACGGATGAACATCGACATCGAATTCATGCCGAAAGGGCCGTTGCCGCCGCCCTTGCCGAAACCGTTCTTCTCGATCGTCGACGTGGCGCTTTCGAACGAGATCCGGCGGCAGATCGGCCGGCCGTTCTGGCTCGATACCGTCGGCCGTTCGAATCTCATCGAGATCAGGATCCTGCTCGACAACTCCATTTTGCGGGTGGTTGCCTATCGTAGCGCCGCCTATGCCTCGAATTCCTACATCTTCTTGCTGTGGATGTTGGGGACGTCCTGCGTGCTGATCGTCGTGGCGCTTGTTTTCCTCCGCAATCAAATTCGCCCCATCTTGCGGCTCGTCACCGCGGCCGAGGCGTTCGGGATGGGCCGCGACGCGGAGTTCAAACCGCGTGGGGCGCGCGAAGTGCGGCGTGCGGGCTATGCCTTCATCGAGATGAAACGCCGGATCGAGCGCGCCATTGAGCAGCGCACCGCGATGTTGACCGGCGTCAGCCACGACCTGCGCACGATTCTCACCCGCTTCAAGCTGTCATTGGCGCTGATTGGCGATAATCCCGAGGCGCTCGAGATGCAAAAGGACATCGAGGAGATGCAGCGCATGCTCGAAGCCTATCTCGCCTTCGCACGCGGCGACTTGGGGGAAGCCACGGCACGCGTCGATATACGCAAGTTTCTTGACGGCCTGCGCGGCGAAGCCCAGCGGCACGGTGCTGACGTGACGGTCGCCTATTCCGGCGACTCGTTCGTAATGTTACGCCCGGCCGCGTTCAAACGGTGCCTCTTCAATCTTGTCAGCAACGCTCTCGCACATGCGCAGAACGTCCAAATCGAAGCGCAGCGCGATCAGCGCTTTCTCACCATCCATGTCGACGATGACGGGCCGGGCATTCCGCCCGACCGCCGCGAGGACGTGTTCCGGCCCTTCTTCCGGCTGGACGCGGCGCGCAATCAGGACGCCGGAGGCACCGGCCTCGGCCTTGCGATCGCTCTCGATATCGCCCGCTCGCACGGCGGCGACATCACGCTCGGCGCCAGTCCCCTCGGAGGGCTGCGCGCGACGGTGCGCGTACCTGTCTGACTGAAGAGAAGGTTATCGGATCAAGGCGCTGGCGGCGTATCCTCGTGGGTGCGGCTGCCGGCGTGGTGGCGCTCGAAAAGCGCCCGGGCGATCGAGAAAAGCGGCGTCGTCAGGCGGTTCATATCCTCGGCGCGGGCGATAAAGCGGCCGCCGCGAGTCAATTCGCGATCGAGCACGCTCAGGGTCGGCGCCAGCTCCGGATCATCGTCGGAAAACCAGGTGTGCATGACGCGCCGCCAAACAATCACCAGGCCCTGCAGCTTGAGCACGCCGACGGGCCCTTCGGAATCGATCCCCGCCGCTTCGAGCATGAAACGCATCGAGTTGATCATTAGCTTGTTCAGCGCCACGGCGGCAAACGGATCGCGCCCCGCCCATTCGTGAATTCCTTCGAGCCCGACCTTGTAGGGCGCGAGCGCATCGAGGCGGAGCCGCAATACCGCCATGAGCCTTTCTTTGGCGGGCTCGTCGGCCGGCGCGGCGGGCGCGCCATCGAGGACGATCTTGTCGATCTTGCGCAGAAAGGCCGCCAGCACCGCGCCCTTCGAGGGAAAGAGGTCGCGGAAAGTCGAAAGCGACACATTGGCTCGCGTCGCAACGTCGGCGAGAGGAATGTCCTCCCAGTGCCGTTCCCCGGCGAGTTCGATCAGGGCGCCGATAATCGCGTCCTTCGGATCCGCGGGTGGCGGCGCGGCGTGGGATTCGCTTGCTGGCACGTTCGCCTCCCTAGCGTCCAGAGTGGACTTGCGGGGAGTCTAGAGCGCCGGCATCGGCAGTCAAGCTTGTACGCCGCGTTGGAAAATCGGACGCTCGCTGCGGCTTAGCCCGAAAGTTCCTGGGCGCGCCGCTTGGCCGCTGCGACCGCATCTACGATCAGCGTTTCCAACCCGGCTTCGCCGCTGAGGACGGCGAGCGCCGCCGCGGTCGTGCCGCCGGGCGAAGTGACGCTAGCGCGCAGCTCCGCGGCGGAAACGTCCGGCTGCCGCGCCAACAAAGCGCCGGCGCCCTCGATGGTCGCCCGGGCAAGTCGGGTTGCGAGATCGCGCGGCAGGCCGGCCGCGACGCCCGCCGTCGCCAGACACTCGCCGAGATAGAACACGTAGGCCGGCCCGGATCCGGAGACAGCGGTGGCCGCGTTGATCAAACTTTCGTCCGACAACCATTCGACGCGTCCGACGGCGGCAAGAAGCGCGTCGGCAGTGTGTTTCTGCGCCGGCGTCACGCTGTCGGAAGCGACCGCCGCGGTGATCCCGCTGCCGACCGCGGCGGCGAGATTAGGCATAGCGCGCACGATCGCCCCCGGCAGGCGCTGCGCAAGGTTTTGAATCGTCTTGCCGGCCAGAACGGAGATGACGAGCGTATCTTGGCGCATAATCGGAGCAAGCGCCGCGGCAACCTCGTCCAAAGCCTGCGGTTTGATGGCGAGCACGAGGACCGAAGGAGGCGTCGCCGGCAGCCCTAGCGCGACGCCGCGCGCCGCGCAGAGCGCCGCGATCCGCGGGGCAGGTTGGGGCTCGAGCACATGAATGCGCGCCGCGTCGAAGCCGCGATCCAACCAGGCTTGCAGCAACGCGCCGCCCATCTTGCCGGCGCCGACGAGCAACAGCGAGGCGATTTCCCCGCCGGTGGCCATTTACGCTTCGCCTTTCGTCTCCAACATGGTCGTATCGAGCGCTTCGCGACCGCTCTTGCCGGCCCACACCACGAATTGAAAGGCCTGATAATAGCGCTCGCAAGCGGCGACCGCGTTGGTCAAAGCTGCCTCGCATTGCCGCGCGTTGAGTGCCGCGCCGCCAGTCAAGAGCATCGCATGCCGAAACATGATTACCCCGTCCTGCGGCCAAATATCGAAATGGCCGATCCAGAGCTGCTCGTTGATGAGCGCAATCAAAGCAAGCGATTCGCTGCGCCGCGCCTGCGGCACCTTGAGGTCGAAGGCGCAGGCGACATGCAGCGCCTCCATGTCCGCAAGCCAAGTGAAGGCGATGTTGTATTCCGTGAAGGCGCCGGCCACGGCGATCGATATTTCGTCCTCTTCGTCGCGGTCGAAAGACCACTGATTGTGAGACGCGATCCGTTCGATCTGATCGACGGGATTTTCGGTTTGCGTCAGTTCAATTTGCGAAAGCATGCCGATGTCCTGAGAATGATGATTCGAACGCCGACGAAACCGACCTGATACGTTGGGTTTCGGCCGCTTCGGGCCAAAACTGGCAACGGGCCCAAACGAGCCATGCGGCCTCCATGCGCATGACCAAAATGAATAGCGCGGCTGTCACGCCGCCAAGGCGCAAGCTATTCGTGGCGACTTACGTCCATGCTACAGAATCACATCGTGAGGTGATTCTGCAACAGCTCGACGACATCAAAACGCGTTGCGCACGCAAACTCTTCGCCGACGCTACTCCGCGCTGCGGGCCGCAACCGGCGCCGGGGAAAACAGTGGATAAGCGCTGCCGCATAATGCAGCGGCCATGCTCAAATTGACCAGTCGCCGGAATCGTCGAAACGCTCGATATAGAAGCGCTCGACGAGGTAAGCGATCACTCTGGCACTCGACTGCTGGGCCGTGGCTTCGCCTTGCCCGAGTACGATTTCGGGCGCCACTGGGGCTTCATAGGCCTGATCGACGCCGGTGAAATTTTTGATCTCGCCGGCAAGCGCCTTCTTGTAGAGGCCCTTGGGGTCGCGCGCCATGCACTGCTCAAGCGGCGTATCGACGAAAATCTCGATGAATTCGCCCGGCACGAGAATATCGCGCACCATCTGTCGTTCGGTCGCGAACGGCGAGATGAAGGCACAGAGAACGATAAGGCCCGCGTCCGTCATCAGCTTTGCGACTTCGCCGACGCGGCGGATGTTTTCGACGCGGTCGGTGGCGGAAAAGCCGAGGTCCTTGTTCAAGCCATGGCGGATATTGTCGCCGTCGAGCAGGATCGTGTGTACGCCGCGCGCGTGAAGCTGCTGTTCGATGAGATTGGCGACGGTCGATTTGCCCGAGCCGGGCAGCCCGGTGAACCAGAGGACAGCGGGACGCTGGTGCTTGATCCGCGCCCGCGCCTCTTTGACGATCGTCAGGTCCTGCGGATGAATGTTCGTCGCCCGCCGCAGGCCGAAGGAGATCAGTCCGGCGGCTGCCGTCGCGTTGGAAAACCGGTCGACGAGGATGAACGCGCCCATCACCCGATTTTTGGCATAAGGATCGAAGGCAATCGGCGCGGTGGTGGCGAGATTGCAAAAGCCCACTTCGTTCAGGCTCAAGATCTTGGCCGGATGTTGGGCGAGCGTGGTGACGTCGAGGCGATATTTGATCTCGCTCACGCTGACCGGAATCGTGCGAGTGCCGATCTTCATGAGATAGGAACGCCGGGGTAGAAGCTTTTCGTCGCCCATCCAGATCAGATTGGCGGCGAACTGATCGGCGACTTCGGGACGCGCGTGGGGCGCGGCAAGGACATCGCCGCGTCCAATGTCCACGGCATCGGCGAGGGTCAAAGTGACCGAGTTGCCCGCCCGCGCGACGTCGAGATCGCCGTCAGCCGTGACGATACGCTCGACGTGGGTCAATTTGCCGGAGAGAGCAACGACAACCTCGTCGCCCGGTTTGATCTCCCCCGATGCGATCGTCCCGCAGAACCCGCGGAAATCGAGATGCGGCCGGTTCACCCACTGCACCGGCATGCGGAACGGCAACGAGCTGCGATCTTCCTCGACGCTGATCGTTTCGAGATAGGAAACGAGACTGGGGCCCAGATACCAGGGCGTTCGCTTGCTTCTTTGCGATATGTTGTCGCCGAAACGCGCCGAGATGGGGATGGCGAGGCAGGTTGCAAATTTAAGCGGTTCCGCGAAGGCGGCGAAATTGGCGGCGATCTTCTCGAACGCCGTCTGATCGTAACCGACAAGATCGATCTTATTGACGGCGAGCACGACATGACGAATACCAAGCAGCGAGACGATCGTCGCATGCCGATGCGTTTGGGCGAGCAGCCCCTTGCGGCTATCGACGAGCAGGACGGCGAGATCGCAATTCGAAGCGCCGGTTGCCATGTTGCGCGTGTATTGCTCATGGCCGGGGGTATCGGCGACGATGAAGGCGCGCGTGCCGGTCGAGAAGGCGCGATAGGCGACGTCGATGGTGATGCCTTGCTCGCGTTCGGCTTCGAGCCCGTCGACGAGCAGGGCGAAATCGATGTCGGCGCCCGCAGTCCCATGTTTCTTCGAGTCGCGTTCGAGGGCGGCGAGTTGATCTTCGTGGATGAGCTGCTGTTCGTAGAGGAGCCGGCCGATCAGCGTCGATTTGCCGTCGTCCACCGAACCGCAGGTCAGAAAGCGCAAAGTCGGGAGCGCCGCCTCGCGTTGTGGCGCGGCGCGTTGCTCGAGAATTTCGACTTCGACGGCTTCGTTCATTAAAAATAGCCCTCGCGCTTCTTCTTCTCCATCGATCCCGTTTCGTCGTGGTCGATCAGCCGCCCCTGCCGCTCCGAGGTGTTGGTGTCGCGCATCTCGGCGAGAATGTCGTCGAGCGTGGCGGCTGCAGAGCGGATCGCGCCGGAGAGCGGATAGCAGCCAAGCGTACGGAAGCGAACGCGCTCCATACGCGGCTTTTCGCCGGGCTTGAGCGGCAGGCGCCCGTCGTCGACCATGATCAGGGTTCCGTCGCGCTCGACCACCGGGCGTTCCTTGGCGAAGTAGAGCGGCACTACCGGGATCGATTCTGCAGCGGTATATTCCCACACGTCGCGCTCGGTCCAATTGGAGAGCGGGAAGACGCGCACCGATTCGCCGGATTTAATCCGGGTATTGAACAGCCGCCAGAGTTCCGGGCGCTGGTTACGAGGATCCCAGACGTGCGCGGCGGAGCGGTGCGAGAAGATTCGCTCCTTGGCGCGGCTCTTTTCTTCGTCGCGCCGCGCCCCGCCGAATGCCGCGTCGAACCGATATTTGTCGAGTGCCTGGCGCAAAGCCTCGGTCTTCATTACCTGCGTGTGCAGCGCCGATCCCGAGGCGACGGGGGAAATGCCGCGTTTCAGCCCATCTTGATTGGTGTAGACGATGAGCTCCAGGCCGAGACGCGCCGCCGTGGCATCGCGGAAGGCAATCATCTCTTTGAATTTCCAGGTCGTATCGACATGCAATAAAGGGAACGGCAGCTTTCCGGGAAAAAATGCCTTCTGGGCGAGATGCAACATCACGCCCGAGTCCTTGCCGATCGAATAGAGGAGCACCGGACGGGCAAATTCGGCCACGACCTCGCGGATGATGAAAATGGCTTCAGCTTCGAGCTGACGAAGATGTGCGGAGAGGCGGCTATTCACAGATCATTTCCGGTTGAATCCTAATTTCACATCCCGTTCGCTCTTATCCGCTGGCCTTGGCAGGCGCAATGCGCGTTCGCGGCCCTATGGTTTCCGGGCTTTCTCCGGCGCAGGCTTGAGTAGCAAAGGCAGCCCCGCGGCGACCAGCACGACGGCGTCGCAGGCCATCGCCACGCCTTGGTTAAGGCGGCCCTGCGCGTCGCGAAACCGGCGGCCGAGTTCCGTGTCGGGGACGATTCCGAGCCCGACTTCGTTCGAGATGAAAATGGCGAGTCCGGCGAGCTTCGGGATGGCGGCGACGAGCAACTCGCCATGCGCCTCCGGATCTTGCCCGTGATGCATCAAATTGCTGAGCCAAAGCGTCAGGCAATCGACGAGCACAATCGTGTCCGCCGCCGCCTCGCGCTGTAAGGTTTGCACGAGCGCCAAGGGCTCCTCGACGACCCGCCAGCCGCCGCCGCGCGCCTGCCGGTGCGCCGCGATTCGCGCCGCCATCTCGGCGTCGCCAGCTTGCGCCGTCGCGACCAGAACCGGGGCCTTGCCAGACCGTTCGGCGTGTTTCTGTGCATAGCGGCTTTTTCCGGAACGCGCCCCGCCGATCACCAAAAGGCTGCGAAATTCGAGGAGTTCATCCATGGCCTCTTCCCCGCCGCGAAGCCGCCGGCACCGCAAGGCTTGACAACCGCTGCGCCGGACCGCGAGACCAGATCATCCGTGTTCCCCAAAGATCCCGAAGATGCGACGTTTCGCTTTGCTGGTTCTCTCGTTCATGGCTTTCACCGGCGGGTGCGCGGCGACCGCCGACGAGCGGGTCGTGAACGTCTTCGGTTGGAGCGATTATATCGATCCGCAGGTGCTCGAGGATTTCACCCGCAAGACCGGCACCAAGGTTCTCTACGACACCTATGACTCGGACGCGGCGCTTATGACGCATCTGATGCTCGCCAAAGGCGACTATGACGTCGTCATTCCTTCCGGTCCCGTCCTGCAGAGCGCGATTGCCGCCGGCTTGCTGCAAAAGCTCGATAAGCGGCGATTGCCCAATGCCGGCAATCTCTCGCCGCAGATCATGGCGCAGCTCGCCGTCGACGATCCCGGTAACCGCTATGCGGTCAACTACGCGTGGTTTACCGCCGGAATCGCCTTCGATGTGGACAAGGCACGCGCCCGGCTCGGCGGCGAACTCCCGGACTCCTGGGACATCATCTTCAAGCCGGAGATCCTGAAGAAATTTGCCGACTGCGGTGTCGAAGTTCTCGACAACGCGCAAGACCTCTTCGCCATCGCCCTCATCTCTCTGAAGCTCGATCCCAACACGCGCAATTGGAACGATCTGCGGCGCGCCGCGGATCTTTTGAGCGGACTCAAGCGGAACGTGAAAAAATTCCATTCCTCCGAATATATCAATGCGCTCGCCAATGGCGACATTTGTCTCGCGGTCGGCTGGTCGGGCGATGCCGCCTTGGCGCGCGACCGTGCCCGCGAGGCGGATAACGGCATCGATATCGGCTATGCGATCCCCCGAGAGGGAAGCGTGCTGTCCCTCGACAATCTCGCGATCCCCGCGGGTGCGCCGCACCTCTCGGCGGCTTACGCCTTCATTGATTTCCTGCTGCGCGCGGACATTGCCGCCCGCAACGTCGCCGCGACCGGGTTCGCTAGCGGCGTCGCCGGCGCCGAGGCTCTTGCCCCCGCGTCCACCCCGGCGATCTACCCGGATGCCGAAACCATGAAACATCTCTATGCCGTCGGCGAGCGCAATCGGGAGCTGCAGGAATTCATCGAACACGAATGGACGCGGATTAAGGCGAGCAAATAGCGCAAACGCCTGCCCCGGAGGCGCCGTGCCGCGGCACGGCTGCGAATGACTCGATCCGGAGCCGAACCAAGCAGCTTGTCTTATTGTCGCGCGCGCGGCAAAGCAGGCGCGTTATCTTCCCCGAATTGAGCATGCCCAATCTCCTTCTTGAGCGCTATATGGATCGCGTCGCCCGCGGCCAGCTTGAGCGCGATCCGGCCCAGGAACAGGTGCTGCGCGGCCTTGAAAAGCTCGCGCGGGAACTCGCCTTCTATCGTCCGGCGCGCAAATCGGCGGCGCTCGGCTGGCTCGTCGGGGCGCGCGCCGCCGCGCCGCGCGGCGCCTACATCTGGGGCTCGGTCGGGCGCGGCAAGACCATGCTCATGGATCTGCTCTTTGAAGAAGCTCAACTCATCCATAAGCGGCGCCTCCATTTTCACAGTTTCATGGCCGAGGTGCACGTGCGAGTCTTCGCCTTTCGCCAGCAGCTCAAACGCGGCGAGGCGAAGGGCGACGACCCAATCGCGCCGGTCGCCGAAGCGATTGCTGCCGATTGCTGGCTGTTGTGTATCGATGAGCTGCTCGTAACCGACATCGCCGACGCGATGATCCTGGGGCGGCTGTTCAAAGCGCTATTCCAATGCGGCGTCATTCTGCTGGCGACCTCCAACGTCGAGCCGCGGGACCTCTACAAGGATGGTCTCAACCGATCCTTGTTCCTGCCCTTCGTCGATCTGCTGCAAGAACGACTGGAGGTGCTGCATCTCGCCGCGCGGACCGATTTTCGGCTTGAGAAATTGAAGGGCGAACCGGTCTATCACGTTCCCATCGACGCCAAGGCGGACACGGCGCTAACCCGCGCCTTCGCGGCGCTGACCGGCGTCGAGCACGCCGCGAGCGCTCGTCTCGACGTGCTCGGCCGCACCGTCCATGTGCCGCAGGCGAAGGCGCATGTGGCGCGCTTCAGCTTCGCGGATCTCTGCGCAGCGCCGCTCGGACCGCAGGACTTCCTCACCATCGCGGAGAATTTCCATACGGTGATCATCGACGCCATCCCGATCATCCGCGCCGAACAGGCCGACACGGCGAAACGATTTGTCTTGCTCATCGACACGCTTTACGACCAGCATGTGAAATTGATCGCCTCGGCCGCCGCGGAACCCGCCAATCTTTATCTTGGCAAGCGAAAGCGCGAACTCCTCGAATTCGCGCGGACCGTGTCAAGGTTGATGGAGATGCGATCGGCAGCCTATCTCGCCTTGCCGCATGGCGGGCTCGGCGCGCTGCGCGGCGCCGACCCCTCGAAGGCCTGAATGCGCAAACGGCGGCGCCTTCGATCAAGCCAAGGCCTGCCAAGCGCGCGAGCTAATTGCTTGAAAAATAGGCCTCAGAGTGCCGTGATCGGCCGCCGCGTCAAAATTCCACCCCTTGCGCGTGCCATCTCGGCGGCGCGGTCTTGCTTTTGTATAGCATCTTCGGCAGAACCGCTGCCGTTCTCCTCGCCGCCGCGGGCGCGCCGATCGGCCTTTTGAGAGGACGACCATGTCACGTCAAAAGATCGCGCTGATCGGCGCCGGCCAGATCGGCGGTACGCTCGCCCATATTGCCGCCCTGAAGGAACTGGGGGACATCGCCCTCTTCGACATCGCCGAAGGCATCCCGCAGGGAAAAGCTCTCGACCTCGCGCAGTCGGCCGCGCAGCAGGGTTTTCATGTGCGCCTCTGCGGCGCTAACGATTATGCGGTGATCAAGGGCGCCGACGTGGTCGTCGTCACCGCCGGCGTGCCGCGTAAGCCCGGCATGAGCCGCGACGATCTGCTCAGCATCAACCTTAAGGTCATGGAATTGGTCGGCCATGGCATCCGGAATTATGCGCCCGACGCTTTCGTGATCTGTATCACCAATCCGCTCGACGCCATGGTTTGGGCCTTACAGAAGGCGACCGGAATTCCTGCCAAGAAGGTGGTCGGGATGGCGGGCGTCCTCGACTCGGCGCGGTTCCGCCATTTCCTGGCGGAAGAGTTCAAAGTTGCGCTCGAAGACGTGAACGCCTGTGTTCTCGGCGGCCACGGCGACGATATGGTGCCGCTGCTGCGCTATTCGACGCTCGCCGGCATTCCCTTGCCGGATCTCGTCAAGATGGGCTGGACGACGAAAGAGCGGCTCGAGGCGATCGTCGAGCGCACCCGCAAAGGCGGCGGCGAGATCGTCAGCCTCTTAAAGACGGGATCGGCCTTTTATGCGCCCGCCGCCGCGGCGATCGCGATGGCGCAATCCTATTTGCGTGACGAGCGCCGGGTGCTGCCCTGTGCCGCGAAGCTCAACGGCGAATATGGCGTAAAAGATCTTTATGTCGGCGTTCCGGTGGTGATCGGTGCAGGCGGCGTCGAAAGAATTGTCGAAGTTGCTCTGGATCCCGACGAACGGCGCATGTTTGAGAAATCGGTTGCTTCGGTACAAAGCCTGGTTGAGGCCTGTAAGACCATCAATGCGGTTTTTGCCGCATGAGCCGCGCATAGCTGGCATCTCCCGCGCTGGCGCGCGGCAGAAAGCGAATGATGAACATTCACGAATATCAGGCGAAGGCGATTTTTCGGGAATTCGGGATTCCCGTCGCCGCGGGCGTGGCCGTCGCAACTCCGGCCGAGGCGGGAGAGGGCGCTGCCGCGCTTCCCGGTCCGGTCTTCGTCGTCAAGGCGCAAATCCACGCCGGCGGCCGCGGCAAAGGCGCGTTCAAAGATCCGCAAGCCGGCGCAGGCGGCGGCGTGCGGCTGGCGCGCTCGCGCGAAGAGGTCGAAGCGCATGCGCGTCAGATGCTCGGCCGCACGCTCGTCACGGTGCAGACGGGGCCGGCCGGCAAACAGGTCAACCGCCTCTACATCGAGGACGGCTCGTCGATCGAGAAGGAATTCTATCTCGCCGTGCTCGTCGATCGGGCGACGAGCCGCGTCGCCTTCGTCGCTTCGAGGGAAGGCGGCGTTTCCATCGAAGAAGTCGCCCAACGCACGCCGGAGAAAATCGTAAGCTTTTCGATCGATCCGGCGACCGGCGTCATGTCGCACCATGGCAGGATGCTTGCCGCGGCTCTGGGACTTTCCGGCGAGCTCGCCAAACAAGCGGAGAAGCTTGCAGGCCGGATTTATGCGGCGTTCGTCGAAAAGGATATGGCGCTGCTCGAAATCAATCCGCTTGTTCTCGGCAAGGACGGGCGCATCCAATGTCTCGACGCCAAGATCGGCTTCGACGACAACGCTTTCTTTCGCCATCCGGAGATCGCCGCGCTGCGCGACGAGACGGAGGAGGACGCCAAGGAGATCGAGGCGTCGAAGCACGATCTCTCCTATGTCGCGCTCGATGGCACGATCGGCTGCATGGTCAATGGCGCCGGCCTCGCGATGGCGACCATGGACATCATCAAGCTCTATGGCGCCGAGCCGGCGAATTTTCTCGACGTAGGCGGCGGCGCAACGACGCAGAAGGTAACCGCGGCGTTCAAGATCATCACCGCCGATCCGAACGTCAAAGGCATTCTCGTCAACATCTTCGGCGGCATCATGAAATGCGACGTGATTGCCGAAGGCGTCATCGCGGCGGTCAAGGACGTGGGCCTTGAAGTGCCGCTCGTCGTGCGGCTCGAGGGCACCAACGTCGAACTCGGCAAAGCGATCATCGCAAAGTCGGGACTTAACGTGATTACCGCCGACGATCTCGACGATGCCGCGCAGAAGATCGTCACCGCCGTCAAAAAAGGATGAATTGTGGCGATCCTCATTGACCAACGCACGAAGGTCATCTGCCAAGGATTTACCGGCAAGACCGCCACGTTCCACTCCGAGCAGGCGCTCGCCTATGGGACACGGCTCGTCGGCGGCGTCTCACCGGGCAAAGGCGGTTCGACGCATCTTGGCCTGCCGGTCTTCGACACCGTGGTCGCGGCGCACCAGGCGACCGGCGCCGATGCCAGCGTCGTCTACGTTCCGCCGCCCGGTGCGGCGGATGCCATTTGCGAAGCCATCGACGCGGAGATCCCGCTGATCGTCTGCATCACCGAAGGCATCCCCGTGCTCGACATGGTGCGGGTCAAGCGGGCCCTTGCCGGCTCCCGCTCGCGGCTCATCGGTCCGAACTGCCCGGGGATCGTGACTGCCGGGCAGAGCAAGATCGGCATCATGCCGGGCAACATCTTCCTGCCGGGCTCGGTCGGTATCGTGTCGCGTTCGGGGACGCTCACCTATGAGGCGGTGTTCCAGACGAGCCGCGAGGGCCTAGGCCAGACCACTGCGGTCGGAATCGGCGGCGATCCCATAAAAGGCATGGAATTTGTTGACGTGCTCGAGTTTTTTCTTGCCGACGACAGGACGCAATCGATCATCATGATCGGCGAGATCGGCGGCGGTGCCGAAGAGGATGCGGCCCTGTTTCTGCGCGACGAGCGGCGCCGCGGCCGCTGCAAGCCGGTGGTCGGCTTCATCGCCGGACGTACCGCGCCGCCGGGCCGCCGGATGGGCCACGCCGGGGCGATCATTTCGGGCGGCAAAGGAGGCGCCGAAGCCAAAATTGCCGCCCTACAAGAGGCGGGGATCGAAGTTTCGCCTTCGCCCGCGCGGCTCGGCAAAACGCTCGTCGAGGTCTTGAAGACGTGAACGCCTCGATCGGCAGAAGAGGGTTAATCGCGGCAGGGGGGACGCGAAGAGCGCACCGCGCGCCCATATATCGGGGGTGGATTTCGGAGAATGTGATGTCACGGCGAGACGGCAACAATGGGCAGAATGGTTCCGGTGGCGCGGCGGGTCCGCGCTCCGCGGCGAACAATTCCTTTGCACTGACGTCGTTCCTTTACGGTGCCAACGCCGCCTATGCCGAAGAGCTTTATGAGCGCTATGTTCGCGATCCGGCTTCGGTCGCCGCCGAATGGCGAGATTTCTTCGCCAGCCTGCGAGACGACCGTGCGACGGTCGAAAAGAGCGCCGAGGGTCCGGCCTGGAAGAGGCGCGACGGATCGAGCATCGACCACGACGAGTTGATCGCCGCCTTCGACGGCGATTGGGACGCGGTCGAGACGGCGGTCGGCGAGAAGATCAAATCCGCGCGCGGCGGCGGTCATTCAGACGCGGAATTGCAGCAGGCGACGCGCGATTTGGTGCGCGCCATCATGATGATCCGCGCCTATCGCATGCGCGGCCACCTGCACGCCAATTTGGATCCGCTCGGGCTGCAGACTCACAAGGATCCCGAGTTGTTGCATGCCGCCAACTTCGGGTTTGCGGAAGCCGATTACACGCGCCCGATCTTCATCGACGGGGTGCTCGGCTTACGATTTGCCACCGTGCCGGAGATGTTGGCGATCTTAAAGCGCACCTATTGCGGCACGATCGGCTACGAATTCATGCACATCTCCGATCCGGCGGAAAAGTCCTGGTTCCAGGCGCGGATCGAAGGCCCGGGAAAGGAGATCAACTTTACCCGCGAGGGCAAACGCGCGATCCTCAACAAACTCATCGAGGCCGAAGGCTTCGAAAAATTCATCGATCTCAAGTTCACCGGGACCAAGCGCTTCGGTCTCGACGGCGGAGAGTTGATGGTCCCGGCGCTCGAACAGATCATCAAGCGTGGCGGGGCGCTCGGCGTGAAGGAGATTGTGCTGGGCATGGCGCATCGCGGCCGGCTCAACGTACTCTCGCAGGTGATGGGCAAACCGCACCGCGCCATCTTCCACGAATTCAAAGGCGGCTCGTTCACGCCCGACGACGTCGAGGGCTCGGGCGACGTCAAATACCACCTCGGCGCATCGTCGGACCGCGAGTTCGATGGCAACCAGGTGCACCTGTCGCTGACCGCCAATCCCTCGCATCTGGAGATCGTCGATCCCGTCGTGCTCGGCAAGGTGCGCGCCAAGCAGGATCAGCACAACGATTTCGTCGAGCGCAGCAAAGTCCTGCCCTTGCTCATCCACGGCGACGCGGCCTTTGCCGGCCAGGGCGTGGTCGCCGAGTGTTTCGGCCTCTCCGGTCTAAAGGGGCATCGCACCGGCGGCTCGATCCATTTCATCATCAACAACCAGATCGGCTTCACGACCTATCCGCGCTATTCGCGTTCCTCGCCCTATCCCTCGGACACGGCGAAGATGATCGAGGCACCGATCATTCATATCAACGGCGACGACCCCGAAGCGGTGGTCTACGCGGCGAAAGTGGCGACCGAGTTCCGGCAGAAATTCCATAAGCCCGTCGTGATCGACATGTTCTGCTATCGCCGCTTCGGCCACAACGAAGGCGACGAGCCGGCGTTCACCCAGCCGCTGATGTACAAGAAGATCCGCTCGCATCCCACCACCCTCGAAATCTACTCCGAGAAGCTGATCGGCGAGGACGTGGTGACGGCGGGGGAAGTCGAGAAGATCAAAACGGAATGGCGGCGCAAGCTCGACGTCGAGCACGAAGCCGGCGGCTTCCACAAGACGAACAAGGCCGATTGGCTCGACGGACGCTGGGCGGGGTTTCGGCCCGCGGACGGGGTCGACGAAGCGCGGCGCGGTCGCACCGGCATCGAAATCGCCAAGCTAAAAGAATTTGGAGTGCGGCTCTGCCGCGTGCCGGAAGGTTTCGACCTGCACCGCACGATCCGCCGCTTTCTCGACAATCGGGCGGCGATGATCGAATTGGGCGCGGGGATCGATTGGGCGATGGGGGAGGCGCTCGCGTTCGCAAGTCTTCTCGACGAAGGCCACCCGGTGCGTCTCTCCGGCCAGGATAGCGAGCGCGGCACGTTTTCGCAGCGTCATAGCGTCCTCGTCGATCAGAAAACGGAGGCGCGCTACGTCCCGCTCAACCATATCCGCGACGGTCAGGCGCGCTGCGAGGTCATCAATTCGATGCTCTCGGAGGAAGCCGTTCTTGGCTTCGAATACGGCTATTCGCTCGCCGAGCCCAATGCGCTGACGGTCTGGGAGGCGCAGTTCGGCGATTTCGCCAACGGCGCGCAAGTGGTGCTCGATCAGTTCGTCTCTTCCGGCGAGCGCAAGTGGCTGCGCATGTCGGGTCTCGTTTGCCTCATGCCGCACGGCTATGAAGGCCAGGGGCCGGAACATTCCTCGGCACGCCTCGAGCGTTATCTGCAAATGTGCGCCGAAGACAATATGCAGGTCGCCAATTGCACGACGCCGTCGAATTATTTCCATATCCTTCGCCGGCAGTTGAAGCGCGACATCCGCAAGCCGCTGATTCTGATGACGCCGAAGTCGCTGCTGCGTCACAAACGTGCCATCTCGCGGCTCGAGGAGTTCGGCGTCGACACGAGCTTCCATCGCCTGTTGTACGACGACGCTGAAATGCTGCCGAGCGGGGAAATCACGCTCATGCCGGACGAGAAGATCCGCCGTGTCATCCTATGCACCGGCAAGGTGTACTTCGACCTATTCGATGAGCGCGCCAAGCGCGGCATCGACGACGTCTATCTGCTCCGAGTTCGAGCAGCTCTATCCGTGCCCGCTGAAGGCGCTGGTGAAGAAACTGGCGCAATACAAGAATGCCCAGATCGTCTGGTGCCAGGAGGAGCCCAAGAACATGGGCGCCTGGACGTTCATCGAGCCTTACCTCGAATGGGTCCTTGCGCAGGCCGGCTCGAAAACGAAACGCCCCTATTACGTCTCCCGCCCTGCTTCGGCGGCGACCGCGACGGGTTTCATGCCGAAGCATTTGACGGAACTCAAAACGCTTCTCGACGACGCATTGGCCGGGTGATCCGGCGGGACTAGGATAACGAAGTCTTCTCGTATCTGGGGGTTGTACATGGCGACTGAAATCCGCGTCCCGCCTTTGGGTGAATCGGTGAGCGAAGCAACGGTCGGGCGCTGGTTCAAACAAGCGGGTGAAGCGGTACGGGTCGACGAGCCCGTCGTCGAGCTCGAAACCGACAAGGTGACCCTTGAAGTCAACGCTCCCGCCGGCGGGGTGCTCGCCGAAATCGCTGTGGAGAGCGGCGAGAGCGTGGCGCCCGGCGCGCTGCTCGGCGCGATCCAAGAGGGCGCCGACGCCCCCGCCGCGAAGAAAAACGCCGCGGAGAAGAGTGCTTCGCCAGCGCGCCCGCCTTCCCCGATGCCGCCTGCGCCGGCCGCCGCCAAGATCGCCGCCGACAAAGCTATCGATCTTGCGACGGTTGCCGGCTCCGGCAAGCGCGGCCAGGTGCTGAAAGGCGACGTGTTGGCGGCGCTCGCCACGCCGCCGGCCCCGATTGAGGTGCGCGCTCCGGCGCCCGTTGAGGATGCGCGTCGCGAGGAGCGCGTGCGCATGACGAAATTGCGCCAGACCATCGCGCGGCGGCTGAAGGACGCGCAAAACACCGCCGCCATGCTCACGACCTTCAACGAAGTCGATATGAGCCAATTGATGGCGCTGCGCGCCCGCGCCAAGGAGACATTCGAAAAAAAGTACGCGGTGAAGCTCGGCTTCATGGGCTTTTTCGCCAAGGCATGCGTCAACGCGCTGAAGGAGATTCCATCCATCAACGCCGAGATCGACGGCGCCGACATCATCTACAAGAATTATTATCATCTCGGCATCGCGGTTGGGACCGACAAAGGACTCGTCGTGCCGGTCGTGCGCGACTGCGAACGCCTGAGCCTCGCCGAAATCGAAAAGAAGATCGCCGATCTCGGCAAACGCGCGCGCGACGGATCGCTTACGATCGAAGAGATGCAGGGCGGAACCTTCACGCTCACCAACGGCGGCGTGTATGGCTCGCTGATGTCGACGCCGATCCTCAATGCCCCGCAATCCGGCATTCTCGGCATGCATAAGATCGAGGAACGCCCGGTTGTGGTCGCCGGCAAGATCGAGATCCGTCCGATGATGTATCTGGCGCTCAGCTACGATCATCGGATCGTCGATGGAAAGGACGCCGTAACCTTCCTCGTCCGCGTCAAACAGACGCTTGAAGATCCGGCGCGATTGATTTTGGATCTATGACCTCGCCTCGACCAGAAGAGAGCGAAACGCGGCCTTGGGACCAAGACAAGGCCAACTGGCTGATCGGGAAACATGTTGTCGTAGGGATAACGCGCTTGGCCTCAGATGGCAGAACCGTAAAAGCGCAGAGTTGATATCGGGGGAAAGTCATCTCTGCGGATAGGGTCGATGGCTTCGAAATCGAGTGTGAGGGTGCCTGGGCGGGCAGGATCATGACATTGCCCCCGGATCTTGGAGCATTTCGCCTCGTGGACGCCGACGAAAATAAGCTTCGGTCCACCGGCGAGGCCGTGAAGGATCCGGAGATCATTGCAAACTGGACGATCGTCGAGCCTCCTTCAGAATCCTGACATTGACGACCGCTGATGTTAGGTAGCCACCGACCACAGGAAAATTTGCGTTATGGCTTATGATCTCGTCGTCATCGGCACGGGCCCCGGCGGCTATGTCTGCGCCATCCGCGCCGCGCAACTCGGTCTGAAAGTGGCGGTCGTCGAAAAGCGCAAGACGCATGGGGGCACCTGCCTCAACATCGGCTGCATCCCCTCGAAGGCGCTGTTGCAAGCCTCGGAGAAATTCGCCGAGGCCGACCATGAATTGGCGGGTTTCGGCGTGGTGGTCGGCAAACCGAGCCTCGATCTCAAAGCGATGATGAAGCACAAGGACGACACCGTCGCCGCCAACGTCAACGGCGTCGGGTTCCTCTTGAAGAAGTACAAGATTGACGCCTTCTTCGGCACCGGAACGATAAAAGCGGCGGGCAAGGTCGAAGTCGCCGCCGACGGTGGGACCAAGCAAACGCTCGCGGCGAAGAACATCGTGATCGCCACCGGATCCGATGTCGTGCCGCTGTCCGGCGTCGAGATCGACGAAAAGCAAATCGTCTCATCTACCGGCGCACTTTCCTTGCCCAAGGTGCCGCCGCGTCTGCTGGTCGTCGGCGCCGGCATCGTCGGTCTCGAACTTGGCTCGGTCTGGGCCAGGCTCGGCGCGCAAGTCACGGTCGTCGAATTCCTCGATCATATTCTGGCAGGAATGGACGGCGAAGTCCGCGGCGCGTTCCAGCGCATCCTCGAAAAGCAGGGGGTTGAATTCCTGCTCGGCCATAAGGTCACGAAGGTTGAGAAAGGTGCGAAGGGTCTCACGGTCGCGATCGCCCCGGCCGCGGGCGGCGCCGAAATCGTGCGCGAGGCCGATGTTGTGCTCGTTTCCGTCGGCCGGCGCCCGTACACGGAAGGGTTGGGATTGGAAGCGCTCGGCGTTGCGATGGAGCATGGCCGCATCGTCGTCGATGCGGGATTTGCGACCAATGTTCCTGGCGTCTACGCGATCGGCGATGCCGTGCGCGGCCCGATGCTGGCACATAAAGCGGAGGACGAGGGGATCGCGGTCGCCGAAATTCTCGCCGGCCAGCACGGGCACGTGAATTATGAGGCGATCGCCTCGGTGATCTACACCATGCCGGAGATCGCCACGGTCGGCGCGACCGAAGAAGAGCTGAAGGCGCAAGGCATCGCTTACAATGTCGGCAAATTCCCATTCAGCGCCAACGGCCGCGCGCGCGCCATGCGTGCGACCGAAGGTTTCGTGAAGATTCTCGCCGACGCGGCCAGCGACCGCGTGCTCGGCGTGCACATCATCGGTCCCGCGGCGGGCGAACTCATCGCCGAGGCCTGCGTGCTGATCGAATTCGGCGGCTCAGCCGAGGATCTGGCCCGCACCTGCCACGCGCATCCGACGCTCTCGGAGGCGGTGCGCGAAGCCGCGCTCGCCGTCGAGAAGCGCGCGATTCATATCTGAAGGTCGAATACTCACGCTTGTCGGAATATCCGCTTCCCCGGACGCTTCGGCCGCGAAAGTCGAAGTGGCTCACAGCTCCTTGAACATAAACGGCGAGACCGTGCGCATCTGCTCGTCGACATGCAGCGGGCGCAGCACCGGGGGCGCTGCGCGCTGCGGGCAGGCAGGACGCTCGCAAAGCCGGCAATTGATCCCGATGGGCGTTGCCTCGACGCTCGAAAGATCGAGCCGTTTCGCATAGACGAGGCGGCCAGCGTATTTCATTTCGCAACCGAGGCCGATCGCGAAATGCGGCTCGATGGCTCCGTACGGCGTAACCGACGGGCTCACGGTGCGGGCGATCGAAAACCAGCGCGAGCCGTCGGTCAGTTCGACGACTTGGGTCAGAATGCGCCCCCGCGCGCTGAAGGCGTTGTGGATGTTCCAGAGCGGGCACGTGCCGCCGGAATTGGCGAACGGAAAACGCCCCGAGGAAAACCGTTTCGAGACGTTCCCGGCGCTATCGACGCGAACCAGAAAAAAGGGGATGCCGCGCGCCGTGGGGCGCGCCAGCGTGGTCAGCCGATGCGCGACCTGCTCGTAACTCGCCCCGAAGCGCGCGCCGAGCAGCTCGATGTCGTAGCCCGAAACCTCCGCCGCTTCATGGAATTTGCCGTACGGCATCATCAACGCGGCGGCGAAATAATTGCCGAGGGTGACGCGTAACAAGCGGCGGCCGAGCTCGTCGCCGGGTTCAAGCTTGAAGGTGAAATCGCTGAGGAGCGAGTCGAATTCGGCGAAGGCAAGCTGGTATGCCGCCTGAAACGTGCGGCTCGGCTGCGCCAGCACTTCCGAGATCATCAATTGGCGGCGATGATGGTCGTACCGGCGCAGCCGATCGCCCATGACTTCGACGGGCAGAACGCGCACGCGAATGCCGTGTTTGGCGCGCAAATGCTCGGAAATCGCAAAGAAGAGCTCGTGGCCGGCGAGCGCCAGATCGGAGGCGACAGTCTCCGCGGCCTGATCGAGCTCGGCAAAATAGTTGCGCTGCGCATGCAGAATGGCGCGCACCTGGTCGACCGGATTTTCCCTGAGAATCGCCTCGGTACGGTCCGGATCGGCGCGTAGGCCCGCCTCGCTCGCCTCGCGGGCTGCGACATAGGCGCGATAGAGCCGCTGCATGGCGGAAAGCAGCGTCGGCGCATGTTCGGCGGCGTCCTGCACTTCGGTGCGCGGAACGCCGGCGTCGCGCATCAGCGGATCGGTTAGGAGTTGTTCGATTTCGCCGATCGTCTGGTTGGCGTCGCCCTCCATGAATTCGCGCGGATCGACGCCATAGACGTCGGCAAGCCGGATCAGGACCTGCACGGTGATCGGCCGCTGGTTGCGCTCCATCAGGTTGAGATAGCTCGCCGAAACGTCGAGCTCCTCGGCCATGCGGGCCTGCGTCACTTGGCGTTCACGGCGCAGTCGTTTGAGGCGTGCGCCGGCAAAGATTTTGCGTGAGGATGTGGGTGGCGAAGCTAGGCTCATCGGGCGGGCCTAGCAGAGTAAATTACTTTACACAATTACAATTTGCACAGTCTTATTTTGACAAGACAACCCGATTTTGCCAAGGCCAAGGGTTGCGGATGGGAGGGATTTGCTAGTTAAACAGAGCACGACAGGCGCTTTTCGCCCGCCCCTTGTCAATCCATGTCAACGCCATGTCCGTAATCGCGTCCGGAGAAATCCAATGACCAATGCTGCGAGTTTCGAAGAGCTGGTTCCCGCGCCAAAGGGCCGCTTCGATGGCATCCGCCGCCCCTATACGCCCGCCGACGTTCGCCGGCTCCGCGGCTCGTTTCCAATCGCCCATACGCTCGCCGAGCGGGGCGCCAACAAGCTCTGGAAGCTGTTTCAGGAAAAGCCCTATATCCATGCGCTGGGCGCTTTGACCGGCAATCAGGCGGTGCAGCAAGTCCGCGCCGGGCTGGATGCGATCTATCTTTCCGGCTGGCAAGTTGCCGCCGACGCCAACGTCACCGGCGAAATGTATCCGGACCAATCGCTTTATCCGTCCAATTCCGGTCCTGAGCTCGCCCGCCGCATCAACAATGCATTGAAGCGCGCCGATGAGATCGAGACTGCCGAAGGCAACGTCACGCGCGACTGGTTCGCGCCGATCTTCGCCGACGCCGAAGCGGGCTTCGGCGGCGCGCTCAACGTCTTCGAGATCATGAAGGCCTACATCGAGGCCGGCGCGGCCGCGGTCCATTTCGAGGATCAGCTCGCCTCGGAAAAGAAGTGCGGCCACATGGGCGGCAAAGTGCTGATTCCGACGGCGCAGCATGAGCGCAGCCTAGCCGCGGCGCGACTCGCCGCCGATACATGCGGCGTGCCGACCTTCATCGTCGCCCGCACGGACGCGGAATCGGCGAAACTCATCACTTCCGACGTCGACGAGCGCGACCGCCGCTTTATCGAGCCGGACAGCCGCACGCCCGAGGGCTTCTTCCGCCTCAAAGCCGGCGTCGATCATTGCATCGCCCGCGGCCTCGCTTATGCGGAACTCGCCGACATCCTGTGGTGGGAGACCTCGCATCCCAATCTCGAGGACGCGCGCAAGTTCGCCGAAGGGGTGCATAAGCACTATCCGGGCAAGCTCATGGCCTACAATTGTTCGCCGTCGTTCAACTGGCGGGCAAAGCTCGACGCGGCAACGATCGAGAAGTTCCAGCGTGAACTTGGTGCCATGGGCTACAAGTTCCAGTTCGTCACGCTGGCCGGTTTCCACGTGCTGAACCTTTCGATGTTCAACCTTGCCGACGACTATCGCGACCGCGGCATGGCCGCCTATTGCGAAGTGCAGGACGCCGAGTTCGCCGCCGAAAAGCACGGCTATTCGGCGACCCGCCACCAACGCGAGGTGGGTACCGGCTATTTCGACGCCGTCGCGGAAGTGCTTTCGGGCGGCAAGGCATCGACCATCGCACTGCGCGAGTCGACGGAAGCCGCGCAATTCCAAGGCAAGAAGGTCGCGGCTGAATAATCCGCGCCCGGCTTGTAGGGCCGGGCTGAACGGTCTAATAGGGGCGCCGTCGTGGCGCCCCTTATGTTTGCTGCCAGCACTACGTGGAACTTGATCGATGAAATCCGAAGGCCATCCCGATTATCACTTCATCAAAGTCGTCCTGACCGACGGCAGTGAATACGTGACGCGTTCAACCTATGGCCAGCAGGGCGCCACATTGCACCTCGACATCGATCCGAACACGCATCCGGCCTGGACCGGCGGATCACAACATCTCGTCGATCGCGGCGGGCGACTAACTCGCTTCACCTCGCGCTTCGGCAATCTCGGCATCACCAAGAAATAGCGCGTTCGGCGCTCATTCGCTCACGGCGAAGGCGGCGCGCAGCCTTTCAAGCTGCGGTTCGAGCGGCCGTACGGCGCGCGCCGGCGCGCCCGTTTCGGTCGCCGGATGGATCAGCAGGTCGAGGCGGAGAATGCGGGCTTGCAGGCGCAGCGATCGCTCGATGATCGCGACAAGCCGCGGCGGCAATTTTGACACGACTTCGGGCCCGGTCGCCGTCTGTTGTTCGCTGAGACGAACCTTGCGTTTTTCGGTCGCCGCCTCGCCTTGCGTCAATTCCCCTTCGTTGACGGCGCGCTGCAGCAGCAGCCACGAGGCGATCTGCATCAGCCGGGTCGTAAGGCGCATACTTTCCGTGGCATAGGCGAGCGCCACAATGCGCGAGAGCTTTCTGGCGTCCTCGCGCCCCTCGCCGTCAAGATAGACGGCGGTTTCCTCGACGAGCGCCATGCCTTCGTGGAACAGCGACTGGAACGACGCCGACATCGCCAGCCGATCGACGAAAGAGACGGCGCCCTGGTTACCCAACTCATTCATTCGAAATACGCTCTTACTATCCCCAGGGGGAACGCGTGCCCTGTCCCATCCTAACCCATTATGCGGGCGGCAGGCATTAAGCTTTCCGAAAGGTTAACGGGTGCGCGCCGACGCGTGAGAGCAGCTCGGGCGCCAAAGAAAGAGCCGCGAAAGCGGCTCTTTAAGTCAGTGTTGGGGAGGTGTGAGACCGAGGCGGAAACTTCTCGGTTCGGCCGGCTCTGGCCGGCACCATTTCTTAATAAACGACAAAGTTTAATGAAAGGTTAGCTGATTCTCGCGAAGCCTCCGCGCCGCTTTAATCAGGAGGCGGATTTAAAGAAGGCGGCGGCGGTGGCGCGGCTTGCCTCCTTGGCCTGGCGGGCACGCTCCAGCCGCTCGATCTCCGCCCGCAACGCGGCGATGCGCTCGCCGAGTTCTTCGACCGAGAGTTCGTCGAGCACCTGCCCCATCACATGCATCGTGGGCGCTGGGCGCGGCGCAAAGATATCCTCTTCATCCTTGCTCATGATCGGCCTCGACACCGAAAAGCCGGAAATCTCATTTTAGCTCGCCCCATTCGGAATTCCTCGGCAAATTTCGACGGCGTATCCGAGTGCATCCTAGGCCCGGCGGGCAAGCGGCGGCGCGTTGCATTCTGCGCCATCCTTTCCTACATATATTTCCGTTTCCCGTCATAGATATAGGTTGCATGGCCGGCTTGGGTTGGGCACAGCAAGCTGCGCTCGGCTTGGCGGGCCAAGGAGAACTAAATGGACAATACCCCCCTCATGCCCAAGGCAACCGCGGTCTGGCTGGTCGAGAATACCTCGCTCAGCTTCGAGCAGATTGCCAATTTCTGTAAGCTGCATCCGCTCGAGGTGAAAGGCATCGCCGACGGCGAAGTCGCGGCCGGCATCAAGGGTCATGATCCGATCACTTCCGGGCAGCTGACGCGCGAGGAGATTGCCGCCGCCGAGAGGGACCCCGATCACCAACTTCAGCTAGCCCAGCCCAAGGTGCGCCTGCCGGAGGCGAAGCGGCCGCGCGGCCCCCGCTACACGCCGCTGTCGCGCCGTCAGGATCGTCCGAACGCGATCCTGTGGCTCGTCCGCAATCATCCGGAACTGAAAGACGCACAGATCATGCGCCTCGTCGGCACCACGAAAACGACGCTGCAGTCGATCCGCAACCGCACCCATTGGAATTCGCAGGCGCTTACGCCCATGGATCCGGTGACGCTCGGGCTCTGCTCACAAATGGACCTTGATTTCGAAGTCAATCGCGCTGCCAAAGAGCGCGCGCCGGTCGAGGAGGACCGCAGCCAGACGCTGGTGCCCGCGGAGGTGACTACGGCGCATCGCGATGAAGAGGCCGACACGGAAGTCTTCGCAACCGCGCCGGCCCCCGCCGAACAGGAAGCTGACCTCGATGTCGACTCCGTTTTTGCCAAGCTCAAGGGCCTCAAAGAAAAGGAATAACGGGTGCGGCCGGCTTTCGTTAACCCACTTAGGTGAGCCTTAGGGTTGCAGTAACAGATCAATAAGGATAACGCTTATATGGTTGATCGGGTTCATCTTTAAGGAACCGGATCGAAGAGCGGGGCCAATGTTTTCTAGGACCGATCTCGTAGCCCGTATCGGTGTGTTCGCTGCCGCGGTTTTGATGGCGGCTTTCCTTGCTGGCTGCAGCGAGGAACCTGGGCATTTTACCAGCAGCCGCGCCTATGAGCCGCTCTCGCCGCAAATGTTGGCGCTCATGCAGGAGAAGGACACCACCCCGGCGGCGCCTATGCTCATCCGCACCTACAAGAAGGAGGCCGAGTTTGAAATCTGGAAGATGCGGTCGGACGGGCAATATGCGCTCTTGAAGACCTATCCGATGTGCCGCTGGTCCGGCCAACTTGGACCGAAGATGCGCGAAGGCGACCGGCAGGTGCCCGAAGGTTTCTATAAAATCACGCCCGCCCAGATGAACCCCAATTCCAATTATTATCTCTCCTTCAACGTCGGCTACCCCAACGCCTACGATCGCGCCCATGGGGCGACCGGCGAGTTGATCATGGTGCACGGCGCCTGTTCCTCGGCCGGCTGTTTCTCGATGACCGACGACCAGATCGCCGAGATCTATTCGGTTGCCCGTGAAGCGTTCGCCGGCGGCCAGCGCGAGATCCAGATGCAATCCCTGCCGTTCCACATGACTGCCGAGAATCTCGCCAAATATCGGCTCGATCCGAACATCGCTTTTTGGAAGGAGCTGAAGACCGGCAGCGACAATTTCGAAGTCACCCGACAAGAGGTCGCGGTCGGGGTCTGCGGCGACCAATATGTTTTCAATGCCGAGCCCGCAAATGGCGGAAGTTTGGATCCGACGCTTCCCTGTCCCTCGCTGAAGCATGATCCGATGGTTGAGGCCGAAGTTCTGGCGAAACAAAAACGCGACGATGCGAAGATCGCCGAGCTTATCGCGGCGGGCGTGAAACCGGTGCACACACTCTATGCCGATGGCGGGCAGAACCCGCGTTTCGCTTCGTGGCACGGCGATGTAAGCCGGCCCGACGCGCTCGCCGAAGGTCCGGTCGACGTTGCAATCAACGCCAAACACAAGCCGACGCCGGCGCAATTGAAAGCGGCTGAGGCAAAGGATCTCGCAGAAGCCAAGGCGGAAGAGAAGAAAGCAATGTCGTTGCGCAAAGAGCGCACCGCGTCGGAAGATGCCGATGCGTCACAGACCAACGCCCAGCCACAACCCGCCGCTCCGGTAGCGCCTGCGCCGCAGCCAAACGCCTCCGACAATTCGATCTTGCACCGTCTGTTCGGCCTGCAGCAGCCGAATACGCCGGCCCCTGCGCCCGCGGCCGCGCAACCGCAACAGCCAGCCCAAGAGCAAGCGGCCGAACCCATGACCGACAATAGCGCGTTCTACGAGCAGACGCAGCCGCGGCCGGCCGCACCGGACGCGACGAATGCGCCGAACCAATAACCAGCAGAAAGCTCAGGCGGCCTGTAAGGCTCGCAAACGCCGCGGCAGCGCCGCAAGAAGATAGATCGCAGCGCTCAATGCGGTGATCCAAAAGCTGCTTGGCCAATCCGTATAATAGGCGAGGGTGATGCCACACCAGGCCTCGAAGAGCGCCAGTGCGGCCGAGAGCAGGACCCCGACGATAACCGCGCTCGTCAACTGCTGCGCCGCCGCGGCCGGGCCGATCATCAGCGCGAAGACCAACAGCACGCCGACGATCTGCGCACATTCGGCCGTCGTCAGAGCGACGATCGCCAGAAACAGCACGCCGTAGAGGCGCAGCGAAACGCCCTTTGCTTCGGCAAGCTCCGGCTGCAGGCTTGCAAAGAGCAGAGGCCGCGAGATGACAGCCAGCATCGTAAGGCTCACGGCACCGAGGACGAGCAGCGTGTAGACCGTCGAAACGTCAACCGCCAGCACGTTGCCGAACAGCAGCGTCGTCGCCTGCGTAGCGAACGCCGTGTAGAAATGCAGAAACAGCAGGCCGAGGGCGAGCGAAAAGGCAAGCACGAGTCCGATTGCCACGTCGCGCTGGGCCAAGCGCTCGCCCAGGAACCCCATGGCAATGCCGGCGGCCATGGTCATCAGTACCAGACCCCAAAGCGGCGCAATGCCGATCAGCACGGCGCCGGTCGCGCCGGTAAAGCCGACATGCGCCAACGCATGGCCGGCGAATGTCTGGCCGCGCAGCACGAGAAAATAGCCGACGCTGCCGGCAAGCAAAGCGACGATCGTCGCCGCCGCGAAAGCGTTGCGCATGAAGTCATATTCAAACATGGTCGGTCCGCTCCCCATGCGCGCCATGCGCGTGGCCGCCTTCGTGCCGATGCTCGTCATGTTCGACGTCGTGGGTGCCGGCCATCACGAAAATCCGGCCTTTGAGGCGGATCACGTCGATTTCGGAGCCGTAAAGGCGCGAGAGAACCGGTCCGGTAATCACCTCGTCGATCGCTCCGAGCGCGGCTTGCCCATTGCCGAGATAGAGCACCTGATCGATCGCCCCGAGCAGCGGATTGATCTCGTGGGCGCTGAATAGAACGGTGATCCCCAGCTCCTTCTGCAACGCCTTCACCAGTTCGACCACTTCTTGTTGATGGCGCGGGTCGAGGCTGATCAGCGGCTCGTCAAGCAAAAGCAACCGCGGGCGGCCGACGAGTGTCTGGGCGAGCAGCAGACGCTGGCGTTCTCCGCCGGAGATCTCGGCGAGCGGCCGGCGGGCGAGCTTGCGGGCGCCGACGAGATCGAGCGCGCGTTCGATTTCCGCACGCGTCTCGCGCCCGACGATTGGCAAACCGAGCCTGTGTCCGCTTGCGACGCTGGCCACGAAATCCCAGCCGCTCAACCGGGTCCCGTGCGGGACGGAGCTCGAGACTTGCGGCATATAGCCGATGGCGGGGCTGCCGCGCGTCGCCGCTTGTCCCAGCACGCGGAGCGCACCGCGGCTTGGCGCCACCAACCCGAGAATGGCGCGCATCAGCGTGGTCTTGCCCGCACCGTTGGGGCCGAGCACGCCCACGAACTGGCCAGAAGCGATCTGCAGGCTGATACCACCCAGGACGCGGCGGCCGCCGAGCATCAACGAGACGTCGTCTAGCTCGATGGCGTTCATAGGCCGCTATTTCGGAAGCGCGTGATCGACGGCATCGAGTTCGCTTTGCATCCACGCCTGATAGTTTCGTCCAGGCGGTTCGGTCTCGTTTGCGCCGACCACCGGAATACCTGATGCTTTGGCGAGTTTCATCATGCGTTCGGCGATCGGGTCCGATGCCTGACTATTATAGATCAATAGGCGGACTTTGTGGCTTTTCAAATCATCCTCGAAAGCGGCGACATCGGAAGCGCTCGGCTCGGTATTGTTCATCACCGCGAGTTGAAAGGATTGGTTGCGGCTTTTCATGCCCAGCGCGTCGATCATGTAGCCGAACACCGGTTCGGTCGCCGTGACCTCGGTGCCGGCGAGGCGACCCTTTAACGCCTCGATCTTCGCTTCGATCGGTTCGAGCGATCTGGCAAATTGCATGAAGCGTTGCTGATACTCGGCGCGATGGGCGGGATCGGCGTCGCCGAGATCGTCTGCCAACGCTTTTGCGAAGCTGCGCATGATCGCAATATCGTACCAAATATGGGGATTGTCGCCGCTCTTCTTTCCGGCGAGCTCGGCAACGACGATGGTCTGGCGATGGGAGCTTCTTGCGGCACCGAGCAGTTTTTCGACCCAGGGATCGTAATCGATGCCGCTCAAGATAACGACCCGGGCGGCGGAAATGGCGCGCGCCACCGACGGGCTCGCCTCGAAGAGATGCGGGTCCTCGTCGGGATTGTTGAGAATGCTGGTCACCGCTACTTCAGGGCCGCCGATCTGGCGGGCTACATCGCCGTAAAAATTCTCGGCGGCGACGATGTCGATGGGATCGGCCAACGCCGGAGTGGCGAGCAAGGCGACAAGGCAGGCGAGGAGGGGAATGGGTTTCATGCGCAGCTCCGGGGTCGAAACGAAAGTGATGTAACTGTATAACATACAGACGCCGGAGGTCCAAACGCCAAGCCGCAACGCCGGCACGGCGAAGCACTGCAGAAGGATCACAATCGTCTGATCAGGCGAAGCTTGCGCGATTTCGCCGCGGCCGCGATACGCCAGGAGCAAAGGTTCGCGGTGCCGGCATGTGGACGTCGTGGGTTGCCAACCCTACGCCGTGCGGCGGAGCGCGACTTTTTCTCGCCCCGTTTTGCAGCTATCTAAGCCACAATGTCTCGGCGTCTACTTCTCTCCCTAACGATTTTCGTGCTTGGCTTGGCGGGCCTGGCGCTCGCCTCGTTCATGATCCTTTCTGGTCAGCAGGGGGTGGCAAGTGGTGCAATCGGCGGTCCCTTCCATCTGACCGCGATGGACGGGCGCCAGGTGACCGACGCCGATTTCAAGGGCCATCCATTCCTGGTCTTCTTCGGCTATACGCATTGCCCGGATATCTGCCCGACGGTGCTCTTCCAAATTTCGCAGGTCTTGAAGGCACGGGGCAACGACCAGCAGATCAAGGCACTGTTCATCAGCGTTGATCCGGAACGCGACACGCCTGCCGTGATGAAGAAATATCTGTCGAGCTTCGATTTGCGTATCATCGGCCTCTCTGGAACGCGCGCGGAAACCGACGCCGTCGAAAAAGAGTACCGCGTTTATGCGCGCAAGGCCCCGACGCAGGGCGGCGACTACGCGATGGATCACACGGCGGTGGTCTATTTGATGGACAAGCGGGGGCATTTCGTGACCGCGTTCAACGTAGAACAGTCGCCGAAGGTCGCCGCAAAGGACCTTGATTCCTATCTCTGAGCGGCCTCGCGATCAGTAGAAGCTGATCGGAAAATATTTCAGATAGAGATCGGTATAAACGCCGCGTTGGGTGAGTTGCACCAAGGCGTAATCGAGCGCCTGTCGTAACGTGTAGTTGCCCTTCTTCACTGCGATCCCCACGCCTTCCCCGAAGAACCGGCTCTCTGTGAACGGGCCGCCGCGAAACGCGCAGCATTTCTGCGCCTCCGCTCCGGCAAGCCAAAAGCTTGAGGTGATCGCGTCGTCGAAGAACACGTCGATCTCGCCCTTTCTCAGCGCCGCATAGAGCGCGGCGCGGCTGGCGTAAGGCTTGCACAGGGTCTTCGGGAAGAAGCTTGCGAGGTAGGCTTCATGCGCCGTCTTGCCGATGACGCCCACGCGTTTGCCCGCGAGCCCCTCGGGGGTGACAACAAGCTTCGAACTTGTAAGCGTCACAAAGCGGGCCGGCGTCGTGTAATAGGGCGCGGTAAAGTCGAACTTGGCGCGGCTCTGCGCGTCGATCCGCAGAGAGGCGATGAGCGCGTCGCCTTCGCCGGAATTCAAGGCGTCGGCGAGCAGATCGAAACGACGCGCCTGAATGGTGCAGGCAATCTTCAATTCCTCGCAGATGGCGCGGGCGAGATCGACGTCGAAACCGGTGAGCGATCCGTCCGGCAGCGCGAAATGAAATGGCGGATAGTCGTCTTCAGTCAGGAATTGCAGGCTATGGAGTTCTGATAGATCGGGTTTCTCGACCCTGTGTTGGGGATCGAAGAAATTTGGCACGACGACGGAATTCATCGTCGGGTTAGCAGCCACGCAGGGCACAACCTGAACGAGCATGCAAAAGCAGGATCCGATCAAGGAAGCAAGAACTCTGATAGCCAAGCTTGCGGCTCTCGGTTAGGTTTAAGAAGGCTTGCTAGTTTTAGCAGCTTTCGTGCGGCAGGGTTGCGTAGATGTGGCCGATCATCCGACGGCCGGCGCCGGCGGAAACTTGGCGGAGGCGGGGCCAGTCCGTCCCGCTCGATTTGCGGCGCAAGTCGGCCTTCGACGCGCCGACGCCGCGTGGTTTGCCGCGCAGCGAGCTCAGCCAGAAATTTTCGCCCGCGCCGATTGTCGCGACTGCGGGGACAAACGAGCCGGCGGCGCGCATCCCGCAGAACTTGCCTGCCGAGATCGCATTTCTTGTCCATTACGGGATCGCTTCGGGCGTTCTTATGGCAGCCGCGGCGGCGGCGCGTACACAAGGCGTTACGGCGGACGCCGTCCTCCTCGCCGAAGGCAAGATTTCCGAAGACCATTTCTATCGCTCGCTGGCCCGCCATCTTCGCCTGCCGTTTGTCGACGCGGACGTGCGTCTCGCGGCCGCCGTCGATTATCCGCAGTGCGTCAGGGCGGGCATAGTGCCTCTTGGGGGTCTCAACCGGCCCGTCTTCCTCATCGCACCGCGCGGCCGGGCAGTCGCCGAGCTCATTACGGCCTTGCGGCACAGCGCGTCGGAGGCTCTTGCCATCGCGACGCCGACGCATCTCTTCGAGCTCATGCGCGCCGCCGCGCGCAGAGAGATTGCGTGGCAAGCGAGCTTGGGGCTCTGGTCCTCGGATCCGAAGCTTTCCGCCAAAGACGGAGCAAGTCGGAACCAGTCGATCGCCGCTTTGACCGGGGTCGGCACGGCGGCGGTCTTCTCAACTCTGGCGCCCGGTCCGACTGCCGGAGTTTGCGGATTGATTCTGAGCCTGGCGTTCCTGGCGGTCATTTGGCTCAGGCTCGCAGCTTGCGCCGCGAGCCGCGCGGGGCCGGCCCCGTCGCTGCGGTCTTTCAAGGATGTCGAATTGCCGATCTATTCGATCGTCGTCGCGCTCTATCGGGAGGCGCGCATCGTGCCGCAGCTTCTCGCGGCTTTGGATACCATCGACTATCCGCGTGCCAAACTCGACGTCAAATTCGTCCTCGAAGAGGACGATGCCGAAACGCTCCGCGCGTTAACGCGCACCGGCCACGTCGCGGGCCGCGAAATCATCGTCGCGCCGGCGCGCGCGCCGCGCACCAAACCGCGGGCGCTCAACGTAGCTCTGCCGCTCCTGCGCGGGCAATTCGTCGTGGTCTTCGACGCCGAGGATGTGCCGGATCCCGGGCAAATCAAGATGGCCGTTCAGCGCTTCGCCGCGGCACCGCAGAGGCTGTGTTGTTTGCAGGCGCGGCTTGCCATCGATAATGCCGGCGATAGTTGGCTGACGCGGCTTTTTACGATCGAATATGCGGCGCTTTTTCATGTGATCAATGTTGGATTTGGTGCGTTACGCTTGCCGTTTCCTTTAGGCGGATCGTCGAATCATTTCCGGGTCGAGGCGTTGCGCAAAATCGGTGGGTGGGACGCATGGAACGTCACCGAGGACGCGGACATCGGGCTCCGATTGGCGCGCCTTGGCTATTACGCCGAGACGTTTGCGTCAGTGACGTACGAAGAAGCGCCGGCGAAACTCAAGGACTTTCTCGGCCAGCGGCGGCGTTGGTGCAAGGGCTGGTACCAGACCTTGATCGTCCTTTGCCGCGACCCTCGCAGACTCTTCCACGAGCTCGGGCCGGTGCGCTGCGGAGCGGCGCTGATCGCGCTCCTCTCCTATGCCCTGGCGCCGCTTGCCGGTCCGCCATGTGCACTTTGGCTCGCCGCGGACGTTGCACTGGACAGGCTGAGCTGGCCTTCGGGCTTCGCGGAGATCGGGTTGACGACGCTTTGGGTAGCGGTGTTCGTGACGGGTGTTCCGGCGATCCTTTGGCCGGCGTTCGTCGGCCTGAAGCGCCGCCGGCTGCTTTCGCTCTGGCCGCGGCTCGTGCTGTTCCCCTTCTATTCGTTGCTCATCTGCTATGCCGCGTGGATCAGTATCTACGACCTCGTGCGGCGTCCGCAGCATTGGTACAAGACCGAGCACGGACTGGCGCGAACGTCGCGTCGCCAACCGCTAAGCATTCCGCGCGAACGGACACGGACGCTCGGCGCTTAGCCCGCGTTCGGTGCGCAAATTGCCGCGCGGCGCCTAGGGTAGTATGGCCTCATCGCTGCCGCATGCATTTGTGGCGCATCGTCTTTGGCAAGGGAATCTTATGTCCGCAGATCGGGCCGATCCGCTTGTCTTGCGCGACGCCGCGAGCCGGGCCGGCGCGTGGCCCTTCGAAGAGGCGCGTAAGATCGTCTCCCGCATGGCGCGCACCCATCAGGAAGAGATCATCTTCGAGACCGGCTACGGCCCCTCGGGTTTGCCGCATATCGGCACGTTCGGCGAGGTGGCGCGCACCAGCATGGTGCGTCACGCCTTCGAAGCGCTCACCGGCGGCGAGATCAAAACCAGGCTCATCGCTTTCTCCGATGACATGGACGGGCTGCGCAAAGTTCCCGACAACATTCCGAACAAAGAGTTGGTCGCCGCTCATCTCGGCAAGCCGTTGACGCAAATCCCCGATCCGTTCGGTACGCACCCTAGTTTCGGGGCGCACAACAATGCGCGCCTGCGCGGCTTTCTCGATGCGTTCGGCTTCGACTACGAATTCGCCTCGGCGACCGAGTATTACACGTCGGGCCGTTTCGATACGGCGTTATTGCGCCTGCTTGCGCGCTACGAAGCGGTGATGGCGATCATGCTGCCGAGTTTCCGGCAGGAGCGCGCCGCGACCTATTCGCCCTTTCTGCCTATTCATCCCAAGACCGGCATCGTCATGCAGGTGCCCATCGAAGCAATCGATTTGGAAGCAGGAACGATCGCTTGGCGCGATCCCGATAGCGGCGAGCGTTTCGTTACACGCGTCACCGGCGGTCACGCCAAACTGCAATGGAAGCCCGATTGGGCGATGCGCTGGTACGCGCTCGGCGTCGATTACGAGATGGCCGGCAAGGATCTCATCGAGTCGGCGAAGCTGTCGGGGGAGATTGTACGGGCTCTCGGCGGCGCGCCGCCGGAAAGCTTCATCTATGAACTGTTCCTCGACGAGAAGGGACAGAAAATCTCGAAATCGAAGGGCAATGGGCTGGCGATTGAAGAATGGCTCACTTACGCGAGCCCCGAGAGCTTGTCGCTGTTCATGTATCAGAAGCCGACCGCAGCGAAGCGGCTCTATTTCGATGTGATCCCCCGCACCGTCGATGACTATCTCGCCTTGCTCGACGCCTATCCGCGCCAGAATCTAAAGGAGCGTTTGAGCAACGCAGTCTGGCACATCCATGCCGGCACGCCGCCCGCCCCCGAAATTCTCCGCCACGAGGGTCGCGGTACGGCGATTTCCTTCGGTATGCTGCTCAACCTCGCGGCGGTCGCCAACAGCGAAGAGTCGCAGGTGCTCTGGGGTTTCCTGCGCCGCTATGCGCCGGATGTCTCGCCCGCGACCCATCCGCGCCTCGACAAGCTGGTCACCTATGCGGTGCGCTACTTCCGCGACTTTGTCCGGCCGAACAAAACCTATCGGGCACCCGATGAGGTCGAGCGCGCCGCCTTGCAGCAGATTTCCGAACGGCTTTCGGCTCAGCCCGAAAGCGCGAGCGCCGAGGAAATCCAAACCGCGCTCTATGACATCGCGCGGCCGATCCCGCGTTACCAGGATTCTTCCGCGAAGGGCGCGACCCCGGAGCGTCCCGGCGTTTCCAACGAATGGTTCAACATGCTTTACGAGGTGCTGCTCGGGGAACACCGTGGTCCGCGCTTCGGCTCCTTCATCGCCCTCTACGGGATCGAGGAGACGCGTCGGCTAATCGCCGATGCGCTCGAAGGCGCACTGATCCGAAGACACGCGGCATTTATGGAAGAGAGAAACAGGCGCAATCCCTCCCTCCGCGTGCGCCCGGAATGACGCGCAAGATCAGCGCCAGCCATGCCGGGCGAACCAGAAAGCGGCGGCATATTTCCAGGCCGTGAAGGCACCGAGCGCCAGCAGCCCACAAAGCAGCACCGAACCTGAGACCTCGACAAAGGACGCGAAGAGACGGCCGACAGGGCCGGCCTTTTTTGCAGGTTTAGGGGCGTTAGCCGGAGGTTCACGCCGCGCCGCGATGGTCTCTTGCGCCACGGCATAGGCGCGCGCCGCGCGTTCGAGCGTGCCGTCGGCGGCAAGCGCCTTTTCCCGCTCGATCAGGCGGCGCGCGATGTAATCGCTCACGGCATCGACGATCGGTTCGATCCGCTCGCTTTCGGCGATCACCACGCGGCCATGCCGGGTATCCTGAATGAAACGGTAGGTGCGCCGGTCGTGACCCATTTCGACAAAGCCGATCATGTCGATGAACAGTCGCGGCCGTTCGGTTGCAACGAGTCCGATATCGAAGAGATCGACGTCCGCCGGAATTTCGGCGGCGACCGGCAGAATCTCGTCGCGCAACATTTCCAGGCGGGCGATCTCGGCGCCGCGCAATTCGGCGACTACTTTGGTGCGCTCGGCATCATCGACGCGGGCGCGGCGCACGGCGAGCTTCAGTTTCTCGGATGTACCGGCGCTATCCGCCGGTTGGCCTTCGCCGATCGGCGGCGAGCCGAAGTCGCAGCCTTCCACGCGCCTCCTCCTATGCTTAAGTCTTTCTTAACTTAAACGTTTTCGTGCGGCTGGCAATGTGTTTGCGAGCCGGATCGGCGGCGGGAATCACACCGGCACGAAAATCTCGCCCTTACCGAGTACCGCCATATCGCCGGCGAAACGGCGCAGCGGAGTGCGGAAAAGCCGTGCCGCTCCGCGGCTTTCCGGCAAGAGGAATTGTCCGAAGACGGCGGGGAAGCTCGAGGCAAAGTGACCGCAATCGACGAACGTCGCGGCGAGCGCCGGGGGCTTGGCCAGCACGATCGTACCGCGGCGCATGAGATAGCCGGAACTCATGCCGGCGCGGCCGAGAACGATCAACGTTCCGGCAATGAGCCGGCTGCCAAGCCAGTCTCCTGCGTCGCCTTCGATCAGGATTGTACCGCGCCGCAGCCGGTCGCCGGCGCGCAGCCCGGCCGTGCCGCGCACTACAAGCAGGCCGCCGCTCATGCCGTGAAGTTCGCCCTCGCGTGGCGCGGTGAGGAAATCGCCCGCGTCTCCGAGGATTTCGAGCCGGCCGCCCGCCATGGCCGAACCGGCATAAGGTCCAACATCCCCGGAGATTACGAGTTCGCCGCCGGTCATCTTGCGGCCGGCGTTGATGCCAGCGTCGCCAGCGACGAAGATGCGACCCTGCTTTAGGCCTTGGCCGACGCAATCGAAGCGCTCCGAGCCGCCCTCGAAGCGGATTTCCTCGGCAGAGCCGGCGCGGATCCGGAAGAGATCGCCCACCGTGATCTTTTCCCGCGTCGTGGCGAGATCGATCGCGGCGATGTCCTTGTTGCTTTTGTCGGCGAGGAGATGCGGCAGGAGTGGCGAGAGGTCGAGCCTTTGCGGCGGTGTCACCTTGAGGGTCAGCGCGAGGGTCACGGCAGCAGGTCCTTCAAATGGAAATGGTAGGGCCCGAGCTTGCCGCCGTAGTTGCCGGCGCTGACGCGGCGCGCGCCATTACGCGACCCGAGCTTGACGATCGCCGCGAGCCCGGCGCGCATGGCGTCCGCAACTGCGGCTTCGGTCAATCCATCGATGACGATTTCGAGTACGCAGCCGATATCATCGTCGAGCGCGGTTTTGACGGTGCCGCGCAGACTCGGGCAAAACGCGTCGTTGGTCGAGGCATGCAGCGCCTTGTATTTTGAGCCGACCTTCGAGCCCGAGCGCACAATGCCGCCGGGGAAGGGCATGATCGCGTCGCGGACCTCCTGCATGGCCTCGATCGCCGCCTCGGCGCCCCGCAGCGTCTTGTCGAAATCCGCGCCGCAGATCAGGAGATTGCCGCCGCCGACCGCGCCCTTGGTCAAGCCGGTCGTCGCTTCGCAGAGGAATTCGCCGTCCATTACCGGGATGCGCCAGAAGTGCCGGTCGCCGAATTTTTTCGAGATCTGCCAACCGTCGCCGAAATAGCGCAAGAAATCGCCGATCTTCAGTACGTCCGGCGCGGCGAGGTCGGCGAAACAGGCAGAGCCCGGCGAGGTTAGCACGCATTGCCCGACGCGGTTGACGAGCTGCGTCTGCAGCTCGTTGCTCGACATCGCGAAAATTAGCACGCGCACGCCCGGCCGCCCATCCGGCGTGTCGCGCGCCTCGACCTCGCCATCGATCGACGCTTCGCAGCCGCAACCGATCACCGAGGTCGCAAAGCCGGTCATCGTCACCGCCGCCTGCCGCGCCCAGCGTTTGTTGGGTCCCGTGATGATCAACGCCGTGCCGCGCATCGGAAAAGCTTCGGCGAACGTATCGTCGATACGCACGCCATTTTTAGTTATCGACCGCATGCGACCTCCTCGAACGCGTAATCGCGCCCGATCGCCCCCGCGGGGGGCACTTTGAACAAGTCGCGAGACACGCCATAGAGATCGTCATAATAGCTGGCGAGCCGGCGATCGATGCCGGACCCGTAGCTCGGCTGCGCCGTCAACGTGCGCCCATAGCGATAGTGCGTCACGCGGCCGTCGCGCACGACCAGGTCGCCGTCCTTGAACACGAGATGCGCAAAACGGAACATCTGCGCTCGATCCGGATCGTCGTTGTAAACGGCGACGTCGGCAAGCGCGCCGGGGCTCAAATGGCCACGATCCTTGAGCCCCAGGAGTTTGGCGGGGGCGACGCGCGTCATCGCGGCGATTTCGCTGAACGAATATTCTCGCCTAAGCGACGGCAATGTCGTCATCTCCACCGCTTCTTTCGGCAGATCCGCTAGCCATTTGGCCCGCGCGTCGCGGCTCATGATAAGGGCGAACAGTTCGGGATAGGTCGTATAGGGCGCGCCGTTGGGATGATCGGTCGTGAACAAAGCGCGCATCGGATCATCGAGCAAAAGAAAGAGCTCGAGGCCGCACGCCCATTGCACGGCGTTGTAGAAATTGTCCGACTTATAGAGGTAAGGCACGACGCCTGCGCCGTTAGCGTCGCCATCGTAGATCACCGATTTTCGTGGCTTCGCCATGGGCCGCGCGCTCCACTGCCGGATGACGTCGAGCGACACCGTCACCGTCTGGCGGAACATTACTTGTCCGATGTCGACGGTAATCTCCTTCGGGGCCGCGTTGATCGCTGCGGCGAGCTGCGCCGCGGCAGAGGAGAAGCCGCGCTTTCCTTCCTTGCCGTAGGAGTAGAATTGGATGTGGGCGAGATGGATCGGCTTTCCTTCGGCCGCGGCAATCGTCTTGATTGCCGTCTCGACGTTGCCGGGAACGCCGAGATTGTTGATATGAAGATGCAGCGGATGCGGGATTCCGAGGTCGATCACGGCCTGCTGCAAGGCCTGGATGATTTGGCGTGAGGTCACGCCATAATTCGGCACCACGTCATCGAGATCGAAGGTGCGTGCGTTTTCCTGAAAGGCAACCGATCCGCCAGGATTGATCGTCTTGACGCCGAGGGCTTTGCTCGCTGCGACCGTAGCTGCGACATAATCCGCGATCGCTTTGCTGCTGGCGCGATCGCGCAGCAGTGAAAGCAGAAAGTCGTCCTCGCCGAGCGCCGTCAAATTGCCTTTGTCGAGAATCGGAATGTCGGCGAGTTCGAGATGCGAGTGCAACGCATAATGAGGCGGAACGGCCGGTTCGATGATGGTCGTAAAACCCATTGCGGCATAGCGGCAGCCAGTCTCGAACGTCGACCATCCGGCTGTCGACAAGGGCGTCTCGGCAGGACGCGGCCTATGGGCACGGTGATTTTCCGGCAGCAATAGGCGGGCGGTGTTCACATTGCCGCTGGCAACATGCGAATGGATCTCGATCGCCCCGGCCATGACAATCTTGCCCGAGACGTCATAGACGGCGTCCGGCGTCTCTCCCTGCGGCGGCGCGATGATCCGATCGCCGCGGATCCAGAGATCGCCGACACCGTCTCGCTTGTTTGCCGGATCGACAATGCGACCGCCGGCGAGGCGTATCAACATGCCTCGCTTCCTTTCGTCAGATTTTGCTCGATGCGGCCGATGACGTCGGCGACACGCGGCGCATCGCTTGCGCTTTTGGCGCGGGTCAGCGCGAACGTCGCGATTTCCTGCGAGAATTCGATCGCATCATGGTCGTCTCCGGGTGTCCCGACCTCGATTTTGACGCGCGGCGGATAAAGAAAGCGGGTTTGCGGTTTCGCCAAAGCGACAAAGGGAATGTGGCGCTTCCATTGCGGCGCCTCGTTGCTGTAGGCGGAAATCCACAAGGCCGCGTCCGCCTCGTCGGCGTCGACCATGCGGTTGACATCGAAGCGCCAGATGTCGTGCTCGGGATAGCCGCGGCCGAACCCGGTTCGGATCGGGAACCCCGTCATCCATCCGGACGTCTGAACGACGCCCAGCGCATTCCCGCCAGGGCCGAGAGGCAGCGTCGAAAACCGCGTCTTCTCGTTGAGATCGACGATGAGGCCTTGCAGCATTTCGATCGCCAATCTGTCGAGCGAATCTGCCGAGCAGACAAAGGCGCCGAAATGCGCCGCCTTAAACTGCGCGGCGAGCTCGGTGAGTTTTTGGCCGCTGTTGGCGCGGATCTTCCGTTCGAGCACGGCGGCGCGCAGATTGGCTAAAACGTGCGGCATCGAGGCGGGGGACGCCGCAATCTCTGTTGCGCCGACTTCGGCCGCCTCGCCGCGGCTCGCTCCGATCCAGAAAACCTTGCGCGTTTTCGTCGCGCTGAGGAGCGGCGGCGCGCCAAGGTCGAGGTGTTTCGGCAGGTCAGGCCAGGATTCGAACAGTTTCGGGCCGACGAAGCAAATGCAGTCGGCGCGCAGCCGGATGTCGTTTGCGGTCGTGATCATCCGGCCCGCTTGGCGCATCACATCGATATCGCGCAGCAGAACGTCGCTCGCGAGATGGTCGTAGGCGCCGCGCAATTTCTCGGCCAGCGCAATCGCGGAGCGAGTTCCGGCGAGATCGGTGCCGAGCCCGGCGATGACCGGCAGGCGCGCTTCGCCAAGCAAACGCGCCGCCGCTGCCGCGGCCGCATCGAGCCCGACCGCTGCACCATCCACAAAAGCCTTCATCTACCCTTGCTCCGTCGCCGCCGCGGACTGGTTATTTGTCGTATTTGATGTATGCGAAACGCGGGTCGTCACCCGGCGTGCCTTCGAGCGGACCTCCTTCTTTGCCCGGCTGCCAGTGCACGACCTCTTCGATCTTCTTTGCCAACGCGAAGTCCTTGTCGGTGATCCCTTTGGCTGTATGGGTTTTCAGGCGCACTTCCACCCAGGCGTACGACGCCGTCAGGTCCGGATGGTGCCAAGCGGCCTCGGCGAGGTGGCCCACGGTATTAATCACCATCAGCGTGCCTTTCCACCCGTGCGTACGGTAGGTGCGGCGGATCCAGCCGTCCTCATAGCGCCAGTGCGGCAATTCGGCATCGAGACGCGCCTTGATCTCGGCTTCGCCGTAGGCTTGCTCTCGTTTTTCTGCGCACATGAGAACGGCCCTTTGCACGTCGGTCGCACTAGTATGGCAATATCAGCGATTTCGGTCCAGTCTGGAACGTATTCGTGCAGCGGAGCGATCTTACGATTGCGGTTGCGACGCGCGTTTCGCTCGCGTCGAAAGCGCGTTAGATGTAGCGCCGTGGAATCCATTCTGCGGAAACAGCGGCACTGCGTGGGGTTCTTGATAAGCGCAGGGCTTTTTTCGATGTTTGTCGAGGACTCATGGGCTTAAGCGTCAAAGTCACGACGTCGGCACGGCTTCACCTCGGTTTTCTCGATTTGAACGGCGGCATGGGCCGCCGTTTCGGCAGTCTCGGTCTGGCGATCGACAGACCGCTGACTTCGCTGACGATCGAACGTGCGCCGGCAACGCGGGTCGATGGGCCGGAGCGCGAAAGAGTGGCCGCACACCTTGCCGCTTTGCGCGACCATTTCGGGCTTAAATCGTGCTATGGAATTACAATCGATACGGTAATTCCCGCGCATGTGGGCCTCGGCTCAGGGACGCAGGTTGCATTGGCCGTGGCGGCCGCGCTGCGCCGGCTCGAAGATCTGCCGCCGGATTCAGCCGCCGACGCGCTCTTTCTACAGCGCGGCCTAAGATCGGGAATTGGGGCAGCCCTATTTTCCACCGGCGGCTTCGTGGTCGATGGCGGACATGGCGCCGGCAAAGCCATGCCGCCGATTCTTTGCCGCCTGCATTTTCCTGAGGAATGGCGGATCATTCTCGTCCTGGATGCCGAGATGCAAGGCATGCACGGAGTGCGCGAACGCGAGGCCTTTGCGGGCCTGCCGCGGTTTCCGGCTGACGCAGCGGCAGATATCTGCCGAAGGGTGCTCATGCAGGCTTTGCCGGCACTGGTTGAGCGCGATCTGTCGCAATTCGGCGAGGCAGTTAGCCGCGTTCAATCGGTCCTCGGCAATTACTACGCACCGGTGCAAGGCGGCGCGCGCTATACAAGCCCGAGCGTGGCGGCGGTAATGGAAAATCTCGCAGGCCTCGGTGCGAAGGGAATTGGCCAAAGTTCCTGGGGACCCGCGGGCTTTGCCTTTGTCGCCAGTGACGATGAAGCGCAGAGACTTGTCGAGATCGTTCAGAAAGAAGGGGCGGCGCAAGAAAATTGCGCGTCCGAGAATCCGATCATGCTAATCTGCAAACCGCTCAATTGCGGCGCGAAGATCGAAAAGATCGGCGCCTAATACCGACCGGAAGGGACTAATGGCAAAACTCATTCTACATATGCTGAGTCCGCTGAAACACATGAGCCCATTCGATGTAAACATGGCGCTCGATGCCGGCTACGATTCGGTAACCCCCTATATCAATGTCGGCCTTGAAGAGGTGAAGCCGCTCGTGCAGGACGCGATGTTCTCGCGTTCGCCGCGCGATGCGGTCCGCACGGCCATGTTCATCGGCGGCAAGGATGCCATTCTTGCCCTCGACATGATCGACAAAGCCCGCGAGGCGCTGCTCAAGCCCTTCGAGATCTCGGTCTTTGCCGATCCGGCCGGTTCCTTTACCACCGCCGCGGCGATGGTCGCTTGCGTCGAAAAGGTTCTGAAGGAAAAGAAGAAACGCAGCCTCTCTGGCACCAAGATCATCGTCTATGGCGCAACCGGAGTCGTCGGATTCTCCTCGGCGGTGATCGCGGCCCTCGAGGGCGCCAAGGTTACGCTCGCCGGCTATGACGGCCCGAACCGAGTCGAAAAGGCCGCTGGCGAGATCAAGAAGCGGTTTGGCGCGAGCGTCGATTTTGTCGATGCGAGCACGCCCGAAAAAGTGCGCGCCGCGCTCGTCGCCTCGGAAATCGCCCTTTGCGCCGGCCGAGCCGGCGTTCAGATTCTCTCCGCCGACGACATCAAAAAGGCTACAAATCTGCTCGCCTGCGCCGACGTCAACGCCGTGCCGCCGTTGGGAATCGAAGGCGTCGATCTGCACGACAATGGTAAAGAATTGCCGGGCGGCAGTCTCGGCATCGGCGCACTTGCGATCGGCAATGTGAAGTATCAAACGGAATCGCAACTCTTTAAGAAAATGGCCACCTCGGATAAGGCCCTCTGTCTCGATTTCCGCGACGCCTTCAAGCTTGCACGTGACCTCGTCTGAACCTTCCGTTTTGATCGCCGCAGCGTCGGGACGGGCGCTGGCGGCGGCGGCGCGCCGGGCCGGCTTTCGGCCGCTCGTCGCCGACTTTTTCGACGACCTCGACACGCGCGCGCTCGCGGGTGCGAATGTGGTCGCGGGCGACACGGAGCGCGGTTTCGAAGAGCAGACGCTCCTCGATGCTTTGCGCGGTCTGGCGGCAGAAGAAAACCCCATTGGCATTGTCTGCGGCAGCGGTTTTGAAGACAGGCCAGAAATTCTCGCGGAAATCGCGCGGCATTTTCCGCTCTACGGCAATTTCGCGCAGGTTGTAGCACGGACCAAGAACCCGCGACTGATCGCCGATCTCTGTCGTGATTTCGCCGTTCCGCATCCGGAGATTCAGTTCGATCCGCCGGCGCGGCCGGCCGAATGGCTCATTAAACGGCAAGGCGCCGGTGGCGGCCTTCACGTGGCTTGCGCATCGTCGCGGCGGCCCGGACCCTTTGAATATTATCAGCGGCGCGCGCCGGGCCAGCCGGTCTCAGTTTTGCTCCTCGCGGACGGGCGCGGCGCGCAGGTCTTGGGGACGAGCGCGCAATGGACGGCGGCGAGCGGCGACATTCCGTTTCGGTTCGGCGGCGCGGTGCAGCCGGCGGAACTCGATGCGGCGTTGGAGCGGGAGATTTGTGCCGCCGCAAGTAAGCTTGCCGAGGGATTGGCGCTTGTCGGGCTCAACAGCGTCGATTTCCTGGCGACGGCGAATACGTTCCAGCTTCTCGAAATCAACCCGCGGCCGGGCGCGACTCTCGACATTTTCGCGCATCCTCGGCTATTTTCCGCGCACCTCGAATCCTGCCGCGGTCTCTTGCCGAGCGAGAATTTGGTCTTTACGACATCCCGTGCGACGGCAATCGCCTATGCGCCGTGCGATCTCGCCTTCATGCCGGAACTCGACTGGCCGGCTTGGTGCGTGGACCGGCAGAAACCGGGAACGCGTTTGCGCAAGGGCGATCCGGTCTGCACCGTCTTGGCCGAAGCCGCGCGAGGCGCGACGGCGCGGGCCATGGTTGGCGAGCGTCTCGCGGCGCTGAGCGACGAACTATCGGTTCATGGAAGTGAGGAAAACGCCGCATGACGGAGAACAAAATCAGCGTTAATTCGCGCGCCGGCGCCTTGGTCGATCGGCTGCTCGCCGATGCGGATCGCCTGCGCGTCACCGTAACCAAAGGTGTACGTGGCGAAACTTTGATCGATGCCGGCGCGAAGGCGATTGGCGGACTCGATGTCGGCACCTTGATGATCGAGATCTGTCTCGGTGGCCTCGGGCATGTCGCGCTGACGCCCTTCTCGGCAACGCCGCGCTGGCCATTTCATTTAACCGTGCGCAGCAGCGATCCGGTAATCGCCTGTCTCGCCAGCCAATACGCGGGTTGGGAGTTATCGCATGGGGAGGGCAAAAACGCGTTCTTCGCATTGGGATCGGGACCGGCGCGCGCCTTGGCGCAAAAGGAACCGCTTTTTCACGATCTCGGCTATCGTGACAGCGCCGATCGCGCCACGCTCATCCTGGAAGGCGACAAGCCGCCACCCGTCGAAATCGTCGATAAGGTTGCGCGCGACTGTGGCGTAGCGGCAGAGCGTCTCGCCTTCATATATGCGCCGACCCGCAGTCTCGCGGGTAGCGTGCAAATCGTCGGGCGCGTCCTCGAAGTCGCCCTGCACAAGGCGCACGAACTGAAATTCCCGCTGGCGCGGATTATCGACGGCATCGCGACGGCACCGCTGTCGCCGCCGCATCCGGATTTCGTCACCGCAATGGGACGCACCAACGACGCGATCATCTACGGCGGTCTGGCGCATCTCTTCGTTACCGGGCCGGCCGCCGAGGCGCACGAACTCGCCAAAGCGCTGCCGAGCGTCACGTCGCGCGATTATGGCCGGCCGTTCGCCGAGATCTTCAGGTCCTTCAAGGGGGATTTCTACAAGATCGATCCGCTCCTGTTTAGTCCCGCCGAAGCGGTTGTGACCGCCGTCGAGACTGGCGAAACGTTCCGCGCCGGGCAGATATCGCAGGATTTGCTCGATGTTTGCTTCGGCTGACACCCGCCTTGCGACAGAGGCCGGTCCGGGCCCGCAGATCGCTTTGCTGATCGATCGTTACGAATTTCATGCGCGGGAGCTGACGCACGCCTTCGCACGCCTCGGCGCGCGCGTCGTGCCGCTGCGGCTCTCGGCTTGTAGCCTCGATACGCGCCGCCCCTATGGCCTGGCGATCCCCGGATTTGGGGCGCGGTTGCCAGATCTGGTGCTCGTTCGCGCCATCGGTCTCGGCTCGTTTGAATCGATCACCGTGCGGCTCGGCATTCTGCACGCTTTGATAGAACTCAAGGTTCCGGTTGCCAACACGCCGCGCTCAATCGAGCGCTGCGTGGACAAGGCGGCGACGAGCTTTCTGTGTTTCAAGAACGGCGTTCCGACTCCGCCGACTTTTGCGCTGCAAAGTCCGCGGCAGACGCGCGCGCTGGTCCGGCGCGAATGCGCCAATGGTCCTCTCGTGTTGAAGCCGCTATTCGGCGCGCAAGGACGCGGCCTCAAGCTGATCCGCCGCGAATCCGATCTGCCGGACATCGAGACGATGGCCGGCGTTTATTATCTGCAACGTTTCGTCGGCCTCGAGCGCGGCGGCTATAGCGACGTGCGCGTGCTTGTCGCGCACGGCCGCGTGCTCGCCGCCATGACGCGGCGCGCCGCGCATTGGATCACCAATGTCAAGCTCGGCGGCAAACCTGAGCCAGTCGCGATCGACGAGGAGATGCAAGACCTGGCGCTCAAAGCGGCTGCCGCGGTGGAAGCGGACTTCGCCGGCGTCGATCTGCTGCGCGGCGCGGACGGGCGACTGACGGTAATCGAGGTCAACAGCATGCCGGGTTGGCAGGGTTTGCAAAGCGTGACCGATTTTTCGATTGCCGAGGAACTCGCCGGCGCCCTTTTTGCCCGCTATCGCCTCGCGCCCGGGCTGCCGGCGGAGATGGCTTCTTGATTGGCCCCGCCGAGATTGGGGAGGCGTTTTTGGCGGCATGCCGGGAGGAAATCGAAGCGCCGAAACCCGGCAACGTTCACATTTTCGGGGCCGGTCACGGCATGACGGCCGAGGATTTTCTCAAAAGCGCGGAGGCTGCATCCGGCCCGTTGTCGGCAAGCGGCGCAAGCGTCGGGGCGCGGGTTCTTACGGCGATCGAGGCGACGCGCGCCGCGGTGGGCGTGAATACCAACCTCGGCATTCTTCTGCTTTGCGCGCCGCTCGCCGCCGCCGCCGAACGCGGTGGCACCGATCTCGAAGCGACACTCGCCGGCATCCTGAAAAACCTTGATCGCGGCGACGCGGAGCAGGTCTTTCGCGCCATCCGGCTGGCAAATCCGGGCGGCCTCGGCGAAGTGCCCCGCTACGATGTGCGCGGGCCGGCGACCGTCGGACTTTTGGAGGCGATGGCGGAAGCAGCCGAACGCGATGCCGTAGCATCCCAGTACGTCTCGAATTTCCATGATGTTTTTGCGACGGGATTGGAGGCGCTGGAGGCGGCGCGACAATGTGGCCTTACGCCGCCATGGCAGGCAGTCGCGGTTTATTTGCGTTTTCTCGCAGCCTTTCCCGATACCCATATCGCGCGCAAATTCGGGCCTGCCGCGGCGCGCGGGGTACAACACGAAGCGTCGGAAATACTTTTGGTTTTTCAGACACGTAAAGTTGATTCCCTCAGCGATTTGCTGGCCTTCGACGAGTGCCTCAAATCGCGCCGGCGCAATCCTGGAACGAGCGCCGACCTGACGGTAGCGACGCTTTTCGCCGATCGGCTGCGCGAGACCTTGCTCCAGCATCGCAATGATGCTTGATTGTGGCGCGCGGATCGGATCCGCCGCTATCTGGCCAACCGGCCTATTCAGTAGGCGCCGGCACAACCGTGTCGGCGCGTGATGGGCGTTGACAACAAAGATAGACGTTGTGCTGCCGATAATTTCGGCAGGATTAGTGTTTCACCGGAGGAAAGATGATGGCCAAGATAACGAAGCTCGGGGTCGGCGAATCGCTCGTCGGCGAGGGCAATGAGGTCGCGCATATCGACCTCATGATTGGGCCGCGCGGCAGCACGGCCGAGAGTGCCTTCGCCCACGCGCTCGTCAACAATAAGGACGGGTTTACCACGCTTCTCGCGGTGGTCGCCCCGAATCTCCTCGCCAAACCGAATACGATTCTCTTCAACAAGGTTACAATCAAAGGCGCGAAACAGGCTGTGCAAATGTTCGGCCCGGCGCAACATGCCGTTGCCAAAGCGGTCGCCGACAGCGTCGCCGAAGGCGTGATCCCTGCGGACGAGGCCGACGATCTCTTCATCTGCGTTGGCGTATTCATCCATTGGGAAGCCAACGACGACAAGAAGATTCACGACTTCAACTATCGCGCTACCAAAGAAGCGATTTCCCGCGCCGTCCGCGGTGAGCCGAAGGCAGCCGAAGTCGTTGCAAAGCGCAATTCCGCGAAACATCCGTTTTCACCGTCCTGATCCGCAAGGGCGCGATTGCAGACCGCAAGGGGAGCCATTCGGCTCCCCTTTTTTACGGCGCTTTGCGCAAATGTTCGGCGCCGAGGCGGCCGTCGTGCAGAGCGGAGGCGACGAGCACGCCGGCTATTCCCGCTTTCTGCAAAAGCCGTAGATCTTCCGGACCGCGAACGCCGCCCGCGGCATAGATCGCATGGCGATCCGCGGATTTTGCCCGAATGTCCAACAGTCGGTCGAAGTCAGGGCCGGCATGGCTGCCGACGCGCGCCAACGTCATGGCAATGAGGCGCGCCGGCCATAGGGACTCTTCTTCGGCAAGTTGCGCCGCACCCTGAAATTCCTCGCCGCGGAAATCGAGCGATAAGAGGCTGCGCGGCCGTTGTGCGAGGCCCGCGATAAGGCCAGCGTCGCGCAAACTTTCGCTGCCGAACACGAGGTCGCCGCGATGCACGGCGAGCCAGGCGGTTGCCTCCGCGCCCGTGCCGATCCCGCAATCGACCCAGAAATCAACCCCGGGAAAGGCGGCCTCGAGGGCCGAAATCACCGCCGCGTGATCGCCTTTGCCTTCGATTGCGTCGAGATCGGCAATGTAGATCGTCCGGAATTCGTGGAGCGCGAGGAAGCCGGCGACGATGTCGGCCGGCTGGCTCGTCGGCGCAAGCGGTGTCTCGATCGGCGCATAAAGATGCCGCTCGCCCCTTTGGGCGCGCACTACTGCGCCGCCCTTAAGATCGATGACCGGGATTACGTCCAATCGGGTGCTCCGTTTCGCCGAAGGATGTTCTCATGCTAGAGCATTTTTGCCGGCAAGGAGGCTTTTCACAGTCGCATGAGCAGCGTCATAGGGTGGGATATCGGCGGCGCCCATTTGAAAGCGGCGCGGTTCGAGGCTGGCCGCATCGTCGATGTCGTGCAGATCGCCTCGCCTTTATGGCTCGGCCTTTCGGAACTCGACCGCGCCTTCGCCGAAGCCAAAACGGCGCTCGGTTCGGCTGAACGCAACGCCGTCACGATGACGGCCGAGCTTTCCGACACGTTTGCCGATCGGCAGGTCGGCGTCGCCGCCGTCGCCGAGATTGCGGGCCGTGAACTCGCCCCGCAACCCGTCCTCTTCTACGCCGGCGATCGCGGCTTTATCTCCGCTGATACCGTGGCGGCGCATACCGGGGCCATCGCATCCGCCAATTGGCATGCGAGCGCGGCGCTCGCCGCGCGACATTTCGCAGATGGGCTCTTTGTCGATATCGGCTCGACGACCACGGATCTCATCCCGATCCGCGCCGGCCGGGTGGCGGCGCGCGGTGCGAGCGATCCCGAACGCATGGCATATGGGGAACTCGTCTATGCCGGCGTCGTGCGCAGCTTTCTCATGGCCGGTCTGCGGCTCGTACCCTTTGCCGGGCGCTGGGTCACGCTCATGAACGAATGGTTCGCCAACGCCAGCGACGTCTATCGGATTCTAGGCGAATTGCCGGAAGGCGCCGACCAGATGGCCACGGCCGACGGACAGCCGAAAAGTATCGAGGCTTCGCGGGCGCGCCTGGCGCGGCAGATCGGCTATGATGCGAAGGACGTGAGCGCCGGGGCGCTGACGCAACTGGCGCGCTTTTTCGCGGAAGCGCAGTTGCGGGAGATGACCGACGGCGCCTGTCTCGTGCTTTCGCGCACCGAGATCGATGTCGAGGCGCCGATCATCGGCGCCGGCGTCGGGCGTTTCGTGGCGCGCCGGCTCGCCGAGCGCCTCGGCCGGCCTTATGTGGATTTCGACAATGTGATCCCTGTCTCGCCGGAGAAACGCGTGAGGGCCGGCGATTGCGTGCCGGCCTGCGCGGTGGCGCTGCTACTACTGGAAGACGCGAATTAGTCGGTCGCCTTCCCGGCGGCGTGCAGCTGCATCTGCTTGCCGAGATGCGCCTCGACCTTTTCCGTAAGCCAGCCCCAAGCCTCCTTCTCCTCCGGTCCGCCGGTCTTATCGACGGCGATTTTTAGATATTCGATCTCCCGCTCGATTTTGTCGCGCGGCAGAAAATCGAGGCGGCTCACAAGCACGGCCAGTTCGAGCACGGCGCCCTTGGCGCGGTTGAGGCCTTGGAAAGGCGCGTGCTTCTCTTGCCGCAGCACGTGACAGATGAAGCGCGGCCGCTGCGGATCGTCCTCGATGCGTTCGACCGCAAGCTCGGCGTGGGCAAGCGCGGCGGCAAGCCGCGGTACCGGAAACTCGCCGACCGGCACCAGCGGCCATTCGCGCCGCCCCGTGAGACATCCGGCAAAGATCCGCACGTCGTCGGTGTAATTGGCGACCGCGCAAGCGACCTCTTGCAGATTGGCCAGCGTCGTCGAAGGACGAAACGGCGCGATGATCCATTTTTCGTCCGCGGCAATCAGTCCGAACGGCGCGATATGCGCTTTTCCGGCGGCATCGACGGTAGTAACGATCACTTCGCGGATCATCGGCTAACTCTTCGCCTTGGCGGCGCGCAACGTGTGGCCGATCTCGCGCAACCGCGTCAAATCCTCCTCGACACGCTCGGTCGCGACGCCGAAATCGAGCGGCTCGTCCTGAATATAGCGCTTGCCGAGCGCCAAGGCGATTTCCGCTTTTGCAAGCTCGGTGCCGAGATAGAAGGCATGCGCGTCGTCTCCGGCCACCGCGAGATTCGGATAGAGCTCCATCGCCTCGCGTGCCATGTGATGTCCGTCGCGGTTATAGAGATGGATGCCGTCCTCGGCGATTTCGATGCGGTAATTGGCGTCATTTACGTCCTTAGCGCGCTCCTCGATCTCGGCTGACGAGGAAAGAAACGGCTTCATGTCGTGCACCTGGTTGAGGCCGGCGCCGTAGCCTTTCGGCAACGCCTCTTCCTTCCGCGCCGCGTACATAAGTCGCCGAGCTGCGTCATGTTCGGCGAGCGTGCGGCGCGTATGGGGGCTTACCTGCACGACGAGCACGTTGCGGATCGAAAGCTCCGAACAGAGCCCGAGCAGCAGCGCCGTTACACCGCTCGAAATCGGCTTCCGTCAGCTCGGTGAGATTGCCCGTGCCCATGATCATCTGCGCCTCCGGCATCATCCGGCGCGTCTCGACGTAGCGTGAAAGCGATTCGGCAAAGCCGAAGTGGATCGGATCGAGGACCGGGTCAAGAATGCAAGAAATATCCTCGGCGGCGGCGGCTTCCGCTACGCGCTTGAGGGACTCGAGGTCCGAGTGCGGCTGCGGAATCAAGACCGGCGTTACCGGATATTTGCGCGCGATGTCCAGGGTCGCCTCAGTCAGGCTTAACAGGAAATCCGCGCCCGCCCGCGCGCCGCGCTCGAGTTCGTCGGCGTTGGCAGAATCGACGCTGACGGAATAGCCCGCCGACTTCAAGGCGCGCACGCTGTCTTCGAGATGTGGAAAGGGAGTATCCGGCAGGCAGCCAAGATCGATGACGTCCGCGCCGGCGCGGCGCATCGCCTCGGCACGAGCGAGGATCGCGTCGAGAGACAAGCCGGACGCTTCGACGATCTCGCTGAAGATGCGGATCTCGTGCTGCGAGAGGTCCACCTCGCGGGCGCCGCGGCCGAAGAAGGCAGGGAGATCGGCCATCTCGTCGGGGCCGCGCTCGCAAGTGACGCCGATCTCCTTCGACAGAGACGCCAGATCGGCGCGGCAACGTCCGGGCAGGATGACACGGTCCGCCTCGAGCGGCCGCGGCAGGCGGCGCAAAATGATCGCCTCGGTCATCAGCGCCGCCACTTTGACCCCGATGTCGTGCACGCGCCAGGTAAACGGTAGCGGGGCGAGCCCGTTCATAAGCTTGACGAGCCGCGGATAGGCGTAATGTCCGGTGAGCAACAGCAGACGCTCAGCCATGTTCCCCAACTTGGCCCGTGGTTCGGGCGCACCGCATTATCCAACCTTGGAAAGCGTTCGGCAAAGGTGTTCCCGCGCCACTTAGGTAAGCCGCACGCGCGTGCCGGGTACGTGTCCTTGGACGAGAAGCGAGGCCGCGGAAGCGAGCCAACCGGGGCCGGCGATGAAGATTTCGGCGCCGCTTTTCGCCGCGTACTGCGGAAAGAAGGGATCGACCAACCCCGCCATGACCAGTTCGCCGACGCCGACGTGGAGCTTCGATCCCATATCGGTGCTTTTGATCAGCAGCAGTTTCTTGGCGCCGAGTTGCGTTGCGAGCCAGGCCGAGAGCGTATCCGACGTGACTTCCCAGGATTTGGGGAGATTGGCGTCGAGAACCATTTCTGCGGGCGACCAGCAAGCGACCTCGTTGCGCCGCAAGGCGTGGCGGATTGTTGCCGGGGTCGCGGCGCCGCGCAGCCGCGGCCAAAGCGCCGCCAGCGCGACGCCATATTGCTGCATCGCGAGCAACGCCATGTGATGCGCCGCCGCGTCGTCGCAACGCATCTTGCCCTGCATGGTGCGCACGGTATCGGCGAATGCGCCGCCGCCCGGCACAAGGATCAGCGGGCCGCTGAAACGATCGAGAGCTGCGAGCCAAGCGCTCAACTCGTGGCCGCCGGCGAGACTGCCGCCGAGCTTCGCCACGAGAAGAGGCGGAGCCTTTCGCCGCGCGCTATCGAGTGCCGCGCGGGTCACACGCTAATCGCCCGGCGAAGCGGCGGAAAGCTCGGCGAAAAGCTGGTGCATCTTGCCGGACTGCGGCTGGCGTTCGCGTTTGATCTCGATGCCGACACTCGCCTCGACGACATCGAGCTTCTCGATGCGCACATTAACGCAATCGACGCGCGGCTGCGCGAGCAGCGCGTCGGCAATCCGCTCGGCCAGAGTTTCGACGAGATCGACGTGGCCACGGCTCAAGATCAGCCGGATCGCATCGATGATGAGATCGTAGGAGAAGACGTCGCGTATATCTTCGGCGTGGTGGCCGACGCGGCGCACGTCGATCTCGACGTTGAAACGCACCCTTTGTGTGCGGTTGCGCTCGAAATCATAGGCGCCGATCGCCACCGGCAGGACGAGATCGTGCAGGAAGACCCTATCGGTGTCCTTCTGTTCCGTATCGCGCGAATAGCCGCGCGCCGAAAGAAGCCGCCAATCGACCTTGGTTTCCTCGTCGAGTTCGCCGGCCTCGCGGGGGATGAGAGCACGCACCAGTTTCACCTGCGCCGCCTCGATGCCCCGCGTGCGTTGATGCCCGGCGCAAAGCGTACCGCGGAAGCCGAGAATGTCGGGGCCAAGCGGCAAAAGGCGGGAGACGTCCGGCGGTTGCAGCGACCCGGCGAGCCCGGCCGTCAGCTCTGCATCGTGACAGAGGTCGACGAACGTCTTGAGGCCGGCAATGTCGATGTAATCGAGGAGCCGCCGCCCGTTCTTTGTCGCGCTGTCGAGCATCGCGCCCTTGAACCCCGCCGAAGCGAGAGCGGCGAGCAGCGAAAAATCGTGCGGCAGATCGGCGAAAACGACGGCGACGAGATTGACCTTCGCGGCGAACGCACGCAGCGCTTCGATTGCGGCGTTCGCCGCCCCGGGAAGAAGGCCGATCTTCACGTAATCGACGCCGGCGGCAACGAGCGTTTCGGCCGCCCCCGCAAGCTCCGCGACTGGCAGGTCCGGAGTGCCGACGACCGCGCTCACCGGGCGCCGGCCGGCGACCGCCGCGACTGCGGCGCGTATGGTTGCAAGATCCAGCGCCCCCAGCGGCGGTCGCGTGGGGTCCTTCAGGTCAATGATGTCGGCGCCTTCGATGAGCGCGATCCCGGCTTCTGCCGCGTCCGCGACGCTCGCAAGCATCAGCGTCATTGGGCACCATCAAGACTGGGGTGAATGGATCGCCAAACCGTTCGCGAGCGCAATTATAGGGGACGCCATCCAAAGGGCAATCAAGCCGGAGCAGGGCTGCTCATGGCCGCGGGAACGGCTTCTGTTCCTGCAGGGGGTAGCCAGCTTCCGACCAACCCTCAGTTCCATCGGAATACCAGGCCACATGCGTATAGCCGAGGCTTTTGGCGCGCTTGGCTGCATTCCAGGACATCCAGCAATGGCGCAGGCAATAGAAAACCAGCGTCTTTCCTTTGTCCCCGCCCGTCGCCTGTATAAGCCCGCGGCGGAAGTAATCTTCGGTGACCGGGGCGAGCGCCCCGTAGCCGGTGTCAGGCAGCCAAATGCTCCCCGGAATGTCGAGGCGTGGCTTGTCGCGCCAGAGCGTGCCCGGCGCAAGATTGGCGGGCTTCGGAGGCTGCGGCAGCACGTCGACGAACACTGCCGCCTTCTGCGCCCAGAGGTCATGGGTTTGCGCCACGCTCAATGCCGGCGCGCCGTCGAGCGTCGCCGGAGTCGGTGCCTTATACTGCGAGGTGCGGTAGGTCTTCGGCTCGGGAACCGATGTATCCGCTCGCGCGGCGAACGGCACGAGGAGAAGAACGATCGCAAACGCTTGCAGGAGGAGCATCGGCATTCCATCTTTCGCCGCGAGGCGCCGAACCAACCATAATCCGTGCGCGTGAGCAACTTTGGCCGGCGCCGGATCGCGCTTAAGAAAGCTGCGCGGCGCCTTTGCCGCCGCGCGCTTGCCTCGTGCCGGCCGATCGCGTAGGCCGCGCCTTGGGAGGATGGATGAAGCTGCGCCGCTTTCTGTTTCTTGTCGCCGGTCTCTGCGTCGTTGCTGGACTCAGGGATGTCGTCACATATGACGTTGCGGCGCAGGAGATCGCGCCGCTCGCGGTACGCGAGATCGCGCCCGGCGTCTACGCGCATCAAGCGCCGGTCACCGCCATGGACAAGGCGAGCGGCGGCGATATCGGCAACAATGGCTTTATCGTCGGCGACGACGCGGTCGCCGTCATCGATACAGGTGGAGCGCCAATCATCGGCGAGCGCTTGAAGAAGGCAATCGAAAAGATCACCGACAAGCCGATCCGCTATGTGATCAACACCCACGAACATCCGGATTATACGTTCGGCAATGTCGCCTTTGTCGCGCCCGGCGTGACCTTCATCGGACACCGGAACCTTCCGAGGTCACTGGCCGCGCGCGGCCCGCATTATATCCAAACCTTGCGCAGGGACATGGGCGAAGCGCTGATCAAAGGCGTCAAGCTGATCCCACCGACACTGCTGGTCGATGTCGGCAAGGACATGCACCTCGATCTCGGTCATCGCGTCCTCGATTTGCACGCTTGGCCGCCGGGGGCCACGGACTGCGACCTCACCGTCTTCGATGAAAAGACCGCGACTTTGTTCGCCGGCGATCTATTGTTTTTGCAGCACGTGCCGGTGATCGACGCCAGTGTCCTGGGTTGGCTCAAGGACATGCCTCGGTTGGCCGCCATTCCAGCGCGGCTTGCCGTGTCCGGACATGGCCCGGTCGGCGTCGCCTGGCCGCAGGCGCTGGATGCGGAGAAAGCCTATCTTCTGAAGCTCACCGAAGACCTGCGCGGGATTTTGGCAAAGGGCGAAGATATCAATGTCGCGGCGCACGAGGCCGGGCGGTCCGAGGCATCCAAATGGAAGCTTTTCGGCGTCTATAACGCGCGCAATGCAACGGCGGGGTACGCCGAACTCGAATGGGAGTGAGCGCTTTCAACGGGCGCGCCACGGATCTATATAGGCGGCGATAGCGAGGGAGACTGACATGCGCGGATTGCAGGTTATGGGCTTGGCCGGAATTGCCGTGGCCGCCAGCCTAGCCTTGGCTATGCCAGCCCGCACGGCGCGCGCCGATCAGGATCTTTGGCCAGGGCTCGCCAATACGCTGTTTCCAAACGCCAAACTGGCGCAGGACGGGATGATCATCAAGCTCGGCACGCCGCTCAGCGCCGAGGATGCCGCGCTGGTGCCGATCACCCTGCATATGGAGCAGGCAGGCGACGCAAGCGATTCGCATCGCATCAAGAAGCTCACGCTGGTCATCGACAACAATCCCTCGCCGGTTGCGGCGGTTTTCGAGTTCGGTCCGAAAGCGGCCGTGACGACGATCGAGACGCGCGTCCGCGTCAACCAAAACACCAAAATGCACGCTGTCGCGGAGACCGCCGACGGCAAGTTCTATGTCTCCGAATCCTACGTCGCGGCGGCGGGCGGCTGCTCGGCGCCGAGCGCCACCAATCTCGATCCGAACGATCCGCAGATCGGCACGATCAAGGTGCGCCAGTTGCGGCCCGAATATGTGAGCCAAGATCCACGCCGCAAGGAAGTCGTGGTGATGATCAAACATCCGAACAATTCCGGTATGCAGATGGATCCGAACACGCACCTCTACATTCCGGCGCGCTACGTCGATTCGCTGAGGATCATGCAAGGCGACGATCTGCTGTTTTCGGCCACCGGCGGCATCTCGATTTCCGAAGATCCGAATTTCCGCTTCGATTATCTCGCAAACGGCGCCAACGTCATGCATGTCGCGGCAAGCGACACGACGGGCAAGAAATTTGCCAAGGATTGGACGCTGAACCCGGCGATCTAGAAATCCGTACGGCTGCGGATCGCGGCGATGAGCGTTCCTTCGTCGAGATAGTCGAGCTCGCCGCCGACCGGCACGCCGTGCGCAAGCTTCGTGATGCGCACCGGCAGATGCGCCAAGAGGTCCGTCACGTAATGCGCCGTCGTCTGGCCGTCGACGGTCGCATTGACCGCGAGCACCACTTCCTCGACGCCATCGCCCGCGACCCGTTCGACGAGACGAGCGAGGTTCAGTTCTTCCGGCCCGATGCCGTCGAGCGGGGATAGGCAGCCGCCGAGCACGTGATAGCGCCCGGAGAGTGCGCCGGCGCGTTCGAGCGCCCAAAGATCGGCCACCGTCTCTACCACCACCAGCAGCTTGCGGTCGCGCCGCTCGTCGCGGCAGACGGTGCAAGGATCGCAGCTATCGACGTTGCCGCATACGGAGCAAGAAACGACGCGCTCGCGCGCCGTAGTAAGCGCGTCGGCGAGCGGCGCCAGCAACTCTTCGCGCTTGCGGATCAAGTGCAGCGCGGCACGCCGCGCCGAGCGCGGGCCCAGCCCCGGCAGACGCGCCAGCAGTTGGATCAACCGCTCGATTTCCGGACCGGCGATACGCTCCGCCATCAGAAAAGCTTCATGCCAGGCGGCAACGGCAGACCGGCCGTCACCGACTTCATTTTTTCTTCCATCAGTCGCTCGGCTTTCTTGCGCGCATCCTCATGCGCGGCGACAATCAAGTCCTCGAGGATCTCTTTGTCGTCGGGCTTCAAAAGCGACGTATCGACCGTAAGCGCCTTCATCTGGCCTTTCGCGGTGAGCGTCGCACGTACGAGGCCGCCGCCGGCCTGACCTTCGACTTCGAGGCGCTCCATCTCGGCCTGCATTTCCTGCATTTTGGCTTGCACAGCCTGCGCCTGTTTCATCAAGTCCATGAAGTCGGGCATAGCGGCTCTCCGCCTCCTTATGAATGCGGGCGCGATTACAAATCGTCTTCGCCCAGCGCCGTATTCGCATAGCCGATGTCGTCGTCTGCCGGTTTGTCGGCCGGCTCGGCCTCGCCACTGCGGATTGCGACGATCTCGGCGCCGGGGAACAACGCCAGCGCGCGCTGGACGAGCGGATCGGCACGCACGCCCACCAGCGCGGCCGCGGCGGCGGCCTCCGCCTGCTCGCTGAGGCTCGGCGCGCCGGCTTCGCTGGAGATCGCCACGATCCAACGCCGCCCCGTCCATTCCTGCAAACGGCGCATCAGCTGTTGGGCAAGTTGCGGTGAAGCGCCCGGCGAAAGTGCAAATTCGATCGAGCCTTCCTCGAAACGGACAAGCCGCACGTCGCGCTCAAGCGCGATCTTCAACTGGATATCGCGCTGCGCGGCGGCGAGCGCGACGATATCTTCGAAACGGCTGAGGCGGGGCTGCCGATCCGCCGAGGCTTGTGGTTCGGACTGCTTGGGTGCCGTCGCGCCGAGGCTTGCGCGGGTGCCGCTTGTTGCGCCGACCGGCGCGCCGGTGCGCAGCGCATGCGCCGCGGGTGCGACAGGCGCCTGCTGCGCCAGGCGGCGCAGCGCCTCGTCGGGAGTCGGCAGGTCCGCCGCATGGGCGAGCCGCACCAGCACCATATCGGCGGCGGCGAGCGGACGCTGCGAATCCCGCACGTCCTGCAATCCTTTGAGTAGCAACTGCCAGGCGCGGCTTAGCACCGGGATCGAAAGCTTTTCGGCGAACTCGGCGCCACGCCGGCGCTCGTCCTCGGTGACGGCCGGATCCTGTGCCGTCTCCGGTGCGAGTTTCAGGCGAGTCACGAAATGCACGAACTCGGCAAGTTCGCCAAGGATGCGGGCAGGGTCGGCGCCGGCCTCATAGAGTGCCTTCAGCGAAGCAAGGGCGGCGGCGATGTCGCCGCGCATCACCTCCAGGAATAGATCGATGATCCGCGCCCGATCGGCGAGGCCGAGCATCAAGCGCAGATCTTCGGCCTTCACTTCTACCTTCAGGCTGCCTTTGACATGCGCGATCGCCTGGTCGAGGAGGCTCAACGCATCGCGCACCGAGCCTTCCGAGGCGCGCGCGATGAGCGCCAGCGCTTCCGGCTCGATGGCGACCGCCTCCTTGGCGCAGATCGCGGCGAGACGGGCGATCAGCACATCCGCCTCGACGCGGCGGAGATCGAACCGTTGACAGCGCGAGCGCACCGTGACCGGGACTTTCTCGATTTCCGTCGTCGCAAAAATGAATTTCACATGCTCCGGCGGCTCTTCGAGGATCTTCAGGAGGCCGTTGAACGCCTGTTTCGACAACATGTGCACTTCGTCGATGATATAGACCTTGGTGCGCGCCAGGACTGGCCGGTAGCGGGCGTTGTCGATGATCTCGCGTACGTCGTCGATGCCGGTATGCGAGGCGGCGTCCATCTCGATCACGTCGACGTGGCGCGAATCGATGATCGCCTGACAATGCACGCCGAGTTCCGGCATATGGATGGTCGGCTGCATCACCGCCGGCCGGTCGGGGCGCGCCGGCAGCTCATAATTGAAGGCGCGCGCCAGGATGCGGGCGGTCGTCGTCTTGCCGACGCCGCGCAGGCCGGTGAGCAGATAGGCCTGGTGAATGCGCCCGAGGTCGAAGGCATTCGACAGCGTTTTGACCATCGGCTCCTGGCCGACCAGGTCCTCGAAACTCGCCGGCCGGTATTTGCGCGCCAAGATGCGATACGGCGCGGGCGGCTCGTCGAGGTTGAGGGTCGGTGCGTCCATCGCTTCGGCCTCCTCGCCGAATTCTAACGCAGGGGCGCCTGGCTGAATATTCGCGTCGAAAACGGTGAGTCAGGGCGCAAATTCGCGCTTTGCGCCGAAATCCTAGCAAAGGCGAGAAGTGGGAGGCTGGACAGAGACCCGCCCGGTCTCGTCTGGGCTGCTTCCTTCCGGACCTGACCCGGTTGGCGAGTGGTGCGTCCACCGCCAACCTCCCATCCCAAGATGGACCACTGGGCGCAATTGCGCAATAGCACCGGCCCAAGAAAAGGTGCAGACTTCCGGCGATAGCGCTCGTCAAAACAATGGCTTAGAATGAACCTGCGCGGTTCTCGCCGGGACGGCCCGAGGCACACACCGATTTGGAGCGCACCATGAGCGACGCCCTCGTGCTTTTCTCCGGCGGGCAGGATTCGACCACTTGTCTTGCGGTTGCGCTCGACGGGTTCGAACGCGTTGAGACGATCGGTTTCGACTATCGCCAGCGTCATAGGATCGAACTCGACCAGCGGGCGACGATCCTCGCAAAGATCGCCGCCATCAAGCCCGGCTGGAAAGCGCGGCTCGGTAAGGACCATTGCCTCGATCTCGGCATTCTCGGGCAGATCTCGGCGACCGCCATGACGCGCGACGTCGCGATCACGATCGACGCCAACGGCCTGCCCAACACGTTCGTGCCGGGCCGCAATCTCCTCTTCCTGACGTTCGCGGCGGCCGTCGCCTACCGGCGCGGCTTGCGGCATATCGTCGGGGGGATGTGCGAGACGGATTTCTCCGGCTATCCCGATTGCCGCGACGCCACGGTCAAAGCCATGCAGGTCGCCTTGGACCTCGGGATGGAGAAGAATTTCGTCCTAGAGACGCCATTGATGTGGCTCGATAAGGCCGCGACGTGGCGGCTCGCCGAGAAACTCGGGGGCACAGCACTCGTCGATCTCATCGTCGAAGAGACGCATACGTGCTATTTGGGCGAACGCGGAGATCGGCACGATTGGGGGTATGGCTGCGGCGATTGCCCCGCCTGCCGGTTGCGCGCCGAGGGCTGGCGCAAATACCGCGACGCGTTATCTCCGCGGCATTAATCTTGCCATCATGCGACACCATATAAAGCGCACGCGTTGCTTCGCGCGTCGTCTGACGCCAAATCGCAAGCGCCCTTCACCGGAGTTTGGCATGGCCGAAAGAATTCCCGTCACCGTACTCACAGGTTATCTGGGAGCCGGCAAAACGACGCTGTTGAACCGCATCTTGAGCGAGCCGCACGGCAAGAAATTCGCCGTCATCGTCAACGAATTCGGCGAAATCGGTATCGACAATGATCTCGTCGTGGGCGCCGACGAGGAAATCTTCGAGATGAACAACGGCTGCATCTGCTGCACGGTTCGCGGCGATCTCATCCGGATCATCGAAGGCTTGATGAAACGCAAAGGCAAGTTCGACGCCATCCTCGTCGAGACTACCGGACTTGCCGATCCGGCGCCGGTCGCGCAGACGTTTTTCGTCGATGCCGACGTCGAAGCGGCGGCGCGCCTTGACGCGGTCGTCACTGTCGCCGACGCCAAGTGGCTTTCTCAGCGCCTCAAGGACGCGCCCGAAGCGAAGAACCAGATTGCCTTCGCCGACGTGATCTTGCTCAACAAGATCGATCTCGTCAGCCCCGAGGAGCTGCGGGAGGTAAAGAGGCGCATCCGCGCGATCAATCCCTATGCCAAATTGCACGAGACGGTGAATTGCAGCGTGCCGTTTGAGGCGGTTCTTGGCCGCAACGCCTTCGACCTCGATCGCATTCTGGAGATCGAGCCGGAATTCCTCGAAGTCGAGGAAGAGGATCACGACCATCACGATCATGACGGCCACCATCACGATCACGATCATCGCCACGAGGACCAGCATCACGACGGGCACAAGCACGGCCTCAAACATTTTCACGACGAAGAGATGCAGTCGGTTGCGCTCTCGATCGACGGCGATGTCGATCCGGAGAAGTTTCTGCCTTGGCTTAACACGTACGTGCAGACGGAAGGTCCATCGATCCTACGCTCGAAAGGCATCGTCGCCTTCAAGAGCGAGCCGAAGCGCTTCGTCTTCCAGGGCGTGCACATGATCCTCGAAGGCGATCTGCAGCGCGACTGGAAGCCTGGCGAGCCGCGGTGCAGCCGTGTCGTCTTCATCGGCCGCAAGTTGAAAGAGGACGAGATCCGCGAGGGCTTTTTAGCTTGCGCGGCGTGAGCGCCAGCTTCAAAAACATCGCATGGCAGAAACTTCCCTCGCCGCGAACGTCAAACCGATCGCCGCCGGTGCACATGTTACCGCGGCGGCTTTTTTGGAAGACGTCCCTGTATTTGCGCTCGGCGACGGCACCGCGTTGCGTCTCGATCCGGAGGGCGAGAAGCGCGTCGCGCTGCATGAGGACGCGGCGATTCTGGTCGCGACGCGCGCCGGTACGCGGCTGATCACCGGCGGCGACGACGGCCGCGTGTTGGCGATGGACGCCGCCGGATCGACCGAAGAAATTCTCCCCGCGGGCGGCGAATGGATCGACGCGCTTGTCGGGCGCGACGATGCTTCGATCGCTTGGTCGAGCGGACGCGAGGTCAGCGCTCGCGATCCGCAGGGCAATGTGAAACATTTCGCCGCCCCATCTTCAGTGCGCGGTCTCGCGTATGCGCCGAAGGGCTATCGCATCGCCATCGCGCATTATAACGGCGCGACGCTTTGGTTTCCGAACGCGGCTGCACCGCCCGAGGTCTTCGCTTGGAAGGGTGCGCATCTCGATGTCTTATTCTCGCCGGACGGCCGCTTCCTCATCACCTCGATGCAGGAGAATACGCTGCATGGTTGGCGGCTCGCCGATAAACGGGATATGCGCATGAGCGGCTACCCGGCGAAAACCCGCTCCTTTTCCTGGTCGGGCGACGGGCACTGGCTCGCGACCTCGGGCGCCGAGGCGTGCATCGTCTGGTCGTTCAAAGAAAAGGACGGCCCGATGAAAAAGCCGCCGCGCGAATGTGGCGCAAGACGCGTCAAAGTCTCGCGCGTGGCCTTTCATCCGAAGGCGCTGGTGATCGCCATCGGTTACGAAGACGGCTGGATTCTTCTCTGCCGGCTCACCGACGGGGCCGAGGTTCTCGTTCGCCAGCCGCAGATTGAGGCGCATGATCCCGTCTCGGCGCTCGTCTGGGACCCTGACGGCCGGCGACTTTTGTTCGGCACCAGCGAAGGCAATGCCGGCGTCCTCGCCATGCCGTGAGATTTTTTTCGAACGACGATCGCAAGGGGGCAGTATCGGCGCAAACAATAACCTATATTCGCGCCAGCCTAGAGAGGTCGGATGGTTATCGGCCGCATCGCGCTTTTCTTCGCGCTGCTGTTTGGCATCGCGACGACCCAGATGCCGGAATTCTGGCAGCAATATCGCCAGCGTCTCGGCGGAGCTATCGACGAACTGACCGCGATCGTCGCGCAATTCGACAAGGACGCCGCCGGTCAGAGCCTCACGCCGGACGCGGCGATCACGCACCTCGAAGCAAACTCCGATCCTCTCGCACAGGCGCGTGGCGACGAGATGAAGCGCATCCTGGCGCGGCTTGCGAAGTTGCAACGTGCCGCGGCGGCGTTCAACGATGCCAATGTCGCCGGCCGCTGGATAACGCTCTTCAAAACCTTTGATCCCTATATCGCCGAGCGCACCTACCAGACCTTCCAGCCGGCGATTCCGACAACGCCGGAGGGATTCATTGCCGGCCTCGTCGGCTTCATCGTGGGCGGCGGCATTGTGCATCTCATCGGCCTGCCGATCCGGCATCGCCATAAACTGTTCGGCCGCCGACCTCGGACCAATGCCGCCGAACCTTACGCAGAAGCTTGAGCGATGACACCGAACGTCCTGTCGATTGCCGGCGTGGATCCAAGCGGCGGCGCGGGCATCCTGGCGGATTGCAAGACCTTCGCGGCCTTGCGCTGCTACGGCGGCGCGGTCGTCACGGCCTTGACCGCGCAGAATACGCAGGGCGTGGCCGGAATTCATCTTGTACCGCCGGCGTTCGTCGCAGCCCAACTCGACGCGCTGTTCGCGGACTTGGAAATCGCGGCCGTCAAGATCGGTATGTTGGGTTCTCCGGCCATCGTCGCGGCGGTCGCGCAAAAACTAACGCAGTATCCCAAGACTCCCGTGGTACTCGATCCCGTGCTCGCGGCGTCGAGCGGCGATCCGCTCGCCATTGGCGATCTCGCGGCGGCCATGCTGGAAGATCTCACGCCGCTCGTCACGCTGATTACGCCGAATGTCGCGGAGGCCGCACGCTTCGCCGATGCGCCGGAGCCGGCCACGCTCGCCGGCATTCGCAAATCGGCCGAGCAACTCTATCTGCGTGGGTTCAAATCCGTGCTCGTTACCGGCGGCCACATTGAGAGCGCTACGGCCGACGACGCGTTCTTCGACGGCGTGGCACACCGCACCTTTTCCGCGCCGCGGATCACGACGCGCAATACGCACGGTACGGGCTGCACGCTTTCCGCCGCGATTGCCGCCCATCTGGCGCACGGTTTGGATCTCGGCGCAGCGATCGAAGCCGCAAAAGCCTATGTCAGCGGTTCGCTCGCGGCGGCCGGAGAACTCGACGTTGGCCGCGGGCCGGGGCCGCTTCATCATTTTCATCGGTTCTGGTAGGTTCGCCTCGGGAACACTGCAGATGAAAGCCCCGGGGGTGGAAGATGCTCAAGCAGTTTCGCGACTTTGCGATCAAGGGCAATGTCGTTGATCTCGCCGTCGCCGTGATCATCGGCGCGGCCTTTGGCAAGATCGTCGATTCGATCGTCAACGACCTCATGATGCCGGTCATCGGCGCGGTTACCGGCGGCCTCGACTTTTCCAATCATTTTCTGCCATTATCGAGCGCCGTCACCGCGCCGGTGCTTTCCGAGGCACGCAAACAAGGGGCGGTGCTCGCCTGGGGTAGCTTTCTGACCTACGTGATCAACTTTTTGATCGTCGCCTTCGTGCTCTTTCTCGTCGTGCGCGGCATCGCGGCGGTGCGCGAGCGGGTCTTCCGCGAACAGCAGGAAAAGGAAGCCGTTACCCCGCCGCCGCGCCAGGAAGTGCTGCTCGAAGAGATCCGCGATCTCTTGGCACGGAGCTAGAGCGCGATCGGCTCAGTGCTGATCCTCGTCTTGGTGGTCGCCGTCGTGATCTTCGTGGCCGTTCTGATCGAAGTCGCCGTGATGGTCCCAATGCTCCCGCCGGCCGCCGTCACGATCGCGCCGGCCTTCGTTCATCGCGAAATGCCGGTGCGCGAAACCGAGATGCGTGCTGTGCAACAAGATCGGTAAGCGGTGTTTCTGGTTGTCGCTCAACGTGGAATAAAGGGGCGCCGCCGCGTCGGCGAGTTTCTTCAGTGATTCCCCGCGGGCGATCTGATTTTCGCTCATGCGCTGCAGCCGGGCGATAGGATCGGCGGGACGCGGCTCGCTCCTCGCCTGCTCGCGCTGATCGGCGATGGTCTTGTGGAGATCGCGGAACGCCAACTCGATGGCGGGCCACAGCTTGTCTTGATCGGCGTTCAGCTCGAGGCCGGCATGCAGGGCCGCGAGACGCGCATCGAGAAATGCGGCGCGATCCGCCGGCGAGAACGCAAAGCGCGCGTGGCCGGAGTCGGCGGCGGCGCTTCTATTGTTGTCCTGATCGGCATAGGCCGTGATGGCCGCCATCAGTGTGCCGGCGCCGATAAGCCCGGCGAGCGCAAACGCCAGGGGCAAGCGCTTGTTCATGTTTCGTCTCCCTTGATGAACGCGCAACGAACAAAGGCGGAGGCGGCGCTTCGATCCGCCTCAATTTAAGTTTTGGCAATCTTCGTTGGCGCGCAATTGAACTCTTCGGGACTTACGGTCGCATCACGAAGACTTGATATTTGCCGTTGCGTGGCAGCGCTCTCAACCAGTCTGGAGGCGTGCCGCGAATAAGCGCTGCCGCCAGGCCGTGCGGCGCGCGCGCCGCAAGCGCCGCCGTTTCGTTCAGCCCAGAGCACGTCATGACGTAGGTGACACGGTTGGCGCGCAAGATCTGCCGCGCAGTCTGCGGGTCGGAGAGGAAGGCGTCGAGTGCGGCGCGATTGCCGTGGTTGTCGCGGTGATACGGCGCGGCGAGCACGCTGTGCGGCGTCAAAGCGAGCAGATGCGAACCGGCATCGATCGGCGCAAGCACAACCCCAGGCGGCAGCCCGGCAAGCGGCGCGAACGCCGCCGAGGCGAGACAAGCGGCACGATCGGCGCGCGTGGCGGCCTCCGGATCTCGCGTCATCACGAGTGCCCAGCCGATCGACGAGAATGGCAGGACGAGCACGAAAGCGAGCATCGCCGCGGCGCGCCATCGCGTTCTCGCCAGAACGTCGTGGAGGCGAATAATACACCATGTGCCACCGAGCAACGCGATCGGGCTCGCAAAGCCGATCACCCGGATCATCCAGCACGAGAGCGCAACGCTCAACGCCGAGATCGCCGCGACAAGCAGCCAGCGCAACCGCGTAAGGCCTCGCTCGCAATGGGCGGCAACAAGAGTCGCAATAAAACCGAGCGCGATCGGCAGGGAGTAGATCGCCGCCACCGCCGGCTCGTTATGAAAGAAGCGGCTGAGCGGCATCGCTTCCTCGACGTTCTTCAGCCAGATCTGGCGTACAAGCGGATCAATGCCCGTGTAGGGGTCCAGGAAGCAGATCGGCTTCGTCAAAATGGCGACCGCGACAACGGCGCCCGCAACAAGACCGGCGGCTGCGAGCCGCGCCAAGTTGGTTTGCAAGCGCCACGCCGCAAGAGCGATCGTCGCCGCTGCGACTGCGAGGCCGGGAACGAGATAGGCGGCCGAATAAGCGTCGCAGGCCATATCGAACCAATGCGCTTTGCCGACCGTTGCGACAAAGGCGACGGGAAGAGCAAGGCCGAGGCCAACACCGAAACTCGCCAGAGCCTTTTTCATCAACGCGCCGCGGGCGACCCACAGCGCCACGAACAGCGCCGCGAACGCGACAATAAACGGCAGGTTCTCGATGCTGATCGAAAGCGATACCGCGGCGAGCACGCCGCCGCCGGCGGCGCGGCGCGCATAGGCCGGGTCGATCGCCTCGACGAGGCTTGCCAACATGAACAGCAGGAGCACGATCTGCGGCGCTGTATGATCGATGCGGCCCGGCTGAAACTCGCCGAATTCCATGCCGCTCAACAATACGAGCGTAATCGCCGCGAGCACGGCGCGCGGCCCGATGAGCACGCGCGCCAGCCGGGCGACGCCGAGATAAAGCAGCGCCTGCAGGATGAGCGGAAAGACCAGCCGCGTGAGCCGTTCGGCGGTCTGCATGGGCAGCAGCAGTCCGAACGTCTTGATCAGCAGCGCGAGCGGCGCATCGACGGTGCGCGACCAATGCATGAAGACGCCGTGCGGCGGGTCGAGTCGACCGATGGTCATGTCGAACCAATTCTGGCCGGCCAGCAGTTCGCGCACTTGCACGAGCTGCATCGCATCGTCCGAGTCGAAGAAGGTGCCGTTCTGCCAGACCTTGTGTGCGTTGGCGAAGGAGAGAAAGAAACCCAAGACCAAAGCGGCGGCGATCAGCAGCCACACGGGAAGCCGACGGACCTCGCCGCCGCGTTGCGCCGAAGTGGGGCATGCGATGCTCGTCACAGGCTTTCCTTGGTGCGAGGCGGTTGGTCTTTTTGCACAGGAAAGCTTTTAAGGAGGGTTACGCGCGACTGGGATCGCGCGAGGATTAAACAGCTGTTAAGCACGCCGCCGGCACGCCAGCCGATGGCTTGCTTGTGCGGCACTTATGCCACGTGCATGATGAGTTCGTATGCAAAGCATCGATCTCAATTGCGACTGCGGGGAAAGTTTCGGCGCCTACAGCATGGGCGACGATGCGGCCATGTTCGATATCGTGACGAGCGCCAACGTCGCGTGCGGATTTCACGGTGGCGACCCGGAGGTCATGGCCGCCACTTTCCGCTGCGCCAAGGAGAAGGGCGTCGCGGTCGGCGCGCATCCGAGCTTCCCGGATCTTTGGGGATTCGGGCGCCGCCGCCTACCCTTTTCCGCCGCCGAAATCGAACGGCTCGTGGCCTACCAGATCGGCGCGGCGCAGGCGCTTGCCGCCTATGCCGGCCACAAGCTCACCCACGTGAAGCCGCACGGCGCGCTCAGCAACATCGCGACGGAAGAAGCCGACGTCGCTCGCGCGCTCGCGCGCGCCACGAAAGCCGTCGACCCGCGGCTTGTCTTTCTCGCCGTGGCAGCAACCAAACTCGAGACCGCAGGCAACGCCGAAGGTCTTGCCGTCGCCCGTGAGATTTACGCGGACCGCGCCTATGGCGACGACGCGCTTTTACTGCCCCGCTCGCAGCCAGGCGCCGTACTGCACGATCCGGAAGCCATCGTAGCCCGGGTGCTCGCTATGCTGAAGGAAGGGGCGGTGATTGCCGCCTCCGGCAAGCGCATTCCGACTGGCATCAATTCTATCTGCGTCCATGGCGACACGCCGAATGCGGTCGCCATCGCCGAGGCACTGCGGCGGCGCATCATCGAGGCGGGAATTGCGCTAGAGCCGTTTGCGGTCGCGAAGCGCGCTTGAGCTCGGCCTAATCGCTGCCGGTCTTCGAATAGTGCTGGCCGACGGAGACCGGATTGCCGACCTGCCATTCGCCTGCCTGCCCGAGTTCGCTGCTCGAATGGATCGAGAGAATTTCAGCCAGGCGGTTGCGGGCGCGATTGACGCGGCTTTTCATCGTGCCGATGGCGCAGCTGCAAATACTCGCAGCTTCCTCGTACGAAAGGCCCGAGGCGCCGATGAGAATCAGCGCCTCGCGCTGGTCGTTCGGCAATTGCTGGAGTGCGCCATGTAGATCGAGCAAGTCCATATGGCCGTTTTGCGCCGGGGGTGTCGCAAGCCGAGTTGCGATTGCTCCGTCGGAATCGGCGACTTCGCGTCGCCGTTTGCGATATTCCGAATAGTAGAAATTGCGCAGGATTGTGAACAGCCAAGCGGGTAGATTCGTACCTTCTACGAAGGAATCGAGATTTCCCCAGGCCTTGACAAGCGTCTCTTGTACGAGGTCGTCGGCGCGGTCGGGATTGCCACACAGCGAAACCGCAAAGGCGCGCAGATTCGGAATCACGGCGATCAGGTCCGCCTTGATCTGTGCGCTGGCATGCGTCGGCTGACGGATTGCTTCCTTTTCGACGCCTGTCACTTGGGATCCTTTTTTGAGCCAGCGTTACGGGCCGTCTGCTGCGATTGCGCCGGGGCGCCGCCCTCGAGCTTGCGCAACAGATCGAGGAAGCGATCGGGGATCGGTTGCATCAAAACATCGTTATAGACGCCGCGCAGCCGCAGTCCGACCTGCTCGATGATCTCCGGTTTCGGCGCCTTGCGCGCCCGCACCCCGGCAATCGCGCCGATCCGCACCGGAGATCTGGCTTCTTTCGGGGCGGAGACTTCTTTGACGTCCACGCCTCGCGCCTTTTGTCCGCGCATCGGCCCGGCCGCCTTTTTTGCTCTCAAATCGATGGGTTTTGTCACTACCGTGCCCTTATGTGTCTTTATCGTCATTGCTCATCGGCGGATTCAACCGCTAACGCGGGAAAGATGAATGGATACTTTCCGGGGAGCCCGGGAGCGGGTTTATTCCCGGGGATTTTGGTCTATGCTGCCCCGGACGTACTATCGCCCCTCTTTTAACGCGATGTTTTCTTGAAAGTTCCGATTGGGAACCAAGTTTCGGCTGGTGCATTAGCAAAGCTGAGACGTTGGTTGGGCTGGCGCGGCAGAGGAGCCGGGATCTATGTCGATTTCGAAAGCAATTTCCTCCCACATTCCCTATCTCCGTCGGTTCGCGCGCGCCCTGACCGGCACGCAAACAGGAGGCGACGCCTACGTTCTCGCCACCCTCGAGGCGGTCGTGGCCGAGCCGGAGGCCTTTGGCGAGAACGTCGATCTTAGGGCGTCGCTCTATAGACTGTTCCTCAAGGTCTGGGAATCAATGCCGGTCAACGGATATGTCGACCAGCTTTCTTTTTCGGCCGACGAAAAGGGTGCGCAGCGCAATCTCGAGGCCATCCCCCTGCGCCCGCGCGTGGCGTTTCTGCTGAGCTCGCTCGAAGGGTTTGAAACTTTGGAAGTTGCCCGCGTCATGGACTGCTCGGTGGAGGACGCCGCCGAGCTAATCGATCGGGCCGGCAAGGAAATCTCCAAACAAATCCGCACCGACGTCCTCATCATTGAGGACGAGCCCTTGATCGCGATCGACATCCAGATGCTCGTCGAAGAACTCGGCCATCGCGTCGTCACGATCGCCAGGACGCACGCAGAAGCGGTGAAAGCAGCCGACGAAATGAAGCCCGGCCTCATTCTGGCCGACATTCAGCTTGCTGACGGAAGCTCCGGTCTTGAGGCCGTGAACCAGATCCTCGGGCATTTTTCGGTGCCGGTCATCTTCATCACGGCCTATCCCGAACGGTTCTTGACCGGCACGCCCCCCGAACCGGCGTTTCTAATCACGAAGCCGTTCGGCGTGGATAGTCTGAAGGCGGTAATCAGCCAGGCGTTATTCTTCGATCGTAAGTCGCGGCGCAAAGACGAGCCGCAGACACGGGGCGCCTTCGTTTAAGACGCCGCGCTTCGATACGCAGGTCTTCCGATTCAGCCTAAGGTCCCGCCTTCGCCGCGTTTCATGGTGAGGGCGTCGCGCACCGCTTTGACCAATGCACCTTCCGTAAACGGCTTCACGAGCCAGCCAAGCGGACGCGCCGGAACGGCGCGCGACCGCGTGGCGGGGTCCGCGTGTGCCGTCACGAAAATCGAGCGAATCTGATGTCTTTGCAGCAGCTTGACCGCTGCCTCGATGCCGTCTCCGGAATGCGCAAGCCGAATGTCCACGAGAACCAAATCGGGCATTTCCCGAGCGGCCAAGGTCAAGGCATAATCGGCGGTCGTCGCCACGCCTACCACTGAAAATCCTGCTTTGGTCAGCATGTCTTCGTTCTGCAAGCCGACGAAATAATCGTCCTCGACGATCAGGATGCGCGCGGTTTGGTCGGGCGAAATTGTGCGCTCCTCGCGTTCGGCGGCAAAAAGGGGCCGCGGCCGCCGTGGCGTTCGAGACAAAGGAACGAGTTCGGCTTGGTCTTTGTTCATTGCATCGCTTCGAATTACGCGCGCACTTGCACGCGAACGACACATCGCGCACCGTTTTGGTTTTGCACCTCAAGCTTTCCGCCGATCTGGCGCAGTAAGCCGCGAACCAGTCCAAGGCCGGACGCGCGTTTATTGCCTTCGGGGGGCTTGAACCCTGGACCGTTGTCCCGGATCGACAGGACGATTTCGCCGTCTTGCTTGTGAAGCTCGACCTCGACTTGCTGCTTGGCTTCGCCGTTTTTTCCATATTTGACGGCATTGGTCAGCAGTTCGTTCAAGATGAGCGCCATCGGCGCCGCGATCTCGTTCGGCAAAGCGACGTCCCCGAGACGGAGATTGAGGCGGCAATCGGGGGCTCCCGTTTCGAAGAAGGCGCAGAGTTCGCGGACCACCTCGGCGCCGGCGACCGCCTCGGCATGCTCGATATCATAGAGCACCTGTTGCACGGCGCCGACTGCTGTAACGCGCGACGCCGCGTCGGTCAGCGCGACCCGCGTCTCCCCGGACTTTGCCTCGCGGCCCGCCGCGCTGAGCATTCCCGAGACCATCTGCAGGTTGTTGCGCACCCGATGCTGCAATTCCCGCATGAGAACGTCGCGTTGGCGCAGCGACTCTTCGAGCAGGGCCTGCACGTGACGACGCTGGCGCATCTCGTCGTTGAGGTTGCGCAGCCGGCCGGCGAAGATCGAGAAGCGCCCGTTCCCCTCTTCGCACTCGATGAAAATCGTCGCGTTGGAGGCGGCGCTGTCAGCGGGCCGCAGCAAACGTCCGCGACAGCGAAGCGGATAGATTTTGCTATCTGCACCGCAGACGTGCAACTTGCCCACAATCGATTGTCGCGAGCCTGAGGATCGGCGCAGGAATATCGGCAATGCACGCGACTTTTCGCGGTCGAGCACCGTCACAGCTTCACCGGTGAGATCGCGGCCGAGAAGAAGCGTGGCAGCGCGGTTGGCATGCTCGACTCTGCCGCCCATGGAGACGACGAAGGCGGGATGCGAAAGCGCGTCGAAAATATGCTTGAAGTTGAGGGGCTCAGTCATCATCCCTGCTGAAAAATTCGAGCAGCGCCGGGCACGGTGTGTCCGACGGCTTCAGGTGAACGATGACCGTGCACGTCGGGTAGCCTTGCGCGATTGTCTGCTTCAGCTCGATGCCGGCATAACCGAGGTTTTGCGCGGCGACGTAGCCGAACACATTAGCCGTCATCATGCACAAGGAAGGGCGATCTTTGACGTATTCGCCGAACGGACAGCGCCGGTTTCCGAGGACGATCCTATCCTCAGTCTCTTCGATCACATAGAAATCGCCTTGGATGCGCCTCTTGAGATCGACCAGCACGTCGGCGACCTGACTGCGCGACAGGCGCTCGACGGAAAGCGCGTTGCGATATTGTTGTTCGATGTGCTCGCCAACGGCGGCGCCGACGACGCCGATATATCCCGAGGCTTCTTCAAGCCCGACGACTTCCTGCAAACTGCCAGCCAGTTCACGGACAAGGCGGCGCAGAAAAACATCGCGTTCCAGCGAAATCTCGGCGGCGGCGACGGTCGACACGGGAAGCGCCCCCTCATATGCAACGCCGTTGCAACGCCGTGCAAACTCTCCTCAAGCCGGCACCGCGTTCCCCTAGCCCAAATCTAACAGTGCTAGGTATAGGAAGAAAAGAAGTAAATTATTCAAGACCACGGAAACTTATCTGCAGTCGCCGCCAAGTATAAGCTTCAACGCATCACTTTTTGTTCGGTGCGATCAATCTACGCGCCAAGATAAAGCCAGCGCCAAGCGCGAGCGCGACCAGCCCGAGCGGCCCAACCTGTTTGGTCAACGCAACGCCGACCCGAAGCGCGGTTTCTTCAGGCTTCATGTTTGCCTCATGCAAGACCGCGATGAGCGGCGCCACGGTTTGGTCGATATTCTCGGCGAGCTGTGCACGACCCGCGGCACGCGGATCTTCGGAAATGGATTTGGATGTAGCGGACTTTTTCGGACGTGCGCGTCCCTTTAGCCAAAAGGCGAGAAGACACACGCCCGCGACCGCGATGTGAAGACCCGCGACCGCGAGTGCCGCGATCACCGGCTGGGTCAGCTCTGCGACCCAAAGGTAGAGAGCGACCGATAGGAAGCCGAGGCTCGCCAATACGAAAGCAAAGGCTACGACGAGCAAGACGATGCTCGTCGCCAAGCGCCGCCCCGAGGCCTCGAGCAACGCGGTGATTTCGCTCAGTTGGCGAGTCAGAAATCCGGTCATTTGTGCGGGCGGATCAAGATCCCGATCAAGAACCCGGCAATCGCGCCCGCGAAAACGGCCGTGAACGGGCTGCGTTCGATCGAGTTCTCAAGATCCGTGGTAATCGCACTGAGGCGATCCTTCGCTTCGGCTGTTTGCGTCGAGAATTTCTGCCGCGCTTCGTCGGCCGCGCCAAGCACTTGCTGCTTTGCCGCCGCGGCTTGGTTCTGAACGAGTTCCAGAACCGAAGCCGACAGTTTCGAGATGTCGTTGCGGAGGTCGGCGAGATCGGCGGTAAGATCGTGTCGAGCCTGCTCTTCGATGTGTTCAAGATCAGACATTATCCTTCTCCGTCTAATGCTGTGGGATGTGATAGCATGGTCGGTGCCGCCAATCGTTGAAGGCGGGCGTCGTCCTCTGCATCCATTGCCGTTAATCCTAATAGCCTTTCGCCCGCGCCCGATCTGCCCAATCGTAAGCAAACTGGCCCGGTATGCGGTTGGAATTTGCCAGCAGAGGGACGTCGGATGAACGGCTAAGCCCGTGCGGGTGTTCCATATTTCCTTGCCGGAACCTTCATCGCCGCGGTGCGTTGATTGGGCACGGCCCGAAGCGCTACTTAGCAAGAGGAACGCCGTATGAGCAGTTCAGTCGACTTCCAAAACAGAACGTCAACCCGGGGTTTTGCGTCCATGGACCCCGAGAAACAGCGGGCCATCGCGCGCAAAGGCGGGGAAAGCGTACCCCATGAAAAGCGCAGCTTTTCGCAAAATCCCGGTCTTGCGGCGCAGGCGGGGCGCAAAGGCGGCCAGAGCGTAAGCCCCAATAAGCGCAGCTTCTCGCAGAACCATCAGCTCGCTTCCGAGGCCGGACGCAAAGGCGGCCACGCCTCGCATGGTGGCCCAAAGGCTATAAAATACTGAGGAACACGCAGGGAGCGGGAGAGCTGTTCGCAAGGTTTGCGGCCGAAACCAACAAGCCGCTTGCGAAGCTTCTTTTTCGCAGTTGCGGTGTCCAAATAGGTTCTGACCCGGTTGGTGTCCTTCGGCCGCCTCGGTCACCGATTTTAAATGGATCGGCGGGTGTTCGGCTTGCCCGGCGGCGCGGCATGGTATAGTGGCGCACAGCGCGCACCCCCCGCGCGGGAAAGCCAGGTAACGTGCCGGACCGCAAGAAAATCAACCTTCTGCATTTATCGACGATCGTCGCCGTTGGGGTTCTCGTCGGCACGGAAGTGGTCGGCGCATCTTGGGCCGCCGGCTGGGCTTTGGGGGGCCTTTTGCAGCTCGATCCGGTGATCAGCCGTATTTTCGAGGCGTTTTTTGCGCTCTGCGGGTTCGTGCTTCTGTTCTATTTTATGCGGACCGCGCTCAAGAACGAGCCGATCTGGCAATGAGCCGGGGGATTGCCGGCATTTCCTGACAGCCCGCGCGAACGCATGATCCCATCCAACCGACGGACTTTCCTGAAAGCCGCCGCTGCTGCAGCGCTCGGCCTGGCTCCTGCCGGGAAGGCCGAGGGCGCGGGCCACGGCCTCAAATTCGGGCCGCCGCAGCCATTTTCTTTCGATCTCCTGAAGGAGACGGCGCGCCGCATGGCAAAGGAGCCTTACGCCGGGCCGGCGCGGCCGGCCCCGGAGATCGTCGCCAAGATCGATTACGAAGCCTGGGGCAAAATCAAATTCGACGTCGATCAGGCGCTTTATGCCACGGGGCCGGGACGCTTTCCGGTCAGTTTTTTCCATCTCGGCATGTATTTCCCGAAGGCGGTCCAAATGCATGTCCTCGAAGCCGGGCAGGCGCGTGAGATCATCTACGATCCGAGCGCTTTCGATATGCCGGCCGACTTGCCGGCCCGACAATTGCCGCACGGCTCGGGTTTTGCTGGGTTGCGTGTGCAGGAGGCGCGCGATGCGCCGCTCGATTGGCACGTCAACGATTGGGCCGCATTCCTCGGCGCGGATTATTTCCGCGCCATCGGTGAATTGCATCAATACGGAATCTCTTGCCGCGCCGTCGCGCTCAATGTCGCGGTCGCCGGCCAGAGCGAGGAATTTCCCGATTTCACCAAGCTCTACATCGATGAGTTAGGCCCGAAGGACGGCTTGACGCTCTACGCCTTGCTCGAAGGCCCATCGATCGTCGGCGCCTGCAAATATGCCATGACGCGCGGCAAGGGCGTCGTCATGGACGTCGAGCAACTGTTCTGTCTGCGCCGCGACATCGCCCGCTTCGGGATCGCGCCGCTGACGACCATGTATTGGTTCTCGGAAACCGCCAAACCGACGGCAGTCGATTGGCGCCCCGAAGTGCATGACTCCGACGGGCTTGCGATCTGGACGGGCAAAGGCGAACGGCTGTGGCGACCGCTCAACAATCCGGCGCACGTCACCGCGTCGGCCTTTCTCGACGATAATCCGCGCGGCTTCGGCCTCCTGCAGCGCGACCGCGATTTTGACCATTATCTCGATGGAGTGTTCTACGAACGGCGGCCAAGCCTCTGGGTCGAACCGAAAGGGAGCTGGGGCAGCGGGTCCATTCAGCTCGTCGAAATTTCCACCAATGACGAGATCAACGACAACGTGGTCGCAATGTGGGTGGCGGACGGCCCGGCGACTGCCGGTACGGAGATGAACGTCGCCTATCGACTCTATTGGCTCGCCGACGAGCCCTATCCAGGCAAACTGGCGCGCTGTATCGCGACTCGGCTCGGCAACGGCGGCCAGCCCGGCAAGCCGCGCCCGAAAGGGGTGCGCAAATTCATGGTGGAGTTCCTCGGCGGCCCGCTGCAAGGCCTGCCCTATGGCGCAAAGCCCGAACCGGTGCTCTGGGCCTCGCGCGGCACCTTTTCCTACGTTTACACCGAAGCCGTGCCGGACGATGTGGCGGGCCATTGGCGCGCCCAGTTCGATCTGACGGTCCCAGGTTCCGAACCCGTCGAAATGCGACTCTTCCTGCGCTCGGGGACCAAGGTTTTGAGCGAGACCTGGAGTTTTCAATATCATCCATGGTCGGAATGCGCGCCGAGCTGTTATCCGAATTCGGGCACATAACCCCGCTCGCAATCTCGTGGGTGGCGCAACGTTTCAGCGCGGCGTAGCATCCGACAGCAAAGAGTTTGGAGTCGCCTATGACGAAACTGCCTGCCATGGTCTGTCTCGCAGCGCTGGTCGTCGCCGCATTGCTTGATTCGGCGACGGCGGTGCAAGCGGCAGGTACGGATATCGGCAAGCCCTGGCTTTTCGGCGCCGGAATCGCCTGCGATGCGCGCCTGGTGCCGTGGCGTTCCGTGTGGTTCGGGCATTTCTCCGGTGGGCTCGCGACGTATGTCCCGGGCGCTCCGTCCGCCAGCGTTACCTGGCACGACCAGAAGCTCTGCTTTCCGTCGCGGCGGGAATGCATGGCCTGGCAGCGCGCCGAACGCCGGCAATTTGGCGGCATCCAAGGCTATTGGACGTGCTTGCTGCTGCGTTGAGGATCCCTCCCGTTAATTTTCCGCAATCCTCTGCGGCGTGTTGCCCCCTCTTCGGGGCCGCCCGAATGTAACCACTATATTCCGCATAGGTGCGTCAGATCAGGGTAACGGGAAGATTATGTTCGAACGATTGAAGACGTTCATGGCCGAGTTCGCTGGCGAGCCTACGCGCGAATTCGGCGAGGACGATTATCGCCTCGCCACGGTCGCTTTGCTCATCCAACTCGCCAATGCCGAAGGGCCGGCCGATGCGGCCGAACGGGCGCGCCTTACCGAGGTCATCGAAAAGAATTTCGGCCTCGATGCCGCGGCAACGGCGCGGCTCATCCAATCCGCCGAAACGAGCGACCAGGAGGCCGTCGACTTCTATCGCTTCACCCGCGTCCTTTGCCGCAACCTCGATCAAGCCGGCCGACAGCGAATCATCGAGATGATGTGGGAGATCGCCCTCGCCGACGGTGCCATCCACGAGATCGAGGAGAATATCGTGGCAAGGATCGCCGAACTCCTCGGCGTCTCTCCGCATGATCGGGTGCGGCTGCGCCAACGGGTCGCCGCCGAGCCCGCGGCGGGCACGGCATTTGCAAGATCCTGGCAGGCGGTCGCAGCAAAGGAGTAATCCCGCCATAGTCTTGCCGACGACCGCGTTCATGACGGCGTAGGCGCGAAGCGCCGTTCACGAGCGCCTCGCCATCCACCGTAGGCCCATGCTCCAGCGCGTTAACAGTTCCCGTAAAGTCGCAATCATTCTCCACCAGGAGCATTCGACCGCGGGTCGCCTCGGCCATCTCCTCCAGACGCTAGGGTATGACCTCGACATCCGGCGGCCGCGCTTCGGCGACCCTCTGCCGAAGACGCTGGCCGAACACGCCGGCGCCATCATTTTCGGCGGGCCGATGAGTGCCAACGACGAGGAAGATTGGCTGCGCCGCGAGATCGATTGGATCGACGTGCCGCTCAAGGAGGAAAAGCCGCTCATCGGCATCTGCCTCGGTGCGCAGATCCTGGCGCGCCGCCTCGGCCAACGCGTCTACGCGCATCCGGAAGGCAAGGTGGAGGTCGGCTATTACCCGATCATTCCGACTTGCGACGGCCACGCCGTCTGCGCCTGTCCCTTTCCGGAGAAGGTCTATCAGTGGCATCGCGAAGGCTTCGATCTGCCGTGCGGTTCGATTTTGCTCGCCGCCGGCCAGGAGTTTGAAACACAGGCATTCCGGTATGGGCCGGCCGCCTACGGTTTCCAATTCCATCCGGAAGTCACCTACGCGATGATGTGCTGCTGGACGATGCGCGGCACCGACCGCATGGCGCTGCCCGGCGCCCATCCCCGCCATCTTCACCTCGAAGGTTGGTACCGGCACGACGCGGCTGTGGCGCGTTGGTCGGCGGCGTTTCTGGAGAGTTGGATTGCGCCGTGCGATTCGCTCCGCAATTCGCTCGATCGGACGCGCGTCGTCGCCTAATTCCGTTGGCAGCGGTCACTTCTCATTGAGCGGATGGAGATCGCGTACCATCGCTTTCATCCGTTCGTCGAGCACATGCGTATAGATCTGCGTCGTGGAAATGTCGGCGTGTCCGAGCAGTTCCTGAACGACACGCAGATCGGCGCCGTTTTGCAACAGATGGCTCGCGAAGGCATGGCGCAGCACATGCGGGCTCACGCGCGAAACGGAGATTCCGGCGCGCGCGGCGACCGCCTTGACGTCGCGCGCGAAAACCTGCCGGCTCAAATGGCCGCTGGCGCTTTCGGCGGGAAACAGCCATGGCCCGCTGGCCAAGTTTCGTTTTTCGAGCAGAGCACGGTAAGCGGCGATCGATCGCTTCGCCGGTTCGGAGAGCGGAACGAGGCGCTCGCGTCCGCCTTTGCCGCGGATGAGGATCAGCGGCTCGTTGCGCCGCGCCGCGGCCTTGGGGAGCGCCACGAGTTCCGAAACCCTGAGGCCGGTCGCGTAAAGGAGTTCGAGCAGACAAGCGGTGCGCGCCGCGTGCACGCGCTCCGGATTATCCGGCGGGCTCGCGTCGATTGCCGCTTGCGTCGCCGCAAGCAAGCGCTCGACTTCTTCGACGGAGAGAATTTTTGGCAGCCGTAGATTGCGCCGCGGTCCTTCGAGGATCAAAGCCGGATCGTCGGCGCGCATGCCTTCGGCATAGAGAAAACGATGCAATTGCCGGATCGCGGAAAGTCGCCGCGCACTCGTCGCCGCCGAGAAGCCGCGTCCTTGCAGGGTGCGCAGATAGGCCCGGATGTCCTCGGTGCCGATATTCAAGGCGCATTTCCCGGCACGGGCGATCGCGCCGCCATAATCAGTGAGATCGCGCCGATAAGCTTCGAGAGTATTGGCCGCGGCGCCACGTTCCGCCGCCAGCATTTCAAGAAAGGCTTCGAGGCTGCGATCCGCCGGCAAGATGCACGTCCTTACTTATCGAGGCGCGAGGCGGGCACGGTTTGGATGATTTGGTGCGGTTCCGGCGTGACGAAAGTGACGAGCGCCAGCATCGTAACGTAGACGAGCCCGACCAATAGCCCAACCGTCACAAGAAGGCGAAAGAGGCTCGGCACTGTCTTCCTGCGATTCGGGGAATGATCGACCTGTTATACGGCCCCGGCTGATTTCCGGAAGCGGATCCCGAAATGGCCGTGGATGAATGCCAGGATCGGCGGGAAACCAAAGGCTTAGATAGGGGCGACGACTCCGAGCGCGGGGAAGCCGCTTAAATTCACGCGATTGGCGTGGTACACCCAGCCGATGACGATTGGGATCAAGCCGGGCGGCGAGAGCGGCGAAGAGCCGTTGCCTGATGCGAGCGCGGCAGGGATGTTGGCGCTGCTTGGTCGGCGGCCGATCGTGCTCGTTGGCCTTATGGGTTCCGGCAAGACCGCCATCGGGCGCCGACTTGCGCAGAGGCTCGGGCTCGAATTCGTCGATTCCGACGCCGAGATCGAACACGCCGCCGGCCTGACCATCCCCGAAATCTTTGCCCGCTATGGCGAACCATATTTTCGTGACGGCGAGCGGCGCGTGATGATACGGCTCTTGGCGGGCGGAGCGCGGGTCATCGCGACGGGGGGCGGCGCTTTCATCAGCGAAGAGACGCGCGCCAAGATTCGTGAGACCGGCGTCTCGATCTGGCTTAAGGCCGACCTCGACGTGCTCTGGCGGCGCGTCCGCAAGCGCAATCATCGCCCGCTCCTGCAGAATGGCGATCCCGAAGCCATGCTGAAAGCGCTGATGGAAGAGCGCGAGCCAATCTATGCGCAAGCGGACATCACAGTGACGTCGCGGGAAGGCCCGCACGATCATGTCGTCGAGGATATCCTTGCCGGGCTCAAATCGCAGTTGTCGCAGCCCTCGCCGCCGACGCGGATGGGGGACACGGACCTCTCCGGACCGACTCGCGTCGAGCTCGTGCGCGTCGATCTCGGCGCCCGCGGCTATGACATCTTGATCGGCGACGGGCTCATCGCCGAGGCGGGCACGCAACTCGCCCGCCTTGCACCGGAAGCGGCCGCGGCGATCGTCACCGATGAAAATGTCGCTCGCCATCAGCTTGCCGGACTCGAAGCCGCACTTGCGGCCGCGAACATCCGGCATCGGAGCATCGTCGTCGCGCCCGGCGAGGGATCGAAATCCTATGCCTCGTTCGAGCGCGTGTGCGAGGTGATTCTGGCGGGCAAGTTCGAGCGCGGCGATTGCGTGATCGCGCTGGGTGGCGGAGTGGTCGGCGATCTCGCCGGCTTTGCCGCCGCGAGCGTGCGTCGCGGCATGCGCCTGATCCAGGTGCCGACCTCGCTGTTGGCGCAGGTCGATTCCTCGATCGGCGGAAAGACCGGAATCAATTCGCCGCATGGCAAGAATCTGGTCGGGGCCTTTCACCAGCCGCTGCTCGTGCTCGCCGATACCGCCTGCCTTGCGAGCCTGCCGGAGCGCGAGTTCCGCGCCGGCTATGCCGAAGTCGTGAAATATGGGCTTATCGGCGATGTCGCCTTTTTCAACTGGCTCGAGGCCAATTGGCGCGCCGTTTTTGCGGGCGGTGCGGAGCGGATCCGGGCAATTGCCAAAAGCTGCGCCGCCAAAGCGGCGATCGTCGCTGCCGACGAAATTGAGTTAGGCGAGCGGGCGCTGCTCAATCTAGGCCACACGTTCGCGCATGCCTTGGAGCGCCTCACGTTCTATGATGGGCGGCACTTAGTGCATGGCGAAGCCGTCGCGATCGGGATCGCCTGCGCTTTCCGCTTCTCGGCGCGACGCGGGCTTGCGAGCGAGGCCGAGGCGCAGCGCGTCGAAGCGCATCTTTGCGCCGCCGGCCTACCGGTTCACATTCGCGACATTCCGGATTGGAATGCCGATGCCGCGGCAATCGTCGAGGCGATGATGCAGGATAAGAAGGTAAAGCGCGGCGTGCTCACCTTCATTCTGGCGCACGGTATCGGGCGCTGCTTCATTGCCAAGAACGTCGACGCCGAAGAAGTCCGCACGTTTCTGGACGCGGAGTTGAAGGAATTGCGCCGGGCGCGGTGAGTACGGGATTTTCGACCCATGCACGGCGTACATGCCGAGCTTTCGACGCTCGATCTCTGGATTGCCGGGGGCATCGTCGTCTTCTGCATCTTGATGGCGGCTTTCTTCAACGGCTCGGAGACCGCGTTGACGGCGGCCTCGCGGGCGCGGATGCACGCCTTGGAACGCAGCGGCGATCGTCGCGCCAGCGCCGTCAACCGGCTGCTGCGTAACCGCGAGCGGCTGATCGGCGCAGTGCTGCTCGGCAATACGCTGGTCACCATCGGCTCCTCGGCGCTCTTGACCGGGGTGCTCGAGGAGCTCGTCGGCTACACCGGTGTGATCTACGCAACCGGCGTCATGACGCTGGTGTTGCTCGTCTTCGCTGAAATCATGCCGAAGACCCTGGCGATCAACTACCCCGACCGCGTCGCGCTTCTGGTCGCCCCGGCGATCCGCTTCTTCGTCGCCGTGTTCGGCCCCGCCCTCGCCGCCGTACAAGCGATCGTGCAGGTATTTCTGCGGCTCTTGGGCATTGATACGAGAATCCGACACGCGTTGCTCTCCGGTCACGAAGAGCTGAAAAGCACCGTGGATCTGATGCATCTCGAAGGCGGCGTGCAGCGCGTCGAACGCGACATGTTCGGCGGACTGCTCGACTTGCGCGATCTAGAGGTCGAAGACGTAATGGTCCACCGTACCAATATGTACACGATCGACGCTGACCTGCCGCCGCGCGAATTCGTCCGCGAGGTCGTTGCTTCTCCCTATACCCGAGTGCCGATTTGGCGCGGCGAGCCAGACAACATCATCGGCGTCGTGCATGCGAAGGATCTGCTGCGCGTCATCGACCAGTCGGGCGGCGACATCGCGCATCTGAGCGTCGATGCGGTGGCGCTCGAAGCCTGGTACGTGCCCAATACGACCGGGCTCGAAGACCAGCTGCAGGCTTTCCTCAAGCGCAAGACCCACTTCGCCTTAGTCGTCGACGAGTACGGCGTGGTGATGGGCCTCGTCACGCTGGAGGACATCCTGGAGGAGATTGTCGGCGAGATCTCCGACGAACATGATCAAGTCGTGCTGGGCCTGCGCCAAAATCCGGACGGCTCGGTCACTGTCGACGGCTCGCTGCCGATCCGCGACCTGAACCGCCTGCTGAACTGGCATCTTCCGGACGATGAAGCGACAACCATCGCCGGACTCGTCATCCACGAGGCGCGCGCGATTCCGGAGACGGGGCAGGTCTTCACGTTCCACAATTTCCGCTTCGAAGTGCTGCGCAAGACGCGCAATCGCATCAGCTCGCTGCGGGTCACGCCGATCGGCGCTCCTGCGGAGGAGGAAGAAACCTAGCCCATCCCAACGGCAGCCGCGTTTCCCCCGCAAAGGCGAGGGAACGCGGTTTTGCCGTGCCAACGCTGCAGCAAATCCCGTCGAAGGGTGTCGCACTCGCCTGAACGTCAGCAGCCGCCAGCTATGCTGCCGCCGGGGTTGCCTCTCGGTCCGCCCGAGGCGGTCGATGCCATACCCTGGCCACCCTGGCGATCGCTCGTCCCGCTCATGTGCTGCGCGCATGGCCGCACGTGACCCGAATTGGTCAGCGAGGGTCCATGCGGATGATGGGCATGTGTGGCTTTCATGCCGAGACCGCCTTGACGGTCACTCGTTCCGCTCGTTTGCGCGAAGGAAGGGCACGCACACCCGACCGACAACGCCAGGCAAAGAAAGGTGCGTTTCATCCTGTGGCCTCCTTGACATTTGCTCTACCCCCGCAAGCATATCGTGCACATTGCAACTTATACGTGTCAACGACGGATCAGCCGCACGGTTAACGAGAGCCAATTAGGCGCGACTCTGGTCGCATGTGAAAAGCGGCGGTAGATAAGGTTGCCGCATCGTCATCGGACCACATGCGCTCGAGGCGACGTTCCTTGCGAGCCCGAAGGGGGGACCAGCGTAATGTCCGGTTTGACTGCGCTGCAGCTCGCGCGGATCCAGTTCGGTTTCACCGTCTCCTTCCACATCATCTTTCCGGCGATCACCATTGGGCTCGCGAGCTATCTCGTCGTGCTCGAAGCACTGTGGCTGTGGAGGAAGGAGGAGGTGTTTCGCGATCTTCACCACTTCTGGGCGAAGATCTTCGCGGTCAACTTCGCGATGGGCGTCGTCTCCGGCATCGTGATGGCCTACCAGTTTGGCACCAATTGGAGCTACTTCTCGGCCTTCGCCGGGAGTATCACCGGCCCGCTGCTTGCCTACGAAGTGCTTAGCGCCTTTTTTCTCGAGGCGGGCTTTCTCGGCGTCATGCTGTTCGGCTGGGACAAGGTGGGGCCGGGGCTTCATTTCTTCGCAACGCTGATGGTCGCCGCCGGCACGCTTGCCTCAGCGACCTGGATTCTCGCCTCCAACAGTTGGATGCAGACGCCGCAAGGCTACGCGATCATTGGCGGACGCATCGTTCCGGTCGATTGGGTGCGGGTGATCTTCAATCCGTCGTTCCCGTATCGGCTCGTGCACATGACGATCGCGGCCTATCTCGCAACGGCGCTCTTCGTCGGCGCGTCCGGCGCCTGGCACCTCTTGAAAGGTCGCGACACGCCGGCGATACGCACCATGTTCTCGATGGCAATGTGGATGTTGCTCATCGTCGCGCCGATCCAGATCGCGGTCGGCGACCAACACGGTCTCAACACTCTCAAATATCAACCGGCGAAGATCGCCGCGATCGAAGGCCATTGGCGAAACACGCCCGGCCAAGGCGTGCCGCTGATCCTCTTCGGTTGGCCGGATATGAAAGATGCAAAGACCTTGGACGAGGTCGATATTCCGCATCTCGGCAGCTTGATCCTGACGCACTCTTGGAACGGCAGTTTCCCGGGCCTCGACGACTTCCCGCCGCAGGACCGGCCTGATTTGACGGTCGTCTTCTGGAGTTTCCGGGTGATGGTCGGGCTCGGATTCTTGATGGCATTCCTTGGGCTTTGTGGCCTTTGGCTGCGCTGGCGCGGAGAAATCTATCGCGCGCCGCTCTTTTTGCGCTTTACGGTCCTCATGGGTCCGGCGGGGATTATCGCGATTCTCGCCGGCTGGATTACGACCGAAGTGGGCCGCCAACCTTGGGTCGTCTACGGCGTGATGCGCACCGCCGATGCGGTTTCCAATCACTCGATTGGGGAGCTTTCAGCCTCGCTTGTGCTTTTCGTCCTGCTTTATTTCGCCGTGTTCGGCACGGGCGTCAGCTATATGCTGAAGCTCGTTGCCAAAGGTCCGAGCGTGGGCGAGCCTGATGTGCAGTCCGGCACGGTGCAACGTCCGGCCCGGCCGCTTTCGGGCGCGCCCGATTTCGATCCCTCGCTTGGGCACGGAGAGAACTGATGGGCGTCGATCTTCCCATTCTCTGGGCCGTCATCATCGCCTTCGGGCTGATGATGTATGTGGTCATGGACGGGTTCGATCTGGGCATCGGCATTCTTTTTCCGTTTGTCGGCGACAAGAGCGACCGCGACCTGATGATCAATACCGTGGCGCCCGTATGGGACGGCAACGAGACCTGGCTCGTCCTCGGCGGCGCCGGACTGCTCACCGCGTTTCCGCTCGCCTATTCGGTGCTGCTCAGCGCGCTTTATCTGCCGATCATCGTGATGTTGGCCGGGTTGATCTGCCGTGGCGTTGCCTTCGAATTCCGCTTCAAAGCGGATGAGGCGCATCGATGGATCTGGGACATATCATTTGCCGGTGGATCCTATGTCGCAAGCTTCGCGCAAGGCGTCGCGCTCGGCACCTACATCAACGGCTTTCATGTGGCCGGCCCCTCCTACCAAGGCGGGGCGTTCGTTTGGTTGACTCCGTTCAGTCTGTTCACCGGCTTCGGCATCCTCTTCGCCTATGCGTTGCTCGGTTCCACTTGGCTCATCATGAAAACGGAAGGCGCGTTGCAGCGGCGCATGATCGCATTTGCCGGGCCGATCGCAATCGTCCTCCTCATCGTAATCGGCATCGTCAGCGTGTGGACGCCGCTTGTCCATCCGCAGATCGCGGCGCGTTGGTTCAGCCTACCGAACATCCTTTTCTTCTCGCCCGTTCCGGTGCTCACGCTGGCGACGACCTTGGGCATACTCTGGGCGTTACGGCGCGATCCGCATGTCGTGCCGTTTGGGCTCGCGTTGTTCCTGCTGTTTCTGGGCTACAGCGGATTGGGAATCAGCCTCTGGCCGAATGTCATTCCGCCCAGCGTCTCGCTCTGGGACGCGGCGGCGCCGCCGCAAAGCATGGGATTTGCGCTCGTCGGCGCGTTATTCATCATCCCGATCATCCTTACCTACACGGCATGGTCCTATTATGTGTTCCGCGGCAAGGTAAGGGCCGGCGAAGGGTATCATTGATGGCCGCGCGATCCGGCAAATCATGGGCGCGGCGCATTGGCTGGCTCGTGCTCCTCTGGACTGCGAGCGTCGCGGCGCTCGGCGTCGTGGCACTGCTCTTTCACGCCCTGATGTCGCTTGCCGGACTGACGGCGCCGTAAGATCATTTTGGCGGCGCTACCAGCGCGAAGGTCGCGCCTTGCGGGTCGAGGCACTGAATGATGAAAGCTCCGCCTGGCACTTCATTCGGGCCGTTGATCACCTTGCCGCCTTTGTCCTTGACCCGCACCGTCGCTTCGTCGATGTCCGGCACGGTGAAATAGTAGAGCCAGTAAGGCGTCGGCTCCTGCGCGGGCTTCGTGAAAATTCCGCCGATCGCGGAATCGCCTGCAGTGAAGAGCTGGTAGATGCCAATCGGCCCCATGTTCATGGTCTCACCCTTTTTCCATCCGAACAGGGCGGAATAGAATTCGAATGCGTGCCCTCCATCGGCGGCGTGCAATTCATGCCAGCCGATGTGTCCCGGCGTCATCTGCGCCGGGGACTGACCTTGCGCCGACGGCTTGAAGAGCGCGAACACCGCGCCCTGTGGGTCGGCGAGTACCGCGAACCTCCCGACACTGGGAATGTTTGTGGGCGCGTGGTGAACCTTGCCGCCCGTCTGCTCAACGCGCGCGACGTCAGCATCGACGTCGCCAACGCCGACATAGCCGAGCCAGCCAGGCCGCACGCCTGCCGCGCAGGCTTCGGGAGATAGCGCCATCAGTCCGGCAACCGGCGCCGCGTCCGCCGTAAACAATGTATAGGAAAAATTCGGCATATCGGCGTCACGCGCGCGCCAGCCGATCACGTCGGAATAGAAGCTCTCCGCTGCTTTGGGGTCGGTGGTCATTAGCTCATACCAGACAAATTTACCTGACATAGGCTTTCCTCCCGTCGTTCCGCCGCCAGCGACAAAAGTCTCGACCACGCCAGCCTATAGGGTGGGATGATAGAACGTCAAAACGACGCTCGAAACGTGCCGATGCGAAGTTGCGGTCGTCGCCGGCACTGAATATGGAAGACGGAGCAAAGAAGTTCAGCGTGGCAAGCGATTGACCGATGCTCACTCAGTGCGAGAAGACAAGCCAGAGCGCGGCAACAAGCACGATGCCGACGAGCCCGGCGAGAAAGATGATGCGGCGCAAAGGCGTCCGCAGGATGATCTCGCCTTGGCGCGCCTTCTCGGCGGGATATGCGGTTTGTTCCATATCCCCGTTGTTGGCCATCGCATTCGCTCCGCTGCTTCTCCTCCAGGAACCGTACAACGGCGCGAATGTTCCCGGAGCCGCCGGATTCGGCCAAGCCTATGTTACGGAGGCGGCAATGCAATTCAGTCTCGAGAGCGCGGCATTCCGCAATGGCGCCGAGATTCCGCGCAAATACGCGCGCGCCGGCGATAATCTCTCGCCGCCGCTCGCCTGGCGCGACGCGCCGGCCGGTACGAAGAGCTTCGTGCTGATCGTTGCCGATCCCGATGCGCCCTCGGGCACGTTCCATCATTGGGCAGTCTACGACATTCCCGCCGATCGCACTGCGTTGCAGGAGGGGGCGGGGAGCAGATCCGGCGGTCTCAGCCAAGGCGTGAACGACTTCGGCGATGCCTATTACGACGGGCCGCAACCGCCCCGAGGCTTCGGCGTCCATCATTATCATTTCCGCCTCGCCGCGCTCGACGTCGTAAAGCTCAATCCCGACGGCAAGAAGGTCGCGCAGATCTGGGCGGAAGCGCGCCCGCATATGCTCGCCGAAACCGCGATCGTCGGCACCTACGAGACGAAATAGCTTGCCCGCAAGCAGCAGGCGATTCGCTCCGCCCGCGAAGGGGAGAAGGGAAGTCTATTTGCTACTTCTTGTCGCCCGGCGGCGGCGCATTCGGTGCTGCGGAGGGGTCGGGCGTCGCCGCGGCCGGCGCGTCAGACGGCGCCGAGCTGCTGCGCTCGATCTTCGCGTCCTTATGCAGTTGCTGGATGAGTTCGGCCTGCGCCTGCTGGGCGACGAAAGCCTCGACCTGCCCCTTCACCTGATCGAAAGGCGGAAAGCTCGTCTGCCGCTTGCCCTCGACTTTGATGATGTGCCAGCCGAACTGCGTTTTGATCGGCTCCGAGACCTCGCCTTCATTGAGTTTGAAGGCGGCATCGGCGAACTCCGGCACCATCCGGTCTTTCGTGAACCAGCCGAGATCGCCACCCTGATCGGCGGCGTCCTTGGAGACTTCCTTGGCGACCTTGGCGAAATCCTCGCCGGCCTTGATCCGCTTCAGCGCCGCCTCCGCCTCGGCTTGCGTAGCGACGAGGATGTGGCGGGCGTGAATTTCCATCTCGGGCTTCTGCTCTTTGGCCGCCGCGTCATAGGTCTGCTGCAGCTTTTCCGGGGTAATGGCGTCCTTTGCGACTTTGCCGAGTAGTGCTTCCGCCAAGACTTTGCCGCGGTAATAGGCAAGCCGCTTGGCGAAATCCGGATCCTGGTCGAGTTTGTCGGATTCGGCCTTCTGCGCGACGAGTTCGCTGTCGATCAGATAGTCGAGCAGATAGGCGTCGCGGGCTTTGCCTTGCAACTGTTGTGGGACGCTCGAGCCGAGGTCCTCGGCGGCGATCTTGAGATCCGCGTCGGTGATTTCCGTACCGTTCACCGTGGCAAGCACTTCGGCCGCCGCGGGCGCTGCCAGGAAAAGCGCGGATAGGCAAATAAGGGCAGCACCGAGTGCTGTTCTTGTTGTTGTCATTCTGCGAGTCTCCTTAAGCTGGGGGCGTTGATGGAGCTTGGATGTGCCATGCCGCCGCTTGGCGCACTTCGCCTCGATTGACAAGGCCAACCCCCCCTCTTATCTCTCGAAATGTCCGTGCGCGGCTGATTTTTCCGCAAAATAGGCCGCGACACCAGGGCGCTTTCGGGTGAAGCGGAGCACGGCGCGGGGCCGGCGTCCGAATGTGCCCGGAATCAGGTAGTTGGAGCCACGGCATCCCGCGGCGAGGGATTTTCCCGAAATGCACTTGGCCGAGCCCTCCCGGCCCCACTCATTGCACGTTCCTAGCTACGATGCGCAACGAGGCGGTCGCGATTCGCCGATTTTGTAGCGCACCGCAGCTAGGTCCGAGCGGCCGCCGGCCGCGAAAGGTTTCCTGAATGTTCACCACCGTCGCCATGAAGATTTTCGGTTCGGCCAACGATCGTCGGCTGAAGACGTATCGTCCGAAGGTCGTCGCCATCAATGCGCTCGAGTCGGAGATCGCCAAGCTGACGGACGTTGAGCTGCGCGCCCAAACGGACGCGTTCCGTGCCCGGCTCGAGGCGGGCGAGGATCTCGACGCGCTTCTTGTGCCCGCCTTCGCGACCGTGCGTGAGGCCGCCAAACGCGTGCTCGGCCAGCGCCATTTCGATGTCCAGCTCATCGGCGGCATGGTTCTGCACGAAGGCGCGATCGCCGAGATGCGCACCGGCGAAGGCAAGACGCTGGTGGCGACGCTCGCCGCCTATCTCAACGCGCTGCCGCGCACCGGCGTGCATATCGTCACCGTCAACGATTATCTCGCTCGCCGCGACGCCGAATGGATGGGCCGCATCTATAATTTCCTCGGACTGACGGTCGGCACGATCATCCACGGCAGGGACGACGACCAGAGACGCGAAGCTTATACCGCCGACATTACCTATGGCACCAACAACGAATTCGGCTTCGACTATCTGCGCGACAATATGAAATACGAGCTCGCTCACATGGTGCAGCGCGGGCACAAGTTCGTGATCGTCGACGAAGTCGATTTCGATCTTGGTCGACGAGGCGCGTACGCCGCTCATCATCTCGGGGCCATCCGACGACAAGTCGGACCTCTATAATTCCGTCGACAAGCTCCTTCCGCGGCTCAATGCGGAAGACTACGAGCTCGACGAGAAGCAGCGCACGGTGAACCTTACGGAAGTGGGCAACGAGCACATGGAGAAATTGCTCGCCGAAGCAGGCATGCTGAACGATGCCCCTTTCTACGACGCCGCCAACGTGACGATCGTGCACCACGTCAATCAGGCGTTGCGCGCCCACAAACTGTTTCAGCGCGACAAGGACTACATCGTCCGCAACAGCGAGGTGGTGATCATCGACGAGTTCACCGGCCGGATGATGCCCGGGCGGCGCTATTCGGAAGGCTTGCATCAGGCGCTCGAAGCCAAAGAGCGTGTGACGGTGCAGCCCGAGAACGCGACGCTCGCCTCGATCACCTTTCAAAATTACTTCCGGCTCTACGACAAGATCGCCGGCATGACCGGCACTGCGGTGACCGAGGCCGACGAGTTTGCCGAGATCTATAAGCTCGACGTCGTTGAGATCCCGACGAACCAGCCGGTGCGCCGCACCGACGAGGACGACGAGGTTTATCGCACCTACGAAGAGAAGCTCGAAGCGATCGCCCAGGAGATCGATACCGCCAACGCAAAATTGCAGCCGATGCTGGTCGGTACGACGTCGATCGAGAAGTCCGAGCAGCTTGCCGAATATCTGACGAAACGCGGCTATCGGCACATTGACATTACCGAGCCGACAGCCTTGCAGAAGCTCTACGTCGCGGCGCGCTCCGGGAAACCGTCGAAACTCTTCGCGGTGCTTAACGCGCGGTTTCACGAACAGGAGGCCTATATCGTCGCCGAAGCCGGCGTGCCGGGTGCGGTCACCGTTGCCACCAACATGGCCGGCCGCGGCACCGACATTCAACTCGGCGGCAACGTCGAGATGCGCGTCGCGCAGGAATGCGCCAGCCTGCCGGAAGGCCCGCAGCGCGACGCCAAGGAGGCCGAGATCCGCGCCGAAGTGGCGCATTTCCACGAACTCGCGGTCAAGGCCGGCGGTCTCTACATCATCGGCACCGAACGCCACGAAAGCCGGCGCATCGACAATCAGTTGCGGGGCCGCTCCGGCCGCCAGGGCGACCCGGGCCGCTCGAAGTTCTTCCTGTCGTTGAAGGACGACCTGATGCGCATTTTCGGGTCGGACCGAATGGATTCCATGCTCGTCAAGCTCGGCCTCAAGGATGGCGAGGCGATCGTCCATCCGTGGATCAACAAGGCGCTCGAGAAGGCACAGCAAAAGGTCGAAGCGCGCAACTTCGACATCCGCAAGAACATTCTCAAATACGACAACGTGATGAACGACCAGCGGAAAGTGGTCTTCGAGCAGCGCCGCGAGATGATGGCGCAGAATTCGCTCGAAGAGATGATGACCGACATGCGTCAGGGCGTCGTCGACGATGTGGTTGCCAAATATGCGCCGCCCGACGCCTATCCCGAGGCATGGGATCTCGAAGGCCTGACGCAGGCCGCGCAGACCAATTTCAACATTGCGCTGCCGTTTGCCGAATGGGTGAAAGAAGAGGGCATCACCGACGAAGATCTACGCGAGCGCATTCAGAAAGCGGCGGACGAAGCCTATGCGGCGCGCGTCGAGAAGAACGGCGCCGATCTCATGCGCTATGTCGAGAAGCAAATCGTACTGCAATCGCTCGACCATCTGTGGCAAGAACATCTCGTGACGCTCGATTATCTGCGCCAGGTCATCGGCTGGCGCGGTATGGCGCAGCGCGATCCTCTGAACGAGTATAAATCGGAGGCGTTCGAACTCTTCAGCGAACTCATTACGCATCTACGCGAGACGACGACGATGCAATTGAACCGCGTCGAAGTCGCCTATGAGCCGGCCGAGCCGGCGCCGCCGCTGCAGACGGCGAATTTCGAAACGCTGAACAATTCCGCCAGACTCATCGAGGCGCTGACGCCCGCCGCCTCCGCTGCTTCCCCCGAAGGCTTCGCGCCCGAGGCGCAGGCCGCTCCCTCGGTCCAGCCGGAGCGGCGCCCGGCCCGTATTGCCGGCGACCCCACCACCTGGGGCAAGGTCGGGCGCAACGAGCTTTGTCCGTGCGGCTCCGGCAAGAAATACAAACATTGCCACGGCGCGATCGGGTAAGATCGGGCTTTACGCATCCTCGCAGCTTGTTGCCGTGTTCCATCCCCCTTGCGGAGGGGAACGCGGCTAAGGAACCGAGGGCGCCATGGCACGGTTCTCGCTCCTGAAGCCCACGCGATCGCATTGCGCCCTCACCGGACGGAGCCATGATACGCATCTTTGTCGGATCCGAGATGAGCTTCGAATTTCCGCAGCCGACGCCGATGATCGCGCTGCTGAACGTGCATTTCTCGCGATTTTCGGATCTCGAACGCCCGGATCATCTGGCGACCACGCCATCCGTACCGATCGAAGATTACCGCGACAGTTTCGGCAACTGGTGCAGCCGGCTTGTCGCGCCGGCCGGCGCCTTCACCATGCGCACCAACACGATTGTCCGCGACTCGGGTCTGCCGGACCAAGCATTTCCCGATGCCAGACAGCATCCGGTCGAGCAATTGCCGTCCGATACGCTGCAATTCCTGCTCGCCAGCCGCTATTGCGAGACCGACGCGTTGTCGAACGAAGCCTGGCGGCTTTTCGGGCACATGGCGCCCGGCTGGGCGCGGGTACAGGCGATCTGCGATTTCGTGCACGACCGCATGACCTTCGGCTACGAGTATTCGCGGCCGACGCGGACGGCGTTCGAAGCCTACAACGAGTGCCGCGGCGTCTGCCGCGACTATGCGCATCTCACGGCTACCTTCTGCCGCTGCCTCAACATCCCGACGCGCTATTGTACCGGCTACATCACCGACATAGGCCTGCCGCCGCCTTACGAGGCGATGGATTTCGCCGCCTGGATCGAGGTTTATCTCGGCGGCCGCTGGAACGTCTTCGACCCACGCAACAACGCGCCACGGGTCGGGCGCATCCTCGTCGCGCAAGGGCGCGATGCCGCCGACGTGCCTCTCACCCACAGTTTTGGGCCCAACACGCTGACGAAGTTCACCGTCTGGGCGGAAGAAGCCGTCCCGTAACGCAGTTGACGCGGCGGCGTTAGGCGCAAATTTCCGGCATTAGGTAGCAAACTCACCTAGACCATTCTCGCCCCGTCGCCCGCGATCGCCGACAATGGCCGCATGGCCGATCCTCACATAATCACCACGCTTCACGTCAAGCGCGACGAGTTAGAATCCCTGATTGCGGCTTACGAGAAGAGAATTGAAGCCGCGCGCTTCGATCTTATGCACGTCAACGCGACGTTGCGGCTTTTCGAGATGAACGGGGAGGCCGAACCGTTCCCGGTTCACATGGTCCTAAACCGCGTCCTGAAACGTGGCGAGGTCGCCAGGATATGCTTAGCGGCTCTTGCCGAGGCCAAGGAAGGCATGGACACGCGAGAACTAGCGATTGCCGTTATGCAAGCCGATCTTGCCAACGTCGCCGGCGTTTCCCATTCGACGGTCCGGGATTTCGAGAAAGGGCGGCGTGATCCGATTCCGAATAATTTAAGGGCAATTCAAGCTGCGCTGGAGGCGCGGGGAATTGCCTTCGTGAACGGCGAGAAAACACTGGGGATAACCTTTACTGACTCAAAACAACGAAGTAGCCGTAAGTGACTCATTTCACTTGGGAATTGGCTAACTAGTTGATTCCTTGACAAAAACGACGCTGTGATACACAAATGTGTCGTCGGCCGCCCTTGCTAGGTTTGGACGCTAGCGCGGGCGGGGTACTCGGAGCTTTGCCCCTCCTTTTGGAAGGGAGAGGCAGGGTGGAGGTAGAGCGACTTGCACCCTCGGGGACTCGCTTGGAATGGCTGCCCCGCGCTTGCTACCCCCAAACTGATAAGCGGCTCAGGCGATTAGCACCTGGGCCGCTTTCGCTTTCCAGAGTGATTCGCCTAATTTGGACTCCACTGCTGCGGCCAGATCGAGTTGAGTCCGAAATCGGCACAATCCCCAGAATGCCCAGGATTCTTTTGGAAGAATCCGGGTTGATAATCTTCCTTGCGGTCGCGCTACGGTTGTCAGATGATGCGCGCGGTCCGGGGGGATTGCTGTGCGTATCCGGGTAGTTCCGGGGGTGGCCATTGGCCTCGCGTTGCTGGCGTGCGCTGGCCGCGACCCGCAGCCCGTCGCGAGCGTGCAGCCGCAGGATGCCTATTCGGACTGCACCATGATCCGGGCCGAGATCGAGGCAAATAATATCAAGGCGAAACAACTCGCAGATGAGCAGGGGCTAAAGGTCGCTCAGAACGTCGGCGCTGGCGTTGTCGGCGTTGTCATCTGGCCGGTATGGTTCGGCATGGACTTTAAGGACGCGGCCGGGAAAGAAGTTGCGGCCCTCCAGGCGCGCCAACAATATCTCACTATTCTAGCCGGCGAGCGCTGTGCAGGGCGACCTTTGCCGCCTCCACCTCCCGGAGCGGCGCCGCCGCCTCAATAGCTACGTGAGCCGCACGGCTGGTTCGCGGTAAGGGGCGATAATGCGCGCGAAATTCGTCTTGATGATAGCGATCATTTTGCCGCTATCTTCACCAGCTTGGGCCGGATGCAGCGATGATACGATCGACACAGTATCTGACGATGGAGACCTGATCGTACTGAGGTCCGGCGAATCGTATGACGTGGCCGCCGGCGATCAAGGGACCGCCTCCCTATGGCGCGAGGGCGCGGACGTTCTCGTCTGCTCCGAAAAGATAATCAACGAGGACGAAGACGGCGAGGAAGTCGGAATAACGATGCATTAGGTGAGTTTGCTACCTAATGCCGCAAATTTCCCTTCTTCCCGAAATGCTCTAAGCCTCGGCCATGAGCAGGGCTGCGAGTCGCATTGCCGACGTTCTCGTGCCGGTCGCCGTCGATCAGGCCTATTCCTATCGCGTGCCCGAAGACCTCGATCTCGAAGCCGGCGATCTCGTCGAAGTGCCGCTCGGCACGCGCGAGACAATCGGCGCGGTCTGGGAGATTCGCGCCGGCGCATCGGGCTCGAACCTGAAAGCGGTCGCGGCGCGCTACGATCTGCCGCCGCTCAACGCCTCGTTGCGCGCGTTCATCGATTGGGTGGCGCGCTGGACGTTAAGCCCCGCCGGCATGGTTCTGCGCATGAGCGTCAAGGCGCCGTTCGACGCCGTGCCGGAGCAGCCGCGCGTCGGCTTTAAGCGCTCCGGACCGCCGCCGGCGCGCATGACGCCGGCGCGCGCCCGCGTGTTGGCAGCGCTCGAAGGCGGATTGGCGCTGCAGAAACGCGCGCTCGTCGAACTCGCCGGCTGTTCGGCGAGCGTCATCGATACGCTCGCCGACGAGGGCACGCTGACCACCGTCGCGCTGCCTCCCGAGCCGGTTGCCGAGCCTTGCGATCCTGCCTTTGCCAAGCCGCAACTCGAAGCCGAGCAGGAAGCCGCTGCAGAAGCCCTCGCCACGGCCGTGGAGGCGCGCGAATTCTCCGTCACGGTGCTCGAGGGCGTCACCGGCTCGGGCAAGACCGAGGTCTATTTCGAGGCGATTGCCGCCGTGTTGCGTGCCGGGCGCCAAGCACTGATCTTGATGCCGGAGATCGCGCTCACCGCACAATTCCTCGACCGGTTTGCGGGCCGGTTCGGAGCGCGTCCCGCTGCGTGGCATTCTTCCGTCAGCCCGCGCCGACGGGCCCGCATCTGGCAAGGCGTGGCGAGCGACGAGGTGAAAGTCGTCGCTGGCGCCCGGTCAGCCTTGTTCCTGCCGTTCGCGGACCTTGCGGCGATCATCGTCGATGAGGAACATGACGCCGCCTATAAACAGGACGAAGGCGTCTCTTATCACGCCCGCGACATGGCGGTGGTGCGCGGCCAGATCGACAAAGCCGCCGTGATTCTCGCCTCGGCGACGCCGTCGATCGAATCGCGCGTCAACGCCGATCAGGGCCGCTATCGGCATCTGAAACTCGCGGCGCGGTTCGGTGGCGGCAAGCTGCCAGCGATCGAAGCCATCGATCTGAAGCGCGAGGCGGCGCCGCGCGGCAAGTGGATTTCGCCGCGTCTCGTCACGGCGATCGGCGAAACGCTCGGCGTCGGCGAACAGGTTCTGCTTTTCTTGAACCGGCGCGGCTATGCGCCGCTCACTCTGTGCCGCACCTGCGGGCATCGGTTCCAATGCCCGAACTGCACGGCTTGGCTAGTCGAACATCGCTTCCGCCGGGCGCTCGTCTGCCATCATTGCGGCCACATCGAGCGCCGCCCCGATGTCTGCCCCGAATGTGAGGCGGCCGATACGCTTGCCGCCTGCGGCCCGGGGGTCGAGCGGCTCGCCGAGGAAGTCGCCGGACTTTGGCCGCAGGCGCGCACGCTCGTTCTCTCGTCCGATTTTCCGGGCGGCACGGAACGGCTGCGCGAGGAGCTCGACGATGTCGCCAAAGGCGCTTTCGACATCGTCATCGGTACGCAGCTTGTGGCCAAGGGCCATAATTTTCCGCTGCTGTCGCTGGTCGGCGTGATCGATGCCGACGTGGGGCTGTCGACGGGCGATCCGCGCGCCGCCGAGCGCACGTTTCAGATCCTGCAGCAGGTGACGGGCCGCGCCGGCCGTTCCGGCCGCGTCAGCCGCGCGCTCGTGCAAACCTGGCAGCCTCAGCATCCGGTCATCCGCGCGCTGCTCTGCGGGGAAGCCGAGCGCTTCTACAGCGAGGAGACCGAGCAGCGCCGCAGCGTCGGCCTGCCGCCGTTTGGGCGGCTCGCCGCTCTGATTGTGTCGGGCAAAGACCGGGCGTCCACCGAGGCGCATGCGCGCGCCCTGATCCGCGCCGCGCGCGCTCTGCCGCCCAATCCGAAATGGCGGCTTGCGGCGCTTGGCGGCCTGCCTCGCGAAGACGAGATGTCGCTGCTGGGTCCGGCCGAAGCGCCGATCGCGGTGATCCGCGGCCGGCATCGATTTCGGCTTTTGGTGCGCGCGCCGCGTACCGCGGACTTGCAGGGGTTTCTGCGCGCCGTGCTCGCAACCGCGCCGCCCGAACGCGGCGGCGTGCGGGTCGCGGTCGATGTCGAGCCGCAGAATTTCATGTGAGGCGCCGCGCAGGAGAGTTCGTCGGCCGGCGCGCTACTCCGCGTTGACCTGTTCCGGCAGCATCCGCTCGATATAGCCGTCTTTGCGGAAAGCGACGTGCCAGATGACGGCGAGAATATGCGCGGCGAGGAATACATAGACCGCGTATTGCCCGTAGATGTGAACGCGGTCGGCGAGCTTCGAGAGAGCCTCATCCTTGGGCATTTGCGGCAGGTCGAAGAGCCCGAAGAACGAAACGGGATGGCCGCCGGCGCTCGACGCGACGAAGCCGCTGATCGGCATGACGAGAAAAATCACGTAGAGGAAGAAATGCGTCGCATGGGCGAGGCCGATCTCCCATTTCTCGAGCCATGGCGGCAGCGCCGGCGGCGGGCGCATCGCGCGCCAGAGAAGCCGCGCCACGATGAGCGCCAGCGCAATGAGCCCGAAGGATTTATGCACCGTGAAATAGAGGCCGCGGTTCGGGGCGTCCTTGGCCATATGAACCATGACCCAGGCGAGCGGCAGAATCGTGAAGATGACCGCCGCCGTCAGCCAATGCAGGGCCTGTTGCACCTTGTTGTAGCGGGCGATGCGAAGCGGCGCGTCGGGGGCGAAGCTCGATTTCAGCATGGCGAGTCCGTTGGGGTTGGCGCCACCTTATAGCGGGTTTTGCGTCTCCGGTATGGCGACCTCCCATTGGCTTCCCTCATGAGATAGCTCAGCTCACTTCTGGCCCGAGAGATCCCAGTCGCTAGGCTGGCCTTCGGGCGCGAAAGCGCCGTCGGCGCGGATCGTGCCGGTTTGCGGGTCGTCTGCAGAAGGCACAAGCTGCGGCGGCGGGGCCTGCGGGTTCTGGTAGGCTTGGTCCGGCCTCGGCCGGGAAGCGTAGGCCTCGACCGGCGCGGGCGGCAGCGAGGCATCGGGCGTATCGGGACCGGCATGCAGCGCGAGTGCCTGCATATCGGCGCTGCCGGCCTGCGAAATATCCATCTCTTCGTCGAGTGGCGGCGGCTCCGGTAGGCCGTCGGGCGGATGCGATTGCGGCATGTTCGGCGGCTCCGGCCGGCAAACCCGCCGGAGTCCGGTGGACGTATCGCCGCGCATCGCGAGGTCGAGATGGAAGTGGTTGTAATGCAAGAAGTTGTAACCGGGACCCAGCACCGTCGTGAAATACCCGCAGGCGCCGGCGTGGATGTCGCGCAGGAAAGCCTGGGTCGGCGCGTCGCCCATCGGCCAATCGCGCATGATCGAGATCTCGCGCCCGTCGGCGAGGCGGAAGCCGCTGACGTCAATGGCGTTGCCGAAGGCGTGTTCGGAGAGCCGCGCGCCCGCATCGCCATTGATGCCGCGGCAGCTATAGGTGCCGAACGACTCGATTTCCACGACGCGTTCGTTGAACTGCGTCTGCGCTTCGGGCTCGACCACCTCGCGCACCCAATTGTTCAGGGCGGCGATCATCGGACAGTCGAGCGTATAGGCATTGTTGAGGGCGACTTGGCCGTCGAGCAGCGCCGAAACTTTGAAGGGCCGCGTCAGCCCGCAAATGCCGGGGCCGTCGATTTCCTGTTCCGGCTCGACATAGGCCGAAAGATGGATGAGATTCTGGGCGATACAGGCGTTCTCGGCCTCAGCGCGCCAGGCCGGGCGTTGGGCTTCGTAATTGGAACAGCCGGCGAGCGTGAGGAGCAGAACGCCGGCCGCGAAGGGCGGAACGCAACGCGCCATCCGCTCAAATTGTGCGAAATGTCTTAAGCCGCGCTAAAACATTGCGGTTAACGAAACCGCTTTCATTTCAAAGCGCCTGGCGCTGGCGCACAACGCCGATAGGACAATGGCGAAGATTCCCATCATGCCGGGCGTTGCCATCGATGCGGCGGAGATCGCCTTTGCCTATCTGCGCGCCTCCGGCCCGGGTGGCCAGAACGTCAACAAGGTCGAGACGGCGGTGCAATTGCGCTTCGATGCCCGCCGTTCGCCGTCGCTACCCGAAGAAATGAAGGATCGCCTCGCAAAACTCGCCGGACGGCGGATGAACGGCGATGGCGTCCTTGTCATCACTGCGCAACGGTTCCGCTCGCAAGATCGTAATCGCCAGGACGCGTTGATGCGATTGCGCCGGCTGATCGTGGCGGCGGCACACCGCCCGAAGCGGCGGATCGCGACGCGCCCGACGCTCGAATCCAAGCGGCGCAGGATCGACGCCAAACAGCGGCGCGGCGCAACCAAGCGGCTGCGTGGCCACCCTACGGAATGAAGGGACGATCAACTGGATTGAACCTGCCGCACATGCTTTAGTATGGCATTCAGGAACGAGGGGAGGGGATCATGACGAGAAACGGGTGCATCGCCGCCGCGCTGCTGGCGGCGATTTTCTACAGTGCCGCGCTGGCGGACGACTATCCGTCGCGCAAGCCGGGCCTATGGGAGGTTACGATTACGGCCGAGGGAACGCCCGCGCACGCGATGCAGATGTGCATCGACGCCGCGACCGACCAGATCTTTCACAACGTCGGCACGGATTTGCGCTCCAAGCACTGCACACAAAACGATGTGAAGGTGAACGGTTCCGTGGTCACTTCCGACAGCGTCTGCAAGGTCCACGGCACGACCGTCACGACGACGGCAACGACGAATTTCAACGGCGACAGCGCTTATCATACCGACGTCAAAAGCCATTTCGATCCAGCTTTGTTAGGCAAGACCGACGAGGCGCTGACGCAAGATGGAAAATGGACGGGTCCGTGTCCGGCCAACATGAAACCGGGTGATCTCGTGCTCACCAACGGCATCAAGATCAACGTGAAAACGTTGAATATGCTAAAGTCGTTTGTCCCTTGAACTCTGCGGGATGGCGGTTCTGCTCGAACGGAGCGACGAAGCAATCCAGAGATAGCCGCTGGATTGCTTCGATTCGCGTGCGACGAAGATTGCTTTACGCGGCCGGCTGATCCGGTGCGCCCGCGCCGGGTGGAGTGTTGCGGCGCGCCGCCATGAATTGGTCGAACTCTTCGCGATCCTTGGCGCGGCGCAGATTATCCATGTATTCGGCAAACTCGCGCTCGGCAGCGAGCAATTTCTGCCGCTCCTCTTCGAGCCGCGCGAGTTCCGCTTCGCGCCATTCGTCGAAGGCGAGATTGCCGGAGGAATGCCGCCAATTCCACGGCCCGGCGGAAAAATCCCCACGACCGTGACATGCCCAGTGACGTCCCATCTTTTGCTCCCATCTCGCGCGTTTCTCACGGAACTTCTCATTGAACTTCGCCTGCACGAAGCTCGGTAGATCGCCCGAGTGCGCGCTGCGGCTCTGCCAAATTTTGGCGAGAAGAATGGCGAGCCCGATCGGCCAGAAGAAGATGAAGCCGAGGATCATCGCGACAAGTTCGATCGGATTCCAGCCAAAACACCGGCGGCTGGGCGATCCTTGGCCGTAAGGACCGGAATACATGCTCATGTTCTCCTCCATGGGGCACCGATGTAAGTACAATTTACATTGAGATTTGGATTTGTCGAGATCCCGATCCATTCAATTCGTGTAACGCATTGAGATTCAGCGCCGCTTCCGCGCCGCCTCGATCAGAGCTTCGGCGCCGCGCTCGAGGATTGCGGCGGGATCGTCGCCGTGCGTTGGGTCGAAATGGCCAGCGAGCGCCAGCATGGCGGTACCGTGCGCCAACGCCCAGATTTCGAGGGCGAGACGGTGTACCTCGCGCGGATCGCCGCCGCTTGCGATGAGCACGCCTGCCGCGGCGCGGCTCAATCCCTCGAAGGCTTTCGTCGCCACGGAGAGCGCCGCCAGTCCGCGCAAGCTCTTGGCGCTATCGAACATGGCCGCGTAGAGGCCGGGTTCGGCCGCCGCGAAGCTGAGATAGGCGCGCCCCATGCGCCGGAAGGCGGCGCGCGCGTCCGGGCGGCCGTCATCCCAGGCGCCGGCGAGGCGTTCCGCGAAAAGATCGAACCCGCGCCGCGCCAGTTCGCCCATGAGGTCGTTGCGGTCGGCGAAATGCCGATAGGGCGCCGCGGTGGTGACGCCGACGCGCTTGGCGGCTTCCGCCAGGGTGAAGCCGGCCGGCCCATGTTCGGCCATCAGCGCCCGCGCCGCTTCGACCAGCGCATCCTTCAGACCGCCGTGGTGGTAACCGCGCCGCTCCGGACCACATTGTTTCCAGTTTCGTTTCAGGTCCTTCGGAATCATCCGGGCACTCTAATCGTTCGCGGTGGCAAGCGCGAGATCGCCGCTCTTTTGCCGCCTGCCGAGAGCCCCCATATGCGGGGGCGCGGGCGGAACGCCTGGCTTTACAGGGTCAACCTATGTTGCGCACCAGATGTTTGGTTTTTCTCCTCTCCGCCGGCCTTGCGCTGGGCATGGCGAGCGATGCGTTCGCCCGTGCCGGCATGGGCTTTTCGATGGGCAGCCGCGGCTTTCACACGTACAGCATGCCAGCGCCCACCCCGATCAGCCCTTACGCCGCGCCGCTGCAGCGTTCTTGGACCACGCCCAATTTCTCGGGGTATGGCTCGGGCTTCTCCTATCCGGGCGGGTTCGGACGCGGCTTTTTCGGCGGACTGATGGGCGGTTTCCTCGGCGCCGGCCTGCTCGGGCTATTTTTCGGTCACGGCTTTTACGGCGGCGTTGCCGGCGGCTTTTCCTTCCTCGGCCTTCTTCTGCAAATCGGCCTCCTCTTTCTCATCGTGCGCTTCGTGCTGAGTTTCTTTGCGCATCGGCAACCGGCGTTTTATGGCGCTCCGCAGGCCGGCGCGTTCCCTGGTGCCGGGTGGCCGCCGGGCGGCGAGGGCGCCAGTCAAGGCCCGCCATTGCCGATTGCGGCACAAGACTATGATGCCTTCGAGCGCCTACTTGGCGAGACTCAAGACGCATACGGCAACGAGAACGTCGATCAATTGCGCCGCATCGCAACGCCGGAAATGACGTCCTATTTTGCCGAGGAGCTCGAAGACAACACGAGGCGCGGACGAGTTAACCGGCTCTCCGGCGTGAAGCTTCTTCAAGGCAATCTCTCCGAGGCTTGGCGCCAAGGCGGCGCCGAATATGCCACGGTTGCCATGCGCTTCTCGCTGATCGACGTCATGATCAATCGCGCGACCGGGCAGATCGTTTCCGGCGATCCCAATCGGTCCGAGGCGGTGACCGAACTGTGGACCTTCGTGCGGCCGGCGGACACCGGATCGGATGCTTGGAAACTCTCCGCCATCCAGCAGGTGTGAGCCCAGCTAATGCTGGAACACCGACGTATAGAGGAGTGCGCCTGCGCAGAGACCCATCACCCCGAAACTCAGCCACGCGAAGGTCCTTGAGAGGGGCCCGCCGCAGTGGGCTCCTAATATCGCTCGATTGCCGTTGATCTTGGCGATAAGAAAGAGAAGCGGCACCGCGGCGATGCCGTTGAAGACGGCGGTCAACACGAGCGCCTTCATCGGATCGATCCCGACAAAGTTCAGCAGTAGGCCGAGCCCCGTCGCGGCGACGATGACGCCATAAAAACTTCGCGCTTCGGTAAATTTCGCCGAGAGACCCTCCCGCCAATCAAAGGCTTCTGCGAGAGCATAAGCGGCCGAACCGGCGAGCACCGGAATGGCGAGAAGGCCGACGCCGATGATGCCGAGCGCAAAAAGATCTCCTGCGAGCAATCCGGAGTTCGGGAACGAACTGACCAAAGGCTGCAGCGCCTTCGCCGCATCAGCGGCTGTGTTGATGGTCTTGATCCCATGGCTGAATAGAACCGATCCGGTCGTTATGATGATGAACCATTGAACGAGCTCGGAAGAAACCATGCCGATCGCCGTGTCGATCCGCATATCGCGGATCGAGAAGCGGGAGATCAGCGGTTTGCCGCTTTTCCCAATGCGAACACCCGCAGCGATTTCTTCTTCGACCTCTTCGGAGGCCTGCCAGAAAAACATGTAGGGAGAGATCGTCGTGCCGAATACGCCGGTGATGATGAAGAAAAAGGCGAACGTGAATTCAATGTGCGGAACAAGGGTGGCGTGCAGAATCTGGCCCCATGGTTGCGCGATGATGAAGGTCGTCGCCGGATAGGACAGCAGTGCCAGCGCTAGCCATTTCAAAATTTTCGCATAGATCTTGTAAGTCACCCAGACTTCGAGCGTAACAACTAGCACCGTGGTGGTCGCCGCATAGAAAAAGAAGGGCGCGGGGATGACAAGCTGCGCGGCAGCCGCGACGGCGCCAATATCGGCGCCGATGTTGATGATGTTGGCGACGAGCACAAGGATCACGGTGCCGATCAGGATCGAGCGTGTGTAGTGCTCTTTGATGATCCCCGCCAGGCCCTTGCCGGTCACCAGGCCGATGCGGCCGCAACATTCCTGCACCGCCAGCAACAGTGGGATCTGGTAGAGCGCCGTCCAGAGCAGGCCGAAGCCGAACTGCGCGCCAGTCTGCGAATAGGTCGCAATTCCCGATGGATCGTCGTCCGCCGCGCCGGTAATGAGCCCCGGTCCGAGAATTTTGAATAGCCAGAAAATGCCACCCTTCGGGGTCGTGGCTCGATGCCGACCCTCGGCACGCCGGCCTCGGGAACTGTCTCGTATGGCGAACCTGCGCAAAGCCCCTCCGCGTGAGTCAAAGCTACGCTGAGGTATTAAAGCAGGATGGTCGCGAAGAAATCAACTTTGTAACAAGCAGGCGAAGCACCTTCTCCATCCGCGATCTCCGCGCGCTGTGGCTTTCCGCGGGGAGGTAAAGACGAACCATGGTCACTGCCGTTTGGGTTTCCATGGGAACTCCTTCTTGGCACTCGACGACCCCTGGGTTGTGTGGCGGCACGCTTCCTTAATCTTCGTCGACGACTCGCATTCGTCCCGTTTTTGAGCCTCCTAGTACAACTGAGTTCCGACTAAGAGCACAAGCAGCAGCGTGAGAAGAATGTAGGCGGCATAGGCATTGACGTGCCCGACGTGCATCTTGCGAACGACGCCCGAGACACGGCGCAACATGTGTACCGGCGGCCGAAGCAAGAAGCGGTCGACGACATGCACCTCCGTGTATTCGCGGCGGATCGCAGTCCGAAAGTGCCGGGCCACCGCTTCGGTGTTGTCTTCGATCGCGGCGGGGTGAAGCACGGCCTGAAAAACCACCCGAACCGGGTTGGAAAATCCGGTCGCGGTATAGGTGGTGCTTGGTAGCAGGCGGCGTAAGCCGCCGTCCCAAGCCGCGCCCCGATCGACGGCGCGGTCGCGCGTCAGCAGACGGAAGGCTAAGAAACTCAGCGCGAGAATGAGCGCGAGCACGATGAGCGTGTAGGTGGTCGACATCGCGAAGACCACGGGATTGCGCGCTTCGCCGCGATGCAGGACGACGAGCCCGCGCCCGGGCAGAATTCCGTCTCCCACTTGGCTGCCGAGATCGTGAAACTCGGCGAGAAACTTCGGCGGAATCCCCTCGCGCTGTTGTGCGGCTGAATCGAAGAACGGCGGGACGAGCGCCGCCGTTGCGCTCGCGTGCGCAAGCGGCTGCGCGGCGCGGTCGAGCACCGGAATGACGTAGGTCGGCAAAATACCGAGCGCGATGCAACTCGCGGCAAGAAGCGCCAGCGGTACCTGTTTCGGCAAGGCAGCCTCGGTAGCGTGCACCGCCCCCTCCGAACGCGACATTCCGAGAAATCCCATGGCAAAGACCTTGGCGAAACAGGTAACCGCCAAGCCCGCCGTCAGGGCCAGAAGCGCGCCGCAGACGGCGAAGATGATCTTAACCAGCGTTGAAGCGAGCAGGGTCGAGCGCAAGATCGTCTGCAGGGTCAGCCACTCGCTGACGAAACCGTTGAGCGGTGGCAGAGCCGCAATCGACAGCACTCCGATCAAAAAGAAGCTGCTCGTCCACGGCATGCGGCGCGCGATGCCGCCGAGCCGATCGAGATCGCGCGTCCCGGTTCCCGCCTCGACCGCGCCGGTACCGACGAAGAGGAGCGCTTTGTAAACGGAGTGGTTGACGAGATGATAGAGTGCCGCGATCAGCGCAATGCTTGCGGCGACCTCATGGCCGCTGGCAAGAAACACCATGGCCGCGCCGATGCCCGCCGCGATAATGCCCATGTTCTCGATGGTGCTGTGGGCGAGAAGGCGTTTCATCTCGGCTTGGATCGTCGCGTAGAGAATGCCGACGAGAGCGGAAATGCTGCCGATCACCAGGACGACAATGCCGGCGCCCGGCCCGGCCGCCGGAACGAGATCAAGATTGAAGCGAATGATCCCGTAAATCCCCAGATTGACGATCACCGCGGAGAGCAGCGCGGAAACGTTGGTCGGAGCGACGGGATGGGCGAGCGGCAGCCAGCTATTGACGGGTACGAGCCCCGCCTTGACGGCAAAACCGAAGAAGGAAAGTAGGAGGATCACCCATTTCAGCGCTTCTCCGAGTCCCGGCCCGATCGCGCGCATCCCGGAAAATTCGAAGGTTCCGGCGTGGACCGCGACGAGAATGAAAGCGATCTCTACCGCGACCGTCCCCGCTTCGCTCATCGCCAGCATCACGAAGCCGGCGTGCGAACTGTCTTCGCGTTCGTATTCGTAGGTAACGAGAAGATAGCTCGCAATCGACATCGCCTCCCATCCGATCAGGAAGGCGACGGCGTCCTCGGCGATCAACACGAGCACGATCGATGCGAACAAAACGTGGTAGAGGACGCTGAGGTAACGCAGACTGTAGTGGCCGAGATATTTCCGCAGATAGAAGCTCGAAAACAGCGACACCGGCAGAAAGACCAAGCCTGTGACGAAGAGGAAGAGCGCCGCGAGCCGATCGCCGCCAAGCGTCAGAGTACCGAGGGAGAGGATCGGCCAGAGTTCGATCCGCAGCGAACCATTGCCGAGCAGCAGCTCGGCGCTCGCCGCAAGCAGAAGCAGGGCGGCCAAGGACGAAACTGCCGCGAGCAGCTGCGGATTCCAACGTTCCGGCACGAGCAACGCGCCGATGGCGCCCAAGCCGCACAGCGCGAAGAAGATCTCGAAGAGCGGATTGATGTCGCTCATTTCGGGCCCGTATCCACGTTGACCGGCCGCGAGATCAACTCGGACGGCGGCTTTCTTCCGACGACCACCATGAGGCCGTAAAGAATTGCGAGCGGCGGCGGCGGACATCCGGGCACGACGACGTCGACCGGAATCAGGTCCGCGACGCCGCCAGCGGCGGCGAAGCTCGGGCCGAAGACTCCGCCGGAGGCAGCGCAGGCGCCAATCGCCACGACGCGCTTGGGCGACGGCATCGCTTCGTAGGTCTTGCGCAACGGAAGCCGCATCGCGTCGGACACGGGGCCGGCGACGAGCAGAATGTCGGCGTTGCGCGGCGTCGGCGTCATGAAGAAGCCGAGGTTGTGCATGTTGTAATAGGGATTGTTGATCTGCCGGGCTTCGCTCATGCAGGCGCCGCAGGCTCCCGCGTCGAGAAAGCGAATGTGCAGCGAGCGGCCGAATGCCCGGTCGAGCTTTCTGCGCATCGCCGCCACCTCGTCGGCGTAGGCGGCCCATTCGAAACCTTCCCGCCAAGGAACGCCGGGCTCGGCTACGTCGGCACGGCAACGGAAACAGTCGACGCAGCGGCGCTGATCGATTGCGACGCCACCGTCATCGGCGGCGATCGCTCCGGTCGGACAGCGCTCGACCAGAGCGGCCGCGTCCTCCTGCGAGCGCAAGGCCGCACCGCGCGGCTGCCCCGGCGACAGACCCCGCGCGGCCTCCGCCGCGGAGCGATAGCCGCTCGTCTTGATGCCGGTACGCAGGCCTTTAAGAACCCAGTTCGCCATGACAGCCTCTAGCGATCGCACTCCGCGTTCGACAGCCCGAAACTCGCAAGGATGATCGGAAAATCCTGAAACGCGAAATTCTCGGTGGCAATGTGAAACCCGTGCCAGTTCGTGAACGAGGGAGGCGTGATGCGATAGCGCGCGACGGTTCCGTCTTCGCGCAGTCTCAGCCAATGAAAGGCGGCGCCGGAAGGCGCTTCGACGGTCCCCAAGGCGGCCCCTGGTCGCAACGAAACTTCCGGAGCGCGAACTTCTCCTGCCGGCAGTATCGCCAGAATCTGGTGGATGATTGCGGCCGACTGCTCGGCCTCGGCGAAGAAGACGCGCAGCCGCGCGTAGCCATCGCCTTCCGATTCCATCGGGACCGTGAAATCGACCTCGCCGTAATCGGCGTAGGGGCGGATCCGGCGCATGTCGTTTGCTACGCCCGAAGCGCGTGCGACCGGCCCGACGAGCCCATAGGCGATTGCCGCCTCCATCGAAACGATCCCGACCTCTTCGAGGCGATCGAGGAAGCTGCTCGAATAGCGCAACATGCGATGTAGTTCGGCAAGTCTCTCGGCGATCTCCCGCACGCCGACGAGAAGACGCTGACGTTGCGTCTCGGCAAGATCGCACGTCACTCCGCCCGGAACCACCACCCCGAAGAGGTAACGATGCCGCGCGATCTCACAGCTCAGACGCAGCAGATCCTCTTCGATGAGCGCCGCCTGGGCGGTTGCGACCGCCAACGCCGTTGAGTTGCAAATGCCGGTGATGGTTGCCGCGTGATGCCGCAACCGCTCCAGTTCCGCGAAAGCGGTGCGTAGCGCCGCGGCGCGCGGCGGCACCTCGAGCCCGCAGATCGTCTCGATGGCTTGACAGAACGCCAATCCATGCGCGAACGCCGCGATCCCGGCAAAACGTTCGGCGAGCAGCAAGACTTTATCGACTGGCTTTCCCTCGGCGATCTTTTCGACGCCGCGATATTTGTAGAAAAACCGCGGGATGGTGCGAACGACATCTTCACCGACCGTCTCAAGCAGGAAGTGCGACGCCTCGGCGAAGTCGGAATATACCGGACCGACTGGCATCGCGAAGCTGCCCGGCGCCGAGAGGATCGTTGGCGGAACCCATGCGGGATTAGGTTCTTCAGGCACTTCGGGCATGCGCCGCGGGTCAAAGCTCCGGCGCATCGGATTGATCCCCTCCGGCCAATCCTCGTGCAGAACGAAATCGCCGAGACGCGGGTGGCCTTCGAACCGCAGTCCAAAAAGATCCTCGGCCTCGCGCTCGTGCCAGTCGGCGGAAGGACCGTTGGCGAGACCGGAGATCGATGGAACGGCCGGGACGCGCGCATCAAGGGGGACTTCGACATAGACCCACGGCGCGTCGGCATCTTTATAGAACACGTAGGTCAGCAACCAGCCCGGCTTGACCTGTTCCTCGACAACCAAGGTCGCGAACGCATAGCCCATCTCTTCCGAAAGCCATTCGCAAACCGCCGGCAGGTCCGACGGCGCGCAGGCGATGTGGCCAGCTGCCGTGTCGCAACTTGCCGTGATCCGGCCTTTCCAGCGATTCTCGCAGAGCTCGGCAAAATTCGTCGATCGGGCGCCGGCGATTTCGTAAGCCGTCATCTTGCTCAGCCTCCCATCGCGGCCGCCGCCGCGCGAAGCAGGTTCTGCAAAACCACGGGGACATAGATTCCGATCGCCAGCAGAGGAACGGCGGCGACGATGAGCGTCGCCTTGCACGACCATGGCAAGGCGGAAAGCGCCGCGCGCCCCTGCGGGGCACCGAACGTCATTCGGTTGACATGGAACAGCACCGCGCAAAAGGCGATCGCCACGAAGAAGGCGAGCAACCCAATCGTGAGATATTGACCGCTGGCAATTCCCGCCTTGAAAATCAGGAGTTCACTGATGAACAGGGCGAAAGGAGGCGCCCCGGCGATCGCAAAGGCGCCACCGGCGAGCGCGGCAGCCGAGAGCGGCGCAAATTTCACGAGCCCGCGCACCGAAGCGATCTCCTGCGTACCGAACGTCATCGCAACCGAGCCCGCAGAAAAGAAGCAGAAGGACTTGGCCAGCGCGTGTCCGGTGATCTGATAGACGGCGCCGAGATGTGCCTCGGCGCCGCCCAATCCCGCGGCGACGAGGATGATCCCCATGTGCTCGACCGTCGAGAACGCGAACATCCGCTTGAAGTCACGCACATAGACGAGCAGCAGCGTGGCGACGCAGACCGATAGCAGGCCGAACCCGATGAACCAGGGCCGCGCATCGAGCGCCGACACGCCACCGACTACCGGTAAGAGCCGCAGGATGACGTAAAGGACGGTGGTTGTCTCTACGCCCGACAGCAAGGCGCAGATCGACGCCGGCGCCTGGCTGTGCGCGTCGGGTAGCCAAGTGTGCATCGGCACGAGCCCCACTTTCGTGCCGAAGCCCACGAGAATGAGAAGGAACGCCGGCCAGAGCAGGGCGGGCGGCATGCGCGGCGCGGCTTCCACCAGGCCCGCCCAAGTGAACGGCTCGTAGCCCGCAATCCGCGATCCCCAATAGAGGATCAGAAAGCCGAACAGCGCGAGCACCGCGCCCACGGTGGTCAGTACGACGTATTTCCACGCCGCTTCGAGCGCTTCCGGCGTGTCCTCGAAGCCGACGAGGAAGGCGGAAAGCAACGTCGTGAGTTCGACCGCGACCCACATCAGCGCGACGTTGGCGAGCACGGGCACGGCCAGCAGCGACATAATGAAGAGGTTGTAAAGCCCGTAATAGTTCTGCTCCTTGCGCTCGCCGGCGTGCGCGGCGCGAACGCGAATGTAGCTCCATGAAAATAGCGCCGCGGTCATTCCGACCAATGCGACTAGGCCGAGAACAAGCGCGCCCAACCCGTCGCAGGTCAGCCATTCACCGAACGCCTCGATATGTCCGCCGTGCGCCGCGATGATTGCAACGCGAGAGGCGAGCACAAAGACGATAATCGCCGCGACCAGCGTGATCGGCGCTGCGCGCCCGTGCCGGCCAAGCGGCGATAGCGATAAAGCGCTGGCGAGCGCCGGAAGGACCAGGATGGCCGCAAGTTCCACGTTAATCCTCCCGCAAAGCGACGAGCCGACCGACAGACGTCGTACCGAGCCGCACGTGAATGCGGCGTGTCAGCATGCCAACTACCAAGGCGACGACCGGCACGTCCACCGCGGCGGCGAGTTCGGCGATGACCGGCAGATCCGGTACGATGGCAATGCCGGCGAAGAACACCCCATTCTCGAGCGCCAGCAAGCCGAGCAGCTGCGGCACCGCTTCGCGCCGCACGACGACCGTGAAGATCCCGAGGAACATCGCGGCCATGCCAAGCGGCAGGTTGATGCGCGCAAACGGCGTATGCACGGCGCTGAGCATCGGATTGGCGATGGCATAAGCGAGGACGACGAGCACCGCGGCGATCAACAGCGAGCTCGGTATGTTGAGGACGCGGTCGATTTCTCGCGTGCGATAGACTTCGGCGCTGACGGTGTGGCGCAGCACCCATGGAATGAGCACGACTTTCGTCGCGACCGTGATTGCCGCGACGGCAAACAGGTGGAGAGAGTTGGTCGCAATTCCGAGCAGCACCGCCGAGGACGCCAACAGCAAAGACTGCGCGATGAACAGCTGCAGCGAGGCGAGGACCTGGCGGTTGGCGACGACTCCGAGCGCGGTGAGAAGAAAGATGGCGCCGGTCAGCGCGTCGAGCGCGAAGATCACGGCCATTGACGAGCTGCTCATCAATCTCCTCCTAAATTTCCGACAGTCGCGTGATCATCGCGACGACGGAAATCACGAACGCCGCGCCAAGAAACTCCGTAATCCGGAAGAGACGCAGTTTGGCAAGCGAGGATTCGATATAGACGAGGACCAGAACGAAGCCGAAAATCTTGAGAAGCACGAGGGGGATCGCGGCAAGGACTTCGCCCAGCCGCATGCCGCTCGCCAAACCCCACGGTGTGACGAGCACGTTGAGAAAGATGCAAATCAGCACCAGGAATTTCATCGCGCCGGCCCATTTCATGAGCGCCGCCCCGCGTCCCGAATATTCGAGCGATTTCGAGCGGTCGATCATCGCGAGTTCGAACATGCCCGAGGGGCTATCGACCGGAATGCGCCCGTCCTCGGCGAGGATCAGCATCAAAAAGGCGCTCAACAGCAGAATGTGCGAAGGCTCGAAGAAATTGGCGATCGGCGTCACCCAGCGAAGCTGCACGATGTAAGGAATGGTCGAGCCCGCGACAAAGGAAACGGTCAGAAAGACGACGATGAACACCGGTTCGGCGAGAAAGCCGACCATGCGCGTGCGGCTTGCGCCCATCGGCCCATAAGGATTGCCGGTATCGACGGCGGCAAGCGTCGCAAAGAAGCCGCCGAGCGCCAGAATAAAACCGCCGCCAAGCATGTCGCCCATGAAGGCGAAGAACAGCGGATATTGCGTCAGCACCGGGATCAGCAGCGCGACGAAGATCGGCGCCGCGAACGCGACGTAGGGCGCCGCTCGGAATATCCAGGAAGTATGATCGGAGATGATCTCGTCTTTGTGAAAGAGCTTGCGGAGATCGCGATACGGCTGAAAGATGCTCGGCCCACGCTTTGACTGCAGATTTTCTTTCAATTTCGTCGCGACGCCTTCGACCAGTGGTGCGAAAGCAATGACAAAAATCACCTGAAGAAGATTGTAAAAGATCCGTACGGCCATCATCGTCCTCGCAATGGAGCGAGACCGGGGCGCAACAAAGCCGGGCGCGCGCGTTGCAGCGCGACGGTGCAGATCGCATCTCGTCCGACGGGCGTTCGATTGCCGTCAGCCATTGCCACCACCGGTCCTATGCGCTCCGCTCTGGATAGAGGGGAGCGATCATAGGAGTCATCAGCCCGGAGGCGCTTACGGCGAACTCCATCGCCGCGAAACTTGCCGATATCTTAGCATAATCGGCCGCCATGCCAACATTCTGTCGGCGGCAAGCCAGCTCATTCGTCGCAAAGGCTACAGAACCGCGCGCCGCGACATCGGCCTCGCTCGATGCCGCCGAAACAAACGTCGCGTCTGCACGGCGACGCACGCCAGAATGCGCGCGATTCAGCGTGGACTGATGCTGCGAATCATGCCGGCGGGCTTGCGTGGGAAACGCGACGCTGGTATAGAGGCCGTGGGCATGGAGTCGCCCAAATTTGCCCAGAGGCTAATGACTCCTACCGCGGAGATCGCGGTGGGGTCTCGTCGGGAACCCGCCGAAAGGTGGGTTTTTTGTTGCCTGGCTCGGCGTGAATCGCCGGCGCGAGCGACGCATTGACATTCTCCCCAATCGCTTGCGCCCACGATGTCGGTCTCGGCGTCGGATGGGATTCCCGCCGCGATCTCCGCTTCCGAGTTTTTACCGCGGGCCGACCGAGCCCGGGCTGCACAAGCCGTGTGGCGCTGTCAGAAAACGGCGGCCTGCGCGACGTGACGATCGAACAGGAGAGACTCCACGTGTGACTACAGCCTGCATAATGTCGCGTCCGGTGCGCGGGATGCGATCCAGGCCGAGATATTCGGTCGGCCCGCTGCTGTTACCTGATCGCGTGTTATCGGGGAACATCCCACGTCGTGCCGCGGTGCGCGCGCAGCGTGACGACGGTCGGGCCGCTGCTTATGATGGCAGGCAGAGAGCGGCGGTGCGGCGTGTCGTCACGTGCCCAGCGCCGACCTGACAACGCTTCCCAGAGCATCCCATGCCCTTCCAAAGCATCTTATCCGAATATCCCGAACAGACTTCGCGGGACGAGGCGGTCGGCGCACCCGACTTTTTCGCGGATCTCAATCTCGGCCTGGTCGTCGATGCGATCTGCGCCGGGAGGGAGGAATACGACCTGAAGCCGTTCTTTTGCCGTTCGCTGCAAAGCGTCGATGAGGTCAAGTACCGGCACGAGGTAATGCGCGATCTCGAGCATGCGGACTTGTTTGCGTCGGTGACCGCGTTCGCCGAGAAGCTGCGCTTGATGCGCACCCATTTGCTGCAAGCTGAAAAGCTCTACTACAAATATCAGAAGGAAGTCTGGTTCGTTGACGCAGTCGAGATCTATTGCGACGCCGTGGTTCGGTTCGCCGAGGATCTCGCGAAGGCCGCCGCAACGTCGCGCGGCTTTGGCGCACTACGCGGATATTTCAGAGCCTACATTGCCTCGCCGAACTTCGCGGCGCTTTCTGCGGCGACGAAGACAATCAAGGCGGATCTGGCGACCGTCAAATATTGCGTGTTGATTTAAGGATCGAGCATCACGGTCCGCAAATACGAATCCGAACCGGACTATAGCGAGGACGTCGAAGAAACGTTCGCGCGATTTAACGAATTGGCCGTCAAAGATTACCGGGTCGAATTTCCGGAATGGCCGGACATGAATCACATCGAAGCGCAGATCCTCGAATTCGTCGCGCTTTTATATCCGCAGACGTTTTCCAACCTCGACGAATATTGCGCGGAAAATCGGAATTATCTCGACGCGACCGTGGCCGTCTTCGATCGGGAGGTGCAATTCTACATTGCCTATCTCGAGTATCTTGCCGCCTTCAAACGCGCCGGTTTGCAATTCTGCTATCCAGACGTCTCCGAGCGCAAGGATGTCTATAGTTCCGAGGGCTTCGACCTCGCGCTGGCCCACAAGCTCATTGCCGAAAACAGACCGATCATCCGCAACGATTTTTATCTCAGGGGCCGCGAGCGGATATTTGCCGTATCCGGTCCGAACCAGGGAGGCAAGACGACGTTCGCCCGCACGTTCGGGCAGTTACATTATCTCGCGAGCCTTGGCTGCCCGGTGCCCGGCAAGGAAGCGCGGCTGTTCCTGTTCGACAGACTGTTCACGCACTTCGAAAGAGAGGAGAACATCGCCAATCTGCTCGGCAAGTTGCAGGACGACCTGCTTCGAATTCGCGATATTCTCGGCCAGACGACTCCGAGAAGCATTCTCATCATGAACGAGATCTTTACATCGACAACATTGCAGGACGCGATCTTCCTGAGCGAGAAAATATTGGAGAGGATCGTTGCGTTGGATTTGTTGTGCGTCTGGGTCACCTTCATCGATGAAGTGGCTGCCTCTGGCGAACAAGTGGTCAGCATGGTGAGCACCACCGATCCCGGGAATCCGGCGTCGCGGACGTTCAAGGTTTTGCGGCGGCCGGCCGACGGGTTGGCGCACGCGATGGCCATCGCCGAAAAATACGGCCTCACCTACGATCGCTTGCGGGAGCGCCTCCACGCATGAAAGCGTTCCTTTTGTTTAAGGACCGGGATTTCGATGCGAAATGCGCGTTGCCGTGGAACGAGCAGGTGCTGACGCAGGACCTCGAACTCGACACGCTATTCGGCGGAATGGCGCGCGGCGACAAGTTCCTCTTTGACGTCGCAAGGGCGGCGGTGCTGCGCGGGTTGGGAAACGATCTCGATACGATCCTGTATCGGCAGAATATCCTCTGGGATTGCCTGCGCAATCCGGCGGTAGCGAGGGCACTCTACGATGTCGCAGTGGCGGCGATCGAAGGCGAGAAGGGAAGTTATTGGAGCTTTTTCGGCAGCAAGTATCCGGGCGGCATTCTACATCGTGCAATCGAATCGCTGCAGATGTTTGTGACGATGCTCAAACGCCTGAAGGGTATTACGGACGAGCACGCCGGCAAGTTCGAATCCGAGGGTTTTCGAAAGTTCTTTGCGATGTTGCAACGCGAACTCGATCCCGCCTATTTCGCGAGAATCGACGAACACTTGAACGAGTTGAAATTTCGCAACGGGATCTTGATCAGCGCCGAACTCGGAAAGGGCAATAAAGGCACCGGCTACGTGCTTCGCAAGACGCCTGTGCAAAAGCGGAACATGATCGATCGGATCTTCGGACCGAAACCGCTCGGCTACACGTTTCATCTCCACCCGCGCGATGAGTCCGGCGCCAAAGCGCTATCCACTCTGAAAGACAAAGGGCTTAATCTCTCCGCCAACGCCCTCGCTCAGTCGGGCGATCACATCCTGAGCTTCTTTAACATGCTGCGGACCGAGCTCGCTTTCTATCTCGGCTGCGTGAACTTACACGAGCAACTATCGCAACAAAACGAACCGACCTGCTTTCCGGCGCCGACGGCCGAGCGGGCGTTTGCTTTTGAGGGACTCTACGACGTTTGTCTAAGCTTGAAGATGGCGCAGCAGATCGTTGGCAACGACGTGAATGCCGATGGCAAGGAACTGGTGATCATCACCGGCGCCAACCAAGGGGGAAAATCGACCTTCCTGCGCAGCGTCGGCTTGGCGCAACTGATGATGCAGGCGGGCATGTTCGTGTCGGCCGAATCCTTCCGGTCTGAGCTCTGCGATCGGCTCTTCACGCATTACAAGCGCGAAGAAGACGTGACGATGAAGAGCGGGAAATTCGACGAGGAGCTGAGCAGGATGAGCGAAATCGTCGATCGTCTCACCTCGTCGTCGATGATCCTGTTCAACGAGTTGTTCGCGGCCACCAACGAGCGCGAGGGCTCGGAGATTGCGAAGCAGATCGTCACCGCCTTGCTGCGGCGGCATGTGCGGATTTTCTTTGTCACGCATCTCTATGAATTTGCGCACGGCCTCTGCGCAATGAGAATGCAAAACGCCATCTTTCTGCGCGCCGAGCGGCATAGCGACGGGGTGCGCACATTCCGGTTGGTGGAAGGAGAACCCTTGCAAACCAGCTACGGAAAAGATTTGTATGATGCGATATTCACCGGCCACGACAGGTCGCCGAACCGGTATGCCGCGCCGATCCGGGGGCGGCGCTGAACAGCGCGCGAGAATCCGATGAAGCGAGTCGGTACCGCACGAACGATCGCCGACATCGAATTTGTCATCGACGCGCCGAGCATCGGCGACCCGCGGCGTTGCTGGCAAGCCTATGGCGTCGAGTGCCGGCGCGACCGGCATCGTTTCTCCGGTCCGACCTACTCCTTCACGATCGACGTGGTGGATCTGCAGCTTGCCAGGGCGAGCGGCTCCTGGCACGCCATCATTGTCAGCGAGTCCTGGCATGCCGGGACGGGCGACGCGAACATCCGCAGCATCAAATGGCTGAAGGTTCTGAGCGGCAAGGCGTCCGACCTCACGGCCTGGATGCGGCGCAGCCGTTCGATGAAAGTCGATGCCGCCGCGCCGCGGCGCGCTGCGCCTTGATGTATTTCCGAAATTGTTGAGAAGATCGACATCGTTTCGAGTTGAGGGAGGCAGATGAAACTTATTCTCACGCGCCACGGCCACGTCGACGGGATCGATCCGGAGCGGTTTCGCGGCCGCACCGATTTGCCGTTGACGGAGCTCGGCCGCGGCCAGGTGAAAGCCGTCGCGGCGCGCATCGCCGCCCTGTGGACGCCGGCGGCGATTTATACGAGTCCGATGAGCCGCTGTGTGGCGACGGGGGATGCCATCGCCCAGGCATGCGGCGTCGAACGGCGCATTCTGGACGATCTCAACGATCTCGACTACGGCCTATGGCAATGGGAAACATATGAGGCCGTTTCGCGCGCCTGGCCGGAGCAGTTCACCGCCTGGAAATCCACGCCGCATCTCATCCGGTTTCCGGACGGCGATTCGCTCCAGGATTTGGTCGCCCGCACCGCCAATGCGGTGCGATTCGTCCTTTCGCGCCACGCAGCGGAGACGGTGGTGCTCGTCGGCCACGACAGCGTGAACCGCGCTTTGCTCCTTCAGCTCCTCGATCAGCCGCTCAGCGCCTACTGGCGGCTGACGCAGGCGCCGTGCACGCTCAACGAGATCGACATTGTCGAGGGCGTCATCCGCGTGCAGAGAATCAACGACACCAGCCATTTGCCGTGAACGACTCTTAGCAAATTCCCGCAATCGCGGGACCGTTGTACCTTTGGCTCAACGCAACGACCGCGATGCGTCCATAAGATTTTGGATCTGCTTCAACATCGCATCAAATTCCGGACGAATCTCGGCCGCCTTGGAGTTGATAGGACCCCAATGCGTACGATCGACTCGAAGCCCTACCGCGGCGAACTCGGCGGCAAAAGCTGGGCATTCCTTCGAAAGTCTTTGGAATTCGACGCCTGGGCCGGATCCATAGTTCCGTCGGTCAGCAACCGTGCACCGTACTCCCTCTCGAAATACGTCCTTAAGCCCCGATGGAGACGCCGAATATCGAGCGAATAGCTTGGGGAGTTCAGGACTGGCTTCTCGGATGTTAAAGCTCGTCTGGAATAGACCCGCCTCGGCCGTTTCCGCTTTAGTGTTCGATGCCGATCGATCGCGGCCCTCACAATATCTTCCGGAACTTTCTCGCATTCCAAGACCAACGAGGAGGACGAACAGATGACGGAGCGTGTCGACCCCGAAGAGGTCGTTGCTCATTCCGAGTGCGGCAAATTCTTCTCCGTACCATGCGAGAGCATCGCGAGCCGCGTCGCGCGTATTTGCGCGAGCCATGATTGCCGCAGCCGAATCTCCAGCTTTTAGCTTGCAATAGACCCGCGCGTAAACGAGAGCCATTCCCTTGATGTAACCGGCTGGTGCGGGACCTCTGCCAATCCAATGGTAACGGGCAATGTCGGACCGGGCAGCGACCTCTGTGACCTGGTCCGCTGCTGGGGAATTGGTGGAATTTGATAAAGTCGAACTGCCTGATTCTGCAGTTCCGGCCGTCTTTCTGCCGCCGGAGGCGACTGGATTTTGCAGATCTATTCCTCCTGGTAACGGCCGCTTACGCCACCGCCGAGAGTACCCGGAGCTATTTAGGCTCCCGAAATATCGCGCCCTTGCCTGGGTGGTCGATATTCTGACGTGGATGGCATCCTTCAGATCGAGATGCGCCGTCAAAGCGGCAAGGTCGTCTGCATAGTGATCCATATCATGACCATCGCCCGTCTGGGAGGATCGGCCGTGGCCGCGGCGGTCATGCGCTATGACGCGATAGCCTTGATTGAGGAAGAACAGCATTTGACTGTCCCAGTCATCGGCCGACAGCGGCCAACCATGGCTGAAGACGATGGGCTGACCGTTGCCCCAGTCCTTGTAGAAGATCTCAACGCCGTCAGTGGTTTTGATCGTACTCATGTGGCACCTTGCTTGGCCCAAATCGAACGCTCTTGGCTAGGAGTATTGCCTCCGGCCCCCGCAACTCATCACCTGCTAGCCGCGCTGCCCCGCGGCGTCCAGGATCAGATTCTGTGATCTCAGCAGGATGGGAGATCAGCGACAGATGACTGGCCTTCACTTCGATCGTCTTGGCGCCCATCCGCTTAGCCATGAAGCGCTCGAGATCGGGATTGATCGTCCGATCCTCCGTTGAAACGGCATAGAAACTCGCCTTCGAGCGCCAGGCAGCGTGCGTGGTCTTGCCCGTGAGGAGAGCCTTGTGGAACGGCTCCTGGACCGCATAGAGCACTTTCGCCTTCGCTTCCGGCAGGTCGCCCGCGAAATCGCGCAAGAACGCGGCCTCGCTGAGGCGCCCCTCATCGCCATCGAAAATGATACCGGCGGACGCGGGTGGCGTGGGGAATGTCTTGGCCAATGCCGTGTAATCCTCGCCCGCATCCGGCGCCCGCGCTGCCACATAGACAAGGGCCGAGACATTGGGATGCATGCCGGCCTCGGTGACAATCATCCCGGAAAAGGAATGCCCGACCAGAACCGTCGGGCCATCCTGCCGTGCCAACACGCGTTGAGCCGAGGCTACCGCGTCAGGCAGCGTCGTCAGAGGGTTTTGCACGGCTGTGGCATTGAGCCCCGCCGCCTGCAAGCGTGCGATCACCTCGGACCAGCACGATCCGTCGGCGAACAGCCCATGCACGAGAACGATGTTGCGCGCCTTTGCCGGAACAGGGATAGCCGCCATGCCGTGCGTGGAGATCAACGAAGCGGCAGCGCCTGCAATCATGGTGGCCGAGAAAGTACGCCTGTTCATTATCATGTTTGTCCTTCTTGAATGGGGGTGGTCGATTGAGCCGGCTTCCTCGACCTTCCCAGCATCTGCGCAGTACCGTGATGACGGAGCGATGCTGATCATCTAAGCGCGCTTTGGAATCGAGCTCCCACTTCCGCAATTTGAAAGTAACGTGTTACACGCCGATCATGCGGTTTATTTTTCGATTCCAAAGTCCGGGAAAGCTGCTTTCCACGATTGACAGCCTCGCCTGTGTCGTCATCACGATATCCGTCCGAAAATCACAATGTCATACGTGATTTCTGATGTCCTCTTCGGGTCAACCGCATCGCTCTCAACGTCATCGCCTTGATGTATGCGCTCGAGGTCCAGAAATATCGTTGGCGGCTCGGTCTGGCCGAGGGCGAAGCGAAATACGACGATCGGGAAAAGCGGCTGGCCGAAGGCCCGTCTATCGCGTGCCTACCATCACCTTGAAGGCGACGCCAATGGCGCACCGCATCCGGAGCCCAGTTCCTACACCAGGGAATTCACCGGCAAATATGCGCGCCGGCTCTCAAGGGTGGCGTTGGGCACAATCTGCCGCAAGAAGCTCCGCAGGCGTTCGCCGAAGCTATTGTCGATGTCGACGAATATTGATTGAACCCAGTCCGCCCCAAGGGCCTTCGGGCATCTTGAGGAAAGGCAAGCACGATAATAGCATGCCAACTTTCATTCGTATCAATGTGTAGTCCCGTCCTGACTCAAATCAGGGCGGCCTGTTTCATTCCGCGTCAGCGCTACGGCAGTCGGACCAAGGACATGCGGTGGTCCCCTGCACATGCGTCGTTTGCACCGTTATAATGATGGCGGCTAAAGTGGTGAGCAACGTAGCGACGAATAAAGCTCTCATGGCATTGGCCCCCCGACCAAACGCCCCATCAATATCGCGTCCTTCGAGCACACTCGTAGGAGAAACGCTGCGCTTTCTCTGGAATCTTGGAGGGCGTGCTTTTTTAGCAATGTATGGGCGGGCGCGGCGGCAAATTCCTTGCCGCTCTTAAGAATCGTGTAGCACTCGAAGGCGAGCCGCCTGGAGTTACTCAGCCGGGGGGCTGCCCCAGACGACTCTAACCCCCACGAATAAAGTTCGCAGGAGCTTCGATTAGCGAATCACAGGTTTCTTAATTATTGGTGGGTGGAAAATGGAGGGTGGCCGCTCCTCGGCGTCCTGCTGGGGAACCGTTCGTCGTCATGCGGCGAAGCCCGAGAGTTCGGGCTAAATCCGATTTGTCCAAGATCTTTGGTTTTTCTCGCATCCGTCGCCGCCAGAGCGATACGAAGCGACAGCGAGAAAAAAGCTACGGATAAAGAAAATCCCGACTACCGCCGAGACTGGCGCCAGAAAGCGCCGTGTTCGTCAACCAGGTGATCGTGATGTTGTCGAGGATGTCGTCACGCGTGAGGCCCTCAGACTGTCCGTCAAAGACGCGCGCGATGAACTCATAGCTGCGCGCGCCGTGATCAAGGAAATAAGCCGCCAGGCCGACCGGTGAATCCGCGATTCCGTACAACGTCTGCGGGCGCAATCCCATCTGGTAACCGCATCCGACACCCGAACTGCAAAAGCTCGTAAGCGAGTTTCTCGTCGGCTGAGACACCTGATGGCGCCGGCGCCCCGGAAAAAGCCGCGTTGTTAATGTCGTCCGGAAACACACCAGGCATGTTGGTTTGAATGCCGAGGAACTCCGGAGGCGCAAGCAGACCCATTTGTTCGGTGATGACCGCGCTCCAATCGCCGCCTTGCGCTAAGAATTTCGTGTACCCGAGGCGCTTCATCAGCACGACCCAGGCACGCGCACCGGATCGGCCTAATCAACCTTGTTAGCTCGCGATCCGATACTCATCTCTTTCCGCACTCCGTGAAAACGTAGTCGCGGTACTTCACTACCGTGTGGCACGCGAACCCGCACTTCGCGTCGTTTTCCTGCGGTGGCTCGTCCGCCACAGTGGCGGGCCTAAACGTATCGGACGCCGCGTCATACTCGAACGCGCCCCATCCCCAGCCGCCGCTGTCCGCGAACCTCTTGCTGTCCTTCACCATGAAATCGACGTCGTGCTGGGTACCTGGCACCGTTGGCTGACCCGCGTCTTGCCGAGTTCTTCCGTAGGCAGAGAAGCCGCGTTACGGAAATCGTCGGTCAAGAAAAAGTGAGACGAAATTTGCCCTGATAGTGTAACGCGCCGAACGTATCCTGCGAATTTGGGCAGCTTGCGGGCTCGAAAGGTAGTCCCGTGCCCTTTTTGCTGATTCGTGGAATTGGTGGCAGCTCGTCACAAAGTGACCTCGGCGCGCTAGGGCGGCTTTTCGCAAAAGCAGAGTGGAGCCCGGCTCGCCGAACTCCACTCTTTCTGGTCGTAGTGTAGCGCGAAACGCGATCGCCTCATGAGGGCCACGACCCCGAGTCAGATCTCGCTCAACTCGTAAGCAGTGACTTCCATGCCGACGCAGATTTCGCAGACGGTGGGGGTCGACCAAGCCATGATGTTCTCCGGTGATGAAGGTGACGTAGAAGGGTCCCAGATATTTCGGGCTGGCATGTAGGGAGCGCCGACAAAGTGGTCAGACGTTGGGAAGATTGATGTAAGATCAATGCAAAAAAATGGCGCCGCTTGGCCGCCGCCAGGTCGCGGCGCAGTTCCTCGGTGCCACTCCCATGCAGGTCGCACTCGCCTGGCTGCTTCGTCGCTCGGCTAACATTCTTGTTATCCCCGGCACCTCGTCTGTCGCGCACCTGCGTGAGAATTTGCCGGCGGCCGAACTTGCGTTGTCGGAAGAGGCCCTCACCCGGCTGGATGCGATCGACAACAGAAGGGACCAATACGCGCCAGCGAGTTAGTGACAAACGTTGGCAATGTCCGCTTTGGGTCATTCGCGACCCGGTCGAGCCAGCAGCAAGTCGGACCATGTCCGCTATGCCCGATAGCGACCAAATTCCGCATCTTGCCGAAATGACGCTTTGGGCCAAAAGCGGACATCGGGAAAAGCTTCTGCAGTGGATTTCACGCGACGACGCGCAGCCTCCGCCCGGAAAGCATGTTCTCGACTTCTGCGGCCGGCCTCGGGGCACTAAAAAGATAGCCTTGCACCTGGGTGCAGCCCTCTGAGCGCAGCAGTACCAGTTGCTCGTTTGTCTCAACGCCGTCGGCGGTAGTCGCAATCCCCAAGCTTTTCCCAAGAGCTGCGACGGCGCGGATAATGGCCATCGAGTCGCCCCGCGATGCAAGCTCGCGCACGAAGGATCGGTCGATTTTGATTTTGTCGAATGGGAAGCTGCGCAGGTAGCTCAGCGAAGAATAGCCGGTCCCGAAGTCGTCCATGGAGATCCGTACACCAAATTCGTGAAGCTTATGCAGGACCGCAAGCGTTGCCTCACCGTCCTGGAAGAGCACAGACTCTGTGATCTCCAGCTCTAACCGATGAACGGCCAGGCCCGATGCCGAGAGAGCCGCGATTATGGAGGGCACGAGGTTGCGGTTCTTGAACTGGACGGGGGATATATTGACGGCGACGCAGACATTCTGCGACCAGCTGGCCGCATCCGTGCAGGCTTTCCTGAGCACCCAGTCGCCAATCTGGACGATCAAACCTGTATCTTCTGCGAGGCGAATGAATTCTGCCGGCAGGGTGATTCCTCGAAGCGGATGGTTCCAGCGCACCAGCGCCTCGAAACAGATGATCCGATCTGTACCGAGATCGTAGATTGGTTGGTAGTAGACCTCGAATTCGTCTCGCAACAAGGCGGCGCGCAAATCAAGCATCAACAGCCGCCGAGCGTGGGCACGAGCATCCATCCCGGACTCGAAGAAGCGATAGGTGCCCCGACCATCCGCCTTGGCTCGGTATAGCGCCAGGTCCGCGTTTTTCAGCAGTTGGTCGGGATCGTTTGCGTCGCCCGGTGCTACAGAAATCCCAATGCTCGTTCCGATAATGATCTGCTGTCCTTCGATATTATATGGAGCGCTCACGACTTCGACGAGGCGATTTGCAAGCGACAAAGCCTCCAATAGCTGCGGTTCGCTGCCCGCTTGTACGATGGCAAATTCGTCGCCTCCCAGTCTGCATACTGTGTCGCCCTTGCGAACACACTCACTCAGGCGATGTGCCACTTCCTTTAGCAACTCGTCGCCAAGCGGATGCCCAAGGGAGTCATTGACATCTTTGAAGTGGTCAAGATCCATACAGAACACGGCAACGTGCTCGGTACGCGTTATACGGAGAAGGGCTTGCTCCAGCTTCTCGCGGAACAGCCTACGGTTTGGCAAATTGGTCAAAGGATCATGGCGCGCCATGTGCGCGATTTGCGCCTGGGCCTGCTGCCAATCGGTAAGGTCCTCGATGGTCGTGACCCAGCCGCCTCCTTGCATGGGTTGATCGACTATCCGAAGCGTCCGTCCAGCCGATATTTCCAAGACCGAGCTGTTCGATTTCCCCTCACGCACCTTCGCTATCAGCCGCGCGAAGTAAGCTTCCGGGTCCCCGGCAAACTCGCCAGACGCCTTCCGCTGCTTGAGTATGTCGAGCAAGGATAGGTCCTTGAGCGAGGCGGCCGAAAAACCCGTCAACCTGCTGTAGCGTTTGTTGAACAGCACGATTCGGCCATCTGCATCATACATGCAAACCCCGAGCAGCATGTTCTCAAGGGCAGTGTCGAGCAGAACTTTCTGCTGCCGCAGCTTGGCTTTCGATTGGCGATCACTCAATGCCCCAACGAGACACATGCCGAGAATGATCGCGGCTGTTCCAGCAACGACGAGAGAAAGAGAAGTGCGCGACAACGAAGCCACGTCGACAATGCGGGTCGGATCGGGCACGAATCGCACAGCGCCCATGGCTGTGAAGTGCGTAGAGAAGACAGCAAGCGCAAGCAGAACGGCTGCGATCAACGTGTTCCACCACTCCCTGCGCCTTACTGCAACAAGGAGTGCAAGGGCACCGAACACGACACCAAACACCACTTCTGCTACAATGAGGCTGGGCGACCAGCTGATCCGGCCGGGTAGCTCCAGAGCGCGCATTCCAGTGAAATGCATCGTCGCGACGCCGAGCCCGACGACCGCGCCGCCAAGGGCTGCGGTCCGACGAGCATAACCGTGCGCGGCTATGGTGAACCCGAGGCCAGTAATCACCACGGCGAAGAGCAGGGAAAGGATTGTCAGGGCTAGATTGTAACCGGCGCCAACGCCGGAGTAACAAGCGAGCATCGCGATAAAGTGCGTCGCCCAGATCCCATACCCCGCCGCGGCCGCGTCTAAGCTCAGCCAAACCAACCGCTCGCGCCCCGTTGTCCCTTGGACCCGGTGGAAGAGGCTCACGGCGACAGCACTCGCCAGGAAGCAAACAACACTGGCGAGCGCCACGATTCGCCAATCGTGTTCGACTGTCAGACAGCTGAAGACTTGAAACATTTTGGACCTCTAACGGTCCAATCCTCCGCATCAGATATTGTTAGCTCTGAACGCCGCTATATCTCTATGCGTCATTAACGATTTGCTCCTGCAATCACTTAAGTTTCGTTTGCGAGAGCGTTGTTGGTCGAAGTCCGCACTGTGACGCGACCCGTCGCTCGTTGGCAATTGCGAGTTACTCCCCAATTGCCGCTTCGGATCAACGGGCGACCCACCAAGATGTAATCAATATCAGCTCAAATTGGCGGCGATTGCATTGAACTTCGCCGAGAGCCTGGTGCCAAGCGTAGTGATGGCACCTATGATGACGACTGCGATGAGGCCGGCGATGAGGCCATATTCGATGGCCGTTACGCCTGATTGATCCTTGGCAAAACGCGCGAAAAGCTTCTTCACAGGTGCACTCCTCATCCTCGATTCCAGAGGGGAACGCAGGTGCGATCTCCCATTCCGCCGCGGAAGATACAGCGCTCTTGTTGCGATGCCGTTATTGCCGCCCCTCGAACACAGTAATGTGCGTTAACTCTATTCAGCCAAAAATTGTCACGTCAGCACGAGCAACCTGATGAACAGCGCGGTGCTGGATTGGTTCGAGGACGCACTCATAGGACAAGACGATCGCATGGACCGAGCGCTCTAAACGTCCGCTTTGGGTCATGGGCCGACGGACGAGTCACTGTCGCCGGCGGGCATCCAGGGCAATCCCTTCCAAACCCAATGCGCGCATATTGGATCGGACCAATTCCGCATGATGTCACCCTCGCCGAGCCCTCGATCGACTAGCATTTTCAGGATCTTTTTGGCGTCTCGTTCCACGACACCAGCCGAGATCGCCTCGAACATTACCGTCCCTTCCAAGCTGCAGGGACGCAGCATCAGCCGCGTTCGGTAGTGCTGCGATATACGGCCGCCGGCCAAGCCAACGCCGTCGGCATTTCGTTTGCAACCGACGCCACGAATTGCGACGTGGAGCCGGCGTTCCACTTTGCTTTGACCGTGGGCGCTAACACGACACCAACGCCGACGAGATAGACGACGACTAAGAGGGCGATAAGCGTGCGCATGAGTCATTCTCCGCATGGCGTAGACCAGCAGGACGGCATCGCGTCAGGGATAGCGAAATTACCGCGGCCCCACATTGAGTCCTTTTACCAAGGACGGGGTCCGTCTCGTCAGCAACGGCCCTGGCGACATTGAGTTCCGTGCCCTTGGATTTTGGAGTGGCTGTAATGTTGCCGACCGCGCTCCATCAGGTATAGGGCGGCGTTCTCAGATGGATGATTGTGCGCGCCAGGACGGGGATAGATCTCCTCCTAGAGTTCGCCTAGGCCGCGGACGATGAGCTGCCGTTCCTGGCCATGTCTGCCATCGGAGCGAGAACGGACACATGTGGCTGCTGCCGTACGTCGCTGAACGTTCACGGGTCCGCCGGAACTTAAGCCCTGGGGGGTAGTTTCCCTTGGGGTATTCAGTACCAATGGAGTCACCAATGGCCAAAATGAAGAAGCTCGAAGACCTTTTCCACGACACTCTCAAGGATGTTTACTTCGCAGAAAAAAAGATTCTGGCGACCCTGCCGAAGATGCAAAAGGCTGCTCAACATCAAGGCCTCAAGGCTGCTTTTGAAAAGCACCACCGCGAAACCGAGGCGCAGATCGGGCGCCTCGAAGAGGTGTTCCAGGAGATCGGACATAAGCCCCAGGGCAAGACCTGTGACGCCATCGTCGGCATCACAAAAGAGGGTCAGGAAATTATGGACGACTACAAAGGGATGCCCGCGCTTGATGCTGGTCTGCTTGCCGCCGGACAAGCAGTCGAGCACTATGAAATGTCGCGATATGGAACGCTTCGCACCTGGGCTGAGGAGCTCGGTTACGCCAAATCTGTCCCGCTTCTCCAGCAGAGCCTTGACGAGGAGCGCGCCACTGACAGCGCTCTGACGAAGCTAGCCGAAAGTATTATCAATTTAGACGCAGAGTTGGCTGAAGCCGCCGAGTAATCTGGCCCGCTTTCAGGATAGAGTGACAATCGGCCTGTTTTCGAACGTTATCCAATCGACACAAATCGTTGCCCGGCCTTGACGCCGCCGGCGGAGCGAGGACTTTCCCCGTGCGCACGTCGAACCTTGCGCCGTGCCACGGCAAATCACCTCGTGTGCCTCGATTTCTCCCTCGGCTAATGGCCCCTCTTCCTGGGCATTAGTTTTCAGCCGAGTTTTAAGTTCGCAAATTGCATTTTGCCGTCGCGCTTAAGCGTCAAAATAAGGTGATGTTGTCCCTTGTGAGAAAGCAATGCTCTATGCACTTGATCTGGGCTGCTTACTGCGACACCAGCGACCCGCAATAGCAAATCGCGCTGTTGCACGCCCGCTTTCTCTGCAGCACTCCCCGGATCGACAATAGCGATCATAAGTCCACGTGCCGCTGTCGAACTGTCCAAAGTGACAAACGATAGTTCTATCCCGAGATGCGGAAGGCTTGGAGCCGGTGTTTTGCTAGTTTTTTCCACCAAATGATTGTTTTTGCGCTCGGTTTCCTCGGCCGTTGGCTTGGGTGATGGCGGGGTCGATTTTTCCTGCTGATCTGCCGTGTGCGGCGGCCCGCCCGTCTTGCCGAGGGTTTGAAATTCGGCGGTGGCCAATTCTTGCGTATCTAATCGCGCAGTGGCGGCAGCGATCAAACCATGGTCCTGAGCAATTGAGCGCCGTACGCTTTCTAACTCGTTGTGGAGGCCCGCAACGCGTTCGTCGAGGCGTTGTTCAAGAAGCCCAATTCTCGCTCCCAATAGATCCGCAGCTTTCGATTGACCATCGGCGTGTCGAGCCGCTTCCTGAACTTCTCGCGAGAGATCTGTCGGCTGTTTGGCATTCAGCGTAAAGGCACCTGCGATAGCCAGAACGATGACAGTCGCTAGCCCGACGAAACATGGGTCGCGAGTTGGAGCCCATCTGCGATTAAAAAGAAATCCCTGAACCCATTGCTGAACTCGGTTCCCATACATCGTTCACACTCGGGTTGCGAGATAACCAGTAACTGGGTCAAAGCTTAAATAAGCTACGCTCCGTCGGCGAGTTTAGAAATGCCAATCGGCCGAGAATCCCTGCCGACGAAGCAATTCAGCAACAGGCAAAAGCCAAGCTAGCGTCCCGGCCCGGTATTCGGTCCAGCAAGGGCAAATGCAAAGGCCCCTTCCGCTGGCGGGAGGGGCCTCAGCTACGGGGCTCGTTATCAGAAGATTTTGCGCTTCGAGAGCATTTTGCTCTGCGCGATTGTCTAGGTTGCACTACCGCGAGCAACGTTCAACTCACAAACTATTTCGCGTGTTTCATTGTTGTCACCAAAACGCGAAAGGCGGGGTCCTAATTTTAGTTGAGCAAATGAGTGAATGTGGCCGCGTGGTGAGCATGGTTACAACGGCAGCCCTCGCGGTCAGCAAAGCAGCTACAAACAAAGCCCTCATGGCATTAGCCCTCCGAGCTGACATCAGGCGATCAGTCCACGGCTGCAGCCCAGCTTGCCGACGATATCGAATGGGACCTTCGAACAGTGGTGAATCGCCTGACCGTTAGTTGGGAGTGGACTCAAGATCAGGCAGCGCGAAAGTTATGCCGTATGAAGGCGCCCCACCGCCCAAAGCACGATGATGACGAGGAGCACCACGCCAAGAACACCGCCCAATCCTGCCCCGCCATAACGGTTGTAGCCATAATAACCGCCCCCGCCTCCGAACAGCAGGATCAGCACCACGATAATAAGGATTGTTCCCATTTGCCCGAACTCCCTTAATTTCGCATGGCGCCGCGTGGCTTGAACCCGCGCGCATCGAAAAGATAAAGTACATGACGTCAACGGCTGAGAACGTGCTTCGTTCCTAAAGCGGATGGGGTCGATCGACGCGAGAGCAGAAATGAGCCTCGCCGCCTGCTCTTTCGTTGCGCCGAGCCGATGGAAGCATCCGCTTTCCAAAGTGAGCAATTCTATACAGGTTCGGTGCCGCGAGTGTGTTCGAATCTCCAACCGCCAGTAACAACATGAGCAAGCGGAAGATACCCGAAGCGGAAACAGGCATGCGGCGGTTTGAACCCGCGGCATTCTTGGAGACGATGGCCAAGGGCGGCATTATTTCTACGCATCGAAAGCAAGACATCATTTTTACGCAGGGTGATGCCGCGGACGCCGTTTTTTATATTCGCAAAAGCAAGATCGAAGTTACCGTTCTGTCGAAGCAGGGTAAGGAAGCCGTTGTCGCGATCTTGGGCGTGGACGAATTCGTGGGCGAAGGATGCTTAATCGGTCAGCCGAAACGGTTGGCGACAGCCAGCCATGGTTGGCCAATTGCTAGCCCGACAATTGAGATTGTAGAAATTGACGGAGGGCCAAATCGCCGGCAAGTGCGCAAGCGACTTCTCAGCGGAGCCGATGGCGTTCCTAAGCGGCGTCACCGTGCGGTTCAACAGTCCGTGGCTGGTCGGCCAATACCACGCTCAGCAGCGAGCTGTGCACTTCGAGATGGCCGTTGTAGTCGATGAAACCCGCCTTGCGGAACTTATTCATGAAATGGCTCACGCGCGATCGAGTCGTGCCGATCATCTCGGCCAGCGTCTCCTGGTTGATTTTTGCGATAAGAGGCTCCGGTCTTCCTTCCTTGCCGAAGTTGGCCAAATAGAACGGTGATTTTGACCTTGCCCTTTCGAATATAGAAAACTGCGTCTGCGGGATCGCCCTGCGAAAAAATGATGTCGCGTTTCTGATGGGTAGAAATGACGCGGCCCTCGGCCATAGTTTCCAAGAAAGCCGCGGGTTCAAATGGCGGCAAACCCGTTTCTGCCTTGGATATCTTCCGCTTGCTCGTGCTGTTCCTAGCCGTTGAATGGTTGACGCCCAGCTTGGCCTTCCGCTCAGCGTATTGTCTTTTGCCATTTTAGGTACTCCTGCGCTTTCGTTACGTGAATATAAGGAAGCGTTGCCTCTTGTCGTTATTTCCCTGCTCAAAGCGCGGAGGTGCATCCGTCGTCCCTGCGGGCAGCTAAGTCCAGGCAGCGGGGATCGTTAGGTAGCGCTCGAATGTCGGCTTATGGCGCGATGCCGCTCTATGCTGAGCGGGCATTTCCGGCCCGAAGCAGGCGTTCCGATTGACGAGTTGTGGCCTGACTCTTCTCGCCGCGCAATGCCGCGCACATAGTGCGACTCGCATTCGCTGGATACGTCGCCGGGCGATGATTGCCCTTTTTTCAGTGCTCCCGCCTATGCGACTTGCGTAGCGTTGATGCTCGGCGCGCGACGTGGCTTCAACGACAGAGTTGATGCCAATTCTCCAACAGCCTTGCGCACCACTTCAGTGAGATGCTTCTGGCGCGTGAAAAAAAGAAGCGGAGTGTTGCCGGGAAGGTACTCATAAATCGAAGTTCTGCGTCGACAAATACTGGGAGCCACGTCCCTACCTCCCGGCGAGAAGCAAGCAAAATTCACCGTCCCAACTTAGACCTTCGGAACGTCTTCTCCCAGCGCCATGGCTAGATCGATTTGATGGTCCTGTTCTTGGACAAGAATTCCGCGGATCTGTTCCGCTAAAGCGAATTCGCTAAGAGATTCACATTGCCGAATTCGCTGACGGTAATTGCGTATAGTTTCATTCTCGTTTTCCAAATCAAAACGAAGCATATCCTTCGCCCTTTCGGACGTTCGGACGGGCTTAGGCGTGACGCCCGGCATCTTGCCGAGATAGTCGATCTGTCGCGACAAAATCAGCGCGTGATCCAACTCTTGCTTCGCGTGTATTTCGAGCTGATCGGCAATATTCATATATTCAGGGCCCTTCAGCACCTGGGAATATACGACATAGGAAATAATCGCCTGATATTCCCGCGCGAGATCGTCATTCAATAGCTCAGCCAAACGATCGCGAGAAATTGCCGTATCTTCTTTCAGAGATTTGGATTCGCTCATGTCGCTTGTTCCTCTTAGTTGCCTTCCCCTCTGGCCTCTGTCGCCGCCAGTAAGTGCGCCGTTGAAGCTACCATAGAATCCCAGCCTGCTATCTGTCACGAGCACATCTTTATACGTGAGCAGCCAACGAGCGCTGCGTCACATCTTCTCGCGCGATAGCGTCGGCTATATTCGGTTCCCCCTTAACAGCGCGACCGATCGCCCGCGTTGCATGCGTGCCAGCGGGCGTGTAGTTCGCGGTGGCTGGTAATCCACAAAAGCCGGCAGCGCTAACTGCCGGCTCAATGTCTTCCATTCTCTTTCGCCCAAGGTCTAGGTGGGCGAGATCAGCAGCCGCTCCGAACGCTGCCGTTCGGATTGCTGTTCGGTCCGCCCGAGGTGGTTGCGGTCTTGGCATTGCCACCCTCGCGGTCGCTCGCACCACTCGCTTGGCTGTTGCCGTTACACGGCTTCGCCATGCCTTGTGCTCCCATCGGCGACGGGGGGGTCCCCAGGGGGACCCATTCGGCGCCGCCGACGGCTGCTCCTGGGTCTGAGAGTTCGGCGTGCTGGTTTGCGCCAAACTTGCGCCTGACAAGCCGACCGACAACGCGGCGGCGATAAGTAAGTATTTCATGAAATCCTCCAGTTCTTATTTCTTGCAACCGGGCACAACCGCTCGCGGCGGGAACTTGCCTGGGTCGGCGAATGGCTTCGACGTGGCCGAAATATTCCGGGCGGCGGTGGCAGATATTCCGGTCGTGTATGCATCTGGAAAATGGGCCAATCGTGATCGGTGCGTGGGCGGCAGTTTGTTTTTCGGCAAGCCCTATCAATCGAGCGAAATTCTGACCGCGTGTCTGCGGCTCAAAAATGCGTCGCCGTCGAACTGAATGGCCCGATCGGTGCCAGGGTCGGGCGCCGTGGCCGAGGTCAGTTCCGAAGGAGTTGTTCCAGAAAAGTCTGCCTCTGATCGACGGACTACGACGGAGGTGCCCCTCCGTAGAGATTGGGGCGGCCGAATGCGTCATCGCGAGGAGAGGAGTGTGCCTGAATGCCAAGAAAAATGGCCAGCTTGGCGAATCTGACGTCGTTCGAGACGACTGGAGCGCCGGGATCAGTGTGCGGCCTGCCTGTGGCTTCCGAGCCCGGCCGCATGCTATCGTCCGCGCTATTCCAGAGTTCAGTGAAGAGGGGGATCAACGACTTGACGAGCCCTAAACAGGACACGCTGGAGGCGCAAAATTTCGCTCTCCGCGAGTTGCTGGAGCAAGCCGGACTAGACGCCTCGCGGTTGCTGGCACAGGCCGGAATTAACGCCACGGAGAAAGAGGCTGCCGAGCGACTGCAGCGTCTGCTGTTGGAGGAGTTGCATCACCGCGTAAAGAACACGCTCGCGACGGTCATGGCGATCACCTCGCAAAGCTTGCGAAACGCGACCGACCTGGAGCAAGGACGGGAAGCCATTTCACACCGGCTGATTGCATTAGGGCGGGCCCATGATTTACTCCTGCAAACAAACTGGATCAGCGCGAGCCTTCCAGCCGTCGTGCGCGCGGCCATCGAACCCTTTGAGACGCCAGGCACCGAACGATTTGTCGTTCAGGGGGTCGAGATCGATGTTGGGCCGGCCGCGGTTCTGTCCCTCGCAATGGCGCTCAATGAACTATCCACGAATGCGGTGAAACACGGCTCACTGTCCAACGCCGACGGGCATGTCGAAATTACCTCGGTGCTTGATGAAGACGCGCAGCGTTTCAAGCTGATCTGGGAGGAGAAGGGCGGCCCCATTGTTAAAGCACCGACCCGGCGTAGTTTTGGTACGCGGCTCATCGAGAACAGCCTTGCTCGATTACTCCATGGTGATGCGCGATTGCGATTCGAACCCTCAGGCGTTATCTGCGAGTTCGATTTCCCGCTCGCATCATTGCGCGCGGTCCAACCAAACTAGAGCATCGCCAGGCAAAATGGATTTCGGTTCGCCGTCCGACAATGCAATACTGGGAGCCCGTCCAGTTTGTCGAGGTGGGAGACGTAGCGCAGGCGGTAGGTGAATACTCAAATCCATTTTCATCATCCTCTCTTCCGCTGATAAAAAACTTCGTCATGCCAAGCGGATGGGGAGAGAGCAAATTAAAGGGGTCCGAAATCAGCTATGAAGAACTGGCCCCACGACCTAGGCTCCGGACGACCTTGTCACGTCGAGAGGCTTGCCGTTCAGTGACTTCATCCGTAACCATCGATGATGACCGAGATCAGCTATAACGGCTACCGCTTCCCTGCCGAGATTATCCAACAGACGATCTGGCTCTATCTTCGGTTCACACTGAGCTTCCGAGACGTCGAAGATTTGTTGGCGGAACGCGGTATTACCGTCTCCTCCAGACCGTTCGGCGTTGGGTAAGCCAATTCGGGCCGCTGATTGCAGCGGACTTGCGCAGACGCCGAGCCAAGCCCAACACGACGTGGCATCTGGACGAAGTCTATCTCAAGATTGATGGCCGCTTGGTCTATCTGGGGCGAGCTGTCGATGCCGAGGTCCTCGATGTGTTGGTCCCGGCGAAAAGGAACAAGCACGCCGCGTTAAAGCCCATGCGAAAGCTTTTGAAGAAATACGGCTTCGTGCCAGAAAAGCTGATCACAGATGACCTTCGGTCCTATAGCGCCGCTGCTCGTGGTCTGGGGATCGAGAACCGCCATGAACGCGGTCAGTGGAGAAACAATCGAGCCGAGAATTCGCATCAACCGACCCGACGACGAGAACACAAGATGCAAGGGTTCAAGAGACCGGGCTCAGCCCAGCGATTTCTATCGACCCATGCAGCTGTCTACAACACCTTCTACGTCCAACGCCACCTCACATCAGCCGCCACGCACCGAGGCTTTCGCGCCACGGCGATGAACACTTGGCACGCGGCAGTCGCGGTCGCTTGAAAATATGCAGGACGTAGGCTTTTCGCGTTCTCCGTGCGACAACGTGACAATGCCTCAGGCGTCGTGGGCTACAACGTTCAGGTCGCCGTCGACACCGCACACCACCTGATCATCACGCATGAAGTGGCCAACGTTGGCAGCGATCGGGCGCAGCTTGCTCGCATCGCAAAGCAGACTAAGGTGACGCTTGAAGCAACGAAGCTCGCCATTGTTGCAGACCGCGGTACTTCAGCGGCGAGGAGATTCTTGAGTGCGACAAAAAGCGGCATCACGGTCACGCTGCCAAAGCCGACGACATCGAATGCAAAAGCCGAAGGACGGTTTGGCAAGCAGGACTTCCGCTATTTGACTGAAGAGGACATTTACATTTGTCCTGCCGGAGAGAAGCTCGCCTATCATTACACAACAGAAGAAAACGGATTGGCTCTACGCCGATACTGGACCAATGCCTGTCAAAGCTGCGCCATTAAAGCTCAATGCACCACTGGCTAAGAGCGACGGATCGCGCGATGGGAGCATGAGCACATTCTCGAAGCCGTTCAACGTCGGCTTGACGAACATCCCGAGAAGATGCGCCAACGTCGCGAGACAGTCGAACATCCCTTTGGCACCATCAAGGCTCGGATGGGAGCTACACATTTCCTGATGAAGACGCTGCCGCGCGTCGCCTCAGAGATGGCCCTGCACGTATTGGCCTACAATCTCACCCGCGTGATGAACATCATGGGTATCCAGCCACTCATGGCGGCAATCACCGCATAGTCCAACCGCGGAGGACACGTGCTACTATCCCTAGGGTCCTTAAATGCACACTTCTCTCGAAGCGTTTTGACACGACCAAGACCTGAAGCGGACACAAAACTTAGCCGGGGGCACTCCCTTCGCACGGGAGGGGCACAGGTTCAATCCCTTCGCGCCCACCAACTCGGCCTCATAGGCCAATCCGGTGCTGCGCGCTGGCTAGCGCCGATGCCCAGCGGGATTCCGAATCTTCTCCTTCAGGAACAGCAAAGAGGTTACATAGCCAATCTATTTGCCTCAGTTTGCTTTCGCTCACTGGGCAGCCAAGAGGGAATTTTTGCGCCGAAAGATCATCGACATAGTGGAGTTTGTAACCAGCAAGCAGCGCAGGAAACGCCTCCAAGGATTCCCCGCTTTGCGCGGTGGTCACGGGACTATACTCGAAGTGAATTGCCGGCCGATCCGGTCGTGATAGCAATGTCTGAGCACCGCGCAAGACAGATAATTCGCTTCCTTCAACATCGATTTTTATCAAAGCCGGAAGCGCGCCGGAACTTAAATGAAATTCGTTCAAGGTAATCCCGACGGCATGGGTGAGATTGTCGCCGATCTGCCTGTTAAGGCCATTTGGCGTAACCTGAGAGCAAAGTGATTTTCGTTTGCAGTACGTGAGCTGGGTCGGCCCCGGCCGATCCCGTACCGCTGCCGGAAAAGGAAAAACCTTGTCCTGCAAACCGAGCCGGCACACAGAACTCGCGAGCGCGGAAAACGTCGTTGGTACGGCCTCAAAGGCATAGATGCGCACCGGTTGATCGGCGAGCATTTGGGCGAGCTGACAAGAAAAGAAGCCGCTGTTGGCACCCACATCATAGACGACAACCTCGCGGCGTTCCTGCCGCAGCCATGCCGTACAGAGTTCCAGCTCCTTTTGGTAAGCGAGGCGAATATAAAAAGGATGTTCGGCGAGATCGCCAATCTGACAAACGAACGGATAGCCAAGGCCGCTCTTGCCCACAATCTGTCGAATGCCGATAGCCCGGAGACTTCTCAACCATGCCAGGCGCAAACCTGCGCTGACTAAGGAAATGTCCGCGAACCCTGCTGGATCGATGCTGGCCGTGGATCCGAGCATAACCCGGCTGCCGCGTTCAATGATCCATGTCTTAGCGACCCTGGCATACTCAGCCAAATGCTTAGGCGGCGGTAACGGCCGCTCGGGAAAGTATTGAATGTCGGCGCTTACCGCGGCATCCAATCCGCAATCCGCGATCTGCGTGGCCGCCGGAAGCACACTTTCAGGATCAATCACGGGTGCCGATGCGGGGCTGCCGTGCCAGGAGTGTACGTCATGGGAACTTTTCAAAGAAGAACTCACTGAGAAATTGCTGATGAGACCGAAGCCGATTGGCCGGTCTCAAATAACGATGCAGCCAATCGGGGCGGAAGGCCGTAAATCGTCGCAGCACGGTGGCATCTCGTTCTATACGCCACAATCATTCTTGCATCATTCCATAAATTTCTAACGACGAACACGATGACAAGAATAAGAATGATGAGTCCCAGGATGCCACCGCCGACGCCATTTGAAGTCTCCCAATCAACGCTTTGTTGACGAAAAATTCGACGGCGAGCGGTCGAACAACCGCTACACCATCGCGAGGTCGAGATACGTCCGCACCTCCGCAATCTTGCCTGTTTACGAAGCTGTTTCTCGGCGCAGCGGATCTGTATCTCCTGAAGCGAGAGCCGCGAAGCCGCGCGATAAATCGGTCAGAACCCTTCGCGCCCCGCTATGCTGCCGCCTGTGTTCGAGAAACGGTGATAGGAATCGACTTCGACGCTGGGACCTTGCTCCGCTCGGCATGATGCCAGAGCGGAATCAGCGGATTGCACTCGGGATAGTAGCCGCCGCAGCATCCCTCGGGGATGTCGTAGGCCGTCAGTCGAAACCCGCGGATACGCCGTTCGATGCCGTCCCGAGCCACTGTCACGATATCAACCGCCTCGCCGTCCTCAAGGAAAAGGCGGGCGATGTCGCCAGGATTCATCATTAGCACCTTGCGAGTGCCTTTGATGCCGCGGAAGCGATCGTCATAGCCGTAGATCGTCGTGTTGAATTGGTCGTTGCTTCGCAAGGTGGTGAGCATGAATACGCCCGGGGCGCCGCTCTCCATGTCCGGATCCTCATTCAAGCACAAGGGCACATGGAAATTAGCCTTGCCGGTTTTCGTCCTCCACTTCCGCTCGCAGGCGGCGAGCGGTCGCGGAAAGCCGCCGGGCTCGAACATGCGCGCATTAAAATCTTTGAACTGGTCGGGGTATGTCGCCTCGATCGCGTCGCGGACCCGCGCGTAGTCGGCGATCCAGGCGTCCCAGTCGATGCTCGGGTTCGACACCAAAGTCGCTTTGGCGATCTCCGCCACGATCTTCGGCTCGGACAAGATAGTATCGGCCACCGGCGTTCTGATCCCTTGCGAGCCGTGAATGCAGGCAGTCGAGTCCTCGGTCGAGACCGCCTGCAACCCCGTGGCTTGCCTGTCTATTTCGGTGCGGCCGAGGCAAGGAAGGATGAAGCTGATTTCGCCGTGGATGAGATGGCTCCGGTTGAGCTTCGTCGAAATTTGCACGGTCAGCCGCAGCTGGCGCCAAGCCTTCTCCATGGCTTCCGTCTCAGGAATGGCGCGGATGAAATTGCCGCCGAGGCCGACGAAAGCCTTGACGTCGCCACTAAGCACCCCTTCGCAAGCCTCGACGGTGTTGAGGCCCTTTTCGCGGGGCGGCTCGAATCCGTAGAGTTCCTTCAGCTTGTCGAGCGGCGCCAACTCCGGCTTCTCGGTAATGCCGACCGTGCGCTGACCCTGGACATTCGAATGTCCGCGCACGGGACAGATGCCGGCACCGGGCTTGCCAATATTGCCGCGCAGCAGCAAGAGATTCACGACCAGCTTGCAATTGTCGACGCCAGCGCGGTGCTGAGTGAGACCCATCCCATAAATCCCGATCACGGCGTTTGAGCGCGCGTAGACCTCGGCGGCCGCTTCCATAGCCGACCGCGAAAGTCCAGACCGCTTTTCGAGCTGCGTCCAGTCATAGGCACGGACCGCTTCACAAAATTCATCGAAGCCATGCGTGTGCTCGGCGATAAAGTTGAGATCGAGAATCCGGTCGCCCTCGGTTACGGCCGCGTCGTCCAAAGCGATGACCGCCTTACATACGCCGAAGATCGCTGCCGTATCGCCGCCGACCTTGAGCTGGTGATATTGCGTGCTGATCTGCGTCGGCGTATCCGTCAACATCTCGAAGGGCGATTGCGGATTGACGAAACGCTCGAGGCCGCGTTCCCGCAAAGGGTTGAACGTTATGATTTCGATGCCGCGTTTGCGCGCGTCCTGCAGCTGGTGCAGCATACGCGGGCTGTTCGTGCCGACGTTCTGGCCGAAGAAGAAGATGCAATCCGTCTCGTCGAAATCCTCAAGATGGACTGTACCAACCGGCTGGCCGATGCTTTCCGGCAGCGCAACGGACGTACTCTCGTGGCACATGTTCGAGCTGTCCGGGAAATTGTTCGTGCCATACATCCGGCCAAACAATTGATATATGTAGGATGTTTCGAGCGAGGCACGACCCGACGCATAAAGCACCACGCTCTTTGGATCGAGGCGATTCAGCTCGCGGCCAATTTCGGCGAAGGCGTCATTCCAGGCCACCGTCACATATTTGTCCGTTGCCGCATCCCACCGCATCGGATGCGTGAGCCGCCCGTGTTCTTCGAGATCGTAATCGGGCCATGCTTCCAGCTCGCGGAGCCTATGCGCGGCGAAGAAGTCCGGGCCGGTCTTCTTGTGGGTCATTTCCCAGACGCTGGCCTTCGCGCCATTTTCGCAATACTCGAACGGATGTGGCTTGGCCGGCTTCGCCCAGGCGCAGCTCACGCACATAAAGCCGTCTGGCTTGTTCTGATGAATGAGATCCGCGGCGATGCTGACTGTCGAGCCTTCACGGAGCAGAATTTCCGCAAGCGAGCCAGCCGAACCCCAGCCGCCCGCGCTGCCGCTATAGGGGTCGATGATGATTTCGCGCTCGTCGTCCTTCGGCTCATTTCCCATCCTCTTTCCCTCCATAAGGTGGGTCGAATCATTGGGTAGAACCGGTCACGTTTCAGTTCGCGCCGTGAGCAATGATCGAGCCGCGTGGCGGGGCCGATCGAAGTGACCCGCCGCTCAATCGTCGGCGCCGTCGTCGTGTATGCCGTCTCCGCTAAACGACCGAGCAGCATCCGGGTTCCGTAAGTCTTTCAAAAGTATCGTGCGAGATCGATGTTGGCTTCGATTGGACGGAGTTTCGGAGCGCTGGGTAGGGGCATAGTTAGAAGCGCCTGCCAGTTGCACGTGCCGGCTCTAAACCGCGGGATAGATTTCGCATGCCTCAATTGCGAGTCGAAATTAGCTTTGATCGAAGCCATGTCTACGAGTGCGGCGCCGCGGTTCTCGCGATCTTGGCCTCCCCTGATAGTGGTTCGATATCGGAAGGCCGGCGAGCAGAACTACACGCATCCCTTTGCTGCCACGCTCTTTGGGCCAAATTCTTGTCCAATCCCGATGACTGCGAGCCAATCACAGTCAGGCCGCAGCATGTATTTCGCGGCAACAACGTGGTCGCCCGCGACATAAAGTTTGTCCAGAGGCGTCTTCGGGAGCGGCTCATTGTTGCTCGTATCGCAATACCCTTTTTGCAAAAATCAGAGCTGGGCCGTTCGCCTGATTTGCCTTCGGGCGTAAGGCGGCTGTCGGTCAACGAAATGGCAGCGAAGGTCCTTGAGGACGCAGAACAGGCCGAGGCTAGTAATGTGAAACAGCGCTACTGGGTTCCGAGCTAACCGGTCATTTGCAAGCGCCACGCGCAGCGCATTAAGGCTGTCGCTGATGCCTTGTTATGGGAAGGAACGCTAAGCGATGCACAAGTGCGGTCCGACGAGCAGGATCACACCATGCAGCGGAATGACGCTCTGCTCGCGGCTTGTCTCAGCTTACACTTCAACGCGCGAATCCCGCACGCCTTCACTGCATGCCGAGGAGCGCCTCTATGACGGATTTCCTGGTCCGCAAGATGAAGCCCGCATGGTCGCGTTCCATGATGCAGATTGGAGAGATAGACTATCGATTATCCGAAGTTTCGGTGACGAACGCCTGCGGTTGTTCGGACTCCGTTTGCTACTTCGAGGCGCGCTCGGTTCTACCAGAAGCCCTCCGACTCGAGCTTGGACGTGCCCTCAGTGGTCGCTTGGTTGACGATGGCGCCGGCGGATTAACCCTCGAACGGGCCGTCCGCGAGATCGACGAAACGCTGCGCGAAGGCGCGTCGGACGCGGAAGGGCTCCTGGCGGACTACCGAACCTATCTTGTCGGTCGGATGGCGCTGGTCACTAACTTCCGGGCGAAACAGTTCGCGATCTAGACATGCTGGCCGCATGGCCGGCCTGGCGTGCGAGGGAAGAGAGATGGCTGCACCGCTGAGCTTCGTGCCCGATTTCTTCGGCGGTCATGGAAACGCACCATCACTGCGGTTCCGCAGGTTCGAACCCTCGCGCCTCATTTGCGGGGCGAAGTCCTGCGCTGTTGCCGCGAACAGCTTTTTCGCCCTCCGGCATTTCGAGGCTAACGATCGCATGGTGGTTTATCTACAAGAGCGCGCCCCATCCGCGAATTCGCGTTGACGACCTTGGGGCGCTTTATCTCAAACAGACCTCTGTCGTTCGTTAACAACCAGTCTTTGCCGAGAGCGAACCGGTCTCCACGTGCGATTCTCGCGCCTAAACGGAGATTGGAAAAACCCGTCGCGAGACAGCACCCCAAAATGCGACGGCAAAAGCCGCAAAGCGCCCCTGCGGAGGTCGAAAGACGCCGCAGAGACGACGCAACCTCCCGAAATGTCGTGGGTTTGTTAGAAACGCCCACATTCTGCAGAGAGACCGCACCTGCCTGGCTGACGACGCAGTGCAATTCGAGCCCGTCTCGGATCTGAATTCCCTGGTTACAGGGAAAAGAATAAGGAAATTCGCTTATCTCAGGCCTGACAATCGACGCTCGCTAGCATTAGTGCCGCAAATTCAATAAAATAGATCAAGGATTGCAGAGTTCCGAACAGGGAAAATATTAGCGGGAACAGCGAAAATTTCGGTCAGATGAGGGAAATCGAGTCGCATGTCGTGGATGAGGCAGTTGGGCTGCTCTTGCTTTGCCAAGCTGCACTTCGACTGTTGATATCGCCATGACTGATAGACAAGCGCGCGTCGAAAAAGCTTTACGCGGGGCTCAACAAACTCTCCCTTGCCTGAAAATCGTGAGGCAGTCTCCGAGTTGGCTCCCGAGACCCCTCTGGTGATCACGGAGGTCGCAAATTTGGTCGCGGGGCCAGAGGCGCCACCTTGGCTGACCAAATATCTCCTCGATTTTGCTCCAGGTCTTGTAGTGGCGGGCGTCATTGCGCTCCAGCAGCCCACCAGGGCCGAGATGGGAGACCTACTCAAAGAAATCGAAGAAGCTGCGTTGCTAGTTGCTCGTGCGCTGAGTAACCCGGTTACGAGAGAGTTTCTGGAAATGCCGCCATTGGGCAAGATCGAAGCCTTGGCTTCATATGAAAAAGTGTTGCGGAACATTGCCGAGCGAGCGCGCATTGCCCGCGCTTCGCAAGTACTCTTAGGCGAAGCCAAAAAGACAAAGGCCGGACGCGGCAGAGCGCTGCCTCCGGAAGCAATTTCCCCAAGAATGTCTTGCGCGGCCATTATCGGCGAAGCTTGGGAGCACTTTCATGGTCTTTCGGCATTTCGAAGTCAGACGGTTGTCGCGGCAGCTGATGCGTATTGGCGAGCATGTAATGGCGAATACACAGGTTTGGCGAATGATTCGAGCGGCGGCTGGCGTCCTTATTTCGAAAACTTGAACGAGCCAGCCGTAGCAGCCTTCCGCGCCGGTTGTCGCCGATACCTGGTCGAGTCCGAGCGCCGGGCGGCCATCTTGTATGGTATAAAACCAGCGGGAAAATAGCCGAATTTAGTTCTATGGCTCGGCTTAAGCGTTCATGCCATCAAAGCTCCTCGATCTCGCGTCGCTGGAGGCCACGATGGGTGAAGGTAACGCCACTGCCTGTTCCGCGGATAGAAAACGGCCCAAAGCGGGTGGTCGCAGCGGTGACGCGTCTCGATATCTGCACGTCGACTACCTTGCGCTGCACGAACTCAAACCCAACCCAAGCAATCCACGGAAGCATAGTCTGGAGCAGATTCGAGCGCTTGCGCGAAGCATGAAATCGTTCGACTTCAACGTACCCATACTGGCCGACAAAAATAAGAAGATCATCGCGGGCCACTGCCGCTACGAAGCGGCCGGGCTAGCCGGATACAGCCACGTCCCCGTCATTTGTCTCGAACATCTAAACGAGGCTCAAGCCAGGGCCTTTATGCTGGCAGACAATAAATTTACGGATAGATCGTCGTGGGACGACACAAAGCTGGCGCTGCACCTTAAGGAATTGTCCGAGCTAGTTCTGGATTTTGAAATTGAAGACGCAGGCTTCGAATCTCCGGAGATCGACTTTCGGATTCAATCGCTCGACACGCCGGAAGTTGCGGATGCCGCCGATGAGTTCGACGGAGCCTCGGGGCCGGCGGTGGCGCTCGCCGGAGATCTTTGGCTTCTGGGCGGCCATCGTTTGTATTGCGGCAGCGCACTTGACGCGGCGGCCTATGACGCACTCTTGGAAAGTGCCAGAGCAACCGCTGTCTTCACCGATCCTCCATACAACGTCAAAATAGACGGTCACGTCAGCGGCAACGGCCGGGTTACGCATCGCGAATTTCCGATGGCTGCGGGCGAAATGTCCGAGGCCGAATTTACTGACTTCTTGACTGTCAGCCTGTCCCTTATTTGCGCCCACACGGTCGCAGGCGCGCTGATTTACGCCTGCATGGACTGGCGTCACATGCTGGAAATGCATGCAGCCGGGCGAGCCTCGAGATGCGATCTGATCAACTTGTGCGTTTGGGCGAAAAGCAACGGCGGCATGGGATCTCTTTATCGCTCGCGCCACGAGCTCATCTTTGTGTTCAAAAACGGCGACGAAGCACACCAGAACAATGTTCAGCTCGGTCGATTCGGACGCAATCGAACAAATGTCTGGAATTACGCGGGGGCAAACAGTTTCCCGCGTAGAGGGCAAAGGAACTCAATCGACCTGCACCCGACGGCTAAGCCAATCGCCCTCGTGGCCGATGCCATCCTCGATTGTACGAGGAGAGGTGACATTGTTTTGGATCCCTTCATAGGAAGCGGGACAACCATCCTCGCCGCCGAGCGGACGGGCAGACATGCCCATGGGATTGAACTCGATCCCCTTTATGTCGACACAGCCATCGAACGCTGGCAACGAATGTCGGGCCGCGAGGCTCGGCACGCCAACGGCGAGACCTTCAGCGCTCTCAAAAAAGCTCGGAGGGCCGCGCCGTGAGCGCGCCTTCAGACCACCCCATTGGCTATGGGCGCCCGCCGAAAGCGCACCAATGGAAAAAAGGCCAAAGCGGGAATCCAACAGGACGGCGGCCGAAAGCGCCGGAATCGACTTTGGTCCTGATTGACGGGCTTTTGGCTGCACTCGTTCCGATCAGGTTCAACGGAGAGACCAAGAGAGTTCCTGCGATTGAGGCGATCGTACTGCAGCTGATGCAAAGCGCGGGCTCAGTTGGTTGTCGTCGACATATTGCCACATCTGATCGAAGCGCAGGCCGCCATTGATCGTAAGCTCGTTTGTGATCTTCCACTCGTCCTGCGCATAGATGCCGGCAAGCCAGCCGAGCTTCGAGACATTGTCGGCCATCGTCTCTGGCGCGCCATTGTCGGTGCCATCGCAGATCGTGCACGGCTCGGCGAGCGACGAGTTGTCGACGTTGCTCTGTTCGCCGCTGACCGTGAAGCCAACGCGGAGCGCGTTCGCAGGGTTGATGACATACGATGTGTCGCCTTGAATGCCGTTGGCATAGGATTCTCGGCTTATATTTGAGGCAATGCCGTTGAGGAGCAGATCGCCGACCGGGTCGGACGAAGTGCAGAAAGTTGTAGCGGGTAAAATAGGACAATTGCCCGTCGAAACCGTACACCGATTTCTGCAGCGCCAGCACCCCAAACTGAGTATCCTCAGTCTGGGTCTCGTTGAGCAGCGCTGAATTGAAATTGGTAATCCCGAATGCATTGGTGACCGGCGGATTTCCCATCTGCCCGACCGGTTGGCCGGGAACGTTGGGAATCTGAAACGCGTTCGTGGCGGTCCCCGCGATCATGCTCAAACGCGTAGTGGGATCGATGAGCGCCGACATGTATGCGAAACCCTTCTCCTGCTGGGAGAAATTATGAATGGCGTCGTAGGCGGGCGTGGGGTTTTCGATTCCCACGGTGGTCTGCAGATAGCGGCCGGTGAAATAGTATTGGACTCCAGGGAAACAGTTTGTGGTCAACGAGCTGGGTCCCGGCGCGGCCGATCCGCAATTGCCTCCGAACGTGCCGCCATATTCGAAGGACGGCTCTAGAGTTCCGAAACTTCCCCCGTATGCGGTGATGCTGCCGCTGTTGTTGAACACATCGGTCCTGGTCGCGATGTCCACTAGGGCGACCGTGCGTAGGCCGAACTCGGCAGGCAGCGCGCCCCTGACGAGCGACATGCCGCCGATTAGGCTAGTATCGAAGATGCTCCCAAAGCCGGTGACGCCGTCGGGCAACATGACCCCGTTGATGCGGAATTGCACGTTGGCGTGGTCGTTGCGCACATGCAGCAGGCCGCTGGCGGCGGAATCCTGTGAGACCCCGGGCGCCTGCAGCAGCACTTTCTCGACCGGCTGGTTGGCGCCTTGCGGGAGAGCCCGGATGGTCTCGTGGCTGATCTTGTAGGAGGTGGTGCCGACGGTTGTGTACAACTTGCTACGCGCGGCATCGAATGCCTGGGCTTTTGCAGCCAGCCGACGTGCCGCGGCGGATTCGCCCTTCGCCGGTTTGGGGGCGATTACATGGACGGTCGGCAAGGTAGTGGACGATTGCGCCAAAACCAATCCGCCGAGGCACACGAGCAATCCGATCGCCAAACTGCTTGGAAGCAGGAAGCGTATGATGCAGTGGTACATTCCATTCCATCTCACGCGGTTTTGAAAGTAACGACGCAAAGGTGGATTAAGGCTCCGTCTCGACAGAAGATGTTATATTATATCGTAACAACATAAAGCGGCTGTCAAGGATTAGGCGTCACCGTCGTTGTCTGCGGTCCTGATTCTCGCGGGCATGTGACTGCAAAGTCACAGAGTGCCCAATCGCGCTATCGCGAGACTCAAGCGTGCTCGTTGTATACCCCGTGACTTGCTGCCTGGCGGCCTGGCCAATGACTGCAATGGGTCAATCGTTGCGCATTGAGGTGTCCACACGACTTCGAGTTTGCCGCCAAATTCAGACATATTGGTTCGCGGCATCAAGTGCCGCAATGGGCCATAAGCGGACTTGACGGTGTCGCCGGAAAGGCGGGCGATATTCACACGCATTCATCGCCGCGTGCGTCCCGCGTTACTAACTGTTTCAAACTCTCTGGCGAAGCCGACGCGGCATATTCTCCTCCCTGTCGCTCATTTTGATCTCTTGCGCTTAGCAATCGCGGCTCACCAAGCCGAACGCTCAAGAGACCGCAACGAATTGAGCCAAGGAGATGCAAATGAACATCCAGTCACACCTTTCCTGCAAGAAACTCACTCTCGCCGCGACCGGCTTGCTCGCAGGTCTCGGCATTTTTGCCGCGGCGAATCCATGTTCGGCACAGGACGCCGTGGCAATCTCCGGAAGCTTCGATTGTACCTATACGAAGAAGGAGGTGTCCCCAATCGGCGCGGCCGCGGACGCTCACATCCTGATGCTGGATGTCTGCCGGGGCAAGAACACCAACAAAGGCGCGACGGATTACATGGCTGGTGCCTCCGTCCAGGATCAGGAAATTATCGACCTTACGCAAGGCAACGGGCCGGATCTCGGCTATTGCACCATCGCAAAGGGCGCGGACAGCATTCGCGTCAGGTATGAAGGCCAGATTGCTACCACGCTCAACGCCAACAAGACGCCGAATACGACGTTAAATGGTAAATGGACCTTCGTCGCGGGAGCGGGCCAGTACGCGGGAGTGGCAGGGAGCGGGACCTATACCGGCAAAATGGTCTCGCAAGCCACGTATCACGTGGATTGGACGGGCTCTTATTCTCTCGAATCCCCGACGGCCGCGAAGTGATCGGCGAGGACGGCATCGCAAAGACATGCGGTGCCGTCCTCCAATTCCTCATTCGTCGCAAGCTTCCAGGATCCCATGGAGAGAATGATGTTGAAGCAAGCCACGCCCGCGGCAGCCATGCCGTCCTCCGGCGCGACGACCCCGTCCCAGCTCGATGAAATTGTGGCGCAGCTCAGAGCTGGCGCCGAACGTTTCGCGCGGATCTCTCTCGACGAGCGCATCGCGCTCGCACGCTCCATGCAGCGAGGCTATCTGCGCATCGCCCGTACTTCTGCCGAGGCTGCGACAAAGGCAAAAGGCCTCCCTCCTGAAGCAGCGGGCGACGAATGGGGCAGCGGACCTCTCATTGTCGTGCGCGGGCTCCGGCTCATCATCGAATCGCTCGAAGCTTTGAGGCGAACCGGCAATACGCCGATCGGTCCTGTTGGACGCACGAAGGATGGCAGTCTGTCGATCAGGGTATTTCCCGCCAATGTGATCGACGGTCTTCTCTTCAAGGATGTGACTGTCGATGTCCATATGGCCGCAGGCATGAGCGAAAGCGAGTTGCACGAAGCTCGCGCAAGTTTCTACAAGCGGCCAAATCATAAGGGGCGGATCGCCTTGGTTCTGGGCGCCGGAAACATCAATTCGATTCCCACCTGGGATGTGCTCACCAAGATGTTCGTCGAAGGAAAAGTCTGCGTCCTCAAACTCAACCCGGTGAACGCTTATCTCGGACCCTATTTGGAAGAGGCATTTTCGGATGCTCTCGCGCAGAATTTTCTCGCTATTGTCCATGGCGCTGCAGACGAAGGCACCTATCTCGTTCAGCACAATGAGGTCGATGAAGTTCATTTGACCGGATCGGATCGCACCTACGAAGCCATCGTCTGGGGAGCGACCGAAGAAGAACGCAGGCAACGCAGGGCCGAGCGCCGCCCCCTGGTCAACAAGCCGGTGACTGCCGAGCTCGGCAATGTTTCGCCGGTTGTCATCGTGCCCGGGCCATATAACGAAAAGGAACTCCGCTACCAGGCCGAAGAGGTCGCCGGCGCGATAGCGCTCAACGCCGCCTTTTGCTGCTGCACACCGCGCATCCTGGTGACCGCCGCGAATTGGCCGCAGCGCGGCACTTTTCTCGATCTTCTCGCTGACGCGCTGTCGCGCACGCCGACGCGCCCGGCTTATTATCCTGGCGCCGTGGAAAAGTACCGGCTCGCGACTACCGGGCGCAACCAGGTGCGAAGGATTGGCCCCGCGGGGAACAACATCTTGCCATGGACGATCGTGACCGGACTCGATCCATGGAATGCCTCCGATCCCGCCTTCCACGTCGAATATTTCTGCCCAGTGCTTTTTGAGACGACCCTTTCCGCAAGCAATACGAACGAATTCATTCTGAACGCCGTGGACTTTTGCAACACGCGGCTCTGGGGCACGCTCAATGCGACGTTGATCGTCCATCCGACGACGCAAAAAGATCCTGCACTGTCAGGCGCCGTCGAGAACGCGATTACCTGGCTCAAATACGGGACCGTGGCGGTCAATGCCTATCCGGCGATGAGCTTCGCATTCGGCACGCCGCCGTGGGGGGCGCATCCCGGATCGACACCAGTCGACATTCAGAGCGGTACCGGGTTCGTCCACAATGCGCGCATGCTGGAAGGAATAGAAAAGGTCGTGATGCGGCACCCGCTGACCACATTTCCCAAACCATTCTACTTCCCGAGCCATCGAACGGCGACACGGCTCATGCCGAAATTGGTAGCGGTTGAGGAAAACGCGGGCTGGCTGGGCGTGCCTGGCGTGGTGATGACGGCCATGCGATGCTGATCAGCCTGAGGATGCCTGGCGGAGACTGCCGCGTCAACTTTTGTGCGCCAATGATCGCATTTTTGATCCGCTGCCCGCCGTGATTTTCTGCGGGCTCCGCCGCATGAAACCAGCGCACTCAAGTCCGCCCCAAAAACGCTGCGATGCGTCCGCATCGATAAAGAAGTGTCGCCACCGGGCCTGAATCACATTTCGCGGCTGGCGCTTCAAGATCGCATCGCGATAATGCGCGGCCTCTTCGATACGGCCGAGAATGCCATATGTCGCGATCAGGATCTCCGTGTTGGGGGTAAAGCGCGGCGCGACATCAAATCCCTTTTTGAAGGCGGCGGCAGCCTCTTCGTAGCGGGCCTGGACGAACCGGCAGACACCGAACGCAAAGAAATAGAACGCGGTCGGATGAGGATTGAGGCGCATCGCTGTTTGCATGCAGTCCGCGCCTTCGTCACCTCTCCCAATGTTGGCGAGAATAATGGCAAGGAATGCATGTCCGTCGGCATTGTTGGGGTCCATTTGCACCCCGTGGCGCGCGGCGACCAAGGCTTCGATGCCTTGGCCGCGCCAAAGATGGGCCCACCCCAAGGTTGAGTATCCAAGAGACAATCCCGGGTTGAGGTCGACTGCCTTTCGCGCGTGATGGAATCCCAGTTCGCACAGTTCGGGTCGATCAATGAAAAGCGTGGCGAATTTATAAAGGTAAGCCCGCGCGAGCAATGCATGGGCCATCGCATAGTTCGGATCAACTTCGAGGGCCTTGATGAACAATTCCTGCGCTGCTTCAGCTGACTCGATCGTGAATTCCCAAAACCGCTCGCGACCGCAAAGCAGGAGATCATGGGCTTCGACATTCACTTTGTCGGCACGGATGAAAGTCTTTGATTCGGCCTCCGAAAGGTGCACTTCCAATGCCTCGACGATCCGGCGCGTGACATCGTCCTGCAAGGCAAAGATGCCTTCAAGATCGCGGTCGTAGCGCTCCGCCCAAACTTGCAGTCCATGTGCCGCTTCGACGAGCTGCGCGTTGATGCGAACACGATGTTCCAAGCGGCGAACGCTGCCCTCAAGCAAATAGCGAACGCCAAGCTCTCGTGCGATCTCGCGCGCGTCCTTATTGCTGCCCTTGTAGACAAAGACCGATTGCCGGCCAATCACAAGCAGACCCGAGAGTTTCGACAACGACGTGATTAGATCATCCGTCATGCCATCCGCAAAATAATCTTGGTCTGGATCTCTGCCCAGATTGGCAAAGGGAAGGACGGCGAGCGAAGGCTTGTCGCTTGGCACCGAAATCGCCGGCATCAGGATCGAGGTTTCGGCGTCGATTCCCAATGCAGAAGGAGAAACCGCCTGCTCTGACCGGCACGCGCCGGTTTGGAACGAAAATTTAAGCTCATAGCAGCCCTTGGGAAGCTCGATGCGAACTTCATCGAGACGACCCACATCCTCGTAATATTCGCGCAATTTCGAACGCAACCTTGTCGCCTCGACCCGTACGATTGCGTCAAGTCGCGGGTCAAAATCATCGTTCCGGTCAAAGACCGCCGCGCCGATAGAGTAACCTTTCAGACGATGTCCCTGTCCCGTTAGGGTCTGTTCGGCGAGATAATGCAAAAATTTCTGTTGACGCTCGGCTTGTGAAAAAAGTCGGCAGCCGAGAATCTTTTCGACACACTCGCGAACAAGAGCGGCCTCTGTCTCCTGCAACGGGGGTTGAGTGTGTTGCATCTGCGAAATGGGCCCTCAGCCTAACGCAGCCGGACCTCGCTTAGCGATCACAATTTCCGCCAGCAGGATTGGAACGCATTATGTTCCAGACGTACCGGGCTGTGCGGGTTCGCAAGCCGTCGGCCAAACGCGATTGCCAATATGATCCCAGAAATCCAGGCGCGGTGAATAAATCTTGTCAGCCAATTCACGCTACGAACATGTCAAAAGCGAGACACGTGCGCCTATGGCGTCGTGCCGCCCTTCTGTCCGGTACAGTTGGACGACGGCTCGACGACATCTTCGCCAACGCAATCCACCCACGTCGTTCGCCGGATCGTTCCCAAGGTCCCGAATGGGTCAAAAGCGTCGCCGCCGGCCGTGGGCTTCAGTACGCTCACTTCCGCTGCCCCTCAAAAGCGATGGCCGGCCGTCGAAATGTGGCCTGTCGCGAAGGGCCATTATCGGACGTTCGCCGGGCTTACGTGCCACCTTCCGGATCAAGCGGCCGCGCGGTCGCCGTCACGCGCACGGGCAGTTGAAATGGCGGGTCATTGACCGCGTAGAGAAACACCCTAATTGCAGCATCGGATTTGCGCGCAAGGGCTGGGGCTTCTCGCCTGATGCGTCTTTAGCGGAACGAACGTAGGAGAGGACACATGCACTCGGCGAAATCGTGGATCGGCCTGCTGGCTCTAGCATGCCTCGCGTGGGCGGCTTCCGCGTTCGTGGCGCAGGCGGCACCCCTTTCGTTCACCGTCCAACTCTCGGGCAACCAGCAGGTGCCGCCGGTCACAACGCCCGGCACGGGGACCGCCAACCTCAGCTACGACCCCTCGACCCGTGTGCTGACCTGGAGAGTCACTTATAGCGATCTGTCGAGTGCGGCCACGATGGCGCATTTTCACGGTCCCGCGCCGGCTGGCAAGAACGCAGACGTGCAGATCTGGATCAGCAAGCAAAACACGCCAGCAACTAGCCCGATCACGGGCCAAGCCACATTGACCCCGTCGCAGGCGCAGCAGTTCATGGCTGGCGACTGGTACATCAATGTCCATACCACCGACCACCCGGCGGGCGAGATCCGCGGACAGGTAGTCCCGCCCAAGTCCTGATCGACATCGATTGGCGGTCGGATCAGATCATGAGTGCGATTAAGGCTGCGGCACCGGCGGCGCAGCCGAGCAACAGCAACGCTACCGCGGAGCCGGCGATGCGTGGCACAGGGACTGAAGCGGGCAGTAGCTCGCGTCCGGTAAGCATCGGCCGCACCAAATCCTGTCGCAGCATAACGGCATAGGCCAGGATCGCCAGCAGGTGCAGCGCCACCAGCACAAGTATCACGTTCCACAGGATCGCGTGCAGGGCGGTTATGGCATTGGCGATGCCGGCGGGGATGAGTTCGGTGAGAGGGCCCTCGTTCGCTACGTCATTCTGCACGTACAGGCCGGTAAGGGTCTGCGCTAGGAGCAGCGTGAGCATCGCCGCTACCATCCAGCCGCCAGCCGGGTTGTGGCCCGCATGGATATCCGACTCGCCACCCGACAGATGCGCGAGATATCGTAACGCGACAGTCGGTGAGGCGAGGAACCGCGCGAACCGGGCCGTGTCGCTGCCGAAAAATCCCCAGAGCACACGGAAGAGCAACAGCGTCAACAGCGCGTCGCCGGCTAGCGCGTGCCATTCCATCCAATTCCAGCGCCAGGTGAGATAGAGTGCCGGCACCAGCGCCACCAGCGCCCAGTGGAACAGTCTGACCGGCCAATCCCACACCAACACCGTCCGCGCATTCCCCGTCTCAGGCATCGTATGCATCAGCGTTCATACGGGCTGATTGAAGTTCAATGAGCTGCAAAAGATGATGCGCCTATGATGTCCGCTCTTCGTTGGGCAACTCGTGAATTCTTTTCATCGCTTCATCAAATCGGTCATATATTGCGTCGGTTGAAAAGCATGGAAGACCGGTATTAAGAGGGAAATCGCCCTAAATGCAAATTGCACGTTGAAGTGCAACAAACCGATTTGAAATTCCGGAAAGCCCGCTTCGCGCCAAAAGCAGTCATCCCTCACGAATTTACCCAATTTGGATAAGCCCTACCTAATCCAATGAGCGTAATGACCCCATGCAAGTCCCTGACGGTCTGCGTCTCGCTGTCAACGCCTTGACAAGCCCCAAGCGCACTCTTAGCTCCAATCAGATTGGCACTCGATATAGACGAGTGCCAAAAAGCATTTCTCGCTATTCGTTGCTGCCTGAACCGTCCTTATTCGGAGGCCTCGGAAGTGTCGAACAAAAAAGGGAAGGTCATGGCATTTCGTCCTTTGCACGACCGGGTCGTAGTCAAGCGCCTTGAGGGCGAAGAAAAGACCAAAGGCGGAATTATCATTCCCGATACCGTCAAGGAGAAGCCTCAGGAAGGCAAAGTGATTGCCGTCGGCCCCGGCGGGCGTGACGAGAACGGCAAGCGCACCCCCCTCGGCGTCAAAGCCGGCGACCGCATCCTCTTCGGGAAGTGGTCCGGCGCCGAGGTCAAGATCGACGGGAATGACCTGCTTATCATGAAGGAAAGCGACATCCTGGGCGTCGTCGGCTGATCCGATGGCCCTTCGCGCCCGGTTTCTTTCTCCTGGAGTTGAATGACAATGGCTGCCAAAGACGTCCGTTTCTCCACCGACGCGCGTGATCGCATTCTGCGAGGCGTCGAAATTCTCAATAATGCGGTGAAAATCACGCTTGGCCCGAAAGGTCGCAACGTCGTCATCGAAAAATCCTATGGAGCGCCGCGCATCACTAAGGATGGCGTGACTGTCGCCAAAGAAATCGAACTCGCCGACAAGTTCGAAAATCTCGGCGCTCAGCTTGTGCGTGAAGTCGCCTCGAAGCAGCACGATAATGCCGGCGACGGCACGACCACAGCGACCGTACTCGCGGCCTCAATCGCCCACGAAGGCGCAAAGGCGGTGGCGGCCGGGCTCAACCCAATGGACTTGAAGCGCGGCATCGATCTCGCGGTCAATGCGATCGTCGCCCATCTTAAGAAGAACTCGAAGAAAGTTTCTTCAAACGAGGAGATCGCTCAGATCGGCAGAATTTCCGCCAACGGCGATCGGTTTATCGGCGAAGAAATTGCCAAGGCGATGCAGAAGGTTGGCAACGAGGGCGTGATTACGGTCGAGGAGGCCAAAGGCCTCGAGACCGAGACCGAGATTGTCGAAGGCATGCAGTTCGATCGTGGCTATCTCTCCCCCTATTTCATCACCAATGCGGAGAAGATGGTCGCCGAACTCGAAGACCCTTACATTCTCGTGTATGAGAAGAAGGTGTCTTCGCTGCAGGCCCTGCTGCCGATTGTCGAGGCGGTGGTGCAGACTGGCAAGCCCTTGCTGATCATCGCCGAAGATGTGGAGGGCGACGCGCTCGCTACGCTTGTAGTCAACAAGCTGCGCGGCGGTCTGAAGGTCGCCGCCGTCAAGGCGCCGGGCTTCGGCGATCGCCGCAAAGCCATGCTCGAAGACATTGCTATCCTGACCGCGGGTCAGCTGATTTCCGAAGAACTCGGCATCAAGCTGGAAAACGTAACGCTCGAGATGCTCGGCCGCGCTAAGAGGGTGCACATCGACAAGGAAACCACCACGATCATCGACGGCGCCGGCAAAAAGAAGGACATCTCAGCACGCATTGCCCAGATCAAGGCGCAGATCGGGGAGACCACTTCAGACTATGATCGCGAAAAGCTCCAGGAGCGTTTGGCCAAGCTCGCCGGCGGCGTCGCAGTGATTCGCGTAGGTGGCGCGAGTGAGGTTGAGGTCAAGGAAAAGAAAGATCGGGTGGACGACGCGCTGAACTCTACCCGGGCGGCCGTTGAGGAAGGCATTTCTCCCGGCGGCGGCGTTGCGTTGCTGCGCGCCATTCCGGCGCTCGACGCGATCAAGGTCGAAAACCCCGATCAGAAGACCGGCGTCGACATCGTCCGTAAGGCGATCCAGGCTCCAGCGCGCCAGATCGTCGACAACGCCGGCGCGGACGGTGCCGTAGTGGTCGGCAAGCTGCTCGAAGCCAAGGAATACAGCTACGGCTATGATGCGCAGAGTGGCGAATATGGTGATCTCGTCGCGCTCGGCATTATCGATCCGACCAAGGTCGTCCGCACGGCCTTGCAGGATGCCGCGTCGATCGCGGGCATGATCGTCACCACCGAGGCGACAATCACCGAACATCCGAAGAAGGAAGCTCCGGCTTTGCCCGGAGGCGGAATGGGCGGCATGGGCGGCATGGATTACTGAAGAACCCCAGTTCGCTCGCTGGCATTGTCATACTTAGGGGTATGACCCTGATCAGAGGCTCTATTCTCGACAATGGAACGTCCGCTTTGGGTCAATCGATGCACATTCACGGTATCCACGCGACTTCCGGTTTGCCGCCAAATTCAGACGTATTGGTGCGTGGCACCAAGTGCCGCGATGGGCCAATAGCGGACATCGCCGTTTAGATCCGCGAGCTGCGAGGCTAGGAACAATATGACAGTTCAGGTTCGGGCTCTTGCCGATATCCTCTTCAAGATTGGCTCTAGTCGCGAAACTTCGTCCAGATGAGCCGCCGATAGGTCAGCCAGATAATCATCGGCCAGATCTGTCAGGCCCAAGAGAACGCATCTGTGATCACTCGCGTCGAGTCTACGCGACACCAGGCCGGCTTCCGAGAGGCGGTCGACAAGTTCGACGGCACTGTGGTGTCGAATTCTTAGGCGTTCAGCCAAATCCCCGATTGCGACGCCGCGGCCAAGCGGGAATCCCTTAATCGCTAAGAGCGCCTGATGCTGGCGTGGGGTGAGCCCAGACATTCGCGCCGCATTCTCGCTGAACTCCAAGAAGCAACGAATTAGATAGCGAAACTCGGAGAGCGTCTCGTAGTCCGCTTGCGATGGGCGCGGTAGCTTCCGCTTGGCAGCGCCTCGGCTTGCGTTGGCTTTGCGTGTCATCGAGCGATCCGACTTGCACAGTTATATCGTATTCCGATATAAAGACGAGCAATGTCAACCCAACACTCTGTTAGGGGAGTCTGTTCGCGAATGAATTTTGGTGTCGACGAAGCAAGTGCGCCAGGGGCATCTCCAAAGAGTGAACCAAGCAGATTGGGGGACTTCACAACGGATGCACGCGTTCTCGTCATCGCAAGCGTTTCTGTAATTGTCGCCATCGCGGCCTCTGTCGCTGGCCTAATTCTACTGCAACTCATTCGGCTAACCACCAACGTTGCTTATTTCGGTCGATTCAGTTTCGCGGACCCCAAGCTCGGCCATTCCCATCTCGGCCTATGGACCGTGCTCGTTCCTGTTGCAGGCTCTCTCGTCGTCGGACTTATGGCGCGCTACGGAAGTCAAAGAATTCGCGGTCATGGGATCCCGGAAGCGATCGAAGCGATCTTACTCGGGCGTTCGCGAATCGATCCTAAGGTTGCGATTCTCAAGCCGCTCTCCTCGGCGATCGCCATCGGCACCGGTGGCCCATTTGGGGCCGAAGGACCGATTATCATGACGGGAGGCGCCATCGGTTCGCTCATCGCACAAATGCTTCCCGTCAGCGACAATGAACGCAAGACACTGCTCGTGAGCGGAGCGGCGGCCGGAATGACCACCGTGTTCGGCACACCGATCGCGGCAATCATGCTTGCCGTCGAGCTTCTCCTGTTCGAATGGACGCCGCGCAGCTTCATTCCCGTGACGGTCGCAGCCATCGTCGCAGCGGTGGCACGAACGTTCCTCCATATGCCGAGCCCGCTCTTTCCTTTCACTGGAAGCGTAGAGATTTCGCTCGTCGGGCTTGCTTCCTGGGTCTTGATCGGCGTCTTGGCCGGCCTTCTCTCCTGCCTGCTCACAAAGCTCGTCTATGCTTGCGAGGATGGCTTCCTAAAACTCCCGATCCACTGGATGTGGTGGCCCATGCTCGGTGGCCTCGTGGTGGGTATTGGCGGCCTGGTCGAGCCGCAAGCGCTCAGCGTCGGCTATGACAACATTTCTGGAATGCTTCGCGGCAACGTGCTGCCCACCGCAGCCCTGGCGCTGCTCGTCGTTAAAGCAATCATTTGGTCTGTAGCGCTTGGCTCAGGCACCTCCGGGGGCGTGTTAGCGCCACTGCTCATCATGGGGGGCGCGATGGGAACTGCGCTCGCGGGATTTCTCTCGACGGGAACTCCGGGATGTTGGGCGCTCGTCAGTATGGCCGCGACTATGGGGGGCACCATGCGTTCGCCGCTTACGGCCACCTTCTTCGCCGTCGAGCTGACCGGCGATACACACATGCTGCTGCCCCTCATCACCGCCTGTGCAATCGCGCATGCTGTAACGGTGCTTTTCATGCGCCGTTCAATTCTTACCGAGAAAGTAGCCCGCCGGGGCCATCATCTCCTGCGCGAATATCGCGTCGATCGTTTCGCCTTGACGCGAGTCAGCGAGGTTATGACAACCACCGTCGAAACCGTCCCCGCCACGATGACCTTACACGGTGCCGCGGCTTTCCTCACAAGTCCTACAACCACGCATCCAAGTTTTCCCGTCGTCGATGAAGAAAATCGAGTCGTCGGGCTTATCGATCCTCCGGCGGTGCTGCGCTGGAGACGTGCCGGGAAGCGCCGCAACGCGACGCTTTGCGAGCTGCTCGCCGGGTCCAAATTCGCCTTTGCCTATCCGGATGAATATTTGGATAGCTTGGCGGAGCGCCTGTCCATCGCAGGTCATCTCCCGGTTGTCTCGCGTGAGGATGGGAAGATTGTCGGGTATATCGGCTGGAAAGACCTATTGCGGGCCCGCGAGAAGATCAGGACGGAAGAGTTGTTGCGAGCCGATGTTCGATTCTCGCCAAACAATCAAACGCTCCCGACATAAGCGTTGCGATCGATGTCCAGCGCGGATGCGTAGTTTCCCGGCGAGCAAGTTAGCCAGGAACGGCTTCGTGCGCTTATGTGAACCTGGGCAGATAGTAGCGGATCGTGACGGCCGGGGCGTTACCGCTTGGCGTATCGAAAACGACTTTTGCTTTTCCGCGGTGCATCTCGGCCCGTAACACGCTGCAGCAAACAGGCATGCTGTGCGAGGACACGCCTCTAGGAGGGTAGCCACCCACCACGCGATGCAGTTCACCCGCATTGACTTCAATATGCGGTCTACCTTGCTTCGTGGCGCGATCGATTTGCGCCAAAAGTTCCGCACGGAATTCTTCTCGGGTCGGCATCCTAGTCTTTTCAATCGAAGAGGTTGGCACTCGGCTCTATGCCTCGCGACCAACACGGATCAAAAAGAAGGGCACGATCGTTTGGCTTTGCACACAGATAGTCGTCGCGCACCCAAGTCGCTCCGCAGCCGTTGAATTACATTCCCGCGCTCGTCGACAATGAAACGAAGGCGCTTGCTGTCCGAGAAAAACGTAAGCCGATATCGGCCGTCATCTCGGTCGATACCGCGTTCGCATATGCTCGTGATCCGACCTCCCTGCATGCTCTCTCGAAGGAGTGACGGCGTTATCCCGAAACCTTCGGCCATAATCGTTGCATCGATCTGAACTGCTTCGTGCTCGAATCCGATCTTCAGCATCGGATATGCTATTTCGCGCCGCCGCTCGCCCGGCCGAAATTCTGCCGAACTTAATGCCTAGCGCCGTCAAGATGAATGCGCGTTTGACATGGCACGGATTTCGTATCCGCTCGCAGAGACTAGCATTGGCCCATAGCGGCCAACAAATGTGGCGAAGCTAGCGATCCATAAAATCGCTGAGAAAACCAGCAGCGGCATCTGCAGTTCTCCGCCAAGAAATGCGGCCGCGATTCGTGTCACAGCCGCGACATTGATCATTAGGTAGAGCGATGTCGTGAGCCCGTCTGCTTCGAGAAGCCGACCGGTATGGGCGAGCGAGACCCGCGTCATCACGGCGAGGATCATCGTGCTCATCGCGCCAGCTGTGAAGGCGTGGATGCCGGCAGCCAAGGGAAGCGCTGCGTCAAGGAGCGCTGCGCCGAGGAGTGCCGCGCCGATGACGATCCAAAGATATCCAACGTGCAGAATAAGGAGCAGTGGATCGGAGCGCGCTCTGTGACCGCGCCAGTGCACGACGCGGACAAGATTGAGCGCCGCAGCCAGGATCAACACCACGCCGAAAATCGGCTCGCTAGGTGCGAACGCCCAGCCGATCAGACCGCCGTGGAGCACCCCTAATGCGGCGCGGTCGAGCAATCCGTGCGTAGCGAGCGGCGCGGCGATGCCGTGGGCCAGCAGCCAGTTACGCGTGAAAACCGGGACAATCCTGGTACCGATGACGGAAAGCAGAATAACGATTGTCGCAAGGCCGAGACGCCAACCGAGACCTTGAGGCACATTGAATCCGCCATTTTCCAGAAACATCAGAAGATCGGCGATGCACAGCAACGCGACAGGCATCGGCAGGAGAAGATTGCGCCAGTTTCGCGCCGCAACAATATCGCGGGCTACGACGCTAAAGAGTGCGGCAGGAAAGACGATGTCGAGGGCCGCCGCAAGCCAGAGCGGGACGAAGGCGGAGAAGAGACAAGTGATACGCCCGACGAGCCAGAACGCAACGAGGCAGGCAAGCGGCTTACCTCGCAGCGGCGTACGACCGGTCCAGTTTGGGATCGCAGTGAGAAGGAAGCCGGCAATCGCCGCGCCTACGTAGCCAAACAGCATTTCATGAATGTACCAAGTCAGCGGATCGAACCGGCTCGGCACGGCGAAGCCTGAGAGCAGCATCAGGATCCACAGAGCAAGCGCGAGTGCGGACCAAATGCCAGCCACGAGAAAGAACGGACGAAAGCCCAATGAAAGAAGCGCCGACCACTCATTTTGCCGCAGATCGCAGCGGGAAGTCGACATTTCGTCCCGGCGTCGCTCATTTTTCTGCGCCAAGTGCAGGGTTTCTCAACTGCACGGTACTGGAACCAACTCGAAGCGTTGGGAGCGCATCGGTAAGGCGAGCGCTTCTCGACGTGTGTTCCGATTTATTGCGCGACGCGTTCGATCTTGCCGCAGGCGATCGGTAACGTCACTTGCGCGGGAATTTTGCCGAGCGAAGCGACCGATGCCGGGAGCTCGGTATCAGCAGGGACTCCGTGGATGTAGACGACGCGTTTGTCGAGATCGAGGTCCGGGTCGTCGAATGTCTTGGCAAAAGCCGCGGTCAGGGCGCTCAATGAGACCGTCTTTTCGTAATGATAGGAACCCGCGGCGGAAGCTTTGGGATAAGTGTCATTCACGATTTGCATGCTGACGGGGTCGTCATGGAACGGGACCATCGTCGTCCCTGACATGGGCTCCGTCTCGATCAGATCGATGATGCCGTCGCCATCCACGTCCGCTGCCGCCGTCGCGCAGGTTGCCTGGCGATTGTCCTTGAACCCGTGGAAATGCTGCAAGTGCATCATGTTGGGTGGCAATCCCTCGGCGTCGATTTGGATGGTCAGCGAATCGCCTTTGATCGTAAACTTTGCTTCACCCGTCGCTTCGCGCCTGGTCACGTTACTGTTCAAAGCATGAAGATGAGCAACATAGACCGTGGTTGACGCATCATTGTCGTCGGCCGCTCCGGCCGGAGCGACAAATAGACCTATGAAGCCCGCAGCGGAGGATCTTATAGATGTATTATAAATGCATCTTATTTGGCACCTGTCAAGACGCAGACGCGCGCACGACTCTTCTTTCTCGGAGGGCTCGGCGCAGAGGCGAGCGAAAGAATTCCCGTCCTCCAAAAAGCTGCATGTACTTCTCGGATTTGCGGTCATATGGATCTCCAGGGCAGGGGCGCTCGGAGCATCCTTGACAACGGCGACCTCTTAGAATGCTTTGCATCACTACGTTGGTGATGCTGGGGACTGCGCCAGTGAACCAAGCATCAGCGCGGAATGTGCTAAGGCGGTGCCAGCTCTCATTTCGGCCGCAACCCATACCGCTTGGATGAGTTCCTGGGGTCTGACGCCTGTACGTTGCGCCGCCTTGGTGTGACCCTAGATGCAGTAGGGGCACTGCGTCACATGAGCGACCGCCACGGCGATCAATTGCTTGGTTTTGCTCGAGAGCGCGCTGTCAGCGAACCGCGCTTGGCTGAATACCTGAAATGCTGCCTCGGTGTCGGGACTGAGGCTGCGCCGCTTTTCGGCGAGCTCGCGAGTGGCCCTCGGATAGATTGTGTCACTCATAAGGTGGCAAAGGCCATAAGTGCGCCTCTAAACATATTCTCTCCCCCGATGCGTGGTCGGGTTCAAATGAAACCCAGCAATTGTAAGACTTGGCGCTGAATCGTTCGAACTTCCGGGACAGCCCTTCCGCCGCTGCTGTGAACAAGTATGGTTCGACGAATTGGCTCGAGGGATGCCCCGGAAATCGTGGTTTATTCGGTGGGATCGGATGCTTCTTGGCAACCTGAAACGGAGCCCCCTGCGCTATTAAGGGACGAGGTCGAGGCTTTGCCATGGCCTCCCTCGTGATCGCTGGTTCTGCTCGTCTGCATGCCGCATGGCCTGATGTTGCCGGCTGATGTAGCCGTCGGCCCCGTGATGCCAGCTTGTCCGGATAGCTCGCTATGGCCTCCAGTACGGTCGCTATTTCCGATTTTCGGGCCGCCGGGGTTGGCGTTTCGTGTCGTCGCGGTTTTTCCAGACTCCTGTGCCAAACACGGACCTGCGATGCCGAACGCTAGCGCGCCGGCGAGAAGTAAATATTTCATAAGGTACCTCCTGCATGTATCTTTCGAGACAATCGAATGCAGTTGGGATAGTTCCCGGAAAGAATGATCATTTAAATCAGTCGGCGAAGATGACGCACATTCGCGTCAGCGCTCTGAGATCGTCGGCAGTTCAGTTCGCTGAGCAAAATCACGTCCGCTGTGTTTTGCGCTTTCTCGCTCATCAGATTGGTTTGCCCCCTTTGAAATGATCCTCTCTGATGTATGGCTTTTTGCCAGGAGGAGGCTACGCCGGGAAAACCAGCCGTGCGATTGTTCCCTTTCCATGCTGGTAGGAAATCTTGCCGCCAAGTTGAGAAGCTAGGCTTTGAAGGATGCCCTGTCCCAAGCTGGTTCCTTTGGCTTGGCCAAACGTCGCAGGAAGGCCACCGCCATCGTCGGCGACGGTCAACGTGTAGATCTGCTTCCTGCTTCCGAATTCGACTGCAATGCTTCCCTCCTGGCGATCACGAAACGCATGTTTGAGACTATTGGTGATGAGCTCGGCGATGATCAAGGATACGGTCATTAGAGATTCGAGATCCAGTTTGACGGTCGACACTTTGACCGTTAGGTGAACTTTGTGCGCATCGCTCGCCTTTATCAGATCTCCGCACAGATCTTCCAGATACCGCGCTACCGGCAAGTTAGCCGCGCTTGGGTCTTGGAGGCGACGATGAACAAGAGCCATCAAGTCAAGACGGTTCCGAGCCGACTCCAACGCGTGCGCCCCAGCACAACCTTGTTCGAGCTTCTTCTTCTCAAGCTGCAAGAGAGCGGCGATGAACTGCAGGTTGTTCGCCACCCTGTGCTGCAATTCTCGAAACAGCGTGTTCGATCTCTCGGTCGCCAACGACAGCTCATTGATCGCGACGTTAAGCATTCGGATCACATAGAGTTCAAGACATGCAGTCAGGATGAATATCGTCATCGTGATCGCCGGACGAGGTCCCAGGGTGAAGGTCCCGTAGGGAGGGAAAAACCAGACCCACGCGACGAGCATGGAAACGATGCCGACGCACACACCGACTCGAATCCCTCCGAGGAGGCCGGCCAGCAATATCGCCGGCAGAAACATCATGGGGCCGAATCCCTCGCTCAACCCCCCGAGAAACCACCGGAGAACCCCCGCGACTGCGATGAAGACGCCGCCCACCGCCAATCCTCGCCATGGCCTATCGCGCCGCAGGTTGCGGAAAAAGGATACAAATTTCATGACGCAGTTCCGACGAGCCGGAGTGAAAAGAACAGCGAAACCAAGCCTGGAAAAGGTGCCAATCCATATTCCCCGTGTGAGAGGCCGTTTCGAAAAAGGTTGATAAGACAGCCCCTCTTGACAATAGACGACCCCACTCCGACGGCTTGTCGGACTGCGAGCACTTGCTAGGTTGGGTGCCGATCTTGACCGGCTGGTGGCACGGATGCGCGATCCCGCCCTTGGTGTATGGCAATTCCGAGATCCGGCTTAGGCAGAACCACGATCGGCCTTCTTGTGCGCCTGAACATATTCCGCCAAGGCGAGCGCCTGGTTGTGCATGCTATCGTGGGCGCCATAAACTAGCGTCACCCGACCGGCCTTCATGAGATCGCGAAGCTGTTGGACCGCGACCGGGTTTTCGTCCAGCTCAGCGTGATAACGTCGGCGAAACTCCCTCCACCGAGCCGGTTCGTGGCCGAACCACTTACGCAACCGGGTGGTAGGCGCAACCTCCTTCAGCCACATGGTCAGCGCGGCGGCTTCTTTCGTCATGCCGCGCGGCCAAACGCGATCGACCAGGACCCGCGCGCCATCGTCGGGCTCGACCGGGTCGTAGATGCGTTTGCTGCGGATCTCGATGCTCATGCCAAGCGCGGAGGTTCATGGCCGACTGCGCCTTCAGGCCTAAACAAGCTGAGCTTGAGGCCGATGTGCGCGACCAATAGGTTCATGTTAGATGAATCTAATACATTGCCCTCCGCACGGGCAAGCGATAAACTCACTCATCAGAAGCTCCCGCGACATTGGAGATAAACGCATGCGGCTCACCCGCTATACGGACTATTCTTTACGCGTCCTCATCTATCTTGGCCTTCAGCAAGATCGGTTGAGCTCAATCCGGGAAATCGCAGACGTTTACGGAATTTCCGAAAGCCATTTGATGAAAGTAGTTCAAGCGCTCGGCCAATTCGGCTACGTGGCGACGCTGCGTGGCCGCGGCGGTGGTCTCAAGCTTGCCAAGCCGCCAAGCGAGATCAATCTCGGCGATGTCGTGCGCGATACCGAGGACGACGTTGCTTTGGTAGAATGTTTTTCGGAGCATTCTGAGTGTCGGATTGCCGGCCCTTGCCGGCTCGAACATGTTCTGAGAAGGGCTCTCCGAGCTTTCTTTGAGGTGCTCGACGACTATACGTTGGCTGACCTTCTGCGGCCGAAATTCAATGCATTGAAAGCAAGCCTGGGCCTGACGAGCGCGTCCCAAAGCGCCGCCTCGAAGCGGTGATCATGGCGGGGCGCCCTTGATCAGGCCCCCGCATCTGCTATAAGTTGCATTGAGAATACATCTTAAAGGGGGACGCCATGATCGAGGACGTGGTCTGGTCAGTCTGTATTGTACTTATGGGGTCGCTTGCCGCGGTGTTTGCGGGAGTCGCGGCCGGGGCGCAAGTGCCGCTCGCCAATTACGGGCCGGCGATTGCTTCGGCCTATCGCATGCGCGTCTGGCTTTTTGCAGCTGCCGTCATCGTCTTGGTCGGCGTCAATTATCGGACGCTCGCCGAACTGCCCTACATATCGGCGTCAGCCGAGCAGTCCGCCACGGGGATACGGCGCGTCAGCGTGGTCGGCGAGCAATGGTCGTGGACGATTGAGCCGAACAACTTCACCGTCGGCCAGACGGCCGAGTTCTATGTCACCAGCAAGGACGTGAACCATGACTTCGCGCTTTACGGTCCGGATATGCGCATCGTCACGCAGGTGCAGGCGATGCCGGGCTACACGAACGTCCTGCGCTACACCTTCAAAAAGCCGGGAACCTATCAGGTGCTGTGCCTCGAATATTGCGGGATCGGGCACACTGAGATGACGTCGGAAATCAAAGTCGCCGCGAACAAAGCTGCGGCCGGGAGGGCACCATGACCACTCAAGCTGTCGAAACAAGCCGGAGCGGAATCGACGCGGGCACGGCAGTGCGCGCCTACCTCGCCGTATCAGGGATCGTTCTCTTGCTGATGATGCTGCTTGGGCTGATCATGCGGCTCGCGCAGGCGCAATGGATCGATATCGAGCCGAATTTCTTCTACGTGATCATGACCATGCACGGCTCTGGCATGGTCGGCATCGCGGGCCTCGGCGGCGCCGCAGTGATGTGGTATTTCGTGCGCCGCCATGTGCCGGTCAGCACCGGCGTCTTCCTCGCCAACCTGGTGCTCTTCCTCATCGGCGCCGTGCTCATCCTCGGGTCCGGTTTCCTCGGCGGCTTCGCCGGTGCCTGGACCTTCCTGTATCCGCTGCCGGCGCATTCCGGCGCGCTCTGGTCGGCGAATGCCGCGGCGGCCTACATGGCAGGCCTGCTGGTCATCGGCGTCGGCTTCCTGCTGCTCCACCTCGACATCCTCCGCGGCATCGTGTCGGTCTATGGCGGGCTCGGCGCCGGGCTCGGCGTCAAGCAAGCCTTCGGCCTCGCGCCCGAAAGGGACGGGCCGCCGCCGGCGGTCGCGGCCTCGACCATGGCCTCGATCTCCAACATCGCGGGCATCGCCATCGGCGCCGTCGTGCTGGTCCTGTCGCTCGTCAATCTCTACGTGCCGAGCTTCACCTTCAACACGCTCGTGGCGAAGAATTTGATCTATTACTTCGGCCACACCTTCATCAACGTGACGATCTACATGGCGGTGATCGCGGTTTATGAGATCCTGCCGATCTACACGCATCGGGCATGGAAGACCAACCGCGCCTTTTATTTTGCCTGGGTGCTTTCGACATTGATGGTGCTGACCGTCTATCCGCATCATCTGTTCATGGACTTCGCCATGCCGACCTGGATGCTCGTCGCCGGGCAGATCATCTCCTGGCTAAGCGGCCTGCCGGTGCTCCTCGTCACCGCCTTCGGAGCCTTGACCAACGTCTATCGGTCCGGCCTCAAATGGGACGCTGCCGCGGGACTGGTCTTCGTCGGCGTCGCCGGCTGGGCGATCGGGATCATCCCGGCGGTCGCCGACGGCACCATCACGATCAACAGCGTCATGCACAACACGCAATGGGTTCCGGGGCATTTCCATACCTATCTTCTGCTCGGCATGATGGCGATGATGCTCGGCTTCATGACCTATATGAGCGGTGCCAGGTCACCCTCCGGCTTGGCGCCGGCAGGCTTCTGGCTCTATCTGATCGGCGGCACGATTTTCGTCCTCGCCTTTCTCGCCGCCGGCAGCGCCAGCGTCCCGCGCCGCTACGCCGTGCACATGCCGGCGTGGCTGCCCTATGACCGCGTCGGCTCGATCGGCGCCGCGCTCACGATCACCGGAGCCTTGATCCTCATTCTGCGTTTCCTGCTTACTCTGCGGTCGCCGTTGCCCGACGACGTCATCGCGCGATGACCCGCGGCTTCATTCCATTGCTCGGCATCGTGCTGTTCATCGGAATCGGCGCACTTGCCCGGGCTACGGAAGGATTTCGGGTCATAACCAACGAGGGCGCGCGGCAACTTTCTGTCGCGCGCGACCCGCTTCCCGTGCCGGATGTTCGGCTCGTCGACCAGGATGGGCATCCATTCTCGCTTGCCGATTATCGCGGCAGGACGCTGCTCGTCGACTTCATCTACACGCGTTGTCCAAGCCTCTGCGGGGTCCTCGGCGATGACTTCCATCGCGTGCTGACCCTGACGCCGGACCAGGACATCGAACTCCTCAGCGTCAGCTTCGATCCCGAGAACGACAACCGAGAGGCATTGAAGCTTTATGGCGACCGCTTTGGCGCGACGGTGCCGCGTTGGCGTATCGCCGTGACGTCCGACAAGAGCGGCCTCGCTGCCTTGCTGCGGACGTTTGGCGTCACTGTTATTCCCGACGGCATGGGTGGCTTCGTGCACAACGGCGCCATCTATGTCATGAACCGACATGGACGTTTCGCGCACATCATCGAACCTGGCGCATCGCCGCAGCTTATTGAGGAGGCGGTGCGACCGGAAACGCCATGAAGAAAATCATGAGGGACGCGCGCCTGCTCGCGGCGGCGGGGTTGTGGGTGTGCCTGTGGCTTTGGCCGCTGCGAGGCGCCCTCGAAAGCGACATGGCGCTTCATATGACGGTGCAACTGCCGCTGCTGACCGGGGTCGGCTTCATGCTCGCGACGATCGTGCGTTCGCATGAGCCACGCTGGCTCGCCGACGCCGATTGGCTCGGCATTCCCGGTCTGCTGCTCGTCATTTTCACCACATCGTTCTGGATGCTGCCGCGCATGCTCGAATTGGCGCTGGGAGATCCTTGGATCGATTTCGCCAAATTCGCGAGCCTGCCGCTGCTCGCGGGCCTGCCCCTGGGCCTGAGCTGGCCACGCGTACCGGCGCTCGGCCGCGCATTCTTGTGGGCGAATTTCATTTCCATGCTCGGCGCCATGGGCGGCCTCTATCTGGGCGCGCCGACGCGTCTTTGCGCCTATTACCGGCTGGACCAGCAGACAACTGCCGGCATGGCGCTGATCTCTATTGCCGCCGCGCTCGGCGTTTTCTGGTTTGGCATCGTGTTCGTTGGATCGCCACCGTTTTGGTCGCGAGCCGGAATACGACCGCGACAGGCACGGCATGAAATTCTTAAGGCCGGTGAATGATAGACGATATCCACTCCGCAGCCGCGCGCCGCGCGGCGCTGACCGCACAAATCCAAGCCGCGACCGGAATCGACGAGCCGATGATCGAGCGCCTTGTCCACGCTTTTTACGCGCGAGTACGCGAAGACCCGGAAATCGGTCCTATTTTCGCGGCGCGGATTGAGGGTTGGGAACCGCATCTCGAACGGATGTGTGCCTTCTGGTCTTCCGTGGCTTTGATGAGCGGGCGTTATCATGGTCGCCCCCTGCAGAAACATTTGCCGTTGCCGATTAAGGCGCGGCATTTCGATCGTTGGTTGGCGCTGTTCGAGATGACCGCACAAGAGCAATGTCCGCCCGAAGCGGCGAAGCATTTCATCATGCTCGCCCATCGGATCGGCGAGAGTTTGGAGTTGGGTCTCGCCGGTGCCAATGGCGTAATTTTGGAGCGCGGCCAGCGCTTCGTTTGAGCGAAGCCACAGTCCGCTTTGGGTCATTCGCGTCGCCGCCGGCTGTCGCCTTCAGGATGCCCACTTCTGCTGCCCCCCAAAAGCGACGACCGACCGTCAAAATGTGGCCTGTCGTGAAGGGCCACAAGCGGACACACCATCGAGCTTCGCTCCCTGCGTCTCAGTTGAAAATCAGGTACCAAAAAGAGTGAACGTTAATTCCATCGGAACAAGCCCACGATGGCGAAACCGTAGACGCGTTCATCCCGTTGGAGACTCTTCGAGCCAGTGCCTGATATTGGCGACTGTGTCCCGGTAGAAGGTTTCGTAAAGCCCCCGCGATACGTAGCCGATGTGCGGCGTCGCAAGCACATTGGTCATCGCCCGAAAAGGACGGTTGGGCGGGAGCGTCTCGTGATCGAACACGTCGATAGCCGCTCCCGCGATTTTCCGGGCATGAAGTGCTTCAGCTAAGTCGGACTCAGTGACCGCTTCGTGGGTTACAGCTGGTCTAGCCATGTCCTCGGTGTCTCGAGGTACGGGGAATTTGCGCCCCGCCCAACCACTCCTTCGGCGGCGCGCCGCAAGGCCCCCTCAATCTCAACGTCGAGTTTACGGACTACCGCCGTGACTCGCTCGTCGCCGAATTGTCCGAAGAGTGTGGAAGGCTTGTCGTATTCAAAGGTCGTTCCTCCCGCTGCGTTCTTATATAGCACAACGCGTAACGGCGCATAAAGCGCGGCTGGGAGTTGGTACCGCGTCATCATGGATGCGGTAACGGGATTTCCGATTTCATATTGCAGCGCCTTGCGGGTGTGCCCGGCGCTCCGCAAGAGGGCGCCGTGGTCACGCTTCAGGAAAATGAAGAGTTCGGAGCCCCGCTCAAGTTCCTTGACGCGCTCTCCTTCGCCGTTACTTGTTGCCGCGAAGATTGCCGGATCAAGTTGCGGAACGGCTTCGTCAAGTGCGGCTTCGACCTGCAGGAACGTCCTCGTTGAATCGATCTTAATGTGCTCGACTGGTATCGTTCGCTGAGTTACGACAGGGCTTGCCATGGCAACCTCCATTCCAGCTAGGATGATGACGGATACCACCGCAATCAACGGAGCGGCATTAGGCACGAGGCAGTCTCGCGCAGTCATCTCATGTAAGTAGCCCCAAGAACCGTCTCATTTCGCGTTCTCTCAGCCTTTGTCGAGAAAGAGCAAAACGTGATCGACGAACAGCTTCGGATATTGAAACAGAGCCCCGGCCGCGCGATCGCGTGCAGGCGAAGCGCTTTCGCCGAAAATCTTTCAGGGACTACATGACGGCAAAAGCAGTGTTCATGCGCGTAATTTGTCCGTGAGGCCGCTAGAAAATTGATCGGCGAGCCAAAGACATATGCCGGGAAGAACGCTGCCTCGTTGGGCTTGAGCCGTCAGTATGATCGAAGATCATCCGCAGGCAGCGGTCCATTTAGCGCCATTGTCGACTGCTCTAATCGACTCACAGGGAGTTTTTTGCGCGGGCGTAGATCGTCAATGATCGCTGAAGTTAAACGACAGCGCAGCTCCTCGCGTACCGACTGAGTAATTGTCGGATCCTTAACCGCAGCGATATAGCTGCGCCAGGCGGTCAGTTCCCCGGGGGTCGCGACTTCCGCGAATTCTTCACCAGTGAGCGCAACATCGCCCAGCGGTGGGGCCCGGGCTTGTAAGAGCATCGACAATAGAGACCGCTTCAGCTCGCGGCCATTGGCGCGCCGATCAATGGTGACGAGGACCGCAGGTACGAAATGAGCGCGGAGACAACTGCAAGAAAGAAAACAAAATCGTCCATCATTGGCATCCTCTCGCAGCTTCATACAACGGTGTTTCGCCGCAGACACGCGCCGGCCGCCCAAAAGACATCTTGGGATGAATGATGTGTAAAGGTCCGATGGAGAAGTTATCGGTGGAAAACGCGCCGATTGGCGCTCTTGCTCAGCTATTTATGCCTCGAGATTCGGCGAAATTCAGGAACCTTCGTTCGCTCGCGTGCGGATGCCGACCGGCAACCAGCGAACGACTACCCACAGCGGCGATGCGGGGACTGTAAGTTCATGCGGCGCTCGCGACCCGACCGCCAGGTCTGTTATGGGTCAACCGCGTCGCCGTCGGCTGTGGGCTTCAGCATGCCCACTTCCGCTGCCCCAAAAAGCGACGGCTGGCCGTCAAAATGTGTCCTGTCGTGAAGGGCCATAAGCGGCCGCCAGTCACGGTCCGCTTCGCACCATTAGCTGACGCTGGACTCGGTCCCGAGCGCTACGGATGCTTTTCATTCTCAGCCGCGCGGTCGCCAGCAGCCTTGGCCGCCGCCTCGCACATATAAGTGCCCTGCTTTGTGGTCCCGTAATTGTGCGTCCCCTTGAAATGGTAGATGCCCGATCGGGTGTTCACCCACACGACATTCGCTAGGACACGATGCCTGCGCTTGCGCCTCTGAAGCCGAGACCGGAGCTTTCCGGGTTGGGCGCGACTGCTGCTCGGAGGCTGCGGGCGCCTGTGTGGGCGCGGCAGCAGAAGGAGGCGGGGCGGCCTCGCTTGGTTCTGCGGCCGGAGCCGCGCTCGTGGACGGAGCTGCTGGCGGAGCTGCGCCAGAAGGAGTGGGAGCGCCAGATCGGCAGGCTTCAATAAAATCCTTCTTCCTCTGACCGCTTGCCCTGATCGCCTCTTTGTTAGCTTTGTATTCGGCGTTGCATTCCTTCGCGGTCTTACCCCCACCCTCTGAGGGCGCCGGAGCAGTGCTTTCAGACGGTGTGGGAGTTGGCGCAACCGCGTTCCCGGCTGGAATTGTTCCCCTACCTGCGCGGCAGGCCGCGACAAAGTCCTTCTTTTTCTCGCCGCTCGCTTTGATCGCTTCTTTATTCGCCTTGTATTCCGCGTCGCATTCTTTCGCGGTCTTGACACCGGCTGAGGGCCCTGGCGCTTCGGCAGCGGGGACGGCTGCTGGAGCCGTCGCAGCGCCGCCGGGGATCGTTTCTGTGCCAGCCCGGCATGCCTCGACGAAGTCCTTCTTTTTCTCGCCTGACGACCTTAACGTGCACAGCTTGCTTGCGCTAGTGAGCGAACATTCTTGTTGTCCTGAGGCCCGCGCGAGCGTTGCGCGACGTTTACTGCCCCGCCGGATGTGGAGCCCTGACGAAGCAAATTTTTTGATCGGTAGGGAATTTCCCACCTGTTCCGCCACGGTAGATGGTGTAGCCCGAGGGGCAGTCGCTCTCCTTCGCTCTGAACACAACAATGGTTTGGATCGTGCGGCTACTTTCGGTCGCAACGGCTGCCGAACTTGGTGCTTGTTGAGCAACCGCTGTCTGCAACGCGAGCAAAAGTATCAGAAGTGTGACGCTGGCGAGCGTTCTAACCTGCCTTCTTTTGCCGTGCGCTAGATCGTGCAAGAGGTCTCTCCTCTGCTTCGTTTTCTTACCTTGTATAGGTAGCAGCTTCTACGCTGGGCCGGCGATGTTCTTTGCCCCTTCTTCGGTGCACTCTTCGCGGCTACGGGAGCTTTCGCCTCATCGGCAAAGTTCCGTCGATCTCAAGTCCCAGCTCCGCAAGAGCCGGGCGAAGAGGCATCGAAACCGGTGCGCAAAAAGCAAAAAAGAGTTTTGGCAATCGCCGTGCGGCTCACCCAGCATTACATCTTTCGTCAGGGCGATCGATGGCCAGTTTCTGAATGATAAGGCCGAAACCCATCGCCAGTGATGGTGGCGGCAGTTAGGCTGTCGGCGATTGTGGCGCTCAGGAGCTCCAATGTTGTAAGCGAGCCGTCGGCAAGTTGCAGAAGGCGGCTCGCCGCTTTGAAACGCCCGGCATCATCGAAACCACCGAGGCGAAGCCGATGGCCGCAAACGGAATTTGCCGACGGCGCGCGACTGGAGTGAGGATCAGCTCAACAATTAGGCAAGCGACAAAGGCGCCGGCCGCGGCCCTAACCGGCCTAACCTTAGCAGAGATTCATCGTGCGATTGCTCGTTGCAAGTCTAATCCTCATAGGGGCCGATTGCGTCTAGAAATTCTTCCAGCACGCTTAAGTACACCAGCCGCTTAAGGGAAACGAGTAACTTCGGGAGTACCTCAAGGCTTACCCATTTCCAGTCGCTGAATTCCGGTTCGCTCCCTTCGACGTTAATTTCTGCCTCACAACCCTTGAATCGCATCGCCAGCCATTTTTGGCGCTGACCGCGCGCGCCCCTACGCCGAACCCTGCCGGTCAAGCCTACGGGTAAATCATAGAACAGCCAGTTCTTGCTTTCGGCCAGTACTTCGGCGCTATTAGTCCCGATTTGCGCCTTCAATGCTCGGAGCGCCGCGGCGCGAGGATCTTCCCCTTCATGCAATGCGCCTTGTGGCACTTGCCATGTTTCAACCTGGGTGTGACACCGCCGGCCGACAAAAACCTGATTATGCCTATTGAGTAGTATGATGCCGACGCTGGGCTGATAGTCATGTACCGCCCGGTCTTCCAACGTGCGATTAGGTCCGCGCGACGATCCTTCGCCCAGCTTGCTCAAAGCAACGCCGACCGATTTCACAAGTTGCTGCTCAGTCACACGACCCGCCTGCGTGGCCATCCGAACTAGCGGATCCGCGAGCAGATCTTTGAGTGTCCCGTGGTTATTATCCCCAGTGGTTTTTGACATAAAAAATCCCCTGCCAGGCGTGAGCAACGCTCACGGGATCCAAGCAGGAGTCATCAGCCACGAGGGCACGCTGGGAACTCCATCCCATTGATATGAATAGCCGACCGCGCTTTGTCGTCAAGCCGCCTATTTGCGGCGGGACGATTTGTCATCCTCCATTTTTATCGTACGGAACTTTGCATCGAAACCTCATTGCATTTGGTTAGAACAAAACCGCGAATGCCAACGGTAAGCATCGCGAAACAACGTCGGTTGCGTAGAAAGCGTTAGTCTGTCCATCATTTACCGCTAGCTTGATTTACCAAACGGATGAGGCTGACAATGGTAGTGTTGCCATTCTGGACAGCCATATCGAGCGCCGTTTTGCCATCCGGCGACTTCTTGCTGGCGTCGGCTCCCGACTGGAGAAGTAGCCCAACGGTTGACGTATTGCCATGCGCCGCCGCCAACATCAAAGCCGTCACGCCCGAGTTGCTCACCGCGTTCACGTCTGCTCCATGCGCGATCAATGTACGCGCAACTTCTAATGCGTCAGGGTAATGCGGATAGAGCATGGCGTTTACGAGCTCATGTTTTTGACCGGAGATCGAGACTTCGTACGGCTCCCGGCCCGAGGCTACCATCAGCGGCGTCAACCCAAGCTTGGTGCTTTTTGTATTGACCGGAGCGCCAGCGCGGATCAGCGCCAAGGCCGCTTTCATGTCGTCTTCGGAAATCGCGAAGGCGAGCGGCGTAGCCCCGTCCGATGTCCGGCTTTCCAAATCGGCCCCGTGCGCCGCCAGCACCTGCAAGGTAGGCACGTCGTCCTGCATCACGGCTTCGAGCAACGGCGTCATTCCGTCACCGTTGCGACCGTTCACGTCGGCATGATGATCGAGAAGGATTTTGACGAGCTCCCGATTCCTTTGCAGCGCTGCAATGTTCAGGGGCCTGTCGCCTTGCGCATTCTGCTTGTTCACATCCGCGCCTTTGCCCAGCAGGAAATCGACGCGCCGGATGTCCGATGCAAGCAGCGCGTCATCCAATTCGTCATTGACGTCGGCGCCGGCCGCCAGCCAAGCTTTGAGTTGATCCAGCGTCACGGGAGATTTGTTGTCGGAAGGCGGCGGTGTTAGCGGCTGGGTATAGATGCCATGCGCCGGCAGGTCACCCGCGACGGTACAATCGCTGCATTGCACGAGCGGAACGCCGTAATCGTGAAGGACCTTGTTGATCTCCGCTATTTTCGCTTCTAGAGCCAGATCGATCTTGTACTTGAGAATGTAATCGGACGGCGGCACACCCAATCCGAGCTCGAATTCGAGCGGAATTTGGTTTTCCATCAGATTGATCGGCTGAATGATGATCGGCGCCTTTTTGACCGCCTTGTAATAGCCCGCGAAGGGACCCCACACGGCCGCCATGTCGAGCTTGCCGTCGATGACCTCTTGAACTTGGTAGGACGGCTGATGCTTTGGATTGAGATCCGCATCGTGGCTCAGCGGATGCACCACGAGATTGCTCGCGATGCCATGCTCCTTGAAGACCTGGCGGATGCCAGAAGTCTGGTAGACGCCGATCTTCAACTGTTTGAGACGGGGATCGTCGAGGCTCTTGATGTTGTAATCGCGATCGGCGCGATAGACGAAGACATAGGTGGTCTTGTAGATCGGCTCGGACAAAAGCACACCGTCGTAGCCGACCGGCATATCCAAGACCACATCGCAGTTGTCGCTTCCGGGTCCGGTTCCGAACGTCTGTCTGAGGAAGCCGCGCTCGATGTAGGGAAGCCAATAGTAGCTGACGTGCGTATTCATCGCCGCAGCCAAGATCTCAACGATCTTATTTTCGTAGCCTTCGCCATGCACGTTGGAGAGCGGCATGTTGCCGGGGTCAGCGCAAACCCGCAACTCCGGTAAGGTCTCGCGCCGTGCGGCGCCCTTGAGGGCGGCGCGATCGCCGGAGTTGAGGGGCTGGTACGAATCGATCTTGCGTAGCGCGTTTGCGAGCGCTTTGTCCCCCCTGGCCATACTCTCTTGTTGGGCGATGGTTGACTGCGGCGTCGCATTTTGCTGGGACGTAGCTTCTTGCGCTGAAGACGGAATGGCGAGGATACAAAGCGCGGTAAATACGCCGCCTTCGAGCGCCAGTTTGGCGATCCTTATTAGAGACTGGGTCATCTGGACGGACGCGATCCAAAGGCCTGAACGCGGCCTTATTTGGAAAAACTAATTGACGCCCGAGCCAGAAGGCTCGGGCGTCAACAGGGCATTCACCTATATGTACCCTTACTGGTAGACGCGGAAGGTCGACAGCATTCCGCCTTGCGGGATCATGGAGAGGCCAGCCGCCTTGGTCATCGCCGTGGCACCGATCGCACCGAACTTGTCGTTGAGATCGAGGCCAGCGGTGACGGGCAGACCGATCCAGCCGCCGATGCCTGACAGAACGGACACGTACTGCACGCCGTTCACCTTATAGGTGATCGGATTGCCGATGATGCCCGAGCCGAGCTTGCGCTGCCAGAGGATCTTGCCGCTGTCACGATCGACGGCGCGGAAGTCGCCGCCAAGACTGCCGTAGAACACCAGACCGCCATCCGTGTTGAGCGTGCCGCCCCAGTTCGGATACGGATCCGGAATGTCCCAGTCCTCCTTACCGGTGATCACGTCAAACTTCTTCAGTCTGCCGGTCACACCGGGCTTCTCCGGATACATGAAGACGTTGGCAAACACATAGACGACGCCTTGCTGCGTGTCCGTGCGTGTTTGCGGCTCGTCCGTCATGCACCAGTTGTTGGTCGGCACATAGAACTTGGTCGGATCTTTGGGGTCGAACGAAGCAGGCTGCTGGTCCTTGCCGCCCATCGCCGACGGGCAGGCTTGAGTGGTCTTGCCAACTTCGAGCGGCGAGTGCTCAGGCACCTTGATCGGACGCTCAGTCTTCATGTCGATCTTCTCGGCCCAGTTCACGGTCACATACTTATGAGCGCGAACCAGTTCGCCCGTTACGCGATTGAGCACATAGGCGAAACCGTTACGATCGAAGTGGACCAGAGCCTTGAGGGGCTTGCCGTCCACGTTCGGCATGTCGGAGAGCATGGTCTCGTTGATGCCGTCATAGTCCCACTGATCGAACGGCGTCATCTGATAGACCCAGGCGACCTCGCCGGTGTCGGCCTTACGAGCGAAGATGCTCATCGACCACTTGTTGTCCCACTTGCCGGAGTTACAGCCGGATTGGGTCAGCGGATTTTCGCCGCAGCGATAACCAGGGCTCCACAGGCCGGGGTTTCCGGTTCCGTAATAGACGTAGTGGAGTTCCGGATCATAGCTGTACCAGCCCCAGGCCGCACCGCCGCCGCGCTTCCATTCGTCCGCGGGATAGAGCTTGCCCAGGTTCTGCGTATCGTCATGCCGCGCATTGTCCTTGTTGGTATCCGCGGTAATGCCGATGTCTTCGTCCGTTCCGTTGCTGTACTTGCGCCACAGCAGCTTACCGGAATTCAGGTCAAATGCTGCGAAGTTGCCACGGGCTGCGAATTCGTCGCCGCCCCAGCCGATGAATACCCGGCCTTCAGCAATGATCGGCGCCGGAGTGCCGGTCTGTCCCTGGTCCGGATAGGCATTCTTGTCGACCCAGAGTTCCTTGCCGGTCTTGGCGTCAAGAGCAATCAGCCAGCCGTCGAGAGTTTGGTAGACGATCTTTCCATCGGCATAGGAGCCGCCACGGTTGACGGTGTCGCAGCAGGCGCGCGGCACAGCCGATTCGTCGCGGTCGGTCTTCTTGACGTAGTTCCAGACTTCTTTCGGATTGTCGGGATCCGAAAGATCGAGCGCCTGGACGATGTTCGGCCATGCACTGAAGATGAACATCATCGGCGTGCCGTCGACACTAACCACGAGCGGTTGGCCTTCTTGGCCGCGCAGCGCTCCCGTGGACTGGTCCCAGGCGAGCTGCAACTTGTCGATGTTCGTCGTGTTGATGTCTTTCAGGTCGCTGTGGCGGCTCAGGTTCAAGTCGTGCGCAGGCGCCGGCCACACGTTTGGATCGCTCGCCAGTGAAAGCGCGTCGTCGGCCGCGTACAAGGCACTTGAAAATGCCATGGCGCCAGCCACTCCCATACATATTGGCAGCAGTTTTCGAAGTCTCATGCTACTTCCTCCCATGCAGATCTGCATATTTCCGGCGCGCCAATCCCCGTCGTACGCAGCGCCAATCGAGCGCGGCACACGGAAGCGCAGGTCGAAAATCTCTCTAAAAAAGCGTGAAGTTGTGAGGGCCTCCCAGCCGTTCCTCAACATGATGCGAGAACTTGTTACGTGCTCCTTCCGAAGTCTCGATTGAGATCTAAGATCGGAAGTCGTCTCGCTTCATCTTGTCGCCACACTTAAAGGCGGGAATACCTCGGAAAACCATAGGACTAATTCCCGATTAGCTTTTTGTGGTGAGAAGCTTCGCGATTGCCACCTGCATCGTCATTTTGGGCGCAGGAGTGAACGCCCGTGCAGCGACATTATCTTTGAGCTGCGATTCAGACTGCTGCTCGATGTCGAGCGCCTCGTCTCGCAGTGGCTGTTCAGGATAAGATGCTTTGGAAGGCATGGAATGCTCGGGGAAGCGATGTCAGGTCCGGCGGCCGGCGAAAACTTCGAAGCGGAGATCGCGGCGGGAATCCCACCCGACGCCGAGACCGGCATCGTGGCCGCAAGCGACTGGGGAGAATGTCAATGGGTCGCTCGCGCCGGCGACTTGTGCCGACCCAGGCAACAAAAAACCCACCTTTCGGCGGGTTCCCGACGAGCCCCACCGCGATCTCCGCGGTAGGAGTCATTAGCCTCTGGGCAAATTTGGGCGACTCCATGCCCGCGCGTTCTATACCAGCGTTGCGTTTGCCACGCAAGTCCGCACCGCCGTGCATACGCGACGTTGTGTTGCGGAAAATCGAGCGGGCCTGATGGTCGCAGCGTGCGGTCTGCGGTCTTTGCGACGAATGACCGCGCCAGCGGTGATCGAATTCTTCTGCGAATCGGAAGTGACGGCGTCGATCTGGAAAAAGCTGTTTGAATTCGTGCCCGATGGCGAGTTGATACACTGGCAAGCGAGATGCGTGAAAGCATCGCTGAAATGGCGAGTTCGCAGCCCGATCATCTATCCGGCCGCGGTGATCGCCGGTGCGAAGGACCCCGCCGCGGCAGCCTTCCTTGCTTTTCTGAATTCACCGGCTGCCGTGAAGATCCCGGAGGACCAAGGTTTCAGGGTCCTTCAAACCGCCGTCATTGACCGGCGCGTCTCGTTCATTACGATGTTCACGGGGATGGAGTTCCCCCTTTCGAATGCCATTGCGGCTGATGACTCCTGCGTAGTGCGCGGCGTCGTCTGATCTCGTCTTCCGACATCGACGTCGGCGCACCGCCATGAGGCCACAAGCAGGAGTGCGCTGTGAAAACGTTGAATATCCGGAGACTTGTACTTGACGTCGACAAAGCACTTTCCATGCCCTCTCTTATCGACATCGCCCAAGCGATACAGAATTGCAAAGGCGTGGAAGCTTGCAACATCACTGTGAGCGACGTGGATATCGAGACGGTGGGAACGAACACCACGATCGAAGGTAGCGCCATCGACTACGACCAGATCGTCCGGGAGATCGAAAACACCGGCGCCGCCGTCCACAGCCTTGATCAGATCGTCGTCGGCGAGCGGGTTATCGAGAACACGCCGCGGGCACGATATAGCATCGGCCCCAGCGCGAACCTCGGCGGCTTTCGCGGAAACAAACCAGTCTCGTTGAGAAGCGAACCGGTCTCTTAGGCGTCTTCACGCGCCAAACGGAGAACCGAAAAACGCCGGCGCAGACCGCAGCCGGAAATCCGGCCTCGAAAGACTTGGCGCGGCACTCTTGGGGCCGCGGAGACCGGTCGGGCCGCACTTAAGCTACGGAAATCTCGTAGCTTCATGGCAAGGCGCTGGGTTCGGGGGACAGACCGAACCTGCGTGGCTGGCACGCGGTGATTCGAACTCCAATATGTCAACACGAATTCCGCCATTTGAATTGTCGACGCTATTAGCGCGCGAAGTAGCCAATTCGCGGGACGGAGACCAAGTCGGCAAAACAGCGCCGAATACATAGACAAGGAGATCGCAGACTTCGTGCGCAACGGAGTTCGAATCTCACATGAAGTCTGCAATTATCTGTAAAAACAAGGACATGCCTGGCTGGGCATGTAGAATTCCAACTTGAGAACGTTGAATTGAAAATTGGCCTTTGAAAGGTCGGCGCAATTTGCCGCCAATTAGCCAACGGATCGCGATCAGAGACTTTTCGCGCGTGGGCTGTCTCGCCACCTTTGCACCTCACGACGAGTCGGCGCGCGCCCAGTCATTTTCCAGTTGTCTCGCGGCAGAGGTTCGACCTGAGTAGAATTTCCCAGCTTCGACAATCATTGCCGCGCGCTGGCGGCGCCTTTCATTCAAACGCCGTTTCAATGATCGCAGATTGAGCAAGTGATACCGTCTCAGGAGCCCCAAAGCTAAAGCGGCGGCAAAACTTTGGACCAGTCCTATTTCGGAATAGGGATACCGACTTCCTTCAGCGCTCGGTTGGCTAACGCTTCGGAATCCTCTTTGCCGGTTTGAGCAATCGCGATGATTTTCTTGGCGACGAGTTCGGTCAGCGGGCCGGCGCGATTGGGTATTTTAAGAGTGCGTAGCGCGATCTCATAGGCTTCGGTCATCCGGCGGATTTCCTCAGGTCCGAGAGGCGAGTTCTCCAGCAGACGATAAATCGCCATGACCACAAATCCTGCAGGCTACAGCACTCAGGAGGACTTCTCCTGCGCTCATCAATTCCTGAACCCGACCGTTCGATGATTTCGGACCTTGCATTCTGGGCGGCGCGCATCAGGAATGCAACTTACATAAAAGTTGCTGTCATGTCGCAAGGCAACCTTTATTAATCCACCGTAACGTTTGATTGGATCAAATTTTAATAACCACGGCTTTGCCTGTGACGCGAGAATTGAACATCGACGAGCGCTCGCAATTCGTCCACGGCGCCCTTGCAAGGGGAATCTCTGGTCTCTCGGCCGCGCGTTTGGCCGCGCGTCTGGCCGTAGCCATTTCCCTAGGTGTCCTATTGTCCATCGACAGCGTCGCATGGACCGTACAGGCGCCTTATGTGATCACCCAGAAGGACATTGCGTTCAATCCGCGCACCGTGACGCTGAATTGCGGTGATACGGTGCAATTCTTCAATGATGAAATTAGCATTCTCCACCACGCTTATGTCGAGGCCGATAAGTTCAACTTCGACACCGGCGATCAGATGCCAGGCACCAGAACAAATGTCGTCTTCTCCGTACCTGGAACCTTCGACGTCTTGTGCGGAATCCACCCAATGATGAAGCTTGTCGTAAGGGTAAAATAGCGGTCCAGACAACCCGTATGCCCGAACGTTAGCCCCTCAAGAACGTGGCCTTTGAGATACGCGGTGGTTGGTTGGGAGCGGCGTCGTCATGGACGGCGAAAAAGGGGATATACCCAAGCGGCCGACCCAATCTCCAACCTGGGGCTGTTAACCCTACCACTTAATTAAGATGTGGGATTCGCGTTTACTGTGGTTCAATGGCGCCTAGCTCCTTCGACGCATCCAAGTTTGCGATCGAACGGGTTAGAGCCGCGTGGGATGCCAATCAGAGGGGTGTGTACGTTTAGGCCCCCGCCCAGGCGGCTCGCCTAGATTTTGGGGCGCAACCTATGCGGCTGGTCATTGAGATTGCGCGCGTCGGCCGCGGCGCGGCATACGAGGTTTTTTATCGCTCATTCTTCGAGGCGATCAGCCGAGATTTTGCGAAATCCGCAGCTGAGTTTCTTTTCGAGATCCAAGCTTCCCGCGGAGCTAACTTCGTGAAGATCATCGACATGCATGGAAATGATCTGTGCAGATGGCGGACTGGGCATTCCTGGTCCAATGGGACTGCCTCCGCGGGAACAAAAGCAAGCCGTCGATCAGGTTGCGGACAGGCGATCCAAGATCAGGCGAAACACGTGATTGGCTAAATCACCTCACTGTCTGCGGCTTGCTGGTTACGGCTAGAAGAGTGGCGCGCTCGCTCGCAGCAGGCGCGGCTCGACGCGTAGTTGACGGCGACAGACGCGCCGGCGGCGCCCAAATGTTTCGCGATGACCGCGCCAAATTCCCTTCGAGGCGCCCGTTACGATAGCTACCCTGTCTGTCAGTTCACTCTTGCCGGTCTCCTCGTCGGGCCGATGCTCTGGACGACTCGCGCCCACATGCGAGACTATTTAGTGTGAGTGGTGCCCAACGCAAACGGCCCCGCGGGTGGGGCTCATCGCGGAGGAGTTCTCAGCTAACCGTTATTTTGCGCAGCCTCGCCTTTTCGGCTTTGGCCGCCACCTGGGTTCCGTCGGCATCACGAACGGGAAAGTGTTTCGGGGGATAGGTGACCCGAATGAGGTCGTCATCCTTCAGGATGTCCCCGATCTGGTGAAAGGCCGCGGTTGGCTGACCTCACAAGACATGCTGGAAGCCCTGCAAGAGGGGGGTGATAGGCGCGCCAAGCATCGCTTCGCGGCTTGACCAACAGCACAACATTCGAGGCGGCTCTTGTCGCGCGGCTGGCCCGAAGTTGGGAGCCCGGTGTGTCGTGGCCCCCTCCGACGGCCGGGGCTTTTGTTGCATTTCTACTTCAACTCGCGGGCAGGTTTGGCAAACGCTAAAGATCGTCCGGTATCCCTCATAAAGGCGCGCACGTCGTACTGCCTGACAACCCCGCCGTTTTCATCGACTATTCTGACCTCTTCGGGCGCGTTTGGAGCAAATGCCTCGTTTGGCCAGAGGCAAGGCTCGTCGCCCTAATAAAAACTGGCGAGCGCCTCTTTGGCCCGTTCTTGGAGTTCCGCCACCGGCTCGCCTTGCTTCGCGTTGCCATCCGTCATCAAGGTGCCTTGATCACCTGCTTGAACGACACGGTTTGCCGCTAACAATCTACACATTTGCAGAGCTCGGAGCCAAGATGCCGAACGGTCTCGCGCGCCTAGAGGTGGAAATTGATACCGCCCGCTATTTGGTCGAGGCGGCTCGAATGGCGTGCGGCGAGGTTGAGCCGGACAATCATCGCGGCGCGCTACAAGTCGTGCTTGAGCTCGCGCGGGAGAAGCTCGACGAGGTGAGCCAACTTGTCAGACCAAAAGAGGCGGAAGGGAAGACAGAAAAGTCGCAACGCGATGATCCTTCTGAATCTCCTGAATCTCCCTTACCCGACACTGCCGGTCAGGATCGCTAGTTGAGGCCGTGAGTCCTCAGTGGGCGATGGTCGGCGGCTGGGCGCTGAGCATAACAGAAGATCTTCAAAGCAAGTTCGACTCGATTGGCTCTAGCACGTTCGGGTCGTCATCGCCGACGCCACTCCTGTTGACGCGCGCGTCAATCGGCCATTCCCGTAGAGCTGATTCTCAGGCCGGATGCAGTTCCTTTGCCTCCATCTCGCCGGAAAGCCAACGGTCAATCTCTATTTGACCATCCTATGCCGCATTGAGCATCCGCCAGTCCGGCATGACGTTCACGATCCTGGCGCCGCATCGCGTGCAGACGAATCGGCGACGCCGAGTGATCGCATCCACGTTCTGCACTTGACTTGGTGTTCCTGGTATGTCCACACAACGTCATGCGGGAAGACTTGCCCTTTGTCGTCATCCGAGGCTCCGATAGCGAGGTGCTGGCGTGCTGCGATTCTTTTGCTCGCTCGCGAGCTGTTCCGCGTAGTAGCCGACGTGAATACTGGACCGAAATCGTATTGAACCAAGACGCTCGGCTCATAGAGAGCAGTGCAGCTTCGAAGTGAAGGTGTGAGGCAAGAGGGGGAGTCGCCGCCACGCTGCGACTCCGCGCCAGATTGTTATTGCGCGTAAAGAGTGTGAATCGCGCACAGAAATATTTTGCCGCAATCAAATGCTTTTGCCACCCGGTCTTCAGGGCCGCTAGGTGCTGGGAGGATTTCAATGTCAATCGCCGATCACTTCGATAGTGCGCCCGACGCGGGCTTTATTCGGTCCTACAATTCACGCGCCGCTCGCCGCCAGTTCCGAATCTCGGTTGCTCTCATTCTGATTCTGTCGATGGCGGCCCTCACGCTTGGGTTTGTGCTTCGGTTTGGCAACTCGGCAAGAGAAGCCGATCCGGTGCCGAGCGTGCACCAGGGCGTTTCGCTCGACGCATAGGCGTGCCGCCGCAGTGTGAGAGCGCAGGCAGCCTGCATTTCCGCAGGTGATGGCAGTGGCCCGCTAGTCTGGATGATCTTGCCTCGGATGATCCTTGCGTAGCCATGTGATTAGCCGCGTAACAATGTAGATGCCAAGAGCCGCAATCATAGCGATCGCAGCGGGGCAGCTCAGCCAAATCGACTGGGCTGCGAGTCTTGATGACGATCGGGAATTGGACGACCCATACAATGAGGAGCAACCAAGGAACCTCCAGACCCGAAGATATCCGGAAGCCTGAGGCCGCGCCGAAACGCGGCCTCGCAAGCCCTTGTCGGTTAGCCCGGCAGAAGCACCTTGTTGATCACGTCGATCACGCCATTGCTCTGGTAGACGTTGGGAATCGTCACCATCGCTCGATCGCCTTTGGCATCGACGACCTCGAGTCGGCCATCGTGATCTTCGATCGTTAGCGGCTCACCTTCAACTGTCTTCAGCGTCGTCTTGCCGCCGTCCATCTTGGCCTGCCGCAAGAGCTCGGCGGCAGAATATTTGCCGGGCACAACATGGTACGTCAGGATCTCCTTGAGTTTATCCTTATTTTCCGGCTTCAGAAGGTCGGCGACGGTACCGGGCGGCAGCTTGTCGAAGGCTTCGTTGGTGGGCGCGAAGACCGTGAAAGGGCCAGGGCCTTCAGGCGTTTCGACCAGCCCGGCAGCCTTGACCGCCGCGACGAGAGTAGTGTGATCCTTCGAATTGACGGCATTCTCGATGATGTTCCTCGATGGATACATCGGGGCGCCTCCGACCATAGGAGCCATCGCGGCCTGCGCAGGCGCCAACGCGGCGATTGAAGCGATGCCGGAAGTTGCGGCAAGGCTCAAGACCGCGACGAGCGCGGTTGTTCTCGAAAGCTTCATATGCGTGTCCTCCTTGATGTGAGACGAAGCGACAAGGCGTGCCTTGTCTTGCTCGTCAGGCGCATCTACGGAGCGCATCGCGCGAAAGTTTCGGGATTGAAAAAAATTCCGCGGCATCGATTGCCCGGCACGAACTGGACTTCGCCCCGACCCTCGTTAACAATGCCTTTCACCGATTTGGGGACCGAGCGCATTTGAACGCCACGGACAATGCGGAACTCGCAGCGCTTCTTGGGGCCGTGGCTCGGCGTGACCGCGCCGCGTTCAAAGAACTTTACGAGCGCGTTGCGCCGAAACTTTTTGCGATTCTACTACGTATTCTTCGCAACAAGGCCACTGCGGAAGACGTGCTCCAAGAGGTCTTCTTAAGGGTTTGGCAAAATGCGGAAAGCTTTTCGCCCGAAGTCGGACCGGCCATGGGCTGGCTGATCTCGATCGCACGCAATCGGGCGATTGATGTGTTGCGATCAAAGAATCCGGCCGCGCCAGTTGCGGATGCTGACGCGACGGAGCTCTTTGAAAGGATCGCCGAACCCACCGATCGCGAGGCGCAAATGATGAACGTCGCGGCGCTGCGCCATTGCCTCGGCACGATCGAAGAACCGGTGCGCAGTTCGATCCTGCTCGCCTATTATGAAGGCTATTCGCGCGAAGAACTGGCGGTCCGGTTCGACAGGCCGGTGAACACAATTAAGACCTGGTTGCACCGAGGGCTCGCCGTTCTAAAATCTTGCCTGGAAAACGCGACATGACCGCTGACATCGACGATCAGGCAGCGGAATATGTTCTCGGTACGCTCTCCGCAGAGGAACGCGCCGCATTCGACACGCTGCTTTCGACGAACGAAGCCGCACGACAGGCGGTTGCCGCATGGGAGCAGCGCTTGGCGCCTTTGGGTGCGCAGGTCTCAGGCGTGACGCCCGCGCCTGCGGTCTGGAACGCGATTGAACGCGCGTTGGCCCATTCCGCAATGATGCCGCAGGCTCGTCAAGAGCCGACCTCAATTCATGTCTTGCGCCGCTCACGCAATCGCTGGCGGGCCGCGACCTACCTAGCAGGCACACTCGCGGCTGCTCTCGCCTTTTTCGGCATCGATCGAACGCTGGTCCAAAATGAGGAAAGCCACGCCTCCTACGTTGCCGTTGTCAACCGCGGCGGTGATCAGCCGGCCCTGATTATCCGCGTCGATCTCGCGACGAATACGGTCTTCGTGCGCCCGGTTGCGACCGAGGTGCCGCAGGGCCACAGTCTCGAGCTCTGGTATATCGGCCAAGGCAAGGCGCCGAAACCCATGGGGCTTGTCGACAAGACCCCAGAGCGAGTTCCTCTGCCCGCTGGCGCCAACATTGAGAAAGCGAATTTTGCGGTGACGGTGGAACCCGAAGGTGGCTCGCCAACTGGCTCCCCGACGGGACCCATCGTCTATTCCGGTCAATTGCTGAAGGAATGAGGGCGAAGAGTGGAGGATTCTCAGCTAATGCAAACCGCGTCCACATCTTCTTGCCGGTTTCGGGATCAGGCAGTGTGGCTCACAAAAGCTCGTCGCCGGAATGATGCATCGATTGGACGCCTCTAGCCGTGCGGCGAAGCAACGTCGCGAATGTTAGTCACGCCGTGATCGATGCCTTTGACGTAGGCGGGAAGGCGACGGCAGGCCCCAGCGCATTAAATCTAGCTCCCGCTTTTCACCGGGTGTTCCTTGCATCACCGGCGCCGCTTAAAAACCAAAACCAGCCGGGAATCATAAAAGCATGATGCTCGCGCAGATAGTTCGCCCATGAGGGCCAAAACCATGGAAGCTACTCGATCAGGGCGCGCGGCCGTTAATGTCTGTTACGAAGATGCTGGCGAGCGTCCAGAAGAGTCCCCGCCTGATTGCTACGAAACCGCCGAGTTGGGAGCCCGAGTGGGGCGTTGATCGACGGCACGGACGGCTTGGTCGCGGTCCTTTTTCGCGTGAACCTCACACTTATTCCGCAGGTCTTCGATCTCCTCATCGGTGAGGTGTTCGATACCAACGAACAGGTTCTTCACGTCGCTGACCAGAATGAGTTCATCGAGCTTGATCTGAATAGCCGCGCTGTCTCGGTTCTGAGAGTTCTGAATTAGAAATACCATCAGAAACGTGACGATCGTAGTCCCGGTGTTGATCACCAGCTGCCAGGTATCGGAGTAGTGAAACAAAGGTCCCGTAAGGGCCCAGACCAGGACAACGACGAACGCGGTGACAAAGGCCAACGGACGCCCAGCGGCCCGCGCAATCATATTGGCAAATTCGCCGAACAGATGTGACACGGTTCCTGGGTTGCTTTTCTTCAAGGTCATCGAGCCTACATGTCAGCAAAACGCGCGAAACGCATTCAAAACGTCCGCGGTCTGATACGGCTTGGGCACGAACACGCTGTTCTTTGGCATCTCATCTTCCTGCGGTCTGTTGTTTCCGGTGGTGAGAACGATGTTCACAGGCGGCCACCTATCCCGGACAGCCGCGGCTAGCTTCAGCCCGTCCATTGAACCGGGCATTGCGATATCGGTGAAAATGGTACTGATGTCGTTGCGCGATTCGAGGATTTTGATCGCCTCATCTGCACTTGAAGCAGTCAGAACGTCGTAGCCTTCGGCGACCAGACCTTCGCTGATGACAAAACTCAACAGGACTTCGTCTTCGACTACGAGAACCGTTGTCACTTCTGGGGCGCCATCTACTGGACCATCGCCTTTATCGAAACGGCGCTTTCGGTCCGATTTTCAGCAACCGCCGGCCAGACGATAAGGTTCCGCTGTGACGGACCATTGCTGGCGCGTCGCGCTTGCGCGGACGCTCCACTAGCTCGAACCGGTGCTCTTTAGACCGCCGGTGCCTCCAAAGAGTCCGTCTTTTGATTACAGAGAGAGCCTCGCGCGAAGCGGTGCCTGCGGGGAAGATTACGCCGTTCCGGCTCGGCCTCTACCCCCAGCTTGCCGCCAAGCTGTTCGGCAAGACGCGCAATAAAGTCGAGGCCGATCCCCTCGGAGCGGCCTCGACCGTTCACAGGCAGCGATGCGCCATTATCGGCGACCGAGAGCGTTGCGGCGCCCTCGCCCTCCTGACGCAAGCGCGCTACCAGACGCGCACGTCATTAGGATGCATCGATTGGACTGCGATGAAACCCGGTCGAAGATCGCCTACTACCTGGAGTGAGACATTAGTTGCAAATTTTCCTAAGTCTCTAACGGCGATAATGGCTGCGTCGTCATCATCGATTGCGACGTTGAAATGCTGAATGGCAGGCTCGCCGCCATCAATGCGCGGTATGACCGCCCTTACAATTCGACCTCCCGAAAATGTCCTGCGTTTCATTTGCTTTCCCCTACCGCCCCCGTCCCCCGTGCGGCTTGGAAGTGAAAGTATGTCTTATATCCCGTCAGATCGCCAGCCAGATCGTCAAGCGCGAATTTGATCGCGGCACCGGCGATATGGACGGGACTATCGAGCAGTACGGCGCGCGGAGCGTTCGTCCAATCGTCGAAGAATGGCGTCGGCCGGCCGAGCCCGCGAACCCACCCAGGCGAGCAACATTGACGCGCGACGGACCAGGACCCCGGGCGATGGTGGACCGGGCGCGTTCGGCGAGAGGCAATATCGCGCGACAGTTTGGACCGCAGTCCGGATTGGGCATATACTGGACGATAACCCATCCGAGAAGCGATTCTATATGCTTCAAGGCGACCAATCCAACGCCCCATTGTTCATTGCTGGATGCTGTGTCGCGGCTCTTGCGATTGCTCTGACGCAAGGTTGGAGGCACAAAGCGTTTGTGGGGTCGTTATTTCTATTTTCGGTCGCCCTGGGTTCGTGCGCTTTGTCCTGGGGCTATTTTGAAAGCGGACAACCACAGATCGCTAGCAAGGTTTCCGCCGTAGCAGACCGCAGCGTCTCCTGGTTTGCTCTATTGATTGTCGCGTTTGGGATAATTTCCATTCTTGATGTAGGAGGCGGAATAGGGTGGTTTGGGGGTCATCGAGAGCCACGGCGTAAAAAACCCACGGAAGAAGACGACCTTTAGGCCGCGCCATCGGCGCCGCGCTCGCACTTCAAAAGCCACTGCCAGATGGAACGCTTGAGATAGTGCGAAGCGGAACGCAGGAAGACGCAGGCTAATGCGCTACGGGCTCGCGCTCTGACGTTTTCTGCGCTCCGCACCCACACGAGCATTATCACTGACTAGGTTCATCGCGCGGCGGAATCCATCAAAGCGCGCTCTCATTTCGGCCGTCTCGACATCCTGCAAGCTCGCCTCCAGACCGCCAAGCGCATTTGCGAGGCGCTTTCGGGGCGAGGGGTCCTCGCGCGAAGAGAATTCCTTAGCGTTCCGCATCTCACTCGTCCGCCGCTAACGCTGACGCGCTCAGAAATCATAACACAATCGGTTAGGCTCTTGTAGAAAAATGGTCGATTGTCACTCTCCTAAGCCGACGTGTGAACCTATTGGCTCAAAGCTTTGTAGTTTCTCCAGTCTGGCCTGATTCTGTGACAGTGGCCACCGCACATGGCGCAGACAAAATGCTTTTGTCGCACCACTTCATAGCGGCAATCGTCGGTTAAGCCGAGGCGCTCGAATGGAATGCACTTTGCGTGCTGGCAAGCGGGATTGTCCAAATAATCTCAAGCCCCCCGATACCGTGGGCGCGCATTTTGCCGACAGTGCCTAACGCGTCGAGAGTTGGCGTTGGTTTGGCGCCAATGGTTGTTTTAGCGGTGCAAGGGCGATTTCCTCCGGAGACGAGCCTATTCTTCCACGACCGTCCACGACTCGCTGTGCTCGCATTTGACGCACTCGAACGTGTGATGAAACGTATTCGGCATCTCGGCATCCGGCGAAATGCGAATGACGTACATGTTCGCCCCGCACTTCGGGCAGGGCAGCACATCAATCGCGGGTCGGTCCTGAGTTTGTGAGCCAGTCAACGTAGTGCTCCTCAACACTTTGGCGGGAGCACAAGCCGTCTCTCGGGCGCCGGGGGCCGAAGCAACTTCACGGCGATAGCGGCAATATGCGACGCTGAATTGAACCTGTCATTAAACCAAGACACGACAGGACACCCATGCGTCACGAGCATGGAATGCAGCCACGCCAACGGCGTGGGCCGACTTATTTGTCCTGCTTATCAATTTACGCCTCGCCCTGACTCAAATCAGGGCGGGCTATTTCATTCCGCGTCAGCGCTACGGCAGTCGGACCAAGGACATGCGGTGGTCCCATGCACATGCGTCGTTTGCACCGTTATAATGATGGCGGCTAAAGCGGTGAGCAACGTAGCGACGAATAAAGCTCTCATGGCATTGGCCCCCCGACCAAGAGTGTGACCAATATCGCCTGATTCGAGCACACTCGTAGGACAAACGCTGCGCTTTCTCTGGAATCTTGGAGGGTGTGTGTTTTTAGCAATGTATGGGCGGCCGCGGCGGCAAATTTCCTTGCCTCTCTCAAGAATCGTGTAGCACTCGAAGGCGAGCCGCCTGGAGTTACTCAGCCGGGGGGCTGCCCCAGACGGCTCTAACCCCCACGAATAAAGTTCGCAGGAGCTTCGATTAGCGAATCACAGGTTTCTTAATTATTGGTGGGTGGAAAACGGAGGGTGGCCGCTCCTCGGCGTCCTGCTGGGGAACCGTTCGTCGTCATGCGGCGAAGCCCGAGAGTTTGGGCTAAATCCATCCGCCGGTTCTGTGAACCGTTCTGAAGCGCGAGGGCTTGGAAAGCCTGGATCAGTTGTTAAAAAAACGGTGAGCGGCATCGTGCGTTCCCGCTGGGGATTATGCGGTCATTCACGATCGGCAATCTGGGCAGCGACGGCGTACCCTCCCGAAATGTCGCGGCTTTGCCAGAAGTGCCCGTATTCCGTAAAGAGACCGAGCTGCCTGGCTGACGACTCAGTATCGTTCGAATGGGTCTTAGTGCAAATCTCCCTGCTAACAGCGAGAAATACAGGGAGATTTGGAAATTTAGACCCCTCCAAATTTCGTAAGTGCAAGATGCACCTTTAAATTCATGACGTTGTTCGAACCACTCCCTGCGCAACAGAACAGGGAGCTAAATCGAACTCAGCAGCGAGCTCAATCTCCCGTCCAGTCGAGATCAGGAATCGCGATCCGTCCCGAAGAACTGCCCGCGAGCCTAATCTGCTGATCGATGATGAGCTTCAGGCGATTCCGGCCGCGGCCAAGCCTGGGCAAAAATCGGTTCGAGAAAAACGTCCGGGAATATCCGACGGAAATTAAAGCTCTTCCTGCTGCTCTCGGTTCAGTGTTGCGAGCTTCGCAGAAGGCCAACCTGCGCACATTCAACCAAACCGATGAGACCCGGTCACCCGACGATGAGCACCGAAAATCAAAGGAGAAGACTCATGAAAAAGTGCGTTGCGAAGCTCGCAGTTGTCGCTCTGTCGGCCATCGTTTGTGCGGGTGCCACGGCCGATACCGTGATCGCATGTACGCGGACACTTTACGTTGGTGCCGATAACCTGGTCATCACGGGGCGCAACATGGACTGGGAAGAGGACATGGCGTCCAATCTATGGGTGTTTCCGGAGGGGATCGAACGCGACGGCGCTGCCGGCCCGAAGTCCATTCATTGGACGTCCAAATATGGCAGCGTGATCGCTTCAGGCTACGAAGCCGGCACCGCGGACGGCATGAACGAGAAAGGCCTCGTTGCAAACCTCCTCTATCTAGCGGAGTCAGATTACGGGAAACCCGACAAAAGCCGTCCTTTCCTCTCCATAGCCGCCTGGGCTCAGTATGTGTTGGACAATTATGCCACCGTTACTGAAGCGGTCGAGGCGCTGAGCAGGGAGCCCTTCAACATATTAGCCCCGACGCTGCCGAATGGTGCGGACGCCGCTCTTCATCTCGCCATATCCGATGCAACAGGTGACTCCGCCATTTTTGAATATGTGAACGGCAGGCTAATGATTCATCACGGCAAGCAATACACAGTGATGACGAATTCTCCGATCTATGATCAGCAACTGGCGCTCAACGCGTATTGGAAAGGCATTGGTGGCTCGGTGTTTCTGCCGGGCACCAGCCGCGCTGCGGACCGGTTTGTCCGAGCGTCGTTTCTGCTCAACGCCGTCCCCAAGCAACTCGACACACATTATATCAAGGGCGTTCCCCACCAGTCCTATGCCTATCAGGCGGTGGCGGGCGTATTGAGCGTACAACGAGCCGTCAGCGTGCCGCTGGGCATTACGACGCCCGATCAACCGAACATTGCTTCGACCATTTGGCGCACGGTGTCGGACCAGAAAAACCTCGTCTATTACTTCAACTCCGCCACCCGGCCCAATACGTTTTGGGTCTCCTTGACTAAGCTCAACCTCAAACCCGGCGCGCCGGTCAAGAAGCTCACCATACAAAATGGTGAGGTTTTCTCGGGCGAGGTTGCCGATCAATTTAAAGACGCCAGACCGTTCAAGTTCCTACCGGCGTCGCCACACTTTGAAAGCAAAATGGCTCCGAAAACCGTTCTATGATGCGGCCAACTCATCGCTAAGACAGCAAGGCGGATCTCGGTTAGCGACTTCAGTCAATGGCGTCCTGACTGGCCGTGGCCCCGACATCATTATTATTGATGATCCCCTGAAACCAAATGATGCGATGTCGGACAGTCGCCGCAACGCCGCCAACGAATGGTACGACGGTACCCTCTATTCGCGGCTAAACGACAAGACCAAAGGCACAATCGTCATCATCATGCAGCGCCTGCATGAAAATGATCTTGTGGGCCACGTTCTCCTGCACGAGGGATGGGAAGTTGTCTCTTTTCCAGCGATTGCAGAGGCCGACGAAAACCACATCATTCAAACGCCGTTCGGCATCAAGAAATTTGGCCGACCGCGTTCCCTCAATGCAAGGGTTCGAGCGAAAGGAAAATGCCCGGTTCGGGGCGAACCGTCATCGTCATGATCGGGCGCGGGCCCGGTAGGCTCGGCGCAAAACGGAAGCGTTGCACCAAGGTGGCGAGAATAATCTGCGCCTGCATCATCGCGAAATTCGCGCCAACGCAAACTCGGGGGCCCGCCCCGAATGGGAGATATTGATACTTGTCCCGTCCTGCACTGATGGACGGCGAAAATCGGTCGGGGTCGAAAGCGTTCGGCCTGTCCCACCACATCTCGTGGCGGTGCAGTGCCCAGATCGGCAGAAAAATCGTGTCGTTTGATCGCATGATCCTTCCGCATAATTCATCCTCATCTAGCACGGTCCGCGCAAGGAGGCCGACCGGCGGGTAGAGACGCATCGCCTCTTCCAGAACCTGCTTGACGAATGGCATCGCATCCAAATCGCCCGCTTCCGCCACACGACCGTTCAACTGGGCTATGGCCTCGGCCCCCGCTCTATCCTGAAATTCGGGGATGTTCGCGAGCAGATACAGAGCCCAAGAAATTGCTAATGCGGTCGTCTCGTGACCGGCGACGATGAAGAACTGCATGTTATGGACGAGATCTTCTGATGTCATCTGTCGGCCGGTCTCGGGATCCTCGGCCGTCAGCATCCGATCGAGGAGGTCGTCGCCAAGACCTGTTGTACGGCCCCGTCGTGCCTCGATGGCTTGCGCTACCATTTTATGCATGGTGCGCACTGAGGACCCGACAAGCCATTCGCCAGGCCGCGGGAACCAATCGGGAAAGCCGAGAAAATCGAGCAGCGAGGCGCGCCCTGCAGTCTTGAAATAACGCGTGACGGCGGCTCCAAAAGTGCGGCTGTCAAAGTGTTTGCGTCCGGATAGAGCGACATCGCATATTACGTCAAAGGTCGCGGTAAGCATTTCGCCGACCAGTTCCGCGCGCCCCGCGCAGGCCGCGAGCCTTTCGCAGGCGCGCGCTGCGGTGGCGCTCATCGCCGGAGCCAATGCGGCCACATTGCGATGGGTGAAGATTGGCGCCACTGCTTGGCGCTGCCATTTCCATTCCGCTCCGTCTGCATTGAACGGGCTTTCCCCGATGGCGGGCCGCAGCATGCGTCGCATGATTTCCGATTTCGGATAATTCTGCTGATTGTCCAGCAGAACCCGTTTGAGGCCTCCGGGATCGGCAAGCATGTGCCAGCGGATGAGCATTTCCCCCGAAACGATGGGCTGGCGATAGGCCAGGGCTGGAATAATTTCCAACACGTTCCGTCGCGCGACGAGCGCTGTTTCGAAGCGGTTTAGGGGCCGGCTATGAAAGGGGGCTTCGACAGGGATAAAACGTTCCGCCACGACGATCTCCAGAATTGAAGAGCCCGGCGCCGCGTTCTAACTAACGGCCGAAAACTAGGCCGGCGATTCCCATGTCGCAATTGCGCCAACATACCGCGCCGGCGCACGAATGTCGCCGTATCCGGTGGCGCCGCTCTACTCAGACCGCGTTATGGTCATCAGCAAAGAAACTGTCAGATGGGTCGGCTTCGAAAGACGTCAATCGAGGATCGAAGCGGGGTTGATCGAGAAAAGGACCCGAGCCCGCAGGTATAGCAACTCCCGTTTCGTTCGCCAGCGGACCCTTCTAGGAAACTGGTCCGGTTCCGGGTTCGTTCAATGATTCTTCGGAGCGCTTGAAACTCTCAACAACGGACGGCTCATTACCGCGAGCGGCCCGTTGCGATGCCTCGCGCGTAGTGCTCGCCCCAAGCTCGAAGCGCCTTCAGCACCGGACCGAGAGCTTGACCTTTCGCGGTCAGGAAATACTCGTATCTGGGCGGGTGAGCTTCATAGAGCCGCGTTCCGATCACCCCCCCTTCTTCCAGCGTTTTTAGCCGTGCGGACAACGTGTTTGGCGCGATTCCGCCGAGACCCGCCTCCAGGTCCTGAAACCGCAGCGGCCCCTTTAGGATGAGATCCCGGAGGATGAGCAGACACCATTTCTCGCCCACCACGTCGAGGGTTTGGGCGATCGGGCAATCTAGCGAGTAGCCGTTTCTCATAACTGACAAATAGTGGCATCGCTAAAGTTTTGCAAGTTGATACATATTGACAAGTTACTTTCTATTCTATAGCTACTGCACCGTAGCAAGCCACCAGGTTTGTTCCGGTCTTCAAATTCAAGGAGTGAAAGCAATGACACGTTCCCACATTCTTCCGGTCCTCGGCGCTCTCGTCATCGTGGGCGGCCAATCAGCTCTTGCAATGGCGGCAACACCTTACAACCCGGAGGCGGACTTCGTCGCACGACTGAGCGGCAAGACGTTCACGGTGCAGCGCCCCGAAGGCGCTACCCTCAGGCAGGAAAATCCTAGCGCTCAGGCCGCACGTGCTCAGATGATCGGCAATCCGTTGCAGGACCGTGCCGAAACGCTGGGTGGCAAGGCCTTCACAGTGGAACGCGCCGAAGGCAGGGCCTTTAGGCCGCAAAATCCCGGCGCTGAAGCTGCGCGCGCCCAAGTTGTCGGCAATCCGTTGCGGGATCGTGCCGAAACGCTGGCGGGTAAGCCGTTCACAGTGGAGAGCGCTGAAGGCGGATCTGAGATCGACCTGTCTCGGTCTTACCTCGCGCGCTTCGAGTAAAGCGTTTTATGCGGGGTGGAATTGCATGCGCGGGCGAGTTGGCTGCGCATGCAAGCATTTATCACGCAGTGCAGCCGTGATCGAGATGCCCGACATACTGCTAATCGATCTGCCACTCAGCGTGGACTCCAATGCCTTTGATGTTTTTGACGAAAACAGTCCAGATACACTCTAATGGAGGTTTCGATGATTGATCTGATTGGCGCGACCGTCGGCATGATGGCGGTCATGATCAACGCGCTGGCGATAGCTGGTTCGTTGCAACTGTCCTTACCCCAGCGGCTCACGTTCGGCGCGGGCGCGGCGGCCTGGGTTGGCTTGGCCAGCGGATTCGCCGCAGCCGGCGCGCTGGAGTTTTCTCCGCAACAGAAGGGCGTCCGTTAAATGACCGTGCAAATAGAATCACGCCGGAGAATTCGTCATCCCTCAAAGGATCTGGGAGTTTTGGCGGGCACGACCGGACCAGTGTCGGATTGCAGGACTCGAATAGAAGATCGAAGTTGGTTGTTATTAGTCGCGTCCTCCTGTCGGGGCCCGTTGCGAGATCGAGAAGCGTTCGATGCGCCGAGAGATCAGGCGAAGCGGGCGGCTTCAATGAAGAAGCAATGGCCGCATAGATATCGCGGGATAAAAACTCACGTTCCATCAATCCGAAGACACGATCTACAGACACTAGGCTACCAACGCCAGAGATCGGCGGAAAGCTTTCAATTGCATCGATCAATTTGCGCGTAGGACTGTCTGCGGTGACAGCCAGCTTGTCAGCGACTGCTTTTGTCAGCTCTAGAAAATCAGACAAGCCGGCGCGTGCGCGCGAGACGCCAGCACCGCAAAAGAAGACCACTCGACCCTCATCTCGCGCGACGAGAAGTTCATCGGGTATAGATGGTCCTTCAGGCAGGAATCGCAGGACCAAGCTCCATCGCAAAGGATGCCCAGAAATCCTGCTACTTTATCAGCGACGGAAATCACAAAAACCTAAAATGGCAAACTGCGTCGAAACTTTTGTTCATTTTAGAAGACGAGGCCTGCTTTCGGGTCGATTATGGATTGGACCGCTTTGGGTCAAAAAGTGACTTTGGCAGAGCGAACCGGTCTCGGTGAAAATCGAACCAGTCTCCGCGCGCCGCTACATACACAAACGGAGATCGGCAAGAGCGCGGCGCAGACCGCGGCGGGAAAATCCGGCCTCGAAAGCGATAGCGCTCGGTTTTTGGAGCAGCCCAGACTGTCCAGAGCGCAGCTAAGCCGCGGAAATATCGCAAGCTCGCGGGAGCGCGGTAGGATAGAAGGACAGTCCGCACCTGCCTGGCTGGGGCGGGAGGATTCGAACCTCCGTATGGCGGAATCAAAATCCGCTGCCTTACCGCTTGGCTACGCCCCAAGAAGCCGGAGGTCCGCGTCAGCCCGGCCGTTTGCGGCGCGACCATAGGGCCAGCTCTGGAGTGTCGCAACCTCTTCCTCTAGGAAGAGTTCGGATCGGCGCGGCGAACGAATTTCGATAGGATCAGCGGATGCGGGCATCTCTGCGCAACGTCGATTTGGGCGCTCTCGATATGGCGATTGCGCCGGGTCTGGGCGGTGCGCTCTATGCCCGCTCGCCTCTGCGCCTTGAGCCCTACGACACGCAGGTCACGGCGTGGCTCGACCATTGGTCGGCGCGCGCGCCGTGGCGCGTCTTTCTCGCTGAGCGCGACGCGGATGGCAATTGGCGGGCACTGAGCTACGCCGAGGCGCGAACCCAGGTGCGGGCGCTCGCCACCGCGCTCCTCGGCCGGAACCTCGGCCCAGAGCGGCCGCTCGTCATCCTTTCCGGCAACAGCATCGCGCATGCGCTGGTGGCGCTCGCCGCGCTTTATGTCGGCATTCCTTATGCGCCGATCTCGCCGGCCCACGCGCTCGCTTCGCCCGATTTCGGTGCCTTGCGACGAATCTTCGACCTGCTGACGCCGGGCCTTGTGTTTGTGAACGACGGCCGGCGCTTCGGCGCGGCCATCGCCGCCGTGACGGAGTTCGTCGAGATCCTCGCGGCGGAAACGCCGCCGGCCGAACGTCGCGCCGAAGATCTCGCGACGCTCTTTGCGACGCCGGAAACGCCGGCGCTCGACGTGGCGCATGCCACAGTCGGCCCCGAGACGATCGCCAAATTCATGTTCACCTCCGGCTCGACGGCGACGCCGAAGGCGGTCATCACCACGCACGGCATGCTCTGCGCCAACCAGGCGATGATCGCATCCGCTCTGCGCTTTTTGCGCGATGAGCCGCCGGTGCTCGTCGATTGGCTTCCCTGGCATCATAGTTTTGGTGGCAACCAGAATTTCAACCTCGTGCTCCGGCACGGCGGCACGCTTTACATCGATGCCGGCAAACCCACCGAAATCGCCGCAACGCTCGTCAATCTGCACGAGATTTCCCCGACGCTTTATTTCGATGTTCCATGCGGGTTCGAGGCGCTCCTGCCCCATCTCGTTCGTGACAAAGCGCTCGCCGAAAGCTTTTTCCGGCGTCTGCGACTGACTTTCTACGCCGGCGCTTCGCTTCAACGCCGTTGCCTCGATCAGCTTGCCGAGATCGAGGCGGAGACCTGCGGCGAGCGGGTCAAGATGATGAGCGGTTATGGCGCGACCGAGACCGCGCCCGCCGCGGCGTTCGCAATGCGGGACGGGCCGCTTCTGCCGCTACCTGGCAGCGAGCTGAAGCTCGTGCCGGATGGCGAACGCTACGAAGCGCGGATCAAAGGCCCCCACGTCACGCCGGGCTATTGGCGGCGGGAGAACCTCACGCGCCGCGCTTTCGACGCGGACGGATATTATCGGCTCGGCGATGCGCTGCGCATCGCCGAAACGCGCGGCTTTTGGTTCGACGGGCGGCTCGACGAGGATTTCAAACTCGCGACCGGCGCGTGGGTGAGCGTCGGATCTCTACGCGAACAATTCCTCGCGGCGTTCGCTCCCTATGTGAAGGATCTGGCGATTGCCGGGGCGGGCGAGGCGGATCTTGCGGCGCTCGTCTTCGCCGACGTTCCGGCCTGCCGCGCGGTTGCCGGCCTCGTCGCGCAGGCTTCGCCCGCCGAGATTTTCGCCCATCCCGCGGTGCTCGACAAATTCCGCACGCTGCTGAACACCTTCGACGCGCCGGGATCCTCGCGCCGGATTGCGCGGATTGCGCTCTTGCACGAGCCGCCGCGGGCCAGCGAGCTTACCGAGAAAGGCGGTCTCAACCAGAGCGTAGTGCTTGCCAATCGCGCCGGGCTCGTTCGGGACCTCTACGCCGGCCGCGACGGTGATGTCCCGGTCATCGCCTTGGAAGTTCTTGCCGCTTCCTAATAGCCGAGGCGCCGCCGCAACGCGATCGCAAGGAGCAATTCACCTTGCAGAGCGAAAGCAATCGCCGTCGCGGCCGCCGCTTGCTAAAGAGAGCAACAAATTTGAGGAAATTCCGTGGACGAACCGGACTTTGCAGCCTCGCGCACCGCTTGCGCGGCGATCCTGGCACATCTCGAAGCGGCGGGCTATCCGCGCTGCGAACCGCCGATTCTGCAAAAGCCGGCGGTCTTCTTCGATTCGGGCGAGGATATCCGCAGCCGTCTTTACCTGACGAGCGATCTGTCGGGCGCCGAATATTGCCTGCGCCCGGAATATACGATTCCCGTCTGCCGCCAGTACCTTGCCTCGGGCGCGGCGGGAAAGCCGGCGACCTTCAGCTATTGCGGTCCGGTCTTCCGTTACCGCAACGAAGGTCCGAGCGAATTCCTTCAGGCGGGTCTCGAAAGTTTCGGCCGCGCCGACCGTGAAGCGGTGGACGCCGAGATTCTGAGCTTGGCGCTCGACGCGGTGGCAAACGCCGGTGGCCCGGCGCTCAGCGTACGCTTTGGCGATGCCGGCCTTATCCATGCGCTGCTCGCAGCGCTCGATCTTTCGCCGCAATGGCGTCGCCGCATTCTGCGCGGCCACGCCCAAGAGAAGACGCTCGACGCGGTTCTGGCGACTGCGACCAGTGCCACGGGGCCCGACCACAGCGGCGTGCTCGCAGCTCTCGAAGGAGCCGACAAGCAAGGCGCGCGCGCTCTTGTGGAAGACCTTCTTGCAATCGCCGGCATCTCTACCGTCGGCGGACGCACCCCCGCCGAGATCGCCGAGCGATTCCTCGAACAGGCGGCGTTGAAATCCGGGGCCGGATTTCCCGTCGAGCAGCGCAGCGTTCTTGATGATTTTCTCGCCATCGAGGCCGACCCGGATGAGGCTTCGGCGCGATTGCGCAAGCTCGCCGTCGCCGCGCATCTCGATATCGGCGCCGCGCTCGATCGCTTCGACGCGCGCCTCGGATTCCTGGCGGCGCGCGGGATCGACATCGCCGAGCTTCGCTTCGCGACGCGGTTCGCCCGCAACCTCGATTACTACACGGGCTTCGCCTTCGAAGCGGCGGAGGACCCTGACGGCAGGCCGGTTATCGGCGGTGGCCGCTACGACGGATTGTTGCGCTCGCTCGGCGCCCCCACCGACGTTCCGGCGGTCGGTGCGGCGATTTTTGTCGAACGGCTCACGGCGCAAACGGCGGGTTTGCAGCGATGAGCAATTCCGAAACGCTCGTGCTCGCGGTCCCCTCGAAAGGGCGACTTCAGGAGAACGCCGCCGCCTTCTTTGCGCGCGCCGGATTGAGCCTCGTGCAAGGCCGCGGCGCGCGCGATTATCGCGGCCGGATCTTGGGTCTAGAAAACGTCGAGATTGCTTTTCTTTCGGCGGCGGAAACCGTCACCCAGCTCGCCGCCGGCGCCGCACACCTTGGCGTGACCGGCGAAGACCTGGTGCGCGAAACCGTGCCCGACGCCGACACGAAATTCGAACTTTTGGCGCCACTCGGATTCGGCAACGCCAATGTCGTCGTCGCCGTGCCGCAAGCCTGGATCGACGTCAAGATGATGGCGGATCTCGAAGACGTCGCGGCGGCATTTCGCGCCAAACGCGGCGAACGGATGCGGGTCGCCACCAAATACGTGAACCTGACGCGGCGGTTCTTCGCGGCGAGCCACGTCACCGATTATCGCATCGTAGAAAGTTCCGGCGCAACCGAGGGAGCGCCCGCCGCCGGTACGGCGGAACTCATCGTCGACATTACAACTACCGGCGCGACACTTGCCGCCAACGGCCTGAAGGTCCTCGAGGACGGCGTGATTCTGCGCTCCGAGGCCAATCTCGTCGCGTCTCTGACGGCGGCATGGAGCGAAGAGCAACGCGAGGCGGCGCGCGTCATTCTCTCGCGGATTGCGGCGGAGGAAGTGGCGCGCACCACGCGCGATGTCTCGGCGCGACTCGCGCAAGCCGAGGTTGAATTCTTCGCGCACGCAGAAGTTCTGTTCGCGGCGCGGCCGCGCCGGCATCTCGCCGATGGCTGGCTCACGCTCACCTGCCCCGCCGAGAAGGTCGCGGCGCTCGCCGATTGGCTCGTCGCGCAAGGCGCGGCGGAAGTCACCGTCGACGCGCTCGATTACGTCTTCGCGGCGGAAAACAAGCTTTACGAGCGGCTGCTGGCGCGGCTCGAGTAACAGCGCCAGCTCATTCCGCCGCCTGCGCCGCAATATCCCCGGGCGTGAACAGGCCGGTGTCATCCGGACGCATCTCGAGACGCCGCTTATGGAATTGCGCGACGCTGGAGCGATGCCCGATCGAAACCACTGTCGTGGCCGGCAAGTTCTCGCGGATCGACTTGTAGATTTCGGCTTCCATCGGCTCATCCAGCGCCGTCGTCGCTTCGTCGAGGAAGAGCCAGTCGGGCTTGGCGAGGAGCGCGCGCGCTACCGCGACACGCTGCTGTTCGCCGCCAGAGAGCGTCTGCGACCAGATCTCTTCGACATCAAGCTTGCCGACGAGAGGGGCAAGATTGGCGGCAACCAGCACCTCACGCAGCTTCGCATCCTCATACTTGTCGGGCGCGCCCGGGTAGGAAAGCGCGGCGCGCAATGTGCCGATCGGAATGTAGGGCCTTTGCGGAAGCAGCATCACGTTTGGCGGCAATTCCACGCGGCCTTTTCCGTAGGGCCAAATGCCCGCGATTGCCCGCAAGAGGGTGGATTTTCCAGATCCGGAGGGGCCGGTGAGGACGGTCGGCTCATGCGTAGCCAAGCGCAGGTTGGCGTCTTCGATGATAGTGCGCCCGTTCGGCAGGCGGACAGTTAACGCATTGACACTAACACCCTCCGCTTCGCGCACCGGTTCCGCCTTGAGATCATAAGTGCCGGCCGTCTCGATTGCCCGGTCGAACGAATTCAAGCGGTCGAGGACGGATTTGAATTCGGCGAGATAGACATAATAGGTGACGAAGAACGTCAATGCGTCGTTGACGCTGCCGAAAGCGCGCGCCGTCTGCGTCATGATGCCGAGTTCGATCTTGCCGGCAAAGTAGAATGGCGCCGAAACGATATAGGGAATGAAGGGGCTGATCTGCCCATAGGAAGCGGTGAAGGCGGTCAGTCGCTTGCGGCAGGCCACGATCTCGAAATAGTTCTTGACGATGGAGCCGAACCGTTGGCGCAGCGAGATCTTCTCGGCGTTCTCGCCGTTCAGCAGCGCCACCTGCTCGGTATATTCGCGCAGTCTCGCCAGTGAAAAGCGGAAATCCGCTTCGTAGCGCTGCCGAACGAACGACAGGCGCACCAGCGGCCGGCCGATGAAGTGCGTAATCAGTGTGCCGAGCCCGGCGTAGGCGATCGCCACCCAGCAGAGGAAACCAGGCACCGCGATCGACGTATAGGGCAGGGTGAAACTGGTCGACAGTATCCAAAGAATGATCGCGAATGAAACAAGCGACGTCAGGTTGGAGATCAGCAGGATCGAAAATGAATAAATCCCGTAGCCGATCTGACCGCCGTCGATGAAGCGGTTGATATCTTCGGAGATGCGCTGGTCCGGGTTGTCGGTAGCGGCGCCGACGAGCGACATGCGGTAATGCGTGTGATTGTCGAGCCAGTGGTCGGTGTAATAGTTGGTGAGCCAACGCCGCCATTTGATGACCAGCGTCGACTGCACGACGAACTCTACCACCGCTGCGATGATGTAGAGAAACGCCCAGACCAGAAACACGGTGAAGAGCTGGTACCAGAACGCCTTGGCGTCGTGGTTCTGGATTGCGTTGAACCAGTCGCGCGAGAAGAACGAGAGGCGGATGTTAATTCCGACTTCCGCCTGATTGAGAAGAACTAGAAAAACGACCATGGCCGTGGCTACGCCGCGTTCGAGCCCGCGAAAGGCGGGAAGCGGCCAGATGCGCGCGATGGTGCGCTCGTCGGTCTCGAAATAGCGATCCGCGATGCGTGTCATCGACCGGACGATCGGGAAGAACGAGACGGCGTAGACAATGACCGCGAAGATGGCGACCGTCAGCGGCAGGCTGACCGGCAGCTCGTAGCTAGCGATCGCGGCCGGCCAGAGTTTCATCTTGGCGGCCAGGACGAGCGGGCCGAAGATCACCACCTCGACGCCGAAGATCGCCGCGAAGATCTTAAGATAGCTGGAGATCGTGCGGCTCTCATAAATCGTGATCGCGCAGAGTACCGACGCGGCGCTCAACACGTAGAGGGTCGGATCTCCCGTCCTCTGCGCGACAAATACGGTGGCCACGGCGAAGAGCGCGATGAGAATGGCAAGGAGTTTCATTGGACCTGTTCGCGTTAGCTTGTCGGATGGAAAGCGCCGCGGTCGCGCCGTTTCGCGGCGGACCCCGGGACTCGGTGCTCTCGACCCTTCTGCGCGGGTCGGGGCGTTTTCTTAAAGACGCTTAATGTACAGCGCCGAAGCGGTTCGGACGGCAGTGCCGCGCTTCGATCAAGTTCGTTTGCAGGATCTGGGCCGAACCCACGGTGGTTGCTCTAAGTCATTGTTTCTGCGTGCGTCGGGAACGCTCCACGGCAAGCGCGGAGCCATTGCCCCGACATGTGCCAGGATCAGGGTCTTTTGCAAATGGAAAATGCGCCACAATGAGGGCGCGGCGGAGGAGTGCCGGCGGCCTTTAGTCGCCAACCTTCCGCCGAGCGGCGGGACTTGCAGCGTTGATCGAGGCAACGAGCACCGGGGAAGGCCGGAACGTCAGCACGCGGCGCGGCTTGATCGGTACTTCGATGCCCGTGCGCGGGTTGCGGCCGATCCGCTCGCGCTTGGAACGGACGGAAAACAGCCCGAACGACCGAAGCTTGACCATGTCGCCACGCACCAGGGCGTCGGAGATCTCCTCAAGCGCCACCTCGAAAATCTCGCGCGCTTGGGCGCGCGACAGGCCTTTGCAGGATTCATAGACGGCATTCAAAAGATCGGCCCGCGTGGTCGTCTTTTTGGACGGTCCGTTCAGTGAGGCATGACGCACTTCTTCCTCCTTGGTAGGACCAGTGCAAACCCGAGCGCTTCGAAAGCAAGTCCGCAGACGTTCGGATTGCGCGAAAAAGATTTTTAGTCGCTCTGGGATCCTCCGCAATCGTAAAATCGCGCCCCGTGGGCAGGGCTGCCAACAAATAAAAAGCCCCGGAAATCCGGGGCTTTCCAAGTCATGAATTATGACAGCCGGATCAGAAATCCATGCCGCCCATGCCGCCCATGCCACCCATGCCGCCGCCTGCCGCGGCCGACTCCTTCTTCGGCTGTTCGGCGACGATGGCTTCGGTGGTGATGAGCAGCCCGGCCACGGAAGCGGCGTCCTGGAGGGCGGTGCGGACGACTTTGGTGGGATCGATAATGCCCAGCTTCACGAGATCGCCGAACTCACCCGTCTGGGCGTTGTAGCCATAGCTGTAATTGTTGTTCTCGACAATTTTTCCGACGATCACGGCTCCGTCAGCGCCAGAATTGTCGATGATCTGCTTGGCGGGCGTCTGAACGGCCTTGCGGACGATCTCGATACCGGCCTTCTGGTCGGCGTTCTCGGGCTTGAGCGCGAGCAGGGCCTTTACCGCCCGCAGCAACGGGACGCTGCCGCCCGGCAGGATTCCTTCCTCGCGGGCCGCCCGGGTGGCGTTGAGGGCATCCTCGACGCGGTCCTTCTTCTCCTTCACCTCGACTTCCGACGAGCCACCGACCTTGATCAGGGCCACGCCGCCCGCCAGCTTGGCAAGCCGCTCCTGCAGTTTCTCGCGATCGTAATCCGAGGTGGTGTCAGCGATCTGCGATTTGATCTGCGCGATCCGCGCCGCGATATCAGCCTTGGCGCCGGAGCCGTCGATGATCGTGGTCTTCTCCTTGTCGATGCGCACCCGCTTGGCGCGGCCGAGCATCGGAAGGGTGACGTTCTCGAGCTTGATGCCGAGGTCCTCGGAAATCAACTGCCCGCCGGTCAGGATGGCGATGTCTTCGAGCATGGCCTTGCGGCGATCCCCGAAGCCGGGCGCCTTGACGGCCGCCACTTTGAGGCCGCCGCGCAGCTTGTTGACGACGAGCGTGGCAAGCGCCTCGCCCTCGACGTCCTCGGCGACGATGAGCAGCGGCTTGCCGGCCTGTACGACCGCTTCAAGCACGGGCAGCATGGCCTGCAGCGACGACAATTTCTTCTCGTAGACGAGGATATACGGCTCTTCGAGCTCGGCGATCATCTTTTCGGCGTTGGTGATGAAATACGGCGAGAGATAGCCGCGGTCAAATTCCATGCCCTCGACGACGTCGAGCTCGGTTTCCAGGCTTTTCGCCTCTTCGACCGTGATGACGCCTTCGTCGCCGACTTTCTGCATCGCGGTGGCGATCATCTTGCCGACCGAGGAGTCGCCGTTGGCGGAAATCGTGCCGACCTGGGCGATTTCGTCGTTGGAAGTGACTTTCTTCGAATTGGTCTTGAGATCGGCGACGATGGCGTCGACCGCCATGTCGATGCCGCGCTTGAGATCCATCGGGTTAAGACCGGCGGCCACCGCCTTGGTGCCTTCCCGGATGATCGACGCCGCGAGCACGGTCGCCGTGGTGGTGCCATCGCCCGCCACGTCGTTCTGTTTGGAAGCGACTTCGCGCACGAGCTGGGCGCCGAGATTTTCAAACTTGTCGGCAAGCTCGATTTCCTTAGCGACGGTCACGCCGTCCTTGCTGATCCGAGGTGCGCCGAATGACCTTTCGATAACCACGTTGCGGCCCTTGGGGCCCAACGTGATCTTTACTGCGTTGTTGAGAATTTCCACGCCGCGCAACATCCGGTCGCGGGCGTCGGAGGAGAAGCGTACGTCTTTGGCAGCCATTTTATGAAACTCCTGGAATCGCGGTTTGTGGATCGCTTAAGGCGGGCTCTCAGGCGACGACGCCGAGGATGTCGCTCTCCTTCATGATGAGCAGCTCCTGGCCGTCGATCTTGACCTCGGTGCCCGACCATTTGCCGAACAGAATGCGGTCGCCCGTCTTGACGTCGAGGGGAATGAGCTTGCCGGTTTCGTCGCGGGCGCCGGGGCCGACGGCAACGATTTGGCCTTCCTGCGGCTTTTCCTTCGCTGTATCGGGAATGATGATCCCGGCCTTCGTCTTTTCCTCGCCTTCGAGACGTTTGACGACCACGCGGTCATGCAGGGGTCGGAACTTCATTGCGTGCTTTCCTTAAACGGTTGCCGGAAAGGCACTCCGCCTAAAGCGGGCGTGCTTCGCGGAATGGATTGGAATTGTTAGCACTCTCACATGGAGAGTGCTAAGGCACCTTGGAGATAGGCGGCGAGGACTGTGCTGTCAAGGCGGCGAGCGAAAACCCTTCGCTCTAGAAGCCCTCGCGTACTTCAAAGGTCACCGGCGCGCGTCGGGAGGGATTGTCCGCTCGCCGTGTGCGCGACGGACCCAGCGCTGCTGCCGCGGCCTTAAATCGCCAAGATCAAGGTACGGCGAGCGCCACGAAGCGCTCTTCGCCGGAGGGGCTCGCCACCAAAAGAAGCGCCAGTTTTTTGCCGGCGGCCTTCAACGCGGTGAGCTTTTTGGCGGCGTCGGCCGGCTGCGACACGGGCTCCTGGTTGATCTCCAGGATCACTTCGCCGGGCTGGATATTCTTCTCCGCGGCGGGGGAATCGGAATCCACTCCGGCCACCACCACGCCCGACGTGACGCTGTCCTTGATCGAAAATTTCAGGCGCGCGGCGCTGTCGAGGCTGGCGAACGCCATGCCGAGGCTTTTTCGAACCACCGCGTTCGGTGGGCTTGGTTGCGGCACGGCACTGGTCGTTGCAAGCGAAGCCTGTTTTTCACTGTCCTCGAGGCGCCCCAGCGTGACGGCCTTGGTTAGCTCCTGCCCCTTGCGCAGGATCACGACTTCGACCGACTTGCCGACCGGCGTTGCCGCGACGAATTTCGGCAGTTGGTGTGCGTCTTGGATCGCCTCGCCGTCGAACTTGACGATCACGTCGCCGGTTACGATGCCGGCCTGGGCGGCCGGCCCGTTCGCATCGGTACCGGCCACGAGCGCTCCATGAACATTGCCGAGATTGAGACTCGCGGCGATCGAATCGTCGATCGGCTGGATGCGCACCCCCAGCCAGCCGCGTCGCGTTTCGCCATATTTCCGCAATTGATCGATGACCGGCACAACCGTGTCGGAAGGCGTGGCAAACCCGATGCCGATCGAGCCGCCGGACGGCGACAAGATCGCCGTGTTGATGCCGATGACCTCGCCGTTCATGTTGAACAAGGGTCCGCCGGAATTGCCTTTGTTGATCGCCGCGTCGGTCTGGATGTAATTGTCATATGGGCCAGAATCGATATCGCGGTTGCGCGCCGAAACGATGCCGGCCGTCACGCTTCCGCCGAGCCCAAACGGATTGCCCACTGCGATCACCCAATCGCCGACGCGCATCCTATCGCTGTCGCCGAATTTCACGGCTTTCAGCGGCTTGTCCGATTTCACTTTGAGCACGGCGACGTCGACCTTCGTGTCCTTGCCGATTACCTGCGCCCGCAATTTCGTGCCATCGGTAAAGATCACCGTCACGTCGTCGGAGTCGGCAATGACGTGATTGTTGGTGACGATGATGCCGGAAGGATCGATTACGAAGCCGGAACCAAGAGAATTGGACCGGCGCTCGTGCGGGTTGATCAATTGCTCGCTGTCGCCGCCCTGATCCTGGTGGTGCCGGAAGAACTCGTCGAAAAGGTCGTCGAAAGGCGTTCCCGGGTCGAGTTCCGGCTCACCGCCGGCGCTTTGGTCTTCATAGGCCTGCGTCGCCGAAATGTTGACCACGGCGTCGCTCACCTGTGCGGCGAGATCGGCGAAGGAGTCCGGCGCGTGGCCGGCGCGTGCCGCGGGCGGGCCGAGCATCAGGAGCACGGCCACGCTGAGCGCCAGCGCCAAACCCGTTGCCGTACGAACCATGTGAAAATCTCCCGCGCAACTTTCGCCCGTCCGATCGCCGCGCTGCAGGCGACCGCGCAAAACTATCGCATCGAATGCGGATACGCCAGATTGAGAAGCGGATGGCAGTTCGGGCACGCCGAACGTGCGTTCACGAATGTGGCATCACGACGCTTCAGTCCTCCCGGTAGCCGTAGGCCGGAACATTGCCGGTCGCGCCGTAATATTTGTAAGGCAGGAATTTCCCGGACATCGTGAGCTTGACCCTATCGCCGCGCGGATCGGTTTGGCGTTCGACCGCAAAATCGAAATCAATCGCCGACATGATGCCATCGCCGAATTCTTCCTCGATCAGCGCCTTCAGCGCCGGACCATTGACCATAAGGAGCTCGTAGAAGCGGTAGAGCAGAGGATCGGTCGGGGGCATCGGCGTGCCGCGCAGCGGAACTTCGTTGAGCAGGCATTTTTCCGCCTCGCTCAGGCCGAAAAGCTCGGCCGCCTTTTCCGCCTGCGGGCGCACGAGTTTCATTTGTCCAAGCAAGGCGCCGACGATCAGGATCGGCGACATGCCGCCGATCTCTGCGGCGATGAACTTCCAGGTCCATCCGCGTTCGCGTTTGATATCGAGGATTTTTTCGCTGAGATCGGAGCGTTTCATCTTGCCCTCCAGCCGGATCGCTTCGTCCGCTCAATGTGACGCTGCGGCTGCGCCCGCCGGCGTTTGCGCCGCCGCCGGCGCGGGTGGCGTAGGCGTCGAGAAGAAGCGGAAGAAGGCAGATTTGGGGGTGAGCACGAAGCGCGTATCGGAGGGCTTCAGTCCGTTCTCATAGGCCTGCATCGAGCGATAAAAGGCGAAGAAATCCGGATCTTTTCCATACGCCGCGGCGAAAATACGGTTGCGTTCGGCGTCTCCGGCGCCGCGGATCTGGTCGGCCTGGCGCTGCGCGTCGGCACGTAGCACGACAGCGTCGCGGTCGGCCGTGGCGGTGATCGTCTGCGCCTGTTCGGAGCCTTGGGCGCGATACAGCGCCGCGTCGCGCGCCCATTCGCTCTGCATGCGGCTATAGACCTTCTCGGAAATTTGCTCGGGCAGGTCGGCGCGCCGGATCCGCACGTCGACCGCCAAGACGCCGAGCTTGGCCGTCTCCTGATTGACCTCCGCGAGGATGCGGCCCATCAAGGCTTCGCGCTCGCCACTGACAATCTCGGTGAGGTCGGCGTCACCGAGTACGCGGCGCACTGCCGAATTGAGGATGAAGCCGAGCTGGCTTTCCGCCCGGTCGACGCTTCCCACGGTCTGGTAGAACTTCAGCGGGTCGACGATTCGATAGCGCAGGAAGGAATCGACCTCAACGCGTGTATTGTCGGAGGCCAGCACTTCCTGTGTCGGCGTTTCGATGCCGAGAATGCGCTTGTCGAGCAAGACGACGTTCTCGATGAACGGGATCTTGAAATGAAGACCCGGTTCGGTGACCAGGCCACGCCCGGCGACCGGATTGCCGAATTGAAGAACCAGCGCCTGCTCGGTCTGCGCGACGGTGAACGTCGAGGCGAACCCGACGATGATCACCAGCGCGGCGACGATGATCGCGATATATCGTCCCCTGCCGCTCATTTCTGCTCTCCCTCGGCGGATTGCGGCGCGAGCTGCGGGAGGGGCAGATACGGCAGGACGCTTTGGCCGGCCGCCTGGTCGAGGATTACTTTGTCGCTCGAGCCAAACACCTTTTCCATTGTCTCAAGATACATGCGCTCGCGCGTCACCGCCGGCGCGTTCTTATACTGCACATAGATCTGATCGAAACGCGACGCCTGGCCAGTCGCTTGAGCCACCGTTTGCAGGCGGTAGCCTTCCGCCTGCTGAAGAATGGCCGCCGCCTGGCCACGCGCAGTCGGCACGATGCGGTTGGCGTAGGCCTCGGCCTCGTTGCGCATGCGGTCGCGGTCCTGTTGCGCCGCCGTTACATCGCGGAAGGCGGCGATCACCTGCTCGGGCGGGTCGACCGACTGCAACTGCACTTGAAGAACGAGAACGCCGGCCTTGTAGCTGTTCAGGATCCTTTGCATGAGATCCTGGACTTCGGGCTCGATCACCTTGCGTTCGGCGGTGAGGATCTTCCGGATGAGGCTGTGGCCGATGACCTGGCGCATGGCGCTTTCCGCCACCGCCTTCACGGTTTCCTGCGGATTGGCGATGTTGAAGGCATAATCTTCCGGATGCACTGGATCAATCTGCCAGATGACGACGAATTTGACGTCGGCGATGTTCTGATCGCCGGTGAGCATCAGGCTCTCTTCCGGCACGTCCACCTGCGTCTGCTGGTCGGGATTTTGGATGTCCTGGCGGTAGGCGAAGCCGACATTGATGATGTTGCGGTCGGTGACCTGCAGCTTCTCGATCGAGCCGATCGGGAACGGCAGATTGTAATTGAGGCCCGACTGTGTCTTTCCCGTATAGCGGCCGAAGATCATGTTCAGCCCAACTTCGTTGGGCTCGACGACGTAGAAGCCGGACAAGAGCCAGAACAGAATGCCGACAAGAGCGAGGGCCACTAGACTGCGGCCGCCAAGCCCGCCGCCAGGCAGCAACTGCCGCAGCCGGCTCTGGCCGCGCCGCAGCCATTCCTCGAGATTGATCGGGCCCCCTGGCGATTGTCCCCAAGGGCCGGGATTGCCCGGCTTCCAGGATCCGCCGCCTTTGCCGTCACTGCTCCAAGGCATTCACATTCTCGTATGGTCAATTTGGCTGGAAAAGGCCGCCGCGCCGCAAGCGGATCGCAAACTCGGCCGGCGCGCCAAGCCGCGCCCTCTCATAGATCCAATTCAGGGCACAAGAAAGCCCTGGCGCCGGCACGGTCAGGCAGAAGTAAACTTCTACGCTTCGCGCATATATTCCACGAAAGCAAAGCCGGCGTCGTCGCCTTTCTGCGGGCCATGCTCTTCGCGCCGCACTTCCTTCCACTTCGACCAATCGATCGCCGGAAAAAAGGCGTCGCCCGGCGGTGCGAGTGCGACGAAGGTTACATAAAGCCGATCGATGCGGTCGAGCAGCGCCGCAAAGATTTCGCCGCCGCCGGCGACGATGACCTCGTCGGCGCCGAGTGCTTGCGCGCGCCGCTTGGCGAGCTGAAGGGCGGCCTCGACGCTCGCCGCGACAAAGACGCCGGGCGGCGGCGTAAAGACGGCATCGCGCGTCACTACGACGGTTTCGCGGCCGGGCAGGACGCGGCCGAGCGAAGCGAACGTCTTGCGCCCCATGATGACCGGCTTGCCGAGCGTCAGCGCCTTGAAACGTTTCAGGTCGCTCGAAATATGCCAGGGCAGACGATTGTTAAACCCGATCACGCCGTTCTCGGCGATCGCAACGACGGCGGCGAGCGGCGGGTTCATGGGTTTCAGCGCCTTTACCGCAAAGTGGGGACGCCCCGCCTCTTTACGTCCTATCGGGCTAGATCGGCCGGCCTGCGCTTCGCGCCCAGGCATCCTTGAGCAGCTCGTTGCTGGGCCGCGTCTTGTCGGCGAGCTTGCGCGCCGTCTCGAACCCGGCCACCGGCAGGTCCTTTGGGTCGAGCTTGCCGATCTGCACCAGAACCGAAGCCTGGTCCCAATAGATGTGCTCATGATCGATCTTGTCGCCGTGAAAGCTCACGATCGCGATCGTCGGTACCTCGACTCTGCGGCCGGTCGGCGCGATGCCCGGCAGCATCCAGTCGATGGGCGTCGTGTGAGTGAAGGAGAAGATCATCTCGTCAACAATGCTGTTCGCGCCGATCGTCCGGCTCAGCAGCGTGATCTTCGTATCGGCCGGGTTTTTCCCGATGAAATGGTACTTATAGAAGCGCTTGACCTCGTCATAGCCGACGCCGCCGGCCATTGTCGGAATATGATTGACATAAGGCTCTGGCACCATGGTCGCCATTGTCGCCTCGACGTCGCGCGTCTCGAATTCGTAGCGGCAATGTGCCTCCCATAAAGCGGCGCGTTCGTCATCGGTCATCGAAGTTCTCCTCCCGATCGTGGGACGATAACATGCGGGCCGGGCGCGTGCCATCGAACCTTGGGCGGCGCCCCGTTACGGCTCCGGCGGGTCGGCGGCAAAGGCGTGCAACGCCAGCCCATTGAGCCGGCAGATGCGCCACTCTTCCATCACCCGTGCGCCGGTCAACTCGTAGAAGCGGATCGCGTTCTCGTTCCAATCGAGCACCGACCATTCGAGCCGGCCGAGCTTTTCCTCGACGCAGCGGCGCGCAATCCTATGCAGCAACGCCGCGCCGATGCCCTGGCCGCGAAAGCTTTCGCGTACGTACAAATCTTCGATCCAGATTCCGTACCGGCCGACGAAGCTCGAGAACGTATAGAACCATAGGGTGAAGCCTGCCGGCGCGCCGCCAATTTCGGCGATCTCTGCGAAGACGCGCGGACGATCCGAGAACAGCGCGGCGTTCAGCATGGCTTGCGTTGCTTCGAGTTCCTGCGCGAGATGCTCGAATTCCGCGAGTTCGCTGACGAAAGCGAAGATCAGCGCCGCGTCGCGCGGCGTAGCGGGACGTATGGCTAGGGATGCATCGGACGTCATGATCGCGCCTTCCCGAAGGCTCGATCATCGGCGCGATACAAACCCGAAGTCAATCAGCGCTCGGCTCACTGCGAGCGACGCCCGAACGACACCACGTAGGCGCCGTCGCGTACGTCGATCAGAGGATCGTCCGATTCCTCGATGCCTGGGATGAGCGCGCCGGGCAGAAAGAGCAGCTTCTTTTGCGCGTCGAGGCTGTCGGCGACAACCTTATTGATGGTAAGCACGCCGAGATCGACGACTTTGCGATTCGCCGGCCAAGGCAGGGTTGCATCTTTGGTTTGGTCGCCAGGGTTTGCGAGCTGCGCCTTCAGATGGAAGGTCACGGGGCCTTTGGCGAGGCGCATAGTAATTTCGTCGATTAAATAGTTAGGCGACCATTTTGCCGCGTCGGCGGCGGCGACGTGGATGGCCTTTTCCGGCGCCATGATGTAACGGACGGGCTGCTTTTTGCCGGCTTTATCGACGAAGACGAAGGCATCGATCCCGTTATATTGCTCGTCCGCGAAACTGTCCGGTTGCACGGCCGACCCGAAAGCGGCCGGCGCTCTCGGGTGGCTCTTGAGGAACAACTCGAATTTTGTCGGCTTTGGCGCATTGGGCGGACTGGCGGCGATGGCGAGCAGCATATCGCGGAAGTCCTCACCGTTGGAAACGGGGAAGAATTTGTACGAAATGAACACCATGTCCGTTTCGCCGCCGCCCGGCAGATGATATTTAATCGCCATGCCATGCGGCAACGCGATATCCGATCCATCCGGAATGTTCGGGACGCCGCCCGAATCCGAAAAGCGGACGCTCACCGGAACCGTGCTGCCGTCAAAGAGGCTGGCTTTGCTGAGAGTCGCCGCATCGGCAGATGCCTTAAACGTCCCCTCGGCAACGATTCCCTTGGCATGATTGGCGCGAAAGCCCGGATGTACGCCGTAGACTTTGTTTAGGGCGTCGACGCTCTGCACCTCGATCGACTGATCGGCGGCAAAACAAGTACCGAAGCTGGCGATCCACATTGCCGCGGCAAACGTGAAGAGAAATTTCGACATGGCCCACCCTCAAGTTTACGCAGCCGGAAGCTAGCACGTTTAGCGTCGCTTGCCTGCGGCCTACGCGCGCACGGGTCAAATGGCGACCTCGGCCTTGATCGCAGGGTGCGGATCGTAGCCTTCGATTGCGATGTCCTCATAACGGAAATCGAAGATAGACTTGACCGCCGGGTTGAGTTTCAGCCGCGGTAAGGAGCGCGGCTTACGCGAGAGCTGCAAGCGCGCCTGCTCAAGGTGATTAAGGTAGAGGTGCGCGTCGCCGAGCGTATGCACGAAATCGCCGGGCACGAGCCCCGTCGCATGCGCGACCATCTCGGTTAAGAGCGCGTAGCTTGCGATATTGAAGGGTACGCCCAGGAAGGCGTCGCCGGAGCGCTGATAGAGTTGGCAGGAGAGGCGGCGCACGCCGTCTCTGCCTTCGGCGACGTGGAACTGAAAGAGGCAATGGCAGGGCGCAAGCCGCATTGTCGGCAGATCCGCGGGGTTCCAGGCGGTCACGATCAGCCTACGCGAGAAGGAATCGCGTTGGAGCGCCGCGATCACGTCGCTGATCTGGTCGATCGTTTTGCCGTCGCGGGCGGGCCAAGTGCGCCATTGTTTGCCGTAGATCGGCCCAAGCTCGCCGTTGGCGTCCGCCCATTCGTCCCAGATCGTAACGCCGTGCTCGTTAAGATAGGCGAGGTTGGTGTCGCCCTTCAGGAACCAGAGCAGTTCGTAGACGATCGACTTCAGATGCAGCTTTTTGGTGGTGACCAGCGGAAAGCCGTCGGCCAGCGAAAAACGCATTTGATGACCGAAGATCGACAGCGTGCCGGTGCCGGTCCGGTCGGCCTTCTTCTCACCGCGAGCGAGGATGGTTTCGAGAAGATCGAGATAGGCGCGCATGGAGTTCAACCGATATTCAGCGCCGCGGCGCAAAAAGCGATGAAATTGTTGACGGCATGAAAGAGCATCGCGGCCTTCACGCTTTGGGTGCGCTCGCGGATCGCGGCAAGTACGATCCCCACCGGAAAAACCGCCAGCGCATAGAGATGCGTATTTTCGTAATGAGCGGCGCCGAACAGCGCCGCGCTGAGGAGTATCGCCGGCCAGAACCCGAAACTAAAGCGCAGACTCGTATAGATCCAGCCGCGGAACAACAATTCCTCCGTGATCGGCGCCAAGCCGGCGGCGAGGACGAACAACATCAGCTGGGCGATTCGATCCGACGGTATCGTGAACCAGGATTGAGATTGCGGGTAAAGATAGCCAAGCACGGCCGTTGCCGCGAAACTATAGACGAGCGCTCCGCCTGCGATCGCCCAGAGCAGCTTGTCGTCGACGCGCCATAGCGTCGTTTCGTAGCCTATGAGCCGCCGCCAGTCCGCCCCGCCGCGCCAGTGCGCTAGAGCCAGGACGGCCACGGCGACGGCGCAATAAGCGGCGAGCGCGATCAAAAGCACGAGGCGCAGCGGGGCCGTGCCTTCGCCTTTTTGCGGCGTGGTGGCAGCGAGAAGGAAACCGCGCAGCCCGTGCCAGCCAAGCGCGAGATCGGCGACGAGCGCCACTGCCAAGGCGATCACCACGGTGAGGGCGAGCGCGACGCCAAGAATTGCGATGAGGCTCACGCAAAGGCCGAGTAACCCGTAAGGGTGGCGACTCGGATCGGGGTTGCCGCGCATGGTGCTCCGTAGAATGGGGTGTGGCGATGGTGAAGACGGGCCGAGCCAATCGCATCGAGCTGCCGGCAGCGGAAGACGGGTTGGTCGCATCCACCGGTGAGACGGCTCTTTCTAATCGGCGCCGCTTTGCCTATATTGGCTCTGCTGCCTCGCGCAGCTACGGCGATAAACGGCATCGCAATAAGCTCTTCGGACCCGGGGGCGGTACCCGGCGCCTCCACCAAAGTCCGCGCGGCACGGACTTTGGCGGGGGCGAAATAGGTTCGACGGGGAGTGTAAAGGGTGTTCTTTCGCTCGGCATGGTTCCGCCGTCATCGGGCCGAATTTATAGTTGCCAACGACAACTATGCTCCGGTGGCCGTTGCCGCGTAATGCGGTAATGGTACCGATTTAAAGCCCTTGGAGGTAGCACTTCAAGGCGGGGTTCGGAGGCACCTGGCAACAGAAGCCTCCACTTCGATGCGCCGCCTCGGATGTTGGAATGGCCAGCGACCTCATCCGCTACGATCTTTTAGTGCAAGATGCTCTGCGGGCGGTCATGCGCAAGGTGCTTTCGGACGTGGCCCGCGAAGGCCTTCCCGGCGAGCATCATTTCTTCATCACCTTTCGAACGCGCGCTCCCGGCGTTCGCCTTTCGAACCGCATGCGCGAACAATATCCCGCGGAGATGACCGTCATTCTCCAGCATCAGTTCTGGGATTTGACGGTCGGCGACCAGGCGTTTGAGGTGGGTCTGTCCTTTCATGGCAAGAGCGAAACCTTGCTCATTCCCTTCGATGCGGTGACGGGATTTTTCGATCCGTCGGTGGAATTCGGATTGAAGTTCGAGCTTGCGGGCGAGGCGGCGGAGCCTACACCGGAGGCTCTGCCGCAAGCCGCCGAGCATGCGCCCGGCCGCGCCAAACCGAAGCCGCGCGGCAGCGGCAGCGAGCCCGCCGAAATCGGCCCCGCCGCGGCGAAGGACGAAGGCGCCAAGCCCGCGAAAAGTCCCGCGCCAAACCACGTCGATCAGGCCAAGGTCATTTCCATCGAAACTTTTCGGAAGAAGCCATGACGCTCGTCAATCTGCGCCGCGCCCGCAAGGCGAAAGCCCGCGCCGCGGCCGAGGCGCAAACGGCGGAAAATCGCCGGCGCTTTGGCACCTCCAAATCCGCGCGAATGCACGCCGCCGCGCAACAAGCGCTCGAGCGCCGTCGCCTCGCGTCGCAGCGCCGAGATCCGGACAATCGGAATGACGACTGAGGCGCGACCGGCACCGCGATCGGCCGCGATCGACAAACATTCGCTGACCATCGCCGGCCATCGGACGAGCATTTCGCTGGAACGGGCTTTTTGGGACGATCTCCGCCAGATTGCCGCCCATCGCGGTCGCTCCATCGCGGCGCTCGTCGCCGAAATCGACGCGCGGCGCGGCGCCGCCAATCTTTGTTCGGCGATCCGCGTCTATGTTCTGGCCGCGCATCGGGGCGCGGGCCATCGCGGGTCTCAGTAGCGTCCCGCTGCGGTAGGATCGGGGAACGACGTCGTGCCGGCGCTGGGAGCGGGCATCTCCGAGCGGCGCGGGGGAAGCGGCGCCGGCTGGCCGATCTGCAGCGGAACTTGCGCGGCGTTGCGGATCGTATCTTCCGACTTACGCTTCGCCGCCTCGGCATTTGCCTCGGTGCGTTGCGCCTCCGCCTTATCGAGTTCTTCGAACTCGGCGGCGCGGCGCAGATTTTCCGCGATTTTCAGCCGCTCCGTTTCGCGGCGGCGTTCGGACTCGAGCCGGTTCATGAAAAACGCGTGTTCGTGGACGTCGAACTCCTGCGCTTCGATTCGGGCGCTCTCGCGGGCGATGGCGCGTGCCGCAAGCGCGTTGACGAAGGTCGCGGCGTCGATGGTTTCTATGGGATTGGAAACGCTTCCCTCCCAGCTGAGCGTGACTTGCGGCGGCGGCCCGCTCCAATTTTTTGGCAGATGGACAAGACTGAGCGCACTTTCCTGATCGATGCTCAGATCGCGCAGGTCGAGGGCCGCTGCAACGGCCGCGGTGATTCCCGGCGCAATCGTCGCGCCGTTCTCTTTTTGCGACAGGCGCAGAACGCCGGCGGCGAGACCTGCATCGAACGAGACATTGCCCAAAGAAAGGGGCTGCTTGCCAAATTCGGCGAGCAGCACGCGGTCGATTTCCGCCTCGTCGATGCCGAGCCGATCCTCTTCGACGGCCTCGAAGACGCGCCCCAAAGCGCCGGGGTCGGTATCCGGCAAGACGAAACTACGGAAGCCGATCTCGCCCGAGCCGGCGAATCCGGCGACCAGGGCGGCGGCGCTGCCGCCGGTACCGGCCAGATCGAGGTCGCCCGATAGAAGCCCGCGGGCGCTCGGCAAATCCACAGCGCAGCCGCGCAGCTGCACGTGCGCCTCGGCCGCGGCGTTGGCGCCGGCGCGCCGCAACGTGAGGTCGGCGGCGGCGCTTCCTGCACCGATTTGCATCGCCAGATGGTGGATGTCGAATTCCAATCCCGCCGCCGTGCCCGAAATCGCCAAATCGAACTGCGCATCGTGCCCAGTGATCTGCGGCCATAAAGCGAAATTCGCGGCGTGGATTGCGAGCCGCGTCGGCGGCGGATGGATTTCCGGCGCGGGGAAGTTGGCGTCGGACCACAACGCCCCGGGCTTTGCTTGCTGCGGCTGCCCGAGCGCCAACGCGAGAAGATCGGACAATGACATCGTGTCGACGGTGACGGCGCCGTCGATGCCTTTATCGGGACGAAAGACGAGACGGCCGGCGATCTTGCTGCCGGCGAATGTGCCGGCGAGATTTCCAAGCGCGATCGAATTGCCGCCCGCATCGATCGCGGCGCTCAACTCGGCCGGAAGGCGTGTCGTGAGATCCGGAACGCCGAGCTCCGCCACGCGCATGAGGCTGGAAAGATCGGCGCTATCGAGCGTCACCTTACCGGCCGCGTGCGGCGCGGAAAGACTGGGATCGACGCCGCCTCGAAACGTGAAGCTGGTTCCGGCAAGCAACGCGGCGACACGCATTTCGAGATGCCGGCTGCCATGCGCAACGATTTCGATCGAACCCGGGCCGCTATCCTGTAAGGGCAAGGTCGGCACGCCGATCTGCTCCAAAAGGTCGCTCGAGTCTTTGGCGTCGAAACGCAGCGAGAGGTTGAAGGCGGCCGGGTCCTGCGCATCCGGATCGGCCTTGCCGGAAATTGTGGTTTCGCCCGCCGTGCCGGCGAGGCTCAACTCTTTAAGGTCGAACGTGTCGCCGGTCATTTTCACCTCGGCGTCGAGGTTGAGATGCGCCGGCGAAAAGACTGCGGCGCGGTCGGCGAGAAAATCCAACGTCGAGCCAGGCACGAAACGGCGCAACAGGCCCACGAGCCCATCGAGCCGCTCGGCGTCCAGCTTGACGGCGACGTTGCCGGCATGCCCGTCCCATTGGCCGCTCGCGGCGAGATCGGCGCCGTCGATGCCGTTCACCGTCAGGTTTTCGAGCTTGGCGTCCGACCCGGTACGATCGAACTGCAGGACGATTCGTCCGGCATTAATCTCGCCCGCTTGCGTTTCGCTGAGCCTCACGGCGTGCGCGTCGAGGCGCAGCGCCAAATCCATCGTCTTAGTCCGGCGCGCAAGACCCGAAAGATCGGGCAAAGAATCGAGTTCGAGCGCCGGGGCGGAAAGGTCGGCGAAGAATCGCGCCGCGTTGGGACCGATGGCCTTGGTATAGGCGAGCGTGCCGGAAAGCGTCGAGCCGTTGACACGCAGCGAAAGATCGCTGCCGATGAACCCGACCCGCGAAATCGTCGCCTTTCCGTGGATCGCGAAGGAACTGACAAGCGGCGCCGAGTTCGCCGGCGCGCTTTGTGGCAGATTTGCCGCGAGCCACTCTTCGAGACGCCGAACGTCGTCGACGCTGGCATCGATTTGGCCGGTAAACTGAGGGGCGATCCCGGCCTCTAGGGTGCCGTGGGTGGAAAGATGCGAAAGCCCCGGACCGTCGGCCTGGAAGCTAAGTGCAACGGACTGTTTGCTCGATACCGCCACGCTTGCCGCAACATTGCGCAAGGTCTCGCCGCCAAGCAGGACCGAATCCGCCGACGCTACGAGGCGGAACGGCAGGCTGGCGAAACTCTCCGATTGGACCAGACGATCGAAGGCGTTTGCAAGCCGCTGCATGGGCGGCGGCCCGGTCTTGGTCGTAAGCAGATTGTCAAGATCGATCTGCTGCGCGTTCAAGGTGAGATTGACGCGCGGCGTGCTGCCGAAATCGAACTGCGCCGCGCCATCCAGGCTTATTGCTCGGCCTTCGTCGCCGAGCCGCAGATCCAAATTCGTAATAGACGCCCTGCGCAGTTCTGCGTGCAAGGCGCCGGAGAGCTGCCAGGGTAGGGCGAGAATGTCGCGCTGATGGCCGGAGAGGACGATAGCGCCGTCGATCGAAGGCAAGGCGTGCGGAGCGAAATGGAGTTGCGCGTCGAGATCGCCGCCCGGATAGCGCGCGCTCTCGTCGACGATCAATTTGAAATGCAGCCGGTCGGCATGGCGCTCGCCGGTGGAGAACCGGAATGCGGTCGGTTCGCCCTTGACGTCGAACGTGCCGCCTCCCGTGAACGGGCCGGTCAGGGCGCGCGCCTCGGCGGAGAGCCCGATATGGGCGAACGTGAAATTGCGTCCGGTCGCCGGGTCGGCGATTACGACGGTTCCGTCCTCGACCGAAATACGCTCGAATTGCATCTGCTCCGTAACGCCGTGCGCCGGCAGGGGCAGCACCATCGCATCATGTTCGATGCGCAGCCGCAGTTGCGGGCGTACCAGCCGCGCCTCGACGAAATCGACCTCGCCGCGCAGCAAAGGCGGCAGAGCGATTTCAAGATGCAGCTCGTCGGCGCGGATGTTGCTCTCCGCCGCGGGGTCCGTTACTTCCAGATCGGCGAGCTGAAGATAGGGGGTCGGCAACAATTTGAGATCGATGCCGCCGCGGATCTTCACCTGCTGGCCGAGCAGGTGCGAAAGCTGCGCTTCGACCAGGCTTCGCTCCGCATCCCAATCGACGAGATACGGTACCGCTAAAGCGGCGCTTAGAATGATGACAAGAATGATGGCTAGAATTGTAAGAATGTCGCGCAAGATATTGTGGCTGCCTGGGCCGCTTCGTCGATGCCACGCGGCATTGGCCGGCGCGCGCCGATTGCGGCGCGGCATGCCCGCACCATAGCGCTTTTCTTGGCGCCAGGGTGACGGATTGTCGGCGGCGAAGGCGGGAAATCCTCACGCGCCGAGGTAGGCGGGGCGGGCCTCAGCAAGGCCTGCCTTAACGTGCCGCGCGGTATCGTCCGCCAATGCCTCTTCGCGGCCCGTTTTGATCGCCTCGATAATCTGCGCAACGATGTCTTGCGGCTGCGTCTTGGCGCCCGGGAGTGATGCCACCATCTCGGTATCGATGAACCCGGCGTGGACTCCGATGACCAGTGTCTTCTGGCGTTTGAGTTGCGCGCGTAGCGCGTTGGTCAGCGACCATTCGGCCGCTTTGGACGCGGAATAGGCGTCGAGCGGGGGCATCGTGATCCAGCTCAAGACCGAAAGCATGTTGATCAGCGCGCCGCCGCCGTTGCGCCCGAGAATGGGCGCGAAAGCGTTGCACATCCGCAGCGTCCCGAAATAATTGGTTTCCATCGCCGCGCGGGCGATCTTCAACGAGAGGTCCTCGGCGAGCGTGTTAGTCGGAGCAACGCCGGCGTTGTTGAAGAGGAGCGTAATGTCGGCGCACTTTTGCGCCGCGGCGGCGACGTCGGCCGGCTCCGTAATGTCGATCTTGACGGGTTCGACTCCGGCAACGCGAATTTTCGCCGGGTCGCGGGCGGCCGCGTAGATCTTGCGCGCCCCTTCCGCGAGCAGCCGCTCTACCAAAGCCTTGCCGAGACCGCGATTGGCGCCGGTGACGAGTGCGATGGATCCCTTGATTTCCACGACGATCTCCTGAAGCGAAGGACGTATATGCACGTAAATTAGTGCATATACGCCCTTTGGCAAGCCGCAAGATGCCGCAGGGGATCTGCGATTCAGTTTTTAGCTTTATCGACCAGCTTGTTAGCGCCGATCCAGGGCATCATGGCGCGCAATTTGGCGCCCACCGCTTCGATCGGATGCGCCTCGGATTTGGCCCGCATAGCCTTGAACGAGGTCTGGTTGACCTTATTCTCGAGCATCCAGTCGCGGGCGAACCGGCCGGATTGAATGTCCGCCAACATACGTTTCATTTCGGCTTTCGTTTCCGGTGTAATGATCCGCGGGCCGCTGACGTATTCTCCGTATTCGGCAGTGTTCGACACCGAGTAGTTCATGTTGGCGATGCCGCCCTCATAGATGAGATCGACGATCAGTTTCACTTCGTGCAGGCACTCGAAATAGGCCATTTCGGGCGCATAGCCGGCCTCGACCAACACCTCGAATCCATTGCGGATCAGTTCGACGAGACCGCCGCAGAGCACGGCCTGTTCGCCGAAAAGATCGGTTTCGGTCTCCTCGCGAAAGCTCGTCTCGATGATTCCGGCGCGTCCGCCGCCGATCCCCGAGCCATAGGAGAGTCCAAGATCATGGGCGTTACCCGTCGCGTCCTGCGCCACCGCCAGCAGACAGGGCACGCCGCCTCCGCGCTTATACTCGGAGCGCACGGTGTGGCCCGGTCCTTTCGGGGCGATCATCAATACATCGAGGTCGGCGCGCGGCTCGATGAGATTGAAATGAATGTTGAGCCCGTGCGCGAACATCAAGGCCGCGCCCTGTTTCAGATTGCCGGCGAGATGGGTGCGATAGAGGTCGCCCTGCAATTCGTCCGGGGTGAGCATCATCACGACGTCGGCCGATTTGGCGGCTTCGGCGACGGACATGACGGCGAGCCCCTCGGCCGCGGCCTTCTTCGCCGAGGCCGAGCCCTCACGCAGCCCGATGGAGATGTCCTTCACGCCCGAGTCGCGCAAGTTCAGCGCATGGGCGTGACCCTGGCTGCCATAGCCGATGATGGCCACCTTCTTGCCCTTGATGAGGTTGATGTCGGCATCGCGATCGTAATAAACGCGCATGATTTCGAGCTTCCTTGGTTCGGACGGCGCAGCCGTTCCTTAAATCGGATCTTTGCCGCGCGACATGGCGGCGATGCCGGTGCGGGAGACCTCGACGAGGCCGATCGGCCGCATGAGTTCGATGAACTGGTCGATTTTCGAAGCGGCGCCGGTCAATTCGAAAACGAAACTCTCGATGGTCGTGTCGATCACCCGCGCCCGGAAGGCGTCGGCGAGCCGCAGGGCCTCGTCGCGGCTGGCGTCGGTTCCGGCAACTTTGATCATCGCGAGCTCGCGCTCGACCGCATTGCCGCGCAAGGTAAGATCGGTGACCGTGTGGATCGGTACCAGCCGTTCCAACTGATGGCCGATCTGTTCGATCGCTTCCGGAGGCCCAGACGTGACAATGGTGATGCGCGAAAGATGTTCGGCATGCGCGACTTCGGCCACCGTTAGGCTTTCGATGTTGTAGCCGCGCCCGGAGAAGAGCCCGACGACGCGGGCGAGCACGCCCGGCTCGTTGTCAACGAGCACGGAAAGCGTATGCGTCTCGACATTCGATTTGCCGAGCGCCGAAGAATAGGGCGAAAGCGGCGCCGCGGGAGCGTTCATTTTGTTCCGTCCATCGAAATCAAACCAGCGCTTTGCCGGCGGCGTCGATCTCCGCTTCCAAATCGGCGTCGTCCGGCAGGATCATTTCGTTATGTGCCTTGCCGGAGGGGATCATTGGCAGACAATTTTCGGTCTTGTCGATACGGCAATCGAAAACCACGGGTTTCGGCGTCTCGATCATTTCGGCGATCGCAGCATCAAGATCGGCCGGGTCCGAACAGCGAATTCCGAGCGCGCCGAAAGCCTCGGCTAATTTGACGAAGTCCGGCAGCGCTTCCGAATAGCTGTGCGAATAACGCCCGCCATGCAGCAGCTCCTGCCATTGGCGCACCATGCCGAGATATTCGTTGTTGAGGATGAACACCTTTACAGGCAATCGATATTGCGCGGCCGTCGAAAGCTCCTGGATGTTCATCAGGATCGAGCCTTCGCCGGCGATATCGATGACCAGCGCATCGGGATGCGCCATCTGCACGCCGATCGCCGCCGGCAGGCCATAGCCCATGGTGCCGAGGCCGCCGCTGGTCATCCATCGGTTCGGCGCCTCGAAATGATAGTGTTGCGCGGCCCACATCTGGTGCTGGCCGACTTCCGTCGTGATGTAGCAGTCGCTCCCCTTGGTGGCCGCGTAAAGACGATCGATCGCAAATTGCGGCTTGATGACCTTGTCGGAATTTCGGTACGCGAGCGACTTGCGCGCTCGCCATTTGGCGATCTCGGCCCACCATCTCTTGAGTGCCGCCCGGTCCGTCCTGCAGCCGCGCGCCCGCCAGCGCTCGAGCAGCGCGCCGATCACATGCGCGCAATCGCCGACGACACCGAGATCGACCTTGACGTTCTTGTTGATCGAGGAGGGGTCGATATCGACGTGGATCTTCTTCGAACCGGGCGAAAACTGATCGAGTCGGCCGGTGATGCGGTCGTCGAACCGCGCTCCCAATGCGACCATGAGATCGCAGTCGTGCATCGCGTTGTTGGCCTCGAACGTGCCGTGCATGCCGAGCATGCCGAGCCAGTTTTCGCCCGAGGCGGGATAGGCGCCGAGCCCCATCAAAGTCGAGGTGATCGGGAAGCCGGTCGCCGCCACGAGTTCGCGCAGCAGCCGCGAAGCTTCCGGCCCGGCGTTGATGACGCCGCCGCCGGTATAGAAGATCGGCCGTTTGGCCGCCGCCATCATGCTGACAGCCTGCTCGATCTTCTCGGGGTCGCCGTCGAGCCGCGGCCGGTAGGTCTTGTGTTCGGCATTCTTCGGCCCGGAATAGGTGCCGCGCGCGAATTGCACGTCCTTCGGAATATCGACGACCACCGGCCCCGGGCGCCCGTGTTGAGCAACGTAGAAGGCTTCGTGAAGAATGCGTGGCAAATCATCGACCGATCGGACGAGGTAATTGTGCTTGGTGCAATGCCGGGTGATGCCGACGGTGTCGCATTCCTGGAAGGCGTCGGAGCCGATCAGATGCGTCGGCACCTGTCCGGTGATGCAGACCACCGGGATCGAATCCATCAAGGCGTCGGTCAGGCCGGTCACCGAATTGGTGGCGCCGGGGCCGGAAGTGACGAGCATGACGCCGGGCCGGCCGCTGGAGCGCGCATAACCCTCGGCGGCGTGCGCCGCGCCTTGCTCGTGGCGCACAAGAACGTGATGGATGGCGTGCTGGTGATCGTAGAGCACGTCATAGATCGGCAGGACGGCCCCGCCGGGATAGCCGAAGATGACATCGACGCCCTGGTCCTTCAGGGCTTCAACGACCATTTCGGCGCCGGTCATCTCTCTGGCCATCGTCGTTCTCCGCCGCCTTTCATGCGGGTTTTTGGCAATTCCGGCAATAAAAAAGGCCCCTGAAGGGCCTGGGTTAGCGCCAGATGCGGAATCGGAGCCTATCTCCGTCCCGTCTCCAGCGCCGAGGTTACGATAAGGATCGTCTGCAACTTAGATCTCCGTCGGTCCAAACAATTTAGCGGACGGCGGCCGCAGAATCAACCACGCTTTCGCCCGCAAAGCGCCTTTTGGGCGATAAGCCGCGGCTCTTTCCCCGTTAGGATGAAGTTTTGGTTGCGGCTACGAACTCGGTGAGGCGCTCCATGCTCTGTCCCCAGCCCTCGGCCATGCCGGCGATCATGTACGCGGCGGCGGGTATCCGGCCGATGGCACGCGTCTGCAGCGTCATCTCGGTCTTGCCGTCGCGTTCAGCGAAGGTAACGGCCGTCAGCCCGTCGATCATCGGAAGGTCGCTGGCATCCACCGGGAAGTTCGTGAACACGAGCCGCTCGGGCGCGACGACTTCGCGAAACACGCCGCGCATTGGATACTCCATGCCGTTGGGCGCCCGCATGACGATATAGATCGCGCCTCCCGGCCGCGCATCGACCTCGCAGACCGGACAGGTGAACCCGTTCGGTCCCCACCATTTGGCAAGGTGCTCGGGATCCGTCCAGGCTTTCCAAACAAGCCCGCGCGGCGCATCGAAGATGCGGCGGATCGTGAGCTCGCGGCGCATCGGGTTAATCGTCGGCAGGTGCGCGGCGAGCTTGTCGAGGTTCTGCTCGAGACCGGGTACCGCGAACGGTTTGACGCTGTCGCAAACCTCGACGGATTCGAAGCGCTGGCGCCAAGTCAGTTTCGTCTTGCCATCCACCTCTTCGAAGCTCGCCGTAAGGCGGAACTCGGGCTGGGAAAGATGGTCGAAAACGATCCGCTCCAGAAAGGCAATTTCGACGAAGATGTTCTCGTTGGGGTAATCGGTGCCGTCAGGCCCGTGCATGACGAAGCGCCAGCGGCCGCCCGGTCGGAAATCGAATTCGTGAAACGTATTGGTAAAGCCTTTCGGCCCCCACCAGTGTTGCAGATGGTCGGGGTCGGTGAAGGCCCGCCAGACTAGCGCGCGCGGCGCGGTGAAAATGCGCGTGCCGATGATCTCGCGCTCGCGCACCTCGATGCAGCTAGTTGCCGGCATTTTCCTTCCCCTTCAGGTCGCGCAGGTAATCGTCGAGCCGGTCGAAACTTTCGGTCCAGAACCGGCGGTAATGCTCGAGCCACTCGGCGGCTTCCTTCAGCGCCTTGGCCTCGAGTTGGCGGGGACGGCGCTGCGCGTCGCGGCCGCGCGAGATCAGCCCGGCGCGCTCCAGCACCTGAAGATGTTTTGAGATCGCCGGCTGGCTGAGGGAGAATGGCTCGACCAACTCGCTCACTGTCGCCTCACCCAAGGCAAGCCTGGCAAGGATGGCCCGGCGCGTAGGGTCGGCAAGAGCGGCGAAAGTGTCATTGAGCCGGTTCGGGACCATAGATCGCCTGTAAGTTATATAACTGTATAGTTATATGGTGAGACGGGTAGGGTGTCAATTCTGCCGTTTTGCGCGCTTGACCATTGGCGCGGACGGCTAATTTACGTTGCTAACTCCAAGAGTTCGATTTGGCCTCGCCCATCAGAGCCCTCTTCTTCGATGTCTTCGGAACGCTCGTCGATTGGCGCGGCGGAGTCGCGCGTGAGGCAGCGCGTGTGCTCGCGCCGCGCAGCCTGGATTGGGGCGCATTCGCCGACGCCTGGCGTGGCGAATATCAGACGGGCATGGAGCCGATCCGCAACGGCAACAGCCCGTACGTCACGCTGGACGTCATCCACCGGCAGAACCTCGATCGCATCTTGCCGCGCTTTGGGCTGGAAAAGCTCGACGAAGCGACGCGCGCCGAACTCACGCTTGCCTGGCACCGGCTCGACGCATGGCCTGACGTGCCGGCGGCGCTCGCGCGGCTGCGCGAGAAATTTCTGCTCGCGCCGGTCTCGAACGGCAATATCGCGCTGATCGTCGATCTTTCCCGTCGCGACGGATTTCTTTGGGACGCCGTCTTGGGCGCCGAGCTCGCCCGCGATTACAAGACGAAGCCGGGCGTCTATCTAAGCGCCGCCACTGCGTTCAATCTGCCGCCGCAAGCCTGCATGATGGTCGCGGCGCACTCCTGGGATCTTGAAGCGGCGGCGGCCTGCGGACTGCGCACCGCGCATATCGCGCGGCCGGATGAGAAGGGGCCGGGCAAAGGCGAAAGCAGGCCGAGCGTGCCGGTCGATGTCGGGGCGGAAGATCTCGGCGCGCTCGCAGATGCGCTCGGCGCGTAACCTTCTCCTAGAGGGAGAAGGTGCCCGCGAAGCGGGCGGATGAGGGGTTACCATCGTGCCGGACCTGCATGGCGGTAACCCCTCACCCGGTCGGCTCCGCCGACCACCCTCTCCCACAGGGAGGGGTTCATCATGGCTAACCCAGCGCCTCGATCACCACCGCCTCCGCCTCTTGCGGCGCGACCCAGCGGAACTCGGGCAGTTGATGTCGCGCGAAGGTGAATTGCCGCTTGGCATAGGCGCGCGTGTCGCGCTTGGCGAGCCGCGCCGCCTCTTCAAGATCGATCTCGCCTGCAAGATGCCGCAGGAGATGCGGCACACCAAGGGCGCGCATGACCGGCAGGGCGGGATCGAGCGCGCGTGCCTGCAGAGCTGCCACTTCTTTGACGGCGCCGGCCGCCACCATCGCGTCGAAACGCTTGTCGATTGCCGCGTTGAGCGCGGCGCGCTCGGGCGCAACGAAGATCGCGACGCACGTGCCGGGATCGACAAGCGGCGCACGTCGCGCGCCCTGGAACGCAGCGAGGCTGCGCCCTGTCGCAGCGCGCACTTCGAGTGCCCGCAGGATGCGCTGCGGGTCGCTCGGCCGCAGCTTGGCGGCCATCGCGGGATCGCGGGTAGCAAGTTCGGCATGTAGCTCGGCTGCGGTCAGGCCCTCGGCCCGCGCCCGCAGCTCGGCGCGCAGTGCTTTCGGCACATGCGGAATATCCGAGATTCCTTGCGTCAGTGCCCTGAAATAGAGCCCCGTGCCGCCCACGAAAATCGGCAGCCGCCCGCGCAGATCCACGAGCGTCGCGGCGTCTTCGATATAGCGGCCGACCGAGTAATTCACCGCGCCGTCGATATGCCCGAAGAGCAGATGCGGCGCGCGCGCCTCGTCCTTTTGTGAGGGTCGCGCGGTTAAGATCGCGAGATCGCGATAGACCTGCATCGAATCGGCGTCGACGAGCGTCCCGCCGAGCCGCTCGGCAAGGCGCAGCGCAAGCCCCGACTTGCCGCTTGCGGTCGGGCCTGCGATGAGGATGGCCGATATTCGCTCGCCCCGCGGCTGCTCATGACCCATGTCGCAACGCTCGTCGCAAATCCTGCCCGGCCGGTGCTGGAGGCGAGGCTCGTTGCGAGTGTCGCGCAACTCCTGCCCGATGCGCAAACCTCCTGGCTCGCGCCAGGTATCGCCGCCGATCTCGCGTTCGCTCCGCCGGACAATGCCGACGCGAGCCGCCTCGCGGCGCTGCTCCGCGCTGCCGTCGCCGGTGAGCCGGTTGACGTGATCGTTCAGCCGGCCGCCGGGCGGCGAAAGAAACTGCTCGTCGCCGACATGGATTCGACCGTCATCGCACAGGAGTGCATCGACGAGCTGGCCGATTTTGCCGGGCTGAAGGAGCATGTGGCAAAGATCACGGCGCGCGCCATGCGCGGCGAGATCGAATTCGTCTCAGCCTTGCGCGAGCGCGTTGCGTTGCTTGCCGGGCTCGACGTTGGCGTCATCGACAAACTGCTCGCCGAGCGGATCACGCCGACGCCCGGCGCCGCGGCGCTCGTTGCGACAATGCGTGCGCACGGCGCGTTCACGGCGCTCGTCACCGGCGGATTTACGCAATTCACGCTGCCGCTCGCCGAACGGCTTGGCTTTCATACGAGCGAAGCCAACATGCTGATCGTCGAGAACGGCAAGCTGACGGGCGAAATCACCGAGCCGGTGCGCGGCCAATTCGCCAAACGCGACGCGCTCCTGCGGCTGCGCGCCGAGCTTGGCCTTGCGCCCTCGGAAACGCTCGCCGTCGGCGACGGCGCCAACGATGTCGCCATGCTCGCCGAGGCCGGGCTCGGCGTCGCCTTCCACGCCCAGCCCGCCGTCGCCGCGGCGGCCGGGGTGCGGATCGATCATGCGGATCTCACAGCGCTCCTCTATGCGCAAGGCTATCGGCGCGAGGAGTTCTGCAGCTGCCCGCCCTCGTCCTGAGGAGCGCCCGAAGGCGCGTCTCGATGGACAAGCCACTGCCGCTCTCGCCCTTCGACGGCTGCTTTGCAGCCTCCTCAGGGTGAGGGCTCGTTCGCTGCTATTCCAATTCCGCAGGCTCGAATTCGCGGAAGGTCGAGCAGAACTCGCAGGTGACGCCGATCTTGCCGTTCTCGCCGACCATGTCGGCGCGCTCCTGCGGCGTGAAGCGGCGCAGCATATTGGCGATGCGCTGGCGCGAGCAGCGGCACGCCGCTTTCACGCTCTGCGCAGAAAAAACCCGCACGCCGCGCTCGTGAAAGAGCCGATAGAGCAGGCGCTCGCTCGATAGCGTCGGATCGACGAGTTCGTGATCCTCCACGGTCGCGGCAAGTGACTTGGCCTCCACCCAGGCGTCGTTCTCCGGCGCCTCGGTAACGTGCGTACCGGTTGGCGCGTCGCCCGGCGGGAGATCGGGGTTGCGCTCCGGCGCCTCCGGCAGGAATTGCACCATGAGACCGCCGGCCCGCCACGATGTCTCTTTGCCCATGACGCTTTCAGCGACCGCGAGGCGAACAAATGTCGGGATCTGCTCGGATTGGCGGAAATAGCGGTGCGCCGCCTCCTCGAGCCCTTGGCCTTCGAGCGCAACGATGCCTTGATAGCGCGACCGGTCGTCGCCTTGTTCGAGCGTCAAGGCGAGATGGCCCTTGCCGAGCAGGTCGGCATCGCTTTCGGCGAGACGGCCTCCATCGAAACGGGCAAAAGCGCGCAGCCGGTCCGGAGCGTCGAAATCGACGACGATCATATCGACCGGCCCGTCGCTCTTCGTCTGCAGTTGCAGCCGGCCCTCGAATTTCAGCGCCGAGCCGAGGAGGACCGTGAGCGCCGCGGCCTCGCCAACGACGCGCGCCACGCGCGGCGGATATTCATGGCGGGCGAGGATCGCATCGATCGAGGCGCCGAGCCGCACGACCCGTCCGCGCAAGTCGAGCGGCGCTACCGCGAACGGCAGGACGTTGTCGTCGCGCGCCGTGTCGGAGACCGGCCGGATGTTCGCTCCCTCAACCATCGAGCGCTCCGAGGCACCAGGCGAGGATGCCTTTCTGGGCGTGCAGACGGTTTTCGGCTTCGTCGAAGACCACCGATTGCGGTCCGTCGATCACCGCGTCGGTGACTTCCTGGCCGCGATGCGCGGGCAGGCAGTGCATGAAGATCGCGTCCTTGGCGGCGGCGTCCATGAGTTTCGCGTTCACTTGGTAGGGCGCGAGCAGATTGTGGCGGAAGCTTTCGTTCTCGTCGCCCATCGACACCCAGCAATCGGAAACGACGGCATCGGCGCCGCTGACCGCCTCGCGGGGATCTCGCGTCACCGTGAGACGCGTCCCGCTCTTCTCAGCCCACGTAAGAAGCTCGGGCGCAAGATCAAGCTCGGCAGGGGTTGCGACCCGCATCATGAACTCGAATTGCCGGGCGGCGTGGATCCAGCTCGTCAGCACGTTGTTGGCGTCGCCGCTCCAGGCGATCGTGCGCCCCTTGATCGGGCCGCGACGTTCTTCAAACGTCATGACGTCGGCCATCACCTGGCAAGGATGCGAGCGCTTGGTGAGCCCGTTGACCACCGGCACCGCCGCGTGGCGCGCCAGTTCGCAAAGGTCGTCGTGGCTTAAGACACGAATGACGATCGCGTCGACAAAGCGCGAGAGTACGCGCGCCGTGTCGGCGATAGTCTCGCCGCGCCCGAGCTGCATCTCCTTGCCGGTCAACATGATCGTTTCGCCGCCGAGTTCGCGCATGGCGAGGTCGAAGGCGACGCGGGTGCGCGTCGAGGGTTTATCGAAGATCATCGCCAGCGTTTTGCCGGCAAGCGGCCGCCACGCGGCAACTTCGCCTTTGCGCCGGCGCGCTTTGATCGACAGCGCGGCGTCGAGAATTCTGCGCAGTTCGGCGGCAGGAATTTCCGGAAGGTCGAGGAAATGCCGCGGCGAGGCAGAATCCGCGGTCATTCTGCGGCTCCCCGGTGCGGCAAAATCTTGCCTTCGAGCCGCGCCGCCGTCGCCTCGAGACGGGCCAGCCCCTGGGCGATTTCCGCCTCGCCAATGATCAGCGGCGGCAGGAGGCGGGCGACGTTGTCGGCGGCCGGAATGAGAATGAGCTTCTCGGCCAGCGCCGCGGCGACGAAATCTTGCACCGGGACGCGCGCCGCGATGCCGAGCATGAGGCCTTCGCCGCGGATTTCGGCAATGACGCCGGCGTGCCGGTCTTTCAGCTCCATCAGACCCTGGTGCAAGAGTTTGCCCATCCGCGCCACATGGTCGACGAAACCGTCGCTAAGGATGACGTCGAGCACGGCATTGCCCGCCGAGGTCGCCAGCGGATTGCCGCCGAACGTCGTGCCGTGCGTGCCGACGCTCATGCCCTTGCCCGCCTCGGCGGTCGCCAGGAAAGCGCCGAGCGGAAAGCCGCCGCCGAGACCTTTGGCGAGCGTCATGATGTCCGGCGTGATCCCGGCGTGTTCATACGCAAAGAGCTTGCCGGTCCGCCCCATCCCTGTTTGCACCTCGTCGAAAATGAGGAGCAGCCCGTATTCGTCGCACCATTGGCGCATGGCTTTGAGATGGGCGGGCGGAATCGCCCGGATACCGCCCTCGCCCTGGATCGGCTCAACCAAGATCGCGCCGGTCTGCGGTCCGATGGCTGCCTTAAGCGCAGCGAGATCGCCGAACGCAACCTGATCGAAGCCCTCGAGCGGCGGCCCAAACCCCTCGAGGTATTTCGGATTGCCGCCGGCCGTTACGGCAGCGATGGTGCGGCCGTGAAAGGCGCCTTGCATGGTGATGATCCGGAATTTCTCAGGATGGCCGCTGACGGAATGATATTTGCGCGCCGTCTTGATCGCGCCTTCGATGGCTTCGGTACCGGAATTGGTAAAGAAGGCGAAATCCGCGAAGCTTGCCTCGACAAGCCGGCGGCCGAGAAGCTCGGCTTGCGGAATCTCGAAGAAATTCGATACATGCCAGAGTTTCTGCGCCTGCTGGGTCAGCGCTTTTACGAGATGGGGATGCGCATGGCCGAGGCTTGCGACCGCGATGCCGGCGCCGAAATCGAGAAAGCGTTCGCCCTCAGTCGAGATGAGCCACGCCCCTTCGCCGCGCTCAAACGCGAGCTTGGCGCGCGCATAGGTGGGAAGCAGCGACGAACTCACGGAAAGGCTCCGGTATGAGGCGCCAGCCGGCGTCGGCCGGCGCGCTCCGATCTGTTGCGGGCGAACCCCAAAATCAAAGTGCCGCCCCGAAAGGAGCGGCAGCATCTGAGCAACACTTTAAGGACCTTGCACCGTCCGGTCAAATTTTTGCGCCCGCCGACGCGACGCGGCGGTGACGAGCGCCAGGCTCGCGCCCAGTAGCTTTGGTGAAAATCGAGCACGTTTAGAACCGGCTGTTGAAAACGCCACTACGCTTTTATGGACTCTGCGCATGATTCAACGGGTAGTGTAGCTTTGTCGGCGTTGACTACGATATCTCGCGTGCGGCGGACCTTAATGCGTGTGCTCATCGCCGGCTTCCGGTGGGCGTCAGTTCTTGATCTGCGCCGAAGTGCGCCGCTGCGTCGTGTTGACCGCGTTTAGGCTCGCTTTTGATCCAGATCGAGGAGGACGTCATGTCCTGGACGGACGAACGAGTGGAACTCCTGCGCAAGCTCTGGCTCGAAGGATTGAGCGCCAGCCAGATCGCGCATGAACTGGCCAACGGCATCACCCGCAACGCTGTGATCGGCAAGGTGCATCGCTTGGGACTGTCGGGCCGGGTCAAGACCGCGGCGCCGGCGAGTTCGCGGCCGCGCCCCAAGACGATGCGGCCGGCCCATATGCGCACGAGCGGGTTGTCGGTGCGGGGCAATACCGCGCTCGCCTTGAAGCCGCAGATGCTGGAAGCACCGCAGCCCTTCGAGGAGATCGTCATCCCGATCTCGGAGATGGTGACGATTATGGAACTGAAGGAAGCGATGTGCCGTTGGCCGGTTGGCGATCCGACCAGCGCTGAATTCCGCTTCTGCGGCGCCAAAAAAGCGGCGACCGGAGTGAGTCCCTACTGCCCCTATCACAGCCGCATTGCCTACCAGCCGTTGCAGGAACGCCGGCGCGAGCGGGAACGCGAGCGACGGGTACCGAAGTCGGCATAGAGCGGCCGGTTCGCGGCGGCGATCAGTCGGACTTGCCGAACGTCTCGTCAAAGGAATAGCCGGCGCCGCGGATGGTGCGGATCGGATCGCGCTCGCTCGCAAGCGACAAGACCTTGCGCAGCCGACCGACATGCACATCGACCGTGCGTTCGTCGATCTCGGCCGAGAGCCCCCAAACGCTGTCCAGCAATTGGGCGCGGGAGAAGACCCGGCCTGGCTTGGCCATCAGATATTCGAGCAAGCGAAACTCGGTCGGACCGAGATGGACATTGCGCGAACTACGCACGACCCGCCAATTTTCTCGGTCGAGGGTGAGATCGCCGGCGACCAAAAGCGCCGCCACCCGATCCGGGCGCGAGCGGCGCAATAGGGCGCGCACGCGCGCCATGAGTTCGGGCACCGAGAACGGCTTGACGATGTAATCGTCGGCGCCGATCGTCAGTCCACGCACCCGTTCGCTTTCATCGCCGCGCGCGGTGAGCATGATGACCGGCAAGGTGCGGGTCGCTTCACGCGCGCGCATACGCCGGCAGATTTCGAGGCCCGACACGCCGGGCAGCATCCAATCCAGGATGACCAAATCGGGCGGCGATTCGATGAGCCGCAACTCGGCTTCGTCGCCGCGTTCGACACGCTCGACCGCGAATCCTTCCGCCCCGAGATTATAGGCAAGAAGCAGGCTCAGGGCGGCTTCGTCTTCGACGACGAGGATGCGCGGCGCCGCCGCCGGCGTGGCGCCGGTCCGCAGAGTGCGGCTGTCGGAAGTCTGCTGGGCGTTGATCTCATTCACGGGTCATCGCTCACTTACTGGTCTGAAAGTCGGAGGCCGGAGAGGGGCCTTTCGGCCGATCCATCGGCAAAATCTCTCCAGTGACGAGATAGACCACGGTTTCGGCAATGTTTGTGGAGTGATCGCCGATCCGTTCGATGTTCTTGGAAACGAACAGCAGGTGCGCGCAGAAGGAAATGTTGCGCGGATCCTCCATCATGAACGTCAACAGATCGCGAAACACCGAGTCTTCAAGGGCATCGAGCTCGACGTCGTTCGTCCACACCTGGCGGGCGCGGTCGGCGTCGCGTAGAGCGTAGGCGTCGAGCGCGTCCTTGAGCAGCATGGCCGCCGTCTCGTGCATCGATTTCAAGCCGATGATGGCGCGCTGCATGCGCGTCTCGGCGGCGAGCTTCAAGGCACGTTTGGCGATGTTCTTGGTGAGATCGCCGACCCGCTCGAGGTCGCCGGAGATGCGAATCGCGGCGACGATCTCACGCAAATCGGCGGCCAGCGGCTGGCGGCGCGCGATCGTCATAATCGCTTGCTCTTCGATCTCGCGCTGCAAGACGTCGAGCCGGACGTCGCAGGCGACCGTGGAGCGGGCGAGATTGGCGTCCAGGTTGGCGAGCGCATCCATCGCGTCGCTGAGCATCTTCTCGGCAATACCGCCCATCTCCGCGATTTTGCGGCCGAGCGCTTCGAGCTCGGCGTCGTAAGCCTTGACGGTATGATAGTCGGTCATGGCGGTATCCTGGGACCCCTAATGGATCAGCCGAAACGGCCGGTGATGTAGTTTTGCGTGCGTGGATTTTCCGGTAACGTGAAGAGTTGCGATGTCGTCGAGAACTCGACGAGTTCGCCGAGGTACATGAACGCGGAGTACTCCGATACGCGCGCCGCCTGCTGCATATTATGCGTGACGATGACGATCGTATAATTTTCCTTCAGCTCGTCGATCAGTTCTTCCACTTTGGCGGTGGAAATCGGGTCGAGCGCCGAACAAGGTTCGTCGAACAAGATGACTTCCGGGTGAATGGCGACGGTGCGGGCGATGCATAGGCGCTGTTGCTGGCCGCCGGACAACGATAGCCCGCTGGCGTGCAACTTGCCCTCCACTTCATCCCAGATGCCGGCGCCGCGCAGCGCCGTCTCGACCCGCCCGTCGAGCTCCGATTTCGGTAGCTTCTCGTAAAGCTTAATGCCGAAAGCGATGTTGTCGTAGATCGACATCGGAAACGGAGTCGGTTTCTGAAACACCATTCCGACGCGTGCCCGCAGCAGATTAAGATCCTGATGCGGATCGAGAATGTTGCGGCCGTCGAGGAGCACTTCGCCCTCGGCCCTTTGGTGCGGATAGAGATCGTACATGCGGTTTAGGACGCGCAGAAACGTCGATTTTCCGCAGCCCGAGGGGCCGATCAACGCCGTCACCTTGTTGGCGTAGAGCGGCATGTTGACGTTCTTCAGGGCGAGAGCCTCGCCGTAGAAAAACTTCAGATCCTTGACCGATATCTTGGTCGGGAGTTCGTTTCGCACCGCCGCCCCGTTATTCATCTTGAACTCCCCCTGGAACCGAGCACACGCGCCATGATGGACAAGGACAACACGGCGAGCGTGATGATCAACGCTCCGCTCCACGCGAGGCTCTGCCAAGCGTGGTAGGGACTCATCGCGAACTGGAAAATGATCGCCGGGAGGCTCGCCATAGGCGCGTTAAGGTCCGAGCTGAAAAATTGATTATTCAGCGCGGTGAAGAGCAAAGGCGCCGTCTCGCCGCTGACTCGCGCAACGGCAAGAAGAACGCCGGTGATGAGACCGGCGCGCGCGGCGCGATAGGCGACCTTGCGAATTACCGTCGAGCGCGGCAGGCCGAGCGCGCTCGCAGCCTCACGTAGTGGCCCCGGAACGAGCAGCAGCATGTCTTCCGTAGTGCGCACCACCACGGGAACGACGATCACGGCAAGCGCCGCGGCGCCAGCAATCCCCGAAAAATGTCCCATACGCGTGACCACAACCTGATAAATGAACAGGCCGATGACGATCGAAGGGGCGCTGAGCAGAATGTCGTTGATAAAGCGCACGACGAAAGTGAGCTTCGTGCGTCGTCCATACTCGGCCATATAGGTACCGGCGAAGATGCCGAGCGGCGTTCCGATCGCCACGCCGAGCCCGGTCATGATCAGGCTCCCGACGATGGCGTTGAGCAGCCCACCGCTCTCGTCCGGCGGCGGCGTCATCTGCGTGAAGACGGCGAGCGAGAGGCCGCCGGCGCCGCGCCACAGCAGTGTCGCGAGGATGATGACGAGCCAGCCCAAGCCGAACGCCGCCGAGGCGTAGCAGAGGCTGATCCAGACGACATTGCTGCGGCGGCGCGATTCGTAAACGGTCATGTCTATCCGGCCTTACGTTCGATGCGCATGAGCATGAAGCGCGCGATGGCAAGAACGATGAACGTGATGACGAACAAGATCAAGCCGAGCTCGATGAGCGCCGAAGTGTAGAGATCGCCGACTGCTTCGGTAAATTCGTTGGCGATCGCCGCCGAAATGGTGGTGCCGGGCGCAAGCAGCGAATGCGGGATCACGTCGGCATTGCCGATCACGAAGGTCACCGCCATGGTTTCGCCGAGCGCCCGTCCCAGGCCGAGCATGATCCCGCCAAGGACCCCGACGCGCGCATAGGGAACGACGATATGGCGGACCGCTTCCCAGGTCGTGCAGCCGATGCCGCGGCCGGCTTCTTTCAAGACCGGGGGGACGGTGGCGAAAACGTCACGCGAGATCGCCGCGACGAACGGCAATACCATAATCGCCAGAATGAAGCCGGCGGTCAGCATGCCGATTCCGTAAGGCGGACCGGCAAACAGCGAGGATAGAATTGGCACATTGGCGAACGCGGCGATCATCGCCGGCTGAATATGCTGCTGCAGGAACGGCGCGAAGACGAACAAGCCCCAGATGCCGTAGATAATCGACGGGATGCCGGCGAGAAGTTCGACGGCAATGCCAACCGGACGGCGCAGAATCTCGGGGCAGAGTTCGGTGAGAAAGATGCCGATTCCGATGCCGATCGGCACGGCGATGATCATGGCGATCGCCGAGGTAACAAGGGTGCCGAAGATCGCCGACAAGGCACCGTACTGATTGGTGACGGGGTTCCAGGCCGAACTATAGATGAAGCCGAAGCCGAAGGCGCGAATGGCCGGTAGCGAACCTTCGATCAGCGAAATGATGACGCCGCCGAGGATGACGAGGACCGCAAGCGCCGCGGCGAGCGTCAAACCGTGAAAAACCCCGTTGCGGACCTTGAAGGCGCCAAGTACCCGCGCCCGCTGCGCCGCGGCATCCTTGTAGGCCACCCGGCCACTCTCCACCGCTATGTCCGCCAATGTCGTCCCCGAACTATGTAGCAACAAGTACCGCCAACGAAATCCTAGATTGCCGCGACATCAATTGGGGAGAGCCGTGACGCTCTCCCCAATTCCCAACTTTGTCCTAGCCAGTGCGCAAATCGCGCAACGCGGGAAAGCTGTGGCCTGCGTCGCGCATGCGCTTCCTGTCAATTCACCAGAGCCTTGCCGTCGGCGCCTTTGATGTCTTCCGCCCATGTCTTCTTGACGAGCGCCACGACCGAGGCCGGCATGGGGATATAGTCCAAATCCTCCGCCATCTTGCCGCCGTTGGCATAGGCCCAGCTGAAAAACTTCAGCGCTTCTGCCGCGGCCGCGGGGTCCTTCGGCTGTTTCGGCATGAGGATGAATGTCGAGGCGGTGATCGGCCAGGAGTTGGCGCCGGGCTGGTTGGTGAGGATCTGATAGAAGCCCGGTGCATGCGCCCAATCGGCATTCGCCGCTGCCGATTGGAATGCAGCGCTCGTGGGAGCGACCTTCTTGCCTTCCTTGTTGATCATGTCCGCATAGCCGAGCTTGTTCTGCATCGCGTAAGCATATTCCACGTAACCGATCGCGCCTTGCGTCTGCATGACGTTGTTGGAGACGCCCTCGTTGCCTTTGGCGCCGATGCCAACCGGCCATTGGACGGACGTGTTCTCGCCGACCTTGCTCTTCCAATCGGGCGAGACTTTCGACAGATAGTCGGTGAAATTGAAGGTCGTTCCGGAGCCATCCGAACGGTGCACTACGGCGATGGCCGCCGACGGCAGAGTCGCGGTCGGGTTGAGTTTCTTAATCGCCGGATCGTCCCACTTGGTGATCGTGCCGAGAAAGATTTTCGCCAGTGTATCGCCGTCGAACACGAGCTCGCCGGCGGCGATGCCCGGCAGGTTAATGACGGGAACGATGCCTCCCATCACCATCGGCCATTGCACGAGGCCGCTTGCGTTGAGTTCGTCGATCTTAAGCGGCTTGTCGCTGGCCCCGAAGGTCACGGTCGCCGCCTTGATCTGCTTGATGCCGCCTCCCGAGCCGATCGACTGGTAATTGAGGCCGTTGCCGGTCTCCTTTTTGTAGGTGTCCGCCCACTTGGCATAGATCGGATAGGGAAAAGTCGCGCCGGCGCCGGAAATATCGGCCGCCTTGGCTCCGGCAATCGCGACCGCCGCGACCGCCGCGGCAACCGCCGTCCATACAAAAGGTTTGAAGTTCATGTTGAGCCTCTCGAAGCTAGGATAACGCTACAGCCGGATCTCCGGCGGCCGAGCGACGAGTGCAACCTAGGCGGAACGAAGCAAGGATTTACGACGGTCGGATGACAGTTGGATGACAGTTTGCGCTGCCGCAAGACAGGAGCCGAGATTCATTCGGCAAATAAAGGCAACGCGACGCTAACCGTCGTGCCCTCGCTGAGCTTGGATTCAATGTTCAGGCGACCGCCGTGGCGCGCCACGATATGTTTAACAATTGCCAAGCCGAGCCCGGTTCCACCTTTGGCGCGGCTTTGTCCCACGTCGACGCGATAGAAGCGCTCCGTCAGACGCGGCAGATGCGCGGGAGCGATGCCCGGCCCATAGTCGCGGACCGAAAGCTGCGCGTGTGTTGCACTGGCGATGACGATGATATCCACATCTTTCTTTGCGGAGGCTGGATCGGCGGCGCCGTATTTGATTGCATTCTCGATGAGGTTCTCGGCCACCCGCAGCAATTCGTCGCGGTCCCCGGCAACGACCACGGACTCGGGCGCATCGATCCGCAATGTGACGTCTTGATCGTTCGCCATCGGCGACAGCGTATCGGCGATGTGGCGTAGAATGCCGACCAGATCGACCGGCGTATCGGGGCGCACGTGGAGATGCTGTTCGATCCGCGACAGCGAGAGAAGATCGTCGACGAGCCGCGACATTCGCTGCGCCTGCTCGCGCATGATCGCCAGAAATTTTCGCCGTGCGCCTTCGTCGTCGCGCGCCGGTCCCTGCAAGGTCTCGACGAAGCCGAGCAACGAGGCAAGCGGGGTGCGCAATTCATGGCTGGCATTGGCGACAAAATCGACACGCATACGTTCGAGCCGGCGCGCCGTACTCAAATCGTGCAGCGACAGGATGAGAGCAGACTCGAATTCGTCGTCACCGAGCGGGGCGATGTTAACCTCGAAGAGACGCTCGAGCGGGACCTTTTCGGCCCAGATCACGCGCTCGGCGCGCTGCGACGCGTGCACGCTCTCCACTGCGTCGAGCACATCGGGCGAGCGCAGACTCCGCGCCAGCAATCCTTCCGGCAGGAGGCCCGGTAGAATCACGTGCGCGGCGGCATTTGCGGCAATGATCCGATCGTTGCGATCGATGACTAGAACCGCTTCTGGAAGGGCTTCGATGAGCCCGCGGATCAGTGTACGATCTCGCCGTCTGAGGTCGTCGTCCATGCGCTTCGCCGGGAGAGCCTCCTCTTCCCAAGCTTTCGCTTTAAGCGCGTTCCGACGAATTGCAAGACTCCGCCGGTTTGCAGCCGGATCGGGTCCTCAGCTCAGCGTAACGGCTTCCACGGCGGCTTCGACGACCTCCTGGTCTTGCTCGCCGGCGAGATTTGCGAGTTCGCGCGTCGGCAGATCGAAGGCGCGGGACGGGTAGGCTTTGCTAATGGCAACATCGATACTGCCGAGCCAGGCATTGTCCATGCGCGCGAAGGCGAGGAGATTGCCGCCGGAATCGACAACCGCGCCGTTGCTCGGCGAGCCGATCTCGTCGGCTTTGGCGAGCGCAGCCCTGACGATGCCTTGTGCTTCGGCGAGCGAAACGGAATGCTGCTCAATCATAAGATCTCCTCCTGATGTCGGCCTCTAGCCGGGCGCTAGCCATCGGCTCGCAACTTGAGCCGTGTTGCCAACGCGGCAAAGCTAGGAGGGTTCGCGCCGAACGATGCGAGGAAACGCACGCCGGGAATCAGACGCCGGTTCCGGCCCCCGGCACCCAGAGCACGTCGCCTTCGCCGTCGCGATTGAGGTAGCGTGCCGCGACGAACAGGAAGTCGGAGAGGCGGTTGATATATTTGAGGCTCGGCGCACCGACAGTTTCGCCGGGCGCGGTGGCGAGGCTCACCATGCGCCGCTCGGCACGCCGCACCGCGGCGCGGGCAACGTGTACCGCCGCCGCCGCTTCCGAGCCGCCGGGCAGCACGAAGGATTTGAGCGGTTCGAGATTGGCGTTCAGCGCGTCGATTTCGCGCTCCAGCCGGCCAACCTGCGGCTCGGTGATGCGCAAGGCCTGGCCCCCTGTTTCCGGTACGCAAAGGTCAGCCCCGAGGTCGAAGAGATCGTTCTGGATCGCCGCCAGGCTCGCCGCCAACACGGCATGTTCCGGCGCCCGCAAGAGAAGGGCGCGCGCAACGCCGATGTAGCTGTTGGCTTCGTCGACCGCGCCATAAGCTTCAATCCGCAAATCGTCCTTGCGCCGCCGCTCGCCTGTGCCGAGCCCGGTCATTCCGGCGTCGCCGCCGCGCGTATAGATCTTGCTGAGCGTAACCATGTTTAGCGCCGGAAAAACAGCACGCCGATGATGATGAGAATGGCGAGGAACTGTAGACCCACGCGCCAGCGCATCAAGACCTGCGACAGATTCGAATTGCCGCCGCGCGCCATGTTGACAACGCCGGCGAAGAGAACGAACAGCACCGCCAGGAGCGCCGCGGCGACGAGAAAATTGCCGAATGTGTGCATTGGGAATCTTCCTTCGTCGGTGCCAGCCGCCACGATTCAATTCAACTGCGAAGTGCCGGCCGCACGGCCTCAATAGAGATTGAGCAGGCGCTGCAGATAATCGAGCTCCTCTTGGGACCGCAATGGATCGCTGAGCCTTCTGCGCAATTCTTCCAGCACGCGCTGGGCGCGCTCGGCGGCGGGAATGCCCATCGGGTCAAAACGGGCATGCGGATCGAAGGCGGGATCGTTGGCGAGCGGCCGGCCGAGCGGATCCGTATCGCCGCCGCCCTCGGCCTGGCCCGCTCCCTCTTGGTCACCCTGCTGGTCGCCTCCGGCGCCTTGACCTTCGCCGCCCCGCTGCATCGCTTGGGCAAGCTGATCGGCACCCTTGCGCAGAGCTTGGAGGGCGCGGCCTTGCGCCTCGACCGCCTGGCTGCCGCCGTCCTGGCTGGTGCCCGGGCTCTGCCCGCCAGGGCTCTGGCCCTGACCTTGGCCGCCGGGGTTCTGCCCCTGGTTTTGGCCTTGGTTCGGGCCCTGGTTTTGCCCCTGGTTTTTGTCTTGGTTCAGTGCATTTTCTGCGTCTTTCATGGCTTTTTGCGCTTCGGAAAGGCCGGATTGATCCTGCCCCATCTGTTTCAATTGCCGTTCCACTTCTTCGAGACGGTTGCGCAACTCCTGCTGGCGGTCGTGCAGATCCTGTCGGCTGGCGCTCTGTTGGCCTTGCTGGTTCTGCGCCTGATCGTTTGGCTGCCCCTGCTGCCCCGCTTGGTTCTGCTGCTGGTCGTCGCTTTCCTCCTGCTTCTCGCGGGCTTGCGCTTCCGCCTGCGCCTGACGGTTGGTTTCGTCGCGCAATGCCTGTTGCTCGCGCGTCAGCCTATCGAGTTCGCGCAAAGCGTTGTTCATGGCCCGCGTCGTCGGATCGGCATCGCGGCGATGCGCCATCTGCAGATTTTCGAGCGTGTTCTGCAACTGCTCGAGCATTCGCTGTGCGTCGGCGCGATCGCCGGAACGCGCCATCTGCTGCATCCGGTCGAGCATGGATTGCAGGTCCTGGCGCGACACGGACCGGTCCTGGCTGGGCGAGTTTTCGGGCGGCCGCTGTTGTTGATTACCGAGTTCGCGCGCCTGCTGGTTCGCAAACTCATTGAGGAACTTGTCCATCGCGGCGCGCAAGTTCTCGGTGAGCTTGCGGATTTCCTCCTCCGACGCGTTGCGCTGCAAGGCGTCGCGCAACTGCTGCTCCGCGGCGCGCAAGTCACGCTCCGCCTCGGAAAGTGAGCCGTTCTCGATCTGCAACGCCATGCTCCAAAGGTAATCCGCGACCTTCAAGAGATCGTCGTCATTTTGCGCGTCATGCAGCATGTGCGAAGCGACGCTGAGCCCCAGGAAGATGGAACTGCTCTCGCCGAAAGCATCGGGCGCGATCATCAAAGCCTCGAGCGCCGTCTGCACGTGATCGCGCTGATCCGGGAAGAGCACGAGATTGCGCCGTTGCTCGATCAGGGCGCGCGCCAAGGGCTTGACGAAGGGCCGTTGCGGAAGCGTGATCTCGATGGGCTCGCTTCGCCCGACGTTACCGCCTCCGTCATCCGCCGTGAGCGTCATTTTGACGTGCGCCCCAGCCCAGGCATGGGCCGAGAGATCGACGGTTGCTTCCGTTTCTCCCAATCCTCCGGGGCCCGGCGGCAGCGGCAAAGAAAGGTGCGGCGGCGGTACGAGCGAGCGCAAATGTCCGGTCGCGCCCTCGACCGTCGGGTCGGCAAAATCCGCCGCCGCGGACGTGACGCCATAATCGTCGTTGATGGCGTAGGAAAGCGTCAGTGAACCGCGCACATTGGAGCGCGGCGCATCGGTCAATTCGATCTGCGGCGGCAGATCCGGAATCGCGACGAAGCTAAACGACCCGACGAGCGCGCCCGCATGTCTGAGGCTGAGCTTGGCGTCGCCGCCCAAGGCCAAACGCCGTTCGCTGTCGCCGGAAGCGGATTTCCCTGCGTCGGACTTGGTCACGGGCTCGAGGCCGCCCTCTGTCTCGACGCCGACATCGCCACCCGAGGCGCGCACGATCACGATCGAATGGATCGGCGCCTCGATCTGCTGCGCCTGGTCGGCCGCGAGCTTCAACATGACCGGCGGTTTGCCGGTGTAGGCGGGGGGATCGATCCAGGCGTCGATTCGATAATTTGCGCCGAGCGGCGTAGCGCCGCGCCAGTCAAACGCGGCTGCGACCCGCGCATATTTTTCCGGCCCAGCGAGGAAAGCGGTGGCGACGAGCAGGACGAGCACGGCGGCGCGCACCGCATAGCGGTCGAAATCGACCATGCGTGGGGAAGGCGCGCCAACCTTCAGACCCGCGACCTCCTGCAACAGCCGGCGCCGATGCGCGGTCCAAAGGGCGCGAGTGGTGGGATCGCCCTCTTCGTTGGCGAGCTTGTCGTCAATGCCGGACGCCGGATTGTGTTTGCGATCCGAGCTGCGGTCGATGCGCGCCAGCGCCTGCCGGCGCGAGGGAAGGCGCAGTCCAAAGAGCGGCAGAACGGAGATTGCCAGCGCGACGCCGAAAAGCCCTACGCCGAGGATCCGCCCGAGCCTGCCGACATCGACCCAGACTCCGGCAAAGGAAATGCTCACGAACAGCCCGACGACGAGCAGTGGGGGGACGACGGCGCGCCAGAGCTTCTCCCAAAAAAGCGTGGCGCGCGCCATGCCGACCAGCTTTTCAAGCCGCCGGGGCGCCGGTGCGGGACCGGACAAGCCCTTGTTATTGGTCAATCATCGCTCCGGCGCTTTGCTGGGGCCGCTAGCACCCCGATAGAAGAACACACCTAGTCCGCCGCGCCCGCGTTACTAGGGGAAATATCATCCAAGCCAGGGCGGCGTTTTGTCGAGGCCGATCAACTGGTCATAGGTGCCGCGCGGGCGGACCACCACAAATTCGTCGCCGTTCACTAGAACCTCCGGAACTAGTAGCCGCGAATTATAGGTGCCCGCTTGCACGGCACCATAGGCTCCCGCCGACATAATGGCGAGAAGATCGCCGGCGCGGGGCAGCGGCAAAGACCGGTCAAGGGCGAGAAAATCGCCGGTCTCACAGACGGGGCCCACGATGTCGGCGACGACATTCGCAGCCGCGTGCGGGCGGACGGCTAAGATCTCGTGATGCGCCCCGTAAAGGGTCGGGCGCACCAGATCGTTCATCGCCGCATCGACGATCACAAAGGTCTTTTGCAGCGCTTTCTTTACATAAAGGACGCGCGTCAGCAGGATTCCGGCGTTGCCGACGATCAGCCGGCCCGGCTCGAAGATGAGTTCCCGGCCGAGCGGGCCGAAATGGCGCCGGACGATTTTGGCATAGCGGTCGGGGTGAAATGCCTCGGCGGGATCCTCATCGCGATAGGGAATACCGAGGCCGCCTCCGAGATCGATATGCGCGATCTTGTGGCCGTCGGCTTCAAGCTCGCCGACGAAGGCGGCGGCACGCGCGAAGGCCTCGTCGAACGGCGCAAGTTCGGTGATCTGCGAGCCGATGTGCATGTCGAGCCCGGTGACTGCAATACCAGGCAGGGTGGCGGCGCGCCGATAGACGGCGCGCGCCTCGCTGAGCGGAACGCCGAATTTCGTCTCCCCCGTGCCAGTGGCGATCTTGGCATGCGTCTTGGCGTCGATGTCGGGATTGACGCGGACCGCGATCTTCGCCCGCCTGCCGCGCGCCGCCGCGAGCTTGGCAAGCGTCAACAGCTCGGGTTCCGATTCGACGTTGAAACAGAGAATCTTTTCATCGAGCGCATAGGCCATTTCCGCTTCGGTTTTGCCGATCCCGGAAAAGGTGATCTTGTCGGCGGCAACGCCGGCGGCGCGGGCGCGGCGCAATTCACCTTCGGAGACGACGTCCATGCCGGCGCCCAGCCGGGCGAGTGTCTTGAGGACCGCCTGGTTGGAATTTGCCTTCACCGCGTAGCAGACGAGCGTCGCAAGACCCTCGAAGGCGGCTTTGAACACCTGATAGTGGCGGACGATCGTCGCCGTGGAATAGCAATAGAGCGGCGTTCCAACCGTCTCGGCGAGAACAGAAAGGTCGATGCCTTCGGCGTGCAGGACGCCGTTTCTCAGCGTGAAATGATGCATTCGGAAATCATTTCACCAGAGGATCGAGGAGAAAAGGCGGTCCCCCCTTTGGCGGATTGATGTTGGATGCCGTTGTAGCGGGCGGGCCTCCTGGCCCGACGTTGTTGACGGCGCCGGTCATGCTCGACGTCGTATTGACCGAGCTTGTGGGCTGGTTCGCAGGCGTGCCGGGGGGCGGCTGAAGCGGACCGAACCGCCCGCAGCCGGCGAGCGCCAGCGCAAGAACCGTCAGGCAAAAAAGGCATTTGACGTGCGCGGGCACGGCGGCCTCCGAAACTGCCCCTATATAGACGAAGCTTGGCGGAAAGAGAACGCGGCTGCGCTCAACCTTGCTTATTGAGCGCCGACAGCCATTTCTTCGCCGCGGCCGCCACATTGGCGGGCGCCGTGCCGCCGTAGCTCGTGCGGCTTGCAACCGAGTTTTCAACACCGAGCACGGAAAACGCCGCTTTCGTCAGGCGTGGCTCGACCGCTTTCATTTCGTCCAAACCGAGATCTTCGAGCCCGACGTTTTTGGCGGCGGCGAGCGCCACGAGCCGGCCCGTCACATGATGCGCTTCGCGAAACGGCAGGCCGAGCTCGCGGGTCAGCCAATCGGCGAGATCCGTCGCGGTCGCATAGGCCACGCCGGCCGCCGCGCGCATCCGTGCTAGGTCCGGTTCGAGATCGGAGATCATGCCGGCCAACGCCGCAAGACAGAGCGACAACGTCTCGAGCGCGTCGAACGTGCCCTCCTTGTCCTCCTGAAGATCTTTCGAATAGGCGAGCGGCAGACCTTTCAACACGATCAGCAAAGCGGTGAGCGCGCCGATGATCCGGCCACTTTTTGCCCGCACCAGCTCGGCGGCGTCGGGATTGCGTTTTTGCGGCATGATCGACGAGCCGGTCGAAAACCGGTCGGAGAGGCGTACGAAGCCGAATTGCGGGCTCGCCCACAGCACGATTTCCTCGGCGAGGCGCGAAAGATGCACCGCGCAGAGAGCCGCCGCCGCGAGCGTCTCCACCACGAAATCCCGATCCGAAACGCTGTCGAGCGAATTGGCGGTAGGCCGCTCGAAGCCGAGCGCCTTGGCGGTCGCCTCGCGGTTGATCGGAAACGAGGTGCCGGCGAGTGCTGCGGCGCCGAGCGGGCATTCGTTGAGCCTCGCGCGCGCATCCTTGAGCCGGCCGCGGTCGCGGGCCAGCATCTCGACATAAGCGAGGAGATGATGGCCGAATGTGATCGGCTGCGCCGGCTGCATATGCGTGAATCCAGGCATCACCGTCCCGGCGTGTTGGAGCGCCTTCTCGGCGAGCGCCGTCTGCAAGGCCCGGATCTCGGCGTCGAGCGCGTCGATCGCGGCGCGGACGTAGAGTTGGAAATCGACTGCGACCTGATCGTTGCGCGAGCGCGCCGTGTGCAGGCGGCCGGCGGCCGGCCCGATCAGCTCGGCGAGCCGTGATTCGACGTTCATGTGAATATCTTCGAGCTCGCGGGAGAAGCGGAACTCGCCCTTCTCGATTTCGCCACGGATACGTCCTAAGCCGCCGCGGATCGCTGCGGCGTCCGCCTTGGCGACGATGCCGGTTTTCTCCAGCATGGCGACGTGGGCGAGCGAGCCTGCTATGTCATGCTCGGCGAGTTCGCGGTCGAAATCGATCGAGGCATTGATCTCTTCCAGGATCGCATCGGGACGGCCGGCGAACCTGCCGCCCCAAATTTTGTTGCTCATCTCTCAAGCGCTCTCAGAATTCGGCATGACGGAACAGAAAGATCCAAGCTTGAGCCGGTTTCCTTCCCCGCTCATCAGTCTCGCCGTTCTCGCCGCGGTGCTGGGGTTCATATACGTGATGAAAGGCGGGCATCGCAATGAAGCTGCGGCGGCTTGCGCCTCGACACGCACCGTTATCAGCCGTTTGGAGCCGCTGGTGCACGGCGAAATCGCCGCTTTGGCCCTTTCGAACGCGCCGCGGCCGATGCCGAACCTTACTTTTACCGGCGCAGACGGCAAAACGGTCAAATTATCGGATTTCCGCGGCCGCGACGTGCTCCTCAATCTTTGGGCGACCTGGTGCGTGCCATGTCGGCAGGAAATGCCGGCCCTCGACCGGCTGGAAGGTAAGCGCGGCGGCCCGGACTTCCAGGTGGTTGCCGTCAACATCGATACCGCTCGTCTCGACCGGCCGAAAGCGTTTCTGCGCGAGATCGGGATCAAGAACCTCACTTTCTATGCCGATAATACCGCCAATATCTTCGAAGTTCTGAAAGAGAACGGGAAAGTGCTCGGGCTGCCGACCACGATCCTCGTCGGCAAGGATGGCTGCAACATCGGCACGATGGCCGGGCCCGCCGTGTGGGATTCGCCGGACGCATTGGCGCTGTTTTCGATGGAAGAGAGCGCCGAGGCCGCGCAGACGAAAGGCTAGGGAGTTTAGATTGCGATCGGCTCGATGAGATGCGGGCCGTCGTTGCGCCAGTTATTCACCTCACGCGCAACCGGCCAAAGCTTCATGCGGTGCCCCGGATATGGGCGCAGCAGCGCCTTCAGCTCCATCGCCGTCGCGGCGACTTCGCCCAGCCACTTCGGCCAATCTTCTTCCGCTAGGACCATCGGCATTCTGTCGTGCAGTGGCGCGATCAGTTCGTTGGCGGGGCAGGTGAGAATTGTGCAGCTGCGCACCGTTTCGCCGGCCGGCGAAATCCAGGTCTCCCAAAGCCGGCCATCACCGTGAGCTGATCCAGCGCCCGGGCGATCGCGAAGGGTTGCCGGTCGGTCTTGCGCCATTCGTAAAACCCGTCGGTCACGACGAGGCAGCGGCGCCCCGCCTTCCAGGCGTCTCTGAAAGCGGTGGTCGTATCGACCGTTTCGCTGCGCGCGTTAAACGTCCGGCTCCAAGTCTTTGGGTCCCTCGCCCAGGCGGGAATCAATCCCCAGCGCATCAGCTTCGGCAGGCGCGCCCCGCTCGCCGGATCGCGGATTGCGACGAGTACGTCTTGCGTCGGTGCGATATTCCATGACGGCTTAAAGTTCGGCGCCGGCGCGAGCGCATCGAAACGCAGCTTCGCCTTGATCTCGGAATATTCTTCGGGAAGTCGCGCCCGTGCGCACATCGAGAACCCTTACGTCGCATTGTCCGGCGTCACCGCGCCTTCGCGTGGATTTCTGCGATATAGCCGCCCGGAAATCGTACCACGGCGGCGCGCCGTCCGCCCTCCGCGTAGGGCTCGACGAAGGTGATGGCGCCCGCGGCCTCGGCCTTGGCGAGCGTCACGTCGAGATTGGCGACCTCGTATCCTGTCAATTCGCGGCCATAGGGATAGGGCAGGCGCCCGTCGGTCACGAGGACCGTCATTTTGCCGAATCCCGATTGGATGCGCACGCGCCGGTAGGTCTCGCCGGGCCGGCCGATCTCGATCCCCGGCGCGCGGCGGTCGTCGTCGAGAACCTTGCCAGCCGCGAAAGCGGTAAAATCGTGGATGAACGTATCGGCGCTGTCCGGCGAGACATAGACGCGGTTCTCGGGCTCTGTTTGCAGCGCGGCGTAGTTCGGGACGACGTTGTGCCAATAGAGCTGCATCATGACGCTGCCCGGCCAGGCGATCACGGCGTCGCGGCCGATCGCATCAGAGAACGGTGCGACCACCACGTCGGCGCCGCAGGCGCGCGCGGATTTGATCGCGGCATTGAGATCGGAGACCAGATAACCGGTCCGCTCGGCGCCAAATGGATAGGGGATCGGCGTCTCGTAGCCGAAGACGGAGAGCGTGCCGACCGGGGTGCGCACCAGCTGCGAGAAGGTGCTGCTTGGCGTCGGCGTGACGGTGACCGATCCTTTTTGGGAGGCGGCGCCGCCGAACGTCGCCAAGAAGCTCGTCACGAATTGATCGAACTCTTCCGGCGGCACATAGACGTGTGTTGTTTCGTATTGCGGCCCAATGCCGGACGCGGCGTCGGCACGGAAACACGCCGCGGCAAGAAGCACGCTCACCAGCACGAAAGCCGCCCCGCGCATCTCTGTTCCTCCTCCAGACGCACCGCTGCCGGCCACAAACTTCTTGCCGCGCAAGCCGTGCGTTGGCATGATTGTCTGCGCGGCTGTCTGTGGATCCGTTGCAAGTCGCGAAGGACCGCGAACCGATCGCCCGGTTGCTTCGGGAGGCCATAGCAGCAGCCGTTCAGAGATGCCAGGTCCCGTTCGTGAACCCGGCAAGGAGAAAGCGTTATGGCAAAAGGTCAGCTTCGTAGCACCAAGGAAGCCAAGAAGCCGAAGAAAGCCAAGCCGAAGGCTGCGGCGCAGGCGGCGTCGATCAAGGACGCAACCAAGAAGAAGTAAGATTCCTCGCCATTTGAGAGGCGAGCGAAGGTCGGGCTTGGCGCGGCTGAGCCCCGCTCAAAAGGCGGTCTCGCTGCTAGGAAGCGGCGGCGATGACCGCCTCAAACGCTACTTCGGCCTTTAGATTATCGATGTCGCGGGAGAGCGTCGCGACCGCGAGTTTGCGGCCGTCGCGAAAATAGGCGACTTCGCAATCTTTCGCCGCTACGTCGCCGTCGATGCTCGTCTTGTCCCATTTCTCGGCGTGGCCGATATAGCGTATCGAAAAGTCGTAATGCTGGCTCCAAAAGAACGGGACGGCGTTGAACGCTTCGTGCCGACCGAGCATATTGCGCGCCGCGACTTGTCCCTGCCGCTCGGCCACCACCCAATGTTCGACGCGGATGCGCTCGCCCGTCAAAGGATCGGGCCAACGCGCGATGTCGCCGGCGGCGAAAATGCCGGGGACGCTCGTCTCCAAACAACGGTTGACGCTGACGCCGCGGTCGATGGCGAGCCCCGCCTGTTCGGCGAGCGCGATCGCCGGCCGCACTCCGATGCCGACGACGACCAGATCGGCCGGCAAGCTGCCGCCGCTTGCGAGCCGGACGCTGTCCCGGCCGATCTCGGTGACGCTCGTACCTAGGTGGAAGACGACGCCCTTTCCTTCATGCGTCGTGCGAATGAGATCGCCGATTTCCGGCCCGAGGATCCCTTCGAGCGGCCGCGCTTCCGGCCCGATTACGTCAACTTCGAGCCCGCGCTTGCGCAGCGAGGCTGCGACTTCGAGGCCGATGAAGCTCGCGCCAATGATGACCGCGCGTTTCGCCGTCTCCGCTGCGGCAATAATCGCGCGGCTATCCGCGAAGGTGCGCAGATAATGAACGTTGGCCCCGTCCGCGCCGGGCACGTTGAGCCGCACCGGCTCGGCGCCGGTCGCCAGAAGAAGCGCGTCGTAGGAATGCGAGCCGCCATCGGCGAGCGTAACCGACCGGCCTTTGGGATCGATGGCCGTGGCGCGCGCCCCGAGCCGCAGATCGATTCCATGCTCCCGATAAAATTCCGGCGGACGAAGCGGCACCCATTCTTCCGGCGCGTTGCCGGCAAGGTAATCCTTGGAAAGATTGGGCCGGTCGCACGGTACGGAATTGTCGGCGCTGAGCATGGTGACGCTGCCCGCGAAACCCTCGCGGCGAAGCATTTCCGCCGCCGCGTTTCCCGCCGCACCGCCGCCGAGGATCAGGATCGAGAGCGGCATGCCTGGTCCGGCCGGGAGCGTCGGACGGCCGCGGCTTTCGATCTTTTCCGATACGTAGATTTTGCCGTCGCGCTGCTCGACGCGCCAGCGAGCAATCCGTTCCAACGCCGGGGCGCGAACCGCTTCGCCGCTGCGCAAGTTGAAACAGGCATGGTGCCACGGGCAGCGCACCGTGTCGCCGACAAGGATCCCTTCGGCGAGCGGGCCCTGGTAATGCGTGCAGAGCGCCCCGATTGCGAAGATCTCCTCGCCACGTCTGGCGAGAAGCACGGGCTCTTCCCCGACGTGGGCGAGCAGCATGGCGCCGTCGGCAAGCTCGGCTTGCGCGACGCCTTGGCCGAGATCGGGGCCGTCGGCTTTGTTTTCCTCGCTCATCGCCCCCCTCCAAGCGTGCTCATTCGCCTTCCAATCCCGCCCGGCGCAGCGCGACCTTGGAGACGGCGGCCCAATCCTTGTCCGCATCGCCATGCGCGATCGCGTCCACGAAATTGTCGCGTAAAATACCCGCGAACGGCAACGGCGCGCCCGATTTCTCGCTCGCGGTAAGCGCCAGGCGCACGTCCTTCAAGCCGAGCACCAGCTTGAATCCCGCTTCCTCGAACTTACCCTTCAAAATCGCCGGCCCATAGACCTTGTAGGCCGGCGCGGCAAACAAGGTGCCGGTGAAAACTTCGATGAGCTTTTCCGGATCGACGTCATTGCGCCGCGCGAGCGCGATTGATTCCGCCATCGCTTCTATCGCCGAAGAGAGCGTGAAATTGCAGGCGATCTTGGCAAGATTGGCGTGGTGCGGCGCCGCCCCGATGACCCACGTCTGCTTGCCGATTGCGTCGAGCAGCGGCTGGACGCGATGCAAATGTGCCGGATCGCCGGCGGCGAGGACGTTGAGGTCGCCCGCCGCTGCGATGTCCGGCCGTCCGAGGACCGGGGCGGCAACGTAGCCGAGACCCAACTCGGCATGGATCTTTTCGAGCCGCTTGGCGAAATCGACCGAGATAGTGGCCGTCACGACGTGCACGAGACCTCGCCGCGCCTTTGCGAGGGCGCCGCTGTCGATGAGCACCGCGGCGATCGCGTCGTCGTCGGCGAGCATGGTGAGCGCCGCCTCGCCTTGCAACGCGTCCTGCGGCTCTTTGACGGCAATCGCCCCCTCTTTGGCGAGCCTCTCGACCGGGCCGGGCGAGCGATTCCAGACGCGAACCGTATGGCCGGCCTTGACGAGCTTGAGAGCCATGCCCGAACCCATCGAACCCAGGCCGACGACACCGACATCCATTTCCGCCTCCTATCGCTGCCTCCCAAACCTTGGGCGCAAACGGAACAAAGTCACCTCTCGCGCCGCAAAGATTTTCCTGAAGCGGAACCCGGTCCGCGGCCGGATAACGCAACGTTAACCATTTTCCCGCGACAGTGCCGACCTTCTTTTCGAGGCGCTAGCGATGGCTTTAGGCATGGCCCCGGCCGCCCGGCAGGTCGCGCCGGCACCGCGCCATAACGCCGCTTTGGCGCTCATGCTCGCGGATGGCGGCGATGAGCGGATCAAGCCCGATGCGCTGACCGGGCGAACGAAATATGGCACGCCCGTCGGACAAGCTCCCGGCGAAATCTGGTTTTCCTCCTCCACGGCGACGGCAATCGAGCGGCGCGGAATGGCAGCGGCGAGCGACGCTTTGACGGCGCTGACTGGTCAGTTCGTCCACCCCGCGACATGGTTCGAGCGGCTGCGCCAACGTATCGTCGGCCTGTTCGGCATCCTCGGCAGCGAGGCGATCCTGACCGCTTCCGGCACCGAGGCGGAATTCATCGCCTTGAGCATTGCCCGAGCCGCAACCGAGCGGCCGCTGACCTCGATTGTCATCGCGCCGACCGAAACCGGCCGAGGCGTCACAAGGGCGGCGGGAGGCCGGCATTTTCTAGCAAGCACGAGCCTCAGCGCCACAGTCGAGCCAGGCGCCTATCTAGCCGGCATCGCCGATGTCGAGGTCGAGACGATTCCCATCCGCGATCTCGCGGGTGCGCCGCGCGCCGGTGCCGAAATCGACGCGGAGGCGGCGGCCTGCGTAGCGCGGGCGCTTGCCGCCGGGCGCGACGTCCTGCTTCACGTGCTCGATACGTCCAAAACCGGGCTTGCCGGCGTTACGCGGCAGCGGGCGCGGGAACTCGCGGCGAACCGACGCGTGCAAATCGTCGTCGACGCCTGCCAGCTCCGTTGTCCGCGCGAGCGGTTGCAGGCCGACCTGAGGGCCGGGTTCATGGTGATGATCACCGGCTCGAAATTCGCCGCCGGCCCGCCGTTCGCGGGCGCGCTGCTCCTGCCGCCCGGAATGACCAAGCGATTGGACGAACGGCGCGGCCTGGCGGCGGGGCTTGCGGCCTATTCGGCGCTGTTCGACTGGCCGGCTCCGCTACAGCGAGATTTCACCGCCGCGCTCGATACCCTGTTCAATCTGGGTCTCGGCCTGCGCTGGGAAGCGGCACTTGCGACGCTCGAAGCCTTTTTTGCGCTGCCTGAAAGCTTGCGGACACAAATTCTCAACGCGTTCTCGGCCGAGGTCGAACGACACATTGCCGCGCGCCCGCATCTTCGCTTGGTGGCGGGAGCCGCCGATGCCACGATCTTCGCGCTGGTGACCGACGGCGCGAAAGGCCCGGCCGAAGCCGCGGCGCTGTATCGGGGGCTCGCCGAGGAAGGCGCGGACGCAGACCTGGCGCGGCCCTGCCACGTCGGGCAGCCGGTGGAGATCGGCAATGAGACGGCGTTGCGGATTTGTGCCTCGATGCCGCTGGTGCTTGACATTGCCGCCCATATGGCTGAGGGGCGAACGATCAACTCTGCGCCCGTGACCGGCGATCTCGACTTCCTGTTTCGCAAATGGGACAGACTCGCCGGCTGCTGACCTGCGCAGCATCCGAAGAGAAAGCTTTGTCCCGTTCCGCCAAAATCGAAGACGATGCGCCCAAAATTGCGCGCGGCGCCGAAGCCGATCTCGACCCCAACGACTGGGAGACATTTCGCGAAGAGGCGCACCGCGGCCTCGATCTGATGATCGACTATCTACGCCGCGTGCGCGAGCGCAAAGTGTGGCAGCCGGCACCGGATGAGGTCCGGGCGCGGTTTCGCGCCGACCTTCCGCAAAAGGGCAAGTCGCTCTCCGTCCTGATCGACGAGTTCGAAGAATTCATGCTGCCCTATGCCAATGGCAATCTGCATCCGCTATTCATGGGTTGGGTACATGGGGCGGGGACGCCCGTCGGCATGGTCGCCGAAATGCTTGCCGCGGGGCTCAACGCCAATTGCGGTGGCCGCGACCACATCGCGATCGAGGTCGAGAAGCAGATCACCCTTTGGCTCGCCGGGGCCTTCGAATTTCCGCGCGAATCTTCGGGCGTTTTCGTCACCGGCACGTCGATGGCAAATCTCGTCGCGGCGATCGTCGCGCGCACCGACGCGTTGGGAGAGCCGATCCGCCGCAGCGGGCTCAAGGAAGCACAGTACCAGCTTGTCGGCTATGCCTCGCAAGAGGCGCACGGCTCGATCGAGCGTGCCTTTGAGATTGCCGGCATCGGCTCGGCGTTCCTGCGCCGCATGCCGGTCGATTCCTCGCGCCGGATGGATACCGAGGCGCTGCGCGGCGCAATCGCCGAGGATCGCGCCGCCGGCCTTCTGCCGTTCCTGGTTGTCGGCTCCGCCGGCACGGTGAACACCGGCTCGATTGACGCTCTCGACGCGCTCGCCGAACTCTGCGCGGAAGAGGAACTATGGTTTCATATCGATGGCGCATTCGGCGCGCTGTGTGTCCTCTCGCCGGATCTGAAGCCGCTCGTCAAGGGAATCGAGCGCGCCGACTCCATCGCGCTCGACTTCCACAAATGGCTGCACGTTCCCTATGACGCGGGCTTTTTTCTCTGCCGGCATCCGCAGGTGCATCGGGAATCCTTCATGAGCACGGCCGCCTATTTGGCGCGCGCGCCGCGTGGGCTCGCCGCGGCCGACATTTGGCCGTGCGATCTGGGTCCCGATCTGTCGCGCGGCTTTCGGGCGTTGAAGACCTGGTTCACGTTCCAGACTTATGGAACGGAGCGGCTCGGGGACGTGATCGCGCAAACTTGCCGCATCGCACAGCATCTCGAATCGTTGATCGAGCGCTCCACCGTCTTCGAACTTTGTGCGGGAGCGCGGCTCAACATCGTCTGCTTCAGCGTCAAAGGCGATACGGGCGGCGAACTCAACCGCGAGGTCGTCATGGACCTTCACGAAACGGGCGTCGCTGCACCCTCGATCACCCGGCTCGGACGTCGGCCGGTGATCCGCGCCGCGATCGTCAACCACCGCACGCGGGCGGCCGACATCGACGCGTTTGTCGCGGCGGCTGAGGCGTCTGCGAAACGCGTCTGCGCCGCGCGCGCCGGCTCGTAACGCCGCATTTGTTAAATCAGCGCTAACGAATGAGCCCTAGGTTCCGTACCGCGTTCACGCCGGATCCTCGATGCACGCGCCTGCCGCCAAACCGAAACCAGAGCCCGCGACCGTCGTCGCCACGGCGCCGCATCACGCCGCCGCGCCGCTCGCCGCGTTGCGCGACATGGCGGTGGAAGCGGGACTGAGTCCGATCCAGACGGTACGCGATTTCGCCAACCTCGCACTCGGTCCCGGCAAGGTGAGTTTCGACGACTACGTGCGACTGCGGCTCTTCGATCCCGGCTATTGGGCAGGCTGCGACCGGCGCACAGTCGTCGGGCAGCGCTGCAACCGCGATCTTCTTGTCGAAATAAATTACCGCCACGATTGGTATGGGCTCGTCGACGACAAGATCGCCTCTTCCGCTTATCTCTCCGCCTACGGCCTGCCGACGGTCCCGGTCGCGGCGATCTTCGCGCCGGGGCTCAGGACCGGTGCGGCGCATATCTTGCGCAGCCGCGAAGAACTCGATCGTTTTCTCTTGCGCGACGATGTCTATCCTCTCTTCGGCAAGCCGGCAGAGGGCTTCCAGAGTCTCGGTTCGATTGCCTTGCGCAAAGCGCATCCCGCACGCCGCGAACTCGAGACGATCGGCGGCGCATTTGTGCCTTTCGCCACGCTTCTCGACGACATCGTAAGCCATTACGAGGGCGGCTATCTTTTCGAGCGCTTCATGGCTCCGCATCGCGCCGGCGCGGAGCTCTATGGCGACCGGCTCGGCACGACGCGTATCGTCACGCTCTGCGACGCCGACGAGCCGCGCATCTTTCGGGCGAGCTGGAAGATCCCCTCGGGGCAAAACACGGCCGACAATTTCTGGCGCCGCGGCAATCTGCTCGCTAAGCTCGTCATCGAGACTGGCGCGATCGAGAAAGCCGTCTCCGGCACCGGGTTCGAGACGAAGTTTGCGACGCATCACCCCGATACTGGCGCGCTGCTCATCGGCGTTCGCGTACCATGCTGGGCGGAGGTGAAGGCGCTCGCTCTCGAAGGGGCGCGCGTCATGCGCAACGTGCCAATGCTCGGTTGGGACATCGGGTCTGCGGCCGAAGGGCCGGTCATCGTCGAGATGAACGAGACGCCCGACCTGTTCCTGAACCAGTTCCCGGATGCGCGCGGCGTTCTGGAGCCGGATTTCCTTGCCTTCCTGGCCGAGCAGAGGCGCGCCGGCAAAGCCTATGAGACGCGCGTGAAACGCCAGCTCGCCAAGCTCTGACCCTATAAACTGGCGCTGGCGCTGTCGCCAACCCTTCGAGACGCCCGCTTCGCGGGCTCCTCGGGGCGACGGCTTGATCCTTTAGCCCCCACATGCTCAGGAGGCGCCCGAGGCGCCGTCTCGATTGCCTGAGAACGCGTTTCGATTGCCTGCCCCGGCGACGCTCAGGAAGCCCGCATGATTCTGCTGCGTTCGATGCTCTTCAATCTGTGTTTCTACGCGCTGTTGATCGTACTCATGATCCTTGGCGTGCCGGCGCTGATCGCCGGGCGGCGCAGCGTCGAAGCTTATGCGCGGTTCTGGGCGCGTCTTTCGCTCATGCTGCTCGACCGCATCTGTCTTCTGCGTGTCGAATTCCGCGGGCTGCAGCATTTGCCGAAAGGCGCGGCGATCGTCGCCGCCAAACACCAGTCTTTCCTCGAAGTGCTGGCGCTCATGCTGCACGTGCGCGGTTTTACCTACGTCTACAAACGCGAGCTCGGGTTCATCCCGCTGTTCGGCCTTTATCTGCGATGCAGCGGGCAGATCGCGATCGATCGCGCTAAGCGCGGCAGCGCTCTGCCGGGCGTGATCGCCGCCGTGCAGCAGATTTTCGCAGAGGACCGGCAGTTGCTCATCTTTCCGGAGGGCACGCGCAGACCTGTCGGGGCGCCGCCGGCCTATAAGGCGGGCGTCGCCCGCATCGCGGAGGAGACGAGCGTCGTCTGCGTGCCTGTCGCGTTGAACTCGGGCCTTTTTTGGCGGCGACGCGGGTTCCTGCGCCGCCCCGGAACGGCGGTCATTGAATTTCTTGCGCCGATCGGGCCGGACCTCGACAAAGAGAGCTTCATGCGGATTTTGGAGACGCGGATCGAAGACGCAACCCGACGGCTCTTGGCCGAGGCGCATGGCGACAACTCGGTCGGGTAGGCCGCCCGGCCCCTTGACCTTCGACACAATTCGTTCGATCTTCGTTCTCACGAATCACTGTATCGGAAAACGACCATGATCGAATTGCCGTGCCAGGCGCCTAGCCTCAGGCGTTTGCTGCCGGTCCCTTGGAGCCGCGGCGTGCGGCGCGCTGATCCAGCGGCGGGACGGCAGCTTACGTGCAAGGTGCCTGAGCCTCACGATAGTGTGCCACGGGCGCCGAAGCCGCGTTCCTGGATGCCCGGCAACGCGGCGCTGAAGAGCCTCTCTGGCAGCCCATTGGCGGGGCGCTTTCATGCCTGGCACGGCGCCTCCGGACGGCGCTACGTCTGCTCGGTCTTTCCGCTCGATCCGGCCGCACCGGACGCCGGGCTGCCGCAGTTTGCGGGAGCCGTCGTCCTGGCCGTCTTGCGCGCCGGCGACGGCAGGCGCCGGCTCATTTGCATCTGCCAAAGCGAGTCCCACGCCGATCCGCGCAACTTCGTCAGCGAAGCCTTGGCGGCCGGCGCCGGCGAATGGCATGTGCACCTTCCGGCGGACGCGGCGGTACAACGGCGCGCGGTCATCGCCGACCTCGAAGCGGCGCGCCGCGCATAGCCGAGCTGCGCAGCACGCAGCAGGAATTGGCCGCATCGATGCGCGATTCCGTTGATCGCCATGCAGCGAACCCCTATTTGCCTCGTGAATGTTGGAGGCCGAAATGCGTAAAGTTGCAATTCTCGCCGTGATCCTTCCATGCCTGTTCGCCGGAGCGGCGCAGGCCGCGGAAGGTAGCGCAGGCGGCTACGCCGCCCGGGTCGTGCCCGGCCTGCTGCCTATGGCGCCCGGGGCGGGCGCCGTAGGCGTACCGGCAATATCATTCCCGGCAACGTCAACGCCGCCTGGAATTTCCGGGCCGAACGGCGAGATCGGCACCGAGTTCGAACGGCGCCCCAACGCCGAGCGGAACCGATTCGACACCTTCGGGCGCGTTTAGCCGGTAGCCGCCCGACACTTAAAGCCGCGCCGCGAGCCATTCGAGCGTCGCATCGATGATGCCGAGCTCGGCAAGATGCGCCTGCGTGTTGCGCACGTAATCGGGGTTGCCGCCCGATACGCCTTGGCCTTGCAGCACGAGCCGCTCAAGCTCGTATCGGTCCAGTCGACCGGCGTACTGAAGGTGGCGGCGATCGACGGCATAAGAGAGCGCGTCGACGCTACGTTTGTCGTCAAGCCTAGCGCGCAGATATGTCTCGCGGTAGACGAGGGTCACCTGTTCGCGGCTGCGCAAATAAGCGACGGTCGCGACCGCCTCCGCTTCCGGAACGCGAAAGGCGATCCCCCTGCACGAGCCGCCGCGATCGAGGCCGAGGACGAGGCCTGGCCTCTCCGGCGTGCCGCGATGTACGTGCGAATAGACGCAGAGGGCGCGATGAAAGCCGCGCACCGTAGCGATCCTGCGCTCGGCGTAGGAAAATCCTGGCCGCCACATCAGCGAGCCGTAGCCGAAGATCCAGAGATCCATCGTTGTTCGCGTTATCCTGACGGCGAGAATCGCGGCCGGGCAAGAAGTACCCGCCGAATTTGGCCACGATCTTAGGGTCTGTCCAGCGCGGCGGGGCAGCGCGGAGTGGAGATCGGGATGGCGATTGCCGGAAAGCGAAATTGGCTCACGTGGACGCTCTTGGGCCTTGTCGTTTTTTGTGCGCTCGCTTGGACGGTGCTTTGGAACCTTGCCGCGGGCCAGAGCGAGAAGACCGTCGAGGCTTGGATTGCGCGCGAAAAGAGTTTCGGCCGGATCTGGTTTTGTCCCGAGCGCTCGATCCGCGGCTTCCCGTTCGCCATCGAGATGATCTGCACCAAGCCGCGGTTCGACGGCATCATTTTTGGCCGGCACTTCACGGGTGGCCTCGGCGGTTTTCGCGCGACAGCCGTGGTTTTTCATCCGACCGCGGTGACGGCGTGGCTAGGCGCGCCATTCGCCGTTTCCGCCGAGGATGAGAACACGCATCTCGAGCTCGCTTGGGACAATCTTCGCATCGCGCTCGACGGATTGCCGCAGCAAATTTGGCATGTGACGATCCATGCGGAGAAACTCGCCTGGCGCGGCACTTCACAAGAGTTCGGTCCCCTGGCCGGCAACGCCGAACGGCTTTCGGGGGAGGCGGCAAACCACGCGACGGGGCATGCCTATGATTTCGACGTCAAGATCAACGCCGCGCGATTGCCCGACGTCGATCGCCTCCTCAGTGCGGATCTGCCCGCCGACATCGCCGCGCGCGGCACAGTAACCCAAGCCGGATTCGATCCTCAGTTGACCCTGCCGCAGAACATGGACAACTGGCGCGCCGCCGGCGGACGCGTCGATCTCGCCGAGTTGAACCTGACGCATGGGCCGACGAGGTTCACGGCGCATGGTTCGCTCGGCCTCGACGATCTGCATCGCGTCGAAGGCAAGCTCGATACCGAAAGCTACGGTCTCGCCCCGCTGTTGATCCGCCTCGGCGTCAATCCGATGCTGGTTTCGGCCGGCACGCTGTTGAGCGGACTGCTGAACGGAACATCCTCGAGCAGCGAGCCCGACGCTTTGGTGCTACCGATCGGCTTCGAGGACGGATTTCTCTCGGTCGGTCCGGCGCAAACTTCGATCCGCCTGCCGGCGCTTTATTGAGCATCGTGCCGACGAGCCGCGGAGTTTCGGGCAAGCTGCGCTAGGAACGATCTTCTTCCTCGCCTGTCCGCCGGCCGAAATCCGGCGCCGCGGTTTCCTGACCTTCGGCGATGATGCCGCGCCGTATCTCCCGCGTGCGGGTGAAGAGTTCGAAGAGGCCTTGTCCATCGCCGTTGCGGATCATCCGCTGCAAAGCCGTCAAATCTTCCGTGAAGCGGCCGAGCATTTCCAGCACCGCCTCTTTGTTGTTCAGGAACACGTCGCGCCACATCGTCGGGTCGGAAGCGGCGATGCGCGTGAAATCGCGGAAACCGCCGGCGGAGAATTTGATGACCTCGGATTGCGTCACCGTTTCGAGATCGGCAGCGGTCCCGACGATGTTGTAGGCGATGAGATGCGGCACGTGACTCGTGATCGCCAGCACGAGATCATGATGCGCGGCGTTCATGATCTCGACGTTGGCGCCCGCGGAGGTCCAGAATTCCGAAAGCCGCGCCACGGCTTTCGGAGCGGCGCCCTCGGGCGGCGTCAGAATGCACCAGCGGTTGCAAAAGAGCGTGGCGAAGCCCGCATCCGGTCCCGATTGCTCGGTGCCTGCGACGGGATGGGCCGGCAGGGCGTGCACACCAGCCGGCAGATGTTTCACGAATGCCGCGGCGACGGCGCTTTTCACGGAACCGACGTCCGAGACGATCGCGCCGACGCGCAAATGCGGGGCGACCTCTTGCGCGACCTCCTCGATCGCGCCGACCGGCACGCAGAGGATGACGAGGTCGGCGCCTTCGACCGCCGTCGCGGCGAATTTTGTAATCGTATCGGCGAGGCCGAGCTGCGCGGCGCGCTTGCGCACGTCTTCCGCCGTGTCCGCCGCGACGATCGCGCCCGCGAGCCGCTTGCGCCGTGCAACGCGGGCGATGGAAGAACCGATGAGGCCCAAGCCGATCAGGGCCAAGCGCTCGAAGAGGGGCGCGGCCAGCGGCGCCCCGAGACCGTCAGCCACGCGCCTCGCCTTTCTTGAATTCGGCGAGCGCGGCGACGACCAACCGGTTTGCTTCTTCGGTGCCGACGGTCATCCGCAGACATTGCGGCAGGCCGTAGGAATTGACCGCCCGCAAGATCAGCCCGCGGCTCGTCAAGAATGCGTCGGCGGCGCGCGCCTCGGTGGGATCGGCGAAGTGCAGCAGCAGGAAGTTCGCGGCGCTCGGGGTGACGCCGATTCCAAGCGCGGCGATGTCGCGCGTTAGCCGGCCCAGCCAAGCCTCGTTATGGGAGATCGACTTCTCGAGATGCACAAGATCGGCGAGCGCCGCGATGCCCGCCCGCATGGCCGGGGTGCTCACGTTGAATGGACCGCGCAGACGGTCGATCGCGTCGCAGATCGGCGCCGGCGCATAGAGCCAGCCGAGGCGCAGCGCCGCGAGCCCGTAAATCTTCGAGAAGGTGCGAGTCATCACCACATTGGGGCTTGCGGCCACAAGCTCCAGTCCGGGCGAATAATCCTGGCGCGTCACATATTCGGCATAGGCCGCGTCGAGCACCAGCAGCACATGGCGCGGCAGCGCCGCCGCCAGCCGTTGGATCTCGGCGAAATTGAGATAGGTGCCGGTCGGATTGTTGGGATTGGCGAGAAAGACGATCTTTGTCCGCGCCGTGACCTTGGCGAGGATTTCATCGACGTTCGCCGTCAGATCCCGTTCTTCGGCGATGACCGGAGTTCCGCCGGAGGCCAGCGTTGCGATCCGATAAATCGCGAAGCCGTGGCGCGTAGATATCCCCTCGTCGCCGGGGCCGATAAAGGCGTAGGCGAGCAGGAAGATGAGTTCGTCGGAACCGGCGCCGCAGACGATCCGCACCGGATCGAGTCCGTGGCGGGCGCCGATCGCTTCGCGCAGCGCGCGCGCCGAACCGTCGGGATAGATAGAAAGTTCGTCGGCGCAGGCGCGAAAGGCTTCCTTTGCCTGCGGCGAAGGGCCGAACGGCGTCTCATTCGCGGAGAGCTTGTAGATCTTGCCGCTTCCCGCGCCGCGCTTGCCGGGAACGTAAGGCTCAATGGCGAGCACGCCGGGACGCGGCTGCGGCCGATCGCCGGATTCGGAAGAACTCATTTCCGTAAACTCCGGTCCATCATGTCCCGCTCTGTCGATCGCCGTCGGCTCGGCTGAAGTCGAAGCGCGCCGCATGGCTGCCGATCTCGGTCACGCGTGCGCCTCCGGGCAACCTGGAGAGGTCAAGCGCGCCCGGCGCGGAGACGAGCAGTGACGCCCCCGATTTGGCGATGATCTCGCCGCCCAGCAAGCGGATCGCGGCGAGCGCGGGATCGCTCTCGCCCGACACCGAATAGAGGATCACATCGCGCGCCGCGCCATCGCTCAGCGGCTTGGCGATGACGAAGAGCGGCATGCCGGCAGGATGATCGCGCCGTTCGACGAACGGCAGCCGGGCGATGATCTTCGGCGCGCCTGGTTCGGCAAGGCGCGTCCACCAGGCTCCGGCGACGGGGCCCGCTTCGACCCGAATGAGGCCGAGGTCGCCCGCCGATGCGGCGACCGCGTCGATCACGCCGTTCGTCCCGTCGTGCGGAACGAACGGCACGGTGAAGCCGAAGTGGAACCGGCAGCAATCGCGCAGCGGCGCGTCGCCGCCCGAAACGTCGCCGTGCACGCTATAGGCGGCCTGCACGAAGGTGAAGGTCGAGATGATAATCCGCCAGATGCTCTCGACCGTATCGAGCGGCAAGATGCCTTGGTGGCGTGCAACGAGGCGGCGCATCATGTCGGCCTCGCGCCCCGGCCGGAAGGCGGAGCCGGAGCCGGCACGGGCCTTGACCGCGATCAGCCGGTCGATGATCTCGCCGCGCTGCATCAGGATCTCGTGCATGCGCGCGTCGATGCGATCGATCTCGGCGCGGAGATCGGCAAGCGTTTCTAAGGTCGGTTGGTCGAGCATGATCGCCATGAAATTCCGGGCACTTTCTTCTCTTAGAGCGAATTTCGCCGGACGGAAAACCCCATCTGCCGGGCGAAGCTACACGCGATGAATTGCGACGATCTTACCCCGGGACGCCCGTGGTTCAGAAGGGAGCGGGACCGGAGCGAAACGCAGCCCTTGACACTATGTTCTCCCCACTTCTACATACCGGACGCATCGTTCGCCATAGCGAACGCGGTGCCGACCCTTAGATTGAGCGCGACGACGTGACAATTGTTCCGAAGCAGCGGCCGCTGGGCAATATCGAGGCCGACACGCCGCATAGTCTCGTTGCCAGCTTCGGCCCCGACCGGCCGCTCAAGATGGACGCCGGCGTGGCGCTCGCGCCGCTTTCCATCGCCTACCAGACCTATGGCACGCTCAATGCAGCGAAATCCAACGCCATCCTCATCTGTCACGCGCTGACCGGCGACCAGCACGTAGCCAATTCCCATCCGGTTACCGGGAAGCCCGGCTGGTGGGAGACGATGGTCGGGCCGGGCAAGCCGATCGACACGGACCGCTACTTCGTCATCGCCACCAACGTCGTCGGCGGCTGTATGGGCACCACGGGGCCGGCCTCGACCAATCCGGCTACCGGCCGCCCCTACGGGCTCGATCTCCCGCTGGTGACGATCCGCGACATGGTCCGCGCCCAGGCCATGCTCCTCGATCGTCTCGGCATTGAGACGCTGTTCAGCGTGATCGGCGGCTCCATGGGTGGCATGCAGGTGCTGCAATGGGCGGCGAGCTATCCCGAGCGCGTGTTCTCGGCCATGCCGATCGCCGCGGCGGCGCGACATTCCTCGCAGAACATCGCCTTCCATGAAGTCGGACGGCAAGCGATTATGGCCGACCCCGAATGGCACGAGGGCCGCTATCTCGACGCAGGCACAAACCCCAACAAAGGCCTCGCCGTCGCCCGCATGGCGGCGCATATCACCTATCTTTCCGAGAAGGCGCTGCAGCGCAAGTTCGGCCGCAACTACCAGGACCGCGAGGCGCCGACCTTCTCCTTCGACGCCGATTTCCAGATCGAGAATTATCTGCGCTACCAGGGGGCGAGTTTCGTCGATCGATTCGACGCCAATTCCTACCTCTACGTCACGCGCGCCTGCGATTATTTCGACCTCGCCGGCGATTACGGTGGTTCGCTCGCCGCTGCCTTCACGGGAACGAAGACGCGTTTCTGCGTGGTCTCGTTTACCTCCGACTGGCTCTATCCAAGCTCCGATTCGCGCGCCATCGTGCATGCGCTGAACGCGGCGGCCGCCTCGGTCTCCTTCGTCGAGATCCAGACGGACCGCGGCCACGACGCTTTTCTGCTCGACGTTCCCGAATTCTCCGCGACAACGCGCGGTTTTCTCGGCGCGGCGGCGCGCGCCCGCGGCATGGCGGAGAACTGAATTGGCCGATCGGGGCGAAGCGCGCCGGGCGGCGCTGTCGCGCAGCACGCGCGTTGATCTCCTCGTCGTCGCCGATATGGTCGAGCCGAAGAGCCGCGTGCTCGACGTCGGCTGCGGCGATGGAACTCTGCTCGCCCTGCTCGCCGAGGAGCGCGGCGTCGACGCGCGCGGCATCGAGCTCTCCCAGCAAGGGGTCAATGATTGCGTCGCCAAGGGGCTGTCGGTCGTGCAGGGCGACGCCGACACGGACCTCGCCGATTATCCTGACGACGCGTTCGATTACGTGATTCTATCGCAGACCCTGCAGGCGACGCGCCAGCCGCGCAAGGTCCTCGAGCATATGCTGCGGATCGGCAGGCGGGCGATCGTCTCCTTTCCGAACTTCGGCCATTGGCGGGTGCGCGTCCAGACCGCGCTTCAAGGACGCATGCCGGTGACCGACTGTCTTGCCGCGGCGTGGTACGAAACGCCCAACATCCACCTCTGTACGATCCGCGATTTCGTCGCGCTGGCGCATGAGATCGGCGCCAAGACCGAGCGCAGCATCGCGCTCGATCGTTACGGCAGGCCGATGCCGATCAACGCGCCGTGGCGGGTCTGGAATTTGTTCGGCGATCAAGCCGTGTTCCGGCTATCGCGGAAGGGGTGAGGGCAAATCTCGCTCTTGTGGAGCAAGCCGGGGGCGGGATCGCGACCCGTCCAGCGATCACGCGCGTTACCCCTTCGTCTTGGCGCGCTCGATGGCTTCACGGACGAACTTGCGGGCTTCCTCGGCGTCGCCCCAGCGTAGGATCTTCGCCCATTTGCCCGGTTCGAGATCCTTGTAATGGGCGAAGAAGTGCTCGATCTGCTGGGTGGCGATCGGCGGCAGGTCGGTATAATTGCGGACCGTCTCGTAACGCTGCGTCAGCTTCGGCGAGGGGACCGCGAGGATCTTTTCGTCGACGCCGTGCTCGTCCTGCATGAGCAGCACGCCGACGACGCGGCAGTTCATCACGGCGCCGGGAACGATTGCCCGCCGGTTGGCGATGATCACGTCGCAAGGATCGCCGTCTTGTGAGAGCGTGTGCGGAACGAAGCCGTAATTGCCGGGGTAGCGCATCGACGTATAGAGAAACCGATCGACGACCAGAACGCCGGCCTTCTTGTCCATCTCGTATTTGATCGGTTCGCCGCCGATCGGCACTTCGATGACGACATTGACGTCGTCGGGCGGGTTGTAGCCGATCGCGATCGCATCGATCTGCATGTCATGCTCCAGCTTTGTTCGGGGTGAGCGCTCTATCGCCGAAAAAGTTCCGGCCTTCAATCGAAGGCGAAGGCGACACGTTCGCGCAGTTCGGCACCGAACCGTTCATAGGCGCGGCGCACGATTTTTCCGCCAAGCCGACGGTAGAAGGCGAGCGCCGGTTCGTTTTCGGCGAGCGCCCAAACGAGGAAAGATTCGTAGCCGTGTTCGGCGAGATCCTTCCGGGCGGCGGAAAACAGCCTTTTGCCGAAGCCAAGGCCCTGAAATTCCGGCGCAATATAAAGCTCGAAGATCTCCCCGCCGTAGGCAAGCGCCGGCACGCGGTTGCGCCCATAGCTAGCATAACCGCCGATCGCGTCGTCGAAATCGAGCACAACCAGGCGCGAGCGCCGGAGGATCGCCGAGCGCCACCACGTCGGGCCGCGCCGCGCGATCATTCGTTCGAGCTCCCGCCCCGGAATGATGCCGCGATAGGCGTGCCGCCACGCCGCGTCATGCACCTCCGCGATCGCTTCGGCATCGCTCTCGCGTGCATCGCGGATGGTGATGAGGGTCTCGGCCATAAAGCAATGTTAGGCCCGCTTCGGCTCCGCCTGCAAGAACTTCTTCCTCGCCGCAAGAGACAGAAACGACGCGATCTTGTGGATCGAAGAATCGATGAAATTTAAACTTGCCTGCGGCACTTGTGCCACGCAAATCGGCGCCCAAACGCTCGCGAAAAATAACCCGTGTCAAGCGGCTGCGGGCGCGATGGCGGCGCGCGCGACGAATGGCTTGCAAAACAAAGCCGCGGCGCAGTACGCCGCGGCTCTTTTGAATTCACGAACCGTTTCGGGCGCCGATTAGAGGCCGACGAAGGAATTGATGGCGACCAAGACGGCCAGCAAAACCAGCCCGGTGATGAGGCTCACGAGGATAAGCTTTTTCTCGATCGGCAACAGCGGCTCGACCGCCGGCTTGTTGATTTCGTTGCGGAGATCCGTTTGTGACATTTCCACCTCCTTAGCCTGCGAGCGGCGGTCTAACGCCATGAAAGAACAGCCAGGAAATGATGAGCCCGGCCCAGATGATGAACCCGAACAGGCTCACGACATAGACGGCCGCGAGCTTGCCGAAGCCTTCTCCCCAGAGCCTGCGGAAGTTCGACAGAATTCCGATCGAGAAGAAGGTGAGGATGAAGAAGATGACACGAAAATTATTGGCCTCGCCGATGGCAGACTTGAGCTGCGACGCCTGCCCCGCGCCGATGTTCAGGGCGAGGATCAAGCCGGCAACGAAGGTCACGACGAAGCCGATGATGAATTTCGGGAAGCGCTCGTAGATCTCGGCGAATTTGGCTCTTGCGCCGAGTTCCGTCGCATGGATGTAGGTCGTCCAAATGTGGGCGAGGATGAAAGCCCAGATGCCGATGAAGATGTCGATGAAGACTTTGATCGTCGTCGTCGTGCCGAGGATCCAGCCGGGCTGATAATTCACGCCCTGCATCGCGTTTTTGGCGAGGATCAGCGACTCGGTGATGTTGCCGGCGGCGACCGCCGCGCCGTCGGTCTTCACCGCCAGCCCTACCCATGCCGCGGCGACGAGCGGTTCATGAGCAAGGAAGGTTTGCGCCAGGAACGGCAGGAGGAGCACTTCGATCACCGCGAAGATGACCACCAGCGACGAGACGAGCACGGCGACTTGCGGGCGGGCGCGAATTGCGCCGCCGGTGGCGATCGAGGCGGCGACGCCGCAGATCGAAATGCCTGAAGCGAGCGGTGCCGCCCATTCGCGGCTGAATCCGAACCATTTACGGGCAACGAAGTAGACGATCGACCAATAGATGAGATAGGCCTCGACGATCGCCGCGATGCCGCGCAGGAATACTGAAGAGGCAAGATGGAGCTTGCTCGCCGCGGTCACCGCGATGAAGCCGCCGAGGATGACGATTGCGATCTTGACGTAGAGCTCGGGCCGGATCGCCTCGTTAAGCCAGGCGGCGAGACGTGGGAAGAAATTGGCGATGATGAGCCCGAGAAGCAGCGTGACGATGTAGCCGCCTTCGTTCGTCAGGCGCAGCGACCAGGAGATGCCGTATTTGTGGAACTCGGCCGGCGTGATCGCCGCGAGATGCGCGTAGCTGCCGAGGATCCAGGCGGCGTAGGCGAGCCAGAAGGTCACGGTGAACGTCAACGCAAAACGCCGCACGTTCGCTTTCAGCGCCGCCGCGGCGCCGCTCAGCACGACCAGCAAAGCCAGGAAAGTTGCAATGAGCGCGACGAGCCCGTTGAGGTCCGACGCCTTGGCAAAGGGCGCCAGCGATTGGGTTGGATCGGTCCAGACTTTCGTCGTCGCCGCCCAGCCGAGAAGATCGATGCCGCCCAATGAGGCAAGCGCGAGCGCAAAGACCAGAAGCCCGATTGCGACCGACAGCCAATCCTCGCTGAGCGTCAGTGTCGTCTGGGCTTGCACACGCGATGCGGTGGTATCGGTCATGGCGTCCCCTCTGGAGAAATGCGGCCAAAGGCGGCAAATCGAAACCCGCCTCAGAGATATTACATTATATCTATATAATTACTATATCAATGTAAATTATCCTATTCGTTTCAATGGCATTGCGAGACAGCTATTTCTTGCGCGCCCGCCTGCCGAGGAGAACATCGCAAAGCTTTACGGCCGCTTTGACGCCGCCCTCGCCATGCGGGACAGCGGGTTGGCGCCAAACTCGGCGTGGCTCTTGGCGGCGCAGAACCGGGGCGTCGTCAGCGCGCGCTTCGCGGGACTAACAATAGATCGGCACGGAATACGGCGCGGCGACGGTGCGCCCTCCAGTCGCCGCAAGCACGATCGATCGTCGCGCGTGCCTCTAGTGTGAAGCGCGGAACGGCGGTCATCCTCACGTGATCGGAAAAATCGAGGAATGCGCCGAAGCCCCTACTTCTCGTCGGCGTTGCCGACCCGTCGCTGCGCGGTAAAGACACTGAACTTGCGCCGCAGGCTGCTGTTATAAGGGCCTGCGCCGTGGGGCGCGGAAGTATAGCGCGATGGGCCTTGCCGTTCCGATCTCCGACCGCGTTAAGCTGCGGGCACGCCTGCGCGGCTTTGTGCGCCGGAACGAAATCGCGCTGATCGCGCTGGCAATTGTTGTCGGCGCGATCGCGGCGGTGCTGGTCGCCCTCACTTCGGCGGTGGTCAGTCTCTTCCATCATTTGTTCTTCGCCGTGCCCTGGGGGGAGCGGCTGAGCGGTACCATGGCGCTGCGCTCGCCGTTCTTGGCGCTTGTGCCGATGGGCGGCGGACTTATTCTCGGCGTTACCGGCATTTTCATCAAACGCTGGCGGCCGCGCCGGCCGGTCGATCCCATCGAAGCCAACGCGCTGCAGGGCGGCCGCATGTCGCTCCTCGACAGCGTTTTGATTGCTTGCCAGACGATCGTGTCCTGCGGTTTCGGCGCCTCGGTCGGTCTCGAAGCAGGCTACACGCAGATCGGCTCGGGGATTGCCTCGAGACTGGGCGCGGCCTTCAAGATGCGGCGCGGCGACATGCGCACCCTCGTCGGCTGCGGCGCGGCGGGCGCGATCGCCGCGGCATTTGGCGCACCTTTGACCGGCGCCTTCTATGCCTTCGAGCTGATCATCGGGACGTATTCGCCGTTCGGTCTTGCTCCCGTCGTGGCAGCGGCGGTTAGCGCCGTGCTCGTCTCGCTATGGCTCGGCGTGCATAACAATTTCGCCGTGGTGCTGGCACCGGCCGCCGCCGTGACCAAGGCCGATCTTGCGATTTTCTTTCTGCTAGCGTTTGTCTGCGCGATCGTCGGGATCGGCATCATGCGCGGCGTCACGTTTGTCGAGGCGCTCTTCAAGCGCAGCCGCGTTCCGTCTTTTCTGCAGCCGGTCATGGGCGGGCTCGTCATCGGCGCGCTGGCGCTGGCGACCCCGCACGTACTGGCCTCCGGGCACGGTGCCTTGTTCGAAATCTTCCGCGATACCGAAACGGACGTTGCGGCGCTCTGCCTAATCGTCCTCTTGAAATCCGTCGCCTCCGCAGTATCGATCGGCTCGGGATTTCGCGGCGGATTGTTTTTTGCCTCGCTATATCTCGGCGGATTGATTGGCAAGATCTTCGCCGGCGTTCTGCCGTTGCTCGTTGCGGGGTTGGCGCCCGATCCGCGCGTCTATGTGACAGTCGGCATGGCGGCGCTCGCCGTGGCCGTGGTCGGCGGCCCGCTGACGATGAGCTTTCTGGCGCTCGAGACCACGGGCGACTTTCGCCTCGGGGCCATCATCCTGATGGTGGCGACTATCGTCTCGGTATTCGTACGCCGCACCTTCGGCTATTCGTTTGCGACCTGGCGTTTGCACTTGCGCGGCGAGTCGATCCGCAGCGCCCAGGACATCGGCTGGATGCGGACGCTGACGGTAGCGCGCATGATGCGGCCGGACGTCGCCGCGACGCGCCTCGAGCAGTCGATCGCCGCCTTTCGCGAGGTATTTCCGCTCGGTTCGACGCATTGGGTCGTCGGCGTCGACGCGGCGGGTCGCTACGCCGGCCTCATCTCGGTGACCGACGCGCATCTCGCCCAGAATGCCGAAGAATCCGTCGCAACGCTATTGCGCTACCAAGACGAAGTTCTGCTGCCGGGGATGAACATCAAAGAGGCGGCGGAACTCTTCGAGCGTTGCGAGAGCGAGGCACTTGCGGTGCTTGACGATAACGTCGGCCGGCGGCCGGTGGGCATGCTCAGCGAGGCGCACGTGTTGCGCCGCTACACCGAAGAATTGGAAAAGCAGCGCCGCGAGCTCTCCGGCGAGAAATGGCTGGGCGAGACCTGAAGCCGAAGCAATCATTTCTCCGGACCAGCCCGGCGGCACATTGGGGGTCCAGAAGCAGCCGAATTCCACGCGGAATAACGGGATTATACCTCGACAAAGCAACCGCGGAAGGTAGGATACCAGTTACCAAGTGGCAAAGAGGAAACGTGGCATAGGGAGGAAACCATGCCCACACTCAGCCCACTCACCTCCGAAAGCGGTCTGGCGATTGTCAGCAGCGCCGTGCTGTTTGCTCTGTTGGACGCGCTCGTCGACAAGGGCGTATTCGAACGCCATGAAATCCGCGCCATTTTAAAAACCGCGAAAATAGGCGTTGGCGAACGTTCCAAATGTTTCTACGGCCCCGAGGCCGCCGAATTGATGAAGTCGCTCTGCCGGCATTTCGCCGATCCGCCGCACGTTCCATCCGAGGTAGAGCGCGCTTCGTAAAGCCGCAAGTCTCTCCGTCTAGGCAGCGGCGGCGTCTTGCGGGTTGGTTCAAGCAAAGGCCTCTCTTCGTTGTGGCCGCAATCTCTTGCCCAGCGCCGCCATGCCAGCGTCAAAACTCTGCGCTAGTGCGATAGACCGCGCAGTTTGTCGGCAGGAGGGAGATGAAACGCATCATCAGCGGCGCCGCGCTTTTCGCACTGGCGCTCGATTTCGCACCGCGTGCCATCGCGCAGCAGGTCGCGGCCGCCGACCTCGCGAAGGTCCAGACAGTGGTCGTGCTCTACGCGGAGAACCGCAGTTTCGACGCGCTCTATGGCAGCTTTCCCGGCGCCAACGGTCTTGCCAACGTGACGCCGCAGATGGCAGCCCAGCGCGATCATGACGGCAGCGTGTTGAAGGAGTTGCCGCCGATCTGGGGCGGCCTCACGGCCAGAGGCGTCGTCCCAAAGATCGATCAGGTGCACACAGCAGGCCTGCCGAACGCGCCGTTTGCAATCGACGATCCACAAGGCTTCGACCTGCCGGTCGGCGTCGCCACGCGGGATCTTTGGCACAAGTTCTATCAGAACCAGATGCAGATCGACGCCGGCAAGAACGATCGTTTCGTTGCCTATGGCGATTCCGGCGCTCTGGTGATGGGTCATTACGACGGCTCGAAACTGCCGCTCTGGCAGATCGCCAAACGCTATACGCTCGCCGACAATTTTTTCATGGGCGCGTTCGGCGGCTCGCTCCTCAACCATTTCGAACTCGTCTGCGCGTGCGCACCCGTCTATCCGAACGCCGACAGGAGCCCGGCTAGGGGCTTGATTTCCGAGGTCGAGCCTGATGGCGTCACATTGAAGCCCGCGGCGGACATGCCGAAATCGGCGCTCGACGGGCCGCCGAAATTTGCCAACGACGGCACGCTAACGCCCGACTTTTTCGCCGTGAACACGATGCAGCCGCCCTATCAGCCGAGCCGCAACGCACCGGCGCCCGGCGGCGATCCGGCCTATGCCGATCCGCGTGCCCCGACCACGCTGCCTCCGCAGACGATGCCGACGATCGGCGATCTCCTAAGCGCCAAGGGGATTAGCTGGGCATGGTACGCCGGCGGCTGGCTGGCGGCGCTTGCCGGCAAGAACGCGCGTCCGGCTCCAGACTTTCAGTATCATCATCAGCCGTTCAACTATTTCGCCGATCTCGCGCCGGGCACAAAAGCGCGCGCCGAGCATTTGCGCGATGGGGGGCTCGGCGGTATCGCTTTCCTCGCGGCGATCGACGCGGGATAATTGCCAGACGTTACGTTCTATAAGCCGCAGGGCAACCTCAACGAACATCCGGGCTATGCCGACGTGCTCTCCGGCGATGAGCATCTGGCCGACGTCGTCGCGCATCTCGAGAAGAGTCCGCAATGGCCGCATATGTTGGTCATCGTCACCTATGACGAGAACGGCGGGTTCTGGGATCACGTCGCGCCGCCCAAGGCGGACCGTTTCGGACCGGGGTCGCGCGTTCCCACGTTGATCATCTCGCCGTTCGCCAAGCGTGGCTTCGTCGATCATACGCTTTATGACACGACGTCGATCCTGCGCTTCCTGACGCGCCGCTTCGACCTGCCGACGCTTGCCGGAATCGCCGCGCGGGACAAAGCGATGGAAGAAGCCGGCAGCGGCAAGCTCGGCGATCTCACCAACGCGTTGGATTTCAGCGAAAGGTAGCGCGCGACCTTTTAGCGATCCGTGCTCGCCGGCGAGACACCGAGCGCTTCCAGCAGCGGACCGAGGAATTCTTCGTAATCGCGCCAGCGGCCGACGGCGGATTTATAGATCGGTTGGCGGACCTGCATGACGCTCGCAGTTCTTACCGGCCGTTCCGTCTCGTGGAACGAAAGGCAACGATCGTCCCAGGGAAGCTCGCAGTAGGCAAGGATGCGCCGCGCTTGCGTCTCCAGATCCGCCACCACGTCTTCGTACCGCACATCGAGAATCCGGCCCGCGGGAAGAACGCTGCGCCAATGCGCCATCAGACGCTCATAGCGCTTGTAGTACCGGCCGAGTTCGCCGAGGTCGTAAGTAAAGTTCTGCCCGTGCGCGAATAACTTCGAGAAGCAGGAAACGCAGGTATCGACCGGATCGCGGATCGTGTGGATGATCTTGGCGTTAGGCAGCACAAGATGGATCAAACCGGCGAAGAAAAAGTTCGACGGCATTTTGTCGGTCACACGCTCGCTCTCGGGCGCATGGCGACCTAGTGCCGCGAGATACCGCTCGCCAATGCTCGTCAACTCGGGTCGATCAAACGCCGGAACGAAATCAGGATAGCGGATCGTCTGCCCGTTCGCGTTGCGGCCTTCGAGTGCGATCTGGTTCAGTGCCTCCAATTCTCCCGCTCCATACACGAGCGGATGACTTGCGAGGATCTGCTCGACGAGCGTCGTACCGGAACGAGGCATCCCAAGCACGAAGATTGGCCGTGACGATGGATCGCCCCCGCCGGACTTCGCCGCAACTAATTCAGGGGTGAAAGTTGTCTGGACCGAATCGAACAGCCAGAGCTGCGCATCCTCGTCGTAAGAAATCGTCGCGCGCTTATCGGCATTGGCGGTGACCAGGTGCTCGAAGGAGCGGCGGTGATCCTTGAGGTCGGCGTGAGCCTTGCCGAGCGCGAACTCTAGCTTGATAAGATCTATCTTTGACAATCTTCGGGGATCCGTCGCGAGGCCTTCCATCGAGGCGAGATGCAGATCGTCGGCCCCGAACTTCCTCGAATTCGACAAGTTTAAGTAAGCGTCAGCGTTCCTCGGATCGACGTCGATCGCTTTCAAAAACGCAGCCCGTGCCTCTTCCAATCGACCGAGCGCGTTCAGAATGCAACCGATGCTATTGTAGGCGTTCGCCATGTTAGGGTTGAGCGAAATGGCCTTATCGCAACTGACGAACGATTCATCGACGCGTCCGAGCTCAAAGAGGACAATGCCACGATTAGCGTACGCCTCGGCAAGATCCGATTTTAGCGCAATGGCCCTATCGCAGCTGGCAAGCGCCTCTTCAAAGCGATCGAGCTCATAAAGAGCAAGGCCGCGATTGGAGTATGCCTCGGCAAAATCGTGCTTTAGTGCAACGGCTCGATCGTAGCTGAGAAGCGCATCTGCGATGCGCCCCAATCCCTTGAGAGCGATGCCGCGATTGTAATGCGCCTCGGCATAGCTCGGTTCCAGCACAATGGCCCGCTCGAAACTGATAAGCGCTTCTCCAGCCCGCCCGAGCTCTTTGAGCGCATTGCCGCGATTGAAGTGGGCATCGGCGTAAATCGGATTGAGCGCAATAGCTTTATCATAGCTGACAAGAGCTTCCTCGAAGCGCTTGACCTCTGCGAGAACATTGCCGCGATGATAGAAGGCCTCGCAATCCGGTTTTAGGGAAATGGCCTTATCGTAGCTCAGAAGCGCTTCTTCGTGGCGGCCAAGTTCCTTGAGAACGAGGCCGCGATTGTGATGAGCTTCGGCGTAATCGGGCTTGAGCGCGATGGCCTTGTCATAGCTGACGAGCGCTTCTTCGGTGCGCTGGAGTTCTTTCAGGGCAACGCCAAGATTGGAGTGCGCCGCCGCAACGCTGGGATTTATCGAGATGGCCTTTGAGATAAGCTGAACAGCCCGCTCATAAGCCCGATTTTGGCAAGCGATCACGCCAAGAAGGTTCAGCGTTCCGAAGTGATGCGGTGTCTTTTGAAGGATCTCGGCATAGATCTTTTCGGCGTCTGCAGAGTCTGCCTTGCTGATGCAAGGCTAGCGCCGTCTGGAATTGGGCTTGAACGTCGAACGCCTGGGCGTGACGCTTATTCAGCTTTGACACGAGGAGAAGCCCTCTCTGAATTATGGGGGGCCGCATGGTTTCGCCGCCACGTCTCCACGGGCCGCTTCCAACATATCTTTAGACAGTGTTCAACGCCAAATGGGCTGCGGACTCTTCCCCGGACAAGCCTGCGCAGCAGGCGCAGATCCGGGGTCCAAAGCCAACCGCTCATTTGCTTGTGTTTGGGTAGCCTGGATCCCGGCTCGTCGCTTCGCTCCGGCCGGGAAAGTGGCCCCTCCGCCCCGCCATAGCCCGCCGCTTGTGGCGGCCGGCTTATGATTGGCGGGCGCGCGAAGCGCGCCCTACGGCGCACCTTCTCCCACAGGGAGAAGGTGGTGCTCCTTCACGTCGGCTCGGCGAGACCAGCCGCATTCGACCCTTCGACACGCGCGCTGCGCGCGCTCCTCAGGGTGAGGGCTGTGGCTGAACGCCATGAGCCCCTCATGCTGAGGAGCTTGCGAAGCAAGCGTCTCGAAGCATGAGGCTCCGTCATCACGCCGGCTCGGCGAGACCGGCTAGCTTCGAGCCCGTCGCTACGTTCCGGCGCAATTGCGCGACGCGGATATTGTCGAAAAATTGCCGCGCGCTTTCCTTCCAAGTGAAGTTCATCGCGTGCGTGCGGCAGCGTTCGCGCGGGATGCGCAGCGCGCGTAGCGCCGCCTGGCGAAGATCCGGGGCGAGCACGCCGGCTCCCGAATCGCCGATCACGTCGATCGGTCCCGTTACCGGGAAGGCGGCCACCGGGACGCCGGAGGCGAGCGCCTCAAGTAGCACGATGCCGAACGTGTCGGTGAGGCTCGGAAAGACGAAAACATCGGCCGAGGAATAGACCTTCGCCAGGCCTTCGCCGCACAGCGCCCCGAGGAAATGCACTTGTGGATGGGTCGCGGCGAGGCGCGCCTGCAGCGGCCCGTTGCCGACAACAACTTTCGAGCCTGGCAGATCGAGCCGCAAGAATGCCTCGACGTTCTTCTCGACCGCGAGCCGGCCGACAAACAGGAAGATCGGGCGGGGCAGAGCGTCGAGCACGTTCTCGGAGCGCGGCCGGAACAGAGTTTCGTCGACGCCGCGCGACCAGCGCATTAGGTTCTGGAAGCCGCGCCCGGCGAGCAGGTTTTCGAGGCTCGGCGAACTCACCATCGTGCCTGCCGCGGCGTTGTGGAAGCGGCGCAGCACGGCATAGGTAAAGCGGATCGGCACCGGCAGCCGGGCGGCGAGATATTCCGGAAAGCGGGTGTGATAGCTCGTCGTGAACGGCCGGCCTTCACGCAGACAGGCGCGCCGCGCCGCGATCCCGATTGGCCCCTCGGTGGCGATGTGGACGAAATCGGGGGCAAAGTCGGCGATCGCTGCCGCGATCTTGCGATGGTTGGCGAGCGCCAGCCGGATCTCGCCATAGCCCGGCAGGGGTAGAGTCCAGAAATCGGAAGGCGTCAGGAAGCTGACTTCGATATCGAAGCTCGCGGCGTGCGCGGCGATGTTTTCGAGCGAGCGAACCACGCCGTTGATCTGCGGACCCCAAGCGTCGGTCGCAATGAGCAGCTTGGTCACGCCACTTCCGCCTCGCGCCGTTGCGGCGGCATCTCCGCCTCGGCGAGCCGCCGCGCCTCGTCGTCCCAGCGGACGATCTCGAAACGTCCGTCGAAATGTTCAATGAGCGCCGTGCAACTCTCCACCCAATCGCCGCTGTTCATGTAGCGGATGCCGTATTCGTCATGGATGACCGCGTGATGGATATGGCCGCAGATGACACCTTGCGCGTCGCGCCGTTTGGCCTCGTACGCCAGCGCCTCTTCGAATCGACCGATATGATTGACGGCGGTTTTCACCTTCAATTTGGCCCACGCCGAGAGCGACCAATAGGTGAGGCCAAGGCGGCGGCGCACGGCGTTGACATAGGTGTTGACGCCGAGCGCGAGCGTATAGGCGCCGTCGCCGAGCAGGGCGAGCCAGGGCGCGTGGCGCACGATGAGATCGAAATGATCGCCGTGCATGACGAGGTAGCGCTTGCCGTCGGCGGCCTCATGAATGGCAGTATCCATGACGTCTATGCCGCCGAAGTTGTGGCCGACGTAATCGCGCATGAATTCGTCGTGATTGCCGGGAATATAGATGATCCTCGCACCCTTATGTACACGCTTCAGCAATTTTTGCACGACGTTGTTATGGCTTTGCGGCCAATACCAGCCGGATTTAAGCCGCCATCCATCGACGATGTCGCCAACGAGATAGATCGTTTCGACATCGTAATGTTTGAGGAAATCGAGCAACAGGTGGGCTTGGCAGCCTCTTGTCCCCAAATGCAGATCAGACAAGAACAGCGTGCGGACGGCAATGCCGTCAAAATCCTTCTTCGCCAAGGCGTTGACCCTCGTTTGGCCCGTACATGGCCGAGTCGGGTGGCAGTTTCATGACATGAGGGATGGGCACAAGAGCAGGACGCCACTTTCCCGGGCAAACCCACGAAGTGGGCGATGATCCGGGATCCAGGGGGCAGTTGAGTCCGGCAACTCCTGGGCCCCGGATCTTCGCCGCTTCGCGGCTCGTCGGGGGAAGTGAGGCCTCCTCCGCTTTCCCGACCGGAGCAAAAGCTCCGAGCCGGGATCCAGCGGCAAGCGGGCTCTCGCATCATACAGGTTTGCGTGGCGGCTCTGGACCCTGGATCTACGCCCGCTTCACGGGCTTGTCCGGGGAAGAGTGGCCCCTCGCCCTAACCCTCTCCCCGCAAGCGGGGAGAGGGGACAAAACAAAAGCGCCGGACGGTTGCCCGTCCGGCGCTTACGATTGGAAGGTTCAGGCTGGGCTCAGAAGAACCACGCCGTGCCCAGCCAAATGTCGTCTTCGTTCAGCGTGTACCCAGACCAGTTGATGGCCCAGGTGTGGCCGAATTCAGCCTGCAGCGCCATCCACGGTGTCAGCTGATAACGAGCGAAGCCGATGATGCTTTCGTTGTCCTTCAACAAGAAGGGCGCCTCGCCGTCGGTGTAGTCGACGCCGGTAGCGTTCATAGCACTGACGCCCCAGCTCGCGCCAAAGGTGAACTTATCCCAGGTGTACGAACCTTGCGCGTAGCCACCGAAGCTCGTGCGGGGATTCCCATTAATATCGAATCCCTCGAAGAACAGGCCGGTCGTGCCAAGGCCTTTGCCATAATAGCCATAGGCCACGAAGCTGAACCCTTGGATGTCGAGCTTGCCGAAACCGTCGAGGCCCCAGCTTTGAACCGACGCGTTGGGCGCGAGGGCGCTAAACGAAGAGGTAGCGGTGTCATTCCTATGTTCTTGCCACACGCCATCGCCTGAGATGGTCAGCTTGGTGCCCGGCGCGAGGTCACCCTTCCACTTGATCTGGCCTTGCACCATAGGCAATTCCTGCCCCGTCAAAGTCGAAGTGGCAGAGCCAGGAGTGAAAACGGCAGCCGTTTCCAATGGCGTGAAGGCGCCGATCGATGCCGTGAAGCCGTTGAAATCCGGCGTCGTATAGGTGACCTGCGGGATCCAGTCGGCATAGACATAGCCGATGCCGATGCGGCCGAGGGTCGTATTGCGCGGCGCATTCGTCGCCAACGGCGAACCCATGCCGAGCAGCGTGGCATCGTTCAGGATGGCGTCGGAACCGAACAGGCCGAGATCGCGGCCGATCTTCACCGTGCCGAAGGTCGGCGTCCCGACGGTGCCAAACACCTGACGGAGATCGATGCCGGGTGTCCCGAGTGCGAGAGGCGCACCGGCGCAGTTGGCGTTTAGGGCACAACCGCCCGTATCCACATTGTTGCCGCCCGTATAGGCGCCGATCGTGAAGCCGAGATCATAGCCCATCTGGTTGGTGGCGAGGCTCAGAACGATCGCGCTCGGCAACAGGCCGGCTTGTATCGCATTATACGGCTCGTTCGGACTCGCGGTAACAAGCCCACCGTCGATCGCTTTCGCGGCTGTTGGCCCGGTATTACCGCTCGCGTGTGCTCCGAACGTCTCGTCGGCGCCGAACACCAGGTCGCCGGAGATCTTCACATCGACCGCGCCCGTTTCACCTTCCTTGGTGATCAGACCGGGGATATGAAAGCCGATGCCTTTGTCGAGGCGGGTGATGTACCGGTCATCCGGAACGACGACGACGCCGTTCTTGGTGACCATGCGGTGCATCATCGGTCCGCTGTTGCGGGCCATCTCAGCCTTCTCGGCCTCGTGGCGGGCCTTCAGTTTGACGTATTCGCCTTTGGTGAGGACGCCTTTGGCGACCAACTGATTGAGGAGTTCGTCGGTCACGTCTGCGCGGGCTTGGCCCATCGCCAACACGCTCACCGCTGCCGCCGCCAGTACGACCATCCGCGCGTGGCGGCCGCTGCAGCGAGACTTCGGATGGAATTTTAAGCATCAACGTCCCCCTTAGTGATATTTATTGAGTCGAGCGTATTCCGATCTCCGATCCTAGAGATTTTCGCGGACGGGTCGATAGCTTGTTCGCTTTCGGGCGATTTTCCGGCGCGCATGTGACAAAATGGATACAGAAACAGGAACGGTTCCCCGCGCCGGCGCGGGTGAAGTAGGGTGCGGAATTTGCAGAAGAAAACGAGTTCGCCGCCGCGCTTCTCGCGCCACGCGGGTACCTGCTACAGTCCTCGCATTCCGCGCGGTCCCGGCGAGGGCGCGGGTCGCGGCGAGGGCGAGTTGTGCCGGTAGGCCCCGGATGCCGGCGCGACAGCGCCGCCCCCGGAATAGGGCATCAGCGTCTGCTCAGTCATCTCCAGGCAGGTGAGCATTTCGACGTAGCTCGGGCTCGGCGTGTCGGGAACGCAACTGCGACGCGCATCCGCCTTAAACTGCGACCATTTCTTCACGAGTTGGTCCTTCGCCTCTTGCTCGTCGAGCATGCAACTCTTGAACGTCTGTTGGGCATCGCTCATCCCGAAATCCCGGGCGTCGCGGCAGGATTTCGCGACGTCGAGCTTGGGAACCGGATCCGCCTTCGCGAGCGCGGCCGCAGCGAAGAACGCGCAGAGAAGGAAGAGCATCGAAACGCGCAAGGCAGCCTCCTTTGGCCAAGCGCTTTCCCTTACATCGCATTTTCTTGCGAAGGAAGGCGGCATTTGGCAATGAACTCCGCGACGCGTCGCGCATTTCAAGAAACGCCGATCTGCTTTAGCTTGCCAATCGCAACCACCGGAGGATTTATGCGCAACAGAACCGGGTTTTTTGTTCCGATGGTCTTGCTGCTCGGATTGACGCCGGCGATTGCGGCGCCCGCGACGTGCCGCGATCCGGCCGGCTTCGATGCCTGGCTCGGCGATATCAAGCAGGAAGCGGCGGCGGCCGGCATTCCGCAGCAGGCGATCGACGCGGGCCTCGACGGCGTCGCCTACGACCCTTCCGTCATTTCGCGCGATCATGGCCAGCATGTCTTCAAACAGTCGTTCGAAGAATTCTCCGGACGCATGGCAAACGCCTACCGGATCACCCGCGGCGCGCGCCTGCTGCATCAATACGCCGGCACGCTGGCGAGCATCGAGCAGCGTTACGGCGTGCCCGGCGCGGTGATCGTCGCGATCTGGGGATTGGAGACTGATTTCGGCGCGGTGAGCGGCGATTTCCCGACCGTGCAGTCGCTTGCGACGCTTGCTTACGATTGCCGCCGTTCGGAGATGTTCAAGGGCTATCTTTTCGACGCCTTGCGGCTCATCGCGCGCGGCGATCTTAAGCCCGAGGAAATGCGCGGCGCCTGGGCGGGAGAACTGGGGCAGACGCAGTTTACGCCTTCCGCCTACTTCAAGTTCGGCGTCGATTTCGATGGCCGCGGCCGCGTCGATCTGATCCACGACGTGCCCGACGTGCTCGCTTCGACGGCCAATTTTCTGAAGAGCTACGGCTGGCAGCGCGGCGCCGGTTGGCAGCCGGGCGAGCCGAATTTCCCCGTCCTGCTGCAATGGAACAAAGCGGAAGTCTATGCGCGCACGATCGCTCTTCTCGCCGAGAAACTGCAGGAAAAGAGCTGACCCATCGTTGCGAGCGAAGCAATCCGGCCGCGCGTGAGCCTCTCCGGACTGCTTCGGCGCCGCGCGCCCCGCAATGGCGAAACGCCTACGCCTGCCGGTTTTGCAGCGAAAACCGGATCAAATCGGTGGTGCGTTCGAGACCGAGCTTTTCCTTCAGCCGGCTACAGGAATTTGCCACCGTCTTGTAGGCGATCCCGAATGTGTTGGCGATTTCGAGCAAACTCTTGCCTTCGCCGAGCAGGCGCAGGATCTCCATCTCGCGATTGCTGAGCTTTTGCAGCGGATCTTCTTCGCCCGAGGCCGAGAAGACGAGCTCGTTGGCGGCGTCGCGGTCGACGTAGCGCTGTCCCGCCGCGACCCGCTTGACGGCGGTGATGAGTTCATCGGCCGGCGCGCTCTTGCTGACGTAGCCCGAGGCGCCGCCGCGCAAGGCGCGCGCCACGTAGCCCGCCTCCGAATACATCGTGAACATGACGATGCGTGTCGCCTTGTTCTCGTTTTTCAGCCTTTGCAGAAGTTCGAGGCCGCTGCTGCCGTTCAGATTGATGTCGAGCACCACGATGTCCGGCGATTCGGCGCGCAATTTCGAGAGGCCCTGCTGCGCGGTGCCGGCTTCGACCACTTCGGCCCCGGGGATCGTGCCGAGCAGCCGGCGGACGCCTTCGCGTACGATGCCGTGATCGTCGATCACCAAAATCTTCATTGCGCGGCGATCTCCTCGACGGCCGCATAGCCCGGTTCGTCGGTGTCGCTCGGCAGCGGCAGGCGCGCAGTCACCGCCACGCCCGGCCGGTCGCGCCGGTTCTCGACGACCAGCGTTCCTCCGAGCAAAGCGGCGCGCTCCTTCATGCCGATCAGCCCGAAGCCGCCAGACGCAACGCTCAAATCGAAGCCGCTGCCGTCGTCGAGCACGCGCACGACCAGCACGCCATGATGCATCTCCTCAATCAGCACTTCGATGCGCGACGGTTTCGTGTGCTTGACCGAATTGTTGAGACTCTCGCGGATGATGCTGTAGAGCGCGCTGTCGATGCGCGAACCCCAGCTCTTGTCGGGACATTCGGCGCTGAAGACGATCTCCGGACGCCGGCTCTTCCAATACGAAATGAGATTCTCGATGGCGCTCGCCAAACTCAAAGCATGGAGACCCGAGGGGCGAAGCTGGCCGAGTAGAGCCTTCACATTGCGTTTCATATCGGCGACGGCGCTACGGATGGCGTGCGCCCGCTCGATGATCTTTCTCAAGTCCTTCGCCTGCGCGAGTTCCTTGATGGTCATCGCATCGACGTCCACCGAAAAGAGCAGCGGGCTTACTTCGTCGTGAAGATTGCGGGCAAGTTCGATGCGCTCTTCTTCCTGCACCGTTTCGAGCTGTTCGTGCAGCCGCAGGTTGCGATGTTCCATCTCGGCGAGCCGTATGGCCATTTCGTTGAACCCGGAACTCAGTCGCGTCAGTTCGCGCGGCGCGAAGGCCGCGACCCTCGCCCGATAGTCGCCGTTGCCGATCCGCGCAAACGCGAAGGTCAGATCTTCGAGGGGCTTTAGCGCCCGGCCGAGCGTGAAATACAGCACGAGTAGGATGAAGCCGCAGAACACCGCCAGGATCGTGAGTGGCAGGGCGGCCTCGTTCCAGACGTCGGCGACCTCATTATGGGCATCCGATTCGAGCATCAGCGTGCCGAGATTCTTGAACACCGGCGGCAGTTGGACGGTTTCGACCGCCGGTGGTCCGGCAAGCAGATTGAACAGGAACGGCGAAACCAGATGCTCGGGCGGCTGAAGATAGGAATAAGCCGCGAGGCTGTTGTCGGGATTGAACAGAACGGCGCGCAGATTGCGGTCGCCGTTGAAATCCGCAACCAGCAATTCAAGGCGGCGGCGCGGCAGGGCCACTTCATCGGAATCGTCAACCGCGTTGTCGACAATACGCCGGCCGACGGCCATGGCGGCGCGCATGTCGGCGTTCACCTTTTGAACCGCGTGCAGATAAACGAGGAGTGCGCCGAAGGCGAGCGTCGCGAGAAGAATGAGCGCGATCGAACGAACCAGCAGCAAACGCAGAGACACGTGACCGACCCTCGAAGGTCCCCGCCGGAATGCGGCTTTAGGCGATTGACCGCCTTATAGCAGGTCAAGCCGTCCTAGGTCTCCGAAATTCGTCGCGCACGGGCGAGGACGTGCCGTCAGCGTTACCGCAGCACGATATCGGTTATGTTGTCGGCGAGCGTGTCCAGCCCGTCGAGCTGGTCGCAGTTGCTCAAAAGGGTGATCGATACCCAGCCGCCGTTCTTGAGGCGGATAATGGCATTATAGGACGTATAACCGGGCACCGCGCCGGAATGGCTATAAATATCCCGATCGTCTCTGTGCTCGCAGAACCAGCCCATGCCGTAATAGATCAGCGGGGCCACCCGCGCGGAGTTGGAGAACATCTGGTCGCGGACGTCGGCGGGAATCACCGCGCCGTCCATCAGCGCCTTGTGCCAGGTGAAAAGGTCGAGCGCGCTACTTACCATATCGCCGCTGCCTTTCAGCCAATCGGGATTGGTAAAGGGCGGCCGGCTGCGCATCCGGTAATCGGGGGAGGCAAGCACCGCGCCTTGCGCGACGGAAGCCGTCGAAATCGGCTGCGGTTGCGCGTCGGGCGCGTAAGGATTGGGCGGATCGAGGTCGTCGCGCAACTCGCCGATGAAGCTCGAGTTAAGCATGCCGGCCGGTTCGAAGAGCCGTTTGCGCAGCAAGTCATGATAGGATTCCGGACTCGGATTGCCGGGCACGACAACCTGCTCCATGATCTCGGCCAGCAGGAAGTAATTGGTGTTGCTGTAGTCGAAATCGCTCGATGGATCGGGCGGCGTCGAATTCTCGATGTCGCGGTACAAATGCTCCGCGCTGACCGGCTCCCAAGGGTTCGTATCGGGCGGCGGGCGGCGGGTGAAATTCGGCAGGTTCGAGGTCATCGAGAGCAGACGCCCGACGGTCAACCAGGGCTGCGCCGCCCAATAGCTGTTCTTGCCAAGGACATCGACGAGCGGCGTGTTCAAGGTGAGTTTCTTCCGCGTTTGGACGCTCGTCGCGCCGTCGCGTATGAGTTCCAGAACGGCCGCCGCGGTAAACTGCTTGGTGAGCGAGCCGACCTCATAGAGCGTGTGCTCGGTCACCGGCCGGCCGTCGCTCGCCCCATAGCCTTTCGCCAGGGCGAGCTTGCCGTTGACCCCGACCGCAATGCTGAGCGTCGGCGCCGTCGCGCCGTCGCTCTTGAGGCTGCGGAAACGTTCGACCAACTGGTCGATCTGTTGGGCTTTGTCCGCCGACCAGGATTGCGCGCCGGCGGCCGCAGGAAGGGCGAAGACAAGCACGGCCGCGAAAGCCGCCCGCGTCGTTCTGCCGCGCGATTTGCGCCGCGCGATTTGCGGTTCGGGACGCCCCGTCGAAGGGCGATGTGCCGTCAGTGTCGTGGCGAGGATGCGCCGAAAAAGTTCAAATCGCCTGCTCATGAAGCCAAATTCCTGTGACCTCGTCCGATCCTCGCGCTTCTGCTCCCTTTAGTCTTCCTATGACTACCGCAAAATGACTCGGCTCCCACGCCGACTCAAGCCATAAACATGTGCGAATCCACGTGCTTCTTCAAGAAGCATAATTCAGGCCTTACGGACCCGTCTCGCTGCCAAGAATGTATATATGCCGAATCTGTGGGGAAAAAGTCACAGGCGAGACGCAGGAAGAGGGTATGCCCTCGAGCGATCTCATCCGCGCAACGCCGGCGCGTGAAGAAAGTTCGCGGCAGAATAGCCGCAAAAAAGCAATTATTCCCGGGGCCGCGGAGAGATATTGCAGGCTAAACCATAGATAACTTCCCAAAAAATTCTTCTAATTTTCCAGACTACATAACTCTAATTGAGATTCTCATGAAGCCCTCCGGGTGCTATGAACGCGAACCCGGAAGTAACGCAACAGTATCTACTTGGTGTCTACTTCGTGCGCCCCGGTAGGCGCCTTGGGTTTTCGTAGCCGCATGATTGCCGCGGCCGCGAAAACATCCGGTAAGACCGGACATCTTGGGGTGTTTCTCGCGTCTGCAGAAACACCCCTTTTTCCCGCGCCGTTAGGCTGAGTGCGGCGCGTTGTGCGTCGCTTCCGCCAGGAACCAGGTGCGGCGCTCCGTCTCGTCGATGTAGACTTCGAGTTGGCTCGTCGAAGCGACATCGCCGTGTTCGTCGCAGACTTCGTGCGCGGCGCGCATGCGCTTGGCGAGCTCGCTATTGTCTCCGCGCAGTTCCGCGAGCATGTCCTGCGGATCGACGTAGAGCGCATCATTGTCGAGGACGCGCGTCGTGCGCGAAATCTCGCCGATCGAATGCAGGGTCGTGCCGCCGACCTTGCGGACGCGTTCGGCAAGCGGGTCGGTCATCGCGAAGATCTGGTCCGATTGCTCGTCGAGCAGCAGGTGATAATCACGAAAATGCGGGCCGCTCATGTGCCAATGAAAATTCTTGGTTTTGACATAGAGAGCGAATGTGTCGGCGAGGACGAGATTGAGCGCCGCCGCGATGTCGCGGGTGGCGTTGGCGCCGAAGCCGGACGGGGTCGTCAATTGTAGCGGTACGGTGTCACGATCGGGCTTGCTGGACATAGGGCATCTCCTCTGGACAATGAACTGAACTGGCAACGCGCAATAAGCGCTCCGCCCATCTAGACCTAAACTGGTGGCCCGGCGCCTCGGTTCGAACCCTGTGCGGCAATCGGCAGCTCACGCCTCGGCCGGCGCACGCACCTGATCCAAGTGGGCAATTTGCTCCGTACAGCGTCGAAGATCCTTAAAATTCTGGTGCAATTGCTCCACTGCGAAGCCGAACGCGAAGATTTGTTCCGCTGCCTCGGCCGATAACGTTCGCGTAAGTCCGTCGCGGCGCGTCTGAGCGAACGCGACGGTATAGCTATCGAGCGCCGCCTCAAAACGGGCAAGCGATGGGGGACGGCGTCGCGCCTCGATCGCGGCGCCGGTGCCGCGCAAGTATTCTGCCGCAGTTTCGCTAAGTTCGGCAATTGTCCCTCCGAGGCGTTCGAGAAACGGATGCGCGCCCGATCATGACGAGATCGTGACGCAACCGTAGCAACGAATCGACCAGCGGTTGCGGATCGGGTTCGCCGTAAAGATAGGGCACGCGTTCGCGTTTGGCTTCGGCGGTGGTCGAATTCAACTCGATGAATGCCTTGCCGATGCTGTCCTGAATGTGGGCGATTTTCGTAAAATCCTGTTTTTCCCGGAGTCCCGCCACGAGCTCCGGGAGAACCCTCCCCATCCGCTTGAGCATGCGCGCCGCCGATTGCACGACGAGGTTATGGGCGTGTTCGGGTAGGAGCAGCAACGAGACACAGACCGCGACGACGCATCCGAGCGCCACTTCGACCACGCGATAGAAGGCCGAATAGACAGGGCTGACGTGCGTCATCGAGGGAATCAAGAGAACCATCACCGCCGTGAATGGCGCCGCGGCAAATCGCGAGCTCGTCGCGGCGAGCAAAGCGAGCGGCGCAACGGCGACCGCCAGCATCAGCGGAATGGCGATGCCGCCGGCCTGCGGAAACAGAGCGCCGACGATGCCGCTATAGACCGCGCCCCCAAGCGTGCCTTCCATGTAATCGACCGTCGCCTTCAATGACTTGCCGACGCTCATCTGCGTCACGATGACGGAGGTCAGAACCGCCCAAAGCGGCAAAGGTAGGTGTAAGGCCTGCGAAAGGAGATAGGTCAGGACCGCGGCGACCGACATCCGCAGACATAGACGCAACTGCACACGAAGCCCGCGGATCCGCGCCGCGAGCTTCATCCAAATTGCTAGGATGCGATCCATCGACTTCAGGCTTATCCACCACGCGCCTGCAACTCACGGCTCAGGTTGGCGGCAGAAGCCGGCGCGCGTCGAGCGCCATCACGACGAGCGTCGTGCCGCCAAAAACCATGTTGATGCCGAGCAGAAGGCCGAGTGCCCAAAGCGCCGAACCTGGAAGCCCGAGGAGAATGATCGCGGCCAGAATTAAATCGACGATGCCGCTGACCACCATCCAGCCCCAGCGGGCCGGCAAGCTGCTGCGATATTCGAGGGCGAACATGATCGAGGCGACGCCCTCGATGATGAAGAAAATGATGAGCGCCAGGGTAAGTGAGATGACGCCTGCGACCGGATGCCAGATCAACAAGGCGCCGACGACGATCGCCAAGATCGCCGAAATCAGCGACCACCAGAAGCCCGGCGCGGGGCGCATTTTGAAGGTCGAGAAGAGGCCGACAATTCCGCTGATGATCAACAGCCAGCCGATGAAAATACTGAGCGCGAAGGTGGCAACGAGCGGCTCCAAGATCGCCGCCAAGCCGAGCAGGATAAGGATGATTCCCTCGGCTAGAAAAAACCCCCAATGGCCGCGGATGGCTGCCGTTACTTGATGTTCAAAGCCCTCGATCTCGGATTGGTTGATTGCCATAACCGGTCTCCCCTCTATGGTCGCACCGACGCTAACGGGCGCATTTGCCAAAAATTCGCGGCCCGAGCTGGCGCTTCTTGCAGTGCCTACGATATTGGCGTGCCAAATTGCCTTGACGAATTGCAACGTTTCGAAATTGGGGTCGGATTGGCACGCTTCAAGGCATCTCAAGCCATCTTAAGAGTACGTCGGCGGTTTTGCAGCCACGCAGTTGAGAACTGCGCCAAGATCTTGCCGCTGCGGCATATATTTTGACATTGACGGGCCGGACCCTCTTGACGGCGGCCGCCTCGGGCTGCGAATTCTGGCGCGTCCCGGAAGGTCGAACACAAAGGGAGGCACAATGGCTGAGCATGCGATCACCGACACCGCGCCCGATGCCGATTTTGCGGAGCACGTGAAGACCTACCGATTATTCCTCGGTCTCCTCAAATTCGGGCTGCTGGGAGTCATCCTCCTCCTGATCATCCTCGCCGTCACCACCCAGCTGGGCCGCGTCGGCTAACGCTAAGTCCTTGAAAAGGTGCTGTTCGGGCGAAGGCGCAGCGACGCTGTGCCGCTTCGTCAGCGGCGCTTTTGGCGATCATCATGACGGCCGGAACGATCCGCTGTTCGCAATCGGGGCCCCTCACCAAACCTGAATTTATCAGCCTCAACCGGAGCTCTTCATGCGTATCGCCGTGCCTGCCGAAACCGATCCCACCGAGGCGAGGGTCGCCGCGACGCCGGAGACGGTGAAGAAATTCGTGGGCCTCGGGGCTGAAGTCGGCGTCGAAACCGGGGCGGGGATCAAGTCCGCGATCCTCGATGCCGATTACGCCGCGGCCGGAGCCGCGATCGCCCGCAACGCCGCCTCCGCCATCGCCGGTGCCGATATCATTCTGCGCGTGCGCCGGCCGAGCGCCGCCGAGCTCGAGGGCGCGAAGAAAGGCGCCGCGGTCGTTGCGATCATGGACCCCTATGGTCATCTCGACGCGCTTCGCGATATTGCCACGACGGGTGTTGCGGCTTTCGGCATGGAACTGATGCCGCGCATCACCCGCGCCCAAGTCATGGACGTGCTCTCGAGCCAGGCTAATCTCGCCGGCTATCGTGCCGTGATCGACGCGGCGGAGGAGTACGGCCGCGCCATGCCGATGATGATGACCGCGGCGGGCACGGTTCCGGCGGCGAAAGTGTTCATCATGGGCGTCGGCGTCGCCGGTCTGCAGGCGATCGCCACGGCGCGCCGGTTAGGTGCCATCGTGACCGCGACGGACGTGCGCCCGGCGACCAAGGAACAGGTAGAATCGCTCGGCGCCAAATTCATCGCCGTTGAGGACGAGGAGTTCAAACAGGCCGAAACGGCGGGCGGCTACGCCAAGGAAATGTCGGCGCCCTATCAGGAAAAGCAGCAGGCGCTAACCACGTCGCATATCGCCAAGCAGGATATCGTCATCACCACGGCACTGATTCCCGGCCGACCGGCGCCGGTGCTCATTACCGCCGCGATGGTCGCCTCAATGCGTCCCGGTTCGGTCATCGTCGATCTCGCCGTTGAGCGCGGCGGCAATTGCGCGCTTTCCAAACCGGGCGAGACGGTGAAGACCGAGAACGGCGTCACCGTTGTCGGGCATCTCAACGTCGCCGGCAGGCTCCCGGCGACCGCTTCGTCGCTCTACGCGAAGAACTTGCTCGCCTTCGTCGAAATTCTCATCGACAAGGCGAACAAGAGCTTGGCGATCCCGTGGGACGACGAGATCGTGAAAGCGACCTTGCTCACCAAAGACGGCGCGCTCGCGCATCCGGATTTTCAAAAGGCCGCGCGACGGCGCTGAGGAAACGCAAATGGTCAACGAAACCCCACAAATGGTTCTCGACAAGGCGCAGGCGGCGGCCGAAGCTGCGCGGCAGGCGGCCGATGCGGCGCAATCCTACGCCGATCAGGTCGGCCACGCCGGCGGCCTCGCCGCGCACGCGATGAGTGGCGGGGCGATCGATCCGTTCGTCTTTCGGCTGGCGATCTTCGTGCTCGCCGTCTTCGTCGGCTATTACGTCGTCTGGTCGGTGACGCCGGCTTTGCATACGCCGCTGATGTCGGTCACCAACGCGATCTCCTCGGTGATCGTGGTCGGCGCGCTTCTCTCGGTCGGCGTCGACGTCTCGACGCCGGGCGACGATGGATCCGCGCTTGCCCGCATCTTCGGCTTCATCGCGCTGATCCTCGCCTGCGTGAACATCTTCGGCGGCTTCCTGGTCACCGAGCGGATGCTCGCGATGTACAAGAAGAAGGGCTGAGCCGATGAGCGGCGACCTCGCGGCCCTGCTGTATCTCGTCTCGGGCATCTTGTTCATCCTGGCGCTGCGCGGGCTCTCCTCGCCGTCGACATCGCGGCGCGGCAATCTGCTCGGCGTCATCGGCATGGCGATCGCGATCGTCACGACGCTCGCCTACCAGGTGCCCGCCGGGTTCTCGGCCTGGATCCTCGTCGTCATCGGCATTGCGATCGGCGGAGCGATCGGCGCCTGGCGGGCGCGCACCATCTCCATGACGGCCATGCCGCAGCTCGTCGCTTCGTTCCACGCGCTGGTCGGCCTCGCCGCCGTGCTCGTCGCGGCGGGCGCCCTTTATGCGCCGCAGGCCTTCGGCATCGGCACGCCCGAGTCGATCCATGCGCAGAGCCTCGTTGAAATGTCGATCGGCGTGGCCATCGGTGCGATCACCTTCACCGGCTCGATCATCGCCTTTCTGAAACTCGACGGTCGTATGTCCGGTGCGCCGATCCTTCTGCCGCAGCGCCATGCGATCAACCTCGCGCTCGCCGCGTTTCTGTTTCTGCTCATCGTGCTGTTCGTACTCATGCAGGCGGCGGTGCTGTTCTGGCTGATCGCGTTCGTCTCGTTTGCACTCGGCGTGCTCATCATCATTCCGATCGGCGGCGCCGACATGCCGGTAGTCATCTCGATGCTCAATTCCTATTCGGGCTGGGCGGCGGCGGGCATCGGCTTCACGCTCGGCAATCTGGCGCTGATCATCACCGGCGCGCTGGTCGGTTCCTCCGGCGCGATCCTTTCTTACATCATGTGCAAAGGGATGAACCGCTCGTTCATCTCGGTGATCCTTGGCGGGTTCGGCGGCGAGGTAGCAGGACCTGCCGGTCACGTCGAAACGCGCCCCGTCCGGCAAGGCTCGGCGGAAGACGCCGCATTCATCCTCGAGAATGCCGGCAAGGTAATCATCGTGCCGGGCTATGGCATGGCGGTGGCGCAGGCCCAGCACGTGCTGCGCGAGATGGCCGATCGCTTGAAGAAGAAGGGCGTCGACGTCAAATATGCCATCCATCCGGTCGCCGGCCGCATGCCCGGCCACATGAACGTGCTGCTTGCCGAAGCCAACGTCCCTTACGACGAAGTCTTCGAGCTCGAGGACATCAACGCCGAGTTCGCGCAAGCCGACGTCGCCTTCGTGATCGGCGCCAACGACGTCACCAATCCGGCCGCCAAGACGGATCCGAAATCGCCGATCTACGGCATGCCGATTCTCGACGTGGAGAAGGCAAAGACGGTGTTGTTCGTCAAGCGCGGCATGGGCTCCGGCTACGCGGAAGTCGAGAACGAGCTTTTCTTCAGGCCGAATACGATGATGCTCTTCGGCGACGCCAAGAAAATGGTGGAGAGCATTTTGAAGGCGCTGGAGTAGCCCGTCGTCGCGAGGCGCGCGACGAAGCAATCTAGAACCGCCGCGGCAAGACGGGATTGCTTCGCTTCGCTTGCAATGACGTGGTTCTAAGCCCGCCCGACCCGCGCCTCGCCGTCCCTAGCGACCTTGTTGTTGGGGTCGAAGGCGAGCGCGTGCTGATAGTTCTCCAGCGCCTTGCCGCGGTCGCCAAGCTTCTCGTAGGCCAATCCGAGTCCGGCCCAGGCATCGGCGTTCTTGCTGTCGACGTTGAGCGCAGCGTTGAAATCCTCGATTGCCTTGTTCGGCTGGCCGATTGCGATGAAGCTTTCGCCGCGCGCTTCGTAGGGCGCGCCGACGAAAGGATTGCGGTCGATCGCATTGCTGAAATCGGTGATCGCCTGCTGCTGGTTGCCTTCGCGCTGATAAATCAATCCGCGCGCATGGAATGCTTGGGCATTCTCCGGATTGAGGCGGATCGCCTGATCTAGATCGGCGCGGGCTTGGTCGAACTTGCCCTGCGAACGCAAGAGATTGGCGCGGCCGAGATAGGCGGGCGCGTGGTTGGGGTTGACGATGATCGCCTGGTTGAAATCGGTGAGCGCAAGGTCGTCGCGGCCCGTCTGGCGATAGGCGAGCGCCCGGTTGGTGAGCGGCGCCGCATCGTTCGGGTTGAGCTTGATCGCCTGGGTGAAGTCGGCGATCGCCTCGTCGAACCGGCCGATCCGCGCATAGGCGACGCCGCGCGTATTGTAGGCCTCGGCGCTGTTCGGATTGCGCTGCACGACATCGGTTAGCGAGGCGATGTTGGCATCGGCTTCCTGCGGCGATTCGTTGACCACTTCGGCGACGCCCGTACCCGGCATGAACCCGTTGCCGTTCTCGCACCCCGCAATGCCGAGAGCCGCCGCGGCGAACACGGCGAGTCCGAGTTGGCGTCGAAGGCTCATCAAGATTCCCAAAGTGTCCATGTCAGCATGCCGTGGGAGACTTGGATACGGCGATCGAATTCTTTGCCGCGGCCCCACGTTAGGCCTCGGCAATCCGGCAAGATTGCGACGTGCCGAAGCAAATGCCCGGCCGAATCGCACCTAGCATAAGATCGTTGCGGGAAGAATAACGAGATTGCGAGCGAGCGATTACCCGGACCAAATTGTCCCGCCGAGTATCCGCGAGAATCAGCGCATTCCGACGGTCGGCTTCGGCTTCATGGGCAGGAGGCCCTCGCGCTGCAGCTTCTTGCGGGCCAATTTGCGGGCGCGGCGGATCGCCTCGGCTTTTTCGCGGGCGCGTTTTTCGGACGGTTTCTCATAGTGGCCGCGGAGCTTCATCTCGCGGAAAATACCTTCGCGCTGCATCTTTTTCTTCAGCGCCTTCAGCGCCTGGTCAACATTGTTGTCGCGAACCAGAACTTGCAACGCAGCAATCCTTTTTTAGGCCTGGCCGCATAGGGCGGCCGGAGAAGCGGAAAATCACCGCCCGATCGGAAGCAGGCGCTTAACAGAGCCAAGCAAATTTGTCCAGGCGAAGCGTGGGCTTGCGGCGGCGCCATTCAAGATTCGTACTTCGAGAAAATCCGCGTGACGTGGCCCATCTTGCGGCCCGGGCGCGCATGCTCCTTCCCATAGATGTGCACGCAGGCGCCAGGCTCGGCCAAAAGCTCGGCGAACGTATTAACCTCGTCGCCGATCAGATTGTGCATCGTCACCATCGCCCCGTGCCGCGCCGTCGACCCGAGCGGCCAGCCGGCGATCGCCCGGATGTGCTGCTCGAACTGCGAGCAGACGGCGCCGTCAAGCGTCCAATGGCCGGAATTGTGTACGCGCGGGGCGATTTCGTTGACCCTGATCTTTTGCCGCGCCGTGCCGGGCTCCCCGACCACGAACATTTCGACCCCAATGACGCCGATGTAATCGAGCGCATCGGCGATTTTGCGGGCGGCGGCGACCGCCGCCTTGGCGCACGCCGGATCGACGGCGGCCGGTGCACGGCTGCTGCTCAAAATGTGATTCACATGGACGTTTTCGGTCACGTCATAGGCGGCGAATTGGCCATCCGTTCCCCGCGCCGCGATGACCGAGATCTCCTTCACGAAGGGAACGATCGATTCGAGAATCGCCGGCGCACCGCCCAAGCTGCGGAAGCTTGCGGCAAGATCCGATCCTTCGCGGATCGCGATTTGGCCTTTGCCGTCGTAGCCGAAGCGCCGTGTCTTCAAGATCGACGGACGGCCGAGCTTGGCGACGGCGCGGATCAAGGCGCCGGCGTCCTCGACCGAAACATAGGGGGCGGTCTCGATCCCGAGCGAAGCGAGAAACTCTTTTTCGGCGAGACGGTCCTGGCTTGCTTCGAGCGCCGCCGGCCCGGGACGCACGGGACAAAGTTGGGCGAGCACCGAAACGCTGCCGGCCGGCACGTTTTCAAACTCGTAGGTCGCCACATCAACATTGCCGGCAAAATCGGCCAGCGCATCGGCGTCGTCGAACGAGCCGACGGTACGCGCGGTCGCCACATCGAAGGCAGGGCTGTCGGCTTGCGGTGCATAGATGTGCGTCTTGAGCCCGAGCCGCGCCGCGGCCGCCGCCAGCATCCGCCCGAGTTGCCCACCACCTAGAATGCCGATCGTGCTGCCCGGCCGAAGGTGCGGCATCCCTCAATCCTCGGGACGTTCGGCAACCGCCGCGGTCTGCTCGGCACGCCACGCAGCGAGCCGCTTCGACAAAGCGGCGTCGCTCAGTGCCAGTACGGCGGCGGCAAGCAGCGCCGCGTTGATCGCGCCGGCCTTCCCGATCGCCAAGGTGCCGACCGGCACGCCGGCCGGCATCTGCACGATGGAATAGAGCGAATCCTGTCCCGCCAGTGTCTTTGTCTCGATCGGCACGCCGAAGACCGGCAGGTTGGTCATCGCGGCGGTCATGCCGGGCAGATGCGCGGCGCCGCCCGCGCCGGCAATGATAACCTTGAAACCCGCCACCTCGGCGCCCTTGGCGAATTTCATCAGCCGGTCCGGCGTGCGATGCGCGGAGACGATCTTCGTCTCGTGGCCGACCTTGAGGCGGTCGAGCGTTTCGGCCGCGTGGCGCATGGTCGCCCAGTCCGATTGGCTGCCGATGAGAATGGCGACAGGCGCGGACATGGACGATTCCTTGGGGCCCAGCGAAGGCAGCGGCATAGACGAAGGGGCAAAGCCGCGCAAGCCGTCCGCGCGGCAGGTGCGGCCGGACGATATTTCGCTCCCCGGCACAGGCGCTTTCGATTGGGCGCCGCCGCGAATGTGCGGTATCTCTCGGGAAGCCGGCGGAGCGCTTTCAGCCGGCAATTTCCGTCGAACGGATCTTCGCGTGACTTCTCATCCTTCCGCCGCCGCCGCCGGCCAATTCGAAATCGGCGGCGATATTAAAATAAATCGCTTGGGCTTCGGCGCCATGCGCATCACCGGGAAGGGCATTTGGGGCGATCCGGCCGACCCAAAAGAGGCGCGCGCGACATTGAAGCTCATTGCGGAACTGGGCATCAACTTTATCGATACCGCCGATAGCTACGGGCCGTTCGTGAGCGAGAGCCTGATCCGCGAGGTTCTCTATCCGTATCAAGGTCTCACCATCACGACCAAAGGCGGTCTGGCGCGGACCGGCCCGGAAATTTGGCGTCCGCTCGGCCGCCCGGAATATTTGCGCCAATGCGTGATGATGAGCTTGCGGCGGCTCGGTGTTGACCACATCGACCTCTGGCAGCTCCACAGGATCGATCCCGCGGTTTCGCGCGACGAGCAATTCGCGGTCGTCGCCGCGATGCGCAAAGAAGGCCTGATCCGCCACGTCGGACTGAGCGACGTCGGCGTCGACGACATCGAGGCGGCAGGCAAGTATTTCCCGGTTGCCACCGTCCAGAACCGCTACAACATCGTGAACCGCGCCAGCGAAGATGTGCTCATCTATTGCGAGAAGCACAATATCGGCTTCATTCCAGCGGCGCCGCTCGCGGCGGGCGCGCTGGCGCGGCCGAGCTCGGCGCTGCTCGAGATTGCCAAGGCGCTGAACGCAAGTCCCGGGCAGGTGGCGCTGGCCTGGGCGCTGAAACGTTCGAAAGTCGTCCTGCCGATTCCGGGAACGGCGAATACGCGGCATCTCGTCGAGAACGTCGCCGCCGCCGAGCTGCAGCTCTCCGACGAAACCTTCGCGGCGCTCGATCGGCAAGGGCGCAGCGTGCTGTAAGCGACGATTAGCGGCATCCCCGGCAGCTTTCACGCAGCCTTCCCGGTTGAATTCCGCGCAAAATACGCCAGCTTCGGAGAACGCCGGGTAACGGCTTCGTTTGGCCGCGGGAGGCGGCGTGCCGATGAACGCGACGCTTTCCCTTCTCGATCTTGGCGGCGCGGTCGCGCTGCTGCTGTGGGGCCTTCATATGGTCCAGAGCGGCATTCAGCGCGCCTTCGGTCCCGATTTGCGGCGCGGCCTAGGTCAGGCGTTCAGCAATCGTCTGAAGGCCTTTGGCGCTGGACTCGGCGTCACAGCAATTTTGCAAAGTAGCACTGCGACCGGCCTGATGGTCGCGGGCTTCGCGGCCGGCGGCCTCGTCGATCTCGTCCCAGCACTCGCCGCTATGCTCGGCGCCAACGTCGGTACGACGCTCATCGTGCAGCTTTTCTCCTTCAACCTCGCGGCGGCCGCGCCGCTGCTGCTCGTCGTCGGCGTGCTGATGTTCCGGCAAGGCAACGCGAGCCGCACGCGCGATTTGGGCCGCGTCGCGATCGGCCTCGGGCTCATGCTCTTGGCGCTGAGCCAGCTTCTCCTGATCGTCACGCCATACGAGGACGTGCCGAGCCTGCGTATCCTGCTCGGCGCGATCGCCACGCAGCCGATCATCGCGCTCATGTTCGGCGCGCTCTTGACCTGGGCGGCGCATTCGAGCGTCGCGATCGTGCTGCTCGTCATGTCGTTTGCGACCAAAGGCGTCATTCCGCTCGACACCGGGTTGGCGCTGGTTCTCGGCGCCAACCTTGGCGCGGCGCTCAACCCGGTGCTGGAGACGCCGCGCGGCGCCGATCGGGCCGGAGCGCGCGTTGCGCTCGGCAACCTCTTCAATCGGCTGATCGGGGCGGCGGTCTTCCTGCCGCTCATCGGCTGGATTGGACCGCAGCTGCTGCGCTTTGAGCCCAACCTCGGGCGCGGCGTGGCCGACTTCCACTTGGCGTTCAACGTCGCGATGGCGCTCGCCTTCCTGCCGCTGCTACGACCGTTCGCAAAGCTCCTGCGCTACTGCCTGCCGGCGCGGATCGAGCCGCAAGATCCGTCGCGTCCGCTCTATCTCGATCCCGCCGCGACCGAGACGCCGGCGATCGCACTCGGCAACGCCGCGCGCGAAGCATTGCGGATGATCGACGTGCTGGACGAGATGCTGCAAGGCGTGGCCCAGGCACTGGCGCAAACTGACCGGCAGAAGATTGTCGAGACGCGCCGCATGAGCGATATTCTCGACCGGCTGAATGGCGCGATCGCAGCCTATCTGATTGCCCTCGATCCCGAGGCGTTGAGCGAGGCTGACGACAAGCGGCTCGCCGCCATCCTTGCCTTTGCGACCAATCTGCAGCTCGCCGGCGATGCCATCGATCGCAGCGCCATGGGGACGCTGGCGCGCCAGCTCAAGCGTGGGATGGTGCTTGTCAAAGCCGGCCGTGCCGATGTGCGCACGATGCTCGATCGGCTCGGCGCCAATCTGCGTCTGGCGGCGACGACCTTCATGACCGGCGATGAGCGGGCCGCCCGGGCACTCACCGACGAAAAGGCGATCTTTCGCGACCTCGAGGCGAAGGCGACGGCGGCGCATTTCCGACATCTGCGCGAATCGCGGCCCGCGGCCGTCGAGACGAACACGCTGCATCTTGATCTGTTGCGGTCGCTCAAAAGCGTGAACGACTACCTCGTCGCCGGTGCCGCCTATCCGATCTTGGAAGAGCGCGGCGAACTCCGGCAGACCCGGCTGCGCGCCAAGCCCAACAAAGACGCGCGCTAGCGCGGGCCGCGCTTAGGCAATGATGTCCGGCGTCAACTGGTCTTCGATACGGCCGATCTGGTCGCGCAGGAACAATTTGCGCTTCTTCAGGCGCTGGATCTGCAATTGGTCGGCGGCGGAAAGATCGGCCAAGGCTTCGATGGCCGAATCGAGGTCGCGATGCTCCTGGCGCATCCGTTCCAGCTCCGCGCGCAAGGCCACGCGTTCCTCGGCGCTTAGTTTGTCAGCCATGGCAGGCCATTCTTGAGCGTAGGGCAAACCCGATGCTGCGCGTGAATTAGAGCACTTCGGACCGTGCCTGAAAATGGCTTACCGCGAACCCAACGAGCACGGCGCGAGGGGTCATTGCCGCGGCCAACTGAAATCATCGGCACGGCCGGGTTTTGCCTCGGGCGGCTTGCCCGCCGCGAACGTCTGCTCGATCAGATTCTGCGCCGCGCCGGTGCCGGTCGCGGCCGGCGTTGCGAGTTGCCCTCCTGGCGCGAGCGCCGGGCCGGTCAACGGCAGAACCGGGCCGATCGGCGGCTTCACCGGCGGCGCGACCGCCGCGCTTGCCGGCGCGTTGGTGCCGGCCGGCGTCGTCGTTTCGATCTTCGCCAATGCGGCGTCGCCTTGTGGGGTGCCGGCATCGAGGATTTGGCGGATATCGGGCGCGACGAAGCTCGCAAGCTTGATCGCGCCGGCTTTGGTGAAATGAATGCCATCGAGAGAGCGCAGCCGGACGACTTGCCCGTTGACGTCCGGACCGTAAGGGCTGAACTGGCCGCGGTCGTCGCCGAACGCGTCCCAAATATCGATGAAACTCGCTCCGTTCTCGCTCGCGTGGGCGCGGTAGATGTCGTTCAAGGCCACCATTTCGCTCGACAGCCGATCGTTCTTCATGATCGGCAGGCCAACCCAGAGCAGCGGGATCTTGGCGTCGCGGAACATAACGCTGATCGCTTCGACCCGCGCCGCGTAGATCTCCTGCCATTTCGGCGTGCCGGGGTCGTAGCTGCCGCCGGCATCGCGTAACGGCTGATGGTCGTTGCTGCCGATCAGCATCACCGCGACGTTGATCTTCTGGCCGCTCGCAATGAGATCGTGGGCGGCCTTCGTCCAGTCGTAGAAGTCGTCTCGGACGAGGCCGGAATCTTCGCGCGCGTCGCGCAATATGCCGACTTCCGGCCGGTCGCTCAACGATTCCGCCAGGCCTTGGGCGAGCAACAGGCCGAGCGAATCGCCCATGACAGCAACAAAGAACGTGGCGGGCACGGCTGGTTTCGTTTCCACTTTCTCGGCCGGCGGATGCGGTCTGGCGGGACGATAGCGCGGCCACTGGCCGTAGCCGTAGCCGGGCGGCGGCGGTGGCTGAAACATTTGCTGAAACCAATTCAGGGGGTTAAAGCCCTGCGCCTGAGCGGTGAGCGCGCCGGCGGTGATCAGCAAAAACGCCGCCCCCATGAGGATCGCAACAAGCGTCCGGATCCTGCGCCGAAGCGATCTGCCGTTCGTTAACCTCGCCATGCCTGCATTATCCCCCCTTTGGTGGCGAAGTTAAGGGGGTCTAGCCGAACAGCGCCGCTACGGCGCGCTTCGAACGCTCAGGCGGCGGTATTCATCCCCACGAAGTTCGCAAACAGCAAGGCCAGGCCGAAAAGAAACACGCAAAGCGCCGCCCCAACCTCGATGAGCCGGCCGATGATCTCGGCCCTTACCGATTCGCGCCCCGAGAACCGCATTGCGACTTTCTTGGCGAATACGGCCATCGTTGCGAGCCCGCCGGTGGTGATGGCGGTACCGAGCGACATTGCGAACACCGCCGCCACGCCGGCGATGAACATGCTCTGCGCCAAGGCAAAAACAAGAATGAGAATGGCCCCGGAACAGGGCCGCGCGCCCGCCGTAGCGATCGTCACGGCAGCCGATTTCCAGGAAAAATCGTCGCCGAGTTGCTTCGGGTCGGGGATATGGCAATGGCCGCAATCCGGTCCATGAACGTGACCGGCCGATCCGTCGTCGGCCAGAAACGTTTGGCTCTCCGGCGGGAAGGCGGCCAGCCGCTGCGGCGAACTCGCGAAAACACGCAAGACCGGCACAGCCCAGATTTGCCGTATCGTACCGGCGAGCGCCGCGCCTTTGGTGGCCAGAAGGACGATTCCAAGCAGAACAATGCCGCAATAGGCCGCGAGCTCGAGGTCGTCGGCAGCCGCGTTCATGCGTTGCGCCGTGACCCTGAAAATCCCCGCTGCCGAGCCCACGAGGGCGATGGCGACGAGACCCTGCAAGACTGCCGCGAGCAGCGAAATCACCAGCCCGCGCCACAGAGCGCGCTCGTTCGACACCATGTAGGAGGTAATCACCGCCTTGCCATGGCCGGGACCAGCGGCGTGGAACACGCCATAGGCGAAACTCAGACCGGCGAGAAGAAAGAAGGCGGTGTTGTGCGCTTTCACGGCGCGCAGGGCGCCAGTCAGCATGCGCGAGTACGTGCTCTCCTGGCCGATGATCCACGCCGTCAATCCGGATACGCGGCCGACCGAACCTTCATCGCCGCCGACCGCAAACGGATGATGGAAGGCTTGCGCCATCGCCGTGTCGCAAGACGCGAGAAAAAGGACACCGAGCAATAGGCCCGTCGCGAACCAGCCGGGCGATAGGGTGCACGCAATGTGGCGCGAGAGGATGAGCTTGGGTCTCAGGGCTTTTCCTTGCCGATGCTGGGCGAACGTCTTGCGTTAGGGACAGGCCACGAAGATCCGGCTGGCCAATTTCATGCCGAAATTGGAGCCGGGCGAAAGATTGGCGAAGAAAGCCTCCGAAAGCTTTTTGGTGGCTTCGGCGTCGAGCGGATCAGCGCCGAGCACGCTCTCCGAGCAGCCTTTCGGCGCACCGATGAGTTCGACTGGCAGTTTGTCGTCGAGACTGAAGGCGACGAAATAGGTCGGATCATAGATTTGGAAGGTGAACGCCTTGCCGGGATTCGTCGGGGTCTTCAGAGGTAGCGTAAAGGTCAACACGACAAGTTTATCCGGCCGCTCTTCGAGCGAATAATCGATCGGCGGTCCGAACTCAACCTTGGTGCCGGCAAGCTTCGCGAAGGTGAAATAGTCGAATTCGGCGAGCGATTCGACGTTTGTCTTGGCAAGCGGTGCGAGCTCCTCCTTGGTGGCGACCTGCCCGTCCTTGCCGAGCCCCTGAGTCGCGAAGGCGGAATACATATCGTCGAACACCCAGGCGTCGCGGATCGCCGCTATCTTGCCCTGGCTATTGAAGATCACGTCTTCGCGCGCCGTGACCCAGACATGCGGATGCGCCAGAGCCGGCGTGCTGAGTCCTAGGGCAAGCGCTGCAAAACCGAGCCCGAACGCACACAGGATGGCCGTTGTCATGGAGGCGTGCCGAAGTGGGAATCGATTGCGCTAATTACCCGCGCAACTCTGGCCAAAGCGAGGCAAAGCCTCTGCGGCTTTGGGGTGTTGCCGAGAAGAGCACGGCGCGCGGTGCGTAAGAACAGCAGCGGCTCTGACAATTGTTTGATGGCATGTTATCATCTTCTGCCGCCCGCAGCGGGCCATAACGCAAAGCATAATCATAAGCTTGCGGTAATCTCGGCAAATCGGCCCACTGGCGGGCACGGGGTTGGATGATCTGTGTCGCTGCTCTATACCGGCCGGTTACGCGAAGCGGGATTGTGGAGGGAGCCGATGGCGGATGCGGGCAACGCGCGACAACTCGATGCGCCGCGACCGATTTCGCTCGCCGACAAATATGATCTCGCCGAAAAGCGGATCTTCGTCTCCGGACCGCAGGCGGTCGTCCGCTTGCTGGTCATGCAAAGGGAACTCGACCGCCGCGCCGGTCTCTCCACGGCGGGATTCATTTCCGGCTATCGCGGCTCGCCACTCGGCGGCCTCGACCTCAATTTCCTGCGCGCCAAGAAGGTGCTCGATGCAAACGACATCGTCTTTCAGCCGGGTCTGAACGAAGATCTCGCCGCGACCGCGATTTGGGGCGCGCAGCAGGCCGAGATGCGCGGCGAAGGCCGTTACGACGGCGTTTTCGGGCTCTGGTACGGCAAAGGGCCGGGCGTCGATCGCTCTGGCGACGTGCTGCGCCACGCCAATCTTGCCGGCACCTCGCGTTTCGGCGGCGTGCTCGCATTGATGGGCGACGATCATACCGCGGAATCGTCAACCACCGCGCATCAGTCCGAGTTCACCTTGGTCGACGTGATGATGCCGATCCTCTCGCCGGCCGGTGTGCAGGAACTCATCGACTATGGGCTCTTGGGCTATGCGATGAGCCGCTTCACCGGCTGCTGGGTCGGCATCAAATGCGTGAAGGATACGGTCGAATCGACCGCCTCGATCGAGGCATCGCTCGATCGTGTGCGCGGCATCGTTCCCGCCGATTTCCGCATGCCGCCGGACGGACTCAACATCCGGGCGCGCGATCCCGTGCTGGCGCAGGAAACCCGGCTGCAGAACTTCAAACATGACGCCGCACTCGCTTGGCTCTCGGCTAATCGGCTGAATAGGATCATCATGTCAGGGGGCACCCACGCCAAAATCGGCGTCATCGCCGCCGGCAAGTCCTATCTCGATGTCCGCCAGGCGCTCGACGATCTCGGTATCGACGCAGCGAAAGCCAACGAGATCGGCCTGCGACTTTACAAGCTCGCCTGTCCTTGGCCGCTCGAGCCGCGCGGCTTACGCGAATTCGCAGAGGGCCTCTCGAAGATCATCGTGGTGGAGGAAAAGCGCGCGCTGATCGAAACGCAGGTTCGCGGTGAGCTCTACGGCAGCGATTCGCAACCTGTCTGCGTCGGCAAGAAGGACGAGAAGGGCGAATGGCTCTTTCCGGTCACCGGCGCGCTCGACGCCAACGATATCGCCATCGCCATCGGCCGCAGGCTTCTTGAGTTTCATCCCAGCGAAGAACTACGCCGCCGTCTCGAGCGCCTGGAGCAGGCGCAGCACGCGCTCGCCGAGACAACGGACGCCGCCACTCGCACCCCGTATTTCTGCTCCGGCTGCCCGCACAACGTCTCGACCAAAGTACCGGAGGGGATGCGCGCCTATGCTGGTATCGGCTGCCATTACATGGTGCAGCGTATGGATCGCGCCACCGAGGGCTATACGCAGATGGGCGGCGAGGGCGCCAACTGGATCGGCGAAGCGCCGTTCTCGACGCGCGGTCACATCATCCAAAACCTCGGCGACGGCACCTACGACCATTCCGGCATCTTGCCCATTCGCTGGGCGATCGCTGCGCACGTCAACATCACGTTCAAGATCCTCTTCAACGATGCGGTCGCCATGACCGGCGGCCAAAAGCTCGAAGGCGATCTGACGGTGGACAAGATCGCCCGTCAGGTTGCCGCGGAGGGGGCAAGCAAGGTCGCCGTTGTCACCGACGAGCCGGAGAAATATCCGCGCAGCACGCAATGGCCGGCGGGACTCATGGTCAGATCCCGCGCCGATCTCGATGCCATACAGCGCGAGCTTGCGGCGACATCCGGCACGACGGTGCTGATCTACGATCAGACCTGCGCCGCCGAAAAACGCCGCCGCCGCAAGCGCGGCATCCTAGCCGATCCCGACCGGCGGATTTTCATCAATGAACTTATCTGCGAAGGCTGCGGCGACTGCGGCGTCGCTTCGAATTGCATCGCCGTGCAGCCGGTCGAGACCGAATTCGGGCGCAAACGCCGGATTGATCAATCGAGCTGTAACAAAGACTTCTCCTGCCTCGATGGGTTCTGCCCGGCGTTCGTCACTGTGCATGGAGCAAAGCCGAAAGTAATCGCGACGCAGGGCCATGCCGACGATTTCTCGCCGCTGCCGCAGCCCGGTGTTCCCGATCTCGCCGAGCGGCCCTTTTCCATTCTCATCACCGGCGTAGGCGGTACGGGCGTAGTGACGATCGGCGCTTTTCTCGCGATGGCCGCGCATCTCGAGGGGAAGGGCTGCGGCTCGGTCGATATGGCCGGGCTCGCACAGAAGGGCGGTGCCGTTTACAGCGCCATCAAGATCGCGCAAAGCCCCGAGCAGATCCACGCGATCAGCATCGCGGCAGGCGGCGCCGATCTCGTGCTCGGCTGCGATCTCGTCGTCTCAGGCAGCGCCAAGGCGCTTGCCGCGCTGCGCCCGCGCGAGACCCAGGCGGTGATCAATACGGCCGAGATCTATCCCGGCGATTTCGCGCGCGATCCGGATTTCACCTTGCCGGCCGAGAAGATCAAGGCGGCGATACGGGCGGCCTCGGGCGAACATGCCGCCTTCTTCGATGCAACCGGGCTTTCGACCGCGCTCTTCGGCACGTCGATTATGGCGAACATCATGCTCGTCGGCTTTGCCTGGCAGCGCGGACTTCTGCCGCTCTCCGAAGCGGCGCTGCTGCGCGCCATCGAACTCAACAACGAGTTGGTGGAGCTCAACAAGCGCGCCTTTCTGTGGGGCCGGCGCGCGGCCTTGGCGCCGGACGAGGTCGCAGCGATCGTCGCGCCCGAGCCGGACCCGATTTCGCCGCGGCATCTCTCGCAGAGTTTCGAGGAGAGTGTCGAACGGCGCGCGGCCTTTCTCACGGCCTATCAGGATAGGACCTATGCGGACGCTTATCTGGCGCAGATGCGCCGCGTCGCCGAGGCCGAGCGCGGGCAGGTGCCGAACGAAACGCAGCTTGCGGAAGCCGTGGCCCGCAATCTCTTCAAACTGATGGCGGTGAAGGACGAATACGAGGTGGCGCGGCTCTATAGCGATGGGTCATTTGCGCGGCAACTCGCAGCCACGTTCGAAGGCGATGTGAAGCTCGAATTCCATCTCGCCCCGCCCATCCTCGGGCGCCGGAACGCCAAGGGCGAACTGAAGAAAATGTCGTTCGGGCCGTGGATGATGCGCGTCTTCCGGCTGCTGGCGCGACTGAAACGTCTGCGCGGCACGCCGCTCGATATGTTCGGCTGGACGGCGGAGCGCCGCGGGGAGCGCAAACTGCTAGCCGATTATCGCGCCCGCATCGATGAGATCCTCGACCAGATCACGCCGGAGAATTATGCCTGCGCCGTGGCGCTTGCCTCGCTGCCGGAGCAGATCCGCGGCTTTGGGCATGTCAAGCTGCGCTCGATCGAAGCCGCCAAAGCCGACGAGGCGGCGCTTCTCGCCCGCTTCCGTGCTGCACCTGCGCCCGCTCCGGTGCGACTCGCGGCGGAGTGACGCTTCGAACGCAAGAAGGATTAGCGCACGATCACGTTGGAGAACTGCCAGGGATCCTCGGTGTCGAGGTCCTCAGGGAAGAGCTTGCCGCGGCCGGTAAGCGGCGTCCAATCGGTGTAGACGCCGATGACCGGCCCGAGGTAGGGCATCTGCACTTCGAGGCAGCGGCGAAAGTCGAGTTCGTCCGCCTCGACGAGGCCCGCGCGGGGATTCTCTAAGGCCCACACCATGCCGGCGAGCACGGCGGAGCTCACCTGCAAGCCGGTTGCATTCTGATACGGAGCGACGCGGCGCGTCTCCTCGATCGAGAGCTGTGAGCCGTACCAATAGGCGTTCTTGGCGTGGCCGTAGAGCAGCACGCCCAACTCATCGATTTCATCGACGATCTCGCGTTCGTCGAGAATGTGCCAGTTCGGCTGCTGCTCCCATTGCGCGCCGGCCATCTCCTCGAGCGACAGAACCGCGTCGTCGGCCGGGCGATAGGCGTAGTGCACGGTCGGCCGATAAGTGGGAGCGCCATCCTCGCGAAGCGTGAAATAATCGGCGATCGAGATCGACTCGTTATGCGTGACGAGGAACCCGTGCTGCGCTTGCGCGGTCGGTGTCCAAGAGCGTACCCACGTGCCCGCACCGGGGCGCAACAGATAGATCGCGCAGTCCGGGCCGTAGCCGTGGCGCTTGCCTTCCGGGGGCATCTGCTTCTCGTGCGTGCCCCAGCCGAGTTCGGCGGGCTGCAGACCTTCCGAAACGAACCCTTCGACCGACCAGGTGTTGACGAAGACACCCATCGGCTTCGGGGTCGTGGCGCGCTGCGTGTCGCGTTCGGCGATGTGGATGCCTTTGACGCCGACGTCTCTGGCAAGCCGCGCCCATTCCGTGCGACTCTTCGGTTCGGACGCCTTGAGGCCCAAGTCATGCGCGACGTCGAGGAGTGCCTGTTTGACGAACCACGACACCATCCCCGGGTTGGCGCCGCAGCAGGAGATCGCGGTTGGCCCGTGGCCCAATACCTTGCGCTGGTCGAGCACTTCCTGGCGCAGCGCGTAGTTCGAGCGCTGCGAAAGCGTCAGGTGCGCGTCCATGTAGAAACCCGGCCATGGCTCGCAGACGGTATCGACGTAAAGCGCGTTCACTTCGTGGGCGAGGCGGATCATCGCGGCAGAGGAGACTTCGACCGAGAGATTGACGATGAACGCCTGCCCCGGGCCTTCGGTCAGCAAAGGCTTCAGAAGATCGACGAAATTTTCCCGCGTCACACGCTCTTTGATGAATTTGTAGCCGCGTTCGTCGACGAGAGCGCGATCGGTATCGACCGGATCGATCACCGTGAAGCGCGAACGGTCGTAGTGGAAATGGCGCTCGATGAGCGGCAGCGTGCCGCGCCCGATGGAGCCGAAGCCGATCATTACGATGGGACCCGTAATCGTGCCGTGCACCGGCCAATTCTGCATCGTTCTCTCCGGGAGATGCGTGGGCGCGACAAAGCGCGGGCGGAACCGTGCGCCTTAAATGCGAGACTTGCGGGAAGGTCAAGGAGCGAGAGGCGGCGGGCGCCCACCTTCTCCCATTGGGAGAACGCTACTCCACGATGACTTTGGCTCCGATCGGCACCCGGTTGTAAAGGTCCATCACGTCGGCGTTCATCATCCGGATGCAGCCGGAAGAGACGGCCTTGCCGATGGTATCGGGCTCGTTGGTACCGTGGATGCGGTACTGCGTGTCAGTCTTGCCCTGATAGAGATACAGAGCGCGGGCGCCAAGCGGATTGCCGAGTTCGCCGTCCATCTCGATCGGCAGGTCGGGCCGGCGTTGCAACATGGCTTCCGGCGGAAACCATTTCGGCCATTGCTGCTTGGCGCCGACCCGGGCGACGCCCGACCAGGCAAATCCCTCGCGGCCGACGCCGATCCCATATTGGATCGCCTTGCCGCCGGACTGAATGTAATAGAGATGCTTAGAATTGGTATCGACGATGAGCGTGCCCGGCGGCTCGGTCGACGGGTAATCGACCTCGCGGGCAGTGCGCACAGTGGCGGCGGCCGCCGCGTCGTCGGGCGGCGGATTGTAGAAGCCCTGGTCGGTGCTCGGCGTGTTCCCGACTGGCGGGCGACCGTATTGGACGCCCGGTTGCGCTTGGCCCGGCGGGAGCGACTGCGGCTCGCCATAGTTAGGATCGTACGACGGCGCGTAGCCGTAGCCGGGTCGCGTTTGCTCTTCGCCGGGGAAAGCCGGATAGGCCGAGTAATCCGGCTGGCTCTGCTGAGCGGGGTAGCCGTAGTAATAGCGGTATTGCGCAGCGGCCGGTGTCGTCGCAAGCCAAAATGACGCGAGTGCTGCCGGGATCGTCAGAGCCCCGCATCTCATCCCGATACGCATGGATCAACTCCGCTCACCGCAACGCTGCGATACTGCACTGAAATGCGAGAAAAAGGCAAAAGGCGGAAGAAAGTGTAGGGGTTATCGCTTAGCGTCCAATTAAAGTACGACGACTTTGGTTCCGATCGGCACGCGCTTATAGAGATCCATCACGTCGGAATTCATCATCCGGATACAGCCGGAAGACACGGCCTGGCCGATCGTGTCCGGCTCGTTCGTGCCGTGGATGCGGTACTGCGTGTCGACCTTGCCCTCGTAGAGATATAGAGCGCGGGCGCCGAGCGGGTTGCCGAGTCCGCCGTCCATCTCGGTCGGGAGTTCGGGATGGCGCTGCAGCATGGCTGGCGGCGGGAACCATTTCGGCCATTCCTGCTTGGATGCGACCGTGGCGACGCCTGACCAGGCAAACCCTTCGCCGCCGACGCCGATCCCATATTGAATTGCCTTGCCGTCGCCCTCGACGTAATAAAGGTGCTTCGAATTGGTATCGACGATGATCGTGCCCGCCGCCTCGGTGGTCGGGTAATTGATCTCCTGCTCGGTCTTCGGAGAGGAAGCGGCCACCGCGTCGTCGGGAGGCGCGTTGGAGTCGTCTTCTTGGGCGGCACCGCTGGTCAGCGCGAAAGAGTAGCCCGGCCGGGTCGGATCTTGGCCGGCAAAAACCGGCTGCGCCGCCGCCGGCGCCGCAAAGCAAAATAAGGCGAGCCCCGAGATCATCAGAGCCGCGCGATCCCTATTAAAAGGCATAGATTCGCCCCCTCACCGAACATCCCCATGTTGGCAGGGAAACGTAAGAAAAGGGCAAAAAGTGGAAGGAGACGGAAACCGGATTAAAACAATTTAACGTGAGAGGCATCCGACGTGCCCCTCCCGCTGGGCATCGCTGCCCAAACCCGCGCTCTCCTTGGCCAAAGCCTTGTTGGGCGAACGTAGAAAAAGTTTACCGCGAAAACCCTCGCAAATCCCTTCGCCCCGCCAAAATCCTATGTCACACTTCGTTCGTGGATGGGCCTTCAGGAGGAGCACCGCATGCCGCTAGACAGCCATCTCGCCGAACTCGAACGCCGTCACGCCGCCCTCGACCGTGACATCGCCCAAGAAGGGGCGCGCCTCGGGGTCGACGAAGCCAAATTGGCAGAATTGAAACGGCGTAAACTGCAGCTCAAGGACGAGATCGCCAAGCTCAAAAGCGAATCCCAGACCGAGACGATCCATTAAGTAACGAGCAGCGACAACGAAGTTAGGCGCGCCGGCGCCAGCCGGGCGCGCGTTGCCCGTAGCCGGCGGATCGGGTAGAACCGGGTGCCGGCGCTTTCTTGCGCGAAACTGCTGAAAATGTTTCGCGGCGTTTGGCCGCGCATCGCCAAGCACCCATAGCTCAGCTGGATAGAGCGCTGCCCTCCGAAGGCAGAGGTCACAGGTTCGAATCCTGTTGGGTGCGCCATGTTTAGCGCTTGTCGGCACGCTCCGGCTTGCGGATTTTGCTTGGCGCGCCGATTTCCGTTTCCGGCCGCGTCATCGAGGGGGGTCGCTGGCAGGAAAGGATTCCTCGAGCGCCTCTTCGAGGTCCGCGTCCGTGCTCTCCGCTCGGTCTTTGATGCGTTCTTCGTGCTCCGTCTCGAACTTCTCTTCTTCGGCAGTTGGAACTCGGCTCTTCTTGGGCATGGGAACCGCTCCGCAGTCAGAAAACGCGCAGTGCTAGGAAGCGTTGCATAGATTGAGAAGGGAGCGCCCGTCCGGACGATCCGCCGCTCTAAGGCTCATCGTCGTCGGGCGGCGTGAGAAGGTTGATCAGTTCCGCAACCTCGCCGTTCGGCAGGTGGCGCAGTCCCCGACCAACGCATCGTCACGCGCCGGCGGTTGCCTCGGTGCGAACCGAATCCGCAGCTTCGCCGAATACGCCGCCGATGAGCACGAGGCAGGGACCGCTCGGGTCCGCCGCGGCGACTTGCGCGGCGAGGTTTGCGACCGTGCCGTGGATACGCCGCTCCTGCGGCCAGGTGGCGCTTTCGACGAGCAAGGCCGGCGTTTGCGGATCGATGCCGTGTTCCAGTAGACGCCGCAACAGTTCGGGCAACGTGTGCACGCCCATATAGACGGCCGTGGCGGCGGCGGGATCGCAGAGCGCGCTCCAATCGAGGTCGGCCGGCAGGCGGCCGTTCCGCGCATGCGCGGTGACGAATTGCAGCCGCCGCGCCCGATCGCGTTCGGTGAGCGACAATTTGAGCGAAGCGGCGGCTCCCAACGCGGCGGTGACGCCGGGCACGATCGAAACCTCGATGCCGGCCGCTTCGAGCCCGGCGATTTCCTCGTTGGCGCGGCCGAAGATCGACGGATCGCCGCCCTTCAAGCGGACGACGCGCTTGCCCTCTCTGGCGAGTGCAATGAGCCGGGCGATGATATCGTCCTGCCGGCAGGACGGCTGGTAGCCGCGCTTACCGACGCAAATCTTCACCGCCTCGCGGCGCGCCATCTCGACGATTGCCGGCGCGACAAGATCGTCGAACAGAACCACATCGGCGGCCTGCAGCACGCGCAATCCCTTCAGTGTGATGAGCTCGGGATCGCCGGGGCCGGCGCCGACCAGAGCGACGCTGCCCTTCGCCGTCTCGGCCGGCGCATTGGCGCGCGCCAGGATCTCATCATAATCTTGCGGCAGCGGCGGTCGCGTGCCGAAGGCGCGCGCGACGAAAAGTTCCCAGAATCGCCGGCGTAGCGCCGGGGCGAGTTCCGCCGCCTTCAATCGCCCCCGCCAGTTTTGCGCCGCTTCCGCCCATAGCTTGATGGTCTGCGGCAGCAGACCTTCGAAGCGGCCGCGCAAGGCCATGGCGAAGACCGGCGCCGCGCCTTTGGTCGAAATGGCGATGACCAGCGGCGAACGGTCGAGGATCGTGCCGAACTGGAAATCGCTGAAATCCGGCTTGTCGACGATGTTGACCGGCACGCGGGCGCGGCGCGCCGCGGCTTGAAACGCCGCTGCCTTGTCGTTCGAGGCGAAATCGCCGATGGCGATCGCCGCGCCGTCGAAGTCGGCTTCGCTCCATTCCCGCTCGATCAGGATGAGCGCCGGGGCGCGCCCGACGAGCGCCCGCATCTCGGGCGAGGGCAATGGGCCAACGACATCGACGCGCGCGCCTGTTGCCTGCAGCAACTCCGCCTTCCAGGCAGCAGCCGGCGAGCCGCCGATGACAAGCGTGCGCCGGCCCGCAAGGTCGAAGAAGACCGGCAGGCTAGCCAATCCGTGCATAGGCGGTTGTTCAGTGTCGGTAGTGTCGTTCATCATCGTCCCGCGCATTCTTGCGCAGCTTCGTTACTATGGCGCCGGATAACCCATTTTCTCATCCTTCGAGACGCGCGCCACGTGCGCGCCTCAGGATGAGGAGGACCACTCACGCCGAGGAGCGGCCCGGAACCGGGCCGCATCTCGAAGCATGGAGCCAGCCGCGTAATTCTATAGGAAGCAAGCCCAAAGCGACAGGCGCGCGGTGTTTCGGCGCCAGCGCGGCATTTGGCAGCCGCCCCTCGATTTCCGCGCCGCGCCGCCCAATGTTTCGGCGAGGGCCGCTGCAAAAGGAAACGGATATGGTTATCGATCTTTCCGGCAAGAGCGCCGTCGTCACCGGCTCGACGCGCGGCATCGGCTTTGCGGTCGCCAAGGGCTTGGCCCAATCCGGCGCGGATGTCGTGCTCAATGGCCGCACGCAAGCGGCGGTCGAGAAGGCCGTCGCCGCGCTGAAAAAGGCGGCGTCGAAGGCACGCGTGACCGGCGTCGCCGCCGATCTCGGCACTGCCAAAGGCTGCGATACGCTGGTTCAAGCGGCGCCTTCGCCCGATATTCTCGTCAACAATGTCGGGATCTTCGGCCCGCGGGAATTCTTCGACATTCCCGACAGCGAGTGGACGCGCTTCTTCGAGACGAACGTGATGTCGGGGGTGCGCCTCTCGCGCGCCTATCTGCCGGCGATGATCGAGCGCGACTGGGGGAGGATCATCTTCATTTCGTCCGAGTCGGGGCTGAACACTCCCGTCGAGATGATCCATTATGGATTCACCAAGACCGCGCAGCTTGCGATCGCGCGCGGGCTTGCCAAGCGCGCAGCTGGAACCGGCGTCACCGTCAACGCGGTGCTGCCCGGCCCGACGCTCTCGGAAGGCGTGGTCGACATGCTGCAAGACATGGAAGGCGGGGCTTCCGCCGAAGAGAAAGCCAAAGCGTTCATCAAGGAACATCGGCCAAGCTCGATTCTGCAACGCGCCGCGACCGTAGAGGAAGTCGCCAACATGGTGGTCTATGTGGCGTCGGCGCAGGCCTCGGCCACGACAGGCGCGGCGCTCAGAGTCGATGGCGGCGTGGTGGATACGATCGCGTAACCCCGCAAGCTTCGCTGCCTCGCCTTCTTCCTCACGGAGATCGCTCTGTCTGCATTGCTAATCAGCGTCGTGCCCAACAGGGCAAATGTTCAGGTTTTGGATCTTAGTCGTCCCCGGCTTATAAAAGTAACAGAAATAACTGTGTCGTGGCATGTCGAATGTTCGATACAAAAAGCATCCTTCTACAAACATGACCTTGTTGCCCTTCGTGAAAGCATCATCCACAAGGTCATCTCTAGATTTTGAATTGAGAGAGTAACTACTAAAACCGACCGTTGGATAAACTACACTTCCCGCGATCCACTGATTTACTTTCTTGCACTCTTGCATATAGGTCGCCAGCCTTTTTTGCGTAATGCCTCTGGCAACTTCGTCCGCGGTCGTGAGAAAAGTTTCGACGAGATAAGTGAATCCGAGGGCCGGTTCGTGCCCTGTATTCTGGTACGTGATTGTGATTTCCACGGGCTTCCCGATGGTTGGTTCGGCGGCTATCGAAGCGTTAATTGGGCCGACCCAAGCCCGTTGGGATTCAACCAATGTTTTCTCGGAATTTGCGGATTGTTTCGTCGCAGCGTCCGCAGCCGTCTTTTCAGCGTTAGCTTGATCGCGAATAGGGCCATAAACTTTGATCATTTCATGCACCTGCCAGCCGACAGCAGTAAGGGTGCACGCGAGCAGGACAATCGTAATCCATTCTCGAAAACGTTTGGCGCTGTCTTCCTGCTGTTCTTCGCGGCGATATGCCCGTCCTTCTGCTTTTATCGCTTCAATAAGAGCCACGAAATCAGCGGACAGACTTTTGGCATGGTCTTGTTTCCCGGGCTCGCCAACCGGCTTTTCGTCTTGGGAACCTTTGTCAGGAATTTGATCTGACGCCATAACCAACCCCTCAACTCACCGCCCCTCATATTCCGCGAAACAATCTCTCGTCTCATAGACGGTGACCGCCGCGAGCTGCGGCAGCGTCTTCTTGATCCGCGCGTAGAGCCAGACCGCTATATTTTCCGCGGTCGGGTTCTCCAGCCCCTCGATCTCGTTCAAACAATGATGGTCGAGCATCGCGCGCAGCGGCTCGACAGCCTGCTCGATGACGAAGAAATCGACGACGAAGCCGGTCTTGGGATCGACCGTTCCTTCCAGCTTCAGTTCCACACGATACGAATGGCCGTGCATTGCGCGGCAACGATGCGTCGGACCGACGTTCGGCAGAAAATGCGCGGCTTCGAAGGAAAAGGCCTGGGTGATTTTCATGGCATCTCTTACGGCAAGCCAATGAACTTATGCGTCTGCAAACTGAGCCGCCAGCGCGGGTGCGCCATGCAATAGGCGGCAGCTGCCTGCGTATTGGCAACGCGCTCGGGCCCGTCCATCGGTTGCAGGAAGAAATGCTCGAAGGCAAGCGCCTCGAGTTCCTGCGGGTCGATCCCCTGCTGCGGAAACACAAGTTTCAACTCGTCGCCGACGCGCAATACAAAAGGCGCGCCGGCCTTCGGACTGACGCAGATCCAGTCGATTCCGGCGGGCGGCAGCAGCGTGCCATTCGTCTCCACCGCGCAGGAGAAGCCCAGCGCGTGCATCGCCGAAAGCAGCGCAGCGTCGAGTTGCAGCAGCGGCTCGCCGCCGGTAAAGACCACCAGCGCGCGCTCGCGCGGCCCCTTCCATTCCCGCGCGATCGCCGCGGCAAGCGCTTGCGCGTTCTCGAACCGGCCGCCGCCCGGCCCGTCGGTATCGACGAAATCCGTGTCGCAGAACGTGCATTGCGCATCGGTGCGATCCGCCTCGCGTCCCGACCAGAGATTGCAGCCGGCAAACCGGCAAAACACGGCGGCGCGGCCGCTCTGCGCGCCCTCGCCCTGCAGTGTGCGGTAGATCTCTTTGACGGCGTAGCTCATCGCCCTCTCATAACGCAAAAAGGACCTCTTGCGAGGTCCTTTGCCAAGCCACATACGCCGGGCGTCAGATCGCGGCGGCGATCCATTTCTTCAATTCGCCCTTCGGCGCGGCGCCCACTTTCGAGGAGGCCATCTTGCCGTCCTTGAAGAGCAGCAGCGTCGGAATGCTGCGGATGCCGAAAGCGCCGGCGACGCCGGGGTTTTCGTCCACATTGAGCTTGGCAATCGTAACTTGCCCCTTCATTTCCTCGGCGATTTCCTCTAGCGACGGGCCGATCATTTTGCAGGGCCCGCACCATTCGGCCCAGAAGTCCACGACCACCGGCACTTTCGCGCCCTCGATTTCGGACTTGAACGTGGCATCGGTGACTTTCACAGTGGCCATGAGCGCCTCTTGGATGCGCCCGAGAAGGATGATTCCTCCCGGGCTTCGCTTTTCAAAGTAGGAAGCGCGGCGCGGCGCGTCAAGCCGAAGGCGGGGTATCAATCTTGGCCGAAGACCGTGGCGAGCGACGCATCGAGTTGCGCATCTGCAAGCTCTACCACCTTGGGCCCCGCCGTCCAGATGATGAGCATACGAAGGCGCTTGCCGGGCCAGAGCGGCGCGAGCACAGCGCGATAGAGCGCCATCTGAGCGAGATAGGCGTGCGGCGTCGCCGCTACGTCGCAAGGTGCGCCCGTTTTGTAATCGGCGACGATCACCTCGCCTTCGGTCTCGACGATGCGGTCCACCTGGCCGCTGATCTCGCGCATTTGCCCATCTGGGCCGGCGATGCGTCCCACGACCGCGACTTCGGCGCGGGCGCGAGAACCGAAGAGATCGGCGAGCGTTGGATTCTCGAGCACGGCGAGCGTTTCAGCGATCAGAGCCTCGCGCTCGACCAATGGCAGATCGGTTGCCCGCGCGTCGAGAAAAGCTTGCGCCGCCGCGCGCCGCCTCTGCGCCGGAACCTCCGGCAGATGCTGCAACAGCACGTGCATTAGCCTCCCGCGCTCCAGCGCGGCGCCGGGCAGAGCGCGGGCGCTTTGTGGTTCGACCGAGTTCGGCTGCTGCGAGCACGCTCGACGGTTTGAGCGGCGGCGGTGGCGCGGCCTCAGGGGACGCCGGGCACGTCAGAAACCCGGGCAGATCGATGGGTTCCGCAACGCGTTCTTCAGCGGCGGCGGTCTCGCCGGCAAAGTTGCCCGGCGCGCACCATCGGCGGATCGTCTCGCCTTCGTCCCAAAACGCCGGAACCGCGGCGAAATTTTCGTCGAGCGAATCCTCGATCATGCGGCTCCAGGCAGGCTCGCCGGGCTCGGTGCTCCCACGATATCCGCTGATATAAAGCCGCTCTTCGGCGCGCGTCAGCGCGACGTAGAGCAGGCGGCGATGTTCGTCTTCCGCCTCGGCGCGCGCTTTCTGCCGGGCGGCAGCGACGGCTTGCGGATCGGCGTCTTTGCGCGGCGACCAAGCGAGCACATGCGCGCCGCTCGCCTCCAAGACGTGGATTTTATTGTCGTGCCGGCCGCTGGGCACGCCGCAGGTGTCGGGCAGAAAGACGATCTTCGCTTCGAGTCCCTTGGCGGCATGAATGGTCATGACGCGTACGCAATCGCTCGCCGTCTCCATGTCGCGCTTGATCGACAGATCGATTCCTTCGAGGCCGGCGAGAAACCCTGCGAGCGAAAAGCTTCCCTCGCTTTCGGCGCGCAGCGCGAGGCGCAAAAATTCATCGATGGCGTCGCACGCCTCCGGCCCAAGCCGCGCCTGCAGAGCGCGCCGTCCGCCCTCTTCGCCGAGCAGCCGCGCATAGAAATCGAAGGGCGAAAGCGCGGCGCGTTCGCGCCAGCCGAGGATCGTCGCATATGGCGTTTGATGGCGTGCTTCGAGCGAGGCGCCGAGGGCGTCGAAGAGCGAGCCGCAGCGAGCCGGCGCGATTTCCAGGAGATCCTCGTCATCGAGTCCGAGCAGCGGCGACTTAAGGACTGCGGCGAGCGTCAGATCGTCCTGTGGCAGAAGCGCGGCGCGCCCCGCCGCCATCAAGTCCATCACCGCGATGTGGCTCAAGAGATCGAGCCGGTCGGCGCCGGCGACCGGCACGTCATGGCGTTTCAGAGCGCGGATCACGGCCTCGAAGAACGCGTTGCGCGTGCGCACCAGAATCAGAATATCTCCGGGCTTGATGGTGCGTCGCCCTCCCGCTTCGTGCGTACATTCGCCCGCGCCGGGGGCGATCAGCGCGGCGATTTTGCGCGCAATGCGGTCGGCGAGAATCGCCGCCGGATCGCCCTCATCCAAGAAATCGAGCGGCAGGCGCCAATCGCGCGGGTCGGCCCGCGCCTCGACGCAAACCGGTGGCCAAACTTCGATCAGCCCCGGCAAATCGCGCTTCAACGACTCGTGGCCCATCCAGATGTCGTCGGAAACGAGGCCTTTTTGATGCGCGGTCCGCAAGAAGATCCGATCGACGGTGGCGAGCACCGCCGGTACGGAGCGGAACGAATGTTTCAACAGGACGTGCTCGAAGCCGCCGCCGCTTGAACGCGCGAACGACGTGCGCATTTCGTGAAACATCTGCGGCGCCGCGCCTTGGAACGAGAAGATCGACTGCTTTTCGTCGCCGACCGCGAAGAACGTTCGCGGATACGTGCGGCTTCCCGCGCCGGCGAAGAACTCGGCCGTCAGGGCTTCGAGGATCTTCCACTGCGTTGGGCTCGTATCCTGCGCCTCGTCGACGAGGATATGGTCGATGCCCGAATCGAGCTTGAAGAGCACCCAGCGCGCGTCGGAGCGGTCGAGCAAAGCGAGCGTGCGTTCGATCAGATCGTCGAAGTCGAGCAGGCCGCGCGCCCCCTTCAAGTTTTCATAGCGGGCGAAGACCGCGGCGATGACGCTCATCAGGGCCCGCGATCTCTCGAAACATTCGGCCGCTTTGCAGCGCTCGCGCAACGTATCGAGGCGCGCCTGTTCCCGACTGAGTTCTTCTGCCAATTCCGGGCGGAGCTTGGACAGCGCGTCCGTGGCCAGACGAACGCGCGGGCCGCCCTTTTGCGTGAAGAAGAAATCCAGATAGGGCGAGAGACACGCGGCGCGAGCCGCATTGGTCATCCCCGCGCCTCCCAGAACGGAATTGTAGGAGGCCTGCGCAGCCCGCAAGAGCGCAGCGTTGTCGCAATCGGATTTCGAACCTTCGGCGAGAAACTCCGCGAATTCGCGCCAGCGGCGCGGAGGAATGCCCGCTTCGATCATCTCCGCTTCTACCGTCGCCAGCGTCGTGCCCGGCGCAAGGTCGAGCGCGCAGCCGAGGTCGGCGGTGGCGTCCTTGATGTCGTAGTGCCGCAGCAAAGCGCGATGCTGCGTCGCCTCGGCGATCAGTTGATCGAATTGCTTTTGCGAGGTTTCCGCGGAAAGCCGCTGCAGCGCGCCGCCAAGCTCCCCCACGTCCGTTCGCGCCGCAGCAAGCGCCTGGCGGCGCGCCTCACGCAAAAGCTCCGCTTCGCCGATCTCGTCCATGACTTCGAAACGCGCCGGCACGTTCGCCTCAAACGGAAAGAGATGCAGCAGGCGTTCGCAGAAGCCGTGGATGGTATGCACCTTCAAGCCGCCCGGCGTCTCGACCGTGCGGGCGAACAGCCGCCGCGCGAAAGTGAGCATTTCTGCCGAAGGCTGCGGCGCGCCGATGGCGAGGATCGCTCGTCGCAGCGCCTCGTCGTCAAGCTCGGTCCATTGCGAAAGCGCTGCGAAAATCTTCGCCGCCATATTGGCCGCCGCCGCTTTCGTGAAGGTGAGGCAAAGGATCTTGGCAGGCGCGACGCCGGCGAGCAGCAGGCGCAACACGCGCTGCGCCAATACATGCGTCTTGCCGGAGCCGGCGTTCGCCGAAACCCAGACCGACACTTCGGGGTTCGAGGCCTTGGCCTGCTGGCTGACGACCAGCGCGGGGAGTTGGAGCGTCATGGGTCGTTCCCGAGCGCCCATTCCTTGACACGGGCGAGGTGATCGTAGGCGTTGTAGCGCGCCGCGAATTTCGGGAAGGGACGCGGCAGATAGGGCGTCGCAGGATCGCGAAATTGATCGAGCAGCGCGCGCAGATCGGCGAAATGCCGCTCCGCCAGCTCGGCAACGCTCTCCTCGTGGCCGTTTCTCTTGGAGCGGAGCGGTTTTTCTTCGCCGCCGTCCTTGCCGAGAAGCTTGACGTAGAGCGCTTCCTCGACCCGCGTTCCTTGCGGCAGGCCGAAGGCGCCGCGCCGCGCCATCGCCGCCTCCAACGTCAGTTGCGGCGCGAAGCCGACGTGCACTTCCTTAGGACTTGGCGGCGTGCCAGTCTTGTAATCGACGAGCGTTACCGCGCCATCGGCGTGATGTTCGAGCCGGTCGGCTTTGGCCGACAGCGTGAAATGCGTGCCGTCGGCGAGCGGAATGTCGATGGTGCCATCGATCTCGAGGTCGAGCTTGGCGAGCGGGCGCCGGCGGTCTTCGAAATCGAGATAGAAGCGCATGGCGCGTTCGATTCGCGGCCATTGGAAGATTGCAAAATCGGGATCGGCAAACTGCTCCCGGAACGCGGCGTGCATCATCGCCGTAAGGCGGGAGGCGGCGTCGGCGGGCAGGAGGTCAGCCGAATTCTGTTTGCCGAAGCGTGCAAGCACCTCGTGGATCGCGCTGCCCAAGATGCGCCGCTCCTCGGCTTCCTCGCCGCCGGGAAGCGCTACGAGCCGCAGAATAAACTCGGCGTAGATCGCGTAAGGATCGCGGCGCAGCGTCTCGATTCGCGTCACGCTGAGGCGGCGCGGCCGCAACTCGACGGGCGGGCGCGGCATCGGCCGTTTGCTTGCGGCCGCCGCCGCGGGCCGGTCGAGCGCGCCGGCGAGCGCGAGGAGAACTCTGCCGCGCGCGCGGCAGGGTTCGAATTGGTCCCCGGCCAACGCCGCGAGCCTTTGTACGAAACGCGAAGCGACGGTCGGCGTACCGTCGCGCTTGAGCGCCCGGCTTATGATGACGCGCTCGTGGCCCATCGCCATGACGAAATCATGCGCCGTCTGGCCAATCTTGCGCTCCGGCGGCGTCAGGCCGAGCGCGGCGCGCATCGAGCGGTTCAGGAAAGCATCGCTCCGGGCCTGCGGCGGCCAAATCGTCTCGTCGAGGCCGCCGAGCAACATCACGTCGGCGTCCATGAGGCGCGCTTCGAGCAAACCGAAAATTTTGAGCCGCGGATGCGTGCGCCGCGGCCGGCGGAGGATCGCTTCGGCCATCGCTTGCCCCAGGAAGAGCGCATAAGCCTCGGCATCGAAGGGAAGATCGAGGTGAGCGCAGCGGTGCAGTTCGGAAAACAACGCGTCAAATGCCTCGGCGTCTTCGCCGCGCGCGTCTTGCGTCACCGCGTCGAGCGCATGGCGGTGCGCTTCGATCCAGGTGCGAAGCGGATGCGCGCCGGTAAGCGCGACGAGCGGCGCGAGCGCGGATTGCAGCCGCGCCAGCAAATCTTCCAGTTTTGCCCAATCCTCTTCGCGGATGCGCTTCTGGGCAGGATGCGCGAAGCGCTCCGCCGCGCCGCGCCGGGCGGCCGAGATCGCCTCGGCAGGCGCAGTTGCGAGACGACGGAATTGCCTAAGCACGCCGATTTCGAAGAGCGGCGCCAGCCGTTCGACCTCGGCGCGGGCAAGCCCAAGATGCGTCAAAGGATGGGTGAGGAGCGCGACGAAATCCGCGGGTTCGCCCGACCGCGCGAGCATCGTAAGTCGCGCCAGTCTTCCGTAGAGGCTGGCGCTCAAAGGCTCGCCCGCCGAATCATCGATCTCCACCCCGAAGCGGCGAAGCTCGGCGCCGACGCGGCGCGCGAGTTCGCGATCGGGAGTTACAAGAGCCGCCGTGGCACCGGGCGTCTCCAAAACCTGGCGCAGCGCGATGGCGAGAGCGAGCGCTTCCTCGCGTTCGTCCACCGCCTCGATGAAGGTCACCGCGTCGAGCGCCGCCGCGATCTCGCTGCGGCGGTCGCGATATAACCGCCACATCTCGGTCGTGGCGGCGGGACGCAACGCCTCGGAGAGGAATTTGTCGCGCGCCGCGCGAGCGGCTGTCGGCTTGCCAAGTTCGATGACGCTGTCGCGCTCGATGCCGAGGATCGGCAGCAGACGGCGTAGCGCCGCTTGCGGATGGCCGAAGCCGGTTTCGTCCGCCTGCGCGTCGGCGATCCGCTGCCAGCTCGATTCGTCGAGCCAAAGATCGAGGCCGGGCAGCACCACTGCGCCGCGCGGCGCGGCGGCGATGGCGGCAAGCAGCCGCGCCGTGGCGCGATTGGTGCCGGTCGAGCCCATGGCGATCACCGGCCGGGTTCGTTCCGCCTCGATGCGCGCGATCTGCGCCTCGACGAGGACCTGTTGGCGGCGCGCCGCATCGACGAGTCCCTGAGCGGCGAGAATTGTCGGCCAGCGCGTGACGGCGATATTCAGGAAGTCGAGCGTGATCCGCCAATATTGGTCGAACTCCGGCAGAGCCAGGAGATCGAGCTTCTCCCAGGCCACGTCCTCGATGATCAATTCGTCGATGAGATCGGCTAGCCCGCCGGCGAGATGCCAGGCATCGGCTGGCGAAGTGCCGACGAGACAGGACTTGCCCGCGTCGGTGACGAAGCTCCCGTCGGCGTTCACCGAGACGATCGCATGCCGTAACGCCAAGGCCCATTTTTGCACGAGTACGGCAAGCTGCATGCGCCGCCAGACCTCGCTCGCGGCCTGGGTTGCGCCAAGCGGGGCATCAAGCGGTGGTTCCTCGAAGAGGAGGTTCGTCTCCGTCGCCTCAAGACCGCCAAGCGGCAGGATGCGCGGCAGCAAGGTCGCCGGGCGATCGAGGGCAACGGCAAATTGATCGACGAGTGCCCGGGCGGCGCGCCGGGTAGGGACGTAGATCGTCGCCTCCGCCAGATCGAGCGGGCCTAAAGCGCGCGAGAATCCTTCGACGACCCGCCCTTCGAGAAGCGCGGCGACGAAGGATTTCAGAAAAGGCGCACCGGGGGCGATGCTGAAAACGTGTTTGGGCATGGCCGATCCGCGGCGACTCGGGTGCCGCCTGCGGAAGGGATAGCCCAAACTTGCGTTATCCGCGACCGATGCCGTTCAGGTTGTGGGCGACGCGTTCGATCCGCGCCGCAGTCTCGCCAAGTGACTCGGCGATGCTGTCGGCCCATTCGTCCCGCTCGGTCTCCAGCGTCGTCCTGGTAGATTTGAGATTGACGATCTCGATTTCGAGCGCGGCGATGCGCCGATTGGTTTCGGCGAGCTCGTCGGCGAGAGTAATCGCCGCCATGATCGTCAATCGTTGGTCGCCGATTTCCCCGAAGTTGCGTTTGAGAGTTTCGATCTTCTCGTCGATTTGCCGTGCAAGACCCTGCAGGTGGGCTTCCTCGTTCTCGCCGCAAGCGACGCGATAGACGTGCCCGGCGATGGTGACAGTAACTTGCGCCATGACTCGCGCCTCCTATGCTACATCGCTACGTGAGATATCATCTCTTGGATCGCCAGACGGGCTCGTGCGAGCCGTCGCGCCACCTCGTTGTTGGCCAATTCCAAAGACTGTGACCGGGCGACCGCACCATCGAGCTCGACAGCGAGCCGCGCGCGATCATCCTGCAGTACCGCGAATTCTTCTTCGATATCGCTGCGCTCGGCATCTGCCTGCAGTCGGCGCTCGCAGGCGGCTTCAAGCTGGTCGAGAGCGGCAACAAGGCCTTTCAAAGCGGCCTTCAGACGGGCTGGCGTACTCATCCGATCTATCCAGAACGTTTTTATTAGGCGCTGTTCGAGGGGAACCGTCAACGCCTTCCACCCTCGCTACCCACAGCCAATTTCCTTCGCAGATTGCGTAACGGCACCTGGCGCGGCCGGCTTCGACGTCAAGCTGATGGCGCGCATGGAACGAAAAGGAGCCATGCAACGTTCGCTCCTGCTTCGCGTCGCAAAATGCTTCGCTATCGACGCAATGGATGCGCGGCAGATGCGACGACATGTACGATCAAACCGAGGACGATTGCGATCGCCTGGCGCTGTAAGAGGGAATTTGCTTCTCTCGGCCGCGACATTATGGTCGGCGGCGGACTGCATTGCACAAAGCCGCACCGTCTTGCGTGGATTTCGTTCTCGTGCGAGAGAGTGGCCCGCCCGATCCGGCGCCGAAACTCGCGCGGACGGCATCGATCGGCGGGATGCGTTTCGACGAGATCTGCGAGGCTGGGAGGATTGGCGGCCGGAGCATGCGGGACCACCCCAGCTGATTGATCCGCCGATTCCATCATTTGCTGGTTGCACGTGAAGAGGGCCGTGCCGAGCTCCGCAAATCGGCGAAAGCATAGCGATGAATTTCTCTTCGAATTTCTAGGGAAATCCGGCTCACAGGGTTTGCAACCCGGCGCGTAGCGTTCCGCGCTTATGGAAGGTTTGGGCATGACGGTGAATGTCGCGATCAACGGATTCGGGCGGATTGGGCGCAATATTTTGCGCGCCATCGTCGAATTGGGGCGACGGGACATCCGCGTCGTGGCAATCAACGATCTCGGACCGGTCGAAACCAATGCGCATCTTTTGCGTTTCGATTCCGTTCATGGTCGGTTCCCGGGCGAGGTGAAAGTGTTGGGCGACACGATCGACGTCGGCGACGGCCCGATCAAGGTCACGGCGCTGCGCAATCCCGCGGAACTGCCACACAAAGAGCTCGAAGTCGACATCGCGCTCGAATGTTCCGGCGTCTTCGCGTCGAAAGAAAAGGCCTCGGCCCATCTCAAGGCCGGCGCCAAACGGGTTCTCATCTCGGCGCCGGCGGATGACGTCGATGTCACGGTGGTTTATGGCGTCAACCACGAAAAGCTCAAGCCGGAACACCGTGTCGTCTCAAACGCTTCGTGTACGACCAATTGTCTTGCGCCGGTTGCCAAGGTTCTTAACGATGCCATCGGAATCGAGCGCGGTTTCATGACGACGATCCACTCCTATACCGGCGATCAACCGACGCTCGACACGTTGCACAAGGACCTTTACCGAGCCCGCGCCGCGGCCCTGTCGATCATTCCGACGTCGACCGGCGTCGCGAAGGCCATCGGCCTCGTCCTGCCGGAGCTCAAAGGCAAGCTCGACGGCTCGTCGATTTGCGTGCCGACTCCGAACGTGTCGATGATCGACTTTAAGTTCGTAGCCACGCGCGCCACGACGCCGGAGGAGATCAAGGAGGCCGTCAAGCGCGCCTCCGAACAACAGTTGAAAGGCATTCTCGGCTTTACCGAGAGTCCGAATGTATCGATCGATTTCAATCACGATTCGCGTTCGTCGATCTTTCATGTCGATCAGACGCGCGTAATCGAAGGAACGTTCGTTCGGGTCGTCGCCTGGTACGACAACGAATGGGCTTTCTCGCATCGCATGGCGGATACCGCGGTCGCAATGGGGAAACTTGGATGACGAGAGCCGCGCCCGTGGCGCCATTTCCGACCCTCGACGATGCTCAGCTTGCCGGCAAGCGCGTGCTGATCCGGGTCGATCTCAACGTGCCTATGGAATTGGGCAAGGTCCTCGATTGCACGCGCATCGACCGGATCCTGCTCAACCTTCGTGAGATCGCCGCCAAGGGCGCGAAGGTGATCATCCTTTCGCATCTCGGACGGCCAATGGGGCCCGACCCGCAACTTTCGTTGCGTCCGGTCGTGCCGGAACTCGAACGCCGGTTGGGCAAGCCGGTCGCCTTTTCTCCCGATTGCATCGGCGATGTCGCCAAAAAGGCCGTCGCGGCGATGTACGACGGAGATTATCTGCTCCTCGAAAACACCCGCTTCCACGCCGGCGAGGAGAAGAACGACGAAAGCTTCGTCGCGGCGCTCGCCGAACTCGGCGACGTCTACGTCAACGACGCCTTCGCCACCGCGCATCGCGCTCACGCTTCGACGGAAGGGCTGGCGCGCAAATTGCCGTCCTTCGCCGGCCGCTCGATGCAGGTCGAGCTGGAAATCCTGACCAACCTGCTCGCCGATCCGGCGCATCCGGTGATGGCGATCGTCGGCGGCGCCAAGGTTTCGACCAAGCTCGAACTTCTCGGCAATCTGATGCGCCGCGTGGATCTCTTGGTCATCGGCGGCGGGATGGCGAATACGTTTCTCGCGGCGCAGGGCAAGGCGATTGGCAAATCCATCTGCGAGATGGAATTCGCCGATGTGGCCCGGCAAATCGTTGCGGAAGCGGCAAGCGCGCACTGCGAATTGGTACTGCCGGTTGACGTCGTGGTGGCACCCAAGCCCGCCGCCGACGCGGCGGCGCATGTCGTCGACGTCGACCACGTCGAGCCCGACGACATGATCCTCGACATCGGGCCGAACAGCGTGGAGCGGATCGAGGCGCTGCTCGAAGGCACCCACACGCTCGTCTGGAACGGGCCGTTCGGGGCCTTCGAAATTCCGCCCTTCGACGCGGGAACGACCGACGTCGCGATGGTCGCCGCACGGCTCACGAAAGCCGGAGAACTCGAATTGATCGCCGGCGGCGGCGATACGATCGCGGCGCTGAACAAGGCGGGCGTGGCGAAGGAGTTTACGTATATCTCGACCGCGGGCGGCGCTTTTCTCGAATGGCTCGAGGGCAAGCGTTTGCCGGGCGTCGAGGCCTTGCGCAACGGCGCCGGCCGGGTATGATTCGAGGGTCTGCAGTGCACAGCATTTGTGGATCAAGCCTGTGAACAAAGAACAACTGGCTCGAACCGCACAGGCGATGGTCGCCCGCGGCAAAGGCATCTTGGCCGCCGACGAAAGCTCGACCACGATCAAGAAGCGCTTCGACGCAATCGGCGTCGAATCGACGCCCGAATCGCGACGCGATTATCGCGAACTGCTGTTCCGCGCCGACGCGGCGATGCAGCGGCATATTTCCGGCGTGATCCTCTATGACGAGACGATCCGCCAGCAAGCGGCGGACGGAACGCCGCTCGTCAAATTGATCGAGCAATCCGGCGCGATTCCCGGCATCAAGGTGGACACCGGCGCCAAGCCTCTGCCGGGCTTTCCCGGCGAGACGATCACCGAAGGGCTCGACGGGCTCGCCGCGCGGCTCAAGGAATATTACGGGCTGGGCGCGCGTTTCGCGAAATGGCGCGCCGTGATCGACATCGGCGCGGGAATTCCGACTCGCCCGGCGATTAGAGCGAACGCGCAGGCGCTTGCCCGCTACGCGGCGCATTGCCAGGCGGCGGATCTGGTGCCGATCGTCGAGCCTGAAGTGCTGATGGACGGCGACCAATCGCTCGAGCGCTGCTACGAGGTAACCGAAGCGGTGCTGAAAACGGTATTCGCCGAGCTCTACGAAATGCGGGTCATGCTCGAAGGCCTCGTGCTCAAGCCCAATATGGTGGTCCCCGGAATGAAGGCGGCGAAACCGGCAAGCCCCAGCGAAGTCGCCGCAGCGACCGTGCGTCTCTTCAAAGATTGCGTGCCGCTGGCAGTTCCGGGCATCGCGTTTCTGTCGGGCGGCCAGTCCGATATCGCCGCCACCGCTAATCTCGACGCGGTCAACCGGCTTGGGCCGCTCGCCTGGGCGATCACCTTCTCCTATGGCCGCGCGTTGCAGGCGGCGCCGCAAAAGGCCTGGGCGGGCAAGCCCGGCAATGTTGCCGCCGCCCAGGCGGCGTTCGGTCACCGGGCGCGGATGAATGGGCTCGCGGCGCTGGGCCAATGGTCAGAGGCACTGGAGAAAGCCGCCGCCGCCTGAGGCGCGCGCCCCCCGCGCTTTCGCCCCAATTCTCGACGAGCTTGGTTCAAAGATGGCGGGTTCGCACGGCGAGCTATGCCGCGCGCAAGAACGATCTAGGCCGTGCCCCCGATGCCCGCTCCGCGTCTCTACCTGATCACGCCGCCGCTCACCGATGCCGCGGCCTTTGCCGCACCATTTGCGGCAGCGCTCGACGCCGGCGACGTCGCGTGCGTGCTCGTGCGGGCGACCGAAAGCGCCGTCATCGGCAGGCTCGCGCCGATCGCGCAGCGGCGTGGCATCGCTTGCTTGGTCCGCGATCCGCGTCACGCGGTGGAAAGCGACTGCGACGGCGTCCACGTCGACGGCGTGAGCGCGACGCTCGAAGCCGCGCTCGCCGCCATGAAGCCGCAGCGGATCGTCGGCGTCGGCGGTCTCGCGAGCTGCCACGATGCGATGTCGGCGGCCGAGGCCGATGTCGATTATGTAATGTTCGGCGCGCCGGACGAGCCGCGCGATTTCGCCGAGATCCGCGAACGGATCGCTTGGTGGGCGGAGATCTTCAATCCGCCGTGTGTCGGCTACGCGCAGGCGCTGGACGAAGTCGCGGCGCTGGCCGGCGCCGGCGCCGATTTCGTGGCGGTTTGCGATGTGGTGTGGAGCGATCCGCGCGGACCCGCGGCCGGCGTCGAAGCGGTCGAGCGCGCGCTCACCGCGGCGCGCGAGCCAACCGCATGAAGCGCCTCTGCCTCTGGGCCTTGTTGTGCCTCGGTGGCGCGCCGGCGCTTGCCGCGGAGGCCGCAGGTCCCGCTGTGCCGAACGCGCCAAGCTCGCCGCCTGCCGCTCCCGCTCCGAGCCAAACCCCGGACCTCGCCTATGGCGCCTACCAGCGCGGCTACTACATCACCGCCTATCAGGAAGCGATGCAGCGGCTCAAGGCCAATCCCAACGACGCCGTGGCCATGACGCTGATCGGCGAACTCTATCGGCAGGGATACGGCGTGAAATTGGACTATGCCGAGGCGGACCGTTGGTATGCGAAGGCTGCTGCTCTCGGCAATCGCGAGGCGATCTTCGCCTTGGCGCTTGCCAAATTGACCGGGCAGGGCGTGCCCAAGGATCGGCTCGGCGCCGCGGCGCTCTTTAAGAAGGCCGCGGCGATGAACCATGCTGGGGCGATCTACAATCTCGGCGTCTTGGCGGTGGAGAATAACGGGGTCTTTCCAGATTTTGCGAAGGCCGCGAGCCTGTTCACGCAGTCGGCCAAGCTCGGCTATCCGGACGCCGCCTATGCGCTGGCGCTTTGCTATCGCAACGGCAAAGGGGTCGTGCAGGATGACAAGCTCGCCGCGCAATGGATGGCGCGTGCCGCCGCAGAGGATGACGTTCCGGCCGAAGTCGAATATGCCATCATGCTGTTCAACGGGATCGGAGTTGACAAAGACGAGGCCGCCGCCGCAAAGCTTTTCCTCAAAGCCGCCACCGAACAGAATCCAGTGGCGCAAGACCGCGTGGCACGTCTCTATGCATCCGGACGCGGCATCGGCAAGGATCTGGTCGAGGCCATGAAATGGCATTTGATTGCGCGTTCCGCCGGCGAAAAGGACGCCTGGCTCGATGGCATCATGGACACGCTCACCCCGGCACAGAAGGTGGCCGTGGAGACGGCGATCCGCGAATATAGCGGGGCGATCATCGGGCACTGACGCTCAGCGGGCGCGAGGGTGCGCGCCGCGATAGGCCTCGATGAGTTTGGTGCTGTCGATGGCGGTATAGATCTGCGTCGTCGACAGCGTCGCATGACCCAACAGCTCCTGAATGGTACGCAGGTCCCCGCCGCGTCCCAGCAGATGCGTCGCGAATGAGTGGCGTAGCGCATGCGGCGTGGCCGTTTCCGGCAGGGCAAGCGCGCCGCGCAGGCGTTCGACCGCAAGCTGAATGATGCGCGCCGACAAAGTTCCACCTTTGGCACCGACGAACAACGGCCCGTTGGGAGCCAAGCCGTACGGGCAGAGGTCGAGATAGGCGGCAATCGCCTTCTTCACCGGGGCGATCACCGGCACGCTGCGGCTTTTGCCGCCTTTGCCGAGGATCGTCAGATGATCGAGCCCGCTGGTCGGCGCGTCCTTGCGCGCAATCGACAGAGCCTCGGAGATGCGCAAGCCCGCGCCGTAGAGCAGGGCGAGGACAGCGGCATCACGGGCGAGAATCCAATCGGGACGCTGATCCGCGGCACGCGAGTCGACATCGACCACTGCGCAGGCGGCTTGCGCCGTCAAAGCCTTGGGCAGACGACGCGGCAGTTTCGGACTGCGCAGCGACGAAAAGACCGCAAGTTTCGAGACGCCGCCGCGCTCGATATGCCGCGCGAAGGAGCGAAGCCCGGAGAGCTGGCGCAGTAGCGAGCGGCTGCAGGCGCCCGATTTGCGGCGCGCCGCGAGAAAGGCGCGCAGATCCGCCGGGGCAATTTTCCTGAATAGCGCGAGGCTTGGCAACTCGCCGAAATGTATCGCGAGGAAACGGAGAAACTGACCGACGTCGCGGCGATAGGCGGCAAGCGTGTGCGCCGCGACTCGCCGCTCCCCAGCGAGGTGCGAGAGCCAATCCTGAAGCGTCGCCGCAAGGGCGGGATCGGCGGGCCAGGGACTCGCGGCGGGAGCGGATTGGTTCGGCCGGCGCATACGCGACCTATGCCGCCCTAGACTTAAAGAAAGTATTGCCGCCCGACACTCGGCGCGGGCTAGTTCGTTCTTCCGATGCCGGCGATAATGTCCTGGGTCGCGGCGGCGAGCTGTTCCTGCATCTCGCGACGGATCTGGTGATCGGACTGCGCGATACCGGCAGCGTGGAAATCGGCGCGGATCTTCCCGAAAACCGCCTCGTCACCGCTTCCTTCGAGCTGGATGGCGACGAGAGCGCCGGCGTATGCCTCGGCCGCTTCGCCCCCTTTCCCTAGTTTTTCCGCCGCCCAGAGGCCAAGCCGCCTGTTGCGCCGGACATGGGCCTTGAATTTGAGTTCCTCGTCATGTGCGAGTTTGGCTTCGTAGGCCTTTTCGCGCTCGTCGAAGGCAGTCATCGAAAACCTCGCATCCGGCCGCGACCAATTATCTCCGAATGGGGCGTCTGGCCATGCCGAAGATGCCTTGGCGGTCCGGCGGCGGGAAAGCCTGGCCCAATGCAGAGCCCAAGCCGGCCGGGCCACGGGTTCTTGCGCGACCCCACGCCGCGCGCTCGGCAAGCCATGCTAAGGCCTTGCAGAATTGGGAGAACATTGAAAGCTCCAGGCAGCTCTCCCGGTCTGTTACGCCGGCCGTCCGGGCGCCGTGATGCTTGTATCGCGGGCCGGAAAAAGCTACGTACCTTTTGGACCTGCGGCGCCGATGTGCCCCATCCATACCCGTAAAGGCCAAGCGTATTTCCCTTGCAGACGCGGCCTCGGGACCTCTTATAGGAGCCAGGGCCGTCCCATGGATCACCCCCAGCCACGGTTAATCCCCATGAATCGCCGCCGGCGCATCTACGAAGGCAAGGCCAAGGTCCTCTACGAGGGGCCTGAACCCGGTACGCTCATCCAACATTTCAAGGACGACGCGACCGCCTTCAACGCCAAGAAACATGAGGTGATCGACGGCAAGGGCGTGCTCAACAACCGGATCTCCGAGTTCATCTTTCAGAACTTGAACGACATCGGCGTGCCGACGCATTTCATCCGCCGCCTCAACATGCGCGAACAGTTGATCCGCGAAGTCGAGATCGTGCCGTTGGAAGTCGTGGTGCGCAATGTCGCGGCGGGCTCGCTTTCGACACGGCTCGGGCTCGAGGAGGGCACGCAGCTGCCGCGCTCGATCATCGAGTTCTACTATAAGAACGACGAGTTGAACGATCCGATGGTGTCGGAAGAACACATCACCGCCTTCGGTTGGGCCAATCCGCAGGAGATCGACGACATCATGGCGCTCGCCATCCGCGTCAACGACTTCCTAAGCGGGCTCTTCCTCGGCGTCGGCATTCGGCTCGTCGATTTCAAGATGGAATGCGGGCGGCTTTGGGAAGGCGACGTGATGCGCATCGTCGTCGCCGACGAGATCTCGCCGGATTCCTGTCGGCTCTGGGACATGAAGTCGAACGACAAGCTCGACAAGGACCGCTTCCGGCGCGACATGGGCGGTCTCGTTGAAGCCTATACCGAAGTGGCGCGGCGTCTCGGCATTCTGCAGGAAAACGAGCAGCCGCGCATGATCGGCCCGAAGCTCGTCCAATCCTGAGCGGCGACGGACGGCGCTCGAAACCCCGTCGCTTGCGGCGGGGTTTTGTTTTTGCGGTGCCGCCACGCTATGCTCTAATGGACATGCGGAACACGGGGCTCGAACGCAAACCATGAAGGCGAACATCGTCGTCACCTTGAAGAGCGGCCTGCTCGATCCGCAAGGCAAAGCGATCGAGGGCGCATTGAAGTCGCTCGATCTCGCCGGCATCGAGACCGTCCGCCAGGGCAAGATTTTCGAAGTGGAACTCGCGACCGACGACCCCGCCAAGGCGCAGGATCTTCTGAAACGCGCCTGCGAGAAGCTGCTCGCCAATACAATCATCGAGAATTACCGGATCGAGTTTTCATAGACCGTGGGCGCCGCCGTCATTCTTTTCCCGGGCTCGAATTGCGAAGGCGACGTAATCCGCGCGCTCGCCAACGCCGCCGGACGCAAGCCGGCGCTGGTCTTTCATTCCGAGCGGGAACTGCCGCAAGGCACCGATCTCGTCGTTCTGCCCGGCGGATTTTCTTATGGAGATTATCTGCGCTGCGGAGCGATCGCGGCACGTTCTCCGATCATGGACGCGGTGCGCGCCTATGCGGCGCAAGGCGGCCGCGTGCTCGGCATCTGCAACGGTTTCCAAATACTGTGCGAGAGCGACCTTCTGCCCGGCGTGCTGATGCGCAACGGCAACTTGCGGTTCGCTTGCCACATGCAGCATCTGCGGGTCGAGCGCGACGATACGGCATTCACCGCGCGCTACCGCAGGCATCAAGTGATCAAGGTCGCCATCGCCCACGGCGAAGGCAATTACACGGCTGACGCAGAGACGATCGCGCGGCTCGAAGGCGAGGGCCGCGTTGCGTTTCGCTATTGCGACGCGGAGGGCGTAGTCGGCGGGGCCGCCAATCCGAACGGTTCGATGCACGACATCGCCGGAATCTATTCCGAGAAACGCAACGTTCTCGGCCTTATGCCGCATCCTGAGAATCTCGTCGACTTGCTGGTTGGCGGCACGGATGGACGCGCGATGTTCGAAAGCCTCGTCGCAAGCTGAGTTGCCGCATGGCGCGATGCGGCGGAGCGCCGGGAGATTTCCTAGAATTCGACATCAAGCTCCGCCAGTTCTTCCGGCTCGGCGTTTGCCGCCTCGAACCATTCCACCATCGGCGCCCACGCCATGATCGTCTGGCAATACGCCCTCGAGGTCTCGCTCATCGGCACGCCATAGGTAAGGAAGCGCGTGCAAACCGGCGCATACATCGCGTCGGCGATCGTCGGCTTTTCGCCGAAGAGAAATGGCCCGCCCCAGCGCTCTAAACATTCTTTCCAGATCGTCTCGACGCGATCGATGTCCGGCTGCGCGCCGGCAAAAATCTTGAAGCTCGTGTGCCGCGCCTTCAGGTTCATCGGCAGCGCCGAGCGTAGATTGTAGAAGCCCGAGTGAATTTCGCCGGAAATCGAGCGGCAATGAGCGCGCGCCGCTCGGTGCGCGGGGAGCATGCCGGCCTTGGGATAAAGTTCGGCCAAATATTCGGCGATGGCGAGCGTGTCCCAGACGCTGACGCCGTTCTGGGTAAGGCGCGGCACCAGCACGGAGGGGGCGAGCAGCAGCAATTCGGCCCGGTTGGCCGGATCGTCCATGGAAACGACCTGTTCTTCGACCTCCAATCCTGCGAGTTGGCAGAGCAGCCAGCCGCGCAGCGACCAAGAGGAGTAGTTCTTGCTAGAGATGGTCAGCACGGGACGCGTCATGGCGGCTCCTTGTGCACGATGAATCTTTGGGCAGCCAATGATATTGCAGCGCAGCATAAAAAGCACTAGCGTTCTAGCTGGAAACATTAGCGTTGAAGATGACCAGCCAATTTGACGATTTCCTAATCCCAGATTGGATGCGCCGGGACATGCTGTATCGCGCCTACCAGACCTATTCCGAGGCCTCTGAGCCGATGCGCGCGATCGCTCGAACGGGAACCGATATCGGCAGATTGTTCAACGGGATCGGCGATTTAGGTATCTCTAAACGGCTGTCGGCGGGGCTTGAGCTGATCGCCCGGAGCCGACTTACTCATACGCGGCCTTCCTATGGCGTCAGGAGCATCGCCGTCGATGGCGAGGAGATCGCCGTGCGTGAAGAGACCCTTCTCTCGCTGCCATTCTGCGATCTCATCCGCTTTTCCAAGGACAGCGCCGTGGCGCAGCCGAAAATGCTGATCGTCGCGCCGCTCTCCGGACATTTCGCGACGTTGCTGCGCGACACCGTGAAGACGCTGCTACGCGATCACGAAGTCTACATTACCGATTGGAAGAACGCCCGCGACGTTCCCCTTTCCGACGGCCCGTTCGGGTTCGAGGACTACGTCGATTACATCATCGCCTGCCTCGAGGAGATCGGTCCCGGAGCGCATCTGCTCTCCGTCTGCCAGCCTTGCGTTCAGGCACTCGCGGCAGTCGCGTTGATGGCCGAGGACCGCAACCCCGCCGAGCCGCGCAGCATGACGTTGATGGCGGGGCCGATCGACACGCGGGTGAATCCCTCGAAGGTGAATGCGCTCGCGACATCGAAGCCGATCGACTGGTTCGAAAAGAACTTGATCTCCCGCGTTCCGTTCCGCCTTCCGGGGGAAGGCCGCAAAGTGTACCCCGGCTTCGTGCAGCTTTTCGCGTTCATGTCGATGAACATGGAACGCCATATCAAGGCGCATCGCGATCTTTACGATCATCTCAGCAACGGCCGGGCCGAAGACGCGCAGACGATCATGACGTTTTACGACGAATATTTTGCAGTGCTCGATCTGCCCGCCGAGTTTTACCTCGAGACGGTGAAGATCGTTTTTCAGGATGCTTTGCTGGCGAAAGGCAAACTGACGCATCGCGGCCGCAAGGTGAACCCCGGCTTTATCCGCCGTACGGCGCTCCTGACCATCGAAGGCGAGCGCGACGACATTTGCACGGTCGGGCAGACGGCGGCGGCGCACCTCCTCTGCAACGGGCTTCGTCCGCATCTCAAGCGCCATCATTACCAGGTCGGGGTCGGCCATTACGGAACCTTCAGCGGCAAGCGCTGGAACGCGCAGATCTATCCGGTGATCCGCAACCTCGTGCTGGCGATGAACTGAGGCGGCGCAGCGAAGTGGCCAACTAACGCCGCACAGTCTTCCTCAGCCGCCGTTCCGACGAGCGCAGAAAATTAATCGCCAAATAGCGCATTTTGATCATCGCGAAAGCGCGCCCTGCGTTGTCGGGAGGCGGCGATCCGTTCCTGAATCCGGCAAAATAGAGATCCCAGCACGAAGCGTTCGTGCAGAACATCCATTTTGAAAGATGAGCTTGGAGGTCGATCGCGCGCCGGAAGTCGTCCGGTTCCAAGTTTCCATAATAATTGGTGATCCATGTACCCGAAGCATTCGTCGCACCTTCTGATTTCATCGTCCCGTGTTCGGCTCGGCCCGATGTCGCACACGTCATCGTGACAAGGCCGCCGGGTCGACTGAGTCTGATCATGTTCTTGAAAGTCCGCGCCCAGCGCAGATTGTGTTCCATCGCCTCGCAAGACAGAACGACGTCGGCACAGCCATCCGGAGCGTCGTAATCCTCGCCAGCGCAGACGATATCGACGCCCGGTCCTGAAACGAGATCGACGCCGATGTAGCGCGCATTTTCAAAGTATTCGCGCGCCGATCCGTTCACATCGAGGCTGCGGATATCGATGACGCGGGAACCGACAAAAAATTGCGGGAACGCCTTCTTTATGAGGCGAATGAAGTAGCGCTGCTCGGCATGGGCCATTCAACGAGATCGCCCGCGCCCAAAGACACTGTCAAGAGCGCCATGCTGCCGGATGTGAGCTACGAACCCGCGCTCAGATGATGTATTGGCGCTCGCCGTTACGCATTGCCATCATCGCGTCCTTGACGCCACCCGCCTCGGCGGCCTATCTAGCGTTCAAACCTAGGGGATCCCCGACAGGGGGCTGAGAGGCTGGCGGCGCGAATAAGCGGCCCGGCGACCCTTCGAACCTGATCCAGTTCGCACTGGCGTAGGGATGGTCATGGCGGGTTCTTCCCAAAAAATTCGTGTCGTTGGCGCCGGCGTAGTGGGGCTCACGGTTGCCTATGAATTGGCGCGCGCCGGGCAATCGGTCGAGATCGTCGAGCGCGCCGCCGGCCCTGGGCTAGGCTGTTCCTATTTCGCGGGCGGCATGCTGGCGCCTTGGTGCGAAGAGGAGAGCGCCGAGCCGCCGGTTCTCGAATGGGGCCGTGAGGGGATCGAATATTGGACGAACACGGTGCCTGCCGCGGCGATCAACGGCACGCTCGTCGTCGCTCCAGCGCGCGACCGCCCCGACCTCGTCCGCTTTTCGCGTCTGACCGCGGGCTTCGAGTGGCTCGACGCGGCGGCCGTAGCCGACCGCGAACCGGATCTCGCCGGGCGTTTCGACCAAGCGTTGTTCTTCGCGCGCGAGGCGCATCTCGATCCGCGCCATGCCACATCGATGCTCGCCGCGCGCCTCAAGGAATTTGCGACGGTGCGCTTTCGGTTCGGTACCGCCGCCGAGGCCGTGACCGAACCGGCCGATTGGATCCTTGATTGCCGCGGCTTTGCGGCGCGGGACCGGCTCGCGGATCTGCGCGGCGTCAAAGGCGAGATGCTGGTCCTTGCGACGCGCGAGATTTCGCTAGCGCGCCCGGTACGGCTGTTGCATCCGCGCCATCCGGTCTACATCGTGCCGCGCGGCGATGGGCACTTCATGGTTGGTGCGACGGTGATTGAGAACGAAGATAGGCGCATCACGGCGCGTTCGGTGCTCGAACTTCTGAGCGCCGCCTATGCGCTGCATCCTGCGTTCGGCGAGGCGGAAATCGTCGAGACCGGCGCGGATCTGCGTCCGGCGTTCCCCAACAATCTGCCGCGCATCCGCCGCGCCGGCCGCACGCTTTACGTGAACGGCCTGTACCGGCACGGATTCCTGCTGGCGCCGGCGTTGGCGCGCCGCGCCGCCGCCGTTATCTTGCACGACGCGCATTTTCCGGAGGTCATGGATGCTGATCCAAGTGAACGGCAAAGAGCTTGAGGTCGAAGCTCCGACGCTGACTGCGTTGCTCCGCGAGCTTGGCTATGAAGATGCGGTAGTGGCGACCGCGCTCAACGAATGTTTCGTGCGCGCCGTCGATCGGAGGGCGACGCCGCTCAAGTCCGGTGACGCGGTGGAGATCCTTGCACCGCGCCAGGGCGGCTAATTGGAGTTTGCGATGCAGAACAGCCCGTTCACCTTTTACGGCACGACGCTCACTTCGCGGCTGCTCGTAGGCACGGCGCAATATTCTTCGCCCGCCATTCTCGCCGCCGCGATCAAAGCCTCGGGCACCGAGGTCGTCACGGTTTCGTTGCGGCGCGAGGCGGGCGGCGGTCGCGCCGGCGAGAGTTTCTGGTCGCTGATCCGCGAGCTCGGCGTCAACGTCTTGCCGAACACCGCCGGCTGCCGCAGCGTGAAGGAGGCGGTGACAACGGCTCAAATGGCACGCGAAGTTTTCGCCACGTCCTGGATCAAGCTCGAAGTCATCGCCGACGACGACCTCTTGCAACCTGACCCGTTCGGCCTCGTCGAAGCGGCTGCGATTCTCCGCCACGATGGATTCCAGGTCTTTCCCTATACGACCGAAGATCTCATCGTCGCCGAAAAGCTCGTTGGCGCAGGGTGCGAGGTGCTGATGCCCTGGGGCGCGCCGATCGGCTCCGGCCGCGGCCTCAACAATGCGTTCGGCCTCGAGGCGCTGCGTAAACGTTTTCCCGCCGTGCCGCTCATCATCGACGCGGGGATCGGCACGCCGGCGCACGCGGCGGCGGCGCTGGAACTCGGCTATGACGGCGTGCTGCTCAATACCGCGATTGCCAAGGCCGGCGATCCCGTCGCTATGGCAAAGGCCTTCGCGCTTGCCGTTGAGGCCGGACGCATCGCCTATTGCGCGGAGCCAATTCCGCCGCGCGACATGGCGGAGCCATCGACGCCGCAGATCGGCCGCGCCTTCGAACTTCCGCGTCGTGCTTGATCCCTTTTATCCGATCGTCGACAGCGCCGCGTGGATCGAGCGGCTTCTGCCGTGCGGCGTGAAATTTGTGCAATTGCGCATCAAGGATCGGCCGCGCGACGCGCTCCGTGCCGAGATTGCCGCCTCCAGAGATCTGTGCGGGGAAGCCGGCGCGGAGCTCGTCATCAACGATTATTGGCGGGACGCGATCGAACTCGGCTGCGGCTTCGTCCATCTCGGCCAGGGCGATCTCGCGGCCGCCGATCTTGCGGCGATCCGCGGCGCCGGGCTGCAGCTTGGAATCTCGACGCACGATGACGCCGAACTCGCGCTCGCACGCGCGGTCCAGCCGGATTATATCGCGCTCGGGCCGATCTATCCGACGCTCCTGAAGGCGATGGCCTTTGCGCCACAAGGTCTCGCCCGCATCGGGGCGTGGAAAAAGAAGATCGGCGCAATTCCGCTCGTCGCAATCGGCGGGATCACGCTGGAGCGCGCCACAGGCGTGTTCGAAGCCGGCGCCGATGTCGTCTCGGTCGTGACCGACATCGTGCGCGCCGTCGATCCGGAAGCCCGCGCGAAGGCTTGGGTCAAGGCAACGCGACAGCGGGCAATCGCAAGGGTCTAGACTTTCTCCTGCTCCGCGACGGCGATTTCCTTCTGCTGATTTTCTTCCATGCGCTGAAATGCCCAGACGATCTGCGTCGCCTGATCGGTCCGGCAATGGAGGACGATCTGTTCGCAGGGCCGCGGGCCGTCCGTCGCCGCGAAGAAAGCGCTCTCTTCGATCTCGATGCGGCTTTCCTGCGCGGTGAAAACCCAGCGGCTCTCGTCCGGTAAGTCGAGCAACACGGCTCGGCCTTCGAGCGCGCTTTGCAGGCGGACGCTCGGATGCATGTGGAAGCGAAGCACGTAGGGATAGGAATTGCTGGCTTTCGGGGAAGCGGGTCTCAGCCGGTCTTTGCCTTCGAGCCGCATCCCGTCGCTGCTAAGCGTAAGAAGGCGTTCGTGGATCAGCCCAAAACGCGTGCGATAGCCGTCGTGCGAGAGCAACAGGCGGGTCTTAGTCGGCAGGTTCTGCCGTTCGACGCCGACTTGCCGGGGGCCCGAAAGAATTTCGTCTCCGAACCATTTTTCGAGGCCGTGCCCGCTCGCGAAGCGGCAGGAAGACGTGTCATCGATGATCAGCGTCGAGTGTGCGGCGGTGGCGCGCGCGGCGCGATGCGCGGCGACGCGGTTGACGTCAGGGGCGCCGCAATTGACGACCAGCCTTTGCGGCCCAATGGAGAATTCGAAGGACAGACAACCGGCATGTGCCAGTGTGGAGAACTCGGCAGGAGGCGGCCGGCCCGCATCGACGATGAGCAAACTCGTTCCAGCCTCGACGCGCTGGTAGCCGGAATGCGGCGCATTGACCATGGCTTTCGCCCGCGGATCGTCGTAGGCGAGCACGGTCGCGAGGATGTCGGGCTCGGTAACGCCCATGCCGTTGAAGAGAGCCAACGTGCCGTCGCCGTGGCGGAGCATGCGCAGCATGGGCAGAATGCGGTCGATGGCATTGAGCAATTGCGGTGGCGGAGCGACGGCGCGCGCCGCATAGGTCTGACGCAGCGGCAGCAGATCAAGCAACAGACGAATCAACACGTCTGGATTGCGGCTGATATGACCTCCGTCCGGCCGGATCTGACGGGCGAGTTCATCGGCGAGGAGCCGCGTGCTGCGCCGTAGGAAACTGCCGCTCGCCGGCACGCAAAGGCTAAGCTCGGCGAGTCCGATCGCCGCGAACAGGCGCTCTCCGCCGCTGACGAGCCCAGCCGCGACCTGCCGCTCGAGAAAGAGTTGGGTGCGCGTTAGAGCACGCATGAAGCGGCGATAGAATTCGCGGTCGGCGCTTTCGAGAATGAGTGGCGATTGCGACAAGAAGGACAGCATCCGGCGGATGACGACGCGCGGCTCCCAGGCGGTGCTTGCGCTCGGCTTTTCGGCAAGCGTGAGAAAATCGTCGACGAGCGCGCGGGCGTTGGCGCGCGCCAGCGCGGTATCCGCGGCACGCAGATGCCGCAGCCAGCCGAAACTGTTGAGGGCGCGCTCCCAGGAGGGCGACAGCGACTCGACTTCAAACGGCGAGCGGCCGTGCAAATTCACCACTTTCCCCGCCAAGGCGAAGTAGCCGGAATAGATTTCACCCGCGATCGTCGAGTCGCTTGTGCGGATGTCTTGCGGCGCGATTAACAGCCGTTCCGGCGGCCTCGTGCGTATTGCTGCGAGCGCGAAGGATGGAAAAGTCGCAAGACGCCGCAACTGCCCAACGGCGCGAGCGGCCGCGCGCCGGACGATGTGCAGCTTGTCTTCCATCTCGGCAGGACTCAGATCATCGCCTCCGGCTGGCCGTTCAAATTTCCCGAACTTTGGCCAAAATCCGCCCGAACGCAACATCATCGGCTGCGTACGAGCCTTGCTGCGAAGAAACCGTCGAGCCCGGCCATGCGGCGGTCTTCAGCCGCGAGATGCGAGGGCAGCGTGCGCAGTTCGCCGTTCGCATTGATGAGTTCGCCGAGGCCGCCGATCTCTTCGGGCTGGATCGGCGAACGCGTGACATCTGGGTTGCGGCGCAGCAAGCCGGCGATCTGCTGGTCGCCTTCTTCCGGTTCGAGCGAGCAGACGCAATAGACGATGGTGCCGCCGGGTTTGACGAGTTCGAAGGCCTTATTGAGCATGCGGCTCTGAATCGCGGCGAGCTTGCCGATGTCGCTCGGCTTCTTCGTCCAGGCGATATCGGGATGGCGGCGTATCGTACCCGTTCCCGAACACGGGGCATCGAGCAGTACCGCGTCGAAAGCAACGCCGGTCAGCGCGAGAACATCGGCGACGACGATCTCAGCTTCGAGCCGCAGCCTTTGGAAGTTGGCGGCGAGCAGCTTGAGGCGCTCCGCCGAGCGGTCGATCGCGCTGACCCGCGCGCCGCGCGCCGCGAGTTGCGCCGCCTTACCGCCCGGTGCCGAGCAGAGATCTGCGATCTTCATCCCCGCTACAACATCGAGCAGCTTGGCCGGCAGCGCCGCGGCCGCGTCCTGCACCCACCAAGCTCCATCGGCGTAGCCCGGCAGTTCGGCGATCGGTCGATGGGTCGATAGCCGCAACGAACCGGTCGGCAAAAGATTCGCGTCGAGTCGTTCGGCCCAAAGCGCCGGATCGGATTTGACGGTGATGTCGAGCGTCGGCTCGTGCCGATTGGCGGCGGCGATCGCCTCTGCCGTCGCCGCGCCATAGGTGTCGCGCCAGCGGGCGGCGAGCCAAGCCGGCGCATCTTGTTCGAGGGCCGCGCCGTCGGCAAGGAGAAGGTCGCGTCTACGGACCAGGTTGCGTAACACTCCATTAACAAGCGAAGCATAAGGAACGGTCTTCTGGTCGAGGCGCATCATGCGGACCGCGAGATCGACGGCGGCGTGGTCGGGCACGTCAAGAAAAAGAATCTGCGCCGCGGCGACCGTGAGACAGGACTCGATTTGCGACAAGCCGCGCGGCAGGTCCTTCTCGAGGAGAGTCGCCAAGGCGCGGCGGATCGTTCCGAGCCGGCGCAACGCCACGGTAACGATCGAGCGCGTGAGCGCGACGTCGCGGCCACCAAGTCCCGCAAGCCGCGACAGGCCCGAACCCGGCGCAAAAAGCTCGTCGATCGTATGCCGGCCGTTGACGACGTCGTGCAAAATCGCGGCGGCTGCAACGCGTGCCGCGAGGCCCGGAACCATCACCGACTCTTCAGGTCGCATAACGGCGCGCGGCGGCTTTACCATCGGAAGGCTCCGCGCCATGCTGGCGTGTTCGCGAGGCCGCGCGACGAAGACAGGCTCGCATGATTCGAATTTGAATCTAACATCGACATCGACAAAAATCCGTTCTGCAACGACGAAACTCGTCATGCTTCCGCCGCTTTGCAGGACTTATGACGAGCGCCGGGGCATCGTGAAAGAGAGTTGAGATGAAACTCATGGAGCATACCCGCCGCACCGAGACGGGAACGCGGCAGAACCTGAACCCCGCCGCACAGCGCGCTCTCGCCGAAGCGCAAGAACGCCGGCGTCTCGCGGCGGCGGACAGTCGTCCGACCGAGGTCGGCGGCCGCAAAGGTCCCGATCCGGTGCGCTACGGCGACTGGGAAGTGAAGGGCATCGCCAGCGATTTCTGATCGCCGGCGGACGCTGTGCCATCAACTCGATAATCCGGCGAGCAGCGTCGGGAAGTCGAGCGGCCGGAAGCCGTAGTGCTTGAGCCAGCGGACATCCGCCTCGAAGAACGCCCGCAAGTCCGGCATTCCATATTTCAGCATTGCGATCCGGTCGATTCCGATACCCCAGGCGAATCCTTGGTAAACGTCGGGATCGAGCCCGCAGTTCCTGAGCACGTTGGGATGCACCATGCCGCAGCCGAGAATTTCGAGCCAATCCTCGCCCTCGCCGAATCGGATCTCGCCCGATCGGCGCGAACATTGAATGTCGACTTCCATCGACGGCTCGGTGAACGGGAAGTAGCTCGGGCGAAAGCGCATCGCCACATCGGGAACTTCGAAGAAGGCTTTGCAGAATTCGCTGAGCGTCCACTTCAAATGGCCGAGATGGGCCTGCTTGTCGACGACGAGCCCTTCGACCTGATGAAACATCGGCGTATGCGTCTGGTCCGAGTCGCAGCGATAGGCGCGGCCGGGGCAGATGACGCGGATCGGCGGCCTTTGGCGAAGCATCGTGCGCACCTGCACGGGACTCGTATGGGTGCGCAGCAGCTTGCGTTCGCCGCTCGCGTCCGGCGCCAAAAAGAACGTATCGTGCATGTCGCGCGCCGGATGGTCGGGCGGAAAGTTGAGCTTGCCGAAATTGTAATCGTCGGTCTCGATGTCGGGCCCCTCGGCGATCGAAAAGCCGAGGTCGGCGAAGATCGCGGCGATCTCCTCGTTGACGTGCGAAAGTGGGTGGATGCGGCCGACGTCGAGCGGGCTGGTGCGGGCCGGCAACGTCACATCGATCGTCTCCGTGGCTAGACGATGCTCGAGCGTCGCCGCTTTGAGGGCGGCGCGGCGCTCGGCGAGCGCAGCCGTTACTTTGTCCTTCAGCGCGTTGATGACCGCGCCTTGGGCTTTGCGCTCGTCGGGCGAGATCTTGCCGAGGCTCGCCAGAAGCGCCGAGATGGCACCCTTCTTGCCGAGCGCGGCGACGCGCACCGCTTCGAGCGCCGGCTCATCGGTGGCCGCTTCGATTGCGGCGAGCGTCTCTCGTTCGAGGCGGCGGAGATCGGACATCGAAACTCGAGGCATTATGGGGTCGCGCCTTTTGCCATGCGTGACGGGCGATGTCCAGAAAGCGAGATTGACAGCCGCCTCTTGCCATCGGCGCGGCAAGCGCCAACTATGCGCCCCATGAGCAAAGCCTTCACCAAAGAAGCCGATACCGAGCCGGATCTCGACGACGACGTTCCAGAGCTGCCACCCGGCGTCAAGAACTACGTCACGCCGGAAGGCCTGCAGCGCCTGCGCAACGAATTCCGTCTGCTACAGCAGCACGAGCGGCCGAAGATCGTCGAAATCGTCTCTTGGGCGGCCGGCAACGGCGATCGCTCGGAGAACGGCGACTACATCTACGGCAAGCGGCGCTTGCGGGAGATCGATCGGCGCATGCGCTTCCTGATGAAGCGTATCGAAATTGCCGAGGTCGTCGATCCGAGCAGGCAAAAGAACAAAGACCGCGTGTTCTTCGGCGCGACCGTCACCTACCGTAACGGCGGGGGCGATGCGAAGACGGTACGGATCGTCGGTATCGACGAAGCGCGCTCGGAGCTCGGCGAAATCAGTTGGATCTCGCCGGTCGCCAAAGCGCTTCTCAAGGCCGAGGAAGGCGACGTCGTTGAAGTGCGTACCCCGAAAGGCAGCGAACGCCTCGAAGTAATAAAGATCGCATATTAGGATCGACGCAATCCGTAAATACGGCCGGGCTCAGCCCGGCCGTATGCGCATGTTCTCAGCGTCTCACTTGTGGTGCGGATGTCCGCCGCTACCACCCCCGCCACCATGCCCGTGGCCGCCGCCACCGTGCCCGCCGCCGCCGTGCCCGCGGCCACCGCCACCGTACCCGCGCCCGCCGCCGTGCCACCCGTGCCAGCCATAGCCGCCGCCCCAGCCGATCCCGGGCTGGGTGTAATATCCGCACCAATACCAGCCGGGACCATTCCAACCGCCGGGATACCAGCAGTATTGACGGCCGCCCCAGAAATAAGCGCCCGTCGCCGCTGCTGCCGCGGCGGCCGCTGCAGCGCCCAAAACATCGACGCCATATTGCGCCTCGGCGGGACACGCCGCCGTGGCCGCGGCCAGACTTGCTCCGACCAGAAGAGAAAGACGGAATGAACGCATATTCTTTCCCCGCAAATTGATTAAACCGCAGCCGATTGGAACCACGCTCGCCCGCAACCGTCAACCTGCGGTGCACACCGCACTCAACCGAGATTCAGCTCCTTGAAGAAGTCGTTGCCCTTGTCGTCGATGACGATGAAGGCAGGAAAATCCTCCACCTCGATCCTGAAAACTGCCTCCATGCCAAGCTCGGGATAATCGATGACCTCGACCTTTTTGATGCAGTCTTGCGCGAAGCGCGCCGCCGAACCGCCGATCGAACCCAGATAAAACCCGTGATGTTTGGCGCAGGCTTCGCGCACTTGCGGGGAGCGGTTGCCTTTGGCGAGCATCACCAGCGAGCCGCCCGCCGCCTGAAACTCCTCGACGTAGGAATCCATGCGTCCCGCGGTCGTCGGGCCGAAGGAGCCTGACGTATAGCCCGTCGGCGTCTTCGCCGGACCGGCGTAATAGATCGGGTGCTCCTTGAAATACACCGGCATTGGTTCGCCGCGTTGGAGCCGCTCATGGATCTTGGCGTGGGCGAGATCGCGCGCCACGATCATCGGCCCGGTGAGCGAGAGCTGCGTCTTGATCGGATGTTTCGACAACGTCGCGAGAATCTCCGGCATGGACCGCGTAAGATCGATCTTCACCACCGACGTGCCGAGGTGGGCTTCCTCGATCGGCGGCAGATATTTCGCCGGATCGTGTTCGAGCTCTTCGAGGAAAACGCCGTCCTTGGTAATCTTGCCGAGCGCCTGGCGATCGGCCGAACAGGAAACGCCGAGGCCGATCGGCAGCGAGGCGCCGTGCCGTGGCAGCCGGATGACGCGTACGTCGTGGCAGAAATATTTGCCGCCGAATTGCGCCCCGACCCCGAGGTTTTGCGTGAGCTTGTGGAGCTCGTCTTCCATCGCGAGATCGCGGAAGGCGTGCGCGTCCTCGCCGCCCGTCGTCGGCAGATTGTCGTAATACCGCGTCGAAGCGAGTTTCACGGTTTTCAGCGTCAGTTCCGCCGAGGTACCGCCGATGACGACAACGAGATGGTAGGGCGGGCATGCCGCCGTGCCGAGCGTCAAGATTTTCTCTTTCAAGAACGCCACGAGCCGGTCATGGGTGAGCAGCGAAGGCGTGCCTTGGTAGAGAAAAGTCTTGTTGGCCGAGCCGCCGCCCTTGGCGATGAACAGGAATTTATAGGCGTCTTCGCCCTCGCTGTAGATCTCGATCTGCGCCGGCAGATTGCTCTTGGTATTCTTCTCCTCGAACATCGAGAGCGGCGCGAGCTGCGAATAGCGCAGGTTCTTCTTCTCGTAGGCGTTCCAGATGCCTTCGGCGAGCGCCGCCTCGTCGCCGCCCTCGGTAAAGACGCGCCGGCCCTTCTTGGCGACGACGATCGCCGTGCCGGTATCCTGACACATGGGTAGAACGCCGCCCGCGGCGATATTGGCGTTCTTCAGAAGATCGTAGGCGACGAATTTGTCGTTCTCGGTCGCTTCGGGATCTTTGAGGATCGCGGCAAGCTGCGCGAGATGGCTTGGGCGCAGCAGATGGTTGATGTCGACGAACGCAGTTTCGGCGAGCAGCTTCAGTGCCTCAGGCTCGACGACCAGCATGTCGCTGGTGCGGAATTTCTCGATCCGCGCGCCCTTGTCGGTGAGCTTGCGATACGGCGTGGTGTCTGCGCCGGCCGGAAAGAGCGGGGAATACTGAAAAGTCATGCCTGCGGACGCCTATCGGTGAGCATCCTCTCCCCGCTTGCCGGGAAGAGGGGTGCGCTCGGCACCCTCTCCCAATGGGAACGTATGCGTGCCGCAGGCCAGACGCAATGCTCAGGACGCGAACGCGAAAACGCGTTGCGCAATGCCGAGCTGGTCTTTGATTTCGGCCGGCGTGACGCCCTCGCGGCGCATGGCGCGCAGCGACTTGGCGCGCAGCGATTTGGACAGTTTCCGTCCGGCGGCGTCGCGCAGCAACTCGTGATGATGATAAACGGGAGCCGGCAAATCGAGCAGGATCTGCAGCAGGCGATGCAGACTTGTCGCCATCAACAAATCCTCGCCGCGTACCACGTCGGTGATCCCCTGCATGGCATCGTCGACCACCACCGCAATGTGATAACTCGCCGGGATATCCTTGCGCGACAGCACGGCGTCGCCCCACAGGTTCGGGTCGGCGAGGATGTCGCGTCGCTCCGCACCGCTGCCGTATTCGCGCCAGACGATCTTTTGCCGCACCTGCGCCAAGGCCGCCGCCATATCGATGCGCAGTGCCGCCGGCTGGCCGGCGGCCAGCCGAGCGCTGCGTTCGGCGGACGAGAGATGTTTGCACGTGCCCGGATAGAGCGGCGAGCCGTCGGGATCGCGCCGCCAGTCGGGACGCTCGGCCACGGCGCTCACGACATCGCTGCGTGCGCAGAAACACGGATAGACGAGCCCGCGTTGTTCGAGACTCGTAAGCGCCTCTGCATAAGCGTCGAAATGCTCGGATTGACGGCGCACCGGCGCCTCCCAGGAAAGGCCCAGCCAAGCAAGGTCCTCATAGATCGCCTGTTCGAATTCCGCGCGGCAACGCTCGACGTCGATATCCTCCATCCGCAGCAGAAGACTGCCGCCGCTGGCGCTCGCCATCTCCTGGTTTGTCAGCGCCGAAAACGCGTGCCCGAGATGCAAATATCCGTTCGGCGACGGTGCGAAACGAAGTACGTGCGAGATATAGGACCGGGTCATGCCTTGCTCGATCGGATCGCGCTTCTGTCGCGCAGCTTTCGGACCAATAGGTTAAATCGCGGACAACGATCAAGGGCCATTCTACACGATACATGGCAACCGGCGTGCGACAGGCGCGCCGGTAAAGGGCAGGCCGGGCGTTACTCCAGGCATATGCCTCACTTGACGTCGCCGCCGAAACGCGGTCCCTCCCATCGGCAACGCAGGAATTTTCGAATGGTTTCTAAACTCGACGGACCGCGTCTTGCACCCCAAGGCCGTGCGCCGCGCCAGCTGGTCGTCTTCCTGCATGGCTATGGCGCCGACGGCAATGATTTGATCGCGATCGGCCAGCAGTGGCAATCGTTGCTGCCGGATGCGCTCTTTGTCGCACCGCATGCGCCGCAAGCTTGCGCGCAAGCTCCCGTCGGGCGGCAATGGTTTGCGCTCGATCTGCGCGACGAAGAAGAACTGTGGCGCGGCGTCAACCAGGCGGCCCCGATGCTCGATTCGTTTCTCGATGCGGAGCTGGCGCGCCAGGGGCTCGGCGCCGACCGGCTGGCGCTCGTCGGCTTTAGCCAAGGCACAATGCTTGCCCTTCACGTCGGGTTGCGCCGGCGCGTTGCCGGCGTCGTCGGCTATTCGGGCGTGCTCGTCGGTGCGCGGCATTTGGCGAACGCCGCCAAAGCGCCGGGATCGAGCTCGCCGACCCTGCTCGTGCACGGCAGTCAGGACGATCTCATTCCCGCCGAGGCCCTGTTCGTTACGGCCGAGGAATTGGCCAAAGCCGGCGTTCCCTGCCAATGGCACCTCTCGGTTGGCGTTGGACACGGCATCGATGCCGGCGGCTTGACGCACGGCGGCCTGTTTCTCGCGCAATGTTTCGGCATCAAACTGAAGAGCGGCGCCGCGTGACGAGATTTCAGCTCGGCGCGATGCCGGCCGGGCGCGGGCCGAGCACCGGCTGCAAATGCTGCAAGCCCGGGACGGTCGCGCGCCGCACGCCGATCGGCCGATAGAGTTGTTTCATCGCTTCGACGATGAGCACGCCGGCGCCGGGCAACGCGAGCTTCGCTCCGACGCGTTCGAAGAGCGCGGCGGAACGCAGAAAGATCGGCGCCTCGAACGGCGGCGCGTAGAGCGCTTCGGTCCAATGGGTCGGCGAAAACAAAGCCTCGCGCATCAATTCGCGCATCTGCGTCAGCGAATAGGGCTGGCCGTTGCCGAACGGCGTCGTGTCGAGCCGCGCCCAAAGCCCGGCGCGGCGCGGCGCAACCGCGATCAGTCGCCCGCCTGGCGTCAAGATGCGCCAGATCTCCGCAAGCAGCTCGCGCGGATGTTCGGCGATTTCGAGCGCATGCACGACGATCACCCGGTCGATGCAGGAATCGGGCAGCGGCATCATGGTCGGTTCGGCGAGCGCCGAGGCGGAAAGCCCCGAGGCCGGCCAATTCACGACGCCTTGCGTCGCCGGCATGAAGGCGAGCACCCGCAAGGCCTCGCCGCGGAAACATTCGAGATAGGGCGTCGCATAGCCGACGCCCATGACCGATTGGCCGACGCATTTTTCGAAACGCGCGCGGATCGCCTCGCCGATGAATCGCGCCGCCACTTTTCCGAGCGGCGAACCATAGAAGCTGCGCAGATCGACGATATCCATCCTACCCGCCGAGCTTCGCCTTCACCGCGGCGCTGGCCTTGCCGATATCCATGCGGCCGGCGTATTTCGTCTTGAGCGCGCCGATCACTCTGCCCATATCCTTGATCGAGGCGGCGCCGGTTTCGGCGAGAGCGGCGGCGATCGCCGCATCGGCCTCGGCGGCGGTCAACGGCTGCGGCAGGAAGCTTTGGATGATGGCGATCTCTTCGCGCTCCTGTGTGGCGAGTTCGGCGCGCCCGGCTTTGGCATAGATCTCGGCGGACTCTTGGCGGCTCTTGATAAGCTTCTGGAGGAGGCTGGGAATCTCCTCGTCGGCAAAGGTTTTGCCTCGGCCGCGCGCCTCAATGTCCTTGTCTTTCAAGGCGGCATTGACCATACGGAGGGTCCCGACGCGGCGCTGGTCGCCGGCTTTCATCGCCGCCTTGAGTTCGCTATTCAGCCGTTCGCGCATGGGCTCTCCCGGTTTGCTTGCGCGCCATTCTAACATAGCGCATCTTCGCGCCGGCAATTTTGGTAAACGAAAGCATGACGCACGTGGAAGAAGGCTGGACGACGCCGGTCGCGACCGCGCTGCTCGTGCTCGCCGACGGCACCGTGCTCGAAGGATTTGGCTTAGGTGCGACCGGCGAGGCGGTCGGCGAGGTCTGTTTCAATACCGCCATGACCGGCTATCAGGAGATCCTCACCGATCCCTCCTATGCCGGGCAGATCGTCACCTTCACCTTTCCGCACATCGGCAATGTGGGGACGAACGAAGAGGATATCGAGACCGCCAATCTAGCCGCCTCCGCGGCCGCCTGCGGGGTGGTCGTGCACGCGCCGATCACCGATCCGTCGAACCATCGCGCCACGCGCCATTTCGACCAATGGCTCCGCGCGCGGGGCATTATCGGGCTTTGCGGCATCGATACGCGCGCACTGACCGCGCTGATCCGCGAGAAGGGCATGCCCAATGCGGTGATCGCGCATCATCCGGACGGCGCGTTCAATGTCGCGGCGCTAAAGGCCAAGGCCGCCGCGTGGCCGGGGCTCGTCGGCATGGACCTCGTGCCGGAGGTGACAAGCGCGCAGCGCTCGACCTGGGACGAAACGAGCTGGGACCCGGAGCAGGGCTACGGCAAACAGGCGACGCCCAAATATCATGTCGTCGCCATCGACTACGGCATCAAGCGCAACATTCTGCGTCTGCTCGCCGATGCGGGCTGCGCGGTGACGGTGGTGCCGGCGACGACCTCGGCCGACGACATCGTCGCGCTGAAGCCCGACGGGATCTTTTTGTCAAATGGCCCGGGCGATCCGGCCGCGACCGGCGAATACGCGGTTCCGGTCATCCAAAATCTGCTCGACCGGCAGATCCCGACCTTTGGGATTTGCTTGGGCCATCAGATGCTGGCGCTCGCCATCGGCGCCAAGACGCAGAAGATGCATCAGGGCCATCACGGCGCCAATCATCCGGTGAAGGATTTCACGACGGACAAGGTCGAGATCGTGTCGATGAACCACGGGTTCGCGGTCGATCGCGACACGCTGCCGGAGTTTGCGACGGAGACGCACGTGTCGCTCTTCGATGGCTCGAACTGCGGCATCGCTTTAACGGATCGCCCGGCGTTTTCGGTGCAGCATCACCCCGAGGCATCGCCCGGGCCGCGCGACAGCCATTATCTGTTCCGCAGGTTCGTGGAGATGATGGAGAAGGCGCGGGCGGCCGATCGCTCGGCCGGATAGGGATTTCCCATGCCAGACGGAATTTGCTTTCTCAAAGAAAGCGGCTCCGGGAAGGAGATGGCCGTGAATGCTCAGCTTGTCCGCATCGTGATGGAAATCGACAAGGAGAGAGTCGCGATCATTTTCGACAATGATCTGCAAATTATTGTCGATGGCACTGTGGCTTCGGTTGCCGATGCTCTCAGAAGATCGAAGTGGTGACGGTCCAGCACCGCTTTCCGGGCCGCAAAGCGAAATCCAGCTTACAATGCGATGCGCCTACAGCTCTGGCCCCCGGATCGAATTTCGCTTTGCTGCATGCGTCCGGGAAAGCGGAGCGTTCCTTGACACGCGGGCAGCCGGCTCCTAGAACGCACGCCACTCTCGCAAGAGATGTCCCTGTTCCCGCCGACCCGCCCTAGAGGCTGGCGGTCATCGTCCGGCAGCGCGTTGCGCCCCCGGGCGCGTTTGGTGTTGAAAGCCCTCGTGCTTTGAGACGCCCCCGGGTCTTAGCCCGGGGGCTCCTCAGCATGAGGCTGCGATGGACGGCCAGCCTAAGCCCTCACCCTGAGGAGCCCCGGGTCTTATCCGGGGCGTCTCGAAGGGCGACGGCAATCTTTCTGCCAGAGCGAGAAGGTGGCCGTGAAACGGCCGGATGAGGGGTTACGATCCTGCCCAAATTGGAGTGGATGGTAATCGCTCAGCCGCCGCCTCCGGCGGCATCCTCTCCCTCTGGGAGAGGGTTAGTTGAAAGGTGAAGCGAATGTTCGAAGGGCTTTCGGAAAAGCTCTCCGCCATATTGGACGGCCTGACGCGGCGCGGCACGCTTTCGGAAGAAGACGTGAACGCAGCAATGCGCGAAGTGCGCCGCGCATTGCTCGAAGCCGACGTCGCGCTCGATGTGGTGCGTTCCTTCGTGGACAAAGTGCGCGCCCGCGCGGTCGGTGCCGATGTCGTTAAATCGATCACGCCCGGCCAGATGGTCGTCAAGATCGTCAACGACGTGCTGATCGAAACGCTCGGCGCGGACGCGCAGCCGATCGATCTCGATGCGCCTGCGCCGGTCGCCATCATGATGGTCGGCCTGCAAGGCGCCGGCAAGACCACCACCACCGCCAAGATCGCCAAGCGCCTCGCCGAGCGCGCCAGGCGCAAAGTGCTCATGGCCTCGCTCGACGTGAAGCGGCCTGCAGCACAAGAGCAACTCGCCGTACTCGGCCGCCAGGTCGGCGTCGATACGCTGCCGGTGATCGCCGGACAGACGCCGGTGCAGATCGCGCGGCGCGCCGAAGAGGCGGCGCGTCTCCAAGGTTATGATGTGGTGTTGCTCGACACGGCGGGGCGCACGCATATCGACGAGGCGCTGATGGCCGAGATGGTCGAGATCAAGCGCGCCGCATCACCGCACGAGATTCTGCTCGTCGCCGACAGTTTGACCGGCCAAGACGCCGTGAACCTTGCGAAAAATTTCGACGAACGCGTCGGCTTGACCGGCATCGTGCTCACACGCGTCGACGGCGACGGGCGCGGCGGAGCGGCGCTCTCCATGCGCGCAGTCACCGGCAAGCCGATCAAGCTCTTGGGCGTCGGCGAGAAGATGGACGCGCTCGAAGATTTCCATCCCGACCGCATCGCCAATCGCATTCTCGGCATGGGCGACATCGTCTCGCTTGTCGAGAAAGCCGCGCAGACGATCGATGCGCAGAAGGCGCAGAAGATCGCTGCGAAAATGCGCAAGGGCAAATTCGATCTCGAAGATCTCGCCGACCAGCTCGCGCAGGTCGAGCAAATCGGCGGGCTCGGCGGGATCATGGGCATGCTGCCGGGCATCGCCAAGATGAAGGATCAGCTTGCCGCGGCAAACATCGACGATCGCGTGGTAAAACGCCAGCGCGCCATCATCCTCTCGATGACGCCGGTCGAACGCCGCAATCCCGACATTCTTAAAGCATCGCGTAAGAAGCGCATCGCCGCCGGCTCCGGCACTCGCGTCGAGGACGTCAACCGGCTGTTGAAGCAGCACCGCCAGATGGCGGATATGATGAAACAATTGGGCAACGCGAAGCGCGGCCCTTTGAGCCAGATGGCCTCGGCATTTGGGCTTGGCGGCGGCATGCCGATGCCGAGCCCGGAAGAAATGGCGGCGCTGCAACAGCAGATGGGGCAGGGCGCGCCGGGTCTGCCCGAACTGCCGCCTGACATCTTCGGCAAAGGCACGAAACTGCCCGGTCTGTCCGGCCTTGGTGGTGGCAAATTGCCGGGCCTTGGCGGGTTCAATCCGTTCGGGGAGAAGAAGAAGTGACCATTCTCCTACCATCATGGTCGGACAAGCCGGCCATGGCGATCGACCGCTAGAAATTCACTGAGAAAGGAAAACCAATGTCGTTGAAAATTCGTCTGTCGCGCGGCGGCGCTAAGAAGCGCCCGTTCTATCGCGTGGTGGTCGCCGATTCGCATGCGCCGCGCGATGGGCGCTTCATCGAAAAGATCGGCATTTTCGATCCGTTGAAGGCCAAGGATGCCGCCGACCGCCTCGTGCTCGATACCGAAAAGGCGCTGGCCTGGATCGCCAGGGGTGCACAGCCGACGGATCGCGTGGCGCGGTTGCTCGACTCGCTCGGCGCCTTGAAGCGCGAGTCGCGCAACAATCCCCACAAGGCGCAGCCGAAGAAAAAGGCGCAGGAGCGCGCCGCAGCCGCCGCCAAGAGCACGGAATCTGCGGAGGCTCCGGCCGCACCGGCGGCGTAAGCCAATGGCAAAGGGCACCATACCGCCGGGCGCCGAGCAACGTGTCCTCGCCGGCCGCATCGGCGCGGCGCACGGCGTGAAAGGCGAGGTGCGACTCCTTTCGTTCACCGAGGATCCGCTGGCGATCGGCGCTTATGGCCCGCTCAGCGACGCCGCCGGGGCGTGCTTCGAAATCGTCGCGCTGCGGCCGCTCAAGGACAATCTGGTCATCGCCCGCTTTGCCGGCATCGCCACACGCGACGCCGCCGAGGCATTGAACGGAATGGAACTGTTCGTTGCCCGAACCTCGTTGCCGGCGACGACGGAAGAGGAATTCTATTACGCCGATCTTGTCGGACTTGTAGCGGACAACCCGGCAGGCGAGCACATCGGACGTGTCGTACACGTGCTCAATTTCGGGGGCGGCGACATTTTGGAGGTCGAGCCCCGAGATCGCGGCGAAACTCTGCTCGTCCCGTTTACTAAGGAGGCGGTTCCGAGCATCGACCTCAAGGCCGGCCGCATCGTCATTCTCCCACCGGTTGAGATTGAAGCAGAAACATCGTTGGAATCGGATCTCGCACCGCAGTCCGCGCCGCGACCGCGGGCTTCACCTCGATAGCGCCATGTGGCTCGCGACCGTTTTCACGCTCTTTCCTGAGATGTTTCCGGGCCCGCTCGGCGTCTCGCTCGCCGGCGATGCGCGCACGCGCGGACTCTGGAACTTGCAGACCATCGACATTCGCGTGCAAGGAATTGGCCGGCATCGCAGCGTTGACGATACCCCCGCCGGCGGCGGCGCCGGCATGGTGATGCGCGCCGACGTGCTTGCCGCGAGCCTCGACGCCAATCTCGCGCCGGACGATCCGCGCCCGCGTCTGTTCCTGAGCCCGCGCGGCCAGCCGCTTACACAGCGACGCGTGCGCGAACTCGCCGCAGGTGACGGCGCGGTCCTGATCTGCGGTCGTTTCGAAGGCGTCGACGAGCGGGTGATCGAAGCGCGTGGGCTGGAGGAAATCTCGATCGGCGATTACGTGCTCTCAGGCGGCGAGCTCGCCGCGATGGTGCTGCTCGACGCGGCCGTCCGCTTGCTGCCCGGCGTGATGGGCAAGGAAGCATCCGCCGCCGAGGAGAGTTTCGAAGATCGCCTGCTGGAATATCCGCAATATACGAAGCCGCGCGAATTCGAGGGGCGCGCGATCCCCGATGTGCTGCTCGGCGGCGATCACGCCAAGATCGCCGCCTGGCGCAAGGCGCAGGCCCAGGCGCTGACAAAGGCCCGGCGGCCGGATCTGGCGCGCGCCGACCCTGAGAAAAAAGGCTAAGCGAAACACACAATCCCTCCCCTCTAGGGGAGGGCGGCCGCGCAGCGGCCGGGTGGGGGTGCTATCAACTTCGTCGGGCATCGGCCGCGCGGTAGATCGTTTCGACAACCGCCTCAAGGTTCTCATTCACCTCGTTGTTCCAAAAGCGCAGCCCATCCGGCAGCGTCGCTTCGCGCCGCCGCCACCTTCTCCCGGAGGGGAAGGATTAGTCGCCCAGCAAATGCAGCACGATTTCGCGCCGATGCGGCGCACGACGGTGCTCGAAGAGATAGACGCCCTGCCAGATGCCGAGCAGCAGGCGCCCCAATTCGAACGGAACCGAAAGCTGCGTCTGCGTCAGCGCGGCGCGGATATGGGCCGGCATGTCGTCCGGTCCTTCGACCGCGTGCACGTAACGTCCGCGTTCTTCCGGCGCGAGTTTCTCGAAGAAAGCTTCGAGATCCTTGCGCACATCGGGATCGGCGTTCTCCTGGATCAGCAGCGAAGCGGAGGTGTGCCGGCAGAAGATCGTGAGCAGCCCGGTCGCGATCGCCTGCGTGCCAAGCCAAGCGCGGATCGGCTCGGTAATATCGACGAGCCCTTTGCCTCGTGTTGCAACATGCAGCCGATGCAGCGACTGGCGCATCAATCGTCTTCGCCGAATCTTTCGGCGACGAGTGCGCCAACCGCAGCGAGCACTTCGGCGGCTTCGCGACCTTTCGCGGTCAGCGTGATCGTTGAGCCGACGCCGGCGCCGAGCGTCAATATGCCCATGATCGAGGTGCCGCCGACGGTCTCACCACAACGGCTGACCGTTACCTCGGCGGCGAAGTTTTCGATACATTGGACGAGCTTCGCCGTGGCGCGCGCGTGCAGGCCGCGGCGATTGAGAATCTCAAACTCGCGCACGAGCGGTTCGTTCGGCGCCAGGGCCATCCCGTTCTCTGAGGTTGTGTTTTCGTTCATTTGCCGCCGAGCACGCGACTTGCAATGTAGATATACTTGCGGCCGGCGTCCTGGGCCTGCAAGGCGGCCTGTTCGAGACTTAGCGCGTCGCGGATCGAGGCGAGCTTGATGAGCATCGGCAAGTTGATGCCGGCGACCACCTCGACATGCCCGCCGTTCATCACGGAAATCGCCAGATTGGATGGCGTGCCGCCGAACATGTCGGTCAAGATCACGACGCCGACGCCGCTATCGACATGCTTAACGGCCGTCAGGATCTCCTTGCGACGTTGCTCCATGTCGTCGTCGGGACCGACCGAGACGGTGGCGATCTGATTCTGTGGACCGACGACGTGTTCCAGCGCCGCGCGGAACTCCTTCGCCAGATCGCCGTGGGTCACGAGGACCATTCCAATCATCGAAGGCACCGGTTCATTCGCCAACTCCGTGCGCAATCGCTGCTAACGCGCATTAGCACGCACGCCTTGGCGGCCGCGCCCGGCGATATCGCCGGCGCCCGATCCCCACCACATCTGCGTAAAAATCCGATTGCGGGACGCAAAACCGGAGTCCGTGTTTGGCTGGCACGTAAGGGCGCCATTTTGTGCATTGCGGTGAAATTCGCAAGCGAAATGACCGGAAGGTGCGTCAGATTGTCTCAGTCTGCTGCAGGCGGGCGAGAACGACGAGGGCGGAATCATAGGCAGCCGCGTCCTTGCGCAGGCTGAGGACGGGAAGACCGACGCCGCAAAGTTCGACGCGCTCGTCCGCCCCCGGATAGCGGGTCGCATCCTGGGGGGCGAGCAGGTCGACCACGAGGCGGGCCACGGCCGCGGGCTCGTAGTCCATCTCGAGAATTCCTTGCCCGCGCCGCTCCACCTTGCCGCCGATCCGCGCATGGCCGCGCGCGATCAGCCGGCCGCCGCGGCGGCAAAGTTCGATGCGGTCGTCGCCGACCAGCCGTGCGAACCGTCCGGCGCGCTCGGCGGCGGTGATTAAGCCAAGGGCTAAGCTGCTTTTGCCGGCGCCGGATGCGCCGCGAATGAGGACCCCCAATTCGCCGACGACAACGGCGCTCGCGTGGATCGAGACGGGATCGGCGTCGTCCGACGCGGCGACGCTATTCACTTCACCGCCCGTAGCCAGACGACAAAACGGGCACCGAGCACGTGCGGCGGACCTTCGCCCTTTCCCGCGGCGAGCCGATTCATCGCCCTGATGCGTCCCCCATGCGCCTCGATGATCTGCCGGGAGATCGACAGACCGAGGCCGGAATTCTGGCCGAACCCTTGGCAGGGCCGGTCCGTATAGAAGCGCTCGAAGATGCGTTCGAACGCGTCGGCAGGAATTCCCGGACCGTCGTCATCGACGACGATCTCAAACCCGTCGACCGGCACGTTGTTCTCGAAGCCGCCTTTGGTCGGACGCAGCGTAACGTGCACGCTGCCGCCGGGCTTGGAGAACGACTTGGCGTTGTCGATCAGGTTGTTGAACACTTGGCCGAGGCGCAAATCATGGCCCATCGCCTTGAAGCCGTGCTTGCGCCCGTCCTCGTTCTGCCAACGCCGGGCGATGTCGAGCGTGACGCGGATGCTGTCCTGTTCGACGTGGTTGGTCATCGCAACCACAGTGCCCAGGACCCGGGCGAGGTCGATCGGCGCCACGTCGGCGCGCGCCAGCTCGGCGTCCAGGCGCGAGGCGTCCGAGATGTCGCTGATCAGCCGATCGAGTCTGCGCACGTCGTGTTTGATGATGGCCAGCAATCGCTGCTGCGATTCTTCGGAGCGGGCGATCGGAAGCGTTTCGACGGCACTGCGCAGCGAGGTCAGCGGATTTTTCAGTTCGTGTGCGACATCCGCCGCAAAACTTTCGATCGCTTCGATGCGATTATATAGGGCTCGCGTCATATCGCGCAGCGCACCGGAAAGGTGGCCGATCTCGTCGGCACGATAGGTGAAATCGGGAATCTCCTGGCGTGATTTGCTGCCGCGCCGCACCCGTTCCGCCGCTTCCGCCAGCCGGTGCATCGGCTCGGCGATTGTGCCGGCGAGGAAGAAAGACAAGAGCAGCATGATCGCAGCCGAAACCAGGAAGATGCGGATGATCGCCCAGCGTTCGGAGGCAATGATCGCGTCGATATCGCCACCCCGGGTCGAGAGCAGCAAGGCGCCGCGCACGGTGCGCAGCAACTGGATCGGTACGGCGACCGAGACGATTGTCTCGCCCTTGGCGTTGACGCGCACGACGGATTGCGCGGCGCCGTTCAACGCTCGCCCGACTTCCGGATAGGTCTTGCCGTTGGCGGCGCCGATGTCTTCGTAGAGCGGCAGATCGGTACGGCCAAAGTGGTCTTTCAGCACGCTCCAGGTACGCTCGATGAAGGTCGGCGAATCTTCGCTTTGCGCCGGCAGATCGTGACGCAGAATGTTGGCGCGATCGACGAGCGAGCGCGAATCGAGGAGCAGATAGCCGCTACGATCGTAGATGCGGGCGCGTGTACGGGTCGGCGATACGAGGCGCCGCAGTACCGGCCCGATCCGATCCGGGTTGATCGAGAACTCGAGCGAAGGACGGCTTTCCTCGGAGACGCCGTAGCTTTCGCCCGGCGCAAGTTGCAAAAGCTTCTCTGGATCGATGGTGATCGAATCGGTGTCGACCGTCGCCGATGCGGCGATCGCCGCGGCAATGATCTCGCCTTGCGTCTGCAGGCTTTGCACGCGCGCGTCGATGAGGCCTTCGCGGAACTGGTTGAGATAGAGGAAGCCGACGAGCAGGGCGACGAGACCGCCAAGGTTGAGGACGACGATGCGGCGGGTGAGAGAAGACGAAAAACGCATCGCCACGGCGCGTTGGATCTTCCGCGCCTGTTGCACGAAGCTCCAGCCCAGCGTGCGCCGCATGGTTTCGCTCGGCGCGTCGATGGTTTGATCGAATTGCGTGTCTTGCGCTTCGACGCTCATTCAACCTCTCGTCGCCATGCTTAGGAATGCGCGAAGCCGTTCGGCTTCCGCATGGATGAGCTCGCTCTCATTTATTCCTTGAAGCGATAGCCAACGCCATAGAGGGTTTCGATCATTTCGAATTCGTCATCGACAGCTTTGAACTTCTTACGCAGCCGCTTGATGTGGCTGTCAATCGTCCGGTCGTCCACGTAAACTTGATCGTCGTAGGCGGCATCCATCAGGGCGTTGCGGCTCTTCACGACGCCGGGGCGTGTGGCGAGCGCCTGCAGGATGAGGAATTCGGTGACGGTCAGCGTCACCGCTTCGTTCTTCCATGTGCAGGTGTGGCGCTCCGGATCCATTTTAAGCAGTCCGCGCTCGAGGATCTTGGCCTCGGATTCTTTCTGCGCCGCCGCCTCCTTGGGATTGGCACGCCGCAGAATGGCACGCACGCGTTCAACCAGAAGCCGCTGCGAAAAGGGTTTGCGGATGAAATCGTCGGCGCCCATCTTGAGGCCGAACAATTCGTCGATCTCCTCGTCCTTGGAGGTGAGGAAAATAACCGGGAGGTCGGACTTCTGCCGCAGCCTGCGCAGCAGTTCCATGCCGTCCATACGCGGCATCTTGATGTCGAAAATGGCGAGATCGGGGGGATTCGTTTTTAGTCCATCGAGCGCGGTGGACCCGTCGGTATAGGTCTGCACCCGATAGCCCTCGCCCTCGAGCGCGATGGAAACTGAGGTGAGGATGTTGCGGTCATCATCGACCAGGGCGATCGTCGGCATCAAGTCTCCTAACCTGGTGAACCTGTTTCTGCTAAGAGGCTTCTTAAGCCGCCCGCAATGATGCGATCGTCAGCACGTGACACTCCGTACGACCGAAACGTCCGGTGTGCGGTCGAGCGAGCGAAACCTGTTCGAGCTTGAGGGCCGAAATGTGACCATGTGCCCGCCCTTTATCTAACGCATACCATTATAACTATGGGAGAATCTACCCTCGAACGCTTCAATTTTGCCGCCTGAAGCAGAAAAAGCCGCCGCAGTGCCAGAAAAAGGTAAGTTCGTGACTCCTTCCGCTTCCGACAATTCTCCGCTTGAGGCCGGCAAATTCGCTGCCGAAGCCAAGCTCTTGCTACGCACCACGCGCTCGGCGGCGCTCGCCACGCTTGTTCCGGATTGCGGGCAACCTTTCGCGACGCTCGTCAACATCGCAACCGCGCCGGATGCAACTCCCATTCTGTTACTCTCCGAGCTTGCCGCGCATCGCCGTCATCTTGTCGCCGATCCGCGCCTCTCGCTGCTGCTCTATGCGCCGGGCCGCGGCGATCCCTTGGCACATCCGCGTCTCACGATCCTGGGCCGCGCGCGGCGCATCGAGGACGCGGAGCACCGCGCCACGGCGCGCGAGCGGTTTCTTGCCCGTCATCCGAAGTCCGAACTCTATGCCGATTTCCCGGACTTTTCCTTCTTCGAGGTCGAGATGGAGAATGCGCATCTGAACGGCGGCTTCGCGCGCGCGGCATCGCTCGCGGCCGAACAAATTCGCACGGTGGTGAACGGCGCCGATGGGGTGCTCGCCCTCGAGGCCGCCGCGATCGCCCATCTCAATGCCGATCATCCCGATGTTCCGGGTCTGCTTGCGCGCGTTTTTGGCGAGCCAGCGAATGTGGATCGCAGCGCCGCCGCCGGTCCCTGGCGCGCCGTTGGTCTCGATCCCGAGGGAATCGATCTCAGCAACGACGCGGTAATCGTGCGCGTCGCTTTCCCGCATCCTGTGTCCAACGCTTCCGAGCTTCGGCAAACGCTCATCGATCTTAGCGCTGCGGCGCGGCGCGGCGCGCATCGGTAGATGCGATGACGCTTTTCCAACGGGCGAGCTCGAAGACCGTTAGTGCCGCGCCTTTTCGATCTGCGGCAAGATCGTATCGCGCAGCGCGTCTTCGCTGATCGGGCCGACATATTTGAAGGCGATCGTCCCGTCGCCCTTGACGATGAACGTCTCCGGTACGCCGTAGACGCCGAAGTCGATAGCGGTACGTCCGCTCTGATCGAGGCCGATCCGCGCAAACGGATCGCCATTCTGGCCAAGGAAGCGGCGGATATTTTCGGGCGCATCTTTGTAGGCGATGCCGTAGAGCCGCACGCCTTCCTCCGCGAGCTTGTCGTCCTGCGCGAGTGCGAAGAGCAAAGCATGTTCCTGGTGGCAAGGTGCGCACCACGAGGCGAAGACGTTGAGGATCGTTACGCCGCCTTGCCGCATATCCTGATCCGTGAGGCCGGGCTTCTCGGCAAGGCCGGTCACCGCCGGCAGAGCGAAAGACGGGACTTCCTTGCCGATGAGCGCGGAGGGAAGACGCGTGATGTCGCCGGCAAACAGCCGCACGAAGAACAGCAGCGCGAGAGCGGCAAAAAATACGAGCGGCAGAAAGACAAGCCGCGAGCGGTGTGGCGCGTCCTGCGCCGGCTTGCCTTCGAGCTGCGCCTCCGATTCTGTCTCACGCATCGAAAACGTGCGCCCTTTACTTCCGCCTGGGATCGAGCCCGCGGTCGGTACGCGCGGCGAGCCGTTCGAGCCGTTTCTTGAGACCGGCGTAATCGGCGATCGTCGCGACGATCATGCCGGCGATCACAGCCAGCGCGACGAGATAGGCCGCGACCACGAAGCCGACGTTAGGATCCGCGGTCATTGAGCGGGCTCGGCGAAGATTGCGGGGAGATCGCGCTCACCGACGCTCGCGGCGAGCATCGATAGGCGGCGGATGCGGCGGCGCAGAATCTCGTTGCGGATCGCCAGCATGTGCAAGGTGAGAAAGAGGAACGTGAAGGCGAATGTCATGAAGATGAGCGGCCAGAGCATCGACATGGCGATTGTCGGGCCGCCCATACGGAAAACGGAGGTCGATTGGTGCAGCGTGTTCCACCAATCGACCGAGAATTTGATGATCGGAATGTTGACCGCACCGACCAGTGTGAAGATGGCGACGAGGCGGGCAGCCTTGCCCGGGTCCTCGATCACCTGCCAGAGCGCGATGATCCCGAGATAGATCAAGAAAAGCACGAACACCGAAGTAAGCCGCGCATCCCATACCCACCACGTGCCCCATTCCGGCTTGCCCCAAAGCGAACCGGTGGCGAGGCAGAGGAAGGTGAATCCCGCGCCGAGCGGGGCGGCGGACTTTTGCGCCGCATCGGCGAGCGGATGGCGCCAGACGAGTGTGCCGAGCGCCGCGGCCGACATGACCATATAGACCAACATCGCCATCCATGCCGACGGCACATGAAGATACATGATCCGCACCGTCTCGCCCTGCTGGTAGTCGGGCGGCGAATTGAGCAGCGCGAGGTAAAGTCCAATGCCGAAAAGAATTGCGGTGATCGCCGCCGTCACGGGCACGGCAGCACGCACCAGGCGCAGAAAATCGGCCGGATTGGCGTAGTTTGGCATGGTTCTCATCTAGGCGCCTCAGGTGCGCAAGGCAAATCCAGCGGGCTTTCGGGGACCAGTATACGCAGCTCGGTTTTCAAAACCTTCACTCCGCCCCGTTGCGCAGCGCCAAAGCCGCTGCGAACGGAGTTAGCGCGAGCGCCGCGAGGGTGAGGCCGCAAAGGACCAAAAAGGGCGTCAAAAAGGCCATCGTGCCGCTCGCCGCGGCGACTCCGAAGATCAGGATCGGGATCGACAGCGGGAGAATTAAAATAGCGAGCAGCAGTCCGCCGCGCCGCAGGCTCACGGTCAAGGCCGCGCCAATGGCGCCGATCAAGGTCAGTGCCGGCGTGCCGACGAAGAGCGACGCCGCGACGCCTTCCAAGGCGCGCGCGTCGAGCCCCAGCATCAGGCCGAAGATGGGGCTGGCGATCACCAGCGGCAGACCGGTCAGCAGCCAATGCGCCAAACATTTGACGAGCACGATGAGTTCGAGCGGCGTGTCGCTCAGCAGGAAAAGATCGAGCGAGCCGTCCTCGGCGTCGGCTTGAAACAGCCGGTCGAGCCCGAGCAAGGTAGCGAGGAGTGCCGAGATCCATAGGATGGCAGGTCCGATCCGGGCGAGAAGGGCTAGATCCGGGCCGACCGCGAACGGCGTGATCGCCACAAGGCAGAGAAAGAACAGCACGCCCATGCTCGCCGCGCCGCCGATCCGCCGGCCGATCCGAAGGTCGCGAACGAGCAGTGCGCCGAGCGCCGAGGGCAGGCGAACGCCACTCTCTTTCATGACTGCGCCGCCCCGCCGAGCGCCAGATCGGCGGTACCGACTGGTAGCGGCGTATGGGTTGCGACGATGATGATCCCACCCGCTGCCACATGCGCCGCCATGATTTCCATCGCTACGGCTTGCGAGGGCGGATCGAGCGCCGTCAGCGGCTCATCGAGCAGCCAAATCGGACGAAAGACGGCAACCAGCCTGGCGAGCGCCGCGCGGCGCTTCTGGCCGGCGGAGAGATAGGCGGCCGGCAAATCGGCGACGGCGCCGAGACCGAGCCGCTCCAGCGCCACTTCGATCGCTGCCGGGCCCGGCCGGGCGCCGCCCGTGGCAAGCAACGCGGCGAGGAAGGCGAGGTTTTCGAAGGCCGTGAGACTCGGTTTCAAGGCATCGGCATGGCCGACATAGTGGCAGAGCTCGGCGCGCCGGCTATCGGAAGAGGGCCTGACCTCGATTTTGCCGGCGGCCAGCGGCAAAAGCCCAGCGATCGCCTTCAGCAGCGTCGATTTCCCGGCACCGTTGGGGCCGCTGACGCGTAATGCCTCGCCCGCCTGTAGCCGGAAGCCGAGGTTGGCGAAGACGATACGGCCGCCGCGTTCGACGCTGAGAGCCGAAGCCTCGATCTGCATGTTGGGAGCGCGATCCTGATCGTAGGAAGTTATTGCGACCTTCGGCCATGTAGCCGGCAGATTGGAACTTATCTATAAAGCTTGGTTTCCGATTTTCCCACCTCAGCACGCGGGACCTCAGCCGATGGCTTCGCTCGAACTCGTTCAAATGCCGCAAGAAACTTAACGTCGGCGGCAAGACCTATGAATATTTCTCGTTGAAAGCGGCGGAGAAAAACGGGCTTGCCGGGATCTCGCGTCTGCCGTTCTCGATGAAGGTGCTGCTCGAGAACCTGCTGCGCTATGAAGACGGGCGCTCGGTCACCAAGGACGACATCAAGGGCGTCGCCGAATGGCTTGAAAACAAAGGCAAGGTCGAGCGCGAGATCGCCTTCCGCCCGGCGCGCGTATTGATGCAGGATTTTACCGGCGTGCCGGCGGTGGTCGATCTCGCCGCGATGCGCGATGCGATGACCAAGCTCGGCGGCGATCCGCAGAAGATCAATCCGCTCGTCCCCGTCGATCTCGTCATCGACCATTCGGTGATCGTCGATGCCTACGGCAGCGCCAAGGCGTTCAAGACCAACGTCGATCTCGAATATGACCGCAACGGCGAGCGGTATCGTTTCTTGAAATGGGGGCAGGGCTCGTTCGCCAATTTTCGCGTCGTGCCGCCCGGCACTGGCATCTGCCACCAGGTCAACCTCGAATATCTCGCCCAGACCGTCTGGACGCGCAAGGAGAAGCGCGGCAAGGCGACGGTCGAAGTCGCCTATCCGGATTTGCTGGTCGGCACGGATTCGCACACGACCATGGTCAATGGCCTCTCGGTGCTCGGCTGGGGGGTCGGCGGCATCGAGGCGGAAGCCTGTATGCTCGGCCAACCGCTTTCCATGCTCCTGCCGGAAGTAGTCGGCTTCAAACTGACCGGCGAAATGAAAGAGGGCGTTACTGCGACGGACCTGGTGCTGACCGTCACGCAGATGCTGCGCAAACAGGGCGTCGTCGGCAAGTTCGTGGAGTTCTACGGCCCCGGTCTCGGGCATCTCTCGCTCGCCGACCGCGCGACGATTGCCAATATGTCGCCGGAATACGGCGCCACCTGCGGCTTCTTCCCCGTAGACTCGGAGACGCTCGCCTATCTTTCCACCTCGGCGCGCGCCCCCGCGCGCGTCGCGCTCGTCGAAAAATATGCCAAAGCGCAAGACATATTCCGTACAGAGGCGACTCCGGACCCGGTGTTCACCGATACGCTTGATCTCGACCTTGCCGACGTCGTTCCCTCGATGGCGGGGCCGAAGCGGCCGGAAGGGCGCGTTGCGCTCGAATTGGTCGCCGTGGGTTTCAAGACGGCGCTCGCCTCGGAATACAAGAGGAGCGCGGATGCCGGGAAGCGCCATCCTGTGCCCGGCCGGAACTACGATCTCGGCCACGGCGACGTGGTGATCGCGGCGATCACCTCGTGCACCAACACGTCGAATCCGAGCGTGCTCATCGGCGCCGGGTTGCTGGCCCGCAACGCGGCCGCGAAAGGATTGTCGGCAAAGCCGTGGGTGAAAACCTCGCTGGCCCCCGGCAGCCAGGTGGTCGCCGAATATCTCGACAATTCCGGGCTGCAGAAGGATCTCGACAAGCTCGGCTTCAATCTCGTCGGCTTCGGTTGCACGACCTGCATCGGCAATTCCGGGCCGCTGCATCCCGAAATCTCCGACACGATCAACGAGAACGGCATCGTCGCCGCGGCGGTGCTCTCCGGCAACCGCAATTTCGAAGGCCGCGTCAGCCCCGACGTGCAGGCGAATTATCTCGCCTCTCCGCCGCTCGTCGTCGCTTACGCGCTCGCCGGCACGGTGACCAAGGATTTGACGCGCGAGCCGCTCGGCCAGGACAAGCACGGCAGCCCCGTCTATCTGCGCGACATCTGGCCGAGCGCCAAGGAGATCAACAAATTCGTCGCAAAGTTTGTGACCAAAAAGATCTTCAAACAGCGCTATGCCGACGTGTTCAAAGGGGATGCGCATTGGCGCAAGGTGAAGGTGCCGGTGGGCGAGACCTATCGTTGGGATATGGGCTCGACGTATGTGCAGAACCCACCCTATTTCGATGGGCTGAAAATCACGCCCGAGCCTGTCAACGACATCATCAGCGCGCGCATCCTCGCCCTCTTCGGCGACAAGATCACGACCGACCACATTTCGCCCGCCGGTTCGATCAAGGCTGCCTCGCCAGCCGGCCAGTTCCTGCTCGAACGGCAGGTCTCGCACGCCAATTTCAACCAGTACGGAACGCGGCGCGGCAATCATGAGATCATGATGCGCGGCACGTTCGCCAACATCCGCATCAAGAATTTCATCATGACCAAGATGGACGGAATGGTTCCTGAGGGCGGCATGACGAAACATTGGCCGGACGGCGCCGAAATGCCGATCTACGACGCGGCGATGAAATATCAGAGCGAAGGCGTGCCGCTGGTCGTGTTTGCCGGCGCCGAATACGGCAACGGCTCGTCGCGAGACTGGGCCGCCAAGGGCACGAAGCTCCTCGGCGTGCGGGCGGTGATCGCCGAAAGTTTCGAACGCATCCATCGCTCGAATCTCGTCGGCATGGGTGTCCTGCCGCTCACTTTCGAGCCGGGCACGAGCTGGAAATCGCTCAAGCTCAAGGGCGACGAGCAGGTGACGATCCGCGGCCTCGGCGCGAGCCTGAAGCCGCGCCAGCGAATGGAAGCCGTCATCAAATATGCCGACGGCCGCATAAAGACCGTGCCGCTGCATTGCCGGATCGCCACCGAGGACGAGCTCGGCTATTTCAACAACGGCGGCATCCTGCCCTACGTCCTGCGCCAGCTCGCCGCGGCGTAATGAAAGCGCGTCATCGCCGGGCTTGTCCCGGCCATTTCTGCTGCGCAGCATCTTGCTAACTTGACGAGTTCGCGGCATTGGAGCCGCGTGGATGGCCGGCGCCCGGCCGTGACGCTGAGGAACTGGCGCCGCCGGCTCGCGTGAGGAAATCTCTATGCCCACCTACAAGCTTTTCGTCCTTCCTGGCGACGGGATCGGCCCCGAAGTGATGGCCGAAGTCGAGAAGATCGCCGCCTTCTTCAGCAAGGAAGGGGTCGCGAGCTTCGAGATCGAGAGAGGCCTCGTGGGCGGCGCGGCCTATGACGCGCACGGCAAGGCGATCAGCGAAGCGGATATGGCGCGCGCCGCCGCGGCCGATGCGATCCTGCTTGCCGCGGTCGGGGGGCCGAAATGGGACAAAGTGCCGTATGACGTCCGCCCCGAAGCCGGGCTCCTGCGGCTACGCAAAGACTTCAATCTTTTCGCCAATCTGCGCCCGGCGATCTGTTACCCGGCGCTGGCCGATGCCTCCTCCTTGAAGCGCGAGCTTGTCGATGGGCTCGATCTCATGATCGTGCGCGAACTGACCGGCGGCATATATTTCGGCGAGCCGAAGGAGATCATCGATCTCGGCAAGGGCCAAAAACGCGCCGTCGATACGCAAGTCTATGAGACCTACGAGATCGAGCGCATCGGGCGCATCGCCTTCGAGCTGGCGCGCAAGCGGCACAACAAAGTGACGTCCTCCGAGAAACACAACGTGATGAAATCCGGCGTGCTCTGGCGCGATACCATCATCGATTTGCACAAGCGTGAATTCCCGGACGTGCGGCTCGAACATATGCTCGCCGACGCGCTCGGCATGCAGCTTGTGCGCCGTCCGAAACAGTTCGACGTGATCGTCACCGACAATCTGTTCGGCGATATGCTCTCGGACGTGGCAGCGATGCTCACCGGCTCGCTCGGCATGTTACCTTCCGCCTCGCTCGGCGAGGTCGATCCGAAGACCGGCCGCCGCAGGGCGCTCTACGAGCCGGTGCACGGTTCGGCGCCCGACATCGCCGGCAAGGGTCTCGCCAATCCCATCGCCATGATCGGCTCGTTCGGGATGGCGCTGCGCTATTCCTTCGGGCTCAGCGAACTCGCCGATCGGATCGAGCGCGCGATCGCCAGGGTTCTCGCCAAAGGGCTGCGCACCGCCGACATCAAAGGCGATGCGCCGAAATCCGTCTCGACCAGCGAGATGGGCGATGCGATTGTCGGCGAGCTGCGGGGCGCATGAACGTCATTGCGAGCGGAGCGAAGCAATCCAGACTGGATTGCTTCGTCGCTTTGCTCCCCGCAATTACGCCGACTACGAGGTCAGCAGCGGGCCCCAGGCGGGATCCGACGCGTAGGACGGCGTCGGGACCGGGAATTCGGCACGGCCGAACACATCGATCATGAAAATGTGCGGCCCGGAATCGCCGCCCGGATCGCGGAAGAACATGAGGAAAAGCCCGTTTGGCGCCCACGTCGGCCCTTCGTTGTGGAAGCCTTCGGTCAAGATCCTCTCGCCCGACCCGTCCGGCTTCATCACGCCGATCGCGAACGTGCTGGCGCCCTGTTTGGTAAACGCGATGTAGTCACCTTTGGGCGACCAGACGGGCGTCGAATAGCGTCCGTCGCCGAACGAGATCCGCTGCGCATTACCGCCCGAAGCCGGCATGACGTAAAGCTGCTGCGTGCCGCCGCGATCCGAGTCGAAGACGAGCTGCGAGCTGTCCGGCGAGAAGGATGGCGAAGTGTCGATCGCCGAGGAACTCGACAACCGGGTCGTCGCCCGCGAGCGGATGTCCATTTCATAGAGGTTGGATGACTCGCCTTCCTGCAGCGACATCACGATCCTCTGCCCGTCGGGCGAGAAACGCGGCGCGAACGTCATGCCGGGGAAATTGCCGACGATTTCGCGCTGTCCGGTCTCGATGTTGAGGAGCAGGACCTTGGGGTCGGCCGCGACGCCAAAGGCCATGTAGGTGAGGTCTTGCGAAGAGGGCGAGAAGCGCGGCGTGACCACCAGATCGTCGCCGCTGGTCAGATAGCGCACGTTGGCGCCGTCCTGGTCCATGATGGCGAGCCGCTTGCGGCGCGTCTGGGGAGGGCCCGTCTCATCGACGAAGGCGACGCGGGTATCGAAAAACCCCTTCTCGCCGGTGATCCGCGTGAAGATCGCGTCGGAGATGATATGGGCGACACGCCGTTCGTTGTTCGGGTCCGTCACATATTGCTGGCCGGCGACCTGCGCGCCGCTCGCGACGTCCCACAGCCGGAACTGGGTCTGCAACCGGCCGTCCGGCCCGGGGGCGCTGCGGCCGGTTACCACGAATTGCGCGTTGATCGTCTTCCACTGCTCCATCTGCGGCGATTGATCCGGATTGGTCACATGCTCCGGGAATGTGTTCGGATCGACCGGGGTGAGGAAGACCGAACGGCTGAAATTATTGCTGATGACGGCGGTGATAGCGGTGCCGGTATCCCCGGCAAATTGCGTGACCGCGACCGGAACCGGCTTGAACTGCGCGCCGGATTCGACGTTGAAATACCGGTCTTGGGCAAAGGCGAGCTCGCCGGATAGAGCGCTCGATGCCAGTCCGAGAATGAGTCCGGAGACCGATCGTCGGGTGATAAGCATGGTTTCGGTCCGCTTGGTTCGAAATGGGCCCGGAATGGGAGAGTGACGCGCCCAACCGGGCGCTACATGTCCTCGTCGTTGAACCGGACGACCCGGTCCCTCCATTCGTCGTAATAGGGCTTGAATATGTCAGGAACGGGCAGAGGGTCGCAGGTATGCACCGCGCGAAGCGCACTTTCCGCAAGCGGCTGCCAGGCAGGATCGCTCGGCGGGTTAAGCAGGGTAGGATCGGAAGCCAGCGAACCGTCGAGATTCAAAGGAACACGGATCTCCGGCACATATTTGGGTCCCTGCGGCAAAGTGATCGGCTGCGTCCAACAGCCCTGAAACTTATCCTGGAACCAGCCTTCCATCTGCGCCTCGAAGGATGGCGACATTTTCTCGGCGCTGGCGGTAGGTGAGCCGAGGGAAACCAGCTGCTGCAACTCCTTGCCGGTCGCGGCCTTGCGCTGCGCGGGCTCCTTGCTCAACAGCCGGGCGATATCGTCGGCGCTGAATTTCCGCGCCGGATCTTTGCTGTCATCGCCCGATTTCGGCTTATCCGCGGCAAGCAGTTTGGCGATCTGGTCGAGTTTGAGCTCCGGCTGCTTGGTTACCTCCTTCTTGGGAGTGTCCTTCGGCGGCTCCTTCTTCGGGTTGATCTGGAGCTGCTCGGCATCCTGCGAGGTGTCGGCGAGGGGAGGAATCGGCGCGGGCTTGGCGGGCGGCGGCGGGGTGGCCGCGGCTTGCACCGGCGGTTTCTGCGGCGCGACTTTGTCGGCCAATCCCGGGTCGGCGACTCGCTTCAGAGGCGGGGGCGGGGTCGGCACGTCGCGCTTTGCCTCGGCGATCGGCGGCTTCGGCGTATTTTCCACCGTATCGGCGACCTTATCCACCTTCTGCTTCGGCTGAACCTGCTTGGCGCTCTTGTCGCCATGCATGATCTGATTGAAGTCCTGCATGCTCACCGTCTCGATCGGAATCGTCTCCGGAGCGTCGTCGAACTTCGGACTGCGGGAAAAGGACACGAGAGCCAGCACGAGCAAGGCCACGTGCGCGGCGCTCGAAGCGATGTAACCGGGCTTTCCCGATGCGTCCATCGAAGCTCAATTTTTGCTCGGCTCGGTCACGAGAGCGACCCTCTTGTAGCCGGCCGTGGTGATGATCGACATAACTTCGGCGATCCTGCCGTAGTTCACGTTATTGTCGCCGCGCACGTAGATGCGCTGGTCGAATGTGCCGTGCGCCGCGTCCTTCAGCTTGTCGGCGAGCTGCTCGATCGGCACGAGATCATCCATGAGATAGATCGCGCCTTTGTCGTCGATTGCGATCGACAGCGGCTTTTGCTCGATGTTGAGCGCCGAGGCTTTGGTATGCGGCAGATCAATCGGCACGCCGGTGGCGAGCAACGGCGCGGCGACCATGAAAATGATGAGCAAGACGAGCATCACGTCGATAAACGGCGTCATGTTGATCTCGCACATGGCCTTGTAGCGAGGAACGCCGCGACGATGGCGGCCGCCGCTACGAGTCGACGCTGCGGTGGTCATGGCCATGCGGCTACTCTCCTCTGCCGTACCCGACGCGAATGCGCGCCCAGATCAGGCGGCGCGATCGCGCGCGCCCTGCTGATCAATCTGCCGCGACAGGATCGCGGAAAATTCATCGGCGAACCCTTCGAGCTGTGCCTGTTTCTTTGCCACGTCGGCCTGTAACTTGTTGTAGGCGATGAGCGCCGGGATCGCCGCAAAGAGGCCGAGCGCGGTCGCAAACAGCGCCTCCGCGATCCCCGGCGCCACCACCGCCAGCGACGTATTCCTTGAGGCGGCAATCGAGCGAAATGAGGTCATGATGCCCCAAACCGTTCCGAACAGACCGATGAACGGCGCGGCGGAGGCAACCGTCGCCAGTACCAGCAAATGGGATTCGAGCTTTTCGGTCTCGCGGGCGATGGTTACGTCGAGCACCTTCTCGATGCGCGTCTGCAGGCCCATGAACGAGCTTGCCGCGGTCTGCACGGAGCGTTTCCATTCGTGCATCGCCGCGACGAAAAGGCTCGCCATGCCGCTCGTCGGCCGCGACGACAGGGTCGCGTAAAGTTCCTCCAGCGAATTGCCCGACCAAAAGGCTTGTTCGAACCGGTCCATGGCTTTTTGCACCTTCGCAAACAGCATGACCTTGTTGATGATAATCGCCCAGCACCAGATGGACGCCCCGAGCAGCCCGATCATAACCAGTTTGACGACGATATGCGCCGATAGAAACATACTCCAAAGCGTGACTTCCGGGGCCGGCGCGGACAGCGCGGAAGTGGCGATATCGGCTGGATTCATGTCATTCGTCCTCGCAAACCGGCGATGAAGAGCAAATACGCGCGCCGATGTCGCAAACTGCCGTTCGCCAGCGAATTGAGCAGGCCATTAACCCCCGCCACATCGGGAATGGCAAATTCCGGAAAAATCCCAAAACTTCGAGATCGGACCGATGATTAGGCTTGTCCTTACCTGCAATTCGGTCATTTCTTGGGCTTTTCGCCGCGGCCGGTCGCTCAAAGGCCACCGACCCAGTTGAGCCATTCTCAAAGTTAACATGGGGTTACGAAGGTCTATCGCGGCTTATAGCGGCGCCACAAGCGGCATGCGCTCGATGCCAAACATTTGCAATTCTTACGCCGCCCCTCGCGCGCCCGCCGCCCGGCGCTAAATGCCGTCCGCGGCACGCCCAAGCAGGGTTTGGATCACGGCGGGAAGGCGCCTCGCCCGTCCGTCCGCGACCGCCGCTACGCGGACATGCGCGGAGGCCAGCAATTCGCCACCGCGCAAAATCGCCTGCGCCATTTCGATCGAGGCGCCGCCGAGCTTGTCGATCGCCGTCTCGATGCAAAGCTCGTCGTCCATGCGCGCCGGCCGAAGGTACTCGACGCGCAGGCCGCGCACGACAAAGGCCAGCGCCCCCGCCGCAAAAAACGCCGATTGCGCGATGCCGTGGGCGCGCAGGAATTCGGTACGGCCGCGTTCGAAGAAGCGCAGATAGGCGACATGCTGCACGAATCCGGAAAAATCCGTGTCTTCGTAATAGACCCGGACCATGAGACGTTGCGGCTTCTCGGTCATGTTGCATCCGCGGCGTTGGCGCCGAGCCCGGCTACGTGCCCAGCGCCCTGAAACGGCAGCGAATCCGGGCGGCCTGGGTGGCCGATTTTTGCGCCTCGCGCCGGCCGGTGATAGGCTTAGGTCCATAGCGTGGATTCGGACGGTACGGAACCCATGTACAGCCGCGTCACCAACGACATTCAGATCACCGTCATGCCCGAATTTGTCCCGGAACGCTCGGATGCCGACGAGGCGACGTTCTTCTGGGCCTATACCGTCGAGATCGCCAATCGCGGTCCGCTCACCGTCCAATTGACGGCCAGGCACTGGAAAATCACCGATGCCAACGGCAGGCTCGAAGAAGTGCGCGGTGCCGGCGTCGTCGGCGAACAGCCGGTCTTGAAGCCGGGCGAGCGTTTTCGCTACACCTCCGGCTGCCCGCTGACGACGCCGTCCGGCATCATGGCGGGCACTTATCGGATGGTGAACGAGAAGGGCGATATTTTCGACGCGGAAATCCCGGCCTTTTCGCTCGACTCGCCCTATGTTGCGCGGGTCCTGAATTAGGCTTGCGATCGGGGTAGTGTGTCGCCTTCCTCTCCCAACCCAGCAGACGGTCGCTTGGCCGAGACGTTGACCATGCTCGAGCGGCTCGTCTCGTTCGACACGGAAAGCGAAAAGTCCAATCTGGCTTTGGTCGCCACCGTCGAAGCCTATCTTGCGAGCCTCGGCGCCGACTACGTGAAGGTGCCGAACGCGCAGGGCGACAAGGCGGCGCTGTTTGTGACGATTGGCCCGAAGATCGACGGCGGCGTCGTGCTGTCGGGCCATACCGACGTCGTGCCGGTGGAGGGCCAGGTCTGGAGCGGCGATCCCTTCGTCTTGCGGTCCGCCGACGGCCGGCTCTATGGGCGCGGCACCTGCGACATGAAAGGGTTCGACGCGCTCTGCCTCGCGATGATCCCGGAATTTCAAGCGGCGCGGCTCGCGCGGCCGATTCACATCATGCTGAGCTACGACGAAGAGGTCGGTTGTCAGGGCGGCCTCGATACGATCGCCCGGTTGGGGCGCGATCTGCCGCGCCCCGGCGCGGCGATCGTCGGCGAGCCTACCTCGATGCAGGTCGCCGACGCGCATAAGAGCATCGCCACCTATCAGACGCTCGTGCACGGCAAGGAGGCCCATTCGGCGCGGCCGCAACTTGGCGCCAGCGCCGTCGAGGCGGCCTGCAAGCTCGTCGCCGATCTCTACCGTTTCGCCGATGCCCTGAAGGCGACGCCAAACCCGCGCTTCGATCCGCCCTATTCGACGGTTCACGTCGGCACCATCCGCGGCGGCACGGCACGCAACATTCTCGCCAAAAATTGCGCCCTGCAGTGGGAATTCCGCGGCCTGCCGGGCGTACCGCAAAACTTGGCGCTCGCCCACCTCAATGCCTACGTGGCGGGAGTCTCCACGCCGAACCTACGGATCGAGACGCAGATCGAAACGGAAGTTCCCGGGCTCACGGCGGCGCCGGGCTCGATCGCGGAAACGCTTGCCTTGCAGGCCGCGCGGGCGGAGCGCACAACGACGGCGCCGTTTGCGAGCGAAGCGGGGCAATTCCAGAAAGCGCAGATTGCGGCCGTAGTCTGCGGGCCGGGGTCGATGGAGCAGGCGCATCAGCCGGACGAATATGTCGAGATCGCACAACTCGAGGCGGGCATCGGCTTCCTGCGCCGGCTGGCGGTGGAACTGGCGTAATGCGGCGGCGCGTTCATACCCGCTTTGCGATGAACGTCATGCGCGCCTGATTGTGGCCGATGTTGCGGTCGAAACGACGCGCCTCAAAACCGCGCGTCGACAGGAGCCGCTGCATGTCGGGAATGGCGAACGTGGTGAGCCCCATTCTGCCGCGCCTTCTTCGGTAGCGCGAAAAGAACGTGGAAAAAAGGCCGCGCAAAGCGGCGAGAAGAAATCCGCCGCGATAGGCAAACTCGACAAGCGCCCAGGAATTGGTCAGCGCGTCGACGTGCGGCGGAATGATGTCGGCGACGACGAGCCGGCCGCCAAGCTTCAATTTCTCCGCCGCGAAGGCAACGAGCGCGCCGCATTCCTCGCGGCTCAAATACTGCAATACCGAATTGCAGATCATCAGATCGAGGCCAGCGTCGGGCAGAGCTTCGAGGCTGGCGCGGTCGAGCACGGCGATCTTCGGGTTTGCCTTGTTGCGCGCCCGTAACGAGGTCTCGATCTTCTGGATCGGGTCGTAAAGATAGAGCCGGGCGCATTTCCCGGCGAGGAAATCGGCGGCAAGCGCTTCGCCGCAGCCGTAATCGAGCAGCAGAGCCTCGGGCGATGCAATGAGCGCCGCGATCTCTTTGCCGATATCGGCATAATACAACGCGCGATGCCGGCTGTTCACATAGAGCACTTGGTCGCCGTTCCAGAAGTCGCGCTTGGACATGGATTAACGCCAATTCCTAGATCCCGCAAAACCGACGCTATCGCGCGTCCGGGCAGCGGAGAACCTCGATTGTCACGTGGCTCAGGCCGGCGAGGTCCGCGAGCCGCGCCTTATGCTCCTGCGGCGATTTCGGGTGATCGCTGACGATCGATATGACCGCCGCGCGGTGCCCGGGACCAAGTCGCCACAGATGCAGATCGGAGACGAAATCGCCATCGGTCTCCAGGCGCGCCTTGATCGCGTCGCGAAGACGAGCGTCCGGCGTGACGTCGAGAAGCACGCTGCCCGAATCGCGCAGAGTCCATACGCCCAACTCAAGATGACGCCCGTGCCGATCAGGCCGACGACGGGATCCATGAAGACGAGCCCGAAATTGCGGGCGAGCAGCAGGCCGCCGATGACGAGCAACGACGTCGCCGCGTCGGCGAGCACGTGCACATAGGCGGCGCGCAGATTGTGATCGGCGTCGTCGTGACCGGCGTGGCGATGGTGATCATGATGATGCGTATCGCGCAGCAGCCAGGCGCTGATGAGATTGACCGATAAGCCCAAAGCGGCGACCGCCAGCGCCTCGTCATAGGCGATGGCGCGCGGATGGATCAGGCGGGCGACCGACTCGTAGGCGATCAGCAGCGCGACGAGAGCGAGCGCCAGGCCGCTTGCGAAGGCGGCGAGATCGCCGAACTTGCCGGTCCCGAAGGCGAAGCGCGGGTCGTTCGCATGGCGGCGGGCGTAGACATAGGCAAGCGCCGCGACGCCGAGCGCGGCCGCGTGGGTCGACATATGCAAACCATCGGCAATCAGTGCCATCGAGCCGAAGATCGCGCCGCCGCCGATTTCGGCGACCATCATCGCCGCCGTGAGCGCCACGACGAGCAGCGTGCGCTGCTCGTTCGCGACGTGGCGGCGGCCTAAAAACACATGCGGATGGGAAAACCCATCGAGGGAATGATCGTGCATCAAACCGCGATCCTCAAAAGACAATTGCCGGGCGCTGGCCTGCGGCCTTCACTTGATGAAAACATAGATATCGACGGCCAGATTTGGATCCTCCGCGCTCGTCAATTCGGTCAAATACTCCTCGATGAAGAAATCGCGCGCCTCAAGGCTTTTTTCGTCGAGATAGGCGGTGATGAGATCGTAGGTCGAATCGATGTCGTCATAAGGGCCGCGATGCTGAAATTTGATCGCTTTGCCGGAGGGCGACGATCCAAGCTTCACATCGCCCGAGAATGCGACCGCCGGTTTGGCGGCGAGCGGCACCATGGCCTCATAGGAAAAGCCGCTGTCGTCGGTTTCCGTGAACACGCTAAACGGCGGTCCGGCGGCCTTAAGCCCGGCCTTATCCAACGCGGCTTTGATCTTGGCGAGCGAGTCTTTGATCGAGGCGAATCCGCCGTCCCACGTGGCCTTGCCGGCGAGCATAGCGGTCGGTCGCGATGCCACGTCGATGGTTTCGGCAGTCGCCTCGCTTGGCACTCCGGGCGAGCCCTGCTCTGGCTCGCTGCCATTCGGGCCGGATGCGTTCGGCGCAGCAGCGGCGGGGGCTGCCGAAGCGGGCGGCGCGGCGTGGGGAGCGATCGGGGCAGGGGGCGCGGTTACAGGCGAAGTTGACGCCGCCGGGGCGGGAGTGGTCGTTGCCGCAGAAGTGGCCGGGGTGGCCGGCGCCTGATCTTCTGCCTGGGCCGGCGCGGCAACAACGGCAAGGGCCAGGAGAATAGCCAAAAGAATAGCTAAGTCCAAGCTTACCGAAGGCCGTTTCGCGAGATTCATGCGCCGCTTCCTCCCCTTATGGCTTCGGAATTCAGCCCCCTCGAGCCCCCCGCCGGCAGCGGACCGGGCCAGAGCGCAGATTCGTAGCCATGGCCGCGGCTTTTTCCTATATGAAGCTCGAACCTGAGATGAACATGCATCCTTTGGCCTCGCGACCCGTCATAAAGATGAACGGGCTCGGCAACGAGATCCTGATTCTCGATCTGCGCGGCGCGCCGGGCGATCTTTCTCCGGCGGTTGTGAAGGCGATCGGCCGTGGCGAGCGCCTCGGCTTCGATCAGCTCATGGTGTTGCGCGATCCGCGCTCGCCCAGCACCGACGCCTCTGTGCAAATCTACAACAGCGACGGCAGCGAGGCCGGCGCCTGCGGCAATGGCATGCGCTGCGTCGCCTGGATTTTGCTGCGCGGCACGAATCGCGAGATGCTGAAGATCGAGACCGCGGCCAGCGTACTCGAATGCCGGCGACAAGGCGAATGGAGCTTTTCAGTCGACATGGGCAAGCCGCGCTTCTTTTGGCGCAACATTCCGCTCGCCAAGCCTATGGAGGACACCGGCGCCATTCATTTCGACGAGATGCCGGTGCCGGCGGCGGCGATCAACGTAGGCAATCCTCACGCCGTGTTCTTTGTGGACGATCTCGACGCCTACGACCTCGCCGTGATCGGCCCGAAGCTCGAACATCATCCGCTTTTCCCGCAACGCGCCAATATCACCCTCGCGCGGATTAGCAGCCGCGATCACATCGTCGCGAAAGTTTGGGAGCGCGGCGCGGGATTGACGCGCGCCTGCGGCTCGGCTGCCTGCGCCGTTCTCGTCGTCGCGGCTCGCAAGGCGGTCGCTGACCGCGAGGCGAACGTGAGCCTGCCGGGCGGCGATCTTCGCGTCACCTGGCGCGAAGACGCCCATGTGGTCTTGGGCGGCCCGGTCGAATTGGAATTCGAGGCGGTGCTCGATCCGCTGCTCTTCGAGGGTGTAGCCGCGTGAACGCCCCGGCGCCCCGGCGCGTCGAAGTCGTGAACTTCGGCTGCCGCCTGAACCTCGTCGAAGGCGAGGCCATGCGCCGCGCGGCATGCGCCACCGACGATGTTACGATCGTCAATACTTGCGCGGTGACGGCGGAAGCCGTTCGCCAGGCGCGGCAGGCGATCCGCAGGCTCAAGCGCGAGGCTCCACGGCGCGACATCGTCGTCACCGGCTGCGCCGCGCAGATCAATCCCGAAATGTTCGCGGCAATGCCCGAAGTCGCCAGGGTTCTCGGCAATGCCGAGAAGATGGAGCCGCTCGCTTTTGCGACCAAGCGGCGCGTCGAAGTCGGCGACATTTTTAGGCGCGCTCCGGCTTTGCCGGCCGGCGCCAGCATCGAGGGCCGCACCCGCGCCTTTCTCGCGGTGCAGAACGGCTGCGATCATCGCTGCACATTCTGTATTATTCCTTATGGGCGCGGCGCATCGCGCTCGATGCCGATCGACGCGGCTCTCGCGGCGGTCGAAGCCTGCCTCCACAAAGGTGCCAAAGAGATCGTGCTGACCGGCGTCGATCTTACCGCCTACGGCCGGGATCTCCCCGGCGCGCCAAACCTCGGGGAACTCGTCAAAGCGATCTTGCAAGCGGCGCCATTGCTCGCCCGGCTGCGGCTCTCTTCGATCGATTGCATCGAGGCTGAAGCGGATTTGCTTGAGGTGATCGCCAACGAGCCGCGACTGATGCCGCATCTTCATCTTTCGCTGCAATCGGGCGACGATATGATCCTGAAGCGAATGAAGCGCCGCCACGGCCGCGCCGACGCGGTCCGCTTCTGCGCCGGGCTCAAGCGGGCGCGGCCCAATGTCGTGTTCGGGGCCGATCTCATCGCCGGCTTCCCGACCGAAACGGAAGAGATGTTTGAGAATACGCTGGCGCTCGTCGAGGAATGCGAGTTGACGCACATTCATGTCTTTCCATTCTCAGCGCGGCCCGGCACGCCGGCGGCAAGCATGCCGCAGGTCGAAGCGCACCTTATCGCGGCGCGCGCCAAGCGTTTGCGCGCAGCGGCGGACGCGGCGCTCTCCCGCCATCTTTCCGCGCAGGTCGGCAAAACGCTCACGCTGCTCACCGAACAGGGCGGCATGGCGCGGGCGGAGGATTTTACGAGGGTACGGGTCGGCGACGTTCCGGCGGGGCGGCTCATGGCTGCGGAGATCGTGGGGCATGACGGGAAAATGCTGGTTGGGCGGCCTGCAATTCCACTGTAGCCCGAGAAGCCGCCATGGCGGGCTTGTCCCGGCCATCCACGCCGATCCGCGGCAACGTATTTTGACAGGGAAGCGAAGCTGGGAAGCTTCGCTGATGAACAAACCGCGTGGATGGCCGGGACAAACCGGCCATGACGTGGGAGAACATGCTAGAGCCGCACTTTCTCTCCGGAATCACTTGATGCCTGACCCGCTCCGCCGCATCGCCCGCGCCCTGATCTCGGTTTCTGACAAGACCGGGGTCGTCGAATTCGCCCGCGCCCTTGCCGCGCGCGGCGTCGAGATCGTCTCGACCGGCGGAACGCGCCAGGCGCTCGCTGCGGCCGGGATCGAGGCCAGAGACGTTTCCGACCTGACCGGCTTTCCGGAAGTGATGGACGGACGGGTGAAGACGCTTCACCCCAACGTGCACGGCGGGCTCTTGGCGGTACGCGAGGACCCGGAACACGAAGCGGCGATGCTCGCCCACGGCATCGCGCCGATCGATCTTCTCGTCGTCAATCTCTATCCGTTCGAGGCAACCGTCGCGCGCGGTGCCGGGTTTGCGGACTGCGTCGAGAACATCGATATCGGTGGTCCAGCGATGATTCGCGCCGCCGCAAAGAATTTCGACAGCGTGACGGTGATCGTCGACGTTGCTGACTACGATCGCGCGCTCGCCGAACTCAGCGAGAACCACGGCGCGACGCGGCTCGCATTCCGACGCGAGCTCGCGCAAAAGGCATATGCACGTACCGCAGCCTACGACGCGGTCATCTCCAACTGGCTCGCCGCCGAGATCGGCGCCGCGGCGCCGCCCTACCGCAGCTTCGCCGGGCGCAAGATCGAGACGCTGCGTTACGGCGAGAATCCGCATCAAAGCGCCGCCTTCTACGCGATGCCCGGCGCCGGCCCCAGCATTGCCACGGCGCGGCAGGCGCAGGGCAAGCAGCTTTCCTACAACAATGTCGGCGATACCGACGCGGCGCTCGATCTCGTCGCCGAATTCGATTCGGCGCGCTACGCGGCGGTGGCAATCATCAAACACTCCAACCCTTGCGGCGTCGCGCAGGCGGCGAGTCTCGGGGAAGCCTATCGCCTGGCGCTACGCTGCGATCCGGTCTCGGCCTATGGCGGCATCGTCGCGTTGAATTGTAAGTTGGATGCCGAGACGGCGCGCGAGATCGTGAAAATCTTCACCGAAGTCATTATCGCGCCCGACGCGGACGCGGATACGGTTGCGACGATCGCGGGCAAGCAAAACCTGCGGCTTCTGTTGACCGGCGGTCTGCCCGATCCGCGCCGCGCCGAACTGACGTTCAAGTCGGTCAGCGGAGGGTTCCTCGAGCAGAACCGCGATAACGCGGTGGTCGACGATATGGGTTTGCGCGTCGTTACGAAGCGTGCACCGAGCGAAACCGAACTCGAAGATCTCAAATTTGCCTTCCGCGTGGCGAAATATGTGAAGTCCAACGCCATCGTCTACGCCAAGGGTGGGGCGAGCGTGGGCATCGGCGCCGGGCAGATGAGCCGCGTCGATTCCTCACGCATCGCCGCGCAAAAGGCGGAGGAGGCGGCGCGCGCCGCGGGTCTTTCGGAAAGCCTCGCGAAAGGATCGGTGGTCGCCTCCGATGCGTTCTTTCCGTTCGCGGATGGACTGATTGCCGCCGCGGAGGCGGGCGCTACCGCGGTGATCCAGCCCGGCGGTTCGCTGCGCGACGACGAAGTGATCGCAGCCGCCGACGAAGCCGGCCTTGCCATGGTCTTCACGGGCGTGCGGCATTTCCGGCATTAGCAGCACGACCCTCTCCGGGCGCGAGAGGGCGGCCGGCGGAGCCGACCGGGTGAGCGGTTGCAGCTGGTGTAATTGAGGGATCGTAACCCCTCATCCGCCTCGCTTGCGCTCGGCACCTTCTCCACTGGAGAAGGTATGCCTATCCCTTTTTGCCCATCGCCATGAACTTATCGGCGCGGGCTTCGCGAATGGCGTCGGGCGAAAGATTGCCGAGGCCTTCGAGCGCTGCGGCGATGGCATCGCCCGTTGCGGCGATTGCCACGGCGGGATTGCGGTGCGCGCCGCCGATCGGCTCTTCGACAATGCCGTCGATGAGCCCGAACCTCAAAAGATCCTGGGCGGTGATCTTCATGCTGGTGGCGGCATCCTGCGCCCTCGTCGTGTCGCGCCAGAGAATCGAAGCGGATGCCTCGGGCGAAGCGACGGTGTAGATCGCGTGCTCCAACATCATCACCCGGTTGCAAGTCGCAATTGCAATCGCGCCGCCCGATCCGCCTTCGCCGATGATTACCGCGACGTTGGCGACGCCGAGCGACAGCGATTTCTCGGTCGAGCGGGCGATCGCCTCGGCCTGGCCGCGCTCCTCCGCATCTACGCCGGGAAACGCGCCGGCCGTATCGACAAGCGAAATCACGGGAAGCGAAAACCGGTCGGCTAGTTCCATGAGACGGATCGCCTTACGATAGCCTTCCGGCCGCGCCATGCCGAAATTGTGCTTCAGCCGGCTTTCCGTGTCCGCGCCTTTCTCCTGGCCGATCACGCATACGGGAGAGCCGCGAAACCGCGCGAAGCCGCCGACGATCGCCGCGTCGTCGCCGAACAACCGGTCGCCGGAGAGCGGAGTAAAATCGTTGAGCAACCCGGCGATGAAGTCCGAACAATGCGGCCGTTGCGGATGGCGCGCGACTAGCGTCTTCTGCCAGGGCGTCAGCCCGGCATAGAGTTCGGCAAGCGCCCTTTCGGCGCGGATCTCAAGGCGCGTTAATTCTTCGCTGACGCTATCGTCGCCTTCCTTCCACTGGGCGCGCAACTCCTCGACCTTCGTTTCAAGGTCGGCGACGGGCTTTTCAAAATCAAGATAGCTGCGCATGAAGACAAGGGCGCCCGGGGAAAGCCGCGGAAACTCCCCCATTTCGAAGGGTCAAGTCAAGAATTACCGAACGAGTTTTGCGCTCGGTGCAAGAGTTCCCGGCAAACAGGGTTATCGCCGATCAATCGAAGAGGCTCGATACGCTCTCTTCCTTGGCAGTTCGCGTGATCGCTTCGCCGATCAGCGTCGCAATCGGCAGGACGCGGACGTTCCGCGCGGCAAGGACGGCTTCGGTCGGGGCGATGGTGTCGGTAACGACGAGCTCCTTCAAATGCGAGCTGTCGATGCGCGCGACGGCGCCACCGGAAAGAACGCCGTGGGTAATATAGCCGTAGACGTCGCGGGCACCGTCGCGCAGCAGCGCATCGGCGGCGTTGCACAAGGTGCCAGCCGAATCGACGATGTCGTCGACCAGAACGCAGGTCTTGCCGTTGACGTCGCCGATGACGTTCATGACTTCCGATTCGCCGGCGCGCTCGCGCCGCTTGTCGACGATGGCGAGCGGTGCGTCGATGCGTTTGGCGAGCGCCCGGGCGCGCACCACGCCGCCGACATCGGGCGAGACGACCATCAGATTGTTGAGGCTGGTGCGCTCCTTGATGTCGCGCACCATCACCGGCGCGGCGAAAAGATTGTCGGTCGGAATGTCGAAGAAGCCCTGGATCTGTCCGGCATGAAGATCGACGGTCAGCACCCGGTCGGCGCCCGCCCGGCTGATCATATTGGCGACGAGCTTCGCCGAAATCGGCGTGCGCGGGCCGGCTTTGCGGTCTTGCCGCGCGTAGCCGAAATACGGAATGACGGCGGTGATGCGCCGCGCCGATGCGCGCCTGAGCGCATCGATCATGATCAGCATCTCCATCAAATGGTCGTTGGCCGGAAACGAGGTCGATTGAATGACGAACGTGTCCTGGCCGCGAACGTTCTCCTGGATCTCGACGAAGACCTCCATGTCGGCGAAGCGCCGGACCTGACATTTGGTCAGCGGCACGCCGATGTAGGCGGCGATTTCCGCCGTCAGAGCACGGTTGGAATTGCCGGCGAGGATCTTCATTGCGCGTATGATGCGGTCACGGCGCGACTATGCCCGCTTGCTACGACAATCGCAACCGCAACGCATCAACGCACACGCGACCAGATCTGGCTGCCGCACGGGCCCCCGCCCGGAGCGCAGCCGGAGATCTTGAGCGTCGACTGGTCGTCCAGCGATATTTGCGTTGAATAATATTGTCCGTCGTCAGCGTCGTAGCTCGTCCCGGCCCAGACGTTTCGGCCGCGCGGGCGCATGTTGATCAGTACCTCCATGCCGAGCACCGAGCGATTGCGCTTGCCCGGATCGGGGTTGCGGATGTCCTTGCCCGGCGTCGAGGCAGTCGTTGCGACGTTGCCGCAGAGAGCGCCGCCGCAACGGTGAATGCGAACTGTCGCCGTGCCGTCCGCGACCCGCCATTCTCCCACGGGATCGGCCAGAGCGGCCGTCGAGGCTGTGAGCAGGACAACAAGGCAGAGTGGGCGACCGGTCAACCAAAACCTCATATGTTGTCCTCCACATTTATGGCTCGCGGCATCCGCGACGGCGGAAGCCAAAAAGAACAATCCGAGGACCTCGGAGGGATAAGGCGCTAGCGGAGGGCCGCCATGCCTACGCCGCCGGGCGGCGACGATGTTGGCGCTGCCGCGCCGGAGGGTGTAGCGGCGACGACCGTTTGGCCGCCTTCTGCGGCCACATTGTGCCCCTCGGAAGGCTGCGGGTTGGCGGCAAGCAGCGCCTCCGGCGTATTGGTCATGACCGCGGCGAGATCATCCGAGCTCTTGGCGGCCACCGCCGCGAGCGCCTGATCGTCGACCAGCGACCAGGGATCGGCTGCCTGCCCTTTGACGAGGATTTCGTCCTCGACCCTCTGCGTGCGCTGCTTCTTCGAATCAAAGACGTCGAGGACAAAGGCGACCGCGGTCGCATCTCCGTCGGGATGCGCGGTGAGATAGCCGCGCACGAGATAATTCGCCTTGTCGGGATCGGTAAAGTTGATCTCGCTGCGTTTGGCGGCGTCGGCGAAAATCGGCGTGAAACGGTCGGTGACTTCCTCTGGCGCACCGGAGAAGCTGGCGAGCGCGACGGTCGCCCCGGCGGGGCTCACGCCGTCGCGGCGCTCGATATTCGCCGAGGGAGGTGCCGAGGGATCGGGCCCTTGCGCAACGTTGCTGTCCACGCAGCCGGAAAGCAGACACGCCAGAACGAGCCAGGGCAAGCGAGTATACCGCGACGCGGCGCGCCTGGATTTGCGCAACCTCGGGACGGCCGCAGGCGCGCCGAAACTTCGACCCATGTCGCCTCGATTAGGTGTTCCGCAGACCCGCCCCCACAGCGGGGCTAAAGAGCTAACCCGAATTTGCCGATACGTCCAGAGAGGCCCAGTGGGGCGGCAAATTTGCCGGTTGGGCGCGTCCCATGCGAATTTCTCGCGGCTCTTTTTCTCGCCGCCGCAGAGGCCTAAATCGTACGATAGATGACCCAACTCCCCGAAAATCCGCCGGCCGCGCCGGCGTGTGCCGGAAACAGCGAGGCGATCGCCGCAACGCATGCGCCGGAAGCGGCGATCGGCATCGACGCGCCCGCCTCGCTGGCCCGCGGCGTCGAGGTCATCAAAACCTATTGGCAGCACGCCCCGGTCGGTCCCGGCGTCTATCGGATGATCGCCGCCGACGGCGAAGTACTCTACGTCGGCAAGGCGAAGAGCGTGCGCAAACGCGTTGCAAGCTATCTGCGCGGCGGCGGCCATACGAGCCGCATCGCGCGGATGATTTCGCTGACCGCCGCGATGGTATTCGTATCGACCGAAACCGAGACCGAAGCGCTGCTGCTGGAGACGAACTACATCAAACAGATGAAGCCGCGCTTCAATGTGTTGATGCGCGACGACAAATCGTTTCCGTATATTTTCCTCGGCGGCGATCACGTCGCCCCGCAGATTGCCAAACATCGCGGCGCGCGCGATCGCAAGGGCGATTATTTCGGACCGTTCGCCAGCGTTTGGGCGGTGAACCGTACGCTCAACGCGCTGGAGCGCGCCTTTCTGCTGCGTTCCTGCACGGACAGCTATTTCGCAAACCGCACACGCCCCTGCCTGCTCTACCAAATCAAACGCTGCTCGGCGCCATGCACGGGCGAGATCGGCGCGGACGACTATGCAAAGCTCGTCAAGGAAGCGCGCGACTTTCTCTCCGGCAAGAGCCGGGCGGTACGCGATCTTCTCGCCAATGAGATGGCCGCGGCGTCCGACGCACTCGATTACGAGCGCGCCGCGCGGCTGCGCGACCGCATCGCCGCACTCTCCGCGATCCAGGGCGCGCAAGGTATCAATCCGAAAAGCGTCGAGGAGGCCGACGTTTTCGCTATCGTCGAAGACGCGGGGCAGTTCTGTATCGAGGTCTTCTTTTTCCGCACCTATCAGAACTGGGGCAACCGCGCCTATTTCCCGCGCGCTGACAAGAGCCTTGCGCTAGGCGAAGTGCTCGGCGCCTTTCTCGCCCAGTTCTATGCGGAGCGACCGGCGCCGCGACTTATTCTTCTCTCGCACGAGATCGAGGACCGAGAGGTGCTCGAACGCGCGCTCTGCGAGCGCATGGGGCATCGCGCCGAGATCGGCGTGCCGCAGCGCGGCGAGAAGAAGGATCTCGTCGAACACGCCGCGCAGAACGCGCGCGAGACTCTGGGGCGCAAACTCTCGGAAGGCGCGAGTTCAGGAGAAATTGCTCGCGGCGCTCGCCGCGGCCTTCGGGCTCGACAAGGTGCCGCAGCGTATCGAGGTCTACGACAATTCGCACATTATGGGGACGAACGCGGTCGGCGCGATGATCGTCGCCGGACCCACAGGATTCATGAAGGCGCACTACCGCACCTTCAACATCAAAGACGAGGATTTAACGCCCGGCGACGACACGGCCATGCTGCGCGAAGTTCTTCGCCGTCGCTTCATGCGGCTCATCAAGGACGCCGCGAGCGGGGCGGCCGGAGATTCCGACGCCTTCCCGCAGCATCCCGATCTCGTCCTTATCGACGGCGGGCAGGGGCAATTCGACGCCGCCGGCGCAGTGCTCGCCGATCTCGGCATCGACGACATTCCGATCGTCGCGATCGCCAAGGGGCCGGATCGCGATGCCGGCCGCGAGACCTTCTTTGTCGCCGGTAAGGAGCCGTTTCGACTCTCGCCGCGCGATCCGGCGCTGTATTTCGTCGAGCGGCTCCGCGACGAGGCGCACCGTTTCGCGATCGGCACGCACCGGGCGCGGCGCAAGAAGGCGTTCACCGCAAGTCCGCTCGACGAGATCGCCGGCATCGGCCCGGCGCGCAAACGCGCCTTGCTCCTTGCGTTCGGGACGGCCAAAGCGATCTCTCGCGCCGGTCTCGCCGATCTCGAAAAGGTTGCGGGGATCAACGCCACCACGGCCAAGCTCGTCTATGACTTCTTCCACGGCGAGGGCAGGTAGCCTTCTCGGGGCTCAGAGAGTGCCGCAATTTCCAACCTAATGCGCCGCCTGCTTGACGGCGCCCCACCGGCATGTTCCTTCGACGCATGTTGAACTCGACGCTCTCGACAGGCTCAGATCGGCGCCTGAACCTGCCCAATCTCTTGACCTACGGCAGGGTGATCGCCGTACCTCTGGTCGTCGCCTGTCTTTTCTGGCCGGCGGTCGCCGCCATGCGCTGGATTGCGCTCGGCATTTTCATCGTGGCGGGAGTGAGCGATTTCCTCGATGGGTATCTGGCGCGGGCTTGGGCGCTGCAATCCTCGCTCGGCCGGATGCTTGACCCGATCGCCGATAAATTGCTTGTCTCGGCCGTGCTGTTGATGCTCGCCGCCGATCGCACCATCGGCAGTTTTTCGCTCTGGGCGGCGATCATCATTCTGTGCCGCGAGATTCTCGTCTCCGGGCTGCGCGAATATTTGGCCGAGCTCAAGGTGTCGGTGCCGGTGAGCCGGGTGGCGAAGTGGAAGACGTTTCTTCAACTCGTCGCGCTCGGATTTTTGATCGCCGGCCCCGCCGGGGAACGGCTGCTACCGGGAACCATCAAGATCGGCCTCGTACTTCTCTGGGTCTCGGCGCTGCTGACGTTGTATACCGGCTGGGATTATCTGCAGGCGAGCATCCGGCATGCCGTCGAAGAGAGAGACTCGTGAAAGCGCTCTACTTCGCCTGGGTGCGCGAGCGCGTCGGCCTCGCCGAGGAGGAAGTTGCGCCGCCCGCCTCGGTGACCACGGTCGCCGAACTCGTCGCTTGGCTGAAGCGGCGCGGCGAGAACTACGCCGCCGCCTTCGCGGACGAGCGCGCCGTCCGTGCGGCGCTCGATCGCCGTCACGCGAAGCCCGAACAGCCGATCGCGTCGGCGAAGGAGATCGCCTTCTTCCCGCCAATGACGGGAGGCTGATATGCGCAAGATCGTGCGGCTGCAGAAGGCGGCCTTCGAGGCCGCCGCCGAGGTCGCGTCGCTCACGGCGGGACGCAGCGACATCGGCGCGCTCGTCACCTTCACCGGGCTCTGCCGCGATGAGGCGGGTTCGCTCGCCGCGCTCGAGATCGAACATTATCCGGGCATGGCGGAAGCGGAGATCGAGCGCGTCGCGGAGGAAGCGTGCCGGCGCTGGCCGCTCGAAGCCGTGCTCGTCATCCACCGCCACGGCGTAATCCGGCCCCGCGAGCCGATCGTGCTCGTCGCAACCGCCGCCAAGCACCGCGAGCCGGCGTTCGCCGCGGCGGAGTTTCTGATGGACTATCTCAAAACCGCGGCGCCGTTCTGGAAGAAAGCGCGGCGCGCCGACGGGCGTCCCGGCGATTGGGTCGCGGCGCGAGCAGAGGACGAGACGGCGGCGCGGAAATGGGAGGGGCCTAGCAAGCGGGGCGAAACTTAGGATCAGAGGCAGGAATCAGCCCCGCTTCGCCTTTTCGCCGCGCTCACGCGGAGCGCATGCTCACTGCGCGACGACCGGCGCTTTGATGTCGTTATAATCGTAGCGCATCGTCAGATGCTGATGACGGATCTCGCCGCCAGGCTGTGGCACGCCCTTCATATCGGTCTCGGAGCGCATTAAGACGCCGCGGTCCGGCGCGACCCAGACTTTCGTGGTCACGACGACGTTGGGGCTTTTTGCGCTTCCCGTATAAACTGCGAGATTCTTGCCGTCCACGGTTTCATCGGCGAGGCGTTGGCAATCGGTGAAACTGGCGGCGCTGGCGCGCACGCGCGCCGTCACCTCGTCGAGCGGGGCATGAACATTCTGCCACTGCCCGGAAGGAAGCTTCACGAAAATATCGGTACCGGTGAAAATCGTCTCGCTGTGCAACGATTTTGGTGGGTTGGCCGTGTCCGTTGCCCCGCCCGACATGTCTGCGCTGATCGTGCCGACGCTGTGGTAGGGCGTCTTGGTGTTGGCCATCATGGCGTCCGCGATGCTCTTACACGCGGCCTGGTCGGCGCGAGCGTTTGTGCAGAGGAGCCCCAGGCCCAAAACTCCGATCGTCGCGCCCACCAGCACGAGGGGTAAACTACGCATCATCAGCTCCCAATTTTCGTTTCGTTATCCTGCGGACGGTCGGGCCGAAGTACACGATAGGCTTTGCCAGAAAACCATGCGCGTGTATGAGCCATCGAGGATCCGCCCGCTGCCGCCACTCCCCCACGATGCGGCAGGGTCTTACCCTTCCCGGGCGCCCCGATCAATGCCGGATCGCGGCGTATTGTCGTTGCGGCCAAGAAATTGCCCTTTGCGTGGGCGTAATGACGAGAAAAGCCGGTGCGTCGTTTTGCGAAAATGCAAGATCTTCAGCGCGTCCACGAAACAAGGGCGGATTGCGCCGCCGCGCGGGAAACGCACTTTGCGGCAAAACTCTCGCGGTTTGCGCAGCGCAACGAGTTCGTCTTTGTCGCCGCCGTAATCTCGATTGCGTATTGCATCGTCTATTTTTCCTATCCGGGACTGCCCGGCAAGCAGATTGCGTACCCGCTGGGATGGCTAGGTTGGTGGGACCAATCGCAATATTTCGCCTCAGCGCAGGCATTCGGGTCGTGGAATCTGACCCCCGGCGCGCATTGGTATCCGTTCGGCTATGATCTGCTCGTCACACCGTTCGCGCTGGTCATGCGCCAGCATCCGTTCTTTCTCCCGGATCTCGGCTGCCTGCTGGTCACGAGCTGGTTGTTCTTGCGCATTGCCGAACGATACGGATTGCCGCGCTGGGCGCAGTTGCTGGCGCTCGCCATCGGCCTTCACCCGTCGGTTTTCGTCTTTCAGCAATATGTGATTCCCTGGAACACGACGCTCGGCGCGGCGCTGCTCATGGGCATTGCCTACCTCTACATGCGCATCGTCGATCGAGGTCTTCTGCTCTCGAACGGTTGCGGCCTCGCGGCGTTGGGCGCCGCGCTGATGTTCACTCGCCCTTCCGATTGTTTTGCGCTTGTGCCGATCGCAATTCACGTCGCGGCGATCGGTTTCAAGCGCGGGAACATGCGCGCGATCGTCGCTTCCGCAGCCGCCTTGCTTTGCATCGTTGCGTCGGGGCTATGGCTGTACGTCACGATCTATGGATGGCAGAAGTCGGGTTACATGCAGGAAATCGCCAAGATGGGGTTTCCGGTCGAGACCATTCCTCGGAAGGCTTATGAAATGTTCGTCTCGCCGGTTGCATTCTACGGCGGCGGGACCGGGATCATTCCCTACATGCCATGGGTTGCGATCGGGCTCCTCGGACTTTTCTATACGATGTTTTCGCAAGCCCGGTTCTGCCTCGTCAACATCGCCGTCGTTCTCTTGATCTCCACCTATCTCGCGTTTCCGGACTTTTGGCCCGGCAACATCTGGTACAATAACTGTATTCACTATCTCGTTTGGCCGTTTCTCATGTGCGCGCTATTCGGCGCCGTGATGCTCCGCGATCTTTGGCTCTCGCCCTCCGTCTGGCGCTTTGCAGCCGTTCTCGTCCCGGTGATCGCAGTCGCCGCGTTCAAATACGCGCGCGTCGATCTGCAAGTCGGAGATCTGCAGCGCGCCGGCAACATACTCACCGTTCGGCTCGCTGCGCCCGCGAAGATCGACGGCGGTTATGTGAATGCTTCCATCACTCACGATCAATCAAGGGACGTCGGCCAGTATGTGGACGTAGACGGCCGTCGATTGCACAATATCTACGATTATCACATCGCGGCGTCGAAAGGCGGCTTTTCCTTAGTGTTCGTTCGGCCGCAATTCGCAGAAACGATTTCGATCAGCGCGCCGGCAAACGCCTCCTTCGGCGCCGATGCGCAGTTCACTCCGTTCCGAAACGCAATCGAGGTAAGAGCGGCGAGCGATTGGAAGCCGGCCGCGGACCGCTTCATGTACTGAGTTCACCCGATCGAAGCGCGACGGGGAAGCGATTACCCTCAGCGAGGCTCTCCCGCCGGAGGGATCGAGAGATAGGCGAGCCGCTTCATCTCCTGCCGCATGGTCGCCACCGCGTCGAGGATCAGCCCGGCGAGGAGGCTCAGAACGGCGATGATGAGCAGACCGACGCTGAGCAGCGCGGTTGGCAGGCGCGGCACCAGGCCCGTCTCGAAATACGTCCGGACGAGCGGAATGTCGATCGACATCGCCACCGTGAACAAGGCGACCCCGATGGCGCCGAAGAACTGCAGCGGGCGTTCGTTGCGGATCAGATCGGCGATGAGAGCAAGGATACGTGCGCCGTCGCTGTACGTCCGGAGTTTGCTCACCGAGTTCGGCAGAGCGTTCTGCGTACGCGGTCGGCTCTTCCGCGCAGGGCATACGGAGCCCGAGCGCGTGGACGACAAGTTCCGTCTCGATCTCAAAGCCGCCGGACATGGCCGGGAAGGATTTCACGAATTGCCGCGAGAAGACCTTGTAGCCCGACAGCATGTCGGTGAACTGCCTTCCGAAAATATTGCGAACGAGGGCGGTGAGCAGGTAATTGCCGAGGCGATGCCCTCTGCGATAGGCGTTCGCGTCCTGCGAAACGCGCGCGCCGTTGACGAAATCGAGCCTTTCGTGGAGGAGCCGCTGGATGAGGCGCGGCACCGCCGCCGCTTCGTAGGTGTCGTCGCCGTCGATCAGCACGTAGATATCGGCGTCGATATCGGCAAACATCCGGCGCACCACGTAGCCTTTGCCCTGCCGCGGCTCGGAGCGCACCACGGCGCCCGCGGTGCGCGCCGCCTCGACCGTCGAATCCGAGGAGTTGTTGTCGTAGACGTAGATGGTGCCGGCGGGCAGCAGCTTGCGGAATTTTCTTACCACCGAGGCAATCGTGCGTTCCTCGTTGCGGCAAGGCACGAGAACCGCGATCTCGCAAGGATGCCCGGCTGCATGACGCGATGCCAGGCGCGGCTCGACATTCTCCCCCATAGAGACGTCCTGCTTCTGGTGCGGGCGGTCGGAGTCGAACCGACACTCCTTTAAGGGGAACCGGATTTTGAGTCCGGCGCGTCTACCAGTTCCGCCACGCCCGCATTGCCGGCCTCCCGGCGGATCGAAGCGGTTGACTATAAGATTGTGGAAAGACCCGCAACCCCGCTCGCTGCCGTCCGAAGTCCATGCAGCTTGCGGCACCACCCGAATTGAGGGAAGTTCGCTTGCGGAGGGGAGCCATGCGAATCATTTTGATCGCGGCGGCATCCGTCTTGGCGGGCGCAGCCCTGGCCCAGACTTCGCCGCCGCCGAACGACACGCAACACGCAAGCGGGAATGCGACCGGCGGCGATTGGCGCAAGACCTGGAAGCTCGGCCCGGATCGTTACGCCTTCGAAGGCGTCTCAGGCGGCTGCCATTACAGCGGCACGGTTACCCCTTCGGGATATCATTACGACCGTTCCTGCTGATGGCTTCAGCGCCAGGTGCGGATGTCGACGAAGCGGCCGGCGATGGCCGCCGCCGCCGCCATGCCTGGCGAGACGAGATGGGTGCGGCCTTTATAGCCTTGGCGGCCCTCGAAATTGCGGTTCGAGGTCGAGGCGCAGCGTTCGCCGGGAGAGAGCTTGTCGGGATTCATGGCGAGGCACATCGAACAGCCGGGCTCGCGCCATTCGAAACCCGCCGCCTTGAAGATCTTGTCGAGACCTTCGGCTTCGGCCTGTTCCTTGACGAGGCCGGATCCCGGCACGACCATGGCGTTGACGCGTTCCGAAACCTTCTTGCCGTCTACCATCTTGGCGGCGATGCGCAGGTCCTCGATGCGGCCGTTGGTACACGACCCAATGAATACGCGGTCGATCTCAAGATCGGTGATCTTCTCGCCGCCCGAGAGCCCCATATATTCGAGCGCGCGGCGGATCGAGGCGCGCTTGGCATCGTTCGGCGCCGCCTCGGGTGTCGGCACGTAAGCGGACACCGCTACGACATCCTCCGGACTCGTGCCCCAGGTGACGAGCGGCGGCAGATCACCGGCATCGAGCCGGATCTCTTTGTCGAAGGCGGCGCCATCCTCGGAATAGAGCGTATCCCAATGACGCCGCGCCGCGTCCCAAGCGGCGCCCTTCGGCGTGCGCGGGCGGTCCTTCAAAAATTCGTAGGTCTTCGCATCGGGCGCGATAAGGCCCGCGCGGGCGCCCGCTTCGACCGACATGTTGCAGACCGTCATCCGGCCTTCCATCGACAGGCCGGAGATCGCTTCCCCCGCATATTCGATGACGTGCCCGGTACCGCCCGCGGTGCCGATCTCGCCGATGATGGCAAGCACGATGTCTTTCGCGAACACGCCGTCGCCGGGCTTGCCATCGACGACGATGCGCATGTTCTTCGCTTTCGTTTGGATCAGCGTCTGGGTAGCAAGCACGTGCTCGACTTCCGAGGTGCCGATGCCATGTGCGAGCGCCCCGAAGGCGCCGTGGGTAGAGGTATGGCTATCGCCGCAGACGATGGTCGTGCCGGGCAACGTGAAACCTTGTTCGGGCCCGATGATGTGGACGATGCCTTGGCGCCGATCCTGGGCGTGGAAATAATCGATGCCGAAGTCGCGCGCATTGGTGGCGAGCTGCTCGACCTGGACGCGGCTTTCCGGATCGCTGATGCCTTGCGAGCGGTCGGTGGTCGGCACGTTATGATCGACGACCGCCAGCGTGCGCTGCGGCGCGCGCACCTTGCGGCCGGCGAGGCGCAGACCTTCGAAAGCCTGCGGGCTCGTCACTTCGTGCACCAGATGCCGGTCGATGTAGATGAGGCAGGTGCCGTCGTCCTGCCGATCGACCACGTGGTCGTCGAAGATCTTGTCGTAGAGGGTGCGAAGCTTGGCCATGCGGAACTCGATTGAACTGCTCAATTTACCCGGAACAAAATTAAGGAGAAAGTCCCAAACGCGTGACGCCTCGGATATAAGGCGCCACGCAGCTTTTTGCGATCCACGGAGAAGCGCATGCGTCCGCCCGTCGCGCCCTATCTTACCGTATCGCCGGCCATGGCCGCCATCACCTTTTATACCGCGGTGTTCGACGCCAAACAGCAAGCCTTGATGCCGGCGCTCGACGGGATGCGGATCATGCATTGCGAGCTGATCATTAACGGCGGCTCGCTGATGCTGGCCGACGCTTTTCCCGAGTTCGGCAACACGCGCATTCCCATCCCCGGGGAGCCCGTGACCGTCTCCGTCAGCCTGGAGTACGCAGACGCGGGACAAGTCGATGCGACGTTCGAGCGGGCCACCAGTCTCGGTGGCAAGGGCGAGACGACCCCCACCAACTCCTTCTGGGGCACGCGGCTGGCGACCTTCCGCGACCCGTTTGGACACCGCTGGATCTTGAATGCGCCGCTCGGCTGAGGGACGCCGTCCAACTTACTTCTTGGCGGGCTTTTTGGCCGGCGCCTTGGCGGGCTTGGATTCCTTCTTAGCGGCCGCCGCCTCCTTGGCAGGCTTCGCCTCCTTAGGCTTGGCCGGCGCGGCGGCTTTAGCGGATTTGGCCGGTCCCGCTTCTGGTTCCTTGACCTTCGCGCCTTGTTTGGGTTTCGGCGCGGGCGCCGTCTCGATCGGCTCCGGAGCCGCGGCTCGCACCGCGTCCGTCTTCGGCGCCTGCGTCTCCATTTTCTCGGCGATGCGCGCCGACTTGCCGCGCCGGTCGCGCAAATAATAGAGCTTGGCGCGTCGTACCTTGCCGCGCCGCACTACTTTGATCGAATCGATCATCGGCGCATACAGCGGAAAGACGCGCTCGACGCCCTCGCCATACGAGATCTTGCGGACTGTGAAACTCTCGTTGAGGCCGCCGCCGCTGCGCGCGATGCACACTCCCTCATAGGCCTGGACGCGGGTGCGCTCGCCTTCCTTCACCTTGACGTTGACGATCACGGTATCGCCCGGCTGGAATTCGGGGATCTCGCGCAAACTGGCGAGCTTCGCGACCTGGGCGCGCTCCAGCTCTTCGATGAGGTTCATGTTGGAATTCCTGCCGTTTCGCCTGGGACCCTGGGCCGCGGCGAGCGTTTCGGGACGCTGTTTTGAATTGTGCGCGCTCTTACACGAGAGCCACCCTCTTGTCGAGACGGGGCCGTTGATCTTGCGGCGTTAGTCTGAGAGAAGCGCCGGGGGCTCGCGTGATTCCCCGAAAACAGGATCGGACATGGCGGACGCCTGCACACAGGGTCTCGACACCGGGTTTGTGGCGTTGGGATACGCCAAGGTCGGGTTTCTCGGGATCGTGCAAGGCATCACTGAGCTCCTGCCGATCTCGTCGACCGCGCATATGCGGGTCGTTCCGGCCTTGCTCGGATGGCAAGATCCGGGTTCTGCCTTCTCCGCGGCGATGCAAGTGGCGGCGCTCGCCGCCGTCATCGGCTATTTCTGGGCGGACGTCGAGGGGCTGTTGTTCGGCTCGCTCGCCGCAATTGGGCGGCGCGATTTCGGCGATTGGCACCTGCGTTTCAGCGTCTGGATCTTGATCGCGACGCTGCCGATCGTCATCGCCGGCGCTTTGCTCGCCCCGGTTCTCAACTCCTGCAATTCGCCGCTGCGGACGCTCGACGTCATCGGCGTTTCCTGCATCGTCATGGCGGCGCTTCTGGCGCTCGCCGAAATCTATTCGCGCCACAAGCGCACCTTCGATCACATCAACCTCAAGGACGCGCTGGTCGTCGGCTTCGCACAGGCGGGCGCCTTGATTCCCGGCGTCTCGCGCTCCGGCGCCACGTTGACCGCGGCGCTGTTTCGCGACCTGATGCGGCCTGAGGCGGCGCGATTTTCCTTTCTGCTCGGGATTCCCGCCATCGCCGCGGCGGGGTTCAAGGAGCTCTACGAACTGCACAAAGCGCATCTGAGCATGCACGGTTGGTCGGTGCTGATCTTCGGGCTTATCGTCGCTTCGCTCGCCTCGTTTGCGGCGATCTGGGGCCTAATGCGCATCCTCGAGCGATTTTCCGCGTGGCCGTTTGTGGTCTATCGTTTTTTGCTCGGCGTCTTCTTGCTTGTCGGGGTCTACGCCAATTGGTTCCCTAACTGATGGGCAAGCAAGCATGGACCGCCAAACCCGCTTTCTGGCCGCCGGAGAATCGGCACTCGTCGTTGAGTTCGGGGCGCAGATCGATCCGGTCCTGAACAATCGGGTCCGCGCCCTCGACCGCGTACTCGCGGCAAACCGGATTGTCGGCATCGTCGAGACGGTACCGACCTATCGCTCGCTGATGATCCATTTCGATCCGCGCCTGATCTCCGCCGCGGCTCTGCTCGAACGTATCCAACGCCTTGACGTCGAGGCGCCGGCCGAGAAACGGCCGCCGCGCCATTGGCTCATTCCGGTCTGCTATGAGCCGCCGCATGCCGAGGATCTCGCTGAAGTCGCGGCGGCGCTCGGCCTTTCTCCGCAGCGCATCGTGGCGCTGCATGCGGGCGCGGCCTACCGCGTCTATATGTACGGATTCGCGCCGGGCTACGTATTTTTGGGCGGCCTGCCGGCGGAGCTTGCGATCTCGCGCCGGCCAAAGCCGCGCCAACCCGTGCCGCCCGGCGCTCTCCTGATCGCCGGCGGACAGGCGCTCATCGCCGGCACCTCGATGCCGACCGGCTGGTATAACCTGGGCCGCACGCCGGCCGTCCTCTTCGATGTCAAGCGCGAGCCGCCCGCCATGATCGAGATCGGTGATGCGGTAAGTTTCGAGCCCATTGACGCGGCGGCGTTCGCGGACTTGCAGCAAGCCGCTGCGCAAGGTCGAGCCGTAGCGCGGCAGAAGGCGTAAGATGCCGGGGGTGCTGCGAATTCTACGCGCCGGTTTCGGCGCGACGATTCAGGACGGGGGGCGCTGCGGCTTGCGCCGCTACGGCATAACGCCGGCCGGCCCGATGGATTGGCGCGCCTTTCGGACCGCCAACCTCGCCCTCGGCAACCATGCCGAGACGGCCGCCGCGGTGGAGGTCAGCGTCGGTGGGATCGAGATCTTCTGCGAGACGACGACGCCGATCGGCGTCGCCTTTTGCGGCGGCGGTTTTTCCTGGCGACGCGACGGGCGAGAAGTCGGTCCCGCTGCGCGACTGATCTTGCGCCCGGGCGAAAAATTGACCGCGCGTCCGGGAACGGGCGGAGTTTTCGGCTATTTTGCCGTCTCGGGCGGCTTCGCCACGCCCGTCGAACTCGGTAGCCGCGCCACCCATACGCGATCTGGCATCGGCGGCATTGACGGGGGGATGTTGCGGGATGGCGATCTGTTGCCGCTGTCGGTAAGCGGCTGGCCATTCGGCGAAGCGCGGATCGTGGCGCCCTGGCTCGACCCCGATCCCGCGCCGTTGCGCGTCGTCCTCGGCCCGCAGGACGATTATTTCGGCGCCGCGGCCCTTGACGCCTTCTTCGGCACGGAATTCCGACTGACGGCGGGCGACCGCATGGCATATCGGCTCGAAGGACCGGAAATCGCCCACGCGCACGGCTTCAACATCGTTTCCGACGGCATCGCCCTCGGCGCGATCCAGATTGCCGGCGACAGAAAGCCGCTGATTCTCATGGCCGACCATCCGCCGACCGGCGGCTATCCGAAGCTTGGCCACGTCATTCGCGCCGACATTGGCCGGCTCGCGCAGCTGCGGCCGGGAGAGACCTGCCGCTTCTCGCGCGTCGGCGTGGACAAGGCACGCGCGGTCTTGCTTGCCTGCGAGAGCGAGGTCGCGGCGACGGCGCGACATCTGCACCCGATGCAAACGGCGCCGCATTTTGGCGGGCGGTCGCCTTAAGTGGATCAAGCACTTGCTGTGGCGAACAAGACGCGTTGACTAAGTTCCGGCAAACCGGCTACACCGCGCCGTCCCTTGCAATCTATTGACATAGATTGTGATTTGCCCGCCCCGAGTATTCTAACTTATTGACTTTCAGTGACTTAGATGGAGGAAACGGGTGCTGGCCGGCGAACTGCAGCAAGTAAGTCCCGAAATTCGGATGACGTTGCTCACGCCTCTGCAAAGGGCTTGGCACTTTCGGGAACTGATCCGCGCCGTCGTGCGGCGCGAACTCGCGGCGCGGTTTCGCGGCTCGATCCTCGGCTGGCTTTGGGCGATCTTCGGGCCGCTTCTGATGCTGACGATATACACCTTCGTATTCTCCAGCGCGATCGGCATTCGTACCGCCGCCTCTGCCAAAGGCGTCACCAATTATTCGCTGACGATTTTCGTGGGACTGATCGTCTTCAATCTGTTCAGCGAGGTCGCCTATCGCGCTCCGGCGCTGTTGCACGAAAACGCGAACTTCATCAAAAAGTCGATCTTTCCAAGCGAGACGCTCGCCTGGACGGCGACCATCCGCGCCATCGTCTACGCCGGGATCAGTTTCGGCGTGCTGCTCGTATTCGAGCTCATATTGGTGCACTGGTTGCCAGTGACGTTCTTTCTGCTGCCCCTTGTGGTCTTTCCGTTTGTTCTTTTCCTGCTCGGCGTAAGCTGGTTCCTCATGGCGCTGGGATCGTTTACCCGCGACGTCACGCATCTGATGGCATCGATCGTTCCGGTCTTCATGTTCGCGACGCCCATCTTCTACTCAGTCAGCGATGCGCCGAAGGGAATGCGCATTTTCCTGAGATGCAATATCATCGGCAACTACGTCGAGATGGTACGCGACATCGTACTCTACGATATCCTACCCAGTCCCGCCCTCTACATAGGTACCGTCCTTGCCTCGATCCTCATCTTCCGCGCCAGCTATCGCTTCTTCATGCGATACAAGAACGTGTTCGTCGATGTCATCTGACCTAGCGATCAGCTGCCGAGGCGTCGGCAAGGCGTTCCAGCTCTACAAGCATCGCAACGACCAGCTGATGCAGACGCTGTTCGGGCGATGGAAGCAGTTTTATCACCCGCATTGGGTGTTGCGAGACATCAGCTTCGACGTTCGCCGCGGCGAGTGTTGGGGGATTATCGGCCGCAACGGCACCGGCAAGACGACGCTTCTCCAGCTCATCTGCGGGATCAGCAATCCGACCTACGGGAAGATCGAGGTGTCGGGGCGCGTCGCGCCGATCCTGGCGCTCGGCGCCGGTTTCGACCTGGAACTTACCGGACGCGAGAACGCGATGATCGGCGGCGCCATTCTCGGCCTGCGCCGGGCCGACATTCTGAAACGGCTGGACTCGATCGTGGCGTTCGCAGATATCGGCGAGTTCTTCACGCAGCCGCTGAAAATGTATTCCAGCGGCATGACCGCGCGGCTCGCTTTCGCAGTCTGCGCGCACGCCGACGCCGAAGTCCTGATCGTCGACGAAGCGCTCGCGGTCGGCGATGCGACGTTCACCCAAAAGTGCGACGATTTCATTCGGCGCTTCGCCTCGCGCGGCACCATTCTGGTCGTCTCGCACGACTTGGCGACGCTCGAGACGCTGTGCGACCGAGTGCTGTGGATCGAGGACGGCAGAATCGCCGCGTGCGGACGCCCCACCGAGGTGACGGCCGCGTATCGGCGCGCCTTCAACATTCCGCTCAACGTCACACAGGTACCGATTTCGATTCGCGCCTGAAGGCGCTCGCCGGCGAGCCCTAAGACGTGGGGCGAACCGACAATTCCGCTCCGCCTACGGGAACGGCCGAAAAATTCGCTTGCTGGCGCGAGAGAAGAACGAACGCCACGAGGAATTCCATGCCGACTGCTACGGCGATGAGGAAGACGAGCCGGGGATCGCGGCGCACCAGGCTCTCCGTGCCGATTAAAATTCCGATGTGCACCAGGGGGATGATGATGAGCGCCGCAATCGTCGTCGCGTTGCGCCCGGTGGCGCTCGCCAACGTGAGCACCAGCCCCATCGCAAGCAGCGCGTGCGCCAAGGCGAGGATCGGGATCGCGAATCTCTTGGCCGCCTCGCTCGTCCATGCGGCGACCAGGTCATGCGCCGCCTTCGGGCCCGGCGCGGCTTCCAGGAATTTCCACATCGGGAGTTCGAAGACGCCTTTCCACCCGCGTTTCGGCATGCCGTTGGTGCCCTGCATGTCAAGCTCGATGACGTATTCGTCGAAATCGGCGGTGCGCATTTGCGTCGAGCCGATGGGGCGGCTCTGAAACGATCCGTGGGTCATGACGAGCAATACGCCGTGTTCGTTGCGCCGGAACTCGGTCTGCCGGGCGGTGATGATCTCCTCTTCGTTCTTTGCGGTGTTGAACTGGTGGATGAACATATTGCTGACGACGTCGGGCGATTTCCAGCGTTGGAAATACAGCGTCCGCGTGCCGTTATCGAACGTATAGAATTGCGCCGGCTCAAGCAGGCGGTGATTGAGCGAGTTGCGGATGACGTAAATCACGTCGTGCATCTGGCCCACATAAGCGGGCGCGACATAACAGGAAATCCAGTAGCCGAAGCCGACCGCCAAGGTGGCGACGACCGCAGCCGGCAAACAGATCGACATGACCGAGAGCCGCAGCGAATAAAGAACGGCGATCATGCCGTCCGCCGCCATGCGCGAGAATTCGAGCGCCACGGCGATCCCGATCGCCATCGGCAGGGCGATATAGACCACGGTCGGCAATGTGCCGAGGATGGCGGGCAGCAAAAGGCCGCTGCGCAACGCCGCCGTCGGCAAATAGTGAAAGAGCGAGGTCATCACCACCGGCACGCACAGGCCAGTTTCGATCAGCAGCGCGGCGAACAGGATCCGGCGTGCAAGATAGAGATAGAGAAGACGGGGTATCGTCATTCTTGACCGTCACCGTTCGGCCATTCCTCGCCGCCCCGAGTTCCGGCAGAACAAGAACTTGACGTGTTCTTCACGATGCCGAGATTCTTGATTGACAGAAGGCGGACAATTCTCGACCTGACCCGCAAAGACGGATATGTTGGATGGAACTCGGAAATCCGAGCGATCTCCCGAGCGGTAGTTTTTGCTGCGAAAGGCTGGATGACGCCTTCATGTCTACTTTGTTATAGCAACGCAGAGATTTGGATCAAGCCCGGCGGAGGTTCGGGTCACTGCGTGCGGGGCGGCAAGATGGCGGGTAATTTCAACCGAATTCTGACGGAGGACGTTCGCGCCGCGCCGGCGCGTGGGCGCCGAGCTTGCGTTCGGGGGGCCGGGTGTTTCGACGTTCGAGGCAAAGCGGACAGCCGGCAGGCGGCGTCGGGGGATACGCCGTGAACATTTCAGGCTCGGTGGAGAGTTTTTCGACCAAGGCTATCACGCTCGACCGGGCCTTTCGGCTGCCTTTGGTCAGCGTCATCATTGTCAATTATAATTACGGCGCGTTTCTCGATCAGGCGGTGGACAGCGTCTTTCAGCAGACCTATCCGCATGTTGAGTGCATCGTCGTCGACAATGCTTCGACCGACGAAAGTCCCGTCGTACTCGCCGGGATCGCCGCCCGCTATCCGCAAGCAATTCTCGTTCGGCGCGCCAGCAACGGTGGCCAGACTCCGGCTTCGCTCGACGGCCTGGCGGCCGCCTCGGGCGCTTACGTGATATTCATGGACGCGGACGACGTGTTGCTGGCCCACGCGATCGAGACGCACGTCTTCGTGCATCTCTCGATGCGCGTTCACGTAGGTTTTACCTCCGGCGATATGCTGCAGGTGATCGGCGATCAGATTGTCCTGAGTACCGGCGAGGAGCTCAATCGCTACGTGCGCAGCGGCAGAGGGCTACGGCGCAACATTGTTCGCCCCTATCGGCATCGGCTCGATCCGCCCTGGCCTCCGGCCCGGGTCGCCAAATTGCTGGCGAAGAAGATCCACTTCGTCGCGCCGTTGTCGAGCAAATGGGTTTGGTCGCCGACCTCGGGAATTTGCTATCGGCGCGATGCGCTGCGTCTGTTCTCCGACAACCCTGATCTCGCCCACTTGTGGACCGGCACCGACATGTACTTCGGGTGCGGGATCAGCGCGCTCTGCGGCAGCGTGATCATCGACGAGCCACTCTTCATCTACCGCATTCACGGCGGCAACGTGTACTCGCGTCAGCCACAATTGAACCATTTCATCGTTTTCGAAGCAGGCGGCTCCGGTGACAGCAACCACAAGAGCCAGCTTCTGCTCATCGATCATCTGATTGCCAAGGTCGAACGGTTCTGCCGCACCCGCTGGCTGCGGTTTCACTATGCCGCGTTGCTCATCCGCGTCGATCAACGCGACGGCGATCCGCGGTTGCCGCGCTGGCAGCGGCGCTCGCGAACGGCGCGACGACTGGCGGAGTCCTACCAAAGTGTCGCCGCAGTGCTCGGTGTCGGGCTGACGATTTTGCTGATGTGCTGGTTTCGTATTCCAATCGGCGTGATCGCAAGCGCGGTCCGCAAGCAGAAATGAGCAAACCAGTCATGATGAGTGACCGCAGCGCGAACTACGTTGGCGTCGGGTCGGCTTATGTCGACCGGTCGATTGATCCTCATCATCCCGGCTTTGCGTTGCGCGGAAAGACCGTAGTCCTCATTCACCCGGCCTGGCATTCCTGCGGCAGCCACAAGGTCTTCGTCATGCAGGCGCAGGCATACCGGGCGCTAGGGGCCAGACTGCTGGCATTGGCGATTGCCGATTTCCCCGGCCGCGTGCGCGGATCCCTGGCGCATTCCGCCTATCTCGAAGGTAGCCAGGACCTTCAGGCCGACAAGCGCTATTTCACCGGTATGCCGCGCGGCGCGGTCTTTACGCCCTCCTTCCTGCGCTCCTTCCGGGGCTGGCTACACGGCAATTACGCGACGATCCTGGTCGAAACGGTCAAACTCGCCACGCTGCCGGTCGAACTCTTGGAATTGCCGGAGATCGACCTCATTCACTGCAACCATTTCTTTTGCATGGGTGCGGCGCTGAAATTGCGCAGCAACCGGAATTGTCCGGTCCTGCTCGATACGCACGATTTGCAGGCCCGCCAATATGTCTTGCGGCAACCAGGTTTTTGGACGCTTCCGCCGGCCGCCACTTACAAGTCCATGCTCTCTCTCGAACTCACCAACATGGATCGCGCCGATGTCTTGGTCCATCTGAACGCCGAGGAGGCAGCATCGTTCGATCGGCTGATGCCCCATAAGCGGCATACCCTCATCTTCCCGGCCGTCGAGCCAGTCGCAGTCGGTCGCGGAGGCTCCGACATCATCATGGTTGCGAGCGCCAACTACCCGAATTTCCTAGGTATTTCATGGTTTTTGACCGAGGTCATGCCGCGTATTCCGGACACCCCGGTCAAGATCATCGGCAACATCGATCAGGAATTTCGCCGCCGTGCGCCGAGTCTGTTCCATAAACATGCTGCTATGTTCAAAGGTTACGTCAGGGACTTGCACAAGGCCTATGGCGCCGCCGCCGCGGTTCTGCTTCCCATCACCGAAGGATTCGGCATATCAATCAAAACGATTGAGGCCCTTTCCAGCGGCGCGCCATTGATCGCCACGCCGCTTGCATTCCGCGGTATGGGCATAGACCCCGCGAGCCTGGCCAACGTAAGCATCGCCTGCGATCCACCGAGCTTCGCGGCGGCGATCCAACGGACCAAGGTGGATCAGAAGGGCGCGGAGGATCGGATGAACAGCGACACGCGTCGGCTTTACGATCTGGTGTTCAGCCCGCTGGCTTACCAGCATGCGCTAGGCGCGCTTGCGCAGCCGCTCGTTGAGAATAAACACACTAGGCAATGCAATGGATCGATCTAAGGCTGCAGCCAAATCCCGCAATCTTTGATGTTCCTTGAGACGAGAGACCGATGCCGGAAACCGAACTTGCCGTGCGGCTTCGTGCCTTGCTGGTCGACTTCGTCGACCGGCTGGTGCCGAAGCGCCTGCTGCGGCTTTTGGTTCATCCGAAGTTCCACGCGTTCGTCGGCCCCGAACGGATCGAGGCGATCGGCGTTTGGATCGACAATGCCTTCATGCTGAAACGCCGGCAGAAGCGGTGCCAAGAGCAAATCGATCAAAGCACAAACGACTATTTGAAGTCGCGTTTCTGCGCCAATCCGTTCCAGCAGCTCGAGACCACGCCGACCGGATTGGCTTATGTCTGCTGTCCGATTTGGCTTCCGACGCCGATCGGCACGCTCGATACGCCGCCCGAACAACTTTGGAGAAGCGATGCGGCAAAACGGATCCGCGAGTCGATCCTCGACGGTTCGTTCAAATACTGCAGTCATCTGCATTGTCCGGCGATCACCGGCCGCACGCTGCCTTCGCGCGATGCGCCCGAGTCGCGGGCGATGATTGAGCAATACCAGAAAAGCCCGGCAAAACTGCCCGAACACCTCGTCTTGTCGCACGACAAATCCTGCAATCTCTCCTGCCCCTCCTGCCGAAGCGCCGTTTACATGGCGAGTTCCCGCAAGCAGGAGCAGTTGGACGGGCTCGCCGAGCGCACGCTTCTCCCGCTCATGCGCGAGGCGAAGTCGGTGATGATTACTGGATCCGGCGATCCGTTCGGCAGCAAGCATTTTCGTAACTTGATCAAACGCCTCAATGGCGGGGACTTCCCGCAATTGAAGTTGCAGTTGATCAGCCATGGGCAACTTTTCGATCAACGCGCCTGGAGCGAGTTGAACTTGCGCGGGCGGGTTAGCTACGTGCAGATCTCGATCGATGCCACACAGGCCGCGACGTATGCGGTCGTGCGGCGCGGCGGCGACTTCGCACGTTTGCTGAAGAACCTGGCGTTTCTACGCGATCTGCGCAGCTCCGGCGAAATCCAAACGCTCGAATTCTCGATGGTCGTGCAGACTTTGAATTTCCGCGAGATGCCGACGTTCGTGAAGTTCGGGGAGGAATTTGCCGCCGACTTGTTGATCTTCAACATGATCCGACAACGCGATATCTTCAGCCGCGAAGAATATAGCGAGGCCTTTATCGGCAACCCCGATCATCCCGAGTACGACGCGTTCGTCGAGACGTTGAAGGCGCCGGAACTCTCGCAGCCCAACGTGCAGATCGGCAACGTGCTTGAATATGTAAAACGTGCAAAGGCCGGCGTAGCGATATGAAGTCGCTGCACCGCTAAAGGGCCGCCGCGGCCTTCATGCGAGCCGCTGCCTGACGCGCATAATCGTGCCAAAGTCCGTCTAAGAGTCGCCGCCGCGGCAGGCCGATGATGCCCGGCCAATGGCAGAAATAGATGCGGTTACCCCGGACGTCCAAGGGTCCTTCCGGTGCAAAAATCACCTTGTCGATCTTGTAGAAACTCGAGCCCGAAGCACCCGGCACGCATTCGGGTAGCGAGGAGACCTTCAAGCCCAGCCGATGCACGACGAAATTCGTTAGCGGCTGCGCAAACAACCCGCCGCGCTGGCGCACCGTGTGGAAGATCTTTTCGTCCTTGGCGATGACGTCATAAAAATCTTGCGGCGACAGCTTGTCGCGCGAGGTCACGAAGAAGCCGTCGTTGAACGAGAAGGCGCCGCGCAGAAAATCGTAATTCTTGTGCTTGGCGTTGTAGATATAATCGTCGCAATAGCAGGCGGCGATAAAATCCGTCTTGCCGGCGACGACGTGGCCGAGAGTGTCGCTGAAATCGCGCAGCATGATCGTGTCGACGTCGAGATAGATGACCTCGTCGAGCGGCAATGCCAGCGCCAGGAGTTTGCGCAGCCGGCGGCGATGGCCGGGATTGAAAGGATAGAGACGCTTGGCTAGAGTGTCGAGTTCGGCGCTGTCGAGCGAGGCGACTTCGACACCGAAAACTTCCGCGGCGCGACGCGTGCGCGCCATATTATCGTCATAGGGGATGAGGTAGAGCGGGTGCGACGCGTTGGTCGCAATGTAGCTTTCCAGAAACGGCAGCAGCCAATCGATCACGCGATCGTTGGCGATCACTGCTATTCCGTATTTCTTCGCGGCTGACGCGGGTTCCGGCATTTAATTCACGATCGATGCTTGTAGGGCATGCGGAGGCGCATGCTCCGGCAAAATTGTGCGCCGATCGCCTTCGCGAGACGCCGTGCGCCGACCCGAAATAGAAACGGCCGAAGCGATGGGAGCTCTTGAATTCACCAGGAATTTATAAGATTTCATGGGTGCCAAGCGGTCGCTTGTAGCGAGCAGCCTGCGATGGATCAAGGCAAAAATCCGCGAGTTTTCGGCGGCACATGATCACGTCCGCGCCGGCGATTGCCGCGGCTCGGCTGTTCGCGCCGACTTAGCCGGCGATGCGCAATCCTGGCGACGTCGTGTCACGGCGCCGCAGTTCGGCCTCGCGGCGCAGGATGTACTCGCGGCTCAGCGGTACCGTGTCGACTCGCTTGGCAATCTGGATCTGGAACACGACGTGGCCGAGGAACCTAAATCCGCACTCGGCGGCGGCCAGATAATATTCCCACATCCGGCAGAAGCGTTCGTCGTAAAGCTTTGCCGCCTCGGCGCGGTGCGCCAGGAAGCGTTCGCGCCAGTGGCGCAGCGTCTCGGCGTAATGCAGCCGCAGCACTTCGATGTCGGTCACGAAAAGCCCGGCCCTTTCGATCGCCGGCAGAACTTCGGAGAGCGAGGGAATGTAGCCGCCGGGGAAAATATATTTAGCGATCCACGGGTCGGTCGGCTGCGGCGGCCGTTCCGAGCCGATCGTATGGATGAGCGCAACACCGTCACCGTTCAACAATTTCGCGATCTGCCGGAAGAACACGTCGTAATATGGCAGGCCGACGTGTTCGAACATTCCGACCGAGACGATTCGGTCGAATCGTTCGTCGATCTCGCGATAATCCTGAAGACGAAAATCGATCGAACTCGACTGCGCGGCGTCCGCGGCGCGTTGCCCGGCGAGCGCGAGTTGCTCGCTCGATAGCGTGATGCCCGTCACCTTTGCGGAGCAGACGCGGGCCAGATAGAGCGCCATACCACCCCAGCCGCAGCCGATATCGAGCACGCGGTCGCCCGGCTCGATCAGCAGCTTCGCGGCGATGTGACGTTTTTTGGCGAGTTGCGCCTCGTCGAGACCGACCGAGGGATTTTCGAAATAGGCGCAGGAATATTGCCGGTCGGCGTCGAGAAAGAGGTCGTAGAGCCGACTGTCGAGATCGTAGTGATGCGTGACATTGCGCCGGGCGCGCAGCCGCGTGTTGTGCATGCCGAGCCGGCGCAGAGCGGAGCGCAGCGTTTCGACGGCGCGAAGCCAGGAGAATTGCGCGAGCCGGTGGCTGTTGCGCGCCGCGATTGCCAGCACTTCATAGATCGTGCCGCGCTCGACCTTGACGCGTCCGTCCATATAGAGCTCGCCGAAGCTCAGCCCGGGATTGCGCAGCATCGCCCATTGCGCCGCTGGATCGGTGAAGCGGATTTTGACCTCGTCGCCGGAGCCGTCGCCCAGACGGAATTGGTTGCCGGAAGCGGTTTCGACTTCCACCGATCCGGTTGTGATCAGGCCGGCAAGAAACCTACGAAAGACCTTATCCATAGTTCCCTCGATGCCCGCAGAATAGCGCGCCGCGCTGAAAGTGGAACCCCTCCTTGCCGGGATGGCAGTCACCGCGGCTTCGATCCCGCTGGCGTGCGCGGACGGGGAACCTTCGGCCTTGTCGCGACTTTCGGGCGGGAAGGAATCACGAATTCCCGTAATGGCTGCGGCTGCGTTGCGTTCCTGCAAAGCCGCACGATTCGATCTGGAGAAATGAGCGATGCAATATTCTCGTGTTCTACGGGCGACCGTGTGCACGGCGTGTCTCCTCATAGGTGGCACGGCGTTCGCGCGAGGCGTCAACTATTCCACGCCGCGAGCGGGGTTCACTAAGGTTGCCGCGCAAGGCGGCATCGGCGGCATCGGCGGTGGCGGCCATGGCGGTTTTGCCGGCGGTTTCCAGGGAGGTGGAATGCACGGTGGCCGCAGCGTTCATGGCGGCTTTGCCGGCGGTTTCCATGGAGGCGGAATGCACGGCGGCCACAACTGGGGCGGCCACGGCGGCTGGGGTCCCAATTACGCTTTCGGCTGGGGTTACCCTTACGGCTACGGAGGGGACTACGACTATCCGGGCGATTACGCCGATGACTACGGCTATCCGTACGACACCTATGCGGAAGGCGCCTATTGCCAGACGCCGCAAACGAGCTGTCCGCTCAGTCATCCCGCCCCGGCCGGAGCGGCGTGCAGCTGCGACAGTGGCATTTCGCCGGGATCGAGTGCTACCACCGACTACCAGGCGGGCGCGGTCGAACCGTGAACCCGAGTGCTTGCCGCGGCGATCGCCGCGGCAAGCCGTTCAGAGCCCGAAATACTCGCGGTACCAGGCCACGAAGGCGGGAACGCCCTCGGCGACCGAGGTAGCGGGACGATAGCCGGTCAAGCGGAACAAAAGATCCGTATTTGCAAACGTGACCGGCACGTCGCCCTGCTGCATCGGCATGAAATTGCGCCGCGCCTTGCGTCCCACGGCGGCTTCGATCGCGGCGACGAAGTCCTCAAGCTCCGTGGGTTTTCCCGCGCCGATGTTGACGACGCGGAACGCCGCCTGCGGAGAAAGACTGTCGCCAGGCACGGGAACAGGCTGGTCGGCCGGCATCGGCGGAACGAGGGGGATGAGCCGCAGCGACGCCTCGATGAGATCGTCGATGAACGTGAAGTCGCGGCGCATGTTGCCGTAGTTGTAGAGATCGATCAGACGATCGGCAAAGATCGCGGCGACGAATTTGAAGAGCGCCATGTCGGGCCGCCCCCACGGCCCGTAGACTGTAAAGAAACGCAACATCGTGACTGGGATCTGAAAGAGATGGCTATAGGCATGCGCCATCTCTTCCGTCGCTTTCTTGGTCGCCGCGTAGAGGCTGAGCGGATGATCGGCGCGGTCGGTCTCGAAGAACGGCACCCGCGCGTTGGCGCCATAGACCGACGAGGTCGAGGCGATGAGCGCGTGGCGCGGCGGATTTTGCCGCATCAATTCGAGCAAATTGTAGGTGCCGACGAGATTGGCGTCGATATAGACGCGCGGATGCTCGAGGCTGTAGCGCACGCCGGCCTGCGCGGCGAAGTGGAAGACGATATCGAACCCGTTGCCGTAGGCGCTTTTTAGAGCATCGAAATCTTCGAGCAACAAACGGTGGCCGTAATAGCCGGTGTTGCGCGCCAGGATCTGTTGGCGCGCTTCTTTCAGGGAAGGATCGTAATAGGGCGTGAACCCGTCGATGCCGACCACCTCGTCGCCGCGTTCGAGCAAGCGGCGCGCGAGATGAAAGCCGATAAATCCGGCCGAGCCGGTGACCAGAATGCGCATAAAGGACGAACTCCATCGGGCTTTGCCAAATTTCGCTTCCAAGGCCTATGCCGTAGAATTGACTTGGCGCAAGGCGCGGCTTGTGAGAGCGCCGTGAGATATGTTCGGCCGCAACACCTGCGGCTCCTGGAGGAAGTATCATGCAGCGCGTCGCTAAATTCTTAGCCGCTATGGTCTTCGCCGCGGGGATCTTTGCCGCCGATACGGCACGGGCCTTCGGCGGCCACGGAGGCGGTGGTGGTTGGCATGGCGGCGGCGGCTGGCATGGGGGCTGGTATGGCGGTTGGGGCGGCTGGGGTTGGGGCGGGGGCTATCCCTATGGTTTCGCCTATGGGCCCTACGACTATGGTTACGGTTACGATTATGGCTATCCTTACGGCTACGGCTATCCGTCCCCGCAAGGGCCAACCGGCAGCCCGTATTGCGCAACCAGGACGCGAGTTTGCACCTTGAGCCGGCCGCGCGAGATCGGATCGCGATGCACCTGCCGAGGTGCCCACGGCTGGATCTCGGCCGGACCGACGCAGCAATAGTGGGTTGAATCCAAGTTTTAAGCCGACTTTAACCGTGCATCGGCCTCGATGGTGACAACCGCCCGCCCGCCCTGAGACCATCTGACACTTGCGAGCCCTTCTAAATTGGGCAAAAACTCTAAATAGGAGAACGATGGCAGACTGGTTTTGCGCCGAGCACACTCTAGTTTAAACGCTTCTAGAGAGTTTAAACGCTTCTAGAGCATTCTGGGCGGTAATCCGGTTGTAGCAATTGCCAAGAGGCGCCGCAGCGTCGAGGACCGGGATGGAATATCGAAAATATTTCCAAGACGCGTTGCGCCATCTTCAAGCCGAGCGGCGCTATCGCGTTTTCGCCGACATCGAACGCGATCCCGCCCATTATCCTTACGCGAAGCGGCATTTGCCGGACGGAACCGTCGAAGACGTCATCGTCTGGTGCTCGAACGATTACCTCGGCATGGCGCTCAACCCGGAAGTGATTGCCGCCATGTGCGCGGCGGCGAACCGGCATGGTGTCGGGGCCGGCGGCACGCGCAACATCGCGGGCAACAATCATCCATTGGTGGCGCTCGAAGCCGAGCTCGCCGATCTGCACGGCAAGGATGGCGCGCTCGTCTTCACTTCCGGGTGGATTTCCAATCTCGCGGCCATCGGCACGATCGGCTCGCTGCTGCCCAACTGCCTCATTCTGTCCGACGCCTTCAACCACAACTCGATGATCGAAGGCATCAAGCGATCCGGAGCGCGCAAGCAGATCTTCCGTCACAATGATCTTGAACATCTCGAGGAGCTGTTGAAAGCGGCGCCGCGCGACGAACCGAAGCTCATCGTCTTCGAGAGCCTTTATTCGATGCACGGCGACATCGCCCCGATCGGCAAGATCGCCGATCTCGCCGAGCGCTATGGCGCGATGACCTATCTCGACGAGGTGCACGCGGTGGGGCTCTACGGGCCGCGCGGCGGCGGGATCGCCGAGCGCGATGGCGTCATGGAACGGATCGACGTGATCGAAGGAACGCTCGCCAAAGGTTTCGGCGCGCTTGGCGGCTACATCGCCGCCGACACGGCGATCGTCGACGCGGTGCGCTCGTATGCGGCGTCGTTCATCTTCACCACCGCGCTGCCGCCGGCAATCGCCGCCGCCGCCGCCGTCGCGGTGCGCCTCCTCAAGGACCGCGAAGACCTGCGCGCCCTGCATCAGCGCCAGGCGCTGCTCACCAAGCACGCCCTTTCGGCCGCCGGCCTGCCGGTGATGCCGAACCCGTCGCATATCGTTCCGGTGCTGGTCGGCGACGCCGAGCGCTGCAAGCTCGCGACCGACATGCTGCTCGATCGCCACGGCATCTACATCCAGCCGATCAACTATCCGACGGTCGCGCGCGGCGCCGAGCGGCTGCGTGTCACGCCCTCGCCGCTGCATAGCGACGCGCATATCGCGCATCTCGTCGAGGCGCTCACCGATGTTTGGAAGAGCTTGAAACTGCCGCTCGGGCAGGTTTCGAACGTCGTCACCTTCCGCCGCGAGACGGACGAGCGCTGCACCTTCCCCGACTTCAAGAAGGCCGCCGAATAAGCGCCGCGTAGTTTCGAACAACTCCAGAGTTTTGTTTTTCGGGACACGGTTTGCTTCTCGTAAGCCGCGACATATTTCCGCGTGCGGTGGAGTTGATTGCGCAGCGCGGGAATTGTGGTATTCAGCAGATATCTTATCGAAGAGGCGGCGGCGTCGCATGAATCTTGAGCCAATCTCGACGATGCAAATTCGTCCGCTGCTGGAGCGCTACGGTTTGCGCGCCACGCGGCAACGGCTCGGCCTCGCCAAACTGCTGTTCAGCAAAGGCGACCGGCACATCACTGCCGACGTGCTCGCCGCGGAGGCGCACGGTGCCCGCATCTTCGCTTCGCTCGCCACCGTCTACAACGTGCTGAACCTCTTCGCCGAGGTCGGATTGGTGCGCAGCTTCACGGTCGAGGGCGGCAAGACGGTGTTCGACACCAACATGACCGAGCATTGCCATTTCTATTACGAGGACTCGGGCGAGATCCATGACATCGTCGGCGGCAAATTCGCCGACCAGTTTGAGCCGCCGGAGGGCTATGAGATCGCCAAAGTGGATGTCGTCGTGCGCCTGCAGCGAAAGCGGGACGGCGTAAAGCTCGCGGACGCGCTGGGCGCGTAATTCAGCGATTTCGCACCTCTCAGATCCGACCGCTGTTCCGCCCGCCTGAGCGCGCGGCCGAGAAGCAGCGCCGCTTTGGCGTTGAGCGCCTTCACTTCGCCGCCGAAGCCGAACCAGCGACGCGGATTCTTGCGTTCGATCTCGAGCAGATGTTCAGCGACCGCGATCAGCGCCTGAGGGCGGGCGGCGGCGAGGCCCGGATAGAGCGCCTCGAGCCGCATCGGGCGGCGCGCATAATCGCGCGCTCGGCATTTCACCATGTGCGCGGCGGTGCGGCGGGCCTGCGCGGCGATTGCCTCGGCCGTGTCCTGTAACGGAGGAAGAGCCATGCGGGATCTCTGAAATTGAGATCCATGTTATCAGGTAATAATACCTATATAAAGGTAATTTTACCGTACATAATTCGCCCGTTCGGGCTGACCGATTCGCTTCCACTGGTCGGCACGGACTACCGCCTGGATCGCCGCCGCCCAGGCAATTTGAACGCCGCGGATCGGCGCGGCGTTGTGACTTTCGAGGTCGTAGGTACCGGCGGCCGCACCGCGCCGCACGCGTTTTAGATAGCGCCGCCCGTCGCGGGTGCGCACCGCCGCCTCGCGGCCGACGACGCTCTCGGCGTCCTCGCTCTGCCGCCAGCAAATGACGACGTCGCCCGAATCGTAGCGCGGCCACATGCTCTCGCCTTCGACCTCGAAGGCGATCGAATCCTCCGGAATCGAAAAGGGCACGGTGATCTCGAAGAGGCCCTCGGCGGGGATCTGCTCGAATTCCGGGAGAATCTCGGCGCCGGCGCCGATCCTTCCCATCACCTTCACGAGATTGCCGGAGGCCGGATCGCCGACGCCTTCGAGCAGCCAGGCGGCCGAGGTCTTCAGCACCGGGGCGAGCGCGACGAGCGTTTCGGTAGTGATGCCGCGCCGTTCGCCATTCTTCACGGCGCGGCGAAGATTGCGGATCGCGTCCGGCTTCTTTGCCGCTTGCGAGGCGGCATGCGCCGAGAGGCCGAGCGCAGTGAGCCGGCTTTCGACGCGGGCGAGGACATCTTCCAATTCCATGATCGGTATTTTGACCGATTCTGATGGCGATGCATTGAGTAATTTTACCGTTGACATTACGGTAATGTTACCTGATAACGGCTCCCTGCAGCGAAGGGAGGAGGTCATGCCGAAGCTCAAAACGCCGTGGACCACCGAGCGCGTGGCGCGGCTCGGGTTTCTCGTCGGGCAGGGGTTTGCCGCCAAGCGCATCGCGCAGGATCCGCTGATCGGCTCGACGCCGAACAACGTGCATCGCCAGGCGCAGCGTTTCGGCCTGGCGTTTCGCGATTCGCAAGGCGCCGCCTTGCGCCTGCCGCCCGAGGCCGCCGCCCGTTTCGACGTGGCCGCCGAGAAACGCGGCATGACGCGCGAAGCGTTGATCCGCCTGCTGCTCGTCACCGCCGGCGGCGAGCCGAACCTCCTCGACAATATCCTCGACGACGGCGCCTAATGGACGAAAGGAAGATCAACGCGCTCGAAGCCCCCTACGACGAGGCGCACGCGGAGATCCCGGCGCGCTGGGAGCCGGAGCATGTCGGGCGCCGGTTGGTGAAAGCATTCGTCACGCTCGACCGGCTGCCACGGCTCAAGGGCCCGCGCGAGCCGGGCGGAAATTGGCCCCAGCATGCGGTCGAATGGGCCGACCGTTTGGCGCAGGCCGAACTCTCCGACGCCGAGCGGCGCACGCGCGAAGCGGCACGCAACTTCACGGTGCTGTATCCGACCGCGACCGAGATCGCCGAGATGGAAGCGGCGCTCGATTGGCTGCGCGAGTTGCGCGGCGTCGATTCCGGCATGGCGCTGGTGGCGAGCCTCTGGGCGCTCGCCGCGGCGCGGCATAGACCCGTGCGCCGGCTCTGCGCCAAACGCGGCTGGGCGCCGTACACATTCTACCGCAAGCGCGCCAGGGCGCTCGCCACCCTCGCCGACGCGCTCAACGCGCGGCATGTGGCGGTGTTCTGAGAGCGGCTTACCCTCACTTCTTCGCATTCCGCCAGACCTCAAGATGCGCTGAGAAAAAGCCGCGCGAGGCACGCACGACTTCCCGCATTTCTCGGACGTGCTAGAATTTCCACATGCACATCTTCGCTTCGCTCCTCGCCGCGATCTGGATCGTCTTTCTCGTCGTCTGGATCGTCCTCGCGGCGGACACGAAACGCACCGCGCGCCGGAACATGAGTTCGTGGGGCATGCGCGTTTTGATTCTTCTCGTCATCGTCGCCCTTTTGCGAGCGCCGGGCGTCCGGCAGTTCTTCGCCCACCTCGAACGCGCGACATGGTGCCCGGCGCTCGCCGGCGTCGGGGTTGCGCTCGTCGCACTCGGCATCGCGTTCGCGATCTGGGCGCGCCTGCATCTCGGCAGAAATTGGGGCATGCCGATGTCGCTCAAGCAGGACCCCGAACTTGTGATGAGCGGCCCCTACGCCTACGTGCGCCATCCGATCTACACCGGAGTCATGCTCGCGATGCTCGGCTCCGCGCTCGTGAGCATTTGGTGGATTCTTCCCCTCGTCCTTTTTTGCATCTACTTCGTCTGGAGCGCGAAGACCGAGGAGAAGATCATGGGTAGCCAATTTGCGGATCGGTACCGCGAATATATGACGCGCACGAAAATGCTGATCCCCTTCGTGTGGTAGCCTCGCTTACGCGTGCCCCTTCTCCCGCTTGCGGGAGAAGGGGATGTGCGAATCCTCAAAACCGCGCATCGCCGTCCGATTGACTCTGCGACGGTTTGCGACGCATAACGCGCGCATCGACAGCGCGGGTTCTGCGCCCGCTTCATCGCCTCTTCGTAAGGTCGCCGCATCGGCGACCTTTTGTTTTGGCCGCAGGTCTTTGCGGCGTTTGCCGCAAAGGATTTCGCATGGTGTCGTTCAGCCCGGCGCAGGAGTGCGCGCGGCGCCTGCTCGAAGGGCCGCAACGCTACACCTGCCTGGCGGGCGGCACGCGTTCCGGCAAGACCTTTCTCATCGTCCGCGCCATCGTCGCGCGCGGCCTCAAGGCGCCGGGGTCGCGCCACGCAATTCTGCGCTTTCATGCCAACGCGGCGCGCGCCTCGATCTCGCTCGACACATTGCCCACCGTGATGCGCCTCTGCTTTCCGCGCAGCAAACTGAAAGAACATCGCCAGGACGGGTTCTTCGAACTGCCGAATGGCGCGCGGATTTGGGTCGGCGGCCTCGACGACAAAGAGCGCGTCGAAAAGATTCTCGGCCTCGAATACGTGAGCATCTTCTTAAACGAAGCTTCGCAGATTCCCTATGCCTCGGTGCTCGTCGCCTTCACGCGCCTCGCTCAGCGGATCGAAGGCGTTACGCAGCGCGCCTATGTCGATCTGAATCCGGTCAGCAAATCGCATTGGACGAATCTTCTGTTCGGAGAGAAGCGCGACCCGATTTCGCTGCAGCCGCTCGCCGATCCGGAGAATTATGCGCGCGCCTTCGTCAATCCGCGCGACAACAAGATGAACCTCTCGGCGCAGTTTATCGAAAGCCTGGCGCATTTGCCGGAGCGACAGCGCAAGCGTTTCTACGAAGGCGTCTATGTGGACGAACTCGACGGCACGCTCTGGAGCTATGAGGCCATCGAGGCGGCGCGTTGCAGGACCGAGGACATTCCCGAGGCGGAGCGCGCCGCGGTGGTGGTCGCACTCGATCCTTCAGGCGCGGCGGGGCGCGACGACCTCGGCGCCGACGAGATCGGCATCATCATCGCCGCGCGCGGCGCCAATGGCGACTGCTATATCCTTGCCGACCGCTCCTGCCGCGAGGGGCCGTCGGTTTGGGGACAGCGCGCGGTGACGGCCTACCACGAGTTTCGCGCCGACTGTATCGTCGCCGAAGCGAATTTCGGCGGCGAAATGGTGCGCGCCACGCTCCACGCCGCCGATCCCAACGTGCCGGTGCACCTCGTCACCGCGAGCCGCGGCAAAGCCGTACGTGCCGAGCCGATCTCGGTGCGCTACGCACAAAAGCAAGTGCATCACGCCGGCCGCTTCGCCAAGCTCGAAGATCAGCTCTGCGCGTTCACGCCGGCGGGATTTGGCGGGGCGGGCAGCCCCGATCACGCCGACGCGGCGATCTGGGCGCTGACCTATCTCTTCGACATGAGCGATGGCGCCGGCATCATCGAGTTCTATCGCCGAGAAGTGGACACGCGGCGATAACGCGTTGCCTAATCGCGATAGCCGAGCGTGAGAATCTGGTAGGTCGTGCCAGGGGCGCGCTTCACCCAAATGTTCGGCCGCACGAAAGGCCAATCGGCCGCGGTCTCGCCGCCCTTCACTGAGATGGCACGGATCGTATCGGCGCTCGTATAGCCGTAGATCGTCAAACCGCTCGTCTCGGGATTCACGGTGACGTCGACCGAGATGCCTTTGATCGGTGTCCCGGGAGGCACTTTTAAGGTGATCTTATCCTGCGCCGGGATCGACGAATTCGAGTTCTTGCGCGCTGATCGGCGTACCCATCTCCGCCGCAGCTAGAGCCATCGGCATAAGACTTGCGGCAATCGCAACAGCGATCAGCGAACTGCGGAATTCTGGCATGGCGCTCCCTCTTGTTGCGGGAATACCTGCCATACACGGGCAGACTGTCAAGCGCATTCGCCCAGCCGCGCTTCTCGCAGCGCAACAACGCGCGCGTGCTCAGTTCAACCAATAAAGAAGAAACACCATGAAGAAGGGCACGCCGCAAGCGGCGATCCTCGCGAAGCGCACGAATTTGCGATAGGTCTGCACGTGCGCTTCGACATCCGGCGAAAACGTCGACTCGTCTTCGTAGGTTGGTGGCGCTTCAAGAGCGGCGTCGTGGAATGCTTCGTGGAATGCGAGGGCCATGATCGAGGCTCCGAATGGTTCAATCCTGGCCTTAACGGACGGCGCACGGCGCGGTTCCCTATGTGGCGGCTGCGAAACGTTCGGTCCTCGGGCGCACCGTAGCGCCAGCGCGACAACTCCAAGGAATAAAGATGACCGAACGCGGCGAAGGCCAGCGCTCCTGGCAGCTCAGCCCCTACGAGCTCAACGTGAGCTACGGCCACCCGCGCGCGGCGGGGCAGGGGGCGGATTGGTTCGGGCCACTCGCTCCGATCACGCCGCTCGCGCCGCCCGAAGTCGCGGGGCGCCAGTGGGATTATCCGTCCGGCTATAATCTTTCGACTCTGCCGCGCGTCTATGAGCCCGTCACGTTCCAGACCCTGCGCGGGCTCGCCGAGGGCTACGATCTGCTGCGTCTCGTCATCGAGACGCGCAAGGATCAAGTCGCGCGGCTCACCGGGACGATCGGCCCGCGCGACAAGAAATCGAGCGACCCGCGCGTTACGGCGCTGCGCGCCTTCTTCGCGCGCCCGGACGGCATGCATAGCTTCGCCGATTGGCTGCGCCTACTGCTTGAAGAACTCTTCGTCATCGACGCGCCGGCGCTTTATATGACGCGCGATCGCGGCGGCCGCTTGACCGCACTGTTGCCGATCGACGGCGCGACGATCAAGCCGGTCATCGACGATTGGGGCCGCACGCCGCAGCCGTCGATCGAAGAAGGCCGCATCGTCTATCCCGTCGCCTATCAGCAGATCTTGAAAGGCTATCCGGCGGTAGATTATTCGGTGCGCGACCTTCTCTACCGGCCGCGAAACATAAGAGTGAACCGCGCCTACGGTTTCAGCCCGGTCGAGCAGATCATCACGACCGTCAACATTGCGCTGCGCCGGCAGATGTTCCTGCTCGATTATTTTACGCAAGGCAACATCCCGGACAGTTTGATCGGCGTGCCGGAGAGCTGGACGCCGGATCAGATCGCCTCGTACCAGAAATATTGGGACGCCTATTTCGACGGCGATCTCGGCCGCCGACGGCGCGCCAAATTCGTGCCGGGCGGCGTTGCCAAGACCTTCATCCAGACCAAAGAGCCGGACTTAAAGAGCCCGTTCGACGAGTGGCTGGCGCGCATCGTCTGTTTCGCCTTCTCGATCTCGCCGCAGGCGTTGACGCAGCAGATGAACCGCGCCACGGCCGAGACGCAGAAGGAGATTTCGGAGGAAGAAGGCCTCGCGCCGGTGCTCGCCTGGGTGAAGGATCTGATCGATTTCATCATCGCGCAGGAATTCGCCGCGCCGGATCTCGAATTTACCTTCAGCGCCGAGGCGGGCGTCGATCCACAGACCCAGGAAACGATTTTCTCGAGCTACACTTCGAAAGGAATCCTCACCATCAACGAAGCGCGTGCCGCGCTCGGCCGCGACCCGCTGGCGGAGCCCGCCGCCAACAAACCGATGGCGCTGACGGGCAATGGGTATGTGGCGCTGGGGGACCAAGCCGAACCCGCGAACAAGGCCGCCGTCAGTCGATAATCATATCCAGCAGGCCGCTATTTCATGCGACGATTTATTGGAATCGGATTGGGCTACATGCAACTCTGTTCTTATCTTACGGGACAAGGATTATCATGGATTGTGCGTAGAAGGGATGCGAGGAGCCGAAACTGGCACCGGCGGCGGGAGTGGCGCCCGGACGGTGATCGAGCGGGATTGATGCGTTATTGTCGCAAGCTTGCTGTATAGTCGCGGGAAACAAAACCGCGGGCTTGTTATGGTGTCCTTGCGTACTTCCCTCTGTCGCGTCTCTCTACTGGTTCTGGCCCTCGCCACTCCCGCGCTCGCGGCGGAAAAGCCGCCGCTCTCTCCGGATCAGCCGGCGCCGCTTACGACGCCATCGCGCGTCTCGGCGACCATCGAGTTCGCGCTTCCCGCTCTCGCCGCGGATATCGATCGCGACATTCCGCGAAGGCTTGCGACCATCGACGAGCGCATCAATTGCGTGCATCGGCGCGTGCTCGGCTTTCGGGTCAACGCCAATTGCGACATTTGGGGCTATGTCGAGCGCACCGGCCCGGTCTCGCTCTACGGCCGCGACGATCGCATCATCGGCGCGGTGCCGATCTACGGCACGGCGGCGGGGCAGGGCGCCAACCGCTTCACCGCCCGTATTCACGGCGAGACGGAAGCGCGCGCGACGATCGAGGCGGAGGCGCGCCCGACCCTCAAGCGCGACTGGTCGCTCGAATTGAATGTCAGCGACGCCTTCCATTGGAACGAGGCGCCATATCTACACGTGCTCGGGCGCGAGATCGCGCTCGCCAAATACGTTGAGCCGCGTATTCGCGAGCAACTGGCGCGCGTGCGGGGCCGCGCCCTCGCCGCGGCGCGCAGGCTCGATTTTCACGACAAGGCGGCGGCCGCCTGGCAGCACGCTTTCGAGCCGATCGAGCTCTCCGACAATCCTGAAATCTGGCTGCAGGTGACGCCGCAGAGTGCCGCCTTCGCCGGCGTGCATGCCAACTCCAAAATTCTCGAAGGTTCGCTCGAACTCACCGGCAACGCCGAAACCTTCGTCGGCCATGCGCCGCCGGCCGTCACGCCGACGCCGCTCGCCCCGCTCGGCAACGAAGTCGCCGCGCCCGGCACGTTCGACGTGATCCTGCCGGTGCATATCGGCTACGACACGGTTCGCCACAAGATCATGGACGCAATCGCCGCCATGCCGAAAGGCACGACGACGATCCGCGACGTGCAGATTTATCCGTCGAACGGCAAGATCGTCGTCGGCCTGTTGGTCGGCGAAGCCTTCGACACCGGCGCCAACGCGGGCCAGTGGATCTATCTCTCCGCCACGCCGCAGGTCGAGGCCGATGGACAGACGCTGAAACTGCCCGATCTCGCCGCGGTGAGCGAAGCCGCGAGCAACGTCGGCGCTTCGCTCGGCAATCCGCAGTTCGTCGATCTGATCAAGCAGCAGGCGGTCGTCAACTATCAGGCTGCCTATCAGCGGCTGCTCGATGCCGCGAACCAGAAGCTGACGCGGCCTTTGAAGAACGGCTTTCGCGTGGAGGGGCATTTGACCTCGGCGAAGCTCGACAAGATTTTGCTGCTGCCAGACGGTATCGCCATCGCGCTGCGCGCCAGCGGCACACTCAAGATCGTCTATGGGCTCTGATCGCGTGCGCCGCGCGCCGTTCCCTCATCCGATCTCATGCCTTGTCGGCGCGTTGCTGCTCGCCTTTTTCACTTTGCCGGCGTTCGCGCAGTCCTTCTACGAAGCGCCCGCCTCCGACGTTCCCGGCAAACCCGGCACGCTGGTCCGCTCCCAAGCAATGCCCGGTGCGCCGCTAAACGCCGCGGCCTGGCGCGTGCTCTATCGCTCGAGGAGTTTTGACGGCAAGCCGATCCTGGTTTCCGGCGTCGTCATCGTGCCGCAAGGCGCGCCGCCGCCGGGCGGCCGGCCGATCGTCGCCTGGGCGCATCCGACCTCGGGCATCGTGCCGCATTGTGCGCCGTCGCTGGCGATCTTCATCTTTCAGCAGATCCAGGGCCTGCGCCCGCTCGTCGCGCGCGGCGATGTCGTCGCCGCCACCGACTATCCCGGCCTCGGCACGCCGGGGCCGCATCCCTACCTCGTGGGGGTGAGCGAAGCGCGCGCGGTCATCGACTCGGTGCGCGTGGCGCGGACCATGCCAGGCGCGGGCGGCGGCACGCGCTTCGTCGTCTGGGGCCATTCGCAGGGCGGGCAGGCGACGCTGTTCACCGGCATGATCGCCAAGAAATACGCGCCGGAACTCACGCTTGTCGGCGTCGCCGCCGCGGCGCCCGCGACCGAGCTCTCCGATTTGATGAACTCTGATTTGGGAACCGCTGGCGGCGACAACATTATCGCGATGACGCTCTGGTCGTGGCAGCGCGTCTTTAACGCGCCGATGGATAAGATGGTCGATCCGCGCGCGCTGCCGGCGGTCAATCTTCTCGCGCAGGAATGCGTCGAAGGGCCCGTCGATCTCGCCGTGCGCCGCCGGACTACAAGACCGCTCGAAGAACATTTCCTGAAGGTCAAACATCCGGGCGACGTCGAGCCGTGGCGCTCGCTGCTCGAAAAGAACACGCCCAGCACGCTGCCGCCCGACGTTCCGGTGTTTCTCGCGCAAGGCACGAACGATCCGATTATCAAGCCAGAGGTGACGCAGGACTATGCGGCGCAACTTTGCAAAGCGGGAAGCAAGGTGCGTACGCTGGCGCTGCCCAACGTCGGGCATGGCTGGGCCGGCCGCGCCGCCGCGCCGTATGCGGTCGAATGGATGACGGCAAGGTTCGCGGGAGAGCCGGCGCCCGACGATTGCGGGAAGTAGGGGGTGGCACCGAAGCAGCCAATAACGCCCAATCCGGGAAAAATTCCTAATTATATGAGGAATAGTTCCTGGCTCGACCTATGTCTGTTGCGCCCGGTTGAGGTTCGGGCAACTAATTGCACCTACTGTCATTGACCAGTCGGCGCAGACAATTCTATTTACGGCTTCGTCGCCGGTCGCCGGGAGCAACGATCATGGCCATGCTCACGCTTGAACAGATCGCAGAAAAGGCCCGACAGCACCAGGTCACGCCAGCCGAACGCCGGGCTCAACGCGTTAGCCTGATTATGGGTCTTAGGTCAAAGAATTCGACTTTGACTTGGGAGGACGTCGCTAGTTTTCTCGACGAGAACGAAGGCCGCGCATCCGAGTCGCCGAAGCGCAAGCGCGGTTGACTTTACTCACGCGGCCATTTGGAATGCGAGAGCCCGGTCATGATTCCGGGCTCTTTCTTTTCGGCTTAAATGTTCGACGACAATTGGGAACTGTTAAACGGCCAATCGGCCCACCACATTGAGCAATTGAACGCCTCCGTTACGATTAACGTCTTGGAGGCGCTCGTTACCTTTTTGATCGCAAAACGAACCCAGCAACTTCCCTTAATGCCGAATGAAGTTGCTCTTCTTGAATTGCATCGCTGCGGAACGCTCTTCTTGCTAGCACAGCCCGGCACTTACAGGGGCTGCCCTGTAACGGTCAATTGCAAGCAGACCGGCGCGCTCGTCTTTCAACCTCCGCCCTTTGAGCAAGTGCCGCAGCTCATGCGAGAATTCTTCGAAGAATTAGGTGTAATCTGGAAAAACGGTGATGCCCTCGATGCTGCGGCGTTCGTTTTGTGGCGTATAAATTGGGTCCATCCATTCAAAAATGGAAACGGGCGCACGGCACGCGCATTCTCCTATGCATGTCTTAACGCGAGACTAGGAGTGATGCTACCCGGCACCACCACGGTTATCGATCAGATTATGACTACTCGCCACGATTATGAAGCGGCCATCCGAACTGCCGATCAAGCTGCGGCAGCGAATCCCTCAGCTCGCAACCTGCAAGCCATGAAGGACTATCTAAACCGCCTCCTGCAGAATCAAATGAACAGCATTTCGCCATAACATTCGAATTAATATTACAAGCCTCGGAATTCGCCACCGCCCCACCGCCGTGCGTCTCACGCCGGCGGTTTTTCTTTGCCCTCGTCCAGCCCATCCCATCCGCACCAACATCACTCGTTCCGCACGCAAGGAGCATCCATGTCCCTCACCCTGTTCATCCCGATCACCAAGGTCGATGCGGCGCAGCGGCTCGTCTATGGCGTCGCCACCGCCGAATGCGAGGACCGCGCCGGCGAGATCTGCGATTACGCGACGACCAAGCCGCACTACGAGAAATGGTCGCGCGAGATCGCCCGTTCGACGCGCGGCAAGTCGCGCGGCAATCTGCGCGCCATGCACGGCGCGGTCGCGGCCGGCAAGGTGACGGCGCTCGCCTTCAACGACGCCAAGAAGCAGATCGAGATCTGCGCCAAGGTGGTCGACGACGCCGAATGGATCAAAGTGAAGGAAGGCGTCTATACCGGCTTCTCGCAGGGTGGCACTTACGCGCGGCGCTGGAGCGACAAGGACGGGCGCACGCATTATACGGCGAAGCCGTCGGAGATCTCGCTCGTCGATCTGCCGTGTTTGCCGCAAGCGCGTTTCGAGATGATCAAAGCCGACGGCTCGCGCGTGCTGCGCAAATTCCGCAAGGGGCTCGAAGGCGTCGTGCGGCTCGCCGCGATTCTCGCGCAGCTCGAACATCTGCAGAATGCCAGCTCGCTTGAGGCCGAATCCGATCTGCCGGCGCAGCTGCAAGCGCTGATCGCCCAGGCTGCGGATGTGCTGCGCGCGATGATCGCGGCGCAGGCGGAGCGCGGGGCTGACGAAGACGACGAGGATGGCGACGCAGACTCGGACGATGAAGAATTCGGAAGAGGACGACTCCGACGAGGAAGACTTGGACGAGGAGCCGGAGGATGCGCCGGAGAAACGCGCCCGCGCAAAATTCCGCAAAACTGGCGCGCGCAACAGCGCCGCCGACCGGGATCGCATCCAGAGCGTGCACGACAATTCCGTCGAGCTCGGCGCGGAATGCGTCGGCGGTCCACAAAAGCGGGCGGGGGGCACGCTCGAAAAGCGTCTGGACGTTCTCGCTGCCACGCTCGCCGATGTGCTCGCGCGCGTGAAGAATATCGAATCGCAGCCTCTGCCTCTGCCGCTTGCGAGCCGCGTGCGCGCCATCTCCAAGGCGGAGGACGCGGGCTTAGAGGCGAGCCTCGAAAAGCTCGATCCCGACGCTCTGTCGCTTCTCGCCATCAAGATCGCGCAGCGCAACGGCCGCAGCTTTCTGACGCGGTAGTCCGCCTCCATCACCTAGACGACCGGCCCTCACCCTGAGGAGCTTGCGGTCCGAGCCGCGTTTTGGCGCGCCTCGGACCGCGAGCATCTCGAAGGGCGAGGCCGAACGCATCAGCGCAACGCGCGCGCTCATCAGCGCGGACCACATCAGGAGCCCACGATGACCACCGCAACCAAAGTTGAAAACCTGCTCGCGAGCATCAAGTCCGCCCAGCAGAAGCCGCTCGGCGATCCGCGCCTCGAAGGCTTGATCGGCCTCGAGAAGAGCACGTTCACGGAGAGCATGAGCGCCACGTCCGGCCTCACGTTCTACGATCTCGAAGTGGGCGCCAAGCTGCTCTATCCGGTGCTGACGCCGCTGCGCAACGCCATCCCGCGGGTCTCGGGCAAAGGCGGCATTCAGGCCAATTGGCGGGCAATCACTGCGATCAACACCTCGGGCCTGCGCTTCGGCGTCTCCGCCGCCAACCGCGGCGGCGCGCTCGCGGTCGCAACGCAAGACTATACGGCGGCCTACAAAGGCATCGGCGTCGAGACGAGCGTCGATTTCGAGGCGCAATACGCCGGCCAAGGTTTCGACGACATCCGCGCACTCGCCGCCAAGACGGGGCTCGAAGCCCTGATGCTTGGCGAAGAGGCGATGATCCTCGGCGGCGACGCAACGACCCCGCTCGGCACTACGCCGACGCCGTCGCTCAGCGCGTCTGCTTCCGGCGGCTCGCTCGCTTCCGGCACGCTGTCGGTCATCTGCGTGGCGCTCACCCTCGACGGCATCATGAATGCGACGGTCGTCGGCGGCATTCAAGGCCAGATCACGCGCCAGAACGCCGACGGCACGTCCGACACGTTTGGTGGCGGCGCCGCCAAGCAATCAAGCAATGCGACGGTCTCCGTCACCGGCCCGACCGGCTCGGTGTCGGCCTCGGTCGCAGCGGTGGCCGGCGCGCTCGGCTACGCGTGGTTCTGGGGCGCCGCGAGCTCGGAAGTCTTGGGCGCGATCACCACCATCAACTCGGTGGCGATCGAGGCGGCCGCAAGCGGCACGCAGACCGCAAGCTCGCTCGGCACGAGCGACAATTCGACGAACGTGCTCGGCTTCGACGGGCTCATCTACCAAGCCGTGAAGTCGGGCTCCGGGTCTTACGCCTACACGATGGCGACAGGCACGGCCGGCGCCGGCACGCCGCTCACCGCCGACGGCTCGGGCGGGGTGGTGGAGATCGATCTCGTTCTCAAATCGATGTGGGACAATTATCGCCTCTCGCCCGACACGATCTGGGTCTCCTCGCAGGAGGCGCTCAACATCTCGAAGAAGATCCTCTCGGGCTCGGCCGGCGCCGCGCAGCGCTTCGTGTTCGACACGAGCCGGAACGCCATCGGCGGCGGCGTGATGGTGCGCACCTATTTGAACCGCTTCTCGATGCAGGGCGGCAGCACGCTCGATATCAACGTGCATCCCAATATGCCGGCCGGCACGCTGCTGATGACCACCAAGCTGCTGCCGTACCCGCTTTCCGGCGTCGGCAACGTCATGCAGGTCCGCACGCGGCAGGATTATTACCAGATCGAATGGCCGCTGCGTTCGCGCCGCTACGAATACGGCGTCTATGCCGACGAAGTGCTGCAGCATTATTTCCCGCCGGCGATGGGCATCATCAGCAACATCGGCAACGGGTGAGAGACTCCTTCTCCCTGAGGAGGTGCCGAACAAAGTGAGGCGGATGAGGGGTTACGCTCCTCCGACTCACATAATAGCCCCTCACCCGGTCGGCTCCGCCGACCACCCTCTCCCTCTGGGAGAGGGTCCGCCAATGAGGACTATCGCATGAAACTGCGTGCCCCCAGCGGCTGCACGGGCGTCTCGCACGGCGGCCGCGCATTCACGGTCGAAGCCGACGGCTCGCTCGATGTCGAAAGCGATGTCGCGGCGGCGCTCGCCGCGCACGGGTTTTCACCGTGGCCGCTCGAGCCACGCGATGGTGAAACACCGCGCGATGGCGGACGGGGCGATCCTTCCTGCTCACGTGCCGAGATCGACATCGACAGCCTCAATCGTCCCGCACTCTTCGCGTTGCTGCGCGAAAAGGGCGTGCGCGTCGCGCTGCCGATCAGCAACGCGGAGTTGCGCGCCTCGGCGAGAAGAGCGGTGGGCGCGCACTAATGCGTCATGGCCGGCCTTGTGCCGGCCATCCACGCGGTGCCGTCGCGGCTCGTTTGTAAGTGAGCAGCCAAGGATCGGCGTGGATGGCCGCGACAAGCGCGGCCATGACGCGCTTTTGATGGACCCCTACATTCAGGACTCCCCATGGCGTCGAATGATCTTGTCGCGCTCGCCGACGTCAAAGCTTGGCTCGACGTGACCACAGGCGACGACGATGATCTTCTTAATAGGCTCATCACGCAGGTGAGCCGCGCGACGCTCGCCTTCCTCGACCGCGCCGCGATTTTGCCCGCCACGTACGTCGAGACGCGCGACGGCGCCAACGATAGCGAGATTATGCTTCGCCAATGGCCGGTAACGTCGATCGCTTCGCTCGCGATCGACGGCGTCGCGATTGCACCGGCGCCGCCGCTGGCTCCGGGTACGCCGCGGCAAAGCGGCTACGTCTTGGAGCCGGCCGACCTCGCGCCGCCCGGCCACATGCAACGGCTCGCGCTGCGCGGCAGAATTTTTCCGGCCGGCGTGCAGAACGTCATCGTCACCTATAGCGCCGGCTATCAGGTCACCTCGGAGCCGGCCAGCGTGCCGGCGAGCGCGCCTCACGAGATCTTGGCGCTGGCGCCCTATGGCGATTGGGCGAGCGATGCCGGGGTTGCGTACGCGAATGGCACGCCGTTGACCAAGGTCACCGGCTCGCCTGCCGCCGGGCAATATTCGGTCGCCGAGGGCGTCTACGCGTTCGCCGCGGCCGATGCCGGCGCAACTGTCGCGGTCACCTACGGGTATGTGCCGGCCGATCTCTGTTTCGCAGCGATGGATTGGATCGCCGAGCTCTATGTCTATCGCGGCCGCATCGGCCAGCAGTCGAAGTCGCTCGGCGGCCAGGAGACGATGTCGTTCATCGTCAAAGACGTGCCGGCGATGGTTGCGAGCGCCTTGCAACCTTATCGCCGCGTGGCAATGCCATGATCGACATTGAGTTCGATGGCGACGCGGTCTATGCCGCGCTGCTCGACAAGGCGGATCAACTTTGCGCGGCGCTCGAAGCGCAGGTCATCGCCAATCTGTCGGGCGAAGTGCTGAATACGCGCTCCGGCGCGCTCGTCGATTTCATCGGTTCCGATCTCGAAGACGATGGGTCGCAGATCACGGCGAGCGTCGAGAGCTCGGACGTGCCTTATGCCGGGATTTTGGAATATGGCGGCAAGACCGCAGCGCACGATATTATTGCGGTGAAGGCCAGAGCGCTCGCCTTCATGGCCGGCGGCGCGCTGCGCTTCGCCAAGCTCGTGCATCATCCGGGCTCGCTGATCCGCGCCTACGCCTATATGGGCAGCGCGCTGAACCAGCTCCAGGACGACATTGAAGGCGGACTGAAGGACGCGGTGCTCGATACGCTGGGGGCGGAATGATGCATTCCTTCTCCCAGAGGGAGAAGGTGCCGCGCGCAGCGCGGCGGATGAGGGGTTACTCCCCTATCAAATTTCGAGATCGCAACCCCTCACCCGGCCGGCTCCGCCGACCACCATCTCTCCCCCAGGGAGAGGGTTTGAGCACCACTTCGCTCGCGATGGCGGCCGGGTCCAATTGAGATTGGGAACGCATGAGCATGACCCGCGACTCGGCGATCTCGGCGCTCGAAAACCTTGTCGCTTCCGCCTATGTCTGGAAGACCGGGCCGTCGCGCAAACTCAAATTATGGAGTGACGTGCCGGCGGCGAGCCGTCCGGCCTGTTTCATCTTCGAGGGCGGCCTTGAATCCTACGCGTGGAGCGAACTCGCGATCCCGAAGCGCGCCATCGATGCGAAGCTGTTTGTCTATCTCTCCGCCAAAGGCGACTTATGCGGCGCCGCGCTGTTGAACGGCGTGATGGACGCGCTCGATTTTGCCTTCGCGCTTTCCGGCCCCGATCTCGCCTTCGGGCGCAACACGCTTTCTGGCGCGGCCTATAGCTGCCGCATCGACGGCAAGGTGCTGAAGGACCCCGGCGATCTCGATGGCGACGCGCTGCTCGTCGTGCCGGTGAAGATCACATTGCCATAGCGTCCCTCAGTCGTCATGGCCGGCCTTGTGCCGGCCATCCACGCCGATCCGCTGCTGCAACATTCCCGAAGAATTGCGACCGCGCCGCATGGATGGCCGGGTCAAGCCCGGCCATGACGCGGAAGAGTCGGTGAAAAACGAAAGGATCCATCCATGTATAGTTTCGGCTCCGGCGTGCTGCTCGGCACGCGCACCGACATCGACAACGCGACGCCGGTCAATTTCGGCCTCGTGCAGGAAGTCACGATCGACGAGCAGGCGGGCGTCAAAGAACTCTACGGCCAGTACCAGCGTCCGCTCGCCATCGCGCGTGGCACGATCAAGACAACGGGCAAAGCCAAAGTGGCGCGCATCTCCGGCCTCGCCTTTGCCAATCTCTACTATGGGCTGACGCCCGCCGCGGGCCAGGTCGCGACCTCGTTCGCCGAAGCCGGCACCGTCGCGGCGAGTACGCCGTACATCGTGAACGTGGTCAACGCCGCGAATTTCGTCGCGGACGCGGGCGTGCTCTATGCGGCGAGCGGCCTGCCGCTTACGAAAGTCGCGTCGAGCCCGAGCGCCGGGCAATATAGCGTGGCGGACGGCGTCTGTACGTTCAACGCCGCCGATGCCGGCAAGGCCGTGCTCGTCACCTATACCTATGCGATCGCCGGCAGCGGCCAGAAATTCACCGTCGCCAATCAGCTGATCGGCACGACGCCGACCTTCCAGGCGATCTTCTATACAACCTTCCAAGGTCAAGCCGTGACGCTGCAGCTCAACAATTGCACGTCGAGCAAGCTGAGCTTCGGCACCAAGCTCGAGGATTTCACACTGCCCGAGTTCGACTTCTCCTGTTTCGCGGATTCCTCGGGCGACGTGATGACCTGGTCGTTCGCCGAGGCTTCGTGATGCGCCCGCAGCCGATCTTGTTGAAGCTTGGCGCGGAGGAATGGCGGCTGCGCCCGCTGACGCTCGCGCAGGTACAGCGTATCGAGCCTCTGCTTGCAGCAGACAGCAAGGGCGGCACGATTGCTGCGGCAATCGAAATTGTCGCCATTGCTTTGTCGCGCGATCATCCAGAGGCGGCGCAAAAGCTTAGCGATGTCGAGGCGACGGCGAAAGAGATTGGCGTCGCCATGGCGGACGTGTTGCGGCTCGGCGGGTTCATCGCGGCGGAGAACGCGCCGGGGGAAGCAATGGCGGGCTCGACTTCGATCTCATCTACGCCCGCCTGATGACCGCCGGCTTTACGCCCGCCGAGATCGACGAGATGACACTCTTCGATGTAATGGGGCTTTTTTCGTATTGGCGCGAGAACCCGCCGGCACACGAGATTCTGAAAGCCGTCTATCGCATCGAGCCGAAGCCCGAGCTACCGCGCGCCAGCGCCGATGACCCGAGCGGGATCGGCGGCCTGATCGCAAGGTTCCCGGATGGGAAGGTGAGGCGAAGTTCGTAGCAAATTTGCTTCATCCTTCGAGACGCCCGCTAGCGCGGGCTCCTCAGGATGAGGATGCCGCTGCCAGCAAAACTGTCCCTCACCCTGAGGAGCTTGCGAAGCAAGCGTCTCGAAGGGTGATGCAAAGCCACGGCTGCAAGTGTCAGGTGCGAAAGCCATGTCCGACACCGTCACCATCACCTTCACCGCCGACATCTCCGACCTGCAGCGCGGCATGCAGCAGGCCTCGGCCGCGGTCGATGCCACGACCGGCGCATTGCGCAACGGCGCGGCACAGGTCAGCGCGTCTTTTTCTTCGCTCTCCGCAGCTTACGCCAAGAACGCGACGCAGGCCGCGCAAGCAAGCCAAGAGGCAGCCGAGACGCAACTCGCCATCGCTCGCGAACAAGCGAACGCCCAGTTCACGATCGCCGCAAACGGCATCAAAATGCAGGAGGCGCTGGTCAAGGCGGAGACGCAGACCGGGCAGATGAGCGATGCGCAGCAGCTCGCGAGCCTGCTCGCGCTCGAAGATCAGCGCGAGGCGATCGAGAGCCGCCATCTCGAACTCCTGCAAAGCACATACGAAGAGAATTCCCGCGCCTATTTGCGTGTCCAGCAGGAGATCGACACGGCGGCGAGCCAAAGTGCGCTTCGCCGCGAGCAGATCGAACTTGCCTACAACAAAGAGGTCTATAGCGACTATCGCCGCACCTACCAAGAAATCGGCTCGTCCGTATCTTCCTCGATCATGGGGATGATCGAAGGCCACGAGAGCCTGCGCCAGGCGGCGCAGAAAGTTCTGCTCTCGATGATTTAGGATTTCATCCAGGCGCGCATCCGGATGGTCGCCGATTGGCTCGCCGGCATCGCGACGCAAACCACGGCCATGCAAGTCAGTCAAACGGCGCAGACCACCGCCGTGATGAGTGGCGTCGCGGCGCGAACTTCCGCCGAGCAGGCGGGTGCTTCCTCGGGCCTCGCGGCAAGCGCCGGCACAATGATCTCGCAGATCCTCGCTTCGGCGAAAGAGGCGTTCGCCGGCGTCTTCGGATTTCTCGCACCGATCATGGGACCGGCCGCCGCCGGCCCCGCCGCCGCGGCGGAAGGAATGGTCGCCGCGGCCGCCTCGTTTGCCTCGGGCTCCTGGCAATTGCCGGGCGACATGGTTGCGCAGGTGCATCGCGGCGAGATGATCGTGCCGGCCAGCGCCACGCCTTGGGCGCAGGGCGTGCTGGCGAACGCGGCGGGCGCGGCAGGAGGCGTGATCGTTAATCACGCCACGCATTTCAACATTAGCGCGCTCGACTCGCAGGATGTGAAACGCTGGTTCCAGAACAATGGCAAGACGATGCTGCGCACCATCAACGACGCCGTGCGCAACGGTTCGCATTTGGGCCTGAGCAAGCTCACCTGAGGCGCCCTTGGGCTACATCAACGGCGTGAACCTGCTGCCCTCGACGGGCGAGTTCATCTACGACACCGTGCCCTACCTCGGTCAGCGCGTCACCGAGACAAGGTTTACCTCGATCAATCGCTATGCCAACGGCGGGCCGCTCGATGGCACCGGGACGATTACCGACTACACGATCGCGCTCGACGATTTGCAAGCGCAGATCCCCGACTGCGAAACCGTCGCGCTGGTCATCGCCTGGTTTGGCAACTCGACCGACGCGTCCGCCTGCCAGATCTATCCTTCGACGACCTATATCGGCGGGAGTTTTCAGCAAGCGGGCGGCGCGGCGGATTCCTGGCGCTGCTCGGGCTTGACGCAGGTCTCGCGGGGCCTGATCGCGATTCCGCAGGCTGGCGATGCCTTCATCTATGGCGGCACGCCGTCCGATCAATCGATTGTCCGCTGCATCCAGGATTTGAAGGCGCGCGGACTGCGCACTGTCTTCTATCCCTTCCTGCTGATGACGGCCGCGGGCGAACCCTGGCGCGGCCGGATCACCTACAACGGCTCCGATATTTCGAGCGCCGCGACGGCGGCGGTGGATGGCTTTCTCGGCTCCGCCGCGACTTCGCAGTTTTCGCGCGACGCGACCAATCTCACTGTCGCTTATTCCGGTTCGCCGACCGATTACACCTATCGGCGGATGATTCTGCATTACGCCAATCTCTGCGTCATTGCCGGCGGCGTCGATCTGTTCATTCTCGGCTCGGAGTTCCGCGGGCTGGAGACGATCCGTGGGCCGGCCTGGACGAAGGCGGGCACCACGGGAAGCGACGGCAATGTCACGTGGGACTATCCTTTCGTCGCCGGCATGATGCAGCTTGCCGACGATGTGCGCTCGGTCTTCGACACCGCCGGCCTGACGAAAGATACGAGCGGGCTCCACAATCTCATCGCTTATTCGGCCGACTGGTCGGACTGGATGGGCTTTCAGCATCCGGGCGAGAACGGCCAATGGCCGCATCTCGACCAGCTCTACGGGCATTCCAATATCGACCTCGTCTCCTTCGACAGTTATCTGCCGCTTTCCGATTGGACCACGGACGGCGGACTCGACGCGATCTGCTGGAGCGATCCTGCGCCCGATCCGTCCGCGTGGCCGCCGGCGGCCGCCGAGATGAACGGACTCGGTCTCACCGGCCAGCCGACGCTCACCAGCATCGCCTATCTCAAAGCGAACATCGAGGGCGGCGAGAAGTTCAACTGGTACTACAACGACGGCGCCAATGATGGGCTCGGCCTCGATCCCTACGGCACGGACCTGCGCGTCTCGCTGCCCGAAGGCGACCGGCTCGCGCAAAATCGCCAGCCCTATTATCCCAGCCAGCAATTGCTCGCCAACAAACAACTGCGCTGGTGGTGGAACAATCCGCACCACGCAATCTACGATGACGGCGACGGCACCGGCTGGTCGCCGCACGGTCCGGCTACCGAATGGGCGCCGCAGTCGAAATCGATCATCTTCGCGGAATACGGCATCCCGAGCTGCGACAAAGGCACGAACCAGCCGAACGTTTTCTTCTCGCCCGCTTCGGTCGAAAGCTTCACGCCCTATTGGTCGATCTGGGATCCGGTGTCCGGCGGCGGATTTCTGCCGCGCATCGATGACGAGATCCAGCTTCTCGCGCTGCAAGCTATCTACGAATATTGGGTGAACGACGGCAACAACGCGACGTCGGCATCCGGCGTGAAGATGATCGAGCCGACGTTTCTTTCGGCCTGGAACTGGGACGCGCGGCCGTTCCCGATTTTTCCGCAGTTATCGAGCGTGTGGGGCGACACGGGTGACTGGGCGGCGGGGCAGTGGCTCAGCGGCAAGGGCCCGTTCTTGACGCCGCTTGTGCCGGACGCCGTACCGATTGCGCCCGCGCCGGCTAGTTTTCCGACGCTCTCCGGGCAAGGCTGGTCGGTGCACTACCGGCCGGCGTTTGCGACGGGTCTCGCCAGCCATGTCTCCGGGCGCGAAAGTCGCGCCGCGAAAATGTCGCTGCCGCTCTGGGAGATCGAGCTCAGCTTCGATCTGCTGCGCATGGATATGAGCGCGGATTTGCAGACGCTGATCGGCTTCTATGACACGATGGCCGGACAGGAAGGCACGTTCACCTTTCCGATCCCGGCCGAGTTAGGCATCGGCTCTTCGCTCACCTGCCGGTTCGACGACGACAGCGAAGACCTCGAAGAATTCATGAGCCGGCTCTTTTCGCTGCAATCGCTGAAGCTGCGATCGGTGAAGTGACGCTCATGCTTCCAGACGGCCGCTGCGCGACCTCCTCAGCATGAGGGAAAAGGCCCCCAAAGCCCTCACCCCGAGGCGCGAGCGTAGCGAGCCTCGAAGGGCGAGGGCAGATGCGGGAGAACATTGGCAATGACCACCCCTCCTCCGTTTCCCGTTCTTGCCGGGCAGGGGTGGTCGGTGCACAAGCGCCCGACGTTTTCGACGCGCGTCGCAAACCATGTGTCGGGTCGTGAGGTTCGTCAGCCGCTTTATGCCTATACGCTCTACGAGTTCGAGCTGACCTTCGACGCGCTGGCGTCGGACGCCGCGCCCGGCCTTGGCGCGCTGCAAAGCCTCATGGGCCTTTATCTGCAATGCGAGGGCCAATACAGCACGTTTCTCTACACCGATCCGACCGACAATGCGGTGACGGGGCAGGGAATCGCGACCGGCGACGGCGCGACGACAAGCTTCACCTTCCAGCGCACGCTCGGCGGATTCATTGAGCCGGTGTGTTGGGTCGCTTCGGTCGCCAATGTCTATCTGAACGGCGTCGCACAGCCGAGCGGTTGGAGCCTCGCGCAGCCGAATACGCTGAGTTTCACCACGGCCCCGGCGAGCGGCGCCGTCATTACGGCCGATTTCGCCTACGCCTTCGTCTGTCGTTTTCTCGACGATCAGGAAGATTTCGAGGAATTCATGAGTGGGCTTTGGCAAATGCAATCGCTGAAATTCCGCAGCGTGAAACCCTGAGCACGTCATGGCCGGGCTTGACCGGGCCATCCACGCGGCGGCACCGCGTCTTCTTTCAACGTGAGCAGCAGCCGAACGGCGTGGATGCACGGCACAAGGCCGGGCATGACGCGGACTCCTGAAAGCACCTCATGAAATCCGCCTCCGCTGCGCTCGTCTCCTATCTCAACGGCTTGCGCGGGCAGACCGACGCGCCGTTGCTGATGGCCGATTGTTTCACCTTCACGCTGCTTTCGGGTTTGATTCTTACCTATACGAACGCCGATGTGCCGATCGCGCTCAACGGCTATTCCTACCTCGCCAATTCGACCCTCGTCGACGGACTGCACTACAAAAGCGCGTGCGGCCTCGACGTGGACCAGCAGAAGATCACGATCTCGGCGCGGTCGACCGACACGGTCGGCGGCGTGCCGTTTCTCGTAGCGCTGCGCAACGGCGTCTTCGACGGCTGCGAAGTAAAGCGCGAGCGCGCGTTCTTAACATCATGGAGCGCGGCGCCGATCGGCAGCGTCATCCTGTTCAAGGGCCGCTTCGGATCGATCGACGACGTCGGGCGCACCACGGCCGAGATCACCATCAACTCCGACCTCGTGCTCTTGGATTTGAACATGCCGCGCAACCTCTACCAGCCGGCATGTCTCCACGTGCTCTACGACTCGGGCTGCCGGCTCGTAAAGAATGCGTACGGCGCAAACGGCACGGTCGGTACCGGCTCGAACAACGCCACGATCCCCTGGTCCGGCGCTTCGTCGGCCTACGCGCAAGGAACGATCACTTTCACCTCCGGCGTCAATGCCGGTAAGTCGGTGACCGTCAAATCGGGCGGCGCGGGCGCGCTGACGCTCGCCTATCCGCTCGTCAATGCGCCGGCGCCGGGCGACGCGTTCACGGTCTACCAAGGCTGCGACCACACAATGGCTACGTGCCAGTCGAAGTTCAACAATCTTGCCAATTTCCGCGGGTTCCCGTTCGTCCCGCCACCGACGTTTGCAGTCTGAGCTGATGACCGAAGCAGACGAACGCGCCCGCGTCGTCGCCGAAGCGCGGCGATGGATCGGCACGCCCTACCACAATTGCGCCGACATTCTCGGCGCCGGCGTCGATTGCGGCATGCTGATCGTGCGTGTTTTCGTCGATACCGGACTTTGCGCGGCCTTCGATCCGCGGCCCTATCCGGCGGACTGGCATCTGCATCGTGGCCAGGAGCGCTATCTCGGCTTCATCTTCGACCATTGCGCCGAAGTCGATGCGCCAGCGCCTGGCGATGTCGTCGTCTTCCGCTATGGGCGTTGCTACAGCCACGGCGGCATCGTCACGAATCCGTCGCCGCTGAGCTTCGTGCATGCTTTCTGGCCGGCCAAAATCGTCATTGAGGAAGAGCTTGGTCGAAACGTGCAGCTCGCCGACCCCGAGCGGGCGCGGCGGTTCTTCAGCTACTGGAAGAAGCCGAGGCAACCGGCATGAGCTTTCTGCGCGGCCCGAGCCAGCCGGTCACTACGCCGGTCTACACCGGCCTGCAGCTTCAATCCTCCAGCGGCGCGGTTCCCATTGCCATCGTCTATGGCGTCAACAAGGTTGCGCCAAACATCATCTGGCAGAGCAATTTCCAGGCGCAGTACAACGGCGGCGGAAAAGGCGGCGGCGGCAAGGGCGGCGGCGGGGGTGGCAAAGGCAGCAACGCGCCAAGCTCCTATAGCTGCGCGATCGTGCTCGGCATTTGCGAAGGGCCGATCGGCTCGGTCAGCGCGGTTTGGGACAATTCGACGATCAGCCCGCTTAGCAACGTCGCTTCGATGTCATCGCCGGCTTTCTACAACGGCGCGACGCCGCAGCCGGTGTGGAGCTATCTCGCTGCGAGCTTCCCGAGCCAGGCGCTTTCCTATAGCGGCACGGCGCTCATCGTCGATTACCAGATCTCGCTCGGCTCTTCCGCGACACTCGACTCCTATGCATTCGAGCTGCAAGGCATGGTCTGCGCGACCGGCTTCAACGGCTATGACGCCGATCCGGCTTTGGTGATCCAGGATCTGCTCACCAACCCGCAATACGGCGTCGGATTTCCGGCGGCGAGCATCGATGCGACGACGCTGCTCGGATCGAGCGGAGACTCATCCTACCAGACCTATTGCAAGGCCGCGGGCCTGGCCATCTCGCCGGTGCTCACCGATCAAGAAGCGGCGAACTCGATTCTGGCGCGCTGGCTGCAGCTCACCAACACCGCGGCCGTTTGGTCGAGCGGCCTCTTGAAATTCGTGCCCTACGGCGATGCATCGCTCACCGGCCCGCTCTATACGGTCGGCGGCGACGGCCATCTCGTCGGCTTCGGCACTTCCTCGTCTTCGCAAAGCTATTCCTATAGCGACGGCCCGCAGACGCAGGTAGGCACGTTCACGTTCGATCCGAATCTGACGCCTGTCTACGATCTTACCGACGACGACTACGTCTACGAAACGAACGAGGATCCCGTCAAAGTCGAACGCAGCGATCCCTATGCCGCCTACAACATGCAGATCCTCGAGATCTACCAGCGCACCAATTATTACGACGCGACGCCGATCGTCGCCTTTGATCAGAATGCAATCGAGCTTTACGGATTGCGCATCGGCGCAACGGTAACCGCGCACGAGATCTGCGATCCGGCGATCGCGCAGACCGCGGCGCAGCTCATCCTGCAACGCGGCCTCTACATCCGTAATCATTATCAGTTCAAGCTCTCGTGGGAATATTGCCTGCTCGAGCCGATGGATCTCGTCACGCTTAACGATGCCAATCTCGGGTTAAGCAACGTCGCGGTGCGAATCACCGAGATCGAGGAGGACGATCAGGGCCTGCTGAGCGTCACCGCGGAAGAATTTCCGGGCGGCGTGGCATCGGCGGTGGCGTACCCGGTGCAGCAGCAGACTTCGTCGGCCATCGCGACGAACGGCAGTCCGGCCCCGGTCAATCCGCCGATCGTCTTCGAGCCGCCCGCCGCGCTTGCCGGGGCGGCGCCCGAAATCTGGATTGCGGCCTCGGGTGGTGCGAGCGGGCTCGCCGATCCGAACTGGGGCGGCGCCTACGTCTGGGTCTCGCTCGATAACGCATCCTATAGCCAGATCGGCGCGATCGTCGGGCCGGCGCGGCAGGGCGTTCTATCGGCATCTCTGCCGGCCTTCGCCGGAACCAATCCGGATACGTCCGACACGCTCGCCGTGAACACGGCCGAGAGCGCCGGCGTTCTCGCCACCGCGACCGATCTCGATGCGCAGCTCGCCAATACGCTCTGCATCGTCGATTCCGAACTGGTCTCCTATGCGACGGCAACGCTCACCGCGGCGAACAATTATGCGCTGACCTATCTCTATCGCGGTCTCTATGGAACGCCGATTACCTCGCATGCGCCCGGCGCGCCGTACGCGCGGCTCGACAACATCGTGTTCAAATACGATCTGCCCGCGCAGTACGTCGGCAAGACCATCTACATCAAGCTGCAATCGTTCAACGTCTTCGGCGGCGGCGCGCAAGAGCTCTCCGCGTGCACGGCCTACGCGTACATGCCGACTGGCGTAGCCGTCGATCATCCGGTTGCCGAGGCAATCCTGGTCAGCAGCGGCACCTGGGATTTCGGCATCGTCACTGAAACGGTTGGCTCCGACGACGACTTCGGCGCATCGCCGATCTTGCCGGTGGAATTGGATCTCGATTTCGGAACGGCATGAGGGCACGATGGCGACGGCAGTTCAGGTTCAAGTTCGGCGCGGTACCGCGTCGCAAGTCGGCACATTCACCGGAGCGCAAGGCGAGCTCGTCGTCGATACGACGAACAACCGCGTCGTCGTGCAGGATGGCGCGACGGCAGGCGGATTCCCGGCTGCAAAATTATCCGAAGCCGGATCCGTTATGGGTCCCAACGGGTCGAATGTTCAGCTCGGCGTGATCGAAGATCTCATCACGTGCTCTGGAGCTTCGTCGGTTTCGAGCAAGCAGATTCCCGACCGCGCCATTGTGCTGGCCGTATCCGTATACGTGGTCACGGCGATTACCGGCGCGACCTCGTTCAATGTGGATGCGACCACAAGCTCAAGTGGCGGAAGCGGCACGACCGCCGGCCAGTTCGGCGCCGATCTTGGCATCGCCGCCGCCTCCAACAATAGCGGCGTGATCGGCCCGACCGCTTGGTATGCCGCATCGACCATCAAGCTCACAGCAAACGGCGGAAGTTTCGCCGGAGGAACCGCGCGCGTGTCGATTCAATATGTGCTGTGCGGCGTTCCCACCTCTTGAATCTTCGAAGTCAGCCCGCAAGGGAGATGAAAACCCATGAGCGTTCTTCCTTCCGACGTCGTCATCTATGGCTGCGCCGACATGCCCGAGGCCGATAGCGCGAGCGTCGGCGGCGCCATCGATTTCACCAAACGCATCGATTTCTCCGATATCAGCCCGAACGGCACTATGGATGCCGTTTCCTCATCGGCATCCGACACGGCGACGAAGTTCCAGGTTACGGGCCGGGATGCGACCGGTGCCGTCGTCACGCCCGCCGCCGGCACGCTGAACGGCACGACGCCGGTGACCGGCATCGGTTCCAGTCAGACCTTCGAAAGACTGCTTGCGGCAGTGATTACCGGCGGCGCGATCGCTGGGCTTTCCAGCCCCGGAGGTACGGCGGCGGTCGGCGATATGGCGATCTATGCGCATACCCCGATCATCTCAGGTCACACCGCGCAAGCCGGATCGGCCAATCACAGCGGCACGACGCCGGCGCTGGTGAAACTGCAATCGGGCGATGGATCGAGCGTCGCGGTCGGCCAGATCATCCGCATCAAGTCGAACACCGGTGTCAACCAGCTTCGCCGCATCATCGCAACGTCCGGCTACGGAACCGATATCGTTGCGGTCAATCGCGACTGGTCGACGCCGCCCGACGCTACCTCGACCTACGATGTCTATGAAGGAATGCTCTTCGAGATCCTGCCGAATCCCGTCCTCGCCATCACGCGGCTCTTCGCGACGGCGGCCGCCGATATCGCCGGCGGATCGCAACGCATCTTCTATGAGAAGGGCTTCGTCGTGAACAACAACACGGCGACGGCACTGACGCCCGTCAGCCCGAATACCGGCGTCGGTGTTGAGATCTCCGGCGAGTTGCCGACGCTGCCGAGCGGCGTTCTTCTGGATCTCGGTCTCGGCGCTGGGTTCGACGATTCGCTGACCATCGCCAATCGCCAAACCGCACCTTCCGGCATCAGCTTCGTGATGCAACCGGCCTATGTCTATGCGCCGTCACCCGGCAATCTCGCGCCGGGCAGCGCACCGAACGTCGTGGGCGCGCTTGCGGTGTGGCTGCGATTAACGGTGCCTGCCGGCGGCGCGACCTACAAGGGCGCCCCGACAATTCAGACGAACGGCAACACGGTCTGATTTAAGGGGACAAAATGCCGACAGATTTTCTCGAAGCAGCCGGCACGAACGGCTTCATCGCGACGCCGTTCAACCTGCTTTCGACCGAGCTCAACTCGCTGGGGAGCACCGATACTGCCGTCTCGAGCGTCGGAGGAACTTCCGGCGTCTTCAGTCAAAGCAATTATGCCAATGCGATTTGGGCGGCGATCTATTTCTATTCGGGCGGCTCGTTCACGCCGACTGGCTCGCCGTATATTGCCGGCTGGTTTCTCTTCTCGCCAGATGGCGGCTCGACGTTCGAGGCTACAGCATCGAATACCGCCCTGGCGCGGCCGCCGGACTTCATCATCCCGCTGCTCGCCTCGGCGTATGCGTCCGGCAACCAGGCGCAGGCCTCCGGCATCGTGCGCGTACCATGGTGGAGCAACAAGGTGTTCATACAGAACAATGCCGGCGTAGCTCTGCCCTCTTCCGGCAACCTCATCAAAGCGGCGCCGGTCGCAGTCCAGTATTGAGCGGAGGCGGCGATGCTGCTGCTTCCGACAAGGAGAGGCCAAGTCAAGCCGCCCGGTATCCCGCGCATCAACTGGGCGCATCCAATTGCGCAAGGACTGATACTCTACGCCTACGATGCCGGCGGCAACGGCCTCTACGACCTGGTTGGCGGAATTCCATTTATGCCAACTGGCGCGCCTCCGCGCGGCGTCTCGGCGCTCGGTGCCGGTTACAATTTCGCGTCCGGGAAATATTTTTCAGCACCGTCAACTGCAATTATTCGCAGTGTCACTGCGGCACCGCCGTGGACGTGCGCATGTGCTTTTCCAGGATATTCGTATATTTCGGGCGCGACCCCATTCTATAGGGCAGGGAACCACAATAGCGATGAACCTTATGTAAATTGGGACTTCCAGTACGATATTTTTTCTGCAAATTTCGGATTTCTTCTAAATAGCGGAGGTAATGTCGTCCAGGTTGGTGATAATGCAAACGTCGCTGCTTCTGGCTTTCATTCACTTGTTGGGGTTGCCAATTCTGGTTCTTCCGCGAGCTTCTTCGTCGATGGAGCCAATAATGGTACGACAAGCGGTCTAACAATTGAAAGCTACAATACACTTGATGATTTTTATCTTGGAGGTGATGACAGTGGTGGAGATACCTGGGGGTCGCTGGTTTTCTACGGAGCCTTCTGGAACCGGGCACTTTCGCCGGCAGAGATCCTGCAGCTTCATCTTGATCCCTATTGTTTCCTGATCTTTCCAGAAGATGAGATTTTCGTCGAATGGGTTGGATCTTCGGCGGCCTTATATGCAGTTACCGCGCTCTGGGCGCCCGCGTTAGAATTCCGCGGCGCCGTTGCTTCTAAGGCAAATGCTGGCGCCGAAAGTGGTGCTGGAACGACGCCGCAGTTTCATGCGCGCGCCGAACTTCTCGCGCGGACGCTCGGGTTCGATGAGGTCGCCGACGAGGCGCTTGGGTTTCTTCGCCTCTCGACCGCGGCAGTCGCGGAAACGCTCGCCGGCATCGCGGCTCGCGGCCAAGCGCGGTCCGAGAGCGAAGCCTCGGCGAGGAGTATCGTCCGTTTAGCTGCAGAGCTTTTGTCGAGCGCGCGAGGCGAAGAGGCGACCGCGGCCGAGCTTGGCGCTGGCGTCCTCAAAACGGGTTATGCCGGGCTCGAATTGTTGGGCTCTGTGCGCCCCAACACTTCAGGGATCGCCGAGCTTCTCATCGGCGTCAGCGAATCGAACTTTAGCTCGGTCGAATCCGCGGCTTCGGTCGAGGGTGCACAGCGCGGCGCCTACGAGCTCACGCGGGAAGTCGGAGAGCATCTCGGCGCGCTCGCCGAGATCATCGCGGGCGTCCGCACGGATGCCGCCGTTCGGATCGAACTCTTCACGCTCACCACGCTTATTCTGCAGGTCGATCCGCGTTTCCTCAGCGCGCCGACGTTCCGAAAATTTGCATCACGCTTGCGTCGTCGTATTCAAGCGAGTTCCGCTGCGACCAGAACATTCACCAGCAAGTTGAGACTGCCGATGCCGCAAGGTCCAGATTTTTCGGCGATGGATATTGGCGAGACGGTGACCGGAGCGATCGATTTCGCGGCGTGGATCCCGTCGGGAGTCTCCATCGCCTCAATCAGTTCCGTGGTGGCGAGCAACTACTACCCGGCCGGCGGCGCTGCGTATGTCACGCTGGTTGGATCGGCGCGAATCGGAACGTCGCCAATCTCGATAGGCGGCAGCGGCGTCGGCAACGCCGCGATCCTCCAGCAATGGATGGGCGTTAATTCCGGAATCGCGCGCATCACCGTAACGGTGGTCACCTCCGACGGACAGATATTGGTCGGTTGGGCGCACCAGAAGGTCGGGCAGCCAAACTGATATCGCTCGCATAGCGAAATATCCAAGGGCGCCGCGCCGCCGGGCGCCATTTTTGTTGCTCAAATCCGGGAGTCATCATGGCCGTTGAACACCGCAGATGCGGTGCGCTGGCGCGCGCCGTTCTCGCCACGAGCCTTTTTCTTGCGCTCTTTGCGGGCGCGGCACCGCAAGCTGAGGCGCGTGTCCGCGCCTCCGGTATTGCGCATCACCATCATCATTTCCGGACGGCAAAGCACTATCGTCATGCCCAACGTCACCGCCTCAGATTCTCCGAATTCCCGTACGGGCCCGCCGCCGCCAAGCCGATTTTGACGTTTGAACAGCCGTCGCCGCCACAGATGGTGGCGTTCGGGCACTACGAGATCGGCGGCGATATCTCTTCGTCCGACTTGCCCTTTGGCGCGGTCGAGCGGTCTTTCGGCGCCGGCATCGATGCGGCACGCGGCGCCGTGGCGGATCTGGTGCGCCGGACCGCAGATCGTCTTGGCGTGCCTGCAAACCTTGCGCTTGCCATCATGCGCTACGAATCCGGCGGGCGCTGCGGCATGCGCGGACGGGCGGGCGAACGCGGCGCCATGCAAGTCTTGCCGCAGACGGCGCGTTCGGTCGGCGTCGTCGGCAATCTTTACGATTGCGCGATCGGGATCGAGGCCGGACTGCGCTATCTGAAGCTTGCCGTCACGATGCACGCCACCGCTGGCTGGTGCGCCGTGGCCAGCGCCTACAATTCCGGAACGTGGCATGGCTCCCGTTGCACGCCCTACGGCCGCGCCGTCGCTCTCGCGGCGGGGCTCCGATGAGCTTCCTCGCCGAGCCGCAAGGCTACACGCCCAAGGAATTTGCAGGTTTTGTGGAGCGGCTCGAATGGAACGTCTGGCGCCCAAACTTCGTTACGTTGCACAATACCGGTGCCCCCACACTCGCCGCATGGCTTGATTCGCCCTCTGCGGCGAAACAGCGCATCGAAGGCCAGAGGCATTATGAGCGCGATATTTTGCACTGGCATTCGGGCGTGCACCTGTTCGTGGCACCGAACTTGATTTGGAATCTCTGCGACCTTACGCAGGAGGGTGTCTCCGTTTCGTGCTGGAATCATCTCACGCTTGGAATTGAGATGATCGGCGATTACGCGACGGAAGGCTTCGATTCCGGCGCCGGGGCGCAGGTACGGGATAATGCGGTTGCCGCGATGGCGATCCTGCATCGCAGGCTTGGATTGAGGCCGGATCAATATCGTTGTGGCGTGCGTGGGCTGCATTTCCACAAGGAATGCAGTCGGGATCATCATGATTGTCCGGGGAGAAACGTGGTCAAGGCCGACGTCGTCGCACGTGTCTTGGCGAAAATGGAAGCGCTGAACGGCGCCGCCGCTTCGTCGGGAGCCGACCAGTCTACCAGCGGAGAACAGATATGCACCGGATAACAATAATAATTGGCCTCGCCGCGAGCTGCTTCACCGGCGTAGCACGTGCCGCAGACTTCACTTGCAAGGGCGACGGCAAATGCGTCTGCACCGAGACGATCGCTCCCGCCGCCGTGCTAGGCTATAACGCGACCGCCGACGGCGAGAGCGTCAACGTGAACATCATCTGCATCAATCAGAGTACAATGGACGTCTCTTACTATCAGGTTCGCAAGGAAGCCGGATTGGGTGGCTCCTACACATCGACGCCCGTTCCCCACGAGTGAAGCGTCCTATCGCTCCATTGCATTTCACGATGAGCGCAGCCGGGAGCCGAAGGGCCCCGGCTATTTCTTTGGCGCATTTCTCTAACGCGCCTCTCTGATCCGCGCCCGGCGGTTTCTGGGCCCTCGTAAAGGATGAATCCATGCGCGCGCGCATTCCTCTTGCGGCGGCGATGACGCTTGCCGTGCTTCCGGCATTCGCGGCCGGCACCAATTCGGTGAACGTGCCGATTGGCGCGCTTGCCGGGCAAGTCCTCTCGGTGCTTGAACCGCTGGTGCTCTCCCTGCTTGGGGCAACGCTCACCTGGCTGATGGCCAAACTCGGCCCCGATATCGCCAAGTCCTTGCATGCCGCGCGCGTCGATCGGGAGATCGCCCGCGCCGTCGACACCGGCTTCGGGCTCGTCGAAGGCGCGGAGAAGGGGAAGGTTCTCGAAGTTCCTATCGCCAATAAGGTGATCCGCAAGGCAGCCCAATGCCTCGTCGATGAAGCGCCGGGGCTTTTTAAGGAACTCGGCGAGAGCCTCGGGCCGATCCTGGTCGCCAAGCTTTCGGCCTCCGGCGCACTGCCGCCCGGCGCCAGCGCCGGCAACCTCGATCTCAATCCTTACGTGGACGTGAAGAAGGAGGCCGCCGGATGAGCCTCGATCTCTCCACGCTCGAGGCCGATGCCGCAAAGATAGGCATGGCGCTCGAATATGCGCAGCAGATCGACTTCGCCGCAGCCGCCAAAGCGTTTGCGACGGCCAATCTTGCCGGCGAACTAGCAACGATCGCCGACGTGCTGCGCATCATCGGCGTGTTCGTGCCGCCGGCAGCAATCGCCGCCGACGATCTGGCGGCCGCGGTCGCCGGCTTCGATCTGCTGCTGCAATTTTCAAGCGGCGCGATTCCGCGCACGACGCTCGATACCGAAGCGACGATCGAAGAGCGTTTCGAGCGGCCGTTCGGAACGAGCTGAGCGCCGGCTCGCCACCTGACGCCGTAATCGGCGTCTCTCTCCAGAAAGGACGATCCATGCAACACCTGCTTCTTGCGGGCGCGCTCGCGCTCGCGGCGACGCTTGGCGGCTGCGCCGAGTTCGACAGTGCCATAAATGATGCGGTTGCCTTCGTCGATGCGCCAAAAACGCAGCAGGCGGTCTCCTCGCTCCAATCCGGCGCGATCGCCTTCACCTGCGCGGTTGCCGACGCGAGCGCGGTTGCCGAGGAAATCGAATCCGGCGTTAGCGCCGGCCAATCGCTGATCGGCGCGGACGGCAAGGTCTATGTCGCCTCGGCGACAGTCTGCGCCGCGCTCGGTGGCAGCCTCGGCCCCGAGGCGGTGATCCCGTGATCGCCGCGGTTCTTTCGATCTGTCTTCACGCTCATCCGGCGCAATGCGCGGTACAGCATTTTCGCATCGCGCCGAGCGCCTGCCATCTTCCCGCCTATCCGGCCGAAGTTCCAGACGCCGCGGGTTGGCGCGAAGTGGTCGTGCGGATGACGTGCCACGTGTCACGGCGGCATTCGTGATCCGGCACAACTCCGCCCGAATCCGGAGAATGCAGATGACGCTCGATGAACTTTGGATCACGCTCCTCGCCGGCCTCTTCGGTACGTTCGTCGGCTCGATCGCGACGATCGCCGCCGCCGTTATCGGCCGCCAGCCGACGCTCGCCGCGATCGTCGACTCGCGCATCGCGGTTCTGATGGAGGTTTATGAGCGAACCATCGGCGAGCTGCGCGCCGAAATCGCCAGGCTCGAAGAGAAGATTAGCCTGTATGAGCGAACCATTCGCGATCTGCGCGACCACATCAAACAGCTTGAGGCGAAGATCGACGTCATGAAAGCTGATCTTAACGAGGCCCGCACCGCCTCGGGTTTGGAGCTTCGACCAACCAACTGACTACCGCTCTGTTCCTCCCGCGCCCCCGTCCGCACCCCGGACGGGGGCCTTTTTTGATTCCGGCGACGGCACATCGCGATGGCCCGTAAGCCCGCCGCGCAAAAGCGCATTCGCGCTTGCGAATTCAGGCAATTTCGCATTAGACCAAGACAAAACGCCCGCGACCTGCGGAGAGAGTGTATGAGCGTTTATGATTATTCCGCGACGACCTTGCGCGGCGAAGAAAAGCCGCTAAGCGATTTTCGTGGCCAAGTTTTGCTGATCGTCAATACCGCGAGCAAATGCGGTTTCACGCCCCAATACGCGGGGCTTGAGGCGCTTTATCGCCAACACGCCGCGGCAGGCTTTACGGTGCTTGGCTTTCCCTGCAATCAGTTCGGCGGCCAGGAACCGGGAGATGCCGCCGAAATCGACGCCTTCTGTTCGCAGACCTACGACGTAACCTTTCCGATGTTCGGCAAAGTCGAGGTCAACGGCGCCGGCGCCCACCCGCTCTTCCGGTACCTGAAAAGCGAGCGGAAGGGGGTCGCCGGGACGGAGCAGATCAAATGGAATTTCACCAAGTTCCTCGTCGATCGCGAGGGGCGGGTGAGCACACGTTTCGCGCCGACGACCAGGCCTTCGGACATCGATCCGGAGATCCTGCGCCTCCTTTGAGGCTGTAGAGAATGGACCCGTGGCGCCGCCGCGTGGCGAACAGGAGCGGGCAACGATCATGCCGTTGAAACTCGACCGGCAGAGCGCAAATTTCGATGCGGCGTTCCGAGGTTTTCTCGCGATGAAACGCGAGGCGGCGGAAGACGTCGATCGGGTGGTGCAACAGATCATCGCCGATGTGGTCGCGCGCGGCGATACGGCGCTCATCGACTATTCGCAAAAATTTGACCGCGTCGATCTTGCCGCCGCCGGCATCGCCGTTTCGGCGAAGGAGATCTCCGCCGCGCGGGCGACCGCCGCGCCGCAGGCGCTTGCCGCCCTCCATCTCGCGCATCAACGCATCCGTGACTTTCACGAGCGGCAACGGCCGCAGGACCTCTTCTTTACCGATGCGCTCGGCGTCGAGCTCGGCTGGCGTTGGCAAGCGATCGAAGCCGCGGGGCTTTATGTGCCGGGGGGCACGGCAAGCTATCCGTCCTCGGTTCTGATGAACGCGGTTCCCGCAAAAGTAGCCGGCGTTTCGCGTCTGGTGATGGTCGTTCCGGCGCCCGACGGCCATATCGATCCGTTGGTCCTTGCCGCGGCGGAGCTCGCCGGCGTCGATGAGATCTACCGCGTCGGCGGCGCTCAGGCGATCGCCGCGCTTGCCTATGGAACGGCCACGATCGCACCGGTCGACAAGATCGTCGGGCCCGGCAACGCCTATGTGGCGGCCGCGAAACGCCGTGTATTCGGAAGCGTCGGCATCGACATGATCGCCGGACCTTCGGAAGTGCTGATCATCGCCGACGTCAGCGCCGATCCGGCCTGGATTGCCGCCGACCTTCTCGCCCAGGCCGAGCACGACAAAGCCGCGCAAGCGATCCTCATCACCGACAGTGCGGAACTCGCGCAGGCGGCGGAAACGGCGGTTGCGAGCCAGTTGGCGCATCTGCCGCGCCGCGACATCGCCGCTGCGAGCTGGCGCGATTTCGGCGCGATCATCCGCGTCGGCGCTATCGCCGATGCTCTGCCGCTCGCCGACGCGATCGCGCCCGAACATCTCGAAATCATCGCCGTGGGTGCCGAAAATCTGGCGCGGCGCGTTCGCAATGCCGGGGCGATCTTCATCGGCGCCTATACCCCCGAGGCAATCGGCGACTACGTCGCCGGCTCGAACCACGTTCTGCCGACGGCGCGCTCGGCGCGTTTCTCCTCGGGCCTCGGCGTCCTCGATTTTCTAAAGCGGATCTCGGTCCTGAAGTGCTCCGCCGCGAGCCTCGCCGCGCTCGGTCCGTCCGCGATAGCGCTCGGCAACGCCGAGGGGCTCGAAGCGCACGCGCGCTCCGTCGCCTTGCGTCTTGGTCAATCATGAGCGCCAGCGAGCCCAGCCGGCGCGATCGTCTCGTCTCCGTGGTTCTCGACGAGGCGTCGATTGGCCGCGGCACGTCCGATCAGGAGCATGAACGGCAAATCGCCGTCTATGATCTGATCGAAGAGAACGAATTCGGCCTGCCGGATCGGGATGATGGCCCATATGGGCTGAAGATTTCGCTGCACGATGCCAAACTCGCGCTCGAAGTGTGCAATGAAGCGGGTGCGACCCTCTGCGCGCATGTCCTGTCGCTGACGCCGTTTCGGGCTCTGCTCAAGGACTATTTTTTGATTTGCGAAAGTTATTATGACGCAATCCGCTCCGCCTCCCGCGCCCAGATCGAGGCGATCGATATGGGGCGGCGGGCGCTTCATGACGAGGCGGCGACGCTGCTCAAAGAAAGGCTCAACGGCAAGATCGTCTGCGACATGGATACCGCGCGGCGCATATTTACCCTCGTCACGGCGCTGCACTGGAAAGGCTGAAGGACGGCGCCTCGAGCCGGTCGAGATCAGCTAGGGCTTTGAACGAACGTGCGGTTTCGGCGCTCGAAGGCAGAGTCGCGGGCAGGCGAGGCGGATGTGCAGCGTTGTTGCCGCTCCGCAGTTGAGCCTTCCGCGTTTATGATCGAATATTGCGATCGAACTCGGGGATCGCTAGAATTGCCCACTTCCCATTGCCGCGGTCGATCATATATCGCGCGGTGTCCTGATCGAATTCGGTCAACGAGATTCAGCTCGCGCGTGAGGCGCGCCGCGAGAATAACCGAGGAGGGTCGCATTTTCATGCCGCTTCCGTCACCAAAACATCGGCCGTACGCGCTCGCTGCGGCAATATTCGCTGCCATTGCGCTCAACGCCGGCGACGCTTTTGCCGGACCTTTCACAGCTTTGCAGGGGAAGTGGGCCGGTGGCGGCACGATTTCCATGCGGGATGGGACGCGCGAGAGGATTCGCTGTCGCGCCAGTTACTCCGTTGCCTCGGCCGGCAACTCCTTAACCCAAGTTCTGCTCTGCGCGAGCGACAGCTACAAGTTCGATGTGAACAGCACCGTCACCGCGCAAGGCGGCTCGATCTCCGGCAATTGGACGGAGACGACGCGCAACGCCACGGGCAGCGTGAGCGGCCAGGTCAGCGGCCCGGTCATCGAGGTCCTAGTTACGGGCATCGGCTTCTCGGCGGGCATTTCGATTTTGACACGCGGCAGAGCGCAAGCGGTCGCCATCCGGCCACAGGGCGGTACGGACGTCGTCGGCGTGACGGTTGCTTTGCATCGCGTTTGAACGCCGGGCGATCTGCAGCCGCGGCGTTAGCTCCACTGCGACCCTCTGCGCCAGCGCAGCAGCAGCATGATCGTCGGGCGCAGGATGAACAGATCGGCGATCAGCGCGGTGAGCATCGCAAAGGAGCTCAGCCAGCCGAACAGTTGGAGTGACGGGAGCCGCGAAAAGACGGTCATCGCCAGACCGCAGGCGAGCACGACGGAGGTGAGAATCAAGGGAGGGCCCATGAGAATGGTTGCGCGTTCGACGGCGATCGCTGGGTCCTGCTCCGGTTTGTCTTCTTGCCGCAGGCGGTTCAAGAAATGAATCGTCGCGCTGAGCCCAAGGCCAAAGGAAACCGTTAAGGCGACCACGCTCGCAAATTGCAATCCCTGACCGAAGATCCACAGCACCGCACCGGCGACGAAGACCGGAAAGATCGCCGGCATGATCGCCGCCAACATCACGGCGAGAGACCGGAACGCGGCGCCGATGAAGGCGGCGACGAAGATGATCTCGATGGTTAGGCCGTGGTTTAATTTTTCGATCATCCGCGCGCTGTTACGCGCCGCGATGACGGCGAGGCCGGTGACCGCGATATCGTATCCCGGATGTTGCGCCCGCACTTGGTTCAATTTCTGATCGAGCGAATTGATGATCGGCAGCAATTGACTCGAATCGACATCCGGAATCCGCCCTTCCACGACCACCGCGTCCTGGTTGGCCGAGATGAAGCGGCGCACGAGATATTTGGGCAGCATATTCACGTATTGTTTCAGCGTGGCGACGTCCGATTTGCCGAGCCTCTGGGCGAGCCAGCGGCGCAGCGTTTCGAGCGACCAGACATTCCCGACTCCCGCCTGCGCCTCGACGTCGGCATGCACAGCGGCGATGGTCGCCAGCGTTTCGGGCGAATAGAGCGACTGGCCTTTCGGAAATTCAATCAGTACGTCGATCGGCTGGGCGCCGGTGAGCTCCTTGTCGAGCTCGTGATTCGCCTGCACCGCCTTCTCGTGATTGGGAACTTGATCGGCCAAGTGATAGCGCGGTTGAAGATTGGCATAGATCAGCCCCAGCCCGATGACCACGATGAGGCTCAATAGACTGTAGAGGCCGGGCCGGCTCACCATGCGATGTGCGATCCAGCCGCAGAACCGGCGTAGCGCGTCGACGGCGATGTCGGCGCCGCGGAGGCGGGCGGCGAAGGCGGCCTCGCGGCGCAGCAGAAACAGCCCGAGTAGTGGGATGACGGTCAAGACCGAGACAAGTGCGATGACGGTCGAGATAAATCCCGCCTCGCCGAAGCTGCGGATCAGATCGGAATCGGAGAAAGTCAGCGCGATAAACGACAGGCCGGCGGTGGCGTGCGTCAGCACACAGGCCGGACCGACCACATGGATCGCGGTGCGCAGCGCATCGACCTTGCTGTCGCCCGCGAGAATTCGGTCGCGCGTCGCAAAGGTCAACTGCATGCTGTCGGAAAAACTGATGACCATGATGAGGGGCGTCATCACGTTGAGGAACGTGTTGAGCCGGAAGTCGAGCCAGCCGAGCGTACCGAGCGCCAGCAGGATGGCAAGCAGCGGCGGCGCCGCCGCGATGATCATGAAGGAGATGCGGCGGAAAAACAGGATAGCAATCAGGCAGCCGCCGAAAAAGCCGAGCGCGTTGTAGAGCACTCTGTCGCGCTCGACAGCGTTGCGGATCGCGAGCTGCATGACCGGAACGCCGGAAAGGTCGGCGGATAGCCCCGTACCCGCCAGATCTTCGGCCATCGTGCTGCGGATCTCGCTGACCACGCCGCCGAGCTTATTGCTCTCGACGACGTCGGGATCGAGCGCCAGCACGACCAACGCCAGCCGGCCGTTCACGGAGAGGAGCTTGCCGCGGATGATCTCGTTGTTCATCACCTTCTGGATGAGCGCATCATAGGCCGGCCCGGTCGGCAGGTTCTCCGGGAAGAGCGCCGCGGGAAGGTGGTTGCCCTCGGGCGGTTGGCGCGCCGAAAACAGCGAGATGATGCCGCGCGTGCCGTCGATGAGTTGCAGGTCGGTGACGAGATCGCGCAATTTCTCGAGCGATTCGCGCTTCAATAGGGTGGGGCCCTCGATCACGACGAGCACGTCGAACTCGCTCGAGGGAAAACGCTTTGTCACTTCCTCGTATTGCTTGAATTCCGGCGTGTTCGAGCGGAACAGCTGGCTGAGCGAATCGTCCACTTTGATCCGCGCGATCCCGAAGCCGGCCAGGATCGCCGCAATAATGAGCACCGCCGCGACCGCATAGGGAAAACGCAACGAGATGAGCCCGATTCGCTCGATCCCGTACGCCAAAGGATGAAGCTTGCGTTCCGGCTTCGCTGCAGGAGGGCCTTTGAGAGGCTTCTCGTCCAAGTCTTCGGTCGACAGAATTTCTCTCCCAAGCGGCTCGTGCGGCGGTTATTGTAGTGGGGCCGGTCGCCTCTGGCCAGATCCCCGCCCGCAGATCGTCCCGGCCGGCCTTGGCCTGATCTGGCGCAGGCGCGGCGCCTTGCCGCGCAACGGTCTTGCCTCGTCGTGCCAAAGGCTTAAATTGTGGATGAAATGCGGAGCGCGGAAGATTTCCGCTTTTGGCGATGACGTTTGTTGACGCTTTGGAAGTACCCGGCCGGAAAACCGGGCAAATCAAGTTGCACGGGCCGGCGGCGTTCGAGAACATGCGCAAGGCCGGGCGGCTGACCGCAGAGGTGCTCGACCTGCTGGTCGATTACGTCCGGCCGGGCGTAACGACCGAATTTCTCGACAATTTTGTTTTTGATTTCGCGATCGCGCACGGCGCCTTTCCCGCCCCGCTCGATTATCGCGGCTACCGCAAGTCGATTTGCACGTCGATCAACCACGTCGTCTGCCACGGCATCCCCGAACGCAAGCCGCTGCGCGAAGGCGACATCCTCAACGTCGACGTCACGCTCATCCTCGACGGCTGGCACGGCGATTCGAGCCGGATGTATCCGGTCGGCGAAGTATCGCGGCGGGCGCAGCGCCTCGTCGACGTGACCTACGAGGCACTCATGCGCGGTATCGCCGCCGTGAAGCCCGGGGCGATGACCGGCGACATCGGCGTGGCGATCCAAGACTATGCCGAGTTGGAGCGCTGCTCGGTGGTCCGCGATTTCTGCGGCCACGGCGTCGGCCGGCTGTTTCACGACGAACCGAATATTCTTCACTACGGGCGGCGCGGCGAAGGCATCGTGCTGAAGCCCGGCATGTTCTTCACGATCGAGCCGATGATCAATCTTGGCCGGCCGCACGTGAAAATCCTCTCCGACGGCTGGACGGCGGTCACCCGCGACCGCTCGATGTCGGCGCAATTCGAGCACACAATCGGCGTCACCGGGACAGGTCACGAGATCTTCACCCTTTCTCCGAAAGGGCTGCATCGGCCGCCGTACCATGCGGCTGAAACATGAAGTCGGCCTCCCCACCCGCGGACGTGGCGCATTATGTCGGCCATCGTGAGCGGCTGCGGGAGCGATTTATGAAGGCCGGCGGGAAGGCTCTCGCCGATTACGAACTGCTTGAACTCGTGCTCTTCCGCGCCATTCCGCGGCGCGACATCAAGGCGCTCGCCAAGGCGCTGCTTGCTCGCTTCGGATCCTTCGCCGAGGTCGTCGCGGCAAGACCCGAGCGGCTCAAGGAAATCGAAGGGCTGGGCGCGGCGGCAATCGTCGAACTGAAGATCGTCGCGGAGGCCGCCAAGCGCTTCGCCAAGGTCAAAATAGAAAAGCGGTCGAGCATGGGAAGCTTTTCAGCGGTGCTCGATTATTGCCGCACGGCCATGGCCTTTCTCGATCGCGAGGAGTTCCGCATTCTGTTTCTCGACAAGAAGAACGGCCTGATCGCCGACGAAGTACAAAGTATCGGTACCGTCGACCATGCGCCTGTCTATCCGCGCGAAATCATGCGCCGCGCGCTCGAACTCAACGCCACCGCGCTCATTCTCGTCCACAATCACCCCTCGGGCGAACCGTCGCCCTCCACCATCGATATTCAGCTCACCAATCAGATAGTCGCCCTCGGCAAGTCGCTGAACGTTGCCGTGCACGATCATTTGATTATCGGTCGGGAGGGATTTGCGAGCTTCAAAGGCCTGCAGCTCATCTAGGGGCTACTTATGCCTGTAGAATTCTGTTACGCTCGCAGAGATTGCAGAAAAGAGTGTGGACTAACGCTCTCCGCTTGCCACCGTCAGCAATTCCCAACACTAAGTTAACGGAGTGCTGATTTAAGCTTTGCCCGCTCGCATGGCTCGATTTGAGGATCGGCTGTGTTCCCCAATAGGGAGCGATGGACGAGAGATGCCGCCGAATAATCGCATGCATCGCCGCAGCGGGATTCTCGAACCATGCGATTGACTCATCTCACGCATCTCGATCTGCTGCGGTTCAAGGCGGGACCCGGCCATCTGCACGGTCCTTCGGTGGCGCTATGGACGATCGCCTACGCCGTCACCACGCTCTTGTTCCTGCTGCTTGGCATCCGCCTCGGCGCAGCCGCGGTACAACACGCCGTTGGATTTTTTTCCTGGAAATTTGTGGCGCTGGCCTTCACAGACCGCGTGAACATCGTGTTGTTGATCTCTGCGCTTGTGTTTCGCTTCGCCATGGCCGCGCAAGCTTATCGAATTGTTAGACAGCTCACCGAAAGCGAGGCGAAAGCCAAACTGGTGGCCGGACATGACGCACTCTCCGGACTTCCCAATCGCTTCCTGTTTAACGAACTCGTCGACGCCGAGATCGCCCGTTGTAAGCGAAAGCACTGCCAATGCGCGCTTTTTTATCTGGACCTCGACAATTTCAAGCTGGCCAACGACACCTTTGGGCATGAAGTCGGTGACCGCACCATCGTCGCGGTGACGGAGCGGCTCGGCAAGATTCTGCGCAACGGCGATCATTTCGCCCGCCTCGGCGGCGACGAATTCGCCGTTCTGCAGAGCGACGTGACGGACCCGCGCGATTGCGCCAGGCTCGCGCAGCGGATGCTCGATGCGATGAGCATGCCGTTCAACGTCGCCGGCCAGCAGATTTTCATGGGCACTTCGGTCGGGATCGCGCTCTGCCCGCAAAACGCCAGCGAGCGGCAAGACTTGATGCGTCTGGCGGATCTCGCGCTCTATCGCGCCAAACAGGGCGGTCGCAACCGCTTCGCCTTCTTCGAAGCCAAGATGGGCGAGGAACTGCGGCTGCGGCAAAACACCGAAGACGAGCTGCGTGCCGCGATCGAAAACGACGAGCTCGTCATGCATTATCAGCCGATCGTGTCGTCTCCCGGCCACCGAATTGTTTGTGTGGAAGGACTGGTGCGCTGGCAGCACAAAACCCATGGATTGCTTCCCGCCGACAGTTTCATCAGCCTCGCCGAAGACCGCGGCTTGATTGTTCCGCTCGGCGAATGGGTGTTGCACCGCGCCTGCAATGACGCCAAGCGATGGCCGGGGATCAAGGTGGCGGTCAACGTCTCGCCGATCCAATTCCGGCAGAAGGATTTCGTCACCACTGTCGAACGGATTCTCGCCGAGACCGGCATCGAGCCGGAGCGTGTCGAGCTCGAACTTACCGAAGGGATCGTAATTTCCGACGCCGATCTCGCCGAGCGCTTAATGGTCGACTTGCGCGCCCTCGGCGTCACCATGGTCCTCGACGATTTCGGTTGCGGCTATTCAAGCTTAATCTATCTGCGCCGGTTCGCCTTCGACAAGATCAAGATCGATCGTTCGTTCCTCGAATTGATGGAGACCACCGGCGAAAGCGCGATCATCGTCGAATTGATCGTGGCCCTCGGCCGCTCGCTCGGCCTGACGGTCACCGCCGAAGGAATAGAGACCGTTGAGCAGGCGCGTTTTCTCGAAGCGCGGGGCTGTCACGAATTGCAGGGCTTCCTCTTTTCCGGGCCGGTCGCCGCAGGCGATATCGAGGCGAAACTCGCCGAGGAGCGCGCTCTGCCGGCGTCCGCCCGCTCCGTCGCCTGAGCACACCTTCTCCGGGAGAAAGTGCGCGGCGCGCGGGCGCCTTTAATGCAGCCTGAATTCGGCGTCGAAGGTTTTGATCTCGGCCGGTTTGATGAGCCGCGCGTGGCCGATGCGGACGCTGTGCAGAGGCCCGTCGAGCTTTTCCCGCCAAAACGCCAGGAATTTCATCAGGGTGGGAAAATCGGGAGCGATATCGTAGTCCTGCCAGACGTAGGTTTGCAGGAACGTCGGGTGGTCGGGCATGCGGTAGAGGATTTCCGCGGTGGTCAGGCCGTAGCCGGCGAGCTGCCTTACAAAGTCGCGCGAGGGCGGGCGCAGGTTCCTCACGTTCATTCGCCGATCTCCACGCCGTTGGCTGTCGTCAATTGCGTCCGATTATGGTTAACAAAGCATTATCCGGTCATCGCCAATCCCGGCCGAGGCGAAGCAGATCGTCGCTGGTGTCGACATCGATCGTCACCGCCGCATCTTCGACTGCCAATTCGACGACCCCGGTGCCGAGGATCCGGCCTGCGCCGTCGTCGCCTTCGAGGCCGCGGACCGCTTTGAAGAGATTGCGGCCGAGAAGGACGGGGTTGCCACGCTGGCCAGCGTGCACCGGCACCACGGCGTCGGGATGCGCCGATGTTTCGAAGGCATCAATCAGCCGGTCGATCAGGGAAGCGGAGATCCACGGCATGTCGGCCAGCAAGATGAGCGCCCCGGGGGCGCTCGGCGGGATTGCGGCAAGTCCCGCCTTCAGGGATCGCGACATCGCCATCTCGAAACCGGCGCCGCAGACAAGCCGGACATCGAGGCCGGCGAGCGCCGCGGCGGTCTCTTCGGCGGCCTGGCCGACGACCACCAGCACGGGGCGCGCGCGCGAGGCCAGCGCCGCCTCGGCGACATGCCGGACGAGCGGCTTACTGTCGAGCTCGGCGACGACTTTCGCTCCCGCGTGGAACCGCGTGCCGCGCCCGGCCGCCAAAATGACCGCGGCAACCGCCGGCCTCACGCCGCCTTCTCCGAGCGCAGTGGCTTCTGGCGCCGTTCGGCAATGATCTCGGCGAGAATGGAGACGGCAATATCGGCGGGGCTGACGGCGCCGATGTCCAATCCGATCGGCGCGTGAATTTTGGTGAGCGCAGGCTCCCCGATCCCGGCGGCGCGCAGCCGATCGAGCCGCGCGGCGTGCGTTTTGCGCGAACCGAGGGCGCCGACATAGAAACATTGCGCGTCGAGTGCCGCGCTAATCCCCGGATCGTCGATGCGCGGAGCATGGCTCAACAGAACCATCGCCGTATAGGCATCGAGCATAAGACGCGGGAAAACGTCTTGCGGCCATTCCGTGATCAGTTCGCAATCTGGAAAGCGCTCGGGGGTGGCAAACGCCGTGCGCGGATCGACGATGATGACGTCGAAGTCCGCGAGCTTCGCCATCGGCGCCAAAGCCTGCGCAATGTGATCCGCGCCGACGATGACGAGGCGAAGCGGCGGCACTTCCAGCAACGCGAAAATCGATCCGCCGGCAGTCTCCAAGATGCCGCTCTTTCCCAGTTTCAGCCGCGCTTCCAGCTGTTCACGGATCGGATCGTCGGCGACGTCGGTAGCGCGCAGCAACCGCTGCGCACCGCTTGCGAGGTCCGTCAGAAGGATCGTGGCGCGCCGGGCGGCGCGTTCGGCATTGAGCGTGGCGAGCAGATCGCTGCGCATCAATCCACTCGTTCGATATAAACCTTGATTTTGCCGCCGCAGGAGAGACCGGCATCCCAGGCGGTCTCTTCCGCGACACCGAATTCGAGGAGGCGCGGGCAACCGGTCTCGATCACTTCGAGCGCTTCGCTCACGACGTCGGCTTCGATACATCCGCCCGACACCGAGCCGAGAAAGCCGCCCCCGGCATCGACGACGAGATGGCTGCCGACCGGCCGCGGCGCCGAGCCCCAAGTCGCGATCACGGTCGCGATCGCGACCTTGCCGCCGGCCTCATGCCATTCCCGCGCCTTACGCAGAATGTCCTCATCCGATGCTAGCATCCGAGGCTCCGATGATCGTCACAGGAAGCTTAGCGCACGAACTCGGTGCAGCGAAAGGCCAGCGACCTTGGAGGCCGCTGGCCTTGTGTTCAATGGATCCTGGTCATGGGCTAGTGATGACCATGCCCGCCGCCGTGGCCACCGCCATGCCCGCCGCCGTGGCCACCGCCATGACCGCCGCCGTGCCCGCCGCCGTGCCAGCCGCCGTGACCGCCACCGTGGCCGCCGTGCCAACCGTGCCAGCCATAGCCGCCACCCCAGCCGAATCCGCGGCGCCAAGCATAGCCGCACCAATACCAGCCCGGACCATGCCAGCCGACCGGGTACCAGCAATAGTTCTGGCCGCCCCAGAAGAATTGCGTCTTCTGGACATCATTCAGATTGATTGCCGACTGGCGAACGCCCGACTGATCGGCGATCGGCGCGGCCTGGGCGGCGCAGATCGCGGAGCTTGCAGCTAGGGCTGCCGCCGTGAGGGTCGAAAGAATAAGACGCACGTCCATCTCCTCTCATTTTGGAAGATCCCAGCCATGAGACGGGGGTGACTCAGGGCGTTCCTCCTTAACCTTTGTTCATTGCTTGTATCGCGATACGGGCTTATGCACCCGAGCCCGACAGCAACCAGTCTTAGCTAGATTTCACCGCATGAATGGGAGATGAAGTAAATATCGCGGCTTATACGAGCCCGACCTTAGCGCTGCCGTTTTGGGTGAACTGATAATTACGCTCGGCGCAAACGGTTCCTGAATTAATGGATGTTAAGAATTGCTTTCGTGAAACGGCACAGAGGCTTTGGTCCTGGTGTGCCTAGGGACGAATGGCGTCGATGAGTTTTCGATCGATCTATCGGCATGGGTTTGCGCGCGTTGCGGCCTGCACGACTTTTTGCCATCTCGCCGATGCTCCGGCCAATGCTGAGGCGATCTTGCGCGTGCTCGCCGGCTTGCAAGAGAAATCGGTCGCTCTTGCGGTCTTTCCGGAGCTGGCGCTCTCCGGCTACGCGATCGACGACCTTCTCTTTCAGGATACCGTGCAGGAAGGCGTCCACCGGGCCATCGGCCGGCTTATCGCCGCTTCCGAGGCTTTGATGCCGCTGATCCTCGTGGGGGCGCCGCTGCGCCATGCCGGGCAGCTCTATAATTGCGCGCTCGCCATCCACCGCGGCCGCCTCATCGGCGTCGTGCCGAAGGTGCATTTGCCCAATTACCGCGAGTTCTACGAGTTCCGCCACTTCGCCTCCGGCGCGGCGATTCGTGATCGCGAAATCGCCATCGGCCCACACCGGGCGCCGTTTGGCCCGGACCTCCTTTTTGCCGCCGAAGACGTCGAGGGTCTCGTCGTGCACGCCGAGATCTGCGAGGACCTTTGGGTGCCGATTCCGGTGAGCTCGCAGGCAGCGCTTGCCGGCGCGACAGTGCTCGCCAATCTCTCGGCGAGCAACATCACGATCGGCAAGGCCGATACGCGCCGGCTGCTCTGCCAATCCCAATCGGCGCGTTGTCTTGCCGCCTATCTCTATTCCGCCGCCGGGCAGGGCGAGTCGACCACCGATCTTGCCTGGGACGGCCAGACGACCATTGTCGAGAACGGCGTCATCCTCGCAGAATCGCCGCGCTTTCCGGAAGGCGGCCAATGCGCGATTGCCGATGTCGACCTCGATCTTCTGCGCCAGGAACGGCTGCGCCAAGGCACGTTCGACGACAATCGCCGCGCCAACCCGGAAAAGCCCTTTCGGCGGATCTCCTTTCGCCTCGCCCCGCCGACGCACGATGTGGGCTTCGAACGGGTGATCGAGCGCTTTCCTTTCGTGCCTTCGAACCGTGCGCAACTCGAGCAGGATTGCTACGAGGCCTACAACATCCAAGTGACAGCGCTCGAACAGCGCCTCGCCGCGACCGGGATTTCCAAGCTCGTCATCGGCATATCCGGGGGCCTGGATTCGACGCATGCCCTGATCGTCGCCGCCAAAGCGATGGATCGGCTCGGCAAGCCGCGCAGCAATATCCTCGCCTATACAATGCCGGGCTTTGCGACGAGCGAGGCGACCAAGACCAATGCGCGCAAACTGATGGAGGCACTCGGCGTTACCGCGCGCGAGCTCGACATCAAGCCGGCGGCGCGGCAAATGCTTGCCGACCTCGAACATCCTTTTGCCAAGGGCGAACCCCAGTTCGACGTAACGTTCGAGAACGTGCAGGCGGGGCTGCGCACGGATTATCTCTTCCGCCTTGCCAATAAAAATGCCGCGATGGTCGTGGGAACCGGCGATCTGTCGGAGCTAGCGCTCGGCTGGTGCACGTATGGCGTCGGCGACCAGATGTCCCATTATGCGGTCAACGCCGGCGTGCCCAAGACCTTGATCCAGCATCTGATTCGCTGGTGCATCACGAGCTGGCAGTTCGCTCCGGAGGTGCTATCGATCCTGACCGCTATCCTTGCCACGGAGATTTCGCCGGAGCTCGTGCCGGCCGACGCCGACGGCGGGGCGCAGCGCACCGAGGCGGTGATTGGGCCCTACGAGCTGCAGGATTTCAATCTCTTCTACGTGTTGCGTTACGGGTTTCGGCCATCGAAGATCGCTTTTCTCGCCCTCGCGGCTTGGGGTGATGCGACCAAGGGAGAGTGGCCGCAGGATTTCCCGAAGGACCGCCGCCACGCTTACGATCTTCAAGAGATTCGACATTGGCTCGAAGTGTTCCTCCGACGCTTCTTCGCGATGAGCCAATTCAAGCGCTCGGCCATGCCGAATGGACCTAAGGTCGTCGCCGGCGGCGCGTTGTCGCCGCGCGGCGACTGGCGCGCACCCTCCGACGGCAACGCGCAGGCTTGGCTCGACGATCTCGCGCAACACGTGCCGAGTTCTTCGACGCCGGATCAAGATTCATAAGCCATTGATTTATATTATAATTATGTGCTAAGCGGACGCTCGCGCGAGGCGCGGTTGCTTGCCGCGCGTCGCAGCATCAACGTAGCTCATGAACGCCGGACGCGCGTGCATCGATCGATGCGGACAAGCGTCGGCACGTCGCCGGGTGCGCGGTTGCGCTTTCATGCGTATTGTTCGTTTGCGACTGTTGCCGCACGAAATGCGCGGACTAGTCTAGAAATTCGCATCGAAGCTGGACTAAGATCGATGCACGAGTTGCGCGCACGGGTGCAAAATGCCTCAAGTGATCGTTGCCGGAGAACCATTCAATGTCGTCGTTGAGGGCGACGCGAGTGCTCCGGCGGTGGTGTTGTCGCATGCGCTCGGCGCGAACATGCATCTCTTCGACCGTGTGGTACCGGCCCTGAAGCGACATTTCCGCGTGGTGCGCTACGATACGCGCGGTCTCGGCGACAGTGTCGTAAGCCGCGGCCCCTATTCGATCAGCCAACTCGGTTATGACGCGCTCGCAATTCTCGACGCCTTAAAGCTCGAAAAGGTCGACTGGATCGGCCTTTCCGAGGGCGGCATGGTCGGATTATGGCTGCTCACGAATGGACCGGAACGGATTGCGCGCGCCGTTCTCGCCAATACGGCGGCACAGATCGGCAGCGCCGAAATTTGGAACGAGCGGATCAGGACCGTACACGAAAAGGGCCTTGAGGGGCTGGCGTCCTCGATGCTTGCAAATTGGTTCACGCGGCGGTTTCGCGAACGGCATCCCGAAGAAGTCCGTCGCTTCGAGGAGATTCTGCTGGCGACCGATCCGCGAGGTTACGCGGCGCATTGCGCGGCGCTCCGCGACGCGGATTTGCGCGCCGGGCTGCACGCTATTATGCATCCTGTCTTGGTGGTCGTTGGCCGCCACGATCCGGTGACACCGCCCGGCGTCGGTGCCCTGGTCGCAAGCTCAATTCCGAGCGGCAGGCTTGTAACGCTCGAAGCCGCGCATCTTTCGCCCGTCGAGGCGCCCGATGCGTTCGTTGAAGCAGCAGTCGCATTTCTGACTGGGGAAGCGGAGAGGACCATGGAAACGCAACAGACGATCATCGGAGACGACGAGGACAAACTGACGACGCCCGAGCCGATGCACGAAGAGTTCAAACCGCGCCCGCCGCGCCCGCCGCGGCCGGTGCAGCCCAGGCCGGAGCCCAGTATGCCGTCGGCGAGCGCCCCCGCGCCGCAGCCGGCACCCGCCGCCCCGGCGGCTCCAGCGCCCGCCCGCCCCGCGCCGCGCAAGCGTCCGGTGAAGAAGGCCGCCGCCAAAAAGGCCGCCGCTAAAAAGCCGGTGCGCAAGGTCGCCGCGAAGAAGGCGGCGGCGAAAAAGACTAGGCGGAAAGGTGCCGCTAAAAAAGTGGCGCGCAAGCCGGCTCGCAAGGCGGCCGTGAAGAAACGCACGGCGCGAAAGACGGCAAAGAAGTCGGCAAAGAAGACGCGGAAATCGACGCGGCGCTCTGGCCGGCGGGCGCGTAGACGCTGAGTGGCCCTCGCGTCTCGGCGCGGTAGCGGCAAAACCTCGAAGCGATTGCGCGCAAAACGCGTGATCGCTCGCTTCCCTGCCTTTGCGGGGACGCGGGTGGCGCAGCTAGGGGCGTAGCTTGCGCAGCAAAAGCGCCAGCGGATCGTGCGTCCAGGCGTCGGTGACGAAATCTTCGTGCGGAACATCGCTGACCGCGAGAAAACGCACCCTGCCGCGCCGCAGTGTCTTGGGAATGCCCGTTGCGAAGCTCACGTCGGCATTCTCAAGCATCTGCTGCAGGTTTTGATTTTCGGCGGCGCTCGAGGGCGAATAGGCGCTGAAGAAGAACGCCTGCGGCTTGCGACGGGCGATCCAGGCGGCGAATTTGTCGGTTTCGCCGTAAAGCGCGTCGAGGAGGATGACGCCGGCGACCCGCGCGTCAGCGCCGCCCACCGAAAGCGCTGCGGAGGCCGGCATGTAGCCGCCGCTATACGCGACGATGACCACCGGCATCGCTGCGAAAACGGGCCGCGTGCGGCGATCCCCGTAGAGGTGGGCCAAATGCGCCGCCGCTTCGTCGAGGAACCGTGCAAAAACACCCGGTTCCCAGAACCGGCCGGCGCTCGAATTCGAGCGCGTCGGCGGCCAACTGCGGGGCAACCAGCACGGCGTTGAGGCGCGACTCGGCGAGCTGCTGCGGCACCCGCTGGCGGGTGGCGACGTCGCGTTGGAGCAGCGTATTGTTGCCGTGCAGGAACACGATCAGATAGGCCGGCCGGCGCGGACTGAAACGCGGCGGGATCGCGAGCAGCACATGCTTGTCGCTGTAGGTCTCATCTTCCCAATAGATGCCACCGCGCGGCGAGGTATGGCCCCGCCGCATCCCGTCGCTCACGTCAAGGAAGGGCTTGCCGGTGCTCGGCACCAATCCATCGTAGGGGAAGGGCGTCGTTGCGAAGCTCACGATCCGCACCCGACTTGAGGCGGCAAGCGCAGCGCTCGCCATCAATCCCAGCGCAACCGCGCCGGCGAACGCCAGCAGGTGCCGCCGGTCAGATCTGGGATGCATGCCAGTCGCTCCGGCCGGCGATCGGCAGCACCACGCCGAAGAAGGCGGGAATGGCAATGAGATAGGTCGCGCCGCTCGCATACAGCACTGCGGACAACCCGAACGAGGTGGCGACAAGCGGCACGAGCGCGGCGCCGATCACCGAGAAACAGCCGTTGATGCCCCAGGCCCACAGGAACATGTGCTCTTTGTCGAGCCGGGCGAGCGCTCCCATCGCGGTCGGCATCGGAAATCCCATCAGGAACGCGGGCGGAAAGATCAGCAGAAAACAGCAGAACAGCCGCAGCCCGTAGGGAAACGTGCCGATCCAGTCGAGTGGCGCGTGCAGGAACACACCATAGGCGATGAGCAGTGCGCCGACGCCGAGCAGGATTTTCGGCAGAACCGTGGGCGCGCGGGCCAGGAACCGCTCGCTCGCCAGGCTGCCGAGACCGGAGGCGACCAGCATGCCGGCGATGAGAATCGCGGCGGAAACCGTCGCATTGCTCAAGGCCTGGACGAATTCGGCGATGAGCCCGACTTCCACCATGATGTAGCCGGTCCCCAGGCAGGCGAAATAGAGAATTGTGCGCAGCTTGCCGGGCGTCGCGGAAAATATCGTGCGCCAGCCAAAGACGACCGGCAGAACGATGAGTGTGGAAGCGCAGAGCGTCGCGACACCGAGCGTCGCCCAGAGCAAGAGATAGCCCCATTCGTCCTGCACGAGTTCGAGCCGGTCGAGAACACGCGGCAGGTCGAGCGGCTTGATGTAGGCGGCAAAATACGGCCGGTCGTTGGTGAGCGGGCGCGCGTCGAAAACGTAGCGCCTGGCGATGTCATCGAAATTGCCGGCGATCAGCGAATGCCAGGCAAGTTCCCCCATGAGGGTGGCGGGGACCACCGAGTCCTCGGGCGGGCCCGCATCGGGCGCCCCGTCCGCAGCCGGGCCGGCGCCGGTAAGATCGCCGCCGGGCGGCTTGTTGGCATCGAAAAAGATCTGGTTGCGGAAGCCGTCGAGGATCTTTGCGGTCTGGCTCGCGTCGTAGCGGAATCCCGGATAATAGACCGCGTCGAAGGACATCGCCTTCGTGTGTTGGCGCAGCAGAGCGATCTCGGCCGCGCTGAACCCGCCCCTCTTATAGAGGACCGTCGTCGTCGAAAGATAACAGGAGGCGGCGAAGAATTCCTGCGCGAGGTTCGCGTCGCCATTCGCACGCGCCGCCGCGACCATCGTCGCATAGAGTTTGAGCACCGATTTCGGCGGCTCCTCTTTATTCCACAGCGTAACGGCGAGCACGCCACCGGGCTTTAACGCGCGCATATAGGCTTGCATCGCCTCGCGCGTATAGGCGTATTTCTCGACGATGGCGAAGCCGCCGGGATTGGAGAGTCCGGTCGAATTGGCGAGGCTTAGATCGACGACATCGTAGCGCTCCGGGGTGTGGGCGAGATAAAGCCGGCCTTCGTAGCCTATGACGCTGACGCGCAAATTGTGCAGCATATCGCCGGTGAAACGGCGCAGCGCATTGTCCTTCAGAAAGGCGTCGAGCACGGCCGGATTGCTTTCGGCGACCGTCACGTGTCGCGACTTCGTGAGCGCGACCGCGGTCGAAAGTCCGCCGCCGAATTGGACCACGAACGTATCGGCCTGCGGCTTGAGAAGATACGGATAGATCATCGGCAGGTAGAAGTAATAATCCGTTTCGGCCGCCGGCAGCGTGCGGATGATGCCCTCGGGTCCATCGCCGTCGATGTACATTCCCTCGTAGGCGTTGACCGGGAATTTCTTCAGGTTGAAGGCGGCGTTGTCGGAAAGCCCGGGCGCGAAATGCAAATACGAGCTCGCATAGATTTCGAGGTAGCCGAAGGACGAATTCTTCGCGTAGACGCGCTGCGCATCGGTGAATTTCCGCGCATAGGCGACGCCTTTATAGTCGGAGACTGCGAGTTTCGATAGTCCAAGCGCCGGCGCGAGCCAGAGATGCGCACCGAAGGTGACGACCGCCACCGCCAGAAGCGCGGCAAATGCGCGCCGTCCTTCCACCGCGGAGAACCAGCAGGCCGCGGCGGCGAGCCAAAGAATGAGCGGCGCGAGGATCAGGTTCTGCGGCGCGAAGAAATACATCGCGGCGAGCACAAGGAGCCCGCAAAGCCCAGATCCCAAAAGATCGGCGAAATAGGCACGGTTGAAGCGCGTCTTGACTTGCAGAAAGACACTGCCGAGAAAAGCCGCGCCGGCCAGGAACGGCGTAAAGTAGAGCAGGAAATTGGCCAACAGCCGCCATTTTTGATTCGGATCGGAGACGAGAAAAATGGCGTTGAACGGCACTTGCTGGGCGAGAAGATTGGCGGTGATCGCCAGCGGCCCGAAGCTGAAAAGCGCGGCGCCGCAGGTGAGGCGCCAATGCCGCGCGAACCAGTCTTTGGCGATGCACATGATCGTGCCCATCAGGCCGAAACCGAGCATCGCGAGGCTCACGACCAGCGAACCGAAATGTGCCCAGCTGCCGATCGAGAAGATTCGCATGATGGCGATTTGCAACGCGATGACGGCGCCGGCTTCTAGTCCCACCGCCATATAGACGGGCAGGTCGGGGATGAACCGTCCGTCGGTTCGTTTCGGCAGGAGCCTCGCGCTCATCGGCGGCAAGGGGCGGAGAGAAGAAAAATGCTCGTCATCCCGTCACTGGTTGTGCGTGCCGACGATCTTATCGCCTTCGAGCTTGGTGAAGGCCACGAAGGGAACGATGCGGCCGTTGTAAATATCGGAACGCGCCACCCGGATCGACCCGTCGGCGCCCTGATCCTTCACGACTTTTAGAATATGCTGCGCGCCCGGCGGTCCGACTGGAATGACCATGATCCCGTTCGGCTTCAACTGCTGCAGCAGAGGCGGCGGAATATGGTCGATGCCGCAAGTCACGATGATCTTGTCGAAGGGACCGGCCTCGTTCCAGCCGTAATAGCCGTCGGCGTTCTTGGTCGCGATCGCCTTGAACTCGGTGTAGCCGCGCTTGATGAGCCGGTCGTAGACGCCGCGCGTGCGCTCGGCGAGCGGCTTGATGATCTCGATCGTCCAAACCTTGTCGGTCAAGTTGGAGAGATAGGCTGATTGATAGCCGGAGCCGGTGCCGATCTCGAGCACCTTCTCGCCCTTCTTGACGTCGATTGCGCTCGTCATGCGCCCGACGACGTGCGGGCCGGAAATCGTAACTCCGAAGCCGATGTCGAGGAACGCGTTGTCATAGGCGCGCTCGACATTTTGCTTGAGGCAGAATTCCTCGCGCGGGGTCATCAGGAATGCGCGCATGTTCGCTTCGTTCCGGAGATCCCGGTTGGCGACGAGGATTCTGAACCTGTCGAATCGCTCGCCCAAGAAGTTCGGATCTTCGCCGCGCATCTTGACGCCCCATTTGATGAAGGCGTCGCGCGAATCCGCGGGCGGTATTAAATTCCAGGAATAAGGTTCGAGAACGTCGGCAAAGGCGGGCAGCGCCGTCTGCATTAGGACTCCGGCTGAGCCGATGAGAAAGGTGCGCCGTCGCATGAGCCCTCCGGACGGCGGAATGCGGGCGAACTTCGGCGTTTCGAAGGCCGCAGCCACGGAATTACCTCCCGGCGCAATCATTGCGCGGCGAATCGCGCCATGATCGGCCGCAGCCTCGCAAGCAGGATCTCCCGGATATTGGCAATGTCGCAGCAAACGACAAACAACCCATAGATGACGATGCCGGCCAAGACCTGTTCGATGAGCGTAATGAGACCCGGATCATGGTGGCGCAGCGGCAGAAGGACGGCGGCCATCGCTGCCGTTCCGAGCGCCGCCAAGGCGAGGTCGCGCGGCCGCGGCCATTGCGGTTTCGCAAAGCTGGCGAGGAAAAGGAGCATGCAGAGGGAGGCGATATAGGCGCCGGTCTGCGCGACGGCGAGACTAGAAGTGTCGCTGGTGCGCGGCAAAACCACGAGCAGCAGCGCGTCGACAACGCAGCCGAACAGAGCGGCGCCGATCAAAGGCGCCGTTTTTTTGGCGATCTGAAAGATCGGATTGACGCCGTATTGAATGAGGGCGGAGGAAAACAGGCCGGCCATCATCAGGGTCAGCAGATGACCGAACGGGCCGCGATAGGCGTGCGGGACGATCACCGCTTGGATCGAGGGAAGGGTCAGCCAGATCCCAGTGCAGGCCGGCAGGACGACGGCGACCACGGTCGCCATATTGCGGGCGATCTGGTCGCTCGCTTGGCGCGCCCCATCGCGGTCGTTGACGGCGATGGCAATCTGGAAAAGCACCACGTCGAGAGTCGAGCCGATGGCCTGTACCGCTTTGTTGCCGATGTCGTAGGCAAGCGAGAATTGCCCGGATTCCGAAAACCCATAGAGAATTGCGGCGATCGAACGGTTGGCCAACGGGATCGACAGATAGAGCAGGTTGGCGACGACGATCGGCAGACTGTAGTGCAGGATTGATCTGACAACGGCGAAGTTGGCCTGCCACGGCTCGCTGCCTTCGTCGTGCAGCGACGCACGCGCCGTGATGATCGAGCCGGAAAGGCTGATGATGCTGCCGACCAAAGCCATTTTCGCGGAGCCGAACAAAAACGCGCCGCCGCCGGTGAACACCAACGCGAAAAGATTTTTGACGATGATCAGCCGCGTATAGAGACGATCGTGGAAACGGGCCCGCACGAGCGCGGTGTTATAATCAAACATGCCGTTCGAGACGGCTGCGACAAGCGCCAGCGCGATCAAGCCGTTCGACAGAGTGAACTTGATCCCGGAGAAGAGCAGCAGGCAGGCGGCGCTGGCCATGCCAAACGTGATGAGGAGAAACGCCGTGTCGAGCGTGGCGCGCAATGCCGGATATTCGCTTCTCGCCCGCTCCGAGTAGAACCGCGTGGCGCCGAAGCGCAGCCAGTCGAAGAACGCGACTTGAACGGCAATCGCCACCGCGAATGCCAACGCGAAGCGGCCGTATTCCGCCGGTCCGAGAAATTTCGCGACCAGCAGCCCGATCGCGAAATTACAGATCGTGTTGAAGAAAAAGGCGATGAGCACCCTCATGCCGACGACTTACCGGGGATGCTGCGCATCGATGCAGCCGAAGGGTTGAAGCCGAGCAGTGCGAGGGAACGGGGGCAGACCGGACATGCGCCCCTCATAAACCATGTCCTCATAAGAATGTCTTGCCGCGAATTGGTGCACGGCGTTGCGGCAGGGGCTGGTAAACGCCGTTTCGGGGCGCGGCGGCCGGTCGCAGCGGTCTGAATAGAGGTCGATTTCCTCTTACCGGCGGTCTATCGTAGACAGCAATCATGGCAAGCGATGTAACGCTTACGGCCGCCGCCGCGGCGGGACTTTTGTCCTTCTTGAGCCCTTGCGTTTTGCCGTTGGTGCCGCCCTATCTTACCTTCATCGCCGGCACGACGATCGAAGACGTCGCCTATGAACGCGTCACCCGGGCGCGGCGCGACGTCGTTCTCGCCGCGGTCCTCTTCGTGCTCGGCTTCTCCACCGTCTTTGTGGCGCTTGGCGCGACGGCTTCCGTCTTCGGGGAAGTGCTGCGGGCCCATATTGCCGCGCTGTCGCTTGTCGCTGGCGTCGCGATCATTCTGATGGGCCTCCATTTCCTCGGCGTCTTCCGTTTCGGCTTTCTTTACCGCGAAAAACGGGTCGAGGTGAAAAAGCCGCTCGGCCTCTGGGGCGCCTACGTGATGGGGCTTGCCTTCGCCTTCGGGTGGACGCCCTGCATCGGACCGATCCTTGCCGCCATTCTCGCAATCGCGGCTTCGGAAGAAACCGCGTGGCGCGGCGCGGGCCTGCTCGCGGTTTACTCGCTGGGGCTCGGCGTGCCGTTTCTCATTGCCGCGGTCGCCCTCGAGGTTTTCATTGGTTTCCTCAAAAGATTCCGCGCGCACTTTGGCACCGTGGAACGGATCGTCGGCGTCCTGCTGATCGCGACCGGCATCGGATTTCTCACCGGCGCCATGCAGAATTTCTCGTTCTGGCTTCTGCAGATCTTTCCGGGGCTCGCCAATATCGGGTGAGCGGCTATTGCCCGAGCACGTCATATTCCATCTTGCCGTCAATGCCTTTCTTCCAGACGAACATGACGTAATCTGGTTCGGTGCGGTCGCCCTTAGTATCGTAGGAGATGGTGCCGAGGACGGTCTTGAACGGCACCCCGGAATGCATGACTTTGGCCATCGCGGCGGGATCGAGCGAGTGTGCCGCTTCGGCGGCCCCTTCGATCACCTCGACCGCGGCGTAGGCGTAGAGCGTATAGGCTTCGGGATCGATGCCGCGCGCCTCAAATTGCTGCACCGCCTGTGCCGCCTCCGGCCGCCGGCGCGGATCGGGCGGCATCGTCATGAGCGTTCCTTCGACCGCATCGCCCCCCGCCGCCGCGAAATCATCGGAGGCGATCCCGTCGCCGCCGACGAGCACGGTATTCATCCCCTGCGCGCGCATTTGCCGTACGATGAGGCCGGCGTCGGCCGCCCCGCCGCCCCAATACAGGAAATCGGCGCCCGCCGCTTTGATCCGGGCGATTATGGCGGAATAGTCTTTCTCCCCTTTATCGACGCCGTCGTAGAGCGCGTCCCTCACGCCGAGATCGAGCAACGTTTTGCGCGTCTTGTCGGCAAGGTCTTTGCCGTAGGTCGTCCTGTCGTGGAGGATGGCGATCTTCTTGGCGCCTTGCGCGGCCAGATATTTTGCCGCGACACTCGCCTGCCGGTCGTCGCGGCCGCAGGTGCGAAAGATGAAATCGAGACCGCGCTCCGTCACCTGCGGATTGACCGAGGCGGCCGTAATATCGAGGACGCCGTGATCGGAATAAATCTCCGAGGCGGGAAGCGTTACGGTCGAGTTGAAATGGCCGACGACGAAGCTCGTCTTCTGCGCGACGAATTTGTCGGCCACCGCGACGCCCTTCTTTGGATCGCTGCCGTCGTCGCCAATGTTGAGCACCAGGTGCTGGCCGAGAATGCCGCCCTTGGCGTTGATGTCGAGCACGGCCTGTTCAACGCCGTCGCGAAGTTCGGCGCCGAAGACCGCGTCGGGCCCGGTAAGCGGTGCGCCAAGGCCGATCCTCGCCTCCGCCGCCGCGGGGGAAGCGAGCAGAAACAGCAGTACGGACAGGAAAAGCTTCATCTTCGGTCCTTCGTCCCGGCCCGATCCAATACTGAACGGCCGGCGAAAGCAAAAGAGGAAACGAGGGTGGCGCGAGCGGCCTTTGTTTATCGCCTACCCTTTGCTATCTAAGAAGGAGCAAGCGCCCGTATTCTCAAAGAGATCGGGCCTTCAATTCGGGAAGGTCGCTTGGCCGAGAAAAGCCCGCAAACGGCAACGCTGCCAGTCGACTCGGCGCGATTTCGCGAAGCGATGAGCCGCGTCGGCGCGGCCGTTCACATCGTGACTACGGATGGTCCGGCAGGGCTCGCCGGTGTCACGGCAAGCGCCGTGACTTCGATTACGGTCGAACCGCCGATGATGCTGTTCTGCATCAACAAAAGCTCGCGGAGCGCCGCGAAGGTCATCAGGAACGAGGTATTTTGCATCAACACGCTGGCCCGTGCCGATCAGCGCCTCTCGGACATTTTTGCGGGCCGCACCGGCCTCAAATCGGAAGAGCGGTTTGCGGCAACGGAGTGGACGGTGCTTTCGACCGGCGCGCCGGTGCTCGCTTCGGCGCTTGTCGTCTTCGATTGCCGCCTCATCGAAGCCAAACCCGTAGGCACGCATCTCATGATGATCGGCACGGTGGAGGCGATCGACATTGCCCCCAAGGCCGACGCGCTGATGTACGCGCATCGCGAATATTGGCGGCTTTAGCCGGCTATTCCCAGGAAAAGAGTTCTCGCGCCGCGTGCAGAATCTTGAGTGGCTTGCACGCCCGTCCGGGCCGGCGGCGCAGCAGAATGCGCGGCCGCCGCTTGACTAACGTCATGCTTCGCCGGCGCGGCGCCGGCGTAGTGCGCGCAATCCCTACGAGCGCCGCCACAAGACCACTCCAGTCCTGCCAAGCGTCTTCGGCATTGGCTTCTTCCAGGCGGACCGATAGATCGGGATCAGCGTGGGCAAGGGTCAGGCGGCAGGAACGCTGGTCGGGGCGCGTCAGGAGGATCGCCTGGTAGGCTTCGATCGGAACGCAGACGCGCATCTTGATGCCGCAAACGGTCCGATCGATCCGCACGCCGCGCGGCGTAAGTCGAACCGTCCGCACGCCGTCGTCGGCGCGCCGATCCGGCAGGCGATAGGCCGTAACGTCGCAGTCGCGCATGATCCGCTCGCAATCGCCGCACGTGGGGGCGCGGCGTTGCCAACTTGGCGCACGTTTCGACTTCATTTCAATATCGGAAGCGCTTGACCTAGAATGGATTTTTGCGGCGATGCCTGCCCAAACGCCAAACCAAATCGGATAATTTTAAAGAAAATCGCAAGCGCCGGCAGCGGGCAGGTCGTGCGTCTCTGGCTCGTCGGCGCGGTCTGGAATTTGCTTTAACGCTCTGGAAAGTCTGGCCTCCGGCGCGTATATCGAAGCAACGATCGGCGGCGTCGCGCGCACTGCGGACGCTAATTTCCGCACCGACCGCCTTCCGAATAGCTTACGAAAAGGCGCCGTCGGCGCACCAGCCGAACGCGCGCGATTCTGAATTTGCGCATTTCAGCCGAACGTTCGCCGAAATGGCGTAGAATTTCAGTTGCACGAATCGGAGATTGTCCGGCATGAGCGCGCCGCTTTTGAAAAAGCCCAAGGAAACCGAGCATCGGGCGGCTCCCACCGGCGGGCGCAATCTCGATTGGCAGCGGCTTTCACATGAAGACGACGTGGTGATCGCGCTGCTCGAGGCGGCGCGCGGGGCCGGCCAATTGGCGCTCAATTTCTTCCGCGCGGGCGAGAAGACCAGCGCGGCGATTGCGCGAAAGGCCGGCGGCTCGCCGGTGACCGAAGCGGACCACGCCGCCGACCGTTATCTCGAACACAAGCTGCGCGCGCTTTTGCCGGACGCCGGTTGGCTTTCCGAGGAGTTCGGAGGACTCCGCGGAGCGGCTCGGCCACGACCTCGTGCTGATCATCGATCCGATCGACGGCACGCGCAGTTTCGTCGCCGGCGAGCTCGGCTGGGCAGTCGCCATCGGCGTCATCTACAAACAGCGGCCGGTGATCGGCATCGTGCACGCGCCGGCGCTTGGCGAGACCTATGTGGCTGTAAAAAACGCCGGGGCGCGGCTCAACGGGCGTGAAATTCGCGTCAGCAACCGCACCCATTTGGATGCCGATGCGCGCATTGCCGGGCCGCTCGCCATCGCCGAGGAATTGCGTGCGGCGGGGCTCGAATTCGAGCTCCTGCCGAAAATACCGTCGCTCGCGCTACGCATCACCAAGGTTGCGGCGGGAGCACTCGATGCATGCCTCATTTCGGCCAACTCGTACGATTGGGACATTGCCGCCGCCGACCTCATCGTCGAGGAAGCCGGCGGTCGGCTTGCCGATTTCGAGGGCCGCGAGATCCTTTATAATCGCGCCGCTACGCGGCACGGCGAACTCGCTGCGGCTTCTGCGCCGATTCTGGGCGAAATTGCAGCAGCGGCTGGGCAGGCGAGAACGGGATAGCTTGGTTCTTTTGCCCAATTCTTGCTAGAGCATCCCGAGTAGCGTACGCCGGGGCGCCCAATTCGGCCTGCGAGAGCGCCATTTCGCCGCCTGCGGCGACGCGCCAAACCGACAGCAAATCCCGGGTCGTCCGCATGCAGAACGAAGGCCGCAAACAACTTCTTCATCTCGTATTCGGAGGCGAGCTCCTCGATCTTGAGGGTACCGAGTTCCGCGATCTCGACAACATCGATATCGTCGGCGTATTTCCCGATTATGAGTCCGCCCACCAGGCTTGGAAGGCAAAGGCACTGGCCACCGTAGACAACGCCCATATGCGCTACTTCGTGGCGCATCTTCACCGTCTTCTCGATCCCGCCGAGATGGGCAAGTAACCGCCTTTTTACCCCAAGGCCACGCAAGCCTTTGGCCATTAAACTGTCGTTTTCACCAGCGATATCGTTCGTTCTTACCGCATCGCAGCCGCGCCTACGCAAGGGTGAGGCAGCCGCTTTAGATTTGCTACGATCTCGTGGTCTTTTCTTGACGGCCGCGCTTTCGACCGGCGACATTGGCGCACTTGCCCCACGGATAGGCGGGCGATCTTCCCGAAAACATGGCTTCATTGGTCAAAGCTCTTCCCATTTTGCCGATTTATCGGGCTCTCAGCGCGTCGTTCGCGCCGCTGAGCCCGATCGTACTCTATCTCCAGCGCAAATGGCGGCGGGAGCCGTTCGGCCGCAGCGGCGAAAGGTACGGTCGGCCGAGCTTGGAGCGGCCGGAAGGGCCGCTCGCTTGGCTGCATGGAGCAAGCATCGGGGAAGGTCTGACGCTGCTGCCGCTGATCGAAAAGCTAGCGGCGCGCGGCTTCAACATCCTGCTTTCGACCGGGACAACGAGCGCCGCCGTAGTAATTTCGCCGCGCTTGCCGGCCGGCTCGCTCCACCAATATCTGCCCTTCGACGTGCCGCAGTTTCTGGCCCGCTTTATCGATCATTGGCGGCCGGACCTTGCGCTTATCGCCGAGTCCGAAATCTGGCCTAACCTTTTTCTCGAGATCAAGCGCCGCAAAGTTCCGCTGATCCTCGTGAACGCCCGGGTCTCGAAGGGTTCGTTTCGGCGCTGGGGCTGGGTTCCGTATTTCGTCGAATCCGTGCTCGAAGGCGTGGATCTCTGTCTTGCGCAGAGCGAGGCCGATGCCGAGCGTTTCTCCAAACTCGGCGTTCGCCATGTCAAGGTTGTCGGCAATCTCAAATTCGACGTCATGGCGCCGTCCGCCGATCGCAAGGCGCTCGCCTCGCTCGCAGCGCGGATCGGCGCTCGTCCCGTATGGCTCGCCGCCGCGACCCATCCGGGCGAGGAGGAGATTGTGATGATCGTGCAGCGGATGCTGGCGCAGCTCTACCCGGAGCTTTTGACGATCATCGTCCCGCGCCGCGCCCGGCGCGGCGACGAGATTGCGGCGCTTGCCGGTGCGCAAGGACTAACGGCCATGCAACGTTCGCGTGAGCCCCGGGATGCACCTTTGCCCGCCATATACGTCGCCGATACCGCGGGTGAAATGGGGCTGTTCTACCGGCTCGCCAGTATCGCCTTCCTCGGTAGATCCTTGCTCCCCCCGGAGGCGGCCAGAATCCCATCGAGGCCGCCAAGCTCGGAGCCGCCGTGCTGCACGGGCCGCATGTCGGAAATTTCGCCGAGGTTTACCGGGTTTTGGATGAGGCGCACGGGGCCGCGACCATCGCCGATGCCGATACGCTCGCTCGCGTCGTCGCGCTGCTCCTGAAAGATCCCGATAAGTTGCGCAAGATGGCACGGGCCGCGGCCGAGACCGTCAACCGGCTTAGCGGCGCTTCCACCGCGATTATGACAGCGATCGAGCCGCATATCGCACAGCTAATGGTCGAAACGGACCGTTGGGAGAGTTAGCGCCCTCCAGACCTCGTGGCATCTCGTGGCGAACGGGCGTATCCGCATGCGCGGAAGCACCAAGGATGCGCGTCTGGCGACTGTCGCAGATGGAAACCGGAAAGGCTGGAGCTTTAGCTTAATTGATGTTTTTGCCGTAAATCGATCGCAACGAGTGAATCATACCTTGCGTCGCATTCCGCTGGGTAAGCCAGCGTGGAATGCAGCAAGAATTTGCTGAGAGACGAAGAGACGGAGTGTAGCTCATGAAGAATGTGTTAGCACGGTTCGGCGCGGATCAGGCGGGTGTCACGGCCATCGAATATGGCCTCATCGCCGGCCTGATCGCGGTAGTCATCATCGCCGCTGTTACTACGGTCGGCACCAGTCTCTCTGCCAAGTTCAATGCGGTTGCTGCGAATTTGAGCTAACCTACGTTTGCCCGTGCCAATTGCCACGGAAATCGCGGCGCGGCGCGTTCGTTGCACCGCTTTTTCCGGCAGAGCTGCAGTTTTGTGATCCGCCGGCGTCTACTAGCTGGCGGACCGCTTCTTACGCAGTACAGCTTTGCAGCGGCGTCTCGTCTACTTGCCGAGTTTAATGCCCATGCGCTGCAGCTTGGCCTCGTGATTGGCGTAGGCTTCCTGCAAATCGACATTCCAATAGCGCAGATCCTCGATCGGGATCGGCACGCCGGTTACCGCGCATCGTATAAAGGTGCCGGGCCGCAGAACTCGGATCTCTCCATCGAGATATTCAAGTTCGGCCTCTCCGGCGGATAAAGGACGGCGTTCGTAGCGGTTCATGGCAGCTTCGGGCAGCGGGAAACAAAGATAACGTAGCCCTGGGCAATTTGCCACAGGACATTCCACCCGAGCGGGGCGGTTCGCAAAAGATTGTTGCGAGCAGGTCAGCGGCCGACGTGAAGCCGTGCGGCCAGGACCTCCGGCAGGCCAGCCGCCCGGATCTTTTGCGCTGCCGCTTGAATATCGTAGGGAACGCGCTGAAACGTCAGCAAAGCCCGCTCTTTATCGTAAAGAGCATAGGCGGCATCGGGGACGTCGTCGCGCGGCTGGCCGACCGAACCCAGCACCGCGAGCCATTTGCGCTCCGGCGCGAGGCTGACGGCCTCCCCCGCCGTCGGGACGTGCAGGGCCGGCAGGCTGCGCCGCGCCTGATGATAGACCTGCGGGCAATGTACGTGTCCGCAGATCGTCACGCGCTTTTGGGTCGCGCGTAGCGAGCGCTCGGCCTCGAGCGGATGGGCGATGTAGATCCAACGTTCCGGGTGCGCCGCCTCCGCATGCACCAGAAGAGTTTCATCAAGCTCCGCGGTTAGCGGCAGACCCTTAAGAAAGCCCTGGTGCGCGCTGCTCAATTGCGCCTGCGTCCAGGCGATCGCGGCACGCGCATGGGCGTTCATCGTATCGCTCGGTGCGCCGATTGCCGCGTCGTGGTTACCTTGAAGGACAATGGCGCCTTCGGCGCGTAACTGCGCGGCGCGCTCGACGACATAAACCGGGTCGGCGCCATAGCCGACGAGATCGCCCAACAAGACGAAGCGCTCGGCGCCTTGCGCACGCGCCGCGGCAAAGCAGGCGTCAAATGCCTCGCGGTTCGCATGAATGTCGGCAAAAACGGCGAGCAGCGTCAAAACAGCAAGCCTTGCGCGCTTTTCTTTTTGGGTTCCGCTGATTTCGCTTCGCGCGATGGCTCGGCGACCGCGGCGCGATGGCCGTCGGCGAATTCGATGTCGAGCCGCGCGCCTGGCGCAACTTCGCTGGCGCGCCACAGCGGCCGGTCCTCGGCGTCGCGCACCAACGCAAACCCGCGCGCCAGAACCTGCCGATAGCCGAGCGAGTCGAGCAGCTTCTCTCTTGCTGCAAGCGCCGCGTGGCGACGTTCGAGCCCGCCGTGCACAAGGTTCAGCATGCGGCGGCGGAGCGCCGCGATCGTCTGCCGGCAGGCCGTGATCCGTTCGGTTTCGAGCCGCGTGCGGACGGCGAGCGCGCCGCGCAACCTGCGGCCCGCGTGCAAGACCTCCTGCCGCCGCCGGTTGCTCGCGACGGTCCGGGAGTGCCGCAGGCGGAGATCGAGCGATTCCAATTTCTGCGCGGCGCGCGCCATTTTGGCTTGCGGCGCTTGGTTGGCGAGACGGTGCGCGAGCCGCGCCAAGGCGATGCGCCGCTGGTCAAGCGCCGCACCGAGGAAATTCGCAAGCCGCGCCGCCGTGCGGTCACATCTTTGCCGCGGCTCCGCGATGATCGCCTCGGCGCGCGGCAGCGCGCGCGAGAGACCACGCCATTCGGCACGCCGTTGCGATACGATGCGCAGCGCCGCCGCGAGATGCCGACGGCCGAGATCGGCGAGGAACGCGACGAGTTCGATCTTCACCGGTACGGCCTTTTCGGCTGCGCCGGTCGGCGTCGGGGCGCGCAAATCGGCGGCCAAGTCGAGCAGGGTCCAGTCCGTCTCATGGCCGATGGCCGAAATGAGCGGGATTTGGCTCGCAGCGGCGGCGCGCGCCACAAGCTCGTCGTTGAAGCCCCAAAGGTCTTCGAGCGAACCGCCGCCCCGCGCCACGATGATAACGTCAGGCCGGCGCGGTGCGCCCTGCGTAGGCAAAGCGTTAAAGCCGTCGATTGCGGCGGCGACCTCCTGCGCGCAAGTATCGCCCTGCACGTGTACCGGCCAAACCAAAACGTGGCGCGGGAAACGCTCGGCGACGCGATGCAGGATGTCGCGGATGACCGCGCCGCTCGGCGAGGTGACGACGCCGATCACGGCGGGCAGGAAAGGCAGCGCCCGTTTGCGTGCCGCATCGAATAGACCTTCGGCGGCGAGCTTGCGGCGGCGGTCTTCGAGGAGCGCCATCAAGGCGCCGATACCTGCGGGTTCCAGCGCCTCGACGACGATTTGATAGGCCGACTTGCCGGCAAACGTCGTCACTTTGCCCGTGGCAATCACTTCGAGCCCTTCTTCGGGCTTGATCTTCAAGCGCTGGAAGGTGCTCTTCCAGATAACGGCGTCGATGCGGGCGTTCTCATCCTTCAGGCAGAAGTATGCGTGGCCCGACGAATGCGGGCCGCGATAGTTGGAGATTTCGCCGCGCAGCCGCACTAGGCCGAACGTCTCTTCGATCGCTCGCTTCAAGGCGCCGGCAAGCTCGCTGACCGTGAACTCGGGCGTATTGGGCATCGGTTCCGACATGTCGTTAGGATGACGGATTTGGCAGCCGGAGGGAAGAGCATAAGAACCGTTGCTCTCAATACGAAAATCGCCGAGCTTGCGCGAGAATCATCGACAGGAGGCGGCGACGGGCGAGCACTACGAACACTACAAAAGCGTGCTGCTGTTTCTCGTCACGGCCGGCGTCGTGGCGCCGCTGTTTCGTCGTCTGAACCTCAGCCCGATTCTCGGATTTCTCGCCGCGGGTTTTTGTCTTGGTCCGTTCGGATTGGGGAGTTTTGCGCAAGGCGCATCGATGCCCTCCTGGACGCCGGCTTGGCTCACATCGGCCGTTTCGTATGTGACCTTCGACAACGTGGCGGAGATCGAACCGCTTGCCGAGTTCGGCGTCGTCTTTCTGCTGTTCATGATCGGCCTGGAGTTGAGCTGGGAGCGGCTCGTCCGCCTGCGCGGGCTCGTCTTCGGCTTCGGCGCGCTGCTTGTCTTTGGCAGCGCCGCGGCGCTCGCCGCGCTCGCGCTGGGGCTGAAGCAAACGCCGGCGGCCGCCGTCATTCTCGGATTCGCGTTGTCGCTTTCCTCCACCGCGATCGTCATCCCCGTTCTCGCCGACCGCAAGCGGCTCGCTACGACGGCGGGGCGGGCGATCTTTGCCGCCCTGTTATTTCAGGATCTGATGGTTGCGCCGCTGCTGTTTCTCATCGCGGCGCTCGGCTCGTTGCGGGGCGGCGTCGGCGCGCTCGTCTTTTACAACCTGCTGCCGGCAGTGGCCGGCATCGCTCTCGTGGTGCTCGCCGGCCGGCTCGTCCTGCGGCCTTTGTTTCATCTCGTCGCCGCAGCCGGGTCGACGGAATTCTTCATGGCCGCCTGCCTTCTCGTGGTGATCGGCACAGGCTTTGTTTCGGCAATGTGCGGGCTCTCGATGGCGCTTGGCGCGCTTGTCGCCGGATTGCTTCTCGCCGAGACGGAATATCGCCGCCAGATCGAGGTGACGATCGATCCATTCCGCGGATTGTTGCTTGGCCTATTCTTCGTCTCGGTCGGCGCGAACCTCAATCTCGGACTCATCTTCTCCCAGCCGCTGCGCACGCTCGGACTCGCCGCCACGATGATCCTCGTCAAAAGCGCGATCACCTACGGTGCGGCGCGCGGCTTGCGTCTCGGCAATGCCGTCGCCGCTGAAGCGGCGCTGATGCTGGGGCCCGGCGGCGAATTTGCCTTTGTCATGGTCGCTGCTGCGATCGCCAGCAAAGCCCTGCCGGCGGAGGCGGGCGCCGACGTCATGGTCGGCGTAACGCTTTCGATGTTCACCATTCCGCTGCTTGGCGCGGCGGCGAGCCGCCTACCGCGTCCGGCGCCCGATGCGGAGATCGCGCGACTGCCGGAACAGGACGCGAGCGCAAGCAAGGCCATCATCGTAGGATACGGACGCGTCGGCCAACTCGTCGGCGAGATGCTGAAGACGCACCACATCGATTTCCTCGTCGTGGAGACGAATGCCGCGCTGGTGCGGCGCTTCCGCAGCAAAGGCGTCGAGATCTTCTGGGGCGACGCGGCGCGCGTCGAGTTTCTCGAGCGCACGGGAATCGGCAAAGCGCGGGCTCTCGTGGTGACCATCCATGCGACCGAGGCGTCGGAAGAAATCGTCGCGGCGGCGCGCGGACTCAATCCGAGTCTGACGATCGTCGCCCGGGCCCGCGACGCGGAACATGCAAGACTACTCTATGCGCTCGGCGTAACCGATGCCGTGCCGGAGACGGTGGAAGCAAGTCTTCAGCTTTCCGAGGCCGTCTTGGTCGATCTCGGCATGCCGATGGGGAACGTCATCGCCTCGATTTACGCCAAGCGCGAGGAATACCGCAAGCTGCTGCAACCGAAGGACGAGACGGGCAAGCAATGGGACCGTTAGCCGTCTTGCGATCATGAGTTCCGTGACGGCCACAGTGCGGCCCGCACGGCGACCGCGGCCAGCATGCCGGCCAGCTGCGCCAGGATGAAGGCGGGGATTCCGGAAGGCGCGATCCCAGCAAATGTGTTGGTCAACGCGCGCGCGACGGTTACCGCCGGATTGGCAAAGGAGGTCGAAGCGGTAAACCAATAGGCTGCAGCGATATATAGACCGACCGCATAGGCCGTCGCGTCCGGAGCGCGTGCCACACAGCCGAAAATGGTCAGCAGCAGTCCAAAAGTCGCGATACCCTCCGAAAACCACTGCGCGGGGCCCGTGCGAAGCGTGCCCGAAATCTGCCAGAACGGCAGTGCGAACATGAGATGCGCCACAAATGTTCCAAGCACGGCGCCGAAAAGTTGTACGGCGATATAGGCGGCGCAATCCGGCCACGGCAGGGAGCGCCGCAATGCGAAGGCAATACTGACGGCCGGATTGAGATGCGCACCGGATACCGGCGCAAAGATTAGAATAAGCACGATCAGGATTGCGCCTGTCGCGAGCGTGTTGCCGAGCAACGCTAAGGCGACATTTCCGCCGGCAAGGTTTTCTCCCATAATGCCGGAGCCGACCACTGCTGCGAGCAAAAAGGCGGTCCCGAGCCCTTCCGCGAGCAGCCGGCGCGCGAGCTTTTCGCTCACGCTTTTTCTGCCGCGCGCGTCGCGCCTTCGAGATAGCCGATATCGCGTAGGCGCTGGCTCAGAGAAAGCTTATCGATCGATGCAAGCGGCAGCGCGAGAAACACACTGATTCGATTACGCATGAACTTGAACGCCTGCACGAAGGCGCGTTCCTTGTCGATATCACTGCCTTCCACGGCGGCAGGATCTTCGATGCCCCAATGGGCAGTGATCGGCTGGCCGGGCCAGAACGGGCAGACTTCGCCGGCCGCACTGTCACAGACAGTGAACACAAAATCCGTGACTGGTGCGATGGGGCCGGCGAACTCATCCCAACTTTTGGAGCGAAGGCCGTCGATCGGATAGCCATAGGATCCGAGCACCTTGAGCGCCAACGCGCTCACTGCGCCCTTTGGATGGCTTCCCGCCGAATAGGCGTTGAAGCGCCCGGCGCCATCCTTGCGCAGGATGCTTTCGCCGATGATCGAGCGCGCCGAATTGCCGGTGCAAAGAAACAGGACGTTGAATGTCCGCTCAGTCATGCGCCGAAACCTTTGGCGCGCGGCATGGCAACAAGTCCTTGACGATGGGCGCGCATAGGTCTGGCCGGCCGCCGCAGCAATCTTTGAGCAGGAACAGGACCAATTCGCGTAAGTGCGCGAGGTCGGCGCGGTAGATGATGGAGCGACTTTGCCGCTGCCCATAGATCAGGCCGGCGCGCGATAAGACCGCGAGATGCGCGGACATCGTATTCTGCGGAACAGCCATCAAACGCGCCAGTTCGCCGGCCGGGGTGCCAGCCGGCTCGCGGCGCACCAGCCGGCGGAACGTCTCAAGCCGCGTGGGTTGAGCGAGCGCTGCGAATACCGCAACGGCTTCGATATATTCCATATATCCAGAATGATGGATTAATAGCCGGCGGTCAAGCTTCCGACCTCAGGCGGGGTTTGCCGCCGTAATCCTTGTCCGTGCACGCCGCGGGTAATGTTGCGCCGCAGCGAACTACCCTGCTGTTTTCTCCGGGAATGTCTGCCGAATTCTTCGCGCCAAAGCCTTGCAATGATTTTGCATTGCAGTATGACCGAGCCGATGAATGCTTCGCATGCCCTGCTCATGCCAGCGCCCCCGCGGTTTGTCCGCGGGCTCGGCGACATCGCGGCACAGTACGATGTGATCCTCTGCGACGTCTGGGGGGTGGTTCACAACGGCACCGTTTATTATCGCGCCGCGACCGATGCGCTCGCCCGGTATCGCGCCCAGGGCGGAACGGTCATTCTCATCACCAACGCGCCGCGCCCGCACCAGCGTGTCACGGCTTTTCTCGACGGGCTCGGCGTGCCGCGTGCCGCCTATGATGGCGTGGTCACCGCCGGCGACGTCACGGTGTCCTTGATCCTCGAACGCGGCGACCTGCCGCTCGCCCATATGGGCCCGGCGCAGGACGTGTCGCTCTTTGCCGAAGCCGAGGCCCTGGCGGGTCGGCCGCTGCGTTTTCTGCCGTTCGAAGAAGCCGCCTATGTCGTCTGCATCGGCCTCAACGATGCCGAACACGAAACGCCGGCCGATTATCAACCGCGGCTTGCCGCCATGCTGGCGCATGACGTAGAGTTTATCTGCGCCAATCCCGACATCGTCGTTGAAATGGGCGACAAGCTCGTCTATTGCGCCGGCGCTTTGGCCGAGTCCTACGCCGCAATGGGCGGCAGGGTAATCCAGGCCGGCAAGCCTTATCCGCAGATCTACGAACGCGGCTTGGCGCTGGCCGCGCATCTGCGCGGCGCCGAGACTGTGCGCTCACGCGTTCTTGCCATTGGAGATTCGGCGCAAACCGACATCAAGGGCGCACAAGACCAGGGCCTTGCGACGCTATTCGTTACAAGCGGAATTCATCGCGCCGAATTGCATCGCGAGGGCGCCGCGCTCGACGCGGCGGCATTTCGGCAATTCCTCGAAGGAACGGGAATAGCGCCAATGGCGGCGATTGCGGAACTGGTCTGGTGACCGGCCAGTTCGGCTCGGGCGCGGGAGTTTAGGCGGCGACCGGCGCAAATACGGCGTCGATTTTTGCCTTGAGAGTCGCGGCGTTGAAGGGTTTGACGATGTAATGGTTGACGCCGGCTTTACGGGCAGCGACGACATTGTCGGTTTTGGATTCGGCCGTCACCATGATGAACGGGATATCTGCCCGGTCCTTAAACCCGCGCACCTTCTGGAGGAGCTGGAAACCGGTCATCGGCTCCATATTCCAGTCGGAAATGATGAGCCCGTAGTGCTGCTTTTCGATCTTGACCAGCGCCTCGGTCCCGTTTGAAGCTTCGTCGACATTCTCGAAGCCGATTTGCTTCAAGAGGTTGCGGATGATGCGAACCATTGTCTGGTAGTCGTCCACGACAAGAATCGGTAAAAAAGGATCGACAATCATTTACGTCTCCAAGCCGCGAGCCGGACGCTTGAGCAACATCGTCACGTCTGCGCAGGATTAGAACGTAGTCTCGCTTGCTAATCAGTTAATGCGAGGCTCTGGAAGCCGGGGCATTTCGATGGCAGAAGGAATTCGCGGGGTTGTTCCGGTTCGCCCACCGGCCGGGAGCGCCTTGACGAGAGTCGGCGCGGCGCGGTGGGCTGCGCAGTCCGGTTGCGTGGCCCAATTCTCTCCATTTTTCCTGTAGCCCCTTTGAAAAATTCCCGGCCGGAAAAAGATTTCACCATTGTTGTCGACCCCGACGCTCCGCCCCTGGGGCTCAGAGGCGCAGTGGTGGCGATCGGCAATTTCGATGGCGTGCATCGCGGTCATGCGGCGGTACTGCAACGCGCCCGCGCCGTCGCAACGAGGCTCGGGCGGATTTGCGCGGTGCTGACATTCGAGCCGCACCCGAGCGATTTCTTTTTTGGCGCAGGTACGATTTTCCGCCTGACGCCGAGCGAAACGAAGGCTGCGGCGCTGGCGCGGATCGGCATCGATGCGATGATCGTGCTGCGTTTTGACGCGCAGCTCGCGGCGCTCACGCCAGAGGAGTTCATTCGCGACGTTCTGGTGCGGCGACTCGCGGTGGGCGGCGTGGTGGCGGGCTATGATTTTCATTTTGGCAAGGGCCGCGCCGGTACGCCCGCCACGCTCCTCGAAGCCGGCACACGCTACGGTTTTTTGGTCGAGATCGTCGAACGGATCGCCACCGACGCGAGCGGTTCGATCGAGCCTGCGTCCTCCACCGCCACGCGACAGGCGCTGGAAGCCGGCGACGTCGAACGGGCGCACATCCTGCTGGGTCATCCGTATTTCGTCATCGGCAAAGTCCTTCACGGCGAACGGCGCGGCAAAGGGCTCGACTTTCCGACCGTGAACTTGCGCCTTGATCCGAGCGTTCGGCTGCGTCACGGCATCTATGCAGTCGAAGTCGAAATCGGCGACAAGCGATACGGCGGCGTGGCGAGTTTCGGGACGCGGCCGACCTTCGACGACGGCGCGCCCCTGCTTGAAGTCTTCATCTTCGATTTTTCCGGCGACCTCTACGGCAAGACCATCGACGTTGCCTTTGTCGGCTTCCTCCGCGACGAAGAGAAATTTGCTTCGCCCGAGGAACTGGTCGCACAGATGCGACGCGACGCCGAAAAGGCGCGGACGCTCTTGAGCGGCGGACCGCCGCCGCCCAAGTCTATTTAGACGACGCGGCGCTTGGAAAGTTTCCTCGCCAACGTGCGGCGGTGCATGCCGAGCCGTCGTGCGGTCTCGGAAATGTTGAATTCCGTCTCGAGAAGCGTCTCGTGAATGCGCTCCCATTCGAGCGTTTTGATCGAGCTGGTGCGCGGGCCCAAGGCGATGTTGCTATCGCCGCCGTCGCGTCCGAACGCGGCCTCGATTTCATCGGCGTTCGAAGGCTTGGCAAGATAATGGCAGGCACCGAGTTTGACCGCTTCCACCGCCGTCGCGATGCTGGCAAAGCCGGTCAAGACCACGATCTTGGTGGCGGGACTGTGCCGATGCAGGATTTTGACGCATTCGAGCCCGGAAGGTCCGACGAGCTTGAGATCCACTACCGCATAATCGGGCGATATGGTTACGAGCGTCGCCGGCAAAGCGCCGACACGCTCGCACACCGTGACCTCGTAGCCGCGGCGCTCGAACGATCGGCGCAGCGCCCACGCGAACGTAGGATCGTCTTCGACGATCAGCAGGGACGGCTTATCCGGCAACATTGCACTCTGCATCCTCGATCGAAAGCGCCAGGATCGGCAGCGACAGTTCCACCGACGCGCCGCCGTCGCTGTTGTTGTGCGGCCGGATCGTGCCGCCGAGCTTGCGCAATACATTGACGACGAGGAAGAGTCCCAACCCGCGGCCGGAGCGCTGCTTCGTCGATTGGTAGGGCTTTCCGAAATTCTCCAGAATTTCGGGCGCGAATCCAGGCCCCTTGTCGCGGACGTTGACGACGAGGTGCTCGGCGCGGCGCGATGCCTCGATACGGATCCAGTCGGGAGAAGCCTCGAGCGCGTTGTCAAAGACGTTGAACAGCACTTGTCGGAGAACGGTGTCCGAGACGATACCCGTGTCGGCATCGATCCGCGGAACGTAGTCGAGATGCGTCGGCTCCCGGGTCTTCTCCCAATCGGCGATGACGTCGTCGAGGAATTCGATGAGCGTCGTTCGTGTCGCTCCTTCGCCGCGCGCTTCGCCGGCTGCGAGCAGGACCCGCGACAATGTCTCCTTGCAACGGCCGAGCGCGGCGCGCATGTCGGCGATGTCGCTGGCAGTCTCTAGGTTTTCCGCCAGCGCAGGCACGCGGGCCCAGTCGTTGACGATCACCGCAAGCGTCGACAGCGGCGTGCCGAGCTCATGCGCGGCCCCGGAGGCGAGAAGGCCCATCCGGACGATATGCTCTTCTTCGGCCGCCTGCTGCCGGAGCTCGGAGAGGCGGCGGTCTCGTTCCCGCATGTTGCGCGTGATGCGGGTCACAAACAGGACCAGCAGAACCGCCGCGAGCAGGAAGCAGAGAAAGCTGCCGAGAATGCTCGGATCGAGGAAGCCGGGGCGCCGCGATCGACGATCTGTTCGTAATTTAGGAGGCCGATGTCGCGATACGACGTCGTGAGAAAAAGAAAACAGCCGGTGGTTGCGGCGATGAGCGTCCAGATCCATAGGGGTTCGAGCAGAACCGCGCCGAGAATGATCTGCAGCAGAAACAGCGACACGAACGGGTTGGTGGCACCGCCGCTCAAATAGAGCTGCAGAGTAAGCGCGCCGACGTCGAGCAGCAGTTCGAGGAAAAGCTCGGTATTGGTGATGACCGCGGAGCTGCGGCAGCGATATAGGCTGCCAAGATTGAGGACGACGAGAAACAGGACCACGCCGGCCATCGGCAGAAGCGGCAGCTTGATCCCGAGCCAGAATTGGGCGATGAGAATCGCCGCAATCTGGCCGCCCACGGCGAGCCACCGCAACACGATAAGAAGGAGCAGGTTCCTCTTATCCGCGGTTTCCTGAATTGAAGAAGTCGCTTCCATTCCTTGCCTGAAGCATGACCCGAAAGCCGAAGCACGCGGCCACGCGACGATCCGGCGCGGGCTCAATTCGTTTCCGAAACGGCTCCCGCTCCACTCAGCCCCGGCGTAAAGCTCGCGTCGAGTTCACGCCGCTCATCCCGTGGGCATCATGCCCGGCATCATGTTCGAATCGAGGTGGTACATGACCCACAGCGACCCAGCGACCAGGATGGCTACGACCAGCAATGTAAATACGAAGGCGGCCATATTCCAGGACTGCGTCGATGCGCCATTCATGTGCAGGAAATAGACCAGATGCACCGCGATCTGCGCCACGCCGAGCGCAATGCAGATCGGAATAATTGTCGCGGCCGGTGCCGCGCCCGACATTACGAGCGCAAAGGGAATGAAGGTCAACGCAACCGACAGAAGAAAGCCGGTGAGGTAAGATTTAACGCTGCCGTGCGCGGCGCCGCTGTCGCTCGGGCCGTGCGCCGTCGTCGGAATAAGAGGGCCGCGCGGCTCGTGCATCAGGCCGCTCCCATCAGATAGACCACGGTGAACACGCCGATCCAGACGATGTCGAGGAAGTGCCAGAAGAGGCTGAGGCACATCAGGCGCGTGCGGTTGGCTTCGGTGAGTCCGCGGCGCAATACATGCGCGATGAGCACCGCCATCCAGACCATGCCGGCGGTCACGTGCAGGCCGTGTGTGCCGACCAGTGTGAAGAACGCGGAGAGAAATCCGGAACGGTCGGGGCCGGCGCCGTCGCCGATGAGCTTGACGAATTCGTGAATCTCCATGCCCACGAAGGTGAGCCCGAGGAGAAGCGTCAGGCCGAGCCAGCGCAGCACCCATGCTTGCCGCTTCTGGTCGGCCGAGATCATCGCCATGCCGTAGGTGAAGCTCGACACCAAAAGGCAGGCGGTTTCGACCGCCACATAAGGCAGACTGAAGATTTCACGGCCGCTGGGCCCGCCGGCGGTCGCGCCGCGCAGCACCGCGAAACTCGCGAACAGCGCCGCGAACAGGATGCAGTCGCTCATCAAATAGATCCAGAACCCCAGCGTCGTGATGGCGCCGGCGTCGTGGTGCTCCTCGACGGACTCGAAAGCTTCGGGGAGGAACGGCGCGTTGGCGACGGGTAGCGGGTGCGTTTGGACGTTCATGTCAGGCCTGCGATGCTAGTTGCTCGAAGTAGATATCTTCGCTGCGCGCCACGTCGTCGGAGGAGACGGTGTAGTCGCGGTTCTCGTTGAAGGAATGGGTGATCGCGACGGCGATGGCCGCCGCGAAGGAGGCGACCGCCAGCCACCAGATGTGCCAGATGAGGGCGAAGCCCAGGACCGCGGCGAAGGCGCTCACGATAATGCCGGTACCGGTATTCTGCGGCATGTGGATCGGGCGGTAGGTCGAGAACGGTCGATGCGCCACGCCTCTGCGCTTCATTTCCCAGTAGGCGTCGCGGCTGGTAACGAGCGGCGTTCTCGCGAAATTATAGGCGGGAGCCGGAGAAGCCACCGCCCATTCGAGCGTTCTGCCGTTCCAAGGATCGCCGGTAAGATCGCGTAGCGCGGCGCGGTTGCGGATGCTGACGGCGATCTGCGCGAGCTGGGCGGCGATGCCGCACATGATGATCAGCGCGCCGCACATGGCTACGACGAGATAGACGTGCCAGACGGGATTGTCGACGTGATCGAGACGCCGCGTCATTCCCATCAGCCCGAGCACGTAGAGCGGCATGAAGGCGATGTAGAAGCCGATAAACCAGCACCAGAACGCAATCTTGCCGAGCCGCTCGTCGAGCGTGAAGCCGAAGGCCTTCGGGAACCAGTAGGTGAAGCCGGCCATGCAGCCGAACACGACGCCGCCGATGATGACGTTGTGGAAATGCGCGATCAGGAAAAGGCTGTTGTGAAGCACGAAGTCGGCCGGCGGCACCGCCATCAGCACGCCGGTCATGCCGCCGATCGTGAAGGTGATCATGAAGCCGATCGTCCACAGCACCGGCGTCGTGAAACGCACCCGGCCGCGATACATCGTGAACAGCCAATTGAAGATCTTCACGCCGGTGGGAATCGAAATGATCATCGTCGTGATGCCGAAGAAGGCATTCACGTCGGCACCCGAGCCCATTGTGAAGAAGTGATGCAGCCAGACGACAAACGACAGAACGGTAATGCAGATGGTCGCATAGACCATCGAGGTGTAGCCGAAGAGACGTTTGCTCGAAAACGTCGCGATGACCTCGGAAAACACGCCGAAGCAGGGCAGGATCAGGATGTAGACTTCGGGATGTCCCCACGCCCAGATGAGGTTCACGTACATCATCGGGTTTCCGCCGGCAGTGTTCGTAAAGAAATGCATGCCGAGATAGCGGTCGAGCGCGAGCATCGCCAGAGTCGCCGTCAAAATCGGAAAGGCGGCGACGATCAGCATGTTGGTGCAAAGCGCCGTCCAGGTGAATATCGGCATGCGCATCAGTGTCATGCCGGGGGCGCGCATCTTCAGGATCGTGGTGATCATGTTGACGCCGGAGAGCAGCGTGCCGATGCCGGCGATCTGAAGACTCCAAATGTAATAATCGACGCCGACTCCAGGGCTATAGGCGAGCTCGGAAAGAGGCGGATAGGCAAGCCATCCGGTGCGCGCGAACTCGCCGACGCCGAGCGAAACGTTGACGAGCAGCGCGCCGGCGGCGGTCAGCCAGAAGCTCAGATTGTTGAGATAAGGAAACGCCACGTCGCGCGCCCCGATCTGCAACGGCATGGCGATGTTCATCAAGCCGACGATGAACGGCATCGCCATGAAGAAGATCATGATGACCCCGTGCGCCGTGAAGACCTGATCGAAGTGCTCGGGCGGCAGATAGCCCGCGCCGCCGGTGGAGGCGAGCGCCTGCTGCGTGCGCATCATGATCGCGTCGGAGAAGCCGCGCAGCAGCATCAGCATCGCCAGCGCGATGTACATGATGCCGATCTTTTTGTGATCGACCGAGGTCAGCCATTCCGACCAGAGCGTGCGCCAAAAGCCGAAATAGGTGATCAGCGCGGCAAGGCCGATGCCGCCAAGCAGCATGAATACGACGGCGCCCATGATGATCGGCTGATGCAGCGGGATTGCGTCCATGCTGAGCCTGCCCATCGGATCGCCCATCATTGCAGAATCTCCGCAGCATTGCAGAGCCCGACGTCGCCGAAGGTCTCCTTCGCCATCGCGAGGTGCATGGCGTCGTCCGTGCACGCCGAGCCGTCGGCGCATTTGTTCAGCACGTCGTGGTAGACCATGGGTTCGACGTCGCCGTAGTAGGTAACGGGCACGCGCTCGCTCGGCACCGCAAGCCGGTGGTAGGCCGCCATCGTTAGGTCTTGCGGCGCGTTGCGTACGGTCGCAACCCACTTGTCGAAGTCGGCGCGCGGCAGGGCGCGCGCAACGAAGTGCATGTCGGAGAAGCCGTCGCCACTGTAGTTGGCGGAAATCCCCTCGTAAGTGCCGGGCTTGCTGGCGAGCAGGCTGAGCTTCGTCTCCATGCCGGGCATGGTGTAGATCTGGCTGCCCAGCTCGGGAATGAAGAAGGAGTCCATGACTGAGCTCGACGTCAGCCGGAAACGCACCGGCGTACCGACGGGGAGAGCGAGTTCGTTGACGCTGGCGATCTTGAGATCTGGATAGATGAACAGCCATTTCCAATCGAGCGAGATCACTTCGACGTCGATCGGCTTCGCCGCGGCGGCGATCGCCCGATAGGGATCGAGTTTGTGGGTCGAGGTCCAGGTCACGTAACCGAGCACCGCGACGATCAGGAAGGGCACGAGCCAGACCACCGCTTCGATCCGGTTGGAATGTTCCCAATCGGGCGTGAACGTGGCGTTCGTGTTCGACTCGCGATACCGCCAGGCAAAGGCCAGCGTCATCGCGATCACCGGGATCACGACGATCAACATCAGGCAGGTCGAAAGGATGATGATCGATCGCTCATCGACGCCGATCGGTCCCTCCGGGTCCAACACCTCGAACTGGCAGCCAGCGAGAAAAGGGGTGGTGGCGAGCACCGCGGTCACCGCGGTCACCGCGAACGCGGGCCGTGCCTTGCGGCGCAGCATTCGAACTGCGTTGATGAGGTGAGGAGCAGGGCGGCGCGCCGATAACCGCGCCAATTCGCCGGGCATGTCGAATCCGTCAGCCGCTTAACCGAATCCTTAAGTATCTGACGGGGTGGGTGTTTTGCATTGGACAAACGGTCCAAGGACGCTTCGCCGCGATGCGGCAATTTGGGTGCGACAGTTTGCAGCGCTCGGCTCCTCCGTGCCGCAAAAATCGCGGCGGATGGCCACAGATGGCGGCGTTTTTTAGTGAAATGGACGCCGGGCCTGGCGGTTATGGAGCGCCGACCGCACCGAGCGGAATGAACTCTAGGATGATCTTGCCGATGCCGCGTTCGGCGAGCGCGTCGCTGAGCGCCGGCGCGGGAGCAATGCCGGCCGTGAACAACGCGCAATGCGGGCCTGGCGCGGGTTCGCCCACCGCTATCCCGAGTTCTTCGCCGAGCACGTGATCGACGCGCCGGGCGATCGCCTCCGCCGGATCGACCCAGGTGACCGGCCACGGCGCGAGCCGCTCGAATTCGGCAAGCAGCAGTGGATAATGCGTGCAGGCGAGCACGATGCAATCGGTGCGCACCGCGCCGTGCGCCACGAAACAGGCGGAGATCTCGGCGATTACGTCCGCGTCGGCCGGCCGTTCGCCCTTCATGAAGGCCTCGGCGATTGCGGCGAGCCGGTCGGAACCGACGAGCGTGACCTCGCAATGCGCGGCATACGTCCGCACGAGCTCGCGCGTGTAATCGCGCGCCACCGTTCCCGGCGTCGCCAGCACGGAGATCATTTTCGAGCGCGATTGCGCCGCGGCGGGTTTGATCGCCGGCACAGTGCCGACAAAAGGAATGCGCGGATAGGCGGCGCGCAGATGCGGGAGGACGAGGGTCGAGGCGGTATTGCAGGCGATCACGATTGCGTCCGGCGTGAATAAAGCGATAAGCGGCGCCATCACTGTCTGCACGCGCGCAACCAGGGGCGCCTCGGTCAATCGTCCGTAGGGAAAGCCCGCGTCATCGGCAACGTAGAGGCAGTGCGCGTCGGGACGCAGCCGAATCACCTCGGCCAGCACGGTCAGGCCGCCGAGGCCGGAATCGAAGACGAGGACATTGGGAGTTCGCGGCATGGCTTGGATCGTGGCTGGTTCGGAAGAAGCTTTAGACCGTTCCGCCGCCAAGATCGACCCGTCCGAAGCCCGGTGTCCGGCCGAGGGGCGCCCCCAGCGAATTCGTTTGCGGCTTTTTGGGGCCCCGCGCGTTAATCGCTGAACTGGGAGGATAGGTTTGCGCGACAAGGAGAACCCGGGCGGTTGCGTCGAGACCCGCGTGCCGGCCCGTCTCGACCGGCTGCCGTTCGGTCTCTTTCACCTGCGAATCATCGTTGCGCTCGGCATCACTTGGGTGCTCGACGGGCTCGAAGTGACGCTCGCCGGCTCGCTTGCCGGTGCGCTCGTCGCGAGCCCGCGCCTGCATTTTTCGGATTGGGACGTGGGGCTCGCCTCAAGCTTTTATCTTGCCGGCGCGGTCGCCGGCGCGCTCATCTTCGGCTGGGCGACCGACCGGTACGGGCGCAAGAAGCTTTTCTTCATCACGCTCGGCCTCTATACGGCGGCGACGGCGGCGACCGCCTTCAGCTTCGGTCTTGTCAGCTTCTGCCTGTTTCGTTTTCTGACCGGCGCCGGGATCGGCGGCGAATATAGTGCGATCAATTCGACGATCCAGGAGTTCATGCCGGCGCGGCTGCGCGGCCGCATTGATCTTGCGATCAACGGCTCGTTCTGGATCGGCGGAGCACTCGGCGCCGGAGCTTCCATCCTCGTTCTCAATCCGGCGCGTTTTGCGCCCGACATCGGCTGGCGGCTTGCCTTCTTCATCGGTGCCGTCCTCGGCCTTCTCATTCTTGCGCTGCGGACGCTCATTCCGGAGAGTCCGCGCTGGCTCGTCATTCACGGCAAGGAACAAGAGGCGGAACAGATCCTCGGCGACATCGAAAAAGAGCTCCCGGATGCGGCAGGCACAAAGGCAATGGACGCTCCGGCGCTGCGGTTCAGGGCACGCAGTCACACACCGCTCAGCGAAGTCTTCAAGACGATGTTCGTGACCTATCGGCAGCGCACGGTCGTCGGCCTCATCCTGATGGCGTCGCAATGTTTCTTCTATAACGCGATCTTCTTCACCTATGCGCTCGTGCTGACCACCTTCTACGGCGTCCCGCATCAGGAAGTTGGCTGGTACGTCTTTCCGTTTGCCCTCGGCAATGTGTTGGGGCCGCTGCTGCTCGGGCCGCTATTCGACACGGTCGGCCGCAAGCCGATGATCGCCGCGACGTATGCCATCGCAGGATTGCTGCTCATGGTCTCCGGCATCCTGTTCGCGAACGGTGTCTTCGACGCCAAGGAGCAGACGATTGCCTGGATGATCGTCTTCTTCTTCGCCTCCGCGGCGGCGAGCGCCGCCTATCTGACGGTAAGCGAAATCTTCCCCGTCGAGATCAGGGCGCTGGCGATTGCCGCCTTCTATGCGTTCGGCACAGCGCTCGGTGGCGTCGCCGCGCCTGCCTTGTTCGGCGCGCTGATCGCGACGCATCAGCGCGGCATGGTGCTCGTTGGCTATATTTTCGGCGCGGTCCTGATGCTTGCCGCGGCGGTCGCCGAAGCTTTGTTTGGCGTCGCGGCGGAGGGCAAATCGCTGGAGAGCGTCGCTCATCCTTTGTCGTCCGTTAGCGAGTGAGATCGCGCCGGTTGCCGCGGCCGGCGTCTGGGCTTTTCGGCGCGCGGCCCTTCTACGAGCCGCACGAAGCTGCCGCGCAGCGTGCGCACATCCTGCTCGGTCAATTGCATGCGATGAAAGATGTTGCGCAGGTTCTGTTGCATCACCGGCCGTTTGGCGAGCGGGCGAAAGAATCCGGCGCGCTCCAACTCACCTTCGAGATAAGCGAAGAAGGAAAGGATCATCTCGCGTGGCGCCGGCGGCGAGCGCTCCGGCGGCGCGAACGGCGCGCGGCCATCCAGCGCCTTCCTCCATTCGTAGCCGACGAGCAGCACGGCTTGGGCCAAATTTAGCGAAGCATAGGCGGGATTGACCGGGAAAGTGATGATCTGGTCGGCGATTGCCAGTTCCTCATTGGCGAGCCCGGTGCGCTCCGGGCCGAACAGCACGCCGTGTTTCTCGCCGGCGCCGATCCGCGCCGCGATTTCGGGCATGGCTTCGGAAGGTGTGAGCACAGGCTTCAGCTGCCCGCGTTCCCGCGCGGTCGTTGCCGCGACGCCGTGCAGATCCGCAACCGCCGCTTCGACGCTGTCGAAAAGTTTTGCGCCTTCGAGAAGATGCACGGCGCCGGCCGCCGCGGCATAGGCGCCTTTCTTCAAAGCGCCACTGCGTGGCCAGCCCTCGCGCGGATTGACGAGGCGCAGGTCCGAGAGGCCGAAATTCGCCATCGCCCGCGCACACATGCCGATGTTTACCGCGAGCTGCGGACGCACCAGGATGACGGCGGGTCCGCCTTTGAGGTTCTTGACGGTGCGGTTCGTGCCGGCGCCGGTCATCGCGCGCTCCGCGCCGGGGCTGCCGCTTCTTCGACGAGCGCCGCGGCGGCTTCGGCGAGAATTGTCTCGCGCGCTTCGCCATAGATCGGCTCGCGGCCGATTTCGAGCAGCACGGGGACAGCCAGCGGCGAGACACGATCGAGCGCCTTATACAGGAGACGGCCTCTGACGCGCGCCAGCATCGCGGCAAGGCGCGGCAGATCGAGGAGCCCCATCGCCGCATCGGCACGCGTCGCACGCAACAGGATGTGGGCCGGCTCGTGGCGACGCAAAACGTCATAGATCAGATCGGTCGAAATCGCGATCTGCCGGCCGGTCTTCTCGCGGCCGGGAAAGTTGCGCTCGATCATGCCGGCGACGATCGCGCAATTGCGGAAGCTGCGTTTCATCAGCGAGGATTCCTGCAGCCACGCTTCGAGATCGTCGCCCAGCATATCCTCGGAAAAGAGGTCGTCGAGCTTGACGCGCCGGCGTGCGAGAGCCTCTCCGATGTCGGCGCCGCCCCAGACACCGAGCGCATAATCGTTGGCGACGAAGCCGAGCGGCTTCAACCCGGCGCGCTCCATCCGCCGGGTGAGCAGCATGCCCAGCGTCTGATGCGCGAGCCGTCCCTCGAACGGATAGGCGACGAGATGAAACTTGCTGCCGCGCGGAAAAGTTTCGACCAGGAGATGTTCGGGCGGCGGCAAAGCGGAGCGGCGCATCTGCAAATCGAGCCATTCGGCGACGGCGGGCGGCAGATTCCGCCATTCCCTCGGATGCGCGATGAGTTCGCGCACACGCGCCGCAAGATAGGTCGAGAGCGGGAACTTGCCGCCATCGTAGGAGGGAATTTTCGGCGCCTCGGCAACGACACGCGAGACAAGCGCCTCGTTGTCGACGATGCCGCGCAACGCGAGAATTTCACCGGCGAACAGAAATGTGTCGTCGGGCGCCAGCGTCTCAAGAAAATATTCCTCGATATGGCCGAGCATCCGGCCGCCGCGCCGCAGCGGTCCGGTATAGGCCTCGCCCGGCTCGGCGGCTTTGCCGCGCACGAGCCGCACTTTCAGCATGTCCGATTCGACGATCGTGCCGACGTTCATGCGGTAGATCTGCGCGACGTGACCGTTGGCGATGCGCCAGCTTCCGTCCTTGCGCTGTTTGATCTTGGCGAAGCGTTCGTAAGCGGCGAGCGCGTACCCGCCGTGTGCGATGAAGGCGAGCGCGGCGTCGAAGTCGGCACGCGCGAGACCGCGATAAGGTTCGGCCGAAGTGATCTCGCGGAAGAGATCGTCGGCGAAAAACGGCTCGGCGCAGGCCATGCCGAGAATGTGTTGGCAGAGAACGTCGAGTGCGCCTTGGCGCGCCGCCGCAGTATCCTGCGCGCCGGCGTAGACGGCATCGACCGCGGCGCGGCATTCGAGCACCTCGAATTGGTTCGAAGGCACAAGGATGGCGCGCGACGGCTCGTCGAGGCGGTGGTTGGCGCGGCCGATCCGCTGCAAGAGCCGGCTCGCGCCTTTCGGCGCGCCGATATTGACGACGAGGTCGACATCGCCCCAATCGACGCCGAGATCGAGCGTCGACGTGCAGACCACCGCTTTGAGTTTGCCCTGCGCCATCGCCGCTTCGACGCGGCGGCGCTGGCCGACATCGAGCGAACCGTGATGCAGCGCGATCGCCAATCCGTCCTCGTTCATCCGCCACAATTCCTGGAATACGAATTCGGCGAGCGCCCGCGTGTTGACGAAAACAAGCGTCATATGCGCGGCTTTGACAAGCGCATAGACCTCGGCGAGCGCGTGGCGGGTCATGTGTCCGGCCCAAGGCAGTTCCTGGGTCGTATCGAGGATCGAGAGGTCGGGCGGCGCCCCGGGCGGGGCCGTGATGAGCGCCGCCTTGTTCGGGCATGCCACCAGCCAGCGGCGCAATTCGTCCGAGTCGCGTACCGTTGCGGATAGTCCGCTCAACGTCATCCGCGGCGCCAGCGTCCGCAGCCGCGCTAGATCGAGGCTCAGGAGATCGCCGCGTTTGGAAGCCACGATCGCGTGCAGTTCGTCGATGACGACCCGCTGGACATCGGCGAAGAGATGGCGCGCGTCGGCGCTGGCGAGCAGCAGCGCCAATTGCTCCGGCGTAGTCAGCAAAATATGCGGCGGATCGCGGCGCTGGCGTTGGCGTTTCGAGGGGGACGTATCGCCGGTGCGCGCCTCGACGCGGACCTTGAGGCCCATCTCGGCGATCGGCGCCTCAAGATTGCGCGCTACGTCTGTGGCGAGCGCCTTCAAGGGCGAGATGTAGAGCGTATGCAGGCCGGCGGGCGCATTGCGCCGGTCGAGATCGACGAGCGTCGGCAGAAATCCGGCGAGGGTTTTTCCGCCGCCGGTCGGCGCGATGAGGAGTACGTCTTCACGTGCCTCGGCCTTTTCGAGCAGCGCGAGCTGATGCGCACGCGGCGTCCAGCCGCGCGCCGCGAACCAATTGGCAAAACGCGCCGGAAGAAGCGTGCCGACCCGGCCAGCCTCAAGAACATCAACCACTGTGGCCCTCTTCGGCGACGAGTTCCTTGCGGCTCACCTTGCCGACCGCGGTTTTGGGCAGCGAGGCGCGGATCTCGATCACCTTCGGCATTTCGATACGCGAGAGATAGTCCCTGAGGAAGCGATGCAACAGCTCCGGGGTCGCGTGTGTGCCGGGCCGCAGCGTCACGAAGGCCTTTGGAACCTGGCCGCGATAGGCATCGGGAATACCGATGACCGCGGCCTCCGCGACGGCGGGGTGTTGATGCAGAGCCTCTTCGATGACGCGCGGATAGACGTTGAACCCGCCGCAGAGGATCAGATCCTTGATGCGGTCGACCAGATAGAGATAGCCGGCTTCGTCGACATAGCCGATGTCGCCGGTGCGCAGCGCGCCGTCGATGAAAACAGCCTCCGTCTCTTTGGGATTCTTCCAATAGCCGGCCATGATCTGCGGCCCGCGCAGGCAAATCTCGCCTTTCTCGCCGACCGGAAGCACACACTGTGGATCGTCGAGCGAACGAATTTCGACCACCGTGCCGGGAAGCGGGAATCCGACCGAGGTGTTCTTGTACTCGGCATCGAGCGGATTGGCGCTGACCACGGGCGAGGCTTCGGTCAGGCCGTAGCCTTCGACGAGCTTGCATCCGGATAAAGATTCGAAGCGCATACGCACTTCGAGCGGCAGCGGCGCGCCGCCCGAAATGCAGTAATTGATGGAGGAGAGATTATATTTGCCGTCGCCGACCCGCGCGGTCAGCGCCGCAAACAGGCTCGGCACGCCGGGCAAAAGAGTCGGACGCTGCTTGGTGATGAGGGCCAGCACCTGGTGCACGTCGAACGTCGGAAGCAAGATGATCTCGGCGCCGATCGAGATGCAGAAATTCATGCCCGCGGTCATTCCGAAGACGTGAAACAATGGCAAAATCAGCAGGGCACGTTCGCGGCCTGGCGTGAGAATCGGTACGTGGTGGCCGATCTGCGCGACGTTCGTCGACAGATTGGCGTGGGTGAGCATGGCGCCCTTGGGGATGCCGGTCGTCCCGCCGGTGTATTGCAGCACCGCGACGTCGGCGGCGGGATTGATACCGGTCGGCTCGATCGTGCCGCGCGCCGCGATGAGCGCACCGAAGCGGACGAGACGCGGATCGTTGGGAATTTCGGCAAGCTCGGCCGACTTGAAGAAACGGAACAGTATGCCTTTCGCGAACGGTAACGCCTCGCGCATCGAGCATACGACGATGCGTTCGAGGCAGGTACTGCCGAGTAGGGAAGCAAACTTGGGATAGATTTTCTTGACATCGAGCGTCACCATGATGGTAGTGCCGGAATCTTCGATCTGCTGAGCGATCTCGCGCTCGACGTAGAGAGGGTTGAAATTGACGACGATGCCGCCGACCTTGAGAATCGCGAAATAGGCGATGATGGAATAGGGCGTATTGGGTAGGCAAAGTCCGACGCGCGTGCCGTGGCGCACGCCGAGCTTTTGCAAGCCCAACGCGGCGCGATCGACCTTTCGGCCGAGTTCCGCATAGGTGAATTTCCGTCCGAAGAAGTCGATTGCCGGACGATCGGGGTAACGCGCTACCGCCGCGTCGAACAGGCGCGGCAACGAAATGGGCGCAAAGGAACGCGGCTCGTCCGGCGTCGCAGGCATGCGGCCATTCTAGAGCAGGATCGCGCCCAGCGGAATCGCTCCCGACGCGGATTCGCGGGATCTGGCCCGCGAAATCCGCTTTCGCAGATGCGAGCGGCGCCCTTCAGGCGGCGTGCGAGCTTGGCTCCTGGGTGAGGACGGCATAGAGGGCCGCCGGATCGCGCGTCGCGCGGAGCTTGGCGGCGATCGCCGGATCGCGCAGCACGCGCGCAATCCGTGCCAGTGCCTTCAAATGGTCGGCGCCGGCCGACTTGGGGGCGAGCAGCAGAAAAACGAGGTCGACCGCCGCCGCATCGGTGGCGGCGAAATCGACCGGTTTTTCGAGCCGCGCGAAAACTCCGAAGAGCAGCTTGCACTTTGCAAGCTTGCAATGCGGCAGCGCGATCCCGTTGCCGATTCCGGTCGAGCCGAGTCGCTCGCGCTGCAGCAGCGCGTCGAAGATCTCGCGCGATGGAAGGTCGGAAACACGCGCCGCCCGCTCGCTCAATTCCTGCAGCACCTGCTTCTTGGAATTGACCCGCAGCGATGCGACGATCGCCTCGGGCGTTAGCAAATCGGTAAGTCGCATGGTTGGAAGAACGTCCAGTTTCCGAACGCTCGAAGGATAAGGCATAGGGTGTGCCGCGCAGATGAAAGAGGCGTTGGTGCCTCGCGTTGCGGATTGCAGTTACGGCGTGAAGTGTCCGCTCGACCGGACTTTCAGGCGGCGTTTGCAGCGCCGCAGGCGAGTTCTCGATCCGAACCGCGGCCTTATCGAAGCTTGAATAGGCATCGTGCGCCGCGGCCTCGGCCTGCAAGGTAAGCCCCGCATCCAAGTACAATGTACAATCGGTGCGAAAACCGGAGCCCTCCCTTTCGATTACGACACGGCCACCGGCCGGCTCCGCGGAAAATTTCAAAAGAACCTGATCGAGACGCGCGCCGACATAGGTGCGCAGCGATTCGCCGATATCGATGTTTTTCCCAGAGACGCGCAATGACATGGCTCTCTCCAGTCCACTGACGTCGCCCCCCGACGATCCGCTTCTTGCTAGCGGACTCTCACGGTTACAGCGTCGCGCGGCGAAGTCAATGGGTCGGGCGGCAAAGCTGGCGCGCATGGACGAGCTTGCGCTTGCATGGCTTCGGCCAAGTCGAGCACGCACGCCTCATTTCTCGGTTCTGTGGAAACATTAAAGAGGAAAGCGCTTTGTCTCTTTTGCACCTGCGTTTCGACGCCGCGCATCAATGCAGCGCTTTCAAGCGGCGGCGTTCCACCGAAGAAGGAATCCGCAGGCTCTCGCGATATTTGGCGACGGTGCGTCGGGCGATATCCACGTTCGACGACTTGAGCCGCTCGACGATCGCGTCGTCGGAGAGAATATCGTCGGCGCTTTCCCGGTCGATCATCTGTTTGATGCGGAAACGCACGGCTTCCGCCGAATGCGCACTGCCGCCATTGTTGGAAGCAATCGAAGCGGTGAAGAAATATTTGAGTTCAAAGAGTCCGCGTGGCGTAGCGATGTATTTGTTCGAGGTGACGCGCGAGACGGTCGAACTCATGCATGCCGATCGCGTCGGCGATGGTTTTGAGATTGAGCGGCTTGAGAAATTCGACGCCGCCCGCGAAGAACGCGTCCTGCTGGCGTACGATTTCACTCGCCACCTTGAGAATCGTCCGCGCCCGCTGTTCGAGGCTCTTGGTAAGCCAATTGGCGCTCTGCAGACAATTTGAGAGGAAGGATTTGTCGATGTCGTTGGCCTTCGACCGCGTCACCCGCGTTGCATAGACCTGGTTGATGAGCAGGCGCGGCAGAACTTCCGCATTGAGCTCGACATGCCAGGAGCCGTCGGGAAGGGGGTGGACGATTACGTCGGCGACGACCGGCTGGAGTACACCGCCGCCGAATGCACGGCCGGGTTTCGGATCGAGGCGGCGAATTTCCTCGATCATGTCCGCGACATCATCGCCGCTGACGTCGCAGAGCCGGCGCAATTTTGCGTAATCGCGCTTGGCGACGAGATCGAGATGCGCGACGAGCGTCTGCATGGCAGGGTCGAAACGATCCTTCTCACGCAACTGGATGGAGAGACATTCGGCGAGATTGCGCGCGCCCACGCCCGAAGGCTCGAAACTTTGGATGAGAGCAAGCACCTTTTCCGTCCGCTCGACCGACGCGCCGAGCCGGTCGGCTATTTCCGCCGGGACGTCGGTGAAATACCCGGTGTCGTCGATCGAATCGATCAAGCTTTGTCCGATCAGCCGATCGACGGAGTTGGCGGTCGCGAGGCGTAATTGTGCGACGAGGTGATCCCTGAGACTTACCTCGGCGGCGACATAAGCTTCGAGATTGGCTTGTTCCGCATCGCCCTGCGAAGACATCGGCGCGCCCGACCACGAGTTTGCGGAGAGACCGACACCTTCCGCGAATTCCTGGCGTTCGCGCGGCGTCGGCGGCGGCCCGTCGTCGAACGCATTGGTAAGCTCCGTGCCGAGGCTTGCCTCAAGTCCGCCGCGGTCGGTCGCGAAGGAATCCGAGCTCCATTCGGCATCGCCGGCATCGTTGAAATCGGCCGCCAGAGACTCGTCAGCCTCGCCCTTAGTCTCCGCCGCCGCAGGCGGCTCCTCGCCGTCCGGCACATCTTCGGCGCGTTCGAGAAGCGGATTGCGCTCAAGCTCTTCCTGGACGAAAGCGGCAAGTTCGATGTTGGAGAACTGCAGAAGCTTGATCGCCTGCAGCAGCTGCGGCGTCATCACCAGGGCTTGTCCCTGGCGCATCAGGAGCTTCGTTGTGAGCGCCATTACGCTGTTTACAACCTACGCTGCGGCAGCGGTGGTTAGGCCGCGGCCCGTTTCTTGCTTACAGCGTATGTATAGCATGAGCGGCGCGCTTGTCCCTCGCTTTGTTCAGGAAAGTGAACTTATTTTCCGCCGCGGAGGCAGGTTTTTAGCGGGTTCAGGCGCTCAGCAGCAGTCCGGCTCTGGACCCGGTTCACCATAGTCGACCCCCACCAAGTAGAGACCCGCGGCCGGTGCAACCACGCCGCAGCGGGCGCGGTCGCATGCCTCGAGAGCCGCTTGAAGGTCGGCTCGACTCCATTTGCCGGCCCCGACGTGTTCGAGCGAGCCGACCACGGAGCGGACCTGATGGTGAAGAAACGAACGGGCGCTGGCACGGACCTCGATCGCTTCGTCGGATTTGACGACGTCGAGCCGGTCGAGCGTGCGTACCGGGCAGGTGGCTTGGCATTCGGCATCGCGGAAGGTCGAGAAATCGTGTTTGCCGACCAGGATCTGGGCTGCGTCGTGCATCGCGCCGGCATCGAGCCGGCGTTTGACGAGCCAGGCGCGTTGCACTTCCAGCGTCAGCGGCGCCCGCCGATTAACGATCCGATAGAGGTAGTGGCGACGCAGCGCCGAGAATCGCGCATCGAAGTCGGCGGCCACGGGTTCGGCACGCAAAATCGCAATACGGCGCGGCCGCAAATGGGCGTTAAGCGCATCGCGTAAGACGTCGTCACGCCAATCGCGATCGAGATCGGCATGCGCCACTTGGCCGAGTGCGTGCACGCCGGCGTCGGTACGCCCAGCCCCGCGGATGACGATCTCTGCGCCGCAGAGAGAAGCCAGGGCCGCCTCGATCGCCTCCTGGATTGAAGGGCCGTTCGCCTGCCTTTGCCAGCCGACGAAGTCGGTGCCGTCATATTCGATGGTGAACTTGTAGCGGGGCATCAGCCGATCACGGGAAACATGGCGCCCGCCGCAATGCGCGCGCCGCGCAGAAACTCTTCCGCCGACATCGGCGTCCCGCCGGCGCGTTGGACTTCGATGAGCTGCAGCGCGTCGACGCCGCAGGCGACCGTCAGCTGGTCGAGAACAAGCCCCGGCGCGCCGCCGCTGCCCGTCACCGGCCGGCTGCGCAAGACTTTAACGCGCTCCAAGCCTTTGCCGAGATCGGCGTCGAAGAACGCGCCTGGATCGGGCGCAAGCGCCCGCACCAAATTATGAAGCTCGTCGGCGCTTTTCGACCACTGGATGCGCGTCTCCGGTTTGGTAATTTTTCGCGCATAGGTCATGCCCGCTTCGCTCTGCGGTGTGAAGGTCAGGGTTCCCTTCGTCAAGCCGGCAAGCGCTCGCGTCATGAGGCCGGCGCCAAGATGCGCCAGGCGCTTTCGCAGTTCGGCGGCGGTGTCATCGGGGCCGATTGCAGTGCGCTCGACGAGTGCGACGGGGCCGGTATCGAGCCCTTCGTCCATGCGCATGACCGCGACGCCTGTCTGGCGATCGCCGGCCATGATGGCGCGCTCGATCGGCGCCGCGCCGCGCCAACGCGGCAGGAGCGAGCCATGAAGATTGAGACTGCCGCGTGCCGGCGCGTCAAGAATGGCGCTCGGCAGCAGCAGCCCGTAGGCGACTACCACGGCGACATCGGCGCGATGCGCTGCGAACGTCTGTGCCGCCGCTTTCGACTTCAGACTTTGCGGGGTGAGCACTGGCAGCCGCAGCCGCTCGGCGGCGACCTGAACGGGCGAAGGCAGCATTGCCAGTCCGCGCCGTCCGGCGGGTTTTGCGGGGCGCGTGTAGACGCCCGCGACTTCGTGGCCGTGCTCGACGATTTCGATAAGGGTTGGCACGGCGAACTCAGGCGTGCCCATGAAGACGATGCGCAGCGGACGCGTCCTTGCAGCTCGCGAAGTCAGGCGCGCTCGGTTTGGGTATCATCCCGGCCGGGCTTGCGCTCTTCGTTCTCGCGTTTCCCCGCCTTGCTGAATTTCTTCAAGACGCGGTCGCGCTTCAGGCGCGAGATATGGTCGATGAACAAAACGCCGTTCAGATGGTCGAGCTCGTGCTGCAGGCAGCGCGCTAGAATTCCTTCGGCCTCGAGCTCCTGGCGTTTGCCCTCCCGATCGAGATAGCCGACGCGAACGCGCGCCGGACGCTCCACTTCCTCGAAGAATTCCGGAATCGACAGGCAGCCTTCCTCGCGCGCCGTGGTCTCCTCGGAAGACCAGAGAATCTCCGGGTTGGCGAGGACCGTCGGGTTCGGACTGGCGTTTTCGTCCTCGCGCTTGGCGACGTCGAGCACCATCACCCGCATCGGGACGGCGATCTGCGTCGCGGCTAGCCCGATGCCGGGCGCCGCGTACATGGTTTCGAGCAGGTCGTCCATCAGCGCGCGCACCTCGGCGTCGACGCGGGCGACGGGCTCGGCGCGCTGGCGCAGTCGCTTGTCGGGCAGTGTAATGATCGTTCGGACAGCCATGGCGCGCTCGTCAATGCGGAATGATGACATAGGCATCATGGCGCGCGAGGTCAATTTCGGATCGCCGCGCTCAGGCGGCGCGTACGGTGCGCAGGAAATCCTCGACCTGCTTGGAAAGAACCTCGGACTGGCGGGTGAGATCGGTCGCCGACTTCAGGAGTTCCTTGGCGGCGGCGCTCGAATTCGCAGCGGTTTCGGTCACTCCGACGATGTTCGAGGTCACGGCATGCGTACCACGCGCGGCCTCATCGACGCGGCGGGCGATTTCCTGCGTCACCGCATCCTGCTCGGCCACGGCGGTTTCGGCGGCGATCGCGATCGCGCTCACCTGCTGGGTGGATTTGGCAACCGAGGTGATGAATGAGGCCACGTGTTGCGTGGCGGCTTGGATGCCGTCCACGTGCGCGCCGATTTCGGAAGTTGCCTTCGAGGTGGCGTGCGCGAGGCCCTTTACCTCTTGGGCGACGATAGCGAAACCGCGCCCCGCCTCGCCGGCCCGCGCCGCCTCGATTGTCGCGTTGAGCGCCAGCATGTTCGTCTGCCCAGCGATGTTACTGATGAGGTCGATGATCCCGCCGATACGGTCGGCGGCTTCGCTGAGGCTATGTACCGCGTCCTGAGTCCGATCGGCTTCGCCGGCGGCGCGGCCGGCGATCTGGTTGGACTCGTGGACCTGCGCGCTGATCTGCCCGATCGCGTGCGAGAGATGGCTGGTGGCGGCGGCCGCCGCCTCGACGTTCGCAGCGGCTTCTTTCGACGCCGTTGCCGCGGCCATGGATTGCAGATTGGTCGAATCGGCCGAATGCGTGAGAGCGTCCGCGGTTCTGCGCAACCGCTCGGCGGCGGCGGCGACGCCGCTCGCAATCCCCGCCACCGCGGTTTCAAACGATTCGGCCAAGTGGCTCAGCGTGTGCTGCCGTTCGGTGAGAGTCCCGTGAAGATAGACATCGACGATGTAGGACATGTCGAGCGTGGCGATCCGCATATAGGCGGACTGCAAAGCGGCGCAGCGTCGCTTTCGCCATATTTCAAACCCTTTGGCAGGCAGACGGAGCGCTATTGCTTCGACGACCCGAGCGATCACGAAATTGTAGGCGCTCGGGCACCAGCGCGGCTCGAAACCGAGCTGGCCGCGCATGTTGTGAATCGCCTCGACCGACCTTTCATACTCCGCGTCGAAACGCCCCTCGATCATGATGTGCCAGTGGCGCGAGTTGTACTCTCGGGAATAGGCAAGATTTTCGTCGCTTTGGTACGCAGACGAAGGTCCTGCGATCGGCCTGTAGCGGATATAGAAAGCGTCGATCGCGGCAACGAATTCCCGAAAGAGAAAAGCCTTGTTCTCCTTCAGCAGGGCGATCGTCTCGGCGTCAATTGCATAGAATCGGCGCAGGTCGGCGAGGCTAATTCGAGAGTCCATGGGGTACCGAACCGATGACGCTTCAGCATAGAGCAGATTTGGTTAGCGGCGCGTAACGACTGCACAATTTGCCGGCTGCCAATCGCAGGTTCTCGCAGGATTTGCGACGTTTCGCGCCGCCATGACGGGGCAAACACGCATTTTAAGCCGTTTGGCACAGGCGCGGCGTTCCACCTTCGTTCCAAACAACGCTCGAATCTGATACACCTGGGGCGATGGATCATTCCCTATCGTTCGCGGCGGCCGCCCCCCTGTTCGAGCTTTCGCTGGGCCTGGCCGCGGGCCTCCTGATTTTGGCTGCCGGCTTGGGAGCGGCATGGGCGCGCCGCGCGGCCGCCGCGAAGCGCGACTTCCACGTGGAAATCGCCGAACTCATTCGCGCCAACGCTGAACTCTCGGGCCGCGTCCGCAGCATGGGCGAACTGCTCGGCGCTCGTCAGACGGATCTCGCCAAGCTCGTAGCCGAGCGACTCGACGCGGTCGGTGCGCGGGTCGGACGCGGTCTCGAAGATCAAGGCCGCGCCGCTGGCGAAAGCCTCGCCAAACTCAACGAGCGGCTCGCGGTCATCGATGCCGCGCAGACGCGGCTGACCGACCTCACCGCGGAGGTGATCGGCCTGAAGGAGATCCTTGCCAACAAGCAGGCGCGCGGCGCCTTCGGCCAAGGCCGCATGGAAGCGATCATCCGCGACGCGCTGCCGGCGTCCGCCTATGCCTTCCAGCATACGCTTTCCAATCGCTGCCGCCCCGACTGCGTGCTGCGTCTGCCCGACGACGAACGGCTGCTGGTCATCGACGCAAAATTTCCGCTCGAATCCTTCGTCGCCTTGAAGGAGGCGGCGGGCGAAGAAGCGCAAAAGCAAGCATCGGCGCGGGTGCGCACCGACGTCGGCAAACACATCCGCGATATCGAAGAGCGCTATTTCCTGCCCGGCGAAACGCAGGACGTTGCGATTCTCTTTGTGCCTTCCGAATCGCTCTACGGCGATCTTGCCGAGCACTTCGAAGACATCATCCAAAGAGCGCATCGCAGTCGGATCATCATCGTCTCTCCGTCGCTTCTCGTGATGGCCGTGCAGGTGCTGCAAGCGATCGTGCGCGACGCGCGCGTGCGCGAACAGGCGCACGAGATCCAGGTGGAAGTGCGCCGCCTCGTCGAAGACGTTGAAAGGTTGCGCGACCGCGTCAGCAAACTGGTCGTGCATTTCGGCCAGGCGCAGGAGGACCTGGGCACGATTGCCATCTCGACCGAGAAGATCGCCAAACGCGGCGACCGCATCGAAAATATGGACTTCGCCAGCGTGGAGAGCAGGGCGGAGGGCGATCTCCTGCGCGCGCCGACCGGCAAGGCCGCGGAATGAGCCGCGCGGCGGGTTCCGCCCCACGTAGCCAAACTGCTTATTGATGGGGCAATGAATGCCGATTTTGCTCAATTTCTGGGCGGTGATCGGCTCGGGCGCCGGCAGTGGCTTGGGTGGCGCCCCTAAACCCATTGTTTACCAACGCGTTGTCGTGTTTCGCGGGCTTGGCACGCGCCTTGATATCCGGTCTTGAGCACAGCCGGCGCGTATGACTGGCCTGCGCGAGGCGGCGATCCCATCCTGTCTGCGGCCCCTGCCGCACGGGGAGAGGGGTTTGGGACTTGAGTTCGCTCTTCTCACTTCTAAGCAATCCGCCGGATGTGTGTTTTCCAGCTTTAGTTGAGGGCAAGACATGAAGACTGCGGATGAAGTTCTGAAGGCGATCAAGGACAAGGACGTGAAGTTTGTGGATCTTCGCTTCACGGACCCGCGCGGCAAGTGGCAGCATGTGACGTTTGACGCCGGGATTATTGATGCGGATTCGTTTTCCGAGGGGTTGATGTTTGACGGCTCTTCGATTGCCGGGTGGAAGGCGATCAACGAGTCGGACATGACGTTGATGCCGGATCCGGCGACGGCGGCGATGGATCCGTTTTTCGCGGCGCCGACGTTCTCGGTCATTTGCGATGTTCTGGAGCCGCTGACGGGCGAGCCCTACAGCCGCGATCCGCGCGGCATCGCCAAGCGGGCCGAGGCCTATACCGCCTCGACCGGGGTCGGCGACACGGTCTATTTCGGGCCGGAGGCCGAGTTTTTCGTGTTCGACGACGTGCGTTTTGCGGTGGAGCCCTACAACACCGGCTTCACGCTCGATTCGGTGGAGTTTCCGTCGAATTCGGACACTACTTACGAGGGCGGCAACCTCGGCCACCGGATCCGCACCAAGGGCGGCTATTTCCCGGTGCCGCCGCAGGATTCGGCGCAGGACATGCGCAGCGAGATGCTCACCGCCATGGCGCAGATGGGCGCCAAGACCGAGAAGCAGCACCACGAAGTAGCGGCTGCCCAGCACGAATTGGGCCTCAAGTTCGGGCCGCTCACCACCATGGCCGACCATTTGCAGATCTACAAATACTGCATCCACCAGGTGGCGCAGAGCTACGGCAAGACGGCGACGTTCATGCCCAAGCCCGTCTATGGCGACAACGGCTCTGGGATGCACGTGCACCAATCGATCTGGAAGGGCGGCAAACCGGTGTTTGCCGGCAGCAAATATTCGGATCTATCCGATGAATGCTTGAACTACATCGGCGGGATCATCCGGCATGCGCGCGCGCTCAACGCCTTCACCAATCCCTCGACCAACTCCTATAAGCGGCTGGTGCCGGGCTTCGAGGCGCCGGTGCTGCTCGCCTATTCGGCCCGCAACCGCTCCGCCTCCTGCCGCATCCCCTATACGTCGAACCCCAAGGCCAAGCGCGTCGAAGTGCGCTTCCCCGATCCCGCCGCCAATCCGTATCTGGCGTTTTCGGCGATGCTGATGGCCGGCCTCGACGGGATCATGAACAAGATCGATCCGGGCAGCGCCATGGACAAGGATCTCTACGACCTGCCGCCCAAGGAACTGAAAAAGATCCCAACGGTGTGCGGCTCGCTGCGCGAGGCGCTGACCAACCTCGACAAGGACCGCACCTTCCTGAAGGCCGGCGGAGTGTTCGACGACGATTTTCTCGACAGCTACATCGACCTCAAAATGGGCGAGATACTGCGCTTCGAAATGACCCCCCACCCGGTCGAATTCGATATGTACTATTCGGTGTAAGCCAACTTCTCTCCTCCTCCCAAACTATAGCGCTCCCCACAAGGGAGCGCTTTTTTATGGGTAGGCGTCTTTCCCGACGGCGCGCGCGGGCGCTTCCCGCGCTACAAGCGGAGGGTAGTGGGCGCGGCCACGCAATTCGCTGCGGAAGGCGAGGCGCATCGATCTTAAAAAAGATCCGCGGCGCGCACAGAACTTTCCGGTAAATTGCACGTTGACGAAGACTTGAAATTGAGAAGCTGAGGAAATCCGCTAAGATTGCATGCTGCGCGCGGTGCCGCTCTCGGCCCCGAATATGCTTGAGAGCGTCTGCGCGGATGGAGCGAAAGCTCATGGCATTCGACTTCGTTGTTGGATCAGCCGTATTGGTCGGCTACTTTTCCTACCTCGTCTATGCGTTGATCCGCGGGCTGATGCGCCACGATCTGAAGGTCCGGCGACTCCATACCCGCCTCTAAACGCATTCGACCGCATGGACAACGCGGGCGGCTCTAGAGGTCCGCTTCTCCAGAAATATGCCTTGCGCGCCGCCGACGATCGGCAGCGGAACACGCTGCTGCTTGCTTAGCAGTCGCCGATGGCGAGGCCGGCCGTTTCACTATCCGAGTCTGCGTCAGGCCGGAGCGCGCAACCGAACGCCCCATAGCAAAACGCCGGCCCAAAGGGCCGGCGTTCTTATATGCAGTCCCCCGTTCGAGGTCAGAACTTCAGGATGACGTCGCCACCGACCGTGACCTCACTGGTCTTGAGACCGACGCCATTATACTGGAGATCATAAGGTGCCGTGCCGTTCAAGGACGTGTCGTAGCGCACTTCCGGCCTGAAGATCACCGCTTTGAGGAAGGGGATAGACGTGGGAATAGGCGGCGTGATGTTCAAGCCGCCGGTAATCTCGAAATAGGTCGTTGGCGGCGCGATGATCGAGGTATTCAAGTAGCCGTGTTCGACGTTCACGAAATCGAAGTAGCCGGGAAAGGCGGCGACGATTCCGCCGGTATCATCGCGCAACACCTCGGCGCGGCCGTTGATCTTCAGCCAGTCGAGGGGCGTCTGGTAGGAAGCATAGCCCGCTGCGCCATAGGTCTCGTCCGCAAACCCATCATCCCGAGTATAGTTGCCTTCGAGGGTGAGGGTCAGCTTGTCGGTGGCTTTCCAGGTCACCACGAGGTCGTTGGCGTAGCGCAGTGCCGTATTGCCACTGCATCCCCCGCATCCCGGATAAGCGACCGGTACTTGACCTGCCCCGCTCGGTTCCACGCCACCCCCGTAGTAGGGGTCTTCGGGCCCGATGTGAGTTGTCGCCAGAACGGTGACCGCGCCTCCGGGGCCGAGATTGTTCAGCCCGATTCCGCCTTCGAAGGACGGCGCGGTATTGTTGTCGCCGTAAGGAAAGCCAATGCTTGTGTTCTCGCCGGTGACAATCGAGCCATAGAGGTCAACGGTCGGATTGACATGCGCGATCGCCAACAGGCCGGTGTCTTGGAAGGGCTCGGTGTAGTTGAAGATGTAGGAATGCGAATAGAACAGGTTCAAGTCGGATTCGACCACCTCGGCGCCTTCCAACGTCGGCCATTGACCGACTTTGAAGTCGATGCCGCCAGGGAAAACCCATGGCGTATGCGCCTGCACGTAGGCCTCGACGAGGGAGACCTGATAAAGGCTGTTGATGCAGTATTCGCATTCGCCGAGATAGTGAACGAAGCGCGAATCCGAACCATACATGACCTGGAACGCGAAACCGACATCATAAGCCGGTTTCGAGGAATTGATCGGCCGCTGGATTGTCAGCAGACCCTGGTTGAACATGGGCTCGTTCGCCTTGTCGGTGAACAGATGGCCCCAGTTCAAGCCGCTTGAAGGATCATCGAAATTTCCCGTGATGCCGGCGTCGATCTCGCCGTTGACGGTAACCGTCGACCACCAGGACGGCGGCGGTGGGGGCGGCCCTTTGGTGTTCGGCAGATCGGCGGCGGTCGCGTACCCGCCGGTCATAACCAGTCCAGCGCAGAACGCTAACGCAATGGAAGAACCGCGCAAAAAAGTCATGTTTTGCCCCCAATCAAAGCCTGCGCTTTGTCACTAAAGGAACATATTGCGGCGGAGCATTCAATGAAGGTGCGCTGTTTCCACTTGCTTTTCGGAGACGCGGTGCTTTCTTGCAACGGTTGGTCGCATATCGCGCCAAGTTGCCTGAGCAAATGGCAGTTTTTGGCCATTTCTTGGTCGAATGCGGACCCCGTCGCAACGGCGGTTGGGTCGCGATGGCCGGAGAGCGGATGGACTCGGCGCGCACTCCGCGGTCTTGCCTGGCATCGGATCGACGCAGGAGCCGCGATTTGCCGGCCGAGCGGCGGCCAGAGCAGGAGCAAAGAATGCTGGAATGCCCTTGCGTCGCGATCGGGCAAGCACGCAACTCATGCTGGGCAAGGCTCCAAAATTGCGACGGCGGCAGTACCAAATGGTCCGAAGCAAACGATATGATCGCCAAATAGCAGGAGGAAGCGCATGCGACTCACCCACTATACGGACTATTCTTTGCGCGTCCTGATCTATCTCGGGCTACGGCCGGAGCGATTGAGTTCGATCCGCGAAATTGCCGCGGCTTACGGGATCTCCGAGAGCCATCTCATGAAGGTAGTGCAAGCGCTCGGCAAGGGCGGCTATGTCGCAACGCTGCGGGGCCGCGGCGGCGGCCTCAAGCTCGCCAAATCTCCGAGCGAGATCGGTGTCGGCGAAGTAGTGCGCCGCACCGAAGACGACGTGGCATTGGCCGATTGTTTTGTGCCGGGTCCCGAATGCCGAAATCGACGGCCCTTGCCGGTTCCAGCATCTGCTGCGCGAAGCACTGCGAGCTTTTTTCGCGGTGCTCGATCAATATACGCTCGCCGATCTTCTCCAACCCAATCGCAGCTTGTTGAAGGCGAGCCTCGGCCTTCCTTGAGGCGCGCCGCGCTGCTCATGGCGCTACATGCAGCGCCGCCATGATGGCGTCGAGTCCTTCGGTGAGCGCGGCGGGGCCCGGCTGAAGAATCAGCGATGATGGGATCGCAACGATTCGCCCGTCGCGGACCGCCGGGATTTGCTCGAAACCCGGCCGTGCGCGAATCTTCTCAGGCACGACCTTCTTGCCGCACCAGGAAGCGAGAATGACGTCGGGCGCGGCGGCGATCACGGCGTCCGGCGTGACGATTCGATCTTTGGCCGATTTCTCTTTGCGCAGATGCGGAAAGACGTCCTTGCCGCCGGCAATCTCGATCAGCTCCGAAACCCAACCGATGCCGCAGATGAGCGGATCGTCCCATTCCTCGAAATAAACGCGAGGACGCGGGCTTGCGGGCGTTGCCGCAACTGTCTTGTCAATTCGCTCTGCCAGCGAATCGGCGAGCGTGGCGCCCTTCTCCGGGGCGCCGACGAGCGCGCCGAGCGTGCGGATCATCGTCAGGATGCCGGCAACGTCGCGCTGGTTGAACACGTGAACCGCGACGCCGACCCGGGTCAGTTCCGCGGCGATTTCCGCCTGGAGGTCGGAGAAGCAGAGGACGAGATCGGGTTCGAGACCCAGGATTTTGGGAATGTCGGCCGAGACGAACGCGGACACGCGAGGTTTTTCCCGCCGCACTTGCGGCGGCCGAACCGCATAGCCCGAGACGCCGACGATGCGGCTCTCTTCACCGAGCAAATAGAGAGTCTCTACGGTCTCTTCGGTGAGGCAGACGATACGCTGCGGGGGAAAGTTGCGCATTTATCTCTCGTCTGCGCGATGCTTCGACACGCCCGCTCCGCGGGCTCCCCAGCATGAGAATGGCCTTGGGATTCAGCCACCTCACCCTGAGGAGCGCAGAGCGCGCGTCTCGAAGGGTGAGATTGCACGCGCGGTCATGCGCTCTCCTTCGCCCGCACTGCGCGTTTGCGCTCGGTCGGATCGAGCAGCGCCTTGCGCAGCCGGATCGACTTCGGCGTCACTTCGACGAGTTCATCGTCTTCGATGTAGGCGAGCGCTTTTTCGAGCGTCATCTTGATCGGTGGCGTCAGGCGCACCGCTTCGTCCTTGCCGGCGGCGCGGATATTGGTGAGCTGCTTGCCTTTGAGCACGTTGATCTCGAGATCGTTGTCGCGCGTGTGCTCGCCGACGATCATGCCGCGATAGACCTTTTCGCCGGGGTCGATCATCATCGGGCCGCGGTCCTCGAGCTTCCACATCGCATAGGCGACCGATTCGCCTTGATCGTTGGAAACCAACACCCCGGTACGCCGTCCGGCGATGTCGCCTTTGTAGGGCGCGTAGGCGTGAAACAGCCGGTTCATGATCGCCGTGCCGCGCGTGTCGGTCAGAAGCTCGCCTTGGTAGCCGATGAGACCGCGGGTCGGAGCATGAAAGACGAGCCGCAGGCGGCCGCCGCCCGAAGGCCGCATCTCCATCATCTCTGCCTTGCGCTCCGCCATCTTTTGCACGACGACGCCGGCGTGTTCCTCGTCGACGTCGATCACCACTTCTTCGATCGGCTCCTTAAGCTCACCGGTCGCAGCGTCCTTCTCGAACACGACCTTCGGGCGCGACACGCCGAGCTCGAACCCTTCGCGGCGCATGGTTTCGATCAAAATCGCGAGCTGCAATTCGCCGCGGCCCGAGACGATAAACGAATCGGATTCCGTGGCATCCTCGACTTTGATGGCGACGTTGCCCAGGGCCTCCTTGTAGAGACGCTCGCGGATGACGCGACTGGTCACCTTATCGCCTTCGGTGCCGGCGAACGGCGAATCGTTGACGAGGAACGTCATCGACAGCGTCGGCGGGTCGATCGGCTGCGCCTGCAGCGGCTCGCTCACCTCGGGTGCGGCGAGCGTATCGGCGACATTGAATTTTTCGAGGCCCGCGACGGCGACGATATCTCCCGCTTCCGCCACTTCAATCGGCGTGCGCTCGATGCCGCGGAAGGCGAGAATTTTTGAAACGCGGCCTTGCTCGACGACGGCACCGTTGCAGTCGAGCACTTTGACCGATTGATTCGGGCGGACGTTGCCGGCGAAGACGCGGCCGGTGATCAGCCGGCCTAGATAGGGATTGGCTTCGAGGAGCGTGCCGAGCATGCGAAAGCCGCCCTCTTCGATGGCGGGCGCCGGCACGTGACGCAGGACGAGGTCGAAGAGCGGGCCCATGCCTTCCTTAGGGCCGTTCGGGCTCTCGGCCATCCAACCTTGTTTGGCGGAGCCGTAAAGGATCGGGAAATCGAGCTGTTCGTCGGTGGCATCGAGCGCCGCGAAGAGATCGAAGACCTCGTTGACAACTTCGGTCACGCGCGCGTCGGGGCGATCGACCTTGTTCAACGCGACGATCGGTTTCAAGCCGATCTTCAGCGCCTTGCCGACGACGAATTTGGTCTGTGGCATCGGCCCTTCGGAGGCATCGACGAGGACGATGGCGCCGTCGACCATCGAAAGGATGCGTTCGACCTCGCCGCCGAAATCGGCGTGGCCGGGCGTATCGACGATGTTGATGCGAGCGTCCTTCCAGGCGACCGAAGTCACCTTGGCCATGATCGTGATACCGCGCTCTCTTTCGAGATCGTTCGAAGTCCATGACGCGTTCGCCGACCCGCTGGTTCTCCCGAAACGCGCCGGACTGCTGCAGCAGACGATCGACGAGCGTGGTTTTGCCCGTATCGACGTGCGCGATGATCGCAACATTGCGTAAATTCATGAAGGTCCTGATCTGGTCTCTGGGCTTCTTAGGAAGCGTTTCCGGGCGACGCAGGCGAGATCGGCCGCAGCCAAGTTCGCAGCGCCCAACATCCTTTAATATCAGCGCGTTGAAGGGCGTATGACGCCCGCATCACACTTCTGCAAAGATGATCGCGATCGTGTGTCGGTGCCGCACCCGCGCACCCTGACGGGATATGGTGTTTCGCGCGGCAATTGCAGCACCCAATAGCTCAATCGAGCCGGTTTGGGAACCGCGCCGGCGCGCGCCGGCGGAATTGACGCGGCGAACGGCCGGGGCAATGCTGCGGCGCATGTTTGAGGCACCGAAAGACCGGGTTTTCACGTCGTCCGCTCTCCCGCCACGGCTCAAGACCATGGTTTGGGCGCGCGTCCTACGCCAGGATCCGGACCTCGGCATGACCACGCTGTTCTTCGCCGACGGCGAATTGCGCGTACCGCGCGTCGATCTACCGGTCAATTCGGCGGTGAAGGTCAGGATCGATGCCCGGGACGTCTCGGTGGCACTGTCGCGGCCGATGGACGTCTCGATCATCAACCGTCTGCCGGGCGAAATCGCCGAGCTCGAATTTTTGCAGCCGCCGTATGTGCGCGCCACGTTCGATCTCGGCGCGACGCGGCTGCATGCGCTGATCACCAGGGAATCGGTCGACCGGCTCGCCCTCGTTCAAGGCCTCAAGGCCTGGGCAATGATCAAGGCCGTGGCGATATCCGATCTTAGCCAAGATCGCGCCCCGCGCCCGCGGCCTTGGCCTTCGGATCGAACGACCAATCGAGAGACCCGGTGAGCTCGTTGAGCGAAAGCTTCGCGGCCGCGCCCGCGTGCCGTTCGATCGAACGGTAGAGCGCGACCAGCCGTTCGCCGAACGGCGTGATCTCCGCGCCGCCGCCGCGCCGACCGGGGAACGTCGCGATGACCGTGCTTTCGAAGGTGCGGTTCAAGGCATCGGAATCAAGCCAGCATTTGCGATAGGAGAGGCCAAGGGCGCGGCTCGCGCCGATGATCGAGCGCTGTGCCCGGATGGCATCGATCAACGCGAGTTCCTGCGGTCCGAACGTGCCGCCATTCGGAAGCCGGAGCTCGACCGCGACATGCGCTTCTTTGGTCATCCCTATATCCACGCCTGAATCGGCCGAAGAGCTATATCGCCGATTATACGGTTTCCGAGCCAATTAAGCGAGTTCGCTCCGCTACTCGATGAATTTTTAGCCACCGGGGCGCGAGCCTATGCGCCTAGAGCCGCTTGATCGCAGTTATTTCGCCGTCACCGCTCTGCCGGATGCGCCCGCGAACGGCAGTCAAGGGCTCGGAGGTGACCAACATCCGATATGCGTTTGCATGCAGCAGTTCGTGCGCATCGCGCAGCATGCCGACGTGGCCTCTCCAGAAAACGAAATCGCCGCGCCGCAGATCTTCAAGCTTTTCGCGAACCGGCAGCGCCGCGCCAAGCGCGCGCTCCTGCAAATCCGTGTCGCGTGGCGCGGCAATGCCCGCCGCGGCGAGTGCAATCTGCACCAGGCCAGAGCAATCAATTCCGAGGCTCGATTTGCCGCCCCAGAGGTAAGGCGTACCGAGAAATCTTTCGGCTACCGCAACGAAATCGTTCGGCTTTTCTTCGAGCAGCGGCTTAAGATGTGGCGCGAACGCAAAGCCGCCCCCGGCAAGTCTCGCAAACGCGCCTTCTTCATCCTCCACGTTTACGCGAGCGCCGAGCGGCAACGCGGCAAGAACCGGCGCTTTCATATCCGCGGCCGAATAGGCGAAGGTCTGGTTGACGCAGACGCGATGCGTAGCCGCGCCCGGCCCTTCGGCGAGCGCGTCGGCCAACAAATAGCCGACGTAATCGTCGCCGGCGAGCTGCACCCAAGCCCACCCGTTGCGCTGATCGTAAACCATCACCTCTTCGCCGTAGAGCACCTGCGTGTCGAGTCTGGCTAGAGCCGACGGTTCGCGGCGAAGATCGGCGATGCCGACGCGTACGTGCATGGGGCGGCCGATGACGTAGCGCGCCGCCTCGATCGTGCCGCGTAAATGCGCCGCGGCGAGATCGGGACGCGCCGGCGTCAGGCGCGGATCGCGGTTCATTGGCCGATCTCGGCGGTTTGCCGACTACGCCGCGCCGCGCCCGCGTAGCGGCCTTCGATGAGATCGAAGAGCAACCGCGCCACCTGAATCTCGCCACCTTCCGGCCGCGCCGATTTTTCCACCGGCGTCCAGGCGTAGATATCGAAATGCGCCCAGGCCTTCGCCCGTTCGACAAAGCGGCGCAGAAACAGCGCCGCGGTGATCGAGCCGGCGAACGGGCCCGAGGAGACGTTGGAGAGATCCGCCACTTTCCCGTCGAGCAGTTTGTCGTAAGGATCCCAGAGCGGCATGCGCCAGACCGGATCGAAGACACGTTCGGCATGCGTGGCGATTTCGTGCGCCAACGTCTCGTCCATCGTATAGAAGGGCGGCAGATCCGGGCCGAGCGCGACGCGGGCCGCCCCGGTCAACGTCGCGAAATCGAGGAGAAGGTCGGGCGTCTCTTCGTCGCCGAGCGCCAAAGCGTCGGCGAGGATCAGCCGGCCTTCCGCGTCGGTATTGCCGATCTCCACGCTGATGCCCTTGCGGCTCGGATAGACGTCGCCAGGCCGCATGGCGGCGCTCGAGATCGCGTTTTCGACAATCGGCAGGAGCACCCTGAGGCGGACAGGCGGGGCGGCGCTCATGATCATGTGGGCGAGCGCCAGGGCGGTCGCGGCGCCCCCCATGTCCTTCTTCATGAACTGCATGGCGCTCTCCGGCTTAATGTTGAGGCCGCCGGTATCGAACGACACCCCCTTGCCGACGAGCGTTACCTTCGGGGCGCCGGGATCGCCCCAGGAAATATCGACCAGCCGCGGCGCTTGTTCCGCGGCGCGCCCGACCACATGGATCAACGGAAAATTGGCGGTCAGCAGCGCGTCACCCGTGAGGACCGAAACGTTGGCTTGAAATTGCGCCGCGACCCCGACGGCCGCGGCTTCGAGCCCCTCGGGACCAAGATCATTGGCGGGCATGTTGATGAGGTCACGCCCGAGCGCCACGGCAGCGGCAACTCGCGTAATATTCGCGACGTCGACGCCTTGCGGCGGACAAAGCCGCGGCAGCTCGCGCTTGTCCTTTTTGTAGTGGTCGAACCGATACGAGGCGAGCTGCCAAGCAAGCGTTGCCAAGGCCGCATCATGCGGCGAGTTCGCAAAGCGATAGACGCCTTGCGGAAGGGCCGCGACAAGCCGGCCGGGCAGAAAAGGATCGCGGCTTTGCGCCGCCTTCGGCTCGAGCCCGCACAGTACGCCGCCGAGTTCGCCCTTGCCTGTAGGCACGATCAAAATTCGGCCGGGAGTCGGCTCGTAAGCGCAGGCGCTTGCGTAAGCCGCCGCGGCCGCGGGCAAGCCGGATTTCACCTTCGGCCAAGACTCGGCGGCAGCGAAGAAGATGGGTACGGCGTCGGGGGGCGGCGAACCAAGGTAAAGCGACATCGAGGACTCCGGAGGAGGTGCTGGACGAGGGGTTTCGCGCTTTTAGCAGATCCTGCTCTTAACCGTTTCTTAGGGTTAACTTTTTATTGCTAAAAAGCGGCAAAACGGAAGGGGCGATCGATGCGCGTCATCACATCCTGGAAAACGCCGGCCGCCGGCCTTCTCACGGCGCTCCTCCTTGCCGGTTGCCAGGGGATTGGAATGGGCGATCTCACCGGCTCGGTCGCCTCGAACGCGGCGCTGCCCAGTTCCACATCCCAATTGGAACGCTACACCGAGGATCTCGGGCGTAGCTACGACGCGGATCCCAACAACATCCAAATCGCTTTGGCCTATGCGCGCGCGCTGCGGGCGCTGACGCGCACCGCCCAGGCGGTCGCGGTGACGCAGAAACTCGCCGCGAGATATCCGAAGGACATGAATGTGCTGGGGGCCTACGGTAAGGCTTTGGCCGATGACGGCCGGTTGCGCGAAGCCGCGAGCGTTTTGCCCGAGGCGCACACGCCCGAGCAGCCGAGTTGGTCGATCCTCTCGGCGCAAGGCGTCGTCGCCGATCAACTCGGCGATCATGATCAGGCCCAGGCCTATTATACGGCGGCCCTGAAGATTATCCCCAATCAGCCGCAGGTTCTCTCCAACCTCGGACTTTCCTACGCACTCTCGAAGCAATTGCCGCTAGCCGAATCGACGCTGCAGCAGGCGGCGGCGCAGCCCGGCGCAGATACGCGGGTGCGGCAAAATCTCGCCCTCGTTCTGGCGCTCGAAGGCAAGTTCGACGCGGCGCAGAGCGTCGCTCAACAGGATCTCTCGCCGGTGGATGCTGCCGAGAACGTCGCGTCAATCCGCGAAATGATCGCGCAGGCCAATCCTTGGGACCAGATTCGCCAGCTCGACAAGAAGACCGCAGAGCGCAACAGACCGCAACGCGACGCCAAGCGGCGCGTGCTGGAGCCGACGCAACTCGGCGCGGCCGATCCGGAGTGACAGGGTTGCCAAGAACGCCGCGCCCTTAGTGACCGCTCGTTACTTGCGACACCTGTACCACGGCCGGCGTGATGATGACCGCGAAAAGCACCGGCAGAAAGAACAAAATCATCGGCACTGTGAGCTTGGGCGGCAATGCGGCGGCTTTTTTCTCCGCCTCGTTCATACGCCGCGTCCGACTCTCCTGCGAAACGACGCGCAACGCCTGGCCGAGCGGCGTGCCATAGCGTTCGGCCTGGTTGAGCACCGTGACGATCTGTTTCAGCGAGTTGACCCCGGTTCGCGCCGCGAGGTTTTCATAGGCCATCCGCCGGTCGGGCAAAAACGACAGTTCCGCGGTGGTGAGGGTGAACTCCTCGGCGAGCTCGATCGATTGCGTGCCGATCTCCTGCGCGACCTTGCGGAAAGCGGGCTCGATCGACATCCCCAACTCGACGCAGATCAGCAGAAGATCCAGGGCGTCGGGCACGGCCCGCGACACCGACTTCTGCCGTTTGCCGATTTGGTTGCGCAGGTAAAGTTCCGGGGCCTTGATGCCGAGATAGGCGGCGGCCATCGCCACCGCAAAATCGACGGTTGCCGACCAGCCGAAATTGCTCAAGAAGAACAGATAGATTAACGCCAAAATGAATAATGCAATCGGCGTCACGAGCCGGAAGAACAGAAATCCGACTTCCGCCTGCTGCCCACGAAAGCCGGCCATCGTCATCTGCTTCTTGGCTTCGTCGGTGCCGAGCCATTTCGAAAGGTTGAACCTTTCGACGACCTCTTTCATGTAGGCTTTCGGCTCTTGGCGCAGACTTACTTTCTTTTGGTAGAGCCGCTCCCGTTCGCGGGCGCGAATGCGCTCGCGTTCGTTTGCGACGCGTTTCATGCGGCGCGCCAGCACGTCCGTCTGCAGCAAAGGCATAGCAAGCGTAAGGATTGTCGCTGCCGTCGCGATCGCCACGAGGATGCTCAATATCGCCTGCCGATTCCAGAGGCTTAAGAGTAGATCGGTCATAATGCGGCCTGTATTTGTTTCCGCCCCTTTCGCCAAAGGGCCTTTAGTAGTCGAAACTCACCATCTTCTTCATGACGATGACGCCGACGCCCATCCACAATGCGCTGCCGGCAATGACGAATTGGCCGGTCTGCGTCGTCCATAGGAGTTCCATGTATTTTGGGCTTGTCAGATAGACCAATCCACCGACCACGAAAGGCAGCGAGCCGATGATATAGGCGGAAGCGCGCGCTTCCGATGACAAGGCCTTGATCTTGCCTTCCATCTTTTTGCGTTCGCGAAGCACCGTAGAAAGATTGGCGAGCGCTTCGGAAAGACTGCCGCCGGCCTTCTGCTGAATGCCGATGACGATGGAAAAGAAGTTGGTTTCCGAAACCGGTACGCGGGTCGCCAGACGCTCGACGGCTTCGGAGACCGACAGCCCCATCGCCTGCGCCTCGACAACGAGGCGGAATTCGCTGCGGACCGGCTCGTCTATTTCCGCGGAGATGACGTGCAGGCAATCGCCCAGCGGCAATCCCGCCTTGACGCCGCGTACGATAATATCGATCGCGTCGGGAAACAGCGCGACGAATTTTTTCAAGCGCCGCTTGGCCAGGTATTTGAGCACCCAGATCGGCAGCCCGGCGCCGCCGACCAAAATCACTGCCAGTGCGGCGTAGAGATTGCGGTCGAGGAAGAACGTCAACATCCCCGAAACGAGCCCGGCGACGGCGGCGAAGATCAGGAATTGCTGTGTCGACCAGCTCAAGCCGGCGCGGGTAAGCATATCGCCAATAGTGACGCGCTTGCGTGTGCTGCGCGCCTCGATTTCTTTCACATTCTCGGCGATCTGTTTGCGGCGCGCCGCGGCCTCGGCCATCCGATCCGAGCCCTTCCTAGTCGAGCTGCCGGACGTGAACGTCGCCTGCCGCTTCTCCGCGTTCCGCTCGCCGCTCAGGAAAGGGTAGACGAAAACGAAGCCCAGGCCGCCGACCGAGAAGGCCGCCAATGCCGCCAGCACCAAGACATGAAAATCCATGCGTCACTCCATGCGCAAGACGGCCGAGAAGCGAATCATGCCTCGGCTTTCATCTCAGCGGCGTCGAGGGCGCGCGCCAGCCGTTCGTCCTCACCGAAATAACGCGCCCTCTCCCAGAAGCGCGGTTTGCCTACGCCGGTCGAGCGATGTCTGCCTCTGATGCGGCCCGAGGCGTCCTCGCCCACGATGTCGTAAACCATGATGTCCTGGGTGGTGATGACATCGCCTTCGATGCCCACGGTTTCGGTGATCTGCGTAATGCGGCGCGACCCATCGCGCAGACGCGCCGTCTGGATGATGACGTCGATCGAGGACGCCAGCATCTCGCGGATTGTCTTGATCGGTAGCTGGAACCCGCCCATCGTAATCATCGATTCGAGGCGCCCCAAGGCTTCGCGCGGCGAGTTGGCGTGCACGGTGCCCATGGAGCCGTCATGGCCGGTGTTCATCGCCTGCAACAGATCGAAAGCCTCGGGGCCGCGAACCTCGCCGACGATGATCCGTTCGGGACGCATACGCAGGCAGTTGCGTACCAAATCGCGCATGGTCACGGCGCCGGTGCCTTCGAGATTGGGTGGGCGCGTTTCGAGACGGACGACATGCGGCTGCTGCAACTGCAGTTCCGCCGCGTCCTCGCAGGTGATGACGCGTTCGTCCGCGTCGATGAATTGCGTGAGGCAATTGAGCAGCGTCGTCTTGCCTGAGCCGGTGCCGCCCGAAATCAGGACGTTGCAGCGGACGCGCCCGACGATCTTCAGAATCTCGCCGCCTTCCGCGGAGATGCAGCCTAGCTTGATGAATTGGTCGAGAGTGAGCTTATCCTTGCGGAATTTTCGGATCGTGAGTACCGGCCCGTCGATGGCGAGCGGCGGGGCGATGACGTTGATACGCGAACCGTCGGAAAGGCGCGCATCGCAGATCGGCGAGGCTTCATCGACGCGGCGGCCTACTTGGCTCACCATGCGCTGGCAGATGTTCATCAACTGCGCATTGTCGCGGAAGCGGATGTTGGTCAACTGTAGCTTGCCGTTCACCTCGATGTAGGTCTGCATCGCGCCGTTAACCATGACGTCGGCGATCTCGTCACGCGCCAGCAGGGGTTCGAGCGGGCCGTATCCCAGCACATCGTTGCAGATGTCTTCGAGCAGGTCCTCCTGCTCGGAAATCGACATGACGATGTTCTTGATCGCCACGATCTCGTTGACGATGTCGCGGATCTCTTCACGCGCGCTCTCGGCGTCGAGCCGTGCCAGTTGCGAGAGATCGATAGCCTCGATCAGCGCGCCGAAGATCATGCTCTTCGTGACGTAATATTCGTCGGAGCGGGGTGCTTCGGGCGGCTGCGGAACGGCCGGCTCGATGATGGTCGGCACGCTTTTGCGACTATCCGAGACGCCGCGAAGGGCCGGGACCACGACCGGCGTCGGCCGCACCTGCACGTTTTCGGCGCTACTCGCGCGCTTACCGAACATCGCCTCTCCTTTTTCGGCCGCCGCCTCTTGCGGCGGAACTCGAACAGTCGAGCGGTTCCGGCGCGGACCCTACGTGGGCCGGCCCGGCCCGCTCCAGATTAAGAAATCGCGGAAGAATTTAAAAAGACCTACTAAGATCCGTGAAAGGCGCGCAATTCTCTCGGACCGCCTAAGAGGCCTTACTTAGGCGGAGAAGCTTCAAAGGATCGAGCAGGCTCTTTTTGGTCTTCCGGATTTCGAAGCGCCCCGTCACAATCTTTGCGAGTTCCGAGATCGTCTCGTTGGCTTTGCTGGCGGGCTCGACCTCGGCGATCATCTGGCCGTTGTTCGAGGCGGTTCCGAAAAGCCTCGGGTCGAAATTGACGACCCCGGACATTTCGAGATCGATCGCCTTGACGAAATCGGCGATGGCGATTTCCGGCCGTTTTGGAACGCCGACGAGATTGAAGACCAGCCTTGGCTTGGCGTCGTTCGGCCGCGCCGTGCGCAGCGTGTCGACGAGGCTTTTGGCGTTGCGCAGATTGGCGAGATCGGGGGCCGCGACGATGACGATTTCGTCGGCGCCGATCAGCGCCCGACGCGTCCAGGCGGTCCACATATGCGGCACGTCGAGAATGACGCAGGGCGTCGAAGTGCGCAGGATGTCGATGATCGCATCGAAGGCCGTTTCGGAGAAGTCGTAGACGCGGTCGAGCGTCGCTGGCGCGGCGAGAATGCCCAATTTGTCGCTGCAGCGCGAAAGTAGCCGATCGACAAGGTTGGAATCGACACGATCGGGCGCGAAGACCGCCTCGGCAATACCTTGCGGCGGGTCCTGGTTAAAATCCAATCCCGCCGTTCCGAAGCCCAGGTCGAGATCGACCAGCACCGTCTGAATGTCGAGATCGCGGGGGATCGCCCAGGCGACGTTATGGGCGAGCGTCGAGGCGCCTATACCGCCCTTGGCGCCGGCGAAAGCAATAATCTTGCCGACTGGTTGCGCGCCGTCGCTCGAATAGAGATGCGATGTCGTCCGGACGAAATCGATCACCGTGAACGGCGCGACGAGATATTCGCTGACCCCGCGCGCCATCAATTCGCGGTAGAGCACAATGTCGTTCATGCGTCCGGCCACCACCACTTTCGTGTCGGGATCGCAGTATTCGGCGAGCGCGCGAAGATATTCGAAGAGTTCCTCGCGGCTTGCGACCGATTCCAAGAAGATTACGTTGGGCGTCGGAGACGATCGATAGGCTTCGATCGCCGCCGGCACGCCGCCCATGTTCACCTTGACGTGCGCCTTTTCCATCCGCCGGTCGGAAATCGCCTGGTGGATGACATTCGCGACCTCCGGCGTTTCGCAAAACGCCTGCATCGAGATGCGCGGGATCGGGGCGATCTGTTCAGGTGTTTCCGCGGCGTTCATCATTGACTTCCGACCGTGCTGATCGCGCTATTCTTGGTCTTCCAATCCGTACCTGGATCGGTGCCTTTGCGGATCTCCGAAATGGCACGGCTGCGCATCAGCGTATCGGCCGGATCCTCGGCGCGTGGACCGACGAGGTCGCGCGGATCGGCCACTTGTTCGGCGAGCATGCTCTGGTAGGAGCAGCCATAATTCCAATATTGCTTGTTTTCCCAGCCTTGCGTGCTGCTGCCGGAGGCAAGATCGCTCGGCCATTGCCCGCAAGGGTCGGCGACCTTTGCCTTGAGCCCGACGAAACTCAACCGGACGGGCGAAGCAAGATTGCGATTGATCACCGGATAGGTGCTGATCTTGAGAGGAGCCACGGCGCCCCCTACCGCCAATGCGCGGCGGATCTCAGCAACCGTTGCGGGCGCCAGTGCGCCGCGCTGGAGAGCCGGGATAAAGACGTTGATCGGCCCCGCGCCCGTGTTGCGGTAGAGCGTGCCGAATTCCGCGACTTGCGCGGCGCTATGCGAATCGAGGCCGCGGATCTCCGGCGACGGAAAGATATCGAGTTGGCGCTCCTGCTCGGCGAGGACGATCGGATGGCGGTCGCGGTAATCGTCCGTGGTCATGGAGGACGTAGACATCCGATCGATGTCCGCGCATCCGCCGAGCGCCACCGCGATACCGAACGACAGGAGAAAAGTTCGCAATCGATTCGATTCTGGCGGGGTCGGCATGGCGGTCTCACTTTTCTAAAGATCGTGCGCTGGGTTGCGCGGGTCGGCTTCAGTCGAGGATGAAGCCGACCCGTCCTTTGAAGTTTTTGACCGCTTCGGGGTTGTTGGGGGAGGCATAGAGTCGATTGATGCGGCCGAGCAGCCAGGCTTGCGGATCGCTCAAATCGGCAAACCCGTCATCGGGTTTCGGAAGGGCGCTGGCGCTCGTCGCCCTGACGAGATAGGGCGTCACGACAATCAGCAATTCGGTTTCTTCCCTCTGGTAATCGCGCGAGCGAAACAGCGTGCCGAGGATCGGCAGATTCATCAGCCCGGGAAATCCGTTGATCACCTGCTCGGTCGTCGTCTCCAGAAGGCCGGCCGAGGCAATCGAACCGCCCGACGGAAGTTCGATCGTCGTCTCGTTCTTGCGGGTGCGCAGACCCGGTACGATCACGCCTTGGATGTTGACGGAGGTCTGATAGTCGAGCTCGGTAACTTCGGTCGCGAGATGCAGCAGAATGCGGCCTTCCGACAGCACGATCGGCGCGAAGTTCAGGGTGATTCCGTAGGGCTGGTAGGTCGCGCCACCCGGGCTGCAGTTCGTGACCGTGCCGTTGGTCGCGCAAACCGGGGCGCTGGGGATCGGCACTTCGCCGCCGACCGTAAATTTTGCATTCTCTCCGGAAACTGCCGTGACCGTCGGCTCGGCGAGCGTGTGAGCGACGCCATAGCGCTCGAACGCCTGCAGGGTCGCGTTCACCGTATTGCTCGGATTGCTGAGGGTGATCCCGGACGTTTGGCCGCTCGCGGATTCGGCGATGTTTCCGTTAATTCCGAAGGGGTTGTATTGCGTGAACGGGCCCCAGGTGCTCGACGTCAGCCCCAGCTGCTTGGCGACATCGCGGCGGATCTCGGCGACGCTCACTTTGAGCATGACCTGGTCGCGGCCGCGAATGATCAGCGAGTTGACGACAAGGTCCTGCGGATTGGAGCTGCCGGCGGCGAGATCCTTGACGAAACCTTGGGCGATGTCGGCGGCGCGCTGCGCCTCTTCCGGCGAGTCAACCTCGCCGCTTAAGATAATGGTGTCGTTGACAGTCCGGGTGTCGACGTCGGAATTGGGAAGAGCCGCTTTCAGGATCTGCTCGAGTTCGCCGACGTCGCGGCCGATGCTGACCTCGAGGGCGGCGATCTGCCGGCCTTGCGCATCGAGCGCGAAGACGGTCGTTTGGCCGTTTTCAATGCCGATGATGTAGAGCTTGCGCGCCGAACGCACGACGGCGTTGGCCACCTTCGGGTTGCCCACAAAGATTTCCGCCGCGTCCTGCGGCAGATCGACGATGACCGATTTGCCGACGCCCATCGAAATGTGCCGAGTAATCGCCGAATCGTTGCCGGATTCGATCTGCGGCGGGGATTGGGCGAAGATCTCTTGCGAGGGCGCCGCGACGAGTAGACTCGCCGCCAGTACGCAGATGAGCCTCGAAGCTCGGCTTTTCATGCGAAAATTTCCTTGAGCGGGCTCATTCTCGGGCGGCATCCGGATTCAATAGGCTTGAGTTTGGATCGGTACGCTGAACGGCACGATCGCCGGAACGCCGAAGCGCACGATCGTCATGTCGGTGTCGTCGGACGGCTTTGAAGGCGCAATGTCGGTCGTGTCGGCCAGGCTGCGTAGGCTGAGGTACAATTGGCCAACCCGCTGCGCGAGCATGATTTTTTCGGCTTGCGGGGGAGTGAGCTCCAGGGTCGCGTTGGATCCGGCGACCCGCTTGTCGCCCTGTTGCTCGTCGTTCGGCCCGATTGCGAGAACCTTGATATTGCGCAGGATTGTCTCGCTCGCGATGCCGTCGCTCGCCTTATTGGCATATGGATTACTCGAATCTTTGAAAGTCTGGATGACGTCGACACGGTCACCAGGCCGGATGAAACCGCCCGCCGTTGTCGCGCCTTGCTGGTCGACGTTGATTGCAACCGCGCGCTTTCCCGGCGGCAGCGTTGCCGCCAGAGAGCAGCCTTGACCCGGTGGGCTCAGAATGTCCGCCTTCAGCGGCACGTCGGGACCAACTTTATCGCGGATGCAGAAGCCCTTGAAATAGGCAATCGCATTGGGCTTGTCGGCTTCGCGGATGACGCCCGGCGGTACCGCGTTTTTGGGCCAGGGTTGCCAGCGCAGATCGCCTTCCTGGATGGCGCCGGTGATTTCCTTCGCCGCGACGAGAATGTTGTCCATCGCTACGGCGGCAGGGGCGATCGCCGCCTGCCGCATCGGTTGCGGCGACTTCGATCCAGCGACCATCACGGCCGCTCCGAGTCCGGCTGCAAGGGCGGCAGTAAGGATCACGATGCGAGCTGGTTTCATAAGGAACCCGTTCGGCGCGCTTCACGTTTGAGGGCGCTTCGATACGAACATGCAAACGTCAAATTAAGGTTAACCGAATCTATCCAATTCGAGCCGGGCGGCGTTCGCGGCGCTCCCCAGGGGCGCGCCTTAAGAGCCTGCGGCGCAAAGCCATATCCGCGTTTCCGGGTAGAGAATGAGCCCGGCGAGCGCCAGTGCGATGCCGTAAGGTACGCCGCTGTGGCGATCGTGCAGCCTGGCGATCCATTTCTGGCTCGCCAGGAAGCTCGGCAGCGGCCAACGCCGCATCGCCAGGATGAGCAGGGTGAGGCCGCCGCCGAGCAGTGCGGCAATCAGTCCATAGTCGGCGAGATGGTCGAACCCGAACCACAGTGCGGTGGAGGAGGCGAGTTTGGCGTCGCCGCCGCCGATCCAGCCGCGGCTGAAGAAAAAGAACGTCAAGGAAAGCACGCAGAGGCCGCAGGCGGCGTGCAGTCCGATTTCCTTGAGCGGGACACCGAGCGCTAGCGCCAGACCAAAAAAGGCGGCGACGAGGGCGATCGACACGCGGTTCGAGATCGCCATCGTGAACAGGTCCGAGAATGCGGCGAAGACCATGAGCGCCGGAAATAGAAGCGTCGCGACAATGAGCATCAGAAGTTCCGAATAGGCGGCGATTGCGGAGGCTAACCGCGACCCATTTACCAAGCCTTAATTGTATCGGCCGAGCACGGCTGCCGCCTTTCGGCCCTGCTTAATCAATCAAAAATAGACTGCCTGCCTATGGCCGATGCCTGTCTCGCGACGAAGCCGTCTTTCGATCTTGAGAGCGCTGTGCTGCGATTCGCGCAGGACTGGCGATGCGCGGGATTGATTGTCCTGGCGGCGGTTCTGCAGCAAGCGGCCGGCCATTTGAACGGCGATGATTCCTGGTTTCTGACGTTCGCCGAGAAATATCGCGACGGCTTCATTCCCTACGTCGATATCTCGGATCCCAATCCGCCGGCGGCGTTTCTCGCCTACCTGCCGGCCGTATTGCTCGGCCGTGTTTTTGCGGCGCCGCCCGAGCTACTTGTCGTAGTCCTCACTTTTGTTGGAGCGGGCCTCTCTAGTTTGCTGGCCGGAATCATCCTGCGCCGGGCAGGCCTGCTGCCCCCCAGCGCGACTTTCGGGGCGCTGGCGATCGCCGCCTATGTCCTGCTGTTCGTTCCGGCGTTCTGCTTCGCCGAGCGCGAACACATCGCGCTGCTGGCGTTTCTGCCGATGGTGGCGCTCGCGGCGGCACGCGCTTCAGGCGGGCGCGTTGCATGGCAAGATGCCGTCTTGGCGGGAATTGGCTGTGGCCTCGCCTGCGCGTTCAAGCCTTACTATCTGCTGCCGGCAGCTTCGATCGTTCTCTGCTCGGCAGCGCTGCGGCGAAAGCCAAAGCTGCTGTTTGCGCCAGAAATTTTTGCCGCCGGCGCCGTATTTCTCGCCTATGGCATCGTCATTTTTGCATTCTTCCCCGCCTATCTGAGCACGGCCCTGCCGCTCGCCCTCGACGTCTATGCGCCGCTCAAGGATAACCTCGCCCATATCCTCGCCTCTCCCCTGTTCCTGGCCAATTTCATCTTGCTCGCCGCGCTTTTGGTCGCCGCGCTGTCTGCCAAACTGCAACCGCGCACGCTGGTTCTGGCGGCGGCTTCGGCGGGGTTTCTTGCGACATTCGTGATTTAAGGCAAAGGCTGGATGAATCATGCCTATCCGGGCATCGCGCTGGCGCTTCTGGCGGCGGCATCCTTGCTTTCCGAGCCCGCCGATGCGGGCCGGTCGCGCCGGGTTTTCGCGCTCTTCGTCTTCATCCCGGCGCTGTGCCTCGCACCGGTTCTCTTTGCAACGACGAAAGATTTCGGCAATGGCGAGGAATATCCCGGCCTCGCCGCGGCGGTGCAGCGCGTAGCGCCGGTGCATCCCAAAATGACCGCGCTTGCCGAGCAGTTGGACGTCGGTCACCCTCTGGTGCGGCGGCTCGGGGGCACGTGGATCGGGCAGCAGAATTGTCTTTGGGTGACCTGGGGCGCCCGCTATCTGTTGCGCCGAGGGTTGGCGTCGGCGTCGGAACGGGCGCGGCTCCTCGGCGCTATGCACGACGACGAAGCGAGGTTCGCCGCCGACGTCGGTCGCGGTAAGCCCGACATTCTGCTCGTCGAAAACAAGGACGTGGAAACCTGGGCGCGCCGCGAGCCGGCGCTTGCCTCAATATTCCAGGATTATCGGCAGGTCGAAGAAGCAAGCGGCGTTGAAGTCTGGCGACGCGTTTCACCCGAGCTCAATCGATGACGCCATCCTTGGCGGCGGCGCCTCGCCGATCAGCTCAGGTTGGCGGCGATGGCGTTGAACTTGGCGGAAATGCGCGTCCCGACCTTGCTGACCGCGCCGATGATGACGACCGCGATCAAGCCGGCGATTAAGCCATATTCGATTGCCGTGGCGGCGGTCTCATCGTCCGCAAAGCGAACGAGAAGCTTTCTCATCTGAATGTCCCCGTCCCGGATCACCAATCGTCGACAAAAAGTGCCTTCTGAGATTTGTAGGCGCGCCATGCGGCCAGTGACTGGTCGCCAGGTAAGTTGCGGCCCGCGGAACGCCTGCGCATTCCGTGGGCCGAAGCAAACTCGCTAAGCTCCTCGCGGAGCGAAACTCAGCTCAGGTTCGCGGCGATCACGTTGAACTTCGCCGAGAGCCTCGTGCCAAGCGTGGTGACGGCGCTGATAATCACCACTGCAATCAATCCGGCGATCAGACCATACTCGATGGCCGTGGCGCCCGACTGATCCGCGGCAAAACGCGCGAATAGCTTTTTCATGGGTGCACTCCTCGTTCCCAACTCTCCACAATTCCAGTCAAGTCTGGTTGTTCGCTGGAACACGCGGAAGGTATGATTTACTCGTTGCAATCGCGTTAATTGAACCGCGTACTCGCGAGGCCAATTATTGTTCGCCGGCGGAAGCTTTGAACGAGGTTCGCGTTCGGAGGGTGCGGTACGCGCAAGGTGTCGGCAGAGAATCGCTTGTTCCTCCTAAGCGCATGATCCGCAGGGAAATTTGCCACCCGCGTCGGCCATCATGCGGGTGCAGCGAAAACCTCAAAGCTGCGGCGCTTGCGTGGCGTTTCTTACGAAGGTGTAGATGGCGCCGCTCCTTCGAAACAGATCGCTTTCAGCAATAATTCACCATTCAGCATTCAAATGGCGGAAGTTGTTGCGTTGTCGCGAAGGTAAGTCATGCGTTTCCTCTGCTCCGTCGTCCGGTCGTTTCCGTTTGTCGCAAAGACCGGGGTCGCCGTCTTTCTATTGCTGACGCCGGCGCTCGCCGAAGACACCCTCGTCGTCACCGTCGATCAGGCGCGCGTCGTAAAAGTTCCTTCCACCGCGCGCACCTTGGTGATCGGAAATCCGATGATCGCCGATGTCACCCTGCTGAAGCAAGGCGGCACAATGGTCGTCACCGGCAAGGGCTTTGGCGAAACCAATCTCATCGCCCTCGATCCCAACGGCAACCCGGTGGCCGAGTCCATGGTGCAAGTCGTCGGAGGCGGCAACGGGCTCGTCGTGCAGCGTGGGATGGACCGGCAATCCTATACCTGCGCGCCGCGCTGCCAGCCGACCGCCCGGCTGGGTGACGATTTCGAAGTTTTACGACGACGTCACGGCGCAGATCCGGGCGCACGACGCGCAAGCGACTGCGCACTAGATCGTCTGATTGTACGCCCCGACCTCCGGATTCTCGCGCAGCACGGCGTCGACGGCCGCGAACATCTCGCGCATGCGCGCTTCCGAAACCGGGCTCTCGACGACCACCACAAGCTCCGGTTTGTTTGACGAGGCGCGTACCAGGCCCCAAGTTCCGTCCATGGTGGTGACGCGCACGCCGTTCACAGTGATCAGGTCACGGATGTCTTGGCCGGTCAGCTTCTCGCCTTTTTCTTGCATCGCTTTGAACCTGGCGAGGACCTTTTCGACGACCTGATATTTGCTTTCGTCGGGGCAATGCGGCGCCATGGTCGGCGAGCCCCAGGTCTTGGGTAAATCGGCGTATAGCTCGGCCATCGATTTATCGGGATTGCGGTCGAGCATCTCGACGACGCGGATGCCGGTCAGAAGTCCGTCGTCATATCCGCGCCCGAGCGGCGTATTGAAAAAGAAATGTCCGGATTTTTCGAAGCCCGCGAGCGCGTTCAAATCGGTCACGCGGCGTTTGATGTAGGAGTGTCCGGTCTTCCAATAGTCCACCTTAACGCCGTTCTTCAACAGCACGGGATCGGTGAGAAAAAGCCCTGTCGATTTGACGTCCGCCACAAAAGTCGCGCCCAGATGTCGCTGCGAGAGATCCCGCGCCAGCATGACGCCGATCTTGTCGGCGAAGATCTCCTCGCCACGATTGTCGACGACGCCGCAGCGATCGCCGTCGCCGTCGAAGCCGAGGCCGACGTCGGCGCCCGCTTCGCGCACTTTCGCCGACATGGCGTGCAGCATTTTCAAGTCTTCCGGATTGGGATTGTAATGTGGGAAGGTGAAGTCGAGTTCGGTGTCGAGCGGCACGACCTCGCAACCCAATCGCGCCAGCACCTGCGGCGCGAAGGCGCCCGCCGTGCCGTTGCCACAGGCGCAGACCACTTTGAGTTTGCGGCTGATCTTCTTGCGGTCGGTGAGGTCGTCGATGTAACGGCCTGCGAAATCGGGAATGAACCGATAGCCGCCGCCGTCGGCATAGCGATAGGTGCCGGAGAGCACGATTTCTTTCAACCGCTGCATTTCCTCCGGGCCGAAGGTGACGGGCCGCTGCGTACCCATCTTGACGCCAGTCCAGCCGTTGTCGTTGTGCGAGGCGGTCACCATGGCGACAGCCGGAACATCGAGCGCGAACTGGGCGAAATAAGCCATCGGCGACAGCGCGAGCCCGATGTCGTGCACTTTGATGCCCGCTGCGACGAGCCCGATGGTCAAGGCGGCCTTGATCGATGCCGAATAGCTGCGGAAATCATGTCCGGTGACGACCTCGGGCCTAACGCCGAACTCATGGATGAGCGTGCCGAGACCGAGCCCCAACGCCGTCACTCCCATGAGGTTGATTTCCTTTTCGAAGAGCCAGCGCGCGTCATATTCGCGAAAGCCGGTCGGCTTCACCATCGGCTGCTGCTCGTAGGCGGCCGTATTGCGATGCAGTTCTGGCAATGGCTTCGGGAACATGATCGTCCTTGCGGAAGAGATGCAATCCGGCGGGCGCACCCTCTCCCAGAGGAAGAGGGTGGCTGCGAAGCAGCCGGGTGAGGGGTTACAATGCAGTAAATTTAGGGAGATCGTAACCCCTCATCCGCCTCGCCGTAGCCCGCTTTGCGGTGGGCGTCCTTTGATACGATGGGCGCGCGAAGCGCGCCCTGTACGGCACCTTCTCCCTTTGGGAGAAGGTTCGCGACGCACGGCTTCGGCGCTTTCAAGCGGCTTGCGAGGCGAGGCTCGGGTGCACCTTGAACGTCGCTTCGGTCTTGCGGGTGATTTCCTCGACGCCGACGCCGGGAGCGAGCTCGATCAGCGTCAGGCCGGTTCCGCCGGATTTGTCGAGCGTGAAGACGCCGAGATCGCTGATTACCATATCGACGACACCCGATCCGGTCAGCGGCAGCGTGCAGCGGTGCAACAATTTCGGCTGGTCCTTGGCGGTGTGCTCCATGACGACGACGACGCGCTTGACGCCGGCGACGAGATCCATGGCGCCGCCCATGCCCTTCACCATTTTGCCGGGAATCATCCAATTCGCGAGATCGCCGTTCTCCGCCACCTCCATGGCGCCGAGAATGGCGAGATCGATGTGGCCGCCGCGGATCATTGCGAAACTCTCGGCGGAGGAGAAATAACTCGTCGTCGGCAGTTCCGTGATCGTCTGTTTCCCGGCGTTGATGAGGTCGGCGTCTTCTTCGCCCTCAAAAGGAAATGGTCCCATGCCGAGCATGCCGTTCTCGCTTTGCAGCTGCACGTTCATGCCGGGCGGGATGTAGTTCGAGACCAGCGTTGGGATGCCGATGCCGAGGTTCACGTAAAAGCCGTCGCGCAATTCCTTTGCTGCGCGCTCGGCCATCTGCTCGCGTGTCCAGGCCATGAGCTGCTCCGTTAGGCGGCGACGCGCTGCCGCGTCGTGCGCTTTTCGATGGACTTGGCGGGGTTTGGTGCGTGCACGATGCGCTGCACGAAAATGCCCGGCGTGTGGATCGCATCGGTGTCGATTTCGCCAGGCTCGACGAGATGTTCGACCTCGGCGATGGTCAGTCTGGCGGCGGTCGCCATCATCGGATTGAAATTGCGCGCCGTCTTGCGATAGACGAGATTTCCTTCGAGGTCGCTCTTATAGGCGTGAACGAGCGCCAAGTCCGCGAAAAGTCCGCGCTCCATCACGTACGTCTCGCCGTCGAACTCGCGTAGTTCTTTGCCGTCGGCGATGATCGTGCCGACGCCGGTCTTGGTGAAGAAGGCCGGGATTCCCGCGCCGCCGGCACGGATGCGTTCGGCGAGCGTCCCCTGCGGATTGAATTCGAGTTCGAGTTCTCCGGACAGAAATTGCTCGGCGAAGAGCTTGTTCTCGCCGACATAGGAGGAAACCATTTTTTTGATCTGCCGTGTTTCGAGCAAAATGCCGAGCCCGGCGCCATCGACGCCGGCATTGTTGGAAATCACCGTCAGATCTTTGACTCCGACATCGCGAACCGCTTCGATGAGGCTCATCGGGACACCACAAAGGCCGAAGCCGCCGGACATCAGCGTCATGCCGTCCTTGAGCACGTCCGCGAGCGCCGATCGCGCATCCGGATAGACTTTATCCATGCCCGTCACCTCGGTTCCGGCCTTCCTAGGACGCCGCCTACCGCAATGCAAGAAGCCGGCCGCCAACCGCGGATCCGCGGCTTAGGCTTTGACGGCAATGAGAAAGAGCCGCGGGAAGGGAAACAGCACCCGCCCATCGTCAAGCGCCGGATAGGCGGCCGCGATCCGCTCCGTATAGGCGGCAAGAAAGGCCTGACGCTCGTTCGCTTGGAGCCGCGCCAAATGCGGCCGAAGGCCCGTGCCGGTCATCCACTCGACAATGGCCGGCGCACCGGCCATGACGTGCTGATAAACGGTATGCCAAAGATCGAAGTGGCGGCAGAGCGGCGCAAGCAGTTCGTAGTAGACGGCGGGCGCCGGGATCGTCTGGCGCTCGCCTTCCGCGTCCGCCAATCGTTCGGCCCAGGCGCCGTGTTCGGCGATCTCGCGGATCAGGACTTGCGACGGTTCGCCAAGATTGTCGGGGATCTGCACGGCGAGGATGCCGCCGCAAGGGAGCGCTTCGACAAGCGTACACAGGACACGAAGATGATCCGGCACCCATTGGAACGCCGCGTTTGAGAAGAGCAAATCGGCAGGCTGCGGCGCCTGCCATGCGGCGAGGTCCGCCATTTCGAAAGCAACGCGCGGCAGCGCGCGGCGAGCCCGCTCCAGCATTGCGGCGGACGAGTCAATGCCGACAATCGCGGCGCGCGGAAAGCGCGTGGCGAGAAGCTCGGTCGAATTGCCGGGTCCGCAGCCGAGATCATAGGCGCGGGGCGGATCGGTGATCGGCACTTGCGCGAGGAGATCGCGGGCCGGGCGCGTGCGCTCATCCGCATATTTCAAATAGAGGCTCGCATCCCAGCCCGGCGTCTGGGTTTCGCGGGCGGTATGCCGCATCTGGCGTCCCTCGGCTTGCACTAAATCATAGCGGCTGCCGGCAAGCGTCCGCAAGAAAAGCATTCCTTGCGGCGGCGTTCGGTCCGGTCGCAGCGCCGCCTTGCCCTTGTGCCGGGCGGCGAGAATCACGATCTGAGCGATAGCCCCTCGCGCTCCAAGGCTCGAAATGGCCGAACCTCACGAACATCATCATCGCCGCGCTGAAGATTCCTCGGCGCTTACGGCGCGCGATCCTGTCTGCGGAATGACGGTCGACCCGGCGACGGCGAAATATCATGCCGTGCATGAGGGCCATGATTATTACTTTTGCGGCGCCAAGTGCCAGGCGAAGTTCGTCGCCGAGCCGGCGAGTTACCTCAGGCCGAAAGAACCGGCACAGCAACCAGCAGGCGTCATCTACACTTGCCCGATGCATCCGCAGATCCGCCAGGTAGGGCCAGGAAATTGCCCAATCTGCGGCATGGCGCTGGAACCGGTTGCGGTAGCGCCCGAGACGGGTCCCAGTCCCGAACTCATCGAAATGACGCGGCGCTTTTGGATCGGCGCGGCGCTGGCGGTGCCGCTCGTCATCCTCGAAATGGGCGGCCACGTTCTGGGATTGGATCGAGTTATCTCGCCGCGACTTTCCGTGTGGATTCAATTTTTGCTTGCAACTCCCGTGGTGCTTTGGGCGGGGCTTCCCTTTTTCGAGCGCGGATGGGCGTCGGTCACGCGCCGTTCGCCCAATATGTTCAGCCTGATCTCGCTCGGCGTCGGCGCATCCTATCTCTATAGTCTCGTCGCGACCTTCGCGCCGGGCCTTTTTCCGGCGGCGTTCCGGCGTGACGGCGTCGTTGCGGTCTATTACGAGGCGGCCGCGGTCATCACGGTGCTTGTGCTGCTTGGGCAGGTGCTGGAACTGCGGGCGCGGGAAAAGACCGGCAGCGCCATTCGCGCCTTGTTGAACCTCGCGCCGAAAACGGCGCGACGTATCAGCGCCGACGGAAGCGACGAAGAAGTGGGACTGGAGCAGGTCAAAATAGGCGATCGGCTGCGGATTCGCCCCGGCGACAGCGTTCCAGTCGATGGTGTTGTGCTCGAAGGCAACGGCGCGGTCGATGAATCGATGCTGACCGGCGAATCGATGCCGGTCGAAAAGCACGCGGGCGCCAAGCTGATCGGTGGGACCATCAACACCACAGGCGCCCTCGTGATGCGCGCCGAGAAGGTTGGCGCGGATACGATGCTGGCGCGCATCGTCGCGATGGTTTCCGAAGCGCAGCGCAGCCGCGCGCCGATCCAGCGTCTCGCCGATGTCGTCTCCGCCTGGTTCGTGCCGGCCGTCATTCTTGCCGCTGCAGTAACTTTCGTCGCCTGGATGATCTTCGGGCCGCCGCCGGCATTTGCCTACGCGCTCGTCGCCGCGGTGTCCGTGCTCATCATCGCGTGTCCCTGCGCATTGGGTCTTGCGACGCCGATGTCGATCATGGTGGGGATCGGCAAGGGCGCGAGCGCCGGCATTCTCATCAAAAACGCCGAAGCGCTGCAGCAGTTCGAGAAAATCGATACGCTCGTCGTCGATAAGACGGGAACGTTGACCGAAGGCAAGCCCCGCGTCGTCGCCGTGCTGCCGGCAGAAGGTTTCGACGAGAATGCGATTCTGTCGCTCGGCGCCAGCCTCGAGCGCGCCAGCGAGCACCCGCTCGCGGCGGCGGTCGTGACTTTCGCCCGCCAGCGCGGCTTGGCATTGCAGGACGTCAACGGCTTCGCCTCGATGACGGGGAAGGGCGTTAAGGGCGAGATCGGCGGCAGGAGCGTGGCGGTCGGCAATGCCCTGCTCTTGAACGACCTTGGAATTGCGACTGACGATCTGGAAAGGAAAGGCGATGAGTTGCGGCGCGACGGCGCGACGGTCATGTTCGTCGCGGTCGACGATCGGTTCGCGGGCATGATTGCCGTCGCCGATCCGATCAAAAAATCGACGCCCGCGGCGCTCGCCCAATTGCGCGCCGACGGCGTGCGCATCGTCATGTTGACGGGCGACAATCGCACGACCGCCAATGCGGTCGCCGCCAAGCTCGGCATTGGCGAAGTCGAGGCCGAAGTTCTGCCGGAAGCGAAGAATGCGATTGTGCGGCGCCTCAGACAGCAAGGCCGCGCCGTGGCCATGGCCGGCGACGGCGTCAACGACGCCCCAGCGCTCGCCGCTGCCAATGTGGGCGTGGCGATGGGAACGGGAACCGACGTCGCCATGCAGAGCGCCGGCGTAACTCTGCTGAAGGGCGATCTCGCCGGCATCGCCCGCGCCCGCGCATTGTCGCGCGCTACGATGCGCAACATTCGGCAAAACTTGGTGCTCGCCTTTGTCTACAACGCGCTCGGCATCCCGCTGGCGGCGGGCGTCCTTTACCCGGCATTCGGGTTACTGCTGAGCCCGGTTGTCGCGGCCGCCGCCATGAGCTTCAGCTCGGTCTCGGTGATCGCAAATTCGTTGCGCCTGCGCTCCGTCCGGCTGTAAATTGGCTTTACCCTGGCACCGGTTGCGCTTCGGCGTTGTCGCGAATGACGGCGACAGCCGGCACGTCGAGTTCCCAGCACACGCCGTCCGGCGCGAATACCGCTTTCGAATGCCCGCCGAGGGCCTGGCCGGCGATGCGATCCATGACCATCCGGCCAAATCCTTTGTGCGTCGGCAGGATGACCGGAGGGCCGCTCTGTTCCTTCCAGCGTAGCTGCATGCGGCGCGCATTGTCGCCGTCACCCACGACCGCCCAGGACACGGTGATCGTGCCGTCGGGCACCGAAAGCGCACCGAATTTCGCCGCATTGGTCGACAGTTCATGCAAGGCGATGCCGATGTTCTGCGCCGCTTCCGGACGCAGAATGAGATCCGTGCCTTGCAGATGGATGCGTGAATCGAAGAGGTCGTCGTAGTGCTGTAATTGCGAGCGGATGAGTTGGATCAGCGATGCGCCGGCCCAATCGTCGCTCAAGAGCAGATCGTGCGAACCGGCAAGTCCATTGAGCCGTTCGGTGAACCGCGCCACGAATTCTTCCGGGCTCGTGTGCAGCGAGAGCGACTGACGCGCCATCGCTTGGATCACGGCGAGCAGGTTCTTGGAGCGATGCGTCAGCTCGCGCATCAGGAAGCGCACGTGCTCTTCGCGCTGTTTCTGCGTCGTGACATTGCGAATGATGAACGAGGCGCCAAACAGGCTTCCGTCGGGACGACGCATCGGCGTGCCGCGTATCCAAACGTCGATCAGCTGCCCGTTCTTGTGCAGACGCTGCGTCTGATATTCGACCGCCTCTCCTTCCGTCAGCCGACGCACCATATTGTCGCGTTCCTCGATTAGACCGGGCGGAACAAAGAAGTCCGCCTTGCGGCCGAGCACTTCATAGGCGGCGTAGCCGAACAACTGTTCGGCGCCGTGGTTCCAGGTTCGAATCCGGCCGCTGAAATCGATGCTGGCGATGGCATCGATGGAGGAGGCGACGATCGCCGCGAGTTGCGCATTGCGCGACTCCGACTGCCGGTGTTCCGTGGTGTCGGAGCACAGACACAGGATTCGTTCGATGCGTCCCGCCGCACCCTCGATGAAACTGCCGCGTGCGTTGACCCAAGCGATGCTTTCATCGGGGCGCCGAATCCGGAATTCGCGGTGGAATTGGCCGCCTCTGCGCAGCAGACGCCGGTATTCGGCGAGCAACGCCGCCTTGTCGTCTTCGTGAACGAGGCTGAGGATCGAGTCGAACTTCAGCCCCTTTTCCGCGGCGTCGGGCGGCAGCTGAAAAAGCTCGGCGAATTGCGGCGACCACGTAGCGCGCCCCGTGGCGAGGTCGCAGTCGGCGACCGCGAGACCGCCGGCGTCCTGAACGAGGCGCAGCCGCGCTTCGCTGTCGCGCAACATCGCCCGCGTTTGGTAGAGGCGCAGCAGCGCGCACACCAAGCTGACGAATTCACGTGCCTCAAAAGGCTCGACGAGAAAGCCGTCGACGAGGCTATCGCCCGCGAGCGCCGCGTGGTCCGCTCGGACGATGCGCAGGATGGAGATCGACGGGCTGCGCTCTTTGATGTCGTAAATTGCTTCCGTCGAGACCTCGCCGGCGAGCGTCACAAGGCCGAAGTTCTCGGCCGACAAGGCGGCTACGACGGCGCCTTCTAAATCGACCGCGCTTGCTTTCAGCCCGGCTTGCTCCAGCACGCAGAGCATTTCGCTGCGCGATGCGGGCTCGCCATCAACGATCAGGAGCTTTGCAGTGATTTGCATCGAACGTTGCAATCAAATTCGATCGGCACCGTTCAAGCTCCGTTGCGGAACCTGGGCGCCGGGCACTCCTCCGCGCCCACCCCTTCGCGGACGGCCGATGTTCCCGTCATTCACATATAGCTCGCGTAGCTCGTAGCATGTCCTTTTTTACATGAAACCGCGAAGCGCCTCCATGTTTCCCGCATCCCGCTATTTGTTTTCAATGGCTTAGCTTATGGGATCAGGCCGCTTGCTTGGCTTGGGGCACGGTCGTGCGTCTCACCGGCAGCCGCGGTCGCTGCGCCGTTCAGCGGGTTGGTGTCGTCCCAGACGTAGGAAATGCGTTCGAAACGCATGCCGAGCGCATCGATGAGGAGGAGCCGCCCGACAAGGCCCTCGCCGAAGCCGACGATCTCGCGCAGCACTTCGAGCGCCATTAGGGACCCGAGCACGCCTGGCAATGCGCCGAGCACGCCCGTCTCGGCGCAGGCCGGAACGGTGCCGGGCGGCGGCGGTTGCGGGAACAGACAGCGGTAGGTCGGGTTGGGCGTCCCGGTGGGAGATTTCTCGAACGGCCGCAACGTCGTGAGCGATCCGTCGAAGGCGCCGATGGCCGCCGTCACCAACGGTCTGCGCTCGTAGAAACAGGCATCGGACACCGCATAGCGGGTCGCAAAATTATCCGATCCGTCGGCGACGACATCCCAATCCGCCACGAGCTTGCGGGCGTTCTGCGCCGTCAGCCGCGATCGGATGGGCGTCCCTTTGACGTGCGGATTGAGCCGCGTCGCGGCCGCCGCGGCGGCATCGGCTTTCGGGCGACCGACGTCCGCCGTGGCGTAGAGGACCTGCCGCTGCAGGTTAGAAAGCGACACGCAATCGTCGTCGACGATCCCCAATTCGCCGATGCCCGCCGCGGCGAGATAGGAGACGAGCGGGGCGCCCAAGCCCCCCGCGCCGATCACCAGAACGCGCGCCGATTTCAGCTTCTGCTGGCCGGGACCGCCGATCTCTTTCAGTACGAGATGGCGCGCGTAGCGTTCGACTTCCTTCGAAGAAAACATGTCGTCCATCTAATACCGACGCAGATGAAAATCGACCCCGCCCGCAGCGGTCCAGGGAAAGACACGATCCTAACGCGCCAGTTCCCGCAAGCCACGACGGATCAGTTCGGATGCCTCGGCATCGTCGCCGAGCGCGGCGCGCGAATTTGCCACCGCGCCGGCGGCCTGCGGACGGCTATAGCCGAGGTTAATGAGCGCGGCGATCGCATCCTCGGCGGCGGGCACGTCGTTGTTTGCCACACTCGCCGCGCCCGCGCCGCACGCCGCGGCCTTCTCCTTGAGTTCGGAAATCAGCCGCGCGGCGAGTCTCGGTCCGACACCGGGCGCGCGCGCGATCGCGACCTTGTCCTGGCGGGCGATCAGCACGCCAAGTTCGGCCGGCTCGAACGTGCCGAGGATGGCCAGCGCCAATTTCGCGCCTACGCCTTGCACCGTCTGGAGCAGCCGAAACCAATCGCGTTCCGTGTCGCGCAAAAATCCATAGAGGCGGATTGAGTCCTCGCGCACTTGCGTTTCCACGGCGAGCGCCACGTCGCCGGAGCGCGGCAGTTCGGAGAGCGTGCGCGGCGAACAATGCACGACATAGCCGACGCCGTGCACGTCGAGGATGATGAAATCCTCGCCGACGGAATCGAGCCTGCCGCTCAGTTTGCCGATCATGCCCGGCATGCCTTCTTCTGCGTGCAGTACCGCGCGTGGGTGATCGCCACGGCCAGCGCGTCGGCCGCATCCGCCTCGCGCAACTCCTGACACTCGGGAAGCAGGACCCGCACCATCATCGCGATCTGGTTCTTTTCGGCGTGGCCGGTGCCGGTCACCGTCTTCTTGATGAGATTCGCGGCATATTCGGCGACCGGCAAGCCGGCGAGCGCCGGGACGACAAGGGCGATGCCGCGCGCCTCGCCGAGCTTAAGCGCCGATTGTGGATCGCGGTTGACGAACGTCTCCTCGACCGCGGCTTCGTCCGGCGCGAATTCGGCGATGATCCGGCTGAGGCCCTGATGCAGCTCACGCAAACGCTCGCCGCGCGCGCCTTTGGCGTTCGAGTCGACCGCGCCGCTGGCGACATAAGCCAGATGAGCGCCGGCGACGTCGACGATACCCCAGCCCATATGCCGCAAGCCGGGATCGATGCCGATGATTCGAATCGCAGCCATGCCCCGGCTTACCTCTTCGCGCGGCATTTGCCCACGCCGAGGACTGGCGGCTAGTTCTCGGTCAGCAGGCGCTTTAGGAGGTCGATCTCCTCCGAGAGCCTGCCATCCGTGCCGGCAAGCGCTTCGATCTTGCGAACCGCGTGCAGCACCGTCGTGTGATCGCGCCCGCCGAAGCGCCGGCCGATCTCCGGCAGGGAGCGCGGCGTCAGCGTCTTTGCCAGATACATCGCGATCTGCCGCGGCCGCACGACGTTGGCGGTGCGGCGCGCCGATACGATATCGGCCTTGGTGACGTTGTAATGGCTGGCGACGAGCTTTTGGATGTCTTCGATCTTAACTCGTTTTGGCTCGCGCGTGCGGATCAAATCGCGGATCGCCGCTTCCGTCGCTTCGACCGAGAGCGGCTGGCCGGTGAGGCAGGCATGGGCGACAAGACGATTGACCGCGCCGTCGAGGTCGCGGCCGTTGGTCTGAATGGCGTTGGCGACGTAGGCGAGCACGGTCGGCGAAATCTCAAAATTGGGATGCAGCAGTTTCGCTGCCGCGACCCGCGCTTCGAGCAGTTTGACACGTAGGTTCTCGTCGAGGCCGCCCATCTCGATGCATAGGCCGCCCGCGAAGCGCGACCGCACGCGTTCATCGAGACTCTCGAGATCCGCCGGCGGCCGATCCGAGGCGATGACGATCTGCCGGCGCGCGTCGATCAGCGCGTTGAGGGTGTGGCAAAACTCCTGCTGGATCGATTTGCCCTGCAGAAATTGCACGTCGTCGATGATTAGAATGTCGATCCCCCGCAGCTTCTCCTTAAAGGCGATTGCCGTCTCCGCCTTCAGCGCGCAGACGAAGCTGTGCATGAATTTTTCCGCAGTAAGATAGATGACGCGGCGCTTGGACGCCGTCGCCGCGTGCGCGATCGCTTGAAGAAGATGTGTCTTGCCGAGCCCGACGGCGGCGTGAATGTAGAGCGGATTGAAGCGCAATGCTTCGCCCGCCTGTGCGAAGGCCACCTCCTGGGCGGAAGCATAGGCGAGCTGGTTCGAGCGGCCGACGAGGAAGGTCGAAAAGTTCAATCGTTTGTCGAGCGGGGAGCCGGCCAGGACTTCGCCATCGCCGTCGCGCGCGTTTGCCTTTGCCTTGCCGCTCGGCTGCGGAGTTGCATACCGGTGAGGGTCGGCGTTTGGCTTTGGCGCGGCAGGCGATCCGAAGCCCGACGCGAATTCTGGTAGCCGCTGTTGCTCGGCGGCGCGCGCGTTCATCGGCCGCGATGAGGAACGCACGGCGACGACGATTTGCTTGACGTCGCGGAACTCGCCGACGACCGCCGTCAAAATCCGGTCGGCATAGTGCATCTGAATCCAATTCTTGAGAAACTTGGTCGGGACCGACAGATGAGCGACTTGGTCGCTGAGACTCTCCAGCTCCAAACGGCCGAACCAGGAACTGAAAACGGCCTCACCAAGCTCGGCCCGAAGACGGCGGCAGATCGCCGCCCAGGAGTCCTCGTTGCGCGTATCGCGCGGTCCAAAAGCATCGTCGGCTTTGTGGGATTCGTTGATGCGGGGGTTCAACATCGATCTTCTTCTTCTTGCAATAGAGGAGCATCCGGCGCGAAAGGCGCTGGTGGATGCAATGCAGCGATCAGGATGAGAAGCGGCGGGCGCTCGGCGATGGATCCCGGTTGCGTTCGAACGCGCGTCTACGAAGCGCGTCGAACCGCTACCGGCAAAACCCCAGAGCGCCTAGCGTGTTATGTGCTGTCGGTATCGCGAGAAAAGCCGCTGCACAAGGCAAGTGCCTTGCACCTGCAAATTCGAAAAGCTAGATCTGCCGATCAGAAACTTATTCATGGTCAAACGGCCCCCTTCTTCGAAGCGCGGCTTCGAAGTTCCCCAACCCAAGTGAAAGTCTAATCTCAGCGGACGCTAGACTTCGCCCCCTCCCGCTGCAGCGAAAGGCCTCAAACTCACCTTCTCCATGCCTCTCTCAGCACGACTCCGCGTTGCATGCATAATGCAGCGAACCCAACAGCACTGAGGGGAAACACGCTCGAGGTTTGCTCAAAGCTTTCGCGCAATCGGTACGTCCGATGGCGCCCGAACTCTAACATAGAACCTTTGTCCCGCAATGAGTCATGTCATGAAAATTTCACCACTGCGCCGCGCGGATGCCGCGCCGATCGCGAAAATTACTGGTTCGTTTTCCGGTAAACGCCTGATTTGGCGCAAATCTGCGCGCACGCCGCCGACCACGCGCACAAATTCGCAACAGTTCGAAGGCAAACCGATACGTGCCTTCCGGCCGGCGCAAAAGCCCTCTTTGGCGAGCATGTTTTTTGTCACAAAAAATGCTTTGCCTTTAAATCTTTGAATCACCTAGAAATTGAATGCGCGGCAATGCGCAGATTGCAAAAACGCCGCGGACAACTCTGCATTGGCACGCCGACGCGCTGCGAAAACATCCAGCATCGCGATGTTACACTTCCATCTTTGGCGTTTTTCTGCGTCGCTTTTGCTGGAAAATCGAAGATGCGTTGAAAGGGCGTGCTGCGAGGAGCGCGCCGACCTCTTACTCCTTCAGCAAGACATGCAGAGAATCGAGCCGATCGGCTTCGCGTGCCGGTTTGTCCCAGCGAATGCGACTAATTCGCGGGAAACGCATGGCAACGCCTGATTTGTGTCGGCTCGAGCGGTTCACGCCATCAAAGGCGATCTCAAGAACGAGACCTTCGTCCTTCCCGTGGGCGATCTCGCGCACCGGCCCAAAGCGGTTGCTCGTATGCTCGCGGACGTAGCGGTCGAGTCTTCTAAGCTCTTCGTCGGTGAAGCCAAAATACGCTTTGCCCACCGCCGCTAGCGCGTCGCCTTCCGCTCCGTCATGCCAAACTCCGAACGTGTAATCGGAATAGAACGAGGAGCGCTTTCCATGTCCGCGCTGCGCGTACATGAGCACCGCGTCGATCGTAAAAGGATCGCGCTTCCATTTGTACCACAAGCCTTTCGGGCGCCCGGGGACGTAAATTGAATCGCCTCGTTTCAACATCACGCCTTCGATTGCAGCGGCGTCTCGGCCGGCGCCGGCGGCGGCGGGATCGCGACGTGCCGCCGCCAGAAAGTCCCACGATTTGAAATCGATCGACGGCGAAAGATCGAGCCGCGTGGCGTTGGCGCCGGCGACAAAAGCTTCGAGCTTTCGGCGCCTTTCGAGAAAGGGGAGGGCGCGCAAATCCTCACCTTCAAGGGAGAGAAGATCGTAGGCGCGAATGTGGGCGGGATAGTCGGCGAGCAGCGCCGGCGAAACGCGCTTCCGGTTGAGCCGTTGCTGGAGTACGCCGAAAGATTGCACGAGTCCGTCGCGCCGGATCAGAAGCTCGCCGTCGAGGGACACGGCACGACAAGGAAGGCTCGTCAGCATGTCAACGAGATCGGGGAAGGCGGTTGAAATGTCTTCTCCGGTTCGAGAAAAAAGCCGAACGACCTTACCGCTTCGCTCGCCCACGACTGCCTGAACGCGGATGCCGTCCCATTTCCATTCCGCGAAGAATTCCGCCGGCACGAGCGCGGCAAGTTCTTCCTCCTCGAGCGCATGGGCGAGCATGGTGGGACAAAACGGCGCCGGATCGTCAGTTACAGGGCGCGGTTCGCGGCCCTCGAGCCAAGCGAAAAGATCGAGGTAAGGCGTCGTAAGCCCATGCCAAAGGTCTTCGATGTCGTCGGCGTTTTTGCCGCCGAGTTCGGCGGCCGCTTGTTTGGCGAGCCGCGCGGATGCGCCGATGCGCATTGCGCCCGTGATGAGCTTCAACAGCGCCCACCGGCCGGTTTCGTCGAGCCCGTCGAGAAGCGCGGCGAGAACGCGCGGCAGATCGATCTTGCCAGTCTCGCTCAGTGCGCGCACGACCGCGGCGAGCGAAGGTGCTTCTTCTCCTGCCGCCGCGGCGGCCGGCCACAGCAACGCAACCGTTTCCGAGAGGTCGCCGACAAAGTCATAGGAGAGATCGAACAGGACCGGATCGACGCGCGCCGCGATCAAGGCTTTGATGAGACCCGGTTTGGCGTGGCGGAAGGTGAGCGCGCCGGTCAGCGCCGCGAGCGCAAAGCCGCGATCGGGATCGGGCACGCTGCGGAAATAATCGGTCATCAGCCGAAGTTTGCCGAGCCGCGACGGCTCGTGCTGAAGACTATCGAGAAGCTGAGCAAACCGATTCACGCCACCGTCTCTGCCGGCGTTGCCTCGTCGTCGCCATAGCCGGCGAAGTGCAGCGGCTCGGCGGCTATTCCGCGGGTTTGAACATAATGGACGAGCGCGTCGGCCTCTCCGTGCGTGACGAGAAGCTTGGTGCAGCCGGTCTCAATGGCGGTGGCGCAGAGCCCGTCCCAGTCGGCGTGATCGGAGATGACGAGCGGCAATTCAATGCCGCTCTGCCGGGCCCTGGCGCGCACGCGCATCCAGCCGGAAGCGAAGGCAGTGAGTGGCTCGGCGAATTTGCGGCTCCAAAGAACGTTCATCGCCGTTGGCGGACAGAGAACGATCTCGCCGGCGAGGTCGGCGGAACCGGTCACTTTGCGCACGTCGCCGAGCGCGATGCCGCGGCTTGCATAATATTCCGTGAGCTTTTCGAGGGCGCCGTGGATGTAGATCGGCCGGTCATGGCCCGCTTGCCGCAGCAAAGCGATGAGCCGCTGCGCCTTGCCGAACACATAGGCGCCGACGAGATGCGTGCGTTCCGGGAAAAGCCGCAGCGAGGCGATGAGCTTTGCAATCTCGCCGCCGCTATTCGAATGCCGGAAGATGGGCAAGCCGAAGGTCGCTTCGCTGATGAACGTGTCGCAGGCAACGGGCTCGAACGGCGCGCAGGTCGGATCAGGCTCGCGCTTGAAATCGCCGGACGCGACTATGCGCCTCCCGCCGCTTTGCACGAGAATTTGCGCGGACCCCAAAACGTGCCCGGCCGGATGGAAACTCACGTCGGCGTCGCCGATGCGGATCGTTTCGCCGTAGCCGACCGACTGCGTCTGCCCGGCGAATTCGGGACCATAGCGGATCGCCATGATCGCCAACGTATCGCCGGTCGCTAGAACCTTGCCGTGGCCCGGGCGCGCGTGATCGGCGTGCGCGTGGGTGATCAATGCCCGCGGCACCGCGCGAATTGGATCGATGTAGAAGTCGCCTATCTCGCAATAAAGACCCGCGGGGCGAAGCGCGAGAAGATCGCCGGCTTGCATATTGGCGGAGATAAGTCTTGAACCGCCGGTTTGCGAGCACGGCGCGATGCAGCTCCGAGGGAGGTTTCTTACGCTACGAGCGGGCCGGGAGCACGCCGTTGCGCGGCCGGCTCCCAGCCCTGCACGGCGGGCCCTTTCCTACCAAGCCGGATAATAGGGATAGCCATACCCGTAGGCATAACCGCAGCCGTAACGGTAGCCATACGGACCGCAAGGATAGCCGTAGCCGTAGTAATAAGGTGCGGCCAGCGCCCCGCCCAAAGCCAGGCTGCCGAGGCCCCAGCCGCCCCAGCCATAGCCGTGGCCCCAGCCCGCGTGTCCCCAACCGCCATGCCAGCCGCCATGGAAGCCTCCGCCGTGGAAGCCTCCGCCGAAGCCGCGGGCGTTTGCCGTCGTCGTGGTCGTTACGAGGCCGAAGCTCAAGCTCGCAGCGACCATCGCGCCGGCCGCGGCCTTCTTCACGAATTGCGACATTGTTTGCTCCTCCGCTTTGGGCTGGCGGCCCAACCAGCCCTCGCGCAAGAAATGCGCAGACGGTCTCGCAGTTCCGAATGTAGCGGACGCTGGCTTTGCTTCGGAGCGGAAGTGGGACAGGCTTTCGCGGCATCTGCACCGCTCGAAAGCTGCGGAGCAGAAACGAAAGCGGCGGCACTGGGCCGCCGCTTCACAGAAGTCCAGCTCCGCAAGCCTCAGTAGGGACGGTATCCGTACCCATATCCGTAAGGATAATATCCGCATCCGTAGCGGCGATAGTAGGGGTAGCCATAATAGCAGGGAGATCCGTAGCCGTAGTAGTAGGGATAAGCGAGCGCGGCACCAAGGCCCAGCCCGGCGAGGCCCCAGCCCCAACCGCCATAGCCATAGCCTCGTCCCCAGCCTCCACGTCCCCAGCCGCCGTGGCCCCAACCGCCATGCCCCCAGCCGCCGCCACCATAATGCGCGGCTTCCGCAGGTACCGACGTCACGGCGAGTGTGCCGCCAAGAGTTGCGGTCACTGCCGCGACGGCAATTGCCTTCTTCCATAAAGTCGACATGACTTGCTCCTCTTCCCGCCGGCCCTTGGCGGCTCCTATGCCGTGCGGGCGAGGCCGGCGTTTGCGTCCTGAATGGTTCATGCCCGGCCCGCGCGCACCACGACGCCGCTTGCCGGAGTAAAGCCTGAACCCGCCAATCTGGCCTTCACTCCCTCGCAGCCTAGTTGAACTGCCGATGAATGCGTTCGGCACCCTCTAGGTTCCGCTTGCTCATGTAGGTAGGACTTCACGATCGCGGCAAGAAGCGGCTCCGGCAATAATGAATATTTTAAGATGGCAAGCTTAATAGTTTTGCGCAGCAATTCCACCGGCGTTTTCGCGGATCGGTTCTTCAACTATCCGTGTGTCGAGGCTTGCGGTTGCTAAGGTCGCTTCGGTGCATAGCCGATGGCGAGCGTCTCGCGCGCGGTCGCGGCGAGCCGCGTCTCGATCGGACCGGCAAGGCCCGCAAGAATCCAGGGCAGGACGATCTCGATGCGCACGCTCTCCGCCAGCACGTCGATGTGCGCCTTCACTTCCTGAGCGAGCGCGATGACGCGGATATCGGCGCTGTCGCCACGCCAGGTCATCTCCGAATAGGCGAGCTTGTCGAGATAGGCGGCGCGCAGCCGATCGATCATCGTCTCGATGCGGCGGTGCGCTTCGGCGACGGAAAGTCCATGCGGCACACTGACGACGATCGAATTCATGCTGCGCTCATTTGTAGAGGTCCGCCGTCTGACCGAAGAGGATCTTGCGCGTTTCTTCGTCCATCGCCGGCGGCGGGCTGGGGTTGACTTCTTTCGCTCTGGCATAGGCGGCGATCGTCGCCGGGCGCGCCGCGATCGCCGCAAACCAGCGTTGAAGATGCGGGAAATCGTCGAGGTTCTGGCCCTGCTTCGCATGCGGCACGATCCACGGATAGCACGCCATGTCGGCGATCGAGTACTCGCCGGCAAGATAAGGCCGCTCCGCGAGGCGCTTGTTGAGCACGCCGTAAAGACGGTTCGTCTCCTTCTCATAGCGCTCGATCGGATACGCGAGCTTTTGCGGCGCATAGGCACGGAAATGATGGTTCTGGCCAGCCATGGGACCGAGGCCGGCCACTTGCCAGAAGAGCCATTCGAGCGCGGCGACGCGGCGGCGCGGATCCGTGGAAAGAAACTTGCCGGTCTTCTCGGCGAGATAGAACAGGATTGCGCCCGACTCGAACACGGAGATCGGCGCGCCGCCGTCTTTCGGCGAACGGTCGATGATCGCCGGAATGCGGTTGTTGGGCGAGATCGCCAGGAATTCCGGCGTAAACTGCTGGCCTTTGCCGATGTTCACTGGGTGGATCTCGTACGGCACACGCGCCTCTTCGAGGAACATCGTGATCTTGTGCCCGTTTGGCGTCGTCCAGTAGTAGAGCTCGATCATTCCGATCTCCTGGCGGCTTTCCTCATTGCGAGGAGCGGAAGCGACGAACCAATCCAGAGAGCGAACCTGGATCGGTTCGCTTCACTCGCAATGGCGCTTAATCCATATATTCACGCGCCTTGCGGCTTTCATCCGCGGCCTTCGCCCGCCTCCCAAAGCGCCGCCAGTCCTTCGCGGTAGGTCGGAAAGCGCAGCTTCACGCCGAGCGTTTCCTTCAGCTTGCGGTTCGAGGCGCGTTTGTTCTCGTCGTAGAAACTCCGCGCCAGCGCCGAGAGTTCGGTCATTTCGATATCGAGTTCGGGGGGCGGGACGATTCCCATCAGCTTCGCGGCGTAAGCGATCACGTCCTGCGGCGGGGCGGGCTCGTCGTCGGCGACGTTCCAGATCTCGCCGCCGCCCCGGTACGCAAGCAGGGCGGCGAGCGTGGCGCTGATATCGGCGACGTGGATGCGGTTGAAGACTTGCCCCTCTTTGACGATGCGCCGCGCCGTGCGCTCGTGCAATGCGGTGAGCGCATTGCGCCGGGGCCCATAGATCCCCGCAAGCCGCAGGATGTGGACGGTCGTGCGCTCGTCTTTCGCCAAGGCCAGCCAAGCCTTCTCGGCGCGCGACCGGGCGATGGAGCGTTCGTGTTTGGGCATCGGAATGCGAGTTCTCGTCGACCCATTCGCCACCGCGGTCGCCGTAGACGCCGATCGTCGAGAGATAAAGAATCGTGCGCGGCCGATCGGGCGCTGCCAGCTGGCGGCCGAATTTGGTGAGCACGGGATCGACCGACACACCGGGCGGAATTGAGATAAGCACCACGTCCGCCTGGGCGAGCGCTTCGGCGATGGCGGGGTCGGCGCGCTCACTGTCGAAGACGAGCGCTTGGATGCGCGGATTGTCGAGACATTCGGCGGCGTAATAGCTGCGCACTGTGCCGGCAATCGATTCGAACATCGCACCGTGGCGAGCAAGAAAATCCCGTGCCGTGTAGCCGAGACCGAAGGCGAAGAGATTCATGACGCGGGGCTCGCGCCACACAGCGCATCGAGCGCGGCGGACCATTCGGCTTCGACGTACGCGTCCGTCTCGGGCGCGCGCCGCGCGCTCGCTGAGATGAGCCGTGCCGGCGCGAGCCGGCCGAGCGCCCAGACCGCCATGGCGCGCACCAAGGGCGAGGCATCTTCGAGCCGCGCCTCAATAAGCGGGGCGAGCGAAGGATCGCCCGAATTGCCGGCGGCGACGATGAGGTTGCGGAGGAAACGCGCGATCCCGATGCGCTTGATCGGACTTCCGGAGAAGAGCGCCCGGAAGCTTGCGTCGTCGAGGCCGAGCCAATCGGCAATCTTCGGCGCGAGAAGATCGGCGCGCGCTTTCAGTTTCGCCTCGTGCGCGCTCTCGGCAAATTTGTTCCAGGGACAGACCGCCAGGCAATCGTCGCAGCCATAGACGCGGTTGCCGATCGCTTCGCGAAACTCCGCCGCGATATGGCCTTTGTGCTCGATTGTCAGATACGAGATGCAACGCCGCGCATCGAGAAGATAAGGCTGCGGAAACGCGCTGGTCGGGCAGACGTCGAGGCAGGCGCGGCAGGAGCCGCAATGGTTCTCTTCCGGCGCGTCCGCTGCGAGCGGCTGGTTGGTGAAGAGCGAACCCAAGAACAGCCACGAGCCCGATGCGCGCGACACGAGATTGGTATGTTTGCCCTGCCAGCCGAGCCCGGCCGCTTCGGCGAGCGGCTTTTCCATCACCGGCGCCGTATCGACGAACACGCGCAAATCGATGTCCGATGCTTGCGCCGCCAGCCACGAGGCGAGCAGCTTTAGCTTTCCCTTGACGAGATCGTGGTAGTCGCGATGCCGCGCATAAACGGAAATATTGGCGCGCGTGGGCGCGGCGATGAGCGCCAGCGGATCAGCCTCGGGCGCATAGTTCATGCCCACAAGGATGATGCTTTTGACCTCGGGCCAGAGCGCCCGCGGCGCGGCGCGGCGCGCCCGCGTCTCGGCCATATACGTCATGTCGCCGGCATAGCCCGCGTCCAACCAGGCATTAAGCCGCGCGCCGGCGAGCGGCACGGCATCGGGCGAGGCGATGCGGCAGAGATCGAAGCCCAGGCCGCGGGCCTTTTCGACCAGCTTCGCCTTGAAGTCGGGCTTTAGAAATCGAGGTCCGCGTAGACGGCCGGCGGATTGATGCCCGGCACGCGGTCGTTGAGCAGCGCGCGGAAGCTCTTGCGCGATTTCACCCGCGCATACCAGAGCTTGGCCGTCTCGTCCTCGTCCCATGGCACGTCGCCCAGAAAATCGACCACCGAAATATGCGCGGCGGCGGCGAGATCGGCGTAGGTGAGCCTATCGCCGGCAAGCCAATTCCGCTCCACGCAAAGATAGCCGATGTAGCGTAGATGATAGCGGATATTGGCGCGCGCGGCCCGCACCAGGTCCATATCGGGAGCGCCGCCGCCCTGCGTCATGAAGCGCTTATAGACCTTTTCGGTCACCAGCCAATTCGACACCTCGGCGTGGAATTTCTGGGTGAACCAGGCGACGAGGCGGCGCACCTCGACGCGCGCCATGGGATCTTCCGGCAAAAGCCGCCGCGCGCCGAGCGCCGGCCCGCTCGTCTCGTCCAAGAATTCGGCGATCACCGTTGCGCCCGGCACGATGAGCCCGCTCGCATCGACCAAGACCGGCGTCTCGCCGGCCGGATCGAGCGCCAGGAATTCGCGCTGATGCTCGAACGGCTTTTCCTCGATCAGCGCCGGCTCGACGCCATATTCCGCCAGCGCCAGGCGAATGAAGCGCGATTGCGGACAGAGCGGGTGGTGATGCAGTTGGACCATGCAGGGCAGGGAAAGAGGAGTGGCCGAATCGCCAGAAAAGACAATCGCAGGACGTAATCCGTAAATGGGCCCGAAACTAGGTTATTCGTCGCCCTTCTCGAACGAGACCGCCTCGACATTGTTTCCGTCGGGATCGTACACGAAGGCCGCGTAGCCGTAACCCCCGCGCCGCCCCGGCTCGCCATTGTCCTTGCCGCCGGCTTTGAGCGCAGCGGCGTGGAATCCCTGCACCGCGCGCCGGCTCTTGGCGAGAAAGGCGACGTGAATTCCGCCGCCGCCTTTCTTCTTCGAAATCCAGAAGCTGGTGTGGCCGCCCTCGAAAAATCCGGCCGCTTCCGGCGAATAATCCCGAGTGAGTTTGTATCCGAGGGGTTTCAGCGCGGCGACGTAGAACTTCTTCGACTTGGCGAAATTCGCGACGGGGATACTAACGTGTTCGAGCATGGCGGTTCACTCGATCAGTGATGGAAGGGCCTTTTCCCGATCAGCGTATCTCGCCGTATTTCGCGGCGCCAGACGGATGAAGCGCAGAGGTATTCAGGGTGGGAACAGACGAGTGGCGGATCGGTATAGGATGGGCAATGATAAGCAGCACGCCGCGGGCTGATTGCAGCACCCCATAATTTCGCTGGTGTGTGTTCTCCATTTGTTCTACAGTACGTCTACGCGATTATATACTTGACAACGGAAGCGGCCTTCGATAGATTTGGAGGCATAGGAGCTTCCCATGTCTGCCGACCTTCAAAACCCGATCTTTAACGACGAAAATAAAGCCCGCGAAGCTCTAGAAGCGACCATCTGGCCCAACGGTCGGGTTTGCCCGCATTGCGGCAACTTCGATCAGGAAAAGATCGCCAAAGCACAAGGCAAAGCGGCTCGCCCTGGTCTCTACTATTGCGCGGCTTGCAACGGGCAATTCACGGCCACAGTCGGTACCGTTTTCGAGCGCTCCAAAATCCCGCTCAGCAAATGGTGGTTGGCGATGCATCTACTTGGAACGTCCAAGAACGGCATGAGCGCGCATCAGCTACATCGTTCGCTCGGCGTGACCTACAAGACCGCATGGTTTATGGCGCATCGTATCCGCGAGGCGATGACAGATCGCAATCCGCCCGAACCTCTAGGCGGCAAAGGAAAGACTGTCGAAGTGGACGAGACCTATATCGGCCGCCTGGAAGGCGTTCCGAAGCCCCGTGGCGGCTCCTCGCATAAGAACGTGGTGCTTACCCTAGTCGAGCGCGGCGGCAGCGCCAGAAGCTTCCATATCGACAGCGTTTCGGTTGCCGACATGAAGCCCATTATCGACGCGAACATCGCCCGCGAAACCGCGATGATGACCGATCAGGCCGCGAGTTATCCAGAAATCCTCGCCGGTTATGCCAGCCACGAAACTGTGAACCACGCGAGAGAGGAATATGTTCGCGGGCACGTCCATACCAATACTGTCGAAGGCTATTATTCCGTTTTCAAGAGAGGCATGAAAGGCGTCTATCAGCATTGTGCCGAAAAGCACCTGCATCGTTATTTGAGCGAATTTGATTTTCGCTATTCAAACCGCTCAGCACTTGGCATCGAGGATCGCGAGCGTGTTTCAAAGGTCGCAACTGGCATTATCGGAAAGCGTTTGACCTATCGGCGGACTAACGAAGCCGGATTTTAAGCGACAGGCGAAACGCTTTCTGAAATGGCGCAAAAAACAGCCTAGGCGCTAGGAGCATTTGAGATATAGAGGCGCTCAATATCTCCATCTCTTATTTCCGGCTTGCCGGAGACTTGTAGCCAGCGGCGATTGTCCATTGCGGAAGAATAGGGATTGTGGGGGATCGTTAGTGCGGGGTCGGTTATCTCCCCCACTAAACGCTGTTCATCATCCTCTGCGCCCCGCACCTGAAATTTGCAGGTCTTATTTTTCAGATCCAACTCTGTGATAAATATATCAAAACTGGCTTCTGGCCCAATGACGACGGCGGAATCCGCGCCATCGATCACATTTCTCATGTTGCGATCTATCGCGAGCGCTCCATTAGCAAGCGCTCCTATTTGAGCCGTCTCACAGGACTGCCCTATTGGCACGACTAACAACTTAGCAGCCGGTTTCTCATTCAAGGCTACGCGTTCCATAGCAGCGATAGCCGCTCGCGACACCTGTCCCATTTCAGTCAGCGCCGAGTCTGCTATTTGCATGGCTCGGTCGGCGTCGGTTTGCCGAGCCGCAAATTTGGAAATGGCATAATTCACGATTCCCTCAACAGCTCGGCCTGCTAGGGCTCGCGTTTGATCCGCAATCAAGGGCAGCATCGGAGCGACCATTGGAGTAATTGGCATCAAGACCGCAACAAGATCGAATGATCCTGCTATGGGTTCTTGTGCCAAGACTCTGACGGTTAGCGCCGGGGCCCTTTTTGCGTATTGGCCTGTTGTTACGATATGCGCAGCTATCCCAAGAAGCTTAGATGCTCCTTGGATTGATTGGCCTAATTGGCCTAGTTCGATAAGATGACTATCCGCCTCTAAGCCTTTGTACGAAATAACTACAGGCGGAAATTGAATGTCCAACCTCCCCTCCCATGCACAAACATAGGATGGACGGTTTTTGTCGGTCAAGCCGAGGAGCGGCTTATGACTTTCGTAATTTTCTTTTGCACCGCGCTAATAGGGCATCCGCAGATGAATTCTTGTCAGCTTGCGAATTTGCCTTCGTATGACAACCTTGAAGAATGCAAGGCCGGCGCCGCTAAGATTCCTGTACCGTCAGATAGTCCCCCTCATGCAGTTTATATCTGCATGCAACAACCTTAAGCCGCAGAGGCCGATTTTTTCTTCTTGCGCCGCTTCTTCGCGGGTTTTGGCTTAGCTTTGCCTTTTCCGAGTTTCATGTCCTCATGAGGCTTCGGCGGCATCTGAACCATCTTGCTCATGATGGCTCCAGCTTCGCTTGGAATATCCAAGTCTGCTTGGTGAGATTTTGCCATGTCTAAAATGCCCCAGCCTGGCCTCACAGCCTATCACTATTTCTTCCTTCAATATGGCCAGTTTCTAGCCGTGTGGAATAGCTTCGACGTTTTGGTCGAGATCGCGATTATGCGGGCGCTTCGTCTCAGCGTCGAGGAAAGCTGCATTCTCAGCGGCGCATTGGGATTCGGGGCAAAATCGAATGTCCTGCTGGCTCTCCTAAATCGAAGTCCCGAAGAAAAGCAAAAAGTTCAATTGATCACCGAAGCAATCCAGGTCGCGGAAAGAAACGGCTTTGCGCACGGCTTTATAAGCGTGAGCGCTGATAGCGAGACGTTCACACTCGTTCGGCGAAAAGTAAAAGGCTCTCTAGAAGTCAAGCCTAAGGCCTTTAGCGCCCTTCAAATGCAGAAGCATCTGTTCGTCTTCATGGGAAAGTTTGCTCAGGCTCAACAAGCATTTTCGATAAGCGACGATGACCTGATCAAATACCAGCGCGAAGTCGAATCCTTTGCGAAAGCTCATCCAACCCCGAAAAGCAGTTCTCCTCGACCAGCGACCAGTTTTCGCGAAGCCAAGCGAGAATCTCGTCGCGGACGCAAAGCTCGAAGGAAAGCTGAGACTCAGAAACGCTAGCGCCGGCCTGTCGAGCAAAATGATTCTGCCCCTTGGATTCCGTTGTCAAGTATATAATCCCAGTACGTCTACGGCGATAACAACTGAGATCGAATGGACGGACGCGACTTGGAATCCGACGAGCGGTTGTTCGAAGATCACGCGCGGCTGCGATTTCTGCTACACGGAACGCTTTTCAGAGCGATTTCGCGGCGTCCCTGGACATGCCTTTGAGAATGGTTTCGACCCCACGCTTAGGCTTGAGCGCTTGGCGCAGCCGCTAAATTGGCGACAGCCAAGACGTGTCTTCGTCAACTCTATGAGCGACCTCTTTCACAAGGAGGTGCCCAGGACTTTTATCGACGCCGTCTTCGACACTATGGAGGCTGCCGACTGGGATACATCCACCTTCATCTTGATATCCTGCTCGCCCGAGCCCCGAGATGATCCCCACCCGCGAGACATCAACGCGGCGCCACAACAAACGTTCGCCAACGCCAATGTCTGGAAATCTCATCCGGGCTCAACGGTCGCCAAGACCGGAGCCAGCGTCGAGCGCCGCTAGTGATGGATGCGCCGGGTCCAGTTCTGGTCCGGACGCACGGAGCACAATATAACGGCGCGATTGGCGGGCGTCGCGCTGCAGGCTGGATCTGCGGGCGTCGGCGACAGGCGGTCGAGCGCGCTCAAAAAGACGGTGCATGCCAAAACTCCGGCCAAAACCTCGGGAAGCAGCGCTGGCGCCGGTTCCCTGGAAACACTCCAAATCGACCTCATTTTCTTCTCCAAACCCCAAAATTCCCTCGTCACGACCCCGATTTGGCGCGGCGGACATATAAATTCGATGGGGATCGGCGCCCTGCGGCATTAAGCTGCTGCAAAGGCCGCGTTCGACGCCGGCCCCGTTCGAGGCGTCCGTTCACGGCTAGGCTGACGGTTCGATCTGCGAAGTTGAGGTAGGGGGCCGGGTAAAACGCGGGCCTGGCGCGGGTCATTTATACCCGCGGCACGACATCCACCTTGACTTCGATGTCTTGCTCGCCGGCGCCCGAGATAATGCCGGCGACCGGCGAGATGTCGGCATAGTCGCGGCCCTGCGCAAGCACGATGTGGTCGTCGCCGATGAGCAGCGCGTTGGTCGGATCGAGCCCGATCCAGCCCGCCTCTCCGCACCAGAGCGACACCCAGGCGTGCATAGCGTCGGCCCCTTGCAGCACCGGCACGCCGCCCAGCGGAATCGTGCGGATGTAGCCGGAGACATAGGCGGCGGGCAGGCCGAGACCGCGTAGCCCCGCGATCATGATATGCGCGAAATCCTGGCAGACGCCGGAGCGTTGTTCGAAGGCCTGCCAGACCGGCGTCGAGACCACGGTCGAAGTCGGATCGTACATGAAATCGCGGCGCATGTGTTTCATGAGATCGCTTGCCGCTTCGAGCACCGGCCGGCCTGGCGTGAAGAACTGCTGTGCGTATTCCCGCGCCGGCGGAAAGCGTGGCACGTAGCGGCTCGGATGCAGAAAATGCGCCGGCGATTGGCGGGCAAGCGATTGGCTCGCGTAGGCCGCCTCGCGCACCACCTCCCATGCCGGCGTCGCCGCCGCGTCGGGCGGCGGATCGCGGTTGACCTCGACGCTCGATGACGCCTCGACCGAGAGACGGCGATGCGGCGTCTCGATGGTCATCGAGGTCACGCGGTTGCCGAAGAAGCAGGCGCGCTCGCCGATCTCCTTAGGCGCCGGGTCGATATCGAGGCTGCTCGCCAGCACCGTCTGCCCGGGCCCGTCGCGCGGCAGCAGGCGCAGCGCGCAATGGCTGAACGTGACGCGCGATCCATATTCGTAGATCGTCACGTGGCGGATGTCGTAGATCACGCGAGCCCGCTCGCGGTGTCGGCGCGGGCAAGATGCGGCCCTTGCAGGAAGTAGCGCGCCGCGATCGCGTCGGAGAGGCTGAGCAGCGCCTGTTCGAAGCCGAGGACGCGCGTGTTGTCGAGCCCGTCCACCGTAGTCGCGGCGAGCTCGGCGGCGAGCTTGACGATGATCCGGCGCGGCGTCTCCAGCATGCCGTCGTCGGCGAGCGCCGGCAGTTCGGCGATGTGCTTGTCGAGCCGCTCGACCTGGAAGGCGACTGAGCGCGGGTTATAGGGATCGAGCAGCGCCATGTCGCGCACCGGGCCGAGCGCCACGCCGATCATGTAGCGCGAGCGGTAGGTGATCGGCGAGTTGATGAGATCGAGCAGGATGTCGAGCTCTTCGGCCGGCGCGTCGGCGTGCGCGAAATGCCGGGCGAAGCGGCAGGTGTTGATCGCCCGCTCGATGCGCCGGCCAATTTCGAGGAAATGCCAGCCGGCGCCACGGTTCATGTTCTCTTGCGCGAGCCCGGCGATGGCGGCGATGGTGCGCAGCGCCGCATTGGCGCGCTCGAAGGCTTCCGCTTCGGTCAGCACCGCCTCTTCGTCCTGGTCGAGGCGGCCGCGCAGATCGTCGATGAGCCGCCAGGTGTCCGGCGACAGACGCTCGCGAATGAACGAGGCGGCGCGATGCGCGTCGCGCACCAGCGCCAGCGCCGAGCCGAATTCCTGGCTGCTGTGCAACCCCGTCGCGGCAAGCCGCATCGCTTGCGCCAAGGCATTGGCCGGCGCCGCGCCCCAGGCGACAAAGAGGCCGCCTATGCGTTCGACGGCGGAGCGCGCATTGGCCTGCGTATCCGTGTCGATGAGCCGCCCCGCGAGGCAGCGGATGAGGCGCAGCGTCGCCTCGGCGCGTTCGAGATAGCGGCCGAGCCAGAAGAGGTTGTCGGCGGCGCGGCTCGGCAATAGTCCCATTAGCCGGCGGATGTGCACCAACTCGTTGGTCGGCAGCAGCGTGACGTGCTCGACCGGGCCTTCGGAGAGCACCCAGACGTCGGCGGAGCGCACTCCTTCGCCCATCGAGATGGCGCGCGCGTCGGGCCGCCCCGAGATGCGGCAGAAGCCGCCCGGCATGATCTTCCATCCGTCGCGCGTACGCGCCGCATAGACGCGCAGCACGAACGGTCGCGGCACGAGCTTGCCGCCTTCGAGCACCGGCGTCGTCGAGAGGTTCACGACTTCCTGGCCGACGTAATCGATGCCGCGCTCGGCGACATCAGTGGCGAGCTGGGCGCGCTCGTCGGGCGAAAGCGCGGCGAGGATCAGCGCCTGGTTGGGCTGTGAATCGAGGATCGGATTGCCGAAGGCGCCAGCCACCGCCATGCCGTCGGGATAGGCCAGCACCTTGTCGCGTTCGCGCGCCTGGCCGCACCACCAGGTCGCAACGTTCGGCAGTTTCAAATCTTCGCCGAGTACACGTTGGCAGAGGCGCGGCAGAAAGCTCATCATCACGGGAGCTTCGAGAACGCCGGAGCCGAGCGCGTTGGCGAGCACCACGCCGCCCTGGCGCAGCGCCTCGACGAGGCCCGGCACGCCGAGCCGCGACTTGGCGTTGAGTTCGAGCGGATCGGCGTAGTCCGAGTCGATGCGCCGCCAGATCACGTCGGCGCGTTTCAGCCCGGCGATGGTGCGCACGTGGATCTCGCCATCGCGCATCGTCAGATCCCCGCCTTCGACGAGCAGGAAGCCGAGATAGCGGGCAAGATAGGCCTGTTCGAAATAGGTTTCGTTGTACGGGCCGGGCGTCAGCAGGCAGATGCGCGGGTCGGCGTGCGTCGCCATGGCGATCAGGCCGCTGCGGAAACCCTGGAAGAAAGGCGCCAGCCGCTCGACGTTCATGTTGCGGTAGAGGGCCGGAAAGGCGCGCGAGAGCACCAAACGATTAGCGAGCGCGTAGCCGGCCCCGGAAGGCGCTTGGGTACGGTCGCCGACGACCCACCAGCTTCCGTCCGGACCGCGGCCGAGATCCGCCGCATAGAGATGCAGGTATCGGCCGCCGGGGGGCACCAGGCCTTCGAGCGGCAGCAAGAAATCCGCGCAGCCGGCGACCGCGGCGGCCGGCAGATCGCCGCCCGAGACGAGACTTGCCGGGCCGTAGATATCGGCCAGCACCGCTTCGAGTAGCTCGGCGCGCTGCGCCACGCCGGCCGCGATCTCCCGCCACTCCGCCGCTTCGATGAGGAGCGGCAGATGGCTGAGCGGCCAAGCGCGCTCGCTCATGTCGCCGTAGGCGCGGTAGGAGACGCCGGTATCGCGGATGTGCCGGTCGGCGGTCGCAAAGCGCCGCTCGATCTCGTCGGCGCCGAGTTCGGCGAGCGCGCCGAGGAACTTCATCCAATGCGCCCGACGCTGGCCGTCGGCGGTGACGAATTCGTCGGGGATATTGGGCAGCGGAGTATAGTCCGCCGTCAGCGCCTCGAAGCGCCCGGCGGTAATTTCAGCCGGAGAGGGAGAGGTTGCTGCGCGCATCTATGCTTTCGGCCGGAAGGAGGAGAGCACGGCGGGATCGGTCTCGATTCGCGCCGCGCCGAGCAGATCGAGACAATAAGGGATGGCAGGGAAGACGGCATAAAGACAGACGTCGATCGCCGCGGGTTTGCCGGGCAGGTTGATGATGAGGCATTTGCCGCGGTGCGCGGCGATCTGCCGGGAAAGAATCGCGGTCGGCACGTAGTTCAGGCTCTCGGAGCGCATCAGTTCGCCAAATCCGGGCAATAGGCGCGGTGCGACCGCCGCGGTCGCCTCCGGGGTCACGTCGCGCGGGGCGGGGCCGGTGCCGCCCGTCGTGAGGATCAAGTCGCAGCCCTCGCTATCGGCAAGCTCGGTCAGGCAATCGCGCACCGATTCGAACCCGTCCGGGATAATGCGTTTTACGATCGCGGCCGGGGTCGTGACGACCCGTTCCAGGAAGGTGACGATCGCTGGGCCGCTTTCGTCTTTGTAAAGACCGGCGGCGGCCCGGTCCGAGACCGTGACCACGCCGATGATGGCGCCCGACTTGCCTTCGTCCGGCATCGTCCTCGTGCTCCAGAATATCCCCGGAATTCCTGAGATTTCGGCCAATACTATGCACTGATACCGGAACTTAAAGCACTTCATGTTGCGCATTAGGCCGCAGCCGGAAAGCGCAACACTCCGGCAATCTCTATGCCAGAGCCGGCGTGACCGCCGCGCCGCGGAACATGAGTTCATGTTCGGCGGCGCGCTCGACGGTTAAAATTCGCGCCTCGTCGAAGCCGACGTAATGCGGCTCCGGCGCCGGCGGAACAGCGCACCCGCCGCGCCGCGGCTCGGTGATGGCGGTCGATTCGTCAATCGCGTAGAGATCGATCAACGGGCAGGGACAGGCGAACGGCGGCGGCGGCGCGTATTCGTCATCCGCCGCAAGACGCGATACGAGAACGGCCGAAGCGAGCCCATCGAGAATCCCGGCGCCGGCAAGCTCGGAGGCAATCGCCGCGGGGACGACGAGATGAGCATGCCCGGCGCGCGCCCGGCATTTAAGGAAATCGTCCGCCGCAAACGGCCCATGCAGATGCAGCGCAGCGCCGGAAAGCAGCGCCGCGAAGGGGCCGGCGACCAGCCCGGCGAAACTCGTCGGCGGCAAGGTCGAGAGGACCGGCGTCTCGCGTCCGATCGCCGCCCGCGCGCCGAAATCGAAGCTCGCCGCCATCAGGGTTGCTTGTTCGTGTGCAACGGATGCCCCGCGGCGCCGGTCGAGCGTTACGATTCGTGCCGGTGCCGGGGCGGGCTTGCCGCGCTCGAGACCATTGTCCGGATGGGCGGCGGCGTAGCGCGCGATGGCCGCATGGCGCAAATCGACGGCGCCATCGACTTCGCCCGGTCCGAGCGTCGCGACGAGCCGGATCGAGTGAACCGCCGCCGCGACCTCGAAATATGCATCGGCAAGCTTCAGATCTCCGTATTCGCTCGGTCCGATCAGCGCGGCCGCATTGACGCCGCGCGCATAGGCGGAAAGTTCGGCCACCCCGAGATCGAGCGGCGCCAAGGCCGGTTCGAAGCCGGCGCGCAGCGCCGCCACGAGCGTCGTGAGGAGCGAAATCTCCGCGCCGCCCAAGATGAGCAGCCGCTCGCCCGGCTGCAAGCCGCAATCGACTAAGAGCCGCGCCAGCGCCGCAACGTCCGTGGCGAATGCGGCGTAGGAACAGGCCCGCGTGCGGTCGGCGAGCGCAGTGGTTTCGGGCCGCAGCCGCGCCGCGCCCGTCACCAACGTGTCGAGACTATAGGGTGCAAAGACGCGTAAGCCGGCGGCGGGCTCGGCGTTCATGGCTTCCTCCACCAAGCATCGAGCGTCGGATCGATCGTCGGCGATCCGTAGGCCGGCAATTCCGCGGGTCTCTCCAGCGCCGTAGAGGCGGCAATCCATTGCTGGCGCGCATGGAACAACGGCACGATATAAAAGCCCGAGAGAAGCACGCGGTCGAGGGCGCGCACGGCGGTGACGAAATCTTGGCGTGATTTCGCCGCCAGCAGCGCGTCGATCATTGCATCGACCGCCGGCGATTTGACGCCGGCAAGGTTATAGGAGGCCGGCTCGTCGACGGCGGCCGAACCCCAGCGCGTGCGCTGTTCGCTGCCGGGCGAAGCCGAGGCGGTCCAACTGCCGATCATCATATCGAAATCGAAGTTCTGCCGGCGCCTTTGGTATTGCACCTCGTCGACGCGCCGCACCCGCGCCTCGACGCCGATGCGGGCAAGCGAGTAGGCGTAATTGAGCGCCAAGCGCTCTTCGGCGCGATCTTCCACCATGATTTCGAAGTTGAAGGGCTTGCCGTCCTTGCGCAATCTTCCGTCGACGAGCCGGTAGCCGGCAGAGGCGAGGAGATCGAGCGCCCGCCTCGGCCACACCCGGTCGTCGCCGGTTCCGTCAGTCTTTGGCGGACGCCAGCGCCCTTCCAGAATGTCCTCACGCACCGCGCCCGGAAAGGGCGCGAGAAGGACGCGCTCCGCGGCGCTTGCCGGCCGCCCGGTCGAAGCGAATTCCGAATCGTCGAAGAAGCTCTTGGTGCGTCTATATTGGCCGGCAAAGAGATTGGCGTTGACCCATTCGAAGTCGAACATCATTCCCAAGGATTCGCGCACCCGCACATCGTCGAAGATGCCACGCCGCAGGTTGAAGACAAAACCATCCATGCCCTTCGGGCCGCCGACCGGCAGGCTTTCGCAAACGACGCGATGTTCTCGCAAGGCCGGAAAATTGTAGCTCGTGGTCCAGCGCAGTGGATCGGTTTCGATGCGGAAGTCGATGAGGCCGGCTTGGAAAGCTTCAAAAAGGCTGTTGGCGTCGCGGTAATAATCGATTTCGATCGCATCGAAGTTGAAGAAGCCGCGTTGGCTCGGCAGGTCCTTGGCCCAATAATCGGGGTTACGGCGCAGGATCAGCTTTTCGCCCGGATCCACCTCTGCGATGCGGTAGGGTCCCGATCCGACCGGGATCGCAAAGCTCGCCTGCTCGAAATTCGCCACATCGGTCGTGCGCCGCGAAAGCACCGGCATCAACGCCAGGATGAGCGGCAATTCGCGGTCGTCGACGGCCGGGAAATCGAAGCGGATCGTCTCGGCATCGGGCACCTCGACGCGACTGACGAGCGTATAGGCGGCACGCTGCTGCGGGCGACCCTTTTCTTTCAAGAGATTGAAGGTGAACGCGACGTCGGCCGAAGTGATCGGCGTTCCGTCGGAAAACTTGGCGCGTGGGTCGAGGCGGAAGAGCGCATAGGAGCGCGCCTCGTTCGTCTCGATGCTTTTGGCGATCAGGCCGTAGAGCGTGAACGGCTCGTCGAGCGAACGCGCCATCAAGGTTTGGAATACATTGGTGTTGAGACCTTGCGCCGCCGAACCCGACTTGATGTTGAACGGGTTCAGACTATCGAACGTCCCGAGCAATCCAATCGTGAGGCGCCCACCCTTGGGCGCGGCGGAATTGGCGTAAGGAAAATGCGTGTAATTCGGTGCGAGGGCCGGCGCTCCATGCATGGCGATCGCATATTGCGGCGTGCCGTCTTGCGTATCATTGAGCGCCGCGAGCTGCACCGGCAGCCTATCTTGCGTGAGACCGGCAATCGTCTGGCAACGGTTCGTATCGGCTTGCGCCAGAACGCTGCTGAAGGAGGCGAATATTACCGCGGCGCGGAGGATCGCCGCCCTCACTTTGAAAGCTCCGGGCCGGGCTCGCCCGGGGCAGCGAATCGCGCCGAAATGCATGCCGCGACTCTAAGGCGTACTGGTAGCCCTGAATAGGTGTGGCAGCGGCAAATGCTGTTGCGCCGCACGCTTATGCTCTTCCGAGAAAAGCTATTTTTCGCGGGCGGAACGCCGGCGGCCAATTTGTCGCCGCATTCGAAGCCCACTCGCCGGGCGCATTTTGGACTACCTTGACTAGCGGCCGTGCTTCGCGTCTTTGTGAGCGGCCATTATCTTGCTCCGGCGGGTGCAAAAGCCCTCGGCCGGAGTTGCTATTATCGGAAAGGCTTTCCTTATGGCGTTCTCGTTAGCGCGTCTCGGCTTCGCTAGTTTGGCCGGCATTCTCGCCCTGGCCGGCGGAGAGGGTTACGCGCAGCAGGCGGCGCCCGCCAATCCGGCCCCCGCGGGCCAGCCGAATCAGACGCAATCTGCCGCTCCCGCACAGCCGCAGGGTCCGATAAGGCTCGATTTGATCGGCACGCAACCGCAGTGGACCAAGGTATGCGGTCACGATCAGGCGGCCGACAAAGATGTTTGCTACACGACGCGCGACTTCAGCACGCAGCCCAATCAGGCGCCGGTCCTCGCCGTGGCGATCTATGACATCAAGGGCGACGATACCCGCATCATTCGCTTGCTGATGCCGGTTGGGCTCATGTTGCGTCCCGGTTTCCGGTTTTGGGTGGATAGCGGCACGACGCTCGACGGCGCTTTCGAAATCTGTTTCCCCAACGGGTGCTTCGCGGAATCGAGAGTGAAAGGCCCGACCATCGATCAGATGAAGAAGGGCACGACGCTCAACATCGCCGTCCGCAATCAGGCCAACAATGAAGTCACGTTCGCTGTGCCCCTTGCCGATTTCGGCAAGACGTTCGACGGACCGGCGGTCGATCCGAAAGTGCTGGAGGCGGAGCAGAAGAAGTTTCAGGAGGAACTGCAAAAACGCGCCGACGAAGAGCGCAAGAAGCTCGAGGCCGAGAAACAGGGAGGCGGCTCGCCGACCGGCGGGGCGGCACCGCCGACCAGCGCGCCGGCTGCCGCGCCGGCCCCTGCCGCTCCGGCGCCGGCTCCTGCCGCACCTGCGCAATCGAGCGGCAAATAGCGCCCGCCGTACCGCGCGTCGCGTTCGCGCGGGATCGTAATGTTCCGATCGCGGTTTAGTTCAACCGCGCGGTCTTGATGTGATAGCCGCCGTCTTGGGCGCGGGTGAACATTTCCTCGACCTGCGGATGGCGTACCGGATCACCGGAAGTATCGGGCAAAAGGTTCTGCTCCGAGACATAGGCGACATATTCGGTATCGGCGTTCTCGGCGAAGAGGTGGTAAAAGGGCTGATCCTTACGCGGCCGTACTTCTTCGGGAATGGCAAGCCACCATTCGTCAGTGTTCGCGAAAACCGGATCGACATCGTAAATGATGCCACGAAACGGATATTTGCGATGCCGCACGATCTGGCCGATGCCGAATTTGGCGGTGTGGGGTTTCAGGTTCAAGGGGACGCTCCGAAGAGCACACGGAGTGCGAAAAGCCTCGATAATTCAGCGTCGCGACAGAAGATTTTCTACTCCGGCGCGAACCGCGATGTCAATATAATGGGCGGGGACAAATTCTAGGCAGTGCGGAATTCGTCCCCGTTTGCGGCACCTAGCGCCGTCGCGCGCGCCGGCAATCTTAGCCACGATCGAATCATGCCGACGACTCCTCCAGAACTGCTCTCCAGCGCCGAAATGGGTGCGGCGGATCGGCTGACAATCGCCGCCGGGATTCCGGGCGCCGTTTTGATGGATCGTGCCGGTGCCGCCGTCGCTAAAGCCGCGGCGCGGCTGCTGGCGACGCGCGATCCGCACGGGCGGCGGATCGCAGTCTTTTGCGGCCCGGGCAACAATGGCGGCGATGGGTTCGTCGCCGCGCGTTATCTCCAGGCGGATGGATTTAAAGTCGCCGTCGGCCTGCTCGGCGCGCGCGAGAATTTGAGCGGCGACGCGGCCGCCGCGGCGCAAGGCTGGAGCGCCCCCGTTCTGCGCTTCGAGGAGTTGCCCTTGGAGGAGGCCGACCTCGCGATCGATGCGATCTTCGGCGCGGGTTTGGCGCGCGACATCGACGGGGTGGCGCGCGACACAATCCATCGTCTGAACGAATGGACGCGACGCACGCGCAAGCCGATCGTCGCCGTCGACATTCCCTCGGGAGTCGACGGCTCAACCGGCCTGGTGCGCGGCATCGCTGTCGAGGCGACGCAGACCGTTACCTTCTTTCGCCTGAAGCCCGGTCATCTGCTGCTGCCAGGAACCATGCACTGCGGTGAAATTAGCCTGGTCGATATCGGCATTCCCGATTCGGTACTCGCCGAGATCAATCCCAAGACCTTTGCCAACGGCCCCTCCATTTGGAGCAAATATTTTCCGCGGCCACGCATCGACGGCCACAAATATAACCGCGGCCACGCCGTCGTTCTTTCCGGTTCTTTGGCGCATACCGGCGCAGCGCGGCTTGCGGCGCGCGGCGCACTGCGGATCGGTGCCGGGCTGGTAACGGTCGCAACTCCGCGCGATGCGCTGCTTGCGCACGCCGCGGCGCTGACCGCGATCATGACGCGCGTCTGCGATACGAACGAGGAATTAGCCGAGCTTTTGGCCGACCGGCGCAAGAACGCCGTGGTGATGGGGCCTGGCATGGGAGTGGGCGCGGAGACTCGCGACATGGTCTTGACGGCGCTCGCAGAGGGCGCCGAGGAAACGAAGGCGCCGCGTGCCATCGTCCTCGATGCTGACGCGCTGACGAGTTTCGCCGGCGAATCGATGCGCCTCGCCGATGCCGTGAAGCGCTCTCACTGCCAGGTGGTCTTGACTCCGCACGACGGCGAATTCGCGCGATTGTTCGCGGCAAAGGAAGGAGAATTGCGCGATCATCCGGCGGTCGCGCAATTGACTTCGGCATCGAAACTCGACCGTGCCCGCGCCGGGGCGGCGCTGATGGGCGCGGTGTTGCTGCTGAAGGGCGCGGACACGGTGGTCGCGGATCCGCGCGGCCGCGCTTCGATCGGCCATGGCGCTCCGCCGTGGCTTGCGACCGCAGGTTCCGGCGACGTACTGGCGGGAATGATTGGCGGCCTCTTGGCGCAGTCGATGCCGGCGTTCGAGGCGGCAAGCGCCGCGGTCTGGCTGCACGCGGCGGCGGCTCGCGAATTCGGTCCGGGTCTTATCTCCGAAGACATTCCCGAAGCTTTGCCGCCGGTCTTGCGCCGCCTGCTCGACGCCGACGACGCCTAGCCGATCGGCCTGCCGGCGATCGGAACGATCGGCGTCAGGCGACCCCGAACCAGGCCACGAGCTCGCTCGATTGCGGATAAAGCGGCAGGCATTCGATCGCCCATTTGCCAGGATTGTCGGCGAGGAACGCCACATGTTTGGCGCGTCCCGCGGCGACGATCACACTGTCGCGCCAATAGGGATCCCACCCGTCGTCGAGGTCATGCAGCACGCGCACATGATGGCCATGCACGTGGATCTGCTGCACGAACGCCGTTTTGTTGACGAGGCCGAGGCTCACCGGCGTTCCGCGCCGGACGGAGAAAAGCGGCTTTTCTCCAAACTCTTCGGCTGGCAGACCATTCAGTCGGAGCGGGTCGGGTGGAGCGGCAGGGTTCGTTGCGCCGCCCTCGATGACGAGATCGAGTTTGCGCGAAGCCTTGAGATTGATGCTCACCGGCAGCAGCGGATTGGACGGCAAAGAGACAATGGGCGGCAAATTGGGCCGGCTTTGTCCGGCGCATTTGAGGACCAGGAGAGGCTGATCGGGTGCCGGCGCGCCGCGCAAAACGAGGCGCGCTTCGGTACCGGCCTCGGCCGGCAGATCGAACATCACGTCGAAACGAGCGCCTGGGCCGATTGGCAGCGTGTCCTGCAATGGCGCGAAGGCCTCGCAAGGTTCGCCGTCGATGCCGAGCACCATGGGTTTGAGCTTCTCGAAGGTGACGAACAAGATGCGAGATGCGGCGGCGTTGAGCAGGCGCAACCGGATTCGAGTCAGAGGCGGCAGGATCTGCGTCACCGCGACCGGACTTGAATTGGCGGTCGTCAGCGTACGGGGCGGATCGGTCGGTGGCGAGAGAGCGGCGCCGGCAATCTGCCCGGCCCGATTGAGCTGCCAGTCGGCGAGCACGATGACGATATCCCGATCGGCCGCCGGCGGATCCGGCTCCTCAACAACGAACGGCCCGTAAAGACCTTGGCGAAGCCGTTCGCTCCCGTGCGGCGCTACGTTCGAACGATAGAAGAAAAATCCGGCATCCGGCGGGATGACGCGGTAGTCGAATGTTCCGCCGGGCGGGATTGGCGCCTGCGTGAGGCCGGCGACGCCGTCCATCGCGTTCTCGAGCCGCATGCCTTGGCAGGCAAAACTGAGCGGGGCATCGATGCGATTGACGACGCGGATGGCGAGCGCGTCGCCCTTTTTGCAACGAAGCAAAGGCCCCGGCACTTGCCCGTCGAAGCCGCAGACCCCGGTCTCCTCCGCGGGTTCCGGCAACAGCCGCAATGTCGTCTTGCGGACGCTCAGGACGCGAACGCCGTCGGCGCGCGCCGGCAGCGCGAAAATGGCGGCAAAGGTGGAGCCGAGCAAGGCGCGGCGGCTAAAAAGCATCGAAGCAGGTTCGCAGCGGCGCCGACCCGCATAGCAGGATCGGCCGGCAAAAGCATGCCTTGAGGACGGCTGCCAAGTCTCCACTTTTTTGCTGCGCCGGAGCGGCGGCATGTTATAGAGCCGCCCCGAGGTGAAACGCGACGCGTTGATGCGCTCGCGGGCGTGGCGGAATTGGTAGACGCGCCGGATTTAGGTTCCGGTGGTGAAAGCCGTGGGGGTTCGAGTCCCTCCGCCCGCACCAGAGCTCCGCAATCGGCGTGATCCTGGCAAGCCGCGCCTGCTGCACGCCGGGAGAGGCAATTCGAAGGACGAAACGATGCAGGTGACGCAAACTCTCTCCGAGGGACTGAAGCGCGAGTATAACGTCGTGCTTGCCGCGCAAGATCTCGCCTCGCGCGTCGAGGGCCAGCTCGCCGAGATCCGCGCCAAGGCGCACATCAAAGGCTTTCGGCCCGGCAAGGTGCCGGTTGCGCATCTGCGCCGCCTCTATGGCCGCTCGATCATGGCCGAGGTGGTCCAGGAAGCGGTCAACGCCGCCAATCGGGAGATCGTCGAGGGCAACAAGCTGAAACTTGCCGGCGCGCCCAAGATCGAGCTGCCGGACGACGAGGAGAAATTGCGCGAAGCCTTTGAAGCGAAGTCCGATTTTTCCTATCGTGTCGCAGTCGAGGTTCTACCGACGATCGAGATCGGCACCTTCGATGACATCGAAATCGAACGGCTCGTCGCCGATATTCCCGAAGAGGACGTGGACACGGCGGTCAAGAACCTCGCCGACCGCAATCGGCCCTATACGCCAAAGCAAGGCGAAGCCGCGCAAGGCGATAAAGTTACGATCGATTTCGTCGGTACGGTCGAGGGGCAAACATTCGGTGGCGGCAGTGCCACCGACGTCGATCTCGTGCTCGGCGCCGGCTCGTTTCTTCCCGGATTCGAGGAGCAGATCGTCGGGGCCAGCGTCGGCGAGACCCGCACCGTCGCGGTAACGTTCCCGGAGAATTATTCGGAAAGCAAATTGGCCGGCAGGCCCGCCGAGTTCGCAGTGAGCGTGAAGGCGATCGCGGCACCCGGCGAACTTTCCATCGACGATGCATTCGCCAAGAGCCTCGGCTTCGAGGATCTCGCCAAACTGCGCGAAGCGGTGCGCGCCTCGCTGGAGCGCGATTACATTGCGCTGTCGCGGCGCAAGTGGAAGCGCGAACTCCTCGATGCGCTCGACGGCAAATACACGTTCGAACTGCCGGAACAGCTCCTCCAGCGCGAATTCGAGGGAATTTGGGAGCAGGCCGAATTGGAGCGAAAGTCGCTCGGCCGCAGCTTCGCCGATGAAGGGACGACGGAAGAGGCGGAGCGTGCCGCCTATCATCGCCTCGCCGAGCGGCGCGTCCGCCTCGGGCTGGTCTTGGCCGAGGTCGGGGAGCGGGCCGGAATCAAGGCCTCGGAGGATGAGATCACCAAGGTGCTTTACGAGCGGGCCCGGAGCTATCCGGGCCGGGAGCGCCAGTTCGTCGAGCTTTATCGGAAGAATCCCGATCTTATGAACGAGATCCGCGGACCGATTTTCGAAGAAAAAGTAGTCAATCACATTATGGCGCAGGCCAAGGTGAGCGACCGCCAGGTGAGTAAGGATGAACTTCGGCAGGCTGTCGAGGCCGCGGAAGCGGACGAACCGACATCCTAAGTCCGGGTCGCCCGGGGGCCGGAAACGACCCGCCCCGTTGCGAAAGCAGGGGAAGCTATTATCTTATCGATTCGATTTCGGCCTTGGAAAAACAGAGAAAGATCGAACATGGACCGCGATCCTTCTGAAACGTTCGCCCAATATCTGATCCCCCAGGTGATCGAGAATACCAGCCGGGGCGAGCGCGGCTTCGACATTTATTCGCGGCTCCTGCGGGAGCGGATTGTCTTCCTGACCGGGCCGGTGGACGACCACGTGGCGTCGGTCATCGTGGCGCAACTGCTCTTTCTGGAGGCCGAAAACCCCAAGAAAGAGATCTCGATGTACATCAATTCGCCGGGCGGCGTCGTCACTTCCGGGCTGGCGGTCTACGACACGATGCAGTTCATCCGGCCGAAGGTCTCGACCCTCTGCATCGGCCAGGCGGCCTCGATGGGCTCGCTGCTGCTGGCGGCCGGGGAGGCGGGCTTGCGGTATGCGCTGCCCAACGCCCGGATCATGGTGCACCAACCGTCGGGTGGGTTCCAAGGTCAGGCTTCGGACATCGTCCGCCACGCCGAGGACATCATGAAGATAAAGCGCCGGTTGAACGAGATCTACGTCCGCCATACCGGCAGGGATTACGACTCGATCGAGAACACGCTTGACCGCGACCATTTCATGTCGGCCGAAGAGTCCCGGACGTTTGGCATTGTCGACCAAGTCATTGAAAAGAGGCCGGACGAGCCGGCGGCGGGCAAGGCCGCGGCCTAGGTCCGCTATGGCTGGCATATCCATTGCTGTTTAGGGCCTGCCGCCGCCCATTTAACCGATTGGACGCAATTTCTGGTCATTATGAAACCGAACCGTTGCGCCCATGTGACGCAGAAGCTTCGGCGGTGGGAGAAATGGGCACAAGGGCTTGATCCAGGTTGCCCGGCATGTTTGCATTCGGTTAACGAAGAAAACGCCAATTCCGGGAGTTCGCGAACGGGGACAAGCGGCGAGATAGGCCCGACGGGGACCGTTGCGAACGCGACGGCTCAATTCGAGTTCTCGCTCTGGACAGTTGCAAATGGTCACAGCCTCGTCTTGGTTGCGGCCCGGGAGATAAAGCCATGACCAAGGTCGGCGGCAGCGACTCGAAAAACACGCTCTACTGCTCGTTCTGCGGCAAGAGCCAGCACGAGGTCCGCAAGCTGATCGCCGGTCCGACGGTGTTCATCTGCGACGAGTGCGTTGAACTCTGCATGGACATTATCCGCGAGGAAAACAAGTCCTCGCTGGTGAAGAACCGCGACGGGATTCCGACGCCGAAGGAGATCTGCAAGGTGCTCGACGACTACGTCATCGGTCAGTCGCCAGCCAAGCGGGTTCTGTCGGTCGCCGTCCACAATCACTACAAACGGCTCAACCATTCGACCAAGCACAACGACGTCGAGCTGGCGAAATCGAACATCCTGCTGATCGGCCCGACCGGCTCCGGCAAGACGTTGCTGGCGCAGACTCTGGCGCGCATTCTCGATGTGCCCTTCACCATGGCCGACGCGACCACGTTGACCGAAGCGGGCTACGTCGGCGAGGACGTCGAGAACATCATCCTGAAGCTTTTGCAGGCCTCCGACTATAACGTCGAGCGGGCGCAGCGCGGCATCGTCTACATCGATGAGATCGACAAGATCTCGCGTAAGTCCGACAACCCGTCGATCACCCGCGACGTGTCGGGCGAAGGCGTGCAGCAGGCGCTCTTGAAGATCATGGAAGGTACGATTGCTTCCGTGCCGCCGCAGGGCGGGCGCAAGCATCCGCAGCAGGAGTTCCTGCAGGTCGACACCACCAACATCCTGTTTATCTGCGGCGGTGCCTTCGCCGGGCTCGAGAAGATCATTTCCGCGCGCGGCACCTCCACTTCGATAGGCTTCGGTGCCAAGGTTCAGTCGCCCGACGAACGCCGCACCGGCGAGATCCTGCGCAGAGTAGAACCGGAAGATCTCTTGAAATTCGGCCTCATTCCCGAGTTCGTGGGGCGATTGCCGGTCATCGCCACGCTCGAGGATCTCGACGAGGACGCGTTGAAGCGGATCCTGGTCGAGCCGAAGAACGCGCTCGTCAAACAGTATCAGCGGCTGTTCGAGATGGAAAACACCGAGCTCACCTTCCAGGATGAGGCGCTGAACGTCGTCGCCAAGAAGGCGATTGACCGCAAAACCGGCGCGCGGGGCCTGCGCTCCATCATGGAAGCGATTCTGCTCGACACGATGTTCGAGCTGCCCGGCCTCGAAAGCGTCGAGCAGGTGGTGATCGGCCCCGACGTCGTCGAAGGAAAATCTCGGCCGCTCTATATCTACGCCGAGCGCGCCGAGAAGAGCGCCACCAGCGCCTGATGGCAAGCCGCGGCCGCAGCGGGCCGCGGCTGACGGCCCTCCACCAACAAGCGCAAGAAGCCGCCAAGCCCGCGCGGCGCCGCTTCGCACCCGATAGTCTTGCCGCGCTGGCCGACAGTGGCTTGCGCGCCGGCCCGCTTCTTGAATGCCGCCCAGGCAAACGCCATCTTAAGGTGGAAAAAATGCCCCAAAGAAGGGCGCAGAGTACGATCTCCCAAGGCGAACGGTTAGGTTAAATGGCAAGCTCAAAAGTCGCTGGCCGTCCTGGCGTAGCTCGGACCCTGGTTATGAATGAATATTCAGATAGGATTGGATGATGAGCAACCAGAAGCGCGAATTGGGTCCGCCAGGCACGGTCGAGAGCTATCCGGTGTTGCCACTGCGCGACATCGTGGTGTTCCCGCACATGATCGTGCCGCTGTTCGTCGGCCGCGAGAAGTCGATTCGCGCCCTTGAAGAGGTGATGCGGGCCGACAAGCTCATTCTGCTCGCGACCCAGATCAATGCCGCCGACGATGATCCGAGCCCCGACGCAATCTTCAAGACAGGAACGCTCGCTTCCGTGCTTCAGCTCCTGAAGCTTCCCGACGGCACTGTAAAGGTGTTGGTCGAGGGTCAGGTCCGCTCCCGCGTGCACAGCTATACGCGTACCGCGGAATATTACGAGGCCGAGGCTGAAATCGTTGCCGACGAGCCGACCGATAAGGTCGAGGTCGAAGCTTTGGCGCGTTCGGTCGTGGCCGAGTTCGAATCCTACGTGAAGCTCAACAAGAAGGTGTCTCCGGAGGTCATCGCGGCGGTCAGCCAGATCGACGATCATTCGAAGCTCGCCGATACCGTTGCTTCGCATCTCGCCGTCAAAATTCTCGACAAGCAATCGGTGCTGGAGACGAGTTCGGTCGCCAAGCGGCTGGAAAAATGTCTCGGGCTGATGGAGAGCGAAATCTCCATCCTGCAGGTCGAGAAGCGGATCCGCACGCGCGTCAAGCGGCAAATGGAGAAGACGCAGCGCGAGTACTATCTCAACGAGCAGATGAAGGCGATCCAGAAGGAGCTCGGTGACGAGGAAGGCAAGGACGACCTCACCGAGATCGAGGAGCGCATCAAGTCGACGCGACTCTCCAAGGAGGCGCGCGACAAGGCCGTTATCGAATTGAAGAAGCTCCGGCAGATGTCGCCGATGTCGGCGGAAGCCACCGTCGTGCGCAACTACCTGGATTGGCTGCTGGCCATTCCGTGGAACAAGAAGAGCAAGGTCAAGAAGGATCTGACCGTCGCGCAGGAGGTGCTCGACAGCGACCACTTCGGCCTCGACAAGGTGAAGGAGCGGATCGTCGAGTATCTCGCCGTGCAGAGCCGTGCCAACAAGCTCACCGGGCCCATTCTCTGCCTCGTCGGACCGCCCGGCGTCGGCAAGACCTCGCTTGGCAAGTCGATCGCCAAGGCGACCGGACGCGAATTCGTCCGTATGTCGCTCGGCGGCGTGCGCGACGAAGCAGAGATCCGCGGGCATCGGCGCACCTACATCGGTTCGATGCCGGGCAAGATCATCCAGTCGATGCGCAAGGCGAAGACGTCCAATCCGCTCTTCCTGCTCGATGAGATCGACAAGATGGGCATGGATTTCCGCGGCGATCCGTCTTCGGCGCTGCTGGAAGTGCTCGACCCGGAGCAGAACCATGCGTTCAACGACCATTACCTCGAAGTCGATTACGACCTCTCGAGCGTGATGTTCGTGACGACGGCGAATACGCTCAACATTCCGCCGCCGTTGATGGACCGTATGGAGATCATCCGCATCGCCGGTTACACGGAGGATGAGAAGATCGAGATCGCCGAGCGCCACCTGATTCCGGCGGCGTTGCACAAACACGGGCTTGCGTCGGTCGAATTGAAGATCGAGCGCAGTTGTCTCGTGATGATCATCCGCCGCTACACACGCGAGGCGGGCGTCCGCAACCTCGAGCGCGAGATCTCTAATCTGTCGCGCAAGGCGGTCAAGCAGATCCTCACCGGCAAGACGCTTTCGGTAACGATCACCGAAGAGAATGTCGGCGAATTCCTCGGCGTGCCGCGCTATCGCTACGGCGAAGCGGAACTCGAGGATCAGGTCGGGGTCGTGACCGGCCTCGCCTGGACGGAAGTCGGCGGCGAGCTGCTCACGATCGAGGGCGTGATGATGCCCGGCAAAGGCCGCATGACGGTCACCGGCAACCTGCGTGACGTGATGAAGGAGTTGATCTCGGCGGCCGCTTCTTACGTGCGCTCACGCGCCGTCGATTTCGGAATCGAGCCGCCGCTCTTCGATCGGCGCGACATCCATGTCCACGTGCCGGAAGGCGCGACGCCGAAGGACGGACCTTCGGCGGGTGTCGCCATGGCGACCGCCATCGTCTCGACGATGACGGGCATCCCGATCCATCGCGAGATCGCCATGACCGGCGAGATCACGCTACGCGGCCGGATCCTGCCGATCGGCGGCCTGAAGGAGAAGCTGCTCGCGGCGTTGCGCGGCGGGCTGAAGAAGGTCATCATTCCGTCGGACAACGCCAAGGATCTGGCGGAGATTCCGGACGGCGTGAAGAACGGGCTCGAAATCGTCCCCGTCTCGCGGATGGATGAAGTCTTGCGAGAAGCCTTGGTGCGCCAGCCGGTGCCGATCGTCTGGGAAGAAGAGCGCAAGCCGATCGCGCCGCCGCCGCCCGACGAAGAAGGTCCAGGCCTCGTCGCCCATTAGGGAATGACGTTCATCCTGCTTGTAACGCTGAACCCGGGTCGCCGCCCGGGTTCAGTATTTTTATGTTGCATGCCGGAAACGCCCGGCGTTTAGCTTGCCGCGCCTGCAGGGCGGTTAGCTCAGTTGGTAGAGCATCTCGTTTACACCGAGAGGGTCGGCGGTTCGAGCCCGTCACCGCCCACCACCGATCTATTTTTGAAGCGCGCCGAACCCAGAAATTCGGGAAGCATCAATGACGCCGAAGAATGGCAGCCGCGACGAGATCGGCAGCTTTTGGGGCAAGGCCGTCTAGCTGTGGATCCGCGGGTCACAGAACTCCATTGCATTATGCCGATCGCAAACATCGGTTCCGTGCAAAAACATGGCATCCTTTCATATGAAGAGGCAGCGAAGCTGGAGCATCGTTCGGTAGCTATGCAGCCGATTCAGGACAGGCGCGATCAGAAACAGGTGCCTGGCGGCCTTAAGCTGCATCGGTATGCCAATCTTTACTTTCATGCCCGAAACCCCATGCTCTACAAACGCAAGGAGGAGGCGCCGAATCTCTGTGTTTTGTGTGTCTCCAAGGACGTGCTCAGGCTTAGTGGAACGGTCATCTCTGATCAAAACGCGGCGAGCGATTATGTGCGCTTTGTCCATCCTTCGCAGTGGGACGAGCTGAACTTCGACGACATCTACGCTATGGATTGGAATCATCCTGAAAATCAGATCGCTTACTGGGTCCACAAGTCCCGGAAATGCGCAGAGGTGCTAGTTCCGCATCGTGTTGAATGGCGTTTTCTAATGGGGGCGTATGCAGTTGACGCCGCCGCGGCTGCCGCGCTTCGCGCCAGTGGATTTGATCTGCCCATTAACATCGAACCCGTGCTATTCTTTCGCTGAGAGAATCACGTGCCCAACTTCAAGGCCCTTATTGGAGATCTTTTTGAAAGCCGGGCACGAACCCTGGTGAATACGGTGAACTGCGTCGGTGTAATGGGCAAGGGCGTGGCCGAGCAATTTAAGAAGCGCTTTCCGGCAATGTTTGAGGACTACCAACGTCGTATTGAACGAAAAGCCGTGCGTCTCGGTAGACCATATCTTTTCTCAGATCCATCTGGTGTAAAGATTATCAATTTCCCGACAAAGGGTCATTGGCGATCGCCGTCTCGAATTTTGGACATCGAGCGAGGGCTTGATTACCTTGCCGCTCACGCGGCGGACTGGGGGGTCTCCAGCGTCGCGATTCCGCCCTTAGGGTGCGGCAATGGCGGGCTTGAATGGTCGGAAGTCGGACCTCTGATTTACAGCAAGCTGCATCGCTTGCCGATCGACGTCGAGGTCTATGCGCCTTACGGAACCCCCAAAAATCAGCTATCGCCCGAATTCTTGGCGGCCCCTTCCCAGATGACCCTGGGTGGTAAGGGACGCAAACAAGATCCGCTAAAGCCGGAGTGGATCGTGCTCATGGAAGTTCTGCGCGGTTTGGAAGCCCAGCCTTATGCAAGTCCGGTTGGACGAACGATTTTTCAGAAGATCAGTTACGTCGTGACTGAGATGGGTGTTCAAACCGGGTTTCAATTTAATAAGGGCAGTTATGGTCCGTTTTCTAGCAATGTGAGGCTTGCGCTTCATGATTTTGCGAACAGAAATTGGCTACACGAACAGCAAATGGGACGCATGATCGCATTGAAGCCCACTCCTCAATACGCAAACGACCGGAGCCGTTACAAAGATCAAATTGATCAGTACTATAAGCAAATTGCTAAGACCGTAGACCTCTTCAGCCGAATCAAGAGCACTGCGCAAGCCGAAGAGGTCATTACGGTGCTTTATGCGAGTCGACAGGTGAAACAGTTGAAACACAATGGCGAAATAGCGGACAAGGATCTCTTCGATTTTATTCTCGATTGGAAGAAATCCTGGCGTACCGAACAAAAGAAAGAAGCGGTAGCGAGCGCGATCCGTAATCTCATGTTACTGGGATGGGTGCGTCTAACGGTCAGCGAGTGGATGATTGAAGGTGTTTGACCCATTATGACGAGAGGGTCGGCGGTTCGAGCCCGTCACCGCCCACCATGGGCAACGATCGTCGTGCGTGCGCCGCGCCGCGGCCGATCGCGTCGTCTCAAGCTTCCTTGATCCGGCTGCAATTGCACCGTTTGCCCAAAACGGTATCCTGGGTTTCGGAAGCGTCGTCACGGCAGGGTCGGTTTATGAGCGAAGTTCATCACTGTGCAGGGCGAAACAACCGTTGGAGCGCAGCGGCCGCCTGCTTCGGGTTGGGAATTCTCCTCATCCTCGGCTTCGCACCGCATCCGGCGCACGCGCAGGCGATGACCTTTCGGCTGGTCTCTGTCGGCAATCGGGCCCGCTGCGGCAGCGCCTGTCCGGTGGTGATTTCGGCCGAAGGCGAGATCACCAACGACACTCCGACCGCCTTCCTCTCGTTCGTCGAAAGCAACGTCGGAACCAACAATCTGCATGCGGTCGTTTTTCTGGACTCGCCGGGAGGCAAAGTGCTCGCCTCGATGGAGTTCGGCAAAATCTTACGCCAGCTCGGCGCGGCGGCGATCGTCGGGCGCGTCGATCCCCAAGCGGTCAATCGCCGGCTGAGCGAGTTCGTCGCGGCGCGCTGTCTCTCGGCCTGCGTTTACGCGCTCATGGGCGCCAAGAAGCGGGTCGTCCCACCGCAGAGCCTGGTCGGAATCCATCGTATGTTTACCTATGTCGACGCGGCCGACCCGGATAGCTCTACGGTCGTGCGCTACCGGCGCTACGACAACGGCGAGATGGCCGCAGTTCTCGAACGCTACACCTGGGCGATGGGCGTAAGCCCGGAGCTTATCGCGCTGGCGGAGCGCATTTCGTCGGATCGAATCCACATCATGTCGCGCGCCGAGATCGCCCGTTTCCATTTGGCGGCGTCGAAGTTCTAGGTTCTTGCTTGACTTGCTAAGACCCCTACCTTATCGGGCGGATCTCCGCGACGGACGCGGGGGAGTAGCTCAGCTGGTTAGAGCGCCGGCCTGTCACGCCGGAGGTCGCGGGTTCGAGCCCCGTCTCTCCCGCCATTGCCATCTCATGCAGAACCGTCGTTTGCTGATCGATCTTCTCGTTTCGCCGGTGCTCGCGCTCTGGTTCGTCACTGCGGCGCTGGCGACCCCGTGCGGTGCCGAGATCGACAAAGTGCAAGCCGCAGTCGACGCTCGCATCGACGCCATTGCCGGCAGTGGCCACGAAGGTGCCGAGACGCGTGCGGCGCGCATGCATCGTCAGCCAACTCCGGCGTCCATTGCCGCGGCCGAGCATCGGCTTCACGAGAGCGAGGGAGCAACGCGCGCGCTCGCGGCGCTGGTGCGAGCGCGCAAAGCCGCTCGGGGCGGGCAAGAGAGCGCCTGCAAACACGCACTCCGAGAGGCACGCGCCGCGATAGCTCGCTAATCGCGCGGTTTCGGCGATCAGCGACGCGTCATATTGGCACGCCGGGTTCGCCCGCCTCGATTGGGCCTGCGGATCCCTCTTCGTCCGGCGCGGCGGACCGTTCTCTATAAGGATTGCTGCAGAGCGGCAGTCGATATCGCACTGCAATCCTGCCGATTGCCCGCTCCGCTCAGGGCAAATTTCTGTTGAGCCTCGTCTTGTTTCTCATTATTCATGCGCGGATTGTGGCTCTTCACGGCCCGGATACCGGCCCCATGGCGACGAGCTGAGACCATTGGATCGGGCAGGCATGCTCGATCTCGGATTTTTCTCTCTTGGCCGCGGCCAGCGTGAGAAAGCCGGCGCGAGGTCCTTCCGGATCTGCCCGAAAATAAATGAGATGCGTTTGTCCTCTGTGGGCAGGCGACAACGGAGAAGTTTGGGAGACAGATATGAGCAATAGGCCGCGGAGCCCCGGGCGTCACTTTTTGCAAATTCCCGGTCCGACCCCGATACCAGACCGGGTTTTGCGGGCAATCGACGCGCCGGTCATCGATCATCGCGGGCCGGAATTTCAGAAGATTTCCAAGCGCGTGCTCGAAAAAGTGAAGGCCCCCTTCAAGACCAAGAATCCCGTCATCATTTTCCCGGCTTCCGGGACGGGCGGCTGGGAAGCGGCGCTCGTCAATACGCTCTCGCCCGGCGACCGCGTGCTGATGTTCGAGACGGGCCAGTTCGCCGCGCTTTGGAAAGCCATGGCGAGCAATCTCGGACTGAAGCCTGAGTTCATCGAGTTGGACTGGCGCATCGGCGCCGATCCCGCCCAGATCGAAGAGCGGCTGCGGCAGGACAAAAACAAGGAGATTAAGGCCGTTTGCGTCGTCCATAACGAGACCGCGAGTGGCACGACCTCGCCGATCGCCGAGATCCGCCAGGTCATGGATAAGCTCAAACATCCGGCGTTGTTGTTCGTCGATGCGGTCTCCTCGCTCGCCTCGATTGACTTGCGCCACGACGAATGGGGCATCGACGTCACCATCGCCGGCTCCCAGAAAGGCCTGATGTTGCCGGCTGGCCTCGCCTTCAACGCGGTGAGCCAGAAGGCGCTGGCCGCCTCCAAGAATGCGGGATTCAAGAAGTCTTATTGGTCCTGGGCGGATATGCTTTCCGCCAATGCCAGCGGGTTCTTTCCCTATACGCCGGCGACTAACATCATCTATGGCCTCGATGTCGCGCTCGATATGCTCGAAGAAGAAGGATACGAGCGCATCTTTGCCCGTCACAAGCGGCATGCCGAAGCGACACGCCGCGCGGTCGTGGCCTGGGGCCTTGAGGTCCTCTGCAAGGATCCGAAATATTATTCGCCGGTCGTGACCTCGGTTCTCCTGCCGCCCGGCCATGACGCGGATGCGTTCCGCGCGGTGGTGCTGGAGAACTTCAACATGTCACTCGGCACCGGCCTCGGGCGGGTCACGGGCAAGGTGTTCCGCATTGGCCATCTCGCCGACACCAACGATCTGACGATCCTTGGCGCGCTCAGCGGCGTCGAAATGGGCCTCGAACTCGCCGGCATTCCGCACAAGAAAGCGGGCGTTCAGGCGGCGATGGCCTACCTTGCCGAAGAAGCCAGGAAATCGACGCAGAAACTCGCCGCCGCGGAATAATTGCCGATAGAATGGGGCGGCGCGAATTTTTGCGCCGCCCTTATTGCGTCTGGCCGTTGCTTTTGCATCTCGGCATCCATGGAGCGCTGCCGTGGACCCTAGCGAGGATCAAAGCGAGATTTTCGCCTTTCTCGCGGATCCCGCCACCCATGCGCTTGCCGGCGTGGTCACACGCATCGAAACGCACGGCGCGGTGGTCTTTCTCGCTGGCCGCGACGTCTACAAGGTAAAGCGCGCGATCCGCTTTCCGTTCATGGATTTCTCGACGCTGGAGAAGCGTCGCGCGGCTTGCGAGAACGAGATCGCCGTCAACAAATTCAACGCGCCGGACCTCTATCTCGGCACGCTGCCGATCCGCCGCGCTGGGCGCCGGCTTACGATCGACGAAACAGCCGGCGATATCGTCGAGTGGATGGTTCACCTGCGCCGTTTCGACGAAACGCAGACGCTCGATCGGCTTGCGGAACGAGGCGAACTCGACCTTGCCATTGCCGCGCAACTCGCCGAGATCATCTTTGCCGCACACCAGCACGCGCCGCGCCGCATCGCCGGCGGCACCGACGATTTTCGACGTCGGCTCGAAGATACGATCTTTGGCCTTGCCGAGGCCGAGGACGTGTTTGCGCCCGCCGCCGTCGCGGCACTCAGAGCGCGCTTCCTCGCCGCCTACGAGGCGCACGAATCGCTGCTGCGGACGCGCGAAGCGCAGGGCAAGGTGCGCCGCTGCCACGGCGACGTGCATCTGCGCAACATCGTGCGGGAAGAGGGCCGCCCGGTTCTTTTCGACGCCATCGAGTTCGACGATGCATTGGCAACCATCGATATCCTCTACGATCTCGCCTTCGTTCTAATGGACCTCTGGCAGAGAGGTTTTCACGACCATGCAAATCTTCTGCTCAACCGCTATCTCTGGAGCTCGCCCGAAAGCGAGATCGAGGGGCTTGCGGCGCTGCCTCTGTTCCTGGCGTTGCGTGCCGCGATCCGGGCGCGGGTGACGACGGCATTGGCCAAGCTCGAACCGGCGGCGAAAGAAACACGCGCTAGCGAGGCGCGGCAATTCTTCGCAGCAGCCGAAGATTTTCTCGCGCCGCATGCGCCGCGTCTAGTCGGCATCGGCGGACTCTCGGGAAGCGGCAAGAGCACGCTCGCGCAAGCGCTGGCGGCGCAAGTCGGCCGGGCGCCCGGCGCCCTGCATCTGCGCAGCGACATCGAACGCAAAAATCTCGCCGGCGTCGGCGACATCGAGCGCCTGCCGGCCGAAGCCTATCGGCCGGAGATGTCGAACAAAATCTATCAAATCCTGCGTGAGCGCGCCGAAACGGCGCTGCGTGCCGGGCAGAGCGTGATCGTCGATGCGGTTCACGCCAGGCCGGAAGAGCGTGACACGCTCGCCGACGTTGCCGCGCGTTGTAAGGCGCCGTTCACGGGCATTTGGCTCGACGTCCCGGTCGAAATGCTCGTCGCGCGCGTCGAAGCGCGTCAGAACGACGCTTCCGATGCGACGCCGGCTGTCGTGCGCGAGCAGACGGGCTTCGATCTCGGGCGGCTCGATTGGACGCGGCTCGATGCCAGCCGACCGATTGCGGCGTTGTTGAAGGACGCGCTGCGATACATCGCCGATCGTCCTTCGTAGGAAGATAGGCGCGCCGCTATTCGCTTGGCGGGATCAGCACCGCCGCACCTTGCAGCCGCCCTTCGCGCAGATCGGCGAGGGCTTCATTGGCGCGCGCCAGCGGGTAGGGGATGGTATGCGTCACGATATCCGAGTGCGCGGCGAGACTTAGGAAATCGAGCCCGTCGCGGCGGGTGAGGTTGGCGACCGAGACAAGCCGGCGCTCTTCCCAGAGGAGCGCATAGGGAAAGCTCGGGATGTCGCTCATGTGAATGCCGGCGCAGACCACGGTTCCGCCTTTCCGCACGGTGGCGAGCGCCACGGGGACGAGTGGACCGACCGGCGCATAGATGATCGCCGCGTCAAGCGGCTCGGGCGGCTTTTCATCCGATCCTCCCGCCCAGACCGCGCCGAGGCTGCGGGCGAAATCCTGCGCGGCGCGATCGCCGGGGCTGGTGAAGGCGAAAATTCTGCGGCCGCGCTCCTTTGCCACCTGCGCGATGATATGTGCCGCAGCGCCGAATCCGTAAAGGCCGAGGTTAGTGCCTTCGCCAGCCATCACGAACGAGCGCCAGCCGATGAGCCCGGCGCAGAGCAGCGGCGCAAGCGCTTCGTCGCGTCCGGCTTCGCCGAGCGGAAACGTAAAGCGCGCGTCGGCGATCGCGTGCGTGGCGAAGCCCCCGTCGCGGGTATAGCCGGTGAACAGCGGCGCATCGCAAAGATTTTCCCGGCCTTCGAGACAATAGCGGCAATGCCCGCAGGTATGCCCGAGCCAGGGAATGCCGACGCGCATACCGAGCGTGAGGCCGGAAACGCCCGGACCTAGCGCGTCGATGCGTCCGACGATTTCGTGGCCGGGAATGATGGGTAATTTCGGGTTCGGTAATTCGCCGTCGACGACGTGAAGATCCGTCCGGCACACGCCGCATGCCGCGACCTTGACGCGGATCTCGCCGGCGCCTGGTTGCGGATCCGGCAAATCCTCAAAGGCGAGCGGCGTGCGGATCTTCTTTAAGAGCATCGCGCGCATAACACCCTCGCTTCGCTTCGCTCGCCGTTGCGTACGGCAACGCCGTCGATCAACTTCGATAATTTGAACGGCAAATCCTTAATCATGCCGAATTGAATTTCCAATGTGACGCTTCCTGCGACGTGCAATCAGCACAAGCCAGAGAGTTTGCTGTGGAGGATATCATGGATGCACCTGTACCTGGGCAAGACGCCCGCAATGCTCAAGATAGTTCCATGAAAGCGGCGGCGTTCCAGACCGGCTGGCAATCTGCCGCTTTCGAGCTTCCCCTCGCCTTCATTGCGGAGATCTTGCGCTTCACTGCGCGCAGACTTCAGGCGCAGAGCGATTTCTTCGCCGGACTTGAAACCTGCCATACAGTTCCCGAGGTCATGGACGCGCAATCGCGTTTCGTGCGCAGCGCGGTCGGTGATTACGGTTCGCAGACCAGCAAGATCATGACCGATATCCGCGATACGGTCTCGAAGGCCGCATGAAATAGCGTACGCGTCAAATTGCGTAAATGACGGCCGCGCCGGCGGGGACCCGGCCGGCCGTTTCACGCGCTCAGGTATGCGGAAGAAAGATCTGCACCAGCGCGATCAGGATCTCGGCGAGGATCAGGATCACGATGATCGCTTCCAGCCGCAGGGCGCGATCGACGTCGAGAACGTCGGTGAGTGCTTGACCCGTTTCAACGATCACCACGAGCTTTCGGGTGACGGCTCGGGCGCGTTCGCGCAATTCGTATTCGTCGGCAAGCCGGGCGTAGAGGCGATCGAGATTGGGATGATCCCATAAGACTTCCGGCGTTTCTTCAACGGCCACGCGGCCCGACAGCCGATGCTGCGCCAAGAGCGCTTGGCCGATCACCCGCAGCATTTTGCGGCGGTTCCAGGGAGCGCGTCCGGTTCGCGCCAGCTCGCCCGCGAACGGTTCGATGCTGTCGAATACGCCGCTGAGCGCGCCTTCGTCGCGGGCGAGCGACACGGTCTTGGCGAGCACGTCGGCAATGACCAAAAACCGGGCGGCCGAAAGATCGGGCATTTGGATCGGGCCACCGGGCGGAACTCGATCCTCGACGCCGGGCAAGATTTCGAGCACGGCGATTTCATCGTTCTTGCGGTCCCGCGCGCCGGCGACACGCGCCGCGATGCGCTCTAAAAAATTCTGTTCTTCGGCGGCGGTGAGGCCGACGAACACGGCCACGCCGAAGCGGTAGAGCGCCACAAATTTGGCCGGTCCGAGCCGCAACGCAAGCGGCGTCGTTGCGACCATCTCGCCACCCTCTAGTCCGGCCGCATCGATCCTGTCGCCGACGAGCAAAGCCCTGGCCATGATGCGGTCGGGTTTGGCCTCAAGCGCCGCTGCGCTCAAGCCGCTAGCCATGTCTTCGTTCTGCGTTCCTACAACAGTCATGATGCTCTCTTAGATGGTGATCACGGTTGCGGCTTGAAATAGGTCAAGGGCAGGGGAGTTTGGCTTGTTTCAAAGGATTGAGCGGCGATCTTGATGGGCCGCTCTTGAACACGACCTCTAGCCAAATTGGTTGCTGCCGCGGCAAATTCGCAGGCGCGCCACCGAGGATGTCGAAATGGTCGAGCGCAAGGATGTTGATCCCGACACCCCCGTTCCGGAGATCAATCCCCACAAGGTTTGCTTCGTCATCGCCAAGGCGCGGGAGCTCGAAGCGGAGGACGCGGGGGGCGACGCGGACGCTTCCAATCCGAGCGATGATGAATTTGTGAGCATCCTCAGCGAACGTGGCTACGGATCGATCCGACGCGAAGTGACGGCTTACATCAATGCGCTGGACGACGATGAGAAAGCCGAGCTCGTCGCGCTCGCCCGGACGGGGCGCGGCGATTATAGCGCTCCCGAATGGCGGGTTGCCGTAGCGGAAGCGCGCGCCCGCCGCGAGGTTGAAACGTCCTCCTATCTTCTGGGGATTCCTTCGTTGGGGGATTATCTCGAGGACGGTTTGGCGGAATTCGATTTGTCCTGTGACGATTTCAACTCTCGTGAATTGGGCTGAGAACGTCGGGGCGGCGCGGCCGACTTCGCCCATGCACGTCGACGGATGTGATGCCGCCCACCGGCGTCGGAGGCTTGCCGAGCTGCGACCCCAGCCTAAATCAAGCGCGCGCCAGGCACTCGCCGATCTGCAGCAACGCGGCGCGCCGCGCCGGCGATTCTCCCGCGCTGCGGAAGGCTATCCGCGCCGAACTCGATCATGATCTCGTCCGGTTGCCGGTAGCGGAGATCGAGGAGAGGCTGACTGCGGCCTAATCGCCGCGGGTGCTGCAAAGCATTGCGATTTTCTTCGTAAACCATTGTAAATCTGTCGACTTAGCCATATGTCGGATGTCGACGCACCGGATTGGGTTGGGTGGCGGCGCAGCGCTCTGAAAGGTACGCGCGAGCGGCCGTTTCGACATCGGTCGGCGCGTTCCCGTTCGCTTGCGCTCGAAGTTGCACTGCGGTAGGGATCGGCCCGGCTGGAAATACGCTCTTCCGATCATCGGCGCGTCCGTTGCCGGTCCAGCCTCAGGCGCGTCCATGCCCGACCTACTCAGCCAATATCTTCCGCTCGCGATCTTCGTGGCCGTCGCCGCGCTGATTTCGGGGGCATTGGCGGTCGCGCCGTTTATCGTCGCCTTCAAAGCGCCGGACCCGGAAAAACTCTCCGCCTATGAATGCGGCTTCAACGCGTTCGACGACGCGCGGATGCGTTTCGACGTGCGTTATTACCTCGTCTCGCTTCTGTTCATCATCTTCGATCTCGAAGTAGCGTTTCTGTTTCCCTGGGCCATCGCTTTCAAACAGGCGGGCAGCGCGGGCTTTTGGGCCGTGATGGTGTTCCTTGGCGTCCTGACCATCGGCTTCGTCTACGAATGGAGGAAAGGGGCGTTGGAATGGGAATGAGTGCGGCGCCGCTCGTCCATCCGGCCACCGGCCAGCCGGTGCGGTCGACCGACCCGACATTTCTGACAATTAGCAACGAGCTTGCCGACAAAGGCATGCTGGTGACCACTGCCGATGCGCTCATCACCTGGGCGCGCACGGGCTCGCTGATGTGGATGACCTTCGGTCTTGCCTGTTGCGCCGTCGAGATGATGCAGGCGTCCATGCCGCGCTACGATCTTGAGCGGTTCGGCTTCGCGCCGCGCGGCTCGCCGCGGCAATCGGATGTGATGATCGTCGCCGGCACGCTCACCAACAAAATGGCGCCCGCATTACGCAAGGTCTACGACCAGATGCCGGAACCTCGCTATGTGATCTCGATGGGATCCTGCGCCAACGGCGGCGGCTACTACCATTATTCCTATTCCGTCGTGCGCGGCTGCGACCGGATTGTTCCGATCGATATCTATGTGCCCGGTTGCCCTCCTTCGGCGGAGGCGCTCGTCTACGGAGTCCTGCTTCTGCAGAAGAAGATCCGCCGTACCGGCACGATCGAGCGTTAGAGCGGAGAGGCACTATGGACGGCGCGCTTCAGGACCTCGGTACGGCGATCGCAGCGGCGCTGCCCGGCGCCATCCGCGCCAGCACGGTCGCCTTCGGCGAATTGACGCTGGACGTCGAGGCGGCGCGGCTCATCGAGACGGTGCGCCATCTGCGCGACGATCCGCGCTGCCAGTTCGTCTCCTTCATCGATCTGACTGCGGTCGATTATCCCACCCGCGCGCCGCGCTTCGATGTGGTCACCCATCTGCTCTCGCCGCACCACAACCGTCGCATCCGTATCAAAGTCGCGACCGATGAAGACGTGCCGGTCCAATCGCTGACCGGCCTTTACCCGGCCGCCAATTGGTTCGAGCGCGAAACCTACGACCTTTTTGGCATCGTTTTCGAGGGCCATCCGGATCTTCGCCGCATCCTGACCGACTATGGATTCGAAGGCCATCCGCTGCGCAAGGACTTCCCGATGACCGGCTACGTCGAAGTGCGCTACGACGACGCACAGAAGCGGGTCGTCTACGAGCCGGTGCGGCTTCGGCAAGAATTTCGCACCTTCGATTTTCTCTCGCCCTGGGAGGGGCCGGTCGATTACGTCCTTCCGGGCGACGAGAAGGCGAGCCGGGACGAGAGCTGAGGCGACGTTTCGATGACTGACCAGAACCTCCGCAACTTCAGCATCAATTTCGGTCCGCAGCATCCGGCGGCGCATGGCGTCCTGCGCCTCGTCCTGGAACTCGACGGAGAGGTCGTCGAGCGCGTCGATCCGCACATCGGCCTGCTGCATCGGGGCACCGAGAAGCTGATGGAGGCGCGCACCTATCTGCAGAACGTGCCCTATTTCGACCGGCTCGATTACGTCGCGCCGATGAACCAGGAGCATGCCTTCTGCCTGGCGATCGAGAAACTGCTCGGACTCGAAGTTCCGCGCCGCGCCCAATTGCTGCGCGTGCTCTTCTGCGAGATCGGCCGCAACCTCTCGCACCTCCTCAACGTCACGACGCAGGCCATGGATGTCGGCGCCCTGACACCGCCGCTCTGGGGGTTTGAAGAGCGCGAGAAGCTCATGGTCTTCTATGAGCGCGCCTCGGGCTCGCGCATGCATGCAGCATATTTTCGCCCCGGCGGCGTCCACCAAGATTGTCCCCCCAAGCTCATCGAGGACATCGGCGCCTGGTGCGAGCCCTTCTACAAGGTCTGCGACGATCTTCAGGAACTCTTCGTCGAGAACCGGATCTTCAAGCAACGCAACGTCGATATCGGCGTGGTGAGTTTGGAGGATTGCTGGGCTCACGGCTTTTCCGGCGTGATGGTGCGCGGCTCGGGCGCCCCCTGGGATCTGCGCAAAGCGCAGCCCTACGAGTGTTATGAAGAGATGGAGTTCGACATTCCCGTCGGCCTGCATGGCGACAATTATGATCGCCAGGTGATCCGCATGGAAGAAATGCGGCAGGCGACGAAGATCATGCAGCAATGCGTCGAAAAGCTGCTGTCGGTGGACGGGCAGGGGCCGGTCACCGCCGGCAAAGGAAAAGTCGTGCCGCCGTCGCGGCCCGAAATGAAGCGGTCGATGGAAGCGCTCATCCATCATTTCAAGCTCTATACCGAAGGCTTCCACGTGCCGGCAGGAGAAGTCTATTGCGCCGTCGAAGCGCCGAAGGGCGAGTTCGGCGTCTATCTCGTTTCCGACGGCACCAACCGGCCCTATCGCTGCAAGATTCGCGCGCCGGGCTTCGCGCATCTTCAAGCGATGGACTTTCTCTGTCGCAAACACATGCTCGCCGACGTGAGCGCGATCCTGGGTTCGATCGATATCGTCTTCGGGGAGGTCGATCGATGACGGTCCGTCGCCTCGCCGACGAGCAGCCCGGAAGCTTCGCCTTCACGCCGGAGAACGAGGCGCGTTGCGCCAAAGAGATCGCCAAATATCCGCAGGGCCGCGAAGCCTCGGCGGTGCTCGCGCTGCTGTGGCTGGCGCAGAGGCAGAACGGTTGGCTGACGAAGCCGGCGATCGAAAAAGTCGCGGCCATGCTCGGGATGCCGCCGATCCGCGCCCTTGAAATCGCGACGTTCTATTCGATGTTTAATCTTGCGCCGGTCGGCAAATATTTCATCCAGTTCTGCGGCACCACGCCGTGCGTGCTGGCCGGCGCCGGTACGATCAAGGCCGTGCTAGAGCGCCGCGTCGGTCCGCCGGGCCGGGTGACGGCGGACGGGCTGTTTTCGTGGGCCGAAGTCGAGTGTCTGGGCGCCTGCTGCAATGCGCCGATGGTGCAGATCAACAATGACTACTACGAGGATCTGACCGCGGAAAATTTCGAGCTGCTGCTCGACAAGCTTGCGGCGGGGCGCCCGGTCAAGCCGGGATCGCAGATTGGCCGGCACACTTCCGAGCCGGTCGGCGGCTTGACCTCGCTCACGAGCCTCTATGGGATCGACGGACGCAGCGGCATCCAGTCAGACTCCGGCGAGGATTGAAGATGCTCGAAGACAAAGACCGCATCTTTCTCAATCTCTACGGCTTCGGCGACTGGCGCCTCAAAGGTGCCCGCGCGCGCGGCGCCTGGGACAATACCAAGGCGCTGCTGGACAAAGGCAAGGACTGGATCATCAACGAGATGAAGGCCTCGGGCCTGCGCGGGCGCGGTGGCGCCGGCTTCCCGACCGGCCTCAAATGGTCGTTCATGCCGAAGCTTGATCCGGCGCGGCCGAATTATCTCGTCGTCAACGCCGACGAGTCCGAGCCCGGCACCTGCAAGGACCGGGAGATCATGCGCAACGATCCGCATCTTCTGGTCGAAGGTTGCCTCGTTGCGAGCTTCGCGATGCAGGCGCATGCCTGCTACATCTACATTCGCGGCGAATATGTGCTCGAATACAAGCGGCTGCAGGCGGCGATCGACGAGGCGTATGAGGCGAAATTGATCGGCGAGAACAATGTTCACGGGTGGCCGTTCCACGTCTACATGCACCGCGGTGCCGGCGCCTACATCTGCGGCGAAGAGACGGCGCTCCTCGAATTGCTGGAAGGCAAGAAAGGCATGCCGCGGCTGAAGCCGCCGTTCCCGGCCAACATGGGCCTTTATGGCTCGCCGACCACGGTGAACAACGTCGAGTTGATCGCCGTCGCGCCGACCATCCTGCGCCGCGGCGCCGCGTGGTTTGCGAGTTTCGGCGCCGAGAACAACAGCGGCACGAAGCTTTTCTGCATCTCCGGACACGTCGAGCGCCCGTGCAATGTGGAAGAGGCCATGTCGATTCCTTTCCGCGAACTAATCGAGACGCATTGCGGCGGCATCCGCGGCGGCTTCGACAATCTGCTGGCGGTCATCCCCGGCGGCTCTTCGGTTCCGCTTGTTCCGGCGCACGAGATCATCGACGCGGCGATGGATTTCGACACGTTGCGCAATCTGAAATCGGGGCTCGGCACGGCGGCGGTGATCGTGATGGATAAATCGACGGACATCGTCCGGGCGATCACCCGCATCAGCTATTTCTATAAGCATGAGAGCTGCGGCCAGTGCACGCCGTGCAGGGAGGGCACGGGGTGGATGTGGCGTGTCTTGACGCGCATGGCGGAAGGCCGGGCGCAGAAGCGCGAGATCGACATACTGCTGGAAGTGACGACCGAAATCGAGGGTCACACGATCTGTGCGCTCGGCGATGCCGCGGCATGGCCCGTGCAAGGCTTGATCCGGCATTTCCGTCACGAGATCGAAAAACGCATCGATCAATATACCGCGAACCCGCATTCGGAGCCGGTCGAGGGCTTCGGGATCGCGGCGGAGTAGGGCGATGGCAGACGTAAAGCCGATGACCAAGCTTCTCGTCGACGACGTCGAGATCGAGGTCCCGCCGGAATACACGCTGCTGCAGGCGTGCGAGGTGGCCGGCGCCGAAATCCCACGCTTCTGCTTCCACGAACGGCTGTCGATCGCCGGCAACTGCCGCATGTGCCTCGTCGAAGTGAAGGGCGGCCCGCCGAAGCCGGTCGCTTCCTGCGCCATGGCGGTTCGCGACCTGCGTCCCGCGGCGAAGGGCGAGTTGCCGACCGTGCTCACCAAATCCCCGATGGTGAAAAAGGCACGCGAAGGCGTCATGGAGTTTTTGCTGATCAATCATCCGCTCGATTGCCCGATCTGCGACCAGGGTGGCGAATGCGATTTGCAGGACCAGGCGATCGCCTTCGGCTTCTCGGGCTCGCGCTACGCCGAGAACAAACGCGCAGTCGAGGACAAATACATCGGCCCGCTGGTGCGCACCTCGATGAACCGCTGCATCCATTGCACGCGCTGCGTGCGCTTTACGGCGGAAGTCGCGGGCACCGGCGACATGGGCGCGATCGGACGCGGCGAGGATATGGAGATCACGACCTATCTCGAGACGGCCATGACCTCCGAATTGCAAGGCAACGTCGCCGATCTCTGCCCGGTCGGCGCGCTGCTGCCGAAGCCCTATTCCTTCAAGGCGCGCTCATGGGAACTCGCCAAGACCGATTCAATCGACGTCATGGACGCGCTCGGCTCCGCGATCCGGGTCGATAGCCGCGGCCGCGAAGTGATGCGCATTCTGCCGCGCGTCAACGATGCGGTGAACGAGGAATGGATCTCGGACAAGACGCGGCAGATCGTCGACGGGCTGAAGACGCGCCGCCTCGATCGGCCCTACCTGCGCGAGGGTGGCAAGTTGCGGGCGGCCACTTGGCAGGAAGCTTTTGCCAGCATCGCCGCGAAGGTGAGGTCGACGCCGCCGGAGAGGATCGGGGCGGTGGTCGGCGATCTCTGCGCGGTCGAGGAGATGTTCGCCCTGAAGCTCTTGATGGAGAGCCTCGGCAGCACCGCGCTCGATTGCCGCCAGGACGGAGCCAAGCTCGATCCGAAATTCGGCCGCGCCAGCTACATCTTCAACCCGACCGTCGCCGGCATCGAAGAGGCCGACGCGATCATGATCATCGGCTCCAATCCGCGCAGAGAAGCGCCGGTCCTCAACGCCAGGATCCGTAAGCGCTGGCTCAAGGGCAATCTGCTGGTCGGCGTGATCGGCGAGCAAGCCGATCTGACCTATGACTATAATTATCTCGGCGCCGGCCCGGAGACGCTGGCGCGTTTCGTCGAACACGCGCCGGCGCAGAAGCAACGCCCGATGCTGCTCATCGGCCAGGGTGCGCTCGCCCGGCCCGATGGACTGGCAGTTCTGGCGCAGGCGGCCAAAGCCGCCCTATCGCTCGGTTGCATCAAGCCCGATTGGCTGGGCTTTGCGATTTTGCATACAACCGCAGCGCGCGCGGGCGGCCTCGATCTCAGCTTCGTGCCGGGGAAGGGCGCGCTCGATGCCGCGGCGATGACGAAAAGCGGCAATCTCGACGTGCTCTTCAACCTCGGTGCCGACGAGATCGAGATTGAACCCGGCGCCTTCGTAATCTATCAGGGGACGCACGGAGATCGCGGCGCGCATCGCGCCGATGTGGTCCTGCCTGGCGCGACCTATACGGAAAGATCAGGTCTCTACGTCAATACCGAAGGCCGCGTGCAACTCGCCGAACGCGCCAATTTCCCGCCCGGCGACGCGCGCGAAGATTGGACGATCCTGCGCGCCCTTTCGGCCGTCCTCGGCAAGACCTTGCCGTTCGATTCGCTCTATGCGCTGCGGGCGAAGCTCTATGCCGCGTATCCGCATTTTGCGAAATTCGACGCGATTCTGCCAGGCGAAGCGGCGGATATCGAACGGCTTGCCGCAACGCAGGTCGGAGCGCCGAGCGCGGCGCCCTTCGTTTCGCCCATCGTGGATTTCTACGCGACCAATCCGATTGCGCGCGCCTCCGCCGTGATGGCCGAATGTTCGGCTTTGACCCGCGGCGTTCTCCAACAGGCGGCGGAATGAACGTGGATTGGGCTCTCCCGCTTCTCCTGACCTTACTGAAGAGCGTCGTGCTGATCGTCGCGCTGCTGATCTATGTCGCCTACATTCTCTATGCCGACCGCAAGATCTGGGCGGCGGTACAATTGCGGCGCGGACCGAACGTGGTTGGTCCTTGGGGCTTGTGGCAGAGCTTTGCCGACCTGCTCAAATTCGTCGTCAAGGAGCCTATTGTTCCGGACGGCGCGAATAAAGGCGTCTTTCTGCTCGCGCCGTTCGTCATGGGCCTATTGTCGCTCGCCGCCTGGGCGGTTATTCCGCTCGATAAAGGCTGGGCGATCGCCAACATCAACGTCGGCGTGCTCTACATTTTCGCGATCTCCTCGCTTTCCGTCTACGGTATCATCATGGGCGGCTGGGCGTCGAATTCGAAATACCCGTTTCTCTCGGCGTTGCGCTCGGCGGCGCAGATGGTTTCCTACGAGGTTTCGATCGGGTTCGTTCTCATCACCGTGCTTCTCTGTGCCGGTTCGCTCAACCTCTCCGATATCGTTAAAGCACAGGATACGCACTTCGGCCTCTTCGGCTGGTATTGGCTGCCGCTGTTTCCGATGTTCGTGGTGTTCTTCATTTCGGCGCTCGCTGAAACGAATTGCCCGCCGTTCGATCTTGTCGAGGCAGAATCCGAGCTCGTCGCGGGTTTCATGGTCGAATATTCCTCGACCCCGTATTTGCTCTTCATGCTGTCGGAATATGTGGCGATCGTCACCATGTGCGCCTTCGGGACGATTCTGTTCCTTGGCGGCTGGCTCTCGCCGATTCCCTTCGCGCCGTTTACCTGGATACCCGGCGTACTGTGGTTCATCCTGAAAGTCTCGGCGCTGTTCTTCCTGTTTGCGATGGTAAAAGCCTTCGTGCCGCGCTATCGCTACGATCAGCTGATGCGGCTCGGCTGGAAGATCTTTCTGCCGATTTCTTTATTCATGGTCGTGCTCGTCGCCGCGGTGCTCGAAGCCACCGGCCTCGGCAACGTGATGGCGCAATGAGGAATGTGATGAAGGTCGACGCCGCCGCCAAGGCGCTTTTGTTGAAGGAGTTCGTCGCGGCTTTCGCGCTGTCGATGCGCTATTTCTTCAAGCCCAAGGCGACGCTCAACTATCCGCACGAAAAGAATCCGCAGTCGCCGCGGTTTCGCGGCGAGCACGCGCTGCGCCGCTATCCCAATGGCGAGGAGCGCTGTATCGCCTGCAAGCTCTGCGAGGCGATCTGTCCGGCGCAGGCGATCACCATCGAGGCCGGGCCGCGCCGCAACGACGGCACGCGCCGCACGACCCGCTATGATATCGATATGGTGAAATGCATCTATTGCGGGTTCTGTCAGGAGGCTTGCCCGGTTGACGCCATCGTCGAAGGCCCGAACTCGGAGTTTTCGGTGGAGACCCGCGAGGAACTCTACTACGACAAGGATCGGCTGCTGGCCAACGGCGACCGGTGGGAGCGCGAGCTCGCCCGCAACATTGCGCTCGATGCGCCCTATCGGTGAAGGCATGAGGCAAGCCAGAGTTCAGATACGGCAACCTCATCCTGAGGAGCGTCCTGAAAGGACGCGTCTCGAAGGATACGCCAGCGTCTTCTGCCTTTGCTCATCCTTCGAGATGCTTGCTCTGCAAGCTCTTCAGGATGAGGGGGACTCATCCCTTGAACGCCGTCGCATTCTTCTTCTACCTGTTTTCCGCCGTCATGATCGCCTCGGCCTTCATGGTCATCACGGCGAAGAATCCCGTCCATTCGGTGCTCTTTCTCATCCTCGCTTTCGTGAACGCCGCCGGGCTCTTTCTTTTGCTCGGCGCTGAATTTCTGGCGCTGATCCTCATCGTCGTCTACGTCGGTGCGGTCGCGGTGCTGTTCCTGTTCGTCGTGATGATGCTCGACGTCGATTTCGCCGAATTGAAGCAGGGCTTTCAGCGCAACCTGCCGATTGGGGCGACGATCGGGGGCATCGTTCTCGTCGAGCTGATCTTCTGTGTCGGGGCGTGGAGCGTCGGCGGCGCGGCCGCGCAAGTGACGACGCCGGCGCCGCCCGGTCTTTCCAATACCGCGGCGCTTGGCCGTGTACTCTATACGCAATATCTCTATCTCTTCGAGACGGCGGGTCTCATCCTTCTCGTCGCGATGATCGGCGCGATCGTCCTGACCTTACGCCACAAAAAGGGTATCAAGCGGCAAAGAATCGAACTGCAGAACGAGCGTACCGCGAAGAGCGCCGTCGAACTCAAGAAGCAACCCTCGCGGGCGGGGATTTAGCATGTCGGTTTCGCTCGGCCATTATCTCGTCGTTGCCGCGATCCTGTTCACGCTGGGGATTGCCGGCATCATCGTCAACCGCAAGAACATTATCGTCATCCTAATGTCGATCGAATTGATTCTTCTCGCGGTGAATATCAATCTCGTTGCTTTTTCGGCCTTTCTCGGCGACCTCACCGGACAGATCTACGCCTTGTTCGTTCTGACCGTCGCCGCCGCGGAAGCGGCAATCGGGCTCGCAATCCTCGTCACCTACTTCCGTAATCGCGGCACGATCGCGGTCGAAGACATCCATATGATGAAGGGCTGAGCGTGTATCAGGCAATCGTCGCCCTTCCGTTGCTCGGCTTCCTGATTGCCGGCATTTTCGGCCGGCTGATCGGACCGCGTCCGTCCGAGATCGTTACGACGAGCCTGCTCTTCATCTCGATGCTGCTCGCCTGGATCGCCTTCGGCGAGTTCATCTTCGGCTCGGCCGAAGCAGATGTCGAAGTCATCACGAACTGGATGACAGTGGGCGCACTGCGCGTGGATTGGGCCTTGCGGATCGATTCGCTCACCGTCGTAATGCTTGTCGTGGTGACAACGGTCTCGGCGCTCGTTCATCTTTATTCGATCGGCTACATGGACGAGGATAAATCGCGGCCGCGCTTTTTCGCCTATCTGTCGTTCTTCACCTTCGCGATGCTGATGCTGGTGACGGCCGACAATCTCGTCCAACTTTTCTTCGGCTGGGAGGGCGTCGGGCTGGCCTCCTATCTGCTGATCGGATTCTGGTACGAAAAGCCGGCCGCCAACGCCGCGGCGATCAAAGCGTTTATCGTCAACCGCGTCGGCGATTTTGGGTTTACGCTCGGTATTTTTCTCGTCTTTTTGCTGACGAATTCCGTCGCGTTCGATCAGATCTTCGCTGCCGCGCCCGGCGTTGCCCACAAAACGATCCATGTTTTCGGCTTCGACATGGACGCGATGACGATCACCTGTCTGCTGCTCTTCATGGGCGCAATGGGCAAATCGGCGCAATTTCTGCTCCATACTTGGCTACCCGACGCGATGGAGGGCCCTACGCCCGTCTCTGCGTTGATCCATGCCGCTACGATGGTGACAGCCGGCGTTTTCATGGTGGCGCGGCTCTCGCCGCTCTTCGAACAATCTTCAGCGGCGCTCGCCTTTGTAACGGTGATCGGCGCGACGACGGCGTTCTTCGCCGCGACCGTCGGTCTCGTGCAGAACGACATCAAACGTGTCATCGCTTATTCGACCTGCTCGCAATTGGGCTACATGTTCGTCGGGCTTGGCGTCGGCGGCTATTCGCTCGGCATGTTTCATCTGTTCACGCATGCATTCTTCAAGGCGCTGTTGTTTCTCGCCGCCGGCTCCGTGATCCGCGCGATGCATCACGAACAAGACATGCGCGAGATGGGCGGACTTGCGAAAAAGATTCCGTTGACCTTCGCGATGATGGTCATCGGCACGCTGTCGTTGACCGGCTTCCCGTTCACAGCCGGCTATTTTTCCAAGGACGCGATCATTGAAGCCTCGTACGCGGCGCATCGGCCGGACGCGCTCTACGGCTTCGTTCTAACGACCTTGGCTGCGGCGTTGACCGCCTTCTATTCCTGGCGGCTCATTTTCCTGACGTTCTTTGGCGCGCCGAAGTGGCAGCGCGCCGAGGCGGCGGGTCACGCGGGGCATCACGAAGATGGCCATCACATCGATCCGCAGGAATTGCCGCAGACGATGATGATTCCGCTCTACGCGCTAGGGCTCGGCGCGCTGCTGGCTGGCCTTGTTTTCAGTAGGCTCTTCGTTGGCGAAGGAGCACACGAATTCTTCAAAGCCTCGCTCTACTACGGGCCCGCGAATCACATCATGGCGGCGCTCGAAGATACTCCGCCGCTCGTCCATTTCCTGCCGACCATCATGATGATCGGCGGCTTCGTCGCGGCGCTCTATTTCTACATCTTGGCGCCGGGCACCGCGGAGCGGTGGGCGCAGGCGCTGCCGGGCCTATATCGTTTCCTGCTCAATAAGTGGTATTTCGACGAGCTTTACGACGTTCTCTTCGTGCGGCCGGCCTTCTGGCTCGGCAGAGCGTTCTGGAAAGGCGGCGACCAGAACACCATCGATCGTTTCGGCCCGGACGGTGTCGCGGCGCGCGTCATCGATGTCACGAACCGCGTCGTGCGGCTGCAGAGCGGCTATCTCTATCATTATGCTTTCGCCATGCTGGTCGGGGTTGCGGCGCTGATCACCTATTATCTCGTGTGGGGCTTGCGCTGATGTTCGGCTTCGGGATTCTTAGCTGTCTCGTGTTTCTCCCGCTGGTCGGCGCGGCCTTTATCTTCGCGCTGCGCGGCGCGGACGAGGCGACTTGGAATAACGCCCGTTGGGCGGCGCTGATCACCACCGTCGTCGATTTCCTTCTTTCAGTCTACGTCTACGCCAAGCTCGACCCGAACTACCCGGGCTTCCAGTTCGTCGAGGAAAAGCACTGGTTCGGCGGCGGCCTCGTCTACAAGATGGGCGTCGACGGCATGGCGATGCCGTTCGTCGTCCTCACCACGTTCCTGATGGTGATCAGCATTGCCGCGTCGTGGAAAATAAACACGCGCGTCAAGGAATATATGATCGCCTTTTTGGTGCTCGAGACGTTGATGACCGGCGTGTTCTGCGCGCTCGATCTCTTCCTTTTCTACCTTTTCTTCGAAGGCGGTCTAATTCCGATGTTTCTCATCATCGGCATCTGGGGCCACAGTAGACGCGTCTATGCAAGCTTCAAGTTCTTCCTCTATACGCTGCTCGGTTCGCTGCTCATGCTCGTCGCCATCATGGCGATGTACAGCTTCGCCGGTACGACGGATATTTCGGTGCTGCTCAGGACGGCGTTCCCAGCCTCGATGCAGAAATGGCTATGGATCGCGTTCTTCGCTTCCTTCGCGGTGAAAATTCCGATGTGGCCGTTCCACACCTGGCTGCCGGATGCGCACGTCGAAGCTCCAACGGCCGGCTCTGTCATTCTGGCCGGCGTGCTTCTGAAGTTGGGCGGCTACGGATTCCTGCGCTTCTCGCTGCCGATGTTCCCCGATGCCTCGGCTTATTTCGCGCCGCTGATCTATGCGCTCTCGGTGATCGCTATCGTCTACACCTCGCTTGTCGCGCTGGTGCAGGAGGACATGAAGAAGCTCATCGCCTATTCGTCGGTTGCGCATATGGGTTTCGTCACCATCGGCCTGTTCTCGATGACGCAACAGGGCGTGCAGGGCGCCATCTTCCAGATGATCTCGCACGGGCTCGTCTCCGGCGCGCTTTTCCTCTGCGTCGGCATCGTTTACGACCGCATGCATACGCGCGCGATCGCAGCCTATGGGGGACTCGTCGAGCGTATGCCGCTTTATGCGGTCGCCTTCATGCTCTTTACGTTGGCCAACATCGGCCTGCCCGGAACGTCGGGTTTCATCGGCGAGTTCCTGACGCTGCTCGGCGCGTTTCGCGTCAACAGCATCGTCGTGGCGATCGCCGCGACCGGCAGCATTCTTTCCGCGGCTTATGCGCTTTATCTCTATCGCCGGGTCATCTTCGGCGTGCTCGAAAAGCCGAGCCTCAAGTCTATTCTCGACCTTTCGCCGCGCGAAATCGCAGTGCTGGCGCCTCTCTTCCTGTTGACGATCTTCTACGGCGTCCACCCTAGCCCGATCCTCAACGGCACCGCGGCTTCCGTCGCGCAGCTCATCCATGACAATGGCGAAATGCACACCGCGGCACTGGCCGCACCGGGGCGTTTCGAAGGGCAGCGCGAATGATCCCGCTGCATCTTGCGCTCGCCCGCTGTTTGCCAGAGCTTGTGCTGGCGATCGGCGCCTTGGCGCTGATCCTGGTGGGCGCGATCCGCGCCAAGACTTCCGACCGCCTCATCACCGAAATTGCGGTCGGCGTTCTCGGGCTCGCCGTTCTCATTCTGCTCGGCGGCAGAGGCACGGCCACAGTCTTCGACGGTGCCTTCATCGACGATCCTTTCGGACGATTTATGAAGGTCCTGAGCTATACCGGCTCGCTCGTTACCTTATTGATCGCGCAGGATTTTATGGCGCGTGAGAAGATCGACAAGTTTGAATTCCCGGTCCTTATCCTGCTTTCGACACTCGGCATGTCGATGCTGATTTCGGCGAGCGGCCTGATCGCCCTCTATCTCGGCCTCGAGCTGATGTCACTGGCGCTTTACGTCGTCGCCGCATTTCATCGCGACGACGCGCGCGCCTCGGAGGCCGGGCTCAAATATTTCGTGCTCGGCGCACTCTCCTCGGGCATGTTGCTCTATGGGGCATCGCTGCTCTATGGGTTCGCGGGAACAGTTTCGTTCAGCGGCATAGCGGCAGTGGCCAAGGGCACGCCTTCGCTCGGCGTCATTTTCGGTCTCGTCTTTCTGCTGGCCGGTCTGGCCTTCAAAATCTCCGCCGTTCCCTTCCATATGTGGGTCCCCGATGTCTATGAGGGCGCGCCGACGCCGGTGACGGCGTTCTTCGCCTCGGCCCCGAAGATCGCCGCCGTCGCGATCACCGTTCGGGTCGTCATCACCGCCTTTCCCGGTATTTCTCTGCAATGGCAGCAGATCGTGATCTTCCTCTCGATTCTATCGATGGCGCTCGGCTCGTTCGCCGCGATCGGCCAGACGAACATCAAACGGCTCATGGCCTATTCGTCGATCGGTCATATCGGCTTCGCGCTCGTCGGCCTTGCCGCAAATAGCGCGGCAGGCGTCACCGGCGTTCTGTTCTACATGGGCGTCTATCTCGTCATGACGCTCGGAAGTTTTGCTGCGATCCTTACGATGCGGGTCGGCGGCAGATCGGTCGAGAACATCCACGATCTCGCCGGGCTCGCGCGCACCGATGGGAGCGCGGCCTTCTTTCTTGCGATGCTGATGTTTTCGCTTGCCGGGATCCCGCCGCTTGCCGGGTTCTTCGCGAAGTTCTACGTCTTCTATGCCGCCGTCGAAGCGCATCTTTATTGGCTTGCGGTGATCGGCTTTGTCACCAGCGTCATAGCCGCGTTCTACTATCTTCAAATCGTCAAGATTATCTATTTCGACGAGCCGGCCGCGGCTTTTGACAAGGCGGCGCCGGTGTTGCGCGCCGTGCTTGCGGTGAGCGGGCTCGCGGTGCTGTTCCTGTTCGCCTATCCTGCGCCTTTCGTGAGCGCGGCTTCGGCGGCCGCCAAATCGCTGTTTTGACCTTGGCTGCTTTCCAATCGTTTCAACTCGCTCCATCCGCGGCCGGCGACGGATTTAAGCTTCGCGTCTTCGAGACGATCGGCTCGACCAATGACGCGGCGCTCGCCTCGGCGCGAGCCGGCGGCCCCGACCGACGTTGGTTTCTTGCAAAGGCGCAGATCGCCGGCCGCGGCCGGCATGGCCGAATCTGGGTCTCGCCGCCCAGCAACCTTTATGCGAGTCTGTTGCTCCTCGACGCAGCGCCAATCGCGGTTGCGCCGCAACTCGGCTTTGTAGCGGGCGTTGCTCTGGCGCGCGCCTTGCGCGCTCTTGTCGCAGAGGATGCGCGGCTCAAGCTCAAGTGGCCCAACGATATTCTGTTCGATGGCGCTAAGCTCGCCGGCATCCTGCTCGAAGGCACAAGTCTGCCGGCCGGCTGCTTTGCGTCGGTGATCGGAATTGGCGTGAATTGCAACTCGTATCCGCGTGATCTTACCTATCCGGCGACGGCGCTTTCGGAGACCGGAGCCGCCGCCGCGACGGCGCAGGACGTGTTTTTACGGCTTTCCGGCGAAATTGCGCATTGGCTCGGAGTCTTCTCCGCCGGCAAGGGATTTTCGGCGATCCGCCGCGAATGGCTCTCGCTCGCCGGCGGCCTGGGCGAGCCGATCAAAGTCGCAACGCCCGCGCAGCACTTCGAAGGCAGGTTTCAGACGATCGATGCGACCGGGCGCCTTCTCCTTCAGAACGAAACCGGCGTGGTCAGCATCGATGCCGGCGACGTCATCGTGGGCCATTGAATGAGCAAGACGATGCGAGAGGCCGACGAACTGGTTTTCGTTCCGCTTGGCGGGCTCGGCGAGATCGGTATGAATCTGGCGCTCTACGGACTCGGTCCGCGGCGGCGGCGGAAATGGCTGATGGTCGATTGCGGCCTGACCTTCGCCGAGCCGGAGCGCGCAGGCGTGGAAATCATCATTCCCGATCCGCAATTCATCGACAAGATCAAGCGCGATCTCGTCGGGCTTGTCATCACGCACGGGCACGAGGATCACATCGGTGCGCTTGTCGACATCGGACCGAAGCTCGAATGTCCGATCTACGCGACGCCGTTTGCCGGTGGCCTTTTCGCCATGCGCATGGCTGAGGCGGCGCTGGCGGAGCTGCAGATCAAGACCGTACTGCAGGGATCGCGTCTGGCGCTCGATCCCTTCGACGTCGAGTTCATTCCCGTTGCGCATTCGATTCCGGAGAGCTGTGCGCTCGCAATCCGCACGAGCTGCGGCACGATCTTACATAGCGGCGACTGGAAGATCGATCCGGATCCGGGGCTCGGCAAGCCTACGGACAGCAAGCGGCTAATCGAAATCGGCAACGAAGGCGTGCTCGCGCTCGTTTGCGACTCGACCAACATTCTGCGCGAGGGCACGAGCCCCTCGGAAGGCGAAGTCGCAAAGACGTTAGGGGCAATCATTGCCGCGGCACGCGGACGCGTCATCGTCACGACCTTTGCCTCAAACGTGGCGCGCATCCGCGCCGTCAGCCAGGCGGCGAGTGCGGCGGGACGCAAAGTAGTTCTCGTCGGACGGGCGATGGAGGGGGTCGTGGCGGTCGCCCGCGACGGCGGCTATCTCGAAGGAGTCGACGAGTTCCTTTCGCCCGATTCCTATTCGGCGCTTGACCGCGACGAGGTCGTACTTCTTGCGACCGGCAGCCAGGGCGAGCGGCGCGCCGCCATGGCCCGGATTTCCGAAGACGATCATCAGCTCGTGCGGCTTGCCCCAGGCGACACGGTTATCTTTTCATCACGCACCATCCCCGGCAATGAACGCGAGGTGCAGCGCATCATCAACAATCTCGTCAAACAAGGCGCCGAAGTCGTCACCGATCGCACGGCGCTGGTGCATGCCTCCGGCCATCCGCGCTGCGCGGAGGTCGCCAAGTTCTACGAGTGGATCCGGCCGCAGATCGCAATCCCCGCACACGGCGAGGAACTGCACCTCGCCGAACATGCGCGCTTTGCGGCGCAATGCGGGGTCGCACATGTGGTGAAGGCACGCAATGGCGACGTGGTGCTGCTGGCGCCGGACGGACCGGCGATCATCGACGAAGTGCCGCATGGCCGGCTTTGCAGGGACGGCAACGCGCTCGTGCGCCTCGACGACGAAGCCATAGAGACGCGCCAGAGATTGGCGTTTGCCGGCATCGTGACGATCGCGCTCGCCGTGGACACAAAGGGCGAGATGGCCGGCGTTCCCGACGTCGTGCTCGCCGGATTGCCCGCCAAGACGCGCGCCGGTCTGGCGCTCGACGAGATCGTCGACGCGGCGCTTTTCGAGACGTTCGATGCTTTGCCGCGGCCGCAGCGGCGCGACGCCAATCTCGTCTCGACCGCGATCGAAAAGGCGGTGCGCGCCGCGGTCGCTGCCGCCTGGGGCAAAAAGCCGACCGTGCACGTTCTGGTCGTCGAGGTGTAGCGTCATTGCTTTTGCGCAACGACGCGGATCTCCCTACGTCGCGTCGGCGTGTTTCTTCGCGCTCTGCACGTGCTCGGGAAGCGAGATGATGCGCGCGCCTCGCTGCAGCGTGAAGAATTGCCACAGCCAGCTCAAAGCGACGATCACCCGATTGCGGATGCCGATGAGGAAATAGATGTGGGCGACGCTCCAGAACAGCCAGCCGATGAAGCCCGTCAGCGTTAAGTGATCCAGGTTTAGTTTGACCAATGCCGCGTGCCGGCCGATCGTGGCGAGATCGCCTTGGTGATGATAGACAAACGGTCCTGGGCGCGGCTCGCCCTTGATATCTCCCGCGATGAGCTTGCCGACATAGGCGCCCATTTGCTTGGCGGCGGGTGCGATGCCCGGCACAGGCTCGCCCTTGTCGTAAAAAACCGCCGCCGTGTCGCCGATCGCGAAGATTTCCGGATGGCCGGGAACGGAGAGGTCGGGCTGTACGAGAACGCGCCCGGCCTTGTCGTGCGGCGCGCCGATCCATTTGGCCGCCGGCGAGGCGATGACACCCGCCGCCCAGATGATCGTGCCCGCCTCGATCCGTTCGCCGCCCACTACCACGCCTTTTTCATCGACGTCGGTAACCGGCGACGAGGTCCAGACCTCGACACCCATCTTCTCCAGCGTTTTCTTCGCATATTCGGAGAGATTCTCGGGGAAGGATGGCAAGATCCGCGGCCCAGCCTCGATTAGGATGATGCGTGCCGAACGCGGGTCGATCGTGCAAAATTCCTTCGGCAGGGTCTGCAAGGCGACTTCCGCAATCGCACCGGACATTTCGACGCCGGTCGGGCCGCCGCCGATAATCACGAACGTCAGAAGCGCGCGCTGCTTGGCGGTGTCGAAAGTAAGCTCCGCATGCTCGAATGCGATCAGCATGCGCCCGCGGATCGCGGTGGCGTCCTCGATATCCTTGAGGCCGGGCGCATAAGGCGCCCAATTGTCGTGGCCGAAATAATAATGCGTCGAGCCGGTCGCGAGTACGAGAACGTCGTAGGGAAGCGTGACGGAGTCGGTGTGGACGAGCCGCTGCTCGGTATCGACGCCGGTGACCTCCGCCATCAGGATCCGCATATTGTGCTGGCCGCGCAAAATTCCGCGGATCGGCCATGCGATGTCGGCCGGCGAGATGACCGCCGTCGCCACTTGGTAGAGCAGGGGCTGAAAACAATGATGGTTTTGACGGTCGAGCAGCGTGACTTCGGTCGGCAGGCCCTTTAGGGCGCGCGCCACCGCCAAGCCGCCGAAGCCGCCGCCGACAATGACGACGCGTGTTCCTTGCGGATAGTGCTCCAAAATTCACCCTCGACGCAGCGAGATTGGCAGGCGGCGCCTCTATAGCGGACCGCAGCCTTGCGCAATTGCTCCGCGGTCACCATACCGCAGCGCACAATGAAGAGATATGACCCGACACCTCAAATTCAATGAAGTTGCCAGTCGCGAGACGATGGCGCGGAGTAAGCTCGGAACCCCTGATGGTGTTTAGCGCCGCACCAGTTCTTGCGCTGGGGAACGATAATCCCGATAGCAGGCTACCCAGATGAAATGGCGCTCTTCGGAGCTGAGATGAAGGCGTTTCGACCAGTAATTTTGTTGCGCGGTGCTTAGGCCGCGCACGTCGTCGCAAGTAACTGCCTTGGCCGGCATCGAAATAGCAAGAGCGGTCACGGTCAAGATGAGAAGAGCGGCCACATTTTTTGAGCAGAAAGACATTCTCGGGGTAATAAGAGAGCGCATATAATCTCCTCAATGATTGAAGGGAAGTCGTGACCTGCACGAGCTTCACTTCAAATGGAAGGGATAATTTACGCCTCCATTAAAAAGTGGCCCTATTTTGACGGATGAACAGGGTAAAGGTGTTTCGCTTTCCACTTAAACTCGAGAGGCGCTTCAAGGCGGCCTCCGAAACAAGAGCAAAATCAGCATTTTGATGGTGGGCGCGACAGGGATTGAACCTGTGACCCCTCCCGTGTGAAGGGAGGCGTCTTGCTGGAAGGACTAGTCTTTCTAGGTTTTCTGCCGCAAAGCATACGGCAAATGTAGCCGTTTCGTGCTCGTCGTGTTCTCAAGTTTGGTTCAATTGAACCAAAGAGCACTCTTTACGCACGCTCCGCCTTGACTGGTCGAAGCAAATCGAACTCCAAAGCGCTGGCGGCTTTGCGCAAATGCGTCGGATTGAACCGGGCGTAGACTCTTTCAGTGAGTTCGGCTATCGGAGTGCCCGAGATATTGCGCGATTTCTGCCATCGGCACGCCATCCTCAGCCATGAAGCAGGCCGCAGAGTGCCGGAACACGTGCGCGGTAACCCATGGCAGGCCGGCGCAGACAGCCGCACTGCGGATGCCTTTCCTTACGGACCCGACGCGCTCGCCAGCCCATTCAATTACGAACGCAGAAGTTCGGCCCTTATAGGATTCCGCAAGCGCCGCCCTGGCCGTCGAGTTCATCGGCACCAAGGCGCGCCCCTTGTTGGTCCTGGCGCGACTAGGGTCACTGAGTTGGATGTGCCGGCATCGAGGTCGACGCGATCCCAGGTAAGCCCCAAGAGCGCACCGCTGCGCGCGGCCGTCGTGATGGCGAGGATGGCAAATAGTTTAATGTGCGGGAATTCGCATGCGTCGAGAAAGCGAAGGATCTCCTCGCGCGTCATTCGCTTGTCGCGGGGCGCTGGCCGTTCCGGCCGGTATATCTTTGGTGCCTCAGCGATCAGCTTCTTCCCCGCCGCGTAGCGCAGCGCCGAACGCAGATGACCGAGTTCGGTCCATATCGTGCCGTCCTTTCGGCCGGCGTCACGCCGTAGTCGAATGTAGGATTGGCAGTCGGCCTCGCTGACCGTCGAGGCGGCCATCTCCCCGAAGTGCGCGCCGATTGCCTTACGCTCGTGCCCCATCGTCACGGCCGCCGGCTTTGCCCCGAGCGCCGCGCGATACAGGTCCCACGCGTATGCAACGGTCACATCGGTTGGCCGCGAGGCTTTGTCGAATGCAGGAATAAATTCGTCGGTCACGCGCCGTTTGGCTTCACCACGGTCAGACGTGCCAAGCGAGCGGCGGAATCTGCGGCCTGTTTCGTCGTACCATTCGACGGCAAATCCCTCGCCACCTGATAAATCGAAAGTCAGGTTGCATCGTTCGTACTCCTCCACTGCCTCTTCCGGGATGCGGATAAGCTTCGCGCCCAACCGGAAAGACTTCAAGGCGTGGGCGCGAATAAGATTGCGGATGTGGCGCTCGGAGCACTGCCAGCGCTCGGCAACCTCCCTGGGGCGAAGGGCGCGGGTCATGTCTGCGCCGCCTTCTTGGCGCGGCTTTCAGGCGGCTGTGCAACTTTCGCAACGCGACACATCCATAGCTTAAACTGCAAATCCGCAGGCGGCCGCAATAGGGAAAACCGCACGTCCTCAGCAGCTTTTGGCCGGGGACAAAATTGATTGTTGAGAAAACGGAATCCTGCCTCCAGCGATGACGGCACACTTTATAACGGCGATGCGTTGCTCGTTTGGAGTTAGTGTCATGGAGTATTCGTTTGACGATCGTGTCGGCGTGGTCCGCGACCTAATCGCAAATGGCGATCATGCGACGGACCGGCGTCTGACGCCTTGGGATGCCAACGGTCGGCGCGACAAGCGTCCCTCAAAAGCCGAACTCAAAGAGGGTTACGCGGCCTATCTCGCCTCTAGGACGGCCCCGATCCCGTTGCCCACTAATGAACTCGGCTCTCGCGCGAAGGAACACATCGGCCTCGGCGACAAAGCAAAAGCCGCCGGGGATGATCACTACCGTGACAGGGATGATCACTACCGTGAAGCTGGTCGGTTCCTTCTCCAAGCCCGGTCACGGTTTCTGCGCGGAACATGGGGTCCGTGGCTCGCTGCGCAGGGCATCGACCGTCGCCGGGCAAGCGAGTGCATGCGCCTCGTGCAAGGCGCATTTTCATTCGAAGCTGAAAAAGCCCGCAAACGGCAGAGTCGCAAAATGTCCGCGCAGGCGGACATTTCATCGCGGCCACTATTTGAGCCGCCAGAGCCGCCCGTTGACGAAGGTGTGACCGAAGCTAGCGCGGATATTCACGTCACGAAATGTGCAGCTTGGGCGCAATAGGTGCGGTCGTCCGTGGGGGCAGGCCCGGTAAGGTCAAACTCAGTTTGACTCTCCACTAGCCGATAAGGCTTCCCGTCAACCTCCGCGCGGCGCGTGTCGATCAGCGCGATCTGTTGATCGACGCTAAAGCCCGCCTAGACGCAAATATCAGCGCACTTCGGGCTGAGATAGCGCAATCACACCGTCGTTTCGTGAGTGGCGATCCTGCTGCTCTTGGCAGGAATGAGTATTTTCAGCAACTCGCTGAGATCGACGAGGCGCGAGCCAAGGTTTCAAGCCTCCAGGTTGAACTCTCACGTCTGTGTCGCACGTTGAGACGCGATAGCGCCGCGTCCAGGAACCAAGCCTCTAGCCGCTTTGAGCGGCAGTTCATGCGCACCGCTAAGAGAGCACTTGGTCCCGATCTTTACGATCAGATCATCGCTGAAACAAACGCCGTCTGTGGCGATCAACAAGCGGCATAAGCCGCTTTAACGGGCGAGTGCGTGGAAACGCAACTCGCCATTTGTCGGGGGAAAAAGAAAATGAGTCACATGGAATCAAAAGGGCCGCCTCTCGGTCAGGAGAAAAGCGGCCCAGGGATTTTGCCTAGCTTCGAGGAAGGCAGTGATTCTTATAACAAATCCGCAGTGTCTTCGCAAGCGGATGATTGGGATGAGTTCATTGAAGCTGCCGAAGAACATGACCGTCGCGAGAAAGCCAGCGCGAAGATTATCCCGTTGCATGTTGCAACTAACGGCGCGACTGAGCCAGCACGTACGGAACAGCGCGCCGAAGCCAAGTCGCGCGCAAGTGATGTAAGCGAAAAGCGCGCAGGCGACGCGCCCGCTTGGCTGGCGAACGCCATTCGCGACGAACAGGGTCGGATCGTTCCGAATCTGGCGAACTGTATGGTCGCTTTGCGCAACGCTCCGGCGCTCGCGGAAGTGTTCGGCTACGACTCGCTGCTGCACGCGCCGATCCTGCAGAAGGCATTGCCCCTGGTTGAGGGGGCTGAACCAAGCGATAAGACACCCCTGCCGCGTCCGGTGCGCGACACCGACGTAAGTCAACTGCAGGAACACTTGCAACGCTGCGGCCTCCCGAAGATCGGCCGGGAGATCGTGCATCAAGCCGTCGATCTGCGCGCACAGGAACGCGCCTTTCACCCAGTGCGCGATTATCTCAACGGTCTGACGTGGGACGGCACCAGGCGGCTCGACAATTGGTTGCCATACTATCTTGGCGCGGAGTCAACTCCGTACACCGCATCAATCGGTCGGATGTTTCTCGTCAGTATGGTCGCGCGGGCCATGCAGCCAGGATGCAAGGTTGACTATGTGCTCGTCCTTGAAGGCGAGCAGGGTATCTTGAAGTCAACAGTGGGCCGCATTTTGGCCGGCGATTGGTTTAGCGATCATCTACCGGAGATCGGCTGCAAGGACGCCAGCCACCACTTGAGGGGCAAATGGTTGATCGAGGTCGCAGAACTATCGGCGATTGGTCGCGCCGAGTCTGAGGCCCTGAAAGCCTTCGTCTCCCGCCAAGTCGAACGCTTCCATCCGGCCTACGGCCGCAACGAGGTGATCGAGCCACGGCAGTGCACATTCCTGGGCACGACCAATCAGCCGACTTACCTGAAAGACGAAACGGGTGGCAGGCGTTTCTGGCCGGTGAAGGTTGGCACACTAGACATTGACGCGCTCGCGCACGACCGCGACCAACTCTTTGCGGAAGCGGCGGAAGCATATCGTCGGGGTGCACGGTGGTGGCCCGACGCAGACTTTGAGCGCGAGCATATCCGGCCGGAGCAAGACCAACGCTTTGATGCGGATGCCTGGCAAGAGGAGATCGCCGAGTGGTTAACCGACAAGAACAAGACGACAATCGGCTCACTCGCGAGGTACTGCCTGAATTTCGACGTGCCAAGGATCGGTACGGGAGACCAGCGCCGTATCGGCGCAATCCTCCAACGCCTCGGATGGCGGCGGGGTCGGAAGGACTCCAAGGGCAACATTCCTTGGCTGAGTGGTTGAGGCCACCAAGGTACGGAGCACGGATCACTACGGAGCATTCTCCAACGAGGCATAATGCGCGCGTGTGTAGGACTCTATGGAAAATGCTCCGTATGCTCCGTGTGCTCCGTAGTTCACAATATGAGGCCGCCAAAGGCGGCTGATAGCCGTCCGGTACGCGGAACTTTAAGGTTGAGACCACGTTTCTCAGCGGACCTTGAGCTTGTGCCGAGCGGCCGCAATGTCGGCCACGGAGCTAGCAGTCTGGAACTCTGATGTATTCAACCTGCCTCTGCGCGTTGGCGTTTGCGTCTTTTTCTTGCGCCGCATTCGCTGCACAGACGCCGCGTTCGTTGGCGCTTGACCATTTGATCGCGCGCTATGCGCGGATCAACGCCATTCCAGAGTCGCTAGTTCGACGCGTCGTCGTGAAGGAAAGCAACTTTGAGCCGACTGCCTTCAATGGCCGGTACTATGGGCTTATGCAGATCACTTATCGGACCGCGTGCAGCATGGGGTATCGCGGAGATCCCAAAGGCCTTCTCAATCCTGAGGTCAATCTAACCTACGCCGTTCCCTATCTGGCGAATGCTTATCGGCTTGCAGGCGGCAACGCCGCGCGAGCTATCAGACTCTATAGCACGGGCTATTACTCTGTCGCGAAGCGCAGGAAGCTGCTCGACGGGACTCGATGAATTTCTTCTGGGCCGCCCCCACAGGGCGAGCGAGGCGGCATGACGGCAGAGACGGGCGGGGTAAGAAAAAGCCCCGGCGAACCGGGGCTTAGTTTGTCAGTCTGGGAGGTATTACCGATGGCTAATTACAAAGCAAATGTCAGGCCAAGCGTTGGCCATGCCGCGCGGCGGCCTGGCAGGCCAAGCCCTAGGAGCCAATAGGAAACCCATAGGCGGTCTTTGCGGCCGACCCCTATCCAAGGAGGGGTATTTGGGTCGTGTCTCAGTTTGAAATTTTAGGGGCCTGACGGCCGATCGCGTGCTCCTTCCGGACGGTCTATATTGCCGCGAGAGGTGCTCGATGGATAAGACAGAATACCTTGGATTTATCGCGATTCTACAGAATGCGCGGGACCAAATTTTGGGGATCCTGCCCGATCTTTCTAATGACCCACGTGCCGACGGTGCGATGCCGCAGCGCGTAAGGGCAATAGGGGCCGAGCTTGATAAAGCAATTCAGGCCTACCGAGAGAAAGTCGATGCCCCGCGGCCCTAAAGGCGAACGCCGTCCCGCCGACGTGATCGGAGCCGCCGTTATGGTAGGCAGGATTGCGACAGGGGAGATTGAGGAGCCCAATGGGGCTCGACGTATGGCCAGCCGCCATTGCCGGCGTCAGCAGATGAGCCTTGTGCTGCCGAACCCAATTGTACCAGAAAAAATAGACGGCAAAGCGGGGCGCCTACAAAAAGCAGGCGGCGTAAAATGGACAGTGCTGATCTTGGAAAGCTGATCTCCGACGCGAAGCGCGTGGCAAAATCTCGCAAACTGACGACTCTCGTCTATCTTCTTGAGCTCGCAGCGATCGAATTTGCCAAAACAGAAGACATACCGCCGAGACCAATTTCGGAGCCGAAGAAACCGGGACCATTTGGCCATCGGCGCGGCTCATAATTGTCAGTGAAACGCACGCACGGCTGTGGCGGATTTTTTCGGTCGCTGATTAGCGCCAAACGTCCTTGAACGGCTCGGGTGACATGGCCGTGTACCGGACAGTGTTGCCGATGCTGGCGTGACCGAGGAAGTGCTGTAGGCGTCGTGTATCCATGCCGCGATTGGCAAGCGCGTAGCCGGTTGAATGTCGAAGCATGTGAACGTGAACAGGGAAAGGCAGTTTAGCGGCCTCGCCAGCCCGCTCGATCATGCGGGCAATGCCCATACGGCCGAACGGCATGCCGCGTTCATTGACGAAGACGTAGGGGGATTTTGGCTCTTGCCCGCGTTGTAGACGCTTGAGGCCGGCCAGTTCGTCTCTGTCAAGGTAGTGCGACGATGGGGTGCTGCTCTTGAGCCGACGAATGATAATCGTGCGCTTGGGCAGGTCGATATCGTCCCACCGGAGGTCACAGGCTTCGCTCACACGAAGGCCATGCCGGTAGACCACCAGGCCAATGAGCCTGTCTCTATGGCCGTTTCTATTGCGCCCAAGGGCATCTGATAGCTTGGCCACTTCCGGCTCGGTCAGATGCTCGCGCGTCCTATAGGCCCTATTAGGCTTACGGCCTACTGGTCGCTTTACGACCTTTTTGACAGATCGACGGCGCTTTGTTTTGGCGACCATTTTCGGCTCCCGGAACGGCTGTATGTTCGCAGAATGGATCAAAATGCGACCAATTGAAAGGGTCAGAATACGATGAACCGAACGGCCTCCATAGGCTCCGCGTCGGCCTTCCGTACAGCCTCCGATGGCGTTGCGTTACGCCTGCGTGCACGTCGAACCAATGACCCAACGGCTGGCCTTAGCCGACGGACGGCTGACTTGGTGCGCTCTTACCTCGCGGCACTCGGCAACCCGCAAGAGACCGGCCGGCAAGCCGAAGTGATAGCCGCCGCTGAGATGCAGGTGCTTGCCGAGGAAGCGCGTGCGGTGGCCCTACGCGACCCTGGCAACGCAGTCCTGCTCAATAGCGCCGTGCGGGTGCAGCGCGCGGCAGACCAGGCCCTAAGGCGGCTCGGGATCAAGGCTACTGGCGACCGGCATTCGCACCACGTTACGGGCAGCTACAAATCCGTTGAAGAATACAAAGCCGCTGCTGAACGTCGCGCGGCGGCAAAAGCATTGGGGAACGGGTCATGATTTCAGTCGCCGACGCTCTCGATGACGAGGCGTTCCTTGGTCCGTTCTTCCGAGGGGAGTCGTGGGACGCATGGCGCGCAATCCTGCTCGCCGCACAAGGCCAAGCCGAGCAGATGACGCCTAGCCAGCGCGCAATCTTCGCCGAGGTTGCTCAGCGTGAACCACCATCCGAGGCGGTGCGCGAATTGTTTGTTGTTGGCGGCAGAAGAGGTGGAAAGGATTCTGCGGCCAGCGCCATCATCGCCGTTGCCTCGATGAGCGACTACACGCAGTTCATCCGGCCAGGCGAAACGCCGACTATCCTTTGTCTCGCAGTAGACCGCGAGCAGGCTGGCATCATCATGGCCTACGTCAAGGGGATCTTTGGAACGGTCCCGATGCTCAAAAGCTTGGTTACGAGTGAGACGAAGGATGGTCTTAAGCTTGCCAACGGGAACAGGATTGTTGTTGCGACCAACGATTATCGCAGCCTGCGCGGACGTACCGTCGTTGTTGCCGTCTTCGATGAGCTAGCCTTCTGGAAGGACGATAATTCAGTAGCGCCCTGTCTTGAGACCTATCGCGCCGTGCGGCCGGGAATGTTGACTATCCCCGACAGTCTGCTCGTTGGGATTACAACTCCGTGGCGGCGACAGGGATTGGCATACGACAAATGGGTGAAGTCGTTCGGCAAGAATGACCCGAAAGTGCTCGTGGTTCAGGCGACGACGCAACAACTCAACCCGACCATCGACCTGGCGCTCATTGAAGAGGAAATGGAACGCGACGCCGCAGCGGCGCGGGCCGAGTACTTCGCTGAATGGCGCGATGACCTCAGCGACTTCGTTGACCGGCTCGCAGTCGAACGCTGCGTCGATAAAGAGCACACAGAACTTGCACCGGCAGGCCATGGTCGTGTCGGCTTTCTCGATGTTGCTGGCGGCTCAGGCAAAGACGCGATGGCACTTGCTATCGCACATAAGGAAGAGAAAACCGTCGTCCTCGATGTACTTCGCTGGCGTGACCCACCGTTTTCACCGAGGGAAGTAACCGCAGATTTCTCTGCCGTTTGCCTACAGTACGACGTGCGAAAGCTGGTCTGCGATAAGTGGGGGTCGGATTGGGTGATAAAGTCATTTCGCGAGGCTCACATCGATGTCTCGCAGACGGCTGAACCTAAGTCTGAGATTTATCTGAACGCGCTTCCGCTCATCAACAGCGGCACGTGTCGGTTGCTCAATATCCCCAAGCTAATCAATCAAATCTGTTCACTAGAACGGAGAGCGGCACGAAGCGGGCGCGATACAGTCGATTGCTTTAGGCGCGACGGCCATGAAGACCTCGCGAACGCAGCACTCGGCTCGCTTGTTTTGGCCGCAAACACCCAACCGGCTTTCGTCTTGCCACCCGGACTACTCGACAAAATCCGTGCGAGCGGACTTCGTTCGCGAACCGAGCGAAGCCAGACTGGCGAACTGCACGTACTCGAACCGCGAAGGCGGGTTTACTGAATCTAACAGGGGGGAGTGAGCATGACATACGAACAAGCACAAAAACTATTCGAGTTCTTGACCGACAAAGGTTTGGGAGTCGAAGACATCTCGGCCGTCTACGACATCGTCAAGCCAGCAGTTGAGGCCACCGACGAAGGCGATATTGAGGAAATGCCACCGCCGCCGAAGGCGCTGATGGGTGGCGTCCCAATCCAAGAACGCAAGGCAATGGCTTAGGCCAAGACCGCCGTCGTCATCGTCGGCCAAACCTGTTGCAGCTTGCGATGGATACGGTCCTCGACCGCAAGGGCATGAAGCGTCCCGCAGACGGCGGCGATGCAGCCAAGAGCTATGCGGAACGTTGGCCCGAGGCGGCACGTATCGGTGTGCTGCCAAACTACAGCGCACCAAAGGCGGCAAGAACCCCTGCGACAACGCGGGCGCAGGACGAAAGCTATGCCGAGCGGTTCGCCGACACCAAACGTATCCAGCACTAATCAATCCGCAAAATAGAAAGGAACTTGTATGTCCCGAAGCAATCTCAAATTTGCTGTCGCGCCGCCATTGGCGCGCAGCACGGCGCGTGATGAACTTCGCGCTGCAATCGAAGCCCGCGCCGCTGCTACTGCACGTCTGGAACGAGTCAAAAAAGCAGAAGACGCGCTGAACAGCAAAATCTACGCCGCAGTTGTTTCGGCCGGCGCCGCCGAGCGCGCGGTCGCAGAAGCGACGGAGAAAGCGCCTCAATATGTGGCCGCTCGGCTTCTCGGCGAAGCGGTCACCGATGGCGCGGTGAGCGTCAAAGATGCCCGCGAAGCCTTGCAATTAGCGCAAGATGAACTGGACGCCCTTCGCAGCGCCCGCGAGCCACTAAAGCAAGAACTCGATGCATGCGAACAGGACGTTCGTCATGCCGAATGGAAACTTCGCGCACGCATTGGAGAAGCGGTCGCCGCAGACTTTGCTGTTCTAGCCTTGCTCGATAGGTTTGCCGCCGCTGCTAGAGAGTTCTTGGGTACACGCAAGGCGCTTGAGCTGTTGTCGTCGCGCGAGGCTTTGCCCGAAGGCACGAGATGGCTGCAACACGCCTATGAGGATGTAGGCGACCACATCTTCAATGAATGGGAAGCCGCGCTGGCTCAACTTGAAACCAACGCGGACGCACCGCTGCCGAGTTTATGATTGGAAGGTTGGTGCGGCGGCGCTCGCGGCTTGGGGGGCCTGAATGAGAGCGCCGCCGGCTGATTGGCGTCCCCCGTTGCGCATAATCGCGAAACCTAACGCCAGCCGAGGTCAAAGCTTACCCAATTGAGCACACGGCGCAAGGCAGAACTTGTTCAAATCTAATTCCGAGATACCGCTTGTGTTTTTCCTTATTTCCACAAGCGGCGGGCGCAGCGGCAGGTCGCCCGGTCTCGCAAGCGAGTAACGGCCGAAGTCGTGGTTGCCATCTACAACCGCGCAATGAGGCGCGTCATGTGTCCTTTCCGCGTGACGCGCCTCAGTCTTTCCTATGGATATGCCGGCGCCGGTTCTACGCCGCAGCAACCGTCTATTTCGGCGGCGCTCGGTTTCACCCCAGCGCAAGCAGCGGAAGCCATAAAGCGATTCCCGGTAGGTGGTCGCGCTGGAAGCATGTGACCGGTCTTCGACACGGGTGCGCTTGGTGCGTTCTCGCCGGCAGTATGCCACACGATTGATAACTCGCAGAAGAACTCGGCCTTGCACCAGAAGACGACCATTCACGTCTACGCAAGCGAGAACGAAGAAGTCGGCTCCAAGATTGCAAAGCGGCAGGCAAGCATCAACGCAGGACTAGTGAGGGATTTGGGCAGTGTGGCTGTGGGGCAATAGCAGCGCATTGCGGCCGACGGTTCAAAGCCGGCCGCAACACCATCCGAGAACCGCAAAGCTGGAACCCAGCCACGCTAGGCGGCGGACGAGACCGCGTCGCGCCGGGAAGGCCAACTTTCACTGGGACTTCGACGGTGGCAGCTTCGGCCCGGAATTCACCGCTGTTGGCGTGTGGCTACCAGTAGCCGGGGCTTGGCGTCGAAATCAGCTTGGATAACGCGGCATTCAAGGAAGTGGTTCCCGGAGGCCAACATTCAATTAGTCGGCATCGGATTAGTAGCCGAGCACAGCCTACAAAGCCTGTTCCATGCAGATATAAACTGCACGAGGAGGGCTGTCTGACTCGATATGAATCTTCGCGGCTTTGGCGTTGCATTCCTTAAGGGTACCATACGAAGGAAAACCCGTAGGGTCACACGCATTCATCTGCGGGTGCCCGACGAGCGCAGTGCAAAAAAGAATTACGAAAGCCATGTGCCCACATCTCCCTTTCGGCGACTACACCTGATGAGCAGAGATCGTGTTCCATTGTCCACGCCACGTTACGTCTACTTGAATGGACTTTGTTAGCCCATCGCCGTCACAGCAATCGTAAAACGGTAGGTGGCGGGCTCGTCAAAAGATCTCGCAAGAGCGTTTGGCCATCCTCCAGTCCTTACAAACTTGCTGTCTTTGGAACTGGTCTTCATGAAATCAATCATGCGGGGAATGTTTGGCAATACTTCAAAGGGCTCTGCTTGCAGCGGAATAGGATGAGGAAGATCGACATAAATGAACACCTGATCGGGGTCTGACTGCTTTTCCAGCGACGAGATAAAGGCCTGACATCTGTTCACAGGCAGATAGGAAACCGTCCTGACGCGGATACGCAGGTAGGCCGCATTATACGAAGGGCCAGGTCTAGTGATGGTTCCTCCATAGGTGCCCGGTAGCTGAATTTTCGTATGGTCTACTTCGGTAGTTACGCCGCCGCCAAGTTGAACCACATGTGTGCATAGACATAGTCCTGCGGCAGCCCCTGACCTTTGGCGTACATGAGCGCGAGATTAAACTGGGCGTCAGCGTTGCCTTGATCGGCTGCGAGGCGATACCATTTCGCCGCCTCGGCATAGTCTTGCGGCACGCCCTGGCCTTTGAGGTACATGAGCCCGAGATTGCTCTCGGCGCCAGCGATGCCTTGGTCGGCCGGGAGGCGATACCATTTCGCCGCCTCGGCATAGTCTTGCGGCACGCCCTGACCTTTGGCGTACATGACCGCGAGATTGTTCTCTGCAGCGGCGTCTCCCTCGTCAGCGGCCTTGCGATACCACGTCAGTGCTGCCGCATAGTCCTGCGCAACCCCCTGGCCGTTGGCGTACATGAGCCCGAGATTGCTCTCGGCGTCAGCGTTGCCCTGATCGGCTGCGAGGCGATACCATTTCGCCGCCTCGGCATAGTCTTGCGGCACGCCCTGGCCGTTGGCGTACATGACCCCGAGATTATACTGGGCGTCAGCGTTGCCTTGATCGGCCAGCGAACGCCACAGCCGCAGCGCGGTCGCATAGTCCGACCGCTTAAAAGCGGCGAGCCCATCCTCAAATTGCCCGGCCGCGACGGGCGCAGCAAAGCTCAACAACATGAAGGCCGCGATGGTGAGGTGGAAAGCGCGCTTCATGTGCCAGCGTCCCTAAGCAGGATCTATCCTATCGCCGTCAGGCAGGCCAAGCGTGTCAAATTCTATCCGCGCCTGATGATAGCAATACAGCGCCGCGCACTCGATGATGAACGCGCTGACGCCGATGCGGCGCATGTCGGCGATGGTCGCGGGAGGGCCGTTGTAGGTGGACTGCAAACCGGAAGGCGGCGTCTTCAGAAAATATCGCTAAGCTTCCGTTCAGGTGCGGTTAATGGCCCATTTCTGATAGTCGTGCCGCGAGGCGCGCGCCTTGAGCAGCTCTCGTATCAAGACAAGGGATCATCTCAAATGTTGAAGAAGATATGGGCCGCGACGCTATTGGTTGCGGGATTGACCTTGGCACCCGCGATCGCTCAAGCCGACATGATGATGCATCATCACCATCACCACCACTATCATCATCACCATCACCACATGATGATGGAACACAAATAATGGTTGTGGCAGAGGCTTAACTGCCTCGGCTCTCACGGAATGCCCCGCCCAGACGCAGGTCAGGGCGGGGCTGTTTCATTCCGCGTCAGCGCTACGGCAGTCGGACCAAGGACATGCGGTGGTCCCCTGCACATGCGTCGTTTGCACCGTTGTAATGATGGCGGCTAAAGTGGTGAGCAACGTAGCGACGATTAAAGCTCTCATGGCGATTGGCCCCCCGACCAAGAGTGTGACCAATATCGCCTGATTTGAGCACACTCGTAGGACAAACGCTGCGCTTCCCCTGGAATCTTTGGAGGGTGTGCTTTTTTAGCAATGTATGGGCGGGCGCGGCACTCGAAGGCGAGCCGCCTGGAGTTACTCAGCCGGGGGGCTGCCCCAGGCGGCTCTAACCCCCGCGAATACTCCGCAGGAGCTTCGATTAGCGAATCACAGGCTTCTTAATTATTGGTGGGCGAACAAGAAGGGCACCGGCGAAACCGCCGCGACCCTGCTCGGGCGCTGGCCTGGCAGGGTTTTTCTTTCATGCTGCATACGTGTGGAAAGTGGGCGTAACATTTTTGCATGCCGGGCCTGGCCAAGCCTGCTGTTGCGCCGTGGCAACAACGACCGCCAATTCATTGTGTCGGCGTCCCAAATGCTTGCAATCCAAAGTTCAGGGGCTAATTCAAAGCTGCTTAGCTTGATTGCCGGGGGGCATCGTCATGGCGCTTGCAACGCGACTGAAGGATATTGTCGGCCGCCGGGAAGCAGAATGCGCATGGACGTTGCAAGTTCATGCTTCCGATTATCGAATGCCGCAAATTGCCAACGCCCAAACGCTCCTTTGCGAATTTCGTTTCGACAGCTTCGAATCCCTTGAGGGGTACATCTTGGAGCACAAGGAGCGGGGAAGTCGCGACAAGTTGGTTATGCGCCTACCTTCAAATGCTGCAGACGGCCAACTAAGCAGGCTTTTTTGGCAAGGCGTGCAATTCTTGTTCGAATGAAGCAGTGCCTTTAGGCTCTCGCGCTACCCGCGCAGCTTTACGACCTTCTCAACGGGCTTTTGCTGGCAATAGCGTGCCCGGCGTGGTGGGCGGTGCAGGGATCGAACCTGCGACCTTCCCCGTGTGAAGGGGACGTTCTCCCGCTGAACTAACCGCCCGATAGGTTCAATTGAACCAAAACACCGATACCAAACATTTGAACTTTCACGCCAGCGCTCTCTTGTGTGAAGGGAGTGCTCTCCCGCTGAGCTACGCGCCCGTTCTATCGTAGAAGGTTAACGTTGCATCTTAAGTCGCGCTTCCATTTAGCGAGGCTGGCTCCTAGTTACGGCACCGAGCGGCGGTGCGGAAGATCGCTTCTTTTGTGGATGTCGGCGACCGTATCCCAGAGATCGTCGAAATGCGAGATGACCCGGTTCGGCGCGTAGGTCGTGACCGGCCGGTCCGTATAGCCGAAATCGACGGCGATGACCGGAACTCCCGCGTTCCGCGCGGTCTCGATATCGACTTTCGAATTGCCCACCATGATCGTGTTCTTGTGGTTGCCGCCAGCCTTCTCGATGGTCATGAGCAGAGCACGACGGTCGGGCTTGCTCACCGGGAACGTTTCCTTCCCGCAGATCACCGCGAACCGATCGGCAATCCCCAGCGCTTTGAGCAGCAGGATCGAAGATTGCTCGATTTTGTTGGTGCAGACCGCGAAACGCCAGCCGGCTTCTTCGAACCGATCGAGCGCCGCCACGACCCCCGGAAACAGCGTCGAGGCGTCGGCGATATGGGCCTCGTAATGGGTGAGGAAGTCTTCGAAGAGTTGGTCGACCCGTTCGTCTGACACGTGCGCGCCGCCATGTGCCAGGCCACGCTCGATCATGAGCCTTGCGCCGCCGCCGATCATCTTCCGGGCGGTCCCGTAAGGGACAGGTCGCAGGCCTTCGCGCGCGAGGATCACATTGAGCGTCGCGGAGAGGTCCGGCGCCGTTTCGGCAAGCGTTCCATCAAGATCGAAGACGAGAAGGGGTGTAGTCATAGGTTCCGCATAGGACCGGACAGCGCGCGGATCAAGCGGCGCCGGGGCCGCAGATGCGCTTCGTGCAGGGCTCGCGTATAAAGAGGCGGCGATTCGCGGAGCCCCGAATCATGCGCTTCTCCCGGCAACATACGTTCGCTTTGTGGATTTGCCTTGGACTGGGGCTCGCCGGCCGGGCAGGTTCGGCCATGGCCGCCAACTACGAATTCCTGGCCGCACCGGAAAAGGATCTGAACCGGATCTATCGGCTTGATAAGGCCACCGGCGAGGTCGGAGCCTGCCAATATGGCCTCAAAGAGGGCACGGTCGGCGTGACGCTCTGCTACGAGCCGGGCGAGGGGGCGGGACCGCAGGGGCCGAGCGACTATGCGCTCGTCGCCTCCAGTCACGAACGCGAAGGCGGTGTGTTTCGCGTCGATCTGCGCACCGGCATGATGTCGATCTGCTATGTGTTGAACAACGCGGTGGTCTGCACGCCCCAGGCAAAATAGATGGCTGGCGTTGACGTTGGCCAAGCGAAGCCCTAACCGCTGACCATGAGCGGCTTCGATCCGGAAATCGCCAAAGAACAGGCGGCCGCCGCCGCCCTCGACTTGGTGCGCCCAGGCATGCGGCTCGGGCTCGGCAGCGGCAGCACGGCGGCGCGTTTCGTCGCGCTCCTCGGCACGCGCGTTCAGCAAGGCTTGCAGGTAGTCGGGGTGCCGACCTCGGATGCGACCCGCGTCCAAGCGGAAGCGCTCGCCATTCCGCTCGCGAGTCTGGACCAGATCGGCGAACTTGATCTTACGATCGATGGCGCCGACGAGTTCGATCCCGAACTGCGGCTCATCAAGGGCGGCGGCGGCGCGCTGCTGCGCGAGAAGATTGTCGCCGCCGCTTCGCGCCGGATGATCGTCATCGCCGATTCCTCGAAAGCCGTCAAAGTCCTGGGGAAGTTTCCGCTGCCCGTCGAAGTGAACAAGTTCGGCGTCGCGGCAACCCGGCGGTTGATCGCGCGCGCGGCGCAAGCCTGCGGAATCGACGGAGCGATCGGGCTGCGCAAAGCGCACAACGGTGAGGCCTTCGTTTCGGATGGCGGGCATTATATCGTCGATTGCGCGTTCGGCGCGATCCCCGCACCGGAAGAGCTGGCGGCGCGGCTCAACGCGGTTCCCGGCGTCGTCGAACACGGACTTTTCCTTGGTCTCGCCAAAGCCGTGATTTCCGCGGGCCCGAAAGGAATTGAAATTCTGGGAAATCTCGATGCCGGAATTTGATGTCGATCTCTTCGTCATCGGGGCGGGCTCGGGCGGCGTGCGCGCCGCGCGTATCGCAGCGGGTTATGGCGCGAAAGTCATGCTCGCCGAAGAATTCCGCATCGGCGGCACATGCGTGATCCGCGGCTGCGTGCCCAAGAAACTGCTCGTTTATGCGAGCCGCTTCGCCGACGACTTCGCCGACGCGGCGGGATACGGGTGGAACGTGCCAAAGGCGACGTTCGACTGGGGCAAACTCGTCGCAGCCAAGGACAAGGAGATCTCGCGGCTTTCCGCGATCTATCGCGCGCATCTGGAGGGCGCCGGCGTCAAGCTCGTCAAATCGCGCGCCGTTCTCGACGATGCCCACAAAGTTAGACTGGTCACCGGCGATCGCCTCGTCAGCGCCCGGATGATTCTTGTCGCCACCGGTTCCTCGCCCTTCCTGGCGCCCGACATTCCGGGCCTCGAACATACGATTACCTCGAACGAAATCTTCGATCTGCCGGAACTGCCGCGGCGCATTCTGATTGTCGGCGGCGGCTATATCGCGGTCGAGTTCGCGTCACTCCTCACACGGCTCGGCAGCCATGTGACGCTCGCCATGCGCGCCGAAAACATCTTGCGCGGCTTCGATGAGGATTTGCGGATCGCTCTGCGCGATGCATTGGCCGAAGCAGGCGTCGCATTCAAGTTCACCAATCTGCCGACCCGCATCGATAAAGTAAGGCGCGGGCTTTCGGTGGCGCTACGCAACGGCGACGGGCTCGAAGTCGATCAGGTGATGGTGGCGACCGGCCGCCATCCGAACACACCAGGCCTCGGCCTCGAAAAGCTCGGCGTCGCGCTCGACGCGGTCGGCGCAATCAAGGTCGATCCATGGTCCCAATCGACCGTGCCTTCGATTTACGCCGTGGGCGACGTGACCAACCGCGAAGCTCTGACGCCGGTCGCGATACGCGACGGGCAGGCCTTCGCCGATACCGTATTCGGCGACAAAAAATGGGCGGTCGATCACACCAATATCGCCACCGCCGTCTTTGCGACGCCGGAGCTCGGCACGGTCGGGTTCAGCGAGGCTAAAGCGCGCGCCGCTTACGCTTGCGTCGACGTCTATGCGACACGTTTCCGGCCACTCAAAGCGGCGTTGTCCGGGCGCAACGAGACGGTCCTCATGAAGCTCGTCGTGGACGGCGAGAGCGACCGGTTGGTGGGTGCGCACGTGCTCGGCGATGGTGCCGCTGAAATGGCACAACTTCTTGGTATTGCAATAAAAATTGGCGCACGAAAAGCCGATTTCGACGCCACCATGCCGGTCCATCCGACCTCGGCCGAGGAGCTCGTAACCTTGCATTCCCGCAGCGCGCGCTACGAGCAGGTCAAGCTCGATCCCGGCGAGGCGGCGGCGCTCCCGGACGAAGAGAGAATGCTTTAACGAAGCTGAGCCCGGAGGGCAGATTGGCGTCGCCAATCGAGGTGCCCGCGTGTAAAAGGCGGCACGACAGCGGAATGAAACACCATGCCCCCCGAATCCTGGTCGCCCGATAGTTGGCGGACGAAGCCTCTGGAGCAGGCGCCGGTTTACCCGGATGCCGTCGCGCTCGCCGACGTGGAGCGTCAGCTCGGCACGTTCCCGCCGCTCGTCTTCGCCGGCGAGGCGCGCAAGCTGAAAGCGTTGCTCGCCAAGGCTTCGAAGGGCGAAGCCTTCCTGTTCCAAGGCGGCGATTGCGCCGAGAGTTTCGCCGAGCACGCCGCCGACAACATCCGCGATTTCTTCCGCGTCTTTTTGCAGATGGCGGTGGTCATGACGTTTGCCGCGGCGCTGCCGGTGGTCAAGGTCGGGCGGATCGCCGGCCAGTTCGCCAAGCCGCGCTCCGAACCGATGGAGGTGAAGGACGGCGTGGCGCTGCCGAGCTATCGCGGCGACATCGTCAACGAGATCGCCTTTACGGAGGCGGCGCGCATTGCCGATCCGGTGCGCCAGCTCATGGCCTATCGGCAATCCGCTGCGACGCTGAACTTGATCCGCGCCTTCGCGTCGGGCGGCTATGCCAACCTCGAAAATGCGCACCGCTGGATGCTCGGCTTCATCAAGGACAGTCCGCAATCGGCGCGCTACCAGGAACTAGCCGACCGGATTACCGAGACGCTCGGCTTCATGCGCGCCATCGGGCTTGATCCCGAATCGCAGCAGGAATTGCGGCAGACGGATTTCTATACGTCGCACGAGGCGCTGCTGCTCGGCTACGAGCAGGCGATGACACGCATCGATTCGACGACCGGCGACTATTACGCGACCTCGGGCCACATGCTTTGGGTGGGCGATCGCACGCGCCAGCTCGACCACGCCCATATCGAATATGTGCGCGGCATCAAGAATCCGCTCGGCGTCAAATGCGGTCCCTCGCTCAAGCCAGACGGATTGCTGCGTCTCGTCGACATCCTCGATCCCGGGAACGAGCCGGGTCGCTTGACGCTGATCTGCCGTTTCGGCGCGGAAAAGATCGGCGATCATTTGCCGAAGCTGCTGCGGGCGATCAAACGCGAAGGCCGCAACGTGCTTTGGACCTGTGATCCGATGCACGGCAATACGATCAAGGCGAAGAGCGGCTACAAGACGCGGCCCTTCGAACGAATTATCGGGGAAACTCGCGCCTTCTTCGCCGTGCATCACGCGGAAGGGACCTACGCGGGCGGCGTGCATCTGGAGATGACCGGCAAGAACGTCACTGAATGCACGGGCGGCGCGCGCGCGATCTCAGAGGCGGATCTCTCCGACCGTTACCACACCTATTGCGATCCGCGCCTCAACGCCGAGCAGGCGATCGAGGTCGCCTTTCTCATCGCCGAACTCTTGAAGGCCGAGCGCCTGCAGCGCCCGAGCGCGGAAGTCGCGGCGGAGTAGGATCTGGTTGGGGGAACATGCCGGCAGAAGATGCGGTGCTCGGCCAAGGCGATTCGCGCTGGGGCCGCTTGCATGAGATCATTGCAGATAAATCGCTCAAATTCGGCGATTTCATCCTGACGTCCGGGGCGCGCAGCAACTACCTTTTTCAGCTGCGCCAGACGACGATGATGCCCGAGGGCGCCGCGTTGATCGGTGAAATTGTCGTGGATTTTATGCGGGGTCGAAACATCCGATGCGTCGGCGGCCTGGAGCTTGGCGCCGTTCCGCTCGTTTCCGCCATATCCGCCGTGAGCCATTACAAGGACTATCCCGTGGACGCCTTCTTCGTTCGAAAAAGCACAAAGACGCATGGCGCACGGGAGAGGATTGACGGTTATGTCCGCGATGGCGAAGAGGTTCTTTTCGTCGATGATGTCGCCACGTCGGGAAAATCCATCCTCACGGCAGTCGAGGCGATGAAGGAGGAGTTTCCACGCTCGACCGTGCGGACCGCATTCGTCGTCGTCGACCGCCAAGAAGGCGCAACTCAAAATCTCGCCGAACGCGGCATCGAGCTCGTCTCGATCTTCAAGAAGAGCGACTTTCCGATCAAGGCCTGATGGAGAGTTTTACGTGCTCGGCCTTTCTTCCTCGCGCACCGTCATGGCGGTGCCGCGCCAGACGAAATCGTCCATCAGCCAAGCGTCGAGATAGATGGCGGGCTGCATAACGTCGCGCAGCAAAAACAGGAAGGGCAGGCGCCAGGAAATATGCCATTTGTTGGCGAAGGCGAGAATCATCTCCGCGCTATAAAGCGAGGCAAGAACGAGCCCCGCGGTCAACGGCACGTTCCAGCCGATGAGGTCGGCGGCATAGGCGCCGACCAGGGCCGGCGTGGCGCAGCCGGCAAGGATCTCCGGCAGATAGTGGGCGGGGAACGTCTTGCGCCGCATCCGCGCCCAGCGGATTTGCCGATGCCAGAGGTCGTGAAGCGTGCGCTCCCCGAGCGGCTGCTGAAATGGACTATCGACAAGATTGATCTTGAGGCCGGCGCGGCGCACGAGCTTGGTCGAGGCGGCGTCTTCGGCAATCTCGGCGGCAAGCGCGCGGATGCCGCCGCCGCTCTCCAACACATCGCGCCGCCAGAGCATGTTCTTGCCTTGCGCAAATCCGGTACCGACGCCGTCCGCCGCATATTGCCAGCGCGCCTGGTAGGTGTTGAGGAAGGCGATCTCGAGCTCCGCCCAGATATTTTGCGGATGCGAGCCTTGCGGCATGGAGCAAACGAGCCCCGTCTTCGATCCCCAACTCGCCAAGAGCCGCTGGATGTAATCGCGCGGCATCAACACGTTCGAGTCGGCAAGGATGATCCAGTCGTAGCGCGCCGCATCCCAGCCGCGCACGCAATTATTGAGCTTGGGATTGGCACATACGTTCTCGTCGCCGATGATGAGCCGCGCCGGCACGTGCGGATGCGCGGCGATCAGCCGCTCGACCATTGGGACGACCAGGTCGCTGGCGCGCGCCACGCAGAAGATCACTTCGTAGCGCGGATAATCGAGCCTAAAGCTCGATCCCAACGTTTCTTCGCAGAAATTGTCAATTCCGCAGACCGGCCGCACGACGCTTACGCAAGGCGCATTCTCGGCGGGCGGCAGGGGCGTTTTCCGCGGCTTCGCCCGCCGCATTGCGATCGCGATGCTGATGAAATTAAGGGTGACCAGGACGAGACAGAAGAGGGCCACCCCATAGCCAAAATTCATCGTTGCGCCCCTGGGTTCGGCATCGGCTTCCGCTGCAATATCACAAACCAGATCGACGGGAAAAACCCCGCCCCCGAGCTGCAAAACGCCCGGGCGCGACGCTTTGTTGCATCTTCCCCAAGAGGCCGCGATCGCGCCAAGATTCTATGCCGGGCCGGAAAACCCCCGCTTGCGGGCAAGGGAGCTGGGCGGTAGGCCGAGGCGAAAGGATCGTCATGCCGCTTCCCATTGTCCGCTTTGCCCCGTCGCCGACCGGGCGAATTCATATTGGCAATGCCCGGACGGCGTTGATGAACTTCCTTTTTGCCAGGAAATACCATGGGCGATTCATTCTTCAATTCGATGACACTGATGTGGCGAGGTCCAAAGAAGAATATGCCGCGGCGATCGAATCCGACCTTGCTTGGTTGGGCGTCGTCCCGGACGCGGTGGTACGCCAGTCGCAGCGCTTTGGTCTTTACGATGCGGCGGCAGAGAAATTGCGCGCCCCGGGGCGGCTGTACCCGGCCTATGAGACAAACGAAGAGCTTGAGCGTCGCCGTAGGCGCCAGCAGGCGCGCGGCTTGCCCCCGATCTATGACCGCGCCGCGCTGCAGCTGACGGCGGCCGACCGCGCTCGCCTGGAAGCCGAGGGCCGGCGGCCGCATTGGCGCTTTAGGCTCGACCCTACGATCGTGCGCTGGGACGATCTCGTTCGCGGGGAAAGCCATATCGACTGCGCCTCGCTCTCCGATCCGGTTCTGGTGCGCGAAGACGGCACCTATCTTTACACGCTGCCGTCCGTGGTGGACGACATGGACCTCGCGGTCAGCCATATCATTCGTGGCGAGGACCACGTCACCAACACGGCAGTGCAGATCCAGCTCTTCGAGGCTTTCGCCGGGCAGGGCTCGGCGCCGCTCTTCGGGCACCATAATCTTCTAACGTCCGTTTCCGGGGAAGGGCTCTCGAAACGCAGCGGTGCGCTTTCGATCGCGGCGCTGCGCGAGGAGGGCATTGAGCCGTTGGCGGTCGCGGGCTGCGCGGTACTCATCGGAACGTCCGATTCGGTTCACCCGGTTCACTCCCTCGATGCGCTCGCCGCCGAGCTCGATCTTCAACATGTATCGCGTACCCAGGCGCGTTTCGATCCGGCCGAACTTAGGAGCCTCTCGGCGCGGACGCTGCACCAAATGTCTTTCGAGGATGCGCGCGAACGGCTCACGGCGGCGGGCATCGCCGGGGACAAGGCTGAAGATTTTTGGCTCGCGGTGCGTGGCAATCTCACCGCGTTCGGCGAGGTTGCCGAATGGTGGCGGGTGATTGCCGGCGAGATTGCGCCGCGCATCGAAGACGCCGATGTGCTTGCCGCGGCGCGCGAGACGCTGCCGCAGGAGCCGTGGGACGAGGCGACGTTCGGGCGCTGGACGGCTTTGCTCAAAGAGCGGGTGGATCGCAAAGGCAAGGCTCTATTTCATCCGCTGCGCCTGGCGCTGACCGGGCGCGAACAAGGACCCGAGCTCGCCAGCCTTCTGCCGCTCATCGGCCGGGCTAAAGCGGAGGCCCGACTATCCGGACACGCCGCTTGACCCCGTCGGGGCCGATCGTTTCGATGGTCTGTCCTTGGCCTTGCGAATAGGCGGTGCCGTTCTTGACGTCGCCGGTTGCGATCCCGGCCGAATCGTTGCCGGCGGTCGGAACTTGCGCGGCGGCCGCCGCGTCCGTCGCCTGGATATTGTCAGATTTGCCTGTCTGTTTGGCGTGCGGATCGGGCTTTGGCTGCGCCATCTCGGCGGATTTTTCCGGCGTGATCATGGCGTCATGCGCTCCGCCGTTGTTGAGGATGCGTTCCGCATCGCTGAGAGTATCGGCCCAAGACGCGCCGGGTGCCCGGCAGGTGCAGGAAGGATCGAGGCTCTTCTGATATTTCAGCGCCGCGGGAAGATCCATGTACGGCTTGCCGTCGAGCCCCACCGCCGTCTGGATCTCTTGCCCCGGTACGCGCGTATAGACGCTCACCTCGGCGTTCGGGCAGGAGGCGCTGCAAAAATCCGAGAGGCTTGCCACGCCGCGGTCCGAATAGCTCAATGGGAAGAAGTAGCCGTCGCAATGGCGCACGCAAAGCGCTTCCGCGCCGCCTTGCGGCGTTTCGCTCTCGGGCGCCGGCAATTCCAGCGGATCCTGCGGCGATTGAACGTCAGCGCTGCTTTGCCCGCCGAACAGCGATTCGAAGAAGCCGGTTTGGCGCGGCGTGTTGTCCGCGGTGCGGCAGTAGGCGTAGAACCGCGCCGCGAGCTGCTGGCGTTCGGGCGAAGTGTTGGCGCGCGCGCTTGCCTCCAATTGCCCGAGATTGACTTGCATCTGCTGAATTTGCGCATTCAGCGCGGGGCACTGCGGCGGCGGTGGGCTGCCGAAGAAAAGGAATTGCTGCCGATCGCAACCGATCGAATGCGTGTAGTTCATCGAGCGCTGCAGCGTCGCGCGCTGTTGTTGCGCCTGGACGAGATAGGGATTGGTGCGCGCATTCGCCTGGTCGAGCGCGGCGATCTGCGATCTGATCCCGGCACAGTCGATGCCCTGCGGAAGCGCCGCGCTCGAAGTGAGGCAGATCATCGCGAGAAGAGGAACGGCGACGCGAATTGGCGCAAGAAAGATAGCGCGCCCCGGCCTTGGGTCGGTATCCGGACCGGGGCGAGGGGCGCAGTGCGAAGATCGCGTCATTCAAACCTCAAGGAATCGACCGATTGCGGTTGGACGATTCGTGACAGGGCTTTACCACTTTCGGCGGAGAAATTGCTAAACGGCCATATTTCCCGCTATGCACCAACGGAGTACCCCTGGCGCTTGGGTCGGCTGCGCGGCATGCTCCAAGGCCCGGTGGCGTTTGAAAAGAGCACCCATGATCCTGTCGATTTTACGGCCGGTCGCGGCCATCCTATTCGCCATTGTTGTCCTGACGCCGCGTTGCGCCGGCGCCGAGGAACCCGACCTCATTTTCCGCAAATCGACGGTTTTTCATTTTCTGACGCCCAACGACAAGCTCGCCACCTATGCGCTCGATGATCCCGCGGTCGAAGGCGTCGCCTGCTATTTCACGGTACCCGAAAAGGGCGGCGTCGCCGGCACCCTCGGCCTCGCCGAGCAGGTCTCCGATATCTCACTCGCCTGCCGACAATACGGGCCGGTGAAATTCAAGGAGAAATTTTCGCAAGGCGACGTTGTTTTCCGCGAGAGGCGCTCGCTTTTCTTCAAAAAGATGCAGATCGTCCGCGGCTGCGATACGAAACGCAACGTGCTCGTCTATATGGTCTATAGCGACAAGCTGATCGAGGGCTCGCCGAAGAATTCGACATCGACGGTTCCTATCCAACCTTGGGGCGCATCGCCCGACGCTCCCAAATGCGCCGACTGGGTGAGCGACTGAGCACCTTCAATGCAGCAGGCGCTTTAGATCGGCGATCCCTTTTTCGAGAAGTTCCTCGCTCAAAGCGCCCTTGGCTTGCGCCTTCAAGACAATCTCGGCGGCTTTGGTCGCGGCGTCGGCGGCGGCATCACGTACCTGCGCCATTGCCTGCGCTTCGGCCGAGGCGATCTTATCCTCCGCCTGTTTGGTACGGCGCCGGACGAATTCGGCGGCGCGTTCGTGGGCCTCGCGCGCAATGATCTCGGCTTCGATCTCGGCCTGCGCGATGATCGCCTTGGCTTCCGCCTCGGCTTCGGCCTTTCTCAGTTCAAAAGAGGCAAGCAGCGCTTCCGCCTCCTTACGCAAATTTGCGGCCTCGGAAAGCTCGCTTGAGATCCGAGAGGAGCGCCTGTCGAGTGCGCTGGTGATCTTTTTGTGGGCGCCGAGATACCAAAGAATTCCGATGAACACGAAGAAGGCGACCGTGTCCCAGAACTCCGTATCGAAGTGCATAACGAACCTCTATGACCGGGATTTGGCGACGGCCGCCGCGATGGTTTTTGCCTCTGCCGGTTTGCCGGTGATATGTTCGACGATCGCGGCGGCGGCATCGTGCGCGATTTGTCCGACGTTGGACATTGCCTTGGCCTTTGTCGCCTCGATCTGCGCCTCGCTGGCTGAGAGCTTCGCCGCGAGCTCTGCCTCGAGCGCATGACGTTTGGCTTCGGCCTCCGCGGCAAGGCGCGCGTATGTTTCTTGCGCAAGGCTTTGGGCGTTGCCACGTGCATCGGCAAGGGTCTTTTGATATTCGGCGGAGGCTCGATCCGCTTGCGCGCGCTTGCGCGACGCCTCTCCGATATCGCCGTTTATCTTGCTCTGCCGTGCATGCAGAATGTTTTTCACGCGCGGAAGCGCCGCTCTGGACATCAGAAGATAGAGCAGCCCGAAGCTCAGCACGAGCCAGATGAATATGGACGAGAAATTAGCCGCGTCGAAAGGTGGAAACGGCTTCTCGCCAGCTTGCGCATTGCTCGGGACTTGTGTGCTTGTCGTCAAACCGACGTCGGTGGCCATCGTTGATTTCCAATCGGCAAAGGAGCGCACGCGTCACAAATGCCGTGACCCGCGCGCCGCCGCTCATTTCAGCACGAACAAAAGCAGGATCGCGACAAGGAAGGCAAAAATGCCGAGACCTTCCGCCAGCGCCACGCCGATGAAGGCGCGACCGAACTGAGCGTCGGATGCCGTCGGGTTGCGCAGCGCGCCGGAAAGAAAATGGCCGAAGATCAGGCCGACGCCGATCGCGGCGGCGCCCATGCCGATGGCCGCAAGACCGGCGCCGACATACCTGGCTGCAGTGGGATCCATTATATGCTCCTGACTGGCTTTGAGAGGGCGACCGATCTGTTGTTGAGCTCTTTATTCAGTGGCCCGGATGAATTGCGTCGTTGAGATAGACGCAAGTGAGAATGGCGAAGACGTAAGCTTGCAGCACCGCTTGCAGGACCTCGAAGGCCAGCATCGCGATATCTGCAATAAAGGGAAGCGGCGCGATGACTGCGACAACTCCGGTGCCGAGCAACGCGGCAACGAAGCCCGCCATGACCTTCAGTACGATATCGCCCGCGAGCATGTTGGCGAAGAGACGAACGGAGAGACTAATCGGACGTGTCGCGAACGAAATGATCTCGACCAGGATGATGAACGGAAGAAGAATGGGCGTCACTCCAGAGGGCGCGAAGGTTTTGAGGAAGCGGAAGCCGTGGCGATAAACACCGATGCCGATCACGAGCAAAATGACGCCGGCAGCCATGGATGCGGTGACAAAAATCTGACTCGTCACCGAGAAGGCATAGGGAAACAGTCGCAGTATATTGCAAAAGAGGATGAACATAAAAATCGTGAAAATCAGCGGAAAGAATTCCATGCCTGCGGTGCCTGAGGTCATGCGAACCGTCGAAGCGATGAATTCGTAAGACATCTCGGCTGCGGATTGCAGCCGTCCGGGCACGAGCGCACGCCGCGATGTGCCGATGAACATTAGCAAGCAGATGGAGGCGACAACAATCACCATGAAAAGAGATGCATTCGTGAAACTGGCGTCGATCCCGAAGAGATGCAACTTGACGATCGGCTCCACCGTAAATTGACGAATCGGATCCATTCCTTCGCCTTCTATTGTTTGGGACCGCGGGTCGGGCCTGTCGGCCTGACGGCGATCCGATAGACATTCATCAATCCGCCCGCCATGCCAAGCATGAGGAAGATGATCAAAAAGATAGGCCCAGTCCTAAGCCAGGTATCGATCTGCCAACCGATGAGGGGAGCGACAACGATCGCGGTTACGAACTCGACGAGCGCCCGAAATCCGAGGTTCGCTGCGTCGAGGGATTGCCGCGAGGATTGTCCGTCGTTGCTCGGTTCGGATGGCGGTTGCCGTTGATCGAGCGCCTCCGTGAGCCTGGCGAGCCGCGCGTTGAGTTGTTCGGCGTCGCTGTCCTGCCCCAAATGGCGATCGGCCGCGCTCCGATCGTGCGTCTTCTCACCCTTTGCCATCGCCGTTTCCCGCCCCTTCAGACGGAACAGCGCTCTATAATGTGGTCCCCGACGAAAAGCGAGTATCTACGCCGCCCGACAAGGCGCACGCTCGATGCCTGAGCTTTGCAACCGGCGGCGGACCTTAAAAACGCCGTCTAACCCTGTCAACCTTTCGCCACATTGTGGCCTTTGCCACAAGAACCTGAGGATGTAGGCCTTTCATCCTTATTCTTGGTGTCGCGGGAAGCGGGGAGCGCGGCAGATGGCCGCGCACGCCGCAGTGTCGCGCTTGGCGGTTGCTAGCGCCGACGGCGCGCTTGTCGCGCCCGAGGCTTATGTGACAAAACCCGATGTCCGGTCTTGCTTTGCGCCCGACCGGAATCGATGCGGAGGGCTTGTGCGCAGTCCCGATGCTGTTGCCTGACATCGAGCTTTGCCCGTGAGCATCAGGCCTTCCATCTCGGCCCAGGTTCTCACCGTGAGCGCGGAAGATCGGCTGCTTGCCTCGGCCGATCCGATTTGGCGCGCCGCGAAGCGGCGTTTTGGGCCTGTGCTCATCGCCGTCCTTCTGCTTCACGCGACACTGATCGCGATCTTCATCCTGAGCGACGAACAGAACAAAGACGCCAATTTGCTCGATAAGGAAATTCCGATCGAGATCATCGTACAACCGCCGCCTCCGCCTCCGCAGAAGAAGGCCGAGCCGCAGCCAAAGCCGCAGCCGGAAAAGCCAAAATACCAATACGAGGAAAAGCCGGCCTTCGACGCGCCGCGCACGCCGAACAATGAAACTTTGAAGCGCGAGAGCACCGATAATCAAACCCGCGCCCCGACCCAAGCCAAACCGGTTGCGGCAAACGAAACGAAACCTACGCCGGATCAGCCGAAGCCTGCGCAGAATGCCGCGCCCGAAGCGGCCGATCGCACCGTCGCGCCCGACAAGCCTGAAGATACGCCCGACGCCGAGCCGCTCGACAAGGCCGCGCCGCTCAAGGATGTGCAATCCAAGCAGAGAGTGCAGCAGGCCAAAGAGAAGTCGGTGCTGCCCGACAACGAAAGAGCCGCCGTGGCACGGCAGCTCGCGTCGTTAATGCCGTCACCCGACTACACAATCGCGGCGGAATCCAAAGTGGCGCCGGTCACCGGCGGCACGGAGGACATGCGCTACCTCTCGGTCCTCTACGGCCTGATCATGCGCCAGCAGCGTTTCCCGTCGACCCCGCATCCGCGCCACAACGCGGCGCAGGCCGTCGTCGCCTTTTGGATCGACGAGACCGGCGCGCTCATCCATGAAGCGCTCTACCGTACCAGCGGCTACCCCGAACTCGACGCCGAGGCGATGGCCGACGTTCGCCGCGCCGCGCCGTTTCCCCAGCCGCCGTTCGGCGAACCGCACGGGTTCATTGCGCAAATGGCGTTTCCGCCGAAGTGATTACGCGGATCTCTTCTGGCCGAATCAGAAGAGATCTAGCTTATTGAGCGAGCACGTCGACGCCGGCTTTGTAGATGCCGTCGATGACTTTTTTTGCATCGGCGTCGCTGGTGCCCTTCTTCGCTTTGTACTTGCCCGTCCAACCGACCTCCGAGCCGGTTCCCTTCGCGACCACTTTGATCGTCGAGACGTAGCTCGTCACTGGCAGGGGGCTCGATAGAATCATATAGGTGTAGTTCTTGCCCTTGTTGTTCCACCGCAGCAGGCGTTCGACGATCGTGCCGCCACCTTTCAAACTAAGGGTGCGAATCTTGTTCCCGTGCGACAGTTCGCATTTAGCAACTGCGGGATGCCAGTTTGCGATGCCGCAAAAACCGCCGACTTTTGACCAGACCGTATCGGCCGAAGAGGTCGAACCTGCCTTGTAATTCGACTCGATCGCGGATGCGGACGCGCAGGAAAAAATTAGCGCGGCCGAACCGGCCGCCAAGACCAGGAGCTTCTTCATTGGGCGTTTCTCCATTCCTTCCGGGAACCGCAGCTTAGCCTTGGCGTAGGGGAAAGCAACACCGCGGCCGGTTCGCCGCCTTGCCGCCCGCGCGGGGGCGATCGCATCGAGACTGAAAGGAAATTCAACGGGGAATCTGGGCGCCGCTAAGAAAACCAACGTAGGGGGAGTTCCGCGCCAGCCTCTGCCGCCGGCGCGGAAGACGCGCAGATCATCAGTGATGCATGACCATGACGTGATGATGGTGCCGATGATGATGGTGGTGGTGGTGGTGAACGATCATAACGTGATCGGCGAGGGCCGCTGCCGGCGCGAATGCGACGGCGGAGACCAACAGAATCGCAGCAAATAGCTTCTTCAACATCGATTCATCCTTTGCTTCGGTGAGAGCTGCGGCAATGCCGCAGTTCCGACACGCTTATCTGCGGCGGATCCTTAACCCAAGCTGAATGAAGAAAATTGCTCGCCGATAGGGTGCGGCGCACACGCGGTCCGTTACACCGCTTCCAGGAACCGCTCAGCTTCAGCAAGCTCTACCGACACGATCTGGCTGGCGCCGCGCTCGGCCATAGTGATGCCGTACAGCCGATCCATGCGCGCCATGGTGATCGGGTTATGCGTAATCGCCACGAAACGAGTGTCGGTGCGCTTGCGCATCTCGTCGAGGAGATCGCAGAAACGTTCGACGTTGGCGTCGTCGAGCGGCGCATCGACCTCGTCGAGTACGCAGATCGGCGCTGGATTTGTAAGAAAGATTGCGAAGATGAGCGATAGCGCGGTGAGCGCTTGTTCACCGCCGGAAAGAAGCGTCATCGCCTGCAGTTTCTTGCCGGGGGCCTGCGCCAGGACCTCAAGTCCCGCTTCGAGCGGATCTTCGGATTCGACAAGCCGCAATTCTGCGGTGCCGCCGCCGAAGAGGCCCGTAAATAGGTCGCGGAAATGTGCATTGACCGCGTCGAATGCGATCATGAGCCGCTCGCGGCCTTCTTTGTTGAGGTTTTGGATCGCTTGCCGCAGCCGACGAATGGCTTCGGTCAGGTCTTCGCGTTCGGCGGCGAGACTGCCGCGCGAGGCTTCGATCTCGGCGAGTTCCTCTTCGGCACGTAGATTGACGCCGCCGAGGCGCTCACGTTCCTGTCGCATGCCTTCGAGCTTGGCTTCGACGGATGCCGCCGGCGGCAGCGCAGCGCCGGCCTCGGACTTCGCCAGCCCGGCGAGTTCCTCCGGCTCGCATTGCAGCTCGGTGGCGATGTGATGGCTGATTGCAGCAAAGCGCTCGCGCGCAGCCTCGAGACGGGCTTCGCCGCGCGCCTTCTCCTCGCGCGTTGCGCTCATTTCGTTTTGCGCGGCGCGTGCGGCGCGATCCGCTCCGGCAAGGCGCTCTTCGGCCGCGGCGCGCGCATCGGTGGCGCTGCGGCGCGCTCCTTCGGCCGCTTCGATTTGACCGAGCAACACCTGCCGCGTGCGCAAAAGTTCCTTTGGCGCATCGGCGAGTTTGGTCCGCTCCGCGTCCGCTTCCGCCAATCGCGACTGAAAATCGCCGACATGCGCGCGGGCGCGATCGCGGCGCGTCTGCCAAGACGACTGCTCTTGGGCAATCGCCTGGCGGCGATGGGCGCGCATTTGCGCCGCCTGCACGAGCGCCTGCAATTCGCCGCGCGCCTCGGCGGCCGCGGCGCGATCCCGCACGGCCGCGGCGCGCGCCGCTTCGAGCTTCGCGGCGAGTTCGGCCGCGGCGACAAGACCGGCCAGAGCTTGCTCGGCGTTGCGTTGCTGGCGCAGCGCTTCCTCGGAACTTGTGCGCAGGCGCTGCTCGGCTTCTTCGCGCCCCGAAAGCAGCGCCGCGATCTGCGCCTTATGGCGCTCGGCGGCGGCGGCCGTTTCGCGCGTCGCCTCGAGCTCATGAAGCGCGGCGCGATGATTTTGCCGCGCTTGGCCCTCCGCATCCGCCTTGCGATGCAAATCGGCTTCCGCTTCTCCGGCCGCGGCTTGCAGCGAGTCCGCGGCATCGCGAGCGACCTCCGCCTCGCGGATCAGATCGTCAAGGCGGTTTTTTTCGGCAAACCTGCGTGCGGCGGCCGTCGAGACCTCAGCGGCCACCGTCAAGCCGTCCCACCGCCAAAGATCGCCGTTAAGCGAGACAAGCCGTTGTCCGGGCCGCAAAAGCGCTTGCAAGCGCTTGCCTTCGCTTTTCGCGACGACGCCGATCTGGGCAAGGCGGCGGGCGAGAACCGGCGGGGCCTGCACGTGCGCGGCGAGCGGCGCGGCACCTTCGGGCAAAACCGGATCGTCGGAAGCGCTCGTCGGCGTCCAATGGGCCGGCGCCGCGACGTCGCTCGATGCATCGAGGTCGTCACCGAGCGCCGCTCCGAGCGCCGCCTCATAGCCTTTGGCGGCGCCGACCTCCTCGATCATGGTCGGCCAAATGCCGCCGGTTTCCGACTTGAGCAACTTGGCGAGCGTCTGCGTCTCGGTTTCTAGACCCCGTGCGATGCGCTCAGCCTCTTGGTAGCGGGCGCGGGCCGCCGCTTCCGCCTGGCGCGCCTCGGCGTGAACAAACTCCGTGGCGATCGTTTTCTCTTCCGCCGCTTTCGCCTTGGCAATCACCGCTTCGAGCGCCGTTTCGAGACCGGCCTCGGCGTCGGCTTCGGCGAACTCGGCGCGCAGACGTGCGATGTCTTCGCGGACCGCGACGATTTCGGTGTCGAACTGCAGCACCCTCTGACTTTCTTCGCGCAGAGTTTTGCCGAACGATTCGCGCCGCGCCGCGGCGTCCGAGAATGCCGTTTGCGCCGCTGCGAGTTCCGTCTCCGATTGCGCCAACGCGGCTTCCGCGAGGCGCTGACGTTCGCCGGCCTCGGCGTGCGTCTCGTCGCCCATCTCGGCGAGTTCGCCCAGTTCCTGGCCGAGCCGCTGGAGCACTTCCGCCGCATCCTCGATCAGGGCTTGCTCGCGCGAGAGGTCGGCGTTCATCTCGGCGATGCGCCGTTCAAGCTCGGCCATTCGTGCTTTGGTCCGCCGTTCTTCTCCGTCAAGCGTCTCGCGGGCGAGCAGCAGTTTCTGCAACTCGGATCCCGCCGCCGCTTCGGCGGCGCGCAAGGCGGGCAGCTCGCCGGCGACCGCCGCCTGCTGGCGGGCGGCTTCGGCTTGCCGCAACGTATCCTCGGCGACCTTTTTAAGATCGGCTTCGAGCTTGCGTTCCGCCGCGTCGCGGTGCGCGGTCGCATCGTGCAGATTGACGAGCGCGAGCAGCGCCTCGTTGCGGCGGATCTCGGCGGCAATTCCGCGATAACGCGTCGCTTGCCGCGCTTGGCGTTTCAAGGCGTCGATCTGCTGCTCGATCTGCTTCACGACGTCTTCGAGCCGATCGAGATTGTCTTCGGCGCCCTTTAATCGCAATTCCGCTTCGTGGCGGCGCGAATAGAGCCCGGCAATACCGGCCGCCTCTTCGAGGATCCGGCGGCGCTGTTGCGGCTTCACCGCGACGATCTCGCCGATCTGGCCTTGGCGCACGATGGCGGGCGAGCGGGCGCTGGTCGAAGCATCGGCGAACAAGAGCTGCACGTCGCGGGCGCGCACCTCGCGGCCGTTGATGAAAAAGTTGGAGCCTTCCTCGCGCTCGATGCGACGGCCGACTTCGATGACGTCGGCATCGTTGAAGGCGGCGGGAGCGCTGCGATCGGTATTGTCGAGCACGAGACGGACTTCCGCCATGTTGCGGCTCGGGCGCGTATCGCTGCCGGAGAAGATCACGTCGTCCATTTCGATGCCGCGCATCGTCTTCGACGATGTTTCGCCCATGACCCAACGCAGCGCATCGACCAGGTTCGACTTGCCGCAGCCGTTCGGCCCGACGACGCCGGTGAGCCCCAACTCGATCAGAAACTCCATCGGCTCGACAAACGTCTTGAACCCGGCGAGGTGCAGCTTGGTGAATTTCATGTGCGAAGGCTCTTGCCGCGAATCATTGCATCCTACCATGAGCGCTGCCGGGCCCGCCCATTCGGGCGGACCGTGGCTCGATATAGGCCGCAAGCCGGCCCAAGGGGGCAAGCGAGGGCAATGGCTTTTCTGTGTGAAACCGGCGGTTTCTAGTCCGAAAACAAGCTCACGTCCCGATCGGAACGATCGTCTTGCCGATCGGCCAAAGCGCGATGCCGGCAAGTTTCCAATGCGCCCAAGCAAAGGGCAGCCCGATGATCGTGATTGCCAGAAGAATGGCATGGAGAAGATGCGCTAGCGCCAACCACCAGCCGGCGAGGATCAGCCAAATGATGTTGCCGATTAACCCGAGCGGCCCCGTGCCGAGGTCCTCGCGGCCGATAGCGACGCTGCGCGATAGGGCGCGCTGCCCGAACGGCAGCAGCGTGTAAACACCGATATTGAATGCGGCGCGCGTCCAAGGCAGGCCGATGATCGTCACCGCCATGATAATTGCGGCGATGAACCATGCGGCCGCCATCCACAACCCGCCGGTGAGCAGCCAGAGGACGTTGAGGAGCAGCCGCAGCGGCGACAATTCTATCCTTTCAGCATGGGCTGGAGGAGTTTATCGAGTGCGTCGGGAGTGACTTCGCCGCTGATCTTCCGGCCGTTGATGAAGAAGGTCGGCGTAGCGTCGATGCCGAATTTCTGCGCGGCGTTGTCGCGTTCCTGGTCGACTTTCTCGTAGAGGCTTTGGTCGTTGATGCAGGTTTCGAAGGTCGCCTGGGTCATGCCCGTCTGCTTCAGGAGATTGGCGAGAGCCTCGAGCGGCTTGTCGGTGAACGCCCAGTTCTTCTGCTGGTCGAACAGAAGATCGACGACGGCGTTGCGCTTTTCCGGGCCGGAGCAGCGCGCCAGCATGAAGGCCGCGGTGGCCAGCGGATCGAGCGGGAATTCGCGCAGGATGAAGCGGACTTTCCCGGTATCCACGTATTTGCTGATCAGCGTCGGATAGGTCGTCGCGTGGAAAGCGGCGCAGTGCGTACAGGTCATCGAGGCATATTCGATCATGGTGATCGGCGCGTCCGCCTTGCCTTGTGCGATATCGGGTAGGGCCTGTTGCTCCATGAGCTGCGCTAGGGGCACGACGGTGCCTTGAGCGTGAACCGGTTTGCTCCAAGGGTCGACGACTCCGGCCACGCCGGCCAAAGTGAGGACGGCCGCGGCGGCGAGTTCCAGAAGGGTGCGGCGACGCATCAACGGAAGCTTTTTCTGCATGAGCTGTTCCATGCCGGAGGCGGCGGAGAGACGTGGAAGCGGGGAGTATGGACGAAATCCGCCGCTTTGTGCAGGTTATGCATGCACCTGCGGCAATTAAAACTCAGTAATCCGTTCCGATTTAGGATCGGCGGCCGGCAGGGAGCGGTTGCAGAACCCGCGCTCCAAGCCGGCAAAGCGCCTTGTGCAGTGCATCGTCCGTGACGCCGGCGACGGCGGCTTCGGCCGCGGCGACGGCCTCCGCAGACGGCGGTTGATGCGACGCCTTGCGCTTGGAGCGGCGCTCCAACGGGCCTTGTTTCAGCGCGATCCGCCCAACGCAGCCAAAGCCCAGATAGGCGTTGACGCGCTCGATGACCATGCCGGAAACGTGTTGCAGTTCGAGGGCATGGGCGCCTTCCACCCGCACCACGAGGGTCGCCGGCAGAAGATCGCCTCGGTCGTTGCCGCGCGGCGGCCAGCGCAGACAGAGCGGTTCGGACATGGCGGCGAGGCGTTCGCCGACGATCTCTTCCCAATAAAGGACAATGTCGGAGGCGCCGAATCCCTGCCGAGCGAGAACCGGATCCATGACTGTGCCAACCAGATCAGCAAGCGGGCGTGACCAGGGCCGGGGTTTAGGCATGCGGCTTTTATAATCCGCAGCGGATCCAAAGGCGAGCGCGGCGGCGTTTCCCACAGCGCCTAACGCGCGCCGCGCGCTATGCGGATCGCGGAAGACAGGCTAAATGGGACGGATGCATAGTCCTCCTCGCGCGTTGCGCCGCGAGCCGCCCGTTCCCCCCGCGGATGCCGAGATTAGCTCGGCGGTTCTTGCCTGGTACGACCGGCACCGACGCAGCTTGCCATGGCGGGCGCGGTGCGGCGACCGGCCCGATCCATACGTCGTCTGGCTCTCCGAGATCATGTTGCAGCAGACGCGGGTCGAGGCGGTCAAACCGTATTTCGAGGGGTTTCTGCGCCGCTGGCCGAACGTTGCGTCGCTTGCTGCCGCCCCGATCGAAGCGGTGATGCGGCAATGGGCGGGGCTTGGCTATTATTCGCGGGCCCGCAGCCTCCATGCCTGTGCGCGGGCGATCGTCGCCAAGCACGACGGCGCCATTCCGGCGAGCCAAGCGGCGCTGCGCATATTGCCGGGGATCGGCCCCTACACGGCGGCGGCGATTGCGGCGATCGCCTTTGGGCAAAAAGCGGCGGCGGTCGATGGCAATGTCGAACGGGTATTGGCGCGTCTCGATGCGCTCGAGGTTCCATTGCCTGCGGCCAAGCCGCTGCTCGCCAAAAAAGCCGCGCTCCTGGTGCCGGACGAGCGGCCCGGCGATTTTGCGCAAGCGATGATGGACCTCGGCGCGACGATCTGCACGCCGCGACGGCCCGCTTGCGGGCTTTGCCCGCTGCGCTCCTTTTGCCGCGCGGCGGCCAAGGCCGCGCCGGAAGATTGGCCGCGCAAAACACCAAAGGCGGAGCGGCCGCGCCGGCGCGGCGCCGCTTTCGTTCTGCGGCGCGGCAATGCGCTCCTTTTGCGCACCCGGCCGCCGCATGGACTGCTCGGAGGAATGGCGGAATTTCCAAGCACGTTCGGGGCCGAATCCTACGATCCGCTAACAGCCATGCGCGCCGCGCCGCTGCTTGCCGATTATCGCCGGCTGCCGCAGAGTGTGGCGCACGTTTTCACGCATTTCTCTTTGTCGCTCGATATTTTTGTCGCCGACGTAGAGACGGAAGCTCCCGTAGGATGCCGGTGGGTGAGGGATGCCGATCTTGAAACCGAGGCTTTGCCGAGCCTCATGCGCAAGATCGCCGCGGCGGTGAGGAACAGCGGCTGGTGATACCGGCGCGCGACCACGAGTTGTCGCTATGAGCCAAGGCCGAACGAGCCAAGGTCGAGGCCGCTTGAAGGTCGAGCTGACAGAAGGCGCGTTTCGCGTCACCTGCGGAGCAAAATCGCTGACGATATTTCCGGACGCGGATCTCCCCGGCGCGGCCACGCCGGTCGATTTCGTGATTCGCCTCGACGAGATCTTAACGTGGGACGCGCCGCACGATGACAGCGAAGTCGAAATGGAAGATCTGCAAAAGATCGCCGCCGGGATTTCCGCCGAGTGCGACAGACGCGGCTTGACGGTCGCCTTCGAATAAGGCCGGGCGCGCCGTCCTCGGCTTGCGGCCGAGTCCTCCCTTGATCCCAGGCTCTTGCCGATGCGCATCTACGAACGCCCAAAAAACCAATATCATTTGAAGCGTATGCGCGCGTTGTTTACCGCACCTCGATCGCGGCGACCGCCGGCTGAGGCGGGAACGTCGTCTCCCAGCCGCCGCCGAGCGCCTTGTAAAGGGCGACGATGTCGATATCAACGTTGGTCGCGCTCATCGTCAATTGCTGCTCGGCCGAGAGCAACGTACGCTGGGCGTCGAGCACCGTGATGAATTGCGTGACGCCATCACTATAGCGGCTGCGGGCAAGATTCAGCGCGGCGCTGGCGTGCTCGACCTGCCGCCGAAGACTGAGGCGCCGCTGCTGCTCGGTGCGATAGGCGACCAGCGCGTTGACGACGTCGTGCCACGCCTTCAGCACCGTTTCGTGATAGGCGATCGCCGCCTCCTGCTGCTGCGCGCCGCGCAAGTCGAGCGTCGACTTGAGACGCCCGCCCTCGAAGAGCGGCATCGTGACGTTTGGCCCCAGCGCATATTGCAGCGAGCTGCCCTTCCAAAGATTGGTCAGATCCAGCGCTTGGAACCCGACGCTGCCGTTGAGCGTCACGCTCGGATAGAAATCGCCGATGGCGACACCGATGTTGGCGGTTGCGGCATGTAATTGCGCCTCGGCCTCCCGGATATCGGGACGCCGGCGCGCCAATTCGGAAGGGATACCGACCGGCAGACGCGGCGGCTGCACGGGCAGGGCGCGTGGCGTGAGTTCGACCGCAAGGGCGCCCGGAGGTTCGTCGAGCAACAGGCTCAAAGCGTTGATGGCCTCGGATTCCTGGCGTGCCAGATCGGGCAGGCTGGCGCGGATCGATTCCGCCTCGGCCGCCGCGTTTTCGACGTCGAGATCGGAGGTCACTCCCTTTTCCGATCGCTCCCGCGTCACTCCGAGGATATCGTTCGCCGTCACCAAGTTGTCGCGGGCGATCCGGATCTGCTCCTGGATTCCGCGCAGCTGCATGTAATCGCGGGCGAGCTCGGCAAGAACTCGAGACGAGAACGTCACGCCGCTGATCAGCGGAAAGATCGACCTGCGCATCCGCCGCTTCGACTTCGCGCCGTACCTTTCCCCAAATATCGAGTTCCCAGGACGCATCGAACCCTTGCTGCCAGAGGCTGAACGGGCTCGACAGCACCGAGAGCAGATTGGGGGGCGCTCCGCCTACGCCAGTGCCGTAGGCGCCGCTCGCTTCCGTCCCCGGAGTTCTGGTTGCCAAACAGCCCGAGAAGCCCGTTGGCGCTTGCCTTCTCCCGTTCGTAAGAGCCGTTGGAATTGAGATTTGGAAAGAGCGCCGAGGCAGTGGCGCCGCGCTGAAAACGGCTCTCCGCCAGCCGCAAGGTCGCGGTCCGCACATCGAGATTGGCGAGCGCCACGCGGCGCTCAAGCGCGATTAGTTCGCGGTCTTTGAACAGCGCCCACCAATCTGGGTTCGGTTGTTCGACAGACGGGGCGACCTTTGGCTGGGGTGCCTTGGCGAGGAACCATTGTTGCGGCAGGCCGGAAACGGGCGGCGAAAAATTCGGGCCGACCGCACAGCCGGCGAGGAGCAACGCGAGCCCCAGGCCGATGGTCATACGCAAAGTGCTCGACATACACGCCCCCACGCGACAGCGCACTTTAAGACGAATTTTCCGCGAAGTGGACGACGATTCCGGGAGCCGTCCACTTTGCGCTGCCGCGTGTCCTATCGGCGACTACGGCTTTGCAAACAGCTAGTGGCCGCCTCCACCCCCACCGCGTCCGCCTTTGATTGGCGAGAGAAGAAAGCACAGTGGGACCATAGCAAAGGCGACGATCGAGCAGTAGGTGAAGACGTCGGAATAGGCCATTACCGCCACTTGCGCCCGGAACATCTGATAGGCTTTGCCTAGTGCCATGGTATGCGCCACGCTGGCAACGTGCCCCATGCTCTGCAGCGCGGCCTCGTAGCGCGCGATCAACTGATTGAAGGGTTCCGAAAAGGGTGTCGCCCAGCGCGCCAAATAGGCTTGGTGCGTCTGCGAGCGCTGCTCGATGAGCGCCGTCGATGCTGCGATCCCGATCGATCCCGCGACATTGCGGAACATCGAGTAGAGCGCGGTTGCGTCGCCGTTCAGTTCACGCGGCAGCGTCACGTAAGTGATCGTGCTGATCGGAACGAAGAGAAACGCTAATCCGACGGTTTGCGCACCGCGGATCATCACCAGCCTAAAATAGGTGATGTCGATGACGAGCTTGCCAGAGAAGATCATCGCCCATCCCATAACGAAAAATCCGATAGCGATGATGTAACGGGTCTGCATTACGTTCAGCAGACGACCAACGAACGGAATGAAAGCGATGACAACGAGACCACCGGGCGAGAGAATGAGACCCGCCCAGGTCGCGTTGTAGCCGAGGATCTGCTGGGCGAACTGCGGGATGATCACCGCCGAAGCGTAAAGGATCGCACCCATCGCGCCGATCATCAGGCAGCCGCTGGTAAAATTCTTATCCTTGAAGACTTCGAGCTTGATGATCGGATTTTTCGCAACGGCCATCCAAAGCACGCTGCCCACGATGCCGGTTATAGCGAGCAGGCACATGATAAAAATGAAGCCCGATCCGAACCAGTCAGCGTCCTCGCCGCGATCCATCATCACTTCGAGGCATCCGAGGCCGAGCGCGATCAGACCCAGGCCGATGACGTCGATGCCGCGCCGCTCGCGTCTCACCCACGGCGGATCCTCGACGAGTACCGAGACCAGAAAAACCGCGATGATTCCGACCGGCACGTTGATGAAGAAGATCCAGCGCCAGGAAGCCGAGTCGGTGATGAGGCCGCCGAGCGTCGGGCCGAGCACGGGAGCGACGATGGTGGCGAGCGCGGTAACGCCGAAAGCGGCGCCGCGTCGCGCCGGCGGAAAATAATCGAGGATGATCGACTGTTGGTTGGGCTGTAGGCCGCCGCCGAAAAATCCCTGCAGCAGACGGAAGAAAATGAGTTCGGGCAGGCTTTGCGAGGTTCCGCACAGGAACGAGCAGACGGTGAACATCGACAGGCAAATCACGAAATAGCGCTTGCGTCCCAGAACCGCGCCAAGCCAGCCGGAGATCGTCAACACGATACCGTTGGCGACGAGGTAGGACGTCAACGCCCAGGTTGCCTCGTCGTTCGAGGAAGAGAGAGAGCCGGCGATATGCGGCAGGGCGACGTTGACGATCGTCGTATCGAGAATTTCCATGAAGGCGGCGAGAGTGACGACAATTGCAACCAGCCAGGGATTAAAGGCAGGGCGCCATTCGCCGTGATCGTCGACGGGCGCGGGAGCCGCCGGAAGTGCCTCGGCAGGCGCCGGTGCGCCGATCGTCGCGCTCTCCGGCAGATCGATCGGAATCTCGGCGTGCACTTCTTCAGCCGGCCTTTCGGCAGGATCCGGCGCTTTCGCTTTCCGCCAAGGCGCGGTCATTGGACTTTGACCCGAGGTTCGACGGAAAGGCCGAGCGACATCGGACGCTGCGGATCGAGCCCGCTGTCGATGTCGATTTTGACCGGCACGCGCTGCACGATCTTTACGAAATTGCCGGTCGCGTTCTCCGGCGGGAAGGCGGTAAATTTCGATCCCGTTCCGAGTTGAATCGAATCGACGTGGCCTTTGAGATTCAGCTCCGGATAAGCGTCGACCGAGATCGTCACGCTTTGACCTGGCCGCATCCACCTGAGCTGGCTCTCTTTGAAATCCGCGGTGACCCAGATTTGTGGCGAAACAATCGAAAAAATCTGCTGTCCGGGCGTCACGTAATTGCCGACTTCGACGTTGCGTTTGGTAATCCATCCGTCTTCCGGCGCCCTCACCAGGGTGTATGAGAGGTTAAGCAGCGCTTGGTCGAGCCGGGCTTGGGCTTGTGCGACTTGGCCGGCATTCTGTTGAACTTCCGCTTCCGCTTGCCCGATCCTCTGCGGGACGGGTTCGGCCTGCTGCACTTGCGCATCGGCCTGATTGACCTGCGCTTGCGCCTGCCGCAGTGCCGCCGTCGCGGCATCCACATCCTGCTGGCTTGTGGCTTGGCGCGGTAACGCTTGCTGGCGTTCGTAGTCTGACTGCGCCTTGGCGAGGACCGCCTGCGCCGAAGCGAGCTGAGCTTGGGCGAGGAGAAGCTGGGCGGGAAAATTCTTGCGCGCCACATCCGCGGCATACTGGAAGCCCGCGAGCTGCCCCTTCGCGGTGGCGAGCTGTGCCTGCGCCGATTCGCGGTCGATGACATATTGCCGGTTGTCGATATGGATGAGCGGGTCGCCCTTATGGACGAACTGGTTGTCGTTCACGTCGAGGGACACAACCTCGCCGGTGACCCGCGGAGCGATCGATATGGCCCTGCCGTCGATATTGGCGTCGTCGGTGGTTTCATAGCCCTTATTGCCGAGCCAATAGACGTAGCCGGCAACGGCGAGACCGGCGAACAGCACGATTGCGAGCACCAGAACCAGCCCGCGGCGGCCGCTATTCGACTGCTCCTTGCCGTTCTGAGCTCGAGCGGCACGGTCGGCCGGCGCACTTCGGGGGGGCGTGGGTTCCCGCCCGGAAGTGTTTGAATTATCCTCAGAATCTGGCATCACAGACTGGGGGAATGAGGGGGCTTGCTACGCCGGACTTGCTACGGTCGGCCGGGGGGCGCAAAAATCAAAAAACGGCTTAACCGAACCAAAGAGTTCGTATAAGATCCCCTCAGCCCGATGTCAACCGACCTTGCCTCTTTGGAAAGTCAGAAACCGCAGCGCATCCCGCGCGGCGAGAAACGGCGCGAAGAAATCGCCGCCGTTGCCGAACGCGTCTTCCTCGAACTCGGTTTCACCGAGACGACGATGCAGATCGTCGCGTCGCGGGCCGGGGCTTCGAAGGAAACACTGTACCGGCATTTTGGCAGCAAGGAGGATCTTTTTTCGGAAGTCGTACGGGCGCGTGCCAAACGTGTCTACCGCGGCACCGAAGGCGAGTTCCGTCTGCATGGCAAGCCGCGCGAAGTTCTGATGCAGCTCGGCTTCAATCTTCTGCGCTTGCTTCTGAACGAGGATCCGATCTGCCTCTTCAGGATTGTGGTTGCTGAGCTGCCGCGCGCGCCCGAGCTCGGCCGCATCTTCTTCGAACAGGGCCCGGCGCAGGTCCTGTGCCAGCTGACGCTCTATCTCGAGCGCGCGACGCAGCAGGGCAGTCTGCGCTGCCCCGACCCCGCGCTCGCCGCCAAGCTCTTTCTTGGTGCGGTCGTCGCCAACCGCCACATCATGTTGCTCGTCGCACCCGGCTTTGAGACCATCACCGACGATACGATCCACCACCACGTCGAAGCGGCGGTGGCGATGTTTTTGGCGAAATACGGCGCTGATCGCGAGACCGAATGATTTGCCGCCGCGATCTTGCTAGGAATGCGCATGGCTAATTCCGAGCTTGTTTTGGCAGACGACGCGCGGGCGCTCGCCTGGCTGCTGCGCTGGTACGCCGAGATGGGCGTTGACCTCGCCGTCGATGCCGAGCCGCATGACCGGTTCGCGGAAAAGGAATTGGACAAGCCGCGCTGTGCCGCCGCTTCGGCCGAACCCGCGATACGGACGCCGCCACCTGCGCCGCCACCGGCGCTCTCGGCCGACGCCACGGCGCAATCGGCGCGCGATGCCGCGGCGGCGGCGCGGACGCTCGACGAACTGCGCGCCCGGCTTCTCGCCTTCGAAGGCTGCGCTCTTAAGGCAACCGCGACGCAGCTCGTCTTCGCCGACGGCAATCCCGATGCCGGGATCATGATCGTCGGCGAGGCGCCGGGCGCCGACGAGGACCGCGTCGGGCGGCCTTTCGTAGGGCGCGCCGGGCAGTTGCTCGACAAGATGCTGGCGGCGATCGGCCTCGACCGGCGCCATGTCTATATCGCCAACGTGGTTCCCTGGCGGCCGCCCGGCAATCGCACGCCAACCCCGATCGAAACTTCGGCCTGCCTGCCGTTCATGCGCCGCCAGATCGAGCTCGTCCACCCAAAGATTCTTGTCTGCCTCGGCGCCGCTGCGACCCAGACCCTGATCGGCACCCGCGAAGGAATCATGCGCATCCGCGGCCGTTGGCACGAGTACGATCTGGCGGGAACGAAGATCCCGGCGATTGCGATGCTGCATCCCGCCTATCTCCTGCGCCAGCCTTCGCACAAGAAATTTGCTTGGCATGATCTGCGCCAACTGGCCAAGATGATCGAGAAGATCGGGAACTGAGCGTGCAGCTTCGGAAGGCATGATGAATCCGCCGGACAGGATCGCTCAATATCGAATTGAGCAGTTGCAGGCGGAGGTCGATCTCGTGCTCGGCGATTCGAACCGGCTTGCCTTGCTCATCTATAAGAACCCAGTCTTTCGTTTTCTGACCTACCATCTGCAAAACTTCTTTTGGACCCTGACGCGGCTGGTAGGTCTCGGCCGGTGGCACGACGGCTCGCGGCCGGAACCGCCGTTGGCATCGCGTCCTCTCCTCAAGAATGCCGCGCCGCAGCGGCACCCGCGCATCCTGATCGATGCGACGCAGACGTTCACCTACGGGGGCCACACCGGCGTTCAGCGCGTCGTGCGGGAAATTGCGGCTGCCGCCGCCGCGAGCGGCGAGGGTCTTCCGATCATCATCAAAGGCGGCCGGTTCGTTCCCTATTTCCAGCATCCGACCTTCGACGCGGAGATTGTGGCCGGCGCAGGCGATCACCTGCTGCTCATCGATTCGGTCTGGTACAAGCCCGAGACCTATCTGCCGGTGATCTCGGAAGTAGCCCAAAAGGGCTGCCGGATCGTTCTCGGCATTCACGACCTCATTCCACTGCACTACCCCTGGGTGGCGCAGAACCTCGCGGCGGGAGAGGCTTTTCGAGCCTGGCTCGAGCGTGCCGTTCCGCACGCCGACGCCATCGTAACGGAATCGCGCAGCATGGCACTCGAGATCCGCGATCATGTGGCCAAGCTGGAACACAAGCCGGATCTGCGCCTCGGCTGGCAACATCTCGGCGCCGATTTTGCCGTCGATTCCTCGCCTTCCCGGGAAGTCGTCGATTTCTGCGCGAAAGGGCCGTATTTCTTGACAGTCGGCATGATCGAACCGCGCAAAGGCCACCCGGTTGCTTTGGCGGCCTTCGAGAAACTTTGGAAGCGCGGAATCGAGGCGCGCTATCTCATGATCGGCCAATACGGCTGGAACGCGCAGGCGTTCCGTCAGCAGATCTTGAACCATCCGGAATATCGGCGCCGCCTGTTCTGGCTGGATCGAGCGAGCGATGCGGATCTCGGCCATGCCTATCGGCACGCCACGAGCCTCGTCTATCCGAGTTTTGCGGAGGGTTTCGGCCTGCCTCTCGTTGAAGCCGGCCGCTATGGGCTTCCGGTGATTGCCAGCGATATTTCCGTTTTTCGCGAGATCGGCGGCGAAGCGATCACCTATTTCGAGCTCCTCGACGCGGATTCGCTGGCGGCGCGGATCGCCGACGCCCTGGCCGGCAAGGGGGTCAAACCCTCGTTTCCTATTTGCACCTGGCAAGAGGCCGCCAACGGCTTCATGCGGCTCATCAGGAACGGCGCGTATCAGCTTTCGGTCGCAACGAAATCAGCGGCGAGCGGCAGGTCGGCGATCGGCATGATCTGATCGCAGCAAGAGACGTGAGGCTAGGATGGAATGGCAGGATTTTCGCCGTTCGGACAATATTGAAGATCGGCGCGACGATGATTCCGGAGGCGGCCTTGGCGGGATCGGCATTCCGAGCTTCGGCGGCACCGGCCATCTTGGTCTCGGGGCGATCGTCGTTCTCGGCCTGATCGGCTGGGCACTCGGCATCGACCCCCGCGTGCTGATCGGGGGCGCCGAACTGGCCGAGAACGGCCAAACGAGTGAGCTCGGCAAAACCGCCGCGCCGCAGCAACAAACCCAGGCCGGCACGCCGCGCGACCAAACCGGCCAATTCGTCGCTGCCATTCTCGCCGAGACCGAAGATGTCTGGTCCGCCGTCCTGCCGGCGCAAAAAGGCATCCAATACGTGCCGCCGCATCTCGTTCTCTATAGCGGCCAGACCTATTCCGGCTGCGGCGGCGCCCAAGCGGCGATGGGGCCGTTCTATTGTCCGCTCGACCAAAAGATCTATCTCGACACCTCCTTCTTTGAAGACATGAAAAACCACTACGGCGGTGGCGGCGATTTCGCCGATGCCTATGTGATCGCCCACGAGGTCGGCCATCATATCCAGGACCAGCTCGGCATTTTGGGCAAGGTGGAAGCCGCCGAACAAAGGGCGGCGACGAGCGCCGAGCGGAATGCGCTTTCGGTGCGCATCGAATTGATGGCCGATTGCCTCGCCGGCGTCTGGGCGGCCAACGCGCAGAGCAAGTACCATAATTTCGATCAGGCCGACGTCGAGAAGGCGGTCGCGACCGCGCAAGCGATCGGCGACGACCGCCTCGAACAGGCCGCACAAGGCTATGTCGTCCCCAATTCTTTTACGCACGGCACTGCGGCCCAGCGTGTGCAATGGCTGAACACGGGTTTGAGGTCAGGCCGCATCGATTCCTGCAATACGTTCGCGCAGTAGCGGCCGCAGCCGGTCGATTAGCGCGGTTCGCTGCGCATATTTTCAGCCGAAATTTTTGTGCTAAAATAGTTCGGCTACGCGGACGCGGGTAACAACAAAAGCGAACCGCAGCTGAACTGATCGGTTTGTCTGGGCTCCCATGAGCGGAGCCGGACAAGAGGATCGATCCAGATGCAACCAGGCGATCTCGTCGTTTGCGTCAATAATCGGCCTGTCGAAGGCTGCGGCAACGACAACTTGCGCTTTCTGACGCTTGGCCAAGTCTATACCGTCCGGTCGCTCTTGCAGAATTGGCCGCATGGACTGGGCGTGCGGCTCCATGAAATTACCCTGCCGCGCAGCCTCCTCGGACTCGAACAGGCCTATTGGGCCGAGCGGTTTCGGCCCTGCCGCTCGACATCGATCACCGTATTCGAGCGACTGCTGGATTCCCTCCCAGCCGATCTATCAATCTTGTCGCGCCTGCAGTGAAGAACGGTCATCGGTCGCCAATCTTGCGGCTCACGCGATCCGCCGTAGGCGCAGGCGCGGAGCCGAACGCGCCCGCGTCGCCTTGACGAGATTTGCGAAGGAGGGAACGGCCGCCTCGTCACAGAGCGTTCGCGCCGCGATGAGCCCGACCGGCGGGGCCAGCCCCGGAAAGATTTGCTGTAACGGACCAGCCGGGGCGGCGCGCAACAGCCAGCCGTGTTGCGCGGATTGGCCGGACGCCACGATGTCGCCGACCGCTTCGATCGCTCCAAATTCCGGCACGTGGCCGGCGTAGAGAATGAGCAGATCCGTACCGCGGGCGAGCCTCAACGCCTCTCTAAGCGCGTCGATTTCCGTACCGGCCTCGACCACGCTACAGCCGGCATGTTCGGCAATGAAAGCAAGTTCGTTTTGCGGCGGCCCGGCCAGGACGGCGTCACGCACGAAGCCGTTCACCAATGCCGTAACGAAGGCCGAAAGGGTGCGCACGACCGGCTCGGGTCCGGCGCCGCGGCTGCCCCGCATGCCGCAGAGGAGGATCAGAGACAGCGAGGCCAAGCCGCGGGAACTTCCAAAACGGAGCCGGAGAACGGTTGACAGGGCACGATTGGTTCTATAAATGTTCGCATTATGTTCTCACCAAACAAGCAAATTCACGATGTCCGCGGCCGCCATTGCCTCTGCTGAGGTCGTCCGTACCCCCGGCCGAACGTCCGGAGGGGAACAAGCGCGCCTCGGCCTGCGGAGCGGCCGCGGTGCGCAATCCAATGAAAGCGGGAGGTTCGAACTCCATGCCTACATCCCCGTCGACGACGGCTGGGAGGACGAACCGGCGCCACGGCTTGCAACCACGGTGACGCTCGAGCGGCCGAAGACCATCATCACGCGCAACGATTCACCCGACATTTCCTTCGACCGTTCGATCAATCCGTATCGCGGCTGCGAGCACGGCTGCGTCTATTGTTTCGCCCGCCCGACCCACGCCTATATGGGATTGTCGCCGGGGCTCGACTTCGAAAGCAAGCTCTTCGCCAAGCCGGACGCCGCAAGCCTGCTCGAACGCGAACTCGCCGCCAAGAACTATACGCCGCGGACGATCGCCATTGGCACCAACACCGATCCCTATCAGCCGATCGAGCGCCAGCATAGGGTGATGCGCCAGGTTCTCGAAGTTCTGGCGCGCACCCGTCATCCTGTGGGCATCGTCACCAAATCCGCGCTCGTGTTGCGCGATCTCGATCTTCTCGCGCCGATGGCGGAAATGGGGTTGGTGAAAGTCGCGCTGTCGGTAACGACGCTCGATCCCGTTCTGGCGCGCAAGATGGAGCCGCGCGCCGCCACGCCCGAAAAGCGGCTCGCGACTCTAAAGACGCTCGCCGCGGCGGGCATTCCGACTTGCGTTATGGTCGCACCGATCATTCCGGCGCTGAACGATTCGGAAATCGAGACGATCTTGGCCCGCGCCAAAGCAATCGGCGTGCGCGAGGCCGGCTACGTCATGCTGCGCCTGCCGCTCGAACTCCACGACCTCTTCAGCGAATGGCTTACTGCGCAGTATCCGGACAAGGCGCGCCATATCCTTTCGCTCATCCGTTCGACGCGCGACGATAAGAAATACGATTCGACCTTCGGCAAAAGGATGACCGGCTCGGGTCCTTATGCGTGGATGATCGGGCGGCGTTTCGAAGCCGCGGCGGCGAAACTCGGCTTCGGTCGGAACAAACTCAAATTGCGCCACGATCTGTTCGCCCCGCCGGCGCGGGCAGGCGAGCAATTGCAGTTGTTATGAGGTCCCCCGTCCGGTCATCCACGCCGAGGCATCCCTCTCCCTCGGAACTTCTTATGCGTGGATGGCCGGACAACCCTCCATTATGGTTTTGGTTCGGCAATCTCCGGCGATAGCCCGGACTTGAACTTTCGGGCATGCTGCGTTAGGCGGCGCGCGGGCAGGTGAGTTTTTCCTGCCTGGTGCGCCCCGAGAGTCCGGCCATGCAGCAGGCGCTTCCGCATTTTCGTCGCGAACGAAAATTGGCCAAGAGCGACCTCTGGCCGATCGCCGGAATGGACGAGGTCGGGCGCGGCCCGCTCGCCGGCCCCGTGGCGGCGGCGGCGGTCGTTCTCGATCCTGAGCGGCTGCCCAAAGGCGTCAACGATTCGAAAGCGCTCGCGCGCGACGAACGCGAGGAACTTTATCCAACAATTTTGGAGCGGTGCATCGCCGTCGCGGTCGCGTTTTCGAGCGCCGCCGAAATCGACCGCATCAACATCAGGCAGGCGAGCCTGCTTGCGATGCGCCGTGCGCTTGCCGCCCTTGCCGTCAGGCCGCGCTACGTTCTCATCGACGGCAACGACCTGCCGGCCTCACTCTGCTGCGACGGCGAGACGATCATCGACGGCGACGCCAAATCGATATCGATCGCCGCCGCCTCGATCATCGCCAAGGTGACGCGCGACCGGCTGATGCGCCGCCTCTGCAGCGTTTATCCCGTCTATGGGTTCAGCCGCCACGTAGGCTATTCGACCGAGGAACATCTCGCGGCGATCGCCAAACACGGGCCTTGCCCGTATCACCGCTTGAGCTTCTCGCCGTTCCGGCCCGCCACAGAAAAAATCTATTCTTAATCAATTCGTTCAGAAAAGGGACTTCGCTTCCTACCCGGCCTAAACGCCGATTTTACCGGCGCAGCGCAAAGTCACACCGTTCGTCGCGTAGCCGGTGGTGTTTATGCGTATCGCACGTGCCGGGAGGGGTCGCTCGAAGTCTCAGCTTCAGGTCACGCGTAGTGAGACTCTGCGGGCGCGACTCCCGGCCGTGCCGGTTCCATTCGATCAGATCCTCGTCGGCGACTGCGTCGAGAAGCTGGCGCGGCTTGCGGCCGACAGCGTCGATCTAGTCTTCGCCGATCCGCCGTACAATTTGCAGCTCGAACAGAGCCTGTCGCGGCCTGACCAGAGCCGCGTCGACGCGGTCGATGAAGACTGGGACAAGTTCGCGAGCTTTTCGGAGTACGACTCTTTCACCCGCGCCTGGCTCTCGGCCGTGCGCCGCGTGATGAAGGAGAACGCGACGATCTTCGTGATCGGGTCCTATCACAACATTTTCCGCGTCGGCGCCATTCTTCAGGACCTCGGCTTCTGGATCCTCAACGATATCATCTGGCGCAAGGCCAATCCGATGCCGAATTTCCGCGGCCGGCGTTTCACCAACGCGCATGAGACGTTGATCTGGGCGGCGAAGAGCGCATCGGCAAAATCCTATACGTTCCACTACGAAGCGCTAAAGGCCGGCAACGAGGACTGCCAGATGCGTTCCGACTGGTTTCTGCCGCTCTGCACCGGCGCCGAGCGGCTGAAAAATAAGTCGGGCGGCAAGACGCACCCGACGCAGAAGCCCGAGGCGTTGCTGGCGCGGGCGATTCTCGCCACCTCTAGCCCCGGCGATGTCGTGCTCGATCCCTTCTTCGGCTCCGGCACGACCGGCGCCGTCGCCAAACGGCTCGGGCGCCGCTGCATCGGCATTGAACGCGATGCGGCCTATGCGGCGGCGGCGCGTGCGCGCATCGGCGCGGTTGCGCCTCTGCCGGAGGCGACAATCGCCGCCGTGCCGAGCAAACGCTCGCAGCCGCGCGTCGCCTTTGCCTCGGTGGTTGAAGCGGGCCTCGTCGAAGCCGGCGAAACTCTTGTCGACGAGCGCAAGCGGCACCGCGCATTGGTGCGCGCCGACGGGACTTTGGCGCTCGCCGGCTCGCTCGCAATCGTCGGTTCGATCCACAAGATCGGCGCTTTGGCGCAGGGCCTGCCAGCCTGCAACGGCTGGACCTTCTGGCATACCGAACGCAGCGGAAAATTAGCGCCGATCGATGAGCTGCGCGCCACCATCAGAGAAAACTTGAAGACTGCGGCGGAATAGGTTTGATTTCCCCGTGCGCTCGGGACCCGACGTCAGCGAAGCCGCTCTCGCCGCCTGGTGTGACGCCATGGCGGAACTGCTCGATCTGCCGATCGCCACCGGCGATCGCGCCGAGATCATCGCCAATCTGCGCGTGCTGGCGCAACTGATGCAGCTCGTCGCCGATTTTTCGCTCGACGACCGTGCCGAACCGGCGCCTATCTTCAAGGCTTGAGCGATGATAGATCCGCGCCATGCGACGGCCTGCGAAATCGCGGCGGCGGTCGCCTCGGGCGAGATCGCCGCGCGCGAGGTGATCGAAACGACGCTCGCCTGCATCGCCGCGCTCGATCCGAAGCTCAACGCATTCACGAGCCTCACGGCGGAGCGTGCACGCGCCAAAGCGGCGGCGATCGATCAAGCGCGAGCCGCCGGGCAGGAGATTGGTGCGCTCGCCGGCGTGCCCTTCGCGGTGAAGAACCTCTACGACATCGCCGGCCTTACGACCTGTGCCGGCGCGAAGATCACCCGCGACGATCCGCCGGCCGAGGCCGATGCGTTCGCGATCCACCAACTCGAAAAGGCGGGGGCGATTCTCGTCGGCGCGCTCAACATGGACGAATACGCCTACGGGTTCACGGGCGAAAACGTGCATGACGGCAATTCGCGTAACCCGCACGATCCGCGCCATATGACCGGCGGCTCCTCCGGTGGCGCGGCCGCGGCAGTCGCCTCCGGCATGGTTGCTTTCGCGCTCGGCACGGACACGAACGGATCGATCCGTGTGCCGGCCTCCCTCTGCGGGCTCTTCGGATTGAAGCCGACCTTCGGCCGCCTGTCACGCTGCGGAGTCTATCCTTTTTGCGCGAGCCTCGACCATGTCGGTGTGCTGGCGCGCAGCGCCGTCGATCTTGCGCTCGTCTATGACGCGATGCAGGGCAAAGATTCTGCCGATGCGGTCTGTGCGTCGCGCGATGCCGAGCCGGTCTTAGGGTATCTACGACAAGGCGCGAAGGATCTGCGCATTGGCGTTGCCGGCGATTATTTTCGCCGCGGCGGCAGGCCGGAGGCATTCGCGGCGGTAGATCGGATCGCCACGGCGCTCGGCGCCAAGCGCCAAGTAGTTCTACCGGGAGCGCAGCAGGCGCGCGCCGCCGCTTATCTCATTACTGCCTCGGAAGGCGCCGCGTTGCATCTCGAGCGGTTGCGCCGCAGGCCAAGCGATTTCGACCCCGCGGTGCGCGATCGGCTTTTGGCCGGCGCGATGCTTCCCGCCGAAATCATCGCGAAGGCGCAGAAATTTCGCGCTTGGTTTCGAGCTCGCGCGGCGGGGATCTTCGAAGAGATCGACGTCATCCTTGCACCGGCGACGCCATGCCGCGCGCCGCTTTCCGGGCAGAAGCTCATGTACCTCGACGGCGCCGAGGAGTTGGTTCGCGCCAATCTCGGCATCTATACGCAGCCAATCTCCTTTATCGGCTTGCCGGTCGCAACCGTTCCCGTAGTTGCGCGGGATGAACCGTTGCCGCTCGGCGTGCAGGTGATCGGTCCCGCATGGCGCGAAGATCTCGTGTTGCGGGTCGCGCATGATCTCGAAACGCGCGGCGTCGCGGGCGCGCCGGTGGCGTCGCCGGCGGGCTAGCCTCACCAAATTGCAAGAATGCAAATCGAGATCGGATAGGCGAAGAGAACTCCGAGAATAGCGCCGGCGACGATATCGCTTGGATAATGATGACCGGTGGCGATGCGCGACCAGGCCATCAGCATGATGAGAGTCGCCGCCGACGTCGCGGTCCCCGGCCAAACGAGCACGAGCGGTACCAGCACGCCGGAAAGCGTCATCGTATGGCCGCTCGGAAACGAGTGCTCGTCAAGAACCGCGAGCAGCGAAGGTAGACGCGGGTCGACGCGGAAGGGCCGCGGCCTGCCTACCCAACGCTTGATGTACGGGAAAAGGCAATGCAGCAGGCCGACGTTCAAGGCCCCGGCAAAGACCACGCGGAAGCCGGTGCGCCCCAGGGATTCGAAGACGACGGAAATGATGATCAGATAAAGCCAGCTATTGCCGAGTTTGCTGATCGCGATCGCGGAGGCCCGGCCGACTTTAGGGCGCGCTGAAAGCGATATCACGCGGACGGCGGCGAGATCGGCGCGCCGCAAACGTTCTCTCCACAAGCTTTGCGGCCCCGCTTCGGGGAGGCCGTCAGGCTCGGAGTGTGGCGAAAGATCGAGCATGCATCCTTTCGGCTCTTCACCTGCGCGCCGAGGACGTAAGGCACGGAAGGGCGTCGAGTGACCGGCGCGTGACATCGGCGGGAAGAGAAACATGCTGCCGGGCCGGAGGCTCACCGTTCGAACGCTGGCAAGTCTCGTAGACTTGGAAGGCGCGCTCTTCCCACCGTGCTGCGACAGTATGGTCCCACGAATGATGCAGCGCAAGTCACGCTTTCGCCGCAGCGCGCGGAAAGAATTGACGGTCCGTGGTCTAAAGCTCAGCCGATGCGCCGGGCAAGCGTTAGGTGCGGTTCGCTTTCTGCGTGCCCGGCGAGAGAGATCTCGCGCTCCAGCCGCTGCCGCATGACTTCCGTCAAGAGATCGGCGAACGCCGCAGCCTCGGCATCCGCGGCCGCGGCTTCGCGATGTTTGACGGCCTGCCGCCAGGATTTGTCCGCGATGTCGAGTGCGAAGGCCATAAGGGCATTCGCCAAAAAGCTTTCGGCAGTCATGCCGCGATGGACGATCACGGCGCGGATCTCATCGGAAAGGTTCGGATCGAGCCGCGCAAGAATGGTTGCCGCGGCGATGTCGCCGGAGAGAAGACCGATAATCAGGTCGCGCAGGCGCGGCACGCCGCCGCCGCCAGAGGATGCTTCGGCGTCGGCGATAAGATAACCAAAAAGGGAGAACGACATTCTCGGCCTCGTGCAGCTCGCAATTCCATTATACCGATCTCTGCGACAATTTCTTGTGCGTCGAGTGGTGCACCCAACTTGGGCTTGGCTGCTCGACGCGGCATCGCCAAGCGAACGCTGCGCCGCGTGGCCCGCCGCATGTGTTACCCGAACAGTTTTTTGGCGATTTCGGCGACGTGGCGGCCCTGAAAACGGGCTCCGGCGAGTTCGTTCTGGCTCGGCTTTCTGGAACCGTCGCCCGCCGCGATCGTGGTGATGCCGTAGGGCGAGCCGCCTGTGATCTCGTCCTGCTTCAACTGGCCCTGAAAACTATAGGGCAAGCCGACGATCACCATCCCGAAATGCAAAAGGTTGGTGATGATCGAAAACAACGTCACCTCCTGGCCGCCATGCTGACTGGCCGTGGAGGTAAAGGCGCTGCCAACTTTGCCAATCAAGGCGCCACTCATCCAATGGCCGCCGCCCTGGTCGAGAAAATTGGCCATCTGCGCGGCGATCCTCCCAAACCTTGTGCCGACCCCAACGATGATGGCGTCGTACTTGGGAAGCTCCTCGATGGTCGCGATGGGCGCCGCTTGGTCAAGCTTGAAATGCGCGGCCTTGGCGACTTCAGGGGGCACGAGTTCCGGCACGCGCTTGATATCGACGTGCGCGCCGGTTTCGCGCGCCCCCGCGGCCATAGCTTCGGCCAGCGCTTCGATATGACCGTAGGCGGAGTAATAAAGGACAAGAACTTTGGCCATGTTTCTCTCGATGTTTCGTTGTCACAAAAAAGCGGCCTGAAAATCAGGCCGCTTTTCCCTTAGGCTGCGTCGACGAGGACGATTTCGGAGTTTTCCAGCGCTTTGACGCGGAGAGTTTTTTCGCCGAAAGCCGCGGCGCCGTCGCGGGCGTTGAGCTTCACGTCGTTGACCTCGACGGTTCCTTTGGCGGGCACGAGATAGCCGTACCGGGTTTCGCCGAGCGGATAATCCGCTGTCTCACCGGCCTTGAGCGTTGCGCCAAGCACCCGCGCGTCGGCGCGGATCGGCAGCGCGTCGGTATCGCCCGGAAAGCCGCTCGCCAGCGTCACGAACGTGCCGGAGCGGTCGCTCTTCGGGAAAGGCTTGGCGCCCCACGACGGGTTGACGCCGTGTTCGCTCGGCAGGATCCAAATCTGGAAGAGCCGCGTCGTCCGCGGCTCGAGATTATATTCCGCATGACGGATCCCCGTCCCGGCGCTCATCACTTGAACGTCGCCGGCTTCGGTGCGGCCTTTGTTGCCGAGACTGTCTTGATGGGTGATCGCGCCTTCGCGAACGTAGGTCACGATCTCCATCTCGGCATGCGGATGCGGCGGAAAGCCGGTCTGCGGCGCAATCGCGTCGTCGTTCCAGACGCGGATCGCGCCCCAGCCCATGCGACTTGGATCGATATATTCGCCGAACGAAAAATGATGTTTGGCGTCGAGCCAGCCGTGGTTGGCGCCGCCGAGACTTGCAAAGGGTCTACGTTCGATCATCGCTATTCTCCCTGGCGGGCGAAGCCGCCCGTCTTCCAGGAATAATATTGAACCCCGCGATCAAATCTGAAATAGAAATGAAGGAAATGGACTGTTTCCGATTTTGCTATGGCTAAGCTCCCGGATTTCGAGGCTTGGGCGGTGTTTGCGAAAGTTGCCGAACTTGGCTCTTTTGCACGCGCCGCGGCGGAGCTTGGCCTTTCCAAGGCCACTGTGTCGAAGGCGGTCGGCCGGCTGGAGGCGAAACTCGGTTCAAGCCTCTTTCATCGGACCTCGCGGCGGATATCGCTCACAGAAAGCGGCCGGGCGGCGCTGCAACGCGCCGCCTTCATCCTCGCCGAAGGCGAGGCGCTTGAGGCCGAGGCGACGGCGCAATCCGCCGCGCCGCGCGGGCTCGTCCGCGTCGCGGCGCCCATGTCGTTCGGCATTGTCCATCTGGCACCGCTGCTACCGGAATTTCTGAGCCTCTATCCCGACGTTTCGATCGAGTTGAGCCTCAACGACCAGATCGTCGATCTGGTCAGCGAGGGATTCGATCTTGCACTCAGGATCGCGGTGCTCGCCGACTCAAGCCTCTTAGCGCGCCGGCTTTGCAGCGTGCGCATTCTGCTCGTCGGCGCGCCCGCCTATTTCGAACGTCACGGCCGGCCGCGACATCCGAAGGATCTCGCCGAACATAGCGTGCTCTTCTACACCTATTCCCGCAGTCAGGATGCCTGGCGCTTCGTTCACAAACAGCACGGCGAATACAGCGTGCGCGTTCGCGGACCCTTACGCGCCAACAATGCCGATGTGCTGCAGCCGACGCTATGCGCCGGCCTCGGCATTGCGCTGCAGCCGGAGTTTCTCGTCTGGCGCGACATCGCCGAAGGCCGCCTCGAAGCCGTCATGCAGGACTGGACCACATCTCCCGCCGCCCTTCATCTCGTGACCCCGCCGAGCGATATGCGCCCGGCGCGGGTGCGCGTCCTTATGGATTTTTTGGCGCAGCGCTTCGCCAAGGCGCCGTGGGCTGCGCCGTGAGCATCGGTGCGGAGCGGATTGGATCGCGCTATGTTGTTGGCACGGGAATAGCAGTAGGGGATCGGCAAGGAGCACGCATGTCTGATGACGGACTGGTGACGATCGCCTGCGATCGTTCTGTTGGCGAGGCAATCGATCGAACTCGAGACTGCTTTGCGCGCCAGAGGCGTCACCATTTTTGCGCGCATCGATCACGCCGCCGGCGCCGCGTCCGTCGGCATGGCGCTGCGGCCGACCGAGGTGCTGATCTTCGGGAATCCGAAGGCCGGTACGCCCTTGATGCAGGATAAACAAACCGTCGGACTCGATCTGCCTTTGAAAATGCTGGCCTGGCAAGACGCCGACGGCAAAGTCTGGATCACCTACAATGACCCGACTTGGCTCGCGCGCCGGCATCGGCTCGACGATACGGCCGAGCCCGCGGTCGAGGCGCTGGCTGTCGTTCTGGCGAACTTCGCAAAAGCCGCTGCGCAATGATTCGGAAGGTTCGAGCGCGCCAGCGTCTCACTCGTCATTGCTGGCGTTGAGCTCCTCGATCGGAACGACACCCGCCGCCGCCTTCATCCGAACGCCAGGCTGCGCCCCCTCCAAGAATTCGACGCCTGCAGCCTCCAGGACGCGGCGTATCCCGTCCAAATCCCGCTCAGGAATTTCGATCCCGTCCTCCGCCTCATAGCGCCTGAGGCTGCGCGCCGGCAGATCGGCCGCCTCGGCAAGACGCGCTTTCGACCATCCAAGAAGGCCTCTGGCGGCGCGTAATTGGGCGATCGAGATCACAGATGTTCACCGCAGGCGCTTGCAAGGCGCGCACCCTAGCAGCGTCCCGAAATAGGAACAATCGCCAAGGCCGGAACGCGCGGCTCTTGGCTTACGGACGACAAATTATGTATCCTTGGCGTCGGGCGCGGCGCCTACGCCGGCTCGCAATTGTCGCATTTGCGCCTGGGGAGACGCATGGACAGAAAGGAAGTTCGAAACCATGGACTCGCTCGATGCCCTCCTCGCCAGGGCAGCGACATCCGTGCGCAACGTCAACCCGGCGCAACGTGAAATCCTTGAGAGACTGCAAAGGTTAAAAACTCGGCTTGAGGAAGGTCTGCTCCGCGTCGCGGTGCTGGGTCAGTTCAAACGCGGCAAAAGCACGCTGGTCAACGCGCTGCTTGGAACTTCGGTGCTGCCGACCGGCATTACGCCGGTTACGGCAATTCCGACCTACATCCGCGCGGCGGCGCAGACCAGCGCGCGGGTTTCCTTTGCCGGCGACAAGGAGCCCTTCGTGTGCTCCACGCCGGAGGAAATTCCGCGCGTGCTCGAGCGCTACGTTTCGGAGACGGAGAACCCGCACAACCGGCTCAAGGTCGAACGTGTCGAGATCGGCGTGCATTCGGAACTCCTGAACCAGGGAATCATGCTGGTCGACACGCCGGGTATCGGTTCGACGTTCCTGCACAACACCAAGACGGCCGAAGCGGCGCTGAGCGAATGCGACGCGGCGATCTTCGTCGTCTCCGCTGACCCGCCGATCACCGAGGTGGAGGTCAACTACCTCGACAAAGTGCGCGGACTGCTCCCGAAGATCTTCTTTGCGCTGAACAAGGTCGATCTTCTCGACGCGCGCGAACGCGACGTTTCGCTGCGCTTCCTTGCCGATGTGCTCGTCCAACAGCCGAGCGCGCTGCCGGATCGCATCTTCTGTGTTTCGGCGCGGCAGGCACTCAAGGCGAAGCAGGAGAAGGACTCGAAATCGCTCGCGGAAAGCGGCCTTGGCGACATCGAGCAACTACTCGCCGGCGATCTCGCCCGCCAGAAACGCGCCCTTGTCGAAACGACCGGGCGTCTACGCGCCGGCTCGCTGGTCGGCGAATTGCTTTTCCAAAGCGAACTCGAGCACAAAGCTTTGCTGCTTCCGGAAGAGGACTTGAAGGAGAAAGCCGAAATTTTCGAACAAAGCGTTGCGCGCTTTGAATCGGAACGTCAGACGCTCGCCGATTCGATATCGCTCGATCGAATCCGCCTGTTGAAGGAGCTCGACGCCGATACGGATCGTTTGTGGAACGACGCGCAAAGCGTGATCGCTCGGTTGATCGATGCAATCGAATGCCGGTCGAAGGAGGAGATCAACGCGCGGCAGGAAATCGCAATTGCGCTGTCCAATCATTTCGAACGGGCGCTTGGCGAATTCACGCAAGCGTTTCGGGAAAGGTCGGGCGAACGGCTGGCAATTCATCAAAAACGCGCCGGTGAGCTCATCAATCGCGTGCGTCAGACAGCCGCCGATCTCATGGAGATCTCCGTTACTTTGCCGCGATCCGAGGAAGCCTTCGAGCTCAAGCGCGAGCCCTACTGGGTCGCTCCCGAGCCGGCAGTCTCGCTGATCGGGATTTCGGCGGGCGCGCTGGCGCATCTGCTGCCGAAAGCGGTGCGCGAAAAGCAGAAACGGCAGCGTCTGCGGGCCGATTCCGAAGCGGCGGTGCTGCGCAATGTCGCAAACCTCGACTGGGCGATACGGCAGAACGTCGATGAGGCTTTCCGACGCTTCGAAACCTCGCTCGGCGAGCAACTCGGTCGCGCTTTGGAGGCGACCCGGGAGGCGTTGCGCATCGCAATCGAACGGCGCAGCTCCCGGGTGGAGGAAACAGACGCCGACATCAAGGAGTCGGCGCATAGCATAGCAGCGCTTTCGGCAATCCTCGGGGACATTCAGAAGGCTGGCCCGACGTCTGCGTGACCGGCGCGCAAACCGCAAAACGGTCGAGATACCGACCTCGGGTATTGGATGTGCATCATAGGACGCGCCGCGCCAACGCGAAAATCGTCAAGCTTAATCGATCGCTTACCGGCGAAATATCGGGAGCGCGTATTGACGCCTGCTCGCAACGCATACATTGTCGAAATGGGGATGGAGTTCCCCCGGATGCCCATCGGCTGATGACTCCTGCCTTGATTAACCAAGGGCCGGAGTTCTCGTTGTGCCTAAAACCCGCGAAAATGACCGCGCGCTTGCCGAACTGCTTGCCGATCCGATCGTGCAAATGGTGATGAAGGCCGATCGAGTCAGCGAGCAGGAATTGATTTCCCTGATCAGCGCCACGTTGAGTAAGCTCGGGGCGGAATCGAAGGACCACGCATTGGGCGGCGCGCGCGCCGCGCGGGACTATCGCCCGAACGTCGGCATCATGCTCCTCAACAAGGCCAACAATGTGCTGGTCGGGCGGCGTAAAACCAACGGCGAAGCCTGGCAAATGCCGCAAGGCGGCATTGAAGAGGGAGAAGATCCTCGTGCCGCCGTATTTCGTGAACTCAAGGAAGAGATCGGTACCGACAAGGCCGAAATTCTCGCCGAAAGCAAGAATTGGCTTTATTACGATTTCCCGAGATCCTTGATCGGCAAAGGCAGGCACAAAGGCTGGCGCGGCCAACGACAGAAATGGTTCGTGATGCGCTTCAACGGCGCGGACGCCGATATCAATATCAGTACAGCCGAGGCCGAGTTCTCGGATTGGAAATGGGTGAGCCTCGCCGAACTCGCCGATCTCGTGGTGCCGTTCAAGCGGCTCGTCTATCTGAGTGTGCTCGAAGAATTCCACGATGCGGTCGAGCCGTTCGCGGAAGGCGTTTGAGCGCGGTTATTCCCGATGCGGCGTCCCGCTGGCGGCGCGGGCTGTCGCAAGCGCTTTGACGTGCCGCAGAGCAAGCAGCGTCCGTTTTCGTAGTGGCGTGTCGTCCGGCGCGTCGTCGCGCAGAGCGGCCTCAATTGCTTCTTGCGCGTCGTCAAAATACGTCGTCAGGCAATCTTGGATCTCCGGGAGCAACAGCCAATCCGCCTTGTCCATGAACGCGATCAGCTGACGGACCGCCTTAACCTTTTCCGACTGGGGAGCGGCTGCCAGACAGAGCCGGCAGGCGAGCATCCGAAGGATTGGATCGCGATCCGTCATGACGTGCCGCAATACGGGCCAAGCCTGCCGCCCTATTCCGATCTCGGTCAGCTGGCGTAGCGCGCTGCGCCGCTGCCGTAATCGCGAATCGCCCTCGTGTTCCTCCGCCGCCGGAAACGTCGCAACGGTCATGAGCGCCTGCGAAGCCGCCGCGCCGAGATTTCTGAGCGCCGCTTCGGCCGCCGGGCGGCTGTCGTCGTCGGCGAGCGCCGCTACGAAGTAGGGCAGAGCCTCGGCGCGGCGGAAGGTGCCGAGCGCCTCGATGACGCCCGGCCTGAGGCGCGCTTCGGCGAGCGACAGCAAAAGCTCGAAGACATGCTCTTCGCGCCGATCGGCGAGAGCCCGCGCCGTCGCATTGATTACCGCGTCGTCCCCCACTTGTTCGACGGGATCCCTCCGCGCGCGCAAAGTGCTCAAATATTCGATCAGCACGCCATAGGCTTGGAGCGCCGCCAACGCGGCGACCGCCAGGCAGCGCGGCTGGAAGAGTCCGTCGGGCTCGCGTTCGAGCAGCAGAGCGCGGAGTGCCGGGACCGCGCCGCTGCCGTAGGCGACCACTTCGACGAGAGCGCGATGTCCCTCTTCGAGCGAGCGCAGCTTGTCGACCACTTCCGCGGCACGATTCGCCATCGCATCTCCTCCGGCGGCCTTTGGAGGAGTTATTAGCCCGGGGGCGCTTAACGGCGAACTCCATCGCCACTGCATAAGGTCGGAAGGCCGGCGCGTTTCGTCAATACCACACCCGCTGCCGAGCGCGGCGGATGTCGTTCGCCACGCTCCTGCTGGCAGGCATAGAGCGTGTCAACCGCCGGTGGGCCCGCAAACATGCGCAAAGTGTCTCGGATCACGCCGGCTTGGCTTGACCGATGCCCGGCAGATCGTCTCAACTTCCGTGGTCCGAGTTGCGCAACGGTAGGGAGGGATTGCATGCATCGCTCGGCTTGGCCATTGGCCGCCTTAACGCTGGCGCTTTGCGGCTGCAACCAGGATGCGCCTGTCGCTTCTGCCCCGCCGCCTCCGGCACCGCAGGCGGCCACGGAGTTTTCCAATCTGCCGCCCGGCGCCGCGTGCACCGACAAGATCAACCGCTATGAATTCGTACTCAGCACCGATCACCAGACCGGCAACGTAAACGAATCAGTTTTCGTCGCCATCGAGCAGGAGCTGACGGAAGCTGCCGCGGCATGCGCGGCCGGTCACGACCGGGAAGCTCTCAACCTCGTGCGCGCCTCGGAAGACCGGCACGGATACCACATCTAGATCTCCGCCGGGCAATGCCGCGGGCTTAAATCTGCAGAGCGTGACGCAGATAGGCCTGGATGAAATCGGGCATGCGTTTTTCGTCAAGATCGCCAACGCCGAAGACCGCGATCAAGCGCGCAAGTTCCGGTTGCTTCTCGCTTGCGATGAACGCCGCTCCCCGCGCCACGAGTTCCGCAGCCGAATGCGCGGAGCGCACCGTCTTCATGCAGGCGAGGCGCGGGCCTTGGAAGACGACGGTCCAACCTTCGCCGAACGCGATTTCGTCGGTTCTGATTCCGGTCTCCTCTTCCAATTCGCGCCGCACGCTTCCTTCGAGGTCGAGGATCTCGCCGACGAGATCGTCCGGTTCCGGCGTCCCGGCGGGAAAATAGATCTGCCCGACGTTGGCGGTCGCTTGCCCCATTTCGCCGAGCAGAAAAGCGCCGTCGGCGGAACGCAGCACCGCCATCGCGAACGCATTGCAAACCGTTCGATCCGGAAACCCGAAGTCGCGCCAGGCGAGAAATGCCTTGTATTCGGCGACGAAACAGGCGCCTTCGAGTCTGCGCCCGTGCGCGGTTGCGATGACGTCGAGGCCCCGCATCAGGAGAACGCGGCCGTTGTAATGATGCGGATTGCGGCGCACGAGCTCCGCCCAATGCGCATCGATCTCTGCGGCGCGGTCGCGTGCGAAATCCCAGGGTTTCTGTTCCAGCCGCAACTCGATCGTCGCGATCTCCTCGATGCGCGGCGCGGCGAAATTCATAGGTCGAGAAATCCCTCTGCCACGATCACCGCGCCGCCGCCGACCGAAGCCTCGACCAGCGCGCCACGCTCAACGTCGAGGCCAAGAACGATCCGACTCGGTCGGCCGATCTCATAGCCTTGCTCGATGGTCAGCGCGTGACTTCCATCCGGCACGTCTTTGAACGCCATCAGCACGCCCGCAAACGCGGCGGCGGCGGAGCCGGTCGCCGGATCTTCCGCGATGCCGAGCGACGGCGCAAACATGCGGGCGTGAAAGTCGTGCTCCGGATCGACCGTCTCGCGCGTGTAGACAAATGCCGCCTCGACGGGTGCTAGCGCCGCCTCGAAGAGAGGAGCGCGCGGCTGCGCCTGCGCGACAGCGGCGAGGTTCGCAACGGGAATGAAGGCGAAGGCGATGCCGGCCGAATAAATCGTCGGCACGTGCCGATCGAAACCTATCTCGGCCTCCGCGATTCCAAGGGCGGCGGCAAGCCGATCGTTACTCCGCGGCAGGCCGGCGCGGGCGGGCAGTTTCGGCAAGGTGAAATGTGCCTGTTTGCCTTTGCCGGGGCGTTGGCGCACGACGCAGACGATGGTGCCGATATTTTCTTCGAGCACGACGCGCACGTCCTGCGTTCGCAACAGCTCGCGCCCGCGCAATTCGCCAAGGAGAACGGCGGCCCCGATCGTCGGATGGCCGGCGAAGGCAAGTTCGGCTTGGGGCGTGAAAATGCGCAGAAGAGCGGTGTTTACCGGATCCCGCGGTTCGAGGAGAAAGATCGTCTCGGAGAGCTGGAACTCGGCGGCGATCCTCTGCATCGTTGCGGCATCCAGGCCGTCGCAGTCGACCACCGCGGCAAGCGGATTGCCGGCGAGCGCCCGGTCGGTGAATACGTCCAGCACATAGTATTTGCGACGCAAGCTCGGTTCTCCGGCGCTCTCCGCGCTTTTTCCTTGTGCCGGTCTTATACGTCAAGGAGGGGCCGTCCATCCGAGCCTTGCCCAACGTGGCGGCGTTGACATATTCTTCTGTACTTGAATGGTGATTGGATAAATTCACCCGTAGATTGCGGTGGAATTTTCCCACGAAGCCTCAACGGAGGCGGGAAGGCGCGCATGGGCACCCCGGTCGTCGAAGACGTGACGCTCGTAGAATTGAAGGAAGGCCTTTCGGACGGCTCGATCGTTCTCGTCGACGTGCGCGAGCCGTACGAATTTGCGGCAGGCCATATTCCGGGTTCGGAACTCAACCCGCTGCAGAGCTTCGATCCCGAGGCCTTGCCGGAACCCGCTCCGGGCAAGAGGATCGTATTTTCTTGCCGCTCCGGCAATCGCTCGGTCACGGCCCTCGGCCTCGCGCAAGCCGCCGGGCGCGAAGATATCCGCGCCCATTTCGGGGGCGGTATGCTCGCTTGGCAAAAGGCGGGCGAGCCGGTGGAATACTAGAGTCCAAGGCTCCGGCAGCGCTTAGCGGCCGTATAGGCAATGGGTATGCGCACCTGGAATCATTGCGGGAAGGCCGCTCGATCGCTGGCGCTTGCGATGGTCGTTCTCGCAGGTCTTGCCGTCGCCAACACCATCATCAAGAACGCCGACGGATCTTCGGTCGAAACGCGCGCCGACGGCAGCAAACTCATCACCAACGCCGACGGATCGTCCGTCGAAACGCGTTCGGACGGCACGCAGATCGTCAAGAACGCCGACAAATCGTCGGTGGAAACGCGTCCGGACGGAACAAAGATCGTCACCAATACCGACAAGTCTTCGGTCGAAGAGAAGCCTGACGGTAGCGAAATCATCAAGAACGCCGACGGCCTCTCGATTCAGATCAATCCGGACGGTTCGAAGATCATTACCAACGCGGATGGCACGCAGGAAGTCGAAAAGCCAAAGAAATAGGCTGCCGACTTCGCGTCGGCGCGTTTGGCGGGCCAAGCGCGGCCCGTTTATCTCTCCCTCAGCGCCACCCAGAACCGGCGCTTTTCGGAGCGCCGCAAGATGTGGAGCGGAACGGTGCGGCCGATCTTGTCGGCATCGAGCAGGCGGACGAGATCGTCGGCGCCGCTCACCGGCGCACCGTCAACAGCGAGCACGATGTCGCCGGTCAAGATTCCGGCCTCGCCGGCCGGTCCATCCTGATCGACGCTGGTCACGACCGCGCCGGTCGCTTGATCGAGGCCGAGGCGCAGCGCAATGCGGCGCGGCAAAGCGATTGTCCCGCCGCCAATGCCAAGCTGGGCGCGGCGCACGCGTCCATGCCGGATGATTTCGCCGAGCACGAACCGAGCGGTATTGGCGGCGACGGCGAAACAGATGCCCTGTGCGCCGGCGATCATCGCGGTATTGACGCCAATGACCTCGCCACGCGCGGAAACGAGCGGGCCGCCGGAATTGCCGGGGTTCAGCGCCGCGTCGGTTTGGATCACGTCGTCGATGACGCGGCCGGACTTGGCGCGCAGCGAGCGCCCGAGCGCCGAGATGATCCCCGCCGTGACACTCGCCTCGAAGCCGAGCGGATTGCCGATCGCGATCGCGATCTCCCCGGGCTTTAACTTCTTGGAATCGCCGATGCTGGCGGCGGGCAAGGTCGTGTTCTCATCGACGCGGACCAACGCGAGATCGGTATCGGGATCGTCGCCGAGCACCCGCGCCGAGAGCGTGCGGCCGTCGAGCGTCGAGACCTCTGCCCGCTTGCCGCCTTGGACGACATGGCTGTTCGTCAGGATCAACCCGTCGGGAGAGACGATGACGCCGGAACCCGTGCCGCCGCGCCGGCCGTCGCCGTGGCGCACATCGAGGCGCACGACGCTTGGCGAAACGCGTTCCACGACCTCCGTCACGGTACGCGAATAGGCGTCGAGCAGAACTGCGTCTTGGGAAGCTGGCGCAGCGCCGGCCGCGATTGGCTCGCCGGAGTTGTCCAGCAGGAAGGTCGGGGCGAGATCGAATTCGGAATGAAGCATAAGCTCCATATGGGAAGGAAAGTGCGCCTCTGGAAGGGCTCCGTGGGCGCGGCAGAGGGCGGCCGTCGGCTTGATTTCGAGCGGAGGCGGCGCAGACTGAGATTTGCGTTGATTCGGAGTAGTCCAGAGATGATCGCGCCGCCCGAAGGGATGAGCGAAGCCGATTACGAGGCGATCGAAGCCGCGGTCATCGAGACCGTGCGCGGGCGCTGGTTCCTGGCCGAATTCGCGCGACGCGGCCGGGCCGACGAAACGCGGCAGATGCTCGACGCAATCGCCAAGCTCGAGCAGACCATTCACGAACAGCAGGCAATGCCGGCCGATCCTTCGATCCGCCTTCTCGTGCAGCGGCTGAAAGAGGTTGCGCGCAGCCTGGAACGGACTGGCGGGGAGATGCGCCAAGGGGGCCTCGACGAGCGTTTCTGCGCCGAAATCGAAACGCAGGCGCGCGCTGTCTCCGGCCTGCTGCGGCTGAACCAGGCTCTCCCGGCGCCCGAACCCCTCCGCCCCAAGGCCTTGCCCGATCCAAACGCGGCGCCAAATCGTCCGCCGGTTTCGACGTCGAAGGAGCCGGCATCCGCCGCGGAACCCGCGCCGGAATCTTCCGTATCGCTCGCTTCGCAGGAGTTGGGGCGCGCCGCCTTAACGCGGCTCGACCAGCTCTCGACCGCCGAGAAGCTCCGCCTCTTCGCCTGAAATCTCCGGGGGAGGCTTTCCGGCCCTCGCCTTCGCCCGTTACGGCGCTAAGTTCCTTCGGGCTATAAGACCAGTTTGCGTGCCGCGTTAACATCGCGCCGCGCGAGGGGAGGGTGCGCGATGCGTGTGTTCTTGGGTGTCATCCTCGGCATTTTGCTGACGATTCTGGTGGCCTATGTGGCGGACGCCGGACGCGCGCCCGTCTGTCCCGCGGGGGGCGTCGGCTGCCCCCTCGTCAATTGGGACGAGGCGAATTTGCGATTCATGAAAATAGAGGCGGCGCTACAATCGGCTTGGTATCATCTGACCGGACACCGAGATTAGGCAACCCTCAGGGGCTGCCGCAAGCTCCGAGCGGCCCATGACCGATACCCTGGACGAAGCCGCGCGCTACCGCGCCAAAATGGCCAAACGCAAGGCGTTGCAAGACGCGGCGGTCGCCAGCCGGACGATTACCGAAAAGGGTCTGCTGATCGTCCATACCGGCGCCGGCAAAGGCAAGTCGACGGCGGGTTTCGGGCTGCTCATGCGGGCGCTCGGCCACGGCTGGCATGTCGGCGTCGTGCAATTCATCAAAGGTACTTGGGAGACCGGCGAACGCGCCGCGGTCGCGCAGTTCGGCGATCTGGTCACCTGGCATGTGATGGGTGAGGGATTCACTTGGGAAACGCAGGATCGCACCCGCGATATTCGGGCGGCGGAGGCCGGCTGGGCCAAGGCGCGCGAGCTGATGGAGGATCCGAAGATCCGCCTATTGCTGCTCGACGAATTGAACATTGCCCTGCGCTATGACCATCTGCCGCTCGACACGGTCATCGCGACACTCCGCGCCCGCCGTCCCGATCTTCACATCGTGGTGACCGGCCGCAACGCGAAGCCCGAGCTCATTGAAGCCGCCGACCTCGTGACCGAGATGACCCTGGTCAAACATCCCTATCAAGCCGGCGTGCGGGCTCAGGCGGGAATTGAATTTTGAGCGCCAAGGCGCTGATGTTTCAAGGCACGGGCTCGGACGTCGGAAAATCGCTGATCGTTGCGGGACTTTGCCGCGCGTTCACGCGGCGCGGGCTTAACGTGCGCCCGTTCAAGCCGCAGAACATGTCGAACAACGCGGCAGTAACGGGAGACGGCGAAATCGGCCGCGCCCAGGCGCTGCAGGCGCAGGCCTGCGGCGTCGCGCCGACCTCCGACATGAATCCGGTGCTCTTGAAGCCGCAGGGCGGCAGCGCGCAGATCGTCGTCAAGGGCAGCGTATGGGGACGAGCAGGCGCGGCCGATTTCCAAGGTTACAAGCCGAAGCTCCTGGCTTGCGTCGTGGATAGCTTCGGACGTCTCAAGGCCGGGGCCGATCTGGTGCTCGTCGAAGGTGCCGGCAGCGCCGCCGAGGTCAATCTGCGCGAAGGCGACATCGCCAACATGGGGTTCGCGCGCGCAGCCGGCGTGCCGGTGATCCTCATCGGCGACATCGACCGGGGCGGCGTCATCGCCCAGATCGTCGGGACGAAGGAGGTCATCGCCCCCGAGGACGCGACCATGATCCGAGGCTTTCTCATCAACAAGTTCCGCGGTGATCCTAACCTTTTTGCCGAAGGCATGGAATTCATCGAACGCCGCACCGGCTGGCCGGCGCTGGGGCTCATTCCGTTTCTTGCCGAGGCCGGCGTTCTGCCCGCCGAAGATTCGATGGCGCTTGCCGGTTTGCGAGCCGGGCAGCGCGAGGCAGACGGCGCCATCAAGATCGCCGTTCCGCTCTTGCCGGGGATCGCCAATTTCGACGACCTCGATCCGCTGCGCATAGAGCCGTCCGTCGCGCTCGTTCTGGTGCGCAGCGGCGAGACGCTGCCGGCCGATGCCGATGTCCTCCTGCTCATCGGCTCGAAAACGACGATCGCCGATCTCGCCGCCTTTCGGGCCGAAGGTTGGGATATCGACCTCGCCGCGCATGTGCGGCGCCGCGGGCGCGTGTTCGGCCTCTGCGGCGGCTATCAGATGCTCGGCAAGAAGGTCGCCGATCCGCTCGGGATCGAAGGGCCGGCCGGCGAGTTGCCGGGACTTGGACTCCTCGACGTCGAAACCGAGATGACCGCCGAGAAGATCCTCGCTCGCGTCTCGGGAACGACGCTCGACGGCATTTCCTTCGCCGGCTACGAGATGCACTGCGGGCGCACATCCGGCCCTGACTGCGGCCGGCCGTTCTTGCATTTCGCGGACGAGCGTGCGGACGGCGCCACTTCCGCCGATGGGCGGATCTCCGGCTGCTATGTACATGGCTTTTTTGCCGACGACGGGCAGCGCCGGGCCTTTCTGGCGCGGCTGGGCGCCAAGGCATCGGATGCTTCTTATGCGGCACAGATCGAAGCGGCGCTCGATGTCGTCGCCGCGCATCTCGAAGCGCACATCGATCTCGATCGGCTGCTCACCTTGGCGCGATGAGGAATATGAGGCCGGCGAAGAAGCCGAGTGCGGCCCAATGGATCAGGCAGGCGCGCCGGTAAAGCCGCAACGCCCGGCGGATGTCGGGTGCATCGAGTTCGGCGCGCCCATTGCCGATCCAACGGTCTTGGCGCCGTCCGCCGTCCTTCTTTTGCGTATAGGCGCGCGGGCCGCCGAGCCGCAGCGAAAGTGCGCCGGCGAAAGCTGCTTCCGGCCAGCCCGCATTGGGCGAAACATGCAAGCGCGCGTCGCGCCGAACGACGCGCCAAGCGTCCGCGATCGAAGCTTCTGGCAGGAGCAAAGCGGCAAGCCCGATCCACAGCGCCGCCAGCCGCGCGGCCGGCCAATTGGCGAAATCGTCGAGCTTGGCGGCGGCAAACCCGAAATCTTGATAGCGCGGCGTCCGATGGCCGATCATGCTGTCGGCGGTGTTGATCACTTTATAAAGTGCGCCGCCCGGAAGTCCGAGGAGGGCGATCCACAAAGCCGGCGCGACCACGCCGTCTGAGAAACTTTCGGCGAGGCTTTCGATCGCCGCACGGGCGACGCCGGCCCGATCGAGCGATGTCGTGTCGCGCCCGACGATGTTAGCCACGGCAGCGCGCGCCGCCGGCACGCCTTCTCGTTCTAGCGCCTGCGCTACCGCCCGAACGTGCTGGTCGAGGCTCCTTTGGGCGAGCAGCGTCGAGGCTGCGCATGCGAGGAGGAGAAAACCGAGCACGGGTCCCGCAAAAGCGAACGACGCTACGAGAACTTCCGCGAGGAGCCCGACGATGAGGAGCAGGAGGACAAGGGCGAAAGCGCCTGCGAGCCGGCGGCGCGCCGGACTTGCCTTGGCGTCGTTGCCATGCGCCTCTAGGAACACGATGAGCCGGGCGATCCAAGTGACCGGATGGCCGATCGCTTCGAAGAGCGGGCCCGGGTAGCCGACGAGCGCTTCGATGACGAGCGCAGCCAGCGCTAGGGAAAAGCCCATGCATGAGATCTCGGAAATCCGCGCCCCGGTGGTAGCTGGCGAACGGCATGGCGGCAATCTTGCCGAGGCGCGCCGGCTTTTTCCGCTGGCGCCCGAGCCTTGGCTCGATCTTTCGGCGGCGGCGAACCCGCACGCCTATCCGTTCGCGGAGCTGCGCGCGGAGGCTTTTGCGCGATTGCCGGAGGAGGCGGACCTGCGCCGGCTCGAATCCGCGGCCGCGGAATTTTATGGTGCCGCGGATGCGGCATGGGTCGTTGCCGCACCCGGCACGCAGGCGTTGATCCAATGGCTGCCGCAGATTCTGCGCGCGCGCCAGGTGGGCGTGCTGGGCTTCACCTACGGCGAACATGCCCGCGCCTGGCGCAACGCCGGCGCCCATGCGCGGATCTGCGAAAATCTCGAAGAATTGGCGGATGTCGATGTTGCCGTGGTCGTCAATCCGAACAATCCCGATGGCCGGCTCGTGCCGGCCGCGGATCTTGCCGAACTGGCCGGGCATCTCGCTCGGCGCGGCGGATTTCTAGTCGTGGACGAGGCATTCATCGATTTCCTGCCACGCGAGGCGAGCCTGGTTTTGGCGCTGCCGAGCGCCGGCTCGATCGTGCTGCGCTCGTTCGGAAAGACGTTTGGGTTACCGGGCTTGCGGCTCGGATTCGCAATCGCGCCGCGGGCAATTTGCGCCAAGCTGCGCGCCGGGCTCGGGCCGTGGCCGGTCTCTGGCGCGGCGATCGCGATCGGCCGCGAGGCTTTCGCTGATTCGACGTGGCTCGCCGCAAGGCGCGTCCACCTTGCCGCCGATGTCGCCCAACTCGACGCCATTCTCGCGGAAGCGGGCTTTACGCCGGTCGGCGGCACGCCGCTCTTTCGCCTGGTTCAGCACCTCGAGGTCGCCGCGATGTTCGATCGGCTGGGACGCGCCGGCATTTGGGTGAGGCGGTTTGCGGAGAGGCCGAACTGGCTGCGGTTTTCTGTTCCGAGGGATGGGACCGAGCTGAGGCGCCTCCGCGCTGATGCGGATCGGATTCGAGAACCCCGCCGGGCTGGGCGGTGAACCCGTACCATTGCAGCCATTCGACGGTCTTGAATCAGCCCTATACGACGGACAACTGCTCATCACGAATTTTCAGAACGTGACCAACGAACTGGCAAAGCGTCTGGGCAGGTAAGACACCGGATGTTGCCGTCGATCGACGTTTCAGCGGCTCTTCCGTAAATCTGCCGTTCGATATTCCAAACAAAATCGGCTAGTATCCGGGACACCACCCCCCGGAGAAGGCGATGGGCATCGAAGGCCGCGATAAGGCCAAGGCGATTGAGGCCGGCGCGCTCGCCGTTGCCGGCCAGCTCGGCAAGACCGTGCAGCGGCTGCGGAAGGCCAACAACCTGTCGCTCTCCGAGCTTTCCGAGCACTCGGGCGTCGCCAAGTCGATCATCAGCCAGATCGAACGCAACGAGACGAATCCGACGCTCGCCACCATCTGGCGGCTCGCGCAGGCGCTCGATGTGTCGATCGAGGGCGTGCTGCAGGTCAGCGAGGACGAGCCGTTCCTGGAAAAGGCCTCGAAGGGCGATACGCCGATCCTCGTCTCCGACGACGGCAAGTGCCAGCTGGCGATCATCGGCTGGATCAAGACCGTCGAATGGCTGCAATGGTACGGGTTCACCGCCCAGCCCGGCGGGGTTCTCGAATCCGATCCGCATCAGCGCGGCTCCGTCGAGTGTCTCTCGGTGATCGACGGCGAACTTGAAATCGAAGTCGGCGGCATGATCGAACACGCCAAGGCAGGCGAGACGCTCCGCTACCGCTGCGACCGGCCGCACGTCATCCGCAACCGCTCCGACAAGACCGCCACGGCGATGATGGTCTGCATTCTCCGCGCGGCGGCGATGGAATAACGAGCTAGCCCCAAAGAGCCGGCTCGGGCGGATGGACGAGCGAGCCTTCGTAGAGAAGCCCGCCGGGCCGGTCTTTGGCGAGCAGCAACGGCCCGTCGAGATCGACGAACTTGGCTTTGCCGGCAAGCAGCAGGGCAGGGGCGACGCCGAGCGAGGTGCCGACCATGCTGCCGATCATCACATCGAATCCGTGCCGTTCGGCCGCCGCGACGAGGGCCAGCGCTTCGGTCAATCCGCCGGCCTTGTCGAGCTTGATGTTCACCGCCTCGTAGCGGTCGCGGAGTGCGGCAAGATCGGCGCGGTCGTGGCAACTCTCGTCGGCGCAGATCGGGACGGGATGGGCGATCTTGGCAAGGATCGCGTCTTCGCCCGCCGGCAGCGGCTGTTCGATCAGCGCGACGCCGTGCTCCGCGCAGGCTTCGAGATTGGCGATGAGATCTTGCTCCGACCAGGATTCGTTCGCATCGGCGATGAGCCGCGCATCGGGCGCCGCGGCGCGAACGGCCGCGAGTCTTTGCGGGTCGCCCGCGCCACCGAGTTTCAGTTTGAGGAGCGGACGGCCGTGCGCCGCGCGGGCCGCCGCCGCCATGCCCTCGGGCGTGCCGAGCGAGATCGTGAAGGCGGTAATCAGCGGGACGGGCGGGGCAAGACCGGCGAGCTCGCAAACACGAACTCCGCGCCGCTTCGCCTCAAGATCCCAGAGCGCGCAATCGAGCGCATTGCGGGCCGCGCCGCGCCCCAGCAGCCTTTGCAAATCTATCCGGCCGGCGCCGGCCTCGATCGCAGGACGCACCGATTCCATCGCATCGCAGACGGATTCGATGCTCTCGCCATAGCGCCCATAGGGCACGCATTCGCCACGGCCGCGAAGCCCATCGGCCTCGAGCGCTGCGACGACGACGCTCGCCTCGGTCTTGGCGCCGCGCGCGATGACGAACGAACCGGCGATCGGGAAACGTTCGATGCTGACGCTAAGGCGCGGCATGTTGGAGCACCGTGCGCTCGCGCCTCAATCCGTGCTGCCGCCGCTATTGTCGGGGTTGGCGAGATTGCGGTGATGATGGTGATGGCGCGTCGGTGTCGAATCACTTGGCGCCGAGGTGGCGGCGGAATCGGTCGAAGCGGTTTCTGCGCGCTGTTTCTTGCCGTTGCCGGCGGAATCGAATCCGACCTTGATCGTGTAACTCTCCGCGAAACTGGCGGTCGTGGGAATGGCGAGCGGATCGGTCACCAGCGTGAAGGGCGCCTCTGTCTGACCGTCGGGCACGCTGGTCGGGACCTGATAGAGCTTGCTGACGACCGGATTGCCGTCGCTTAAATCGATGATCGCCACACGGATCGGCGCGGGATAGGTGCCGGGGCTGCCGGCCGGACCCAGCAAAACCCTGCCTGCGACGCCAATTTTCATGGCCGCTTGCTTGCCGTTGATTTGGCAGCCGCGCGCCACGTCGTCGATCGAGAATTGATAGCGCACGGTCTCGTTCGACTGCTCGGCGCCGGGCGCATAGATTCGGTCGTCCGAGGTGCCGTCGAGAATGTGGACTTCGGGGCAGAGGATCGGATCGGTGGGCTTTGGCTGTTTGGGAAGAGGTTTGAACTCGACCAACGCCATCAGGTTGTCCCACTTGGACTGGGCGGGTTCGTCGACGTCGAAACTGCCGGTATTGCGGCTGCAGCCGGCGATGCCGATGGCCGCAATCGCCAAGCCGACGCGCAAAGCACGCCGTCCGGCCCTTCTTCCCCCAGCGTCCAAATCCTTGCGGGAAGCAATTACCCGAGCGCGCTCAGCACTCGCTCGAACATGCCGTTGCATGTCTCCCGGCTCCAAACTCAATCAACCCAATAAAGTTGGCTCGATGACCTATAGCAGAAATTCCTCGGCGTGCAGCCCCAAGACCGTCCAGGGTGCCAGAGCGTCAAGGCAAAGCGTCAAACCCTTCGCCAAACCCGTTGAGCGCGAGCGGAATGCCAATTCCCTGCTCCGGTGTTTGAAAGATGATGAAGGTCGCATTATGGCCGTTCCTCAGCTGATTGATGAGCTTATCTTCCAGCACTACCTCGGCGATGCAGCCGGTCGGCAAGCAGCGCACAAAACCGGCGCGCCCGATATCGGTATTGTCGATCTTGAGCCCAAGTCCGGATGGCAGGAGCACCCCCAGCGGCGCGATGACCCGCAGCAACCGACCCTTGCCGTCCGCGGTTTTCAACACGATGACGACGAGATTGATGTTCGGCCGGTCTTCCGCCGCAACGCTTTGCAACAAGGCGCATTGTTGATGCATGGCGCCCGGCGGCGTTTCGCAGCGCAACTCCCAATCGCCGTGTTTGGATTTGATCACGCCTTGCGTCGAGCCCGGACTTGCTGCGCCGCACACAAGAAAGGCGCAGAGGCCGAGAAATATGGGAAGCCGGGCGATCTTCCGGCGACGGGCAGATAGGTCGGTCATCCTCATTCCTTGCCGTGTGGCAGCCCCGGCGGCGCGCTACCTTCGCTAGATCGGCAAAGCGCGGCGACCTTGCCGCGATCGAATTGAGATCATGACGCAAACCCTCGCATTTCCTTAGCCTACGCTACGGCAATTGGAAATGTGCGAGCCCGGCGCGAGCGGAAACCCGCGGCGTTTGTGCGCGTGCGATGAGCCGGTGAAGCCGCTGCAACGCGAAATCGCGGCTTTTGCATGGCCTCGCGCGTTTATGCCGCAAGCCGGCCTCAGACGAGGCGTGTTGCGTGAAACAAATCTTTGTGGTTTGGAACGAGTTAGCCACGAATTGCTCGGCCGCCGCGGCGGAAGCGACGGAAACAGAATGAATGTGGGCCGTGGCAGGGGAGCGACATGACATTTCTGCGCGGATTTGCCTGGAAGGCCGAGAACTGCAGCATTGGCTTGGCGGTTGCCGGCGCGTGCTTGGTTTTTTGCAGCGCGCCCGCGTGGGCCGGATTCGGTCATCCCGATCCGGGGGAAATCGGACTGCAGGAGCCGGTCACCCCAATCGCCCGGGAAATGGTCTTTTTCCACAATGACATTCTGACCCCGATCATTTTCGCCGTCAGCCTATTCGTCGCCGTGTTGATTCTCTATTGCTTCTTCCGGTTCAACGAGAAGGCCAATCCGACGCCGTCGGCGCTGACCCACAACACCGGCCTTGAAGTGGCCTGGACGTTGATTCCGGTGATGATCCTGGTGGTAATCGCCGTTCCCTCCTTCCGGCTGCTCGATCATCAGCTGATCATCCCGGCGGCCGACATGACGGTGAAAGTCACCGGCCATCAGTGGTATTGGAGCTATGAATATCCGCCCGATCAAGGCGGCGGCTTCAGCTTCGATTCCTATATCAAGGATCCGGGCGATCTGAAGCCGGGCGATATTCACCTGCTTTCCGTCGACAACGAGGCCGTAGTCCCGGTCAACAAGACGGTGCTCGTGCAGGTGACGTCCTCCGACGTCATCCATGGCTTCACCGTTCCATCCTTCGGCATCCGTATCGATGCCGTGCCCGGCCGCCTCAACGAGACTTGGTTCAAGGCCGACCGGGAAGGCGTCTATTACGGCCAGTGTTCGGAGCTCTGCGGCGAGGATCACGCCGATATGCCGATCGCTTTCCGGGTGGTGAGCGAGGACGAATATACGGCTTGGCTTGCCACGGCGAAGAAGAAGTTCGCTTCGGCGAAGAGCGCGCCGCTCCACTATGCTGACAACGCAATACCCGTCGCGGCCGGAAACTAATCCGTCAGGCCGATTGTTCGACACGTCAACGACACTTCGGGGAAGAGAGATGGACACGATCGCGACCGCTCATGACGAAGCCCCTGCGCATCCGACGGGATGGCGCCGCTTTCTCTATTCCACCAATCACAAGGACATCGGCACGCTCTATCTCTGCTTCGCGGTCTGCGCCGGGCTCTTTGGCGGCGCTTTGTCGATCGCCATGCGGGCTGAGCTTCAGCAGCCTGGCCTGCAGGTCTTCCCGTTCCTCGCCGAAATTCTCCACGGCGCGCCGCCGGCGCTTGCGACGGACTACGCCAAGAACCTCTACAACGTGTTCGTCACAATGCATGGCCTCACGATGATTTTCTTCGTGATCATGCCGGCAATGATGGGAGGATTCGGCAATTGGATGGTTCCGCTGCTGATCGGTTCTCCCGACATGGCCTTCCCGCGGATGAACAATATTTCGTTCTGGCTGTTGCCGGCCTCCTTCACGCTGTTCTTGACCTCGTTCTTCATGGAAGGCGCTCCCGGCATGAAGGGCTTTGGCGGCGGCTGGGTTCTCTATCCACCCCTGTCAGTAATCGGCTTTCCCGGTCCGGCGATGGATTTCGTCATTCTGTCGATCCATCTCGCCGGCGCCTCCTCGATCCTCGGCGCGATCAATTTCATCACCACGATCTTCAACATGCGCGCGCCGGGCATGACGCTGCACAGAATGCCGCTGTTCGTCTGGTCGGTCCTGGTGACCGCCTTCCTTCTGGTGCTGGCGCTGCCGGTGCTCGCCGGCGCGATTACCATGCTGCTGACCGACCGCAATTTCGGGACAAGCTTCTTCAATCCGAACCAGGGCGGCGATCCGATCCTGTTCCTGCACTTGTTCTGGTTCTTCGGCCACCCCGAAGTCTATATCATGATCCTGCCGGGCTTCGGCATGGTCAGCCAAGTCATCTCGACCTTCTCCCGCAAGCCGATATTCGGCTATCTCGGTATGGCCTATGCCATGGTGTCGATTGGCGTCGTCGGATTTTTGGTCTGGGCCCACCACATGTTCACGGTCGGCCTGTCTCTCGATACGCAGCGCTATTTCGTCTTTGCGACCATGGTGATCGCGGTGCCGACGGGCGTGAAGGTATTTTCTTGGATCGCCACGATGTGGGGCGGTTCGATCTCGTTCAAGACGCCGATGTTATGGGCGACGGGATTCATCATTCTTTTCGTCATCGGCGGCGTGACGGGAGTCGTGCTCGCCAATGCCGGCATCGATCGCGCTCTGCACGGAACCTATTACGTCGTGGCACATTTCCACTACGTTTTGTCGCTCGGCGCGGTGTTTGCGATCTTCGCGGGCTTCTATTACTGGTTCCCGAAAATGACCGGGTACATGTACAACGAAACGCTCGGCAAGATCCATTTTTGGCTGATGTTCGTCGGCGTCAACGTCACCTTCTTTCCGCAGCATTTTCTTGGGCTGGCGGGAATGCCGCGCCGTTACATCGATTATCCCGATGCCTACGCGCTATGGAACGCCGTCTCTTCCTACGGGGCCTACGTTTCGGGTCTCGGGGTTCTCGTGTTCATTTATCTGATCTTTGACGCCTTCGCTAAAAAGCGCGTGGCCGGCAATAATCCTTGGGGGCTTGGGGCGACCACGCTCGAATGGACCCTGACTTCGCCGCCGCCGTTCCACTCCTATGAGGCTTTGCCGCGGATCGTGGGATCCGAACATTGATGCAGGCCGGCGGCTGCTCTTTGAAAACGCTGGGGATGTAAGCCGCGCATGGCCTTCCTCGAAGAAAGTAGCTCAGTTCCGGGCATTGCGGCGATCCCCGCCGCAAGCCCGCGCGACTATATTGCGCTTTTGAAACCGCGCGTGATGTCGCTTGTTATCTTCACGGCGTTGACCGGGCTTTTGTTCGCCCCTCACCATGTCAATATCGTCATCGGCTTTGCCTCGCTCTTGGCGATCGCGGTTGGGGCCGGCGCCTCCGGGGCGCTGAACATGTGGTACGACGCCGACATTGACGCCGTGATGCGCCGCACCTGCCGGCGTCCGATCCCGACCGGCAAAGTCACCGGCGGGGAAGCGCTCGCCTTCGGGCTGACGTTGGCGATCTTTGCGGTGCTGACCCTCGCTCTCGTCGCCAATCTCTTGGCCGCCGCGCTGCTCGCCTTCACGATCTTCTTCTACGTTGTGATCTACACGATGTGGCTCAAGCGTTCGACGCCGCAGAACATCGTCATCGGCGGCGCCGCCGGCGCGCTGCCGCCGATCGTCGGCTATGCGGCGGCAACCGGCCAGGTGAGCCTTGCCGCGCTTGTCCTCTTCGCGCTCATTTTCGTTTGGACGCCGCCGCATTTCTGGGCGCTCGCCTTGGTGCGCTCGGCAGAGTATGGCCGCGCCGGCATCCCCATGATGCCGAACGTGAAGGGTGCCGACCATACGCGGCTTGAGATCTTGATCTACAGCCTCGTTCTGGCGGTGGTCGGCGTGATGCCTTTCGTTCTCGGCTTCGCATCGGTTTTCTATGGATGTCTCAGCGCCGTTCTCGGCGTCGCCTTCGTCGCCTTCGCGCTGCGCGTCTACCGCGTCCGCAGCGGCGAGGCCGCCAACAAATGCGCGATGCGGCTCTTCGGCTTTTCGATCCTCTATCTCTTTCTGTTGTTTGCCGGACTCTTGGGCGAGCGCATCGTCGCGCTGGCGACCGGATCTTGAGGCTGTGATGGACCTCGAACATCGATCCGAAGGTGTCGTGCTCACACCGGAGCAGATCAAAAGCCGGCGGCAGCGGAATATCGCAATCGGACTCGCGGTCGGCTTTTTGGTTCTGCTCTTCTACGCCGTGACGATCGTCAAAGTCGGTCCTGGCATCCTCAATTGACCTCTGTGAAACATGGCCGCTCCTCGTAATCCTCCCACCACCCGTTCGGGCCGCGGCGCTTGGATTGCGGTCGGCGTTGTGGTGGCGTCTTTGTCGATGCTCGGCCTCTCCTTTGCGGCGGTGCCGCTCTACCGGGTGTTCTGCGCCAGGACCGGGTTCGCCGGCACCACCCAGGTCGCCAGGCTCGCCCCCAAAGCTACGGGCAAGCGCACGCTGATCGTCCGTTTCGATTCCAACGTCGCGCCCGGCCTAGCTTGGCGCTTCGCGCCGGAGACGGCGCAGATCAAGTTGCTGACCGGAAAGACCGCCACCGTATTCTTCAAGGTCACCAATCTATCCGGCGAGGAGACTGCGGCCCGCGCCGTCTACAACGTCTCGCCCGGGCAGAGCGGCGCCTATTTCGACAAACTCGCCTGTTTTTGTTTTACCGAGCAACATCTGGGTCCGCACCAGACTGTGGAAATGCCGGTGGTCTTCTTCCTAGACCCGGCGCTCGAACGCGACGAGACGATGGATGGGATCGAAGAACTTACGCTTTCCTACACGTTCTATCCGCGGCCGGCCGCTGCGCCGTTGACCGCGGCGAGCCAAACCGGGCGCCAACTTTGAGGGATGATTCGCCGCCTTGACCGGCGGCGCCAAACGGGGCAAACGGCGAGGGACGGCGCGGGCACGTCGCCGAAACGGCTGCAAACGTAGGCGCAAGGAGAGAGGACAGACTGATGGCGGAGGGCCACGCAAAACCAAACCACGAGTATCATCTCGTCGATCCGAGCCCCTGGCCGATCTTAGGCGCGATCGGCGCATTCATGATGGCGCTTGGCGGCATCATGTGGTTCAGGGCCATCGTCCTCTTCGACGCCAAGCCGGGCAGCTATATTTTCGGCGCCGGCGTCATTTTCGTTCTTTACGTTATGTCCTCATGGTGGCTCGACGTCATCAAGGAGGCCGAACACGACGGCAGTCACACGCGGGTCGTGGCGATTGGGCTGCGCTACGGGATGATCCTCTTCATCGCCTCGGAGGTGATGTTCTTCGTCGCCTGGTTCTGGGCGTTCTTCGATGCCAGCCTCGATGCGAATGAGAAAATTCAATATGCGCGCGTCGCATTCACCGGCGGCCATTGGCCGCCGAAGGGCATCGAAGCGATCGATCCCTGGCATTTGCCGCTGCTCAACACGCTCATTCTGTTGACGTCGGCCACGACGGTGACCTGGGCGCACCACGCGTTGCTCAACAACGACCGCGCCAATCTGAAGAAAGGCCTCATTCTCACGATCCTGCTCGGTGTCGCGTTTACCTGCTGCCAAGCCTACGAATTTTCTTCTGCGCCCTTCTCCTTCAAAGGCTCGATTTTCGGATCGACCTTCTTCATGGCCACGGGCTTCCACGGTTTTCACGTCATCATCGGAACGATCTTCCTGACCGTCTGCTTGATCCGCGCTTTCGCCGGGCAGTTCACGCCGCAACGCCATCTCGGCTTCGAGTTCGCCGCCTGGTATTGGCATTTCGTCGACGTGGTCTGGCTCTTCCTCTTCTCCTGCATCTATGTTTGGGGCACATGGGGCGCCCCGATGGAGCACTGAAGCGCGCGCGCCGCGATTTGCCGAAGGTCCTTCGCCGCGCAATGGAATTGCGATGAGCGGCGATAAGAAAGACAGTTTGCGGTCGGCGATCTTGAGCGGCCTCGCCGGGCGTTGCCCACGTTGCGGACGCGGCTCGACGTTTGCAGGATTTCTCAACGTCGCGCCGGCCTGCAAAGCCTGCGGACTAAATTTCGGCTTCGCCGACGCCGGCGATGGGCCCGCCGTGTTCGTGATGTTGTTCGGGGGCTTCCTGATCGTCGGTGCGGCGCTGTGGATTGAAGTCATGTTCGAGCCGCCGATCTGGGTCTATGTCGTCGTCTTTCTCCCGCTGACGGCGATCGTCTGCGTCGGCATGTTGCGGCCGCTGAAAGGCCTATTGATCGCCTTGCAATATCGCAATAAGGCCGGGCAGGGGCGGTTTGAGAGCTGAGCCTTTGGCCGACATCGCACAACCGGCTCGCAAAAGCCTTGTCGGGCCCGTCCTATTCGTCCTGGTCATTGGCGGGATTCTGGTTTCACTCGGCGTTTGGCAACTGCATCGCCTCGCCTGGAAGGAAACGCTGATCGCCCAGATTGCGGCGCGCAGCAAGGCGCCGCCGCAGCCGCTGCCCGATCCGGCACTTTGGGCGCGGCTCGCGCCGGCCGACTATGCCTATCGGCACGTCGAATTTTCCGGCCGTTACGAAAACGACAAAGAGGCGTTCGTCTTCTTCGGCGCGGGACCGCATGATCTCGGCCCGGGCTATCTCATCTTGACCCCCTTCAAGCTCGATTCCGGTGGCATCGTCATCGTGAACCGCGGCTTCGTGCCGGTCGATCTCGCGAAATCGGCGCGCGGCAAAGGCGAGATTGAAAGCGAGACGCACGTCACCGGGTTGATGCGGCCGCCGCAGACGCGAAATTTCTTCACTCCCGCCGACGAGCCGCAGAAGGACATCTTCTTTACCCGCGACCCGGCCGCCATCGCCGCCCATTTCCGGCTCGCGCCGACGGCGCCCTTCGTCGTCGATACCGATGCCACTCCTGTGCCCGGCGGCTGGCCGATCGGCGGCATGACCGAAATCGATATCCCCAACAACCACTTGGGTTATGCGCTCACCTGGTTCGGCCTGGCGGTCGGTATGCTGGCGGTTTTTGCGGGCTTTCTTCGCGCTCGTTGGCTGGGCGAATAGGTCCGCCCCGCTTCGTGGGCCTCGGATTCCACACTAAGATATTGTTTCCGCGCCGTGAATTTCGATTACCCGGAATTGCGGCAGATTCTGCCTTTGTAATCTTTTTGTGCTAAACGGGCGCACGCCAATCGAGCTTAAAGGCGCAAAAGTGAACTACATTTCGACGCGTGGCGAGGCGCCGTCCCTTTCCTTCACCGATGCTTTGATCGCGGGTCTCGCCCAGGACGGCGGCCTTTACCTTCCTGACGCCTATCCGCGGCTCTCCGAGCGGGAGATCGCGGGCTTTGCCGGCTTGCCCTACGCGGCGGTGGCGGAGGCGGTCATTGCGCCGTTTGTCGGCAGCGCGCTCGAACGCAGGGCGCTGCGCGCCGCAATCGATGCGGCGTATGCCGGCTTCGATCATGCCGCGGTGACGCCGCTGACGCAGATCGGGGACAACCTCTTCCTTCTGGAACTCTTCCACGGCCCGACGCTGGCCTTCAAAGACCTCGCGATGCAGCTCTTGGGCCGCTTGTTGCGCCAGGCGCTCGCGGCGCGCGGCAAGCGCGCTACGATCCTGACCGCGACTTCGGGCGACACCGGCGCTGCGGCGATCGCGGCGCTCCGCGACGTCGCTGAAGTCGATCTGTTCATCCTTTACCCCAAAGGCCGCATTTCCGACGTGCAGCGCCGGCAGATGACCACCGTCGCCGCCGAAAACGTGCATGTCATCGCCATCAATGGCACGTTCGATGACGCCCAGGCGCTTGTCAAAACGCTCTTCGCCAACAAGAGATTGCGCGACGAGTTTGCGCTATCGGGCGTGAATTCGATCAACTGGGCGCGGGTGGTCGCGCAGGCCGTCTACTATTTCGTGAGCGCGGTGGCGCTCGGCGCGCCCCGCCGTCCGGTATCGTTCGCGGTTCCGACCGGGAACTTCGGCGACGTACTCGCCGGCTGGGTCGCCAAGCAGATGGGCCTGCCGGTCGAGCGGCTCGTAATTGCCACCAACGCCAACGACATTCTGGCGCGCGCGTTGGCGACCGGCCGCTATGCAATCGGCGAGGTTCAAGCCACACAATCGCCCTCAATGGACATTCAGGTATCGTCCAACTTCGAACGGCTTCTGTTCGAAGCCTATCAGCGTGATTTGGCAGCAATTCGCCGCCTCATGGGTGCGTTGCAACAGGCGGATGCCTTCCGCATCGATTCCGCGCCGCTCGCGGCGATTCGCGCCGATTTCGACGCGGTGCGGATCGGAGAGGCGGAAACGAGCGGGGAGATCGCGCGCGTGTGGCGCGAAGCGCAAAAGCTCATCGATCCGCATACTGCGGTCGGCGTCGGCGCGGCGCGCGCCGGGCTTAAGGCGCGACCCCAGGTTCCGATGATCGTACTCGGCACCGCGCATCCCGCGAAATTTGCCGCCGCCGTCGAACGCGCGACTGGCGTCGCGCCGCAACTGCCGCCGCAGCTTGCCGATCTGTTCTCGCGCGACGAACGCTTCGAGGTCGTGGCCAACGACCAAGTTCAGCTTGCGGCCTATATGCGCGGCCGGCTCGCCGCCTCCAAAAAGGCGGCGTCATGAGCGTCGAGATCACCGCCTTGCCATCCGGTCTGCGGATCGTGACCGACCGCATGCAGAACATCGAGACGGCATCGCTCGGCGTGTGGGTCGCGGCCGGCTCGCGGCATGAGCGGCCGCGCGAACGCGGCCTTTCGCATCTCTTGGAGCATATGGCGTTCAAAGGCACACGCCGGCGTTCGGCGCGCGACATCGCCGACGAGATCGAAAGCGCCGGCGGCGATCTCAACGCCGCGACCAGCGTCGAGCAGACCGCGTATTACGCGCACGTGCTTGCCGCCGACACCGACCTTGCACTCGACATTCTCGCCGATATCCTGACGGAGAGCACGTTCGAAACGCAGGAGCTCGAACGCGAGAAGGGCGTCATTCTTCAAGAGATCGGCGCGGTCGAGGACACGCCCGACGATCTTGTCTTCGATCTCTTCAACGCCGCCGCCTTTCCGGAGCAGCCGATCGGTTCGCCGATTCTCGGCACGCCAGAACACGTGCGCGGATTCGATCGCTCCATGATCTCCGCCTATCTCGAAAGCCATTATGGCAGCCGCGCGATCACCATCAGCGCGGCCGGCGCCGTCAACCACGCCGCGATTGTCGATGCGGCGGCGGCGCGTTTTGCGCCTCTGCCCCGCGATGTTGCCAAAGAAGTTGTCCCGGCCCGCTACGTCGGCGGTGCGAAATACGCGAAGCGCAAGCTCGAACAGGCGCATATCGTCATTGGCTTTGCGGGATTGCCGTATACGGACCCCGGCCATTATGCGCTGAACGTCTTCGCGAACGCGGTGGGCGGCGGAATGTCGTCGCGGCTCTTTCAGGAGGTGCGCGAGAAGCGCGGCCTTGCGTACGCGGTCCACGCGTTCCATTGGAGCTATTCGGACGCCGGCCTCTTCGGCTTCTATGCGGCGACGGGCGAGGCGCAAGTCGCCGAACTGATGCCGATCGCCCTCGATTGCGTCGCGGCGGCGGTGCATGACCTCGGCGATGACGAAACTAGGCGCGCCAAGGCGCAGATGAAAGTCGCGGTCTTGAGCGCGCTCGAATCGCCGATCGCGCGCGCCGAGCAGATTGCCCGGCAGATGCTCGCCTTCGGCCGCGTTCTGCCGCGCGAAGAGATCATCGAGCGGATCGATGCTTTGACCATTGCCGAGATTCGCGCGGCAGGGGCGGCGGCGTTGCGCTCGCCGCCGACGGTCGCGGCAGTGGGGCCGATCGCGAAAGTCTATGCACCGGACCGCGTCGTGGCGCGGCTCGGCGCGATCTAGGGAGGACAGTTTGGCTCTGTTCCGTCTCGGGCCGCCGGGCGACGTCGCGAACTTCGTGCGTGGCGAGGGCGTCTACCTGCGTCCGCCCGAGATGCGCGATTACGAAATCTGGGCCGAATTGCGCGAGCACAGCCGCGCATTCCTCACGCCATGGGAGCCGACCTGGCCGGGCGATGACTTGACCCGCGCCGCCTTCCGCCGCAGGCTGCGCCGGCATGCACAGGAGATCGCGGAAGACCAAGCCTATCCGTTTCTCATCTTCCGCGACGGCGACGATGCGCTGGTCGGCGGGTTGACGCTCGGCCAGATCAAGCGCGGCGTCGCGCAGTCGGCGACGCTCGGCTATTGGATGGGCCTGCCTTTTGCCGGAAAGGGCCTGATGTCGCGGTCGGTGCGCGCCACGGCGGGATTTGCCTTCACGAGCTTGCGGCTGCATCGCATTGAGGCGGCATGCTTGCCCCATAACGAAGCTTCGGTAAAACTGTTGGAGCGTAATGGTTTCAAAAAGGAAGGGTTGGCCCGCGCGTATCTACGGATCAACGGTCTCTGGCAAGATCATTTGCTTTATGCGCTTCTCGAGACCGACCCGCTTCCCTTGCGGGTTTGCCGGCGCGATCGCGCCTGAGCGGAGCACAATGTCAATCGTATTCCTCCGGCGCCTAGGGTTGTGGTTCGCGCTCGCGTTGCTCGCAGCGACGACCGTTCCGGCGGCGGCGATCCAGTCCGTGCGCGTTCCGCTCGACGCGCCGGCCATCGACCTCACCAAGGCGATCGAGAGCTATAGCTCGCAAGGCGACCGCATTCTCGTCTCCACCGCGCCGGGCTCGGACGGGATCGTGCGGCGCATCGAAGTGCGGGCGCGGGAGGCGGGCACGCATCCGAACTGGATCGTGTTCGCGCTGACCAACGATACCGACGAACAGCTCGAACGACTCGTCGTCGCCCCGCATTTCCGTCTCGTCGGCTCGGGCGTGATCTGGCCCGACCTCGGGGCGACGAGAATCTCGGCGATCACCGCCAGCCAGAGCTTCCCGCCGGAGCGCCAGGAAAGCCCCGACGCAGACGTCTTCATGTTGACGCTCGATCCGGGGACCACTGTCACCTACGTGGCCGAGTTGCGCTCCTCGACCTTACCGCAGCTCTACCTATGGGAGCCCGGCGCCTACAAGGACAAGCTGACGAGCCTCGCCCTTTACAAGGGGATCGTGATCGGCGTCGCCGGCCTGCTGGCGCTATTCTTGACCATCGTCTTTGTCGTCAAAGGCGCGGTGATCTTTCCTGCCGCCGCGGCGCTTGCCTGGGCGGTGCTCGCCTACGTTTGCATCGACTTCGGATTTTGGGACAAGATCTTCAACACATCCGAGCAGATCGACCGGGTCTGGCGCGCCGGCGCGGAGACGGCGCTCGCGGCGACTCTGCTCGTCTTTCTATTCGCCTATCTCAACTTAAACCGATGGCATGTGCGCGCCTCGCGCGTTGCACTCATCTGGCTCTTGTTTCTCGTCGGCCTCATTGGGCTCGCCATTTACGACGCCCCCGTGGCGGCCGGAGTGGCGCGCATCTCGCTCGGTACGATTGCCGCCGTCGGGTTTATCCTCGTCCTGTATCTATCCACGCACGGCTATGACCGCGCCGTGATGTTGATCCCGACGTGGCTTTTGCTCCTCGTTTGGATCGTCGCCGCGGCATTCACCGTGAATGGCTCGCTCACCAACGACCTGGTTTCGCCGGCGCTGATCGGCGGCCTGGTCCTCATCGTCATGCTGATCGGCTTTACCGTCATGCAGAACGCTTTTGCGGGAAGCGGCCTCGCGCACGGCGTCATCAGCGATGCGGAGCGCAAGGCGCTGGCGCTCACCGGCTGCGGCGACATTATCTTTGACTGGGACGTCACCTCGGATCGCGTTTATGTCAGTCCGGAAGTCGAGATGCAGCTCGGTCTTCCGCGCGGCGCGCTGGAAGGGCCCGCATCCGCATGGCTCGATCTTCTTCATCCGTTTGAGCGCGACCGCTACCGCGCCTGTCTCGATACGATCCTCGAACAGCGGCGGGGACGCATCAACCAGCAATTCCGTCTGCGCGCCGCCGATGGACATTACTTTTGGTTCCATCTGAAAGCGCGGCCGGTTATCGGCCCGGAAGGTGAGGTGATCCGCGTCATCGGCACGCTCGCCGACGTGACCGAGCATAAGATGGCCGAGACGCGGCTCTTGCGCGATGCGGTGCATGATAATCTGACGGGGCTGCCCAACCGCGAACTTTTCTTCGACCGTCTCGAAGCCGCGCTTCTTCTCGCCCAAACCGATTCCAAAATTCGCCCGACCGTCATCTGCATCGATATCGACAGATTCAAGCAAATCAATGAATCGATCGGCTTCTCGGCGGGCGATTCGGTATTGCTCACGGTCGCGCGCCGGCTCGGCCGAATTCTGAAACCGCAAGACTGTCTGGCCCGGCTCGGCGGCGACCAGTTCGCCGCTGTCCTCATTTCGGAGTCCGGAACGGATCAGATTATCTCCGTCGCCAACGTGGTGCGCCACGCGGTCTCGACGCCGGTAACGTTCGGGGAGAACGAAGTGCCGCTCGCCGCGTCGATCGGTCTATCCCTCTACGATCCGCAATTGCATGCCAAGCGGGAGGATATGCTGAACGACGCCGAGATCGCCGTTCGCCATAGTAAGCGGCTGGGCGGCAACCGCATCGAAGTTTTCCGCCCCTCGATGCGCTCGCTGCGTTCCGACCGGCTGACGCTCGAAGGAGATCTGCGGAGGGCATTGGATCGCGGCGAGATCAACATCCTCTTTCAGCCGATCATCCGCCTCGAGGACCGCACGGTCGCCGGTTTCGAGGCCTTGCTCAGATGGGATCATCCGCGGCTTGGCCGGCTTGGCCCGGCGGAGTTCATTCCCATCGCCGAAGAGACGGGCGGCATCGTCGAGCTCGGTGTTTTCGCGATGGAGCGCACCGCCCGCGAGCTTTCTGCCTGGCAGCGCGCCCTCGACGTCGATCCGCCGCTCTTTGCGAGCGTCAACATTTCATCCCGGCAGTTGTTGCGGCACGATCTGATTCAGGACGTGAAGACCGTGCTCTCGCGCGTCGAGGTGGCGCGCGGCACGCTCAAGCTCGAATTTACCGAAGGTCTGGTTATGGAAAACCCTGAATACATGGCGCAGATCCTCGCCAGGCTACATGAGCTCGGCGCCGGACTTTCGCTCGACGATTTTGGCACCGGACATTCCTCGCTCACCTATCTGCAGCGCTTCCCCTTCGACACAATCAAGATCGATCGTTCGTTCGTCCGCCACAACGGCAAGGGCGCGCGGCCGGCAATCTTGCGCTCGATTGTTACGTTGGCGCATGACCTCGAAATGAGCGTCATCGCCGAGGGAACCGAATCCGAGTTGGATGCGATCGAGCTCTATCAGCTTGGCTGCGAATACGCGCAAGGCTATGCTTTCGGGCATCCAATGAGCGCTGGCGACGCGCGCAAGCTCGTCGGCGCGGCGTCGATTGCCGCGTAGGTCAGGCGTGGCCGGATTGAGCAGAGAGGAATCCCGGATCGATGCCGAGCTTGCGCAGCGCGCGCTCATATTTCGATTCGAGCGGTGCGTCGAAAATCAACGCGCTGTCGGCCGGGCAGGTGAGCCAGCCGTTATGTTGCATCTCGTCTTCCAATTGGCCGGGCGACCAGCCGGCATAGCCGAGCGCCAGAACGGCGCGGTCCGGTCCCGAGCCGCGCGCGATGGCGCGCAGAATATCGATGGTCGCGGTGAGCGAAACGGCGGTGTCGATCGGCAAGGTCGAATTGTCGATGTAGAAATCGTTCGAATGTAGCACGAAGCCGCGTCCGGTCTCGACCGGCCCCCCCTTCAAAACCGGAACGGCGCCGGCCTGCGCCGGAAGCCGGATCGCTTCATCGGGAGCGATGACTTCAAGCTGCACCAAAAGCTCGGAGAAGTTCAGGCTTGGCGCCCGGCGATTGATGATGATCCCCATCGCGCCTTCGTCGGAATGAGCGCAGAGATAGACGACGCAGCGTGCGAACCGGTCATCCATCATGCCCGGCATGGCGAGCAGCAACTGGCCATCGAGATAGCCGTTGCCTTTGTCCTTGTATTTCACGCTTGCCATTATTCGCGCCGTATTCACGTATAGTCACATGGGTCACCGGGCGGCGGATTTCAGCACCTGGTGGCGAGAAGCCGTAAGGGAAAGATTGTTGCTCGAGATCACGTCAGGCAAAACCCTCCGTCGCGACCCCATGTTGGCGCAGCCGCGTCGGTTTGACCATCGCCTTTTTGCGAGCCGTCTCGGGTTCGTGCTGGGGCTCTGTCTTGCGGCGCTCCCGGCAAAGTCGGATCCGTTCGCCAGCGCCTGGTCGGAAGGCCAGGCGCAAATGCGGCTTATCGCCGCCGGAGGCGACGGAGCGAGCTACACTGCTGCCGCGGAGATCAGGCTTCCTCCGACGGCGATCACATATTGGCGAACGCCGGGCGACGCCGGCGTGCCGCCTACGTTCTCCACGGCCGGATCGGAGAATGTGGCGAAGGCGGAAGTTCTTTTTCCCGCGCCGCGCCGCATCAATGAACAAGGCATCGAAGCCTTCGGCTATCGCGGCGGCGTCGTGTTTCCCCTGCATGTCGCAGCGCGGGAAGTGGATAAGCCGGTGCGGCTTCGCCTGACCGTCAATTATGCCGTCTGCGACAACATCTGTCTTCCGGAAGAAAGCCGCGCCGAGTTGGTGTTGCCGCGGGGCGCGCAGAGCCCGCACGATGCCGTAATCGCGGCAGCCGAGGCGCAGGTGCCCGTCGCGTTGTCGCCACAGGACGTCGCCGCGCGCGTCCACATCGTGCCGGATAAGGCGGCAACAAGCCCCACCTGGCTTCTGGCTTGGAAGGGCGATTTTGTACCTATCGATCTTTTTGCGGAAGCGCCCACAGGCTGGGTGTTCGGGACGCATCGCCGCTCCGACGGGCTCTTTTCCATCGCGGCAATCGAGGAGCCGCCCACGGCGCAGCGCGTCGCGGTCCGACTGACGCTCACCGGCACGCAGAACGCATATGAGTTCACCACGGAGCTTACGCTTCCGGCATCGGCGCTGCCCGGCGAGCAGACGACGCAGGTGGCCCCAGCCGGAACCAAGTAAGCCAGTCGCAATTCTCCCGCGGCGATTGCGCGCCTGCGCACGAGCCGGCGATGCGGCAAGAGATCAGGATTAGCACCGAAGGAGGCGGCGGACGACTTTGTCTCCGCCGACAAAGGGCCGCGCTTCATCCTGCACATCAAATACGCGCGCGACACCGCTGTTCCGCTTACGGATGCGCGACCCGGAGCGAGTGCTCTCAGCGCCGTCCGTGCGAGGCTTCGCCGCCACGTTGGCCGACTTGCGCGGCGCGTTGCGGATTGTTGGCGAAATTGCCGCCTGAGGCGTGGCCGCCTTTTCTGCCGGCCTCGGAGGCGCGGCGCGGATCGTTGGCAAAATTGCCACCCGAGGCATGGCCGCCCTTCCTTCCGGCTTGCGAAGCAAGTTCATGGTCTTGCGAAAAGCTGCGCTTCTCGCCGGGGACGCTGGCGCCGCCTTTGCGACCCGCCTCGGCCGCCAGTTCGTGGTTCTTCGAAAAGCTACGCGCGCCGGCCGGAACGCTAGCGCCGCCCTTGCGGGCGATCTCGCGCTGTTTTTCCTCCTCCATGGAGGCAAATCCACGATTTGAGGTTGAACGTTCATGGTCCATCATCATTCTCCCAATTCCACTCCGCAGGCGGGTGCCGAATACCCCGCACCGAAAGAACCCTGAAGCGTCGCGGGTTGTTCCGATCTTGGCCGTCATTACTGTGAATTCGCAAAAAATTGTAAAGTTAAACTAATGTTAATCTTACATAAATTGTAAAGCCATAGCCTGGCTTTCCACGATAAATAGTCTCACGTCTTGAAACTATACTGTGCAGCTTTCTTGCACGCCGCATGCATTCCAAAGATATAGTCCGCCACGAGCCTCACCGGGTTTGCGTTCGAAGCTGCGTGCCTCCAGCCGAGGCTGGCTCAGGGTTCGGGCGAGCTGCGTGTCGGGCGCAATGATGGAGATCCGGCGGCAAGCCGATCATGAGGAATCCCCATGCCGGAAGAGACGTAGCTTCGGCTCTACGGCATGGGGGCTTCGACACTCGGCTTCGTAGCCGTTCAGGCGGCGGCGCGATTGACGCTGCCTTCCGCCAAATTGGTCAGTTTCTCGTCCGCTTCCTTTTCTTCGTCGAGATTCTGATCGAGGAGATCCACGCAGTCCTCGGCGCCGAGTTCTTTCGCCCACGCGATCAGCGTGCCGTAGCGCGTGATTTCGTAATGTTCGACGGCCTGAGCGGCGGCAATCAGCGCCGCGTCGAGAACGTTCTTATTGTCGATGTCGCCGGCGACCTCATCGGCTTCCTTGATGATGCCGTCGATCCCCGGACAGGTGACGGTGTCGGCGGCCACGCCGTGCAACTCGAAAACTTGTTCGACGCGTGCGACGTGGTTCCTCGTTTGATCGAGGTGCATCTCGAAGGCCTGTTTCAATTCCGGCGAGGTCGCTTTGTTGATCATCTTCGGCAAACTGCCGACGATGCGTTTTTCGGCATAATAGATGTCTTTCAACTGATGGATGAAGAGATCATCCATGTTGGTGATGTCCTTCGTGAAGAGACCCATGGTTTGCTCCGAAGTTTAGGGAGTAGAAGCAACGCCGCTGAGGCCGTCCGGTTGCAAGTCAGCCAATGCGTGCAGCTTCCCAAACCACGCGGAGGTCGAAGCGTTCCCTCAGCGGCCAAGCGGGGCCTAAGCGGAGGCGGCAGTTGCCCGCCGCCGCGATTACGCTAAATTGCGGCTCGCAACGAGGAACATGGCGCCATGGCGATCAACGTCGGCGATGCTCTGCCGGAAGTGGCATTCACGGTGATGACGCCGGAGGGTCCCAAGACCCGCACTACCGCGGAGATCTTCAAGGGCCGCAAAGTGGTGCTGATCGGCGTTCCCGGCGCATTCACCCCGACCTGTTCGCTCAACCACCTGCCGGGCTATATCGAGCAGGCGGATGCGTTCAAGGCGAAAGGTGTCGACACGGTCGCAGTGACCGGCGTCAACGACGTGTTCGTCATGCAGGCTTGGGCCAAGGCTTCGGGCGGCGAAGGCAAAGTCCTCTTTCTCGCCGACGGCAGCGCTGTATTCGCCAGAGCGATCGGCCTTACCGTCGATCTCACCGAACGCGGCCTCGGTGTGCGCTCGCAGCGCTATTCGATGTTCGTCGAAGACGGGATCGTGCGGAACCTGAACGTCGAGGAATCACCCGGCACGGCAGAGATTTCGACGGCCGAGCGGCTTCTGCAAGAACTCTGAGAGCGGCAATTCCGGCACGCATTGACGGGCGGGCGCGGCGCCAATAGGAAGAAGAAAAAGGGGAAGCGCTCGTGTCCGATAAGCCAGTGAACATTGTTTTCCTCGATCGCGCGACGATTGGCGTCTCGGTGCGGGAGCCCAAATTCCCGCATACCTATAAGGAATACCAGGAGACCTCCGCGGATGAGGTCGTCGAACGGCTGGCGAATGCCGAGGTCGCGATCATCAACAAAGTACCGATGCGGGCGCCGAACCTCGAGAAGCTGCCGAGGCTCAAGCTTATCGCGGTCGCCGCCACCGGCACCGACTGCGTGGACAAGACCTATTGCAAGGCGCACGGCATCACGGTTTCCAATATCCGCAATTACGCCGTCAACACCGTGCCGGAACATACGCTGGCCTTGATCTTCGCGCTGCGCCGCAGCCTCGTGCCTTACGTGCTCGACGTGCGGCGCGGCAAGTGGCAGACGATCAACCAATTCTGTTATTTCGACCATCCGATCCGCGACATCACCGGCTCGACGCTCGGTCTCATCGGCTACGGCGCGCTCGGCAAATCGGTCGGCGCCCACGCCGCGGCGTTCGGTATGAAAGTAATCACCACCGATGTGTTCGACTTCCCCGGAAAGGTCGACCTCGACACGATCCTCGCGCAAAGCGATATCGTCTCGTTGCACTGTCCGTTGACGGACGGCACGCGCAATATGATCGGCGCGGCCGAATTCAAGAAGATGAAAAAGGATGCGATCCTCATCAACACGGCGCGTGGCGGCCTTGTCGACGAGAAAGCGCTCGTCGAGGCACTGAAGAACGGCGAAATCGCCGGCGCCGGATTTGACGTTTTGAGCGTCGAGCCGCCGAAGAACGGTAACGTTCTGCTTGACGCAAATCTGCCGAACCTGATCGTCACCCCGCATGTCGCCTGGGCGAGCATCGAGGCGATGACGGCACTCGCCAACCAGCTCGTCGACAATATCGAAGCTTGGGTCGCCGGCAAGCCGCAGAACGTCGTGCTCGAATAGCGACGCCCGCGTTGCCGCCTCGGCCCGCCTGATTTGCTCAAGCGCTGCTTGCGCGCGGATGGAACGATTCCGGATCTGTGGCGTATGCCCCTGCAACGGCTCGTCGCACTCTTGCGAGAGCGCACGAACCGCAACGCCGCAGCAAGATGCGGCATTGCGGTTTGCAAGCAAGGAGCACTTGGAATGTCGCACGAGAACTTAAAGAAGATGGCCGGCTTGGCTTTGGCTGGCGTTTTCGCTCTGGCGATGGCCGGCACCACTACGGCCGCGCCCATGCATCACCATTTCCGGCATTACGCCTATCATCACCATCACTACCGCTATGGCCCGGGTCCAGTCGGCGCGGCCTTAGGCGCGGCAGCAGGTATCGTCGGCGGCGCGGCTGCCGCGGCGACGGGGTATCCCTACGGCTACGGCCCCTACAGTTATAATTATGGCCCGTACGGCTATGGCTACGGGCCATACTACAGCGATCGTGACTGGTGGTGAGCCCGGCGCGATGCCTGTGCGCCCAAAGCAGGATAGCTCGCGCTGTCCTGCTTTATTCTGCGCGCCATCAGGCAAGCTTGTTGTCGACCGCGATGCGCACCAGATCGAGCGGCGTGCGGGCACCGAGTTTGCGCTTCAAGATCGCGCAGCTATTGGCAACGGTCTTATAGGAGACGTTAATTACGCCGGCGATCTCGGCCATGCTCTTGCCGCTGCGCAAAAGGCGCAGGATCTCCAGTTCGCGCCCATTCAGACCATGGATGACGTCGCCGCGCCGCCCTAGATCGAGAAAAGCCAGCTTCTGCGCGGTCTCGGGCAGAAGGAACGTTTGTCCCGCCGCAACGGCCCGGATCGCGGCGACGAACTTGGCGGGATCCTCGCACTTGCCGATATATCCTTTCGCGCCGTTTGCGATCGCTCGTGCGGCGAAGATCGGGTCGTCGTTCATCGTAAAGATGACGACGCGCGCGGCGGGGTCGTAATGCAGAATGCGCTGCGTCAGCGAAAATCCCGAAATGCCCGGAAGATTGACGTCGATCACCACGACGTCGGGGCGTGCCTCCATGTAGCGCTCATAGGCGTGCTCGGCGTCGAGCGCATCGAGCACCGCGATGTCGTCGTATGGTAAAAGCATCGCCCGACACCCGGAGATGATCACCGGATGATCGTCGACTACAAGAACTTGCATGACTGCTTTCCAGCTCGCAGGCGGCTTGGGCATTTGTCGCGTACGTCAGGTTGCTGTCAATAAGTCTTTGCAATCAGGCGCGTTATCGGCCTCAGGCACCTTGCTGAATGCGACTTGTTCCCGGTTGCGTTTGGATTTGTTCCTAAACTTGGGGCGCGCGGCGGCGGACTGGCAGAGGGGCGGCAAGCCCGGTAAACTCGCATCACGGAGATGCCGACGATGCGATTACTTTCTTTGCGCGCCCAACTGAACCTGCTGCTTGGCGCGCTTCTGTTTGTGTCCCTTTTGGTGAATATCGCGTGGATTGCTTGGGAGGCGGGTCCCCGCATCCGCGCAGAAGACCAAAGCGACGAGAGATTGGCCCGCAAAGTCATTTCAACCGTATTGGTGAGCTTGCAGGATGCACCCAATCCAGCTCCGCGGCTCATGAGGCTCATCGGGGATTTGCAGAACCTCCGGCATGTGCGGATATTTTTCGCGGCAAACGAGGCGGAGGCCGAAGTCATGCCGCAGTTCACCTATTCGAGTTCCGCAAATCCGCCGCCGCAATGGTTCGTCAATCTTTTCACGCCGCGCCCGCGCTTCTCGGTCATTCCAGCAGATTTCAACGGCCGGAATTTAGGCGTTGTCGCCATCGCGTCCGATCCCACCCAGGAATTATCCGAGATCTGGACGGAGATGGGTACCGTCGTTGCGACGGCGCTTCTCTTCGGCGTTTGCGTCTTAGTTTTCATCATGGTTCTCGTCGGCCGCGCCATCGCGCCGATCACGCAGGTTGGCCAGGCGATCAGCCAGCTTGCTGCGGGCGACACCAGCGTAAAACTCGTGCCGCGCGGACCGCCGGAGTTCATCGACATTTCCGAGAAGCTCAACGGACTTGCCGTCGATCTCGCCAAAGTCAACGCGGAGAATACCCGCCTCGTCCAGCAGATCATGAAGGTGCAGGAGGAGGAACGTGCCCAGATCGCCCGCGACCTGCACGACGAAATGGGGCCACACCTCTTCTCTATCCGCGCCAATGTGAGCGCGCTCTGCGAGAAGGTGCCCGGCGACGTCGGCCGAACCTTGGTCGCGATCGGCGAACAGGCCGAATCCATTCAGATGCTGCTTAGGCGCTTGCTGCAACGCCTGCGGCCGGCCGGCCTCGGCGAGCTCGGGCTCGGCGAAGCGCTGCGCACGCTCGTCGGCTCCTGGCGCGCGGCGCATCCTGAAATCGAGGTCTCGCTCGAGGCCTCGGACGATTTCGCGATGATCGATGAGAACATCCGCCTCGCGGCATACCGCGTAGTACAGGAAGGGCTTACCAACGTGTTCCGCCATGCCGGCGCCTCGCATGCCAGCGTGCGCGTAGACTGGGTCACGTGCGATTCGGAACTTGCGGAGCAAGGCAAGCGCGAACTGCGGGTCAGGGTGGATGACAATGGGATCGGCGTTCCGGAGAGATTCGAAAAAGGCCTGGGGCTGACCGGGATGCACGAAAGAGTGCGGGCCTGCGGCGGCCATCTCAGCATCACGCCGCGCGACGGCAAAGGCACGCGGATCGAAGCCATTCTGCCGGTCGCCACGCCGGTCACGCCAATGCTGGAATCGGCGTAACGGCGAGCAGGCGCTCTGCAGTGCATTCGCCGAATTCGCGGCGCCGTTGCGCCGCTAGCTGTTCGAGCGATTGAGCCGGTCGATTGCGCCTTGCAAGATATAAGCGGCGGCCATCCGGTCGATCACCTCGGCGCGTTTGGCGCGCGAGACATCCTGTGCGATCAGAGCGCGGTGCACCGCGGCGGTCGAAAGTCTCTCATCCCAGAAAGCGCAAGGGATCGGCGAAAGCGCGCCGAGATTGCGGACGAAAGCACGCGTCGCCTGCACGCGCGGGCCCTCGCTGCCGTCCATATTGAGCGGCAGGCCAACGACGAACGCGGCAACATCGAATTGTTTGGCCCGCGCCAGGAGCTTTGCCGCATCTACCGAGAATTTGCCGCGCGCCAACGTTTCCATCGGCGTCGCCAACCGGCGCTCGACATCGGACAGCGCGAGACCGATCGTCTTCGTGCCGAGATCGATGCCCATCAGCCTCTGGGTGCCGGTAAAGCGCCCGGCAAGTTCCTCGATCCTGACGGGCGCGGGATTCATGCGGCCGCCTGCGCGAGCGGGCTCTTGCCGGCGCGGGCTTTTCTCGCCATCTTTCCGGCGCACAAGCTGAGGAGCACCATGAAACTCACCTGGCTCGGCCATTCGGCCTTTCGCATCGAGACCGGCGCGGCGATCATCCTCATCGATCCGTTCCTGCGCGGCAACCCCAAGTTCAACCTCGACTTTGCCGCCCTGACCGCCGGCGTTACGCATATTCTTCTGACCCACGGCCATGACGACCACGTCGGCGACAGCGTCGAGATCACCAAGGCGAGCGGCGCCGAGCTCGTCGGCAGTTTCGAGGTCTGCATGTATCTCGCGGCCCAAGGCGTTGCCAAGATCAACCCGGGGAATACCGGCGGGACCATCGACTGCGGCGATTTTAGCGTGAGCTTTACGCAAGCCCTGCATTCCTCCGGTACGACGGTTAACGGACAATCGATCTATCTCGGCAATCCGTTCGGCATCGTCGTCACGCCCCGCCGCGGCCCGACGCTCTATCATATGGGCGATACCGACATCTTTTCCGACATGGCATTGATCAACGAGTTGCATCATCCCAAGATCGGGCTGGTGCCGGTCGGCGACCGGTTCACCATGGGCGGTAGAACGGCGGCCGAGGCGGTCAAGCGCTACTTCGATTTCGAGACCGTAGTGCCTTGCCACTACGGCACGTTCGATCTACTCGCGCAGGATCCGAGCGAATTCATCGCCGCGCTCGGCGCAAAGCCGAAGGGGGTCGTTCCAAAAATCGGCCAAAGCCTGGAGTTTTGAGGTTAGGTCCCTTGAAAGTCCAATTCACCGGTTAGGTGCGCCATCGCCGCCTCGCTCGATCCAGAATAAGCTGCTGATCGCCATATCCGAATTGCGCAAGCCGCAGCGAAAATCGATGTGTCATCCGGCGAAATGCGGGTGAATTGCTCCTGCAGCCGCGCGGATGTATAGCCTCGCGTGCCGCAACTCTCGGAGTTCCCATGCCCGTCGATCAGGCGACCGTGCGCCGCATCGCCCATCTCGCCCGTATCGACCTTGAGGGAGCGGAGGTGCCGCATCTGGCCTCCGAGCTCAATGCCATTCTTGCGTTTGTCGAAGAGCTTGCCGGGGTCGATGTCGAGGGCGTCGAGCCGATGACTTCGGTCATGCCGATGCGCATGAAAGAGCGCGCCGATGTGGTTACCGACGGCGGCATCGCCGATGAGATCGTCGCCAACGCGCCCGCCACAGAGGACCATTATTTCGTCGTGCCGAAGGTCGTGGAATAGCCGGCGTCCAAGTGAGAGCAGCCAATTGACCGAATTGACCGAATTGAGCCTGGCTGCGGCACGCGATGCCCTGGTGAAGAGAGATCTTTCCGCCGTCGAGCTCACCAAGGCGCATATCGCGGCGATCGAAGTGGCGCGGGTGCTGAATTGTTTCGTCAGCGAGACGCCGGATCGAGCGCTTGCCATGGCGGCGCAATCGGATGCAATGCTGAAGCGCGGCGAAGCCCGGCCGCTCGAAGGAATTCCGCTCGGGATCAAGGATCTTTACTGCACCAAAGGCGTGAAGACCACCGCCGGGAGCCACATCCTCGACAATTTCGTTCCGAGCTACAAATCGACGGTCACCGCAAATCTCTGGCGCGATGGCGCGGTGATGCTCGGCAAGCTCAATCTCGATGAATTCGCGATGGGCTCGTCGAACGAGACCTCGTACTTCGGGCCGGTAATCTCGCCCTGGCGGCGGCTGGGCTCGAACGTCAAGCTCGTTCCCGGCGGCTCGTCGGGCGGCTCGGCGGCGGCGGTTGCGGCGCGGCTGTGCTATGGCGCAACGGCGACCGACACCGGCGGCTCGATCCGACAGCCCGCCGCGTTTACGGGCACGGTGGGCGTCAAGCCGACGTACGGGCGCTGCTCGCGCTGGGGGATTGTGGCGTTTGCCTCGTCGCTCGATCAGGCGGGCCCGATCGCCCGCAGCGTGCGCGATGCCGCGATCTTGCTGCAATCGATGGCCGGACACGACCCGAAGGATGCGACCTGCGTCGATCGGCCGGTGCCCAACTACGCGGCCGCCGTAGGCACGTCGATCAGAGGCAAGACGATCGGCATTCCGAAGGAATATCGGCTCGACGGCATGCCGGCCGAGATCGACAGGCTGTGGAGCGAGGGCGTCGCCTGGCTTAAGGCGGCGGGCGCCAAGATCGTCGAGATCTCGCTGCCGCACACGCGGTACGCGCTGCCGGCTTATTATATTGTGGCGCCTGCCGAAGCCTCCTCCAATCTCGCCCGCTACGATGGCGTGCGCTATGGTCTGCGCGTTCCGGGCAAGGATGTTACCGAACTCTACGAGAAAACCCGCGCCGCCGGCTTCGGCAAAGAGGTCCGCCGCCGGATCATGATCGGCACCTACGTGCTTTCTGCCGGCTACTACGATGCCTATTATGTACGTGCGCAGAAGATCAGGACGCTCATCAAGCGCGACTTCGAGACGGTGTTTGCGGATGGCGTCGATGCGATCCTGACGCCGGCGACGCCGTCCGCCGCGTTCGGCTTAGGCGAAAAAGGTTCCGGCGATCCGGTCGAGATGTATCTGAACGACGTATTCACGGTAACAGTGAACATGGCGGGTTTGCCGGGCATCGCCGTGCCGGCGGGGATTTCTTCGGAAGGCTTGCCGCTCGCCCTGCAACTCATCGGCCGCGCTTTCGAGGAAGAGACCTTGTTTGCGATCGCGGCGGTCGTCGAACAGGCGGCGCCGAAGATCGAGCCGCCCGCGAGATGGTGGACGTGACCCACCGGAAGCAGACCATGCATTCCTCGAAACTCATCAAGGGCACGAGCGGCGACTGGGAGGTCGTGATCGGCATGGAGGTCCATGCCCAGGTCGTCTCCAAAGCGAAGCTATTCTCCGGCGCCTCGGCTGAATTCGGCGGCGAGCCCAATGCTCACGTCGCGCTGGTTGACGCCGCCATGCCAGGAATGTTGCCGGTCATCAACGCCGAATGCGTCGCCCAGGCGGTGCGCAGCGGGCTCGGTCTCAAGGCCAAGATCAATCTGCGCTCGCACTTCGACCGCAAGAACTATTTTTATCCTGACCTGCCGCAGGGTTATCAGATTTCGCAATATAAGAGCCCGTTGGTGGGCGAGGGCGTGGTTGTCGTTGAAGTATCGCCCAGCGAGCGGATCGAGGTCGGAATCGAGCGCCTTCACCTCGAACAGGATGCCGGCAAGTCGCTACACGACCAGTCGGCGACGGAGTCCTTCGTCGATTTGAACCGCAGCGGCGTCGGCCTGATGGAGATCGTCTCGAAACCGGATATGCGCTCCGCCGAGGAGGCCAAGGCCTATGTGGCGAAGCTCCGGACGATCTTGCGCTATCTCGGAACCTGCGACGGCAATATGGAACAGGGCTCGTTGCGCGCCGACATCAACGTCTCGGTGCGCCGGCCGGGAGCGCCGTTGGGTACCCGCTGCGAGATCAAGAACGTCAATTCCATCCGCTTCATCGGTCAGGCGATCGAGGCGGAATCCCGCCGCCAGATCGGCATTCTCGAGGACGGCGGCACGATCGATCAGGAAACGCGGCTCTTCGATCCGAACCGCGGCGAGACGCGCTCGATGCGCTCTAAGGAAGAGGCGCACGACTACCGCTATTTTCCCGACCCAGACCTTCTGCCGCTCGAGCTCGATCCCGCCTACGTCGATCGGCTCGCCGCCGCGCTGCCGGAATTGCCGGACGCCAAGAAGGCCCGGTTCATCGCCGAATACGGCCTAGCGGCCTACGACGCCGATGTCCTCGTCGCCGACAGGGAAACTGCAGATTATTTCGAGGCGGTGGTCGCGTATGGCGGCAACAGCCGCGATCCGAAGGCGGTCGCCAATTGGATCACGGGTGACGTTGCGGCCTACGCAAACTCGGTCGGCCTCTCCGTGCCACTGACCCATTTGAAGCCGGCGCAGATCGCCGGGCTCGTCGACCTCATCGCCGAAGGCACGATCTCCGGCAAGATCGCCAAAGACCTGTTGCTGATCCTCATCGAAGAGGAGAGGAACGGCGATCCACGCGCCATCGTCGAAGCGCGCGGCATGAAACAGGTGACCGATCTCGGGGCGATCGAGGCGGCTGTCGATGCGATCATCGCCGCCAATCCGGAGAAAGTCGCGCAAGCGCGAGCCAAGCCCTCGATGCTTGGATGGTTCGTTGGACAGGTCATGAAAGAGACTGGCGGCAAAGCCAATCCGCAGGCAGTCAATGCACTTCTGCGGACGAAACTCGGGACCTGAGCGGCTTCGCGAATCAGCCGGCGATTCGCGCGATTCGCGTTTCGAGGCTCATCCAAGCCCGTTGCGGCGGCATTTACGCTACTTTTTGGGTTGTCCCACAAAAAAATTTTCGGGGCTGCGAGCGTCGGCGGGACGCATGGTAAATAAGCCGCGCCGATCCCTCGATCGATGCCTCGGCGCGCGGCGCGAAGATATGTTTCGCGAGCGCGCAGTGGTGTGTCGTTCAACGCGATCAATGCGCTGATGCGCATTGATGAAGCATTGCGCGCGATCATGACGTGCTTTCGACGAGTATTGATAGATGCAGGAAAAACAATGACTTTATCGAACGACGCGCGATTGCACCGCGCGCGTCTTCGATTGCACCGAAGCTTTTCGCGGCGGCATTCGAAGCGCATCGTGCAGCGTCGATCATCGCGCGGCGAGCGGCGCAATCACATCGCGATTGTGTCGGCACACGCGGCGTAGAAGCGTCGGTGCGAAGCTTCGCAGCGCGCGTTGAAGGCCTCGATCGGCACACGATTCGCATTTTTACGCGCACAAGCCTCTTGCACGACTGATTAACCAGGTTACGCTAATCACGCCTTTTGTCGGCACAATCCACGCCGGCGAATTAGCAGAGGGAACTTGAATCATGGCGAAAGCTGCCACCAAGCGTAAACCCGCAAAGAAGAGTGCGTCGAAGAAGACGGCGAGGAAGTCCGCCCGTAAGTCGACGAAGAAGTCGAAGAAGAGCGCCAAAAAAAGGCCAGGTATAAGGGCCGCGGCAAAAAGGGCCAGAACGGTGGCCCGCAAATCGCCGGCCCGGAAGCGGCGCAAGTCAGTCGCCTCAAGGTCGTCGATGCCTGCGATGCCGGAGACGGTCTAAATTCATCGAAGGAGGAGGACGGAGACGACCAGTCTGGCTTTTCACGCTGCTGCGTGAGAGGGATGCATAAGTCCCTGCCGGCACCGGTTGTCCCGCCTCCGTCTCGCTCTTGCGGTCCTGTGCCTCGTCGGCCGCAGATCAAGACAGAGCGAGCGGTTCCCTAACGCACCAGACAAGATTGGGCGAAGGTGAACCAAATTTTTTCGGTCGCGGCGCCGCTTTCCTTCATCTTCTGCCATTCCAGCGCGCATTCGTGCATGCGGGGGCGTGTGTAGGGCGGAAGCTGCAATAGCTTGCCGGGCGTCCAAGCCGGGGTCGAGGAATCTCCCGTGGCTTGCTGGTCCGGCGGCTGCTGTGGAGCGGCGGGAGCTTGCGGCTCGGCAGGCGCGGCGGGCGCGGCAAGCGCCGGAGGCCGGGTCGGCGGCATCGGTGCTATCTCATTCTCGGGCTGGGACGCGTCTCCTTGTGCTCGGACCGCGGCGGCGTAAGCGAGATTGGCCGCGGCGCCAAGGAGCAAGGCGCATATCGCGATACGATTGGTCCGACCTCGGCGAAGCGAACGCCGCATCCTGTCCATCCTTTGCGACGCCCGGCGTCGTCCGCGTCTGGTCGCAACGGCCGACAATGACGACAACTACGCCGGCATCATGGCGTGGAACGCCATCGGCCGGGGACAGGCGCCTCGCTACTGCGGCAGAGCCGTAATGCCGAGCACGGCGGCAGCGCCGATGACCAACACCCCAAGGGCCAGTTCGAAGCCGATGGTGGCGCGAAGCCTGGTGAGCTGCGCGATACCGGAATAGGCGCGCAGTCGCGGCAGGGCCACGAAACGATTGAAATAGGCGAGAAGCAGCATTCCGGCAAGCAGCGAAAGCTTGGCGAACAGCACCTCACCATAGGCGCTGTGGAAGAGTTTGCCTGGCGAGACAGCGTGGAACGCCACGTTCGCCATGCCGCTGATGAGGACCAAGGTGACTGCGAACATTCCCATCAAGGAGTAGCGGGACAGCAAGGCGGCGAAGCGCTCGTGGGCTTGCGAGCGCCGCAGCTCGAGAAGCGTAAAGAGCAGGGGCAGGAGCCCGCCGACCCAGGCGGCGCCGGCAAGCATATGAACGGAGTAGGCGAAGATCATCAGCGCGCCATAAAGGCTCGCGCCACCTTCTGCGGCATGCCCGAACCAGGCTTGGCTCACCAAAAGCAGCGCAGCGGCGACGAGCATCGTCAGCCGCCAGGCGCGATCCTGGCGTGGCAGAAGCGCGAGCAGCACAATGGCGGCGAAGAGAGCGAGCCGCAGGAGCGCGACGGGCCCGAACGGCGTCTGCGAGAAGAAGACCTGCAAGGTCGTGGGATCGACGACGTTGGCAAAGCTGCCCGTCATGTTGGCGATGCTGGCCGCGAGCCACCCCACACCGGAAACCGCCGTGACGAGGGCGGCGATCCGGAGCGCACGAAGGGTGGCGCGAAAACTGCGCGGCTCGGCGCGACCATCGGCCGGCCAAGGATCGATGTAGAACCAAAAGAGCGAAGACCCGAATAGCGCGAAAATGGCGGCGAAATAGATCCAGCGCGAGATAACGAGAGCTTGGGTCATTGCCACTTCATCCGCGCTGGCCTCGCGCCGGCATTGCTGCGGCGCGAGGCGGGCGTTACGTTACGGAGCGACCGTGAACTTGTAGGTTCCTTGGGTATGATGCGTGTCCACCGAGACCACGTGCCAGCTCACGACGTAGGTGCCGGGCTTCAGCGGGCGCGTGAGTTTCACAATGAGTTCGTTGGGCTCGCCGAGCGTTGGTTTGGCGGTCGCGACCGGGGCGCCGCCCGCCGCCGCGACATGCACGCCCGAGAAGGCGAGCACGATGTTCTCGGTGTAGTTGATCTGCAATTCGCGCGGCGAGCCGGTGACAGTGCCGCCCACCGCCGGAATGGCGTGATCCAGAAAAGCATGGGCGAAGGTCGGCGTTGCGGCGAGCACGCCAGCCAGCGGCGTGATTAGAAGCATGCATTTCATGTCGGTATCCTCATTGGGGTTTCAGGGATTTTGCATCGGGTTTCGAACTTCGGGCGGGCCGAACAGCGGTTTGCCGATCGAGTTCGGGGCGATGTCGTCGAGGAAGAAATCGACCACCGCCAAGGCGCCGACGTGACTGCCGCTCGCCTCGTTGATCGGGATTTGCGCCATCACACCGACTTCGAAATATTGGCCGATGTAATAGATCGACGGGCCGACCACGCCGGTCGTTTCGTAGGGCGAGAACTCGCCGGGGATATACGGGCCTTGGTTCGCGATCGGCGTGCTGAAGATGCCCTCGAAAGAGGGAATGAGCTTGTTGAAGAAATCCGGCACCTGACGAATGAAGGAGTTCTCGTAGAGCAGGCTGTACTGCAGCGTCGCCCCATAGGTGAGCACGGTCGGGTTGAAGCTCATGTCCGGGTTTTCGGTGACGGTCGGGATGGAGAGGTCCATCTCTCCCGTGACCGCGAACGGCCGCAGCCAGTCGACCGGAAGATCGCCCAGTCCTTTGCCGACGAAGGCTTTCGGCGTGATGGTCGAAAACGGGTCGGAAGGCAGCGAGGCGCTTTGCGGGCTCCCGGTATTGCCCCATTCGACGTCGACCGCGGTCGCGACGATGAATTCGTGCTCCGGGTTTTGGTAGAGGACGTATTTCGCCTCCGTTTCGATGTTCGCCCAGCCTTCGGCTTGCGGGTTTCTCTGCCAAGTATAACCGTCCGAGCCGATCGAGAGCGCCAGGTCGGGGGTGATCGTCTTGTCGTATTCCCAGCCGAGCGAATAGGAGATCGGCCCGAGCGTGCCGTCGGAGTTGGCGGCCGCCATGTAGGCGAAGGTCGGCAATACGAGTTCGTCGTTGACGCCCGGATCGTCGATCGTAAGGGTCGCCGGAAAAACGCGGTTGCCGACGATGGTATGGGCGAATGCCGGGCCGATCCCGATAAGCAGGATGGCGCCGGCCAATTTGGCCTGATGAAACATGCTGTGTCCTCAGTCTGAAGGGAAACGGCCGGCCGAAATATTGGACGCGTGCGCAAGGGCAGCGTGCCGCAGGCCGGGCGAGGCTTGCTCCGTCTCTTTCTTCAGGCTGAAGCGGGAGGACCGCGCGGCGGCGCGCTGATCGAGAAGCGGGCCGGGGCGGGAACGAGGAAGGCCGCATGTTCGGAGCGTACCGCTGCGGCGGTGAAACGCTCCGGAGCGCCGATCGACGGCGGCAACACCATCGCCGCTTTGCAGTGCAGCGCACAGAACGGGCAGGGACGATGGTCTTGCGCCGGCGCCTGATCCGGTTGCGATCCGGTGGCGGGCGTATGACAGATCGGGAATGCGCCGGCCGCCGGAGCAAATCCGGCCGTACAGAGGCCGGCGGCAAAGAGCTGCACGTAAAGGCCGAGGATCGCGAGGCCAGCGCAGAACCGACGCCGCGCGCTACCACGTGCGCGCAGGACGCACGCCCCAACGCTGCGCCGGCAGTCGTGCTCGGCGCTCAAACGGCTTCGTCTGCGGATGCGATCGAACACCCCCATGCTCCTCGCGCGGAAGTCACCTTAGCAGCGCTTGAGAGGCATGAAAAGACCGCGACGGCGTTCGGGATCGTCGACGGCTCGGATCCAATGAACTACCGGCCAAAAGAAGCTGCGCTTTCGCTCGGATGTCCCGTCTGATGCGTCATTTTCGGGACTCCGAGTGGTGATGAGTGGTAATCTACAACTCAGTTGGAAACCGGGAAGGCGGGTAGACGATCAAAGATCGATGTGCGTGACAAGGAGATCGTCGATAGCTTGCCGAGCTTCAGGGAGCCACGTCGATGGCCAAGTATATTCTGCTCGTGAACTGGACAGAGCAAGGCATCCGCAACATCAAGAACTCGGCGCAGCGCCTCGATGCCGGCAGGGAGCTGGCTAAGCAGCACGGCTGTATCCTTGAGAATTTCTTTATGACCATGGGCGCGTTCGACAACGTCGCGGTAATCGAGGCGCCGGACGATGAAGCCATCGCGAAATATGTGCTGCAGCTCGGCGCGCAAGGTAATTTACGCACCGTCACGCTGAAGGCTTTTCCAGAAGAAACCTATCGGGCGATCATCGCCAGTCTGGCGTAGTTAAGCGGGCGCTTAGGCATCAAGCGAAGTAACTTGGTGCATGGTTGGCGCCGGATTGGCTTGTCCAGCCGCATCGTCAAACCGGAGCACAAATCCAAGCGTAAAGGCTGCTAGCGACAGAACCAGAATCAGTGCCACCGAAATCTTGAACTGGCGGCGAGCGGCGCGTGAATTGTAAGCCCGGATGAAGCCCGCATCGGGCGCATGATCAAAGTGGTCGGCGATTGACATTGAAATACCCCCAGCACCCAACGGCCCTTTGGGCCGGGTAGCAAAGTTGTTTGGTTGCGGCAGAAGATTTATGCGCGCGGCTTACATTCCGTACGTGAGATGGCAATGTGGCGCGGAGTTGCAGGGGGTAACGAGATCGGGATTTTCGGCCCATTTTTGGCGGATTTATTTTGGCGTCCCGCTGCACGGATTACGGAAGAATCAGGACTCGGGGCCTTGATGTTCAACAACACGCAACCTGCGGACCCGCAAATCGTCGACCTCCAGCACGTTAAAGCGTGCCTTTTTGATCACCAGACTACCTACCGCAAGACGACCGATCGCCAACGCTCCGATGGCGACTGCACCGAACGCTGCCGCTCCCAGCGCGAGCGCCAACAGGGCAGCCGCGGGACTTGCTTTTATTTGTCTCGTTACTTCACGCATCATTGGTAACCTTTATCCTATGGCCAAAAAGGAGTTGTTCACTGGAATCTGAAAGTTTGCTTCATTTGCGAGCCTTGTTCGATACCGCTGCGCGACCATCTCACACGTCATGATTTTGCGCTATTGCCAACGCGGAGAACGTCGACGCGTAGTCAGTGTCTGGTCCGCCTGCGGTTTTGCAAAAGGAGGCGATAATTCCTAGAAACAACGGCCTCGAACCGGCGTGGCCCGTTCTCGATTATCCTGCGTGGCGCAACAGCGCGCTCACGCTTCAGCTGTGGATGCAAATCATCGGCAAAATACGCCTGGCGCAGACGCCGTGGCTCAATCACAGCTGGCACGTTCCGTTCTACGTTTCGTCGCGGGGACTTCAGACCTCGCCTATCCCGTTTGGACGCGAGACCGTCGACGTCGAATTCGATTTCGTCGGCCACCGCCTTCTTTGCCGTGCCAGCATAGGATCAAGTGCGGCGCTCGATCTCAAGCCGATGTCGGTGGCCTCGTTCCACCGCGAAGTGATGTCGCTCTTTGAAAGGTTGGGTTGTCCGGTCAGGATTAGCCATGAGCCTTCTGAATTTCCCGATCCCATTCCGTTCGATCAGGATCACACTCATGCCGACTACGATGCGTCGGCAGTGCATCGGTTCTGGCGCGCGTTGCTGCACGCGGACAATGCACTCAAGCTTTTTCGCACGGGGTTCTTGGGAAAAGCGAGTCCGGTGCATTTTTTCTGGGGCGGCTTCGATCTGGCCGTTACACGATTTTCGGGGAGAAAGGCGCCTTCGCATCCGGGCGGTATTCCGGGTCTTTCGGATCATGTGACGCGGGAAGCCTACTCACACGAAGTCAGCAGCGCGGGCTTTTGGCCAGGAAGCGACCGTTACCCAGATGCCGCTTTCTATGCGTACGCATATCCCGAGCCTGCCGGTTTCCGCGATTGGCCAGTAGCAGTGGAGGCGCGATACGTCGCAGAGTTGGGCGAATTCATTTTGCCCTACCGTGCAGTGCAAGCCGCTCTCGACCCCGACGGTTCGCTGCAAAACTTTCTGGAGGCGACCTATGCAGCGGCAGCCACGTTGGGGAAATGGGACCGTTCCGCGTTAGAATGCGTTAGGGGCCAGCCCGGCAAGCCGCGTCCTCTATGAGTTGCCGGCCCTGACATAGGAATCGCGCCCCAGGGAGATCGCGGCCATCATCGAGGACGCCGCGCGGCAGACGTCGCCCTGCCTTCCGCCACGTGCACAAACATCGCTGCCGGTTTGATTCGTCGGTGCGGAAATCGGGAGGGAATTGCTCCACCATACTATACAAGCAACAACTGCGGACTTTTCGAGAATAATACCTAGAGGCGACACCTGTTGGGCGGTTGGAGGGGGCAGGAGCACCTGTGATCCAATAGCAATTGAGCGCGTTTCCGGCGATCGCGCAGAGTCTGGCGCAAATGTCCTTCGACTACTTAGACGAGTTGAAATTCCTGGACGAACACACGGTCTTGGCAGCGGCTCTCTCCGCCCCGCCTCTCGATCCGGAGGAGCGTGAAACGGTCCGCGTGGAGGCGGAAGCGCTGGTGAAAGCCGCCCGGCATGGAGCTCGCAACCACGGACCGGTCGAGAGCTTCCTGCAAGAGTTTAGTCTATCGACTCCCGAAGGCCTCGCGTTGATGTGTCTCGCCGAAGCTTTGCTTCGTACGCCGGACGAGCGAACGCGCGACCGGCTGATCGCAGCGAAAGTCGCATCGGCAGACTGGGCCAGCCACGTGGGTCAATCCGACAGCCTGCTCGTGAACGCGTCAACTTGGAGCCTTATGTTGACGGGCAAATTGATTGCGCCGGACCAAGAGGCAGTTCGCGATCTATCGGGATTCGTCCGTAGGCTGGCTAGCCAGCTTGGCGAACCCGTCATTCGCCACGCGGTCGCCGCCGCCGTCCGCATCATAGGTGAGCAATTCATTCTGGGTTCAACGATCGCCAAGGCACTGAAGCGGGCGAGCGAGGAGAGGTTCTTATGTTCCTTTGACATGTTGGGGGAGGCCGCCCGGACGCAGGCCGACGCTGACCGATATGAAGCCGCGTATGCTGCTGCCATCGAAGCGGTGGGGGCGCATACCGGAGGGCCGGAGAGGGGGCACGGCGTGTCCGTTAAGCTATCGGCGCTCTCGCCTAGATGCGAAGCCCGCCAGGCAGAGCGCGTCTGGACGGACCTATATCCGCGGATAAAAAGCCTGACGGTCCTGGCCGCGGATGCCGATATCAACCTGACGCTCGATGCCGAAGAAGCCGATCGTCTGGTGCTTTCGCTTGAGATTCTCGATCGTCTCGCCAGGGAACCTGAGCTTGGTGGCTGGAAAGGTCTGGGTCTCGCGGTCCAGGCCTACCAGAAGCGTGCACCGCAGGTTATCGAGGCCGTCGCAAAAATTGCCCGCTCGAGCGACCGCCGATTGATGGTACGGCTGGTGAAAGGCGCCTACTGGGACAGTGAAATCAAGCGCGCGCAAATCGCTGGTTTGCCGGACTATCCCACTTTCACCACCAAGGCCGCCACGGACCTTTCCTATCTGGTCTGCGCCCGCGCTCTCTTTGCTGCAGCTCCGGCTCTCTACGCGCAATTCGCGACGCATAATGCTTATACTCTAGCCGCCGTGCGCGAAGTCGCACGACAGGCCGGAATTTCCCCCGAGTTCCAGCGTCTGCACGGCATGGGCGAGGCACTCTATCGAGCCGCCGCGCGCCGCGGCATTCTTCGCGTCTATGCGCCAGTAGGAAGTCACGAGGACCTCTTGCCCTACCTGGTCAGACGTCTTCTGGAGAACGGCGCGAACACCTCTTTCGTACATCGCCTCTTGGACGAACGCACTCCAATATCCAGCGTCGTACCTGATCCCATAACGATCGTGGAATCTACGGGGGCAGCTCCCAATCCCCGCATCCCGCGTCCGGTTGACCTTTACGGCGCGAGCCGACGCAACTCGCTTGGTCTGGATCTTTCTACCGCTGCTGCTCGCGGCGAACTTGCCCAGGCAATCGCTGCACTCGATGCCGAACAGCCGGAAGCCGGCCCGATCGTTCGCGGACGACTTGGCCGCGCGGGCATGGCCGAGAGATGTCGTTCCCCCGCAAACGTCTCACATGTCGTCGGACGCGCCCGGTGGGCAACCGCAGACGATGTGAACACTGCCTTCCTGGCGGCGAAGGCTGCGCAGCCAGCTTGGGATGCTTGCGGTGGCAGGCGCCGCGCCAAAATGCTTCGCGCCATGGGCGACGTGCTCGAAGCAAACCGCGACAGGCTCGTCGCCCTCTGCGCGCGCGAGGCGGGCAAGACTCTGAGCGATGGTGTCGCGGAGGTCCGGGAAGCTACCGATTTCTGCAGATATTACGCCTGCCTCGCAGAGCGCCAGTTTGAACAGGCCGAATTGCTGAAAGGCCCGGTAGGCGAGACGAACCAGCTTATGCTGCGCGGACGCGGGGTGTTCGCCTGCATCAGCCCATGGAATTTTCCCCTGGCCATTTTCACGGGGCAGATCGCAGCGGCGCTCGCCGCCGGCAACGCCGCTCTCGCAAAGCCCGCCGAGCAGACACCGTTGATCGCCGTCGAGGCTGTGCGTCTCTTCCACAAGGCCGGACTCGATCCAGACTTACTGCACCTCTTGCCCGGCGATGGCCAGGCAATCGGCAGCATGCTGGTCGCGCACCCGTGTTGCGACGGCGTCGCCTTCACCGGTGGAACGGACACGGCCTGGGCGATCAACCGCGTCCTTGCCGCGCGTAGCGGACCTATCGTGCCGCTCATTGCTGAAACCGGCGGTCTCAACGCGATGTTCGTCGATACTACAGCGCTGCGCGAACAGGTCATCGATGACGTTCTCGCCTCGGCGTTTGGTTCGGCCGGCCAGCGGTGCTCGGCCTTGCGGCTTCTTTTTCTGCCGCACGACACGGCCGACCAACTGATAGAGGGGCTTATCGGTGCGATGAGCAGCCTCGTTGTCGGCGACCCTGCCGATCCGAAAACCGACGTGGGCCCGATCATAGACGAACAAGCCCGCAGCGCCTTGCAGGCACATGCGGAGCGGCTGCGTCGCGACGCCAAGATATTACATCAGCTCAGTTCGCCGGCCGGCGGCTACTACTTCGGCCCGCTCATCGCCGAGATCCCCAGCGCGGAGTTTCTTCGAACCGAGGTGTTCGGTCCGATCCTGCATGTTGTGCGTTACGATCCCGATCAAATCGAGTCAGCTGCCGCGACGGTGCGGTCGGCAGGTTATGGTCTGACGCTTGGGATCCACACGCGCATCGAGGCATTTGCTGAACGGGTGCGAAGGCTTGTCCCCGCCGGAAACATCTATGTCAATCGCTCGATGACCGGTGCAGTCGTCGGAGTCCAGCCGTTCGGCGGTCTGGGATTATCGGGGACCGGACCGAAGGCGGGCGGTCCTCATACGTTGTTGAGGTACGCCGTCGAACAGGCAGTGAGCATCAACATCGCCGCGCAGGGCGGCGACCCGGAACTGCTAAACCTTTCCTAGCCATCCATGGAAGTTCTCAAGAAGATGGCCGCGACCGCCCTCAAGTCCCGCGTCTATCCGGGAAGCGTGGGAGTATCCGAGCTGCATCGTGTTGGTGCGGATCCAGATAATCGTAGAGCCCAATGCCTCGCTTTCGATCTCTTGTCGTCATACTTGTCGTGTTCGTATTCGGCCAGCCGGCGAGTGCTGCTCCGCAGTGGCTGACCTTGCCGCCCACGCCGACGCTCCCCAAGGCGCTCCAGAGCGGCCTAGCACCCGTCAACGGCATCAAGATCTGGTACGCCGTGTTCGGCCACGGGCGGCCTGTCCTTCTGCTGCACGGCGGTCTCGCAAACTCAGATTATTGGGGCAACCAGGTTCGGGCGCTGGAGAAGCGCTATCGGGCCGTCGTCATGGATAGCCGGGGCCACGGGCGCAGTACCCGCGACGAGCAGCCCTATAGCTACGATCTCATGGCTTCCGATGTGCTCGGCCTTATGGATCATCTCAAGATCAAAGAGGCGGCCATTGTGGGTTGGAGCGATGGGGCCATCATTGGCCTCGACATTGCCATGCATCACCCGGCGCGCGTCTCCAAGCTCTTCGCCTTCGCCGCCAACTCGGACCCATCCGGCGTCGCCGACATAGCAAAGAGTCCGGTCTTCAATGCTTTCATCGCCAGGGCTGAAGAGGAGTACAACCGCCTCTCGCCGACGCCGACCCAATACAAAGCGTTCGTCGATCAGATTACAAAGATGTGGGAAACGCAGCCGCACTGGACGGCCGCTGACCTTGGAAAGATTCGGGTTCCCACTTGGATCGTTGATGCGGATCATGACGAAGCGATCAAACGTGAGAACACGCAGTTCTTGGCCGCCCATATTCCCGGCGCCGGCCTCCTGATCCAGCCGGAGGTGAGCCATTTTTCTTTCCTGCAGGACCCGCAGCAATTCAACAACGACGTTTTACATTTCCTCGAGCACCTACTCTGACAATAGCGCAAACAGGAACAGCTCGTCGCGTGCGTCTTGCGGCGAGAGGCGAACGGCACTTTGGCGGAGACGGAGTCCGCCAAACATATATCATAAGATACTGATTTTAATAGCTTTGATCGTTGCGGCTGTATGAACATCCCAACAATTATCCCAACGGCCGCTGCCTTGACGCTGGCGCAGCATCGCGCAGCGGCTCGGCACGCGAAGGCTGAAAAGGAACGTAGAGCGCGGCGAGATAAGGACCTTTTTCCCAAGCCACCAGTTCTTCGTATCGACAACGAGGTAACGGATGCTCCAATCGGCATCCGCGACGAGGAAATCCTCGACGTGTCCGATCTCGCCATCGCTGGCATGGATATGATAGCCGGTGTGACCGTTTCTATGCTGCGGAGATGCGGATCGTCGTCGCTTCGGTCGGCATCGGCGATATCCTCTTCGCGCTGCGTAGATCCCAGGGCTAGATCCCCAGGTGCCACGGGCTCCCCAAATCCTAATGATGGTGCGACCGCCGCCTGCAGGCTGTTCGCCGAACAGAAGTGAGCATCGTTGTCCAAAGCTGGAGCGCAGAGAGCGATCGTAAACTGCGCCCTGCAGCCGTACCGACCGCGATCCTCAACTTGGCGGCGGTTCATTTCATGAGCGCAAAGTCGTCACAGCTACTAACCTTCGCATTGCGCCCACTTCGGAACTGCACCAAAGCGCTCAGAAACAAAAATAAATGAGACGTGCAGAACCAGCACCCATGCCCGGGCGGAGCGTCGATTAGCGGGCCCACCAGTGGAACTACAGCGAACCAGGCGCCATTGAGAGCATATGAGTGCTCCATCAAATTGGCCGTGCAATCGGCTTCTGCTTGCCCTTCCACCCTCCAATCTCAAGCGACTTATGCCAGAGCTCGAGCGCATTCGCTGCCAGCGCGCGCAGGTCCTAATGGACGCGGATAGTTCCCTCGACCATGTATTCTTCCCCGATAGCGGTGTCATCTCGGTGGTGGCGGTTTATGCGGATGGCAGTATCATTGAGATGGCGACGATCGGACGGGAGGGCTGCACCGACGTGCAAGCCATCTTCGGTGCCAAACGCTCCTCGGTCCAGCTTCTCGTCCAAATCCCGGGAAGTGCCGCAAAGATGTCGCGCGCGGCGTTTATGCGGGCCATGCAATCGATGCCGTCCTTCCGAAGTCTTATGTATGCCTACGTCCAAGCGTTTCTCGAGCAGGTCATGGTGTCAGTGGCGTGCAACGGGGCGCACGACCTTAGGCAGCGGTTAGCGCGCTGGCTGCTCATGATGCGCGACCGCAGCGACGGTGACACGCTCCCTATCACTCAGAGCCTGCTCGCCGAGATGCTGGGTGTCCAGAGGCCAACCATAACGAATGCCGCCCTGGAGTTGGAACGTGCCGGTTTAATTGCGCGCGGCCGACGGCAAGTCACGATAGTTGATCGGCAGGGCCTCATCGAGGCATCTTGTGAATGTTATCAATTGGTTCGAGCGCGTGTCGCTTTTCACCTTCCCAAAACATATGCCTAAAAGGGCACCCGCGAGTTGGTAATGTACATTACCGACACGACCCTCTGAACAAGCTAATCAATATTGGCGGAAGGCTGTCTAAAGCCCGCTAGGTACTCCACCTGACGGATTTCTCGTATTCGATAGCGCAGGCGACGAAGTACGCCGTTGGTTTGGGTCGGCGCGATCCTAGCGTCCGTCGAACAGCCACGGTGTCGGCGCTTTGTTTGAACGCGAGCGGGATGGGGCGGTGCTCTGTTAAATCAAGCAAAATTGAAACTTATGGCTCTTGACTTCCGTATCGTCCATTTGTTTTTTCGCCTTAGCGAAGGCCTGGGCGTGGCCATTCAACGGCTAGGGACAGTATGAGCAAACGGAATACATCCGAGACAGAAACGGGCAAGCCACGGTTTGAACCGGCGGCTTTCTTGGAAACTATGGCTAAGGGCCGCGTCGTTTCTACCCATCGGAAAGGCGACATCATTTTTTTGCAGGGCGACCCCGCAGACGCCGTTTTCTATATTCGAAAAGGCAAGATCAAAATCACCGTTTTATCCAAGCAGGGTAAGGAAGCTATTGTTGCGATGTTGAGTGCCGACGAATTCGTCGGCGAGGGATGTTTGATCGGGCAGCCGAAGCGCTTGGCGACCGCGAGCGCGATGACGGATTGCGTGACGATGCGCGTGGAGAAAACGGAAATTCTGCGAGTCCTTCGAGACGAGCCCGCATTTTCTCAAATGTTTGTCTCGCATATTTTGGCGAGGAATGCCCGGGTCGAGGAGGATCTGGTAGACCAGCTCTTCAACTCAACCGAGAAACGGCTTGCCCGGCTGCTGCTGTTATTGGCCAACTTCGGCAAGGAAGGCCGGCCGGAGCCGCTTATCGCAAAGATCAGTCAGGAGACGCTCGCTGAGATGGTCGGCACGACCCGATCGCGCGTCAGTCACTTCATGAACAAGTTTCGCAAGGCGGGTTTGATTGACTATAACGGCCACCTCGAAGTGCACAGCTCGTTGCTGAGCGTGGTGCTGGCCGACCAACCACGCACCGTTGAACCGCGTGGTGAGACCGCTTAGTAGCGGCGAGAATCCCATCGAGGTCCGCTGAAAAGTCACTTGTGCACTCGACGGCGATTTGAGTCCGCTCTCTGTCAATTTCTACAATCTGAATTGTCGAGCTAGCACTTGGCCAACCATGGGCGGCGACGCAGGCCGATTTCATGCGGGAAGTGTTCAACACTGCTCAGACCTCGACGGACTGTCATCGCAGTGTCTGCGTCTGTGATGGGAGTGCATGACATGACAGTTGAGCTGAACCCCGGGGCGATTCGCAGTTTCGGCGCCGATGACCATCGTGCTTGTCCACAATGCGGAGAGCGTATGGGCCTCACACGACGTGGGCCAGATGGTGCGCTCGATCTTTCTCACGAACGCCAAACCTTCTCTTGCGACCAATGCGAATACGAAGTTCAGCGGATTGTGGACGTGGAAGGAAAATCTGCCGCGTGGGTTCCTGTCCGGAACGAAACATTGACCTAGCCGTTACCCAAAGGAAACCAGGAGAGCATACGCTCGTGGATAAGGATCGAATCAAGGGTTCGGCTCAGCAAGCCAAGGGAACCGCGAAAGAAGCCGCCGGAAAGGTCCTCGGCGACAAGAAGCTGGAAACTGAAGGCAGCGCCGAGAAGGTCGCGGGCAAGGTGCAAAATGCGGTCGGCGGATTGAAGGATGCGGTTCGCGGCAAATAAGGCCGATAAGTAAAAGCCCGGCACCCGCGTCCGCAACAAACTAAAGGAGGGCGGCCAATGGGAACGATTCTGATCATCGTGGTGTTGATCCTGCTCTTCGGCGGCGGGGGCGGCTATTATGGATATAACCGCTATGGCGGAGCAGGCCTAGGCGGCGCGCTTGGGCTCATAATCGTCATCCTCGTCGTGCTCTGGTTGTTAGGCGTATTCCGCGCGACTGTCGGCACCTGATCCACCTATTCGAAACGCGAAAAGCCCGGCCTCGCGAACCGGCCGGGCACGAACGTCTACATGCGCAGGTGCCAACGGCGGCAAGCGGCGCAAAATTGCACTAATTCTAGCAAGCGCGAGAGCGTTCATGACGCAGTACTTGGTGGGAAGCGGCCTTCTCTGTGCGGCGACGCTCATTCTCGGCGTAACGGTCCTAGCTCCCTTCACCGCCATCGCTGGAATCTTCGATTTGATTGCGGCTACATCGGGCGTCGTGTTCATCGGATTGCTCGACGGCAAATGAACTTGCCCCGACGGGTTGATTTCTACCGTCTTGCGGACGCCTAGCGATCGCGCAAAGGCGATGTCAGAAGGCGTTGACTAGGAGACTTCATATGATCTTCGGCGGTGGCATCCTCGGACTCATCATCCTTATTGTTATCGTCATGTTTGTTGTTGGACGCTTATAAATGATGCGATGACAATTGTGGTACGCAGATGAGGGTTGCTCTCTCCCACTAAGATGCGGCGGATAAGCGCCAGGCAGCACACGTTTCTCAGTCCTGAGACCAATCCACCGGCTTTGGCGGCCTTGATCGCCAATGGGCGGCGGCTCTAATCGGCCTGAAACGCAGTTCAATCGCTCGACATCACCAAACATCGCCGCTTCGTCTGCACGAAGTGCGGTGCGCGAAGGATGGCCTCGTGATCTAGCTGGCGATCTCACGGGAGACGGGACATAATTCCGTGCAAGGCCACATAGAAGAGGTGTATTGGCGGTGCTTTGGGGAGATGGCGGATGAAACGGGTTTTGTTGGTCGGTCTCGATCCGGCGACGGTGGACTTTTCGGATCCGGCGCTCCCGCCGGGCATGACCGCAGAGAAGATCCACGCTGGAATCAATCTCGCGCTCACTGATATGACCGAGCGTGGCTATCTTGCCGAGAACTGCTTCATCAACCCAGACGAGACAGCGGTGCCGACCGTGGAGCGCCGCTTAGCCGATGGCTACTACGACTGCGTGGTGATCGGCGCGGGCGTCCGGCTGCCGCCAAGTCGGCTGATTCTGTTCGAAGCGGTGGTCAACACCATCCGGCGCGCTGCGCCGCAAACAGCCATCGCCTTCAACAGCCGTCCTGAGGACAGCGGGGCGGCGGCGGCGCGGTGGATCTGAGATCCTAGGTAAGTTTGCTACCTGATGCCGGACTTTTCGGCGCCTGGCAACGGCGTTGCCGCCGCGCGAAGTTTGAGCGCCCTGCCCGGCGGCAAACCGAGCAGGGCCTTACTTTTCGGGCGGGAGGGGTTCCACCCGAAACACAACTAACGCCACACAAAAAGCCCCGCCCGGCGTCGGGGGGCATGTCGGGCGGGGCCTCCCCTTCGAGCCAACCCATGGCCCGAAGACCACATCAGCAACGCTAAAATTGAACTCGCTGGCGAAAGTTCCGTGACGCGGAAAGGGCAGCCCGCCCGAGGTTGGTGCCACGCTCAGGGCTCCAGGTCGCCTGGCCAACTCAACTCGGGTGGCGTTGTGTTGTCGGCGGTAGACAGCAAACCCAACTCCTTCGCCTTCAGCTTCACTTCGCTGAGCTTGCCGGAGCGACCAAGCAAGTGTGCGGCCTCTGGAATGCTCTCGCCCCAGGCAAGCGCATGGCGCAATTCCCGTAAATCCATTTGGGACCACGGCTTGTCGTCATTCACATCTCGAATCATCAAATCACTCCCTCGCTGCTGAGGGAACCGACGCAATCTGAACCGTAGCTTCCGCAATATCCTTTTGCGCCGAAGCCCATCCGGCAAATTTACTCGCCGGCATCAGGTTCCACGGGTGTTGCTGGTCGCTCGCGCGCATCGCTCAAGGTGCGCAACGCGCCAAGAGGCGCTACATAAGGACTATGTGCGGACGCTTCACCCAAACCTACGCCTGGCAACAGGTCCATGAGTTCCTGAGTGTGTTCGGCGCGCTGTGGCGAACGAGCTTTGTGGGGCTGCTGCCGGGCTACCGAAGCCGAGATTCAGTCTCGCTCCTCGTGCTCGCGCTTGCGCGTCTCAACGCCTTTGGCGGCAGCCTCTTCCCGATTGCGTTGGGGATGAACGCCGAGGTCGTGCCATGAAGTCTCTCCGAAAGATTCACGTCATAGTGCTTCGCGGCCTTCTCGATATTTGCGAAGGCCAAAGCACGATCCGAATCCGAGACGCCCGTGACTTGATCGAATCGTGCGACAGCATTGCGCACATGCTGCGCATCGGTCAGCGGTTCTTTACGTTGCTTCGGAAAGGCATACACGGTGTCCGGCAGGTCGCTTTGTTCTGTCAGCCGCCCATGTTTCTCGTGAGGCATCCAGGTCGCTTGCATTATAAACTCCTTCCGTAGTTATTTTCGCGGCTGCACCTTCAACGAAGATGTGCGCCTATCAGTTGCATGGCGTCACCTTCTCGCAGCGTGAACCAAGCGCCGCCTACAGCGTTACGCTTCTAGCTATTCTACAAATGCCAACGAAGTGGAGCCGACCGTGGACGGTTGTCAAATTCAATGCAACCGATTCAGAGCTTTGGGAAATCTCCGAAAATCTGGACCGCGCGGAGCTATCCGTTCTTGACCGATCAAAGCTGATCGACCGCTGGCGCGTGCTTAAGCAAGAAAAAAAGGTGGCCCAAGTTGGACCACTGTCGCGCTTACCTAATGACCTTGCGACCTCACCGGCGGCGCCGACAGGTCAGGGGGCGTCGCGTCGGCTGACGGAAATGTCAGGGCGTCACAGCCCGGTGCGAAAAGGAGGACACCGCGCGCGCGCCGATGTAGGGTTGCGTCACTTGTACCCTCGCGGAGAGTGGGGCTCATGCGCACGCTTATCACCACTCTGGTGATCGTTTACCTGGCCGGGGTTGGGGTCGAGTTGGCCCCTACGATTAGGGCCAATTGGAATGGCACTACGATTTCTCAATTCTGTGCGTCTGTTAACGCCGCACTGCCAAGGGCGTTAGCTTGGCCAGCAGCTGTATATCACAGCGCGACAGGGCGCGGCTGAAGGCGCGAATAGATGTTCGACATCATCTCCGCTAATTCCATAGTGGTGGGGATTGACCGTTGGCTTTCTGGCGACATGGAAGCGAACGAGCTTCACCCGGCTTCAGAATCGACTCTGCGCGAATGGCCGATTGATAGGCGAATGAATAGGGCGGACGTCGGCGATGACGATTCGACCTTATTGGAGCCGATAGAATCCGGGTTGCTTTAGACTTGAGGGAACCGCATGACCGAGAGGCCGGATCAACAAATAACGTCAGTTTGCTGGTTCGTTGTAGCCGTCGTGTGCTTTGCCCTGTTTATGACGGCGCTCTACTTCGCATTTATCGGAAGATGAGTTTTCTGACGATGTTCTAAGGCGACGATGACCCGTCAATTCTTGCGGCTTTAGAGAGCAACCTCACCTAGTCGTGCCGGAGATTCGGCCCAATTGGCCGGAAGTCACAGGACGGCGCTGGCAACCTTCTCAATGTCAGCCGTAGCAGCGTCCAACGCGCCACCAGAGGTGTTGCCTAAGCGCCACATCAAGTCGGAATTCCTTTCTCTTAGATTGTTTCTTCCTATCGACGTAGCCCAAGCAGGGAATAGCCTTTGAGCGCCCACTTGCTCGCGTCGGGGGATTCGTCATGCGCGCCGAATTGATCGCCGTCTCGGCGGTGTTAGGGCTTCTTTCTTCAGCTGCCTTAGGGGCCGATCTGCCGAACACGAAGGGACCGCCAGCTTTCGCGCCGCCGCCGCTGCCGGTGTTCACGTGGACGGGGCTCTATATCGGCGGTCAGGTCGGATATCAGTGGGGCACGACCGGATGGGATATTCACACGGATCCCCCCCTTCCCGCGTCTTTGTTGGGCGAGCCCACCTATAGTGACCAAGGCGTGGTCGGGGGCGGCCATATTGGTTTCAACTACCAAGTGAACCAGTTTGTGTTCGGCGTCGAGGGAGACGTCGAGGGAACCAGTTACAGCGGATCTCTCACTCAGGGTAGTCCTTCCGCTGTCCCAGGATCGGAACAGAATACGACGCGCATCAACATCGAGGGATCGATCCGTGGCCGGGTCGGCTGGGCCTGGGACCGTGTGCTGATCTACGGAACGGGTGGCGCCGCTTTCGCGGATTTCAGGAACGCGTTTAATATCTCGGGCGTACCCGCCCCTATTGTAGGCTATCCCCCCTTCTTCGATTCCGGAAGCTTCGGGCGCGTCGGCTGGACGGCGGGCGGCGGCGTCGAATACGCCATTGATCCCAATTGGTCTGTGCGCGCGGAATATCGCTACACGGACTATGGCAGCTACGATTTCGTTCAGACCAACCCACCACTTTCCGGTACGTTCGGCCTTCGCGAACACGAGCGTGACAATCGGGTCGAGGCGGCCTTCAGCTACAAGTTCGATCTATTCGCACCGCCGTTGCCGGTGGTCGCCAAATACTGAATTTCCGGGGCTGCTTGGAATCTCAGTCTTCGAGGCCGGAAGCCGGCAGTTTCCTGAAGCTGCTGGCTTTTGCATTGATTTGCCTCGGCGCGCCGGAATCTATGATCCTGTTAGTGAGCGCCGAACCACCGACAATCGCGCATCTCAAGGGCCACGGACTCGAAGGCCTCTTCGTGACATGCGCGAATGCGGCGCGCTTAGCGTCGGCGAACTGATACAAGCACGGAAGGTAAAGTGTCGGGATCGCTTCGGCTGGTTGTCCGAAGAAAATCGGGTTCGCGGAAAACCCATCACAGGCGGACCTCACATTGCCATGATGATGGCTCTTGATGAACCAAAAAGCGGAGAAATGATCATGTTGAACCCTCTGAAGAAGCTTGCCTTTGCGGCGTCGCTTGGCGCCAGCATTGCCTCGCTTGCAACCGTTGCGTCGGCCATGCCCGTGTTCGACGCCATGACGATCAGAAACGCTGCGTCGCCGACCGTCGAGAAGACTCAGTGGCGTGGGGGCTGGGGTTGGGGCGCTCCGGTTGCAGCCGGTGTGCTCGCCGGCGCGCTAGTCGGCGGTGCACTCGCTGCGCCCTACTACGGCTACGGTCCATATTACCCAGGGTATTATCCGGGGCCGCCGCCCGCGTATTATGGCTATCCTCCGCAAGCGCCGGGTTATTCTCCGCCAGCACCAGGCTACGCCGCGCAGGCCAGCGCTTCCGCTGGAGACCCGGTAGCCTACTGCGAGCAGCGTTTTCGGTCATATGACCCGCAAACCGGAACCTATCTCGGGTTCGACGGCCAACGTCATCACTGCCCTTGAACGGCCCTTAAGGGAAGGTGAGGCCTTATTTGTCCTCCGCCCGGACATTTTCCCGGACGATCGCTGAGCGCCGGCGCTTGCGGCGGTGAACGCCATGCCGGATTGGCGGAAGTACAGGCGCCGAGGCGTAGAAGACAAAGGGGGGTTGCCGAGGCCGCGCCACTGTAGCCCGTTGCCGAGGCCACACGTGCTATGCCTGCTTAAGGAGATGATTGGCGCGCGATCACAAGGACTGGCCTTTGCCAAACTCGAACCAGTCGCGTTTGACGTCGCTTCTCATCGCGGTGGCAATCTTTATTATCTTATTGGTTCTCTTCGCCATAGTGTGGGTGACGTCGGTTCGGAGCTAGCCTTGAGCAACGAAAAAGCCCCGCCTCCGGGTCGGAAGCGGGGCAGCAAAGTAGCAGCACGGCAAATTTCAAGCGGCAGCGACCAGCGCCGGGATGGGGCGGTGAACGGCGCTACTGGCCGGAGATTTGCGCCGTCTCGGTAATGCCGACGCGGATGAACTCCGCGCCAACGCGAGCCATCCAATCGGCGACGTGACCCCGCAGAATGCGCGAGTTCGCCTGCGCTCTCACACTGCGGTGGCACGCCTATGCGTCGAGCGAAACGCCCTGGTGCACGCTCGGCACCGGATCGGCTTCTCTTGCCGAGTCGCCAAACCGAAGCACAAACCCAAGCGTGAGGGCCGCCATCGACAGAATCAGAATGAGAGCAACCGAGATTCGGAACTGGCGGCGAGCGGCGCGTGAATCGTAGGACCGAATAAAGCCCGCGTCGGGCGCACTATCGAAGTGATCGGCGATTGACATTGAAATTCTCCCAGCACCTAGCGGCCCTGAAGACCGGGTGGCAAAACTATTTGATTGCGGCAAAATATTTCTGTGCGCGATTCACACTCTTTACGCACAGTAACAATCTAGCGCGGAGTCGCAGCGTGGCGGCTCCCCCCTTGCCTCACACCTTCACTTCGAAGCTGCGCTGCTCTCTATGAGCCGAGCGTCTTGGTTCAATACGATTTCGGTCCAGCATTCACGTCGGCTACTACGCGGAACAGCTCGCGAGCGAGCAAAAGAATCGCAGCACGCCAGCACCTCGCTATCGGAGCCTCGGATGACGACAAAGGGCAAGTCTTCCCGCATGACGTTTTGTGGACATACCAGGAACACCAAATCAAGTGCAGAACGTGGACGCGATCATCGGCGTAGCCGATTCGTCTGCACGCGATGCGGCGCGAGGTCCGTGAACGTCATGCCCGATTGGCGGATGCACAACGCGCGCGGTATGGGGCGATCAAGACGCGCGCATGGGCACTGAGCTTTCGCGACGAGCCTGTCCGGGGGGACCGGGCGGGCGGTTGTTAGTCAGTCATTTCGAGTTCGCGCCCGTATCAATAATGGCAATGGCGATAGCCATGATGGTAGTAGCACCGCCGATGCCAGTGGATGCCCAGCGCGCCGTTTACCGCCCCCACCCCCGCGCCGACCGCGCCACCCACTACGGCGCCAACCGGGCCAGCGGCTCGATTGCCTTCATGCGCGCCTTGCTCCGCACCTCCTACCAACCCTTGAGCCCGTACGCTGACAGGCCAAGACAGCGCCGCGAAAAGTCCAACGGCCAATGCAAGGCGTAACCTCACGATGTTCTCCAATGATTGAGCGGGGCGAGTCCTAACAATTAGAACTCCGTCTTCGTGCGCGAGTCGCCCGTATCCTGATCGGTTTCGGTCTTGCTTCGGGTCACACATCCGCGTGTGCCACCGACCACGACACCGACAACTCCGGGAACGCCGACATAAGCGCCGTGCTGCGGAGGTGTTACCGTGGTTTGGGTCGTCGTCGTAGTGTCTTGAGCGATCGCTGCCGAACCCAGTAAGATTGCGCCTGTCGCGAGCGCGAGTGTGCAAATGAGATTCATGGATGCCCCTTTCGTGACCGCTAGATCGCGGCCAGCATCAAGGCAACACTACCCGCTCTGTTAAGTTCCAGATTATAAAAATGTTTTCCCTTCGCATCACCCCGCCTCCAAATTGGAAGCGGGGCGATTCCGTCAAGCTGCCGGCTTTCGCATTTGAAAGGCTCGGGTGATCGACGCTAGAGCCGAGCGCTATTAAGAGTCAGACGGCCACGCTCGGCGCCAAAGATTGCGCCGTCTTTGCAACGCCGACGCGGTCGAACTCTGCGCCAACGCAAGCGATCCAATTTTGGACATAACCCCGCAAAATGCGCGAGTTCGTCGGGTCGGTGATGAAACTAACAAACGGTTGGCCGCGTTGCTGCACAAATTCGGCGGCGATCTCGTCAAGCTGCGGTATGTCGATCATGCGCGGTTGCATCGCGACTAGCGCTTCGCCAAATCGCGGGTCCTTTTCCCATCCGTAATATTCCGTCGCGTTGATGTGGTTACGCACGAAGAATAGATCGAGCTTCCCGCTGATCGTGCGGTTGGCTTCGACAACCTCGGATAGCGACGCAACCGACGGCCCGAGAAGATAGAAGAGGACCAGGCGCATTGTGCCCGCGCGCACGTCCTTGAGGATGCCAACTTTATCGAGCGTCGCGATTGTGCGGCCTAATAGGCCGGCGCCAACGTCGACAATCGTGAGGGCGGCAGGCGTATCGAATATCGCCATCTGCGCCGTCGTCGCGGAGAGATCCAGAATTTCGGCTTGCGGATAGAACCCGCGGAAATCGCCGGCCGGCACTTGCGTGTCGATGAGCCGAGGCTTCAAAGCACGCAGCCAATCGGCGAGAGCGCGCGCGGTCGTCGTCTTGCCGACACCGCCCTTGTCGGCGCCAACGAGAACAATCGTCGGCACCTGTTCTACAACCGGCAACAGCGGCGGCGCGTCAGAAATATTTGCCATCATGATCTCCTGTTTTTTGACGGGGCCGCGCAGCCAGCGCCGTCGCCGCCTCCGTTGGTAGTTTGACATCGCTCGTGCCTCGCAAGATCATTGCTCGACGCGTTCGCCGAGACCGCCTGGGATGCCGAACTGCTCCATCGCGCCATCCATATCGCCGATGCCGTGCTCGGCTTCGTCCCATTCGCGGTCCTCGTCCGGTTCGCGGCCGTCGTGCTCGGCTTCGCAATCGTCGTCCGCTCCACGCGCCCAGCTGATCTGACAGCCGGTGCGCTCCGGCGCCGCGAGGGACGGTTCATCGTCCGCAGTATCGAACTCGCGATCGTCGCCGCCACGACTTCCTGCCCAATCCTCTTGATTGGCATGGGACCTGAGACCGAGATATTCGGGTGAGCCGAGGGTAGGTTCACGATCCGCATCCGGGCAGGTATCCCCATCGAATTCGAGATCGGTTCCCAGGGCCACAGCAGCCCGCCAGGCGCTATCTTGGTTCAGCGCCTCTGTGGCCCCGAGCGAAGGCTCCTCCTCGCTGGGATCGCCCTCAAGATCTTGGCCGCCGTCGTTTGCCGCGCCGGCAAGCCAGGGTTCGAGATCTGGGTCGGGATCGATTGCATCGAGCAACGCAATGAGCTTATCGAGCGCCGTCTCGATCTTTTCGCGGGTCGAAGCGGAAAGGTTGACGCGCTCAGACATGGGAGCCTCCCGCAATGGCGCGAATTTCGGCGACGAAGTTGTGAACCTGCTCAATTCCCCAATCGTCCGGATCGTAGCTTTCATCGTTCCAGTAGCCGACGTGATCGACTGCGGTGAGACAATCGAAGTGCAGAACGGCCGCCTTTACCGCCATGCCGGCAATCCCGGCTGCCGGTATCGCGCGAATTCGCTTGGCGATTTCGTCGATAATTTCAGCCTTTGCATTGGAGGAAGTGATCGCAGCTTCATATCCAACATCGTGTCTAAGGCGGACCCATTTTGGGTAATCGTCGCGGCGATGGCGCGGATCAATGCCCTGGCGCTCGGCCTCTTCTTCAAAGCGATCGCCGATCCGGATCATTTCCCCTGCAAGGGCGACATATTCTGCATAGTGCCGTTCGAATTCGGCGCCGAGGCGCGCGAGCTCGGCATCGGGATCGCCATGAACAAAAGCTGCCGCGGCGACAGGAATGGTGAGAACCGACGCGGCCGCCAACTGGCGAAGGAATTCTCGCCGATCGGCGGGGATGATAGTGGCGTGACCGCCGGCCGGAATACGACCGTGGGCCTCGGTGGATGCAGGCAAGCCGGTAGCGGCTGCCGGAACGGTAGATTGCGGCATTGGAGTTGCTCCAAGGGATTGAGCGGGCGGCAAACAGGGCCGCTATGTCGAGTTTGGACAGGGCTCAGGCCGCGACGGCGAGAACCCGATTGACTGCTTTGATGCGGATGACGGTGGAGACGACCGCGACTTCGAACCGGCTACAGGTGGGTCCGAGGAATTCCCGGACGGCCTTGGTATCGAGACGTGCGGCGATCTGCTCGGTTGCAGTGACCGCGAAGGCGTCGCCCGTCGCCTCTGTTAAGCCCCGCGCTTTGAACTCATCCTTCAAAGCTTTCAGTTCGGTCTCGGCGGCTTTGGAGATCGCATCGACGCGGCCGAGCTCATCGGCGAGCACGGCGTCGGAGAGATTGTGAAATCGGGATGCAGTGGTGGTATTCTGGGAAGTAGCCATTGCCTGTCCTCCAACATGGCGGTGGTTAGGGCTGCTTCGGTGTTCCACCACCGTTGCGGCCCGCTTTATATGTGCTACACTTTCCCTACGATGTTGTCAATAACAATGTAGGTATTTTTCATACAATGACCAAGACCAGTCCGCTGGGGGTACGCGTTCAGCCCGAAACTAAAGCCGCGTTGGAAAAGGCCGCTAAAAGTGACGTGCGCTCAGTCTCCTCATTGATCGAGAAGATCCTTGTGGATTGGCTCAAGGCCAAGGGATACCTGCGGAAGTGAGATGCTGGATCTGAGAGGCGCGGGGTGAGGCTGAGGAAGGGCACGACCCGTGCCAATTAAGCTACTGGGAAAGCCGGCACCGGCGATTGGCGCCATCGTCATGGCCGGCGGAAGTTTCGGAGCGGCGTCGCTCCAGCAGCTGCCCGGGGGCGCCGCAATGACGAGGCCGCTGACGGCGCTTTTGGCCGTGACTTGGCTCGCCATTGGCTTCGCGATTCTTCGCGAGGCGCGCAAAAGCGGCATGTCAGTCTTTACCGATCCGTTGATCGCGAGTTTCGGCATCGGCACATGGGTTGCGGCAACGATGGTGCTAGCCCGTATGATAAATCTCGCGATGCCGGAGACCTTTTGGATGGCCCGGATATTCTTCGTCCTCGGCTTTGCCCTTTGGGTTTGGTTCATTCCACGGGCACTTGCAAATCTTGTTCGCCTCGCCGCGCGCCCCGAACTTCACCCGAACGGCATCATCCTGCTTTCGACCGTCGCAACTCAGGCAGTTGCTGTGTTGGCATTTCGGCTCTTCCCTGGCGTGTCGGCAATTCATTCCACTGCCGTGGCGCTGTTGGGCCTGGGAATCGCGTTCTACGTCGTCGCACTCTGCCTTGTCCTCCGGCGCTATGCAGAATGGGAGCGCTGGCGGATTGCAACCGATTGGGACAACACGAATTGCATCCTGCACGGCGCGATATCCATCACCGGGGTGGCCGCTGTCGTCAGTGGACTCTTTACCACATCGAGCCTCTTAGCTCTTTGGCTGTGTGACATCGTGGTCTTCGTCCTCGTCGAGTTGATCGACACAGCACACCTCGCCGCGCGGCTGCGCGAATTCGGCTGCCGCCGCGGGCTGCTGGTCTATGACACCTCGCAATGGGCGCGGAATTTCACCTTCGCCATGTTCTACGCCTTCAATCTCGACTTCGCTGCGCACTATGACCTCGGGGCCGGTTATCGTCTGGTCAATGCCATGCGGGGGGCATCGTTGCCTACGGTCAATATCCCGTGCTGTTCCTGCTGATTTTCGAGCTCGCGCTGTTGGGAAAACGCGCTATATTTTGAGCATTGAACGCAGGAGCGCGCAGCTTGCAATTTGCGGTCGGGCACAGGGCACAAGGGAAGGCGAGCCACGTTGTCGTGGATGCGGAAGATGCCTTAATCGCTGCTCTCAAAGTCAAATTGCAGCATCCGGAGGCGCTGATCGCTTATGTGCGCCGCGAAAATAAGCGAGGCGATAGCCGTCACCCAACGCCCGGGCTCGGCGCCAAGAGCGGCTGATTGAAATTTCTTGGGGAGCGACAGCTACGGACCCCGGCGGCGCCCAAACGGCCCATACGGCTTAGGTGTCGAATGAGGCCTTGGTGGCGGCTCTTCTGTTTTGGCGAGTTCGATTGCCGCCAGTTCCAAGAGATAGACGAGAGTCGAGAGCTTGCGAGATTTCGCAATGCGCTTCGCGTCGGAGATCAGGCGTGACAATTTTTCTGGATCATCGTCTGGCATAGGAGCGTCTTACTTGTTGAGAACCAAAAGGACAGCTACGTCGCGTCCGGTTCCAGGAAAACTTGATCGCGGTATCGAGAAAGCCGTCAGGACGCTTCAAGCGAACGGCGTCGAGACGTTTGAATCATGCGAGGGAGGCGAAGGTCACGCTTATCCAGAACCCACCGTGCGGTTTCACGGCTCGATAGCTGCGGGATGGTACGCCGTAGGGGTATGTCTCGATAACGGGCTTCCAATTAGCGCCCTACGGCGTGTATGGGACATCCTCGATCAGAACCTGCCGACAGGTCCATATTGGGAAATTACATTTCGTGAACGCGTCTATTAGTGCATCTTCGCGCAAACTTTGCAGAGCGGTTTGCCGCCCGTTCCGTTTACCCGATGCTGCGGCTTGATGCGCTTTCCATCTTCGCAGTTATTGTGATCGTGATGCACATTCCGGTGCTCCGGCGGATATTCCTCTGAATTCGTATGATAGGGGGGATCTTTAGCCATGGTGTTTTCTCCCTACGTTTCTTTACCTCCACAAGCGAAGACTGCTCACCATAGTACCGCAGCTATTTGACGGGCGAATCGAGAATTGCCGGTTCAAGCGGCAGCTTTTTTGTATGGCCCTGCTTGGCCCCAACCGGATTAGCTGCATCGATCATCGCGACAGCCTGCGGATTTCTTACGAGGAAACTGGTCCTCGATCTCCTCTGTCGCGATCTTGGCCGGCCATGACGGCGGCTCCGATAACGTCGGCGGGGCGCTTTTCGCCCTTAGGACCGGGGGGCATTATTTTCTTGCTCCCAAGTTGATAAGCAGCGTCTCCAGGTCGGCCAATTCATCGTTCTTCATGTTCAAATTAAGCGGATCTGATCCGTCGCGCATTAGGTCGGATAAATTCCAAACGGCGTCATAGGGACCGTCCACGTGATTTTTCCAATATTGGCCGACAATGCAGTCCGGATCGGTGGGCCTTATGCCAGTAATCACCACAGGGCGATTGCCCTGAGATTGCACCGTGATCGGTTCGATCTTTAGCGTCGCCATATAGGCAATTGGTCCTGATCCATGAAATACTTGGTCACACGCTTTAAGAGTTTGGCTGTTGCGCTCAAGGAGCTTGAACCGTTCATCCGCAACGGCGAGCACCTTCAGATTGGGAAACCATTCGGCAAGTTCGGCGCCATGCGATCCCGTGAGATATTGGCTAATTGGCTACTGTGTGTCGCAATCAACGCCACCGGTAATCGTGAACTGACGTTCAGCAGCGATCCGCTCGGGGGCGACGGAATCATCTGCGACAGCGCGACGGGCGAGACATGGCCGACCGAGCACGTCATGGTGCCGCGATTGCGTCCGGGCGAAACCGGAGATGCCGAGGCGCTTATCTTGAAAGCGATAGAGCATAAGCGCGCCAAGGGTGGTGCGGCCTACGCGGCTGGAAAGATGCTGATTGTGTTTTTGGAGGCAGGCGCCGGGACATGGTTCCCCAACAGAGTGGCGCGGCACTTGCCCGAGCCGCTACTTTTCGCAGCGGCTTGGGTGGTGGGCCTGCACAGCGTCGAGGGCAGCGAGTATGTCTATAACGTGAGCTGCCTTGATATCAGCGAAGGGAACGCCCCCGCGTTGCTTGTACGCGTCGGAAAAGAGTTCGACACGTGGACGGTAAAGCGGGTTCGGTGATGGCCATGATGCGAAGGTTCTAGCCAACAACGTCCAACTAACCCCTTACCCAACTGCCGGCAATCACACACAAAATGAAATAATAAGCTGCTCGTTCCGCATGGCCCCGACCCGCCGCTGATGCATAGACTGACGGGGGAACACCTTGCTTTCTGGCATGTGCTGTAGTTTCATTATCTGCCGCCCAGTGGGGACACGGGATCGGATGGTTTTTGTGCGACGCGCTTTAGCTATTTCTGCGCTCTTGTCTCTCATGAGCGCTGCGCACGCTGCTACGCTAAACAGCGTGCAGATCGGCAATTGGACTGCCGGAGCATACTCTAACGATCAGACGGGGGAATTTTCTCACTGCGCTGCGATCGCCAGCTATAAAAGCGGCATCCTTATGGGGTTCGCTGTCAATCGTAGCTACGGTTGGAGCATAGCGTTCGCAAACCCGCAGTGGAATCTCCAAGTTGGCTCCCGCTACCCGATAGCTTTCACCGTAGACCAGATACCCGCACTGAACGCGACAGCGATTGCTGTCAAAAACATAATGGTTGAGGTTCCTCTCGCTGACAGCACCGCACTTTTTAATGTGTTCCGGCGGGGTTATATGCTCACGGTGTTCGGGGCCGGTCAGACATTTCAATTTAATCTCACTGGCACGTCGCAGATTCTGCCGATTCTTGTGGCCTGCGTCCACAATCATTTGGCTCCCCCACCCGTTCAAGCCGCAAATCCATTTGAGCCACAAGTGGCACCGCCCTCCAATGTGAATGCAGCCGTTCCGCCATCCTCGGACGATGCAAGTTCGGCACGAGAAACCGAGGCGACTACCCTAATTGCAAATGTGCTCAGTCAGGCGGCCGTATCGGGCTTTACGATCATGAATCCTGCTGACGCAAAACAGCTTGGTGCGGATGCCGCTTGGAGGACGCCACAGGAAGTGGGGACGGTGAATGTGATCGCGGCCGACAGTAATCTGTCGGCGGAGGATCTTAACGCCAGCGTCATCGACCGAGATTCAAAGGGATGTAAAGGAAAGTTTCTGTCGGGTAGTGTATCCGACGAAACCAACACCAAAATCCTTCGTCTTTTCACATCGTGTAATTCTGATGGTAAGACCGTAATGGGTCTATACTCAATCTTTCCTCGCGCGGGGGGTGGTTTTTATGTCTTCGCTGTGGATGGACTCGATCAACAACAATCAACCGGCACGCAGAGTACATTGCGATCTACAGACGCGGAGATTCGCGCCGCTGCGTATAAAGTCGTCGTCAAATAATGATTTTTTAGTCGGCCCAGAAGTTTGGGTCGGCATCCGCCCCCCGAGCGATGGAATTTAGGAAGCCGGTAAGTGGTCAAGTCCCTCGGGGAAACTCTGTGCGTTGCCGTTGCCTGAGTACCCTCGTTCGTGTATAAGTTTGCTACTGCCGAACAGCGATCCGGGTCACAGGCATTTCGGCGCTCCGAAGTGATGTACCGACCGGCTTTTTCTCGGGACTTCTGTCGTATTTTTCGGTTCGACAGGCCAGCGTTCCTGACCGCGTCAGGATACCTAGTTTTGGCGTAGAGATGGTCCAGAGCAGCTGAAGAGTTCGCGCTCGGTGTATTTCCGCGAGTGTTTTCGTTTGCTCAGATCTCTGAACTAGATTGCGAATAGAAAATGGGTAGACCACGAGGGCTTCGGAAAACCGGAGGAAGGAAAAGGGGGACTCCGAACAGAGCGACTGCTGCTAAAGCAGCAGCGGTAGTGGCTTCGGGTCTGGCTCCACTCGATTTCCTGCTCGAAGTCATGAGGGATGAGAAAGCCGAGCTTCACGTGCGTTTGGACGCTGCGAAAAGCGCTGCGAATTACGTGCATCCCAAGCTCTCGGCAATCGAGCATTCCGGACCTGAGAAGGGCCCCCTCGAAGTGCAGACGTCGCAGCGCATGACCCCACCCGAAGTCGCGCAAGCAATCGGGAAGATGATCGCTGAAGCGGAGGCGGCTGTTGGTCTATCAGTGTCGAAAGGGCCTACGAGAGAGCGCCTTAAGCGCGTTCTCAACACTGGTGAGCCGGTACCTCCGTCGCTCTATGCAGCTATTCAGCATCGGAAAGGGACAGAAAATGGAGTCACCTAAGCCGATCACGGACGAGGATCGAGCGCGTGCCTTGGCAGTTGTGCTTGGCAGGGTCGAGTTAAAGCTCGACACTCAGCGAAACTCGGATGAAGGGTTTCCTGATTACATTGGCCGCATGTTGCGAGGGGCGATGAGGGATAGCCTCGATCCCCGCGACTATGCTGTGCTGTGGTTCGCTCGAGTGCATTTGCCGCCGTCAGGGGTTGGCCCATAGGCCAAACCAGTGGATTCCTAAAATCTAATTGCGCGGACTAGGCTCGGTCAGGCTGTCCACGTCCATGACCATTTGCTATCATTCCGCAGCGTCTGCGCGAGACCGGTGGAATGATTCTTGACGGGCCCAAAGTCGAAGGCTGGGCAGAGACCGAACGCTGGGTAGCTGCATTAGACGCCATGGTGAACGGCGATACCGCACCATTGGGCGCACTGTTGCACGCGTCTCCTTCGATCCCAGAATGGGTCCGTATGAGACTAGCAAAGATGCTAAATCCGGGGATCGATCTATGGGAGACAATCGACCCAGACTCTATAGGTAAGTTGGTATTTCACCGTCCGCAGCGTATTCAGAGGAAAGCCAAAAATCACACGGCTTATCTAACAATCGCTTTGGCGGTTTCGGATGCCCAGGCGGCCGGCGAGCAACGCAAGAATGTCGTAACAGACATAGCAAAAAGGCTAAGGAAGTCGCCCCGCTACGTCGAAGGCTGCATTAGACGTATGAATGAGGTCTTCCCCGACGGTGGCTTCCCTGAGCCATACAAGGTTCGGCACTCCACCCTTTACCGGACAGCCCGGGGCTTACCGCAGTCCGAGGCTTAAGGAATATCACTGCAAAATTGCGCTCGTTTTTTGCATTAAAAGCATTTTGCCAACCGCGAATGGCTGGGAATAGTACGGGATTATCTCAAAATGGAGATAACCAATGACGACCAATTCCCAACGCGTCCTGACGGTGAACGAGTTCATCAAGGCATATCGCCTTAGCCGGACGACCACTTACAAGCTTATCAACAATGGTGCCCTCAGCACCGTACTTATTGGAAAGCGCCGGCTCATTCCCATCGAAGCGGCCGAGGCGCTATTGAAATTGGTATCGCCAGAGATTCCGAGAGTCGCCTAAAGAAACGCCGGCCCCCAAGGGAGACCGGCGCGAAATTCGTATCACGTTCTGGCAAATCAACAGATACGACTTCTTGCGAGCGGTTGCAAGCCTTTGGCGCCGGCATCTTCGAAAAAGGAGATGCCAATGCTTTCAATCGATACAGCAGTCGAGCGACCTTCCAGTGTGGAAAGCGACGCCCGACGTGCCGTCGCGGAGATGCTCGCCAACGGCGCTCGCTTCACGATCACCCGTCGCGATAACGGTAGGCCCGACTTCCTCTGGGAATTGCCGGATGGCGGTAACCGCTCGGCGTGTCGCAAAATCATTTCCGAGGCAAAGCAAAATAGCGCCGCTTATTGGGATGCGTTCGTCGCAGCCATCGTCGAGCACGCCGGAGGGCCGGCGCGATGACCGGCGCGATGACCGGCGCTCCCCTTTATCAGGCTAGCCCACTAAAACGAGTTCGCTCCACCAAGTCGGAAGTCGAGAGGCGCCGCCAGGCGCTTCACGCCATCGTCGCTGCCATGAAGCCGATGACGGTGCGGCAGGTTTTCTATCAGGCGACGATCCATGGCCTCGTTGAGAAGAACGAAGCCGGATATGTCAAGGTTCAGACCCAGCTCGTTCAGATGCGGCACAGCGGCATGCTTCCGTATGCGTGGCTGGTGGATAATACCAGGTGGCAGCGCAAGCCGCGCACCTTCAGCAACGTCAAGGAGGCGCTTTTCGAGACGGCGCGCCTCTACCGAAAGTCGCTGTGGGATCAGAGCGACGCATACGTTGAAATTTGGCTGGAGAAGGACGCACTTGCCGGCTCAATCCTACCGATCACAACGCTATACGACGTGCCGCTCATGGTGGCGCGCGGCTACGCGAGCCTGAGCTTTCTTCACAGTGCCGCGGAATATATCGGCACCATCGAAGTTCCCACTTACATCTACCACCTAGGTGATTTTGATCCCTCTGGCGTCAATGCGGGAGAAAGGATCGAGGCCACGTTGCGAAAGCTGGCGCCAGGTGCCGATATCCATTTCGAGCGGCTCGCCGTCACCGTTGGCCAAATAGAGGAATGGCGTCTGCCGACTAGGCCGACGAAAGCAACCGATTCGCGCGCCAGAGGCTTCGGCGACATTTCCGTTGAGATGGATGCGATCGAGCCAGGGCGCCTGCGGACGATCGTCGAAGATGCGATCCAAGCTCATCTGCCACCACATCAGTACCAAGTTCTAATGGCGGCCGAGGAGAGCGAGAAGCGGCTCATCAATGGTCTTGTGAACATGGCGTTGGAGCAAGGAGGCTCGCCATGAGCAACCTCGTATCGTTCAGGCGCCGCGGTGGCCAATTGTTCTTTTCCGACGCCATTCTGGATCGAAGAGTGGGAGCAATGCGCCGTGACGCGCTCGATATCATGCGTAGTGGCGATCAGCTGATCGATTTTGTCGCGCACCCCGATTTGATGGATAGTGCCGATCCCACTTTGCTCGCAGCCTCAACGGTCGGGGTGTTCCGATGAACGCGCCGGCGCGGACCAAGGCGACCGCCAACCTTTCTCTAGGCCAGATCGAGCGCGCGGCTGAACTGCGCGAATTGATACACGCGCAAACTTACTTCATCGGCATCTATGCGAACATTGTTGCTGACTTCGCCGAGGCCGGCGACGACGCCGGGATCTCATATAGCCTAGAAAAGGTCGCACTCTACACAAAGACCGCGCTCAGTCTTCGCCTAGATCTCGAAGCGATACGACGTGAGACGAAATCGCTGGAAGCGCTCGCGTTCGGGAATGCCCAGCGATGAGCGAATATCCGGATGGTTTCGAAACCTGGGAAACGGAAAGGCGCGATGAATTTTTCGCGGGAAAGGCACGCGCGTATCGCGCGCAAGTAGATGGCGGCTTCGACGACCGTTCAGTGGGCCAGCCGCCGTCTTCTGTTTCCTTGCGTCGCGCCTCAGAAATTGAGGCTGTCGGTATCTCTTGGGTTTGGCGGGGCTGGCTCGCTCGCGGTAAAATGCAGCTCATCGGGGGGCAGCCGGGAGCCGGAAAAACCACGCTGGCAATAAAGATTGCCGCAACCGTCTCGGCGTGTGAGCGGTGGCCGGATGGCAGCTTCGCGACATCGGGCAACGTCGTTATCTGGAGTGGCGAGGATGATCCAGCCGATACTCTCGTTCCGCGGCTATCGGCATCGGGCGCCGATCTAGAAAAGGTGTTTGTTGTCGAACATGTCATCGAAGACAATCAGCGGCGCTCATTCGATCCGGCCAAAGACATAGTGTCGCTCAGGCATGCCATCGAGAAGGCCGGTGGCGCCGCGTTAATTATTGTCGATCCAGTCGTTTCGGCCGTAGCGGCCGATTCACACAAGAATAGTGAAACGCGCCGAGCCTTACAGCCACTTGTCGATCTTGCGCGCGAGGCCGACGCCGCGCTCTTAGGGATCCACCACTTCTCAAAGGGCACTGCCGGTCGCGAGCCTATCGAGCGCATTACCGGATCTGTGGCCTTTGGCGCGCTCGCGCGGGTCGTCATGGTGGCGGCCAAGGAACCCGACGCCGAGGACGGAACCGCGGGAAGGAGGATATTCGCTCGCGCAAAATCAAATATCGGACCGGATGATGGCGGCTTTGCCTATTCCCTGGACCTCGTCCCGATGCCCGGGCACCCCGACATTACTGCGTCCGTGGCTGTTTGGGGTGACCGCATCGATGGTACGGCGAAAGAGATGCTTGCCGTGGCGGAGGCGCCCGACGGCGACGAGGCCGCTTCAGAACTTCAAGAAGCGATCGATTTCTTGCTTGATTTTCTATTGGACGGTCCCCGCCTAACGAAGGAAGTCAAGAAGGCTGGCGCCGATTGCGGTCAGTCATGGCGCACGATCCGACGTGCCCAGCAGAGCTTAGGAATCAAGCCCGCTAAACGGGGCATGACCGAGGGTTGGGAATGGTCACTTCCCGAAGGTGGCCAACAAAACCCGAAGATGTCCATACCTGAAACGTTGGACACCTTCGAGAAGGTTGGCCACCTTCGGGGCTTAAACGGAGCCTTAACCGATAGCCTGGACGACCTCGAAGAACGCAAAGCCATGGCCGCTGGGAGCTGCCCAGAGCAGTTCCTCGACGCCTATAGTCGCCTTCAATGCCAAAGACCGCTGTCGATCTCTGATGCGGACTGGCGCCAGGCAATCGACGATACCGGCCAGCTTCTTGATCGGTGGGGAAGCCTTGCAGCCGAATTCCAATGGACACCGGGAGAACTGTTCGACCTGCCAAGCCAGGACATGCCTGGCGGTCTGGTTTGGTGGCTGCGCGGCGAGCAGGTCGAAGCATTAGGGCCGCGCTTTGCGCGGACTAAGAGCGGGCGCACCTTCAATTTGGAAACCGGCCAATGACAGGTGCCGAGATTGTCGCCTTCAACGCCGGTGTCCGCGCCGCTCTCGATGCCGCCCGGCAGACGGCGCAAGCCCTTCGGGATAAGCCAGGATGGAAGCCGACGCGCGAAGGTGCGGCCGACGCCTTGGACGAGCTAGCGATAACCGGGAGCGCATTGCTGATCGATGATCCGGATGCACCACTCGGCGCGCTGGTCGGACCATCCGGACCACGTCCTTATGCCGCCGCTCATGAGTTCGTAATAGCAGCCAACCGCCGGCGACGATTGCAATCTGAAATCTGATGGTGGCGCATGATTTCAACACGATCACCAAGCGCGATCGCGCTAGTTCGTCGGGCCTTCCGGTTTTGGCTCGGCCAACAATATGACGCCGTCGATGGCGGCGCGGAGGCTCTTCAAGGCAGGGATGTTGCCCACCAAGTGGGCCACCAGAACCCGGTCGAACAGGACTCCTTGCGCGCCGTCCGGAGCTGGAGCGATTTGTCGACTGGTCTCAATGGTGATCTTCCCTATTCCGTTCAGAAAGCCGAAAAAGGGAGCGTTCTCGAAATAGAGAAACGGTGCTTGGGCGCTGGCGATTGCGGAAATTCCGCCTGCGACGCTGGGAATGCTCTCGACTGGCGGCGGGACTGCGGGTTTGTCGGACATGACGGTGTTCCGTGGTTATGGGAAGCCCGCAGAGGATGCTGGCTTGCCGCCACGGAGTCGAGTCGTGCTGGAGACTACGCTAGATTGCTCGCTGAAAATTGTGCGCGTGCCCTCGGTGCCTCCGGCGGGGACGGGGCGCCCCGATGAAAATTCGCAAATCAATTAGCATCACGGACGAGCTCCCGAGCACGCTCATCCCATACGATGCGCGGGAGGCTATAAGTGTACGCGCCGCGGCGAAACAATCCGGCCGCTGCCCCGCAACGATCAAAGCTTGGTGCCACAACTACCGCATCGGACGTCGGGTCATGGGCGGAAATTTGGAAATCAGCCGCCCTGCTCTCGCAATGGCACAGGAAGGACAGTGGAAAATTCTAGACCTTTATTTGGCTGGCGATAGGAGCAGCCCCGAGATTTGCCGGTTTTACCACGGCCTGGGTCTGGGCAATCTCTTGGAAGATTTGCAGAAGCGAATTGAGCTTGAAAAAGATTGTGGAAAAGGCGGTCAAGATAGCTAAAGCGGCTAACATAGCTACTTTGGGCATAACGATCCGCTGGAAACCGCGCGTATTGCTTCGACATGACAGAAGCGATGCGCTTTTTTACACCGCCTGCTTGCGAGCCGAAATTTCCGGAGCGCCTTGCAACGTGCGCTCCTCGTGGCACCAAAGAACAGCTGCGACGAGCGGCCGAAATCCAGCAAATAACGGCGCCGGAATTTCTTCGCCACGCAATCGCGCGATCGGTGAGCGAAGTTCTGTGCAATAAAATCGCGGAGCCACAGCGATGAGCTCGCGGCTTTCCGAAGCGGCTGCACCTCTGCCCGCGTTGCCGTTCTCGGCAGCGGCGCCGACCCACTCTCAGACAGTGGCGCTCGTCGTCTATTTCGACTTTGTAAGACGCGCGATGGAAGTCTGCCTGCGCAATCCGCAACTCGGTATCGGCGATTTGCGCCGCGAGATCGGCGCAGAAATCACAAATCTGCTTGTTCGCGAACTCATGACCGTGGCTCAAGCAGATATGCAGTTCGGCAAAGTTCCGGCGCGCCCAGCAGATCAAAAAAACTACGTCGAAACCATTTTCCGGCATTCCATCGCAGCGTCAGAGAGGGCATTGGACGACCATCGCACCGCCTGTGTGCGCTTCGGCGTTCCCGCTCGCGGTTACTTCGATAAGCTCGCCGATACAAATTTGCTCGCTCATTACCTCGGAATCGGAGGGATGCACTGATGGGCGGTTATACAGGCGGTCAACGACGGAAGGCCGAAGAACCATTGGCAAAGCGGCCCTTCATTGTTTTCGCACTTCCGAGAAGCCGCACGGCTTGGGCTTCTCATTATCTGAGCTATGACGGGGAAAGAGTCGAGCACGACACCGCGATACATTGCGAAGTCCCGACAGACTTTTTGGCAAATTTTGCCAAAGGAATGCGAGGTTGCGCGGAGACCGGCGCTGTTATCGGCTGGCGCTTTATTCTGAGCAAACTTCCTCAAGCCAAAATAGCCGTCATTCACCGTCCGCTCGAGGAGATCAAACGCAGTCTCGCGAAGTTAGGCATGCAGACAATCGAAGGCGAGCTCGAAACTCGTTACGCGATGCTAGCTGAACTTGCACAAACAAAGGATATCGAACGGTTTGAATTTCACGAGCTGAACGCTCCGAAACATCGTCGCCGGCTCTTTGAATACTGCTTAGAGCGCGAATGGGACCAAGCGTGGGATGATAAATTGGCTCCCCTCAACATCCAAATTGATATGTCGGAGCGGCTCAGATTTCTGGCATCGCATTCTCAACAGCTAACGGCACTCAAGGGGCACGTCGCATCTTTGCAGGGGCATGCCTATGGCGGCTAATCAAGGTGATGTCGTCATCGCGTGGGAGCCGTGGGCAACGATGTGGCCAAAGGCCGAGCCCTTCGCTCGTCTGCACTTTGATGAGGTAGAAGGTGAACTCGCGAGAAAGCGCCCCTTCGGCCCTGTAATCGAGACTTGGGCGAAGCTCGACGAAATTGGCGTCCTGAAAATCGTGACTGCTCACATCCGCGGCGCTCTCGTCGGATATTGCATGTGGACTGTTTCGCCTGACATCGAATCCTTTGGAACGATGAAAGCCGAGCAAGGGCCAATCTACGTAGACGACGCTGCTGCTCCCTTTGGCTTGGGCTACAAAATGCTCAAATTTTCAATTGCTGGCTTACACAAAATGGGCGTGAAACTTTTCTTTCTGCATCACAAGGTGCGCGGACGTGGAAAGAGGTTGTGGATGTGGTTCAAGCGTTTGGGCGCTGTCAAAACGCAGGAAGAGTATTTCCTGTGGATCGGAGACTAATTATGGCGTGTATCACGGCCGCACTGATCGGCGGCGTCGCTACGCTGGGCGGCTCCCTCTTGCAATCTGGCGCGGCGCAGTCGGCATCTCAGCAACAAGCACAGAGCGCGCAGAATGCATTAGCATTGCAACAGTCCATGTGGAGCACTGCGAAAAATGCATTGAGTCCTTATGCGACCGCTGGGCAAACGGTACTTCCGACGTTGCAATCGCTTATTACGCCGGGTCCAAATCAAACAAAAACCTTGGAACAACTCCCTGGATTCCAATTTCAATCACAATACGGAGATTTAGCAGCGACCAATCAACTTGCAGCCGAAGGACTCGGCGGGTCAGCTGGTCCACTGGGAACAGCCTTGGCCGCGCGCCTTGCGTGAATTGGATTAGTGCCGGCCTTCACTAGGCGCCGCGCATCAGCTGCCGCGTCGCGGGCCTTTGCGAGAGAAACAGCGGACAAGCCGCCTAGGCCGAGCTCTTTGAGCTTGCCGGCCCATCGGAACATGAAGATCCAGCGGCGCGCGCCGCTACGGTCAACGACGAGATAAAGACCGTTGCCGTCCGAGTGACGGCCGGGCTTCGCGACCGTTGCTGCGGCCCGCGCGGAAAGCCTGTTCTGAGTGCGCGCCATCGCCCTTACCCCAACATTCATCCCAACATTTTACGCGGATTGTAGAGAACAAATGCGAACGCGTACAGACGCACTAGCCGAGAATCGCACTGAAAATATTGGATGTTGCGAATGGGAGCGAATTTTGGCGAACGGCACTTTGGCGGAGACGGAGGGATTCGAACCCTCGATAGAGCTTTGCAACCCTATAACGGTTTAGCAAACCGCCGCCTTCAGCCTCTCGGCCACGTCTCCAGACGGCCCGAACCATGCCCGAGGCAAGGTGCTAAGGCAAGGAGGCGGGAATTCGCCTGACGGCTCATGCCGCGACCTTCGCCTCCACCTCGGCGACGAATTTGGCGATCCGGCCGATCGAAGTCCTGATCGTAGAGCAGCGGCGCGTGGCCCTGGCCCTCGGCGATATAGGTCGCGCAACGCTTGTGGCGGTGCGCCATCTCGGCGAGCGTCGCCGGCGCGAGCAGGTCGGAATTGGCGGCGCGGATGACGAGCAGCGGAATTTCGGCGAGCGCGTCGAAGAGCGGCCAGACGGGCGGCAGGGGCTCGTCGAGCCGCAGCCGCTCCAGCGGCTTCACCAGTTTCGGATCGAACGTGAGGCCGAAACTTCCGTCGGCTCTTTGAAACGTCGCGCGGGCGTGGGTTTCGAAATCCGCTTCGCTCAGTGCCGGAAACTGCGCGCTCATGATCTTCTTGACGCAGTCGATCGCGTCGGGCAGCGAACCGGGCGCCGCCATATGGCGCAGATAATGGCGGATCCGCGTAAATCCCTGCGGCTCGATGACAGGCCCGATGTCGTTGAGCACGGCGCCGCGCACGAGCGCCGGCCGGCGCACCGCCAGCGACATCACGTGAAAGCCGCCGCGCGACGTGCCGACGAAAACCGCCGCATGTACTTCCGCCGCCGTGAGCATGGCGTCGATATCGGCGTTCTCGACCGGAATCTCATAGTTGCGCCAGTCCGGGTCGAACTCCGAAAGGCCGCGACCGCGATAATCGATCGCGACGACCCGCCGCCGCTCCCCCGCCGCTCCGTTGGCAAGCGCTTCGGCGAGCGGACCAAAATCGGCGGCGTTGCGCGACAAACCGGGAAGGCAAACCACCGGCAGGCCGCGATCCAGCGCCGTGCCGTAGTCGCGCATGTGCAGCTTCAGTCCATCCGGCGCACTAAAGAAGCGGCTGACGAAGGGCATGCAGGCTCCGGCAGGCGAAACGACGACATTTCCTTTACCATGTCCGGCGCAAGGTGGAACTTATCTCAATTCTTAGCAATTCCCTCGCATGCAAACCCGCCGCCCCACCGCCGTCCTTGTCGTCGAAGACGATCCGCTCGTCCGCGATGTCATCGTGGAGATGCTCAAAGAGGCGGGCTTCGCGGTGTCCGCCGCCGCCGGCGCCGAAGAAGCCCTGCGGGTACTCGATAAGAAACGCATCGACGCGGTCGTCACCGACATCGATATGCCCGGCGAGCTCGACGGAGTGGGACTTGCGCAGTGCATCGGCCAACGAAAGCCGGAGGTCGGCGTAATCCTCATCTCGGGAGGTCCGCCGCGCACCCTCCCGCCGGGGACGCTGTTTCTCGCCAAACCGTTCACGGCGCGCTGCCTGCTACAGTCCGTCACCGGCCTGATCGGCGAACGGCTTTACACCGCGTCATAGTTTTGCGGCGGTGTGAAACGGGAATCCGGCCGTTTTGGTCCGCCCGAAACACGCCTGGTACATCGCCCAATTTTCCATGACCCGCTGGACGTAGTTGCGGGTTTCCTGGAAAGGGATGCGCTCCACCCAGTCGATCGGATCGACGCTCGGCGTACGCGGGTCGCCATAGGCTTCGATCCATTCCTTCACGCGCCGCCCGCCAGCATTATAGGCGGCAAAGGCGAGAATCGGCGAATTGCCTTGCTCGGCGAATAATTCCCCGAGATGCGCGGCGCCAAGCCTGGCGTTGAAAGCGGCGTCGTTGGCGAGTTTGCCCACGTCGAAATTGACGCCGGTCAGTTCGGCCGTCCGCTTCGCGGTCGATTCGATCATCTGCATCAACCCGATCGCGCCGGCCGAGGAAACGGCATGCGAATCGAAGGCGCTTTCCTGACGGGCGATCGCATAGACGACCGGCGCCGGCACGGAATTTTCGAGCGGTTCGAATTGTGGAACGCCGTAGGTCGGGAACGCGAGACGGTCGACCGGCATCTGCCGCAGGGCGAGGATCTTGCCGATGACCAGCGAGGCGTGCGCGTCGCGTTGGGCGGCTACGACGCGGGCGAGCGCGGCGATCTGCGGCTCGCTCGTCAGATGCTGCGCCGCATCGATCGCCAGGCCAAGCGCGAGGTCATTTTCGCCCAGCGCATAGAGGAGTTCGACGCTACGCACCGATGCATCGCGTGCGCTGCCGGTCGCGGCGGGGGCGAGACTGCGCAGCGTGATCGTTTGCAGCCCGAGGTGTTGGCGGGCAAGCTGGCCATAATATGTCGCGACCTGCTCCGCCGCCCTTTCATAATAGGCTCTGGCGAGCGAACCTCCGTCCTGGCGTCCTGCGACATCGGCGGTGCGACCCTGCCAATAGGCGATACGGGCGATGGAGATCGGCGTCTGCGCGATTTGCGCGGCGGCGTTGAAATGCGGGGCGGCAAGAGCCGGGTCGTTCAGAAAACGCAAGGCGATCCAACCGGCGTGAAATTCCGCGTCGATCTTCGCCTCGTTGCTTTGCGCCGAATCGTCGGCGCAGATCCGATACGCGAGCAAGGGTTCGTTAAGATCGAGAAGCTTGCGGGCGATCGTGCGCCGCTCCGCCCACCATGCGTCGCCGTCGACGAGAACCACGGGATCGCGCGGCGCGGAGAGCATCAGCGCCGCCGCCTCTTTCACCTTCTCGTCCTTGTCGGAACGTCGCAACTTTTGGATCTTGGCGAAAAGATAGCCGGGGTCGCTGCGCATCGCTGCCGGCACGGAGGCGAAGAGTTTATCGCTCACCGCCCCGTTGTTGACGTCGGCGCGCAACCTGGCGAGTTTGACAACTCCCGGCCCCGCGTAAAAGGCCGCGCGCAACCCGGCTTCGTTCTCCTCCTCATAGAGGAGGCGGTCGGCGCGCGCCTTGTGGTCGGCCTTGGTCAGATAGCTGCCGAATTCTGCTTTCACCTGGCTTTCGAGCCCGCCCGCCAAATCAGAATCGCGCCAGAGCGTGCGGATGAGGTCCTGCGCTTGCTCCGTTTTGCCTTCGCTCAAATCAGCGCGGGCGAGCGCCAATTTGCCAGGTAACGTCTCTGGCGGTGACTCGGCGAAGACGGTCTCGATCAGCTTCAGGTCGGCATGATTTGTATAAAGATTCTCCTCGATGCGGCGGACGATGAAATCGCGCCCGGGCCAAGCGGGACGCGCCGCGAGGAAGGCTTGAAGACGTCGCATGCCGACTTCGTGGGCATCGCGCAACGCCACCCATTCGAGGGTGGTGCGCACGAGGGGATCCGTGGCGACGGCAGCTTGCGCGTCGCCATCGGTCAGGTCGCCGGCTTTGTAGAAGGGCAACGCCTCGCGCAGGCCGGAGAGATCGAGGCCGAGCGCCGCGGCGCGGTCGAGCGGCGGCCCCGAAGGCCCAAAGCTTTGGCTGGCCAAACGGGCGCGCTCGGCCGCGAAAAAGCCTTCGACCTGCGTGGCGGCGCCGTACAGCGTGTCGGTGACCCATGCGACGAGTTGCGTCGCCGCCGTGCGGTCGTAACTCGGACGCACCAAATGCGTGGCGGCGGCAAACGCCAGGCAAAGCCCGAGGCCGCCGAGGGCTGCCACAGATCGAAGCGGAAGGCGCCGTGCTGCCATCAAAAGATCCTGCGCTATCCCAACGCGGCCACGCTACTAAATCAGCCCACCGGATCGGCGTCATCGACACCTAAATTGAAGAGCCGCCCCCCGAGCTGGTGGAATCGGCCGTCATTTTCGTGCTCTTGCCTTAAGAAACCTGAACCGCGACATTGTTCCGGCAATCGGCCCCGCGGGTTCGGATCCAACAAGGCTTCGCTTCGGCCTGCACTGCGCGCGCGGCGGCAAGGGCAGACATGGACTTGACGCGGCCATTGTCGGAAGACACAGGTGCAAAACTAAGGCGTCCATTGGGCAATCGTCGGAAGGAATCCCCGGTATGGGTAAAAAGGCCAGCTTTAGAGGATCGATCACCGCGCTGGTGACGCCGTTCAAGGCGGGCAAATTCGACGAATCCGCGTATCGGGCGCTGGTCGATTGGCAGATCACCAATGGTACGCATGGGCTCGTACCGGTCGGTACGACCGGCGAAAGCCCGACGCTTTCGCATGCCGAGCACCGCCATGTCGTCGAAGTTTGCATCGCCGAGGCGCGGGGCAGAGTGCCGGTCATCGCTGGGGCCGGTTCTAACAGCACAGCGGAGGCGATCGAACTCGCCCAATTTGCCGAGAAGGCCGGGGCCGACGGCGTTCTCGTTGTCACGCCCTATTACAATAAGCCGTCGCAGGAAGGCATGTACCGACATTTCAAGGCGACCAACGACGCGATCGGCATTCCGATCGTCATTTACAATATTCCGCCGCGTTCGGTCGTCGATCTATCGATTGAGACGATGCAGCGGCTCGTTACATTGAAGAATATTGCCGGTGTGAAGGACGCAACCGGCAATCTTGCCCGTATCGCGTTGCAGCGCCAGGCGCTTGGGCCGGATTTCATCCAGCTCTCGGGCGACGACATGACCGCGCTGGCCGTACTGGCGCATGGCGGCCACGGCTGCATTTCGGTCACCGCCAATGTCGCGCCGCGGATCTGCGCCGACATGCAGGAAGCCTGCATGAAAGGCGATTTCGCCGCCGCATTGCAGATTCAAGACCGGCTGACGCCGCTCCATGCGGCGCTGTTTGCCGATCCCAATCCCGCGGGAGCGAAATATGCGCTTTCGGTCCTCGGCAAGATTGCCGACGAGCTGCGCCTTCCGATGCTTCCAGCCTCAAGCGCCGCGCAGGCGGCGATCAAAGCCGCCATGCTGCATGCCGGCCTGCTGCCGCAGTGAGCGGAGGTCGTTCGATTGATTGGCAAAAATTTCAAAGTGGTCGCCGCCAACCGCCGCGCGCGATTCGATTATGAGATCGGCGAGACGTTCGAGGCGGGCCTGGTTCTGACCGGCACCGAGGTCAAGTCGCTGCGCACCGGCAAAGCGTCGATCGGAGAGAGCTACGCCAACATTGACAAGGCCGGCGAAGTTTATCTCGTCAACGCCAACATCCCCGAATATCTGCAGGCGAACCGCTTCAACCATCAGCCGAAGAGATCACGTAAACTGCTTCTAAAATCACGCGAAATCATTCGCCTGGCGAAGGGCTTAGAACGCGAGGGCATGACCATCGTGCCGCTCAAGATCTATTTTAACGAACGCGGCCGCGCCAAGATCGAACTCGCGTTGGGGCGCGGCAAGAAATTGCACGATAAGCGCCAGTCCGAGAAGCAGCGCGATTGGAATCGCGAGAAGGGCAGGCTGCTGCGCGACAAGGGATAGGGGCGGGGCGATGCAGCCGTTGAAGATCGATCACTGCGTAATTCACGTTTCCGATTGGCAGCGTTCGAATCGGTTCTACGCGACGATGCTGGGCGCCGAGGTCGTGCCGCGCCAACAGGGCTTTGCCTATAAGTTCGGCGACTTCCTGTTGAACTGTCACGGCCCGGGTGTCAGCCCCAGAATCGTGGCGCAGTCGCCCGTTGTGCCCGGCGACAGCGATCTCTGCTTCGAATGGCGGGGACCGATCGCCACCGCGCTCGCCCATCTTGCCGCGCACGGCGTGCCGGTCGCGTTGGGTCCTGTTGCAACCCAAGGCGCGAAGGGCGCCGCGACCAGCGTCTATTTCCGCGATCCCGACGGATCGTTGCTGGAATTCATGAGCTACGCGCCGTAAGGCGATCGTCCTGCGGGTGCTACGCCGAGCTTGCAGGCACGCTCGAACACGTCTCTGAACATCGGCGCGGTCAGGACGGCGGTGTTGGTGTTGTAGCGCGAGCAGTGATAGCTGTCGAAGAGCATTACGCCACGGGCGACGGCGGGAAGCTGATGTTCGCGTCCATGCGCGAAGGGCAGGGCGCTGAGCTTGAGGCCAAAGGCACGGACTACGGAGTCATGCGCGACGCGGCCCAAAGCGACGATTGCTCTGAGGTCGGGCATCGCGGCAATCGTTGCCGCGAGGAACGTGCGACAATTGGCGATTTCGAACGGTTGCGGCTTGTTTTGCGGCGGAACGCAGCGCACCGCATTGGTGATCGCGCAGCCGATGAGCCGAAGTCCGTCGTCGGCGCGCGCCGCATAGACCCCCGAGGCAAGCCCGCAGGCGAGCAAGGTCTCGTAGAGGAGAACTCCGGCGAAATCGCCGGTGAAGGGACGGCCGGTGCGGTTGGCGCCGCGCAAACCGGGCGCAAGGCCGACGATCAGCAGCCAGGCGTCGCTTCTCCCCAACGTCGGCACGGGCGCATTGAACCATTCCGGATGCTCGGCGCGATTGGCGCTCCGGAACGCGACGAGGCGCGGACAGCGCGGACAGTCGCGGCCGGGCTCAGGCGGAACGGCGGCAGCGGCCGAGACGTCGCCGCGCACGCTCAATCGTCCAGCACGTCCTGATCATAGTCGGCCGAAACCGCGGAGGCGGCCCGCCGATCCTGATATTTCTGCGCCCGTTCGGCGCGTTCGTTCGGATCGCGCCCGATCTTCGCCGAGAGATGAACGAGGTCGATGAACTCATCGGCTTGCCTGCGCAACTCGTCCGCCACCATCGAGGGCTGCGTCGTATTGGTGGAAACCACGGAAACGCGCACCCCCTTGCGTTGCACGGCTTCGACCAGCGAGCGGAAGTCGCCGTCGCCGGAAAACAGCACAATGTGATCGAGGTGCTCGGCCATCTCCATGGCATCGACGGCGAGTTCGATATCCATGTTTCCCTTCACCTTACGGCGACCGAGAGAATCGACGAACTCCTTCGTCGGCTTGGTGACCACCGAATAGCCGTTGTAATCGAGCCAATCGATCAGCGGACGGATCGAGGAATATTCCTGATCTTCTACCAACGCCGTATAGTAGAAGGCGCGGATGAGCTTGCCTTTGCTTTGGAACTCTTTCAGCAGTCGCTTGTAATCGATATCGAAGCCCAGGGATTTTGCGGTCGCATAGAGATTCGCGCCATCGATGAAAAGCGCAATTCGCTCCTGATCAGCCATAAACGTTTCTCTGAGGTTGTTGGTCTAAGTGTTCCGGCATCCGCAATGGGATATTAAAATGCCTGCGGCATCGGATCTCGAGGGGTGGAATCCTTACTATATGAACTCTAAGTAAGTGGCGCCTGGAGCTTATCTCGTCAAGAGTAATCCCTTTAAATCCAAATCAATATTGAAAACCGAGCTCTCAGGTTAGCGGTCGCGCGGCGCGCCGACAAGCAGGCGCGGCCACTGCTGGCTTGATAGAAACGTATCGCTTCTGTAGAAGCGCAAATTGCCGGATTAGGCAAATCAAGGAGATTTGAAGGATGGCCCGCGTCACGGTGGAAGATTGCATAGATAAGGTCGAGAATCGTTTCGAACTCGTGCTCATCTCAAGCCACCGAGCAAGGATGATTGCAGCGGGCGCGCCGATCACGGTCGATCGCGACAAAGACAAGAATGCCGTCGTCGCTTTGCGGGAAATAGCCGAGACGACGCTTGCGCCGGAGGATCTTAAAGAAGATTTCATTCACTCTCTGCAGAAACATGTCGAGGTCGATGAGCCGGAAGCCGAAGCCGTGCCGGCGATCGCGCCGATCGATAAGGCGCAGTCCGAAGCTTTTGGCGACGTGCAGTTCGACCGCATGACCGAAGAAGATTTGCTGCGCGGCCTCGAAGGCCTGGTGCCGCCGGCCGAGACCGAAGACGACAGCGACTGAGTTCGCCAGGCGCCATGCTGGCACCGGGTTTGCAGTGCTTGGCTGCGACAGCCCGCGCCCGGATCTTGCCGTTGCAGCCCTAAGGGGTCGCGGCGGCGTAGCCGTGTTTGCTGCCGCGCAGGCTCCCATGGCATCGAAACGAAACATGATGCGGCAATACGAACTCGTCGAACGCGTTCGGCGATACAATCCGCATGCCGACGAAGAGCTGCTCGATCGCGCTTACGTCTATGCGATGCGAGCGCATGGCGCGCAAAAGCGCGCCTCGGGTGACCCTTTTTTCTCGCATCCGCTCGAGGTCGCCGCGATTCTCACGGACCTTAAGCTTGATGACGCGACCATTGTCGCCGCCGTACTTCACGACACGATCGAAGACACCGATTCAACTCGCGAAGAAATCGACAGGATCTTCGGCTCCGACATCGGCCGGCTGGTCGACGGCCTGACCAAACTCAAGCGCCTCGATCTTGTTTCCAAACGCGCCGTTCAGGCGGAGAATTTTCGTAAGCTGTTGCTGGCCATCGCCGCCGATGTGCGCGTGCTGCTCGTCAAGCTCGCCGACCGTCTGCACAACATGCGCACGCTGCACTTCATGCCGCCCGACAAACAGCAGCGCATCGCCGAGGAGACGCTCGACATTTATGCGCCGCTCGCCGGGCGCATGGGCATGCAGAGCATGCGCGACGAGTTGGAAGAGCTCGCCTTTCAGCATCTGATGCCGCAAGCCGCTGCGACCATCAGGACGCGGCTCGACGAACTCCGAGAGAAGAACGGCAAGATCATCGCCAGCGTCGAGCAGGAACTGCGCGACGAGCTTTTGGCGCGCGGCATCGAGGCGACTGTCGAAGGACGCCAGAAGCTGCCCTATTCGATCTGGCGCAAGATGGAGCGCAAATCGATTGCTTTCGAACAATTGTCGGACATTTTCGGCTTCCGCGTCTGCGTCAACAGGATGGAGGATTGCTATCGTGTGGTCGGAGTCGTCCACACCAAATGGCCGAGCGTGCCGGGCCGGTTCAAGGACTACATTTCGACGCCAAAGGAGAACGACTATCGTTCGATCCACACGACCGTGGTCGGTCCCGGGCGGCAGCGCGTCGAACTGCAGGTCCGCACCCACGACATGCACGACGTCGCCCGCTACGGGATCGCCGCCCATGCGCTCTATAAGGACGGACGGGTCGCCGACCGCGAAGCGTTGAGCCGCGAGAGCCGCGCCTATCAATGGTTGCAGCGCACGATCGATCTTCTGGCGGAAGGCGACTCGCCGGAGGAATTCCTCGAACATACCAAGCTCGAGCTTTTCCCCGATCAAGTCTTCTGCTTCACGCCGAAGGGGCAGCTCATTGCGCTGCCGCGCGGTGCGACGCCGATCGATTTCGCCTACGCGGTCCATACCGACGTCGGCAATTCCGCCGTGGGCGCCAAGATCAATGGGCGGATCGCACCGCTCGGCTCGCAATTGGAGAATGGCGACGAAGTCGAAATCGTGCGCGCCGAAGGGCAGGTGCCGCCGGCCGTCTGGGAAAAGCTGGTAGTGACCGGAAAGGCGCGCGCCGCGATCCGCCGTGCGACGCGCGACGCGGTGAAGATGCAATATATCAACCTCGGCAGGCAGATCGTGACGCGCGCCTTCGAACGTGCCACGAAACCTTACGCCGAAGACAAACTGAAGGCGGCTTTGCCGCGCCTGGCGCGCGCCGGCGTCGACGACGTGCTGGCAGCGGTCGGACGCGGCGAAATTTACTCAGGCGACGTCGTGAAGGCGGTCTATCCGGACTTTTCCGACGATCGCAAGCCCGGCGTCCAACCGCTGCGCCCGGAAGGCGAACACGGCTGGTTCGGCCTGCCGAAAGCCGAAAGCCTCGTGTTCAAGTTCCCGGGGCGCGGCGGCGAACAGGATGCGCTCCCGATCCATGGTCTCAGCGGCGACCTGCCGGTACGCTTTGCACCGAACGGGGGTGCCGTGCCCGGAGATCGTATCGTCGCCATCCTGACGCCCGGCAAAGAGATTACCATCTACCCGATTCAATCGCCGGATCTCACCGCCTTCGACGATCAGCCGGAACGCTGGCTCGACGTGCGCTGGGATCTCGAAGCGGGTCAAAAGCGCTTTTTTCCGGCGCAAATCCTGGTGACCGCCATCAACGAGCCGGGCACGTTGGGCATGATCGCGACAGTGATCGGCGACCTGGGCGCCAATATCGACACGATCTCGATCAATATCATCTCGCCGGATTTCCGCGAGATGATCATCGATATCGAGATCGCCGACCTGAAACATTTGAACGGCGTCATCACCGAGCTCAGGACGAAGCCGGTGGTGAGCAAAGTCGAACGCGTGAACGGATAATGGCAACGCGGCTGCGCCTCGGCGTCAACATCGATCATGTCGCGACGCTGCGCAATGCGCGCGGCGGCGCTGTGCCCGATCCGCTGCGCGCCGCCGAGCTCGCCGTCGCCGCCGGCGCCGACGGGATCACCGCGCATCTGCGCGAGGACCGCCGCCATATTCACGACGAAGACATGACGCGGCTCAAGGCCGCGCTGCGCGTGCCGCTCAACTTCGAGATGGCGGCAACCGAGCAGATGCTCGATGTCGCGCTTGCCATCAAGCCGCACGCCGCCTGTCTCGTGCCGGAACGGCGCACCGAGCGAACTACCGAAGGCGGCCTCGATGTGATCGGCGGGCACGACCATTTGAAACCCTTCGTCGCCGAACTGAGCCGCGCCGGCATCGTCGTGGCGCTGTTCATCGAACCGCAAACCGAAGCGCTCGAAGCGGCCCGCTCGATCGGCGCGCCGGCGATCGAGCTTCACACAGGCGCTTGGTGCAACGCCGTGCTCGAGGGCGACGAAGCGCACGCGGCGCATGAATTCGCGCGGCTGCGCGCCTCCGCGGCGCTCACCGCGGAGCTGGGAATCGAATGCCATGCCGGCCACGGGCTCGATTACGACACGGCGCGGCAGATCTCGTCCCTGCCGCAGCTGATCGAACTGAACATTGGCCATTTCCTCATCGCCGAGGCGATCTTTATCGGCCTTGAAGCGGCGATCAGGAAAATGCGCGCCGCGATGGACGTCGGCCGAAAATGAGCCGGCAAAGCGCGCCGCAAAGAACATTGGCCAAACGTCGTCGCCGCACGTATCCTGCCGTGCTCGAAGGCGTTTCATGCAGAGCCAGCCTTAAATGATCATCGGCTTCGGCATCGATCTTTGCGACATTCGCCGCGTCGACGAACTGCTGGCGCGATTTGGCGATCGCTTTGTGGCGCGCTGTTTCACCGCGGCGGAGCGCGAAAAGTGCGAACTACGGGCACAGCGCGCCGCCTCGTACGCGAAGCGCTTCGCGGCCAAAGAAGCTTGCGCCAAGGCGCTCGGGACGGGGCTCACGCGCGGCGTGCACTGGCGCGACATGGGCGTCGTCAATCTCAAATCCGGCAAGCCGACCTTGCGGTTGACGGGCGGTGCCGCGCTCAGGCTGGCGGCGCTGACCCCGCACGGCCATGTGCCCCTCGTTCACTTAACATTGACCGACGAATATCCCTTCGCCCAAGCCCATGTGCTTATCGAGGCGGTTGAAAAACCGCATGCCATCGCGGAACAGCCCGGACTAAAGGCCAGGAACCGCGCGTGAGCGACGACATTCCAGCCGGAAATTTCCTCGTATCGCCGCGGCGCACTTCACCGCTTCTCCCATGCGTGCTAAGGAGCGCGCGGTTCGGCGCGGGGAACCTCGAATGCAGACCCCATCATGACGGAGAAATTAGATTTGGATAACAAGGACACGAGTTCGATGCAGCGGGGCAAAGAAGGCGGCTTTTTCGGCGAACTCGCAAAGGTCATCATCCAGGCAGGGCTCATCGCGCTCGTCGTCCGCACGCTGCTGTTCCAGCCTTTCAACATTCCTTCTGGCTCGATGATCCCGACCCTCGATATCGGCGACTTTCTATTCGTGTCCAAGTACGCCTACGGCTATTCCAAGCACTCGCTGCCGTTCAGCCCGCCGGTGTTTTCGGGGCGCATTTTCTTTTCGCCGCCGAAACGCGGCGACGTAGTAGTTTTCAAATTGCCGCGCGACGGCCAGACCGATTACATCAAACGGGTGATCGGGCTCCCCGGCGATACGATTCAGGTGAAGGAGAGCCGGCTTTACATCAACGGTGTGCTCGTGCCGCGCGAACCGATCGCGCCTCTGAAGGAGGAAGACCTCTTCGGCCACGTCCGCGACGTTCCGACCTATAAAGAGATTTTGCCCGGCGGCGTCTCGCATACGATCATTCAAATCGAAGGCAATAACGGCTTCTACGGCAACACCGGGGTCTATACCGTGCCGCCGAACAACTATTTCATGATGGGCGACAACCGCGACAACTCGACGGACAGCCGTGTGCCGCCCGACGAAGGCGGCGTCGGCTATGTGCCGGCTGAGGACCTCGTCGGCCGCGCCGAATTGATTTTCTTTTCCGTCAGAAACGGCGCTCCGGCCTGGGCATTTTGGGAATGGCCTTGGACCGTGCGCTGGGATCGGCTGTTCAAACCCGTGAGATAGATGGCGCAGCAGGGATCGGACATCGGGCCGCTCGAGAAGCGCATCGGGCATAAGTTCGCGGATGCCGATCTCGCTTTCCTTGCCCTCACGCACATGAGCGGCACGAGCGGTCGGCTCACGAGCTATCAGCGCCTCGAATTCCTGGGCGACCGCGTGCTTGGCCTCGTGGTCGCGGAATTGCTCTACCTCAGTTTCCCCAATGCCGAGGAAGGCGAGTTATCGCGCCGCCTCGCCGATCTGGTACGCCGCGAGACTTGCGCCGAGGTCGCGCAGGCATGGGGCGTAGAACCGCATCTGCGGCTCGGCGAGGGCGAACGACAGGCAAGCAATAAGGTCGCGATCCTTTCCGATGTCTGCGAATCGCTGATCGGCGCCGTCTTTCTCGACGCCGGCTACGTGGTGGCCAAAACGGTGGTCGTGCGCGCCTTCGAGCCGTTGATGCGCGCACCGCGCCGGCCGCTGCGCGATCCGAAGACGGCGCTGCAGGAATGGGCGCAGGCGCGCGGCCTCGACGCGCCGCTCTATCGCGAAGTCGCCCGTGCCGGACCGCAGCACGCGCCGGAATTCACGATGTCGGTCACGGTCAAGGGTTTCGAACCGGCTGAAGCCAAAGGCGCTTCGAAGCGCGGCGCCGAACAGGCGGCTGCACTTCAGTTCATCGCCCGCGAAGGCATCGGCGAACAGCAATCATGATGCCGGACGCTTCTCAAGCGCGCTGCGGTTTCGTTGCACTGATCGGCGCGCCGAACGCGGGCAAGTCGACGTTGCTCAACGCCTTGGTCGGCGCCAAGATCTCGATCGTCTCGCGCAAGGTGCAGACGACGCGTAGCCTAGTGCGCGGCATCGCTGTCGCAGGCGACGCGCAGATCGTTTTTGTCGATACGCCGGGGATTTTTGCGCCGCGCCGGCGCCTCGACCGGGCGATGGTCAAATCGGCGTGGAGCGGAGCGTCGGACGCCGACGTCGTGGCGCTGCTCGTCGACTCGCGCAAAGGGATCGACGCCGAGGTCGAAGCGATCCTTGCGCGGCTCGCGGCGCGCAAAGCGGCGCCAATTCTCGTGCTGAACAAGATCGACCTCGTCGCCCGGCCGAAGCTGCTCGAACTCACCGCCGCCCTTCATGCGCAGCTCGCTTTCGCCGAAACATTCATGATCTCGGCGCTCAGCGGCGACGGGATCGCACACCTCAAGGAACGGCTCGCGGCATTGATGCCGGCCGGCCCCTGGCTCTATCCGGAAGACCAGATCTCGGATGCACCCCTCCGGACGCTCGCCGCCGAGATCACCCGCGAGAAGATTTTCGACCGCCTGCACGACGAGCTGCCCTACCAGACCACGGTCGAGACGCAGGCATGGACGGATAGAAAGGACGGTTCGGCGCGGGTCGAGCAGACGATCTATGTGACTCGCGCGGCGCACAAAAAGATCGTCATCGGCGAGAAGGGACGCACCATCAAGGCGATCGGGATGGCGGCGCGCAAGGAGATCGAAGCCGCGGCGGAGCAGAAGATCCACCTCTTCCTCTTCGTCAAAGTCCGCGAAAACTGGCAGGACGATCCGGAACGCTATCGGGAGATCGGGATCGAATTTCCGAACGATTGAGGTTGCGGCGCACAAAAAAGCCGGCGCTGGGCCGGCTTAGGCAGTTGAGAACGGCGCCTTCTCGGAGGGGAGGTCTCCAGGGGCCTTGATCCGCAAAAGAGAGTGGAGCCCGGCCATGCCGAACTCCACTAGCAAATCCGCTGCGGCGTTCTCGGCAAGCGAGGACACCGATTTCGGCTTAGGTCAGATCTCGCTCGACTCGTAAGCGGTGACTTCCATACCGACGCAGATTTCGCAGACCGTGGGAGTTGTCCAAGCCATGATATCCTCCTGGTAAATCCACCTGTACCGGAGCGAACTTTGTGCTCGCCCTTGAAACTCGATGTAGGTCCATCCTACCCGGCAGCAAGCGAAAGTGGTCAGGGCTTCGCAAGATTAATGTAAGATCTATGTAAGAAACGTGCTTCTAACGGCAGTTCGTTGTCGGCGTCGAAGCGCAAAATCCCCGCTGACCGGAAGCCCGCCGTCGGCTCGCTGCGCCGGTCTGCGGCTTTACCTTCGTCGCATGGTATTCTGGATTCTCAGGCGCGGCGACCGGCTTGCGCCGCGAGCGATGCGAGGCTTACGCGTGATATGAACAAAGAATCGGTAAGGCGCCGCGCCTTCCTGCTCGGCCGCCCGCACCGGCCCGATATCTGGCGTGCGGTCGTTTGGTTCGCGGTGCTGCTCGCTCTGCCGCTTGTCGTGTTCGGCATCTTCGCCGCCTTTTTGATCGACGCCGATTATGCCGTCACCCGAACGCGGGAGGTCGCACAGGCGGCGCAGAAAGTGAAGGCGCTCGGCGCCGTGGCCAACAACGCCATCAACGACAAGGCGCATCACGCCGTCGCGCAGATCCGCGATGCGCTAGGCGGTTCGGACGTCTTGCGCAATGTGCGGGTCGCGGGTTTCGTCAACGAGGTTCGCTTTATTTTCGTGCATTACGGCGACGGCCGCGTGCTCCCGTTGGCAATCGGCACCTTGGAGACAGAGGATGAACTGATGCGCCGCCTTGGCGGCGGCATTTCCGACGCGCGCTCGGAGCTTTCGAACGAGACCGGCTCGGCATTGCCGAAAGTCGGGCTTTGGACGATCGGCGACACGCTCATGTCTTTTGTTTATTGCGAGCGCGACAACGGCAAGCGCGATATCTGCGTCGCCTTCGACGAGATCACCCTCGATCCCGCGCTCGAAGTAGCTCTCGACGCCGCCACCGCGCAAATCGACGATCGCCTCATCGTCCTGCGCGATCCGGCCGGGCGGGCGCTCTGGAGCCACGGGCCGACCTCGCTCAGCACCTCCGCTATCACCGAACTTACGGGTTCGATGCGCGGCTGGCACATGGAAACCTCGACGCCGGCCGGCACGCATCGCGGCTTGCTGCCGTTGACCGCGATCACCATTCCGCTGATCGGTTGTTGGCTCATCCTCGTCTGGTACGTGTACCGCAACCAGCAGGCGCGGCTTTTGGAAAGCACGTTCCGCAGCGAGATGACCGCGAAGCTTTCGCACGATTTGCGTACGCCGATCGCCAATCTGCGCCTCTATGCCGAACTTCTCTCGCGCCGTGCCGACGACGAATCCGCCGTGCGCCGCTATTCGAATGTGCTCAGCGCCGAGATCGACCGGCTGGCGCTGCTCGCCGACAATACGATCATCTACGGCCGTACCGCGGCGCCAGCGCCGATTCGGCTCGACGAAGCCATACCGGACGCTGTGCTCGATTCGACGATCGAGCGCTATCAGAATCTTTTCGCCGCGACGGGGTCGACGATCGAGGTTTCGCACGACGCGCCGCGGGCCGGCCGTTTCGACCGCATGGGGTTTGAGCGAATCCTGATCAATCTCCTCGACAACGCCTGCAAATACGCACCGGGGCGGATCGAGGTCGCAACGTGCGAGCAAGCTGGCATGCTCTTCCTGAGCGTGCGCGACTACGGCCCGGGCCTCGATCCGGCTTCCAAGGATCGGGTGCTTGCGCCGCGCCGCGCCGGGGCCGGGGCGAAAGATGGATTCGGGCTCGGCCTGATCGTCGTTCGCGAACTCGCCCAAGCCAATGACGGCACGCTGACGATCGAATCCGCCGATCCGGGTGTCCGCCTGACCGCGTCCCTTAAGTTCATCGCCAACGCGCCGGAGCCCAAATGTCCATCTTGATCGCCGAGGACGATCCGCATCTGCGCGCCGGCATCGTCGATCTCTTGAGTCTCGAAGGGTTCCAATGCCAAGTCGCCGGCGACGGCGCCAAGGCGCTCGCGCTGTTCAAAGCCGAAAAGCCGGAGATCTGCGTAATCGACGTCATGATGCCGGTGATGGACGGACTGACGCTCTTGCGCGAGATCCGGCGCGTCGATCCGCTCGTGCCGATCCTATTGTTGTCGGCGCGCGGCGAGGAAAGCGACCGGGTGCGCGGCTTGGAGATCGGCGCCGACGATTATGTCGCCAAACCGTTCGGCGCGCGGGAGCTTGTGGCGCGAATCAAGGCGGCGCTGCGCCGCACGAAAGTGCAAAGCGCACCACCGCGCGGCGAGCCCGACGGGCGGTTGCGCATGGGCGATCTCGACATCGACCAGAAGGCGATGCGCGCCTATCGCGGCGAGCAGCGGATTGATCTGACGAGCCGTGAGGTCGCGATCCTCGCGGCGCTTCACGAGCGGCGCGGGCAGGCGGTCTCGCGCGACGAATTGTTCGACCTCTGCTGGGGGCGTGATTATATGCCCAACAGCCGGGCGCTCGATCAATACGTCTCGGCGTTGCGCAAGAAGATCGAGCTCGATCCGGCCTCGCCGCGCATCATCCGCACCGTCCACGGCGTCGGTTATCGCTACGACGAGGACGAATCATAAGGCGGCGGATAGATCCACGTGGAATGGCACGACGAAGGCCTGATCATCGGGATCAGAAGACATGGCGAGACGAGCGTCATCCTGGAAGTGATGACGGCGGCGCACGGCCGCCATTTGGGGCTCGTGCGAGGCGGGCGCTCGCGCCGCATGCGCCCCATGCTGCAGCCGGGCAACCAGGCTTCGCTCACCTGGCGGGCGCGGCTCGACGAGCATCTCGGGCTCTACGCCGTCGAGGTGACGGAGCCGCGCGCGGCGCGCCTCATGGAGAGTGCGGCGGCGTTGCATGGGCTCAATCATATCGGGGGCCTGCTGCGGCTTCTCGCCGAACGCGATCCGCATCGGCAGCTCTATGAAGCGGCTTCGCGCATTGCCGATTATCTCGGCGACGAGAGAATCGGCCCGGCGCTCCTCGTGCGCTTCGAACTCGCGGTGCTTGCCGAATTCGGCTTCGGGCTCGACCTTTCGCGCTGCGCGGCGACGGGCGCGACCGAAGATCTCGTCTATGTCTCGCCGAAGACTGGCCGGGCCGTGTCGCGGCAGGCGGGGGCGCCCTATGCAGACAGATTGTTGCGCCTGCCCGACTTCTTGCGCTGCACGGCGGTCGCCGCGACGCCGCCGTCGTCCGAGCTGCGCGACGGATTCGAACTTACCGGCTATTTTCTCGCTCGCGAAGTATTCGCGCCGCGGGGGCTTGCGCTACCCGACGCGCGCCGCGCCTATCTGGCGGAAATCGCAAAAAGCGACGCGCCTGTATCGCAATGATCAGTCCGCGCAGGAGCGACGCAGCACCGTGCGGCTTACGCCATAGCCTTCGTCTAAGGGCAGCGCCTCGACGCTGCAGCCTGCCGCCGCCGTCGCGCCATCGCGCGGCGCGCGTGCGCTCGTTGCCGGCGTGCCGAACGTCGCAATCGCAAGAATTGCCAAGCTCGTGGCAAGACCAAGACCAAAGATGAGTTTCGCCATTCCCCGCCCGTTTCGTCAACCGTCCCCGCTGTAAAGTAGGGTGTCCCGGCGCAAGGTTCTAGTGCAGGCCGGCAACACGATTGGAGTTCGGCGGGCTGGCGAATTCCGCGTTGCGGTTAATTTGCCGCGACTCAGTTGATCCATTACATGGAGCCCATCCGCCGGCTGCGGCAAAGACGGCGGCCCTAAGGCTTTTCCGATGGGCAGAAATATCGTCCCGCCGGCGCCCGGCGGCTCCACCGAAGCGGTCAACCTGCGCGAGGCGCTGGAGGAGCGTTATCTCGCCTATGCGCTCTCGACCATCATGGGCCGCGCCTTGCCGGACGCCCGCGACGGGCTAAAGCCGGTGCATCGGCGCATCCTCTACGGGATGCGGATCCTGCGGCTCGATCCCGGCACGACTTTCAAGAAATGCGCCAAGATCGTCGGCGACGTAATGGGCTCGTTCCATCCGCACGGCGACCAGGCGATCTACGACGCGCTCGTCCGCCTCGCGCAGGATTTTTCTTCGCGCTATCCGTTGGTCGACGGGCAGGGGAATTTCGGCAACATCGACGGCGACGGCGCCGCCGCCTATCGCTACACCGAAGCGCGGATGACCGAAGTCGCTGGCCTGCTGCTCGAAGGCATCGACGAGGACGCGGTCGATTTTCGCGACAATTATTCCGGCGACCAGCGCGAGCCAATCGTTCTGCCCGCCGCGTTTCCCAATCTCCTCGCCAACGGCGCGCAAGGCATCGCGGTCGGCATGGCGACGTCGATCCCTTCGCACAACGTCGCGGAGCTTTGCGACGCCGCGCTGCATCTGATCGCGCATAAGAAAGCGACGAGCGACGATCTGATGGCTTTCGTGCCGGGACCGGATTTTCCGACCGGCGGCGTCATCGTCGACTCCGAGGAAGAAATCGCCGAGACCTACCGGACCGGGCGCGGCTCGTTCCGGGTGCGGGCGAAATGGACGCGCGAGGAAGGCGCGCGCGGCAGCTACGTCGCCGTCATCACCGAAATTCCCTACATGGTGCAGAAATCGCGGCTCATCGAAAAGATCGCCGAGCTTCTCGGCGAGAGGAAATTGCCGCTTGTCGCCGACGTGCGCGATGAATCCGCCGAGGACATCCGCATCATCATCGAGCCGCGCTCGCGCGGCGTCGATTGTGCGCTGATGATGGAACAGCTCTTCCGGACGACGGAACTCGAGAGCCGCTTTCCGATGAACATGAACGTGCTCGTCGACGGCGTCGTGCCGCGTGTCGTCTCGCTGCACGAGGCCTTGCAGCAATGGCTCGACCACCGCCGCGTCGTGCTGCAACGGAGGGCGCGCTTCCGCCTCGGCGAGATCGGCCACCGGCTCGAAATCGTCGCCGGCATGCGCATCGTGTTTTTGAACCTTGACGAAGTGATCCGCATCATCCGCGAGGACGAGGAGCCCAAGGCCGCTTTGATGGCGGCCTTCAGGCTCACCGAGGTCCAAGCCAATTATATTCTCGATACGCGGTTGCGCAGCCTGCGGCGCATCGAAGAAATGCAGCTTCGCCGCGAATTCGAGGACCTCAGGAAGGAAAAGCGCGATGTGGAGGGCCTGCTTGACGATACCGCCCGGCAGTGGCGCGTCGTCGGCGCCGAGATCCGCGAACTCAAAAAGAAATTTGGGCCGGATACCGGGCTCGGCCGCCGCCGCACACAGTTCGAAAAGGTGCCGGACCTCGCCGATGCCGATTTGGCGAGCACGATGATCGAACGCGAGCCGATCACCGTAGTGGTCTCGCAGAAAGGTTGGATCCGCGCCTTGAAGGGTCAGGTCGAGGACCTCGCCAATCTTCCGTTCAAGGGCGACGACGCCCTCAAACAGTCCTTCTTTACCGAGACCACGGCGAAGATCCTGGTCCTCGACGGCGACGGCCGCGTCTTCACGATCGAAGCTTCGAAATTGCCGGGCGGGCGCGGCCAAGGCGAGCCCTTGCGGCTCATGGCGGACATCGGCGAAGGCGAAGACATCGTCGCCGTCTTTCCCTATGTGGCGGGCGAGAAGATGCTCGTCGCGGCGAGCGACGGGCGCGGCTTCATCGCGCCTTGCGACGAAATGGTGGGCGGCACGCGCAAAGGTAAAATGCTGCTTAACGTCGATACGGCGAAAGCGGCGCTGATCGTTGCCGCCGCCGGCGATCACGTCGCGGTCATCGGAGAGAACCGCAAGCTCCTTATCTTCCCGCGCGAGCAGGTGCCGGAAATGGCGCGCGGCAAGGGCGTGCGTCTGCAGAAATATCGCGACGGCGGTATCTCCGATGCGCGGGTCTTCCGCCGGGCCGACGGATTGACCTGGCAGGATTCGGCGGGACGCACGTTCACGCTCGCCTTCCGGGAGCTTTCCGACTGGATCGGCAACCGCGCAGACTCTGGACGCCTGCCGCCGAAAGGATTTCCGAAGAATAATAAGTTTTGGTGAAAGCTACTCCACACGCTCCCAGCCGTTCATCCCGAGCCGTTCCTGCGGCAGGAAACGGGCCTTGTAGGCCATCTTGCGCGAACCTTTTACCCAATAACCGAGATAGAGGTGCGGCAGGCCTAGCGCGCGGGCGCGTTCGATGTGATCGAGGATCATGAACGTGCCGAGCGAGCGTTTCTCTTCTTCCGGCTCGTAGAACGAATAGACCATCGACAGTCCGTCAGCGAGGACGTCGGTGAGGCAGACCCCGGCAAGCGGCCCGCGCCCGTCGAGGTCAGGCGCACGGTATTCGAAAAGCCGCGTTTCGACGTGGCTGTCTTCGACCATCATCGAATAGTCGAGCACCGTCATGTCGGCCATGCCGCCGTCGCCGTGGCGCGCATCGAGATAGCCGCGAAAGAGCCCATATTGCTCGGCGGTCGGCTCGGTGCGCACCTCGCTGCTCGAAATGTCCCAATTATGCCGCAGCACCCGGCGCAGGCTCTTCGATAGCCGAAATTCGTCCACCTTGACGCGCACCGAGACGCAGGCGCGGCAATTTTCGCAGGCGGGCCGGTAGGCGATCGTCTGCGAGCGACGAAATCCAGATTGCGTCAACGTGTCGTTCAGCGCCGCCGCCCGCCGCCCGATCAGATGGGTAAAGACCTTGCGTTCCTCCCGCTTCGGCAAATAGGGGCAGGCGGAGGCCGCGGTCAGATAGAATTGCGGTGCGTCGCGCAGCTCTCGCGTCAAGCTCGTGTACCCACTGAAAAACTACGCGCCCCTGAGCGCGACCGTTGATTCAGCACGACGTTAGCCCGACGCCGGTCGTCCGCAAAGTGGAATCGTTCACACGAACTGGAGCGGGCGGCGGGTGACGATCACTCCGGCCAGGATGTCATGGAGACAGCGCTTATCGTTGGAGAGCAACGAGACCAGGAACACCGGGGGAAACATCCAGCTCAGATAAAAGAGCACGGCGTGCACCGCAGCATTGAGAAATGGAACCCGGCTTCCGTTGGCGCAGCGCATTTCGAGGTCCAAAGCGCTCATTCCGGGCGTCGCCATCCGCCATCCGGAAACCGTCAGCCCATTGTAGAAAAAGGCCACCAGCGGAAAAAGCGGCGGCACGAAAAACAGCGAAAGTCCAAAGGTTAGGATCAACAGCCCGAACCAGATCACGAAGCAGAGGATCGAAACGATGATGAAATCGAGCCCGAGCGCCAGGGCCCGCCGCGTCCTGACGCCGGCGAGCGCCTCCGGCGGCAGGGGCGTTTCGAGGAAATATGGACCGCCGTAGAAATGCTCCGTCTGGCTCATCGCGCGCTCCGCAAAAGGCTGGCGGCCGGGAATGTGGCCCCGGAGATTGGCGGAAACAAGGGGCGGTGGCCGTCCCTTGGCCGCAAAGTCCGCTATGCCGGTTCTTTCAGCTTCTTTGCCACCAGCGGCGCGAAATAGGTGAGTACGCCGGCGGCGCCGGCGCGTTTGAAGGCGATGAGACTTTCGAAGATCGCCCGGTCGGCGTCGAGCAAGCCGTTTTTCACGGCCGCCATGAGCATCGCGTATTCGCCGGAGACCTGGTAGGCGAAGGTCGGCACGCCGAACGTCTCCTTCACCCGGAAAATTACGTCAAGATACGGCAGTCCGGGCTTGACGATCACCATGTCGGCGCCTTCCTCGATGTCGAGCGCCACCTCGCGCAGCGCCTCCTCGACGTTGGCGGGATCCATCTGATAGGTGCGCTTGTCGCCGACGAGCGTCGCCTTGGTGCCGATCGCGTCGCGGAACGGGCCGTAGAAGGCGGAGGCGTATTTCGCCGCGTAGGACATGATGTTCACGTTCTCGAAGCCCTCGGCATCAAGCCCGGCGCGGATCGCGCCGACCCGCCCATCCATCATGTCGGAGGGGGCGATGATGTCGGCGCCGGCGCGCGCCTGGTTCACGGCCTGCGTGACGAGCACGGCGACGGTCGCGTCGTTGGCGATCTCGTCGCCTTCCATGAGCCCGTCGTGGCCGTGGCTTGTATAAGGATCGAGCGCCACGTCGGTGACGATGCCCAGCTGCGGTACGGCGCGTTTGATGGCGCGGGTCGCGCGGCAGACGAGGTTGGCTTCGTTCAAGGCTTCGCTTCCTTCGGCGTCGCGTTGCGAAGGATCGGTGTGCGGAAAGAGCGCCAGCGCCGGAATGCCGAGTTTGGCGGCGAGCTCCGCGGCGCGCACCGCTTCGTCGATTGAGAGCCGCTCGACGCCGGGCATCGAGGCGATCGGCTCGCGGCCCTCGCGTTCAATGAGAAAAATCGGCCAGATCAAATCGCTGGCCGTCAGCTCGTGTTCGCGCACGAGGCGCCGCGCCCATTCGGCCTTGCGGTTGCGGCGCGGCCGCTGCGCGAGCGCGAGCTTGTTGGGGTTGGCGTTCGGTCGCGGAGACATGCTGTCCTCGAAATTGGCGCGGTTCATAGCACAGAGCCGCGTACCGGGCGAACGTCGGACGGGTCCCCGGCCAGGTCATGCGACTTCCGAAGTGATGTTGACAATGGCAACATCATCGGATATTGACAGTGTCAAGATCGATGAATGGGCTGCCGGCCGATGCTGCGGTCTGTCGGCGACTGCGACCCGGCCGAAGCGACGACGGAAATGCCGCGCGGACGAAGTCGCGTGAGCGCGTTGGCAGCAGCCGGTCGCTACGATCTCGCAGCCGATCCTCTTGGCAAAGCCAGAGTTCACGGGGGACGACGATGCATACGACATTGCTAAGCCGACGGGCGGTGGTTGTCGGCGCCGGCGCTTTATCGGTCTCGCTCGCCCGCGCCGACGAACCTTCGCGCAAGCCGATGCAGGCTTCGGCAACGCGGATCTCCACCGACCAAGGTTTGGGACCTGCGGCATGGCTCTCCGGGCTTGCGCTGCAGGCCGCGACTTACGCTGTCCCGATCGTCGCGATGTATAATCTGCGCGATACAACTTCCGTTGGGCGTGGCGCCAAAGTGCCGCCCAACGCGATTTGGCGTATCGAGGACATTGCCAATCCGACGATTGCCGAAGAGGCCGGTTACGTTACGCCGAACGTCAATGTGATCTATGGCTTCGGTTTCATGGACCTCGGCCGGCAGCCGGTCGTTTTGAGCGCACCGGATTCGCAAGGCCGCTACTACAGGATCGAAATCTGCGACATGTGGGCCAATGCGTTCGCCTATGTCGGCGGTGTCGCAACCGGATACAAGGGCGGCACATATGCGTTGGTGGGGCCCGGTTGGCAGGGAGAATTGCCGCCCGGAATGAAGCGCATCGATTGCCCGACGCGCTGGATTGAGGTGCAGCCGCGCGTGCATGTCAAAAACGCGGCCGATCTTGGCGGCGCTCAGAAGGCGTTGCACGCGATCACGGTGACGGGCCTCGCACAATACAACGGCGGCTCGGCGCCCGCGCCGCTTGCCTACAGCTACGAAACTCCGAAGATCAATCCCAAGGTCGCCAGCAGCCAGATGCAGTTCCTCGATCCGCTGCAGTTCTGGGACATATTTTCGGCAGCCATGAACGAGAACCCGCCGCCGGAAAGCGAGATCCGATCGGTGCTGCCGCAGTTCAAGTATCTGGACATCGAGCTCGGCAAGCTGTGGCGGCGCGAGAGCGTGCAGCCGCAGATTTTGCAGGAAATGAAATCGGCGGCCGAGCAAATCGGCCCGTCGATGATGCCGTTGTTGCCGATCTTGGGGAACACGGCCGATGGCTGGAACATACCGCCCGCCAACGTGGGCATGCCCGGCGCGGACTACCCGGTGCGCGCGATCATTGCCGTGTTCGGCTTGACGTCAAATACACCGTCGAGGCGATCTATTATACATCCGTGACGGATGGCCGCGGTCAGCCGCTGACCGGCGTTAAGCGCTATACCGTGACGTTCAAGGAGCCGATGCAGTGCATCCAAACGATCTCGCCCGGCTTCTGGTCGATAACAATGTATGACCGCGCCACCGGCTTCACGATTGCCAATCCCATCGATCGGTATGCGCTCGGCAGCGACGACAAGTTCAGGCGAAATGCGGACGGCTCGTTCACGCTCTACGTGCAACGCGACAATCCCGGTCCGGGCATGGAATCGAACTGGTTGCCAGCACCGCCGGGGCCATTTTATCTTATCATCCGCGTCTACGCGCCGGCTCCGGAACTTGCTGCGCAACTCAAAGAACCGGATCAATTCCAGGGACCGCCGCCGGTAGTGCCGGTAGGTTAGGATCGGCTCGGTCTTGCGGTCGTCACGTGCTTGGCGCCCCAGATTGACGGCTTAGCCCTCATCCGTCTAATCCAACCCTTTGGAGACAGGATGAGCGAATCCGAGATCACGTTTGAGAAGACCGGCCGTTGCGGCGTCATCACGCTCAACCGGCCGCGGGCGCTCAATGCACTCAGCCTCGACATGATCGTCGCCATGGGCGGCGCGCTCGAACTCGTTTGCGCGCGACGCCGAGATCCGCAGCGTCGTCGTGCGCAGCACGAGCCCCACCGCCTTTTGCGCCGGCGCCGATATCAAGCACGTCGCCCGACTCGGCGAAGCGGGACAGCATGCCGAGCAGCTCGCCTTCCTCGCCAAGGAATACCACAATTGCCATCGTATCCGGTTTTATCCGAAGCCCTATGTCGCGCTGATCGACGCAATCATCATGGGCGGCGGCGCCGGCATCGCGGTCAACGGCGGCTATCGGGTGGTCGGCGAACGCGTGAGCTTCGCCATGCCGGAAGTAGGCATTGGATTCTTTCCCGACGTCGGCGCAAGCTATTTTCTGTCGCGCCTCCCGGCCAAAATCGGCGTCTATCTTGCCGTGACCGGCGCGCGCGCCGGGCTCGGCGACGTTGTCCGGCTGGGCCTTGCGAACGCCCATGTGCCGGCGGCGCGCTTCGATGCGCTCTTGAAGCGGCTCGCCGCCGGCGAAGACGCCGAGCGCGCCATCGCGGCGGAAAAGATCGCGCCGCCCGCCTCCGATTTGCTATCCGAGCGCGAGATGATTGCGCAAGCTTTCGCGGCCGCAAGCCTCGCCGCCATCCTGGCGGAAGTCGAAGCGCAAAGCGCCGGCTCGGCGTTCGCGGCGGCGACGTTGAAGGTGCTGCGCTCGCGCTCGCCGACGAGCATGGCAATCGCGTTGCAGCAGATGCAGCTTGGCGCAAACCTCGACTTCGACGCGGCCCTACGCATGGAGTTTCGCATCGCTTCGCGGATCGTCTATGGACATGATTTCTACGAGGGCGTGCGCGCCGCCCTTGTCGACAAGAATCACGCGCCGCGCTGGAAGCCGGCATCGGTCGAGGCGATCGATGCCGCCGACGTCACCGCGCATTTCGCGCCGCTCTCCGAAGACCTGTCGGCCGGTGCCGCATGAAAATTTTCCGCGCTTTCGAGGGCAAAGCGGAACGCCCGCTGCCGGGCGCCGCCATTCGACTCGATACACCGGGCAACGCCGCGCGGACGCCATGGGGGTCTATCCTCGTCCTCTTCATGCGGCTGCTGGCGTGTCTGTGGATGTTTCAGGGTCTCGCCGAATGGGGGCTCGTGCTGCTGCCCAGCCGGCCCGTGTTCGATACGTTGCCGGGCGCGACCTCGGCGGCGATCATTTTCTTTGCGATCGCCGATCTGGTAGCCGCGGTCGGACTTTGGCTTGCCACGCCATGGGGCGGCGCGCTGTGGCTGTTCGTGGCGAGCTCGCAGATTTTCGTCGCCGTTGCGATCCGCAATTCGATCTCGATGACATGGGTCGCGATCGATTTTCTGTTGATCGTCGTCTATTTCGTGCTGACGTTCAAAGCGAGTGTGCGCGAGCCGTGAGGCGCGAGTTAAAGGTTTTGGTACGTTTTCGGAAACGGCTTCGTAAGTTAACAAACTCAATTTTTAAGCAGCGTTACCGTAAAGATCGAATTGAATTCAACATTAATTCACCGCAAGACCTAAACTTCTGATTCAGCCTGTTACTTAAACTCGTTTTCATTGGCGCTCATTATAGCTCATCCCTTACTGAGCCGCGGCGAAGGGGAGGCTCGACTTGTAATGAAGGGATGGGTCATGAACAGCGTTCTCAAGACCGAGGTTGCTCAGGGGCGCACCGGGCGGGTGAACGAGATGATAAGGCCGGCATATATCGAGGCGCTTACGCTCGTCGAGCGTCTGCATCGACGCCTGCTCGACGTCATCAAGGACGAATTCGACCGACGCGGACGCAGCGACGTGAATTCCGTGCAGGCGTTGCTGCTCTATAATATCGGCGACAAGGAATTGACCGCCGGCGAATTGCGCACGCGCGGTTATTATCTCGGCTCGAACGTCTCCTACAACGTGAAGAAGCTCGTCGAGATGAATTATCTCCATCATGCCCGCTCGCGGCTCGACCGCCGTTCGGTGCGCATCAGCCTCACGCCGAAGGGCAAGGAAGTGCACGAAATCGTCGCGGGGCTCTACGACAAACACATTGTGACGGTCGAGCAGATCGGCGGCATCAGTTCTGACGAATTCGCCCGGCTCAACCAGTCCTTAAACCGGCTCGAACGGTTCTGGACCGATCAGATCCGCTTCCGGCTCTAAGACCAAGAATTGATCGCCTAACGCGGCGTGCGCATTCCTCGGAAATGGCGCGCCGCGTTCGCTTTTGCGGGCGAGAGGCAAGCCGGCCTATGTCGCGAAATTGATTGTGCGGCCCGATGCAGTCCTCATAAACTGGCCAGAGTTTGTTTCCCCATTCCGGCGCGGTGGCGGGAGATTTGCATTTCGCTGATGTTGCGCCACAAAATCGCCGCCCATTTGGGCCCTCTTAACCAAGAGTTGTGTAGCTGGACTCAAGCGCTGGGATCGAAGGATCCCGGCAGGCGAGAAAAGATCCTGCCGAGGTCGCTCGGCGTTTCACTCAATCTTGGGCCCGACGCAGACGTTTGGAGTTCGCATTGGCTAGACATTCGCCCGTCTCTTCGAAATCGGACATCTCGCGCATCGCAAGTGTCTTGGCCGCGCTGCTCGTGCCGGCGGGGATTTTCATGGCGGGGTTAGGTCCCGCCGCCGCCGGCGATCCTTTCGACAACCAGGCGGAGTGGGCGCAGAGCTACGACGCGGACGCGCATCTGGCGGTGCCGCGTTCCTCGACTCCGGTGCTTTCACCGCAGACGTTCGCGGCGACGGAACAGGCGGCCGAGCACTATCGGCAGCTTGTCGCCTCCGGCGGCTGGAACCAGGTTCCTCCGGGCCGTACCCTGCAACTCGGCTCGGAAGGCGATGGCGTGGTCGCGCTGCGCAAGCGGCTTGCAACGTCCGGCGATATCGAGGCGAGCGCCGGCTCGTCGCCGACCTTCGACTCCTACGTCGAGGCGGCGGTGAAACATTTCCAGGCGCGGCATGGACTCAACCAGACCGGCGTTGTCGATCAGGATACGTTCGCCGCGCTCAACGTTCCGGCCGATGTCCGTCTGCGGCAGCTCGAAATCAATATCGTGCGGCTTAAGGCTTATTCCGGCAATCTCGGCGAGCGCTACGTCGTCGCCAATATTCCCGCCGCCGCCGTCGAGACGGTCGAGAATGGCGTCGTCGTCACCCGCCATATCGCCGGCGTCGGCCGAATCGACCGGCAATCGCCGGTGATGATGACCAAGGCGACGGAAATCAACTTCAATCCCTATTGGACCGTGCCCGTCTCGATCATCCGCAAGGACCTGATCCCGAAGATGCAGGCCAACCCCAATTACCTCAGCGACCACAAGATCCGCATCTTCGATAAGGACGGCAACGAGCTGCAGGCCAACCAGATCGATTGGAATTCGGAAGACGCGGTGAACTACAAATTCCGCCAGGATACCGGCGGCGATATCAATTCGCTGGGCGTGGTGCGGATCAATATTCCCAACCCTTACGGCGTCTACATGCACGATACGCCGGAAAAGGGCATTTTCGGCGACGACGATCGGTTCATTTCCTCGGGTTGCATCCGCGTCCAGAACGTCCGCGACTACGTCGCATGGCTGCTTGAAGATACGCCCGGCTGGGATCGCGACCATATCGACCTGGTGATTGAATCCGGCGAACAGGTGGACGTGAAGCTTGCTCAGCCGGTGCCGGTCTATTGGGTCTACATCACGGCTTGGGCGACGCCGGACGGGCTCGTCGAATTCCGCGACGACATCTATCAGCGCGATGGGTTGGGCTCGGTCGCGTCCGACCAGTTGCCCGGCCCAATGCCGGTGCAGGGCGCCGTACAGGCCCAGCAGGTCTCAACAACGGGTGCGCCGGCGCCGCCGCCGGCCGTGGTGCCGAACGTTCCGCCGCAAGACGTGCCGCCCCAGCCGGGGCCGGAGTACGATCAGCCGCCGCCGACAGGCGACGCGCAGTAACGCCTCGGATAGGCTATCGCCACCTTCACGCTGCGGGTCCGGCATGCTAAGGCCAGGCCGAGGCGGGTGCGCCAGCCGCGCTATGAGGGCGCGGCGCGGCATCCGCCGCCGCCAGGTTATTTCCAAGGTGCGTATCTCATGAATAAGTCTGATGCCGGTGCTCGCCCGGCGCCCAACTCCTTCTTTGCTGCTTCTCTCGCTGAGGCCGATCCGGAGATCGCATCGGCGATCGATAAGGAGCTTGGGCGCCAAAGGAGCGAGATCGAGCTCATCGCCTCCGAAAACATCGTCTCGAAGGCCGTGCTCGAGGCGCAAGGTTCGGTTCTCACCAACAAATATGCCGAAGGCTATCCGGGGCGGCGCTATTACGGCGGCTGCCAATTTATCGATATCGTCGAAACGACGGCGATCGAACGCGTCTGCCGCCTCTTCGATTGCAAATTTGCCAATGTGCAGCCGAATTCCGGAAGCCAAGCCAATCAGGCGGTGTTTCTGGCGCTGCTCCAGCCGGGCGACACGTTCATGGGATTGGATCTCGCCGCGGGCGGCCATCTGACCCATGGCTCGCCGGTCAATCTGTCGGGGCGCTGGTTCAAGCCCGTCTCCTACGGCGTGCGCCGCGACAACCACCGCATCGACATGGAAGCCGTCGCGCGGCTTGCGCAGGAGCATAAGCCGAAGCTCATCATCGCCGGCGGCTCGGCGTATCCGCGCTTCTGGGAGTTCGAGAAATTCCGCCAGATCGCCGATTCGGTCGGCGCCTATTTCTTTGTCGATATGGCGCATTTCGCGGAACTCGTGGCGGGCGGCGTGCATCCCTCGCCGTTCCCGCATGCGCATGTGGCGACGTCGACGACCCACAAAACTTTGCGCGGCCCGCGCGGCGGTCTCGTCCTCACCAACGATCCGGAGCTCGCGAAGAAGATCAATTCCGCGGTATTCCCCGGCCTTCAGGGCGGCCCGCTCGAACATGTGATCGCCGGCAAGGCGGTGTCGTTCGGCGAAGCTTTGCGTCCGGACTTCAAGGTTTATGCCCGGCAGGTGGTGGAGAACGCCAAGGCGCTCGCCGCCACGATCGTCGAAGGCGGCTTCGCCATCACCACGGGCGGCACCGACAACCATCTGATGCTGGTCGATCTCCGTCCCAAGAATCTTACCGGCAAAGCGGCGGAGCAGGCGCTTTCGCGGGCGCATATCACCTGCAACAAGAACGGCGTTCCCTTCGATACGGCGAGCCCGATGGTCACTTCGGGAATCAGGCTCGGCACGCCGGCCGGAACGTCGCGCGGCTTCGGCGTCGCCGAGTTCAAGAAGATCGGCGAATTGATCGTCGAGTGCCTAGACGGCCTTGCCAAGAACGGCGATGCCGGAAACGCCACGGTCGAGGCGGCGGTGAAGAGCAAGGTAGATGAGTTGACCCAGCGTTTCCCGATCTATTGAGGAGCCTCGATGAGGTGTCCCTATTGCGGTAGCCTCGAAACGCAGGTGAAGGATTCGCGCCCGACCGAAGATGCTTCTTCGATCCGTCGGCGCCGCGTCTGCCCGGATTGCGGCGGTCGGTTCACCACGTTCGAGCGCGTCCAGTTGCGCGAACTGACCGTTGCCAAGAAGTCGGGACGGCGTGTTCCCTTCGATCGCGACAAGCTTATGCGTTCGGTTGAGATCGCGTTGCGCAAACGGCCGGTCGAAGCCGAGCGGGTCGAGCGCATGGTGAGTGGCATCGTGCGCCAGTTGGAAAACCAAGGCGAGACGGAGATCCCCAGCGAGCGGATCGGCGAACTCGTCATGGAGGGCTTGCGTTCGCTCGACAGCGTCGCCTACGTCCGCTTCGCCTCGGTGTATCGCAATTTCCGCGAGGCGCGTGATTTCAACACGTTGATCGACGAGCTTGCGCAGGGTGCCGAGGAAGAGCCGCACCCCCCGAAATCCAAGCTCAAAGCATGAGCAGCCGGGTGCTGCGCTCCGCCGCGGCGGCGGCCGGGGAGGATGCGCGGTTCATGGCGGCTGCCCTCAATCTCGCGCGGCGCGGATTGGGCCGCGTGGCGCCAAATCCTGCGGTCGGGGCGCTTATCGTCAAGGACGCTGCGGTGGTTGGGCGCGGCGCCACGGCGGACGGCGGGCGCCCGCACGCCGAGATTTTGGCCTTGCGACAGGCCGGGGAATTGGCACGCGGTGCGACGCTATACGTGACCTTGGAGCCATGCAGCCACCACGGCCTATCCCCGCCTTGCGCTGATGCGATCATCGCCGCGGGAATTAGGCGCGTCGTCTCGGCGCTTGAAGATCCGGATCCGCGCGTCGCCGGCACCGGTCACCAGCGGCTCAGCGACGCCGGGATCGAAGTAGAGACCGGCGTTCTTGCCGAAACGGCGTTGCGCGCCAACCTTGGCCATGTGCTGCGCACGACGCGCGGCCGGCCGATGCTGACACTCAAACTTGCCGAGACGACGGATTTCTATGCGGCGGGGCCTCCGGGTACGCCGCGTCTGAAGATCACAGGCACGCCTGCGGATGGACGCGTCCACATGCTGCGCGCGCTCAACGATGCGGTGTTGGTCGGAATCGGCACGGCGATCGCGGACGATCCACTGCTCGACGTTCGCTTGGCGGGACTCGAATACCGCAAGCCATTACGCATCGTGCTCGATACGCATCTCAAGCTTGCGCCATCCTCGCAGCTGGCGGCGAGCGCGCGCGAACATCCGACGCTGGTGATCGCGGGCGAAGGCGCGCCGGCGGAAGCCGCAGCGCGGCTCGTCGAACCAGGCATCGAGGTGGAGCGAATGGCGAGCGATCCGGAGGGTCATATCGATCTTGCCGCGGCCCTCGCCTTTCTCGGCGCACGCGGGCTGACGCGCGTTCTCTGCGAAGGCGGCCCGCGTCTAGGCGCGGCGCTGATTGCGCGGAATTTCGCCGACGAGGTCCTGCTGTTGCGCGGCGACAGAGCGCTCGGCGCAAACGGCGTGCCGGCGCTGAGCCCGCAAAGCCGCGCGGCGCTCGCCGATTCGCGTCGCTACCGGCTGCGCGAGACCGGCCGGATCGGCGCCGATGCTTACGCACATTACGAGCGGGTGCTCTGATGTTCACCGGCCTCGTCAGCACGATCGGGAGGATCGAAACCGTCACGCCGCGCGGCGAACTCACGCGCGCACGCATTGCTTACGTGGCGCCTGCCGAGGAGATCGCGGTTGGCGCATCAATCGCCTGCAGCGGCCCCTGCCTCACGGTGGCGGCGCGCGGGGCGGCGGACGGCAAGACTTGGTTCGAGGTGGATCTCGGTGCCGAGACGCTGGCGCGCACCACGGCGCGGCATTGGCGCGCCGGCACGCGGCTCAATCTCGAACGATCCTTGAAGGCCGGCGACGAACTCGGCGGACATGTCGTCACTGGGCACATCGATGGCGTCGCCAGGATTTTAGGGATCGATGCGTTCGATGGCATGAAGCGCTTCGCAATCGAAGTGCCGCCGCGCCTCGGCCGGTTCGTCGCCGTGAAGGGCTCGGTGTCGCTCGACGGGACCTCCTTGACGGTGAACGAAATCAAGGGCGGTTGCTTCTCGGTGTTGCTCATTCCACATACGCTCGCCGTCACCACCTGGGACGAGCGGCAGACGGGCGACGAGGTTAATCTCGAAGTCGATCTGATGGCCCGCTATGCGGCGCGGCTTTTGGAGCTCGATTAGTGCTCGGCTTGCGGCGGCGGATCGGGCTTGTTAAGCCGGCGACGCGATCCCCTAGAACCTGACCCATGGCCGAGCCACACCGCTCCAATACACCCGAGGAAAGCGTCAAGGGCGCGCGTTTTCTCATCGTCGAAGCGCGCTTCTACGATGAAGTCGCCGCGCTGCTTTTCGAAGGCGCGGTCGCGGCTTTGCAGCAGGCCGAAGCGCGCTATCTCTGCTGGCAAGTGCCAGGCGCCTTGGAAATTCCGATTGCGCTCGCCATCGCGCTCGACATGGCCGAGACTTCCGGCGCGCGCTTCCAAGGCGCGTTGGCGCTCGGCTGCGTTATTCGCGGTGAAACCCCGCATTTCGAGATCGTCGCGCGCGAGAGCGCCCGCGCTTTGATGGATCTTGCGGTCGCGCGGCGCCTGCCGTTCGGCAACGGCGTCCTGACGGTGGACAACGCCGCGCATGCGCTGCAGCGCGCCGACCCGCGCCGCGGCGACAAAGGAGGGGACGCGGCGCGCGCCGCGCTCGCCCTCTATCGCCTCAAAGCGGGACAGGGGGCGAGCTGATGCGCAAGGCTCCGCAGCGCTCGGCCGCGCGGCTTGCGGTGGTTCAGGCGCTCTATCAGATGGAGGTCTCGGGCAAAGGTCTCGACGAGACGCGCAGTGAATTCGAACGTTTCTGGATCGGCGGCGAAATCGAGGGCGTGCAGTACGAAGAAGCCGAGATCGCTTTTTTCCGCGACCTGCTTGGCGGCGTTCTCGCCGATCAACGATCGATCGACCGGGCGGTCGACAAGACGCTTGCCAAAGGTTGGCCCTTGGTGCGGGTCGATTCCGTGATGCGCGCCATCCTGCGGGCCGGCGCCTATGAACTGAAGAAGCGCACGGATATTCCGGCGCGCGTCGCGATCAAAGAATACGTCGACGTGGCGGGCGCCTTTTTCGCGCGCGAAGAGGCCGGTATGATCAACGCGGTGCTCGATTCCTTGGCGCGCCAATTCCGCCTGGGGGAATTCGAATCGCGGGAGTAGAGCCGATGGCGTAAAGTCTTCGGAAAATGCCGAGTCGCACCTCGTGAACAGCAAGCCGCGTTCTTCCGAAGACGAGATTATCGCGAATTTCTTCGCGCCGCTTGCCGGTCCCGCGGGACTTGGGCTTCGCGACGACGCCGCTTTGCTCAGCGTGGCTGCCGAGTGCGAGCTGGTCGTTTCCACCGACGTACTCACCTCGGGCGTGCATTTCTTCGCCGACGATCCCCCGGGGCTCATCGCCCGCAAGGCGCTGCGCGCCAATCTCTCGGATCTCGCAGCCAAGGCGGCGGAGCCCGCCGGCTTTCTTCTCGGCCTCGCTTTGCCCGGCGATTGGACGGAAGATTGGCTCACGGCCTTCGCCCAAGGGCTCGGAGAAGATGTCGCCTGTTTCGACTGTCCACTCATCGGCGGCGACACGGTGCGAAGCCTCGGCGCGCTGTCGCTGTCGATCACGGCCCTCGGTACCGTGCCGAACGGCAAAATGGTGCCGCGTGCCGGCGTCGAAGACGGCGATTTTCTCTATGTGACGGGCACGGTCGGCGACGCGGCCTTGGGTTTGCGCTTGCGCCGCCCACCGGGGACCGACCGCGCCTGGGGCGAGGCGTTAAGTCCGCCGGCGCGCGATTATCTGCTGATGCGCCATTTTCTCCCGCTGCCGCGGCTTAGCTTGCGCGACGCATTGCGCGGCTTTGCGCATGCCGCGATGGACGTTTCCGACGGGCTCGTCGGCGATCTCACCAAAATGCTGGCGCTGACCGGGATGAGCGCGGAGATCGCCCTCGCTGACGTGCCGCTCTCCAAAGCGGCGCGCCAGGCGCTGGCGCAGGAAGCTTCGCTGATCGAGCCGATTCTGACGGGCGGCGACGATTATGAAATCATTTGCGCCATAGCGCCGGGCGATGCGACGGCTTTCGAACGCGAAGCGGCGGGCCTTCCCGTTACCCGAATCGGGGTCGCCAAAGCCGGCGCGGAAAAGCTGCGTGTCCGCGATACCGAGGGCCGGCCGCTGGCCTTTTCGCTCGGCTCCTATCGGCATTTTTGAGCCTCGCGCCCCACAACCGCTTGAACTGTTGAGACTTGCGGGCCGCAGGCAAGGACGCGATTGCGAAATTTGCCGCTTTCGGCCATGGTCCGCCGCCAAGGGCGGAGCCTTCCGCCCAAGCATTTGGGGTGAGGGAAGCTCGCGGGCTGCCCAAAATGCTTCCAATTCGGGGCGTTCCGAAAAAGCCAGCTCCAGGCGAACGCGTTGTCTGTCGAGCTCGCTATCTGTAACGAAGGGCGGAAATCGATGCATTTTATGTGGGTTATCATTCTCGCAGGCCTTCTGGCCATCGTCTACGGCGTTGTCACAGTAACGCAGCTTCTCAAGGCCGACCGGGGCTCGGCCCGCATGCAGGAGATCGCCGCCGCGATTGCCGAGGGCGCGCAAGCCTATCTGCGCCGGCAATATTCGACGATCGCCGTCGTGGGCGCCGTGATCTTCGTGATCCTCGGCCTACTTCTTTCCTGGACCGTGGCCATTGGCTTTCTCATTGGCGCGGTCCTGTCCGGCGCCGCCGGCTTCATCGGCATGAACGTCTCTGTACGCGCCAACGTGCGCACCGCCCAGGCGGCGTCGCGCTCGCTCGCTGCCGGGCTGAGCATGTCCTTCCGGGCCGGCGCCGTGACCGGTCTCTTGGTCGCCGGTCTCGCGCTGCTTGGCGTGACCGTTTATTTCACTATTCTTACCGGCCCCTTGGGATACGCCGTGAACAGTCGCGAGGTCGTCGACGCCTTGGTGGCGCTTGGCTTCGGAGCTTCGCTGATTTCCATCTTTGCCCGTCTCGGCGGCGGCATTTTCACCAAGGGGGCAGATGTCGGCGCCGATCTCGTCGGCAAAGTAGAGGCGGGAATTCCGGAGGACGATCCGCGCAATCCGGCAACGATCGCCGACAATGTCGGCGACAACGTCGGCGACTGCGCCGGCATGGCGGCCGATCTCTTCGAGACCTACGTGGTGACAGTCGTCGCCACGATGGTGCTCGCCGCGATCTTTTTCGCCGGCCAGCCGATCCTTTCCTCGGTGATGATCTATCCGCTGGCGATTTGCGCCGCCTGCATCATCACCTCCATCGCCGGCACATTTTTCGTCAGGCTCGGCCCGACCAATTCGATCATGGGCGCACTCTATAAGGGCCTCATTGCGACCGGCGTGCTGTCGATCGTCGGCCTGGCGATTGCCACGCAACTGGCAATCGGCTGGGGAACGATCGGCACCGTCGATGGCGTGCCGATTAGCGGCGCGCATCTTTTCGTCTGCGGTCTCGTCGGGCTGGCCGTCACCGGGCTTATCGTCATCATCACCGAATATTATACCGGCACCGGCAAACGGCCGGTGGTCTCGATCGCCCAAGCCTCGATCACCGGACACGCGACCAACGTCATCCAAGGCCTGGCTGTCTCGCTGGAGTCGACGGCCCTGCCGGCACTGGTCATCGTCGCCGGAATTATCATCGCCTCGCAGCTCGCCGGCCTGTTCGGCATCGCCATCGCGGTCACGACCATGCTGAGCCTTGCCGGAATCATCGTCGCTCTCGACGCCTTCGGGCCGGTCACCGACAATGCCGGGGGCATTTCCGAAATGGCCGGCCTGCCGAAGGACGTGCGCCATTCAACCGACGCGCTCGACGCGGTGGGCAACACCACCAAGGCCGTGACGAAAGGCTACGCGATCGGCTCGGCGGGCCTCGGCGCGTTGGTCTTGTTCGCCGCCTATACAAACGACATCAAGCATTTCGTGGATACCGGCGTTCCCTATTTCAAGGGCGTTGGGACGGTCAACTTCGAGCTCTCGAATCCTTACGTCGTCGCCGGGCTGATCTTCGGCGGCATCATCCCGTATTTGTTCGGGGGCATCGTCATGACCGCGGTCGGCCGTTCGGCGGGCGCGATCGTCGAAGAAGTCCGCCGACAATTCCGCGACAAACCGGGCATCATGGCCGGCACCGAGCGGCCCGATTACGGCCGCGCCGTCGACATGCTCACCAAAGCGGCGATCAAGGAGATGATCGTTCCTTCGCTGCTGCCGGTTTGCGCGCCGCTCGTCGTCTATTTCGGCGTGCTCGCCATCTCCGGCTCCAAGGCTTCGGCCTTCGCGGCGCTCGGCGCTTCGCTCCTCGGCGTGATCGTCAACGGGCTCTTCGTGGCGATATCGATGACCTCGGGCGGCGGCGCCTGGGACAACGCCAAGAAGAGCTTTGAAGACGGGTTCATCGACAAACACGGCGTCAAACATTTCAAGGGCGGCGACGCGCACAAGGCGTCGGTGACTGGCGATACGGTCGGCGATCCTTACAAAGATACCGCCGGTCCCGCCGTCAATCCGGCGATCAAGGTCACCAATATCGTGGCGCTTCTGCTGCTCGCGATCCTCGCGCATTAGACGCACAGCCTGCGATGGCCGGATCGCTCCGGCCATTTTCACAAAACGGTTGCGGTGTGGCGGCGGTCAGCCAAACCGCAGGAGGCTCTTGAATATGCCGTTCAGGAAATTCGCCTCGTTGCCGCCGGTTGGCGTTGTTTGCGAGACGAAATCGAACACCTTGCCGTCCTTCAGCCCGTAATTGGCGATACGTTCGACCCGCTTCTGCTTGTCGAAATAGATCGCAAGAACGCGCTGGTCGGTGATCTTCGGGTCCATGAACAGGACCGGGCGGTCGGTGGATTGGCTGATGTAGTACCAGGCGTCGCCGCCGACGGTCGAGGTGGTCGAGGGCGTGCCCATAACGACGAGCGCCTGCTCGGCGGAAGACCCGACCTTCACTTGGTCGAGCAGCTTCGGATCGACCTGATAACCGTGGGAGATTTCGCCATCGTAGCCGAGACAGCCGGCGAGGCCGAGCGCGAGTAGGCTCGCCAACCCCAACTTCACTGCGAAGCCTGTCCTGCTCGGGTTCACGCTCCTTCACCCTCTTCGTTCGATCCCGCCGCCGGTCGGCGCACGCTATGTTTTGCTTGCATCGCAGCCCGCGGATGCCTAACCCCCGCGGGTATCAAACGCAAGCGCGGCGCCCGCATCGTGATCGCGGGTTCGGAATTTAGAGTCATGTTTTTTGGACTTTTCCGGGGCGCCCGCAATCGCCGCTTGATCGAGCGGTTGCACGGCGAGATTGTCGCGGCGGCACGCGACCCGGTTTTGTTCCTTGCGTATGGGATCGGCGACGACGTGGATGGGCGGTTCGAGTCATTGGCGCTGCACGCCGCCCTCGTGCTGCGCAGACTTTATCTTTTGCCGGCGCCCGGCCCGGAGATCGCGCAGGATCTCGCCGACGCTTTGTTCCGGCACTTCGATGTTGCGCTGCGCGAGATGGGGGTCGCCGATGTCAGCGTGGCGAAACGAATGAGGACGATTGCCGAAGCCTTCCTCGGCCGCGCCAACGCCTATGATCGGGCTTTGCGCGAGGGGCATACCGCGCTTTGCGCCACCTTGTCGCGGAACGTCTACGCCGGCCGGCGCGACGCGGATCGTCTCGCCCTCTACGCCGAGGCTCTCGACAGAACGCTCGCCGGCGCGACCCTCGCAGAACTCATCGACGGGCCTATATTCGCGGGACGGTCAGAGGAGGGCCACGATGCCAGCTAGCAGGACGCATTCGCAGCCGACCGGCAAGATCTTCTCGCATCTCGTCAATGTCGAAGAAGTGCCGGAGCAGGGGCTCGATCTGGCGATCAGCGCCGATGCGGCGACCCGCCGGGCGCTGGCGGCCGCTGACGGGGTCGCCGGGATCGACAGTCTGGAAGCGGACTTTCACATCGCCCGTCATGACCTCGACGAGTTCAACGTCAGCGGCACGCTGCGCGCCAGGGTTACGCAGATCTGCGTCGTCAGTCTCGAACCATTCGATGCCGACGTGGTTGAGGAGATCGATGTCGATTTCGCCCCGCCGGCGATGGCGGCGCACGCCGCGGCCCGCAGCGCAACACTGCTCGGCGCCCCGGGCGTGCCCGAGCGCGATCCGCCCGATGCCATCGTCGACGGAATGATCGACGTCGGCGCGCTCGCCGCCGAATTTCTGGCGCTCGGGCTCGATCCCTATCCGAAAAAGCCAGGTGTGGAATTCGCTCCTGTGACCGTCCCTGAGGAAAGTGCGGGAAGACCTTTCGACGCGTTGAAAAAACTCACCAACCGCTCGTGAACGGTGATCTGCGGCGCGGGACGGAGTTGCGGTCAGGCGCGCTTTGCCGTACCGCATCCTTCCGCGTGGGGAGAAGAAGCGCCGTAGGAGCGCGATGAGCAGGCCAGTACGGATCGCGATCGATGCCATGGGGGGAGATCACGGTCCCGAGGTGATCGTGCCCGGCGCCGCCTTGGCGCATGCCCGACATGCGGACCTTTCTTTTCTTTTCTTCGGCGACCAAGAAAAATTGGCCGCGCTTGTCGCCGCTCACCCGGCGCTTGCCGCGGTCTCGAATGTGCGCCATGCGCCGGTCGCGATTTGCATGGACGATAAGCCGAGTCAGGCGTTGCGAACGGGGCGCCGGGCTTCGTCCATGTGGCTGGCGCTCGAAGCGGTGAAGAAGGGCGAAGCCGACGCGGCGTTCTCGGCCGGAAATACCGGCGCGCTGATGGCCATGGCGAAAATCTGTCTGCACATGATTCCGCATATCGACCGCCCCGCCATCGCGGTGCTCTGGCCGACGCTGCGCGGCGAATTGGTCGTGCTCGACGTCGGCGCGACGATCGGCGCCGATGCACATCATCTCGTCGATCTCGCCATCATGGGGTCGGCGATGGCGCGGATCGTCTTCGCCCTCGATCGGCCGACGGTCGGACTCTTGAACGTCGGCACCGAAGAGATCAAGGGGATCGAGGATGTGAAAGCGGCTTCGCGTATCCTGCGCGAGGCGGCTCTGCCCAATCTCGAATATCGCGGCTTCGTCGAAGGCGACGACATCGGCAGGGGCGCCGTCGACGTCGTCGTCACGGAAGGGTTCGCCGGCAACATCGCGCTCAAAACGGCGGAAGGAACGGCCAAGCAAATCAGCGGCTATCTGCAGGAAGCGCTGCGCAGCAGCTGGACTTCGAAGATCGGCTGTTTCCTGGCGCGGCGCGCCTTCCAGGAACTCGCGGTCAAGATGGATCCGCGCCGCGTGAACGGCGGCATTTTCCTGGGATTGGGCGGCGTGGTGATCAAGAGCCACGGCGGATCGGATCCGTTCGGCACGGCGCGGGCGCTTGAGATCGGCTACGAAATGGTGCGCGACGAACTTTTACGAAAGATTGGCGAGTTGCTTCCCGAACGCATCGAGCCGCTGGCCGCCACGCCGGCCTCGGTGCGTTCGTAAGCTGCCGCGGCGGGCGCCGGCAAGTCCAAGCTGCTCCGCCGCGAAACGAAACGCCCGTCACGTTCCGTGGATTTGCCCGATAAGCGCTTCGGAACAACGGCTTGGAGCGCGGTTGCCCGAACCGGGCGATTGTGCAACAAGCCCACTTTTATTCGAGCCGGAACTCCGTGTGACCCAAACCATGCTTCGCTCCGTCATCGTCGGATTGGGCTCCTATCTTCCGAAGCGCATTGTCAGCAATGCGGATCTCGAGAAATTCCTCGAGACCACCGACGCGTGGATCGTACAGCGCACGGGGATCCGGCAGCGCCATATCGCCGCCGAGGACGAGCGCACCTCGAGCCTTGCAACGCAAGCGGCGCGCGCCGCGCTCGCCGATGCCAGGCTTACCGGCGCGGACATCGATCTCGTAATCGTCGCCACCACGACGCCCGATTACACGTTTCCTTCGGTTGCAACGCAGGTCCAGGCGGAACTCGGCATGACCTCGGGCGCCGCGTTTGATCTGCAGGCGGTCTGTACGGGTTTTATCTTCGCGCTTGCCACGGCGGATAAATTTCTAACCTCCGGGTCGCACCGGCGGGCGCTCGTCATCGGCGCCGATACGTTGTCGCGCATTCTCGACTGGCAGGATCGCGCCACCTGCGTGCTTTTCGGCGACGGCGCCGGCGCCATCGTGCTGGAAGCGCGCCAGGAACGGGGCGTAAGCGCGGACCGCGGCATTCTGACGACCCATTTGCGATCCGACGGGCGCTATCGCGACAAGCTTTATGCGGATGGCGGCCCATCTTCGACCGGTACGAGCGGACGGGTGCGGATGCAGGGGCGGGAAGTGTTCCGCCTGGCCGTCAATATGATCAGCGATGTCGTCGAGGCCGCCTTTGCGGAAACCGGAACGACGCCGGAAGACCTCGACTGGTTCGTTCCGCACCAGGCCAACAGCCGAATCATCGATGCTTCGGCGGAGAAACTCAAAATTGCTCCGCAAAAGGTGGTCAAGACCGTCGATCTTCACGGCAACACCACCGCCGCCTCGATTCCGCTGGCTCTAAACGTCGCCCGCGACGATGGACGGATCAAAACGGGCGATCTCGTGATGGTCGAAGCGATGGGCGGCGGCTTTACCTGGGGAGCCGCCCTGATTCGCTGGTAGCTGCGGCGTGTCTGCAACAGGGCGCGGCAAATATTCAAAATACCGCTGTTTTCGCTCCCGACTCTGCGACGTAAGAGATAAGGTCTATTGCCTTAGACATTGTTTTGTGTACCAATCTTCGCAAAGAACAAAGCTTTTCCTCGCGACAATAAGATCTGGGGAGGATCGCGAGGGGCGCCAACGGATCTTGCGGCGCAGCAGAACGCATCACCGTTTGCGCGCTCCCGACCGGGGACATCATCGCGTTCAAAAGAAAAGCACTGAGTTGCAAAATGGCGAAGAGCGAGTTGTCGGCGAGGAGTGATACGCCGGGGCTGGTGCCCAGCGGTTCGACGGATTCTGGACCGCATGGGACTCACACGGTCACCCGGGTCAATCTTGCCGAAGCGGTCTACCAACAGGTCGGCCTTTCGAGGAAAGAGTTAGCGGCCCTCGTCGAAATGGTCTTGGACGAGGTGACCAAACGGCTGATTGCCGGGGAATCGGTGCGGCTTTCCTCCTTTGGATCGTTCAACGTCCGCCACAAAGGAAGACGCGTCGGCCGTAACCCCAAGACCGGGGTGGAAGTGCCGATCAAAGAACGCCGCGTTTTGGTGTTCAAGTCCTCGAATCTGCTCAAGGCGCGGATCAACGGCCGGGTTACGGGACGTAACGGCGGCTAATCCGCGGGCCGACAGGCGAGCGCAATTCACCACCAGCTACGAAATGGCCGCGCGTATCGCGCGCGCGATCCTGCCGCGAACGCATCGCCCGGCAAACTGAAATCCTAAAGTTGATGCGATACGGTGGGAAATCTCGGTTTCGGTCGATTCCCTTTGCCGCAATCCTGCTCTAAGATTTGATTCAAATCACCGGGCCGCAGGACTGAGGTCATCAGAACACATGCAAAAAACCGCCGACGCATTCCGAACCATCAGCGAGGTGGCGCAGGATCTCGATCTGCCCCAGCATGTGCTGCGTTTTTGGGAGACGCGCTTTACGCAAATCAAACCGCTGAAGCGAGGCGGCGGCCGCCGCTATTATCGGCGTGAGGATATCGAGCTTCTGCGTGCCATCCGCCAGCTCCTGTATGGCGAAGGCTATACGATTAAGGGCGTACAGAAAATCTTGAAGGAGCAGGGCGCGCGCGGCGTCGTCGCCGCCGGGCGGCGGGTCGCGGAGGCTCCCGCGCTCTACAACAGCATTGCGAACGACGCCGCCGAATCCTATTCCGGCGCTGAAGTAGATGTCCGCAATCGCGCGGCGGAACCGTTGGCGCTCGGCATCGCCGGATATGAAGTGCTCGAGCAGATTCTCGCCGAACTTGGCGAATGCGAGAGGCTGCTCGGCGCAGCGCGTGCCGGCTGAGGAGATCGCATTGCGGCGCGAAGTCGCTTTCTCTATAAAGCGGCGAACGGAGTGTGGCGCAGCCCGGTTAGCGCACTAGTCTGGGGGACTAGGGGTCGCGGGTTCGAATCCCGCCACTCCGACCAGCTGAGGATCGGGCGATGAAGATTTCCGGCCGCAATTTCGTTCAAGGCAAGGTCCTGGACATAAAAAAGGGTGCGACGACGGCGCATGTCCAAGTCCAAATCGCCGGCGGGGTGGTGCTGACCGCCTCGATTACCAATGAAGCGGTCGAGGATCTGAAACTGGAAAAGGGCATGACCGTTCACGCGCTCATCAAAGCCTCGGACGTGATGATCGCCGTCGATTGATCCCGCGCGGGGCATCAGCAGAAGATTGACTGCAGCCGGAAAATTTCTTCCATAGCCGCACGGATCGAGGAGTTGAGGGTTCTCAAGCAGCAAATTCTCGCGCTTACGCCATTGGTATCGGCGAGTGAGCCTAAGGAGACGATATGATCTCGGTGACATTTCCGGACGGCGCGACGCGCCAATATCCAGCCGGCATCCGCGGCAGCGAAATCGCCAAGAGTATTTCCCCCTCGCTCGCCAAGCGCACCGTCGCCATGGCGGTCGATGGCAAGCTCGCCGACCTCGCCGATCCGATCGAGCGCGACGCGAGCATCGAATTCCTCGATCGCGACAATCCGCGTGCCCTCGAATTGATCCGTCATGACGCCGCACATGTGCTCGCCGAAGCGGTGCAGACGCTCTATCCTGGTACGCAGGTGACGATCGGGCCGGTGATCGAGAATGGCTTCTATTACGATTTCTATCGCGTCGAGCCGTTCACGCCGGAAGACTTTCCCGCCATTGAAAAGAAGATGGCGGAGATCATCGCAAGGGATAAGCCGTTCACCAAGGAGGTCTGGTCGCGCGACGAGGCCAAGGCTTGGTTCGAAAAACAAGGCGAGGCCTTCAAGGTCGAGCTCGTCGATGCGATTCCGCCCGACCAGCAGATCAAGATTTACAAACAGGGCGAATGGCTCGATCTCTGCCGCGGCCCGCACATGACCTCGACGGGCAAGGTCGGTTCGGCATTCAAGCTCATGAAGGTCGCCGGCGCCTATTGGCGGGGCGATTCGTCGAAACCGATGCTGCAGCGCATCTACGCGACTGCCTTCGCCAACCAGGCGGAGCTCGACGCGTATTTACATCAGCTCGCCGAAGCCGAGCGCCGCGACCATCGCCGGCTCGGGCGCGAGATGGATCTGTTCCATTTTCAGGAGGAGGGGCCGGGCACGGTCTTCTGGCATCCGAAGGGCTGGACCCTTTTCCAGACGCTCGTCGCCTATATGCGGCGGCGCCAGCAGGCCGACCATTATCTCGAGGTGAACACGCCGCAGGTGCTCGATCGCGCGCTCTGGGAAATGTCCGGCCACTGGCAGACCTATCGCGAGAACATGTTCACGACCATGACCGAGGATGAGCGCGTCTTCGCGCTGAAGCCGATGAACTGTCCCGGGCATATCCAGATCTTCAAGAACGGCTTGAAGTCCTATCGCGATCTGCCGCTAAAGATTGCAGAATTCGGCATCGTGCATCGCTATGAGCCGTCCGGCGCGCTGCACGGGGTCATGCGGGTGCGGGCGTTTACGCAAGACGACGCGCATATTTTCTGCACCGAAGATCAGATCCTGGAGGAGTTGTTGCGCATCAACGATCTCATCCTGTCGATCTACAAAGACTTCGGCTTCGAAGACATCGTCATCAAAATGTCGACGCGGCCGGAAAAGCGGGTTGGCTCGGACGAGGCCTGGGACAAGGCGGAGGCGGCGCTCGCCCGCGTGCTCGAAGAAATCAGGGCGCGCGGCTTCGACGCCACGGTCAATACCGGCGAGGGCGCCTTTTACGGCCCGAAGCTCGAATATACGCTGCGCGACGCCATCGGGCGCGAATGGCAATGCGGCACGACGCAGGTCGATTTCAACATGCCGGGCCGGCTCGGCGCCTTTTACATCGGGCCCGACAGCGAGAAGAAGACGCCGGTGATGATCCACCGCGCCATGTTCGGCTCGCTCGAGCGGTTCATCGGCATCTTGATCGAGCATTTCGCCGGTCATTTGCCGCTCTGGCTTTCGCCGCTGCAGATTATGATCGCCACGATTACTCAGGATGCCGACGACTACGCGCGCGAGGTTCTGGCGGCGGCGCGCGACGCCGGTCTCAAAGCCGAAGCCGACCTCGGCAACGCCAAGATCACCTATAAGGTCCGCGAGCACTCGCTGGCGAAGATACCCGTCCTCATGGTGGTCGGCAAGCGCGAGGCGGCGGAGCGCACCGTCTCGCTGCGCCGGCTCGGCAGCAACGAGCAGACGACCATGCGCCTCGAAGCGGCGCTGGCCGCGCTCGTCGAGGAGGCGACGCCTCCGGATCTGAAACGCCTCGGCGGGATTCGAAGCGAACATTCGGAAATGCTCGCGCCTGCGGCAGGAGATTAGTCCGCGAATGGCGGCGCGAGTCACCCGGCCCCTCGCCCGGTGGTGTCTCGCCGCCACCGCTCCGCCGCAACCCGATGCCGGAAGCCCGCCGCCGTCTCGTCTGTGGACAGCGGCCGTGGAGCTTGTTAACGACTCGTTACCTGGCATCGGATAAATCCAAGTTATGATCCGACGTCGTTGTTTTGCCCTGCCGATTTGCCGGACTCCCGGATCGGATTTCGGGATCTCCCGTGTCGCCTTTTTGTTCGGTCTTGCCATACTTCTGCTGCTGGCCGGCTGCGCCGGCGACATGTCCTACGTCTATCCGAGCGCCGACGACTTCGAAATCCACGGCATCGACGTCTCGAAATACCAGGGCGACATCGACTGGAACACGGTCAGGGCCTCGGGGGTCAAGTTCGCCTGGATCAAGGCGACCGAGGGCGGCGATTACGTCGACGAGAAATTCGCCCAGAACTGGGCGGAGGCGAAAGCGGCGGGCGTGCCGCGCGGCGCCTATCATTTCACCTATTGGTGCCGCCCGGCTGAAGAACAGGCGGCGTGGTTCACGCAGAACGTGCCGAACGATCCAAGCGCGCTTCCGCCGGTTCTCGATGTCGAGTGGAACCCCGATTCAAGAACCTGCCCACAGCATGTGTCGCGCGACGAGGCCCTGGCGACCATCCGGACGATCCTCAACGCGATGCAAACCACCTACGGCAAGCGGCCGATCATTTATACGTCGATCGATTTCTATCACGACGTGCTGGAGGGCGAATTTCCCGGCTACCCCTTGTGGGTACGCAGCGTGAAGGATTATCCGGCGGTCAAATACGGCGACCTTCGCTGGAACTTCTGGCAGCATACGGCGCAGGGCCAGGTGCCCGGCATCAGCGGCTACGTCGACCGCAACTGCTTCTACGGCTCGGCGCAGGATTGGCAGACTTGGCTCACCGCCGAAGCCGGCGAGTGACCGCTTTCTCTTGACGCAAGCTCGCGATCAACCACGCGATTGCTGTCGGCCCTCGGCGAAATTTTTGCGCTGCGATCCGCCAAGGCCCGTCAAATCCGCGGCTCGCTCAAGCCTCTCCACTTTCATGCGCTGCTTCGGCAGGGTGCCGGGATAGGTTTCCTGCAGAAAGGCGATCAATTTCTCGCGGATCTCGCAGCGCAGGTCCCAAACGTCCTGCGAATTGCGGGCGCTTGCCAGCGCCCGCAGCTGGATTGCGCGGTCGGTGGCGTCCGTCACCTGCATATTGACGACACGGCCGTCCCATAATTTCGAGTTCTTTACAATGTCGGTGAGCTTTTCGCGGACGCGATCGACGGGGGTCGTATAATCGACCCACAGCAGCACGGTGCCGATGAGCTCCGCCGACATTCGCGTCCAATTCTGGAACGGCTTCTCCAGAAAATAGGAAATCGGCACGACGAGGCGTCGCCAATCCCAAATTTGGATGACCACATAAGTGCCGGTGATCTCCTCGATCCAGCCACATTCGTTTTCGACGACGACGGCGTCGCCGATGCGGATCGGCTGGGTGATCGCGATCTGCACGCCGGCGATGAGGTTGGTGAGGATCGGCCGCGCCGCCAGACCGACCACGATTCCCGCCGCGCCCGCCGAGGCGATCAGGCTGACGCCGAACTGGCGAACCTCCGGCACGGTCATCAACGCCACGGCGACCGTGATCATCACGACGATCGTCTCGGCGACGCGGCGCAGCACACGGACTTGCGTCAAATGTTTGCGTGCCAGCAGATTGTCGGAAACGTCAATGCGGAATCGCCGCACGTAAAAGTAGCCGGCGAGCTCGATTGCGGTGATCGCCGCCCAGCCGATCAGCAGCACGAGACAGATGGCGAGCGCTTCGGCGATGAGCAGTGCGGTCGCACCGGAAAACGGCACGATCGGCAACGCCAGCGCAACGGCGACGAGCACGAGCGCGAAACGCGTCGCCCCGAACACCCGCGTGATGAGGGATTGCACGAAGATGTGTTGCTGGCCGATGAGCCGGCGCACCATCCGCATGAATGTCCGGTGAAAGAACAGCGCAAGCAACGCGGCAATGGCAAGCACCGCCGCGCTGATGAGCCAGCCCGGGAAATGGTCCGAGAGGAAAGCGAATCCACCAAGGGGGATTATGCGCCGCGATCACTGCCGCTTACCTCCGGCATGGCAATGCACGGGGTCAGCGGCAGTTCCTTGCCAAGGTCGTGCTGTCGGGCGCGAAGATGTCGCGCGGTCAGCCGCTCAGACTTGCCTTGGCGCGCTGCCACCAGCCGGTTCGCTTCGGCCGGTTCGGATCCGGCGCCTCGTCCGGCTCCGCCTCGCCGGCGGGCGGCTCGTCTGCCTGTGGGCGAACGGCCGCGGACCTTGCCGGCTTCTCGCGGCGCGATTCGACCGGTGCCGATTTAACCGGCATCTGCGCAGGTGGGGGGTTGCGCGGCGTTTCCGCCGATTCGGCTGGCTCGCCGCGGCTCGTTTCAGCCTCGGTTCTGCCGCCGCGGCCTCTGCGGCGCGACCGCCGTCGGCGGCCGCCTTCGCGTTTCGATGTCTCGGCGCCGTGCTCGTCGTCTTCCGTCGGCCGGTCGCCGAACGCCCCGATACCGGCGACCAGCGCTAATGCGTCATCGGGAGGTTGGGTCGCGGGAGGGGCCGCGGCGGGAATCCGCTCGCCGTCACGACCGCGCCGCCGCCGCCGCCGGCGTTTGCGCCGAGCCGCCTCGTCTTCGCCACCTTCGGCGTTCTGTTCGGATGGCTCGGCCTCTTCGGGATATTCTTCGAGATCCGCGCCGGCCTCGTCGACAGGGTGGGGCGTCTCGAGACGGGGTTCCACCACGCCGGTCGCCGGCTCGCCGCGTTCCATCGCGTGATAGGCTGTGCCGGTCAACGTATCATCCGCCGTGATAGTGATGCTCACGCCGAAACGCTGTTCGAGATCGCGCAGATTGGCGCGTTTCTGATTCAAGATGTAGAGCGCCACTTCGGAGCGCGTGCGCAACGTGATGTTATGCGCGGCGCTCTTGATCAAAGCGTCTTCGAGCAGGCGCAGCACGTGCAGCGCGACCGACGAGGTCGAGCGTACCGTTCCCGAACCGCCGCAATGCGGACAGATGACGGTCGAGCCCTCGAGAACGCCGGTCCTGATCCGCTGCCGCGACATTTCGAGAAGACCGAAATGCGAAATCCGGCCGATCTGAATGCGCGCTCGGTCGTTCTTCAACGCCTCTTTCACCCGCCGCTCGACGGAGCGGTTGTTGCGGCTCTCCTCCATGTCGATGAAATCGATGACGATCAGCCCGGCGAGATCGCGCAATCGCAACTGCCGGGCGATTTCGTCGGCCGCTTCAAGATTGGTACGCAGCGCGGTATCTTCGATGTCGTGCTCGCGGGTCGAGCGCCCCGAGTTGACGTCGATGGCAACCAACGCTTCCGTCTGGTTGATGACCAGGTAGCCGCCCGACTTCAGCGTCACCTGATTGGTGAACATGGCGTCGAGTTGCGCCTCGACACCGGATTTGGCGAAGATCGGCTGCGGATCGCGATAGAGGTGCACGTTCTTGGCATGGCTCGGCATGAGCATGCGCATGAATTCCTTGGCCTCGCGATAAGCGGCGTCACCCGAGACAGTCACCTCGTCGATGTCTTTGTTGTAGAGATCGCGGATGGCGCGTTTGATCAGCGAGCCTTCCTCGTAGACGAGCGTCGGGGCGGTAGACTTCAGCGTCATCTCGCGCACCGTCTCCCACATGCGCAACAGGTACTCGAAATCGCGCTTCACCTCCGCCTTGGTGCGCGAGGCGCCAGCGGTACGCAGAATGACGCCCATTCCTTCCGGCACTTCGAGGTCTTGGGCGATGACTTTCAGCCGCTGCCGATCGGTGGCATCGGTGATTTTGCGGGAAATGCCGCCGCCGCGCGCGGTATTCGGCATCAGCACCGAGTAGCGGCCGGCGAGCGAGAGATAGGTCGTCAGCGCGGCGCCTTTGTTGCCGCGCTCTTCCTTCACGACCTGGACCAGCAGTACCTGCCGGCGCTTGATGACCTCTTGAATCTTATACTGGCGGCGCGGCCGGTGCGACCGCGTCGGCACTTCTTCCATGGCATCGCCGCCGAGCTGTTCGATCTGCTCGTCGTCTTCGCCGCTCTCTTCGTCGTCTTCAGCTTTCTCGCGACGCCGCGCCTCGACTTCGGTCTCGCCCGGCGCGGCTGTCGGCTGCTCGTCCTCGACAATGGCAAATCCTTCCGGATCCGTTGCCAGCCGATGGCGTTCGGCCTCGGCGCTGTCGTCGCCAGCCGAGGTTGGCGTTAGGTCATGGCGCTCGACCGGCGCGGCCTCGGCATCCTCGCCAACGTCGTGAAGTGGCGCGACCACATCCGAATCGAGCAAACGTTCGGATGCAGACTCGGCAGAATGGTCGGCTTCGTCTCGGTTCTCGGCATTTTCCAGCTCGCGCTGCGCAATTTCGATTTCGCGCGTGCTTTTGAGTTCGGCCGGTTGCGTATCGGCAAGCTTTGCATCGTCGTCGCCGCGGCGTTTTTCGGCGCGTCCGCCGCGCTGCCGGTTCCGGCGGCTGCGCCGGCGGTCTTCCTCATCATCCTCGCGATGCGCCGCGGCATCCTCTTGGAGGAGTTCCTGTCGATCCGAGACCGGGATCTGATAATAATCCGGGTGGATTTCCGAAAAGGCCAGGAACCCGTGGCGGTTGCCGCCGTAATCGACGAACGCCGCCTGCAGCGAGGGTTCTACGCGCGTGACTTTGGCGAGATAAATATTGCCGCGGAGCTGTCTCTTATCCGCAGACTCGAAGTCGAATTCCTCGACACGATTGCCGCGCAGCACGACCACCCGGGTTTCCTCGGGGTGGGAAGCATCGATGAGCATTTTGTTGGGCATGTGAAACTCGTTGAGGCGTGGCTCCCGCGGTGCCGCTGCCGCCATTGGCGCTCGCGAAGGAGGCCGGGGGACGACATAGCGGCGCCGACGGCGCCATTCGCAAAGGGTGGTTAAAAGCACGCGATTTGCAGTACACGAATGCATGCATGGTAGAACGCCGGGTCAAAGGACCGGGCGTCGGCATGCGCAAAGGCGTCCGAACGCGACGACGCAGGCGCGAAGCTTTGGGCTCGGGGTAAACCGAAGGGCAGAGCATGTTCTCGTGACCCGCGCACTGGTCTCCGCAAGCGGAGCCTGTCAAAAATTCCCGTCCGGGTGGCGGCGGCACACTGCGTGCCGATCGGACGCGCTCTCGCAAATGTTGCCGCTGCACGAGCGGCCGGAACGTGCGGAAAGCCCGAAATTCCTGCGGATCCTGCGATCCTGCAACAACCCGAACCTAGCCCTTGTATCGGGTTGCCCAGGGATTTGGCAAGTTTCGTCATCTCTGTTGTTGATTGGCAACAGAGATCCAGCCATTCTTCTGGCATGGTCATGTAGCGTTAACCGCACAGATTCATTCTGGGTTCGGGTGATCCGGAGGGGCGGCGGGCTAGGGGAATTGCCAGAAACATGGCAGAACACCATTCCGGCGCGTGGCTTTGGGGTCCCGCGAAGCTGGCTATGCTCTTGGTGAGTTTCGGCTTGTGGGGCCTGTCCGCCCCGCATGGCCTTGCCGACAGCGAGCGAGTGGCTGGTCCGCACCCGGCCGCCGGTCCCTCCATCGCAACCGCCGTCAGGATCGAAAACGGCGCCGATCACGCTAAGCTTACGTTCGATCTGACGCAGCCGGTGGTGCCGACCTCCTTCGTCCTCGCCGCGCCGGACCGGATCGTGGTCGATATACCAGGCACGGATTTCCGCATCGATCCCCAGGTCGGCGCACAAAAACCCGGGCATTCCCAGGCGCTCGTCGCCTCCTTCCGCTTCGGCCATTTTGCTCCCAGCAAATCGCGAATTGTCGTCGATCTTGCGGCGCCGGCCCGCATCGTGCAGGCGCGAAGCGTCTCGGATGCGGCGAAATCCTATCTCGTCATCGAACTTGCCCGAACCACGCGCGCCGCCTTCCAAACCGCCGCGCATAATTCGTTGCTTGCCGCCGAAACAGCGGCCGCCGATGCCGAACATGCCCCTGCCGTTCCGCAAGACAAAAACGCTTTGCCGCTCATCGTCATCGATCCCGGGCATGGCGGCGTCGATAGCGGAGCGATTGTCAACGGCCTCGTCGAGAAGAACATTGTCTTCGATTTCGCCAAGCTGCTCGCCGCCAAGCTTTCGGCCAGCGGCCATTATAAGGTGATGATGACGCGCGACAGCGATGTGTTCGTATCGCTCGCCGAGCGCGTGCGGATCGCGCAGGACTCTGGCGCGGCGCTGTTCATTTCGATCCACGCCGATACGATCTATGACGCCCCAAACGTCTCGGGAGCAACCGTCTATACCGGCGCCGAGCACGCGACCGACGCAGAAGCGGCGCGCACGGCGGAGAAGGAAAACCAGGCCGATGCCGCCGCCGGAGTCGCCAACAAGGACGCGGCAAGCGGCGTCTCGGATATCCTCGCCGATCTGACGCGCGAGGAGACGCGCGCCTATAGCCACGTGTTTGCACGCACGCTCGTCAATTATTGGAAAGTCGCGGGGCGACTGAACAAGAATCCGGAACGCGCCGCGGGCTTCTGGGTGCTAAAGGCGCCGGATGTTCCCTCGGTGCTCATCGAGCTCGGCTATCTCTCGAATGCCAAGGACGCCGCTTCGCTCACCTCGCCGGCATGGCGCGATCAGACCTCGACGAAGGTCGCCGCGGCGATCGATGCCTTTTTTGCCGTCCGCGGCAGCAATTTCGGCGCCGAGAAACCGTCCGCGCCGACGGCGACGGCGCTCGACGCCCCGGCGCAAAACAAGTAAAGGCGGGTGGCATCGCGGCGGCTGGCCGCCGTCGGGCGCCGTCGGGCGCCCCTGTCAAACTATCAACACAAAAACACCCCACCACGTGCCGAGGTAGTGCTCCGGCCCGACACCGCCCCTGGCTTTGTCGCGCAAATTGGTCTTGCGAGGCGTGAAAGAGCCGTGAATTTTGCGGGTTGCAAAGGGCTAATGCCATCATGGGGTTGATCGCCCGGTTCCTCGGATTTGCCTTCGCGACGTGTGCGATCGTGTTCGTCGTCGTCGCGGGCGTCGCAGGGGCGCTGATCTGGAAGTTCGAGCAGGATCTGCCGGACTATACCCAGCTCAAGAACTACGAGCCGCCGGTCATGACCCGCGTGCACGCGGCCGACGGTTCTCTGCTCGCCGAATATGCGAAGGAACGGCGTCTCTATTTGCCGAGCTCGGCCATTCCGCCGCTCGTCAAAGAGGCGTTCATCTCCGCCGAGGACAAGAATTTTTACACCCATCCCGGCGTCGATTTTGAAGGTCTGGTCCGCGCAGGGATCGTTTTCATCCAGGGCACGCGTCATATCCAGGGCGCCTCGACCATCACCCAGCAGGTCGCCAAGAACTTTTTCTTGAGCAGCAAACGTTCCTTCGAGCGCAAGATCCGCGAAGCGTTGCTGTCGTTCCGGATCGAGGCGACCTATTCGAAGGAGAAGATCCTCGAGCTTTACCTCAACGAAATCTATCTCGGGCTCGGCAATTACGGGGTTGCGGCGGCGGCGTTGGACTATTTCGACAAATCCGTGAACGAGCTCGATGTCGCGCAAGTTGCCTATCTGGCGGCGCTGCCCAAGGCGCCGAACAATTATCATCCGTTCCTGCAGCGCGAACGCGCGATCGAGCGCCGCGATTGGGTGATCGACCGTATGGTGGAGAACGGCTACGTCACGCCTGCGGCAGGCGCCAAGGCGAAGACGGAACCGCTGGGCGTGACGCTTCGTGTGGTTTCGCCGAACACCTATGCCGCCGGCTACTTCACCGAGGAAGTGCGGCGCGAGCTTTTGGATCGCTACGGCGAGAAGAAACTCTACGAGGGCGGCCTTTCGGTGCGCGCCACGCTCGATCCGAAGATGCAGCTCATGGCGCGGCGCGCCCTCGTCGACGGACTGGTGCGCTACGACGAGGCGCACGGGTTTCGCGGCCCGATGCGCCACATCGATATCGGCCAGGATTGGGGTCCGCCGCTCACCGCTATACCCGCTTTGGGCGATGTCGCGCCATGGCGGCTTGCGGTAGTCCTCGACGGCAACGATCAGCAGTTGCGCATCGGCTTGCAGCCGAAACGCCAGCCGTCGGGCGAGATCGGAGCCGACCGCGACACGGGCTATCTCGTTCCCGTCGGACTTCGCTGGGCGCGCAAGGGCGGCCGATCCGCGCTGGTTCCCGGCGACGTGATCTACGCCGAGCCTTTGGACGGCAAACCGGGCCAATATCGGCTGCGGCAGATTCCGGAGGTGAGCGGTGCGATCGTCGCCATGGATCCTTTCACCGGCCGCGTCTTCGCCATGGTCGGCGGGTTTTCCTTCGACCAGTCGGAGTTCAATCGCGCCACGCAGGCGCTGCGCCAGCCGGGATCTTCGTTCAAACCCTTCGTGTATGCGACGGCGCTCGATAACGGCTATACGCCGTCCTCGATCGAGCTCGACGAGCCAGTCGAGATCGACCAGGGGGCGGGGCTAGGTATGTGGCGGCCCGCGAACTTCGAGGGAAAGTCGAGCGGCCCGCACACGTTACGCTATGCCGTCGAACATTCGATCAATCAGATGACGGTGCGGCTGGCACGCGACGTCGGCATGCCGCTCATCGCCGAATACGCCAAGCGCTTCGGCATCTATGACGATCTGCCGCTCTATCTCTCGATGTCGCTCGGCTCCGGCGAAACCACGCTGATGCGGATGACCACCGCCTATTCGATGCTCTGCAACGGCGGCAAGCGCATTATTCCCACCTTGATCGACCGCATCCAGGACCGCTGGGGGCATACAATCTATCGCCACGATCAGCGGATCTGCGAAGGCTGCGATGCGAAGAAATGGGAAAATCAGGATGAACCGACGCTGATCGACAACCGCGAGCAGGTGATAGATCCGCTCACCGCCTACCAGATCACCTCGATCATGGAGGGTGTCATCCAGCGCGGCACGGGTCAGGCGATCCTGGCGGTCGGCAAACATCTTGCCGGCAAGACCGGCACGACCAACGACGCCAAGGACCTTTGGTTCGTCGGCTATTCGCCGGATCTGACCGTCGGCGTGTTCATGGGCTACGACCGGCCGCGCTCGCTGGGCGATTCGGCGCAGGCCGCTCTTTATACGGCGCCGATCTTCCGCGACTTCATGAAGATGGCGCTGAAGGACAAGCCCGACATACCGTTCCGCGTGCCGCCCGGCATTAAGCTCATCTCGGTTGATTACGAAACCGGCGTTCGCGCCACCGGGCCCGGTACGATTCTCGAAGCCTTCAAGCCCGGCACCGCGCCGCCCGATACGTTCAACTACGGCCCCACGGGAACCGAGAGTCCGAGCGTGCTCTCGGTCGATCCGAACGCGGATCAACGGCTCGGAACCGGCACCGGCGGACTTTACTGATTCTCGCTTCCTATTACGCGCCGATGCGTGGCCGTTTACATGCGCGCCTTTGCTCACTATCTACGTTCGACCGAGCGATTCCGCTCCCTCTGCGAAGGAACCGACATGCGCGCCGAAGCCGAAGCGCTTACGCAATCGATCAAGCAGTCCATGGGATTGCTGAGGAGGCATCTTTGACGTCGATGCCGCCACGCGCCGGCTCGCGGAACTGAACGCCAAGGCCGAAGACCCGAATCTTTGGAACAACGCCGAGGGGGCGCAGAAGATCATGCGCGAACGCACCGAGCTGGAAGACCGGCTGGGCTCGCTCGCCCGTTTCGAATCCGAGCTCGAAGACGCGGTAACGCTGATCGAACTCGCCGAGGCCGAAGACGATGCCGCCGCCGAGGTCGAGGGCACCGGTCAGCTCAAAAAGCTGAAAAACGAAGCCGAGCGCCGGCAGATCGAGATCCTGCTTTCGAGCGAAACCGATCCGAACGACACTTATATCGAGGTCCATGCCGGTGCCGGGGGCACCGAGAGCTGCGACTGGGCGCGCATGCTTCTTAGGATGTACATCCGCTGGGCCGAGCGGCAAAAATTCAAAGTCGAAATCATCGAAGAGACCCCGGGCGAAGAGGCGGGCATCAAGTCCGGCACGCTGCTCGTCAAAGGCCACAACGCATACGGTTGGGCGAAGACCGAATTGGGCGTCCACCGGCTGGTGCGCATCTCGCCGTTCGATTCGAATGCCCGCCGGCATACGAGCTTCGCTTCCGTTTGGGTCTATCCGGTCATCGACGACAAGATCAACATCGACGTGAAAGAGTCAGATTGCCGGATCGACACGTATCGCTCTTCGGGTGCCGGCGGCCAGCATGTCAACACTACCGATTCGGCGGTGCGCATTACGCATATCCCGACCGGCATCGTCGTCGCCTGCCAGGGCGAGCGTTCGCAGCACAAGAACCGGGCGACGGCGTGGAATATGCTGCGGGCGCGGCTCTACGAGCGGGAGATCGAGATACGCGAGGCCGCCGCCACTGCGACCGAGGCCACCAAGACCGAGATCGGCTGGGGCCATCAAATCCGCTCCTACGTCCTTCAACCCTATCAGCTCGTCAAGGATCTGCGCACCGGCGTCACTTCCGGAACGCCGAACGACGTGCTCGACGGCGATCTTGCGCCGTTCATGGAGGCGGCGCTCGCCCAGAAAGTTTATGGCGGCGGACCGGCCGGGGTGGAGGACGTGGAGTAATCGCGGCGCTTGGGCCGCGTGTGCCGCGCGAACACGCCGCGGAGAAGGGAATGCGGCGTGCAAAGCCGACGCGAGAAGATTTTCAACATTCCCTTCGTGGTCGTTGCGCTCGTCGCCTTGCTGGTCGGCATTCACGGCCTGCGCGAGCTTCTGTCGGCCGAGCAGAACGTCGCGCTGCTCATCAATTTCGCCTTCGTGCCGGGGCGGTTCACGTTCGCCTTCGATCCGGACAGCATCGCGCGGGTGCTCGACGCGGCGCGGAGCGCCGGTACCGCGCAGGTCGAGGTCGACCGGCTGTTCCTCGGCGACGGTCGGCCGCTCTGGTGGACGCCCGCCACCTACGCCTTGCTGCATGCGAGCTGGGCGCATGTCGGATTGAATTGCCTATGGCTCATTCCGTTCGGCGCGGCGGTCGCGCGGCGCTTCGGCAATTTGCGTTTCGTGTTGTTTTGCTTCGCGACGGCGCTCGCCGGCGCGCTCGTCCATTTTCTCACCCATATCGACGATCTTCAGCCGGTGATCGGCGCTTCCGCCATCGTCTCGGGGACGATGGGAGCGGCGTTGCGCTTCGTGTTCCAGGTTAACGCGCCGCTTGGGCTCGGCTTTGCCGATCCGCAGAATCTTGCCTATCGTCAACCGGCTCTGCCGCTGCGCGCCGTCTTCACCAACCGGACCGCGCTGGTTTTTTTGATCTTTTGGTTCATTGCCAATCTTCTCTTCGGCATCGGCGCCGGTTCGCTCGGCGTTGCCGACGCGACCGTCGCCTGGCAGGCCCATATCGGCGGCTTTCTGCTCGGGCTTCTAGGTTTTCCACTGTTTGATCCGCCGCCCGCGCAGGGACCACCGGCAAGCCATGCGTAAACATTTGTCCGGCTGCCGGAGGATTTCCCGCGGTGCAACTCTGTTGCTGCGCCGCGGGGAACTTTGGCATCGCGGTGACGTTAAAATTTTAGAGAAGCGGCTCTCCGTCCCCGCGCGGAATGGTGTGAAGTTGCGAGCAATCCGATCCGGTTGCGAACGCAATACACTCGGTGCGCTGCACCAACGCGTTTCGGAGCGGGCTCAACCTTAACTTTGAGGCGTAATTACATGACATACTGGAATCTTCCATGGAAGGGCGCTGGTTGGAGGCAGTTCGAGCGAGCGGCGAGTTCGCGTCAAAGCTTGAATTTTGCGCCTTCGCTGGAAGAAGAGCATTCTGCGCCGCTCCAATCGCCGCAAAAGAGCGATGGAACGGGAATAGGAAACGCTACTGTGACGACTAAAGAGGAGGGTGAAATGACTGTGGCGCGGATACTCGCGACCAAAGGCCGTGAGGTTCTGACGGCGCAGCCGCACAGAACTTTGAAGGAGGTCGCGGAAATCCTTGCTGCGCGGGGCATCGGCGCGGTGGTAATCGCCGATGTTCAGGGCAGCGTACTGGGAATTCTTTCCGAGCGGGATATCGTGCGCGCGGTCGGCAGGCGCGGCGCCAAGGCGCTTGATGATGCCGCCTCGATGCACATGACGACGCAGGTCGTCACTACCAGCGAGGATGAAACCGTGCTGGCGACGGTCGAGAAAATGAACGCTGGCCGGTTTCGGCATGTCCCGGTGTTGAAGGACGGCAGGCTTGCCGGCATCGTGTCGATCGGCGACGTGGTGAAATATCGCCTCGCCGAGATGGAACACGAACAGTCGGCGCTGCGCGAATACATCGCCGCCGTCTGAGGAAATCGCGACAGCGTCGCGGGCAACAAACGCCGCCCACATGAGGCGGCGTCTCTTTTCTTGGAAAAATTCCGCCGAGCGAACGACCTTAGCTCTCGTCGAAGAGGAGGGTGACGCTTTGCGGGCCCGCCGCGAGCCGGCGGTAGAAGCAGGAGCGCCGCCCGGTATGACAGGCGCCGCCGTTCCCGCTCGGTTCAACCTTCAAGAGCAGCACGTCCTGGTCGCAGTCCGTGCGGAGTTCCTTCACGCTCTGCTGTTGGCCGGAGGTATCGCCTTTGCGCCAGAGGCTTTGGCGCGAGCGCGACCAATAATGCGCGACGCCGGTTTCGATCGTCAGGCGCAGCGCTTCCTCGTTCATGTAGGCGAACATCAGCACCGCGCCGTCGCGGGCGTCGGTCACGATACAGCCGATCAGTCCGGCGTCGAAACGCGGCGTGAAGACGCCGCCTTCTTCGAGCTCGGACTTGCTCCCGGCAACCGGGAAGGGCAGGGACATTGTCGTATCCGGCGGGCTACTTGCCGCGCACCATGGTCAGAAAGCGCACCTGCTCGGTGGGGTCGTCGCGGAAGACGCCGGTGAATTGGTTGGTCACCGTCATGGTCCCTTGCTTGAGCACGCCGCGCATCGACATACACATATGTTCGGCTTCGATCATCACCGCGCAGCCGCGCGGCTTCAAGTAGCGCTCGATCGCCGTCACGATCTCGGCGGTCATCGCCTCCTGCGTCTGCAGGCGGCGCGCGTAGATATCGACGAGCCTGGCAAGCTTGGAAAGTCCGACGACGCCTTCTTCGCCGACATAATAGGCGATGTGAACCTTGCCGACGAACGGCACCATGTGATGCTCGCAATGCGACGAGAACGGAATGTCGCGGACGAGGATCAGATCGTCGTAGCCGTGCACTTCCTCGAAGACGCGCGACAGCAGGTCGCCGGGGTCGGCGCGATATCCGGAAAAGAATTCCTCGTACGCCTTGACGACGCGCACCGGCGTGTCGCGCAAACCTTCCCGCGCCGGATCGTCGCCGGCCCAAAGGATCAGGGTTCGCACGGCGGCTTCGGCTTCTTCGCGGCTGGGGCGGACTGGCGGTTTCGCGGCGGGCTTAAGCTGCTGTTGGCGCTCGAGCAAGGACTTAACCACGTCATCCATGTGGTGCCTCCTACATGTGTGATCTAAGGCCCGAACCCTTGCTGAACAAGGCCATTACGGTCCCTTTGGCAGCAGCAAACCTCGCAAATCTCGTTCGCCAAGCCTGAATGTCCTATATAGGACTTATTCCGTGCCGTCATCCCGGCCGTTTGCCATTCTGCCCCATGCTAAACGACGTCTATAGCAGCAAGATCCTGGAACTGGCGGCGAATATTCCCCGCCAGGGCCGATTGGCGCATCCCGATGCGACGGCGCGCGCCCATTCCAAACTCTGCGGTTCGACGGTCATCGTCGATCTCGTCATGCGCGACGGGAAGGTCGTTGATTTCGCCCATGATGTGAAGGCCTGTGCGCTTGGTCAGGCTGCGGCCTCGATCATGGCACGCAACGTCATCGGCGCCACCGCACCGGAACTGCGAGAATTGCGCAATCAGGTTCGCGCGATGCTCAAAGCAGACGCTCGGCCGCCCCAAGGCAAATGGGCGGAGATCGCGGTTCTCGAGCCGGTACGCGATTACAAGGCCCGGCACGCCTCCACGCTGCTGACCTTCGAGGCTACCGCCGATGCGGCGGAGCAGATCGATACCAGGGCGTCACATGCCGCGGAATGAAGCGAGCACGGGTTTGCTGCACCTTGCGCGCGCCGGCGCGCGGGTATTTCCCCGCCGCGCGGCGCACTTTGCGATCCGCGCCTATCAGCTCAGTCTCTCGGCTTTGGTCGGCCGCCAGTGCCGGCATGAACCGAGCTGCTCGGCCTATGTGGACGAAGCAATCGCCCGGCACGGACTTTGGGCCGGCGGGCTTCTCGGTCTGGCACGGCTCTGCCGCTGCCATCCTTGGGGAACCTCGGGTTATGATCCGGTTCCGCGACATCTGCCGGTGCGCGGGCCAGGAATTTTTCTCTACGGGATGCGGCGCGGCCGCATCCGCGAAACCGAAGGGAGTTGCGGCGGTTCGGGGAAAGTGGAATGAGCAAAATCAATCCACGCCACGCCGATTATCCGATCGCGTCGCAGTTCCTCGAACGCTGGTCGCCGCGTGCGTTCACGGGAGAAGCGCTTCCCGAATATGATCTGCGCACCATGTTCGAAGCGGCGCGTTGGGCGCCTTCGTCGAGCAATCGGCAACCCTGGCGTTTTCTCTACGCGCTCGCCGGCACCGCGGATTTCGACAGGTTTCTGGCCCTGCTCAACGAAGGCAATCGCGTTTGGGCGAAGCACGCCAGCGCGCTCGTCATTCTCATTTCGAAGACCACCCAGCCGGTGTCAGGCACGGATAAGTTTGTGGCTTCGCGCACCCATTCCTTCGACACGGGGACGGCGTGGGGATTTTTCGCACTCGAAGCGATGCGTCTCGGCTGGGCGACGCATGCGATGGCGGGCTTCGACGTGGCGCGCAGCATTGTCGATCTTAAGATCCCCGACGAGTATCGGCCTGAAGCCGCGATCGCGATCGGGCGGCGCGGCGACAAATCGTTGCTTCCGGAATATCTGCGCGAGCGGGAGGTTCCGAACGGACGCCGTCCGCAAAAGGATTTCGTCTTCGCCGGCGAATTTCCGGCGACGTGACCGTTCCTAAAGAACAGCAAGGAGAGATGCATGAGCAAATACAACAGGCCGCGGGAAATCATCGAATTTTGTCTGCAGCCCCTCGGCATTTCCGAGAAGACGCCGGAATATAAAGAGACCTATCGGCGGCTCGAACACGTCATCAAGACGTTTCAAATGGCGGCGGCGCGGGAGAAACAGCCGGTTTCTGTCGATTTTTCGAAGATGAAAACGATTACTATCGACGAACGCGCTCACGGCGACGAGTGAGTGCGTTCGCCGGCCGATTGCACGGGCTCAATTCGGCGTCGGATTGCCGGCCGGCGTCGGCGCGGTCTGGCAGCCGTTCGACATCGTCCACTGCCCGGTTTGATGCATTCCCTGGCAAGGGCTTTCCTTCGGATCGAGCGACGCGCCGATGGGGTCGATGCATTCGGCGCGATTCGTGACCGGATTGACTTCCGCCACGCGGCATTTCTCGGGCGGCTTCGCGGTAGGTGCCTGGGCCATGGCCGGAACCGTCAAGAACGCGCTGCCGAGCATGGCCGCGCCGATGAGCTTCTTCATAGGACCTCCTAAGTCGGTTCCCACGTCATATCTTATTTGACCACGTCATATCTCATTTGATTAGACGATGATTTGGGCGAAAGCCCGAACGCGCCCGACCTTATGGCCGAAGCGTCTCCCACGGGGATCTTTTTTGTCTCCTTCCGCATTGGCGATCATCAGTCCCTACGAGTGGGAGATCGAAATGAAAAGCAGCGTGAAAACTTCGCTTATCGTAAGCTCGGCGGTATTGGCTCTGGCGACCGGCGGGATGACCTTCGCGTCGGTCGCCGATGCGCGCGACGGCGGACATGGGGGCCGCCACGTGGCCGGCCACTTCGACGGCCACCATTTCGGCGGCCATTTTGCCGGCGCCGACTATCGCCACTTTGGCCACTATCACCACTACGGATACGGCTACGGCGGCTACTACGGATATCCGGCCTACGGCTATTATGGGTATCCGGCCTATGGTTATGGCTACGGCCCGTGCGGCTATTACGGCTGCGGCTATGGCTTCCCCGGCGATATCATTGGCGGGATCCTGGGCGCTCTCTAGGCTTTGATTGTGGGCGAGAAGAGAACATCCCCGGCGGCCCCGCGTCGGCCGGTCGTTCCATACTCGCCCCGAGACCGCGTCAGGCCGCCAGCCGTTTGGGCGTGAGCCCAAGGCTCTTTGCCACCGCGGCATGGGTGACATGGCCGCAATCGACGTTGAGGCCGGCCAGCAGACCTGGATCTTCGAAGATCGCGGCGCGCCCCTTGGCGGCAAGCGCAATCCCATAGGGCAATGTCGCATGGTTGAGCGCATGGCTCGACGTATGGGGCACCGAACCCGGCATATTGGCCACGCAATAATGGACGATGCCATCGACGACATAGGTGGGCTCGGCATGCGTCGTCGGATGCGAGGTTTCGAAACAGCCGCCCTGATCGATGGACACGTCGACGAGGACCGCACCTTTCTTCATCTCCCTCAGCAGGGGGCGGGCGACGAGTTTCGGTGCGCTGGCGCCGGCAATCAATACCGCGCCAATCACCGCGTCGGCGCCGAGCACTTCCGATTCGATGGCGGCGGCGGAAGCAAACCGGGTGCGCACCCGGCCCTGGAAGAGATCGTCGAGTTGGCGCAGGCGCGGCAGCGAACGGTCGAGCACGCTGACCTCGGCGCCGAGTCCGACGGCCATCCGCGCTGCTTGGGTTCCGACCACCCCGCCGCCGAGGATTGCGACGCGCGCCGGCGCGACGCCCGGCACGCCGCCGAGCAGCATGCCGCGTCCGCCGCTGTGCGCTTTCAGGGCGCTGGCCGCCGCCTCGATCGCAAGCCGGCCCGCAACCTCGCTCATCGGCGCGAGCAGCGGCAGACACACGCCGTCGGGACCGACGACGGTCTCATAAGCGACCGCGGTACAGCCCGATTTCATCAATCCTTCCGCTTGCCGCGGATCGGGCGCGAGGTGAAGATAGGCGAAGAGGATCTGGCCTTTGCAAAGCTGCACCCATTCCGACGGCTGCGGCTCCTTCACCTTCACGATCAACTCTGAATTGGCGAAGATCTCCGCCGCAGCCGCGGCGATCTTGGCGCCGACCGCGGCATAGGCGGCATCGCTGGCGCCGATCCCGGCGCCGGCACCAGTTTCGATCGCAATCTCGTGTCCGGCGGCGACAAATTCGCGCGCCGCATCGGGCGTAAGGCCGACGCGATATTCGTGGACCTTGATTTCTTTCAAGACGCCGACGCGCATGGCCCGATCCCTTCCTTGCGGCTGATTTGCGTTTTGGATCTTATGCTCTGGCCAAGACGAATTACGGCGATTACAATAGAATCCGGTCGCTAAATGCAGGTTAACGGCGCAAAAAGCCATGGCTACGCAGGATTCCACCGCTGAAGATCTCGATCAATTCGACCGCACCATTGTGGCGGCGCTTGTTGCCGACGCGCGCGTCAGCATCGCCGACCTTGCGCCGAAGATCGGGCTGTCGAGCACTGCCTGCGCGCGGCGCTTGAAGTCGCTCGAGCAACGCGGCGTGATTACCGGCTATCACGCCGCGCTCGATCATCAGCGGCTCGGTTTTTCGGTGACCGTTCTTGTACGCATCAGCCTGGAATCGCAACGCGAGGAGGACTTTCAGGCTTTCGAGCGCGCCGTCAGGCAATGCGCTTCGGTGGTACGCTGCTATCTGATGTCAGGAAGCGACGATTATCAGCTTGTCGTGCTCTGCCGCGACATCACCGACTTCGAGCATATCCATAAGACGCAGTTGGCGCGGCTGCCGCGCGTCGCAAGGATTCAATCGAGTTTTGCGTTGCGCGACGTGATCGACCGCAGTCTGCCGGCGGCGCTCGCGGCGCCGCTGTCGGGCAAGCGGCAGGGGCGCGGGTGAGGGCGCCCGCGTTCCTCAAAACACTTGGGGCAAAACTCTTGGGGATTAAACCCTTTACCTTATTGCCGGGGGCTTGGTTCGGTAGCCCGCCCATGCTGTCGAAGTCATGATAACATCATAGGCAGAACGCAGCTTTGGCTTGGTAAGCCAATCTGAGGAGCCAATCTTGCAACCAACCGGCGAAAGCTTGAGAGCGGTCGAAAATCCCGAACCGAACGCAGACGCTGTGCAGCCGCCCGCTGACCCGGCGCTCACGGGCGAGTCTTCGCCGGCGGCCTCAATCCCGATCATGAATGAGCTCGGCAGCCTCGCCGAACGCCCCGCCGAACTCGCCCAGTCGCCGGAGCGGTTCATCAACCGCGAACTTTCTTGGCTCGAATTCAACCGACGGGTCCTCCAGGAAGCCTCGAACCGCAATCACCCGTTGCTTGAACAATTGCGGTTTTTGTCGATCTCCGCCAACAATCTGGACGAGTTCTTCATGGTCCGCGTGGCCGGCCTGCGCGGCCAGGTGCGCGCCGGCGTTTCGACTCCGTCCGAGGACGGGCTCACGCCGGCCGAACAATTGGTGAAGATCCGCGAGCGCGTCGGCCTTCTCGCTTCCGAACAGCAGCGCCGTTGGCGCGAGCTGCGCAACGAGCTGCGCGAGGTGGGGGTGATCCTCGTCGAACCGCAGGAACTTGAACCCTCCGACGTCGCCTGGCTCGAGCACTACTTTCTTCTTCACGTCTTTCCCGTCTTGACGCCGCTCGCCATCGACCCGGCGCATCCCTTCCCGTTCATTCCCAATCTCGGCTTCACGATGGCGCTCGAACTGGTGCAGCCGCGCGACAATAAATACTTGAAGGCGCTGATTCGGCTGCCGGCCAAGATCGGGCGCTTCGTGCGGATGCCGGAGGGGCCGAACGGACAACGGTTCTTGCCGCTCGAATCCCTCGTCTGCATGTTCACCCAGGCGTTGTTTCCGGGCTATCTGGTGCGCGGCTCCGGCGTCTTCCGGGTCATTCGCGACAGTGACATCGAAGTCGAGGAAGAGGCGGAAGACCTCGTGCTCCTGTTTGAAAGCGCGTTGAAGCGGCGCCGGCGCGGTTCGGTCATTAGGCTCGAAGTCGACAGCCTTATGCCAGAGCAATTGCGCAATTTTGTCGCCGAGGAACTCGATGTCGTTTCCGACGAGATCTTCGTGCTCGACGGCATGCTCGCGCAGAACGAACTCGCCGAACTCGTCAACATCGACCGGCCGGAGCTGAAGTTCAAACCCTACAACCCGCGCTTTCCGGAACGCGTGCGCGAGAACGGCGGCGATTGCTTCCTGGCGATCAAGCAGAAGGACCTGGTCGTCCATCATCCTTACGAATCGTTCGATGTCGTCGTGCAGTTCCTCAACCAGGCCGCCGCCGACCCAAACGTCGTGGCGATCAAACAGACGCTGTATCGCACCTCCAACGACAGTCCGATCGTGCGCGCCTTGATCGAAGCGGCGGAGGCCGGCAAATCGGTGACCGCCCTCGTCGAGCTGAAGGCGCGGTTCGACGAGGAAGCCAATATCCGCTGGGCCCGCGATCTCGAACGCGCCGGCGCGCAGGTGGTTTTCGGATTCATCGCGCTGAAAACGCACGCCAAGCTTTCCATGGTCGTACGCCGCGAACTTGGCTCGCTCGTCACCTACTGTCATCTCGGCACCGGCAATTATCATCCGGTCACGGCGCGCGTTTATACCGATATCTCCTTCTTTACCGCCGATCCGATGATCGGCCGCGACGTGTCGCGGATCTTCAACTACATCACCGGCTACGCCGAGCCGGCGGGGCTCGAGCGAATGGCGATCTCGCCGATCAATCTGAAGAAGCGCCTCCTTGAACACATCGCGCAGGAGAGCGGGTTCGCGCGCGCCGGAAAGCCCGGCGCGATCTGGGGCAAATGCAATGCGCTGGTCGATCCCGAGATCATCGACGCGCTCTACGCGGCGAGCCAGGCGGGCGTGAGAATCGATCTCATCGTGCGCGGCATCTGTTGTCTAAGGCCGGGCGTCGCCGGGCTCTCCGACAACATCCGCGTGAAGTCGATCGTCGGACGCTTTCTGGAACATGCCCGCGTCTACGCGTTCGGCGGCGGCCACGGCCTGCCGCATCAGAAGGCGCACGTCTACATCTCCTCCGCCGACCTGATGCCGCGCAATCTCGATCGCCGCGTCGAGGCTTTGGTGCCGATCACCAACAGTACCTGTCACGATCAGGTGCTCGATCAAATCATGATCGCCAATCTGATCGACAATCAGCAAAGCTATCGTGTTTTGCCGGATGGCTCGAGCACGCGAATCAGCGCCGCCGGCTCGGAACCATTCAACGCCCATTCCTATTTCATGACCAATCCCAGCCTCTCGGGGCGGGGCAAATCGTTGCGCGAATCAAGTCCGAAGACGCTGCTCAAAAGGCTTGAGGGCCAATGAATATCCAGATGCCGAAGCTTTTCGCGAATTCGACCGGTCGCGCCGACGGCAAATCCCCGGTCGCGGTGGTCGATATCGGCTCGAATTCGGTGCGGCTCGTCGTCTACGACGGACTGAGCCGCGCACCCACGCCGATCTTCAACGAGAAGACGCTTTGCGCCATCGGCGATGGCATTGCGACGACCGGCGAGCTGTCTGCGCCGGGTGTGGAAAAGGCGCTCGCCTCGCTGCGCCGCTTCAAGGCGCTGATTACGATCATGGGCGTCGAAGATGTCTATGCGGTCGCGACGGCCGCGGCGCGCGACGCGGCGAACGGGCCGGCCTTCATTGCCGAAGCAACGGCGGCGATTGGTGGGCCCGTCGCACTGCTTTCCGGCCGCCGCGAGGCCGAACTTTCGGCGCTCGGCGTCATCTCCGGCTTCCAGAATCCGGACGGGGTGGTCGCCGACCTCGGCGGCGGTTCGCTGGAACTCACCGATATCGCCGGGACGAAGGTCGGTAAGAGCGTCAGTCTGCCGCTCGGCGGCTTGTCGCTCATGGACGCGTCCGATCACTCGCTGCGCGTCGCCCAGAAGATCGCGCGTGAAAGTCTGGCGAAGGTCAAACTCCTCGCCGAATTGCGCGGACGCACGCTTTATGCGGTCGGCGGAACCTGGCGGGCGCTCGCCAAGCTGCATATGCGGCAGCGCAACTATTTCCTCAGCGTCATGCACGGCTACGTCATTCCGGCGCGCGAGGCGGCGGATTTTGCCGGGCTTGTGGAGCGCGTGAATGCCGATGCGCTCGTCGCCGTCGAGAGCGTCGCGCCGGCGCGCCGCCCGCTGCTCGCCTACGGGGCGATCGTCCTCGACGAAATCATCCGCAGGGCACCGCCCAAGGAAGTTACGATCTCGGCGGCGGGATTGCGGGAAGGCCTGCTCTACGAAAAGCTCAGCGGCGCCGAGCGGCGGCAGGATCCGTTGCTCGTCGCGGCGCGCGTCTTCAACGAAACCAACGCCCGTTCGCCGGGGCAGGCCGAAGACCTCTGTACTTGGACCGACCAATTCGTCGAATCGGCGCGTTTCGACGAGAGCGCCGAAGAAAAGCGGCTGCGGCACGCCGCCTGCCTGCTCGCCGACGTGAATTGGCGCGCCCATCCCGATTATCGCAGCGAGCAGAGCCTAAGCATCGTGGCCAACGCGGCGTTTACCGGCATCGATCATCCGGGACGCTGTTTCATCGCACTCGCGATGTCGTATCGCTATCTCGGGCTCGACGCCAACGTCAATCCGCGCATCCGGGCGCTCGTCTCGCCGCGGATGATCGATCGGGCGCGGCTTCTGGCGGGCGCGACGCGGGTCGCCTATCTCGTCTCCGCGGCGATGGCCGGAGTGTTGCCGCGCACGCCCATGCTCTGCGCCAAGTCGAAATTGACGTTGACCTTGCCGCCGGATCTCGCGGCGCTCGCCAGCGACAGGCTCAACAACCGGGTAAAGCAGCTCGCCCGGCTGATCGGCCGCGAGGCGGCGCTGGTGATCGGCGGCTGAGCCGCGCCATACGTTCGGGAACGCCTATCCATGTATATCGCGATGAACCGATTCAAGGTCCTCAAGGACCAGGCCTGCGCCTTCGAGGAAGTCTGGAAGAGCCGCGTCTCGCGTCTCGACGAGATGCGCGGCTTCGTCGTGTTCCATCTCCTCAAGGGTCCGGAATCCGAAGATCATATCCTCTACGTCTCGCATACGGTCTGGGCGAGCCAAACGGATTTCACTGCTTGGACCACATCCGAGCAATTCCGCGCCGCGCACGCACGTGCCGGCGAAGAGAAGCCGAAGACTCTCGGCCATCCGCAGTTCGAGGGATTCGAAGTGGTCCAGACGATCGCCAATCCGCGGCGGCGCGCGGCGGAGTAGGCGGTTTTCGGCCGGCCTTTTCGGGCATGGCGAGTTCTGCCGTTCCGCCCTCACGCTTCTTGCGCCGCCTGCTCCTGCCATTCGAGCGCCACGACCTTGCCGTTCTCGACTGTCAGCGCGAGCCGCCCGTGTTTCAGCTCGAGGGCTTTTTCGCCGAAGATCTCGCGCCGCCAGCCTGCGAGGGCCGGGACATTTGCGTGATCGTTGGCGGCGATCGCTTCGAGGTCTTCGACCGTGGCGAGCATTTTCGGCGCGACCCCGTGCGCTTCGCCGACCTGGCGCAACAGCACTTTCAAGAGTTCGACGGTTGCGCCGCCGCTGGCCGAGCGGCGCTCGCGGACGAGTTTCGGGAGAGTTTTCGAGTCGCGGGCAAGGCCGCGATGGACGGCGGCGACGATCTCGATGCCGGCACGGGAACGTTCCATGCCGCGCGGAAACGCACGCAGGTTGCCGAGCTCCTCGGCGCTCCGCGGGGCGGCAAGGGCGATCTCCATCAGCGTATCGTCCTTGAGCACTCGGCCGCGCGGCACGTCGCGGCTCTGCGCCTCGGCCTCGCGCCAAGCCGCAACCTCGATGAGGATGGCGAGATCGCGCGGCTTGCGGACGCGGTTGCGAAACCGCTCCCAGGCGCTTTCCGGATGTTGCTCGTAAGTCGCAGACGAAGTGAGCAAAGCCATTTCGTCGTCGAGCCAACTGAGTCGGCCGCTCGCCGTCAGCCGATCGCGCAAATAGACGTAGATGTCGCGCAGATGGGTTACATCGGCGATCGCGTATTCGACCTGCGCCTCCGACAGCGGCCGGCGCGACCAGTCGGTGAAGCGCGACGACTTGTCGATGCTCACTTTGGCGATGGATTGGACGAGTTCGCCGTAGGAAATCTGCTCGCCGAAGCCGCAGACCATGGCGGCAACCTGCGTGTCGAACAAAGGCGTGGGGACCATCCTCGCAAGATTCCACACAATCTCAATGTCTTGCCGCGCAGCATGGAAGACTTTGATGAGCTTTGGATCGGCCATCAAATCGAAGAAGGGAGCGAGATCCAGCCCCTCGGCGAGCGCATCGACCGCCACGGCTTCCTCGGGCGAAGCGATTTGCACGACGCAGAGCTTGGGCCAAAAGGTCGTTTCCCGCAAAAATTCGGTATCGACAGTGATGAACGGATGTTGGGCTACGCGGCGGCATATCTCCGCCAACTCGTGACTCTTCGTGATCAAGCTCATGGGTTCTAGATAGAGGAAAGGCTACCGCCCGGCCAGAGGAAGGCAGCGCCCGAAGGCGTGCCCCCGAGGCGCTTGGTTGTCGCTGGCCTATCGATCCTGCGAATTCTCGTATATGGAAGGCGGCTCGCGTCTTGCCTATACGATCGAGGTCCATGTCGTACCGTCTCGCAATCGCCGCTGCTGTCCTTGGCGCCGGGGTTTCGCTCCCGGTCCAGGCGCAAACCACAACCGCGCCGCAGACACCCCAGGCTCCCGCCCCGGTAGAGCCAGCGAAACCGGCGCCCAAACCTGCCGCGCCGAAGCCGGCGTCAAGACCGGCAGAGCCGATCAAAACCACCAATTACGGCGACTGGTCCTTGCGCTGCCGAGAGGGCGCGGCACGTTCCTGCGAGGTCTCTCAGACGATCGAGGCGCAGGATCGCTCGGCGCCGATCGCTAAAATTTCGGTCGGACGACCCGGCGGCAGCGGCGACCTGCATGTCGTCGTGATTCTTCCCAACAACATTTCCTTTCCGAGTTCGGTGCACATCCGCACCGACGCGAACGACAAATGGGGCCTCGAACTCGATTGGGTGCGCTGCATCCCGGGCGGATGTTTCGCGGATGCGCTGTTGAGCGACGCAACGGCTGCCCGCTGGCACAGCATCAATTCGATCGGCAGCATCGTATTCCGGGACGCCGCCGGCGAGGAAGTTTCCTTCCCGATGACATTCCGGGGGTTCGGCGAAGCGCTCGACGCTTTGAAGAAGTCTTAAGGCGGGGCGGGGCCGGAACGTCCGCAAAATTCGCAATTCATGATGCATCGTTATCGGACGCATACATGCAACGATCTGCGGGAGGCCGAAGCCGGCGCCGAGGTCAGGCTTTCCGGCTGGTGCCACCGCATCCGCGATCACGGCGGCGTGCTGTTCATCGATCTGCGCGATCATTACGGGGTCACGCAATGCGTCGTCGATCCCGACTCGCCGGCCTTCGCGTGCGCAGAGAAACTACGCTCCGAGTGGGTCGTGAAGATTGACGGAAAGGTGCGCAAACGGCCTGCCGGAACCGAAAATCCGGAAATGTCGACGGGTTTCATCGAGGTCTACGTCCGCGACATCGAGGTGCTCGGCGCGGCGGCGGAACTGCCCTTGCCGGTATTCGGCGAACATCAATATCCCGAGGAGATGCGGCTCAAGTACCGCTTCCTCGATTTGCGGCGCGACAAGCTGCACGAAAACATCATGCTGCGCGGGCGGATCATCGACAGCCTGCGGGCGCGGATGAAGGCGCAGGGTTTCTTCGAATTTCAGACGCCGATCTTGACCGCGTCGAGCCCGGAAGGGGCGCGCGACTTTCTCGTGCCGTCGCGTCTTCATCCCGGCAAGTTCTACGCGCTGCCGCAGGCGCCGCAGCAGTTCAAACAGCTCATCATGGCGGCGGGCTTCGACCGCTATTTCCAGATTGCGCCCTGTTTTCGTGACGAGGATGCGCGCGCCGACCGCAGCCCGGGTGAATTCTATCAGCTCGATATCGAGATGAGTTTCGTCACCCAAGAGGATGTATTCGCCGCCGTCGAGCCGGTACTGCGCGGCGTCTTCGAGGAATTCGGCGGCGGCAAGCCGGTTACGCCGAAGTTCCCGCGCATTCCCTATGCCGAGACGCTGTTGAAATACGGTTCCGACAAGCCCGATTTGCGCAACCCGCTCGTCATCGCCGACGTGACGGAAGAATTCGCGCGCGACGACGTGTCGTTCAACGCGTTCAAGAACGTCATCAAGGCCGGCGGCGTGGTGCGTGCCATCCCGGCGCCGGGCGCGGCGGCGCAGCCGCGTTCTTTTTTCGACAAACTCAACGATTGGGCGCGGGGCGAAGGCGCGCCGGGGCTCGGGTATGTCGTGTTCGAGGCGGGCGAGGGAAGCCTCGCGGGCAAGGGCCCGATCGCCAAGTTTCTGCCGGCAGCTGCGCAGCAGGCGATCGCCGCAAAGTCCGGGATTGGCGCCGGCGACGCGGTGTTCTTCGTCTGCGATCAGGAAGCCAAAGCCGCGAGGTTCGCCGGCCTGGCGCGGCTCAAGATTGGTAACGAACTCGGGCTCTCCAAGACCGATGTCTTTACGTTCTGCTGGATCGTCGATTTCCCGATGTATGAGTGGAACGAGGAAGAGCGGAAGATCGACTTCTCGCACAATCCATTTTCGATGCCCAACTTCGATCACGATGAATTCCTGGCGCTCGATCCGCAAGACGTCGCGACAATCCTGTCGCTCAAAGCCTTCCAATATGACGTCGTCTGCAACGGCATCGAATTGTCGTCGGGCGCGATCCGCAACCATCGTCCCGACATTATGCGGAAGGCTTTCGCGCTCGCCGGCTACAGCGAGGAGGATCTCGAGAAGCGATTTGGCGGCTTGTATCGCGCCTTCCACTATGGGGCGCCGCCGCACGGCGGCATCGCGCCGGGTGTCGATCGCATCGTCATGTTGCTTGGCGGCGAAGAAAACCTACGCGAAGTCGTGCTCTTTCCGATGAATCAGCGCGCCGAGGATCTGCTCATGGGCGCGCCTTCGCCGGTGACTGCGAAACAATTGCGCGAGCTCCACATCAAGCTCAATTTGCCGGAGCCGAAGGCGTAAGCGTACACTCGTAAGGATTGAATTTCCCGTATGGATTTGAGGTACAGTCATTCCCTTGAAGCCTTCGTTCAAACCTGATAGGCGCGCCAAAGCGTCGTCGCCTCTATGGGCAAAAATCGCGAAAGCCGCCGTTCCGGCGATCATTTTCGGCTTGGCTTGGCTCTCTTCTGAAGCACACGACGACGTTTGGGGCGGCTGCAAATATCTTTGTTTGGCCGCCGCTCTCGCCATCTACTGCGCGGTACGTTTGCGCGACAGGATGCGCAACATCTCCGTGCTCGTTACGACCCTGCTGCTGGGGCTCGCGGTGGCCGAAGCCTATTCGGTGTTGACCCTCGCCCGACCGCTCGAACTACAGGCGCAAGGGTACTCCGTGAGCCGCCCAATTCTCGGTTGGGGTCCGCAACACCCGGGGGTCTTCCACAACATCAAATTTGCCGCGAGGACGCGGCGTGTGATTTTCGACGCGCATTACACGATCGACGCCAATCTCAACCGCAAGGTCATCTCGGCGCAGAGCGGACCTGCCGTCGCTTTCTTCGGAGATTCCTTTACCTTCGGTACGGGGCTCGACGATCGGCAAACTCTGCCGCAGATCTTCTCCGATCTTCACGGTCGAAAGATCGGCGTTTTTAATTTCGGCTTTCCAGGGTACGGGCCGCAACAGTTCTTGCGAGCGATCGAGACCGACATGTTCGATCCGCTGCTGCGCGGGCGCGTGCGTCTCTTCGTGTTCGAAGCCACGAGCTACCTCGCCGTACGCGCGTCCTGTAGGGCGGGGTTCATGATGCGCGCGCCGCGCTATGAAATGGTCGACGGGCGCCCGGTCTATCGCGGCGCCTGCTATCAGCAGTGGACCGTTCTCAACCAACTATTCGCCAACACTTCGCTCTATCACACATTCGTCGAACCGGCCTTCGGGGGTCCGACGCGATCCGACATCGATCTTCTCATCGGCATTCTCGTGCAAGCGGCGAAATTGGCGCACGACAAATACGGCGCGCCGACACTCATCGTTTACAGTCGTAACTCGGATACCTACTTGCGCCACTCCGGTTTGACGGAAGAAGGTGTAATCCAGCGCATGCGGCAGGCGGGGCTAGACGTGATCGATACGACGCTCGATCCCAAGGACTTTCCGGGAACGCCGCTGAAGATCCCGGGCGATGGCCATCCGACCGGCGTTACCAACGCCGCCCGCGCCCGGCTGATCGACGCCTATATCCAAGATTGGCATCTCCTGGCCTTGAATTGAAGGCGCGGCTCCGGCCCCGCTTGCCCAAAACCTGCCGCTTCTGCCATTCTTACCGTCCTGACGGGGAAAGACATGGCAATGTCGGAACGAGAGCAGTGGCAGCCGATGGCGACCGCCCCCAAGGACGGTACGCGCATCATCGTCGTGATCCGAGCCAGCGAGCAGGGCTCTTCCGACATCGATGTCGTGCGCTGGGCGAAGCCCAAGTCGCATGGCGAATGTTGCTGGACGTCGGTCGACTCGGATCAGAATTGCGCGGTCATCTACGACGAGTGGGAAGTCGCCTACTGGATGCCGCTGCCGGCATGGTCGGCGCCGTTTAAGACGCCGGGACTCGCCGCCAGGCTTCCCCAGCCGCCGGAAGGCGACGGATCGGGCATCTAAGCTCGAGCGCAGCGCCGCTTCGAAATCCACGCACAGTACAGGTTGGAACCGCACGGTGAGCTGTGCCTTTAGGGTGCGTTCGATCGAGCCGGCGCGCAGAGGCGCCCGTTGGGAAAGAGACAAGCATGCTTTCGACGATTCTCATCATCATCCTCATTCTTTTGCTGATCGGCGGTTTGCCGGCGCGGCCCTATTCGTCCGGGTGGGGCTATTATCCCCCCCGGCGGTATCGGGCTCATTCTCGTCATCATCATCATTCTCGCACTGCTCGAGCGACTGTAGGGCTCTGCGTTGCGGTGCGCGGCAAAGCTTCGACAGCGCGGGCTGCGCATTGCTCGGAACCCAATTTCGCGAACGCCGTTCCTGCCGGGACCGGCCGCTTACCAGCGGTCAGACAAAGCAAGGAGGACAGGATGAAACTGCTCGGCAAACTGGCGATCGCGGCGAGTGCGATCCTCTGGATCTCCGCCGCGGCGGCGCAGGATGTAGAAACAACCACGACCACAACCCACGAAACGCCTCCTCCCGGCGCGTATATCGGTGTGCCGGGCGTAGCCGGCGTCCAGGTCGGACCGGGCGCGGGTTATGAGGGCGGCTGCGAGCACCGCAGCAAAACGGTCACCAACGAAGCTACGGGCGACACGATGCGGAAAAGCGAGACGCGGTGTTGAACGCGCTAGGTGAGGCAGGATCGCTTCCGCGGGGAGCGATCCTGCTTGCTTCGAACAATTGTGGGGGTGCGGGCGAAAGCGGCGTCGCGAATATCCGCGGAGATTGCCGCCCGGCCCGCGACGAATTGGTGCCGGCTGCAGGACTCGAACCTGCGACCTACTGATTACAAATCAGTTGCTCTACCAACTGAGCTAAACCGGCGAACTCGGCGATTGCGAGTGGACGCATCGAATACCGCGCCAATCCAAATTATTCGTTGAGCTACCAGCGCACGGATCACGTTTCAACCGGCTGCGATAGTGCAATGGGTTCCTCGAAATCGGCCTTCCCGGAGAAGTAGTTTTGCGCGAGTTGTGCTGCAACGCAAAAATTCCAGAATTGAGCAGATTCTGCTCGAAATTCTGGAACAATGGAGTATTCTTGAGCGCTGCACGACCTGTCTGAAGCGATCTCGCTCGATCTTTCGCGCAAACTAGGCCAGAATCCCTGGAAGGCTGGTCGTAGCCAAAAACGCTATCTAGTGCACTGCACAATAACGGGCATGGGGCACGGAGGAAACATGGATCCGGCGCAAATCATCGTCTACGCCATCCTCTGGACGTTCTGCTTCGCCGTGACCGTCTACGCGCTGGTTACCTCGCGCTAGGAGGCGCGTGGGGACACGCTATGCGGTTGCAAGCCCGGCCAAGCGCCGGGTAGCGCGAGCCGCGGTCTCTTTTGCGCAAGGCGCGAATTTTGGCTTTCGGGATGGTCCCCCTAATGTCCGCTTACCCCCAAGTTGGCTCTTGGGCTCGGCCGCATCCTTGCCGCAAATAGGTGGTTAAATTAAACAATCTGGCCCATGGTGCGGGGCGCCGAGGGGCGCGCGTTCCTGGCGGAACGCGCTTATTTTCTCAGTTCTGCGACCCGCTAAACTAACTGCATTGCGCGCGCTGAATTCGGCGCCGTTATCTTGGAGGGGGACGAATGTCAAACATCGGATCAGCTGTAAAGTCCGGGCTCGCCTTGGCTTTGGCGGGAAGCGTGATGGTTGCTGTCGCCGCCCCCGCCCAGGCAGGCGACGGCGGCGCGATCGCCGCCGGCATCCTCGGCGGCACTGCGCTCGGGTTTATCGCCGGCAGCGCTGCCGCCGCCGCGGCCGCCCCGCCTCCGCCGCCTCCGCCGCCTGGATATTACGCGCCGGCCTATGCTCCGGGGCCGGGTCCCTATGGGCCGGGGCCGCGCTGCTGGTACGAGCCGCAACAAGTGTGGGACGGCTATGCCGGCGCCTATGTCGTGCGTCGCGTGCGAGTCTGCGACTAAGTTCGCTCGCCACCCGAGTTTCGAGGCCCCGTTTGGCGGGGCCTTTTTGTGGGATCGTGACGTCGCTTTGCCAGGCGATCCTCCGGCTGAAATCCTTCTTCACCGCGCAGCCCGAGCACGAAGAGGCGGATAGACCTCAGGGCCGCCGCGCGCTAGGTTAACGAGTGGTTACCTCGAGGGCCGGGCGATGAACTTCAGGCTTTCGGTCGCGATCCTGATCGCGCTTGCGACGCCGGCCGCCGCGGCCTCCGGCGGCGGACACGGGGCGCGCTCTTTCGCGATGCCCGCACGTACTTTCGCGATCGAGACGCGGGCGCAGCCCGCGCACGAGCGGCAGAATTTCGCGGGTCTAGGGGCGAGCGGCGCCTATACAACCCTGCTTTCCGGCACATTCCCGACGGCGCCGTACGAAGGGGGCGTGGTCGTTCCGCCGCCCTATCCGCCGTATTATGTCGTGCAATACGCGCCGGCGCCGCGCTGCGTGCGGCCGCTGCTAATCCATCTCGTGCCTGCGCATCCCGCCAAGAACCTGCCGCGCCTCGTCTACGGTACGCCGTTCGACTGCCCCGGATAGGCGGCAAGCTTCATCCGCGCGATGCTGAGCGCGACGGCGCAAGCGTTCGAGACATTCAGACTCTTGATTGCTCCCGGCATGTCGAGCCGGGCTGCGAGATCGCAGTTCTCGCGCGTGAGACGGCGCAGCCCCTTGCTTTCGCCGCCCAATACCAATGCGAGCGGACGCGTCAAAGGCGCCGCGCGGAAGGCGAGCGGCGCTTCCGAATCAAGACCGACGCGCAAGTAGCCGAAGTCTTTCAGTTCCTCAAGCCCGCGCGCCAAGTTGACCAATTCGATGATCGGCACGTGTTCGAGCCCGCCCGAGGCGGCTTTGGCGAGTATGCCAGAAAGACGCGGCGCGTGCCTCTCGGTGGCCACCACCGCATCGACCGCGTAGGCCGCGGCGCTGCGCAAAATAGCCCCCACATTGTGCGGATCGGTGATCTGATCGAGCACCAGCACGATGCCGCTGTTCGAGACGATGTCGTCGAGACTTTGTGCGGTCAGGGGGCGCGCTTCGAGAAGTACGCCTTGGTGCACGGCGTCCGGACCAAGGCGGCGCGTCAGATCTTCGGGACTGACGAAGTGCGCCGTCAGGCCCGCCGCCCCGCTCTCCGCCGCAAGTTTCGCCGCAGCCGCGGGTGTTGCGAAAAGAGCAAGTGCCTTCCGTCGCTTGCTGCGCAAAGCTTCGCGCACCGCGTGATACCCGTAGAGCAGCACGACATCGGGCGAAGCGCGGCGGAATTCCGGCCCGCCGGCTTCCGCTCGCGGCGCCGGTTTGCTTTCGCGCTGCGCTTTGCCGCCGTGGGGGGCGGACCTACGAGGTTTCACGGCTGCTCCGCGGAAACATGGTGACGCCGATTGGCTATCGCGCAATCGGGCGGCAAAGGCAAAGGCGCGGAGCAAAGGCCGCAGGGATTGACGAAGTGACCGGTTCTTCCGATAAGCGCCGCGCGATCGACCGTACGAGCCCGGCTCTGCGGGGGAGTGTCCCGAGCGGCAAAGGGGGCGGACTGTAAATCCGCTGGCTATGCCTTCGTAGGTTCGAGTCCTACCTCCCCCACCACTTTGACTTTATTGGATTTCACGAAACGGGCAACCTCCTAAGGTCTTTTTCATGTCGCATTTGTTGGCGCGGCGAAGGTACTGCATTGGTTCGCGCTCGCGCTGGGAGAGTTCCACTTGGCCACGCCGCAGCGGCCCACTGTCGCGCACCTCAAGACCCACGGCCTCGGTTTGCCTGCACCCGGCGCCGTTCACCGCCGGCGCGCTCGGATTGGGAGCTTAGCATCACGCCACGATCATCGGCGCGATGGAGCGAGGATCTCCGGCATGTTTACGTCGAGAAATTGCTTCAGCAGCATCGCTCTCGCGCGATGCGCGAAAGGCGTAGGGTGCCAACCGCCAGGAATCATCAGTTTCGCATTGTTCCAGGTGTGTTGGGCGAGCGACGTGTCGATGACCGGTAAGCCGCCGGCGCGAAGCTCTTTCATGATCTCCTGATCGGTGAACCCGGACATCCACATGTTGCCGGCCGACATGAATAGAACGACCGTCGGAACGTGGTAGCGTTGTCTCGCCAAGGCGGCAGCCGTGCGTATCTCGGCTATGTAGAGTCGGATGTCGTCGTTGGTCGCGAAACTATAGCGCCTTGACAGCGCGCGCAGGATCGCCACGCGCGAGAGCACCCCTTCGAGCCATGGTCTTCCGTGATCGAAACAGACGCCCGCATAGACCGGGTTGCCGTTCTCCAGAACGTAGCGCGGCGCGCCGGCGACATAATCGACCTTGCAAGCGACCCGCTCACTGTGCCAGGGCGCCGTGAGAAGGACGAAAAGGCGCAAATCCGGCCCGAGGATCTTGTCGAATACCCCCGTTTCCATGGCGCGCAGGAACTGCTGCGGCGAATAAGCCCCAAAGCCTAGATTGAGGACACGGATCTTGTGGTCTGTCAGATCCGCGAAGGCTTGCGGCATCGTCTCGGCGTCATTGACGCCAATGCCGAACGTGAATGAATTGCCGACGAAGGCGACCGTTGGACCGTGATCCGATGAAATGGTCTTCCTAAGACGATGATCATCCAATGTGTAGGCGGCGTCATAGATCGTCCTGCCGGTGTTCATATCGATCATCTTCGCGTGATAGACGCCCGGATATCCGGGCCCCCAGCCGAGGACGCGATCAGGCACGACAAATCCGCTCGTCCGGATCCAAGCAGGCGACTTGGACGCGAATGCCAAAGCGGCGGCTTCGACAAGACACAGGCCGAACATGAGCGCGGTCAAAACCAGGAACGCGCGGCGCGCCCATTCCGGAACGAGTGACGTGATGTCGGCGAGCAGTAGCAAAAGAAGGAGCAGATAAAGGACGGTCGTGTGTGAAGCAAAGTGCGAAACATAAATCAGATAAGCGCAAAGGCCGAGACAGAACGGCATGCCGACGGCGCACGCCCAAAACTTCATATGGTGCGGCATCATTTCAGTTCGCAGGTTCGACCTACTGGGTCAACGACGAGGTTGGCACCGCGCGGTCCCGCCGGGCGGTTTGACCATCGCGCCAGATGACCAAACGACGCGCGAGCCAAAAGCGAACCTATAGAATCGCACGCTCCAGGAAGCTCTCCTGGGTTCGCATCGCAGGTCCTAGCTCTCACCCATGGACCACATTCGTCGGCAGCGGATATTCCAGGTAGGCAGACGCGCGTTGTGCGAGTTCGCGGCCCCATAGACGTTCGGTGATCCAGAGCGCCAGGTCGAACGTCGAGGTCACGCCGCCGCCGGTGAGAATAGTGCCATCGTCGACGACACGCGCCGCGACCACTTTTGCTTTGGTGCGGCGCAGATCGGCAAGCGCGCCATTATGTGTCGTCGCCAACTTCCCATCGAGGAGACCCGCCGCCGCGAGCGCCATGGCGCCGGTGCAGGCGCTTGCGACAATGCTGCCGTTCGCGTGCGCCGAGCGGATGATGTCCAAGAGCTTGCCGCGGGCGATTTCGGCGCGAACGCCGCGCGGGCTATGGCTTACCCAACCACCGCCCGGAACGATCAGCAGGTTGGGTGGACTCTCATAGACGCCGTCAGGGACTACCTTAAGACCGAAGGCCCCCGTCACCGTTGCCTTCGGTTCAAGGCTGACCAGCGCGACATCGACATCGGAACGCTGGCTCGCCACGTAGCCGAAGACTTCTATCGGCGCCGTGAAGTCGACCTCGTCGGCGCCATCGTAGACGAGCACGCAAATCCGGAATTTTCCGTCCCTTTTCTCTTGTCCTTGTGTGTCTGTCGGGCTCACCTGGGCGGATGCTCCTGTCGCGGCCAACCAGTTAACTACGGCGCTGAACGCGCCTAGAACAAGCTGCTTGCTGAGCGTGCGTCGATCCACTTTGATCTCGGAATGGTACGAACTCTATTCGCTGCGCCAGTTATCGCGCCCGTCAGCGCGCATGTCCAGACGTTGATCGGCAGAGTAACTTGAACCGCCGGCGCGACCCCGCACTTCTGGCGAGTTCCGTACGTCGGGTATAAGGGATTGGAATACACGCTCGTTGAAAGCTGCTGCGTCGGAAGCCATCCCATGAACAAAGAAAATGAACATCGAAGAGAGCGGCGAAAGTCCGTAGCCAATCGACGCGACTGGAGGCATATCCATCATTCGCCGCTTTTCTGGGTTGGCGTACTGATGTTTTTGGCAGCCGTTTCGATTTATGTAGTTAGCGATGATCTAGCGTGGCGACCGCGCGTCGAACACAAGTGAGAATTTCAAGCTATCTTGACCAGGCTGCAGTGCGCGTGTTGCAACGGACTGTGCCATAGCATATTTGCGGCGGCGCGGGTGTAGCTCAATGGTAGAGCAGAAGCCTTCCAAGCTTATGACGAGGGTTCGATTCCCTTCACCCGCTCCAATTTTTCAAGAAAAGAATTGAAACGCCGGCTGGCGCGCCGGCAAAACGTTTCCTGGGGAGAGATCCATGATCGTCGCCACGACCAATGAAATCGCCGGTTACCGCATCGTCCGCCATCTCGGCCTGGTGCGCGGCATCACCGTGCGCTCGCGCAGCGTCGTCGGCAATCTGGTCGGCGGCATTCAATCGATCTTCGGCGGCAAGCTCGGCGCCTTCGTGCAATTGGCGGAAACCGCCCGGCAGGAGGCCCTCGATCACATGTGCGAGCACGCCGGCCAAAGCAGCGCCAATGCCGTCGTCGGCATGCGCTACGACGCCAACGAGATCATGGACGGCATCACGGAAGTCTTGGCCTACGGCACCGCGGTTTGGGTCGAGCCGGCCTAGCCCGTTGGGCTGCCCTTAAGGCCCTGCCAGCTCTTCTCGGCGCGCGCGATATTGGTCTGCGGCGCGTAGAGGAAATAGACGAGCGAGGTGGCGCTCGAGAAGCAATAGAGCCGATGCGTATCCGGGTTCGTCCAATTGATCGAGCAATCGGCGGGGATCTTCTTTCCGGCAATCACGCCGAGCGGATCATTGTCGTCGAAGGCACCCTTCATCTTGGTGGGCGGCACGACCCATTTCCAAATGCCTTTTTCAGCGCCTTGCGCATTCGCGATCCGCGGATCTTGTAGCGTGTCTTTCATGGCCGCCGCCGAGTTCGACTGATTGTTGACCGGAGCGGCGGATGCCACTTGGCCGGCCGGCTGCGCCAAAGCCGCCGTGCCGAACGGCGCGCAAGAGACGGAGAGCGCCGTCACAACGGCAGCGAGCGGAATTGCGGAACGTGCGGTCATGAACGAGCTCCTCGACACCGCGGAAGGTACGCGGGCTGCTTGCCTTCTCGCGCCGCGACCCGCTAGATATATCTAGGCCTGATAGGAGTGTAGCTCAATTGGCTAGAGCACCGGTCTCCAAAACCGGGGGTTGGGGGTTCGAAGTCCCTCCTCTCCTGCCAACACTCAACCTATTGAATATGTTTAAAAACGGGTATCTTGCGGTTATCCGTTATCCACGCCGTCGCCCGACGAAGGCGACCACCTTGTTCATCGCCTGGCGGGCGAGGTCCTCGCGTTCCGCCTCGCGGCTGTAGCGCTCGGATTCCCCGATCGTGTCATGGCCGAGCGCCGCCATGGCCTGTCGTGTCGTCCCGCCGCTCTCAGCGATCCGCTTGCCGAGCGTCTTGCGCAATCCGTGCAAGGGCAGCTTGAAGCGTTAAGACTCTCTGGACTCAGTCACGATTATTGGGCAATTTTTACCTGCATCAAATGCATAGCGTGGGAGAGAACGGCTGAGCACTGTTGCGCCCACCTCGGGCAACGGGAGTGCGGGAAATGCCAATTCTCAGGCTGTTGCGGGGCGGTTCATACGGTCCCCACGAAATCCAGATCATGGTAGACGCCTATATGGAGGCTTTACGTCTCGCCGGCGTAACCGACCGAAAAAGTCGCCGCGCTGAATCGATTGCCCGGCGCGTCATTTTTCTTTTTGAGCGTGGTGAGACCGGCGCTCGGCAGATCGCTAGCTTGGCGATAGAGGACCCCGGTCGCTCCAAGCCTTAGATTTGACACGACCCGCGAGTGACGGGACCGCGCCACGAGAGGCTTTTGCGTTTCAGACGCCAACGGCGCATCCGCGGCAGTGGGACCGGATGGGAAACATCCAAGTCTAACCCTCGTGCAACCCAAGTCAGCGTCAGGGTTTGACACTTCCTCCTCTCCTGCCATCTCGCCTGAGGCCGCGCATTTCCGCATATTTTTCTGCAGGCCGAGGAGGCTTGCGACCAGGGTGCCGTCGCCACGGCCGGTGCCGGAGGCAAATGTCTACAAAATTGATAGAATAAGCTTGACTTATGTTCCGCCACGGTTTTTCGTCCATGACGGCAGCGATCGCTGCCGCTGGAACGGGGGATGACATGCGCGGATTGAGGATCGCAGCTTTTGGCTTGACGCTTGCCGGCGGCGTGGCATTGGCGAGCGGTTGGGCCATGCAAGCCCGCAGCGCCCAGGACGTAACGATTCTAAACGTCTCCTACGACCCGACCCGCGAACTCTATGCGGCGATCAATGACCTTTTCGTCGACACCTACAAAGCCAAAACCGGCGTCAACGTCGTCGTCGAACAATCGCACGGCGGCTCGAGCAAACAGGCCCGTGCGGTGATCGAAGGACTGCAAGCCGACGTCGTCACGCTCGGCCTCGGCTGGGACGTAACCGCCATCGAGCGGGCCGGGCTCATCAAACCCGGCTGGCAGAACCGCTTCCCGTACAACGCCGCACCCTATACTTCGACTGTCGCTTTCCTCGTCCGCAAGGACAATCCCAAACACATCCACGACTGGAAAGACCTGCTGCGCCCCGACGTGCAGGTCATCGCGCCCAACCCGAAGGTCAGCGGGGCGGGCCGCTGGGCGTTCCTTGGCTTGTGGGGCGCCGTCGCCGGCGCCAAGACCTATGACCTCTCGACGCCCCAAGGGCTCGCGGCATCGATCGCGGCCGGCAAAGCGGCCAAAGATTTTCCGGTCTATGACAACGCCGCGGCGCGCGCCGCGGTTGCCGAACTCTACAAACACGTCCCGGTGCTCGATACCGGCGCGCGTGGCGCAACGGTGACCTTCGCGCAAAAGGGCATCGGCGACGTGCTGCTCAATTGGGAGAACGAGCTTTACCTCGCCCAGGACGAATTCGGCAAAGACAAGTTCGACATCGTCTACCCCTCGGTGAGCGTGCTCGGCGAACCGCCGGTTGCCGTCGTCGATTCGGTCGTCGACAAGAAGGGCACGCGCCCCGTCGCCGAGGCATATCTCAGTTTCCTGTATTCGAAAGAGGCGCAGGATGTGATCGGACAGTGGCATTACCGCCCGCGCGACACCGCGATTCTCAAGAAATACAGCGCCGACTTCCCACCGCTGAAGCTATTCACGGTCGACGAGACCTTCGGCGGCTGGGCTAAGGCGCAGCAAACCTTCTTCGCCGACGGCGGCGTCTTCGATCAGATCTACAAGCCGACGAACTAGATTGGAGCGCGCATTGCCGGTATCGTCGCCGGGTCTTCGATCATCGGCGAGCGGCGCGGCCGCTCTTCGCAAGAGACTGAGTTCATGGCTCGCGCCTCGCACGTCATTCCGGGTCTTCCGCTCACGCTCGGCTACACTCTGTTCTATCTGTCGCTGCTCGTTTTGCTGCCGCTCGCGGCGCTGGTCGTCAAGACGACGCAGCTCACCTGGAGCGAATTTTATGGGACGATGGTCGATCCGGTGGTCGTCGCCGCTTTCCGGCTCACGCTCGGCGCAGCCATCCTCGCCGCCGCCATCAACGGCATCTTCGGCCTGATTGTCGCCTGGGTTCTGGTACGCGAGCCGTTTTTCGGGCGGCGGCTCTTCGACGCTCTGATCGATTTTCCGTTCGCACTGCCAACCGCGGTCGCCGGCATCACCTTCAGCACGCTGTATCTCAAAGGCGGTTGGATCGGCGGCTTCGGAGATCACCTCGTCGCCGGCGCCAATTTTCTCGCGGGCCGCGTCGGGCATCCCCATCTTTTTCCGACCGGCGCGCTCTCCTTTCTCGACTTTCCGTTCAGCAATACCAACGTCGGCATCGTCATCGTCCTGGTCTTCGTAGGGCTTCCCTTCGTCGTGCGTACCGTGCAGCCGGTGCTTCAGGAATGGGATCCCGAATATGAGCAGGCGGCACATAGTCTCGGAGCGAACGGGTTCATAACCTTTCGCCGCGTCATCTTTCCGGAGATCTTTCCCGCATGGCTGAGCGGCATCGCCCTCGCCTTCGCCCGCGCCATCGGCGAATACGGGTCGGTCATTTTCATCGCCAGCAATATTCCCGGCAAATCGCAGATCGTGCCGCTGCAAATCGTCATCAAGCTTGACGAATTTCAAACGTCGCAGGCAACCGCGATCGGCGTCGTTCTGCTCCTCATCTCGCTGCTCGTCTTGCTGGCCATCAATGGTATCGAATTTTGGTCGAGGCGCCGCCAGCGGGCGGTGGCATAGGCATGGCCGGCGCGCCGATCAGCAAAGCACAAGCGGCGGAGGCGCCCGCGGTTCGGGCGGCCGCGAAGCGATCGCCTGTGGGACGGCTGCTGGTCGCGGTGACCATCCTGTTTCTGACCGCGTTCGTGGTGCTGCCGGTCATCAACGTCTTCTCGCAGGCGCTGTCGAACGGCGTCGGCGCTTATGTCGAGACCTTCTACGTCCCGGCGCCCAGCCACGCCGTGCTGCCGTCGCCGTCCGAAAAGCTGAAGGCGGCCGCCCAACGCGGGCAGGTGGAGCGCACCTGGAGCGCGATCCGCCTGAGTTCTGTCGTGGCGGCGATCGTTGTGCCGCTTAACATCATCTTCGGGCTGGCGGCGGCCTGGGCGATCAGCAAATTCCACTTTCGCGGCCGCGTGCTGTTGGTCACGTTGATCGATCTGCCGTTCTCGATCTCCCCGGTGATTGCCGGATTGGTGTTCGTGCTGCTCTTTGGGCGCGGCGGAACATTCGGCGATTGGGCCACCAACTTGCAGTGGCCCGATCCGACCTCGCTCACCTGGCAAGGTTTTTCCGGCCATGCATGGCCGCTTGCCTTCGCCCGCACCTACAGCGGCATCATCTTTACGCCGCTCGCCATCGTGCTCGCCACGATCTTCGTGACTTTCCCCTTCGTCGCCCGCTCGCTCATCCCGCTGATGGACGCGCAAGGATCGGAGGAGGAACTCGCCGCGCTCTCGTTAGGAGCTGGCGGCTGGCGCACGTTCCGAACCGTCACGCTCGCCAACATCAAATGGGGCCTGCTCTATGGCGCGATCCTGTGCACCGCGCGCTCCTTCGGAGAATTCGGCGCGGTCTCGGTGGTTTCCGGCCATATCGATATCAACGACACGATGCCGCTCAGAATCGAAAAACTCTGGAACGAATATAATACGCAGGCGGCGTTCAGCGTCGCGACCTTGCTGGCCGGGCTTGCGGTTCTGACCCTGATCATCAAGGGCGCCGTCGAATGGAAAACGAACCGAACGCAAACCGCCGAACCCTTCGAGAAGGAGGTAAAGTCCGATGAGCATAGAAGTGCGGGGGATCAGCAAATCCTACGGTTCCTCCCAAGCGCTCAAGGACGTGAGCCTTAAGGTCAACTCGGGCGAACTCGTCGCACTGCTCGGCCCGAGCGGCTCGGGGAAAACCACGTTGCTGCGCGTGATCGCCGGCATTGAGGATGCGGATCCCGGCGGCGGGAAAGTCCTCTTCGACGGCATCGACGTCTCCGCGACCGGGGTCGGTCAGCGGCGCATCGGCTTCGTCTTCCAGCATTATGCGCTGTTCAAGCAGATGAGCGTATTCGAGAACATCGCCTTCGGCTTGCGCTCCAAGCCTTGGCGGGAGCGCCCGTCAAACGCCGCGATCCGGGCGAAGGTCGAGGAACTGCTGGCTTTGGTGCAACTGCAGAATTTCGCGGCACGCTATCCGCATCAGCTCTCTGGCGGGCAGCGCCAGCGCGTCGCGCTTGCCCGCGCGCTGGCCGTCGAGCCGCGCGTTCTGCTGCTCGACGAGCCGTTCGGCGCGCTCGATGCGACGGTCAGGCGCGAGCTTCGCCGTTGGCTGCGCAAGCTGCACGAGCGCATTCGCGTCACCTCGATTTTTGTCACCCACGACCAAGAAGAGGCGCTGGAAGTCGCCGACCGCATCGCCGTCATGAACAAAGGCGGGATCGAGCAGATAGGTTCGCCCGAAGAAGTCTACGAGCGGCCGGCCAATCCCTTCGTGTACGGATTTTTGGGGAGCTACAACCTGTTCCACGGCCGCCATGACGGCGCGCCGCGCGGCGATACACCCGTGACCTTCGTGCGGCCGCATGACGTCGAAATCCTGCGCGAAAATCCAGACGGTTCGGCAATTGCCGCGAAGGTGAGCCACATCGGCTTTGCGGGGTCGGCGGTGAACGTCGAACTCGTCAGGCACGACGACCATCAGCAGGTCGACGCGGAGCTCACCAACCAGGCGTATCGCGCCTTAGGCCTGAAGCAGGACGACGAGGTATTCATTCGGCTGCGCAACGAGCATTCCTTCGATGAGGATTATGCGATCTGAACCCCGGGCGCTTGGCGGCCGAAATGACTTGGCGGGAGGGAATTCGTAGATTATATAGACTGGCATGTGGCGCGTGGCCGGCCGGCTTCGCGCCGCGATTTTTTTGGCCGGAGCGGGAATTGGGGCTAGGATCCAGTTTGCCGATCCGACGCGCAGGCAAGCCTTTCGCTGGCAAAGCGGCATCGAACGCGTGAGCGACAATGGTCAATCCCTTGGAATTTCTTCAGGAGGTGCGCCAGGAAGCCGAAAAGGTCACCTGGCCGACACGCCGCGAGACCCTGATCACGACGGGGCTCGTCATCGTGATGGTGATCTTGGCGAGCCTGTTCTTTCTCACCGTCGATGAGGTTCTGCGCCTGATGGTCCATTTGATTATGAGCCTCGGCCATTGATTGAAGGCAGCCATGAGCATGCGCTGGTATATCGTTCACGCCTATTCCAATTTCGAAAAGAAAGTTGCCGAATTCGATCCGCGAACAGGCCGCTCAACGCGGCCTTTCCGAGGAGTTCGAAGAGATACTGGTGCCGACCGAGCAGGTGGTCGAAGTGCGCAAGGGCCGCAAGGTGAATTCCGAGCGCAAGTTCTTCCCCGGTTATGTGCTCGTCAAATGCGATCTGACCGACGAGATCTATCATCTCATCAAGAACACGCCGAAAGTGACCGGCTTTCTGGGTGCCGACAAGAAGCCGATGCCGATTTCCGACGCCGAGGCGGATCGCATCAAGGGCCAGGTAGCCGAGGGCGTCGAGCGGCCGAAATCGTCGATTTCCTACGAGATCGGCGAAACGGTAAGAGTCGCCGATGGGCCGTTTGCATCCTTCAACGGAACGGTCGAGGAGATTGACGAGGCCCGGTCGCGCGTGAAAGTAGCGGTTTCGATCTTCGGCCGTGCCACCCCGGTCGAACTCGAATATACGCAGGTGGAGAAAGTTTGAAGCCTTGTGCTTCGAGACGCGCTCTTGGCGAGCGCTCCTTTGCGTGAGGCTTTGGGAATAGCGACCTCATCCCGAGGAGCCCCGAAAGCGGCGTCTCGAAAGATGGGCCGTTCGACGAAGGAAGTTCCTTCGTAGAAACCGCGTGGGAGACGGACCCGGCTGCCAACCGGTGTTGCGTCCGACCACGCACCCCGCAACCGCCCGGCAGGTCGGGCCTTGGTGAGGTTTATTATGGCAAAGAAAATTGCCGGCTATGTGAAATTGCAGGTGCCGGCGGGTTCCGCCAATCCGTCGCCGCCGATCGGTCCGGCGCTTGGGCAGCGCGGCCTCAACATCATGGAGTTCTGCAAAGCCTTCAATGCGCGCACCGCGCAAATGGAGAAGGGCACGCCCATTCCGGTGATCATCACCGCCTATCAGGACCGCTCCTTTACCTTCGAGATGAAACTGCCGCCCGTGGCCTATTTTCTGAAGAAGGCGGCGGGCATCGAGTTGGGCGCCAAGACGGCTGGCCGCGGCTTCGTCGGCAAGGTCACCAAGGCGCAGATCCGCGAAATCGCAACCAAGAAATTGCCCGATCTCAACTGCGCGAGCGTCGAAGCCGCGGCACGTCAGATCGAAGGCTCGGCCCGTTCGATCGGGCTCGAAGTGGTGGAGTGATCCGATGAGCCAGGCAGGAAAACGGGTCCGCAATGCGCGCCAGGGAATCGACCGGGTCAAGCTCTATTCGCTCGACGAGGCGGTGAAACTCGTAAAGGAACGCGCCAACGCGAAGTTCGATGAAACCGTCGAAATCGCCATGAACCTCGGGGTCGATCCGAAACACGCCGACCAGATGGTGCGCGGTGTCGTCAATCTACCGAACGGCACCGGCCGCACGCTGCGAGTCGCCGTTTTTGCACGCGGCGCCAAGGCCGACGAAGCGCGGGCCGCCGGTGCCGATATCGTCGGGGCCGAAGACCTCGTCGCAACCGTCCAGGCGGGGACGATCGAGTTCGACCGCTGCATCGCCACGCCCGATATGATGCCGCTCGTGAGCCGACTCGGCAAAGTCCTGGGGCCGCGCGGGCTGATGCCGAACCCCAGGGTGGGGACGGTCACGCCGGACGTTGCGGCCGCGATCAAGGCAGCAAAGGGTGGGGCGGTCGAATTTCGGGTGGAAAAGGCGGGGATCATTCAGGGAAGCGTCGGCAAGGCTTCGTTCGACCAGAAAAAGCTCGTTGAAAACATTGCGGCGTTCGTCGACGCCGTTTCGAAGGCCAAGCCGCAAGGGGCGAAAGGCACGTATATTCAGCGTGTTGCGCTTTCATCGACCATGGGTCCGGGAGTTAAGGTCGATCCGGCGACGGTACGAATTTGAGGGTGGCATGCGGCGCTCGCTGGGGCTTGACAAGGCGAAAAAATGCGGATTTGCCCCCTTGGCATAGCGCAAGGTTGAGGTTAAATAGTCGCTTCCGGGTTGTGGGCCTAAAGCTCCAACCTCAAACCCTTTCAGCTTCCGCGTCTTGCACGCCGGGCTTATTCCGGCGGGTGAGGCGCGGCGGGATGGCCGGTGGGACGTACGTTTTGCCAACGCAGCAAAGCACCACGTCCCTGACCGGCCATGTCCTGTCCGAGACTGCAGGCGCATGGACGAACGTGCCCCGAAACTTCGGGAACATTGGCGTCCAAGCTTAATGTCGAAAGCTCGTTCCGGTTCCGGCCGGCGTGCGAAAGACGCCAGCATAGACGGGGATCGGTACGAAACGCGAAGTGCGGGTGCGGCAGTTCCTGCAAACTTTGTTTTTGGACGAATCCCTCTGTCCGGCGCGATGCTTCGTTCCGGAGGACAGGCGTAGCGCCGCGGGAGACCGAACGGTCTTTCCGGCTGACGCAACCGGCGGCAAGCCCGCCTGAGACAGAGAGTGTATTGTGGACCGAACTGAAAAGAAAGCCTCCGTTGCAGCCCTGAATGAAGTCTTCCGGACGACTTCGGTCGTGGTGGTGGCGCATTATGCCGGCTTGACGGTTGCCCAAATGCAAACGCTGCGCAGGCAGATGCGCGCAGCCGGGGGAGTCGTTCAAGTCGCCAAAAATCGTCTGGTCAAGATCGCCCTCGAAGACACTGACATGGCGTCGATTGCCGCTCTGCTGAAGGGTCCGACCCTGCTTGCGCATTCGCAGGATCCGGTGGTCGCGGCCAAGGTCGCCGTGACGTTCGCCAGAGATTACGAGAAGCTCGTGATCCTCGGTGGCGCCATGGGCAAAACGACGCTCAACGCCGAGGCGATCCGGTCGCTTGCGACCTTGCCCTCGCTCGACGAACTGCGGGCTAAACTCGTCGGCCTCATCCAGGCTCCGGCGACCAAGCTTGCCCAACTCACGACGGCTCCGGCGAGCAAGCTCGCACGGGTCGTCAAAGCCCACGCCGAAAAAGACGCGGCCTGAAATTTCAGCTGTTGCTCGCGCCCAAATTCGAAGGAAGACCTCAATGGCCAATCTTGAGAAAATCGTAGACGACCTTTCCAGCTTGACGGTGCTCGAAGCGGCCGAGCTCGCCAAATTGCTGGAAACAAAATGGGGTGTCTCGGCGGCGGCTGCGGTCGCGGTCGCGGCGGCCCCGGCGGGCGCGCCGGCTGCCGCGGCGGCCGAAGAAAAGACGGAGTTCACCGTCGTACTCGCCGCCATCGGCGACAAGAAGATCGAAGTGATCAAAGAGGTTCGCGCCGTCACCGGCCTCGGCTTGAAGGAAGCCAAGGATCTCGTCGAATCGGCGCCGAAGCCTATCAAAGAGGGCGTCACCAAGGAGGAGGCCGAGAAGATCAAGGCCACTCTCGAAAAGGTCGGCGCGAAAGTCGAACTCAAGTGATCGAAGCGGTCGCGGTGGCGGCCTCTTCCTTTTTCGAACGGTCCCGGAGCAAGCTTCGGGGCCGTTGAGCCGTTTCTGTTGCGGCGAATATCTGCAGTTTGCAAAGGGGCAACGCCCCGCGCGACCCAAGACGGTGGCGCAAGTTTTCGGGGCGTAGCCCCGCACGATACTCACCCTGTGAGGAGCACGATGGCCCAACCTTTAGCGCAGACCTTCTCCGGCCGGAAGCGCGTTCGCAAATTTTTCGGACATATCCGCGAAGTCGCGGAGATGCCGAATTTGATCGAAGTGCAGAAGGCTTCCTACGACCAGTTCCTGATGGTCGCGGAGCCGGAAGGCGGCCGCCCGGACGAGGGCCTCCAGGCGGTCTTCCGCTCGGTGTTTCCGATCTCCGATTTTGCCAATGTGGCGTTGCTCGAATTCGTCAAGTACGTCTTCGAGCCGCCGAAATACGACGTCGACGAGTGCCGGCAGCGCGGCATGACCTATGCCGCGCCGCTGAAGGTCACGCTGCGCCTCATCGTCTTCGACGTCGATCCGGAGACCGGCGCGAAGTCGGTGAAGGACATCAAGGAACAAGACGTCTACATGGGCGACATGCCGTTCATGACGAACAACGGCACGTTCATCGTCAACGGCACCGAACGCGTCATCGTCTCGCAGATGCATCGCTCGCCGGGCGTCTTTTTCGACCACGACAAAGGCAAGAGCCATTCCTCGGGCAAGCTTCTGTTCGCGGCGCGAATCATTCCGTATCGGGGTTCCTGGCTCGACATCGAGTTCGACGCCAAGGACATCGTCTATGCGCGCATCGACCGGCGGCGGAAGATTCCGGTGACCTCGCTGCTCTATGCGCTCGGCATGGATGGCGAGGAGATTCTGAGGACCTTCTACAACACTGTCACCTACGCGCGTGAGGGCGACGGCTGGCGCCTGCCTTTCGACCCGGAGCGAATGAAAGGCATGAAAGCCAGCGTCGACATCATCGACGCGGACAGCGGCGAGGTCGTGCTCGAGGCCGGCAAGAAGCTGACGGTGCGCGCCGCGCGGCTGCTGCTCGAAAAGGGTGTCAAGTTCATCAAGGCGCAGAACGTCGATCTGCACGGCCAGTACATCGCCGCCGACCTCTATAACCCTTCGACCGGCGAGATCTTCGCCGAAGCGGGCGACGAGATCACCGCGAAGACTTTGCCGGCGCTCATCGAGGCCGGATTCGCCGAACTGCCGGTGCTCGACATCGATCACGTCAACATCGGCCCCTATATCCGCAACACGCTGGCGGTTGACAAGAACTCGTCGCGTGAGGACGCGCTCTTCGACATCTACCGGGTGATGCGTCCGGGCGAGCCGCCGACTCTCGATACCGCGGAGTCGATGTTCCATTCGTTGTTCTTCGATTCGGAACGCTACGATCTCTCCGCCGTCGGCCGCGTCAAGATGAACATGCGCCTCGACCTCGATGCGCCCGATACGATGCGCGTGCTGCGCAAGGCCGACATCATTGCGGTGGTGCGCGCCCTCGTCGATCTGCGCGACGGACGCGGCGAGATCGACGACATCGACCATCTCGGCAACCGCCGGGTGCGCTCCGTCGGCGAGCTTATGGAGAACCAATATCGGCTCGGCCTGTTGCGCATGGAACGGGCAATCAAGGAGCGCATGTCCTCGGTCGATATCGATACCGTGATGCCGCAGGATCTCATCAACGCTAAGCCGGCCGCGGCGGCGGTGCGCGAGTTCTTCGGCTCCTCGCAGCTTTCGCAGTTTATGGACCAGACCAATCCGCTTTCCGAGATCACCCACAAGCGGCGTCTCTCGGCGCTCGGGCCGGGCGGGCTCACCCGCGAGCGCGCCGGATTCGAGGTGCGCGACGTGCACCCGACCCATTACGGGCGGATCTGTCCGATCGAGACCCCGGAAGGCCCGAACATCGGCCTCATCAACTCGCTTGCGACCTTCGCGCGCGTCAACAAGTACGGCTTTATCGAAGCGCCCTACCGGCGCGTCAAGGAAGGCCGGTTGACCGACGAGGTGGTCTATCTCTCCGCGATGGAAGAAGCCAAACACTATGTCGCGCAGGCCAATGCCCCGGTCGATGCGAAGCGTACGCTAACCGAAGATCTCGTCGTCTGCCGGCACGCTGGCGATGTGGTCATGGCGACGCCCGACCGCGTCGATTTCATGGACGTGTCGCCGAAGCAGATCGTCTCGGTCGCGGCGGCATTGATTCCGTTCCTTGAGAATGACGACGCCAACCGGGCGCTCATGGGTTCGAACATGCAGCGTCAGGCGGTGCCGCTCATCAAGGCGGACGCGCCGCTGGTCGGCACCGGCATGGAGTCCGTCGTGGCGCGCGATTCGGGCGCCGCGATCGCGGCGCGCCGCACTGGCTACGTCGATCAGATCGATGCGACGCGTATTGTGGTGCGCGCCACCGAGGAGACCGATCCGAGCAAGCCCGGCGTTGACATCTATCGGCTGTTGAAGTTCCAGCGCTCCAACCAATCGACCTGCATCAACCAGAAACCGCTGGTGCGGGTCGGCGACTTCGTGCGCAAGGGCGACGTCATTGCCGACGGTCCTTCGACCGATCTCGGCGATCTGGCGCTCGGCCGCAACGTGCTCGTCGCCTTCATGCCGTGGAACGGCTACAATTTCGAAGACTTCGATCCTGCTCAACGAGCGGATCGTCAAGGACGACGTTTTCACCTCGATCCATATCGATGAGTTCGAGGTGATGGCGCGCGACACCAAGCTTGGACCGGAAGAGATCACCCGCGATATTCCCAACGTCTCGGAAGAGGCGCTGAAGAATCTCGACGAGGCGGGCATCGTCTATATCGGGGCCGAGGTGCAGGCCGGCGACATTCTGTGCGGCAAGATCACTCCGAAGGGCGAGAGCCCGATGACGCCGGAAGAGAAGCTGCTGCGCGCCATCTTCGGCGAAAAGGCCTCCGACGTGCGCGATACTTCGCTGCGCGTTCCGCCTGGCGTCCAGGGCACCGTCGTCGAAGTGCGCGTGTTCAATCGGCACGGCGTCGAGAAGGACGAGCGCGCCCAGGCGATCGAGCGCGAGGAGATCGAGCGGCTCGCCAAAGACCGCGACGACGAGCTCGCGATCCTCGACCGTAACGTCTACAGCCGGCTTTCCGAATTACTGATCGGCAAGATCGCCGTTGCGGGACCCAAGGGTCTAAAGAAGGACACGCCGATTACCAAAGAGGTGCTGGAAGCCTATCCGCGCACCCAATGGTGGACGTTCGCGGTCGAAAACGATCAGTTGATGGCCGAGACCGAGGCGATGCGCCGCCAATACGACGAGGCGAAGAAGGGGCTCGAAAGCCGCTTCCTCGACAAGGTCGAGAAGTTGCAGCGCGGCGACGAACTGCCGCCCGGCGTGATGAAAATGGTGAAGGTCTTCGTCGCCGTGAAGCGCAAGATTCAGCCGGGCGACAAGATGGCCGGCCGGCACGGTAACAAGGGCGTCGTCTCGAAGATCGTGCCGGAGGAGGATATGCCCTTCCTCGGCGACGGTACGCCGGTCGACATCGTGCTGAACCCGCTCGGCGTGCCGAGCCGCATGAATGTCGGGCAGATTCTCGAGACGCATCTCGGTTGGGCCTGCGCCGGTCTTGGCCGGCAGGTCGCGGAAGCCGTGAACCTCTATCTGCGCACCAAGGATCCCGCGCCGGTGCGCCACAAGCTTGGCGAGATCTACGGCTCGAAGAAGGAAATCGAGGCTTTGGATGAAACGACCTTGCTTGAAGTCGCCGAGAATTTGCGCAACGGCGTGCCGATTGCCACGCCGGTCTTCGACGGCGCACACGAGCACGACATCGTCGAAATGCTCGAACGTGCCGGTCTCGACAGCTCCGGCCAGGTGACGCTCTATGACGGGCGCAGCGGCGAACCCTTCGACCGCAAGGTGACCGTCGGCTACATCTATATGCTGAAGCTGCATCACCTCGTCGACGACAAGATCCACGCCCGCTCGATCGGCCCCTACAGCCTTGTCACTCAGCAGCCGCTGGGCGGTAAGGCGCAGTTCGGCGGGCAGCGTTTCGGGGAGATGGAGGTCTGGGCGCTCGAAGCCTACGGCGCCGCCTACACGCTGCAGGAAATGCTGACGGTGAAGTCCGATGACGTGGCCGGGCGCACCAAGGTCTATGAGTCGATCGTGCGCGGCGACGACACGTTCGAATCCGGCATTCCGGAAAGTTTCAACGTGCTCGTCAAGGAGATGCGCTCGCTCGGACTCAACGTCGAACTCAACACCTCGGCCCGTCCGGCCGCGGCTCTGCCGCCGGCCGAGGCGGCCGAATGAAGATCAGTCGCGGCGCGGGCGCGACCGCTCGTACCGCTGATTTCGTACGCCGGTTGCCATCGGCAAAGGAATGCTCGCCCGTGCTTCGGCCTTCGCCGCGCGGGCAGATCAGGAGAGCAGAATGAACCAAGAGGTCTTGAATCTCTTTAGTCCGGTCGTCGCGCAGCAAGCCTTCGACCAAATCCAGATCTCGATTGCGAGCCCGGAGAAGATCCTCTCCTGGTCGTACGGCGAGATCAAAAAGCCCGAGACGATCAACTACCGGACCTTCAAGCCGGAGCGCGACGGCCTGTTCTGCGCGCGCATCTTCGGGCCGATCAAGGACTACGAGTGTCTTTGCGGCAAATACAAGCGGATGAAATATAAGGGCGTCATCTGCGAGAAGTGCGGCGTCGAAGTCACGCTGTCGCGCGTGCGGCGCGAGCGCATGGGCCATATCTCGCTTGCCGCTCCTGTCGCGCACATCTGGTTCTTGAAGTCGCTGCCTTCCCGCATCGGGCTGTTGCTCGACATGGCGCTGAAGGATCTCGAGCGCATCCTGTATTTCGAGTCCTACATCGTCATTGATGCGGGGCTGACGCCGCTCAAGGAGCGCCAGCTCCTCAACGAGGATGAGTACCTGCGCGCCCAGGACGAATACGGCCAGGATTTGTTTACCGCGCAGATTGGCGCCGAGGCGATCCGCGAACTGCTGCGCGCCATGGACCTTACCAAGATCGCCGAGCAGTTGAAGGTCGAGATCGCCGAGTCGACGAGCGAATTGAAGCCGAAGAAGCTCGCCAAGCGGCTGAAGATCATCGAGGCCTTCCTGCATTCCGGCAACAAGCCCGAGTGGATGATCCTGACCGAAGTTCCGGTCATCCCGCCGGATCTGCGCCCGCTCGTGCCGCTCGATGGCGGCCGGTTCGCCACCTCCGATCTCAACGATCTCTACCGGCGCGTCATCAACCGCAACAATCGCCTGAAGCGGCTGATCGAGCTGCGCGCGCCCGACATCATCATCCGCAACGAGAAGCGGATGCTGCAGGAGGCGGTGGACGCCTTATTCGACAACGGCCGGCGCGGACGCGTGATTACCGGTGCCAACAAGCGGCCGTTGAAGTCGCTCGCCGATATGCTGAAGGGCAAGCAGGGGCGCTTCCGCCAGAACCTGCTCGGCAAGCGCGTCGATTATTCCGGCCGTTCGGTCATCGTCGTGGGTCCCGAGCTGAAGCTGCATCAATGCGGCCTGCCGAAGAAGATGGCGCTCGAGCTCTTTAAGCCGTTCATCTATTCGCGCCTCGACGCGAAGGGGCTTTCCGCGACCGTCAAACAGGCAAAGAAGCTCGTCGAGAAAGAGAAGCCGGAAGTCTGGGATATCCTCGACGAGGTGATCCGCGAGCATCCGGTGATGCTCAACCGCGCCCCGACCTTGCATCGACTCGGCATTCAGGCGTTCGAGCCGAAACTGATCGAAGGCAAGGCGATCCAACTGCATCCGCTCGTATGCGCCGCCTTCAACGCCGATTTCGACGGCGACCAGATGGCGGTGCATGTGCCGCTGTCACTCGAAGCGCAGCTCGAGGCGCGCGTGCTGATGATGTCGACGAACAACATCCTGCACCCGGCGAACGGTCAGCCGATCATCGTGCCGAGCCAGGACATCGTCCTCGGTCTCTACTACTCGACGCTGATGCGCGACGGCGAGCCGGGGCAGGGCATGGCGTTTGCCGACTTGGGCGAACTCGAACACGCGCTCGCCGCCAAGGCGGTGACGCTGCACACCAAAATCAAGGGCCGCGCCTGGACGTTCGACGAGAACGGCAACCGGGTCTCGAAGATCTTCGAAACGACGCCCGGCCGCATGATCCTCGGCCAGCTCGTGCCCGACCACAAGAAGATCCCCTTCGACGTCGTCAACAAACTGATGACCAAGAAAGAGATCTCCAACATGATCGACGCCGTCTACCGCAATTGCGGGCAGAAGGAGACGGTGATCTTCTGCGACAAGATCATGGCGTTGGGCTTTACCGAGGCGTTCAAGGCCGGCATTTCGTTCGGCAAGGACGACATGGTCGTACCGGAGACGAAGACGCGCATCATCGAAGAGACGAGTGCGCTCGCCAAAGAGTATGAGCAGCAATACAACGACGGGCTCATCACCCAGGGCGAGAAGTACAACAAGGTGGTCGACGCCTGGGCGAAATGCTCGGACCGACTTGCCGACGAGATGATGGCGCGCATTTCTTCCGTGCAGAAGGACGAGCACGGCCGCGATAAGCCGATCAACTCGATTTACATGATGTCGCATTCGGGCGCGCGCGGTTCGCCGACTCAGATGAAGCAGCTTGCCGCGATGCGCGGACTGATGGCCAAGCCTTCGGGCGAGATCATCGAGAGTCCGATCATCTCGAACTTCAAGGAAGGCCTGACCGTCCTCGAGTACTTCAACTCGACCCACGGCGCCCGCAAGGGCCTCGCCGACACCGCCTTGAAGACGGCGAACTCCGGCTATCTGACGCGCCGCCTCGTCGACGTCGCGCAGGATTCGATCATCACCATGGTGGATTGCGGCTCGAAGAAGGGCATCCGCATGCGGGCGATCATCGACGCCGGTCAGGTCGTCGCCTCGCTCGCCTCGCGCATCCTGGGGCGTACCGTCGCCGAGGATCTGAAGGATCTCGACGGTGGGATCATCGTGCGCGCCGGCGAGATGATTGAAGAATGGCACATGGAGCGGATCAACGCCGCCGGCATCCAGGAAGTGAAGATCCGTTCGGTCCTCGTTTGCGAGGCCAAGAACGGCGTCTGCGCGACCTGCTATGGGCGCGATCTGGCGCGCGGCACGCCCGTCAACATGGGCGAGGCGGTCGGCGTCATCGCGGCGCAGTCGATCGGCGAACCCGGCACGCAGCTCACCATGCGCACCTTCCACATCGGCGGCGCGGCGCAAATCGCCGACCAGTCGTTCATCGAGTCGAACTTTGACGGGACGGTGAAGATCCGCAACCCGCATCTTTCCCGCAACTCGGAAGGCGATCTGATGGTCATGGCGCGCAATGTCGCCGCCGTCATCGAAGGACCGGACGGCGTCGAGCGCGCCGTGCACCGCATCCAGTATGGGGCGCGGCTCAAAGTGGACGAAGGCGACAAGATCAAGCGCGGGCAAAGGATCGCCGAATGGGATCCCTATACGCGTCCGATCCTGACCGAGGTCGACGGCATAGTCGACTTCGAAGATCTCGTCGAAGGGGCGTCGCTGTCGGAAACGGTCGATGAATTGACCGGCATCGCCAAGCGCGTGGTCGTCGATTGGCGGCTCAACCAGCGCTCAGCGACCTTGAAGCCGGCAATTGTGCTGAAAGGCTCCGACGGCAAGATCCTGAAGCTGCCGCGCGGCGGCGAGGCGCGCTATAATCTGCCGGTCGACGCGATCTTGAACGTCGAGCCGGGCGGCAAGGTACAGGCCGGCGACGTGATCGCCCGCATCTCGATGGAATCGGCCAAGACGCGCGACATCACCGGCGGCCTGCCGCGTGTCGCAGAACTCTTCGAGGCGCGGCGGCCGAAGGACCACGCGATCATCGCCGAGATCTCCGGCACCGTGCAGTTCGGGCGCGATTATAAGAACAAGACGCGGATTTCGATCGTCCCGCAGGAGGGTGCGGAACCGGTCGAGTATCTGATCCCGAAGGGCAAGCACATCCATCTCCAGGACGGCGACATCGTGGAGAAGGGCGATTACATCGTCGACGGCAATCCGGCGCCGCACGACATCCTGGCGATCAAGGGCGTCGAGGAACTCGCCGCCTATCTCGTCAACGAGATCCAGGAGGTCTATCGGCTGCAGGGCGTCAACATCAACGACAAGCACATCGAGGTGATCGTCCGGCAGATGCTGCAAAAGGTCGATATCGTCGATCCCGGCGATACCGAATTCCTGGCCGGCGAGCAGGTCGATCAGATGGAGCTCGAGGCGGCCAATGAGGCGGCCCTGGCGCAGGGAAAGAAGCCGGCGTCCGGTACGCCGGTTCTGCTCGGCATTACCAAGGCTTCCTTGCAGACGCGCTCGTTCATCTCGGCCGCTTCGTTCCAAGAAACGACGCGCGTGCTCACCGAAGCGGCGGTCAACGGCAAGATCGATATGCTCGAAGGCCTGAAGGAGAACGTGATCGTCGGCCGGCTGATCCCGGCCGGGACGGGCGCGGCGATGGCGAAATTGCGCCGTATCGCCTCCACGCGCGACGAGATGATCCTCGCGCAGAAGGCGCAGCAGCCGCCGTTACAACTGCCGCCGGCGGCGGGATCGAAATAGCGCGGAAATCACCCTCTCCCGCACGCGGGAGAGGGTCCCTTCTTCGCTCGGCAAATTCCCTCCGCGGAGGGGTTGACGGGCGCCGAGGCCATGATTAAGTTCCGCGCACTTTCGATAGGCCGTAGGTTCTTTTCCGTTCGGGGCGTCGCGTCCTGAACCCAGCGGACCTAAACGCTGTCGGCTTCAGCGACTAGTCACATCGGGTCGGCGGGAGTTCCGGCGATCTTATTAAGAGGCAAGACCTCGGCGCGCCGCGGTCCTCTGCCTACGTCGCAGCGCCGGAAGCCCGTTGGGCCGAAGGCGCTGATTTGTTTGCGTCCGGTGCCGCCAAAGTGCCGGGACGCTGCGGCGCGGAGCTTGAGCCGCGCGCGGAAGAGGAAACGAAGGATAAAGATGCCGACGATCAGCCAGTTGGTCCGCAAGCCGCGGCAAGAGAAGGTCTATCGGGAGAAGGCGCGCCATCTCCAAGGCTGCCCGCAAAAGCGCGGGGTTTGCACGCGCGTCTATACGACGACCCCGAAGAAGCCGAACTCGGCGCTGCGCAAGGTCGCCAAGGTGCGGCTGACCAACGGGTTCGAAGTCATTGGCTATATCCCGGGCGAGGGACACAATCTGCAGGAACATTCGGTGGTGATGATCCGCGGCGGTCGCGTCAAGGATCTGCCCGGCGTCCGCTACCATATCCTGCGCGGCGTGCTCGACACGCAGGGCGTCAAGAATTGCAAGCAGCGCCGTTCCAAGTACGGCGCGAAGCGGCCGAAGTGACCCGAGCGTAGCGAGGGTCATCCTCGGGGAGCAGAGCGAGACCCGAGGATCGTTGAAGAGAATTTACTGGATGGCCGGATCAAACCCGGCCATGACGACGAAGAGAGACAAAGAGAGTAGAAGCAGATGTCGCGCCGTCACAGGGCCGAGAAACGGGAAGTCATTCCGGACGCCAAGTTTGGCGATGTCATTCTTGCCAAGTTCATGAATTCCATCATGTACGACGGCAAGAAGTCTATGGCCGAATTGATCGTCTATGGCGCGTTCGACGTGATCGAGGGCAAGTTGCGCTCCGAGCCGCTGCCGGTCTTCCGGCAAGCACTGGAAAACGTCGCTCCGGCGATCGAGGTTCGCTCCCGGCGCGTCGGCGGCGCTACCTATCAGGTGCCCGTCGAAGTTCGTCCCGAACGGCGCCAGGCGCTGGCGATCCGCTGGATTATCGCCGCGGCGCGCGGCCGCAACGACAAGACCATGGTCGACCGGCTTTCGGCCGAGATCATGGACGCCGCCAACAATCGCGGCAACGCGGTGAAGAAACGTGAAGATACGCACCGGATGGCCGAGGCCAACCGCGCCTTCTCGCATTACCGCTGGTAGCAAAATGATCGACGAAGGAATTTATTGATGCCGCGCGTTCATAAAATCGAGGATTACCGAAACTTCGGTATCATGGCGCATATCGACGCCGGCAAGACGACGACGACCGAGCGTATCCTCTTCTATTCCGGAAAGTCGCACAAAATGGGCGAGGTCCATGAGGGCGCCGCCACCATGGACTGGATGGAGCAGGAACAGGAGCGCGGCATTACGATCACCTCGGCCGCGACAACGACCTTTTGGAACGGCCATCGCCTCAACATCATCGACACGCCCGGTCACGTCGATTTCACGATCGAAGTGGAGCGCTCGCTGCGCGTCCTCGACGGCGCCGTCTGCGTGCTCGACGGCAACCAGGGCGTCGAGCCGCAGACCGAAACCGTCTGGCGCCAGGCCGACAAGTACAACGTTCCGCGCATCGTCTTCGCCAACAAGATGGATAAGATCGGCGCCGATTTCTTCCGCTGTGTCGATGACATCAAAACCAAGGTCGGCGGCCGTCCCATCTGCATTCAACTGCCGGCCGGTCTTGAAGCCGACTTCAGAGGGGTGATCGATCTCGTACGCATGAAGATGCTCGTCTGGGAGGACGAGACGCTCGGCGCCAAATATCACGACGAGGAGATTCCTGCTGAATTTCGCGAGCTGGCGGAGAAATACCGTCACGAATTGATCGAAGCGGCGGTCGAGCTCGACGACGAAGTCATGACCGCCTATCTCGACGGGACCGAGCCGGACGAAGCGACCCTGAAGAGATTGATCCGCAAGGCGGTCCGCACGATCGCATTCGTTCCGATCCTCTGCGGCTCGGCCTTCAAGAACAAGGGCGTGCAGCCGTTGCTCGACGCGGTGGTCGATTATCTGCCGTCGCCGGTCGATCGCGAGGCGATCAAGGGCGTCGATCCCGACACAGGCGCCGAACTCGTGCGCCACGCCAACGACAACGAGCCTCTGTCCATCCTCGCCTTCAAGATCATGGATGATCCTTTCGTCGGATCGCTTACGTTCGCGCGCGTCTATTCGGGTCATGTCGAATTGGGCACCACGGTCATGAATTCGATCAAGGGCAAGCGCGAGCGGATCGGCCGCATGCTGCTGATGCATGCCAACAACCGCGAGGACGTCAAGGAAGCCTTCGCAGGCGACATTATCGCGCTCGCCGGCCTCAAGGAGACGCGCACCGGCGATACGCTCTGCGACATGCATAAGCCCGTGATTCTGGAACGAATGGAGTTTCCCGATCCGGTCATCGAGATTGCCATCGAGCCGAAGTCCAAGGCCGATCAGGAGAAGCTCGGCGTGGCGCTCTACAAACTTGCCGCCGAAGATCCTTCGTTCCGCGTCTCGACCGACCAGGAATCCGGCCAGACGATCTTGAAGGGCATGGGTGAGCTGCATCTCGACATTAAGGTCGATATTTTGAAGCGCACCTATAAGGTCGACGCAAACATCGGCGCGCCGCAGGTCGCCTATCGCGAGAAACTGACCAAGCGCATCGAGATCGACGAGACGCATAAGAAGCAGACCGGCGGCGCCGGCCAATATGCGAAGATCACCGTCATCTACGAGCCCAACACGCCGGGCGCCGGCAATGTGTTCGAATCGAAGGTCGTCGGCGGCGCGATCCCGAAGGAATATATTCCGGGCGTGGAGAAGGGGGTCGCCACGGCGCTCACCGCCGGCGTGTTGGCCGGCTTCCCCGTGGTCGACGTCAAAGCGACCGTGATCGACGGCCAATATCACGACGTCGACTCATCGGTTCTCGCCTTCGAACTGTGCGCCCGCGCCGCGACGCGCCGGGCGCTGCGCGAAGGCCATTCGGTATTGCTCGAGCCGATCATGCGAGTCGAGGTGACGACGCCGGAGGATTATACAGGCTCCGTCATGGGCGATCTGCTCGGCCGGCGCGGGCAGGTGCAGGGCCAGGACATGCGTGGTAACGCGGTGATCATCGGCGCGATGGTGCCGCTCGCCAACATGTTCGGCTACGTCAACCAACTGCGGTCCATGAGCCAGGGCCGCGCCAACTATACGATGCAATTCGATCACTACGAGCAAGTGCCTCCTGGCGAAGCCAGCAAGGTGCAAGCCAAATACGCTTGAGGGTTTGAAGGAGCCGAGCCATGGCCAAGGAAAGATTTTCGCGCACGAAGCCGCATTGCAACATCGGAACGATCGGTCACATTGATCATGGCAAGACGTCGTTGACGGCGGCGATCACCAAGGTCCTGTCGGAATTGGGTGGCGCGACTTATACCCCTTACGACCAGATCGACAGGGCGCCGGAGGAAAAGGCGCGCGGCATCACGATTTCGACCGCGCATGTCGAATACGAAACCAAGAAGCGCCACTATGCGCACGTCGATTGTCCCGGCCATGCCGACTACGTGAAGAACATGATCACCGGCGCGGCACAGATGGACGGCGCGATCCTCGTCGTTTCCGCCGCGGACGGGCCGATGCCGCAGACCCGCGAGCATATCCTGCTTGCCCGCCAGGTCGGCGTGCCGGCACTGGTCGTCTTCCTCAACAAGGTCGATATGGTCGACGATCCCGAGCTTCTCGAGCTGGTCGAGCTCGAGGTGCGCGAGTTGCTCTCCAAGTACAGTTTCCCCGGCGACTCCATTCCGGTCATCAAGGGTTCCGCGAAGGCGGCGCTCGAGAACGACCATCCGGAGATTGGCAAGAACGCGGTCATGGAGCTGCTCAATGCAGTCGATGACTACATTCCACAGCCCGATCGACCCAAAGACCAGCCGTTCCTAATGCCGGTCGAGGACGTGTTCTCGATCTCCGGGCGCGGCACGGTGGTTACCGGCCGCATCGAGCGCGGCATTATTAAGGTCGGCGAGGAAGTCGAGATCGTAGGAATCCGGCCGACGCAAAAGACCGTGGTCACCGGCGTCGAGATGTTCCGCAAACTGCTCGATCAGGGCGAGGCGGGCGACAACATCGGCGCTTTGCTGCGCGGCACGAAGCGTGAGGACGTGGAGCGCGGCCAGGTCCTGTGTAAGCCGGGCTCGGTGAAACCGCACACCAAGTTCAAGGCTGAGGCCTACATCCTCACCAAGGAGGAGGGCGGCCGGCACACGCCGTTCTTCACCAATTACCGGCCGCAATTCTATTTCCGCACGACCGACGTGACCGGCATCGTGACGCTGCCGGAAGGCACCGAAATGGTGATGCCCGGCGACAACATCACGATGGAAGTAGAACTCATCGTGCCGATCGCCATGGAAGAGAAACTGCGCTTCGCAATCCGCGAGGGCGGCCGCACCGTTGGCGCCGGCGTCGTCGCTTCGATCACGGAATAGAGATTTGGCCGGCCCGGGCTTAGTCCCGGCCGGCCGGTAGGGATGAGATCATGAACGGCCAAAACATCCGCATTCGCCTCAAGGCGTTCGATCACCGGATCCTCGATTCGTCGACGAAAGAAATCGTCTCGACGGCGAAGCGGACCGGTGCGCAGGTGCGCGGTCCGATCCCGCTCCCCACCAAGATCGAGAAATTCACGGTGAACCGCTCGCCGCACATCGACAAGAAGTCGCGCGAGCAGTTCGAAATCAGAACCCATAAGCGCGTTCTCGACATCGTCGATCCGACGCCGCAGACGGTCGATGCCTTGATGAAGCTCGACCTCGCCGCCGGCGTCGATGTCGAGATCAAGCTTTAGGACAGGTCCATGCGTTCAGGCGTCATTGCACAAAAGCTCGGCATGACCCGCGTCTTCACGGAAGCCGGTGAACATGTGCCGGTCACGGTCTTGAAGCTTGACGGCTGCCAGGTCGTCGCGCAACGGACCAAGGAGCGGAACGGCTATACGGCGGTGCAGCTTGGCATCGGCCGCGCCAAGGTGAAAAACGTCTCGAAGGCCGAACGCGGCCGCTTCGCCGTCGCCAAGGTCGAACCGAAAATCAAGGTCGCCGAATTCCGCGTCGCGGAAGAGGGACTTCTGCCGGTGGGTGCCGAAATCACGGCGGATCATTTCGTCGTCGGCCAGTTCGTGGACGTGACGGGCACAAGCATCGGCAAAGGCTTTGCCGGGGGGATGAAGCGCTGGAATTTCGGCGGCCTGCGCGCCAGCCACGGCGTCTCCATTTCGCATCGTTCGCTGGGCTCTACGGGGGGCCGGCAGGATCCGGGCAAAACGTTCAAGAACAAGAAGATGGCCGGCCACATGGGGGTCGAGCGGGTAACGACTCTCAATCTGCGAGTTGTGCAGCTCGACGTCGATCGTGGCTTGATCCTGGTCGAAGGGGCGGTACCCGGCACGCGCGGCGGTTTCATCTATGTCCGCGATGCGGTGAAGAAGGCTCTGCCGAAAGAGGCGCCGCGGCCCGGCAAATATCGTCTGGCGAGCGAAGCGAACGGCGAAATGGCCGCAGCTGAAGGAGCGGCGTCGTGAAGATCGACATCACCTCTCTCGACGGCCAGAGCGCCGGCTCGATCGAATTGAACGAGGCGATCTTCGGGCTCGAGCCGCGCCCCGATATCCTTGCCCGCATGGTGCGCTATCAGCTCGCCAAGCGCCGCGCCGGCACGCACAAGGCGAAGGGACGCAGCGAGATCGCCCGCACCGGCAAGAAGCTGTACCGGCAGAAGGGGACGGGCAACGCCCGCCACGGCTCGGCGCGCGTGCCGCAATTCCGGGGCGGCGGACGCGCCTTCGGCCCGGTGGTGCGCTCGCACGCCCATGACCTGCCGAAGAAAGTGCGCGCCCTCGCGCTGAAACACGCGCTCTCGGCCAAAGCCAAAGACGGCGGGATCATTGTCTGGACCAACGCCGAGCTCGCCGAGCCCAAGACCAAGAGCCTGAAAGCGAATTTCGCCAAGCTCGGGCTCACCAACGCGTTGATCATCGATGGCGCCGAGCTGAAAACCAATTTCCTCCAGGCGGCGCGCGGGATCCCCGATGTCGACGTGCTGCCCGTCCAAGGAATTAACGTTTATGACATTTTGCGCCGCGAGAAACTCGTTCTCACCACGGCGGCCATCGATGCGCTGGAGGCGCGATTCGCATGAGCCCGCCCAGCAAATTCGCCGATGCGCGTCATTACGACCTGATCGTTGCGCCGATCATTACCGAAAAGGCCACGGCCGCGTCGGAACACAACAAGGTGATGTTCCGCGTTCGCAAAGACGCGACGAAGGCGCAGATCAAAGCGGCGGTCGAGCGGTTGTTCGACGTCAAAGTCGAAGCCGTCAATACGCTTGTGCGCAAGGGCAAGAGAAAAGTATTCAAGGGCGTTCGGGGCGTGCAATCCGACGTCAAAAAGGCGGTCGTGACTTTGGCCGAAGGCCACAGCATCGACGTGACCACGGGGCTCTGAGATGGCGCTGAAGACATTCAAGCCGGTCACCCCGGGCCTTCGCCAATTGGTGATCGTCGATCGCTCGGAGCTCTACAAGGGCAAGCCGGTCAAACATCTGACCGAGGGCAAGGCCTCGACGGGCGGCCGCAACAACTTGGGCCGCATCACCGTGCGCTTCCGTGGCGGCGGCCATAAGCGGACTTACCGGATCGTCGATTTCAAGCGCCGCAAGGTGGACGTGCCAGGCAAGGTCGAGAGGATCGAATACGATCCGAACCGCACCTCATTCATCGCGCTCATCCGCTACGCCGACGGCGAACTTTCCTACATCCTCGCCCCGCAGCGTCTCGGGATCGGCGACGAGGTCATCTCCGGCCAGCAGGTCGACGTGAAGCCCGGCAATGCGATGCCGATGTCGAACATGCCGGTCGGCACCATGGTTCACAACGTCGAGTTGAAACGCGGCAAAGGCGCCGCGATGGTGCGCGCCGCCGGCACATTCGCGCAGATCGTCGGCCGCGATCAGGGCTATGTGATCCTGCGGCTGAACTCGGGCGAGCAAAGGTTGGTGCACGGCCAATGTTTCGCGACCGTTGGCGCGGTCTCCAATCCGGATCATATGAACACCTCGATCGGCAAGGCCGGACGCAGCCGTTGGCTGGGACGGATGCCGCATAACCGCGGCGTCACCATGAATCCGGTCGATCATCCGCATGGCGGCGGTGAAGGCAAAACATCGGGCGGCCGGCATCCGGTAACGCCGTGGGGCAAGCCGACGAAGGGCAAGAAGACGCGGTCGAACAAGGCGACCGACAAATTCATCGTGACTTCGCGTCACAAGAGCAAGAAGGCTTAGAGGGAATGGCGCGTTCGATCACCAAAGGCCCGTTCATCGACGGCTATCTCCTGAAGAAGGCCGATGCCGCGCGCGGCTCCGGTCGTAGCGACGTCATCAAGATCTGGAGCCGGCGCTCGACCATCCTGCCGCAATTCGTCGGGCTCACCTTCGGCGTCCACAACGGCCACAAGCACATCCCCGTCCTCATCAGCGAGGACATGATCGGTCACAAGTTCGGCGAGTTCTCGCCGACCCGAACGTTCCACGGCCATTCGGGCGACAAGAAAGCCAAGCGGGTTTGAGACATGGGCCAAGCTAAGAATCCGCGCCGGTTAAAGGACAACGAGGTCAAAGCGGTCTGTCGCATGCTGCGCGTCAGCCCGCAGAAACTAAACCTCGTCGCCCAGTTGATCCGCGGCAAGAAGGTCGACAAGGCGCTTGCCGATCTCGAGTTCTCCCGCAAGCGCATCGCTGTCGACGTAAAAAAGACGCTCGAGAGTGCGATCGCCAATGCGGAAAATAACCACAGCCTCGATGTCGACGATCTCGTCGTTGCCGAAGCATATGTCGGCAAGGCACTCGTTTTAAAGCGCTTCGCGGCACGCGCCCGAGGCCGCGCTGGGCGCATCCACAAGCCCTTCGCCAATCTGACGATCGTGGTGCGCGAGATCGAAGCGGCCGAGACCGCGGGAGCATAAGATGGGACAGAAAGTCAATCCGATCGGCCTTCGCCTCGGTATCAACCGAACCTGGGATTCGCGCTGGTACGCGAACAAGGCCGAATACGCCAAACTGCTGCACGAGGACGTCAAGATCCGCGAGATCCTGATGAGCACCTTGAAGCAGGCGGCGGTATCGAAGATCATCATCGAGCGGCCGCACAAGAAGTGCCGCGTAACGATCCATTCGGCGCGTCCCGGTGTCGTCATCGGCAAGAAGGGCGCCGATATCGACAAGATCCGCAAGACCGTCGCCAAGCTCACCGATTTGGAAGTGGTCATCAACATCGTCGAGGTGCGTAAGCCGGAGGTCGACGCGACGTTGGTCGCCGATTCGATCGCCCAGCAGCTCGAACGGCGCGTCGCTTTCCGCCGCGCGATGAAGCGGGCCGTCCAATCGGCGATGCGGCTCGGCGCAGAGGGCATCCGCATCAATTGTTCCGGCCGTCTTGGCGGCGCCGAAATCGCCCGCCTCGAGTGGTACCGGGAGGGCCGCGTGCCGCTGCACACTTTGCGCGCCGATGTCGATTACGGCACCGCGACCGCGCATACCGCGTACGGCACTTGCGGCATCAAGGTCTGGATCTTCAAGGGCGAGATCCTCGAGCACGATCCGATGGCGCAGGACAAGAAAATGGCCGAGCAGGATCACGGCGGTGGCGGCGGCGAGCGCCGGCGCCGCGATCGCGACGCGGCCTGACGATTTGCATTGCGAGATGAACCATGTTGCAACCCAAGCGCACAAAATTCCGCAAGGCCTTCAAGGGCCGGATTCACGGCGCCTCGAAAGCCGGTTTCGAGCTGCACTTCGGCCAGTACGGCCTGAAGGCGCTCGAGCCGGATCGCGTCACCGCTCGCCAGATCGAAGCGGCGCGGCGCGCCATGACGCGCCACATGAAGCGCGCCGGGCGGGTATGGATCCGTATTTTCCCGGACGTGCCAGTCTCGAAAAAGCCGACCGAAGTGCGGATGGGCAAAGGCAAAGGCGCGCCGGAATTCTGGGCCTGTCGCGTTGCGCCGGGGCGCATCATGTTCGAGCTCGACGGTGTGCCGACCGAGACCGCGCGCGAGGCTTTGCTGCTGGCCGCGGCCAAACTGCCGATCAAGACGCGCTTCGTGCAGCGGATTGCGGAATAGGGGAGCGCGCGATGAAGGCCAAGCAGCGATTGTCGGACCTTCGGGTCATGAGCGAAGACCAGCTCGAACAGGAGATCCTCAATCTCAAGAAGGAGCAGTTCAACCTGCGCTTTCAGCGGGCAACGGGACAGCTTCAGGATACGGCGCGGGTGCGCATCGTGCGACGCGATATCGCCCGCGCGAAGACGATCGTCGCCGAGCGCCATGGCGCCAAGCAATAGGATTTTACGAGCATGCCGAAACGGGTTCTTCAGGGCGTCGTCGTCAGCGACAAGCAGGATAAGACCGTAGTGGTGAAGGTCGAACGACGCTTCACGCATCCGCTGTTGAAGAAGACGGTGCGGCGCTCGAAGAAGTTTCACGCGCACGACGAGGGCAATCGCGCCAAGGTGGGCGATACGGTGTCCATCGAGGAGACGCGGCCGATCTCGAAGTTGAAGCGCTGGATCGTCGTCGAGGCGGCGAAGGCTTAGGGAAAGAAGGGCGTGACGCCATGATCCAGATGCAAACCAACCTCGAGGTCGCCGATAATTCCGGCGCGCGCCGCGTGATGTGCATCAAGGTGCTCGGCGGTTCGAAGCGCAAATACGCCGGCGTCGGCGACGTGATCGTCGTATCGATCAAGGAGGCGATCCCGCGCGGCCGCGTCAAGAAGGGCGACGTGATGCGGGCGGTGGTCGTGCGCACCGCCAAGGACATCAAGCGTCCCGACGGCTCGGTGATCCGCTTCGATTCCAACGCCGCGGTGCTGATCACCAGCCAGGCGGAGCCGGTCGGTACCCGCATTTTCGGGCCGGTGCCGCGTGAATTGCGCGCCAAGAACCACATGAAGATCATCTCGCTCGCGCCGGAGGTGCTCTAATGGCCGCGAAGATCAAGAAGGGCGACAAGGTCGTCGTCCTCGCTGGTCGCGATAAGGGTCGCGTGGGCGAGGTCATCCAAGTCCTGCCGAAAGAGAGCCGCGCGCTGGTGCGAGGCGTCAATCTCGTCAAGCGTCATCAACGCCAGACGGCGAAGCAAGAAGGCGGCATCATCTCCAAAGAGGGCACCATTCACTTGTCCAATCTCGCGTTCGTCGATCCCAAGGAAGGCAAGGCGACGCGGGTCGGATTTAAAATTCTCGACGACGGCCGCAAGGTGCGGTTTGCGAAGCGTTCGGGAGACCTGATCGATGGCTGATGCAAAAGGCAAGGCGCCCAAGGACGCAAAAGCCGCGCCGAAGGACAGAGCCAAGGGCGCTAAATCCGAGCCGAAGGCCGCTGCGCCCGAAAAGGGCGCCAAGGCCGCCGCGGGCAAAGCCAAGGCACAGGCGGGAACGCGCGAGCAAGAAGCTCGGCGCGCGCCGGCCGCTGAAGCGTTCGATGTGCCGAAGGACTACGTGCCGCGCCTCAAGAAATACTACAACGAGGTGGTACGCCCGCAGCTCACCAAGGAATTCGGTTACAAGAACGCGCTCGAAGTGCCGATGATCGATAAGATCGTGCTCAACATGGGCGTCGGGGAGGCAGTCAACGATACCAAGAAGGTAACGTCCGCCGCCGCCGATCTCGCGCTCATTGCCGGGCAGAAGCCGATCATCACGCGGGCGCGTAAGGCGATCGCTACCTTCAAAGTACGTGAGAACATGCCGATCGGCGTCAAAGTCACCTTGCGCAAGGCGCGGATGTACGAATTCCTCGACCGGCTCGTGACGGTCGCTCTGCCGCGCGTACGCGATTTCCGTGGGCTAAGCCAAAAGAGCTTCGACGGGCGCGGCAATTACGCCTTGGGCATCAAAGAGCACATCGTGTTTCCGGAGGTCGATTACGATAAGACCGAGAGCGTTCTCGGTCTCGACGTGGTCGTGTGCACCACTGCCAAGTCCGACGACGAGGCGCGCGCCCTTTTGAAAGCATTCAACTTTCCGTTCCGGCAGTGAGACAACATCTCAAACGCGGAGACTAGAGGCAGATCCATGGCCAAGAAAAGTTCGATTGAGAAAAACAAACACCGCGCGCAGTTGGTGAAGCAATATGCCGGCCGCCGCAAGAAGCTGAAAGCGCTCGCCGGCGACAAGACGGCAAGCGCCGAAGATCGCTTCGCGGCACGCCTCAAGCTCGCCGAACTGCCGCGCAATTCGTCGCCGGGTCGGGTGCGCAACCGCTGTGAGATCTCCGGCCGGCCGCGCGGCTTCATCGGCAAGATGAAAATGTCGCGCATCGCGGTGCGCGAACTCGGCGCGCGCGGTTTAATTCCAGGCCTTGTCAAGTCGAGCTGGTAGGAGGAGGCGATCATGGCGATGAACGATCCTCTTGGCGATATGCTGACCCGCATCCGCAACGCGCAGATGCGCCGCAAGGGCAAGGTGAATTCGCCGGGCTCGCGGCTGCGCGCAAACGTGCTCGATGTGCTCGCGCAGGAAGGTTATATCCGCGGCTATTCGACGACCGAATACGGCAACGGGCGCACCGAATTCGAGATCGAGCTCAAATATTACGACGGCGAACCGGTGATCCACGAGCTGCAGCGCGTGTCGAAGCCCGGCCGGCGCGTCTATGCCGGCGTCACCGAAATGCCGCAGGTCGCCAACGGTCTCGGCATCACCATCGTCTCGACGCCGCAGGGCGTCATGGCCGATCACGCGGCGCGCGACGCCCACGTGGGCGGTGAAGTTCTGTGTAAGGTGTTCTGAGCGAACGAGGAATTGAATCATGTCTCGCGTCGGGAAAAAGCCTCTCGCCCTGCCGGCCGGCGTCACCGCCAAGGTCGAAGGCCAGACGGTCGCCATCAAGGGCGGCAAGGGCGAATTGCGCTTTGTCGCGCCGGGCGACGTCGCCGTGAGCCTCGCCGACAATCAGCTCAAGGTCGATCCGCGCAACGATACGAAACGGGCGCGCGCCATGTGGGGTACAACCCGCGCCATGCTGAACAATCTCGTCGTCGGGGTCACCAAAGGGTTCGAGAAACGGCTGGAGATCAACGGCGTCGGCTACAAGGCGGTGCTCGCCGGCAAGAACCTGCAATTGTCGTTGGGCTACAGCCACGACGTGAGCTTCCCCATCCCGCCGGGCATTACGGTCGCGACGCCGAAGCCGACGGAAATCACCATCAGCGGCATCGATAAACATCTGGTCGGTGAAGTGGCGGCAGAGATCCGTGCCTTCCGGCCGCCCGAGCCGTACAAAGGCAAAGGCGTGAAATATTCGGACGAGTTCATCTTCCGTAAGGAAGGCAAGAAGAAGTAAAGCGATGAGCAAGCACAAGACGGAAGCCCGCCGCAGGGCGCGCGTACGGCGCGCGGTCAAGACGCACGGTTATGGCAAGCCGCGCCTTTCGGTCCACCGCTCGTCGAAGCAGATCTATTGCCAGATCATCGACGATGTCGCCGGACGCACGCTTGCCGCGGCTTCGTCGCTTGAAAAGGTCAATCGCGAAAGCCTGAAGACTGGCGCCACCATCGAGGCGGCGCGGCTCATCGGCAAGCAGATCGCCGAGCGGGCGATCGAGGCGGGAATTAAAGAGGTGGTGTTCGACCGCGGTGCCTATATGTATCACGGCCGCGTCAAGGCGCTGGCCGAAGGCGCGCGTGAAGCAGGATTGACGATCTGAGATGCGCGGCGAATGGCCCGCGAAATGATGGAAAAGATTTATGGCACGTGAAGGCGAAGGCGGCCGCGGCCGCGACCGGGAAGAGCGCGACAGCGAGTTCGTGGATCGTTTGGTCCACATCAATCGCGTCGCGAAAGTCGTGAAGGGCGGCCGGCGCTTCGGCTTCGCCGCGCTCGTCGTCGTCGGCGACCAGAAAGGAAGAGTGGGTTTCGGCCACGGCAAGGCGCGCGAAGTGCCGGAAGCAATCCGCAAGGCGACCGAGGCCGCCAAGCATGCGCTGATCCGCGTGCCGTTGCGCGAAGGCCGCACCCTGCATCATGACGTCACCGGCCGTCACGGTGCCGGCAAGGTCGTGCTGCGTGCCGCGCCCGCCGGCACCGGCATCATCGCCGGTGGTCCGATGCGCGCCGTGTTCGAGACGCTCGGCATGCACGATGTCGTTGCCAAGTCGCAAGGCTCGTCCAACCCCTACAACATGGTGCGGGCGACGTTTGATGCGCTGCAGAAAGAAGATTCGCCGCGCGCCGTCGCGGCGCGGCGCGGGATGAAAGTCTCGACATTGCAGGCGCGCCGCCAGGGCGGCGAGGCTGAAGCCGCCGCGGAGGCATGAGATGGCAAAGACCAAGGCCAAGGCGGAAGCGCGCCTCACCGTCGAACAAATCAAAAGCCCGATTGGCCGTCCTGCGGTTCAGCGGACGACGTTGATCGGCCTCAAGCTCAACAAGCTCGGCCGGCGGGCATCTCTGCCCGATACGCCGGCGGTGCGCGGCATGGTCGCCAAAGTCGCGCATCTCGTGCGCATTGTGAAATGAGGGGCGCGTCATGAAACTCAATGAAATTGCCGACAACCCCGGCGCATCGAAGGCGCGCATGCGCATCGGGCGCGGCATTGGTTCGGGCAAAGGCAAGACAGGCGGGCGTGGCGTCAAGGGCCAGAAGGCCCGCACCGGAGTCAGAATTAAAGGATTCGAAGGCGGACAGATGCCGCTGCACCGGCGCTTGCCGAAGCGCGGCTTCACCCCGCCGCATGCAACGGACTATAACGAGGTCAATCTCCGCCGCATCCAGACGGCGGTCGATTCGGGCAAGCTTGCGCGCAGTGCAACGATCACGATCGCTTCGTTGATCGAGGCCGGCGTCTGCGCCAAGCCGCGCGACGGCGTAAAGATTCTCGGCATGGGCGAGATCAATGCGCCGCTTACTTTCGAAGTGGCCGCGGCGTCGAAATCGGCGATCGCGGCGATTGAAAAAGCGGGCGGCTCGGTGCGCCTCCTCGCTGCGGCCGTTGCGGAGGCCTGAGCCGGCACTGCGATGCCCCCGTTGCGGAAGCGCCAGAGGTTTCCCACATCGACCGTATCGCAGACAACCGGTGAACATTTCTCGAGCCTTGGCGGCGCACCGTGCGCCGCACGGAGCAGTGCATGGTATCGGCCGCTGAACAACTTGCCGCCAACGTCAATTGGTCCGCCTTCGCCAAGGCCGACGAACTCAAAAAGCGGATCTGGTTCACGCTTGGCGCGCTGATCATCTATCGGCTCGGCACCTATATTCCGCTGCCGGGCATCGATCCCGCCGCCTTCGAGGCGGCGTTCAACGGCAGCAACCAGGGCGTTCTTCAACTCTTCAACATGTTCTCGGGCGGCGCCGTGCAGCGCATGGCGATCTTTGCCCTGAACATCATGCCGTATATCTCCGCCTCGATCATCATCCAGCTTTTAACGAGCGTCATTCCGACGCTCGAAGCTTTGAAGAAAGAGGGCGAAGGGGGCCGAAAGATCATCAACCAGTACACGCGCTATCTGACGGTGGTGCTCGCCGGCTTTCAGGCATACGGGATCGCCATCGGTCTCCAAGGCCAGACAGGGATCGTCACCGATCCGGGGCTTTTCTTCTGCCTCACGACGACGCTGACCTTGACGGGCGGCACCGTCTTTCTGATGTGGCTCGGCGAGCAGATTACCTCGCGCGGTATCGGCAACGGCTCGTCGTTGATCATCTTCGCCGGGATTGTGGCGGCGTTTCCGACGGCGATCATCCACACGCTCGAACTCGGCCGCCAAGGCCAGCTCTCGACCTTCCTTATCGCTGCCGTTGTGGTGATGGCGTTGTTCGTGGTCGGCTTCATCGTCTTCATGGAACGCGCCCAGCGGCGGCTCGTCATTACCTATCCGAAGCGCCAGCAAGGCAATCGCGTCTACGAAGGCCAAACGTCGTTTCTGCCTCTGAAGCTCAATACCTCGGGCGTCATTCCGCCGATCTTCGCGTCTTCGCTCCTGCTCCTGCCGACGACCATCGCCAATTTCTCAGCGCAGCGCGGCGGCGGCGGCATTTGGGGGGCGATTTCGCTGTATCTCGGCCAGGGCCGTCCGCTGTACCTGATCCTCTATGTCGGGCTGATCGTATTCTTCGCGTTCTTCTACACGGCGATCGTCTTCAATCCGACGGATACGGCCGAGAACTTGAAAAAGCATAGCGGCTTCATTCCCGGCATACGGCCCGGCGAACGCACCGCGCAATATATCGACAAGGTGTTGATGCGGGTTACGGTATTGGGTGCCGCCTATCTGAGCTTGATCTGCCTTCTGCCGCAGCTTCTGATCTCCTACGCCAACATGCCGTTTTATTTCGGCGGTACCTCGCTTCTGATCGTTGTTAGCGTTACCATGGATACCGTGGCGCAAATCCATGGCCATCTGCAGGCGCACCAATACGAAGGATTGGTGAAAAAAGCCAAGCTGCGGGGCAGGAAACGATGAGGCTCGTCGTGCTCGGACCGCCGGGCGCGGGAAAAGGTACGCAGTCCGAACGCCTGATGCGGAAATATGGCATCCCGCAGTTGTCGACTGGCGATATGTTGCGCGCCGCCGCGGCGGCCGGCACGCCGGTCGGCCGCCAAGTCAAGGCGCTCGTGGATGCCGGCAGCCTCGTCCCCGACGACGTCGTGCTCAAAATCATCGCCGAGCGGATCGAGCAGCCGGATGCGGCACGCGGTTTTATTCTCGACGGATTTCCGCGTACCGTGAACCAAGCCGAGGCGCTCGACGAGCTGTTGAAAGCCAAGAACATGAAGCTCGATGCGGTGATCGAGCTCAAGGTCGACGAATCGGCGCTGCTCGGCCGGATCCAAAAGCGGGCGAAGGACATGGCCGCGCAGGGCTGCGCGGTGCGCGCCGACGACAACCCGGAGACGTTCAAGAAGCGGCTTACGGCCTACCGGGAGATGACGGCGCCGGTTTCCGCCTATTATGCCCGGCAGGGCCGCCTGAAGACGGTAGACGGCATGGCGCCAGTCGACGCGGTCGCGGCGGAGATCGACCAAGCGGCCGAAACCTCTATCGGGGCGTGAACTTAACGTTGCGAAGCGGTGGACGGAGCCGGGCGGACCTTTTGTCCCTTGGAAAGTCGAGAATTTGCCGCAATTGCCGGTTGACGGAAGCGCGGCGGATCATTAGGTAAATTCCGTTCAAGCCGAAAGATCGGGTCCGGCTTTCATGGGTTACCATGAGAGGGCCGGATTTTCGTTGTTGGGCACCCTCGCCGGGCCGGCCTTTTCCGCTGCATCCGGATCAGCGGCCAAAATGGAGAACACGCGTGGCCCGTATTGCCGGCGTCAATATTCCGACGAACAAACGCGTCGTCATTGCTCTTCAATATATTCACGGGATCGGTCCGAACAAGGCGCAGGAGATCGTCGACAAAGTACATATTCCGCCGCAGCGGCGGGTGTTTGAACTCACCGATTCCGAGGTCCTGCAGATCCGCGAGACGATCGACCGCGACTATCAGGTCGAAGGCGATCTGCGCCGCGAAGTGGCGATGAACATCAAGCGGCTGATGGACCTTGGCTGCTATCGCGGCCTGCGGCATCGGCGCCAGCTCCCGGTACGCGGCCAGCGTACGCATACCAATGCGCGCACCCGCAAAGGCAAGGCGAAGCCGATCGCCGGCAAGAAGAAGCCCACGTAAGAAGCCCGAGCGCCTGGCATTACGGGCGCGTTCGAAGGACGGAGCATGGTGAAAGAAACAACCCGCGTTCGCCGGCGTGAGCGCAAGAACATCGTTTCCGGCGTGGCGCACGTGAATTCGACGTTCAACAATACGATGATCACCATCAGCGACGCGCAGGGCAATACGATCTCCTGGTCGTCGGCGGGAACGATGGGATTCAAAGGATCGCGCAAATCGACGCCCTACGCGGCGCAGATGGCGGCCGAGGACGCGGCGCGCAAAGCCGCCGAACACGGCATGCGCACGCTCGAAGTCGAAGTCTCGGGACCTGGATCGGGGCGGGAATCGGCGCTGCGCGCGCTGCAGGCCGCCGGTTTCACCGTCACCTCGATCCGCGACGTAACGCCAATCCCGCACAACGGTTGCCGGCCGCGCAAGCGGCGACGCGTGTAACGCCAACAGGCGAGAATTCCCCGACATGGCGGGTGAGTTCTCGGGCCCGAATGAAGGATGCTCTCGTGATTCAGAAAAACTGGCAGGAGCTCATCAAGCCGAACAAGCTCGACGTCACCCCCGGTGACGATCAGAAGCGGCTTGCCACGATCGTCGCCGAGCCGCTGGAGCGTGGCTTCGGCGTCACGCTTGGCAATTCTTTGCGCCGGGTTCTCTTGTCGTCGTTGCAAGGCGCGGCGATCACCTCGGCGCATATCGACGGCGTGCTGCACGAATTCTCGTCGATCCCCGGCGTGCGCGAGGACATCACCGACATCGTCCTCAACATCAAGGACATCGCCGTCAAAATGCAGAGCGATGGGCCGAAGCGTATGGTGCTGAAGAAACAGGGTCCCGGCAAAGTCACCGCCGCCGACATCCAAACGGTTGGCGACGTGCAGATCTTGAACCCCAACCTGGTCATCTGCACCCTCGACGAGGGCGCCGAGATCCGCATGGAATTCACCGTCAACACCGGCAAAGGCTACATAACCGCCGAGCGCAACCGCAGCGAGGACGCACCGATCGGCTTGATCCCGATCGACAGCCTCTATTCGCCGGTGCGCAAGGTAAGTTACCGCGTCGAGAACACCCGCGAAGGCCAAATTCTCGACTATGACAAGCTGACGATGCAGATCGAGACCAACGGTGCGATCACGCCGGAGGACGCGGTCGCTTACGCGGCGCGCATTCTCCAGGATCAGCTCAATGTGTTCGTCAATTTCGAAGAGCCGCACCGTGAAGAAGTGACGCCGTCCATTCCGGAGCTTGCCTTCAATCCGGCGCTGCTCAAGAAGGTCGACGAACTAGAGCTTTCGGTGCGTTCGGCGAATTGCCTGAAGAACGACAACATCATCTACATCGGCGATTTGATCCAGAAGACCGAGGCGGAGATGCTGCGGACCCCGAATTTCGGCCGCAAGTCGCTGAACGAGATCAAGGAAGTGCTTGCGCAAATGGGCCTTCATCTCGGCATGGAGGTCACCGGCTGGCCGCCGGAAAACATCGACGAACTCGCCAAGCGCTTCGAAGAGCATTATTGAGCGAGAATCCTTCTCCATAAATGTGAGAAGGGAGAAACGAAACCCGGCCGTTCCTTGGCACGGCGGCCGCAAAGGAGAAGGCCATGTATCACGGTCGCGCCAAGCGGCGGTTCAACCGCACGCACGAACATCGCAAGGCGATGTTCGCCAATCTCTCGCAGGCGCTAATCAAACACGAGCAGATCGTCACCACGCTGCCGAAGGCGAAGGACCTGCGCTCGGTCGTCGAGAAGCTCGTGACGCTTGGCAAGCGCGGCGGCCTGCATGCGCGCCGCCAGGCGATCGCACGCCTCAAGGATGCCGATCTCGTCGGGAAACTTTTCGATGTGCTGGCGCCGCGCTATCGGACGCGCAGTGGCGGCTACACCCGCGTCCTGAAAGCGGGATTTCGGCAAGGCGACAACGCGGCCATGGCGGTCATCGAATTCGTTGATCGCGACGAAACGGCCAAGGGTCTGGATTCCGGTCCGGTTGCGCCTGCGGCTGAGGCCGAGTGAGCGTTGAGCTTCCAGGCGGTCGTCGGCGCGCCCAAATTGCTTCGGCGCCATTGCCTATAATGCGGCGCATCCGACGCTTGGGCCGCTCGCGGTCTTTGCGGCGCCCGCCTGGCTCGGCTCCCTCATTGCCGAACATATCGCGCTGATTTTTCTGGCCCACGTCGGTTTCGATCGGGCTCTGGCTATGGCCTCAAATATCCCACCTCTTTCGGCGATACGCATTTGGGACGGATCGGGAGATGATTGGGGGACTTGACCGCACCGCAATTTCGCCACACCCAGAGTGGATCGACGCAGGCGCGAATCGCCGTCGCAACTCGCGATAGCAAACATCGACGAGGCTTGGGTGACCCCTTCGCTTCCCCTTCCTGCGCAGATCCGAATGGCGCGCGCGGCGCTGGTTTTTTTGACTCTCGCTCTTCCGCCGGCCGGTGCGCAAGCTGCCGAGCGCGCCGTTCCGCAGTCGCGCGCCGAAGTGACACTTTCCTTCGCTCCGGTGGTGAAGAAGGCGGCGCCGGCGGTGGTCAATGTCTACGCCTCGCGTACCGACCGGACGCCGCGTAACGCGCTGTTTGAGGATCCGATCTTCCGGCATTTCTTCGGCGACAGCCCGGAGTTGCGGCCGGGCGGTCCCACTGCCCAGTCTCTCGGTTCGGGCGTACTCGTCGATCCGAGCGGGCTCGTCGTCACCAATTACCACGTCATCCAAGGGATGACCGACGTGAGAGTGGCGCTTTCCGATCGGCGCGAATTCGAAGCCGATATTGTGCTGCGTGATCAGCGCACCGATCTCGCCGTGCTGCGCCTCAAGGGCGGCGGTCCGTTTCCGTATATGGAGTTCGACGATTCGGATGCGCTTGAGGTCGGCGACATCGTGTTGGCGATCGGCGATCCCTTCGGAGTCGGCGAGACGGTCACGCAGGGCATTGTCTCGGCGCTCGCCCGCACCGAGGAAGGGATCTCCAACTACGGCTTCTTCATCCAGACCGACGCGGCGATCAATCCCGGCAATTCCGGGGGCGCGCTTATCGATATGGACGGACGGCTGGTCGGCATCAATTCCGCCATCGTGTCGCAGACCGGCAGTTCGGTCGGGATCGGCTTCGCGATCCCCTCCGACATGGTGAAAATCATTGTCGCAACGGCGAAGAGCGGCGGCAAAGAGGTGAAGCGTCCCTGGCTCGGCGCCGGCTTGCAGAGCGTCACCAAAGAGATCGCCGAATCGCTGGGGCTCGATCGTCCGGCCGGAGTGCTCGTCACCGACGTCACGCCCAAGAGCCCGGCCGCGGAGGCGGGCCTGCAACACGGCGATCTCATCACCGGCATCGACCAGCAGCCGGTGGTGGACGTCGAGGCGTTCAGCTATCGGTTCGCAACCAAGCCGCTCGGCTCGGCGGTTTCGCTGGCCGTGCTCCGCGACGGCAAACCGTTGCTATTGACGGTGAAGCTCATTACCGCCCCCGAGCTGCCACGCGATCCGATCAAGATCCAAGGTGACTCGCCCTTCGCGGGGGCGACCGTCATCAACATTTCGCCGGCCGTGGCCGAGGAATATTCCCTCGAACTCGGCGAAACAGGGCGTCGTCATCAGCGATATCGATGACGATTCACGCGCCGCCGTGCTCAGCCTGCAGAAGGGCGACGTGGTTCTCGCCGTCAACGACACCAAGATCCTGACGACACACGATCTCGAAAGGGCGACGAGCGTTCAGCACGATTTTTGGAAGATCAGCATCAGCCGTGGCGATCAGATCATTACCACGGTGGTTGGCGGCTGACCGGCGGCCTGCGGTTGCTCGCAAGGATCGGCGCGCAGCTTGTCGCGCGGCGCGCAGCGCGCCAGCCGGCTGCGCAGCGACGCCCAGAGCAGGCGCATTTCCTCGCCCGCCTTGCCGTCGATTTCGGTCACGCCTAGCCCTTCGCGCGTTGCCTCCTGATAATCGACGCGGGCGCCGATGAACGGGCGCAGCAATCCGCCCATCGCCTCGAGCGCGGCGGAGCCGTCGTTGACGCGCTGACTTTCCCGCATCGCCGGACATTGGGTGAGGACGAATGCATATTCCTTGGCCAGAGTTTTGAGCTTGCCGCGTGTCGCTTCGCTCGACCAGATGTCGAAAATCGTTGGCCTGGCCGGAATGACGCAGAGATCGGCGGCGCGCATCGCTGCCTCGGCGGCTGGCGAGTCGGTTGCCGGCGTATCGATGAGCACGAGCGTTACGCGGCGGTCGGAGAGCGCCGCGAGCGCGCTCCCGAGTTTCGCCGCGGCAACCGATTCAACCGGCAGATCTTTGTCGTGGCGGCGGTAGCCCCATTTGGTCAACGATTTCTGCGGATCCATGTCGATGAGAAAGACGCGTTCGCCGGCCTCGCGCGCCGCGACCGCGAGACATGCGGTCAGCGTGCTTTTGCCGGATCCGCCTTTCTGGTTGACCAATGCGACGACATGCATGCGCTGACTCCCGGTGGACCTTGGTAGGGATTCTCACCGAAACGTTAACCGATTGATAAATGCCCCGCATTTTGCATCAAGCTGGGGTCGGGGGGTTATTCACCGGGATCCATGGTTTGCCCCTTCATTTCTAAGGTTTCGGGGCCCAAATTGAAGCAATGTCGGATCTTTTCGCAGCCGCCCGGCTTGAAGACCAGGCGCCGCATCCGCTCGCCGACCGGCTGCGGCCGCAGCGTCTCGACGAGGTTGCGGGCCAAGACCATCTGCTTGGGCCCGACGGCGCGCTGACGCGGCTCCTGCGCGCCGGCGGCGCGTTGGGGAGCCTTATCTTCTGGGGACCGCCCGGCACGGGCAAGACCACGGTCGCGCGGCTGCTGGCGCGCGAGACGAACCTCGCGTTCATCCAGATCTCGGCGATTTTCTCCGGGATCGCCGAGCTCAAGAAGGTCTTCGAGGAGGCGCGCAAACGCCGCGCGACCGGGCAGGGCACGCTGCTCTTCGTCGATGAGATCCACCGTTTCAACCGCACCCAGCAGGACTCCTTTTTGCCAGTGATGGAGGACGGCACCATCACGCTCATCGGCGCGACCACCGAAAATCCGAGCTTCGAACTGAACGCCGCGCTTCTTTCCCGCGCCCGCGTATTGATTTTCCGCCCCCTCGACGCGGAAGCGCTCGAAAAACTGCTCATGCGGGCGGAAGCGCTCGAAGGCAAACCGCTGCCTCTGACCACGGAAGCACGCGCGGCCTTGCTGGGCATGGCGGACAGCGACGGCCGTGCCATTCTGGCGCTTGCCGAAGAGGTGTGGCGCGCCGCCGCTCCCGGCCAGGAGCTAGACACCGCCGCCCTGACCGAAGCCGTGCAGCGGCGCGCGCCCATCTACGACAAGGCGCAGGAGGGCCATTACAACCTCATCAGCGCGCTGCATAAATCGGTGCGCGGTTCGGATCCCGACGCGGCGCTCTATTATCTGGCGCGTATGCTCGATGCCGGCGAGGCGCCGCTGTTCATCGCCCGGCGCGTCGTGCGTATGGCAATCGAAGATATCGGCCTCGCCGATCCGCAAGCGCTGGCCGTCGCCAATGCGGCGAAGGACGCCTACGATTTTCTGGGTTCGCCCGAGGGCGAATTGGCGCTGGCCAACGCCGTGATCTATGTCGCGACCGCGCCGAAGTCGAATGCCGCCTATACCGCCTATAACGCGGCAACCCGGCTCGCCAAAGAGCACGGCTCTCTGATGCCGCCGAAGACCATTCTCAATGCGCCGACGAAGCTTATGAAAAGCGAAGGCTACGGCAAGGGGTACGACTACGACCATAACGCCCCTGATGCTTTTTCGGGCCAGGATTATTGGCCGGAGCAACTCGGCCGGCAGAGGCTTTACGAGCCGGTCGATCGCGGCTTCGAGCGCGAGATTAAGAAGAGGTTGGAATACTGGGAGAAGCTCAGGAAAGAGCGGCGAGGATCATGAGGACACGTCATTGCGAGGCGCGAAGCAGCAGTCCAGAAGCGAGATTATTACGCTTCGCCCGCGATGACAGCGGTCGGCGATGCCTGTTGACACCCTGACCGTCACCGAAGACGAAGCCGGCATGCGGCTCGATCGCTGGTTCAAACGGCGCCTGCCGACACTGTCGCTGGCTCATTTGAACAAGATCGTGCGTACCGGCCAGGTGCGGGTCGATGGCGCGCGCGCCACCACCGCGACGCGGCTTACCGCCGGGCAAAAAATTCGCGTGCCGCCGGTGAAGACCGCGCCGCCCGCGCCGAAGCCGGCCATTTCAGAGGAAGACCGCCGCGTGCTCCGCGCCATGATTCTTTACGAGGACGACGATCTCCTCGTCTTGAACAAGCCGTATGGGCTCGCCGTCCAGGGCGGCTCGGGTACGACGCGGCATATCGACGGCATGCTCGCTTCACTCGCTGACGCGCGCGGCGAGCGGCCGGTGCTCGTGCATCGCCTCGACCGCGACACGGCGGGAGTTCTGCTGGTCGCCAAATCGCGCCGCATCGCCGCCAAACTCGGCGAAATCTTCCGCTCACGCCAGGCGCAGAAGATCTATTGGGCGCTGGTCGAGGGCGTGCCGAAACCGGCGCAAGGACGGATTTCGCTGTTCCTCGCCAAAGGCGCGGGCATGGAGCAGGGGGCGCGCCGGCCGGGAACGCAGCCCGGCAGCCTCGAGAAGATGCGGATCGCCCAACATGGCGACGAGAATGCGCGCCATTCCGTCACCTATTACGCCGTAGTGGACAAAGTGCCGGGCAGGCTCGCTTGGCTCTCGATGAAGCCGATCACCGGGCGCACGCATCAACTGCGCGCCCATGCCGAGGCGATTGGCCATCCGATCGTCGGGGATCCCAAATATGCCGGCAAAGAGGAAGGTCGGCAGGCGCCGCAGATCCCCGCCGGCATGGAACGCAAGCTGCATTTGCTGGCGCGGCGGATCGTCCTGCCGCATCCCCGCGGCGGCACCCTCGACGTGACCGCGCCGCTGCCGCCGCACATGAAGAAGAGCTTCGAGATGTTCGGCTTCGATGCGAAGCGCGCCGATCCGATCGAGCAAGCGCCGGAATAAGGCCGCCGTCATTGCGAGGAGCGCAGCGACGAAGCAATCCAGAGAGCACCTGGATGCTTCGCTTCGCTCGCAATGACACCTACCCGCTGTTCCGCAGCCCCGCCGAAATGCCGTTGATAGTGATCTGCACGGCGCGCAGGATCAACTCGTCCTCGCTGTCGGCGGCGCGGTGCAATTTGAGCAGTTCGACCTGCACATGGTTGAGCGGATCGAGATAGGGCACGCGCATCCGCAGCGAGCGGTCGAGCGCGGAATTGTCTTGCAGCAATTCGGTCTGTTTGGTGATGGCGAGCAGCGCGGCGATCGAATCTGTCCATTCGGCGCAAATGGCCCCGAAAATCTTGTCGCGCACGGTTTTGTCCGGCACGAGTTCGGCATAGCGCGAAGCGATGCCGATGTTGCTCTTGGCCAGCACCATTTCCATGTTGGAGAGCAACATGCGGAAGAAGCCCCATTCGCGATACATATCGCTTAAGAAGGCAAGCCCGCTCTCTCCGTGTTCGGTCATCCAGGCCTTGTAGGCGGAGCCGAACCCGAACCAGCCCGGCAGCATGAGCCGGCATTGTGCCCAGGAGAAGACCCAAGGAATGGCGCGCAGATGCTGGATCTTGCGCGTCTTGGTGCGCGATGCCGGGCGGCTGCCAATGTTGAGCGTGGCGATCTCGGTGATCACGGTCGAGGCCCAGAAGTAATTTTCGAACTCGGGCGTATCGTAGACGAGCGACCGATAAGCCTTGAACGCGTGTCCCGAGAGTTCCTCCATGGTCGAGAGATATTCGGGACGCGGCGCATGCTGTCCGGGCATCAGCAGCGAGGCTTCCAGCGTCGCCACCACGAAAGTCTCGAGATTGCGCCGCCCGACCTCGGGGTTGGCGTATTTGCTCGAGATGATTTCGCCTTGCTCGGTGACGCGGATCTGCCCGCCGACAGCGCCGCTCGGCTGCGCAAGAATCGCCTCATAGGCGGGGCCGCCGCCGCGGCCCACCGAGCCGCCGCGCCCGTGGAAGAGACGCAACTTGACGCCATGACGACGCAGCGTCTCGATAAGTCCGATCTCGGCCTTGTAGAGCTCCCATCCCGACGTGATGAAGCCGCCGTCCTTGTTGCTGTCCGAATAGCCGAGCATGATTTCCTGCACGTCGCCGCGGCTGGCGACGAGGCGGCGATAGGCCGGCAGGGAAAATGCCTGTTCCATCACCGTCGCGCATTGCCGCAGATCGGCAATCGTCTCGAACAGCGGCACGATGTCGATCTCGCTCTTGCCGTCAGCCGTGACCAGGCCGACTTGTTTCAGGAGCACGGCGAGTTCGAGCAGATCGGACACGGACTGCGACTGCGAGATGATGCTCGTGCGGATGATTTCGGCGCCGAAAGAGGCGCGCGCATCGACGGCGGCGCGCAACACCGCGAACTCCTTGCGCGTCTCGTCCGAATACGAGGCGAACGGCGAGGCAAGCGTACGCACCGTGGCGAGTTCCTTGACGAGAAGATCGATGCGCTCTTCTTCGCTGCGCGAAGCGTAATTGGTTCCCGGCGCCGCCGTCTCGAAGAGCTCGGCGATCGTGCGCTCGTGGACGTCGGAATTCTGCCGCAGATCGATGGAGGCGAGATGAAAGCCGAAACAATCGGCGGCGCGCCTGAGTCCGCGCAGCCTGCCGCGCGTCAGAAGATAGGAGCCGTTCGTCCGCAGCGACTGATCGATGATGTAGAGGTCGCGCTTGAACTCCGCGACGTTGCGATAGGGGTGCATCGGCAGATGCCGCGACTTGATCGGATATTGCTCGTCGATCGCGCGCAGCGTGGCGGCGATCCGCCCACGGATCGCGGCGATCGCGCGCCGGTAGGGTTCCGACATCCGGTGCGGCGACGCGTCGGGAGAACTCGCCGCGAGTTCGCGCAGTTCGTCGGAGAAGTTGACGATCTCCGCGGTCATTGAGAACTCGGCGCTGAGATAAGTCAGTTCGTCAAGGTAATGCGCGAGGATGCGCGTGCCCTGCATACGCACGGTCTCATGCAAAACCTCGGCATCGACATACGGATTGCCATCGCGGTCGCCCCCGATCCAACTGCCGAGCCGCAGAAACGAGGCGACGTGCGCCTCGGCCGTCGACGGCGCATAGGCGCGCAACTGCCGCTCGATCTGCCGATAGAGTCGCGGCACCTCTTCGAGGAACGTATAATCGTAGTAAGAAAGGCCGTTCAAGACCTCGTCGCGCACCGTGAGCTTCGTACGCCGCAACAGGCTCGTCTGCCAAAGGATGAGCACGGCGCGGCGGACCTTGTCTTCGATTTCGGCTTCTTCCTGCGGCGTCCATTGCTGGCGGTCGCGCCGGTCGAGCAGATGCGCGATGGCCAGCTCGCGCATCATCGTGCTCTTGCGCCGCACTTCGGTCGGATGCGCGGTCAGGACCGGCACCATGAAGGCGCTATCGAAGAATTCGCGGAGTTTGTCGGGGCTTACGCCGGCCTCGCGACAGCGCGCTAGCGCGCGGCCGAGCGTGCCCGGAGGGTCCGGAATGCCGGCCATCTCGTCGCCGCGCAGCTTGCGGATCTGGTGCTGGTCCTCGGCGATGTTGCTCAAATGCGAAAAATAGCTGTAGGCGCGAACGATCTGCACCGACTGCGTCGGGGTCAGCGATTCGAGGATCGCTTCAAGCCGATGGCGGGCGGTCTCGTCGCCCTCGCGATGAAAGCGCACCGAAGTCTGACGGATCAATTCGACGAGGTCGAAAATCTCCTGGCCTTCCTGCTCGCGGACCGTATCGCCAAGTAGGCGGCCGAGCAGGCGTATATCGTCTTTCAGCTGCCGGTCCGCCTCGGCGGCAAATTCCGTCCTGTCCGTTTCCTTGTTCATCGCAAGTCCTCGACCCGCACGTCGCTACGAGATGCTATAGTCTCTATTCTATAGCCTTTGCCGCAGCGACACACTCGACCATTTTGCGCCGGGCGTGACCTCGGCGCGATGCAGGGCTCGATCCGCGCTAGCTAGGAACCATGCCCAACGATACGTCAAAAACCGGCGGCGCGGCAGAAGGGAGCAATCGCACCGGGCGGCAAAAACGATTTTACACCCAGACGGGGGTGGGTGCCTACGACGGCGGTTTCGCATTGCTGCTCGACGGGCGTCCGGCGCGAACGTCGGGCAAGGCGGCTTTTGTGCTGCCCACGGCGGCCGCCGCCGAGGCGATCGCCAAAGAATGGGCGGCACAAGGCGAAGAGATCGATTTTGCCTCCATGCCACTGACCCGCATTGCGACTGCGGCTATCGACGCGGTCGCGGCGAAGATTGAAGCCGTCGTCGACGAAATCGTCAAATATGCCGAAACGGATCTCGTCTGTTATCGAGCAGAATCTCCGGCAACCCTGGTTCGCGCCGAGTCCGAAGCCTGGGATCCGATCTTGGCCTTCGCCGCCGACCGGCTCGGGGCGCATTTCGTCATCGCCGAGGGAATTGCCTTTACCCCACAGCCGGCCGCCGCGACGGCGGCGGTATGGAGGAAGGTGGAGGACGTGGCCGGCGGCGCGGCTGCGCCGCTGGCACTCGCGTGTCTTTCAGTGATGACCGCGCTCACGGGCTCGGTGCTGATCGCGCTGGCGCTTGCCGAGCGGGCCATCAGCCTCGAAGAAGCTTGGCGGGCGGCGCATGTGGAAGAGGATCACGAGATCCGGCTTTGGGGCGAGGATCAAGAGGCGATGACGCGCCGCGCCCGGCGTTTTGCGGAAATGGGCGCCGCCGAGCAGCTTTGGAGGCTCGTTAGTTGAGCCGATCGATCGGCTCGCCGCCCGCGGCCAACGGCTTGGCCTTTGCGCCCGCATTGATCATTCTATTCTCCAAGCAATTCCCGCGCCTTGCGCGGCCGAGCTTGGGACGCGATCGAAGCCGGCGGCGGCCCGAAAAAGCTCCGAATTCGGTAGCGATCCTTGTGTTCGCGCCTCGAGAAGCTTAAGTTTTGGCCAATCTTGAAACGTGGAGACCCGCTATGGGTGGACTGTCGATCTGGCACCTGCTGATCCTTGGAGCCATCGTGCTCATCTTATTTGGTGGCAGAGGCAAAATCTCGGACATCATGGGCGACGTCGCCAAGGGCATCAAATCCTTCAAGAAGGGTTTGGCCGACGACGACAAGCCAGCCGAGCCGCCGGCGATTGATCATCGCCCGGGCGTCGAGGCCAACAAGGTTTCAGACACGCAAAAGGCCGGCTGAGGCCGGCAGTGCCGGAACTGGCCAATAGCGGATGTTCGACTTCGACGCCGGCAAGCTCATTATCATTGGCATCGTGGCGCTGATCGTGATCGGCCCGAAGGAATTGCCGCGCGTCATGCGGCAGGTCGGCCACGCCATCTCCAAATTGCGCCGCCTCGGCGCCGAATTCCAGGCGCAGTTCGTGGAAGCGATGCGGGAGGCCGACGCCGAGGAGATCGGGGCGGAGGCGCGCAAGCTCGTGGAAAGCGCCAAAGCAGGCCTCAACCCGCTGGCGCTCGCCAAAGCGGAATTGACATCCGCGCTGGAACAGCCGCCCGCGGCAAATGCGCCCGAAAGCCAGCCCGCCGTGATGACGCCCTTAAACCCACCCGAGTCTCAGGTCGCGTCCCCCGAGCCAGCGGCGTCTCCCGCGGCGCCGCAGGCGTGACGTGCCATGACGGATACCGATATCGAGGCGACGCGGGCGCCCTTGATGGATCACCTGATCGAGCTTCGCTCGCGGCTCGTCCGCGCGCTTCTTGCCTTCGTCGTGATCTTCGTGATCTGCTTTTTCTTCGCCAAGAACATCTACAACATCCTGCTCGTTCCCTATGAACACGCGGCGGGCCCCAATGCGCGGCTCATCTATACGGCGCCGCAGGAATATTTCTTCACGCAGATCAAAGTGGCGATCTTCGCGGCGGCGTTTCTTTCCTGTCCGATCGTCTTTGCGCAGCTTTATGCGTTCGTGGCGCCGGGCCTCTACCGGCGCGAACGCCAAGCGTTCGCCCCCTATCTTTTTGCGACGCCGGTATTCTTCGCGCTCGGCGCGCTGCTCGTCTATTTCGTGGTGATGCCCAATCTGCTCGCCTTCTTCCTCGGCATGCAGCAGACGCAGGCGCCGGGCAGGGCGCAGATCGAGCTGCTGCCGCGCGTCAGCGAATATTTGTCGTTGGTGATGACGCTGATCTTCGCGTTCGGCATCGTCTTTCAGCTGCCGGTGGTGCTTACTCTCCTGGGCCGGGTCGGCATCATCGATTCGGGTTTTCTGCGCCGCCAGCGGCGCTATGCGATCGTGCTCGTCTTCGTCGTCGCCGCGGTGCTGACGCCGCCCGATATTTTTTCGATGCTGGCGCTTGCCGTTCCCGGGATGCTCCTCTACGAACTGTCGATCCTATCGGTCGCGTTCGTCGAAAAGCAGCGTGCGGCCGAGGCCGCGGCGAAGGCGGCGGCAGGCTGACCCTCTCCCTGTGGGAGAGGGTGGTCAGCGGAGTTGACCGGGTGAGGGGTTACGACAATGCAAGTTCGGGCGGATCGTAACCCCTCATCCGCCCCGCTCCGCGGGGCGCCTTCTCCCTTTGCGAGAAGGACTACGCATCATCGTTTGCCTTGCTCAGTCTAGCCCCATGTACGACATCAAATGGATCCGCGAGAACGTCGAGACTTTCGATGAAGGTCTGCGGCGGCGCGGGCTGAAGCCGGCATCGACGGCGCTTCTCGCACTGGACGACGATCGCCGCGCCGCGATTGCCAAATCGCAGGCCGCGCAAGAGCGCCGCAACGCGGCCTCGAAAGAAATTGGCGCGGCGCTGGCGAAAAAGGATATGGCGCGCGCCGAGGCTTTGAAGACGGAAGTGCAGGAACTCAAGGAAGCGCTTCCTGCACTCGAGGCTAGGGAGCGGGAATCAATCGCTTTCCTTAATAGAGCGCTTGCCGACATGCCAAACATTCCGTCGCCCGATGTGCCCGACGGCAAGAACGAGAACGATAATGTCGAGCTGCGCGCCATCGGTGCCAAGCCTCGCTTTTCGTTCCATCCGAAAGAGCATTTCGAGATCGGCGAGGCGCTGGGCCTCATGGATTTCGAGACGGCGGCGAAGATTTCCGGGGCGCGGTTCGTGTTGCTGAAAGGGGCGCTCGCAAGGCTCGAACGCGCGCTCGCGCAATTCATGCTCGATCTACACACACGCGAGCACGGCTATTCGGAAGTCGATCCGCCGCTGCTGGTCCGTGACGCGGCGATGTTCGGTACGGCACAATTGCCGAAGTTTCGAGAGGATCAGTTTGCTGCATCGGCGATTAAAGTCATCGAGTTCGAGAAATATTTTCGACAAGGCCCCGATATTGCTGAAGCGGTACAGCATGTTTTATCGATCTATCATAGCGGTGGTGGTGAAGAGGACGTAAAAGCCGCTTTAGCTCGGGTCCCAGATTTGACCGAAGGCCGTGCCGATTTAATTCGTCATTTCACCGAAAATGAATATTGGCTCATCCCCACCGCCGAAGTGCCGCTCACCAATCTCGTCCGCGAATCGATCCTCGAAGAAAAGCAACTTCCGTTGCGCTTTACCGCCGCCACGCCCTGTTTCCGCGCCGAGGCGGGTGCGGCGGGCAAGGACACGCGCGGCATGATCCGCCAGCATCAGTTCACGAAAGTGGAACTCGTCTCGATCGTCACGCCCGAACAATCCCGCGCCGAGCACGATCGCATGCTTGCCAATGCCGAAGAAGTTTTGAAGAGGCTCGATCTTCCCTATCGCGTCGTGACGTTGTGTGCGGGCGAAATGGGATTTGCCTCCCAGAAAACTTACGACATCGAGGTCTTCCTGCCAGGGCAGGGCCGCTACCGCGAAATCTCCTCCGTTTCCGTCTGCGGCGATTTCCAGGCACGCCGCATGAACGCCCGCTATCGGGACGGCGCCAAGAGCACGCGCTTTGTCCACACCTTGAACGGTTCGGGCGTCGCGGTCGGTCGCGCCCTCGTCGCGATCCTCGAAAATTACCAGAACGAAGACGGTTCCGTCACCGTGCCGAAGGCTTTATTGCCCTATATGGGAGGTATCTCGAAGATCGAAAGAGCGAATTAGGCACATCCTTCGAGACGCCGCCATCGGCGGCACCTCAGGATGAGGTTTGCTTCTCGTTCTCTCGTCCTGAGGAGGCCGCACGGCGGCCGTCTCGAAGGATGAAAGCAACGCGGTTTGTAGTCTTGAAGACGTATGCTTTCCCGGATCATATTTATGCGCATTCTGGTTACCAATGACGACGGCATTCACGCGCCGGGGCTGGCCGTTCTCGAGCGCGTCGCGGCCACGCTCAGCGACGACGTCGTCGTGGTGGCGCCGGAATACGACCAGTCGGGCGTCGCCCATTCTCTGTCGCTCAACGATCCGTTGCGGCTGCGCAAGATCTCCGAGCGGCGCTTCGCGGTGAAAGGAACGCCGACCGATTGCGTCATCATGGCGGTGCGTTTGATCCTTGACGGCCGCAAGCCGGATCTCGTCCTCTCCGGCGTCAACCGCGGCCAGAACGCCGCCGACGACATCACCTACTCCGGCACCATCGCCGGCGCGATGGAAGGAGCCATGCTCGGCATCCCGTCGATCGCGCTTTCTCAGTGCTACGGCACCTCGGGCCGCGAGGACATTGATTGGGGATGCGCCGAGGTGCATGCGCCGGGGCTCGTCAAGACGTTGCTGGCCGAAGGAATTGACCGTGACGTTCTCATCAATATCAATTTTCCGGCCTGCAGCGCCGCCGAGGTGGAAGGCATCTCGGTGACGGTCCAGGGCCGGCGCGACCTGCAGACGGTCCGCATCGATTCGCGCACCGACGGACGCGGCAATCCCTATTATTGGATCGCCTTCGAGCGCGATGTGGTCGAGCCGTCGCCGGGAACGGATCTCGAAGCGCTCGTCAACAACCGGATCTCGGTGACGCCGTTGAAGCTCGATCTGACCGACGAAGTCTCAGCCGCGCGCTACGCGCAGATCTTCAAGGCGCGTCCTGTCGAATAATGCGCCTCGGTAGTGTCCTAATTTGAATTCTGCGACGTCTCTAGCTGGTAAATCCAGCGTCCGATCGGGTTGTCGGGGATGTAGCAATAGGGATTGCGTTCGGTCGTGAAACTCACGTTGCACCTTTCGTCTATGATATGCCAAGCGTATCCGTGAGCGGCCATGCATGTCTGCATGAACGAGCCGACTTTAGGGCTCGTTTCTAATTGCTCACCTGGATAGGTCTTGAGAGCTTCAATTTCGCAAGCCGCGACCTGTCGTTTTTGGTCCGCAAAACAGCCGGCAAGCGGGAATCCCAAAACCAGGACAAGCAGCCATCTCATTTGTCACGATGCTCCGCCACGATTGCCGCTCGCACGGCATCCTGCGGCGATTTGATCGCTCCCATTTTTAGCACGGCAAAGAACCGGCGCTTGTTGCTGCCCTCAATTGGAGACGACCAGGCATAGGCTTGCGAGGCTTGAGGATGGCCCACGAGGTCGAAAACGTGCACGATGCCTTCCCATACTAGCTTGCCTTCGAAGGTCTCGCGCACGGGCACGGATTGCGCAAGCGTCGCGGCTGCGCCGTGTTGCAACTCGACCGCGCGCTTCAATTGATCGGTGTCGATTTCGATCATATTGACCATGTCTTTACGGCAATGGCGGCAAGCGTCTTTTGCCGTTCCCCGATTTCTGTTGCCGTCCAATCTGCCGCTTCGGCGACTTGCTTAGTCAGAACATAAGGAGAGTTCGCGAAAATGGGCTTTTTCGCAAGAAATCCGTCGCTTTTCGATGCGGAATTGTCACTTGCTCGCATCAGACATAGATTCCCGATGCGTTTATAATAAAGTTTGACCTGCTCCTCAGTGAATGCGGTCCAATTCCCTTCGGGTTTCTCTGGAAGAACGTGTTCTAGATTTATTACGCTGCGATCATCGTTAGGGATATGCCACGGTTCAGATTCATCCTTCGCGGCGAGTTCCATGGACCGCAGATAGTATCTTGCAAGTTTACGATTAGACAGTGTTGCAATTTCAAACGCAGCCGCAAACCTAACGTCAGCGGGAGTCAGAGATAACAAATCAGCTTTCAGATCATTAGCTGTAGCGATTAAGCCTGCGAATATTCTGTGCGCGGTCGCGGCCAGCCCTTCTTCCACGGTTCCGGTCCGCGTGCTGCTCGCGATCATGAGCCTGACGCTCATCGAAACACAGAATTCAAATGCCTTCGACGCCTCTTTCTCTGGAAATTTTTGAGCTATTGCGAGCATTAACGGACGAAGTGGCTTAATATCAAAAAGATTTAGGACCTCGATCGCCTTTCTCGTTGCGTCGGGATAATCGTTCCATTTTTCGTGCTCGGCATTATGGATCGCGACGTAGCCATTAGCCAAGGCTTCCAGCTGCCCGGCAAACGTAACTACAGGCTGCGGTCCTTTGGCGATGTTTTGAACGGCATCGTAGACCTGCGTTTCTCGGACGAAACCATGGATTGCCGTGAGGCCATGACGCAAGAACGTGATTGTAATATCCTCCTCTTCAATGGTTTCGAGCGCGCCGCGCATGCATGCCCACCTTTGTTGGACCTCTCCGATACGGTCGCCTGACTTGCCGAACAAATAGTTCTTCACGAGGTCAGACTGTGAGGTCCGCAGTCCTCGATCATTCAGAGTTTCGAACATACGATAAGCGTCAGCGTCGTTTGGAACACGAAGCAAAACCGCAAGTGCTCGTGTTTCCATGAAGGTGATCCAACGATTTAGAATGTCGCCGTGATCTTTTTCATCGAATCCCGCGACAATGCGCGTCACTTGGTCATGTGCTTCGGTAAACGCGGCATCAAGAAGAGCGTGAGAAGGCTTCGTCGCTGGGAGAGGAGAGCCTGTAAGCCGTGCACGAAAGTATTCGTTATCGTCGAGGTTGAGTTGTAACCGCGGAATGCGGGCGCGGCTGCCTCGATCAATAACGCTCAAAAACTCTGAATCGATTGATTCAGCAATCATCGCATCACGAGACCGTAAATAGTCGCGGATTGCAGAAAACATGATGGCGGTTGTGGCGAGACGCTGCTGACCATCGACGACTTCCAGCGCTCCGGAGGAGCGCGGAATAGTGACAATGGTACCAAGAAAATAACTTCCATCGCCTTCCGCGATTGCTTTCGCGAAATCTTGGAGAAGCGTTCTAACTTCTCTCGTGGTCCACGAATATTCGCGCTGGTTTGCTGGAACTTGGAGCTGATTTTGCTTTAAGATATTCGCTAGGCCTAACTGTGCGAATCCGATTTCACCTTGAGCCATTTTCATTCGTCCTCAGCGGGACTTGCCGCACGAATTGCGCTGTCTGACCGGCACTTTCTAGCTCGCGGATAGCAGCTGTTCTTAATCGCTCTCTAACCCATGCCGACAAGGCTATTCCCGACAATTCAGCCGCCCCTTCAAATGCCCGCTTTTCCGTGGCCTGAAGGCGCAATCTCAAGATCTCAGTCTTTGCCATAACGGATCCTCCTGTCAACAAGATTGTTACCACATTGTATCTACAAAATCAACTTTCAGTTTGACATGTACCCACAATGTAGCTACATTATTGAGACGGAGGGATTTTGAATGAACCGCCTTTCTCTCGATCGCCGCACCCAAATCATCAACTGCCTTGTCGAGGGCAATTCGATCCGCTCAACCGAACGGATGACCGATACGCATCGCGACACGGTTATGCGCCTTTTGGTCGAGGTCGGGACCGGCTGCGCGAAGATCATGGACGAAACCATGCGCGAGTTGTCCTGCAGACGCATTCAGGTTGATGAAATCTGGTCCTATGTCGGCAAGAAGCAGAGCCAAGTGATGCCCGGCGAAGATCGCTCCCGCGTTGGCGACCAATGGACTTTCGTTGCGCTCGATCCCGATACGAAGCTTGTTCCGGCCTATCGAGTCGGCAAGCGCACTCGCCCGCATGCCGTCGCGTTCATGCAGGACCTTTCAGAGAGGCTGGCGAACCGGGTCCAGCTTTCGTCAGATGCCCTAAATACCTACGTTGATGCGGTCGAATGGGCTTTCGGGGCAGATGTGGACTACGGGCAGGCGGTTAAATTTTACGAAGCCGAGCCCATTGGTCCGGGGCGCTACAGTCCGCCCCGTGTCGTTGACCAGCAAAAGACTGTTATCGTCGGAAGCCCCGACCAAGTCCATATCTCGACGAGCTTGGTCGAACGGCAAAACTTGACCATGCGCATGAGTATGCGCCGGTTTACGCGCCTAACCAACGCATTCAGCAAGAAGGTCGAAAACCTACAGGCAGCGGTCGCGCTCCACTTTTGCCATTACAATTTCGTGCGGCTGCATAAGACGCTACGGACGACGCCAGCTATGGCGGCAGGCATCGAAGACCGGCTATGGCCCCTTGATGAACTTGTTGAACGGACGAGTATTTAGGAAGGTACCATGAAGAGGACCAAGACCTTTAAGGCATTTGATAGGAGCCACCTTAACGCGCAAGTCGCAACTTGGCTGGCCTCAACTAAACCCGCGCCGAAAATCGTTGGGACTGATGAATCAATCACCATAGGGCCTGTTCGCCCAGGTGCTAAGAAAAAAGTCTCGATGATCCAATTAAAGGTCCGATACGAATAGGATTCGAAATTAGGACACTACCTGCGCCTCGGCTCACTTTGATCAACTTGCAAATCATGAAATCATTGCGCACCCGGCGCAGACTTGCTGCGCTGCCGTGTGGGACCGTGAACAAAAAGCGCCGCAAGGCGCAGAATTGGGCACGTGGGAAACGCGGTGAGCGCGAAGACTCTCCAGGAAATCGATGCGGCGGCGGCGCGGGCCGAGGAAAAGGCTGCTTTTCTGCTGCGGCTGCGGGCGGGAGGCATTCGTGATCTCGACCTGTTGCGGGCGCTCGAAAAAGTGCCGCGTGAGATCTTCGTGCCGCATCGCCTCGTCGATCTCGCGCGCCGTGATCTCGCCTTGCCGATCGGCTGCGGTCAGACTCTGTCGGAACCCTCGCTCGTCGCCCGAATGATCGAGGCGCTTGTGCCGCTGCGCCAGCAGCGCGTGCTCGAAATCGGAACGGGCTCGGGCTATGCGACGGCCGTTCTCGCGGAAATCGCCAGCGAAGTGGTTTCAGTCGAGCGGTTTCAAACGCTTGCAATCGCGGCGCGGTTGCGGCTGCAGCGGCTCGGCAAGAGCAATGCGACGGTGATCTTTGGCGACGCCTTGGCGCTTCCCGCCGAAGCCGGGCCCTTCGACCGGATGCTGGTGCACGGCTCGCTCGGCGAAGTCCCGCCGCAGTTCGCGGAACTTCTCGGCGAAGGCGGCCGCATCGTCATGGCGCGGCCGGACCGCAGCGTGCCGTGGCGGAGGATGCTCGTCTCGCTGCATCGCGGCGCGGAAGGAGATTTCGTCGAGACCGAGCTTTGCACCTGCCGCCTGCAGCCGCTCCTGCCGGGCGCCGCCAAGGTCTTGTGACGTTTAGCTTCCATTAAGCTAAACTGCTATCCATTTGCTTGTGATAGTGTTCACCTTAAACGCTCCCTTAACTCGCTTGCCTCCTTAATGACCACCGCGACTGTCTCATCGTGGGTAAAGTCATGGAACGTCTTGCGTCGGCCTTTTCGTTGCGTCTCTTGTTGGCAGGCTGCCTCGCCGCCTTACTGGCGGGATGCGCGGATTCGGAGCGATTGGCCAACCCGTTCTCGGATCCCTTCGCAGGCGATACCGATCGCACACCGACGGCCAGCATCATGCCGCCTGCGTCTATCGCGTCGCGCCCGCTTCCGCCGGCGCACGTTGCCAGATATGCGGCGCCTGCCTATCCCAGCGAGCGCACCGGTCAGGCGAGTATCGCCGGCTGGACCGCCCAAGGCGGCACGCCGATCGTCATGGCCCAAGGCGAGAGCGCCGAGATCATCGCCCGGCGCTACGGTATCCCCACCGCGGCTCTGCTGCGCACCAACGGATTTTCCTCTTCGGCGCAGGTGCGGCCCGGCACACGCCTCGTCATTCCGACGTATAACGCGGCGCTCGCCGCTTCGAGCGGAGCACGTTGGACGAGTCACACGCAGACGGCGAGATTGCGTTTCGTGAGGGGACCCCAGCCGGTGGAAAGAAGGCTGGCGAAACTCGCGCATTCCAAGAAACAGTTGGCCGCCGAGAAGGACAGGGCGCAGAAGAGCGCCAAACTCGTCAAGCCCGTCCACCACGAGGCCAGTATTGCCAAGCCGATCGTCGCCGAAGCGCAGCCGAAACGGCCTTCGTTCGATGCGACGTCGACCTTCGCGGCCGAGGACAAGGACGTTGCGCCGGAATTCCGTTGGCCGGCACACGGCCGTATCATCCAGGCTTATAAAGCGGGCGGCAACGACGGCATCAACATCGCGCTGCCGGAAGGCACCTCGGTGAAAGCGGCCGAGGCGGGCATCGTCGCCTATGCCGGCAACGATCTCAAAGGCTACGGCAATTTGGTCCTCATCCGCCATCCGAACGGGTTCGTGACCGCCTACGCCGACAACGCCGAAATCGAGGTCAAGCGCGGCGACGTCGTCAGGCGCGGCCAGGTAATCGCCAAATCCGGGCAGAGCGGCAACGTCGCGTCACCGCAGCTCCATTTCGAACTGCGCAAAGGTTCGACCCCGGTCGATCCGACGCAATATCTCGCGGGATTATAGGCCGGCCGGTCTCCGGCCGGCCCAATGTCGGCCAGCGCGTCGTGCGAATCGCGACGTCCGATTCGCCGTGGGGCGCGGTCGCCGAGGCTTGCCGACGGACTCCGGTGAGCCTACGCTGACATCTTTCCAGCGTCGTTGAGCTTTTCCTTTGAAAAACGCAGTGCGTCCGCAGCGGCGGACTTTCTCCGAGAACGCTCCGTCGATCGTCGTGAATGCATGGCAAAGATTGGTATTTCGCTTCTTTGCAAGGATATTGCCGTTCAAGACCGCGGCGCCATCCGAGCGGCATTCGCATCTTAGCAAAGTCACGCCCGCTCCCGTGGCGGAACTCCGGTCGGCGTTTTGGCAATCCAGCAACGGCGGACCTTATCAAAGGTTGAGCGAGACGCGCATCGTCGGTACGGCGCCAAATCGCGACGCGTTGGATGCGGCCGCCGGTACGATCGTCGAGCCTCCGGCCTTCGGGATCGCGCAGATCGATGACGCGATCGTCTGCGGCGAAGGAATCATTTGCAAGAAGACCCAGGATGGCATCTTCGCCGTCTCCGAGACTTTGCTGAATGCGGTAACGGAACGAAGCATCCTTCCGTTGCGGCGGGGTCGAGACAACGCGCTAGTTGTCGAAGAGAACGTCCACCGGCGGAGCTTGCCGAAGGGGGATACCTATGCGTTCCTCCGCCAGGTTTCCGATAATAATTACGGACACTGGCTCATCGAGGGCCTCCCGAAAGTCGCTATTCTCGCCGAGCATGTCGACATCAGAAGCCTCAAATTCATCGTCACGCGCCACATGGCGACGCGCCAGTCGGCTCCCATGCGGAGGATTTATCTGGATTCTCTTGCGGCATTCGGCATCGAATCGCATCAGATTGTGCCCATGGGACGTGAGGCGGTGGAAGTTGAGCGACTTCTCTATCCGCTTCCTTTGACCGTGCACCCTTGGGTGAAAGCGCCGCGCACGATCGAAATCCTCGAAAATCTCCGCGCCAGAATTGCCGTCGGACCACGAGGCCCCAAAAAATCTTTGCATCGCGCGCCCTGGCGCGAAAACGGCGTCTGCGCAACGAAGCGGAAATACTGCGCATTCTGCGAGATTTCGATGTTTCGGTGATTTATCCCGAGCAACATTCGTTTGCCGATCAAGTCCGGTTGTTCGCCGATGCCGAGCTGGTCATCGGCAATTGCGGCGCGAATCTTACCGACGCCGTTTTCGCGCCGCGCGGCGTGAGGATCTTTGCCCTCGCATCCGAAGCGATGCGCGACGACTTTTTCTGGGATTTGGCAAATTTGAAATCGGGAAAATACTTTGCGCTTCACGGCAAAGGAACAGATCCGAGCCCCGATATGAACTCCGACTTCGACATCAATCCCGGTGAGTTCCGGTACATGCTGGAAGACGCGTGCCGAACGGCCCGCGGCGCACGCTAGGCGCACATTTCGGCGGGATATGCTTTTCGGCGCGCGGCAGGCGTCTACAATGCGGCGGCGTAGACGAGATAGCCGGCGATCTCCGCTGCCTGCTGGGCCGCGCCGGCGACGTCCCCCGTCTGCCCTTTGAGAAGCCGGCGCGCCAGCGCGATCACGCCGTAGGCGGCTGCGACGCTCAGGACCATGGCGAGGATCACCCGACCGAAACCGGCGCCCGCCAAAAGCGGCGTCAGGCCGAAAACGAAGCCGATGAGCGCTGTGACCGCGAGCACAGGCTCGGAGAGCGCGGCGGCGGCAAATCCGGCGCCTTCGGCGCGGGCCGGCGGCAGAAGACGGAGGGCGAGCAGCATCAGCGTACGGGAAACCGCCGCGGTCGCGATCAGTACCCACGAGGCGATGCAGAGGCCGTGGGCGGCGATGATTGCGATACTGAGCACGCGCGCCAGGGATCCGAACACCAAAGCAAGCGTGCCGAAGGCGCCGATTCGGCTGTCCTTCATGATCGCCAGCCGCTCTTCCGGGTTGGCGCCGCCGGTGCCGTCGGCGAAATCGGCAAGCCCGTCCTCATGCAGGCCGCCGGTGATAAGAGTTAGGCAAACGATGCCGACGAGCGCCGCGAGCGGCGGCGGAAGCCCGAGCTTTGCCGCAACGAACAGCGCGATTGCGGCGACCACGCCGAGCGCGGCGCCGGCCACCGGCAGCATCCGCACGGCGGCTCCCGTGGGCATTTCGTAGGGAGCTTTCTCGAAGCCGAGCGCCGGGATCGGCAGGCGCGTGCAAAACCGCAGGCATCCGAGAAACTCGGCCGCGAACTCGGTCGCGAAATCCTTGGTTTTGGCAAGGCGCGGATCCATGCCCTGTTCATGCGACAGGGCGCCGGTTTTGTCGAGAGGCATCGGCGGTTACGCCGTCGCCTTGCCGGCCGGCAGATTGGCGTAGTCGTCGCGCGTCTCATCCTGCGCCCGGTTCGGCAACACAGCCGAGACGACCGCGGCGACGAGAACGTTGGCGAGGATCGCGGTGACGCCATTATAGACGGCGATGCTCGATCCGAAGATCGCGTGCACCGGTACCCAGGCGTTCGGCGTCCAGGCAAGCCAGGTGCCGAGCGCCATTCCCGTCGCCCAGCCCGCGAACAAGCCCCAGCCGCTGAACCAGCGTGTGAACAGGCCGAAAATCACCGCCGGGAAAACCTGCGCCATCCAGATCCCGCCGAGCAACTGAAGGTCGAGCGCGAACCGGGTCGCGCCGCGCAGGACAAAGAGCAGAGCTCCCACTTGGATGACGAGCGAGACGAGCTTGGCGAGCAGCGCTTCGTCGCGTCCCGCAAGGCCGGAACCGAGAAACGGCTTGAAGATGTTGCGGGTGAAAGTGTTCGCGGCGCCGATCGACATGATGGCGGCCGGCACCAGCGCGCCGATGGCGATCGCCGCAAAACAGAATCCGACGAACCAACCCGGAAAGAGGTCGAGGATCAGATGCGGCACCGCGTCCTGCGGGTTCGTCACGTGCACCCCGGCGGCGTGCGCCATATAGCCCATCAGCGCAATGAGCCCGAGCATTACCGAATAGGCGGGTAACGCGATCGCATTGATGCGGATCGTATTGGCGCTGCGTACCGAGAGGATGCCGGTCATCGAATGCGGATACATAAGGAGCGCGAAGGTCGAACCGATCGCCAGCGTAATGAAGGGCACGATCTGCTGCGGCGCGAGCAGCAGGCCTGCCGTGAGTTTGCCTCCCGAGGCGGCGACTTTTTGCTCGAAGGCGGTGCCTGCGGCGTCGAAGATCGCTCCATAGCCGCCGAGCTTCATCGGTACGACAACGATTACGGCGATGACGAAAATGTAGATCATCGTATCCTTGACGAAAGCGATCATCGCCGGGGCGCGCAGCCCGCTGCGCGAGGTGTAGAGCGCCAGAATCAAAAAGGCGATGCTGAGCGGCAGATGGGTTGCGAACCCCTGGCCTTCGAAGCCTAACGCTTCGATCACCTTTTCCATGCCGACGAGCTGAAGCGCGATGTACGGCATGGTCGCCAGGATGCCGGTGAAAGCGACCGCCAGTTCGAGCCATTTGTTGCCGTAGCGGCCGAGCACGTAATCGGCCGCGGTCATATAGTTCTTGCGATGCGCGACCGCCCAGAGCCGCGGGAAGGCGACGTAGAGAAGCGGATAGATGAGGATCGTGTAGGGCAGCGCGAAAAACCCGTAGGCGCCGATCGCGTACACGACCGAAGGCACGGCGATGACGGTATAGGCGGTATAGAGATCGCCGCCGATCAGAAACCAGGAGATCCACGGTCCGAAGCGGCGACCGCCCAAGCCCCATTCATGGAGGTCGGAAAGATTACCGCGCTTCCAATGCGCCGCGACGAAGCCGAGAAGACTGACAACGAGGACAAATCCGACGAAAACGATCGTCGCCGGCCAATCCAAATGGCCGATCACCTTTTCTCCCCTCTATAGACGAGAAAAGTGAAAATGCTGGAAATCGGAATGAGAAGCAGCAGCACCCAATAGAAGAAGGGAAAGCCGAAGAGCCGCGGCTCCATTACGTTGTAAAAAGGCACGCAGAGCGAGACGGCGGCGGGGAGGACCAACAGCAGATATTTCATCGTTCCCCCGACGCCATTGCCGCGCCCGGGCGAACCCGGCGCGCGGCAGACACTTAGCGTTGCCGGCCGCGGCGATCAAGCGCGGAGGATTCCGCTATTGGGCGAGGATCTCGACGTCGCGATCCTGGGTCGATTGGACCTTAAAGGTCGCTTGAAATGTCCGGCTGTCGTGCCGTGCGATGGCGACATATTCGCCTTCCGCGAGGACGACGGAGGGGAACGCTCCGATCAGCTCGCGGATCACGTCGCCGCCCGGCGTCAGAATCGTGAACGCGGAATTGGCGAGCGCTTCGCCGCCGGGACTGCTGACAAGCTTCAACGTCATGACGGCGGCGCGATGGCGCAACGTCGCGTCGGTGAGCTTGCCGGGCTGGACGCGCAGGTCGGCGCTCACCACCGAGTTGGTCGCGTTGGCGACCCCGTTCGGGCCGAGCGAGCCGATCCCCGTGGTATCGAGCAAGGTGGAGACGACGTGATAGGTCCCTTCCGGCAGGCCGATGACGTCGCCCGCTTTGGCGTTGGCGAGGATCAGCTTGGCCTCCGAATTGCCGCGCTCGGGAACATAGATCGAGATCGTCAGTTTGGCGGGATTGATTGGCTGGTCGCCGAGCATCGCGACGATTCGCAGTCCGCCGGCGTTGAGGACGAGCCGCTCGCTCGTCGGCTGGTCGGCGATGACCACCCGTTTTGTCATTCCGGCGAGCCCCATGGCCGCGTGCACGATATAGGTGCCATCGGGAAGCGAAAGGGACGGGGCTGCGTCGGTGGATTGGGCGACGAGCCGATGCGAACCGTCGGCTTGCGCCGCTTCATCGAAGACCCGCCAGACCAATCCGCCGCGCACCGGCTGGGCGTCGGACGCACTGAGAAAGGCGGAGAGCAGTAATGTGCTGCGGCTGACCTGCGGTTCGGCGGGGGTACGCGGCGCGAGAAGTCCGCCGGGCGGGATAACCGGGGCGATGCCCATATTCGAGGGAACGGCAGAGGGTGGATCGGCGCGCGCCACGCCCGCCGCGGCAAGCGCAATCGCGAGGAACGCGATCAACCGCGACATTCGGACAAAGCGGGTTTCCGGCGCCTTTAGTGTCATGCTCGTGGTCTCTGCGTCGGCATCCGCTTGCCGCGTGCATGGGGATGCAACCCCCGGTGCGACAAGCCCAACGTTGACTTCAGGGGTGAAGTTGACCTTTTCGTGGCGGCCGACGGCCGTGCAGCCGGAGATCTTGGTGAGGCTATGAACGAAAGTATCGAACTCATGCGTACGCGCCGTTCCGCGGCGCCCGTTCTATTGGCGGACCCGGGCCCCACACAAGGCGAGCGCGATCTTCTACTCACTGTCGCCGCGCGCGTACCCGATCACGGCAAGCTGGTCCCGTTCCGCTTTATCGTCTTCGCGGGCGCCGGGCGCGACAAAGCGGGCGCGGTCATCGCTGAACGGTTCGCAAAGCTCAATCCGGATGCGGACGAGGCGCGCATCGAAGCCGAACGCAAACGTCTCTCCGCGCCGCTTGTCGTCGGCGTCGTCTCGCGCGCCGCCCGGCACGAGAAAATCCCCGAATGGGAACAAATTCTCTCGGCCGGCGCCGCCTGTATGAACCTTGTGATCGCCGCCAATGCGCTGGGCTTTGCGACCTCTTGGCTTACCGAGTGGTACGCCTACGACCGCGCCGTTTTGGAGCGCTTCGGCGTTGCCGAGCACGAAAAGATCGCGGGCTTCGTCCATATCGGCCGGCATGCCGGTCCGCGCGAGGATCGCCCCCGGCCGCGGCTTGCCGAGATCGTTACGGTATTCGGCGCGTGAGCGGTCAGGCAAACACTGCGTTGATGAGTGCGGCTTGATCCGCGTCGAGCGCGACCTTGCCGGCGAAGCCGTCGCGCCGCGCCGCCTCGCATACCGCCTTGAGGCCGGCGCGATCGGGGTCCGTGTAAATGCTATCGATGGCTGCGACGCCGGCTGCCTTGGCTGCCATCAACGTAAGACTGCGGGCAAGCGCATAAGGTCCGCTCATGCTGCCGTCCGGCGGACCTTTCGCGCCGATCGCAGTGGCGAGTTCCTCTGGCCCCCAACAGAGCGCCGCGAGACGGCGGCTTGCTGCGGCATAGGTTCCCATTTTGAAGATCGCGGCCGGCGTTTGCGCAGCGACCGCGATGATGCGCGTGCTTCCGTCGGCAAGATCATATTCCGCTTCGCGCAGCGCGAGTTTGGCGCCAAGATGCTGGACGTCGGCGCCACCGTGCGATTGCGCCAAAACGATTCCATCCGGAGCCCCCTTCATGACCACATCGAGATCGGCGTCGATCTCGCCGCTTTCGATCGAGCGGGGGCGAACGTAAAGGGGCTTCTGGCGCGGCGCCCGCAGAAGCGCGAGCGCCAATTCGCGCGCCCTGGGCGCTAAACGGAGCGGGCCTTCGAGGTCAAGCCAGAGGCAATCGGCCTGACTTTGCAGCGCCGCTTCGAGCTTTTTCTCATCATCGGCGGCGACGAGCAGGTGGGAACGCATCAAACGCCCTTTCAAAGCAGATACGCCTTCGGCCGGATCCGCTGTACGCATTCCGCCCAATGTCGATGCGCCTCTTCGCCTCGCATAGACCATCGGCAATCCCCCTGCGCCAGCCCAAGACCCCCCTTAAGGGTACATTTACCATGATCGAAGATCTTGAAGGGAGTTGAGCCATGGCTTGGCCCGGGATTTGCCGTCGGGCGCGGACCGCATCATGATCGTTCGTCGATTTTTGCAATGGGCGCGCACTGCCGTGGCGAGCGAGCGGGCCGAGGCGGCGGGCGCCCTGGCGCGCACCTATCTTTATGCTGATCTTGCCCAAGACGACCGCGAAGAAATGCTGCTCGTCCTAACGGGCCTGCTCGAAGATGTCTCTCCGCTGGTGCGCCGCGCGCTCGCCGAGAATTTTGCGGCCGCGCCCGAGGCACCGCCCAACATCATTCTCGGTCTCGCCGACGACCAGTCCGACGTTTCCGCGATCGTTCTTTGCCGCTCACTGCTCTTGTCGGATTCCGACCTCATCGACTGCGCCGCGATCGGCGATGCGATCGCCCAGTCGGCAATCGCGCTGCGTCCGCGCCTCTCGGCGGCGGTGGCGGCCGCCGTGGCCGAAGTCGGCGCGTGCGAAGCGCTCATTTCGCTTTCCATCAATCCCGGCGCCGATCTGCCGGAATTCTCGATGCGCCGGATGATCGAGCGGTTTGGTTCCGACGGCGAAATGCGCGAGGCGCTGCTGTCGCGGCCAAACTTGCCGGCGGCGCTACGCGCCGATCTCGTCGCCGCGACCGCCGACAGTCTTTCGGCCTTCGTGACCGGGCGCGATTGGATGTCACGCGAACGGGCAAGCCGCGTCACACGCGAGGCCTGCGAACAGGCGCATGTGATTATCGCGGCGACGGAAGCGGCCGAAACCGGCACTTCGCAGCTCGTCGCGCATCTGCGTGCTTCGGGGCAGTTGACCGCGAGCTTGCTGCTGCGTGCTCTGCTCAGCGGCAACGTAGGTCTGTTCGAGGCGGCGCTTGCCGAACTCTCGGAGCTTCCTTTGCCGCGGGTAAAAGGCCTGACGCGCGACTGGCGCAGCGCCGGCTTCGCTGCGCTTTATCGCAAGTCGGGTCTCTCCGACGCGCTTTTGCCGGCGTTTCGTGCCGCCATCGAGGCGCTTGCCCTCGTCGAGACGGACGAGGAAAGCGGCGCCTCGCTGTCGCGACAGAGGATTGAGCGGGTGCTCACCGCCTGCAAAGCCGAAAACGGCGGCGAACTAGATCGGCTGCTCACGGTCCTGCGCCGGTTCGACGTCGAGGCGGCGCGCGAAAAGGCGCGCGATTTCTCCGCTGCCGTGCCGCAAGAGACCGCGGACGTGACCCAGCTGCTAGTCCTGCCCATGCCGGAAGAGCCGCCTCTGCTCCTCGCCGATCGCGAGGCGGAGGAATTGCCGCCGGTCTCGAATGAGAATTTTCGGCGCATCGAGCCGCGCTTCGTCACGGTCGATCTCGACGCGATCGAACGCGAGCTAGCCGCGGCCTGAGCGCGCTCAGTTCCCGTGCATCAGTCCGGCGAGCTTCACGATTAATGGCCGAATTGTTCGCGCAGGATGCGCTCGTCGAGCGAATGGCCGGGATCGTGGAGAATGACCAGGCCGGTTGCATGGTCCATACTGATCTCGACCTTGGCGACGTCGCGGAACTCGAAGTGATCGGCGACCGCCGAGACCGGCCGTTTGTCCGCTTCAAGAATGTCGAGGGTCACATGCGCGGTGTCGGGCAAAAGCGCGCCACGCCAGCGGCGCGGCCGGAACGCCGAGATGGGGGTCAGCGCCATGAGCGGGGAATCGAGCGGCAGGATCGGCCCGTCGACCGAAAGATTGTAGGCGGTCGAGCCGGCCGGCGTTGCGACGAGCAGCCCGTCAGCGACCAGCTCGGCGAGCCGTTCCTTACGGTCGATGCAGATGCAAATCTTCGCTGCCTGGTAGGATTGGCGCAACACCGAGACCTCGTTGATCGCGCAAGCGGTTGCGACTTCGCCGTGCATGTCGGTCGCGACCATCAGCAGCGGATGGATGACCGACGGCTCAGCTTCTTCGATCCGCCGCGCCAAGTTCTCCTCGCGATATTCGTTCATCAGAAATCCGACCGAACCGCAATTCATGCCGTAGATCGGTTTGTGGCTTCCCATGAAACGATGCAGCGTCTGCAGCATCAACCCGTCGCCGCCGAGCGCGACGATGACGTCGGCCGACGCCGGATCGCAATTGCCGTAGGCATGAACGAGCCGGACGCGCGCTTCTTCGGCCTCCGGTGCGCTGGTCGAGAGAAAGGCCATATGTTTCAAGGTGGGCTTGGCGCCCGCTGTGCTGGTCATCGGCTTAGTTCCAATGGCTCGGCCATCACATAGCCGCAAGCCGGGGAAGCGGTAAAGCGGTTCCGTCCGCCCGGCAATACACGTTGAAATGCCCGGCAGGCGCCTATAGAAGCGGCTCGCGTTACCACGCGCCGCTCCAGCGCAAGCCGGAACCATGCCCGACTTCCTTCTCGAGCTTTTTTGCGAAGAGATTCCGGCCCGCATGCAGGCGCAAGCGGCGCTGGACCTTAAAAGGCTCGTCACCGACGCGCTTGCCGAGCGCAATATCTTCGCCAACTCGGCGGGAAGCTTCGTTACGCCGCGCCGTCTGGCGCTGCATATCGCCGGGCTGCCGGGCCATCAGCGCGCCAGCCGTGAACTGAGAAAGGGCCCGCGCGTAGATGCGGCCGCCGCGGCGGTGCAGGGCTTTCTGAAAAGTGCCGGCCTCCAGTCGATTGCCGAGGCACGCATCGAGAAAGATCCGAAGAAAGGCGACTTCTATGTCGCTCTGCTCGAACGCCCGGGGCGCGATACGGCCGAGGTGCTCACCGAAATCCTGCCGCCGATCCTGAAAAGCTTTCCTTGGCCGAAGTCGATGCGCTGGGGGGCGGGCTCGGCGCAGGCGGACGCCTTCCGCTGGGTGCGTCCGCTGCATTCGATTCTGGCGACCTTTGGCCCCGAAACGGAAGATCCCGAAATCGTCGCCTTTTCGGTCGCCGGCATCAAGGCAGGTAACGTCACCTACGGGCATCGCTTCTTGGCGCCGGGGGCGATCCGCGTACGCCGCTTCGGCGATTACGTAAGCGGGCTGGAAAAAGCCAAAGTGGTGCTCGATTCCACCCGCCGGCAGGACATCATCCGCTACGACGCCCGCAGCCTCGCGCATGCGCATGGGCTCGAACTCGTCGAGGACGACGCGCTCGTCGAAGAGGTGGCCGGACTCGTCGAATGGCCGGTCGTGCTGATCGGCGCCTTCGATGCGGCCTATCTCGTTTTGCCGCCCGAGGTGATCCGTGCGACCATCCGCACGCATCAGAGGTGTTTCGTGCTGCGGGAAGCCGGCAGCGGGGCGCTCGCCAATAAATTCGCGCTCGTTGCCAATATCACGGCGCCGGATGGCGGGGCGGAGATCGCCGCCGGCAACGGCCGCGTCGTACGCGCGCGGCTCGCCGATGCGCAGTTCTTCTATGAGACCGATCTTCGCGTAAAACTTGAAGATCTGCTGCCAAAGCTCGCGGGCGTCGTCTTTCATGAAAAGCTCGGCTCGCAAGGCGAGCGCGTCGAGCGACTTAGGGCGCTTTCCCGCATCATTGCGCCGTTGGCGGGCGCCGACGGGCCGGCGGCGTCGCGCGCGGCGCGGCTCTGCAAGACGGATCTCGTCTCCGAAATGGTTGGCGAGTTCCCAGAGCTGCAAGGGATCGTGGGTAAATATTACGCGCGCGCGCAGGGGGAGGGGGAAGACATCGCGACGGCGATCGGAGATCATTATAAACCGCAAGGCCCTACGGACCGCGTTCCCACGGAGCCCGTCGCCGTCGCCGTCGCGCTCGCCGACAAATTCGATACGCTCGTCGGCTTCTTTGCGATCGGCGAGCGGCCGACCGGCAGCAAGGATCCATTCGCGCTTCGCCGCGCCGCGCTCGGCATCATCCGGCTCATCCTCGAAAACGAGCTGCGCATCCCGCTCCGCGCGGTGCTCGCGCAGACATTTGCCGCGTATCGGCGCCTCAGCGGCACCGTTCCGACGAACGAGCTTTTCGCACAGCTCCTGAGTTTCTTTGCCGACCGGCTGAAGGTCTATCTGCGCGACCAGGGTGCGCGTTACGATTTGATCGACGCCGTCTTCGCCCTCGAAGGGCAGGACGACCTTTTGCCGATCGTGCGCCGCGTTGCGGCGCTCGGCCGGTTTCTCGAAACCGAGGACGGCGGCAATCTGCTTACCGGCTACCGTCGTGCCGCCAATATTCTCCGCGCCGAGGAGAAGAAGGTGATGCTCGAAGAAGCACGCGCCTATGCCGCGCCGTTTGCTCCGGATCGGCTCGTCGCCCCCGAAGAGCAAGCGCTGGCCACGGCGCTTACCCGAGCGTCCGCCGAAGCAGGTGCGGCGATCGAGGCGGAAGATTTCGAGGCCGCCATGCAGGCGCTCTCCCGGCTGCGCGGCCCGGTCGATCAATTCTTTGACCGCGTCACGGTGAACACGGACGGCCCCGAGCTACGGCTCAACCGGCTGCGTCTCCTAAGCGCGCTGCGCGATTCGGTGCATCGCGTCGCCGATTTCTCGAAAGTCGTCGGATCGCAGTGACGGCGTGACGCGGCTATGCCGACGAGATCTGCGGCGGGACGCTCACTTGACGTCGAGCGGCTCGGTGCCGCTCGGCTTGCCGTCGGGCCCGAGCGTGATCTTCTCGATTCGCTGTTCGGCACTTTGTAGCAGCGCTTCGCAATGTTTCTTCAAAGCCTCGCCGCGCGCGTAGATCGCGATCGATTCCTCAAGCGCCACCGAACCCTTTTCGAGCTTCTCGACAATCGCCTCGAGTTGGGCGAGAGCCTGCTCGAACGGCAGTACCGCGATATCTTCGTTTTCTTCGGCCAATCTCAGTCTCGCAATGGATACTCGTTTATAGCACGGCGGCGGTCGGCCGGCAGGCCGATTCTCTGGAAGCTCAGGTAAGCTCGAGCGCGAAGGGTTCGCCTTCGACGCAGTCCTCGCCGCGCCCGATCCGCTCGATCGCTTCGATCATGCGTCCGGTGCGGCCAAGCATCTTGTCGCCCAGCGCGACGAGCCGCGCATTCGGTGTGGCGGTCGTTGAGGCGCGCCGCAGCCGCTGCGCAAGCTCGTTTTCGCAAAGCTGCGGGCTCAATGCGCAGGCGCTGACGTAAGCGGCGGCGGTCGAACGGCTGATGCCGGCGAAGCAATGGATGAGCAACGGCGCTTCGCGGTCCCACAGCCGCACGAAATCGAGCAAAGAGGCGACGTGTTCCTCGCTGGCGAGGACCTGCCCGTCCATTTCGGCGGTAATGTCCGAAATGCCGACCAACAGATGCCGCGCGGGCGGGATCGTGGCGGGGCGGGCGACCTCGATCTCGCGATTGATCAGCGTGACGAGCGTGCGCGCGCCGGTCGCTTTGGCGACGTCGGCAACGCGGAACATCGAGCAGACGTGAATGCGTGACACTGGCTTTCCGTGGCGCCGTCCCAGCGGCGTCTTTTAGCGTTTCCACATTAAAGAATCGGCCCGCGCAGCGGTAAAGATGATCCACGTCAGCTTCATGGCAGACGGTTCCGGCCTAGCTGCGCCTTATCTCCTAAGGCTCTGAAACAGAAGTGTCTTTCTTCGGAATCGCGGAAGACGACGCGAGTAAAAGCTGGAGTTCGGCGAGAAATCGTTGCGCCGCCGCCTGCGGCGCCCAAGGCTCCCAAGGCGTCCCGCCATAGACGGAAACGAGCGGATCTTCGTTGAGCGGCTCGAACGGGATGCGCAGCACGTGACGCATTTCCTCTTCGCTCCAGCCGACGACACGGACGGCTTCGGTCGCCGCGGCGATGCGGTCGGCCTCTTTGTGAAGGGCCCATTCCGTGTCCGTCCAGGCCGGCAGGCCATAGCGCCGCGAAATCGCCGTTTCGAGCTGCGTGACGAGGTTGCGGTAGGCGTCGCCGAGAAACGGCTTGAGGACCGAGATGCAGTCGAATCCGAGCAGGCCTTCGTCGGCGTCGTGCAGCAACTCGCGCAGATCGGCACGCGGGTCGCCGCCCGGAGCGCGTCGCCGCCGCAGGCTGAGGACGAAAAGCGAATGCTGGGCCACCGATAGCGGCAAGGACCAGGCCGAATGGCCGCCCCAGCGATAGGTCCGGGCAAGCCCCAAGGCGAGATCCTCGTCCTCCCAATCGAAAGGCGTTGGGTTCAAGAGGTCGAGCCGTTTGCCCGACAGAAGCCGGACCCAGGCGCGCGCCTCGGACATCGCGTTCGTCTCCCTTTTCACGGTAAATCCGTAGCGGCAGGTCCGTCATAGGCATTTTGCCGGCCCGGATTTAGAATTTCCAACGAATTCGTCGAAGGCCGTGCATGGCTCTCCTACATCGTCTTTTTGGATCTTTTGTCGGCGAGCGCGGCGTGTCTTCGCGAATCTTTATCGATCTCACCGACGTCGTCGAACACGTCCTCTGGCACGCGACGGGCGCGGGAATCCAACGCGTTCAGCTCGAAATCGCCGTCGCCCTCGTTCGTTCACATCCGAACGTGGTGCCGTTCAGCCTTTATGGCAACGTCTGGCGCGATCTGCGTCGCGATATCGAGGAGGCGAGGGGCGATAACGAGCGGTTGCTGGTCCGGCTGCGCGTCTATTTCCCCTATCCCGGCGCGCGGCCGTCGCTCCTTAAGCCGCGCCACACCGCGCGGCTGGTGAAGGCGCGTCTCGGCGCGCTGCGTGATCGGCTCACCTTGCGGCCGCCGCGGCTGAACGCCGGCGATACGCTCTTCGTCGGCGGCCAATTCTGGATGAGCCAGACGATCATCAAGCTCTGCCGACGCGCCACGATGCAAGGCGCGAACCTCGTCGTCGTCCTTCACGACCTCATTCCGATCACGCATCCGCAGTTCACCGGCCACGATTTCGTCCACGAATATCAGCAAGTGCTGCGCCTGCCGGCACATTTCATTGTCGCCACTTCCTTCGGCGCGACCGAACTCGAGGCGACGAGAAAGAGTTTGGGCGCGCCGCACGCGGCCGTTTCGGTTATCCCCTTGGCGCATGAATTTCCCGGCGCGCCCCGCAATGCGACGCCGCCTGGTCCACCCAAAGAACTCAAAGATCTCGCCGGCTCCCCCTTCGTGCTGTTCGTAGGAACGGTGGAAGTACGCAAGAACCATTCGCTGCTGCTCTCGGTCTGGGAGGAACTCGAAGCCGAACTCGGCGAGCGCCTGCCGAAGCTCGTCATCGCCGGGCGCAGGGGCTGGAAGGCGGACGCCGCCTTGCGCAAGCTCGACGCTCTGCCGCGCGGCGGCCGGATCGTCTTCGCCGAGGCGCCGAGCGATGCGGCGTTGGGCTGGCTCTATTCAGCTTGCTTGTTCACGATCTTTCCGAGCCTGCTGGAGGGCTGGGGCCTGCCGGTCGGCGAAAGCCTGTGGTTTGGCAAATCCTGCGCGGCCTCGAAGACGAGCCCTATTCCGGCCGTCGGAGGCGACCTCTGCGTCTATTTCGATCCGCACGACCCTGCGGCGATCAAGGCGGCGGTACGCCGCCTGCGCGACCCTGACGTGCGCCGATCCTTCGAGAAGAAGATCGAAGCGGCGAATCTGCGCACTTGGGCCGAGGCCGCAAGCGATATCGAACGGATCATCGCGCCGCCGCAAAGGGAAAGCGTGCCGCCCGCTGCCGCGCTTTAGCGCTTTGCCGGGACGCGGCAGGCTTCGTGCCGCCAGCAGCTCACAAGATGGTCGTTCACCATCCCCGTCGCCTGGCAGAAGGCATAGACGATCGTCGGGCCGCAGAATTTGAAGCCGCGGGCTTTCAAATCCTTCGAAATCTTCTCCGAGAGCGGGGTCGCCGCCGGGATCTGCGCAGAGCGGCGGAATCTGTTCTCGATCGGCCGGCCATCGACGAAATTCCACAGATAGCGGCCGAACCCTTCGCCTTCCTGCAGCGCGAGATAGGCGCGCGCGGAGGAGACGGCCGCGTCGATTTTGGCGCGGTTGCGGATGATGCCTTGGTCCTGCCTCAAGGCGGCGAGTTTCTTTGCGTCGTAGCGGGCGATCTTTTCGGGATCGAATCGGTCGAAGGCGCGGCGGAAGGATTCTCGGCGGCGCAGAATTGTAATCCAGGATAGCCCAGCCTGGAATCCATCGAGGATGAATTTCTCGAAGAGCGCCCTGTCGCCGTGCTCAGGCACGCCCCATTCCTCGTCGTGATAGGCGAGGTAAAGCGGATCCTGCCCCGACCAGGGACAGCGTTGCTTGCCGTCGGGATGCACGATCTTCGTCAATGGGGCGGCGTCACTTCGATGCCGGCTTCGCCGGCTTTGAGGCGAATGCCGGCGCTTTTGGCGTCTTCGAGCCGGTCGAGCCGCAGCATCGCGAGGCCTTCCGATCCCGCCGTCGAGCCGACTTTGCCGATGCTGATCTCTCCCATCATCACTTCGCTGCCGGGCAGCGGCGGCGGCCCGTCGAAGCGCACCTTGAGGATGCGCTTACGGGGGGAATTGCGAAAGTGGACGCGCGCCACGACTTCTTGGCCCGGATAGCAGCCTTTCTGGAAATCGACCCCATTCAACCAATCGAGATCGGCGTCGTGCACGAAGGCATCGCCGTAGGCGAAGTCGATGCCGCCCTTGGGCACGCCGAGCGCGATGCGCCGGGTCTCGTAGATTTCCTGCGCCGCGGTCGCGAACTTCGCGAGGCTTGCCGGCGCGGCAATGACTCGGAATCCGAGCGCCGGCATCCGCGGGTCGGCAAAAGCGACGCCGTCGAATTGGCGCGGCGCCGCGTCCCCCCACAGGGCCGCGACGGCGAGCCTATCGCTTTGATCCTCAATGGCTATCTTGGCGCGCAGCTTATGGAGGTTGAGCTTCTTCAGGAGATCGGCAACCTGGTCTTTGCCGCAATCGAGCAGGTAGCCGGCCTCGGCTCCTTCGGGCAATGGAATTACGAAGAAATCGAAGAGAAGCTTGCCCTGCGGCGTCAGGATCGCGGCATAGCGGCCTTCGCCCTGGCGCATGCCGAGCATACTGTTCGTCAAAAGCCGGTGCAAAAAGGCAGTCGCCTCGCCGCCGGCGATCCGAATGACGCCGCGGTCGGCGAGAAGGCTTGCGCCGCGATCCATGTCCACCTCGGCTTGCGTTTGTGTGGATCCGTATTTAATCGGCTTCACGGGGAGAACAAGCGCCGGCGCGCGAAAGGCGAAAGAGATGCAGGCCTTCGATCTTGTCGTGAAGGGCGGCACGCTGGTCAATCACGACGGGGCGGGGCGGCGCGATATCGGCATTCGCGGTGGCAAGATCGCCGATATCGGCGATCTCGCTGGCGATCTCGCCGGCGAAACGATCGACGCGCGCGGCCTTCATATTCTGCCCGGAGTCATCGACACCCAGGTGCATTTCCGCGAACCCGGCTTTCCCCAAAAGGAAGACCTCGAATCGGGCTCACGCGCCGCGGTATTGGGCGGCCTCACCGCCGTTTTCGACATGCCGAATACCGATCCGCCCACGACCGAGGCGGCGCGTCTCGCCGATAAGGTAAAGCGCGCGACGCATCGGATGCACTGCGATTTCGCCTTCTGGGTCGGCGCAACGCTCGACAATGTGGCGGACATTCCGGAACTCGAACGCCTGCCGGGCGCTGCCGGCATCAAGGTCTTTATGGGCTCGTCGACAGGCTCGCTGCTCGTCGCCGACGACAAGGGCATTGCCGCGATCCTTGCCAAGACGCGGCGGCGCGCCGCCTTTCATTCCGAGGACGAGGAACGGCTCGAGGCCCGCAAGGAGTTGCGCATTCCCGGCAATCCTGCCTCGCATCCCGTCTGGCGCGACGAGGAAGCCGCGCTTCTTTCGACGCGGCGCCTGGTGCGGATCGCGCGCGAAAGCCGCGCCGCGATCCATATCCTACATGTCTCGACCGCCGAGGAGATCGACTTTTTGGCCGCCCATAAAGACATCGCGAGCCTGGAGGCGACGCCGCAGCATCTGACCTTCAGCGCCGACGATTATGCGCGGCTCGGCACGCGGCTGCAGATGAACCCGCCGGTGCGCGTCGGCCGGCATCGCGCGCGGATTTGGGGCGGTCTCGCGCAAGGGATTATCGACATTCTTGGCTCCGACCATGCGCCGCATACGTTGGAGGAGAAGGCCAAGTCCTATCCGCAAAGCCCCTCGGGCATGCCCGGCGTACAGACGCTCGTTGCGGTCATGCTAGATCACGTCAACGCCGGGCGTCTCAGCCTGGAGCGATTCGTCGATCTGACGAGCGCCGGACCGGCGCGGCTCTTCGGCATCGCCGGCAAGGGGCGCGTTGCGGTCGGTTATGACGCCGATCTCACGCTCGTCGATCTCAAGCGGCGCGAGACCATTACGGATTCTTGGATTGGCTCGCGCTGCGGCTGGACGCCGTTTGCCGGCCGAACGGTCACGGGTTGGCCGGTCGGAACGGTGATCCGCGGCCGGCGTGTCATGTGGGAGGGCGAGATCGTCACGCCGGGGCACGGCGAGCCAGTGCGGTTTTTTGGGGTGCTGTGACGGCGCTCACGACGTCCCGTAGCGGCGGCCGACGTCGCGGGCGATTTTGCCGGATTCGTCCAGGAACCGCGTAATGATCGCCTCGGCGTTCGGGGTACACTGGCGGTAGTTCAATTCATACCCTTTGAAGCCGCGGTTATAGGCGCCGGCCAAGCGCTCGCGGCGCGTTTCGTTTTGCGTCTCCGCGTCCATCAACGCCGTCATTTTGTCGCGCCAGACTTGGCCGCTTTGGCCGCCGCAGAGATTCTGCAGATAGGTAAGCGCGCCAAGCAGCTCCGAGAGCCGCAGGAGTTGCGGTTCGTAGGGCGGAGCAGGTTCCTCCGCCGCCGGAGCCGCCGGAGACTCGCCTGGCTTCGCAGGCTGGCCCGGCGTCGCAGGCGTGGCTCCCGGAAGCGGCGGCAAGGCGGCCGAGCGCGCCGCCGGCGGCTGCGCTGGCGGCGGCGGCGGTGCAAAGGCCGGCGGCGATTGTTGTTCCTCGTAAGCCGGTGCCGCGCCGGAACGTTCGAGCAGATTTTGCGCGGCGGCGGGGCTCGCCAGAGTCGCGGCCACGACCGCCGCAAGAACGAGCTTTGAAAGGATCGATGCGAGCCCTCGCCCAAGCGCGGCGGATCGCGGGGAGCGCGTAGCGGATGAAGGATTACGATCGGTCAAAATCGGCGGCATTCCCTTCATCCGGTTTGCTCCGCAGGTGACTCTGCGAAGACGATCGCGCCCACACATCTGCACTTCAAATCAATGTCTTGCTGCGCAATATCTCATGTGCGCTCTCAACAACGGAACGCAAATGCGGCGAGGTCTTCAGTTGGTCGAGCTCGCCGGGTTTGGCCCAGAGAACCTCTCCTGCCTCGGGCCCTGGCCTTGCTTCTCCGGAGGCCCAAAGGCCGACGAACGATAAGATCACGTAATGCTGACGCAATTCCAGCCCATCCGTAATCATCTCGACGCTGCGATTGAAGGCGACGATGCGGGCTTTGACGCCGACTTCCTCTGCCAATTCGCGCAGCGCCGCGTCTTTCAGGCCTTCGCCCGCTTCGACATGGCCGCCGGGAAGCGTGAAGACGCCGACGTACGGCGGTCTGGTGCGCGTGGCGAGCAGCACCCGGCCGTCGCGGAAGACGGCGATGCTGACCCCGAGAATCGGATGCGGCGGGTCGAAGCGTTTCATCGGATCACGGATAAAGACGTTGTCTGTCCCACCCGCCTTGCGGAGCGGCGCGGAAAAACCGGATTCGATCATGCAGGCGAAACTTTCCGTGCGACCAGAATTCGATGCTGAGGGGGCGGATGCGGTAGCCGATCCAATAGGGCGGCCGCGGAACGCCGCTGAGCGCAAATTTCGCGGCGTATTTGGTGACCGCCGCTTCGAGGGCCAAGCGGCTTTCGAGCGGCCGCGATTGCTGGCTCGCCCAAGCCCCGATCCGGCTCTGCAAGGGGCGGGTCGCAAAATATGCATCGGCCTCTGCGTCGCTCACGCGTTCGACGGGGCCGCGGATCCGCACCTGTCGATGCGACGATTTCCAGTAAAAAACCGCCGCCGCTTGCATGTTGGCGGCCAGTTCGTGCCCCTTGTCACTGTCCGAATTGCTATAAAAAACAAAGCCGTTTGCGTCGAAGGCCTTGAGAAGAACCATGCGTACGTCTGGCACGCCGCCGGCATCCGTGGTAGCCAAGGCCATCGCATTGGCATCCTCCGGTTCGGATTTTTCCGCGCCGGCGAGCCATTCCGAAAAGAGCGCGAGGGGCTCGTCGGCATCGGTGAAGTCATTCACGGTTAATTCATCCGGCATAAACTCGTCGATGCGGCGAAAGCGAACGAGTGTGGAGCATCAGTGGGGATTGCGCCATTGCCTTATATAGGAAACGGGACGGGACGGAAAAAAGTGCAGGCGCTTTCGGCTTACGCACTCCTTTCGCTCGGTCTGGCGCTTGCCGGCTGCTCGGTGTCGCTACCCATGGGCTCGCTGATCGGCTCGCATGACGACGACAATCAGACCGCGTCGATCAAGCCGGACGAAAAACCGCCGATCGCCGGCCTGCAAAGCGCCGATTGGCAACACGCCAAAGTAGCGCTCGACAGTGCTCTCGGTTCCGCGGATAGCGGCGCGGCCGTGGATTGGGATAATCCCGACTCCGGCACCAAGGGCTCGTTCGCCGCGATCGGCGATGCCTATACGACCGATACCGGAACCTGCCGCGGCTTTCGCGCCGCGATCGACCACAGGGATTCCGACGATGCTCTTCAGGGCACGGCTTGCGCCAGCGGCGCCGGCGACTGGGTCATCACCGACGTGAAACCTTGGAACAAGAGCTGACGCGCTTTTCTCCCGACATTGGGATTGATCCGCGCGCCCAAGCTGTGTAGCTTGGCATCAGATGGTTCCCCTCGGGGATCAAAAGAGAACATGGTGCGGCGCTCAGCGCCAAAACCATGGCTGCCCCCGCAACTGTAAGCGGCGAGCCGCGCGCCATCACGCCACTGGGCAACCCGGGAAGGCGGCGCAAGGCAAGGACCCGTGAGCCAGGAGACCTGCCATCGTCGTGGTCACGCGCGAACGCATCGGGCGGGGTGCACCGATGGAAGCTTGAGGATTCGCCTTAGGTAAAAGGCGGCTCTTCTCGCTTTGGCTCGCGGTGACGTGTCACGTCGCTGCGAGGCTCCATGTTTCCCTTCGGGTTTTGTGTTCGGGCGCGCTGCCGCGCGCTCGCGTTATACGCAGGCTTTCTAGCTCTTTCCGCTTACGCGCCCGCACAGGCGCAAGTTGCGTCCGAGCAGACGCAGCAGCTCCCGCAAATTGTCGTCACGCCGACGCTGGTGCCGACCCCGGAAAACGAGGTCGCCAGCAGCATCACGGTCATCACCAGCGCCGACATGGAGGCCAAGCAGGAGCGCACCGTGCCGGATGCTCTCGCCGACGTGCCGGGCCTCAATGTCGCGCAGACCGGCGGCCCGGGCGGCACGACCTACGTCTATATGCGCGGCGCCAACGCCAATCAGACCAAAGTCTATATCGACGGAATCGACGCCAGCGATCCGAGCGCCCCGGACGGTTCGTTCGATTTCGGCCAGCTGCTGACCTCGGGAATCGACCGCATCGAAATCCTGCGCGGTCCACAAAGCGGGCTCTACGGATCGAGCGCGATCGGCGGCGTCATCAATATCATCACCAAGAGCGGGGAGGGGCCGCCGCACGTCTATGGGACGCTCGAAGGCGGCTCGTTCGGAACCTTCAATCAGACCATGGGCGTCAGCGGCTCGGTGTCGCGCTTTACCTATTCCTTCAACTTCGCGCATTGGAGCTCGACCGATACGGACGTCACTCCGGCGGATCTCGTTCCGCCGGGGCGGCCGCTCAATCCCGATGCCTACGACAATCGGAGTATTTCTCTGAAGGTCGGCGCGCAACTCACGCCGGACTTCGACGTCGGTTTCGTGGGGCACGACATCGAATCGACGCTCTATTCGACCAGCGACGATTTCATCGGCCCGGAAGCGCTGCAGAGCATCAATGGCAATCAGGAGCTTTTCACCCGCACCTTCGGTCACCTTGTGTCGCTGGGTGGCAAGCTCGATCAAACGCTCGACCTCGCTTATACCGATTACCACCGCAGCTTTCTCGATCCCAACCCGGCCTCCGACTACTTCGATCTCTATAACGGCGATCGCCTAAAGATTGACTACCAAGGAAACCTGACCCTTGCACCCGGCGAGATCGCGACAATTGGGGCCCAGCATGAGCGGGATGAACTCGACGACCCCACGTCACTCGCTGGTGGCGTGAGCAGTCCGGGGTTCTCTGCCTCGGTAACCGACGACGCCGTTTTCGCCGAGCTTCAGTCGGGCATCGGCCAGAGATTTTTCAACAGCGCCAACGTGCGCTTCGATCATAACGAACAGTTCGGCAATGCGGTGACCTACCGCGTAGCGCCAGCCTTCCTCATTCCGGAAACCGGGACCAAGCTCAAGGCCAGCCTCGGGACCGGCTTCAATGCGCCGAGCCTGGAAGAGCTCTACGACAATTTCCCGCCCTTCTTCTTCGCCAATCCCAATCTCCGACCCGAAACGAGCATCGGCTACGACGCCGGCTTCGAGCAGAATCTCTTCGCCGGGAAGGCATCGTTCGGCGCTACCTATTTCCACAATAACATCCACAATCTCATCGAAATCGTCACCAATGCGGCCTTCGTCGCCACCTATGAGAACATCGACGAAGCGACGACCGAGGGCGTCGAAAGCTTCGTCAGCGTGAAGCCCTGGGAATCGCTGACGCTGCGCGCCGACTACACGTATACGCATGCCGAGGACGACACCTTGCAGGAGGAGCTGATCCGCCGGCCGCAGAACAAGGCGAGCCTCAGCGGCATATGGCAGGCGACGAGCGCGGCGCAGTTGAGCGCGACGGTGATCTACGTCGGATCGTGGGTCGACAACAACAGGGACTTCACCAATCTCACGCCGCTCCCCGTGCCCGGATACGTCCTCGTCAACCTTGCGGCCTCCTATGACCTCGGCCACGGCGTGACGGCCTTCGCGCGCATCGATAACGCACTCAACGTTCAGTATCAGGATCCGCTCGGTTTCCAGCGTCCGGGGCTTGGCGTTTTCGGCGGCCTAAAGGTTGCCTTCAACGCGGCCGGCGGACCCTGAGGAGGGCAATTCCAACCGGATGGAAACACTGCTAAGAGATGGCCGGACAGCCGGCCCGACATGGAGAGAGCCGTGGAAAGAACAATACGTTTTGACTGGCGTCACATCGTCTGGCTTGCGGCGCTCGTCGTCATTAGTGTCGGTCTGAGCCGCGCCTTCGCTTGCGCCGTGCCTTTGGCCGCCTTCGCGGCGTTGGCCGCTTTGACGATGCGCCGCGGCGAAGCCGTGCTTCTCGTGCTCGCCATCGTCCTCGCCAATCAATGCGTCGGCTTCGCCGTTTTTCAGTATCCGGCGGCGGGTTTGGTGTGGAGCGCGGCGTTTGCGCTGGTCGGCGTCGCCGCTGTATTCGCGGCAGAATGGACCTACCGCGGCGCCGCCCTGGCGCATCCGATGCTGGGCCGCGCGTCCGCCTTCCTGGCGGCGTTTGCGGCTTATGAAGGCGGCCTCTTTCTGATCACCGTCGCCGCCGCGCCTGGCGATCTTGCGACCTACGCCGCGCCGACCGTTCTGCGGATCCTGGCGATCAACGCGACGGCCTTCGCAGGACTTCTCGTCGTAGCTCGGATTGCGATCGGCGTTCTCGGCGTGCCGGGCGGACTTGGAGTGCGCCAACGGACCGTTTGAGCTGCAGGCTTGCGTCCAACCGGCCCGCACCCCAAGTTGCCGGCTGAGACATTGCGCCTGCGCCGTTGCGGGCAGGCGTTTCTTTGGGCTCGACGATGCGTGATCCTTATACGGTTTTGGGTGTGACGAAATCGGCCGATATGGCCGAGGTCAAAAAGGCCTATCGCCGGCTCGCCAAGAAATTTCATCCCGACCAGAGCAAGGACCCCAAGGCGAAAGATAAATTCGCCGAGGTGAGCTCCGCCTATGAGATCCTCGGCGACGAGAAGAAGCGCGCCCAGTTCGACCGCGGCGAGATCGATGCCGAGGGCAAGCCGCGTTTTCAGGGGTTCGAAGGCTTCGGGGCGGGCGCCGGTCCCGGCGGTTTCACGCGGCGCGCCGGACCGGGCGGTTTCGAGCATTTCGAATTTCGCACCGGGCCGGGCGGCGGCGGGTTCGACGCGAGCGACCTCTTCAGCGATCTGTTCGGTGGCGCGGCCGGCCAGCGCCGCAGCGCCGGTCAGAGCCGGCCCTTGCCGCGTGGCGAGGATGTGTCCGCGCAGCTGACCGTTGCCCTACGGGAAGCCGTGCACGGGGGCAAGAGCCGGGTCAGCTTGCCGACCGGGCGCACGCTCGAAGTCTCGGTGCCGGCCGGGGTCGAGGACGGACAGCAGATCCGCCTCAAAGGCCAAGGCCTCGCAAGCCCTTTCGGCGGCGAACCGGGCGACGCGCTCGTCACCATCAAGATCGCCAGACATCCCTACTTTCGGGTCGAAGGGCGCGACCTTCGCCTCGATCTACCGCTGACGCTTTACGAGGCGGTGCTTGGTGCCAAAGTGAACGTGCCGACTCTCGACGGGCAAGTCGAACTCAACGTGCCGGCGGGTTCGAACGGCGGCCGCACGCTGCGGCTACGCGGCAAGGGCCTGCCTGGTGCGACGCCGGGCGATCTGCTCGTCACGTTGCGGATCGTTCTGCCCAACGAAACCGACCCCGATCTCCTTGAACTGGCGCGGAAATGGCAGAAACTGAAGCCGTACAACCCGCGCCAGGACCTTGCGTAGGCCGCGGCCTCCGTCACAAAACGCAATCAAGTGTTGAATGAATTGATTGGGCGGCCGCCCGCAATCGGCGCAGGAACGTTCGTATCCGACGACATGGACTTGGCCAATCGATGAAATCCGGGTTAAACGCAAAGTAGTTGCCGGCGCGGCCGGCCCTTGTTTGCCCAGGATCAAGAATGAACCAGCCGGAACGCCTGCCCGTACAAGCCACCGTTCCCGGGATCTTGGCCGGACAACGCGGCCTCGTCATGGGAACCGCCAACAACCGTTCGATCGCCTGGGGCATTGCCAAGGCGGCGCATGGCGCCGGCGCGCAGCTTGCCTTCACCTACCAAGGCGAGTCGCTCGAGAAACGCGTCCGGCCGCTCGCCCAGGAGCTCGATGCGCATGTCGTCGGTCATTGCGACGTGACCGACGTCGCGACGATCGACGCCGTGTTCCGCGAGGTCGAACGGGTTTGGGGCAAGCTCGATTTCTTGGTCCATTGCATCGCCTTCTCGGACAAGGACCAGTTGACGGGGCGCTACGTCGATACCACCGCGGAGAACTTCTGCAATACGCTGCTCATCTCCTGCTATTCCTTCACGGCGATTGCGCAGCGCGCTGAAAAGCTAATGCCGGACGGCGGCGCGCTGTTGACGCTGACGTATTATGGCGCCGAGAAATGGATGCCGCACTATAACGTGATGGGCGTCGCCAAGGCGGCGCTCGAAGCGAGCGTGCGCTATCTCGCCGCCGATCTCGGCGAGAAGAACATCCGCGTCAATGCGATTTCGGCGGGGCCGATCAAGACGCTGGCGGCCTCGGGCATCGGCGACTTTCGTTATATTCTCAAGTGGAACGAATATAACGCGCCGTTGCGCCGCTCGGTCACGATCGATGAAGTCGGTGAAAGCGCCGCATTTCTTCTTTCGCCGCTGGCGCGCGGCATCACCGGCGAGATCTTGCATGTGGACGCCGGCTATCACATCGTCGGCATGAAAAACCCCGCGGCGCCCGATCTTTCGGCGCTGGCCAAGGAGTAAGCGTTCCCGCTGGCTCGGCAGCGCCCTCGCCGCTGCGGCAGGACCCAATGTCCCATAACACCTTCGGGCATCTCTTTCGGGTGACGACCTTTGGCGAAAGCCACGGGCCGGCGATCGGCTGCGTGGTCGACGGCTGCCCGCCCGCCATTCCGCTCGAAGAGGAGGAGATCCAGCGTTTTCTCGACGAGCGGCGGCCGGGCAAGTCGCGCTTCACCAGCCAGCGCCAGGAATCCGACCGCGTGAAGATCCTCTCCGGCGCCTTCCGCGATCCGGACAGCGGCAAGCAAGTCACGACCGGCACGCCGATCGCGCTGCTGATCGCCAACGAAGACGCGCGCTCGAAGGATTACGACGCGATCAAGGACAAATACCGGCCCGGACACGCCGACTTCACCTACGAGGCGAAATACGGGCTGCGCGATTGGCGCGGCAGCGGCCGTGCGTCGGCGCGCGAGACCGCGACGCGCGTCGCGGCCGGCGCGATCGCCCGCAAGATCATCCCTGGCGTCCGCGTGCGCGGCGCGCTCGTCGCCATCGGCGCGCATTGGATCGACCGCGCGAAATGGGATTGGGAGGAGACGCGGCGCAATGCGTTCTTCTCTCCCGACGCCGAGGCCGCGGCGCGCTTCGAGCGCAAGCTCGACGAGATCCGCAAAGCCGGCTCCTCGATCGGCGCGGTGATCGAAATCGTCGCCGAAGGCGTTCCGGCGGGGTGGGGCGCGCCGCTCTACGGCAAGCTCGACGCCGAGCTTGCGGCGGCGTTAATGTCGATCAACGCGGTGAAAGGAGTTCGAGATCGGCGACGGCTTCGCGGTCGCCGCGCTATCGGGCGAAGAAAACGCCGACGAAATGCGGGTCGGCGCCGACGGGCGCCCGAGGTTCCGCAGCAATCATGCGGGCGGCATCCTCGGCGGCATTTCGAGCGGCCAGCCGATCGTCGCGCGCTTCGCGGTGAAGCCTACCTCGTCGATTTTGACGCCGCGCCAGACGATTGACCGGAGTGGCGCCGAAACGGACGTCTCTACCACAGGGCGTCACGATCCTTGCGTCGGCATCCGCGCCGTGCCGATCGGCGAAGCTATGGTTGCCTGCGTCCTCGCCGATCAGTTCCTGCGGCATCGGGCGCAGATCGGGTGAGCGCGGGGAAGAGCATGCCGATGAAGCCTGCGATGCTAAAATCCGTCAGCGAACTCACCCGCATGCACTTTGAGAGTCCACGCTCCTTCGATGCAGTGCGCACCGAGCTACGCCGGCTCTTGGGCACGTCGCGGCTCCAGGAGGTCCTCGATCACGCCCGCGCGGTGCGCAACGCCGACGACTTCGAACGGATCATTCAGCCGCTTACGGGCGAGAGTGGCTTCATGCTTTTTTTGGAGCTCGATCACAGCGGCTGGCTTCCGCTGTATGGCATCACGCGCAAGGCAGTGCGCCTCATGTTCGGCAATCCGCTGATCGCCATCACGATGATCCGCCACGACATCGAAGCCGCATTGTTCGCGCCGGTCGAACTTTTGCTGGTCGAGAACGCAGACGGTGAAGGCTCGACGATTACCTATGATCTGCCATCCTCGCTGATGCGCGCCGAGACGAACCCGAAGCTGTTGGAAGCCGCACAGGCGCTTGATGCCAAGGTCGCGACGCTGGCGAGCACGGCGGTAGGTTTGTCGGGCTAGCGATCTACGGTGCCTTCTCGACGACGCCGACCATGGGGCCGAGCGGCTGCAGACTGTCGTCGCGCCCGAGCTCCGGCGCATAGAGGCTCGAAACCGATCCGTCGAGAAACAACGCATCGGGACAGCCGAGCTGGTCGCGAAACAAGGTCGCGAACTCGTAAAAGGTCACCGGGTCCTCGGAGATCGCGAATACGACGATGTGTCCGTCCTTTACGCCGACCCCATTGCGGATCTTCTCGGACGTGCCGGACGGCTCGATCTTGGGATGCAACTTGCCGTCGATCACCAGCATCGGTCCCGATTGGGTCGCATACTCGGGGTGCAAACCTGATTTGAGGAAGCGGCTCGTCTCCATGATACCGGCAGTCGCGGAGTCGAAGTAGAAGACGCCGTTCGGCTTCATGTGAAAATTGCCCGGGCCGGAGCGCGTATTGGCAGGGCTGATTTGCCGTCCCGCTTCAACGTACAGGCCGATGGGTCGAAGATTGGGGCCGAACATGCCGGCATTCATGGCAAAAGCGAGCGCATCGCGTTGCGGCTTCAACGCCTCGGAGACGGCGCTGAACGTTTTGTAAGGCTGGCCGTCGGCGGCGGCGAAGAAAAGCCGCAGCTGGCTGTGCCGGAGGTCGAACGTGCAGACCGTATAAAGGTGCTCGGCGGCGGTGATCCGCTCGCAGGCGGCGCCGTCGGCCGGCACGACTGCGGGAGCCGCGAGAAGCCCGATGAAGGTTAAGGCGATGCGCAGAAGGGGCGCTAACTTTGCCGGCATTGTGCGATCGCAATTCTCGCTTATCTATGCTTGGCAAGCCTAACACATCCGGGAGCGTTTTCGCATGCGCCGTTCGGTGATCGAAGCGATCGAGGCGATCTCGCGTGGCGAGATCGTCATCGTCACCGACGACGATGACCGTGAGAACGAGGCCGATCTCATCTGCGCGGCGGCGCTCTGCACGCCCGAGAAGATGGGCTTTATCATCCGCTATTCGAGCGGCATCGTCTGCGCGCCGATTACCGCGGAAGACGCGCGGCGGCTGCACCTCCAGCCGATGGTTGCAACGAATGACGCGCCGCTCGGCACCGCCTTCACCGTCTCGGCCGACGTACGCCATGGGCTCACTACCGGCATTTCCGCCGAGCAGCGCGCCCAAACCGTGCGGGCGCTCGCCAATCCCAACATGGGGGCGGCCGATTTCGTCCGGCCCGGGCACGTCTTCCCGCTGATCGCGCGCGAGGGCGGCGTCCTCATGCGCTCCGGCCACACGGAGGCCGCGGTCGATCTCTGCCGGCTTGCCGGCTTGCCGCCGGTTGGGGTGATCGGCGAGCTCACCAACGACGACGGCAGCGTCCGGATGGGGCCGCAGATCGACGCCTTCGCGAAAGAACACGGCGTACGGCGGATTTCGGTGGCCGAGTTGATCGCCTATCGGCAGGCGCGCGAGAAGCTCGTCGAGCGGGTCAACGCCTTTCCGGTCGAAGGCCCAAGCGGGCCGCTGGCCGGCTACGCCTATGTGACGCCCTACGATCCGGTTCAGCATTTTGCCTTCGTGCAAGGCGAGATCGGCGACGGGCGCAACGTGCCGGCGCGATTGCACCGCGTCGATATCGTCGCCGACGTGATCGCAGGCGGGACGCTGATCCGCAAGACCTTCGCGCAGTTCAAGAAAGAGGGTCGCGGCGTGTTCGTCTATCTGCGCGACGGCACGGCAGGGGTGCCGGTCAACGTGCCGCAGGCCGAACGGCCCGACAAGGAGACGCAGCGCATTAAGGAGTGGCGCGAAATCGGGGTCGGCGCGCAAATCCTCCGCGATCTCGGAATTTCGTCGATCCGGCTGCGTACCTCGTCGCCGCTCAAATATGTAGGCCTCTCCGGATTCGGCATCGAAATCGTCGCCTACGAGCCGGTCGACGGCGAAGCCTGAAGGCCGTTCGCCGGCATGCTCTTGCCCATCAACGTCAGGACATGCGCCGCCGTAGAGTTGGCCAGCGCTTCGAGGTCATAGCCGCCTTCGAGCACTGAAACGATGCGCCCGTCGCAATGGGCGAGCGCGACGTCGATCAGCTTGCCGGTGATCCAAGCGAAATCGTTCTCCGTAAGATTGAGACCCGCAAGCGGATCGCGGCGGTGCGCGTCGAACCCGCCGGAGATGACAATCAAGTCGGGCGCGAACGCCGTAATGCGCGGCAGGACGACCAATTCCACCGCCTCTTTGAAGAGGCCGCCGTCGGCGCCCGGCGAGAGCGGTGCGTTGACGATCGTATCGTATTCGCCGCGTTCGCGGCGCGCGCCGGTGCCCGGAAAGAGCGGCATTTGATGCGTCGAACAATAGAGCACGGTCGGGTCCGACCAGAAGACCGCCTGCGTTCCGTTGCCGTGGTGGGCGTCAAAGTCTACGATTGCGACGCGTTCTGCGCCATGCTCCGCCTGCGCGTGACGGGCCGCGACGGCGGCAGTATTGACGATGCAGAAGCCCATCGCCCGTTCCGGTTCGGCGTGATGGCCGGGCGGACGGATCGCGACAAAAGCATTCTCGGCCTCGCCGCGGAAAACCAAATCCGTTGCGAGCACCGCGCCGCCCGCTGCGTGCAGGACTGCCTCGAACGTGCCAGGGCTCAGCATCGTGTCCGAGTCGAGCGAAACCAGTCCCGCCGCGGGTACCTCTGATTCGATCTTTGCGAGATATCGCTGCGGATGAACCCGCAGGATCGCCTGCCAGTCGGCGCGCGGCGCCTCGAGGCGCTTGAGCGCGAGAAATTCCTCGCCTGCCAGGGCATTTTCGACGCTACGAATACGCTCGGCACGCTCTGGATGGCCGGGACCTGTTGCGTGGCCGAGACTCGCGGGATGGCCGAGAAGGGCAGTTGCCAACCAGATCACCAAAAAATGAAGGTCCGGCGCCACGCCGGACGAACCGATAGCCGAGCGGCGGGGCGGCCGAGCTGTTTCATTTGCGCCACAGCCTGCCGTCTTCTCGCCTCGAAGCCGTTTTCAGCTACACGGGAGGATGGCAAGACAAAGGCCGATGCGTTATTTCGATTCTGCGGGCGGGGAATTTCAGATGCGACTCAAAACAATCACTTGGGTATTGCCGGTTTTAGCGATGTCGCTGGCGGGATGCGTGGCCGATGGGGTCGCCACACCGGATCCGAGCTTGTCGGCGCGGGACAGCGAATATTTAGCGCTTGCCCCGCAGGCCAATATTCCGTCGGAGTTCCGACGCTACAAAGTCGATTATGACACGCCGGAGAAGCCGGGCACGATCATTGTCGATACCAGGAACATGTTTCTCTACTATGTGCTGCCGGGCAAGAAAGCGATCCGCTACGGTATCGCCGCTGGATCCGAAGCGGCGGGCTGGACCGGGATAGCGACGGTCGGGCGCAAGCAGGAATGGCCGCATTGGATGCCGCCGTCCGACATGGTGAAGCGTTGGCCGCATCTGGAGCCGACGGCCGATGCCGGCGGCTTGCCGGGCGGGCCGGAAAATCCGCTTGGCGCGCGGGCGCTCTATCTGTTCCAGGGCGATCGAGACACGCTCTACCGCATCCATGGCACCAACGAGCCGGATCAGATCGGCCAGGCTGTTTCCTCGGGCTGCATCCGGATGTCGAACATCGATGCGATCGATCTTTACAATCGCGCCAAGATCGGCACCAAAGTCGTCGTCGAATAGAGCGGCCAAGCAACGCCAAACACCACGCGCGCGCCTTGCAAGAAAGCCGGCGCGCGCTTTGCGTTATGATCTCCAAGCAACATGATCTCTAAGCAATTGGCGGCGCGCCACCGATTTGCACGCTGACCACTTCCGGCGGGCACAGAAAACGCACTGGCACGATCGACGTCCCAAGTCCTGCCGAAATGATCATCTGCCGGCCGCGCTCCGTGATATGACCGTAAATGTGCTGCGTACCGAACTGCGTCTCGGCATAGGCGATGGTGAGGAACGGCAGGTTCACCTGTCCGCCGTGCGTGTGGCCGCAGAACGTGAGCGATACTTGTTGTGGCACGCGGCGGAAAACGAACGGCTCGTGCGCCAGCAGCACGACGGGCGCATCGTCGGTCACCCTGGCGAGCGTTCCGGAAAGATCGTCGATTCCTTCGAAGCCGCGCGGCCTGACGTGATACGCCAGTTGGTCGCCCAGTCCGGCGACCCAGAAGGTTTGACCGTCCTTGGCAATTCGTACCGCGTCATTTTCGAGCACGACGATGTTGGCGTGACGCAGCGCCTTGCGGACGCTCTCGCCGCCGTCGCTGCGCATTCCGGGTAGCGGACCGTGCCACCAGTCGTGATTGCCGAGAATTGCGTAGGCGCCGAGCGGGGCGCGTAAAATCGACAAAGCCTCGCCCCATTGCTCGGGATAGACCGCGGCGGTCACGTATCTATGACCGGCGTTGAAGTCGCCGAGCAAAAAGATGATGTCGGGGTTGAGCCTATTGGTGAGCTCGGCGATGCGGCGGACGCGTGCGGCAGACATCAACGGTTCGCAGGCGTGAATGTCGGCGATGACCGCCGCTTTGACGTTCAGCCCTTCCGGCCAGCGCGGCAGGGCGACGCAATACGACGTCACCTCGAGCCGGAACCCGGGTTCGAGCGCGAACGCGTATGAGCCAAGACCCGCTGTCCCTAGGAATAGGCCGCCGGCGCCTTGTACAAAATGTCGGCGCGTGAGCGGGGTCATGGCTTGTCCGGTTGCAGAATTCGCGGCACCATCATTCTCGCGATCGCGCAGTGCACCGAGGGCCTACCCGATCGTCCGCCTCTGGAGCTAAGGATCGGGCCACGCGGTAAACAGAACGTTGTGATATTCGTTGACTCCTAAGCCGCGAAGCTCAAGGCCGAGCGGCGTTGATCGGCAATGCCGATTGCCAACTGCAGGCCCGTAAACACCGCAAACCCTTGCGCCCGACATGCGCCGGATCATTATCGAAGAACCCTATTCGGACAGCGCCTTATGGAGCCGCCGCCTCGCCCTGTTCGCTGCGGCGGTGGTCGGCATGGGGCTGCTTTTGGCGCGCGCCGGACTTGACCCGACGGCCGTCCTCGCCGTGATCGGCTCGGCGATTGTCATCGCCTGCCTCGCCGTACTTTGCGCCGGCGCCGCCACGGTGGCGATCTGGCGCACCGGCCGTAAGGGCGTCGGCGTTCTCCTGACCGGCTCATTGCTTGCCGCGCTTCTGTTGACCTATCCGGCTTTTCTCGCCGTCCAGGCCGTTCGCCTGCCGGTGCTCAACGATGTCTCAACGGATCTCGACGATCCGCCTGCCTTCTCGCTGTCGGGCAAAGCGCTGGCAGCGCGCGGCGGCATCGTACCGCCTTCCGTTCCCGCGGCGGCTCGCGAGCTGCAGGCCGAGGCGTATCCGGACGTGCAGCCGATCTTTCTCGATCTCGACGGCGACGAAGCGTTCACTACGGTTTTGCATGCCGTGGCGGCGCGCCATTGGACGATCATCGAGGCAATCCCGCCCGGCGGTCGGCTCGGCCTCGGCCACGTCGATGCGATCGCGCACGGCATGGTCTTCGGCTTTCCCGACGACATTGCCATCCGCATTACGCCGCTCGCTGGGGAGACGCGGGTCGACGTGCGCTCAGCCTCACGCATCGGCCGGCACGACTTCGGCGCTAATGCGCGCCGCATCGAGGCGTTCGCCGACGAATTGAACACCGAAGCCGACGCCGACTCGAAGTGATCCTAAGCCAGTAGATCCGCCAGGGCTTCGAATGTCGCGGCGTTATCGGAGCCGCGGGTAAGCGTGAGGATCGGAACTTCGCCGCAAAAATTCGTCAAGCTGGCGCGCGTCGGTTCGGGCGGCATCGGCGAGCCGGGCGTCTCGTTGAGCACCAAAGCTGCGATTGCAAGGCCGCGGTTGGTTGCGACTTCAAATGCGGTCAACACGTGGCTCAAGGTGCCGATATACGTCCCGGCGACGAGGATCATCGGGATTCGCAGCGTGTCGATCAGATCGAGCACCGTCGTTTGCGCGCCTAAGGGTACCATCAGGCCGCCGATCCCCTCGATGAGGAGCACGTCCTCGGCGGCTTCGATGCCAGCGTGACAAAACGCGGCGAGTGCGGCGAAATCGATCGGCCTGGCTTCGCGCGCCGCCGCCATATCGGGCGACAGCGGGGCGTAGAAGCGCCAAGGTGCGATTTCGGCAATGGCGGCGTCGCTTGGCAAGCGGCCGAGCGCGCGTAGTAGCACGGCGGGATCGCTTTCGCCGCTGGCCTGCGGATTGAAGCCGCTGACCACCGGCTTCAGCGCGGCGACGTTGCGGCCGCGCCGGCGCAGCACCTCGATGAGCCCGGCGGCGACGAAGGTCTTGCCGATCTCCGTTCCAGTCGCTGTGATGAAGACGGCGGCCAAAGCGGATTAGCCGGTTTCGTGCTGCGCCAGCCGCGCGCCATCGCGCAAACGGGCGACCACGTCGGCGAGACGCGCCACGTCGTCGTCACGATGCTGGGCGCAAAAGGCGAAGCGCAGCCGGGCGCTGCCAGCAGGCACCGTTGGCGGCCGGATGGCGATGACGAGAAAGCCTTCGTCTTCCAGCACGCGCGAGGCGGCGAGCGCCGCCTCGGGCGAGACGAGCAGCAACGGTACGATCGGACTTTGTGCTTCGGGCAGGCCGAGGCGGCGGGTGAACGCACGCGCCTTGGCAAGCGGCCTCTCGGTCAATGCCGGATCGTTCTCGATGATGTCGAGCGCGGCCAGCGCGGCGGCTGCGCTGGCGGGCGGCAGACCGGTCGAATAGATCAGCGTGCGCGCCCGCGAGATCAAGAGATCGATGACGGCACGCGAGCCGCAGAGATAGCCGCCGTAGCTGCCCATCGCTTTCGAGAGGGTGCCCATCTGTAACGCCACCTCGGCTTTGTCGCTCTCGACGAAGCTCGAACCGCGGCCTTTCGCAAGGACGCCGAGCCCGTGCGCATCGTCGGTCATGAGCCACGTGTCGTAATTTGCGCAAGTCTCGGCGAGTTCGGCGATGGGGGCGAGATCGCCATCCATCGAAAATACTCCGTCGGTCACGAGCAGAGCGTTGCGAAAATGGCCGCGCTCCGCGTCAAGAATGGCATGTACGTGACCGACGTCGTTATGGCGGAAGACGCGCCGCTCGGCGGCAGACAGACGCGTGCCGGCAAAGAGGCAAGCGTGCGAGAGCTCATCGATGAGAATGAGATCGCCCTCGCCGGCGAGCGCCGGAATAATGCCGAGATTGGCGAGATAGCCGGAACCGAAGACCAGCGCCGCTTGCGCGCCCTTCCATTTTGCGAGGCGGCCTTCAAGTTCGGCGAACAGCGGATGATTGCCGGTGACAAGCCGCGAAGCGCCGGCCCCGGTTCCATAGGCGGCGATCGCCGCGCTCGCCGCCGCCTTGACTTTCGGGTGCTGCGAGAGTCCGAGGTAATCGTTGCACGAAAACGACACGAACCGGCGGCCGTCGCGCACGACGACACTGTCGCCGACCCGCTGCGTATCTACAAGGCGGCGGCGCAGCGCGGCTTCTTCCAACTCGGCGAGCTTGCGCCTCGCGAATGCGTCGAGCCTAGCCAAGAGCGCGGCTTTCCTTTCGATTCCCGGCGGTGTAGCGGTGGCGCTCCGTTCTGGCAACAAGGCGCTTTGATGAGCGGCGAATGGCAGGAGGCTTGGCGCGAGCACATCTGGCTGCCCTATAGTCAGATGAAGACGGACCTGCCGCCGCTGCCGGTCGTCGCCACCGAAGGTACGCGGATCCGATTGGCGGACGGGCGCGAATTCGTCGACGGGATTGCAAGCTGGTGGACGGCCTGCCACGGCTACAACCCCGCGCATATCCGTCACGCCGTCGCGCGGCAGCTCAAGGCGATGCCGCACGTGATGTTCGGCGGGCTCGTGCATGAGCAGGCCGTGCGGCTTGCGACGCGCCTGGCCGCGCTTCTGCCGGGCGATCTGGCGCACACCTTCTTCTCCGACAGCGGTTCCGTCGCGGTCGAAGTCGCTCTCAAAATGGCGGTGCAATTCTGGATCAACAAAGGACTCGCCGGGCGCAGCAGATTTCTCGCCTTTCGCGGCGCCTATCATGGCGACACGTTCGCGACGATGGCGGTCTGCGATCCGGACGAAGGCATGCATCAGCGTTTTGCCGGCGTGCTGCCGCAGAATGTGATCGCCGATCTGCCGCGCGATGAACAAAGCGGTGCGGCTTTCGACGCGCTGGTCGCGCGCCATGCGGGCGAACTTGCGGCGATCATCGTCGAACCGCTGGTGCAGGGCGCCGGGGGCATGATCTTTCACGCCCCCGAAGTGCTCGCCCGGCTGCGCGCCGCGGCCGACAAATACGACCTTCTCCTGATCTTCGACGAGATCTTCACGGGCTTCGGCCGCACCGGCACGATGTTCGCTTGCCAAGCGGCGCATGTCGTACCCGACATCATCTGTCTCTCGAAGGCGCTGACCGGCGGGACGATGGCGTTCGCCGCAACAATCGCGCGCCGGCATGTGTTCGACGCGTTTTGGTCGGACGATCCCGCCTCCGCGTTGATGCACGGGCCGACCTATATGGCCAATCCGCTCGCCTGCGCCGCCGCGAATGCCTCGCTCGATCTCTTCGAAACTGAGCCTCGGCTGAAGCAAGTCGCAGCGATCGAGGCGAGGCTGCGAGCGGCGCTCGAGCCCTGTCGCGATGCGCGCTCCGTCCGCGACGTGCGCGTCAAAGGCGCGATCGGCGTCGTCGAACTCGCCGGGGAACCAGATTTGAACGCGTTGCGGCGCCGTTTCATCGAGCTCGGAGTCTTTATTCGCCCGTTTGGCCGGGTCATTTATCTGACGCCGGCGTTCACGATCGACGCCACAGATTTGAACCGCTTGACGAATTGCGTCCTAACCGCGGTACGGGAGCTGTAACTGCGGGGGGCCCGCTCTTGCCAAGCGCCGGTTTCAGTTACATATAGGGTCATCGCTTTTGGACTGATCTCTGAATTGCTCGCTCTGCGCACGTTTCAGCCACTTCTGCCAAATTCGACTGAAACCGGCGTGTTGCATTCCGCGACCGCTGATCTGCGCCACGAAAGGGCATAGGATGCAAGTAGGAACTGTGAAATTCTTCAATGAACAAAAAGGTTATGGATTCATCGCGCCGGACAGCGGCGGCAAGGACGTCTTCGTGCATGTGAGCGCGGTCGAGCGCTCCGGTTTGCGCGGCCTTGTCGAAGGTCAGAAGATCAGCTTCGACGTCGAAACGGACCGTCGTTCCGGTAAGCTCGCCGCCGTCAATCTTCAGACGGCCTGAGTTCCGGATATTTTGTTGCCATGATCGAGGCCGCCGTTCGCAAGCATGGCGGCCTTTTTTCGTGTTCTCACCCTTCGAGACGGCTGCTTCGCAGCCTCCTCAGGGTGAGGAGTCCCCCATGCTGAGGAGCCGCGAAGCGGCGTCTCGAAGCATGCGGTTCAATCCATCGAACCTTCAGTGGAAATTCCGGCCCTTCGGCAGCGCACGGTGGACATCGTGCGGGTCGGTGGTGGTCTTGGCCATTTTTCCTTCAAAGAGGTCGGGCTCTTCATGGCGAGCAACCTGCCGCGAGCCTTGCTCCGGGCGCTTGACTGCATCGGCATGGGCAAGCGTCGAGATCTCGCTGCCCGGGCTCGACAGCAAACCAAGCAGCGGCGTCAAATCTTCGGCACGCTCGACCACGACATGAATGACACCCGATTCGGATTGCAGTTTGCCGCTGATGGCGATGAGCCGCGCGGCGATCACGATCGGCCGCAGCATTTCGAACACTTTCGGCCAGACGATCGCATTGGCGACGCCGGTCTCATCTTCAAGCGTCATAAAAATCACGCCGCTCGCCGAGCCAGGCCGCTGGCGTACGAGAACCAACCCTGCCGTGCTGACACGCTGGCCGGAGGGAATCTTCGCGAGCTCCTTGGTGCGTAGGATCGATCGTTTCGCGAGCCGCTGGCGGAGAAGTGCAACCGGATGGGCTTTAAGCGACAATGACAGATGGCGATAATCCTCGACCACATGCTCGCCGAGCGACATCGCCGGCAGATGCGTCTCGGGTTCCAGCGCGCGGAAACTTAAGTTCCGCAAGAGAGGCAGATCGTCTCTGTCGCCGGCGCGGTTCAGGCCGCGCACCGCCCAGAGCGCATCGCGCCGCTCGAGGCCAAGCGAGCGGCAGGTGTCGGCTTCGCCGAGCGCCGCAAGCACGCTCGGCGCAAGAGAAGTACGCAGCCAGAGATCGCGCACCGAATCGTAGCCCTTGCCGCGTTTGGCGACGAGCTCCGCCATGTCCTTTTCGGCGACGCCTTGAATTTGCCGGAAGCCGAGCCTGATCTTGTGGGTTGCGCGGATCTCGCCCTGCATCGAGGCGTGGCGGGGATGGATACGAGCCCTTCCTCCGGCCATGACGTTAATCGGAATGGTCGTGCCTTCCTCGAGAATCGCGTCCCACTCCGACAGATTCACATCGACTTCTTCCACCGCCACTCCGTGCTCGCGCGCGTCGCGCACGATCTGCGCCGCCGCGTAAAAACCCATCGGCTGCGCATTCAGGAGTGCGCAAGCGAAGACGTCCGGGTAGCGGCACTTCATCCAGGCCGAGGCATAGACGAGCAACGCGAACGAGGCGGCGTGGCTTTCCGGAAATCCATAGGTTCCAAAGCCCTCGATCTGCTTGAAACAACGCTCGGCGAAATCGCGGCTATACCCCCGCGCGGCCATTCCCTCGATCATCTTGTCGCGAAATGTTGCAATCGTGCCGGCGCGTTTGAACGTCGCCATGGCGCGGCGCAGCTTGTCGGCCTCGGCCGGCGTGAATCCGGCGCCGACGATGGCGATCTTCATCGCCTGTTCCTGAAAAAGCGGCACGCCGAGCGTCTTGCCGAGCACCGCTTCGAGTTCCTTCGAAGGATAATCGACGGGTTCGAGCCCCTGCCTGCGGCGCAGATAGGGATGCACCATGTCGCCTTGGATCGGGCCCGGCCGGACGATCGCCACTTCGATGACGAGATCGTAGAAATGGGCGGGACGCAGCCGCGGCAGCATCGACATTTGCGCGCGGCTCTCGATCTGAAAAACACCGATCGTATCGGCGCGGGAGATCATCGCGTAAACGGCGGGATCCTCGGCCGGCAGGCTCGCCAGCGAATGGTCGAGACCATAATGAGTCCGCAGAAGTTCGAGACCTTTGCGCAGGCAGGTGAGCATGCCGAGCGCCAGGATGTCGATCTTCAATATGCCGAGTGCGTCGAGATCGTCCTTGTCCCATTCGACGGTGGTGCGTTCCTGCATGGCGGCATGGGCGATCGGCACGACTTCATCGAGCCGGTCGCGGGTAATGACAAAGCCGCCGGTATGCTGCGAAAGATGGCGCGGGAAACCTTTGAGCTCTTCGGCGAGCGTCAGCATTTTTTCGAGCGGCCTGGGGTCGAGCCCGAGGCGGCGGATCTCGTGCTCCGCGATTCCTTCCGAGGTGCCGCCCCAGAGCGTGCTCGACAACGCCGCGATGACGTCTTCCGACAATCCGAAAGCCTTGCCGACGTCGCGCAGCGCCGAGCGGCTGCGATAGGTGATGACGCTCGCGGCAAGGCCGGCGCGGGCGCGACCGTAGCGCGTATAAATATATTGCATCACCTCTTCGCGCCGCTCGTGCTCGAAATCGACATCGATGTCGGGCGGCTCCTTGCGCTCGACGGAGATGAAGCGCTCGAACAAAAGCTCGTGGCGCGCCGGATCGACCTCGGTGATGCCGAGGCAGAAGCAGAGCGCGGAATTGGCGGCCGAACCGCGCCCCTGACAGAGGATTCCTTGGGCGCGCGCAAAACGCACGATGTCGTGCACGGTGAGAAAGTAGGGCGCATAGTTCAGCGCCGCCACGAGCTTTAATTCATGCGCGATCGCCTGGTTTACTTTCTCCGGCACGCCGTCCGGATAGCGGCGCGCGGCGCCCTCGCGGGCGAAAGCTTCGAGCGCCTCCTGCGGGCTCGCATAGCCTTCGCGCAATTCCTCCGGATATTGATAGGCAAGTTCGTCGAGCGAAAAGGAAAGTCCTTCGAGAAAGCGCGAGGTCTCCGCGACCGCCTCGGGCGCTTCGGAGAAAAGCCGCGCCATCTCTGGCCCGCTCTTCAAATGCCGCTCGGCGTTGGCTTGCAAGCGCCGGCCGAGCGCGTCGATCGGCGTGCCGGCGCGGGTCGCGGTCAGCACGTCTTTCAGGGGGCGCCGCGAAGCAATGTGCATGAGCACGTCGTTGGTGGCGAGCAGCGGCAGATGAATGCGGCGGGCGAGATCGGCGCGCGCGGCGAGCGCGTGGCGCATTCTCGGTCCGTAGGTCATCGTGGCGGCAAGCCAGACGCGGCCGGGCGCCGCTTCGGCGAGCCGACAAAGAAACGCCTCCTCGTCCCGAGGAGCGTGCGGAACATGCGTCTCGAAGGATGCGGCAACAGCGCCAGTATCGTCCGCCTCGACAAAATCGGCATAGACTTTGCCGGGCTTGGTAACGGCATCCTCGGCTTCCCAGGTGCTCATTGGCAGAACCGCCAAACGCAGCCCATCGGCCGCATCGAGAAGATCTTGCCGCGCAACTCGGCAAAATCCTTTTTGCGCTTTCAGATTGCCGCGGGTGAGCAAGCGCGTGAGCCGCGCATAGGCGGCACGGTCTTGCGGGTAGGCGAGAATGTCAGGCGTGCCGTCGCAGAAAACGAGACGCACGCCGATGGCGATGCGCAAAACTTCGGGGACGATCTCATTCTCGCGCGCGAACAGATGGGCGCGCACCACGCCGGCGAGAGAATTGCGGTCGGCGATGCCGATGCCCTTGAGCCCGAGTTCATAGGCGCGCTCGACATATTCCTCAGGATGCGAGGCGCCACGCAGAAAGGAGAAATTCGTCGTCACCGCGAATTCGGCGAAGGGGATTTTCTGACCATTCATGAACGGCTGGGCTCTCTTCATGCGAAGAGCCCGTGCAGGAACCAGCGCGGGCGCGGCGTCCCTCTTTCGTAGAGGCCTTCGCGGAAGAGCCAGAACCTGCGCCCCTCGCTGTCCTCGGCGCAGAAATAATCGCGGGTCAGCGCGGCTTCGCTCTTCCACCATTCGGGTGCGATCCGCTCGGGGCCTTCGATGGCGGCGATTTCGTGCAGCACGCGCCGCCAACGAAATTTTACCGGCGGTCCATCCGGCACGCTGGCAATGGCCTCGATCGGCTCGGGGCGCTGCAAGAGGCGGATGGGACGCAATCCTTGGCTTTCCTTCTCCCCGCTTGCGGGGAGAAGGTTAGGATGAGGGGCAGGGGGCGTTCGAGCCATCGCTGCCGGCGCCGCGGCGACCGCGAATTCCGGCCAATGTCGATCGACAAGCGAAAGCCGCGTGACGCGCCTGAGGCCGAGCCGCGCGCCGAGCCGGTCGATGAGATCGGCGAGATCGTCGTCCGCGGGCGCGAGCCAGTTCGCCTGTTCCTCGTCCTGGCGTTCGACCGCAAGCGCCGAGAGACGCAAAACGTCGAAGCCGAAACCGGCATCGAGCGGGTCGTCTTCGTCTGCATTTGCGCAAAGGGCCTCGATCTTCTCGCGGAAGAGCCGGGCGATCGCGGCCGGATCGCGCAACGGCCGGCTCGTGCCGGTGACGAGATGTTTCACCCTCCCGTCGACGCCGAACAAACTCACGTCGAGACGCCGCGCACCCTCGCCGTGCCGTACCAAGAGTTGCGCGAGTTCCCGGGCAAGCGCGAGGATCGTCGCCTCGACGGTTTCGCGCCGGCCGATCGGCTCGAGGAAGCGCCGCTCGGCGAGATAGGCGGGAGTCTCGAACCGCGGCGAGATCGACGTCTTGGCGCGCCCGAGCATGGCGTCGAGCTTTTCGAAGAGCGCGACACCGAACCGCGCCGCCAGCGGAGCGCGTGGGCGCAGCAGAATGTCGTCGATTCGCCTGAGCCCCGCTTGGGCGAGAGCGGCGAGCGTTTTCTCCTCAAGCCGCAAAGCGGCGAGCGGCAGCGCACCGAGGCGGCGCGCGATGTCGGCGCAATCAGGCGGCATAAGACGCTCTTTGCCGAACCGTGCCAAAGCCCACGCCGCTTCCGGTGTCGGGCCGACGCCACCCAAGGCGGCAAAGCCCAGCGCAGCAAGCCGCGTCTCGGCTTCGCCGAGAAGCTTTGCTTCGCCGCCGAAGAGATGCGCCGCGCCGGTGATGTCGAGCATCACGCCGTCCGGCGGATCGAGCGCGGCAAGCGGCGTAAAGCGCCGGCTCCAATCGGCGATCGCAGCAAGCGCCGCGGCTTCGGCAACCGCATCGGCCGCAAAGCAACGCAGGCTGGGGAAGATAGCGCGCGCATCGGCAACCGCCATGCCGGGCCGCACACCGCGCCCCGCGGCGGCGGCATCGACGGCGGCGAGAATTTGCGCGTTCTTGACCTTAAGGATCGTCGCGACGCCGCTAGATGCCGAACAAAGACCGTCAGGTGCCGAACACTTGACGCGCTTCTCTTGGCGAATGATCCGATCCGTCGCCAGAGAAGGCAGCGCCAGGGAGAGATAACGCGTCACGAAAACTGACCTCTGTCCAAAAAACCGGGTGGAAGGCGCGGTCGAGGGCAAAGCCGGCCGGCCCGGCGCGCGCTTTGGCGATGCGCACCGACCAGGTAGGTACGCCGGGCAGGGGAAGGCGTCGCGCCGCGGAAGCTGGATGCGGACTCGGATTGGCGCGGACTTCAAAGCGCGTGTCGGCGCCGCTCGACAAAGCATTGGCGCCGGCAATGCCCGCAAGGAAGAGAAGCGTGGGTATCGCATTCTTCTGCGCCGTCAGAACGAGGCGGCGCGAAGCGGTGAGATCATAAAATTTCGCCGAGAAAATCTCGCCGATCACCGCGCCCGGCGCGTGGCACTTCAGCGCCTCTTCCATGGCCCAGAGTGCCTCCTTGGCGTTCGTCGCATGAACGAGGAGAAGGCAATCCGGATCGATCCCGAAAAGAGCGAGCCCCGGTCCGTACAGCGCGCCCTGTTCGAACGCGGCAAAATCCTCGCCGATCCAGACGAGCGGCCCATGCTTGCGCGCCGCTTGCAAACGGGCGGCGAGCGCCAGCGCGAAACCAGCCGCAGCGGGATGATCGCCGGCCTCAGCCGCGACGATCTCGTGAAGCGCACCGAGCTTGAGGCCGCCCGAGAGCATGCGATCAAGCCGGGCATGGCCGAGCGGAACACGCGGCGGCGTTTCGCCCGACGAACTCGCCGAATTCCCTATCCCGGCGATTTCCTGGCGCAAAAAACGCAGCCGTTCCGCGCCACGCTTCGCTTCCGAGCGGCTGCACGACATCCTCAGCCTCTTCGTTTCGTTCTATGTTTGTTCTAAATTCGTACTTTTTCGACAAGAGTTCAAGCCGGCCAGAATGTGAGGGCAGCGAGCGAAGACGGGGTGTCGGCCCCGTCAAAAATCGGGGCAGATCGTACCGAAACCGCTGTTGCGCCGCGTCGTGAGAGGAAATTCCGTAAATTCAGGCGAAAATCCGTCGCGGCGCCCCGAGCGACATCTCAAAGCAGCAATCTGCCTAAGCGGCAGTACATTGCCCAAAATCTGTGCGGCGCAGCTTGCCGGCGCTTTCCTGCGTCTCTCGGCGGTCCTGCGAAAACCCGCCGATCTTCTGGTCCAGCCCAAACGTGCCGTGTCTGGCCCGCTCCTAGTACGGAATTTGCTTAACCGCACAGCGGACGGTTTTGGGCTCCGTTGCCCGGGACTTGGCCGGACGGCGGTTGGTTCTAATGGGGGAGGTTCGCATATGCTGATACCGTCACCAAAATGGTTGGATACCGGGTCTAATGCCTGGCAGCTTGCCGCGGCGACGTTCGTTGCCCTGCAAAGCGTTCCGGGCCTGGTCGTGCTTTATGGCGGCCTCGTCAAAAAGAAATGGGCGATCAATTCGGCCTTCATGGCCATGTATGCTTTCGCGGCGGTGATGATCGTCTGGGTCCTGTGGGCCTACAATATGGCCTTCGGACCGCAATGGTTCCCATTCCTCGGACATCCGGGACCGGCAACCGCGGCTCTATTCGAGACCGGGGAGGCGATTGTTCCAGCCGCGGCATCGGGCATGCCTCCTTTGGCCTTCCCGATGGCCACGATGACATACTTCCAGTTTGTTTTCGCCGCCATCACGGTGATCATCCTCGGGGGCTCGCTCCTTGGTCGCATGAGCTTTAAGGCCTGGGTGATCTTCTGCCCGCTCTGGATGACATTTATCTATACGGTCGGTTGTTTCAGCCTGTGGGGCGGCGGCTGGCTTGCGAGCATGGGCGCCGTAGACTTCTCGGGTGGTTACGTCATCCATCTCGCCGCCGCGACCTCGGGCTTCGTGGCCGCTGCCGTGGTTGGTCCGCGTCTGCAACGCGACATCGACCACTTCCCGCCCAACAGTCTGCTGATGGCATTGGTCGGCGCCGGCATCCTGTGGCTCGGCTGGAACGGCTTCAACGGCGGCGACCCTTACTTTGCCAATGCTGACGCCGCGGCCGCGGTTCTCAACACCAACATCGCCACCGCCGCCGCTCTATTGGTTTGGACGCTGCTCGACTTGATGGCCTATGGCAAGCCGTCGGTTGTCGGAGCGATCAACGGCATGATTGCCGGACTGGTGGCGATCACTCCCGGCGCCGGTTTCGTCAACGGCTACGGGGCGATCATCATCGGCGTCTGCGCCGGCATCATCCCGTGGCTGAGCATGAACAAGCTGCAGAAAACAGCCCTCATGAGCAAGGTCGACGATGTATTGAGTGTGTTTTCGACCCATGGCGTGGCCGGCTTGATGGGCGGCTTGCTGGTCGGTGTCCTCGCCGATCCGAACATGCTCGTCTACATCGGTACGGACAAGGATGCGCCGGGCGTGTCGGTTACCGGCGGCGCCCACCAACTTCTGCTGCAGTTCTATGCAGCCGCCTTCATCATCGTCTTCAACGCAGTCGGTACCTTCATTATCCTGAAGATTATCTCGATCTTCGTTTCGCTGCGCATGCCCGAGTTGATGCTCTTGATTGGCGACGACGCGGTGCACGGCGAAGAAGCCTATGCGCTGGACGGCGATGGACAACGCGTCGCTCCGGGAGCTCCGGCGGAATAACGATTTAAGAAGCAGCCAACTCGAAGGGCCGGCCTTGCCGGCCCTTTTTTTGTTGATGTTTCTATTTCTGCGCGCTGCAACGGTAGTAGAGGAAGTAGCCGCCCAGGCTCGACGGCCCCCGCATCGTCAGGTTGCCAGAGGCGCGCTCGTATTCGTAGATATGGCTTTGCTGCGGATCTTCCCAGGTGATCCATTGATCGCCGATATCGGCCGGAAACGAGTTGGCCGTGCGATGGTCGAAATCGACCTTGATGTCCCAGGTCGCGCCGCTATTCGTGTTGGTGCAAACCAAGGTCGTCACCTCGGCGTGCGCCAGACTCGGTAGCACGGCAAACGACAGAGCGAGGAAAGCTCGCGGCCAAATACACGGTTCGTGCGCCATAACAATTCCCCCTCGGTGACCGGTGCATTTGCGAACGCGACCTATTCCGATCCGTCGAACCCGGTCAAGCGTCTCGTTAACGCCACAGTGCGTAGTCGCCGATAAGACCATTGTGCACACGCCTGTCGCGCTTCCCGCCGCCCGGCTCCGGCCGCGCCCCCGCCGCCAAACTTGCAGAGCTCGCACCAAGAGAGGCGGCAATGCGTGGGTACCGCGATGTTCCGATGCATGCGCTGCGGAACCGATTCTGACCCCGGGAATTCTAGATGCCTTGCGGTCTCCGGTCGGCGCGTTGCGCGGCTGCCGATGGCATTGGCTTCGGCCAGCTCGGTCTCGCCGGACGGCACCATTTTTGCACCTCTCCAAGCCCATGCTGCGCGCCGCACGATAGATGCGCACCGCGTTGAAATAGAAGGATAAAATGCAATGGCTTACCTGGATGTCGGCCCCATGATCGGTGCTTTGCGCGAAGCTCCCGGCGATTTCGATATGAGCGGTGGCAGGCTGCGGCACATGCCGAGCGGCCATAAAGTAGTGTTTGATCCTTTCGGCGGGAACGCCCGGATCGACGCGTTCTGCGCCTGCGCAACGCTGCAGATCTCCCGGCCGCAAAGCGCGGAATTGCTGGTGGCGTTCCGCCAATGGAGACAGGACTATTGGCGCGCGGTGGAAATCAATCGCGAGTTCGCCGGCCACTTCCGTCCGGACTTCGCGCATAGGGCGTGTGTGCGGCTCCTCAATTATCTGTTGGATCACCCGCACCCGTTTGCACAACCGCCGGTGCCGCAACAAGCCGAGCAATCCGCAAACTGAGTTGCGCGCCAGACTGCAAGCGATCCGCCGCGGCTGGGCGCGCGGCGGATTCGCTTACGATGGCCGCTTCCGGCGCGATGAGTTCTGCTCCGGAGGAATCGCCGGGCGAAATGTAGCTCCTACACTCGCGACAAATGCTGGAAGGCCGCCAATTGGCGGCCTTCTTCTATGGTAACAGGTTCTTTCGCGCGGCCGCGAAATGTCAAAAGCCTTGGCCTACGGCTCAGAGCTTTTTGATAAGGCCCGTGAACGTGTCGGCGACGAAGATGAACGGCTGCAGCAGCACATGCGGCGGCAGCAGCCGCGACGTAAGCGCCGCGAAGCCACTCGGATTCGTCTGCGGCGCGGGCACGACCGGCGCGGTCGGAAGTGCGGCGGCGGGCGGTCGCTGCGGCGGCGCGATTTGCGCCGTTCTAAAGGCGCAGTTCAAATCGCTCGGGCAGGCGTTCGGATCGCGTGCAGCCTGCTGCGGTTCACGTTGCTGCGAAATAGGCGCCACCGCCGCTTTGTCGAAACCGGAGGTGTAGGATGCCGAAGTGAACGGTTCGGACGGAACCTCAGGATACCCGGCCGGGCTCTCCAGATGGCCGGCCCAGGCCCGCGCTCGCGGTGATGGCGCGGTGTGCCAGAACGCGGATTGAGCTGTTCCGAACGCCAGGATTGCAAGAACGCTGATCGCCGCGCCAAACGCGAACTTACCGAGCGGTGCGCGACCGCCGAATCCACGAATCTGCTCCGTTCCCGGCGGCACTGCCATGGCTCCTCGGAGAGTTCCTTGTCGAGCAATGTTGGCATCCAACCGAAGCTTTGCGTCAAGACCTTGACAACAGTCGCGCCAAATTGCGCCTGTTGATAACTTTACGCTGCGTTGCATTTTGGCGACGCCAGCGCGTGCGGCCGGTCAGGCTGCCGGGCGGCGCCGGAAATCCTCGGCGAGGTCGGGCGGGAAATTTTCGTCCTTAACTGCGACTTCGAGCGCGTCGAACGAAGTAACGGCGCAATGCAAGCATTAGGATCGAGGGCTGCGGCAGTGCGAAATCCGGCCCGCGCCGATCATTCGTTGATCACCCCGCTCATATTCGCTATCGACATCCGGCTCGGGCCGGCAATGGACGCGAAGGAACGGCTAAGCCTGCGATTGGCCAGTTCTGGCGTCCACGAGCCTAAATGGCCGCGGCCGCGGGAGGTAGGTTGCGCACCTTGATGTGCCCCCATTAAGGATACCTCTCGGAAGAGGAAGTCGGCGAGATATGAACAAGGAAACATTTTCTTCGGCGGCGCTCGCCAACCAAGCGCTACCGCAGTTCTCCATTCCCGCCGCGCGGTCGCTGCAGGAACGGCCGGCGCGCGTCCTGAAGTATGGCGATACGTTCGCTCTCTTCGATCCGAACGGCGATATCATTTCGATGCCCAGCAGTCCCGAAGGGATATTCTATCGTGACACGCGGCATCTTTCGCATTTGCGCCTTTCGATCTGCGGCACGCACCCGATGTTGCTTAGCTCCGCAATGCGTGACGATAATACCGCGCTGACCTGCGATCTGACGAATCCCGACCTGTATCGTTCCGACGACCTCGTCCTTGAGCACGACCTCATTCACCTGCGGCGCCTGAAGTTCGCTTGGAAGAGCGCCATATTCGAGCGGATCGTGGTCCGCAATTTCAGCGGGCGGCGCGAACGTATCGCGCTGCAAATCGACTTCGCGGCCGATTTTGCCGACCTCTTTGAGGTGCGCGGTTCACAACGCAAGAGTTGCGGCACCTTTCATCCGACCCAGGTGAAGGCGGATACGGCGAAGATTTCCTATACCGGACTCGATAGCCGGCTGAGGGAAACGCGGCTGCGTTTCACGCCGCAGCCGACATTGCTCGACGCCAACAAGGCGATCTTCGAACTCGATCTCGCGCCGCATGAACGGGCGGTCTTTTTCATCGAGGTCCGCTGCGATATGAATTGGCCCAGTTTGCCGGGCGGCTATCAGTTTTTTTCCGCGCTGCACGAAGCCCGCCGCGCCTTGCACCTTTCCGCGGCGCGCGCCACAGCGATCGCCAGCTCCAATGAGGTCTTCAACGAGGGAATCCGCCGAGCCATCTCCGACCTCTATATGCTGACGACGGATCTCCCCGAAGGACCTTATCCTTACGCCGGCATTCCTTGGTTCAGCACCGTCTTTGGCCGCGACGCGCTGATTACGGCGATGCAGACGCTGTGGGCCGATCCAGCGATTACGCGCGGCGTGCTTGGCCATCTCGCAGCAACCCAGGCGACCTCCAAAGACGACGCGGCCGACGCCGAGCCCGGCAAAATTCTGCATGAGGCGCGGCACGGGGAAATGGCCGCGCTCGGCGAGGTGCCGTTCCGCCGCTACTACGGCAGCGTCGACGCGACGCCGTTGTTCGTGATGTTGGCCGGCGCCTATCTCGAGCGCACCGCCGACGTCGGCGCACTGCAGCGACTGTGGCCGAACATCGAGGCTGCGCTGCAGTGGATCGACGTCTACGGCGACCGCGACCGCGACGGATTCGTCGAATATGGCCGCAAGTCGGAAGAAGGATTGATCAATCAAGGCTGGAAAGACAGCCACGATTTGATCTTCCATGCGGATGGTTCTCTGGCGCAAGGCCCGATCGCGCTCGTCGAGGTGCAAGGTTACGTCTTCGCCGCCAAACGCGCCGCGGCGTTGATCGCGCAGCGCCTCGGCTTGGCGGATCGCGCCTTGCGCCTCGATCGCGAAGCCGAAGAGTTGCAGCGCCGGTTCGATGCGGCGTTTTGGGACGATGCGCTCGGCACCTACATCCTCGCCCTCGATGGCGACAAGCAGCCTTGTCGGGTACGCAGCTCGAACGCCGGCCACGCGCTGTTCACCGGCATCGCTCTGCCGGAGCGCGCCGCAAGGGTCGCCAACGGACTGATGAACAACACGTCCTATTCCGGATGGGGGATCCGGACGATCGCCACGACCGAGTTGCGTTATAATCCGATGAGCTATCATAACGGCTCGGTCTGGCCGCACGACAACGGGCTGATTGCGCTCGGATTTGCGCGCTACGGCTTTCGCCACCATGTCGCGCAGGTGTTCAAGGGCCTGTTTGAAGCATCGATCTACATCGATTTGCGGCGCCTGCCGGAACTCTTCTGCGGCTTTTCGCGCATGCCGACGCAAGGGCCGACCTTTTACCCGGTCGCCTGCTCACCGCAGGCCTGGGCGGCGACCGCGCCTCTTGCCCTGCTGCAAGCCTGCACCGGCCTGCGGTTCGATCCGGACAACCGCCACGTCATCTTCAACCGGCCGATGCTTCCCGAATTCCTCGACGAGGTAAGGTTCACCGGGCTGGCAATCGCCGATGCGCGCATCGACGTGCAATTGCGGCGAACCGGAACGGACGTCGTCGTCAACGTCCTGTCGCGCCAAGGCGACATCTCGGCGACTTCCACGAGTTAGCCGTTCAGAAGGTGAGCGCGTAAACCGGCGAACCGGCGACATCTTCCGGAACCGCCGGGCGACGGCCGTTGATCTCCCTGCGGAGGAATTCGCTGTAGCGCCCCTCGGCGTTGATGAGCTCGCCGGGAGGCCCGTCGTGGATGATCTGGCCGCCTTTTAGAACGATGATCCGGTCGAAACTGCGCAACGTCGAGAGGCGATGCGCGATGGCGATCACCGTCCTTCTGTGCATGAGCCGCGCCGAAGCCTCGCGGATCGACTCTTCGACTTCGTAGTCGAGCGACGAGGTCGCTTCATCGAGCAGAAGAATAGGAGTGTCCTTCAAAAAGGCGCGGGCAAGCGCGATGCGCTGCCGCTGTCCGCCCGATAATTTGAAGCCGCGGTCACCGACGAGCGTATCGAATCCGTTGGGGAGCGATTCGATGAACTCGCAATGCGCCGCCGTGGCCGCCTTCATCACCGCTTCATCCGACGCGTCCGGACGGCTATAGCGGATATTTTCAATGAGCGGCCGGTGAAATAGGCAAATGTCCTGCGGCACGACGGCGATCGCGGCGCCCAAGCTCTCCTGCGTGATCCGCGAGATGTCTTGTCCATCGAGCATGATCCGGCCGCTTTGCACGTCGTGCAGCCGCTGCAGCAGAGCAAACAAGGTAGTCTTCCCGGCCCCCGAGGGTCCGACGATGCCGACGCGTTGGCCGGGCTCGATGAGGAGGTTGAAGTTTTTGACGACGGGGCGGCCGTTGCCATAGGCGAAAGTAACGTCCTTGAAGCTAATACCGAGGCCGCTGCTGACGAGCGGCTTGGCCTTCGGGTCGTCGTGCAGTTCATGCGCGACAAGCAACGTCGCCAGCGCCTCGGAAAGTCGCGCCATATGTTGCGTTACGTCGACGAGCGCAACTGCCAGATCGCGCGTCGCGCTGATGACGGAGAGGCCGAGCGTGCAGACAAGCACCACTTCGCCGGTGGTTGCCGCGCCGCGCTGCCAGAGAACGATCGCCCAGGCGAGAAGGCAGACGATCAGAACGATGGTGATCGAAGCATGCGCGATCCGCAGCTTTTCGAGGTAGCGAAGGCTACGCCGCCGCGCCCCCATTTCATTCTCCACGGTCGTATTGAAACGGCGCCGCTCGTGCTCAATGCCCCCGAAGGCTTTGACCAGTAGTACATTGCCGACGACGTCGGCCATCTCGCCATCGACGGCGGCGGCTTTATTGGCAAAGTCGTGATGCAGCGGCTTGCCACTGGCGGCGATGCGGAACATTACAAGGATGACGATCAAGGCGACGACGAGCAGGCCCAATGCCATCGGCTTGCTCACGGTGGCGATCAGCGCGATCGCGGTGAGCGTTGCGACGCAAGGCGGCAAGACATTCCAGATGAACATATTTTCGATCGTGAAACAGGCGTTCGACGTCGCCGTGATGCGGCTCGTCAACATGCCCGGCAGGCGATCGGCGAAATAGCTCGGCGAATGGCCCATCAAATGTTCGAAGAGATCGCGACGCAGATCGCCGGTCACGAGCACGAATGTGCTGCTGGCAATCCAGCCGGCGACGCGCCACAGGATACCGTCGCCGACGATGAAGGCGCAGACGAGTGCGAACGGCGGCCAAGGATTGGCGGAGGGCGATGTTCCCTTGGAGAGCGCATCGACAAGATTTTTGATTCCGTATTGGGTACCGACGGAAAAGCCGACCGCACCAAGCACGAAAATCAGGATCACCGCGTGGGCGTAGGGCCGAGATCGAACGTAGCTGAGAAGGAATGCAATGGGACGATGCGTATACTGGCAAAGGTTATTCATAGGCCTTCCCGTTGCCGGCAGTATTCGCAAATACCGCGCGCCCCCGCGCCGTCGAAGTCCGCATACAAACGCCCCTGTCATCGCGCCAGTTCCAGCGCCAAAGCTATTGCTTCGCGATGGTCGCGGGGCGCGGCACACTTTCGTAGAACATAGATAACGCGCGAGCTGATGTTCAGGTCCGCCCTGCGACGCTTTGCGTCAGGTCCGTCGGAAGCCGCGAACTCGCCGCAATTTCGCCAGCGTCGTCGCGGGACGCGGCAAAAGTCCTGCTGTGTCTTGCCTTCGCCGCTCCGCACCACAGGTATATGTGACGTGCCCGGCACCGGCGGCCGCATTCCCATTCATTGGAGGAAATTTTCCATGCGTATTGCTCAGGTCGCGCCTCTCTTCGAAGCCGTTCCGCCGCAGCTTTACGGCGGCACAGAAAGAGTGATTTCGTGGTTGACCGAGGAACTGGTTGCGCTCGGCCACGAAGTCACGCTGTTCGCGAGCGGCGATTCCGCGACCTCGGCGAAACTCGAGGCAATGTGGCCGAGGGCGCTGCGTCTCGACGGCTCGGTTCGCGAGCCGGGTGCGCTTCACATCGCGATGCTCGAACGTGTAGTCCGGCGCGCGGCGGAATTCGACCTCATCCACTTCCATCTCGATTATTATCCTTTTTCTCTTTTTTCCCGGCAAAGCACCGCCTTCCTCACCACGTTACACGGTCGACTCGATCTGCCCGAGCTGCAGCCCGTGTTCAACACGTTCCCCGGCCTACCGCTGGTTTCCATTTCCGACGCGCAGCGCCGCCCGGCGCCGCATGTCCGCTGGATTCGGACGATTCATCACGGCATGCCCGAGCACTTGCTGATGCCGCGCCCCGTCGAGCCGAGCTATCTTGCTTTCCTCGGCCGCATCTCTCCGGAGAAGAGAGTTGATCGGGCGATCAGCATCGCCACGCGCTGCGGCCTGCCGCTGAAGATCGCCGCCAAGGTCGATGATCAGGACCGCGATTATTTCGAGGAAAATATTCGCCAGCATCTGGCGCGCGACGACATCGAATATGTCGGCGAGATCGACGACGCGCGGAAATCGGAGTTCCTTAGTGGCGCCTATGCCTTGCTCTTGCCCATCGATTGGCCCGAACCGTTCGGCCTGGTGATGATCGAGGCCATGGCCTGCGGCACGCCGGTCATCGCCTTCAATCGCGGCTCGGTCCCGGAGGTGGTGGAAGACGGCGTGACTGGGTTCATCGTCGAGGACGAGACGAGCGCTATCAGCGCGGTCCGCCGTCTGTCGCAATTGTCGCGTTCCCGCGTTCGTCAACGCTTCGAGGAACGGTTCACGGCAAGGCGCATGGCGCGTGACTATCTCGACGTCTATAGCGGCCTGATGAAGGCGGCGGCACCGCGGCCGCGCTTGGTCTTGCCGTGACGCGGGCCGTCAGCGTTCGATCGCCGCGCGGTCCGGATGTGTCTCCGGCATTGCGATAAGGGTGAATAGGAGCGCGCAGGTCGCGGCCACACCGAGGCCTAAGAAGGCGATGTGGCTGCCGTAGCGGTCGGTGACATACCCTGCGAACGTGGTGCTGAGCGAGGCACCGATGCCGACCGCCGTGCCGATGATTCCTTGCGTCAGATTATATCGGCCGGTGTTGCGCGCCAGATCAGCGGCGATGAGCGGCACGAGAACGCCGAGCACCGCCGCGGAAATACCGTCGAGCACCTGAATTGCGACGATGAGGTAAGGATCCGGCGTGTCGGCGAAGAGTATGCAACGCAGGGGAAGCGCCGCAAAGCCGAGCAGCAGCAAGGGACGCCGCCCCCAGCGTTCCGCCTGCCGTCCCACCCAAGGCGAACAAAGCGCGACGACGAGTTGCGGCACGATGATGCAAGCAGCAATGAGGATTTCCGCCCAGTTCGCCGAGCGCATCGTCATGACGGAGCCCATCAAAGGCAGCATGGCGGCATTAGCGAACTGGAAGAGGGCGGTTGCTCCCGCAAACGCAATGAGCGGCCGGTGGGTCAGGAGCCGGCGCAGTCCGGGACCGAGCTCGTCGTGCGGGGCCACGCCGCTATGGGCGCGCACCGGATCGATTTCCGCGGCTCGAATGTTGGAAAGCGCAATCAGCGTCGGGACCAGCAACGCTGCGGTCACGAAGAATACGGCGCGCGTCGAAAAAAGATAACCGCATGCCCCCATACCCGCCGCCGCGACTCCCGTGCCGAGCGATGCGAACCGGGCATTGCGGCCAAGCCTTGGGCCGATCGCAGCATAGCCGACGAGCCCAAGGCTAATAGCGGCGACGGCGGGATTGAGTACGCAATTCGCCGCGGCGCTCAAGACGCTTGCAAAGAACACGAACGGAAAGAGTGGCCAAAGCGCCATCACCAATGCGCTCAGCCCGATGCCGATGACGGCGAGCCCGGCGGCGCTTCGTTCGGAGCGCACCGCGTCGACTACGGCGCCGCCGGGCACCCGGCCGATGAGTTCGATGATCCCGGCGACGGTAAGCACCAACCCGATGTCGCCCTGCGTCCATTTCTGCGCCGTGAGGTAGACCGAAACGAAGGGGCCGAAGCCGGTCTGCACATCGGCGAGGCAGAAGACGAACCAGTCGAGCCCGAGGAGGCTGCGGCGCGAGGGGCGTACTTGCATCTTGTTCGCCGTTACCCCGCCTTGCTTGCCCGGAATCCGTTCGGCGATGATGGCTGTTTTGCCGGGCCCGCGGGCTCGTGCACTCGCCATTCTGTTGGATCTATTTGGAGGGAGCCGCTTTGGGCGGCGCAGCGGATGCATTGGCCGGCGGCGCGCTTGGCTTCGCCGACGGGCCGAGCACGACGATCGGCTCGCCCTGCTTATATTCCGGCGCCACCCGCACTTCGTCGCGGGTAAGCGACAAAACGATGTGATCGGAATTTCCCTCCGCGAAGCGGATGGCTTGCCAGTCCACGGCGATCTTCCGGGTCCCGACCCCGAGAAAACCGCCGAAATCGATGATTGCGGCGCGCACCTGCCCGGCGTGATCGACGAGAACGTCGACGATCTTGCCCATGTCCTCGCCCGTTGGGCTGTAGATCTCCCGGCCAAGAATACTCTCGACGTCCTTATCGTCGAGCACGGTTGCCGGCGTCGCTCCTTGCGTGGGCGGCGCGGATTGCGCGGGGGCCTGTTTCGATGCCGGCGGCGGTGGAGCCGGCGCAGCGGTCTGCGCCGAGGCAGGCAGGGCGCTCAGCGCCAGAACGGCCGTCAACATCGCCAGGAATTGATCGGCAAAACTGGCGGTGCGGCCGTGCATGTGTCTCCTCGGCGAATTCGCTGCGCGCTTTAGGGGGGCAAACGTGTCAAAACTACAGATGGCCGGCGGCCGCGTCGAATTATTTGTTCGGGAAAATGTCGCGCTCGCGCTGGACCGATCGAAACGCTTGCGCCGGCCGCCGTCTGTGGCCTAGATGGCCTGGGCTTGGCCCGGACGGGGCGAATTATGGGTGGTCTTGGAGTACAGAGCGCTCTCCCGGCGTGGTTGCCACTTGCAGTCCTGACCTGGATTGCGATGATGGCCGTGTACCACGGCTTCGGGATCGCGTTCGAAGTTTGCGACCGCACCGGATTCCTCGGCAATGCCAAGGTTCGCAGGGCCGACCGGCTCGGCTATTTCGATCTTCTGCCGCGAGTCGCGATCAATCAGGTTTTCGTGCTTTTGCCCTGCATGGTGGCCGTGCAATGGGCGGGACTCGCGTATGTCGGCCCCCCGCACCTCAGCGCCTGGCGCTTTGTCCTCAATCTGGCACTTATGGCGGTCGGCCATGACGTCGTGCAATATGCGACGCACCGCTACGTTCTGCATCATCCGAGGCTGATGCGCAAACTCGGACATGCGGTGCATCATTCGACCGGCGCAAGCAAAGGAATCAGCGCCTGTTACATGAGCGCGCCGGACTTTTTCCTGGAAATCGTCCTGCCCTATCTATTGCCGCTCGTGCTCGTCGGCGGCGGCGGCGGCGATATCGCGTTTCAGATCGTCGTCGCCGGGCTGGGCGCCTTTGGCGGCCTGTACGAGCATTCTGGCTACGATTTCGCGGTGCCTTTGCGGAATGCGCGCTGGATCAACGCAGCGCCGATCTTGGGGCGCGTTCTCGATGCGATCATCACCAGCAAAGCGCACGGCGAACATCACCGCCGTTTCAATGTGAGTTTCAGCGACGGATTCGGCAGTCCTGGAATTTGCGACACGGTGATGTCAACGCGCTGGGACAAGGCCGACACGGCGCGCAACACGCGGACCTCGCCTCAATAAGGTGCGACAACTTCGTACGGCGGGACGTTGTAAAGCGGCTGCTGGCGCGGAACGTAATAGACGCGCACCGGCACCACGCCGATTCCCGGCACGTAGTCGACCGTCCGGCTATAGGGAATGAAGGGCAGGCCATAAGGAACGCAGGCGGCATAATTCGGGTAGCGATGCCAATGTGCCCAGAAACGGCCGCTATGGCAGCAACCCGCGGTGCCGCCGGCCCATGCCGGCGTGGTGGCGATCATCGCCAGGACAAAGGCAACCTTCTTCAACATTGTGCAGTCCTCGAAAATTTTGCCGCAACATGCGCCGCCGGCTGTCGCGCGACAACGTCTTGCGCCGAAATTGTCGCCAACGTGGTTAGCATTCCGCTTCCGCTACGAGGCGCGGTTCGAACCCTTCGAAGATGATCTGGTCCGCGCAACGCAGCGCCGCGGCGCGCGCAGCTTCGTCGCGCACCGTCCAGGCGAGCACGGGCATGCGGGACCGGCAAATGCGCGCGACGGCATGCGGCAAATCTTCGGCGCGCCAAGCAAGGAAATCCGCCGCGATCGATTCGATCCGAGCAAGGCCGGCAAACGGGGTTTGGCCTCCTTCGGCGCTTGCGACAAGACCCAGCGGGCAAGCGACGCGGCGCCTTCTGCATTCCGCCAGAACTTGCGGATGGAAGCTTTGCAGCGCGAGCGGTCCCGCATAAGCCGCTACGAGTTCGGCCAGTGGCGCGACTAAACGCGTATCGGTGTCGAGCCGGCTCTTGATCTCGACAAAAACCGGCACACGCCCGCCGACCGTGGTAAGGAAATCGCGCAACGTCGGAATAGTCCCCAACCCGTCCCGATAAACGATCCGGGTGATTGTAGCGGCAGGGAACGCGCCTATGTCGCCCGACGCGCCGGTCAGCCGGTCGAGCGCGAAATCGTGGAAGACCACGGCCTCTCCGTCTTTCGTGCATTGGACGTCACATTCGATGGCGTAGCCCTTGGCGATCGCGGCCACGGCGGCGGCGATGCTGTTTTCGACGCTGCCTTTGCCATGCAGGCCGCGATGCGCGATCGGACGGGCGGTGAGCCAGGCGTTCAAGGCAGGGCGATCTCGAACCAAGCTTCGACTTCGACGGCTGAGTCGAGCGGCAATTCGGCGACCCCGACGGTCGAGCGGGCGTGCCGGCCGCGTTCGCCGAGTACCTCCACCATCAAATCGGAAGCGCCGTTCATGGCTGCGGCCACCTGCGAAAAGCCCGGCGCGACATTGATGAAACCACCGAGCCGCAGACAGCGGCGGATGCGGTCGAGATCGCCGAGCGCGGCCTTGGCTTGCGCCAGCACGTTGATGGCGCAGTGGCGCGCGGCGGCGTGCCCCGCCTCAATCGACAGACTGCCGCCGATTTTCCCAATATGCCCCGGGTCGAGCTTGCCGTCTTCGCCCAAGGCAAGCTGGCCCGAGACGATGAGCCAGGACCCGGAGATTACGAATGGCACGTAATTGGCGACCGGCACCGCCGGCACCGGCAAGACGATGCCGAGGGCCTGAAGACGATCTTCGGTCGCACTCATGAACAGCTCCGGGGTTGGGGCTCGAAGCCACTCACTCGGCCAATTGCGCGCCAGGCGCAAGAGGCGGAAGGAGCCGGTTCGCTATTCTCGCGCTAGCCGCTATAATCCGTTGCCAGCGGCCACGCAGCGTCTTAACACATGAGCGCGTGCGGTGCGCGGCGCAGGAGCGGCTGAGTCTATGGTCGAGTGTCCAGTCGAATTGCGTGCTGCATTGCGTGCTGCGTTGCGCGCGGCGCGGCTTTCCTTGCCAGCGATCGGCGCCGCGTCTTTGCTCGCCGCCGTTATTTCGTCGCCGCTTCTGGCCGGCGACAATACGGCGTTGAAGGCGACACCGGCCGGCATGGAAGCTACGATTGATGCCATCCCGCTCGCTTCGCACCGCGCCGTCTACGACCTGACGCTCTTGAAGGCGGTGGGCTCAAAGAGCCCGACCGAAGCGCGCGGCCGCATCGCCTTCGATTTCAGCGGCTCGGCCTGTGAAGGCTATGTGCAAAATTTCCGGCAAGTCACGGAATTGCAGCCGGCCGAAGGCCCGACTCGCGTTTCCGACATGCGCTCCGCGACGTTCGAGGACGGCAGCGGCAAGAGCTTCGCATTCAAAATGGAAACCACGGTCGACGATGAACAGTCCGACGAAGTCGATGGCCGGGCACAACGCGGTGCCGCGGGACCCGTTTCGGTCGATCTAACCAAACCGAAAGAGACGAGGCTCGCACTCGGCCGGCATGTGCTCTTCCCGACGGAGCATCTGAAATATATCCTCGCCGCGGCCGAAGCCGGCGAGAGGTCGCTCGAAGTCGAAGTCTATGACGGATCGGATACGGGCGAGAAAATCTATGAGACGACCACGTTCATCGGCCGGCCAATCGACGCGCCGGCGGCCGATCCGGCGGCGCAGATTCCGGCGCTCGAACATATGCGGCGCTGGCCGGTTTCGATCAGCTATTTCGACCCCGGCAATAAAGACGAGTCGCCCGACTACACGCTCTCCTTCGAACTTTACGAAAACGGCATTTCGCGCGCCCTGCGTCTCGATTACGGCGATTTCGTTCTCGCCGGAGAAATGAAGAGCCTCGAGCTTTTGCCCACTCCGCCTTGCCCGAAATAGGCGAAGTTCGCCGAGCCGCCGGCGAGTCGGCCCGCAAGATCTCCCGGAGCCAAAGGCCAATCCCGTGCCGGGAAAATTCGCCGCGCCCTATGCTGCGCTGCGTTGAATCCGGCCTTTTCTCCGGTGGGATTTCCCTTTCGTAAATTTCTCTCTGGTAGCCGTTACGGTTATGCTTGGACCGCCCGGCCGCGGAGGTCCGCCGCTGCAAGGCGGAACAGGTTCCAACCATGCAAAAAAGCGTTCTGATCGTCGAAGACAACGAGCTGAACATGAAGCTTTTCAACGACCTTCTCGAAGCGCACGGCTATAAGACGGTGCAGACCAGAAGCGGCGTTGAGGCGGTTGAACTGGCGCGGACTCATAAGCCGCAGCTCATCCTCATGGATATCCAGCTTCCCGAGGTTTCCGGCCTGCAAGTGACGCAATGGATTAAGGATGACGAAAATCTGCGTCATATTCCGGTGATTGCGATCACCGCATTCGCCATGAAGGGCGATGAAGAAAAAATTCGCCAGGGCGGCTGCGAAGCCTATCTGTCGAAACCGATTTCGGTCGTCAAGTTTCTCGAAACGGTGCGCAATTATATCGCCGACCAATGAAGCGTCGCGAGCAAGCGTGGGGATGAGTTCGAAATGACCGCTCGAATATTGGTCGTTGATGATGTCCTGCCGAATCTGAAACTGCTCGAAGCGCGGCTTACGGCGGAATATTTCGACGTCACCACCGCGACCAACGGCATCGAGGCGCTTGCGGCCTGCCGACGCGATGAATGCGACGTCGTGCTTCTCGACGTTATGATGCCGGGCATGGACGGTTTTGAGGTCTGCCGCCGTCTGAAACGAGATGCTTCGACGGCGCATATCCCGATCGTGATGGTCACCGCGCTCGATCAGCCGTCCGATCGGCTGAAAGGGCTCGAAGCCGGAGCCGACGATTTTCTGACGAAGCCGATCGACGAAGTGGCGCTGATCGCGCGCGTGCGTTCGCTGGCGCGGCTCAAAATGGTGCTTGACGAACTCCGAACCCGCGCCTTGACCTCGGTCAGCCTCGGCATGCCGGATCCGCTCGCGCATGCGCTGGCGGAAGACGGCCTCGGGGGCCGGCTTCTTCTGGTCGACGACCGCGCCGCGTCCGCCGATCAGGTCATGTTCGCCTTACGCGACAAATACGTCGTCGAGGTGGAAAGCGACCCGCAGGAGGCGCTCGTCCTCGCCATCGGCGGCCACTATGATCTCTTCATCGTGAGTCTCGGCCTGCGCGGCTTCGACGCGCTACGCCTTTGTAGCCAAATCCGCTCGTTCGAACGCAGCCGGCAGTTGCCGCTCCTCTGCCTCGCCGATGTCGAAGACCGGCCACGCGTCCTGCGCGCCCTCGATATCGGCGTCAACGATTTCCTGAACCGGCCAATCGACCGCAACGAATTGATTGCCCGCATCCGCACGCAACTGCGCCGCAAGCGCTATGCCGACCGGCTGCGCGACAACGTCCAGGCATCGATCGAACTCGCAGTTGTGGACGCACTGACAGGACTCAACAATCGGCGCTATTTCGAGACCCATCTCGCGGCGCTCGTCGGCCAGGCGGCCGACCGCGGCCGGCCGCTATCCCTGATGATCATCGACATCGATTATTTCAAAGGCGTCAACGATACCTACGGTCACGAGGCCGGGGACCGGGTCTTGAAGGGATTCGCCGAGCGTGTGCGCAAGGTGATCCGCGTTCCCGATCTCGTCTGCCGATTGGGCGGCGAGGAATTCGTCATCGTAATGCCTGACACGACCATCGAATGCGCCGCGAAAATCGCCGAGCGGGTGCGGGTCGAGGTCGAACGGGACCGATTCATCGTCGGCGAAGACGGGTCGCGGATTGCGATCACCGTCTCCATCGGGCTTGCCGAGCGCGGTCATGATGTGGAGCCGGAGGGGCTTTTCCGCCGCGCCGATCGGGCGCTCTACCGGTCGAAAACCAGCGGCCGCAATCGCGTGTGCGCCGATGCCGCCTGACGGCTCAGGCTGGCATCGTTTAGGTAAATAGAAAGTCGCCGTTCCGGACAAGAATTAAGCAGTTTTCTTTTTGGACCCAGCGCGCTAACGTCCCAGCTGGGTGACGGGGCGGGGCCGGGCGGGCCATGGCCCCGGATGCGGAGACGAAATAGGTTCTCATTCAATTTCAAAGAGATACCCTGCGGAGTGCTCAGGTCCGCCGCATCTCCTGGGTCCGTAGGGTCGGCCGGCGCGCAAGTGGTTAGGAGTGGCCTCCTCGAGACACCACTTGCCGCCGGCCACCTTCTCAATTTGCCAGGGAGAACGTCGTCGCCTCGGGTTTGGGCGAAAGGTGATGAATTGCTTGAAATGGATTGGATAAGAACTGAGGATCCAACGCCTAATCGCGGATCACTTGATCTTGGTCTCTTTGAAATCGACGTGCTTGCGGACGACCGGATCGTATTTCTTGAACGATAGTTTCTCGGTCTTCGTCCGGGCGTTCTTCTTGGTCACGTAGAAATAGCCCGTGTCCGCGGTCGACTCGAGCTTGATCTTGATCATCGCCGTCTTGGCCATTTCTTCGTCCTTTGCATCCGGCCAATCGCATTGGCGGCAACAACTCGCGGGCGGCCCGAAAGTGCGCGCACCATAAGAGTCGCGCCCGGCTTGTCAAGAAGCCGCGACGAGACCGAAGTAGGCTGCGAGCATCAGCGCCAACGCGACGAAGAAGCCGGCCGGCGCGACGTCGAGGCCGAGGCCGATTGCCGGTGGGCCGGCCAGCATTCCGACCGAATAGAAGAGGATGTAGGCGGCATTGCCGCTGGCGAGTTCGCTGCCGTGGCGACCCGCGCCCAGGTACGCCAGCCCAAGCGCATAGAGGCTGCCCACGATACCTCCCCAAACGAAGAGCAGCGCGGCGAAGGCGACAAATCCCGCCTCCCGCGTCCAAGGTAGGAAGAGCGCGCCGATCGCGCCCACGCCCGCAGCCAACGCCAGCAAGCCGCGCCGGTCGAAGCGGTCGGACATCAACCCGACCGGTATCTGAAGCACGCCGTTGCCGAGCGCAAAAATGGTGACCAGAATGGCACCCGTCTCCGCGCCCATGCCGCTGCGCAAGGCATAGACCGGCAGAAGTCCCATCACTCCCGTTTCGATCGCCCCGTACAATAGCGCGGCCGAGGTGGCCGCGGGCAACGCGGCCGCGGCGGCGAGAACGGAGGTTCGTGCCGGCCGCGCAAGGACCGGGGCTTTCCCGCCGAGCAGCGCGATTGGCAAGCTGGCGATGAGGAAGAGAGCGGTCGCGGCAAGAAAGGCCGCGCTGCCCTGCGTTCCGATTAAGGCGAGGATCGAAGGTCCGAGGGCTGCACCGAGTGCGAACCCCGCAGTATAGATTCCCAGGATCGCGCCGCGGCGGCCATAGGGCGCGGCGGAACTGATCCAGAATTCGCTGAGCGCGAAGAGGATCGTAAGCGCGGCGCCAAACAGGCTTCGCAGCGCAAACCAAGTCCAATAGGCTTCGGTGGCGGCCAACGCCGCCAGACTGGCGGCGCCGGCCAGCAGGGCGACGATCAGCAGCGGCTTAACGCCGACCCGTTGCGCCAACCCCGGGACAAAGGGGGCCGTCAGCAGAGTCGCAAGCCCCCCCGCCGCCGCGTTGACGCCGATCGCGCGCGCCGAAAATCCCCGTTCGGCGAGGCGTACGGCGAGCAAAGTCATGGAAAGGGAAAGCCCCGTGCCGACAATCGTCACGGTCGCGATCGCCGCGCCGAGGGCGCGCGCGCGTTGCGACCCGGATTCCCTAAACTTCGCTCGGGACTTCGGCAGCAGCTTCGAATCCATGCATGCGCAGCGCCCATTGATAGCCGATCAGCGCGCCCTTGAAGGCGGGCAAAAGCGCCAAGCAAAGAACCAGCGTCAGAGTCGGCCAGATCAGAACATGCGTGAGTATCGGCAAATTCGGTACGAACTCCTCGACCGAGAGCATGAGCGCACCGAGGATGTGGCCGACCACGAGGACCGTGAGATAGGGCGGGGCGTCGTCGGCCCGATGGTGCAGCAATTCGGTGCCGCAGTTGGGGCAGCGGTCGTTCACTTTCAGGTAGCGGCGGAACATCGCGCCGTCGCCGCAGCAGGGGCAGTGGCCGGCGAAGCCACGCCGCAATGCGCGTCCGACGTTGCGTTTCGGGTACATCGGGCTATCGACGGCGCCCGAATGCAGCGGGGCACCTAGAACCTCAATGGGCATCGAAAGATCTTGGATTTTGCGATTTTATCTTTGCCGTAGATGTAGACGCGTCGGAGGATTTCCGCCAGTCGGTTTCTTGTCACGCCGGCTGGCGCGCTTGCCCCGCTTCATGTTGCGGAGCGGTACGCTTTTGCCTTCGCTCAAAAGCTCGAACCGCAATGCCCCGGCAAAAGGCGCGGCTTCGATCAATTTGACGCTGACCTCGTGTCCCAATTGGTGCATCTCGCCGGTGCGATTGCCGACCAGCGCATGCAGGCTTTCGTCGTAGCGAAAGTAGTCCTGGCCCAGCGTCGCGGCGGGGATAAATCCATCGGCGCCGGTTTTGGTCAAACGGACGAACAGGCCGACCTGGGTAACGCCGGAAATGCGGCCGGTGAAGACCGTCCCTATTTGCTCGCTCAGGTACAGTGCGATGAGCCGTTCGACGGTATCGCGCTCCGCCGCCATTGCGCGTCGCTCGGCCGCCGAAATTTGCGCGGCGATCTCGGCGAGTTCCTCGGCGCCTAGGTCCGCCAGGCCGTCGTCGCCGAGCCGCAGGGCGCGGATCAGCGCGCGATGCACGATCAAATCGGCATAACGGCGGATCGGCGAGGTGAAATGCGCATAACGGCGCAGATTAAGGCCGAAATGGCCGTAGTTCTCGCTCACATATTCGGCCTGCGCCTGGGTGCGTAGCACGATCTCATTGACGATGTTCTCGTGTTTCGTCCCTTTGACGCGCGCCAAGATGCCGTTGAACTGGCGCGCCGTCAGAACCTGGCCTTTGGCAAGCTTGATGCCGATCGAAGCCAAGAATTCGGAGAGCGCGTCGAGCTTCTCCAGTGTCGGCTCGCCGTGGGCGCGGTAGACGAAAGCCTGATGTCGCGCTTCGAGCGTCTCGGCCGCGGCAACATTGGCGAGGATCATGAATTCTTCGATGAGCCGATGCGCTTCGAGTCGCGGCGGCACGATGACCCGGTCAACGGTGCCATCTTGCTTCAGGAGGATCTTGCGCTCGGGAAGATCGAGATCGAGGGGCGCACGTTTTTCGCGTGCGGTCTTCAGCGCGGCATAGGCGCTAAAGAGCGGCCTAAGGACGGGTTCCAGCAGCGCCTGCGTTTCAGGACCGGGAAGCCCGTCCCAGGCAGCCTGCACTTGCACATAGGTGAGCTTCGCCGCCGAGCGCATCGTCACGCGATGCACGTGGTGGCCGAGCATATGGCCGTTGCGATCGATGACCATCCGAATGGCGAGGGCGGGGCGGTCCTCACCGGCTTTGAGCGAACAGAGATCGTTCGAGATCCGCTCCGGCAGCATCGGAACAACACGGTCGGGGAAATAGACAGAATTGCCGCGCTCCAAAGCGTCGCGGTCGAGGGATGTGCCCGGCCGCACATAGGCCGCAACATCGGCGATCGCCACGAAGAGGACGTGTCCGCCCCGATTGTCGGGGCTCGAATCCGGCTCTGCGAAGACCGCGTCATCGTGGTCCTTTGCGTCGGCCGGATCGATCGTGACCAGCGGTATCTCCCGCCAATCTTCGCGCTGGGTCGCGGGCGGCGTTCCGGCACGTTCCGCCTCGGCGAGCGTCGCGGGCTGAAAGACGTTGGGGATGGCGTGGGCATGGATGGCGATGAGGCTCATCGCCCGCTCGCTGGCGATGCTGCCGAGCCGCTCGCGGATCTTGACTGCAGGGAGGCCGAGACGTCCGAAGCGCAGGACATCGACGGCGACGAGATCGCCGTCACGCGCTCCGCCGCCGTCGGTGACGATGAACTCGCCGCGATTGATGTTGCGCTTGTCGACCGGGACGACGCGCCCGCCGCCGCGCGAATCCGTGCGATAGATGCCGAGGATCTGTGATTTGGCGCGATCGAGCAGCTTGATGATCCGGCCGCTATAGCCGGGCTCGCGCGGGGCGGCGTCGCGGCGAATTTCGATGCGAATCAAGGCGCGGTCGCCGATTCCCGGCACGGACATGCCGGGGCGTCGCCGGCCAAAGTGGAGAAGGATCTTAGGTGTCGGCCCTTGAGTCGCGTCCCATTCGAGCGGAGTTGCGATGAGCTCGCCGTCGCTGTCGAGCGCCGCGATCTCGGCGAGCACTACGGATGGCAGTTGTCCGGGCTTATGCAGCTGTTTGCGGCGGCGTTTGATGGCGCCTTCGGCTTCGAGCTCTCTCAGCAGATTTTTCAGGGCGATGCGGTCAGCGCCCTTAATGCCGAAGGCGCGGGCGATCTCGCGTTTGCCGATCTTGGCGGGCCGCTGTTCGCGGGCGACAAAGGCGAGGATTTCTTCGCGCGAGGGCAGCGCCTCACCTTGGGTCGTAGGATTGCGCCGAGTTGTCACGCGTGCTTGCTGCCTCCGGCGGTCTTCTTTGCGGCGAGTTTCGCCGCCGGCTTGCGGGCCGGCTTGGCGGGCTTAGCGGCCGCTTTTGGCTTTGCGGATTTGGCGGAACGTGCCAGGGGGCGCTTCCCGCGCGTACCTTGCTTCGCGTCGAGGAGATGGATCGCATCGTCGAGCGAGATCGTGTCGGGCGAGATGCCATCCTTCAAGGTCGCGTTGACCTTGCCAAGGCTGACGTAGGGTCCAAAACGCCCGTTGCGCAGCAAAATCTCGCCGCCGGACGGATGTTTGCCGAGGACGCGCGCGAGGCCCGCGCCGCCGGCGCGTTTGGCGGCCACCAAGGCGATGGCCTCCTCGAGCGTAAAGCTCGTCGGATCGGCGTCGCGCGGCAAGGTCGCGTTGATTTTGCTCCAGTTCACATAAGGTCCGTAGCGGCCGGCTTTGACCGTCACGGCCCCGCCTTCGGGATGTTCACCGAGGCTGCGGCTCGCGGCTTCCTTGCCGAACTGCCGCCCCGAAAGACCGCTTTCCTTGGCGATGATGAGATCGATCGCGCGGTTGGCGCCGATCTCCAGAATGTTTTCGTCCTTACCGATGTTCGCATAGGACTTGCCATGCTGAACGTAGGGGCCGAAACGGCCGATGCCGGCGAGGATCGGTTGTTTTGTCTCGGGATGAATGGCGACCTCGCGCGGCAGGCTTAGCAGCGCGATTGCCTGTTCGAGCGTGAGTTCCTCCGGCACCAGCGGCTTCGGGACCGACGAGCGTTTCGGCTTCTCGTCGCCTTTTTCGGCCTCGCCTTGCTGCACATACGCACCAAAGCGGCCGTGCCGCAGCGTGATCTCCTCGCCGATTGCCGGGTCCGTGCCGAGCACTTTCGTTCCGTTGCCCTCGCCGTTTGCTTCGCCGTTGGTCAAGGTCCGCGTATAGCTGCAGTCGGGATAGTTCGAACAGCCGATGAAGGCGCCGTATTTGCCGAGCTTCAGCGAAAGCTGACCGCTGCTGCAGGACGGGCAGGCGCGCGGATTGGAGCCGTCCGCCTTCGGCGGGAAGATGTGCGGCCCGAGAAGCTCGTTGAGACTGTCGAGCACCTGAGTAGTGCGCAGGTCCTTGGTCGCGGCGAGCGCGCTCGAAAAATCGACCCAGAAAGCGCGCAGCACCTCTTTCCAATCGATCTGGTGGTTCGACACCTCGTCGAGCTTTTCTTCGAGCCCGGCGGTAAAGTCGTAGCCGACGTAACGGGTGAAGAAGCTTTCGAGAAAGGCCGTGACGATGCGCCCCTTATCTTCCGGATAGAGCCGCTTGTTTTCGAGCCGCACATAATTGCGGTCCCGCAAGACGGCGAGCGTCGAGGCATAGGTCGAAGGCCGGCCGATGCCGAGCTCTTCCATGCGCTTGACGAGCGTCGCCTCGGTGAAACGCGGCGGCGGCTCGGTGAAATGCTGCGTGGCCTCGATCTTCTCCTTGGTGAGAGGATCGCCGACGCGCATCGGCGGCAGCCGTCCCGAATCTTCGTCCTCTTCGTCGTCCTTGCCTTCCTGGTAGAGCTTCAAAAAGCCGTCGAAACGGATGACTTGGCCGCTGGCGCGCATATCGATTCGCCGCGCACCGGCTTCGGCCACGATATCGACGCTGGTGCGCTCGAGATCGGCGGATTCCATCTGGCTGGCGACGGCGCGCGTCCAGATCAGCTCGTAGAGCCTCGCTTCATCGCGGCCGAGGAAACCGTGCGCGGTGGCGGGCAGCCTGCCCATGTCGGTCGGACGGATCGCCTCATGCGCCTCCTGCGCGTTCTTGGCCTTCACCGTGTATTTGCGCGGCGCCTTCGGTACGTAGCGCTCGCCGAACTCGCGGCCGACGACACGCCGCACCGCGGTGATCGCCTCCGGCGCCACGTCGACGCCGTCGGTGCGCATATAGGTAATGAGACCGAGCGTCTCGCCACCGACATCGACGCCTTCATAGAGGCGTTGCGCAATCTGCATGGTGCGGGCCGGCGCAAATCCCAGTTTGCGCGACGCTTCCTGCTGCAAGGTCGAAGTGGTGAACGGCGCGGCGGGATGGCGCTTGACGGGACGCGCCTCGACGTTCGTAACTTTGAACCGGGCGGTCTCCAGAGCCTGTTTGAAGGCCTCGGCCTCGGCGCCCGAGCCGACGTCGAGCCGGGCGATTTTCTTGCCGTCGGCGCCGACGAGCCTGGCAACAAACGGCGCGCCGTCCTTGGTCTTCAGATGCGCGAGCAGCGACCAATATTCGCGCGGAACGAAACTCTCGATTTCGAGCTCGCGGTCGCAGACGAGACGCAGGGCGACCGATTGCACACGGCCGGCCGAGCGCGCACCCGGCAATTTTCGCCACAGTACCGGCGAGAGATTGAAGCCCACGAGATAGTCGAGCGCCCGGCGGGCGAGATAGGAATCGACCAGCGCTTCGTCGATCTTGCGCGGATGTTGCATCGCCTCGAGCACCGCGTCCTTGGTGATCGCGTTAAAGACGACGCGTTCGACCTGCTTGCCTTTGAGGGCACGCTTGGCCTTGAGAATTTCGAGAACGTGCCAGGAAATCGCTTCGCCCTCGCGGTCCGGGTCGGTCGCGAGAATGATCTTGGCGGCGTCCTTGGCGCTATTGGCGATGTCCGCGAGCCGCTTGGCCGCCCTCGAATCGACCTCCCAAAGCATCTTGAAGTCGGCGTCGGGATCGACGGAGCCGTCTTTGGCCGGCAGGTCGCGGACGTGCCCAAAGGAGGCGACGACCTCGTAATTGCGGCCTAGATACTTGTTGATCGTCTTGGCCTTGGCAGGCGATTCGACGATGACGAGATTCATGCGGAAGAAGCTCCGATCCTAAGCGGCTTAAAACGCTAGATTTTTATGGGATTTAACCGCGCCGCCATAACTGCCTGCGCATGCCAAGGCGAGCGCTCGTTGCCGCGGAACATGGGGTAGGGGGACCAAAGTGTCAAATGGGGCCGGCAAGCATTGTTATCAACCAAACGACGGTAAGGCCCTTGCGAAAGAAGCAAAATCAATCCTATAGAACCGCTTTAATGTCTGATTTACGGCCCATCCAGAAATTCCGGCACCGGCATTTGCTCGGAATCGAGGGGCTTTCGGCGGCAGACATCGTAACTCTGCTGGACATGGCCGAAGACGCGATCGAAGTATCGCGGCAAATCGAAAAGAAACGCGCCACGTTGCGCGGGCGTACCCTCATCAATCTCTTCTTCGAAGCCTCGACCCGCACCCAGTCTTCGTTCGAACTCGCCGGCAAGCGGCTCGGCGCGGACGTCATGAACATGTCGGTCTCGACGTCGAGCGTCAAAAAGGGCGAGACGCTGATCGATACCGCGGTAACGCTCAACGCGATGCGGCCGGATATCATCGTCGTACGCCATGCGCAGGCCGGCGCCGTGCACCTGCTCGCGAAAAAAGTCGATTGCGCCGTGGTCAACGCCGGCGACGGCGCGCACGAACATCCAACGCAGGCGCTGCTCGATGCCTTGACGATCCGCCGCAACAAAGGCCGTATCGAGGGCCTGACCGTGGCGATCTGCGGCGACATCATGCACTCGCGCGTGGCGCGCTCCAACATTCTGCTGCTCTCGACGCTCGGCGCGCACGTGCGCGCCGTCGGCCCTTCGACGCTGATGCCGGTCGGAATCGAGCGCATGGGCGCCGAAGTTTGCCGCGACGTAAAAAGCGGGCTTAGAGACGCCGACATCGTCATGATGCTGCGTCTGCAGCGCGAGCGCATGAGCGGCGCCTTCGTGCCTTCGTCGCGCGAATATTTCCGTTCCTTCGGCCTCGATGCCGAAAAGCTGTGCTACGCCCACGAGGACGCGCTCGTCATGCATCCCGGCCCGATGAACCGCGGCGTGGAGATTGATTCCGGCATCGCCGACGGACCGCAGAGCTTGATCCGCGAACAGGTCGAGATGGGTGTCGCGGTGCGCATGGCGGTGCTCGCGGCGCTCGCCGAACATCTGCCCAACGATTGAGGCGCGATGCAAGCACCAACCACACCGGCAATCGCCCATCAGCCGCTGGCGCTCGTCAACGGCCGGCTCCTCGATCCGGCAGCGGGCAAGGAGACGCGCGGCGGCGTTCTCGTCATCGACGGCATCATTCGCGACGTTGGCGCTTCCGTCATCCTAGCGAATCTGCCCGCGCATGCGCATGCGATCGATTGCGGGGGCGACATCGTCGCACCGGGCTTGATCGATATGTGCGCGTTCGTCGGCGAGCCGGGGGCGGAGCATCGCGAGACGATCGCCACCGCTACCACCGCCGCGGCGGCGGGCGGCGTGACCACCATCCTGGCGCGGCCCGACACCAATCCGCCCGTCGACGAGCCCGCGGTCGTCGATTTTCTGCTGCGCCGGGCACGCGATACAGGACAGGTACGTGTACTGCCGGTTGCCGCCTTGACCAAAGGGCTCGAAGGCGTCGAGATCGCCGAGATCGGCCTCTTGCAAGAAGCCGGCGCCGTCGCCTTCAGCGACGCAGCGAAGTCGCTGCGGAACGCGCAGGTCATGCGCCGCGTGATGGCCTATGCGCGCGACTTCGATGCGCTCGTCATTCATCATACCGAGGACCCCGACCTCGCCGCGGAAGGCGTGATGAACGAGAGCGAGCTCGCGACGCGCCTGGGGCTGACCGGCATTCCGCGCGAGGCGGAAGCGATCATGCTCGACCGCGACATCCGGCTCGTCGCGCTGACGGGCGTGCGCTATCATGCCGGCCTGATCTCGACCAAAATGGCGCTCGATGCGATCCGCGCCGCCAAGCAGGCCGGCCTGCCGATCACCTGCGCGACTTCGATCAATCATCTGACGTTGAACGAGAACGACATCGGCGACTATCGCACCTTCCTGAAACTCACGCCGCCGCTGCGCGCCGAGGACGAACGTCGGGCGCTGGTGGAGGGGCTCGCCGAAGGCATCATCGACGTCATCGTCTCGGACCACAATCCGCAAGACGTCGAGACGAAACGCCTGCCGTTTGCCGAGGCGGAATATGGGGCGATCGGGTTGGAGACGATGCTTTCGGCCGGCTTGCGCCTGGTGCATTCCGGAGAAGTGAAGCTTTCGCGGCTGCTGGCCGCCATGTCGTCGCGCCCGGCCGAGATCCTCGGCCTGCCGCAGGGGAGACTTGCGGTCGGCGCGCCGGCCGATCTCATCCGCTTCGATCCCGACGAGCCCTATGTCGTCGATCCGATGAAGCTGCATTCGCGCTGCAAGAACACGCCTTTCGACGAGGCCAAAATGCAGGGAAGGGTGAAGCTCACTTTGGTCGCGGGGCAGGTGGTGTGGGAGAGCGCGTAGCCGCGTTATTGTCTCCTACCGCTCTTGCAAACCTATCCGATCTCGCCGTATCCGCGCGCCATGGCCGCGGCGAAGATCGGGAGCAAAGCGAAGAGCGTGATCTCGATCCATAGGAATTGTTGCGCCCTTTGCACCTGCGCATCGTTCGGTACGATATTCCGCCGACGCCAGCGGATGAACGAGATCGTCGGCGATACTGAAAGAATTCCGACCGCCGCGAAGGTCCCAAGCTTTGCCCAAAAGAACGCGTTATGCGAATAATAATACCAGCCTTTCGCAGCGAAGATTGCGCGCGAAAAGCCAACGAGGATGATGAGCCCCGCCAGCGCGCCATACCAGATGTCGATCGCGCCGACCCGCTCCACCGCCTGCCTGTCCATGCCGCGGCGCACTAGAATGAGTTCAGCGAAGAGTATGCCGAATAAAGCGAAGACCAGGAGATGGTGGGCGCAAGCCAGCGCAAGATCGAGCATCGCTCCATCTCCGCTCACCGAAGCAGATAAGCAAGCACAAGATCGGTCATGCGGCCGAAGGGCGCGCGCACGAGGCCTGCGAAATTCCATTTGGCCTGTTTGAAAACGCCCTTTGCGTGGCTCAAAGTCTTGAAGCCTTCTTCGCCGTGATAGGCGCCGATCCCGCTCGCCCCGACTCCGCCGAAGGGAAGGTCGTCGATCACATAGTGGATCAGGGTGTCATTGATCGTGACATTGCCACTTGTCGTGCGCGTCAAGATAGCGTCAACGACGTCCTTATCTTCGCTGAAGACGTAGAGCGCCAAAGGGCGCGCCCGCGCGTTCACATAGGCAATGGCCTCATCCACCTCTTTGTAGGAAACGATCGGCAAGATGGGACCGAAGATCTCTTCTTGCATGACGGCCATCTCCGGCGTGGCGCCGAGTACAATGGTCGGGGCCAGGGTTCGCTCGCGCTCCCCGCGCGTGATCTCGATGATGCGTGCGCCTTTCGCTCTTGCGTCCTCGATCAGGGCGGCGAGCCGGTCGTAATGATGCGCATTGATGATCGATGCATAGGCAGAATCCGAAGCGCCGCCGGGATAGAGCTTACGGACCGCCTGCGCGTAGGCGGCGACGAACGCTTCGTGGTCAGCCTCGTGCACCAGCGCGTAATCCGGAGCAATGCAAATTTGACCGGCGTTGGCGAGCTTTCCATAAGCGATCGAGGCGGCGGCACGATCCTGTGAAAAGCCGCGCCCGACGATGGCAGGCGACCTGCCTCCGAGTTCCAAAGTGACGGGGACAAGGTTCTCGCTCGCCGCCCGCATGACCGCGCGGCCGACGTTCGTGCTGCCGGTAAAGAGGATGTGGTCAAACGGTAAAGCAGAGAAGGCCGCTCCGACATCGGGGCCGCCGCTGACCACTGCAACCCGATCTTCGGAAAAAATTTCGTGCAACATCTTCGCCATCAGCTCGGTCGTCGCCGGCGTCAGCTCGGAGGGTTTGAGCATGGCGCGATTGCCCGCCGCGATCGCCGTCGCCAACGGCGTGAGGGCAAGCCCCAGCGGAAAGTTCCAGGGCGAGACGATGCCGACGACCCCAAGCGGCTGATAAATGACGCGAGCCCGACCGGGGAAGGCGTGCAACGCCACGTGACGACGTCGCGCACGCATCCACCCCTTAAGATGATGACGCAGATAATCGATGCCCTGAATTGTCGGCACCAGTTCCATGATCGCGGTCTCATGGGCGGAGCGATGCCCGAAATCGGCATCGATCGCCGCCTCGAAATCCTTGCGTCGCGCCAGCACGGCTTCTTTCAGCTTGGCAAGATCCGCCATCCGCTGGTCGAATGTCGGCGGACCTTCCTGCAAAAATGCGGCGCGCTGGCTTTCAAGAAGCGAAGTCAGATTGACCTCACTCGTCGCTTTCACGTGAGCATTCATCTCTGCCTCCATCGATTAACGGCTTCCAACAAGCAGCGCGCCGTTGCGCAGGCGGCTTTCACATGTTCACGCGTGATGTTCTGCCCGGATCGCTTCGACCAGAGGTGTCTTTGTCTCGCTGGTCGACCAATCCTTTGAGAGACCTCCTCGCGGGACGCCATCGATGAGGATGGTGCGGTAGATCTCGTCGCCGGAATGCTGCGTGAACTCGACGCTGATCAGCAGCGGGTCGAGCCCGAGAGCCTCGACGCAAGCATTGACAAGCGCCCTGGCGAGCCGCTCCCGGAGCTCGGGCGGCCGGCCGCGGCGGATGTCGCAAATCAGCGTGGCGGCGGGAACCGGCCCTTTTTCACCGCACCGCCAAAGGTTACCTTCGCCGAGCTCGCGATACGTCACGTCGACGAGATCGGGTGTAGTCTCCATGGTCGCTGCGTAGAGATCGCCGAAACGCTTGGCGAGGTCGCGTTTAACGGTCAGCGAAAATTTGCCGGGGACATCGAGCTGTAGATTCGGCATGACAAGTTCCTTTCTCTGGACGGCACGGCTTTGCCGCGCTAAGTTGACAGTGTCCATATTAAGGCCAATATGGGCAATGTCAACATTATTTTGGAGCCGTCATGACCGAGGCAGAATTGATCGACCAACGCCCGTACCACCACGGCGATTTGCGCCGTACGCTGATCGACGCGGCGTTGGCGCTGGTGAGTGAGGAGCAGGATTGGGCTTTTTCGCTGCGCGAGGTGGCGCGGCGCGCCGGCGTAAGCCACAATGCGCCCTACAATCATTTCCCGGAAAAGCGCGACCTCCTTGGCGCCGTGGCGGCGGCGGGATTCGAGGCGCTACGGGATCGCATGCGCGCGGCGGTTGCCGGCGTCGGCAACCCGCGAACGGCACTCCTGGCCTCCGCCACGGCGTATGTGCATGCCGGGGTCGAAAATCCCGCGCTTTATCGGTTGATGTTCGGACCGGCGCTCGCCGCGCCCTTGTCGGCAGCGCGACAGGGCACGACCAAAGCGGATGGCGGCCGGCCCGCGGAAGCACGCATGGCGGGCGCCGCCGCCAAAGCGGTTTTGGACGAGGTTATCCTGCGCGGCGCCGAATCCGGCGCGTTCGCAATATCGGCGCGCAGCAAAAGCGAGCTCGCCAGCGCCGCACTTTCCATCTGGTCGGCCGTGCACGGCCTCACCCTGCTCGTGATTGATGCGCTGACCGGCTCGGAACTCGCCATCGACACGCTGGTCGGCCGGCTTGTGCGCACTCTGCTTGAAGGGCTGGAGCCGCGATAGATCTGCCGGTGCGCGAAGCTTACAAAAGTTTCATCTTCCAGAAATGGCGATGTAAACCATCCTGCGCCATGTTCAGGGGGAAGGAAGTGCGCTGCGCATCAGTCCCTCAGTTTTCTCATCCTCATGTCCTGCCGTCGGGACACCCAATTGGCCTATGGAGATGTATATGGATCAACAGTTTCCTCCTCGCGGCGAGCGCAAGCCGAGGCTCGGCGCACGCACCTCGGTGCGTATCGCCCTGCTTGGTTCGGTAGCGGCCCTTGCTTTGGCGGGCGGTCTCGCCGGCAGCGTCGGCTTGCCACATGCGATTTTCGCGGCGCCTGCCCAGGCCGAAACCAGCCCCAGCCTGCCGGCCAATGCCTTCTCCTTCGCCGATGTCGTCAACAAGGTTCGCGGCGCCGTCGTTTCGATCAAGGTGAAGATGGCGGATGTGTCCGATACCGAAGATGATTCGGACATGCCCGGCGTGCAGCCCGGCGATCCGCTTGAGCGCTTCTTCAGGAAGTTCGGCGGCCAAGATGGGATTCCTTTTGAGTTCCGGCACGGGCGCCCGCATATCACGCTTGCGCAGGGCTCGGGCTTCATCATCTCGCCCGACGGTTATGTCGTGACGAACAACCACGTCGTCGACAACGCAACCGACGTAACGATCACCATGGACGACGGTCAGACGACCTATCACGCGAAGGTCGTGGGCACCGACAAGAAGACCGATCTAGCGCTGTTGAAGATCACCGACGGGTCGAATTTCCCCTACGTCGAGTTCTCCAAGACGACGCCGCGCGTCGGCGACTGGGTGATTGCGGTCGGCAATCCCTTCGGTCTCGGCGGCACCGTCACCGCCGGCATCGTCTCGGCCCGCGGCCGCGACATCGGCTCCGGTCCCTATGACGACTATCTGCAGATCGATGCGCCGGTAAACCGCGGCAACTCGGGCGGTCCGACCTTCAACACGCAAGGGCAGGTCGTTGGCGTCAACACGGCCATCTATTCGCCTTCCGGCGGCAGCGTCGGCATCGGCTTCGACATTCCTTCCGACGAAGCGCAAAGCGTCGTCGATTCCTTGAAGACCAAGGGGACCGTGACGCGCGGCTGGATCGGCGTCGAGATCCAACCCGTGACTTCCGACATCGCCGACAGTCTCGGCCTGAAGGAGGACAAGGGTGCGCTCATCGCCGATACGCAGCCCAATTCGCCGGCCGCGACGGCGGGCGTCAAAACCGGCGACGTCATTCTCGGCGTCAACGGCGAGCCTGTCGAAGGACCGCGGGAACTCGCCCGCAAGATTGCGGCGCTTGGACCGAATGCGCAGGCCAGCTTGCTCGTCTGGCATGACGGTTCGGAAAAGACGGTTTCGGTGAAACTCGGCACCTTACCCAACGATCAGGAGGCCAAGGCAGAGACGAATTCGCAGTCGTCCAATTCCGGGCTCGACCATTTCGGTCTGGCGCTCGCGTCGGCCGAGTCGGTCCCCGGCGCCGGCAGCCAAGGCGTGGTCATTACCGATATCGATCCGGATGGCGCGGGAGCGCAAAAGGGTCTGAAGGTCGGCGATGTCATTCTCGAAGCTGGCGGCAAGCCGGTTGCCAAGCCGAGCGATGTGGCGAACGTCCTCTCCGACGCTAAGAAAGATGGCCGCAAGGCCGTGCTGCTCCGCGTCAAGAGCGGCGATGACACCCACTTCGTGGCTCTGGTGGTCAATCCGGCCTCGTGAGACGCAGTGCTTTCGGGCCGGATTTCCGGCCCGCTCTCCTCTCCATCCGGCGTCGCATTTGCCCCCCGTCTGCGACGCCGGCCTAAGGGAGACGGCAGGTTCGGAGCGCAAGCTCCGGCCTGCCGTTTTTTTGGCGGACGGCTTATATGTCTTCCATGCGCATCCTCATCATCGAAGACGATTCGGAAGCGGCCCTTTATCTCGTCAAGGCGTTACGCGAGGCGGGTCACGTCGCCGATCACGCCGGGGACGGACTTGAAGGCTATGACAAAGCCCGCGAGGGGTCCTATGATGTTCTCGTCGTCGATCGGATGCTGCCGAAGCTCGACGGTTTGTCTCTGATCGGCGGTCTGCGGGTGCAGAAGATCGAAACCCCGGTGCTGATCCTTTCCGCTCTCGGCCAAGTCGACGATCGGGTGAAAGGCCTGCGCGCCGGCAGCGACGACTATTTGACCAAGCCCTATGCTTTCTCGGAACTGCTGGCCCGCGTCGAAGTTCTGGCGCGCCGCAAGCCGTCCGGGGCGGGGGAGGAAACGGTCTATCGCGTCGGCGGTCTTGAACTCGACCGCCTGTCCCATAAGCTGACACGCAACGGCAGAGAGATCGTCCTTCAGCCGCGCGAATTTCGGTTGCTTGAATATTTGATGAAACATGCCGGCCAAGTCGTCACGCGCACCATGTTGCTCGAGAACGTCTGGGATTACCATTTCGATCCGCAAACCAACGTGATCGACGTCCATATCTCGCGGCTTCGGGCGAAGATCGACAAAGGCTTCGATCCGCAGCTTTTGCAGACGATCCGCGGTGCTGGATACATGATCCGTGACGGCAATCGTTAAGCTCTTCCGCTCGACGGCGTTCAAGATCTCGCTCGCCTACCTCGTCATCGCCGCGATTGGCGCCGGATTGGTGCTCGCCCGCGCCGGCTGGAACGTCGAGAAATTGGCGGATGCGCAAGTCGCCCAGACGATCAACAGCGATATTACCGGCTTGGCCGAACAATATTCGGAAGGCGGTATCGTCCAACTCGTCCATGCCGTCGAGCGCCGTGCCGAACAGCCGGGCGCCGGTCTATACCTGGTGACTACGCACGCCGGCGAGCCGATCGTCGGCAACATCGTTAGCCTGCCGCCCGGCGTGCTCGCCCACCCCGGACTTGTCGAAACCGACTATGCGCGCTCCGGCGATGTCAACACCCGTCACCGCGCCTTGGCGCGCGTCTTCGCGCTGTCGGGCGGATTTCGCCTCCTCGTCGGTCACGACATCGAGGAGGGTTTGCGCATGCGCCGGATCTTCGCAGGCGCGCTCGTCACCTCGCTGATCTGGCTCGTCATCATCGGCACGATCGGCAGCCTTTTCGTCGCCCGCCACGTGCTGCGCAGGGTCGATTCGATTACCGCGAAGGCTAAGACCATCGTCGCCGGCGACCTCGCCGGGCGTCTGCCGCTCGCCGGCACCGGCGACGAGCTCGACCGTCTCGTGCAAAACTTAAATTCCATGTTGGACCGCATCTCGGTGCTCGTCGTCGGACTGCACGAGGTCTCCGACAATATCGCACACGACTTGAAGACACCGCTGACGCGGCTGCGCAGCCGCGCCGAGCAAGCGCTGCAATTTGCGGCGGCGCCCGAGGACTACCGGCTTGCGCTCGAAAAGGTAATCGACGAATCGGACGCGCTGATCCGCGTCTTCGATGCGCTGTTGATGATCGCCCGCGCCGATGCTGGCGCGGGGCCGGAGGGTATGAGCGATTTCGATGCGGCGGACGTTGCCCGCGACGTCGGCGAGCTCTATGAGCCGCTTGCCGAGGATCGCAGCGTCGGCCTCTCGCTCGACATTGAGCCGGGGCTCACGCTGCGCGGCAGCCGCGAACTCATCAGCCAGGCGCTCGCAAACCTCGTCGACAATGCGTTGAAATACGGCATGCCTTCGAGCCCCGCGGAAAAGCCCGCGACGGTCGAGATTGCCGCCAAACGCCGCGGCGCATGCGTCGAAATTAGCGTTGCAGATCGTGGCCCCGGCATCGCGGCGGTCGACCGCGATCGCGCCCAGGAGCGTTTCGTGCGGCTGGAAAATTCCCGTTCTCAGCCGGGCTCGGGCCTTGGCCTCGCACTCGCCGCCGCCGTCGCGCGTCTGCATAAAGGCACATTGCGGTTCGACGACAATTCACCCGGCCTCAGAGCGGTACTTGTCTTGCCGGCGGCGGTGCCGGCGAAGTTGGCTCCGCCTGTCAAATCGGCGACCGGTGCGGTCGCTTGAAGCGCGGAGAAACGATGCCGAGCCTTCAGCAGAGGTTTTCCAAAGCGCCTGTGCTCGCCGATCGCCGCGCCGCCGAGGCGCGCCTCGGAGATCTCCTTGCCGAGGCGGGCGACGAGCTAGCGGCTGCCGCGGCCGCGCCCGCCACACGCGCCCTGCTTCTCGCTGTCGCCGACCATTCGCCGTACCTCTGGAAGCTGCTGAGATCCGATCCCGGCCGGCTGCTGCGTCTGCTTTGCGCGCCGCCGGAAGAAAGGCGCGACGCGCTGCTTCGCGATCTCGCCGCCGCGTCGCCCGGCTCGGAAGCCGAATTGATGCGCATTTTGCGGCGCGCCAAACAGGAACTCGCGGTGCTCGTCGCAATCGCCGACCTAGGCGGCGTGTGGACGACCGAAACGGTGATGCAAGCCCTCACCGCCGGCGCCGACGTCTTCGTCTCCGTGGCGTTGAACTTCGTCCTCGGCGAGACCCAGGCGGCAGGCAAGCTGCATTTGCCGGATCCGTCGTCTCCCGACCGCGATTGCGGGGTCGTCGTTCTGGCGCTTGGCAAACATGGGGCTGGCGAACTCAACTATTCGAGCGATACGGATCTCATCGTCTTGTTCGATCCGGAAAGTCCGGCAATCCTCCAAAAAGGCGAGCCGGCGATGCTGTTCGTGCGGATCACCCAGCGGCTCGTGAAGATTCTGCAAGAGCGCACGCCCGACGGCTACGTGCTACGCGTCGATTTGCGGCTGCGGCCCGATCCCGGCTCGACGGCGATCGCGATCTCGCTTCCGGCCGCGTACTTCTACTACGAATCCTTCGGGCAGAATTGGGAACGCGCGGCGTTGATCAAAGCGCGTCCGATCGCCGGCGACCGTAAGCTTGGCGAGGCTTTTCTCGCGCAGCTCACGCCGTTTATCTGGCGCCGCTATCTCGACTATGCGGCGATCGCCGACATACACGCCATGAAGCGTCAGATTCACGCGGTGCGCGGCCATGCCGAGATTGCCGTCGCCGGCCACGATTTGAAATTGGGGCGCGGCGGCATTCGCGAGATCGAGTTCTTTGTGCAGACCCAGCAGTTGATTTTCGGCGGCAAGCGGCCGTTGCTGCGCGGCGCGCGCACCCTCGCCATGCTCGACGAATTTGTGAAGGAGGAGCTGATTAGCCGCGAGGCGCGCGACGACCTCGAAGCCGCCTATCTTTTCCTGCGCGAGACGGAACATCGCTTGCAGATGATCGGCGACGAGCAGACGCAGCGCCTGCCGAGCGACATGCACGACCTGGAGCGCTTCGCGCAATTCTGCGGTTACGCCGATCTCGCGCCGTTCGCCGACCAGCTCTGCCGGCATCTTGGCCGCGTCGCCACGCATTATGCGCGCCTCTTCGAGGCGTCGCCCGGACTTTCGACCGCGGCCGGCAGTCTCGTCTTTACGGGCGTTGCCGACGATCCGGAGACGCTCGAAACGCTGGCGAGGCTTGGGTTCCGTCGCCCGGAGTACGTGGCCGAAACGATCCGCGGCTGGCATTTCGGGCGCCGCGCCGCGGTGCGCTCCGAACGAGCCCGCGAAGTGTTGACCGAGCTCGTGCCGGCGCTGCTCGAGGCTTTTGCACAATCCGCGGATCCCGACGCGGCGGTTGCTGCTTTCGATCAGGCGCTCGGCCGGCTGAGAGCGGCCGTCGAACTTTTGTCGATCCTGAAATCCAATGCGCAGTTGCGCGGCTTTTTCGCCGAAATCCTGGGAAGCGCGCCGCGCCTGGCCGAGATCGTCATTCGCCGCCCGCATGTTCTCGACGTCGCGCTCGATCGCGATCTGCTCGCCGCACCGCTTGACGACAGCGGTTTTGATCGGCGGCTGCAACAGGTGATTGCTTCGCACTCGACGCTCGAGGACGTGCTCGACGGCCTGCGCGATTTCGGCCAAGAGGAATCCTTTTTAATCGGCTTGCGCCTCTTGACCGGGATGATCGCGCCGGCGGGCGACGCCTATTCGGCGCTCGCCGGCAGCATTGTGCGTGCCTGCCTCGACCACGTCGGCGAGGATTTCGAATCGCGCTTCGGGCGCATTCCGCAGGGGCGATGCGTCGTTGTCGCGCTGGGCAAGCTCGGGTCGCGGGAAATGACGGCGGCGTCCGATCTCGATCTCATCCTGATCTACGATTTCGATGCGGCCTATCCGGAGTCGGACGGGACACAGCCGCTGCATGCGACACGATATTACACGCGTCTCTTTCAGAGGCTGATATCGGCGCTGACGGTCGCAACGCGGCGCGGTCTGCTCTATCAGGTTGATATGCGGCTGCGTCCTTCGGGAGGCCAAGGACCGCTTGCAACGCAACTCGCAAGCTTTGCCGAATATCAACGCAAGGAGGCGGAAACCTGGGAGCACATGGCACTGACGCGGGCTCGCGTCATTGCCGGCGATCCTTCGCTGCGCGTCGAGGTCGAGGCGATGCGTGCCGCGATTCTTGGCGCGCCGCCTGTTCCGACATTGCGCTCCGACGTCGCCGCGATGCGCAAGCTGGTCGCCAAGGAGAAAGGCGAGGACGATCCGTTCGATCTCAAATACGCGGCGGGCGGTATGATGGACATCGATTTTCTAGGACAATATCTTTGCTTGCGCCATGCCCACGAAAATCCGGAGATGTTCGATGTCGCGCCGGCCGCCGTGATCGTCAAGGCGGCCGCGTTCGGCTATGTGGCGCGCGCCGACGCCGATCTACTCATCGGCGCGCATCGCCTCTATTCCGATGTCACGCAGGTGTTACGAACGATTCTGCCCCCGAGCCAACCGCTTTCCGAAGCGCCCGAACCGGTGAGGCGCCGGCTTGCCGCGGCGGTGGATCTGCCGGATTTTCCGCAGCTCACGGCGGAACTCGCGGAAACCTGCAAGAAGGTGCGGGCAATATTCCGGCAGGTGGTGGGATGACTTAATGCGCCGCGGCACGAAAGATCTGTCGCGGCGGTTGGCGGGGCAGGGCGGCATCCAAAAGCGACAATTCCGGCACGGTTTCTACGACCGGCAGGTGGACGAGGACGATCGTGCCGCCGCCGAGTTTCGAGCGGATGCGCATCGTGCCGCCGTGCAAAGATACGAGCGAGCGGGAGATGGCAAGGCCGAGGCCGGAGCCCTTCATGCCGTTCTCGAGCACGTCGTTCCATTGCTCGAACGGCCGGCCGAGGCGGGGCAAGGCTTCCGGCGCAATTCCGATACCGCTGTCCTCGACGTAAATGTTCATTGCCCCGCGGATGTGGCGGGCGCGAACGTTGATGCGTCCCTTTTCCGGTGTGAATTTCACGGCGTTGCGCAGCAATGTCGCGACGACGCGTTCCAGCGCGGCGCGGTCGGCGCAAAGCCTGGCGCGCGGCGCGGTTTGAGTAACGACAATCCGCTTTTCGCGCGCCGCGGCCGCCACAGTTTCGACGGCGGCGGCGATCACGGAATTGATTGCGACTTCGGTCCTCTGCAGCCGCACCCGGCCGGCTTCGAGCCGCGACATATCGAGCACGTCGGAGATCACGCCGAGAAGATATTGGCCGCTCAGCCGGATATCCTTGCTGTAGTCGACGTAGCGGGGCGAGCCAAGCGCGCCGAACGTTTCGGCGATCATCATTTCGGAAAAGCCGATGATTGCGTTGAGCGGAGTTCGCAGCTCATGGCTCATATTGGCAAGAAATTCAGATTTGGCGCGGTTGGCATTTTCGGCCTGTGCCTTCTGCTCGAGATATTTTTCCGCGAGCTCGGCGAGCTGCTGGGCTTGTTGCTCCAGCGTCTGCCGCGATTTGCGCAGATCGGTGACGGTCGCCATGAGGCGGCGCTCTGAATCCATCAATTGTTCTTCATGGCGCTTCAGCGCGGTGATGTCGGTGCCGACCGAGACGTAGCCGCCGTCCTTGGTGCGCCGCTCGTTGATTTGCAGCCAACGCCCGTCCGCGAGCCGCGCCTCGTACGTCCTGGGGCCGGCAGGCGAACGCTCCCCCAAGGTAATTTGCGCGAACGGCGGCGTGCCGCTGGCCATGACCTCTCGGTAGCTAAGCCCGGCGGCGACCGCCTCATTCGGCAGATTGTGGAAGCGTTGAAATTTGGAATTGCACATCACAAGCCGATTGTCTTTGTCCCAAAGGACGAAGGCCTCGGAAACGGCTTCGAGCGCGTCGCGCAGCCGCATGTCGGCGGTCGCGGTCCGCTCGGCAAGCATCATCTGCTCGGAAATATCGACGGCGATGCCGACGAGATGCGGCGGCCGGCTGGCAGCTTCGCGAACGAGCTCGGCGCGGGCGCGCAGCCAGATCCAGTGTCCTTCGGCGTTGCGGATGCGAAACGTATGATCGACGGAACTCGTCTTCGATGTGGCGGCCGTTTCCGTCATTTGCGCGAGATCGCCGTCCTGCGGATGGATCAGCGCATTAATCTCGCCGAAGGACAGAAAACGTCCCTCACGGCGCATGCCGAGGATCTCGTACATGGAATCCGACCAATACATCCGGCCGCGCGACACGTCCCAATCCCAAAGTCCGCAGCGACCACGGCTGAGCGCCGTGTCGATGCGCGCCCCGATGCGCCTGCAAGCAAGATCGGCTTTACGGGCGCGCGCCGCCTGCCAGAGATAGGCGAAGGCGAGCGAGCAAATGACGAGAACGGTCATGAGAAGCACGACGACGCAACGCAACGCGACGCCGCGCCATTCCGCCAGAACCGCGGGCAGCGGACGAATGAAAGCGATTTGCCCCAAAGGCGCCTTCAAGGTCCGCACTGTCGCCAATGCGTCGGTTCCGTCGGGGAGGGTGATGCGCAGAACGCCGGCTTTTTCCGCGAAGGCGGTGAGCGGCTGCGTGCCGCCGAGCCGATCGAGCAAGGCGCCGCCGATGCCGATTTCGGGAGGGTAGGCGGCGACGATCGTTCCGGTGTCGTTGCTGACGAGCACCCGCTCGCCGTGTGCGAGCGCCTGGTCGGGCAGGGACTGGATCAGCGTCTTGATCGGATCCTCGGTGGCCGCCGTTTCGATCGCCGCCGCGAAGTCGTTGGTCGTTGCCGCGGCGATGAGATCGAGCTCCAGCATCGCCCTGTCGATGGCGGCGTCGTGCGCTTCGAGGATGAGAGAACTCGCCGCCGCGGTCAGCGCGGCGACGAAGACAGCGATCAGCACCGGGACGGCGCGATGTAGCAAGGGCTCGAAAAGAAACGGAGGCCGGCGGAGCAATCGTTGGTTTGGCGCCAAAGTCTGCGACAAACTCGCATGCGCAAACACTTCCGCCGCATCCGCACGGATCATCATAGAGCCCCCTCGAGACCAATTCGGAACGATGTGCCGCATCTTCCCGAATCAGCCCATCTGAATCCGAGCTTGGCGATTTGTCCAGCAGTTAATGAAGTCTGAAATGAAATTTGATCCGCCGTTCGTTTCAAGTGGCGGATCGACGCCTAGGCGAGCGAGCGCTCGGCGATATCCTTAACGTCCGGAGATAGATGGGAGGCCGTCGCGACGCGCCGCAATGCCGCCTCGGCGTGGCCGCGCCGCCGCTCCTCCAGTGCCCGCCAGCTTTTAAAGGCACCGAGAAGCCGCGCCGCGACCTGCGGATTTTTGCCGTCGAGCACGAGGACGATCGTCGCGATGAACTCGTAGCCGCCGCCGTCCGCTGCGTTGAACTGCGTCTGATTGCCCGACGCGAAAGCGCCGATCAGCGATCGGACCCGGTTGGGATTGGCGAGTGAAAAGGCCCGGTGATCCATCAGTCTCTTTACGCGCGCCAACGTATCCCGTTCGGGAATCGTCGCTTGCAAAGCAAACCATTTGTCGATCACCAGCGGCTCGCCGGCGTAGGAGCGATAGAAGGATTCGAGCGCCGCCTCGCGTGCCGGCCCGGGCTGCATGGCAATGACCCCCAGCGCGGCAATCTTGTTGGTCATGAATTGCGCGGTCTCGAATTGACGCAGCGCCAAGTCCAATCCCGCTTCCGGATTGGCGGCGGCATAGAGATCGAGCGCGGCATTGCGCAACGCACGGCGCCCCGCCGCCGCCGCATCCGGCGAATACGGGCCGTTTTCGGTCAAATTCTCGTACGCCGCGAGAAGTTCGCGCCCCAGCGCGCCGCCGATTGCTTCGCGCAGCGCCTTGCGGGCCGCGAAGATCGCATCGGGATCGACGTCTGCGCCGATCTCCCGGGCGATGTCCGCCTCGCCGGGCAGCGTAATCACTTGCGCGGCGAATGCCGGATCGGCCGCGTTGCCCTCAAGCGTGAGATGCAGCGCCATTGCAAAGCGGGGGTCGGACTCCGGCGCTTGACCGGCGCGAATGAGATCGACCGAGCGCAGGAGCAGGCGCGTCGCGTACGTCTGCGAGGCTTGCCAGCGGTTGAAACTGTCGCTGTCGTAGGCGGTAAGCGTAATGAGATCGTCTTCGCTCGCCGGATACGCAAGCCGCACCGGGGCGGAAAAGCCGCGCAGCAGCGATGCCACCGGGCGGACCGGCAAACGATGCAAGGTCAAGCGGCGCTGCGCCGTCGAAAGCTCAATCACCCCGCGGGAAAGTTCCGCCTCGCTTGCCCCGTTCTCGGAGGTGGTAACGAGCGCGGAGCTCTCGCCGTGCGCGCCGACGAGCCCCAGTTCGATCGGGATGACCAGCGGCTTTTTTTCGTCCTGCCCGGGAGTCTTGTTGCAGCTCTGGCGGAAGTCGATGGTCAGCGTTTGCGTCCGCCCGTCATAGACGGACTCGACCTCGACAAGCGGCGTTCCGGCCTGACGATACCAGAGCGAGAACTGATCGAGATCGCGGCCCGAGCTCGCGGTGAAACAGGCGAGAAAATCCTCGACCGTCGCCGCGCTGCCGTCGTGGCGCTCGAAATAGAGGTCCATGCCTTTTCGGAATGCGTCGGCGCCGATCAGCACTTTCAGCATGCGAATGATCTCGGCGCCTTTCTCATAGATCGTCGCGGTATAGAAGTTGTTGATTTCAAAGTACGAGTCTGGTCGCACGTTGTGCGCGAGCGGCCCCGCGTCTTCGGGGAATTGCTGCGCCCGCAAGGTCCTGACGTCGGCGATGCGGCGCACCGCGCGCGAACGCTGATCGGCCGAGAACTCATGATCGCGAAAAACAGTCAGGCCTTCCTTGAGACAGAGTTGGAACCAGTCGCGGCAGGTAATCCGGTCGCCGGTCCAGTTGTGGAAATATTCGTGCGCGATCACCGCTTCGATTTGCGCATAATCGGTGTCGGTCGCAGTTTCCGGCGAGGCCAGCACGTATTTGTCGTTGAAGACGTTGAGGCCCTTGTTCTCCATCGCGCCCATGTTGAAGTCGGAAACGGCGACGATGTTGAATACGTCGAGATCGTATTCACGCCCGAAGGCGACTTCATCCCAGCGCATGGCACGTTTCAGCGCGTCCATCGCATAACGTGCGCTTTCCTCCTTGCCGGGCTCGACAAAGATGCCGAGCGCGACCTGGCGCCCCGAGGCGGTGACAAACGAGTCGTGAATTGCGCCGAGATCTCCGCCGACAACCGCAAACAGATAGCAGGGTTTGGGATAGGGATCGTGCCAGACCGCGTAGTGCCGCGTGGTGCCGCCGATCTTTCCGACCTTGATGAGATTGCCGTTGGAGAGCAAGACCGGCGCTTCGGCGATTTCCGCTTCAAGCCGCGTCGTATAGACGCTGAGCACGTCGGGGCGATCGAGAAAATAAGTGATGCGCCGGAAGCCTTCCGCCTCGCATTGCGTGCAATAGGCCGACCCGGAGCGATATAGGCCCATCAAAAACGTATTCGCCGAAGGGTTGATTTCAGTCTCGACCTCCAACGTGAACGGGCGCTGGGGAGGGTTGGCGATCGTCAATGCGTCGGGGGTGATGAAATTCGCCCGCAGGTCGATTTCGTCGCCGTCGAGCACAACGCGTTTCACGTTGAGCCCATCGCCATCGAGCGTAAGATCAGCACCGCTGCGTCCGTTCGGATTGGGCCGGATCGACAGCCGCGCGACGACGCGCGTCGCATGCGGGTCAAGCCCGAGGTCGAGATTGACCGTGTCGATCAGATAATCCGGCGGACGGTAGTCGGCGAGCCGGATCGGCTTGGCTATGTCGGTACGCATGAAGGCCTTGAAGATGGGATCGAGATGCAGGAGCGATCGCTCGATCATAGAGCCTCGGCCGCGCCGCGCAAACCCTGCGCAACTCGAGCGGGTTACGCGCCGGCTTTGCGCGACAAAGGAAGGATGGCCCTTTGCACATAGGCCGCGGCGCCGAAATTGAAGACGCCGAGGAATGCAAGAAGCAACGGTTCGGAGAAGCCGAAGAGCCGGCTCTGCAGCAAAGCGGTGAGCAGCGTTCCGCCGATGATGTAAACGGCGTTCAGGATGCTGACGGCGGCGATGGTACGGGCGCGCCGCTCCGGCGCCGCGACCGCTTGTACGGCCGCGAACAGCGGCACTGTAAAAAGTCCACCGGCGGCGGCAAGGCTTATGACCGCAAATCCAATGAACACTCCGCGCGGACTCGTCAGAAACGCGGCGAGCGACACATCGGCGGTCGCGGAAGCCGCAATCCCGTTGGTCGCGAAGCCGAGCGCGACAAGAAATATGCCCATGCCGAGCGCCGCGAGTGGCACCGGCGATAGGGCGATGCGGCCGCCGGCGATCCGCGCCGCGGTGAGCGATCCGACGGCGATCCCGACCGCAAACAATCCGCTGATCGCCGCTTCCACCCCGGTGCCGCCGCCCGTCGCGGTGCGCACCGCGACGGGCACCAGCGACACGGCGACGGCGCCCGTCAGCCAGAACCAGGAGAGCGCGTGGGCGCTGCGCCACAGAAAGAGCCCGCGGCGCAGCTCGTCGAGCAGCGTAATGGTCGAAGCAACAACATTAGCGCGGACGCGCAGGTCGGGCGCGCCGACACCGGTTGGCGGAATGAACCAACTCGTCGCAAACGAGGTGAGCGCAATTGCCATCAGCAAGAGAACGATTGCTTGCGGCGGAACGTTCCGGCTCGCCGCGAGCGCGCCGGCGATAAGGCCGAAGAGAATGGCAAGAAACGTGGCCGCTTCGACGAGCGCGTTGCCGGCGACGAGCTCGTGGCGCTGCAAATGGTCGGGCAGGAGCCCGTATTTCACCGGACCAAACAGCGTAGCGATCACGCCGAGGCCGAAGAGGGCCGCGTAGAGCAAAGGCAGGCTGGCAAGCCAAATCCCCGTCGCGGCGAGAATTTGCACGAAAATCTCCGCGAATTTTAGCGCGCGGGCGACGGCCGCCTTGTCGTGCGCGTCGGCGATATCGCCGGCAAGAGCCGAGAGGAAGATGGAGGGCAGGGTGAAAATCCCGATCGCCAGGGTAATCAACGCGCCCGCCTCGTTTCCGCCGAGCCGAAACAGGACGAGCATCGCCAGCATGTTGCGAACGAAATTGTCGTTGAAAGCGGAAAGAAATTGGCACCAGAAGAGCGGTGCAAAACGGCGGGTGCGCAAAAGTTCAAAAAACATGCAAAGGCTCGCCCGATGCTCTCTCGCGCCCTATTGGCATGCGCCTAGCGCAACGGCTCGGCGTGCCCGATGATGCGCAGAATGATCGGAAATTCGGCTTTCACCAGGTGTTCGAGCTTGTCGACCGCTTCGTGCACCGCATCGACGCTGAGCTTTGGATCGGCGCGGCAATGGTAATTGACAATCAACCCCTCCGGTGTCTGCCGCACTCTGACATTGTGAATTGCGACGATTGTTCCGGCCGAGGATTTGATCAGCGCGGCCGCGATCGCTTTGCGCACGTCTTCCGGCGCGTCTTGGCCCGGCAACTCGCGCGGTTCGAGCGGCTCGATATGCGTTTCGACTTCGATTTTGGGTCCCAACTCCTTGCGCGCATCGGCCTCGAGCCCGGAGACGATCGCGTGCGCTTGACCGAGCGGCATGGATCCGTCCACCTCGACGTCGAAGCTGAGCGAAGTCCGGCCGGCAACCTGCTGCACGATGACGTTGTGAACCGTGGCGCGGCGCTTCGCGGCGATCAGCAGGACGCGCTCAAGGATGCTTTCGTTATCGAGGGCGACCGGCGTAGTCGTAACGGTCAGCGTCATGCCCGGGTGCGCAGCGGCGATGGCAGCGCTGACGTCGTGCTTAATCGCCGCGACCTTTTCGAGCGGCAAAGTACGCGGCACTGAGATTTCGATGTCGCCGAGCACCTCGGCTCCGGCCGGGCGCAACCGCAGTTCGTCGACCTCGATCACGCCGGGAACATTCGCAGCGACGGCACGCACGTCGCCCGCCAGCCCTTTCGGCGCCGCGTCGATAAGACTGTCGACGGCGCGCCGTCCGAGCCTAAAGCCGACGACGGCGATGAACAGAGCAACCGCGGCCGCCGCCAGCGTGTCGCCTTGCGGATACCCGAAGTGCGCGGCAATGAGTTCGAGAAGCGCGAGACAGGAACCGACGATGTCGGAGCCGAAATGCAGCGCGTCGGCGGCGAGCGCGTCGCTCTTCGTTTCGCGCACGATGCGCGACAAGATTATGGAGCGGGAGATATCGACGACGATCGAGACGATGAGAACGCCGAATGCAAGAATATTGGCGTTGATCTCCACCCGCTCGTGCAGCCGCCGCACGGCCTCGACAAGAATGAAGATGGCCAGCCCGAAGAGAAAAGCAGTCTCGGTGAGCGCGGCGAGCGTCTCGACCTTGGCGTGGCCGTAGTTGTGTTCCTCGTCGGCTGGCTTGCCGGCAACGCGCACGGCGTAATAGGTGAGAATCGTGATGCCCGTATCGGCAAAATTATGACCTGCCTCGGAGAGCAGCGCGAGCGATCCGGACGAAAGGCCGGCAACGAACTTGGCGATGGTCAGCAACGCGCTCGCGGCGGCGGAGCTGAGCGCGGCGCGTTCCTTGATGCTTTGGGCCCTGTCCATGGCGTCCCGATCAGTCCACGACGAATGTCTTGCCGATCCTGCGAGGATGCGGTTTATCAGTGCCGTAATCTTTCCGGCAAGCAGCGGTCTTGCGGCGCGCGCCGGTAGAGGTGCGGCCGGAGCTTGCTCCCGCTTCGAGTATGGAGGCGACATGGAATACCTGCATACGATGGTCCGCGTGGCCGACCTCGACAAGGCGCTCGATTTTTATTGCGGCAAACTTGGCCTCGTCGAAATGAGCCGGATCAACAATGAAAAGGGTCGCTACACGCTCGTCTATCTCGCCGCGCCCGGCGATGCCGAGCGCGCCAGACTGACACATCAACCGCTCATTGAACTCACCTACAACTGGGACCCCGAAGCCTATACCAGCGGTCGTAATTTCGGTCATCTGGCGTTCGCAGTCGAGGATATTTATGCAACCTGCGACAAGCTGATGAAAGCCGGGGTGACGATCAACCGACCGCCGCGCGACGGCTACATGGCCTTCGTCCGCTCACCGGATCAAATCTCGATCGAACTTCTCCAGAAGGGCGGGGCGCAAGCCCCCCGAGAGCCTTGGGGTTCGATGCCGAATACCGGCACCTGGTGAGCAGCAATCGCGAGCCTACTTCCGCGGTTTGCGCTTCGCTTTCGCCGTTTGGCGCGGGGCCCGCTCTTTGCGCGGTTTGGAGGCCAGGACCTTGGCCTGCGCGGGTACTTTGGTCTTTCCCGGACGATATCCGTAGGACTTGAACCTTTCGACGGTGCGCATGATCTCGTCGTCCGGGAGGATGTGGGGGCGCCCGATTCCCAGCGCCAGGACATACATTTTGGCGAGCGTCTCAAGCTCGACCGCGCGCCACAACGCTTCCCGAAGATCGCGGCCTGTCGCCAGCATCCCGTGTTGGCCGAGCAGCACGCCCTGCCGGTTGGCGAGGCCGTCGATTGCCAGGTCCGACAATTCCTTGGTTCCGAACGGCGCATATTTGGTGCAGCGTACGGTTGGGGCGCCGAAAGCGGCAATCATATAATGCACTGCCGGAATGGGCTTGTGCAGAAGCGAGAGCGCCGTCGCATAGACCGCGTGGGTGTGGATGATCGCCCCGACGTCATGGCGGGCGCGCAGGATGTCGAGATGCATGCGCCACTCGCTCGATGGCGCCCGCGGGCCAAACCAGGCACCGTAGTCTATTTCGATCGGCATGCGCGCGATCATCGCCGCGGTCATCTTGTCATAGGGCACGCCGGTCGGTGTGATCAGCATCCATTCGCCGCAGCGCGCGGAAAGATTGCCGGCTGTACCTTGGTTGATCTGCAAACGCTCGAGTTCGAGACAATTTTCAACAAGGGCTCGGCGAAGCGCGTCTTCGTTCATGTCTTGCCCCTGGGGATTAAGGAAAAATTTACCGCGCACGCCGGCACTTTCCCCGCTTGCGAGCCCAAGAAAAAAGCGCGAGGCAAAGCAACTATTACGGGCCTGGAGAGTTCCATCAACAAAAATTACAGCGGGTCTATTCGCTGCGGCGATGGTGCGTTGCGCGCGCCTCACCGGCCGCATGTATTTGCGACGCAAAACCAACGCAGCATGAGCACGCAGTGCTGGCATATGCCGCGGTGCACGCGTAAACATCGCGGGCGTTGGCGCGTGCAGATTACGATTGCGTGACAGCATCGCGCGATGCAACATGAAAGAATCGCGTTGCCGTCATGAGAATGCCGACATCGGCTGGCATTGATTACTGCTGTCGGATCGATCGCTTGCGAGTTGTTCGAGCGGCGGCCGACACAATTCCTAAACGCATCAGCGGATTGGGCCGCAAGACCGGGGGGTCGTACGCTACGGGCGTACGCGAACTCGGTCTTTGCCGAAGTTTAATAGAGGAGGCTTCCGTGTTGCTCGACGAGATCGTCCACACCTGCTCGCACGAGAAGGTCGCGCACGCGGCCGTGGCATCGCTCGGATTTGCTTATCTCTCCCGCGTCAAGCGCGCGGCAGACCGGCGCGGCGTTTCGGTCGGAGTCTTCGCCGCCAGCGTGGTCAGGGAATTCGGCTATGACGCGCAAGCGCATGAGCGGCGCGCCGTCGATCGTGCCATGAATAAAGCCGATCAGCCCGTTCTGCGCGGTTTGCAGACCATCCTCGAACGGCAGCTTGAAGAACCTGCATTCGCAGGCGGGTGGCGCGAGCTGCGGCGCATCGCGCCGCAATGCGGCTGCAGCGCCTAAGCGGCGCCTCACAATAGCGACCGGCGTGTCCACGGGCTTGTGCCGACGGGTTCTTCGGGTCCATCGCCGGGCTGATAGAAACGCCGCATCGCGTCGGGATTGCCGCCTTCTTGCAGCAGCCGAATAGTGACGGGATCGCTGATCTCGAACGCATCGAATCCGCAGCGTGCCAGGAACTGAAGCTGGTCGAAGAGAATATCGCCGGTGGCACGCAGCTCGCCGGTAAATTGGCAGCGCTGGCGAAGCTGCCGGGCGATTGAATAACCCCGGCCGTCCGTGAACTTCGGGAATTGGACCGCGATCAAGCTGAGAAACGGCACGTCGGCGGCGATCGCCTCGACGGGCTGGCTCGGCGCAAGCAACAGCCCGAACGCCAAATTGGTCGGACGCTGCGCCACGCCCCGCCACTGATCCACGTTCAGGATGACATAACCTTCCGACGGCAGCGCTTCGAGATCGTCCAAGCGCCGCCAGGGATCGGGCGTGAAGCTGCCGCCCTTGAACAGTGCCATTTCAAATATCCGCGCCGGCGTCGGGCGTCGTGGCATGAACGCCGCATTCCGTCTTGCCGCGGCCGCGCCACCGTCCGGCACGGACATCTTCGCCCGGCCGGGTTGGCGACGTGCATGGCACGCAGCCGATCGAAAAATAATTTTTGGCCACGAGCACGTGGCGCGGCAGACCATGGCTTTCGAAATAGGCGTCGATATCCGCCTTCGTCCACGCCGCAAGCGGATTGATCTTGACGCGCGTCCCCTCCGCTTCGAACAGCGGTAGAGTGGCGCGCGTGGCCGCCTGGAAGCGCTTGCGGCCCGTGATCCAGGCATCATACGGTTGCAAGGCCGCGGCGAGCGGCAGCACTTTGCGGATTTCGCAGCAGCGGTCGGGATTGTGCGCCCACAGAAATTTGTCGGGATCTTCGGCGGCGAGAAGCTTTTCGTCCGGCTTGAGCGTCACGACGTTGGTCAATCCAAGCTGCTCGACAAGCTGGTCGCGATAGGTGAGCGTCTCGGGAAAGAGCTGCAACGTATCGAGGAAGAGCACGGCGGTCGCCGGATCGATTTCCGAGATCATGTGTAGCAACACCGCCGAATCCGCGCCGAAGCTCGAAACCAGCGCGATGCGGCGGGGAAACAGATCCTCGATTGCGAGGCGCAGCAGTTTTTGCGCATCGAGGGCGAAAAACTTCTCGGCAACGCGCGAGGCTGCGATCTGGTCGCCGAAGAGCAGCCCTTCAGGCGCGCTCATATAGCGCTTCCTTGAACGGAGCCATGCCGACGCGCCGGTAGGCGGCGAGAAAATCCTCGTCTTTGCTGGTGCGGAGCTTCAGATATGTGTCGACGAGTGTATCGATGGCATCGACAATCTCGTCGCTCGAAAATCCCGGGCCGACGACGTCGCCGAGCGTGCAATTTTCGTCGGCCGAGCCGCCGAGCGTCACCTGATAGGATTCGACGCCTTTCTTGTCGAGACCCAAGATGCCGATATGGCCGACGTGATGATGGCCGCAGGCGTTGATGCAGCCCGAGATATTGATCTTCAGTTCGCCGATCTCGCGGCCGCGCGCATCGAAGCGCTCGGAAATGCGTTGCGCGACGGGAATGGAGCGCGCCGTTGCGAGCCCGCAATAGTCGAGGCCGGGGCAGGCGATGATGTCGGTGACGAGTTCGACGTTTGCCGTCGCCAGCCCGACTTCCGACAGCCGGTCGAAGACGGCCGGCAGATCGTCGAGCGCGACATGCGGCAGAACGAGGTTCTGCTCGTGCGCGACGCGGACTTCGTCGTGCGAATAACGTTCGGCGAGATCGGCCACGGCATCCATCTGCTCGGCGGTTGCATCGCCGGGGATGCCGCCGATGGGTTTCAGCGAGATCGTCACGATCCCGTACCCATCGACCTTATGGGCGACGACGTTCTGCTCGACAAAACGCGCCAGCGCCGTGTCCTTCGCGCGTCGCGCCGCGAATGCCGCGGAACGGGGCGGGCGCGCCGGCAAGACCGGCAGGGCGAAATAAGCGCGGATGCGGTCGATCTCGTCCTGCGGTAGCAGGATTGCCGGCTCCGGATTGCGCGCGAATTCCTCTTCGACCTCGGAGCGGATTGCCTCGGCGCCTTTCTCATGCACGAGAATCTTGATGCGCGCCTTGAACTTATTATCGCGCCGGCCTTCGAGATTGTAGATGCGCAGGACGGCGGCGGTATAGGCGAGCAGATCCGCTTTCGGCAGGAAATCGCGGATCTTATGGCCGATGAACGGCGTGCGCCCCAAGCCGCCGCCGACATAGCAGGTAAAACCGACTTCGCCCGCTGCATTGCGGACGATGTGATAGCCGATGTCGTGCACCTGGATCGCGGCGCGATCGCGCGCCGCGCCGGTGACTGCGATCTTGAATTTGCGCGGCAGGAAGGAAAACTCGGGATGCAGCGACGACCATTGCCGCAAGATCTCGCAATAGGGGCGGGGATCTTCGATCTCGTCGGCGGCGGCCCCAGCGAACTGGTCGGCCGTGATGTTGCGGATGTTGTTTCCGGAAGTCTGAATTGCGTGCATCTCGACGCTGGCGAGTTCACTCAAGATCGCCGGGCAATCGGCGAGCGCCGGCCAGTTGAATTGGATGTTCTGGCGGGTCGTGAAGTGGCCGTAGCCGCGGTCGTAACGACGCGCGATATGGGCCAGCATGCGCACCTGCCGCGAGGAGAGCGTGCCGTAAGGAACGGCGATGCGCAGCATATAGGCGTGCAATTGCAAGTAGACGCCGTTTTGCAGCCGCAGCGGTCGGAACTGTTCCTCGGTCAGTTCGCCAGAAAGGCGCCGCGCCACCTGGTCCTTGAACTGAGCGACCCGCTCGGCAACGAAAGCGGCGTCGAATTCGTCGTAGCGGTACATATCACCTCCGCTCGGCCGCCCCATATGCGATGGTTGGGCCCAAGGCGCGAATCGCATCGCGCAAGCTCACGGCGCGGCGCGACCCTGCCTGTTCCGCGACGGCGACCGCGAACGGATCCACGATTAAATTGGCGGCCACCGCGGCGCGGCCCTTTTCGAGCCCCGCCTCACACTCGGCCTCGCTCGCAAAAACCGCCGCTTCGTCAAGTTGTTCGACCCAATTACCCTGTGGGCCAAGATAGACGACAGTTCCGTCCGTGAGACGGTTGGCCGAAACAACCTGCAACATGCTGCGTTGAAATCCGAAAAAAGCCCTCAAGCTAACCCCATATAGAACGAAGCTTACGATTTTGCCAGATCCGTCGTGAGATTTGACTTATATAACAATGTCCTTCTGTAGAAACGTCGGCTAGCGATAAACGGGCGACGAACCGATCTCGTGATAACGGGTGGGAACAGCTGCGGGCCAAAGGTTCGCGCGAGGAGGCAGTTTGGTCGGTATCGACGTCCAATCGCTGGTCGTGCGGCACGGCTATGCGGCGATATTTCTTGTCGTGATGCTGGAAGGCGCCGGCTCGCCGCTGCCCGGCGAGAGCGCTCTCGTTCTTGCCGCCATCTACGCCGGTGCGACGGGGCATCTCAATATCGCGCTGGTGATCGCGGTTGCCGCATTGGGCGCCATCGTCGGCGGAAGCTGCGGCTTTTGGTTCGGCCGAAATGTCGGGGCAAAGTTCCTGGCGGGCTACGGCCGATACATCGGGCTTACACCTAACCGTCTCGCGCTGGGCCGTTATCTCTTCGAACACTATGGCGGAAAGATCGTTTTCTTCGGCCGTTTCGTCGCCGTGCTGCGCGTTCTTGCTGCATTGCTCGCCGGAGTGAACAAATATAATTGGCGCTCCTTTTTCTTCTTCAACGCAGCGGGCGCCGTCGTGTGGGCGTTGATCATGGGTTTTGGCGGCTATTTCTTCGGCAATGCGATGCGTCGCGTCAGCGGCCCGCTTGAGGCCATTGGATTGGTCGTTACGGTGGGCGCTCTGTTTGGCTTTTGGCTGTGGTTCCGAGAGCAGGAAAAGAAAATGGAAGGGAAACTGACCGCCGCCGCGTTGCAGGAACGCAAGCGCGAGTTCGATCGTCAGGACGCCTCGTAAGCGGACCGATGCGATCGCGATGCGACGATCGGAACGGACCGTTGCGCCAGGCGTTCGCCCGGGAAACCGGGGAGACGATGATATGCGCAAAGCTCAAACTATAGCGCAGGCGTGTGGGATGTTCGCGGCGCTCTGCGTGCTCGTCTTTGCGGCGGCGGCGCTGGCGCAAAGTCCGGGCTCTGCGGCAAAGCCCAATTCAACCATTCCGGAGAAGCAGCACATGGGGCCTGTCGATCCACCGACCGCGACAAGCGACGGCGTAATCACCCCCAAAGCGGGCACCGATCCCGGGATGACAAAACAGCCGCCGCCGCAGGATCCCAACGAAACGCCGGTGATCCCGCCGCCGACCGGTACCGGCGGCGCACCGGGCACCGAGGCGAAGTGATCGCTCAAGGTTTGCGGTTACGCCGCAGTCGCGAAAAGATCGTAAGCGTCGGAGCGTTCGATCTTCACGGTAACGATATCGCCGACGCGCAGTGGCCGGCGGCTGATAATCTTCATTTTGCCGTCGATCTCCGGCGCATCGCCTTTGCTGCGCCCTTGCGCGTGATCGTGCTCGACGCGATCGATGATCGCGGCAACGTGCCGGCCGATCTTATTTTTGAGTAGCCGGGCGCTGATCGCCTGTTGATGTTGCATGAGGCGGCGGTAGCGGTGTTCGCGCACTTCGGGCGGCACCGGCGGCAAACCCAGATTGTTGGCGGCGGCACCGGCGACCGGCTCATAGCGGAACGCGCCGACCCGGTCGAGGCGCGCTTCGGCGAGCCACTGAAGAAGGAATTCGAAATCATCGTCGGTCTCGCCTGGGAATCCGACGATAAAGGTAGAACGCACGGTGAGTTCGGGACAGGCTTTGCGCCAAGCCTTGACGCGCTCCAACGTCTTTTCCTGATCGCCTGGGCGGCGCATCGCCCGCAGCACGCCAGGGCTTGCGTGCTGGAAGGGCACGTCGAGATAGGGAAGGATCTTGCCTTCCGCCATCAACGGCAAAACCTCGTCGATATGCGGATAGGGATAGACGTAGTGGAGCCGTATCCAGATTCCGAACGAACCCAGTTCGCGTATCAAATCGATGAACTTGGCGCGCACCTGCCGATCTTTGTACGCACTTTGCGCATAGGCGAGGTCGAGGCCGTAGGCGCCTGTATCCTGTGAAATCACCAGAAGTTCCTTTACGCCGGCGGCAGCAAGTGTTTCGGCTTCGCGCAACACCTCCGCCGCCGGGCGCGACGCCAGCTTGCCGCGTAACCGCGGGATGATGCAGAAGGAACAGCGATTGTTGCAGCCTTCGGAAATCTTCAAATAGGCGTAATGGCGCGGCGTGAGTTTGACGCCTTGCGGCGGCAGGAGATCGACGAAAGGATCGTGCGGCGGAGCAACCGCCTCGTGCACCGCGGCGAGCGTAGTTTCGAAGGCTTGCGGTCCGGTGATCGAAAGAACATTGGGAAATGCGCCGCGGATCGTGCCTTCTTCTGCGCCCATGCAGCCGGTGACAATCACTTTGCCGTTCGCTTCCAGCGCGGCGCCGATTGCGGCAAGCGATTCGGCTTTGGCGCTGTCGAGAAAGCCGCAGGTGTTGACGATGACGGCGTCGGCTCCCGCCTGGCTACCAGCCAGCTCGTATCCCTCGGCGCGCAAGCGCGAGAGAATGCGTTCGCTGTCGACGAGCGCCTTGGGGCAGCCAAGCGAGACGAAGGAGATTTTGGGCGCGGATTGGCGCGGCGGTGCGGCGGACGTCGGGGGGATTTCGTTCATGAGCGCTGCATTGGCACGCCGCCTGCCGTTACGCAACCGAAGCAGCAGGCAGCAGGCACGAGAACCAATACGTCAACGCTGGCGCTGCAAGGAAGCAGCCAATCACAATGGTCGGGTTTCAGGAGCGTCGGCAGGGAATGGCTTCGCGTCTTGCCGGGAGAAACGAAAAGACCCGGCCGCAAGGCCGGGTCAATTCATTCTCGCAGCGCGCGCCTCAGTATTTGGCGACGACGGGAGCAGGCGGCGCGAACATGTCGAACTTGTAGCTGAAGCCGACACGCACCGCGTTGTCGTAGACGTGCAGGTGGACGTAATCGCCCGGATAGGTTTTCACGAGATATTCGTCGAACGTGCCGAAATCGGTGTAGCGATATTCGGCGCGGATCGTCCAATTGGGATCGAAGGCATATTCGACACCGCCGCCGACCGTCCAGCCCACGCGGCCCAAAGAAAACGAATCATATCCGGGGGGAATGGCAGGAGGAGCCGCAGCAAAGAAGCCGACCGGCACGAGTCCTGGCGTCGTATAGGTGTTCTGTATGTCCGCGAATTCCGCGCCGCCGGTCGCATAGAACAAGACACGATCCCAGGCGAAGCCAACCCTGCCGCGAATCGATCCCTGGACGGGAATGCGCGTGGTATAGGCGGTGAAGGGAAAGGCCCCCGCCGGATCGGCGCCCGAGCCGTCATAGCTCGAGCCTTCGACATCGCCTTCGATGCCGACGACGAATTGGCTGATCTGATAATTGTACCCAGCGTGCAGACCGCCGACGACGCCTGCGGGATCGTAACCCGGCAGGTGCTCCACGTAGACGCCTGGATCCGTGTAGAGGTCGCCAACCGTCCTGCCCCATTCGTATCCGACCTGACCGCCGACGTAGAAACCGGTCCAGGTGAAGACCGGCGGAGGCGGCGCAAACACCGGCGGTCCTTTGGTGTTCGGGAGGTCGGCGGCAAGGGCTGAACTGCTAAAACTGAGAACAGCCACCGTGATCAAAAGAGCGTGGCGCATGGGGAGAATCCTCCCTCTCGAAAAATTGATGAGTGCAGGTTGGCGTCGAAGGGTTGCCGTAGCAATCAATTTTTCGCGCGAAAGGGGTGGTTTGGAACGCTATTTTGCAATCTGTGCCAATTGCGCCACGCAAGCGCGCCCGCATAGACACAAAAAGACCCGGCCGCGAGGCCGGGTCCCTTCGTTCGCAATGCACGGACGAATCAATATTTCGAGATCATCGGGGCCGGGGGAGCGAACATATCGAACTTATAGCTGAACCCGACTTGCACCCGATTGTCCGTTTCGCGCCGGCTGGCCGTATCGCCGGCAGCCGAGGCGAGCAGGAAATCGTTCACGCGGCCGAAATCGGTGTAGCGATATTCGGCGCGAATCGACCAATTGTTGTCGATCGCGTATTCGACACCAGCGCCGGCAGTCCACCCGGTGCGTTCCCGCCAAATGCTGTCGAAGCCGCCGGGCCCCGTAAACGTGTCGTGGAAATCGCCGAAGGCGACGCCGCCGGTGCCGTAGAACAAGACGCGGTTCCAGGCGTAGCCAAGCCGGCCGCGGATCGAAGCCTCGACAGGCTCGCGGCTGGTATAGCCGACAAAGCCGGTGCTATTCCCGCCGTTATAGCTCGCGCCGTCGATATCGCCTTCGAGGCCGAACACGAACTGGCTGAACTGAAAATTGTAGCCGACGTGGCCGCCGCCGACGATGCCGCTCTCGCTGCTGCTCGGCAAGACGCCCGGAGTCGGCCCATAGAGCGTCGGCGAGGTGGTGCCCCACTGATAACCGACCTGGCCGCCGACATAGAGGCCGCTCCAGGTAAATGCCGGTGGCGGTGGCGGCGCATAGACCGGCGCCTCCTTGGTATTGGGCAGATCGGCCGCGAATGCCGTGCCCCCGGCGGCGCAAACGAGCGCCGATGCCACGAGAAATCTACGCAACATGTTTATCCCCTCCACGAGTTTCGAGCTTAAAGGCAGCTAATTCGGTTCCCGTCGCGCATCAATAGACTAAGACCAAAAATCCAAACAAAAGATTTTTATTCGAAAGTCCTGTCGCGATTATGCAACAGCTTCTTCTGGCTACCGCTGCTATTGAGACAGTAAACACTTCCTTAACAAAGCTCATCGTTCAATTATGGCATACTTAAGCTTTAACTGAGGCCAACACAGGATCTTGAAAGGCCGAAAATTTGGCGACGATCAACTTTCAGTTAACGAAAGTTACTGTCTGTGTTTGTGCCTTTCGCCGCGGACGGCGGCGCTCGAATCGACGCCGCGTGTGCCCCGCCTGCGTTTCGCCTCGTAAACTCGCAGGCCACGGCAAAGTTTCGTGGCAAACTGATTGCCGCAGCGAGGTCGACGATCTTCGTGCCAGGCGCGTTACCGATGGATTGTCCGCCGGGCTTTGCAGGGAGCGCTAAAGGAAGGGTGGCCGAGTGGTTTAAGGCAGCGGTCTTGAAAACCGCCGCGGGTCAAAAGCCCGCCGTGGGTTCGAATCCCACCCCTTCCGCCAAACCCACGTTCATGTGAGTTCGCGACCGTCCGCATTACCCTTTGTTTTCAGTGCATTTCCCAAATCGTGCGTCTGTACGCGTTCGCATTTGTTCTCTACAATCCGCGTAAAATGTTGGGATGAATGTTGGGGTAAGGGCGATGGCGCGCACTCAGAACAGGCTTTCCGCGCGGGCCGCAGCAACGGTCGCGAAGCCCGGCCGTCACTCGGACGGCAACGGTCTTTATCTCGTCGTTGACCGTAGCGGCGCACGCCGCTGGATCTTCATGTTTCGCTGGGGCGGAAAGCTCAAAGAGCTTGGCTTGGGCGGCTTGTCCGCTGTCTCTCTGGCTAAGGCTCGCGATGCGGCAGCTGATGCGCGGCGCCTAGTGAAGGCTGCACTAATCCCATTCAGGCAAGGCGCGCCGCTAAGGCCGCTGAAGCATCGGCAAAGACCTTTGGCGACGTCGCCGATCTTCTGTTGGCGAGCCTCGCACCCGGCTTCCGAAACAAGAAGCATGCAGCGCAGTGGAAGAGCACGCTTCAAACGTACGCCTCCTCGCTGCGCAAAAAGCCGGTCGCAACAATTGGGACCGACGATATCCTCGAAGTGCTTCAACCGATTTGGCTCAGCAAACCCGAGACGGCGGCGCGGGTCCGCGGCCGTATCGAACGTGTCCTTGATGCCGCGCGCGCCAAGGGCTTGCGCCAGGGAGAGAACCCGGCGCGGTGGTGTGGGCACCTTGATCAATTGCTGCCTCGGCGGTCGAAGATCGAACGGCAGCATCACGCGGCCATGCCGTTTGAGGCGGTCCGGGGCTTCATAGCAAAGCTGCGGGAAAGCGAATCAGTCGCTGCCCTCGCGCTCGAATTTGCGATCCATTGTGCAAGTCGCACGGCAGAAGTTGTCGAAGCGCGCTGGGGCGAGATCGATCGAGCGGCGAAGCTGTGGACCATTCCGGCGGAGAGAATGAAGGCCGGACGCGAGCACCGCGTCCCTTGAGATGCGCGATGGTGGGAGGCGGGGAAGTCAAAGCGGAGCATACTCTCTGCACCAGCCGATGCTACTGACGCGAGAGCCGGCAGCATGAGGAACTGCCAGTTCTGCCGAAGACCGAGATTCGCGAGCGGCCTTCGGAAACTTAGTATTTGGCGGCGATCGGACCCGGCGGCGCAAACAGGTCGAATTTATAGCTGAAGCCCGCGGTTACTTGATTTGTCGTCACGCGTTTCGTGAAGTTGACGCCCGGAGCGCCGCTCGCCGCATCGAGCGCATAGGTCACGCGGCCAAAATCCGAATAGCGATATTCGGCGCGTAGCGACCAGTTGTTGTCGATGGCATATTCGATACCGCCCCCTGCGGTCCAGCCGACCCGGTCAACCGTTGATGATGCCGTCGCCGGTCCAAGTGAGTCAGAAAATCCGCTTTGGATTGACGCGAACGCCACGCCGCCCGTGCCATAAAAGAGGACTCTGTCCCAAGCCCAACCAACGCGTCCGCGAACTGATCCTTGGATTCCGATACGGGTCGATTCCGTCACCGCAACGCCAGGGACCAATATGTCGGGGCTTGTGGCCCGTCCCGAATAATCGGCGCCATCTACATCGCCTTCGACGCCAAGAACGAATTGGCTTATCTGATAGTTATATCCAAGGTGCGCCCCACCAAGCACGCCGCCCGGGCTATAGCTGTTAGTCGGACCGAAGATGGCCGGAGCGGCGCGAAGGTAGAACTCGGAGCCGCCGGTAGTCCCCCATTCGTATCCGACCTGACCACCGATATAGAGCCCGGTCCACGTGAACACTGGCGGCGGCGCGAAAGCCGGCGGCCCTTTCGTGTTCGGCAGATCGGCCGCTAAGGCCGCTGAGGACAAAAGCCCCAACGCCGCTGAAATGGCGATAAATCCGGCGCGCATGACGAATCCCCCAACGCGTAGTCGATGGAAACTACTCCCCGCTTGGGCTACGTCGATAGGAAGAAACGATCTAAGCGAAAGGTGTGGCGCTCAGGCAACACCGCTGGTGGCGCGTTGGACGCAGCTTCGGCTGACATTGAGAAGGTTGCCAGCGCCGTCCTGTGACTTCCGGCCAATTGGGCCGTCTCCCGCACGACCAGGTGAGGTTGCTCTCTAAAGCCGCAAGAATCGACGGGTCATTTCAGAAAACTCATCTTCCGATAAATGCGAGGTAGAGCGCCGTCATAAACAGGGCAAAGCACACGACGGCTACGACGAATCAGCAAACTGACGTTATTTGTTGATCCGGCCTCTCGGTCATGCGGTTCCCTCAAGTCTAAAGCAACCCGGATTCTATCGGCGCCCACTAATGAGCGGGCATCGCGGCCATTTACTTGCAAACCGCTGCCGCCGCTTCCGCTACTGCCTGGTCCTGCACGCCGCTGCCGCCGCTGACGCCCACTGCACCGACGATCTCGCCGCCAACCTTCAGCGGAATTCCGCCGGAGAAGATCATCACCCGATTATGATTTGAGGTATTGATGCCGAAGAACTGATCACCCGGCTGGCTGTTCTGGCCCAATTCCTTCGTCGAGATGTCGAAGGCTTTCGCCGTGAACGCCTTGTTTATCGCAATGTCGATGCTGCCCAGCCACGCTCCGTCCATGCGAACGAACGCCTTCAGATTGGTGCCGGCGTCTACAACCGCGATATTCATCGGCTGGCCTATTTCTCTTGCTTTTGCTTCGCCAGCGGCAATGACGCGATGGGCTTTTTCCAGTGTGATCATGGCACTATCTCCACGTTATTTTGATGTCGAGCGATGAAAGCTCGTCGGGCAGGCCGAGTGCGTCAAATTCAATGCGTGCCTGATGATAGCAATAGAGCGCGGCGCATTCGATATTGAAGGCGCACGCACGCCCCGATATTCGCCCGGGCAGAACCGAATAGTGAAACTGCCACATTCGCCCAAAGGCCGAAAGCAATAGCAGCCATTATGATTTTCGTGGTGCGATCAATCATCGAGTTTCCTCCCCGTCCTTCAGAACTTTCACCAGATCAGTCTGCACGCAAAGCGCCGCAGGACAGTGAACGCCTGCTGGACTGCCAGACGTATCGAGCGATTTGAAATAAGCTTGGAAGGTGAAGAGCCCGGGCGCGGTCGCCCCCGGGAATTAAATCAAGATGTCGTCGCGATGCTGGCAGATGCACGCAACTCAATAGCCGCCTAAGAGTCCACCTATCACGCCGCCGACGACGCCGCCGGGACCGTAGCCATAACCATAATCGGGGTACCCGTCGCCATAGCCATAAGCATAGCTAGGATAACCAGCGTAACCATAGCCGGGAGCGCCGTAGGCATAGCCGGGGTAGCCGTAGGCAGCGGAGCCGTAGCCACTGCCATAACCAGCGTAGCCACGCCAGGGAGAGCCGTAGCCAGGACCGCTGGCGTAACCACCATAGCCGCCGGTGAAATCATCACCCGTCCCGTGGCCTGCAATATAGCCGGCAGCGAAAGCGTTCGTCGTGATCGGCAAACAACCGAGGGCGACCGTGGCAGCTAAAGCCACGAGTGTTCTACGAAGCATTTGAATCTCCTTTGAAACGACCAAAATTCCCGTCCAAAACAGCAACATTGGATTGATACAAAGGTTGCAGCAACGCCGATGTGTTTATGTTTGGTTGGGACCAAGACGCGGCCGATGCCGGACTGCCGAAAGCACAAGGCGCGCGGGATGAGGTGCCAGACTGGAAGTGTCTTAGCCGGAACCACACTTGGGCCCGCACGTTAAAGCGCCGGCAAAGGAGGACGCCATGGACAATGAACATTTGAAGGGCGCTGCCGATAAGGCCAAGGGCGCTATCAAGGACACAGCCGGAAAAGTTATGGGCGACAAGAAACTGCAGGCTGAAGGCAAATTTGACAAGGCGAAGGGCTCTGCACACGACGCGGTGGGCGACGTCAAGGATGCGGTGAGAAAAGCATCAAAGAATACGGACGACGAGTAAGTTGGCTTAAACTTATGTCTCGCGGACAAAAGAGGCTCGGCGGCTTCCAACCGCCGCGCCTCTGCTACTACCGCTTCGCGACCATCTTCTTAGCACGCATGGCCTCTCGGATCACCGCGAAGGCTACGTGAGCAACCTTGTTTGCTCAGGCGTAAGCTTGTCAGCTCGAACTTTGCGGCCCTTTGCCCCGGCTCGCGTCCGCTCTTGGGACGATTCACGTTCCTCGATCTCCCCCGTCGCGATCCTGCCAACCATAACGGCGGCTCCGATCACGTCGGCGGGACGCTTTTCGCCTTGAGGACCTTTGGGCACTTAGTTCGATCCTTCGCGCTGATCGAGATACCGATCTATTTCTATATAGCAGGCGATTTCGGCTTTATCGCTTGAGTTCGAAAAATTCTTGCCCCACAACTTTTTCGTGGTCCTCTTTCTTTGGGTAAATGGTCCAATGCCAACCGCGTGGCTTCGTCTCAACGATGGAAAAATCAATGTCCCGGTATTTCGTGCCGCCTTATACCGCGGCCTCGGAATAGAGGCGAGCCGCCGTCAGCCCCCTAAAATTTCAAACTGAGACACGACCGGCTGTTGGGATGATTGTTGGGATGCCGCGAAAGCTGAAATACAGCAAGTTTTATAAATCAAAGACTTACATAGATCATTAGGCGGACCCCTTCCGCCAAATGCTCGCGATTCGGCTGCCACCCGGGGCAGCTGGCGAAAGCCGTATTGGGGCCGGGAGAAAGACGCGAGATTCGGTGAAGCACTCGCGGTGAAGCCACGGATGATCGACGTGCCGCAGGTTGACAAAATTGCCGCCGAAACCGTGCAGCAGCGGCGGCAGCCATTCAGCGACTTCGTAACCGATCCGGCGAATTCACGCATTTTGCGGGACTACGTGGGAGATTGGATGACGCATGTGCGTGCCGAGTTCGATCGCGTCGGCATCGGTCTGGCGGCAGAAGGCCTATCCGGCGTGTCCTAAGGCGGTTAGAAATCTGCTAAATTGACTGAGCGAAAGCGCGCCTTCAGCTTAGGAGTACACGCAAATGCGTCCATTGTTTATTGGCCTCGTCGCCAGCGTCCTGACGCTGGTAGGTCCGGCATTTTCTTCCGCCGGCCAAAGTCATGAGACGAGAAGCTCCTCCCACTACTCTGGCTGTATTTGTCGTTTCGGTTACGGTGGTGACAACTGTCAACCCGATGTGGCCTGTGACAGCGAGGGAGGCAAGTGCGTCAAGTCTTGCGTCTTGCCGGCGCCTGAGAGCGACTCGCACTAACGATCGTAAGCCGCGCCAAACTGCGGCTGGCGAATACACCTCTTCTGGGTTGATAAACCGGTGTTGATTTTAGTGCGGCTTCGGCCGCACTAAAGGTCGATCACCGCGCTGCGAGGTGGCAAATGAGATATCTAAGAGCGAGCTTGCCGTGAAAAAACAGCCCGTCGCCGCAAGCGCTCTCAATGCTCCGACCTGGACTTTGGCCGACCCTTCTTTAGCGGCACCAACGGCGCCGGCTGTCCCATCCGTCACGACTAACGCCCCCACCAAAAACAGCTCGCTTGGCTTCGGCCTCAAGTGGTAGGGCGCGAACGATCTCTATCATAATGCCGCCACCTCGACGATCCGGGGGTTGACGAGATCAAGCGCGACAGCAATCAGTTAATTGGCGAACCAAGCTCGACCGGCAGCGGCGTCGAAGCCGGCGAAAATCTTAAGTTCTGATCCTCGGGCTCGGCGCTCTCATACGCTTCGGAGCTATCCACTTCGAAAATCTGGCGCGCCCATTCCGAGAGCGGGTACCGGCCGGGCAGTCCTTCACGGCGAGACGGCTCTCATTGGACGGGGTGACAAGACAGTGCGGAAGTCCTGGAATTGAATGCAGTTAGATTGGCCTGGCCCGAGGCAATGGACAACAGTTTCAAACGCTTGGTTGGCTGGAGGAGGCGCGTTCTCCCGGCGGCGGTTACCGCGCTACTTGCGCTCCAAATAGGCACTGCCAGCGCCGCAGGCCCTTTTGCGCCGCTCTCCGGAACATGGCTTGGCGGCGGCATGATCGACCTGCCTAGCGGGGCGCGGGAGAGAATTCGCTGTCGCGCGATCTACGTTGTTTCGTCGAGCGGCCATGCGTTCGCCCAGCTTCTGCGCTGCGCCAGCGACAGTTTCATTGTGGACATCCATAGCGATGTGGCCGAGCAACGCGGCGCGATGGCGGGCAGTTGGAGCGAGACGACGACTGGCACGTCAGGAAATCTGATCGGCGAAGTGCGCGGCTCCGCGGTTCGAGCAACAGTCACTGGCTTCGGCTTTACCGCCGCCCTTTCGCTGGTGACGCGCGGGCGCTCCCAGTTTGTCTCCATCCGCCTACTTGGGGCAACCAGCGCCGGGGTGACCGCCGCTTTTCATCGGGAGTAAGCACCCTCTTCGCCAGACCTTCCCTTCAGGCCGTGCGTCGTCGACGGCGTCATCCCGGAACGTAGGCCTTGGCACGCCATTGGCAGTGAGTCCTGTATTGCCGTTGACGTATGAATTTGTGCCCCGTCCTGAGACGGTTGCCTCTTCCCGGGACGGGGCTATTTCATTCGAATGCCGCTTGCGGAACTTTCACCAATAGCCGCTGGCGCCTCGCCAAAGAGCCCCTTCGGGCCGAGCGCTACCCACTGCGGTGCCTGACGATGTCAGCGCGTTGCTTCCTCGCAACACTCACTCCAAATCGTACAACGGGCCCTTTGCGAGGCTTGAGATCTCACGCTGTCAATCCCAATTTGGTACAGGTTAACGTGATTGCCGGGGGGCGTCATGAGCGCGTTCGCTGCGCGAGTGTGGAGTATCGGCCGCCGTCAGCCGCAAAACGGGTGGACGCTCGAACTTTTCAGCTCGGACAACCGAAACTCGTTGTGTGCAATCCGCTTCGACAATTTCGAATCCCTTAAATCCTATATCGTTGAGGCTAAGGAGCGGGGGAGCCGCGAGAAATTGATTATGGACTTTCCTTCCTGCGCGTCGGAATCAGAGCTGCAGAGACTCTTTTGGCTTGGGGTACATTTCCGATTGAAGTAATTGGCCTGCCGACGGACGCTGCCCAGGCCCAAGAATGACGCCATCTGGGAAACGGCACTTCGCAGCAAGGATGGGTCGGCATATGGTCTAGGGCGCACTGCGAAAGAGGGGGCACGCCATGCTCGGACTCATCCTAATTATCGTTCTCATCATTTTCTTGTTCGGCGGCTTCAGCGGCCGCTTTGGCGGCTACGGCTATGGTTATGGGCATCGCGGTATAGGCGTGATTGGCGTCATCCTTATTGTCCTCATTATCCTGGCTCTCATGGGACGGATTTGAAGCGGCCGCGACCACTCTAGCATCGGCAATCGCAGCAGGGGCGCTTCCTAGCGTCCGCCAGGCGGCGTGCGGTCGAGTCCGCGCATCGGGTGACGGGTGTCGCCTCGCCTATTTTCACGGCGGACGTAGGCGATCAACGCTTCCGGCCGGTCCATTTTGACTTTTAGCGCGGCGATCAAGGCATCTTCCGCGTCGACAACGACGTGACCTGTCTTGCCTTGCATTTTGAACCCAACGGCAAACTGCACCTGCATGCTCCATGTTCACGCCGATTATGCCCGCCTTACGTTTAGCCGCGACGTTCTAGTCTTGGGCGGCGGCCTCTCGCGCTTCAGGGTTGTCCTATATGCCCGTTCCGGCCACCGTAATCACTTGCCCGGTGATTCCCTCGCCGGCATCGGAGGCAAGAAAACCGACGGTCTCGGCGATGTCGTCGCGCTTTGCCCAATGCGCCGTGTTCTTGGGCTTCATCATTGCGACGTTGGACGCCGTATCCGTAAGACCCGGGCCGATCGCATTGACGCGGATGCCGGCGTCACGCCCTTCGAGCGCGAGCGTGCGGGTGAGCGCCTCGATGCCAGCCTTAGCACAATTGTAGGCGACCATATTGGCCTGCGGCAGGCCGGCACGGGCGAAATTGATGATCACGCCACCGCCCGCGTCGCGCATATGCGGGAAGAGCGCGCGCGACATCAGAAAGGTGCTGAGCAGATTATTGTTCAATTCCTCGGTCCAGTCCGCAAGGCTGAACTCGACCACCGGCTTGTAACGCGTAAGGCCGCCAGCGAGATTTACCAGAATGTCGATCCTGCCATATACGCCTAAGGCGCGCTGAACCAGCTGGTCCACCTGCGCCTCATCGGTCAGAGATACGGCCAGGCCGAGAACACTCACGCCCGCATTGCGCAGCTCTCGTGCCCGTGCCTCCACGTTGCTCTGCGTGCGCGCACAAATGACGAGCGCCGCACCCGAGACCCCGAGCCTTCTGGCGACCGCCTCGCCGATCTGCCCGGCATGGCTTACGCCTGTCACCAGAGCGGTTTTTCCTTCGAAACCCGGCATGGCGTGCGCCTCCATCATCGCGTCAGCGCCTGCGACGCGCAGGAACCTGCGCCGGCCAGCATTTTAGCACCTATGGCATCTTCCCCTGAATCCGATTCATCGATTCAAGAGCCAGAAAATGAGGGAAAGCACGATGCTGACAAGAATGCCCGTCGTGATCGGCGCATAAAAGGTGAAATTACCGCGCTGGACCCAAATGTCGCCAGGCAGCCGCCCAAGCCCGAGCCGCGCGAGCCACGGCCAAACGAGGCCCACCACCGCTACCGCCAGCCCGATGATGATCAAGATGCGGGACATCGCCTCTAAGCCGAGCCGCACGTCATCCGCACCGTTAGGCCGGCGCGGAAATGTTTCGCGAAGTCATGTAGCGGTAGGCGATTGCGCAAGCTATCGCGATCAAACCGGCCAGCACGAAGGCCGGCACGAATGAACCGGTGGCTTGAACGAGCGCGCCGGTCACGAACGGGGCGAGAGCACCCCCCACGGATCCGCCGACATTCTGGATTGCCTCGAGCGTCGCCACTGCGTTGGCAGGCGCCACCACGGCTGCAAGAGCCCAACCGCAACTCGACGAAACATTGGCCGCGAATAGGCCGCAGCCCATGAGCCCGACGGCGACATAGACGTCGCCGACGAAAGCCGCGGCAACCGTGAAGCCGCCGGCCGCGATCAATCCCCAGATGGTCGGGATCCTGCAAGCCGCGACCGCTTCCATTCCAGCACGTCCGAGCCGATCGGATATGAATCCGCCCGAGATGGCGCCCAAAAAACCCGCCGCGAGCGGCAATGCCGCCCAAAGGCCGGCGCTCACGATGCTCAGATGACGCTGTTGTTCGAGGTAGCCGGGCAGCCAAGTGGCATAGAGCCATGAAATATAGACCACCCCGGAGAAGCCCAGAAACATCCCCCAAGAGGTCTGAAAGCGGAGCAGCCACAATACGGGGACCCGGTCGATCGTTTCACTTTTCTCCGCGTCGCTGTGAGGAATCTCGGCGAGATCGGGAAGATCGGCCTCGGATGGAGCGCGGTAGAAGGCTAACCAGAATGCCGTGATGATGAAGCCGGCCAGTCCGGCAATGAGAAACATCGTGCGCCAGCCGAAAGCGATCATGAGCCAGGTGAGCAGCGGCGGCGCGAAGGCCGGGGCGAGCGCGGACGACGAATTGAAAACTGCGATCGGCAACGCCCGCTCTTTGGGGGCGAACCAATCCGCACAGACGCGGGTTCCGCCGACGTACATGGGCGATTCGCCGATTCCCAATGCAACGCGCGCGGCCACGAATTGGGCCAGCGATCCTACGAAAGAGGCGGCGATTTGGGCAGTCGACCACAAGACCAGACCGGCTCCCAAGATCCAGCGCGGACCAAAACGGTCGACCAGAACGCCGGCGGGAATTTGCGCCAAGCCATAGCTCCAGGCGAACGCCGAAAGTAACAGCCCCATTCTGCTGTAAGAAAGTCCGAGCGCCTGGTGGATTTCGGGTTCGCCGACAGCCAAGGCCGCGCGATCGAGATAATTCACGCATCCCGCCGCGACGAGCAAAATAACGGCAGTCGTCCGCAGCCTGCGAGTGCGCGACAAAAAGTCGGGTTCTTTCGACGAAAAGCTGGTCAATTTCGTTCCGACGCAGGTCGAAAAATGGATCTACCATAAAAGACGCCCGCGAAATCGCAGAGACTTGCATCCTGGAGGGGGTCGATGCCGGATCGAATACTCATTCTCTACGGGTCCTATCGTTCCAACCGATTGGGCATTCGGCTCGCGAACTATCTCGCGGCCGGACTCAAGGCACGTAGCGCGGAGCCGGAGATCATTGATGCGAAGGACGTCGCGCTGCCCATCCTCGATCGGATGTACAAGGAGTACCCAAAAGGATCGGCGCCGCCGCAGATGGAGAAACTCGCCCAGAAAATTCGCTCTGCGGATGCCTTCATTTTTGTCACCGGCGAATACAACTGGGGCCCGCAACCGGGGCTAAAGAATCTCACCGACCATTACCTCGAAGAATGGTTCTGGCGTCCGGCGGCTATCGCCAGTTATTCGGCCGGACGCATCTCGGGAGCCCGCTCGAATGTGGTCTGGCACGGCATTTTATCGGAGATGGGGATGGTGGTAATTTCGAGCACCCTAAACGTCGGGTCGATCGCTGAAACGCTTGGCTCCGACTGCCTGCCTCGTGGCGCGGCCGGCGAAGCCCTCGATCGTGATGCCGATCGTTTCTTCAAAGATCTCGCTTGGTGGACCGAAGCCGTAAGAGAACAGAAGATGCGTCGATCGCCGCCTTATTGATCGATCGGGGCGCGATCAAAAAATCGGAGTGAGCGCGAATAAAGCGAAGGGCTTTTCTGCATCCGCCCAGATCGGCCCGACGCGCCATCCACCGCGCTTTGCAAGATCGGTGAAGGCTTCAAGATCGTATTTTCGAGAGCTTTCGGTATGGATCGTCTCGCCGGGTGCAAACCTGAAGGATCGGCCGTCGATCGTTACGGTCTGCGCGCCAACGCTCACAAGATGCATCTCGACGGCAAACTCGGCGTCATTCCAACGCGCCTCATGGACAAATTGCTCCAACCGAAAGTCCGCGCCGAGCTCCCGATTGACGCGCGTGAGGAGGTTGAGGTTGAACGCGGCCGTAACTCCCTGTTCATCGTCGTAAGCCGCTAGGAGTGTTGGAATATCCTTTTTCAGGTCCACGCCGATGACGGCGCCGCCTTGTTCGCCGACGTGATTTCGAACTCGCCGCAGAAACGATAAGGTTTCGGCGCGATCGAGATTGCCAATGGTCGATCCGGGAAAGAAAGCCATTCGTCCGTGTCTCGGCACGCGGGAGGGAATCTCGAAATCCGTATTGAAGTCGGCAACGATGGGACTGACTTCCAACAATGGAAAATTCTGGCGCATGCGTGCCACGGTTTGCTCCAGGAAATCCTCCGCCAAATCGATCGGCACGTATAGGCGCGGCACCTCCAAGGCATCGATCAAGATCTTCGTCTTGATTGCGGCTCCCGCGCCATATTCGAGGAGCACCGTTTCCTTGCCGCAAAACTCGGCAATCTCCGGAGCATGAAGATTCAAAATGGCCGTCTCGGTCCGGGTAAGATAGTATTCTTCAAGCTTTGTTATCGCTTCGAAGAGCTCGGAGCCGCGCTCGTCGTAGAGCCATCGACTGGGCAAGGTCTTTTGCCGCTGGGCAAGTCCGGCGAGGACGTCGGATCGGAACCCGTCCATTCGACGGGTTCGGCGATCTTCCACGGGCGAAGCTTCAAGCATCCTCGGCCAGCCGAAGCCCTGAAAATTGCCATCTTGCGTCGGGAGGAAAGAAGTTGCGGTAGGTCGGCCGAACGTGGTCGGCGGCCGTAACGCACGATCCACCTCGTAGCACGAATTGGCCGCACATGAATTTCCCATTGTATTCGCCGATGGCTCCTTCGGCGGCGCGGAAGCGCGGATAGGGAGAGAAGGCGCTGCGCGTCCATTCCCAAACGTCGCCGAACATCTGACGAACCTCCCCGGTCGCCTTTACTGCCGGCTTGGGACGCAGGCGACCCGACTCGAGAAAGTTGCCTGTTTGAGAAACATCGCCCGCCGCGTGCTCCCACTCCGCTTCGGTCGGCAGGCGTCGACGCGCCCACGTGGCAAATGCGTCAGCCTCGAAGTAACCCACATGACAAACCGGAGCGGCAGGATCGATTGGTTGTGCGCCGCGCAGCGTCATGGCCCAATACTCGTCGTCGCGCTTGTCCCAATAGAGGGGCATCGTCCAATTCTCCGAACGGGCTCTTGCCCATCCTTCCGAAAGCCAAAGCAAGGGATTGTCATAGCCGCCATCCCGAATAAATTCGATCCATTCCTGATTGCTAATCAAACGATCGGCTAGTCGAAACGGCTCCAGAAACACGCTGTGTCGAGGGCCTTCGCAATCGAAGGCAAATCCTTCACCGTTGTGCCCAATTTCGACGACACCACCCTGCACCGATTTATACCCAAGTGTTTGATCGGCATTTGGATCGACCGCGATAGGGCCCGGATCTTTGTACGCAGGCAGCAAAGGATTCTGGGCGAACAGATGTAAAATGTCGGTGAGAAGCAGCTCCTGATGTTGCTGTTCGTGATGGCAGCCGAGCTCGATCAGTTCTGCTAGGTCCGGCGAGGGCGCGTCGCACAACAATCTTTCAACGGCCGCGTCAACGTGCGTCCGGTAGTCGTAAATCACTTCGAGACTTGGGCGAGTGATGAGGCCGCGCTTTGGCCTTGGTTGCCGGGCGCCGATAGTGTCGTAATAGGAATTGAAAAGGAAACCGAAGGATTCGTCGAATAAGCGGTAACACGAGAGCCGAGGAACGAGCACCATCGTTTCGAAGAACCAGGTCGTGTGCGCCAAATGCCATTTCGTGGGGCTCGCATCCGGCATCGATTGAACAGTCGCGTCGGCGTCTGAAAGACGCGCACTGAGACCGCGACTGGTCTCACGCACCGTGCGGTACAAGGAGATAAACTCGGATGGCTCCAAACAGGAGCGGAAGGAAGTTGTCACGCTCATCTCGATCACTCCTCGTTAGGTTTCCTTGATCCCTATGCCGAATAGATCGATAGGCGACGCCGTAAATCAACCTATCGCCGCTGGCCGGCGGATTATCGCTTTACCTCATCTGGCGCATAAAACGCCACCTAGAGCGTTGCGCTCGACAGATTAGCTTGCGTTGCCTTTCGCGGCGCCGAGCATCGTTGGCCAGTCCGAACATCCGTTACCACCGCCGCCACCCTGCGCGATCGTCGGGTCCGGCATATAACGCAGCGTTTCCGAATTCGATCTATTGGACCGTCGGCATCGCGTTACGCTGATCGGCTTGCCGAGCTCGCTCGAAACATTGGGCGCGAAATGTTTCGTCGACTATCAACGGGCATTCATGGCGAATTTCGGCAGCGGTCTTTGGGCGGTTGGTGGAATGATCGGCGTGGATCGCAACGTCGATCAAAAACACCCCGAGAAAGAGCAGGAGGCATGCTCCCAGAACGAGAACGATATTTGCTGCCCGATCAAAGCGCTTGAGCATCGACGCGCCGAGCCAGTAACGAAATGCGGTCCCCCGCGTTCAATCAATGATTCCGATCTAATGAAAGGTAATGTACTCACGATTGTCAATCAACGACAGTCATAGCCGGAGTTGCGCATTCACATGCAAACTTCGATGCGGCGACAAAAAAACCAATCGCAAGAAGAAAGCACATGAACGCAGCAATCAAAATCCACCAATGCGAGATGCTGGGTGCCCCAGCGTCAATGTCCGACATTGTTAACCCCGCAGCCATTGGGACAATATTTCGGGGGCGACGTCAAACGCGAGGGAGAACACTCCACATGAATCGGCGCACCCCTATGTTTTGGGCACACTTGCGCGATTTCGCGAGGGGATTGTCGGCGTGCCTCCAGCATGTAGTGCCTCTTCCCCGTTGAGGGCTGCCGCGTGCAATTCTATAGCGGCAGCTTGAACGTCAAATTCCACGGCGAGTAGAGTAAGCTGCTGAATCTCGCTTGGATCCGAGATCGAGGCGGCAAGCTCGCGACATTGTTCGGCTCTCTGCCGGCAATAATTTGCTTCCAACATTTCTTTCCTCCGCGATGGATGGTCCGCTCGCAGAACGGGAAAGAGAACATTTGGTTTCTAGCAAGCGGTGTATTTACGCCGAGCCGCCGACCCGAGAGAACGCGATCCGTCCTTGCGGGCCAGAATCTGCGGATGCCAGGCTCAAGTCTGGGCCGAGCGGAACCTTTTCGCGAGATCGCGTTCGCTGCGTTCCTTGGTCCGTCATTTGGGTTGCGTGCCGTGGGGATTATCGGACGCCGCCGGCGAATACGGCGCGGTGGCAAAGGCCACGTCGGCTTCGGACCGTAGCTCGTTTCGTAATTTTCGTACGGTCGCTTCGCACGCGTTGCCATGGCATAGGGCGCCCCAGAGCGCTAAACGTTGGGCTGCGCCACGGTACCCGCGGTCGGTAAGAAATGCCTTGAAGTCGCCAAGCGCCTGCAAAGCTGCGGGTACAGTGGCGCCTGACACTTCCGCTGCACAGGCGAACTGTTCGAGAGCAGATGTGCTGGAGCCGATATGGCGGCCGAATTCCTGTTCGCTAATGCCGCGATGCCGGACGTAACGAATGAGTTCGGCGTGCACGCGGGCTTGCGCGTCTTCATCCTTCAGGCAGGTAGCGCGAAGCAGCGGCGCAGCTACCACGGTTTCTCCCATCGTCAGCCTGAACTGCGTACTACCGGCGCGCGCGACCAGGATCACGATAGCAAACAGAATAGCGATGGCGGCGATCACTCTCATTGGCCAGATTCGTTACATGCGTTTGGTTACCAACTAGCCGAATCCCGAAATTTAAATTTTAACGAAATGATGGCGCCGCGCCTTCCGTGCTGCGGCTGAGTGGCCGCGAGCGCCGACGATTGACCAGCGAGGGTGTGCACGGCTAACGTCTCGCAAGGTTTTCAACCGCTTCCGCATCTCAGAAATCGCCGCCGTAAGGTCGCAATTTTAAGATTTGGTTTCATATGTCGGCGTCGGGAATCATTTCCGAGGGTGGATATGCGCAAGACCCTGCTCATGGCGACGCTCCTAGCCGCGATGCTATTGCCGACGGCGCCCCGCGCGCAGGAGCGCGCGGTCGACGGAGCGCTCGGTGCCGTTGCCGGCGCCGTAGTTGCGGGTCCAGTGGGTCTCGTCGCCGGCGTCGTCGTGGGCGCTAGCGCCGGCCCTTCGATCGCATCGAGTTGGGGTCTGCGGGGACACCATCATCGGCACCGCCACGCCTCCCATATCCAGCAATAGGCTGGCAGATCCCATTCCAACCGCTCATGACGCGGCGTGCCGGCAGAGACTTCATGAGTGCCGAGATGCGCGGCGCAATCGCTCTGGCATGTACGTCGCGGGGTCATTCGGGTCTCCGAACGCTCATCTCTACGACTCGATTTGTCGAGATCGAAGGAGCGTCCTCGCAATATAGGCCGCAACCGGGCCGGTCAGCGGCATGCCGCGCAACGCACCTGGCGGCGCTAATTGCGCGGCGATGATCTCGCGATTGTCGAGTTGCAACGCCGGCAATCGGTCGAGCCGTAATTCAAAAAAATGCACGTGATCTCTTCGCCCGTCCCAGATGCCCTGGGCGTCGCCCGCCGGAGACAGCAACGAAACTTCCAGGCCGATCTCCTCGACGAGCTCGCGCCGTGCCGCCATTTCCGGCGTCTCGCCGCGCCGTACAGAGCCTCCGGGGAAATTCCATTCGGTCCGATACGACGAGCGCAGCAACAGCAGCTCCTGTCCGACGTAGATTGCTACGAGTGCACCTCGATGCTCGCGATGCCGCAGCCGCCACCAGATACGGGCGAGTGGGAAACCCAGGCGGAATACGATCCGCCAAGCGGCGTCGAGGAGCGTGGAACTTCGAACTCGTCCGAGGTCTGACAGCGGCGCCTCCTTTTCCAATCGGCTGCACAGAAGAGCGCGTCTGCGAGAGATCGCGCGCCTGTCCGAGCCGACAATCAGCATCGGAGAACGGCGAGCTCACCCACGCACGCGCCAAAAAGTTCTTCGGACCGACTTGACGCAGACGGGTTCTTCCGTTGTCATGTAATCGTCATAATGCGCTCGTGGGGGGCCGGATGAAACGCAAATTTCTCAGCGCAGCAGCGGCATGCGCTGTCGTTTCGTTGGCTTCGCCTGTCTACGCTGGAAGTGTTCTGCCACCTGGGATCACCGTCGGCCTCCCGGTCGGGGCACCACTGCCAGAGGGCATCTATTTCATCGACACGGCGGGGTTCGGGCATCGAACGGATAAAGTAGGAGACAACGAAATCAATCTCCCCGTTTTTGCGTGGGCGACGCCGATTAGCTTCTACAACACCCGCCTTCAGTTTATCTTTGCGCAGCCCTTCGGCTGGACGACGGGTACGCCGAAGAATGTCGTTTATGCCAACAGCACGTTGTTCGCGGGACAATTGGCGCATGACTTTGGCAACGGTTTTGGGGCGAGTTATCTCGCGGGATATCGCGCCGCCATGCCGTACGTCGCGGCCTTCACGCAGGATTCGTTCGAACAGCGCGCTGCGGTGAGCTTTACGGGCGGCGGATATGATCTCACCGCAAATCTTGCAAACGGGATATTCGGGGAAAACGCGAGATATCCGGATTGGCTCAACCTGGATCTAACCGCGACTAAGAAGTTCGGCAAGTTCGAGGTTGGTCTCATCGCCTATGGCTCGACGGACATCTCCAGTCCGACCTCGGCCTATAGGCGGCAAGGACAATTCGCAGTAGGTGCCCTCGGCGGCTATGATTTTGGTCCCTTTAAAGTGCAAGTCTACGCGTCGCGCGACGTCGCGGAGCGCAATTACGGCGGCTACGACACGCGCGGCTGGTTCCGGCTGATCCTGCCGCTGTATAAGGCGCCGCAGGTTGCAAACGCGGCGCCGCTGCAGGCGCGCGATTGATCGGCTGATCCGGAGCTTTGCGGGGACGGCACGTCGGCGCTTCGATGAAATCGCGGCGCGCTCCGCGCGTGACTTCAGTTGGAGGGTTGCGGGATCGTGAGGCGCACGCAGAGACCGATCGGCATTTGGTCGAACTCGAGCCTGGCGGAAAGCTGTGTGGCGAGCGCGCGGCTGACCGCGCAGCCGGTCGCGCCGTCCTTCATCGGATCAAAGCCTTCGGGCAGTCCCACGCCATCGTCGGCAATTTCGATCACGATGCCCCTGTCCAAGGGCTCGCAGGCGAGTTGCAGCTTGCCGTTGACTCCGGCCGGATGGGCGTATTTCAGCGAATTGGAAATGGCTTCGCCGACGATCAGCCCGATGGCGACGGCCTGTTTCGGCGCGACGATGCATCCGGATGCGAGATCGAAAGAAAGAGCCACGCGCTCGGCATGCACGAGCGAGGACACCGTGACTTCGCCGATCTCCCGCAAATAGCTCGAGAGGTCGACCACCGCCTGACCTTTGGCGTGGACCAGAAGTCGATGCAAACGGCCGACCGCCTCGATCCTCCCGCAGATATCGCTCAGCTCGCCGCGGACTTCTTCGACCGGCATCGTCGGCGTATCCGGCAGGTGCGAAACCTGCAGGCGGATCAGGCTGGCGATCAGGGTGAGATTATTGGCGATACGGTGATTGGCCTCGGCGGCATGATCGAGCGTCGGTGCCGAGAAATCGTCGATGGCTTTGATCAGCGAGTTGAGCGGCATTTCCGCAACATTCCACTTGCGACGCCTGAGCGCAAGGAAAACTCTCGTCTAAGTTCATGATAGATAAGGTGTTTACCAAATAGCCGAATTACCCTGTTTTGGCCAGATTACCGGCTTCGATGAAGTAAGCATAAAATGAGTAAAGAACGCTATTGACGGGATTGCCTCAACGACTGACTATTTGGCCGAAACCTAGGGAAGGGGTCGCTCATGGCAAAGCTGGACCGCGGCGAACGACTGCAAATCATGCTCGCGGACGACGAGCTCTCAGCGCTCGACGACTGGCGCTTTGCGCGCCGCATGCCGAGCCGCGCTGCCGCCGTGCGCGAGCTTCTGAAGCGCGGATTGGCAGCCGAGGGTTTTGCCTCCGCGGACGCGCGCACGAAGTCGAAGGATTTCGGCGTGGTCGGCAAAGCGAAGGCAAAGGGCGCCAATCGGCGCGAGTAGCGCCGGCACCTCAACTTTGCTTCGCATGGCGCGGCAAGGTCCGAGATCGCCGCGCGCGTGAAGCGCGAGCCGTTTGACGACTTCCAGAGTCATCGCCGGATTGCCGGCATCCTCTCGCGGCCTCATTTTCCTTCGATCAGCTTTCGCGCATCCTCGCGCAGCGCCGCGCGCGAAGCGTCGAGCGCGTAGACCATGTGGCCGCCGCCATAGACGACGAGTTGGAGCCGGTTCGGATCGCCCATCGGCGGAATCTGATTGATGAGCAGTTGCGTGGCGAAATAGGGCGTCACTTCGTCGGTGAGCCCGTGCGCGATCAGCACACGGAAATGCGGATCGAGCGCCAGGTCCTGCTTGAGGTCGCCGATCGCTTCCGGCTGTCCCGAGCCCCAATCCCAGTCGTGGCTTACCGCTTCGTTGAGCACGTCGTAGCGCGCCTCGACAAACCAGTTGAGCTGCTTCTGGTAGATGTCGGCCATCGCGCTCGCAAGCGGCGGCCGCAACGCGTCGAGAACCGGATCGGCGTAATGGCTCGTGGCGGAATGCGGGTTGGGATCAAAGCCGGTGACGAGCGAGTCATAGGCGCTGGCGACGCGGCCTTGGGCGCGGCCGCGTTCGCGATCAAAGGCCATGGCATCGACACGCGCCGCGAGGCGGCGCACGAACGCCGGATCGAGGCCAATGAAGCCGGCGACCTTGGCGCTCACCCGATCGAGCACGGCGGGATCGCGTTCGCCGCGCAGCAGATCGACCACGTAGGGACCGCCGGCATAGGCTTCAACGTCGGCGAGCTGCTTGCGTCCGTCGAGGCCTCGAAGGCCGCGCGCGGTGGCGGCGAACGAGGGCAGGCGCCCGGCATACGTCAGCGGATTGTCGCTGCCGTCGAACCAGGCGAAGTCGAGAACCGGCGAGATCAACACGAGCCCATCGATGCCGATGCCTTCGCTCTCGCTCAAACGGCGCGCCAGTTTCGGCCCGCGAAATCCGCCGTAACTTTCGCCGACGATGAACTTCGGGCTCTCCCAGCGCTTGTTCGCCGCGACCCATTTGCGGATGACTACACTGAGCGCGTCGATGTCGCCGGAAACCGAAAAGAAGCTTTTCTCGGCCGAGTCGTCCTTGGCGAGGATGCGGCTATAACCGGTCTTCGGCGGATCGATGAAGACGAGATCGGTGAAGTCGAGCCAAGTGTCGGCGTTGTCGACGGTGAGCGGCGGCGCGGAAGGCGAAAGCATCGCCCCGGTGATCGGCAGGCGCCACGGGCCGAGCGCGCCGAGATCGAGCCAGGCGGAAGCCGCGCCCGGGCCACCGTTGATTGCAAACGTCAGCGGCCGCTTGGCCGGATCTTCGCCGTCCTTCAGGAACGCAACATAGGCGACATCGGCGAGCGGCGCGCCGCTCTTTGCGTCGCTCAGCCGGATCGCGCCGGCCTTGGCGGTGAAGCGGATCGTCCGGTCGGGGAGTTCGAGCACATGGCTCGTGACCGCCTCGGGCGGCAGCGGGTTGGGCGGCGTAGTCGCAACCGCCGACGGCTTTTCCGGCTTGGCATGGTCCTGCGCCGCGAGCGGCGCCGCGGCGACGGCACTTAGAGCCAAGAGAGCCAGCGCCAGCAGCCATTTCGATGCGCGCATCGGTTCCTCGACTTCGCTTGTGGGAAGATCTAGGGCGCCGCGGCGTTGCGGCGAAGCCCGGCTTAGGAGAAGCAGGCGGGGCGCGCAACCGCGCCACCCGGCCTAGGCGGCGGAGCGGGCCTGTCGCTGCGGGTTGGTTTCGGCCTGCGGCGGTGCGTCTGGGTCGAGCCTTGGCAAGGCGTTCATGACCCGCTCGGGCGGAAAGACCACGATGACCTCGGTGCCCTCGCGCACCTTCGATTTGAGCGTGAACGTGCCGCCGTGGAGCTCGACGAGACCTTTGACGATCGGCAAGCCGAGGCCGGATCCTTCCTCGGCGTTTTTTTGGGCGAGCGCGCCGCGTCCGAAGGAGGACATCACGATGGGGATCTCGTCTTCCGGAATTCCCGGTCCGGTGTCTTTCACCGAGAAATATTGGCCGCCCACCGAAGTCCAGCCGACTTTGATCGTGACCGTCCCGCCGGGCGGAGTGAACTTGATCGCGTTCGACAACAGGTTCAGCGCGACCTGCCGCACAGCACGTTCGTCGGCCCAGATGCGCGGCATTTGCGCCTCCGAGGATTCGTTCACGGTGATGTCGCGTTTCTTGGCGCGCAGCGCCATGAGGTGCCGGCAGTCGTCCATGAGGTGATTGAGAGCGACCGGCTCGGCCTTGAGCTCGTAACGGCCGGCCTCCACTCGCGACAGATCGAGAATCTCGTTGATCAGCTTCAAAAGATGCTGACCGCTGGCGTGAATATCGTTCGAATATTCTTTGTAGGCCGGCACTTTGTGCGTGCCGAAGAGTTCCGCTTTCATCACCTCCGAAAAGCCGAGAATGGCATTGAGCGGCGTTCTGAGCTCGTGACTCATCGTGGCGAGAAAGCGCGACTTGGCGAGATTGGCCTCCTCGGCGCGCCGGCGCGCGAGATCGCTATTCGCCTTGGCCTGTTCAAGCTCGGCGATGAGCTCATCCTTTTCCGATTGAAACGACAGCGTGTCGAGCGCCCGCGCGTAGAGTTTTTTGGCGAGAACGGCGGAATAGAGCAAGGTGCCGCAGGCGAGAATCGTGAGCGGCATGGTTTTGTCTGCGAGGGTCGCCGGCCACAGAAAGGTGACGATCGCCGCCGTCATGGGGGCAAGCCCCGCATAGACGGCAATCGGAATCGACGCCGTGATCGTCGCGTTCATGGCGGCGACGAGCAAAAGGGTCAGCAGCATGAAGGTGCGCCCGTTCGGATCTTCGGTCTCGCCGACCAATCCGACGATCTGCGCCCAGACGATGCCTTGCATGACCTCGGCCATGATGAAATTGCTGCGCCAGCGCCCGACGTTGACGCTCGAGGGGTCGAGCGAGCAGAACTTCACCGCCAGCGCGTGCGAGATGAACAGCACGACGAGCGCGACGCCGAGCCAGATGAGCAACGGGGAAAGAGGAACCCAGGCCGTCGCGATGGCGGCAGCAACGAGCGCGAAAATTGCCAGCCCGAAGGTCGAAGACTTCCGGCCTTTGGCAAAAAGCTGAAGAAGCTCGACATCGAACGTCCGGTGGCCGGATCCCGCCGAGGTCAGCTTTTCGCGGGCCTCGCGTACCTTGGCGTTGAGGCGCCGTCGCTCGGCGGCGGTCTTCGGATCAACGCCGCGCCCGCGCTCGATCATCTCGGCGGTGACTTCGATCATGCTTTGCGAGGTCCGTCGATTTCTACGTCGGAGAGCAAGATTTTGTTAGACCATGGCCGAGAAAGATTAACGCCACGCTCACGCGATCGTTAGGATTGCAGCGAAACCCGTCATCCCGAACAGAGAGATGTCGTGCGGGCGGGCGCTGCTCTTGGTTACAAATCTTGGTTAAAAATGACTTTTGCGGAGTCAAAACGGGCCGATCTCGAAATCTATGCGGCGCGGATCCGCGCCTGCCGGCTCTGCCGCGACGCGCCGAGCCCGGCGCGCTTGCCGCACGAACCGCGACCGGTTTTGCGAGTCTCGACGACGGCGCGGCTGCTGGTTGCCAGTCAGGCGCCGGGCGTGCGCGTGCATGCATCCGGCTTGCCGTTCAACGATCCGTCGGGCGACCGGCTGCGCGCTTGGATGAACGTGTCGCGCCAAACCTTTTACGACGACTCCTTGATCGCCATCACGCCGATGGGATTTTGCTTTCCGGGCCAGAACTCCGCCAAGGCGGATCTGCCGCCGCGCCCGGAATGCCGGCAGACCTGGCACGACGGACTTTTTCAACGGATGCCGCAGATCGCATTGATCCTCGCCATCGGACGCTACGCGCAGGACTACCATTTCGCGCGGCTTGGCTGGCCGCTGCCGAGCGGCGCTTCGCTTGCCGAGATCGTCGGCGCCTGGCGAGCCGAAGCCGGCGTGCGCCCGCGCATCATCGCTCTGCCGCATCCTTCCTGGCGCAACAACGCCTGGATCAAACGCAATCTTTGGTTCGAGACGGACGTCTTGCCGATGCTGCGTGAGGAGGTGGCGCGCGCCATTCAGCCGGATCGCGGCGTTTTGTGCGAGAGCGGCAGCAATCTCGCGAGGAGCACAACGAAAATCGCGCCGGCGACACCGCAAAGCGGCGTGAAATAGGCCTTTTGTGCGATGATCTGCGTGCCGATCGGCAACGGCGCCGTGGCGATTTCGCGCCCGATCAGCTCGCCGCCGATGAATCCGAGCAAAGCGGCGCCGGCCCAAATCAGCGCCGGAAACCGCGCAAAGAGCCCGCTTAGCAATGTCGATCCGAAGACGATCAACGGCACCGACAGAGCGAGGCCGAAAATGACAAGCAGCACCGATCCTCTCGCCGCCGCGGCGATCGCCACAATATTGTCGAACGACATCACGGCGTCGGCGACGATGATCAGCCAGATGGCGGCGAAGAGCGAGGCAGCGGCCGAAATCGGCGGTTTTTGGCGTCTGTCGCGGGCGAGCTTGACAGCGATCCAGAGCAGCAGCAGGCCGCCGACGAGCTTGATGAAGGGCAGGGCGAGTAGCTCCACAAAGACGAGCGTAAATAGTACGCGCAGTCCGACCGCGGCGAGGGTGCCGAGGACGATGCCGCGGGTGCGCTGTTTGGGCGGAAGCCGCGCGCAGGCGAGGGCGATGACGATCGCATTGTCGCCGGACAGCACAACGTCGATCCAGATGATCTCCAGGAACGGAATGACGAAGCTCGGAAGATCGAGGCTCATGCCGCGCTCTTCTCGCGCCGTGCCGCGACAGCGATTGCGAGGATCGCGATCTCGGCGGCCTTGACGATCTCGGCGAAGGTCGGATGGCCGCCACGCCGCGCCGGCCACGGGATATGGATGAAGCCGACGGACGGCGGCTGGCGCGCGGCAGCCGAATGATACAGCGCCGCGTTGCACAGATAGGTGCCGGCGTCGCGCGAAAGGCAGCCTTTGATCCCGGCGCCGCGCAAGGCCGCGAGGATCTGCGCCGCCGGGACGCGGGCTTGGACGGCCGCGGCGCCATTGCGAACCAAAGAGAAATTCGCCGTGCAGGCGCCGCCGGCATCGGGGGCAAGCAGGCTCACGCGATTGGACGCGCGCGTCTCGATCGAGATGTCCCTGCGCCGGCCGGCGAGGCCGAAATGCAAAATGGCATCGGGCCTCACGTCGGCGGCGAGCTTGGCAAGGCGCGGCGCGATCTCGGCATAGAGCACCGGCAAAATCCGCGTCTCCAACCGGATGCCGAAGCCCGCGAACGACGCCCTGCGGCGCTCCAGGGCAACCATCAAGGCGGCGCTGGGATTATGCCGCGCGCCGGGGAAGGCACTGAAGCCCGTCGCAAGAACCGTGAGCATCATTGGCCTCGATAGGCGCGAGCGATCCGAGTTCAACCGGCTGGAACTTCCTTCGTAATCAGGATCGCGCGGAAATCGTTCACGTTGGTCAGGGTCGGGCCGGTGACGATCGAATCGCCGAGCGCTTCGAAGAAACTGTGGCCGTCGTTGGCGGCGAGGCTTTCTTGCGGCTTGATGCCTTTCTTCCAGGCGCGGGCGAGCGAATCCGGCGCGAGATAGGCGCCGGCGATCTCTTCGAGACCGTCGACGCCGTCGGTATCGCCGGCCAAAGCGAAAATGCCGGGATGGCCGTCGAGCGCGAGGCCGAGACTCAAGAGGAATTCGACATTGCGCCCGCCGCGACCCCTGCCGCGCACAGTCACGGTGGTCTCGCCGCCGGAGAGCAATACGCACGGCGGCGCAAACGGCTCTTTGTGGGCCGCCACCTGCCGAGCGACAGCGGCAAGGACTTTGCCGACGTCGCGCGCTTCGCCTTCGATGCGATCGCTCAGGATATGCGCGGCAATGCCGGCTTGGTGCGCGGCCGCGGCGGCGGCCTCGAGCGCCATCTGCGGGGTGGCGATCATGTTCACTTTGCTTCCGGCAAGGCGCGGGTCGCCCGGCTTGACGCTTTCGCCACGCCCGCTCGCCAGGACTTCACGCACCTTGTCGTTCATCGCGATTCCGTAGCGAGCGATGATCGCCAAAGCATCGGCGCAGGTGGTCGGATCGGCGATCGTCGGCCCGGAGCCGATGTCGATCGGCGCATCGCCCGGTACGTCCGAAATCAGCAGCGTGACGAGCCGCGCCGGATGGCAGGCGAGCGCCAGGCGGCCGCCTTTGATTGCCGAGAGATGCCGGCGCACGCAGTTCATCTCGCTGATCGTCGCCCCGCATTGCAGCAGCGCCTTGTTGAGCGCCTGTTCGTCTTCAAGGCCTAATCCTTCGAGCGGCAGGGGCAGCAGTGCCGAGGCGCCGCCGGAGATGAGGCAGAGCACTAGGTCGGTTTCGGTCAGTCCTTCGAGGCTTGCGAGAATCCGGCCGGAGGCTGCAAGGCCCGCTTCGTCCGGAACCGGATGGCTCGCCTCGACGACTTCGATCTTGCGGGTCGGCAGATGATGGCCGTAGCGGGTCACGACAATGCCGGAGAAATCGCCGGGCCATGCCGCCTCGACGGCGCGCGCCATCGAAGCGGCGGCTTTGCCGGCGCCGATCACCAGCGTGCGGCCTCTCGGTGGCGGCGGCAGGTGGCGCGCAAGAACACGGCCGGGATCTGCCGCCGAGATCGCCGCCTCGAACAGAGAGCGCAGTAGAGATTTCTCATCCGGCATCTAAGGAAAACCGTCTAACAAATAGATTGCGTACCGATTCGCCCTGCTGACTTGGGTAGGACGGCGGAAAGCGCTCTGGCATCGGCTTCGATGCTTATGCCCGGATCGCGGTGGCAAGGAAAGCGGCTGCGCCGATCATATGTGGTAGGTCAACTCGGCGACGCCGCGCATGGCGAAGGCGCGCATGTCGGCAAGTGTACGGTTGTCGAGGACCGTCGCAATCGCCTCGCGCGCTTCGAGCATGACGAGCCGCACCCCGCAGTGTTTCTCGTCCTTGCAGTCGTCGCAGCGCCGGTACGACGTCTTGCTCGCGCATTGGATCGGAGCGAGCGGCCCGTCGAGAATGCGGATGATATGGCCGACGCGGATGTCCTGCGCCGAGCGGGCAAGCGTATATCCGCCGCCTTTGCCCTTCTTCGAATTCACCAGGCCGGCATTGCGCAATTCGCCAAGAATCGTATCGAGAAATTTCTTGGGGATTGCGTTCGTCGTGGCGATGTCGGTGACAAGCGAGGGCTCGCCCGGCGGCCGCCCAGCCAGGTGCATCATGGCTTTGAGCCCGTATTTTCCCTTTTTAGTCAACATGGTGGGCGCGTTGCCAGCCTTGCACGATGCGAATCCGCGCCTCACTTAGGCGGGGCCTCGCAGTTCTGTCCATTAATTTTATCATTAGGATGGAAAAAGCGATGCGCTCAACCGGAATGTTGCGGGTTAGGACCGCGCCATCAGCTCCACGGCCAGGCCGTAAATGCGCAGCCGCACCGGTTCGGGGAGCGCGGCGAGCGTCTTTAAGTAAATCTGCCCGACCGTGCACATTCGCGCATCCGGGACTGGCGGATCAGGAGTTTTCCCGTCGAGAATCGCGGCAATTTCCGCGTCGGTGAGGCCCCGCGTTTTCATGGCGCTTTCCAGCGCATCGAAATCCGCATCGCTCGGCGGCTGGCGTTGGATCTGGTTGGCACGGCCGTTACCGATCGCCTCGAGCCCGGCAATCGCCATCGCGGCAATGAGCCGCCGGTTTTGCGCCGAAAAGGCGAAGAATGCCTGGCTCGCCCCGCCGTAGAGAAAATCGACACAGAGCCGCGGATCCTTGGCCGCCAGGGCCCGCATCATTCCAAGCTGAACGTCGAAAATACGCGACAGGGCCGGGCCGTCCGCCTTGGCGGCCAAAACGCCGTTCGACAGACGCACGTCGCGCACTGCCTGCGAGACGAGCGAGTTGACGTTGCTCACGTCGCCGCCATCAACGGCCTGTTTGGCGAACCCGTCGAGGATCTCGTCATATTCGGTCGGCAGGACGGCGTGCAGCCGTTCGAAGAAGCCCGCGTAATCCGGCGACTCGCGATCGATCTCCGCTTCGATTTTCCGCCGCGCGACGCTCAGGGGTTCAGCGGCCACCAGATGCATGGCGCTCAAATGCGGCGCCTCGCCCGGCGCGTTCGCTTCGAGAAGAAAGCTTACTCCGAGGCTGATGGCAATCACGGCGGCGAGGCTCAGCAGCGCGAGCCGCAGAACGTCGGTGCCCGGCAATCCTTGCAAAAACGGAACAATGCTTTGCCTTTGAAGCGCGCTGAGCAAAAAAGACCCCACTTCGCCGCGTCACTTAGTTCTACACCCGTCTAGTCCATTTAGACCATTTTCAGGTGCCGGCCACGCGCTGATCTATTCTGCCGAGGCGCGCAGTCGCGCGAACGCCGCCTCGAGATCCGCTTTGAGATCCTCCTCGTCTTCGAGGCCGATCGAGAAACGCAGCGCCGGGCCGGGCGGGTTGAACACGGTTGCGGTTCGATACGGACTGCAATCGAAAGGGACCACCAAGCTTTCGTAACCGCCCCAGGAGAACCCCATGCCGAAGAGTTCGAGTCCGTCGAGAAAGGCCGCGAGTGCAGTCTGCGAACAAGGCTTGAGGAAGACGGAAAAGAGTCCCGAGGCGCCGCGGAAGTCGCGCTTCCAAATCGCATGGCCCGGACAATCGGGCAGAGCTGGGTGCAGCACCCTGGCGACTTCCGGCCGGGCCGCCAGCCATGTGGCGAACGCAAGCCCTTGGCGCTGCGCCTCCCGCAAGCGCAATTCGAGACTGCGCAAGCCGCGTAGCGCCAGGAACACTTCTTCCGGACCGGGGCACATCGCGAAAGCATCGAAGGTCGCGCGCAGCCGCTTGAACCAGCGCTCGTTCGCGGAAACGAGCCCGAGCAGCAGGTCGGAATGGCCGGAAAGATATTTCGTGCCGGCTTCGACCGCCATGTCGATGCCGAACGCGTGCGGCGGGAAGAACAGCGGCGTCGCCCAGGTATTGTCGAGGATGGTCGCCAAGCCTTTCGCGACCGCGACGCCGACGATCGCCGGCACGTCCTGAATCTCGAAGCTTTGCGAGCCCGGCGTTTCGAGAAAGATGGCGCGCGTGTTGGGATTGACGAGCGCTTCGATGGCGGCCCCAATGCACGGATCGTAATAGGTCGTCTCGATGCCGAGACGTTTCAGAACGCTGTCGCAGAAATTCCGCGTCGGCCGGTAGACGGAATCGGCGACGAGCAGATGGTCGCCGGATTTGAGCGCGGTCAGCAAAGCAAGGCTGATCGCCGCAAGCCCGGACGGCGCCAGCACGGTACCGGCCGCGCCGGCGATCTCGGTCCAAGCGGTCTCCAGCGCTTCGGTAGTGGGCGTTCCGATGGTTCCATAAACGTAACGGGCGTTGCGGGCGAGGAGGTCCGCATAGGTCGGGAAAAGCACCGTCGAGCCGCGATAGACCGGCGTATTGATGAACCCATGCTGCTCGAAGGGATGCCGGCCGGCATGAACCAGTTTCGTTCGCGGTTTCAGCTCTCGCGTCATGCGCCGTCCAGCATTCTCGACGCCGCCCGCTTGACCCGGGCAGCCGAAACTCACGATAGTCGCAGCGCTCCGCGCCCACGACAAGGGACGCGGAGCAAATCCCTGTCCAAAAAAAGCCAGATGGCCGCATAAGGTTTGATGCTCAGCGTACTCCCGCCCAGAAATCTCGTTTTTTTGCTGCTTTGCGTGTCGGCGCTCGCCACACTCTGCAGCGGTGCAGCGGCCGCGACGACCCTCGATCAGGTGCGACAGCGCGGCAATGTGATCTGCGGTTCGAACCCGGGCCTGCCGGGTTTCGGCCTGCCGGACGACAGCGGCAATTGGACGGGGTTCGACGTCGACTTCTGCCGGGCGGTGGCAGCGGCGATTTTCGACGATCCGAGCAAGGTGAAGTTCATTCCCTTGACGGCCGAGAGCCGGTTCACGGCGCTGCAATCGGGGGAGATCGATATTCTCGCGCATAATACGACCTGGACGATCTCGCGCGAAGCCGGCCAAGGCCTGCTCTTCACCGGCGTCAATTTCTACGATGGCCAAGGTTTCATGGTCCGCCAGAAGCTCAATATCTCCTCGGCGCTCGAACTCTCCGGCGCATCGATTTGCGTGCAGCAGGGCACGACCAGCGAGTTGAACCTCGCCGACTATTTCCATGCCCATCAAATGTCCTACGAGCCCGTCGCCTTCGCGACCGCGGACGAAGCGCTCAAAGCCTATGACAGCGGCCGCTGCGACGCGTTCACCACCGACTCCTCGGCACTCTACGTCGAGCGCGCCAAGCTCAGCGATCCGGACGCCAACGTCATTTTGCCCGAGGTCATCTCCAAGGAGCCCTTCAGCCCGGCCGTGCGGCAGGGCGACGATCAATGGTTCAATCTCGTGAAATGGGTGAATTTCGCGATGCTCGACGCCGAGGAGGCGGGGATTACCTCGGCCAACGTCGATGCGGAAATGCGATCCGACAGTCCCGAGGTGAAACGCATCCTCGGACTCGAAGGCGATTTTGGCGAAGGGCTGGGCCTTACCAAGGATTGGGCCTATCGGATCATCAAACGCGTCGGCAATTACGGCGAAGTCTTCGAGCGCGACCTCGGCGACGGCTCGCCTTTGAAGATCAAGCGCGGCCTCAACGCGCTCTGGACGCACGGCGGCATTCAATATGCTCCGCCGATCCGCTGAAATCGAGCTGAATTGGCGCGGCCTCGCGGTGCAAGCGCTCTTTCTCGGCGCGCTCGCATTGCTTTTCTACGCGGCGGCGGCGACCGGCCTCACCAACATGCGCGCCCATCATATCCCGGTCGATTTCTCGTTCTGGAACGAGCCGGCGGGATTCGACATCAATCAACATCTCGTCGCCTATTCGGCGGCCGCGACCTACGGCCGGGCGTTTCTTGTCGGCTTCCTCAATACGGCTCTCGTCTCTGTCCTGGGCGTCGCGTTGGCGAGCTTCATCGGCTTTGCGGTCGGCGTGGCGCGGCTGTCGCGCAACATCGTCGTTGGCGGGCTTGCCGCGCTCTATGTCGAGGCGCTGCGCAACGTGCCGCTGCTGCTGCAACTGCTCTTCTGGTACAATGTTGTGCTCGAAGGCTTGCCGAAACCGCCCCGGTCCTGGGCGCTCGCCGGCCATATCTATCTCAGCAACCGCGGCCTCTTCCTGCCGGCGCCGGTCTTTGCGCCGGGCGCAGTCTTGGTGCTCGCCGCTTGCATCGTCGGCCTCGGCATCGCCGTTTGGGCGTGGGCGAAACGCCAGCCGTTGCTGGCAGTCCTTGTGGCAATCGCTTTGCCGCTCGCCGCCTATTTTGTGGCGGGCGAACCGATCGGCTTTGCCAGGCCGGTGTTCCGGGGGTTCAATTTCTCGGGCGGCACCAAGCTTCTGCCGGAATTCGTCGCGCTGCTGCTCGGGTTGTCGCTTTATACGGCGGCGTTCATTGCCGAGATCGTGCGCGCCGGCATCGAGGGCGTGCCGAAAGGGCAGAGCGAGGCGGCGGCGGCGCTCGGGCTTCGCCAGAACCAAGCCCGCAAATACGTGGTCGTCCCGCAAGCCATGCGGCTCATCGTGCCGCCGCTGACCAGCCAATATCTGAACCTTTTCAAGAATTCTTCGCTCGCCGTGCTCATCGGGTATCCGGATCTGATGCAGGTTTTTGCCGGCACCGTGCTGAACCAGACCGGCGCGGCGGTGCCGATCATCTTCACGACTATGGCCGTCTATCTTTCCGTTTCGCTGGCAATTTCGCTGGCGATGAACCTCTATAACCGTCGCGTCGGCGCGGGGTACGCCTCATGACCGCGCTGGCCGAACGACCGCGGCTTAGGACGCGCATCGATCCGCGGCGCGGGCTCTTTGCAACGCCCGCCTCGGCCTTGCTGACGATTGGCTGCATTGCATTCCTCGTCTGGGCACTGCCGGGCCTGCTGCGGTTCTTCGTCTTCGACGCCGTATGGAACGCGAGCGACGGACTGCCTTGCCGCGCGCCGGGGGCCGGCGCCTGTTGGGCCTTCGTCGCGCACAAACTTCCCTATTTCACCTACGGTGCCTACCCGCTTGCGCAGCGCTGGCGGGTAAATCTCGTCTTCGGCGTCGGCGCCGTGCTCGTCGCCTGGGTTCTGATCCCAAAAGCGCCGGCACGCAGGCTCGGCGCGGCGCTGCTCCTACTCGTCTATCCGATCCTAGCCTTCGTTTTGCTGGCAGGCGCGCCGTTCCTCGGCCTTGCGTATGTTTCGAGCGATCTCTGGGGCGGCATTTTGGTGACCCTCGTCATCGCCGCTTTCGGCATCGTCGTCTCGCTGCCGTTCGGGATCTTGCTGGCGCTCGGGCGGCGCTCGAACCTGGCCGCGCTGCGGCTTGCCAGCATCGCGTTCATCGAAATCATGCGCGGCGTGCCGATGATCGCCGTTCTGTTCCTGGCCAGTACGATGCTGCCGCTGGTTCTTCCCGAGGGGCTCACCCCAAATCGACTGCTGCCGCCGCTCATTGGCGTCGCGCTTTTCGCGTCGGCCTATATGGCGGAAGTGGTGCGCGGCGGCTTGCAGGCCCTGCCGAAAGGGCAAAGCGAAGCGGCGCAGGCTTTGGGCCTCGGCTTCTGGGCGCGCCAGCGCCTCGTGATCTTGCCGCAGGCGCTACGCCTCGTCATTCCCGCCATCGCCAACACCGTGATCGGCCTCTTTAAGGACACGACGCTCGTCGCGACCGTGGGAATTTTCGATTTCCTGCGCAACGTCGATTCGGCGCGGCTTGACCCGCATTGGGCTGGCCCGACGATCACCACCACGGCCTATTCCTTCGCCGCGCTGTTTTATTTCCTCTGCTGTTTCGGCATGTCACGATATTCGTACCATCTCGAAAACCGCATGCGCCGCGCCCGATAGGCACCGATGTCCGAGAATCCCCCTCCGCAGGGTCCAGCCGTCGAGATCGGAGGCCTCGACAAATGGTATGGCGATTTTCACGTCCTGCGCGACATCAGCCTCGTCGTCGGCAAGGGCGAGCGCATCGTCGTCTGCGGTCCCTCGGGCTCCGGCAAATCAACCCTGATGCGCTGCATCAACGGGCTCGAAGACCATCAGCAAGGCCGAATTATCGTCAACGGCATCGAACTGACGCGCGATCCCGCCGCCATCGACAAGGTGCGGCGCAACGTCGGCATGGTGTTCCAGCACTTCAATCTCTTCGCGCACCTCAGCGTTCTCGAGAACTGCACGTTGGCGCCGATTCACGTGCGCAAGCTGCCGAAGGCGGAGGCCGAGGAACTGGCGCGGCGCTTTCTTGCGCGCGTGCGGCTAGCCGATCAGGTGCATAAATACCCGGCGCAGCTTTCGGGCGGCGAACAGCAGCGCGTCGCCATCGCACGGGCGCTCTGCATGAGCCCGAGCGTCATGCTGTTCGACGAGCCGACCTCGGCGCTCGATCCCGAAATGGTGAAGGAAGTGCTCGATACGATCATCGGTCTTGCCGAGGAGGGCATGACCATGCTCTGCGTGACGCACGAGATGGGCTTTGCCCGGCAGGTGGCCGACCGGGTGATCTTTATGGATGAAGGCGAGATCGTCGAAGCCGACCGGCCGGAGGCTTTTTTCGCCGCTCCGCGGCACGAACGCACCAAGCTCTTCCTGAGCCGGATCCTGCGCTAAAAATGCGCTGGGGGGCCGGCCCCAGGGGTAGGGTTCCTTACTGGGAATGGCACCGCGGGCCCCGATAGTGGGAGATCGCCCGCCGTCTGGTATCGGATGGCCGATGCAGGTTCCCGGCTATTTTCGTGGGGCGCGCCTCGCGCTGGATGCCGCTCGAATGTATAAGCGGAAGCGCAGCAACATCATTGGGCGCCCATGGTCAATTTCTGGCTGACACTGCCTTTGCCGGGTCTGCTTGCCAGCCTGGTCCTCTTCTTCTTCGCGACCGCCGGGATTCTCGTCTGGCTTTCCTTCGGTCCGCTTACCGGAGGCGCGGTACAAAGCCTGAAAGGCGTCGTTCCGCCGGTGATGAGCGCCATTGCCGTGATCCTTGCCATTCTCATCGGCTTTCTGGCGAGCGACATCTGGGACCGCGAACGCGGCGCAGCGACGGCGGTCCGCGCCGAGGCAAACCAGCTTGTCGCCCTCGATCGGCTTGCCGCGACCTTCGGCCTGCCGCGCAACTCGCTCGATGCAGCGATCCGCACCTACGCGGCGACCGTCGTGCAGAAAGAATGGCCGAGCATGGAGCGCGAGCAAGCCTCGCCGGATGCTGAAAACGCGCTCGACCAGCTGTTCAAGGCGGTCGACGCGCTGCATCTCAACACCGCCAACCGCGGCGATCTCGACCGCCTGATGACCAGCACCGTGCTCGAGGTTCGCACCGCGCGCAACACGCGACTAAGCTTCGCGCAAGACCATTCCGAGGACGTCAAATGGCTTTCCGTGCTGGCGCTCGCGGTGATGGCGCAGATCAGTGTCGCACTGGTGCATTTGGAGCGCGCTCCGCCGCAAATTGCGGCTCTCGCCGTCCTGACGGCCAGCATCATCATCGCCGTCGGCACCTTGGCTGCGCATGAGTTGCCGTTTTCTGCGCCGCTGCCGGTTTCATCGGCGCCGCTCGCGCGTGTTCTCACTCTTGTTCCAGGTGGCTGATCCCGCGCGAAAGCGTACGGCGCGGCCTAGCGTCGGATTTCGACGAATTCTTGAAAGTTCCTTAAAACGTTGGTTTTTTCCCCAATATAAACAACGGGATAGAACATGAACATCGGGGTCGTCACCGATAAGGCAATGAACTGACAGGCGAAACCCGGCGTAAAATGTTGGCGTTGCGGAAGTTAAGCTTGACTTGGAACACAAGGAGAATATAGGGGGAACATTCAGGCTACAGGAGCCTTCGAATGTTGCCCTTTGTGGAAGATGCTGCGGAGCTTGCTTCGCTCGCCGCCTTCGTTGCTCTGATTGCGCTTCTCGCGAGAGCCGTCGGGGCGAGTTGAGATCCCTGTTGAGGGCGCGCCCGGCGCGCTTCTGAGGAGCGCCTGGGTCCGCTAGGATCGGTTCCTATCTCACGGAAATCCAGTGGAACCCTACTTTTCCGAGAGCAATTTGGCGGGACCGGAGACGTCGCCTTCGCTGGGCAGCGTTTTTCGCGCAGTGGGTTTTGTCCATCTCCACGTCCATAGCTCGTTTTCCTTGCGCGAAGGGGCGTTGTCGATCGGCAAATTGGCCAAGCTCGCCGTCGCCGACGGCATGCCGGCGCTGGCCATCACCGACACCAATAATCTCTTCGGGGCGCTCGAATTCTCCGAAAAGCTCGCCAAAGAAGGCGTCCAGCCGATCATTGGCATCGAGCTTGCCATCGATTTCGGCGACGGCATCGAGGTGGCGCCGCGCGGCGGCGACCCAGGGACAGGGCGCACCTCAATCGTGCTGCTCGCTAAGGACGCGGCCGGCTATCGCAATCTGATGCATCTGGCCTCGTGCGCCTGGCTCGATCCCGCGCCCGGGGATTTGCCGCACGTGCCGCTTGCCAAGCTCGAAGCCCACGGCGAGGGACTGATCGCACTTTCCGGCGGCCCCAAAGGGCCGCTCGACCGCGCCTTCGCCTCGGGGCTGCGGGAGGTTGCCGGCCGCCGTCTGGAGGCGTTGGCCCGGACCTTCCCGGATCGCTTCTATATCGAGCTGCAGCGCCATGGACTTGCGCGCGAGCGCGAGATCGAACCGGAGCTCGTCGATTTGGCCTTTCGCCGCGGCCTGCCGCTCGTCGCGACCAACGAGGCCTATTTCGCCGAAGCCGAGGACTATGAAGCGCATGATGCGCTGCTCTGCATCGCCGACGGCACGGTGATCGGCGACACCGCGCGCCGTCAGGTTTCTCCCGAGCACCGGTTCAAGACGCGCGCCGACATGGCCGCTGCATTTGCCGATCTTCCCGAGGCGCTCGCCAATACGGTCGAAATCGCCTTGCGGTGCGCGTATCGGCCGCTGACTCGCAAGCCGATCTTGCCGCGCTTTGCGAGCGCCGGCGGCGCGGCCGAGGAAGCGGCGGAACTCGTTCGTCAGGCCGAGGCGGGGCTCGAGGCGCGGCTTGCCAAGCACGGCCCGGCTCCCGGATTGAGCGAATCGGTGTACCGCGACCGGCTCGCCTACGAGCTCGACGTCATCATCAAAATGGAATTCCCCGGCTATTTCCTGATTGTCGCGGATTTCATTCAGTATGCGAAAGCCCAAGGCATTCCGGTCGGGCCGGGGCGCGGCTCGGGGGCGGGCTCGCTGGTCGCCTATGCACTGACGATTACCGATCTCGATCCGCTCCGCTTCGGCCTGCTTTTTGAACGCTTCCTCAATCCCGAACGCGTCTCGATGCCGGATTTCGACATCGACTTCTGCCAGGAGCGCCGCGACGAAGTGATTCGCTACGTGCGCCGCCGCTACGGCGAAGACCGGGTGGCGCAGATCATCACCTTCGGCTCATTCCTGGCGCGCGGCGTGATGCGCAACGTCGGGCGCGTGCTCGAAATGCCGCTCGGCCAGGTCGACAAGCTCGCCAAACTCGTGCCGCAGAACCCGACGGCGCCGGTCACCATCAAACAAGCGATCGCCAGCGAGCCGCGCCTGAAGGAAGCCGCCGCCGAGCCGCGCGTGGCGCGCATGCTGAAAATCGCCGAGACTCTCGAAGGGCTCTACTCGAACGCCTCGACGCACGCGGCGGGCATCGTCATCGGCGACCGGCCGCTCGAAGAACTCGTGCCGCTCTATCGCGATCCGAAATCCGACATGCCGGCGACCCAGTTCAACATGAAGTGGGTCGAGCCGGCGGGGCTCGTGAAGTTCGACTTTCTCGGCCTCAAGACGCTCACCGTCCTCGACAAGACCGTGCAACTCCTTGCGCAGCGCGGGTTCCCGCTCGATCTTGCGGCCATTCCGCTGGACGACAAGCAGACCTACGAGATGATGGGGCGCGGCGAGGTCGTCGGTGTGTTCCAGGTGGAAAGCGCGGGGATGCGCAAGGCGCTGGTCGAAATGCGCGCCGACCGATTCGAAGATCTGATTGCGCTCGTCGCGCTCTATCGGCCCGGGCCCATGGCCAATATCCCCGTCTATTGCGCGCGTAAGCTCGGCCAGGAACAGGTCGAATACCTTCACCCGAAGCTGGAGCCAATTCTCAAAGAGACTTTCGGCGTCATTACCTACCAGGAGCAGGTGCAGCAGATCGCCCGTGATCTCGCCGGCTACAGTCTCAGCCAGGCCGACATCTTGCGTCGGGCCATGGGCAAGAAGATCAAAGCCGAGATGGACGCGCAGCGCGGGCGTTTCGTTTCCGGCGCGGTGGAGCGCGGCCTCACCAAGGCGGAAGCGGATTCAATCTTCGATGCCTGCGCCAAATTTGCCGAATATGGTTTCAACAAATCGCACTCGGCGCCTTACGCGCTTTTGACCTACCAGACGGCCTATCTCAAGGCCAATTATCCGGTCGAATTCCTCGCCGCCTCGATGACGCTCGACAAGTCATCGACCGACAAGCTCGCCGAATTCTGCAATGAGGCGCGCCGGATCGGGATCAAAGTTGCGCCGCCCTCGGTCAATCGTCCCGGCGTTGATTTCGAAGTTGCCGCGGACGCCACCGGCGGTTTGTCGATCATCTACGCGCTCTCGGCGCTCAAAGGCGTCGGCGACGGCCAGGCGCAGGCGCTGGTTTCGGCGCGCGGCGATAGGGGGTTTGCCGATCTGGGCGACTTCGCGGCGCGGATTTCGCCGCGCGATCTCAACAAACGGATGCTCGAAAGCCTCGCCGCGGCCGGCGCTTTCGATGCGCTCGAACCAGACCGCGCCCGTGTCTTCGCCGCCATCGAACCGATGCTCGCCTTGGCGCATCGGCGCGACGAGGAACGGCGTGCCGGCCAAGCGGCGCTGTTCGGCGCGGAGCGGCTGGATCCGTTCGCCGGCCTCAAAGCCGAAAGCTGGCCGCTCGCCGAGCGGCTGCGACGCGAATTCGATGCGGTCGGCTTCTTCCTTTCCGGCCATCCGCTCGATGCTTACGAAGCGATTCTCGGCCGGCTTCGAGTGACGCGTTGGGCGGATTTTTCGCGCGCCGTGAAACAGGGCGCGTCCGCCGGGCGGCTTGCTGCAATCGTGCTCGACCGGCAGGAACGACGTACGCGTTCCGGCACCAAAATGGGCATTGTGCAGCTCTCCGATCAGTCCGGCCAATACGAAGCGATCCTGTTCCAGGAAGGTTTGAACCAATATCGCGATCTTCTCGAGAAAGGTGCTGCCGTGCTCGTCGCGCTGCAGGCCAACGTAGAAGGCGAGGACGTGCGGGCCCGCATCATGTCGGTCGAGCCGCTCGACCAAGCGGCGAGCCGCATCCAGAAGGGGTTGCGCGTGGTGCTGCGCGACGCGGCGCCGCTCGAACAGGTCGCCAATTGTCTCGCGACGAAAGGAGAGGACGACATCTTCCTGGTGCTGCCGACCGGCGCCGGCGAGGTCGAACTTAAACTGCCCGGTAAATATCAGGCAAGCCCGCAAGTCGCCGCGGCGCTGAAAGCGATCCCGGGGATCGCCAATGTCGAGCATGTGTGAGCGTGATCATCCCTCATGCTGAGGAGCACGCGATGCGTGCGTCTCGAAGCATGGGTACGCGCCAAAGCGCTCTCATCCTTCGAGGCTCGCTTTGCTCGCACCTCAGGGTGAGGGTGGATGCTTATTCCATCGAAGATAAGCGCAAACGCCAGAACCCTCGTTGCGCGCGGATCTCACTGATTTCCCGGCAGCGGATTTCCCTTCGCGTCGTAGTGCGACTTGATCCACGCGATGATCTTCAAAATGTTGTCGGGCTTTGGAATGATCGAGCCGAACGACGGCATCGGTGCCACGACACTTTCGATCGCCATGCGGGAGTATCCCTGTTTCTGCAAATCGACGGAGCCGAGCGCGATGAGACGAAACAGAGTATCGGGGTCGCCGCCGTAGATCCAAACTCCGTCGATGAGCGGCGGACATATGCCGCCGCCACCGCCGCCGCCATGACAGCCCGGGCAGCCCACGCCGGCGAATAGCGCCGCGCCTTCCGCGATAGCCGCCTTGTTGCCGATATAGGGATCTTTGATGCTTCCCTTCGGCGATTGCGCGAGTTGGAGCGATGTTTGGGCGCCGGCGACCGGCGGCGCCGAAATCGATGTGGCCGGCGGGGCGGCCTGTGCAACATTCTCGGCAGTGCGAGCGGCGCTTGCGAAAGTCGCGCCGGCAAGGCCCAGGCTCAAGGCAATCGGGAGTGCACTCTTGTTCATCGCATTCTTCCTCGATCAAACGAATTTGGTATAACCCGAAATAGCTTTCGGACCTTACACGTTCCTGCGATAGTTCTATTTTGCGCTGCGTTGACGCGGCCGGTACATTTCTACGGCGCTCCCAGCACTTCTGTTACGCTCTCGCGAATTAGTTTGCTCAAAGCCTCGAGCGCCAAGCGGCGCGGATGAGTTGGGCGGGAGATTAACCGCACCCGGCGACGCGCCTTTGTGCCGGCGAGCCGCCGCGCGACGAGATCGCCGGGCAGAGGCTGTTCTTGTTTCGCCGCCAGAGCCGGGATCAGCGTCATCCCATAGCCCGCCGCCGCCATATGCAGCAGCGTTCGCAGGCTCGTGGCGCGCATATCGGCGATGGCGCTACTGCCGTGCGGCCGGCCGCAAAGCTCGATCGCCTGGTCGCGCAGGCAATGCCCATCGGTCAACAGCAGCAAATCTTGGGCCGGGATGTCGCCAACATCGATCTGGTTCTTCTTGTTGAGCGGGTGGGCGTGTCCGAGCACGAGCCAGAAATCTTCTTCGAAGAGCGGCTCGACGGTAAGGCCCGGCGTTTCCGGGTCGGAGGCAATGACCGCCGCATCAAGCTTGCCGGCGTCGACGAGTTCGACGAGCCGCACCGTCAAATCTTCCACCAGCACGAAGCGCATCGCGGCGAGCGCGGCTTTGGCACTCGGCAGTACGTAGGGCATGAGATAGGGCGCAAGCGTCGGGATCAGGCCTAGATGCAGCGGGCCGGCCAAAGGATCGCGGCCGCGTTGCGCGACGGCGGCGATATCGTCGGCGGCGGCGAGCGCATTGCGCGCATACACGAGGATCTGCGTGCCGGCGACCGTTGGACGAACGGAGCGCCCAACCCGCTCAAAGACGGCGAGACCGAGCTGTTCCTCGAGCTTGCGGATTTGCCCGCTGAGGGTTGGTTGGCTCACGTTGCAGGCTTCCGCAGCGCGGCCGAAATGGCCGAAATCGGCCACCGCGACGATGTAGCGAAGATCGCGCAGATTCATTGCGGTGTACCGTTCCAGCACGCTTCCAATCGGCGCTGCCTATTATCCCAGATGAGATAATCGATTGGATCAATGATTTCCAGCCGCCTATATCTCGCGGCACCCGTCGAGGAGGGAAATCCCATGGCTTCAGAGAAACTCACGACGACGGCCGGCGCGCCGGTTCCCGACAATCAAAATTCGATCACCGCAGGCCCGCGCGGGCCGGTACTCCTGCAGGACTATCAACTGCTGGAGAAGCTCGCGCATCAGAACCGCGAGCGGATCCCCGAGCGCGTCGTCCATGCCAAGGGCTGGGGCGCTTTCGGCACGCTCACGGTCACGCACGACATCACGAGATATACCCGCGCCGCGGTTTTCTCGAAGATGGGCAAGAAGACCGACATGCTCATGCGTTTTTCGACGGTGGCCGGCGAATTGGGCGCCGCCGACGCCGAGCGCGACGTGCGCGGCTTCGCCATGAAATACTACACCGAGGAAGGCAACTGGGACCTGGTCGGCAACAACACGCCGGTCTTCTTCGTGCGCGATCCCTTAAAATTCCCGGACTTCATCCATACGCAGAAGCGCCATCCGCGCACCAACATGCGCTCGCCGACGGCGATGTGGGATTTCTGGTCGCTCTCGCCCGAAAGTCTTCACCAGGTGACGATCCTGTTTTCGGACCGCGGCCTGCCAGTCGCGCCGATGTATATGAACGGCTACGGTTCGCATACCTATTCCTTCTGGAACAAGGACGGCGAGCGGTTCTGGGTCAAGTTCCACTTCAAGACCATGCAAGGCCATCGCCATTACACCAATTCCGAGGCCGTCAAGATCGTCGGCAAAACGCGCGAATCTTTCCAGGAGGAACTCTTCGGCACGATCGAGCGCAGCGAATTTCCGAAATGGCGGATGCAGCTCCAGATCATGCCGGAAATGGACGCCGAGAAGACGCCGTACAATCCGTTCGACCTCACCAAGGTCTGGCCGCACAAGGATTATCCGCCGATCGACGTCGGCATCGTCGAATTGAACCGCAATGCCGACAATTACTTCACGCAGATCGAGCAGGCGGCGTTTTCGCCGTCCAACATCGTGCCGGGCATCAGCTTCTCGCCCGACAAGATGCTGCAGGCGCGCATCTTCTCCTATGCCGATGCGCATCGCCATCGGCTCGGCACGCATTACGAAGCGCTGCCGGTGAATGCGCCGCGCGTTCCGGTGCATAATTATCATAAGGACGGCGCGATGCGCTTCTTCCCGAACAATCCGAACGCCGACGCCTTCTACGAGCCGAACTCGTTTCATGGCCCGGTGCAGGATTCTTCGGTGCTCGAACCGCCGCTCAAGATTTCGGGCGACGCGACGCGCTACAATCACCGCGAAGGCAACGATGACTACGGGCAGGTGCGGGCGCTCTTCGGCCTCTTCGACCAGGGCCAGCGGCAGCGCCTGTTCTTGAACCTCGCCGAGGCGATGTTTGATATTCCCCAGGAGATCATCGATCGCCAGATCGGCCACTTCCAAAAGGTGCATCCCGATTATGCGGCAGGCGTGCGCGAGGCGCTCGCGCACATGACCAAGGAAAAAGCGGCAGAAACCGCGCAGCAGCAAGGGATCGCGGCAGAGTAGAGCTGCGCTGCGGTCCCGGGTTTGCCGACCCTGGGAGCCAGCAGGCGCAGCTTGGAGCAAGGCAGCCGCAACACGCGGCTGCCTTGCGTTCCCTTTTTGCGCGCTCTATAAGTGCCCCATCCCACACGCGGATTTCGCGGTCCTGCTTCAAGGTCCGCACCCGGTGGTTTGCTGATGTCCGCATTGGCAAGCCTAATCTCCCGCGGCGGCTCAACCGGAGAAAATGTTATGGCTTTGCCGGACTTCACCATGCGCGGCCTGCTTGAGGCCGGCGCGCATTTCGGCCACCAGTCGCATCGCTGGAATCCGAAAATGGCGCCGTTCATCTACGGCGCGCGCAACAACATCCATATCATCGATCTTGCCCAAACGGTGCCGCTGCTGCATCAGGCATTGAAAGCGGTCTCGGATACGGTGGCGCGTGGCGGACGTATCCTTTTCGTCGGCACCAAACGGCAGGCGCAGGAGGCAATCGCCGCTGCGGCGAAACGCTCCGCGCAATATTACATCAACGCACGCTGGCTCGGTGGCACGTTGACCAATTGGAAGACGATTTCGGCTTCGATTCAGCGGTTGCGTAAAGTCCAGGAGCAACTCGAGGCCGGCGCGCAGGGCCTTACGAAGAAGGAACGGCTGATGTTGGTGCGCGAGAGCAACAAGCTCGAGAAGGCGCTCGGCGGTATCAAGGAGATGGGCGGAACGCCCGACCTGATCTTTGTCATTGACACCAACAAAGAGCAATTGGCGATCAAGGAGGCGGGGCGCCTTCACATTCCGGTCGCGGCAATCCTTGACACCAATTCCGATCCGGACGGGATCACCTATCCGATCCCCGGCAACGACGATGCCGGGCGCGCCATCAGCCTTTATTGCGATCTCGTCGCACGCGCCGCGCTCGACGGAATTTCGCGCTCGCGCGGCGAAGCGGGAGTTGACGCCGGCGCCGAGGAGGCGCCCGCGCCCGAGGTTCTGCCGGAAGTTGTGCCGGCCGCCGATGCGCCGAGCGAACGTTTCGAGCTTTTAACCGCGCCGCGCGGCGCGCCCGACGATCTTGCCAAATTGCACGGCGTCGGTCCGCAGATCGTCAAGAAGCTCAACGACGCCGGGATCTTCCATTACTGGCAGATTGCGGCGCTTTCCCCGGAAGACGCGACGAAGCTCGATCAGGACCTGAAACTAGGCGGGCGGCTCGAGCGCGACGACTGGATCGCGCACGCCCGCATTTTGATCGCCGCCTAACTATATTAGCAACGTGCCCGGCGATGCCTGGCACAGGCGGCCCGCTAGCTTTAAAGGAACCAACGCGATGGCGAACGTCACGGCGGCAATGGTGAAGGAGCTTCGCGAGAAGACCGGTGCCGGCATGATGGATTGCAAAACGGCCCTGACCGAGACCAACGCCGACGCCGAAGCGGCGGTCGACTGGCTGCGCAAAAAGGGCCTGTCGAAAGCGGCGAAGAAATCCGGCCGCATCGCCGCCGAAGGGCTGATCGCCGCGGCAGTCTCCGGCACCGACGGCGTGCTCGTTGAGGTGAATTCCGAGACGGATTTCGTCGCTCGCAACGAGGAATTCCAAAGGCTCGTGCGCGGTATCGCCGAGGTGGCCCTGAAGCGGGGACTGAACGATGTCGAGGCGCTGAAGAACGCTGCGGATTTTTCCGGCGGCAGCGTCGCCGAGGCGCTTGCCAATGCAATCGCGACAATCGGCGAAAACATAAATCTGCGCCGCGTGGCGCGCGTGCACGTTGGCCGAGGCGTCGTCGGGCACTACATGCATAATGCGTTCGGCGAGGGGCTCGGCAAAATCGGCGTGCTGGTTGCTCTCGAATCATCCGGCAAGACCGACGTGCTCGCGCCGCTCGCCCGGCTGGTCGCCCTTCACGTTGCCGCGGCGAACCCGCTGGCGGTCGATGCTTCCGTGCTCGATCCGAACGTGGTGGCGCGCGAAAAGTCGGTGCTCGCCGAGAAGAACGCCGGCAAACCCGCGCATGTCCTCGACAAGATCACCGAGTCGGGACTCAGGACGTACTATAAGGAGGTCTGTCTGCTTGATCAGCCCTCGATCCATGCCGACCATGCCGGAAAGACCATCGGCCAAATCCTCAAGGAGACCGAAGGAGCGGCCGGGGCGCCGATCGCGCTCAAAGACTTCGTGCGCTTTGCCCTCGGCGAAGGCATCGAAAAGCAGGAGGGCGAAGCGGCCTAAGTCCAAGAATCGGCTCGCGCCGGTTCAGCGCTTCGTCGCGCGGTTTTTCCTAATGCCGCGTGCGCGACTCGCGAGGATCGTTGCGAGCGTCACCGGCCGAAAGTCGAACACATCCACGCCTACGTCGTATTGGCGCGTCGCTTCCTTGAGCTTGCCATGCGAATGGCCGTGAAGGTCGATCGATCCTTTGCCCATGTTGTGCCAGGTGCGGAACGGGTAATGGCAGAGGATCAGCAATTTTCCATCCACCTCGATCTCGGCGTAATGATCGACGCTCGCCCAGGCCTTGTTGGCGATCGTCGCCTTGGAATCGTTGTTGCCGATGATGAGATGTTTGCGGCCGTTGAGAGCGGCGAGGAGCTCGGTGACGCGCTCGGGATCTTTCGCGTTGGTGAAATCGCCAAGGTGATAGACCTCGTCTTTGCGCCCGACCGCGGAGTTCCAGCGGGCGATCAGCACCTTGTCCTGTTTGGCAACGGAGGCGAAAGGGCGCTTGTCGACCTTGATGCGGCGCGCCTCGCCGAAATGCGTATCGCTCGTGAAGAAAATCGGCATGGCTTTTCGGTTTGCGCGGCCCGGCCGCGGCAAACCGAAGACATTAACAGCCAATCCCGAATTTGGTTCAGCGCGGACGCCCGTCCGGTAATTACAAGGTGACTTTTACACCAATAAAGGCTTCGAGCGGCGGCGCGATGGTGATGGAGCGCGGATCCATTGAGCAAACTAGACCAGGAACGCAAGCGCCGGTAACTTGGTTGATGGTCGAATCAGTCTCCCACAGCGTGCCATAGGTCGCGCCTTGGTAGTCGAGCGCATTGTTGATCAAGGCGAAGATCTGAACGTTCTTGTTGACCTGATAGGAGGTGCGCAGATTGAGGGTCGCGAAGCCCGGGATCTGCGGCAGCGCGTTGATTTCGTCACCGAAATAGTACTGGCCCGAGCGATAGACGATGTCGGCTCCCACCTTCCAGCCCGGCAGGACTTCGTAGTCGAAGCCGATCTTGACTTTGTGATTGGGGATGCCAGGCAAATTGTCACCTGGCTCAACCTGTATGTTGCCGTTGGCATCTGCATAAGGGTTGTTTGGGGACGCAAGGAGCACGGGCGTCAGGAAAGTCGCCTGGATGTAGGAATAATTGGCGTAAGCGTCCCATTTGTCGGTCGTATAAGTCGCGCCGACATCGACGCCTTGGCGCAGCGTATCGCCGGCGTTGGTGTAGTAGCCGAAGCCCGTCACGAGGCTCGGCACGCTGTAAATGTCGTTCTGGTTTTCGGTCCGATAGCCGGCGATACTCCAGTCAAGCCGACCGGGGATCGGACCGCCAATCAAATTGCTACCTTTGAAGCCGGCTTCGACCGTACGGGCGATGACCTGCTGTAGCGGCGGATCGGCGACGAGGAAATTGTCGATCATGCAGGGCGCGGCAGCACTTGAGCAGCCGAGTTCGAGCGGCGTCGGGGCGCGGTTGGCTTCCGAATAGCTGGCATAAACCGCGATATCCGGAGTGATCTTAAAGGTCGCGCCCACCACCGGATTAATCCGGCTGAAACTCTCGTTCGCGTTCAGAAACGAGTACGTGCCGGCGGCCTCAGATACTGCTGCGTAAGGCTCGCCGAGCTGATTGTTGAGAGTGATTTGCGCGTCATTAAAGCGCGCACCAGCATGAACCGACAGTCTATCGGTGATCTCGAAATTGTCGAGCACATAGACGCCGATGTAAGTATTTTGAGCCTCAAGGTCGACAGGCGCGACGTCATACGCTGGCTCGTCGATTAATTCGCCACTCCACGGAACGACGTAATCCGACGGCAATGTGCCCAATGTGCTGCTGCCAGTAAAATGCGTCCAGCCGTGGTCGACGCTGACGCCGGCCGTAATGGTGTTGTTATGGGCGAGAATCTTGTCAGTGTCGGTCAACTGCGCCGTCGCGCCGGTGCTCAATGTGCGGGTCCAGTTGCTGTCGATCTCGCCCAAAGGCTGCCCATCGAGCGCCGGATTTCCGCCAAGCGGGTCGGCAAGCGGGGTCGTACCAGGGCCAGACGTGACTCCGTCTATAACCTGACCTGTAGTGATGTCATCGTTACAGACGTTTCCGCCGGGGTCGCCGCACGAATAGAAGTCGCTGATGTTGCCATCGTGATGCGCCTGCGCATAGCTGCGGAAATAGGCGTTGCCGTTGAAGGTCAGCGTGGGGGTGATGTGCGATTCATCCGAGAGGGTGATCATCTCCGCGGTCGTGTCGGTCGTCTGCGGTGTCGTGAACACTGCCCAGGGATTTTGCTCGGCGAGTACGAGCGGAGTCGTGCCTGCGACGCCAAGGCCGTCGGCGCCGCCCGTCATGCTCAAGTGGACCTCATTGCCCTCGGCGCGGTAGCCGATATCGCCATAAGCGCGCTCGGCGTCCGATTGGCCGAAATAACGAAAGCCGTTGGTGCCAAGGCCGTCGATGTCGACATAATAGGCCCAATTGCCTTTGTTCACGCCGTATTCGGCATAACCTTGGCCGGTGTAATCCATCCCGCCTTGGAGATTGATCTCGGTGCCCTGCCAGGTGAAGCCATTCTTCATGTTCATGACCACGGCGCCGGCCAACGCGTTGAGGCCGAACACCGGATTGCCAGTGACGATCTGCGCGTTGCTGATCGCAGATGGCGGAATGAGATCCCAGTTGACCACGTCGCCATAGGACTCATTGATGCGTACGCCGTTCATGTAGACGGCAAGGCCTTCCGGTGTGCCCGGCACCGGCGAAGCGGTTTCACCGCGGAAATCGACAAATTCCGAGAGCGGGCTGCCGATTTCATCGGTGACCGAGACGCCAGGCGTCCGGCGCGCCAGGGCATCCTGAAGCGTCTGCTGACTCAAGTTCTCGATTTCCTGACCCGAGATGCTCTGCGTTTCACTCGGTACATCCAGGGTGTTCGCGCCCGTGCCGAGCGGCGTCGTGGCGACGACTTCAATGGTGGGAAGGGCGCCACTAACTTCTCCGGCCGCAGCCGCTCGGGGTGTCAACACTACTGGCGTCGTCGCGGGCGCCGCATTCGTGGGCACGCTCTGCGCATAAGCTCTATGGGCCGAGAGCGCCAGAACTGACACCCCCGCCAACACTATTGACGCGCCGCGGATGCGAAGTTCTTTGCCGTTCAGCATGGCTCCCCCCGAAGCGCTATCAATGCGGACGAACGCAAAAATGGGTAGGGTAAGGCTTCGCACGAATCAAGTGCAACAATACAATACGTTCCGCTAAATGTTTGGATTAGCAGGAAAAATCCATTTGGATGATGGAAAACTTCCTGCCGATATCAGACATGCCGGTCTCTGTTTGCGCCGCGATCGCCAAAACTTCCCGCCGGCATCAAACACGTCGGTCGATGGCATTCGCCTCGACCGCGAACTTGATCAGCGCCACGCTCGTTGCAATTCCGAGCTTCTGCTTGATCGTGGCGACGATGTTGGCGACGGTTTTGTAGCCGATGTCGAGACCCGCGGCGATTTCGGTGAGGCTTTTGCCTTCCCCGAGCAGCGCGATGACCTGTTTCTCGCGGCCGCTCAGGCCGCGCAGCGGATCGGCCGCAGGTTCGAGATTGGCGAGCGCCAAGGCTTGCGCCACAGATTGGCCGAGATACACGCCGCCGCTGCGCACCTTGTCGATCGCCGCGAGGATGGTAGTGGGCTCGTCGTTCTTCGTCAGATAGCCGCGCGCGCCCATGTCGAGGGCACGCCGTACGAACCGTGCCGTCTCATTCATGCTGAAGATGATGATTCGCACCGCTTCGTTGTCGGCGCGCAGAGTCGGAATCGCGTCAAAGCCGCTGCTGTCGCGAAGCCCCAGATCGAGAACGATGATGTCGGGCCGAACCTCGCGGTTAGCGGCGATACCTTCCGTCGCCGTGCTCGCTTCGGCGACTTCGAAGTCGGCGCGCCTGTCCAGAATGAGCCGGCAACCGTCGCGCACGATCGGATGGTCCTCGATCATCAGAATTTTTAGGCGGGCGCTCATGCGATCGATCTCTCCGTGGCCCGCCGGATCCTGCCGGCAGACGGCCCTGCTTTTTGACGCGCCTGGAGGAAGAGCGCAACAGATCTCGCCATTTCGAACCCCCGGAAAGGCCGAAACTCCGGTGAAATCCTCGAATTCCGATTTGGGAGTGCCGCCTCGATCGGGTAAGAACTGAGCACGAACCTGTTTTGCCGGGAATGACGATGAGTAAGATCGAACCAAAATGGCGCCGGGTCGTCGTCAAGCTTTCCGGCGAAGCGTTGATGGGCTCGGCGAGCTACGGGCTCGACGCCGCTACGCTCGAGCGGATCGCCGCGGATCTTGCCCATGCGGCGCGGCTTGGCGTCGAAACCGCGGTGGTGGTCGGAGGCGGCAATTTCTTCCGCGGCATCGCCGGGGCGGAAAAGGGCATCGAACGGGCGCGTGCCAATTCGATCGGCATGCTCGCCACCGTCATGAACGCCCTCGCCATGGAACATGCCATCGAAAAGCAAGGCCAGTCGGCGCGCGCTCTCTCGGCCGTGCCGATGCCTTCGATTTGCGAGCCCTACTCGCGCCAGGCCGCTCTGCATCATTTGAGCAAACACCGGGTCGTCGTACTCGCCGGCGGTACCGGCAATCCGTTTTTTACTACCGATACCGGCGCGGCGCTGCGCGCCGCCGAACTTTCCTGCGACGTAATCATGAAGGCAACGCATGTGGATGGCGTTTATTCCGCCGATCCCAAACGCGATCCCGGCGCGCGCCGCTTCGAGCTTTTGACGCACGACGAGGCGATCGCCAAGAACCTTGCTGTCATGGACACGGCGGCCTTCGCGCTGGCGCGCGAGACCAAGATCCCCATCGTCGTCTTTTCGATCCGGCAACCGGGCGCGATCTCGGCGGCACTACTTGGCAGGGGCAAATCGACGCTCGTCGTCCCCTAGGCCCTCGGTGCGGCAGAATGATGTAGGCAGAGGCCGGAAATCACGTAGCAAATCGCCCGATTCTATGGTGATATTCGGCCCGCGCCGAACCCGCCCCAACGCAAAATTTAAGGTTTCCGCGGCGCGTTGGTAGAAAAGCGTACGTCTTTAAATGGATTGCGCCGGCGTGCAGCCGCGAAGGTTCCTAGGCGGAAGAAGGAATGAACGACGATTTCGACCTTTCCGAGTTGAAGCGGCGCATGCAGGGTGCGATCGGTCTGCTGCGCCAGGAGCTCGGAGGGCTGCGCACCGGACGCGCCTCGGCAAGCCTGATCGAGCCCATTCACATTGAGGCCTACGGACAATCGATGCCAATCAATCAACTGGCGACGATCAGCGTGCCGGAGCCGCGCATGCTCTCGGTTCAGGTTTGGGACAAGGGTCTCGTCGGCGCCGTCGAACGGGCGATCCGCGATTCCGATCTCGGGCTGTCTCCGGTGGCCGAGGGCCAGGTGCTGAGGATCCGCATTCCCGAACTCAACGAGCAACGCCGTAAAGAGATGGTCAAGGTCGCACATAAATACTCCGAGGAGGCGCGCGTCGCGGTCCGCCACGTCCGTCGTGACGGGATCGACGCCTTGAAGAGACTGTTGAAGGAAAAGCGGATCAGCGAAGACGACGAAAAACGTCACGAATCCGAGGTGCAAAAGGCGACCGATCAGCACATCGCCGACATCGACCTCGCTTTGGCGACGAAAGAAAGGGAAATTATGCAGGTTTAGGCGGCGCTTTGCCTGCGCAACCTCGCGAAGACGTTCATGCGATTGAACTTGGTATTGCTTCTTCTGCGGGCGCCTGGACGGAGCGCGCACTCGGGCGGCGCTATGATCGCCAAACCCGCTTCTTCGGACTGCGGCTAAGAAAGATGCGCAGCATGGTCAAGACAAACGCCGCAGTAAAATCCACGCAATGGCCGGGGCGGGTACCGATCCACGTCGGCATTATTATGGACGGTAACGGCCGTTGGGCCTTGAACCGGGGATTGCCGCGCATCGCAGGCCACCAGCGCGGCGTCGAGGCCCTGCGCGTGACGGTTCGCGCAGCCATCGAGTTCGGGCTGCGCTATCTCACCGTCTATAGCTTCTCGGCGGAGAATTGGAGTCGGCCCGCCGAAGAGATCAGCGACCTCATGAGCCTTCTCAAACGCTTCGTTCGCAACGATCTTGCCGAGTTGCAAAATGCCGGCGTCAAAATCAAGGTGATCGGCGACCGCACAAACCTCAATCCAGACATCCTCGCGCTTCTTCAGGAAGCCGAAGCGGCGACGTGCGGCAACGCGCGGCTCAACCTCGTCGTCGCCTTCAACTACGGGAGCCGTCAGGAGATTGCCGCTGCGGCGCGCGTCATGGCCGCCAAAGTTGCCGCGGGCCTGATCGATGCCGCCGAAATCGACGCGGCGATGTTGACGCAACATCTCGATACCGCCGGCATTCCCGATCCCGATCTCATCATTCGCACGTCGGGCGAGCAACGGCTTTCGAATTTTCTGATGTGGCAGGCCGCCTACAGCGAGTTCGTGTTCCTGCCGGTCCTTTGGCCGGACTTCGACCGTCAGGCTCTGGCTGATGCACTTGCGCAGTTCTCGGCGCGCGAACGCCGGTTCGGTGGCGTGACCTTGTCTCCAGCGGGTGCTAAGGTTGGCGGATGATGGAACCCGCCGAGGGGCCGAGGCTACGGCCCGACGAAGGTGCGATCGAGGGCGGGCCGCCAAGCCTTGCAGCGCGCCTTGCCGATTTAGGACCGCGCGTGGGTTCCTCGGCGATCTTGGTCGCAATCGCGATCTTGAGCCTTCGCGTAGGCGGCGGGTTATTCGTTCTTGCGTGGCTCACGGCGGCGCTCGTCGTACATTTCGAATGGCAGCGGGTCATCGGCGGCGCGTGGCAGGCGACGCGGCTTGCGATCGGCTCCGCGGCGCTGGTGACCGCCGCGATTTTGGTCAGCACCATCAGCGCCAATTTGGCGGCGCTCGCGATCTGTCTTGCGGCGCTTGCTGCGGGCGGCTGCGCCGATCCGGGTCGGCGCGGATGGGCGGGGATGGGCGTGCTCTATGCCGGCAGCCTGATCATCGCGGTCGTGACGTTGCGCATGTCATTTCCGTTTGGACCGCGGGCGATCGCCTGGTTGTTTGCGGTCGTCTGGGGCACGGATATCGTCGCTTATTTCGCCGGACGGCTGATCGGCGGCCCGAAGTTTTTGCCGCAGATCTCGCCGTCGAAGACTTGGGCCGGCACGGCCTTGGGAATCATCGGCGGGGCCTTGATCGGCTCCATGTTCTTGGCGTTCGCCGCCCGGCTTACCCGGCTTGAGACGCCGGCGCCGAGTTTCGCGCCGTTCCTCTTGGGCCTTGCCACGGCCGCCGTGGCGCAAGCCGGCGATCTCTTCGAATCTTGGATGAAGCGACGGTTTGGTGCCAAGGATTTGAGCAATTTCATTCCCGGACACGGCGGGCTTATGGATCGTCTCGACGGATTCATCGCCGCCGCCGTCTGGGCCGCATGTCTCGGCGCCTTACGCGGCTTTCCGTCGTCGGCCGAAGGCCTGTTCCACTGGATGTGAGAGGCAGGCATGCCACACGCAGAACGTAAGCCCGAACCGGGATACGAAGCCGCGCCGCGCTCGGTCGTCATCCTCGGCGCGACCGGCTCGATCGGCAAATCCACCGCCGACATCATTGCGGGCGCGAACGGCGCGTTGCGTGTCACTGCGGTTGTCGGAGGGCGCGATCCGATCGCGCTCGCACGGGTAGCACGCGACCTCGGCGCCAAATTCGCGGCCTTGGCGGACCCCGGGGGCTACGCCGAATTAAAACAGGCCTTGGCGGGGACGGGTATCAAACCGGCGGCCGGGCGCGCCGCGGTCATCGAGGCGGCGCTGCATCCGGCTGAGATCGTAATGGCGGCGATCGCCGGCACGGCCGGAGTCGAGCCGACGTTCGCGGCACTTTCGGCGGGACGTAGCATAGCGCTCGCCAACAAAGAGTGCCTGGTCTGTGCCGGCCCGGCGTTTATCCGCCAGGCGAGCGCACGCGGTACGCGCCTTCTGCCGGTCGACAGCGAACACAACGCCATCTTTCAGGCGCTCGGCGCCGCCGATCCGGAAACCGTCGAAAAAATCACGCTCACGGCCTCCGGCGGCCCCTTCCGCACATGGACCGCCGAAGCCATTGCCAAGGCGACGCCGGAACAAGCCTTGCAACATCCCAATTGGTCGATGGGACCGAAGGTAACGATCGACTCCGCCGGATTGATGAATAAGGGCCTGGAGCTGATTGAAGCGCACCATTTGTTTGGCATCGAGGCGGAGCGCCTCCAAGTCCTCGTCCATCCGCAATCGATCGTGCACGGCCTGGTTTCGTTTCGTGACGGGGCGGTGAGCGCCGGCTTGGCGGCGCCCGACATGCGCGTGCCGATTGCCCATTGTCTGTTCTATCCGAAGCGGCAGAAGACCGCGGCGCGCCGTTTGGATCTCGCGGAAATCGGCCAATTGAGCTTTGAATGGCCGGATTTTGAACGTTTTCCGGCCCTGCGCCTGGCGTTCGATTGCCTGCGGCATGGCCGCGGCTTGCCGACCGTGCTCAATGCCGCCAACGAAGTGGCCGTCGCGGCGTTTCTCGACCGGCGGATTCCGTTTGGCGCTATCGCCCGACTGGTGGAGCGCTGCTGCGATGCCGCCCTCCGGGAGAATATGACGCGTGAGCCCCAATCTGTTGAGGATGCGCTTGCCGTTGACCATATGGCCAGAGAAAGGGCGGGCGCCCTCTTGGCGGAGCCCTCTGCTTCCGGCATGTTAACGATTCGCTAACCAAACCCGGCGGTTGCGCGCGGTTTGGCCGGCGCAGGCGCCCCGGCGGTCATCTTGTAAAGCGGCCGCCCTGGAGACCAGATCAATGTTATTTTCCAGCGAGTTCGCGCCGATCTTTGGAACGATTGTGCCGTTCCTGTTCGTCCTCAGCATCGTCATCTTCTTTCATGAGTTGGGGCACTTCCTCGTTGGACGGCTTTGCGGCGTGCAGATCGATGCGTTCTCGCTCGGCTTCGGACCGGAAGTCGCGGCTTTCGTCGATCGCAAGGGGACGCGCTGGCGCATCGGCATTCTGCCGCTCGGTGGCTATGTGAAATTCCATGGCGATGCGAATGGCGCATCGGTGAGCGACGCCGCCACCATTGCCGCCATGCCGGAGGCGGAGAAATCGACGACCTTCTTCACGCAGAAGGTATGGAAACGCGCGATCATCGTCGCCGCCGGTCCGATCGCCAATTTCATTCTCGCAATCGTGATCTTTACCGGCATCTATTTCGTGCATGGGCGCGGCGTTCTGATTCCGGAGATCGACAAAGTCATGCCCGCGAGCGCTGCGCAAGCGGCCGGATTTGTGCCGGGCGACATTGTCGTTTCCATCGATGGCGCCAAGGTCGAGAGCTTTGAGGACATGCAGCGGATCGTGCAGACTTCGAGCGATACGCCGCTATCCTTCGTGGTCGAACGGCATGGACGCAAACTTACCCTCGTTGCGACGCCGCGCCGGCGCGACGTGACGACCCCGCTCGGCACCTCGCAGGTCGGTGTCCTCGGAGTTGAAGCCAACGCCACTGCGGCAAACTGGCATGTGCAGCATTATGGCATTGTTGATTTCGGCGAAGCTCGCCACCAGCGAGACTTGGTTCATCATCGAGCAGACGGGATCCTACGCCGGTCGCATGATCACGGGACGAGAATCGACCGATCAGTTGTCGGGGCCGATCCGTATCGCCGAAGTCTCGGGCCAGATGGCCAAAATCGGGCTTGCGGCGCTTCTCAATCTTGCCGCGGTTTTGTCAATATCGATTGGGATCCTCAATCTTCTGCCGATTCCGCTGCTCGATGGCGGCCACCTCTTCTACTACGCCATCGAAGCGGTACGCGGGAGGGCGCTCAACGAGAGGATTCAACAGGTCGGGTTCAAGATCGGGTTGACCTTGGTGGTCGGGCTGATGATTCTCGCTACCTACAACGACATTTTACGTCTCTCCAAATGAGGCTACCGGCCCATTTGGGCGGAATCGGCGAAGGGGAATCCGTGACAATCGGGGGAAATCGGGGCGCCGCCCGTCGCGCGGCTTGCAGCGGGAAACGTGTCTTACTCGTCACGCGGCCGCGAAAACGGCGGGCTGCCGGGCAAAGTCCATTTCCAGCATGCCGCAAACCCTGTAGAAGCGGAGCCGGGGGTGTGAACGATCGGCGCGGAAAAACGCTGACAAAACAATACTACGGCTCGCAAACCCCGTCCGATTCCCGGACACGAGTCCGGTGTTTGCAAGCGCCGGTGTTCGACCGGAGCAGATCATGGATGCCGCGCGGTGGGGCTTGCACAGTTCCGTTGCCGCGCAGCGGAAACCAGAGCGAGAGATTCGGGGACCGGGCGTAGATGCGCTTTGATCGGGGTCATTTGTTTCGCTGGCTTCTGGCCGTCCTGCTCGTGGCGCCGTTTCTTGCGACGGTACCGGCGCGGGCGGCAGGCGTCGAGGTCGAGGGAAATCAACGGGTCGATTCCGAAACGATCCAGTCCTACTTCACCGGCGCCGATCCCGCGGCCGTCAACCAGGGCGTCAAGAATCTCTACGCGACGGGCCAATTCTCCGACATCCAGGTCATTCACTCGGGCGGGCACATCGTCATCCGCGTCAAGGAAAACACCCTGATCAACCGTGTTGTCTTTGAGGGCAACAGCAAGATCAAGACCGACCAGCTGACGTCCGAAATCCAATCGAAGACGCACGGCCCTTTCAGTCTGACGATCGTCGATGCCGACGTCGAGCGCATCAAGGACATGTACCGCCGTGCCGGCCAGGCCGCGGCCGCTGTCACCGATCGAATCGTCAATCTCCCCAACGGGCGCGTCGATGTCGTCTTCCATATTGACGAGGGCGCCAAGACCGGCGTGAAATCGATCGTCTTCGTCGGCAACCACGTTTTTTCTTCCGGGAAGCTACGTGATCTCATGCAGACGACGGAGATGAACTGGTTGTCTTTCTTCAAGACGTCGGACGTTTACGATCCGGACAGATTGGCCTCCGACCTCGAACTCATCCGCCGTTTCTATCTCAAGAACGGCTACGCCGATTTCCGAGTCGTCGGCTCGGACGCGCAATACGACCCGAAGCAGAAGGGCTACATCATCACGATCACGGTCGAGGAGGGAGTCCAGTATAGGGTTGCCAGCACCGAGATCGAATCGCACATTGCCGGCATCGACGGCACCTCGTTGCATTCGGCGTTGCGCGTCGTTCCCGGACAAATCTACAACGGCGACCTTGTCCAGAAGACCACGGAAGCCATTACAATCGAACTCGGCAAACGCGGCTACGTCTTCTCGCAAGTGCATCCGCGCGGCGACCGCGATCCGGCGGCGCGGACCGTGAGAATCGTCTTCGTCATCGACGAAGGCCCGCGGGTCTATATCGAGCGCATCGAAATACGCGGCAACACGCGGACGCGCGATTACGTCATCCGCCGCGAGTTCGACATTAGCGAGGGCGACGCCTACAACAAGGTGCTGATCGATCGCGCCGAGCGGCGGCTCAACAATCTCGGCTTCTTCAAAAAAGTCACGATCACCAACGAGCCAGGTTCGGCTCCCGATCGGGTCGTGGTGGTGGTCACCGTCGAGGATCAGCCGACCGGCCAGTTCTCGGTCTCTGGCGGTTACTCGACCGCCGACGGAATCATCGGCGAAGTCGCGGTGCAAGAAAGCAATTTCATGGGCCGTGGCCAGTTTGCCCGGCTATCGGTCATGCTTGGCCAATACGCCGAGGGCGTGACGTTTTCGTTCACCGAACCGTACTTCCTCGATCATCGCATTGCGGCGGGATTCGATCTGTTCGCCAAGAACAGCGAGGTCTCGGAATACGCGTTCTACAACGACTTCATGGTAGGCGGCACGCTACGCTTCGGTCTGCCGGTGACCGACGAAATCACTTTCTCGCCACGCTATTCGATCTACTCGTCGTATATCTCGATCCCCAACAACGCGACGTTCCCGTACAACGATTGCAACTCTCCGATTGAGGGCGTAACGCCTCAGAACTATGGTTCGGGGCCACTCATTGGTACGGCGATTCCCAACCAGCCGCTGGCCAGCGCCGGCTACAACTGCTTGTCGAATGGCGAAGCTTCGCTCGCCTTGAAGCAAGCGACGGGAACGACGATTACCTCGATGCCGGGCTATGTCTTGTCGTATAATTCACTCGACAACATAAAAAATCCGACGGATGGCATTCATGCCGAACTGCATCAGGATTTCGCCGGGGCCGGCGGCACCGAGCATTACATCCGCTCGACCGCCGATTTCCGCTACTATCACGAGCTTTATTCGGATCTCGACATCGTCGGCCTCGTGCATCTGCAGGGCGGTATCCTGAATTCTTACGGCAACAATCAGCTCCGCATCATTGATAACTTCAATATGGGCCCGAGCCTGGTGCGCGGATTTGCGCCGTTCGGCCTCGGCCCGCGCGACGTTTCTTACGGACTCGACCCCGCCGGCAACCCGCTCGGCGGCACCAAATATTGGGGCGCCTCGATCGAGAGCGATTTCCCCATCTGGGGCGTGCCGAAAGAGCTTGGCTTGAAAGCCGGCATCTTCGCCGATGCGGGCGCTATCTGGGGCTACGAGGGCCAGACAAACTTCACGTACGGCAATCCGATCACCCCCTACAATGCGTACCCCTTGTTCACGCAGGGCAATACGATCACGGTCGGCGGCGACTCGACCGACATACGTACTTCGGTCGGCGTCTCGCTGATTTGGCAATCGCCGATGGGTCCGATCCGGTTCGATTTCGCCAAGGCGATCACCAAGAATCAGTATGACCAGACGCAGATCTTCAACTTCACTGGTGGCACGACCTTCTGAGCTCGGCGGATTATGTGGCGAGTCGCGCCGCCGCGGGCCAAGCGCTGGCCCGCGAATCGCGTTCCGCCTGGCTGCGCAATGAGGTATAAGCCTCTCGTCCCAAGAAACGGGGCGATCCGTAGCCCCCATGAGCGATCCGATCTTCTTTCGTCCCGCGCTTCGCCCAACTCTCGCCGACGTCGTCGCCTGGACCGGTGTTTCGGCGCCTCCCGGCGCGAAACTCGACGTGCGCGTTGAAAACCTCGCGCCGCTCGATGAAGCCGGGGTGGCGAGCCTGACCTTTTTCGATCCCTCCCAAGATCTCGACGCTTTGCGCACGACGTCGGCGCTGGCGTGTTTGCTTGCGCCGCGTTTTGCGGAGCATCTGCCCGAAACGACCCTGGCGCTCGCGACGGATTGCCCATATCGTGACTTCGCGCTCGTCCTGGTGCGGCTTTATCCGGAGGCGCTGCGCCTCGGTTCGCTGTTCGGATCGAATGGAATCAGCCCCGGCGCTTCAATTCATCCCGAGGCGCGGCTCGAGCCGGAGGTGGTCGTCGATCCGGGCGCCGTGATCGGTCCCAAGGCCGAGATCGGGTCGGGGTCGATCGTCGGCGCCAACGTTGTCATCGGACCCAACGTCAAAATCGGACGGAATTCTTCGATCGGACCAGGCGCGCGCATTGCGAATGCGCTGATCGGCAATCGGGTTATCATCCATGCCGGCGTGGCGATCGGTCAGGATGGTTTCGACTTCGTCGTCGGATCGGCAAATCACACGAAAGTGCCGCAGATCGGCCGCGTCATCATTCAGGACGACGTCGAAATCGGCGCAAACGCAACGATCGACCGCGGCGCGATGCGCGATACGGTGATCGGCGAGGGCACGAAGATCGACAATCTGGTGCAGATCGCCGCTAACGTCCGGATCGGCCGGCATTGCCTCATCGCGGCGCAAGCCGGCATTTCCGGGTCCGCGGAACTCGGCGATTTCGTCGATGTCGGCGGACAGGCCGGCCTTGTCGGCCGCCTCCAGATTGGCACCGGCGCGCAGATCGCCGCTCAGGCGGGAGTGATCCGCGATGTGCCGGAGAATGCGCGGCTCGCTGGAACACCGGCGCGCTCGTTGCGCACCTGGTTGCGCGGCCAAGCGGTGCTCGATAAACTGGTCGGGCCGCAACTGCGTAAACGCCGCGCCGAAGAGAAGGTGCGCTGATGGACGAGCAGACGGCGCAGACGCTGGAGACATTCGACATTCAGCGGCTGCTCAAATCGCTGCCGCATCGTTATCCGTTTCTGATGGTCGATCGGATCATCGAAGCGAAGGGCGATGATTCCTGCATCGGCATTAAAAACGTCAGCGCGAACGAGCCGCAATTCCAGGGGCATTTTCCGGAACGGCCGGTGATGCCGGGGGTGTTGCTCATCGAAGGCATGGCGCAGACGGCAGGCGTGCTCTGCATCAACGCGGTCGGGCGGCCGGCCCTCGTCTATTTCATGACGATCGACAAGGCGAAATTCCGCAAGCCGGTCATACCGGGCGACCGGGTCGAGTACCACATGACGAAGCTCAATCGCCGCCGCAACGTGTGGCGCTATAGTGGGCGCGCGCTCGTCGACGGTGAGCTCGTCTGCGAGGCGGAAATCTCGGCGATGCTGATTTTGGATGGCAGCGGGACCGCGGCCAACGATCCATGAGCTGCGGGTGCCCATCGAACGAATCGCCGGCGAGCCGGCGGCCGATGTAGGAAGAGGATGAGGCCCGCTACTGCAAGCTCGAGACGACAGGCTTCGAGATGATCGCAACCCAGGCGTTGGGATTCTCTTGCGACTGGCGTTTCAGGAATTGGTAGCCCGTCGCCTTCCACGGCCGGACCTCGTCCGACAGATTGTCGAGCGTGAATTCGCCGCGGTTGGTTTTTACGGTCAAGATCGTATGACCTTCGCCGTTGAGATCGCGGACGATCGTCATCAGCAGCGCTTGCCGCGGCAGCCCCGCGGCAATCAATTCCCGGCGCTTCTCGAGAGCGTAGATCTTGCAATCGCCTTTGCCGTCCCTCGGATAATCCCAATGATCGAGGACGGTCCCCCAATGCGCCAGGTTCGAGATCGGCATGATGGTGTGGTTCACGTGCCGGTTGACCTCGTCGAGAAGGTGCCACGTCTGGGGCGTGAGGTTCGCGTCGACGGCGCGAAGGACGGGCTGATTGCATTCCTGCGGCTCTCGGGTGCAGAAATCGAGCCAGCCGTAAGGCACCGAGGTTGGGCCGCTGAGCATGGCATAGGTTGCGCGCGGTTCGTCGATCCCGCCCGCGGCGGCACCGAGGGTGAATGCCGCCGCGATCGCCAATGATGCGAGCATCGTGCGATGAAACGTCCCCTGGCGCATCGAAAAGTCCCCGTTTCCGTGCACGGGACCTTTGCCCGTGCCACAACGGGGACGAATGTGCCGAAGGGCATTTGTTGAGTTCGGAAGCCAAAAGCTAAACTTTTATCGAACCGAGCCCGTAGCGTCTTGCACGCCGATCTCGGTAAATCATAGGTTGCGCGCGACGGCTTCGCATGAACGATACGTTGCGAAGCAGCGTTTCGGATGTGTTGCTGAGTGAATGATCCGTTGCGCGGCGCAGTGAACGAGAAGTTGCGTGCCGCGAAATGTCGTGAATGATGCATGAACATGCGTGGCCGGTGAGCCGCCGAGCGCATGCTGGGTTCTCTTGTCCGCCGCCACGAAGAGCGGAAGCGCAAGATGGGGAGTTGGTTGCATGATCAAAGCCGTTCGCGTGCATGAAGTCGGATCGCCCGAGGTCATGCGGATCGAAGAGATCGAACTGCCGGCGCCGGGGGCAGGCGAGGTTCTCGTCCGCAATCATGCGGTGGGGGTGAACTTTATCGACGTCTATTTTCGCACCGGGCATTACGCTGCGCCGCAGACGCCGTTTGTGCCCGGCAACGAAGCGGCTGGCGAAATCGTGGAAGCTGGCAAAGGCGTGAAAGGCTTCAAAGTGGGCGATCGGGTCGCCTACTTGGCGAGTCTCGGTAGCTATGCCGAGGCACGGATCGTGCCCGCCGAGCGGCTCGTCGCGTTGCCGAAATCGATTTCCTACGAGACCGGCGCGGCGATGCTGCTTAAAGGCCTCACCGCCCAATATCTGCTGCGCCAGACGTATAAAGTGAAGAAAGGCGACAGAATCCTTGTGCATGCCGCGGCGGGCGGTACGGGTCTCATCCTCTGCCAATGGGCGAATGCGCTTGGAGCGTGGGTGATCGGCACGGTCGGCTCAGCCGAGAAGGCCAAACTCGCCAAGAAGGTAGGGGCAAAGGACATCATTCTCTATCGCGAAGAAGATTTCGTCGCGCGCGTGAAGGAGATCACTAAAGGCAAACTCTGCGACGCCGTCTATGATGGGGTGGGGAGGGCAACCTTCCCAGCCTCGCTCGACTGCCTGCGTCCGCGCGGCATGTTCGTGAGCTTCGGTTCGGCATCGGGGCCGATTGAGGCCTTCGATCTCAGGCTGCTCACGCAGAAGGGCTCGCTCTACGCGACCCGCCCGACGCTGAACACATATGCGGCCAATCCGCGAGACCTGCAGAAGATGGCGCGCGATCTGATCCGCGCGGTCAAGAACGGCACCCTAGAAATCCCCATCACGGCGCATCCGCTCAAGGACGTCGTAGCGGTACATTACGCGCTCGAGGCGCGACAGACCACGGGATCGATCGTTCTCTTGCCGTGAACGGCTAGCCGCCCTTCAGCTTCTTGTTGCATTCGCTGTAATAGCCGTCGCCTTTTTCGATCCACCGCAAGCCGCCGTTGGAATTGTCGGCCTTGTTGGCGTGGTATTGGTCGAGGCAGGTGTGGAAGCGCTGCTTGGCCGGCGTTTCGGTGGAATATTTGGACGAGACGGCAGTCGGAAAGACCACCGGTCCGCTCGCCATAGGCGCCGGCGTCGAAGGAGCCGAGGTCTCCTCCTCCTTTTTCCTTCGGTGCTTCTCGGGAGCGGGAGGAGTGGTGGCTTGCGTTGTTGGCGGAGGCGCGGCGGGCGCCGCGTTGCCCGCCGGCGCCGCGGCAGGCGCGCCCTTCAGTTCGGCGGCGCATTGTTTGTAGAACTGGTTCCAGGTTTCGCCGTTTAGCGAATTCGCCGCTTTGGCCGCCTGGTATTTCACGCTGCACTGTTTTTGGATGGATTCGGCCTGCGCCTCTCCCGCAATGCACAAGCAGGCAAGCAAGGCCACGCCTGTCAGCACCGATCCCGGCCGCACAAATTGACCCATGGATACCCTCCTCGTCATCGCCGCCTGGGCGCGGCCTCGCGACAATTTCGCCCGGCCGTCCACTCTCGGTTTGCCCCGTATCGCATGACCTAACGATCTAAGCAGCGATCCATGATCCGGTCAATTGCGCGGCTGCGTCTGTAAATTTGTAGATTTGCGGCGCAACGACCTTCGCGCACTAAGCTCATTTGGCGCTGAGCCGCGCGATGAGGCTCGGCGAGAAAACGAGGGGCGCTTACGGCGAAGGTGGGGCGGGCGTCCACGACAACGCGCACTGCAGGCGGCGTACCACTTTAAAGATCCGCCGGTTCTGTTTAATCGCCCGTTTAAGGCGCGTGCAGAGGACGAGGTAGGCGGCGAAGAGGCGGCCCTTGATGCCGAAGCCCATCACGACATCGAAGAGCGGAATCACGATGTCGCAATAGGTTTCCTTGTAGCGCGCCTCGCCAATTCCGAGATCGAGGCTTGCGACGCCTTGTTCGCATTGCCGAGCGAAAAGCTTCATCAGCAGCAAATCGCCGGGGCTCGACTTGGCGATATCGGGGTCGCAGTCGAAAGAATTGATCATCGCGCTGAACCGGCCGCGGTGCACGAGCCCGGCGTAGGTGGCGACGACGCGATCGTTCAGCGTCAAGCCATAGAGTTCGAACCAAGGTTTGCCGGCGCGACGTTCGGCGCGCAGCCGGTCCAAGAATGCGCGCATGGAAGGGTGCATAAAATCTGCGCCGATTACCTGCTCTTTGCGGCGCGCGATTTTCTCGGCAAAAAACGCGTCGAGGATTCGGCGGCCTTGATCGGTGCCATTGTCGATCAGCGCGACCGCGCCCATGCAGGAAAGCCGGATTTCCTTTTTGCGCAGTTTCTTGCGGGCGTCTTTGGAGAGCTTGGAGGCGAGGAAAGAATCAGGATCGCGCCCAAGCTGGGTTGCATAAGCATAGCTCGCACTGGGCCGATGCGGCAGAAGAGCCAGCGGGTTTTGCGCTCTCTCCCATGCGAACGGCTGATTCTTCAACACGAACACGTCCGGGGCCTGCGGCCCGAGCGCTTCGGCCGCGGCGCGCAGCAAGGCAAGAATGTCCGCGGCGGCGAAATCGGCGCCCGGCCGGAACAGGCCAAAGTTGAAATTCAATTCTTTGCCGCCGAGGAAAGCCGCGCTGCGAAAGATCCCGTGCCGCTCGATGCCGAGGCACAAGAGTGCGAGAGCCTGCTCCTGCCGGTCCTTGGCGAGGACGAACAGTGGTTCGATCTTGCGCGCGGCCCCGAGCGTTTCGAGCCAGGCGAGCACGAAAGCGCGCGTTTGGTAGGCCGAAGCCGGCGTGATCGCTTCGAGTTCCGCCCAAGCGGCGAGCACCGCCCCGACGTCGCGATGGACCTCAACTTTGGCGTGCGCCGAGGCGGTGCGTTCCGGTGCCGACGCCAGATATTCCGTTGCTGTCGACACGCCGCCGTCCCCGCGCAAGAACTGGGCGAAGATTTAGCAACGAAAGGTCAACGACCTCTTGCCAAGATGCCGAATTTGGTGCGGAGTCGGCCGTGAGCGAAGCCAAGAAGCATCTGATTTCCTCGGGCTTTTCCTTCTTCCGGAGGACAGGCCTGCATCGGCTCGCCGCGCCCCTTACGCGCGGGGCGGGAGCGATCCTGATGTTCCATCAGGTGCGGCCCTGGGTCGAACGCGATTTTGCCCCCAACCGGCTCCTAGAGATCACACCCGAATTCCTCGACGCGGTCCTTACCCGCTTGACCGCGCTCGGCTTTGCCATCGTTTCCCTCGATGCGGCGCTGAACGGGATGGGCGAGGAGAGCCAGCGGCCCTTCGCCGTTCTCACGTTCGATGACGGCTATCGAGATACGCGCGACTTTGCGCTGCCGATCCTTGCCAAGCACGGCGCGCCGTTCACGATGTACGTCACGACGGGCTTTGCGGAGCGCACCGCGCGTCTCTGGTGGGTCGAGCTCGAAGAAGCGATCCGCAGATTGGCGCAGATCACGGTGGAGATCGGCGGCGCCAAGCTCGCGCTGCCGAGCGCCACGACCGCGGAGAAAGCCGCGGCGTTCGCGGCGATCTACGGGCGCTCGACAGAAATGTCGGAGGAAGCTTTGCTCGCCGTGACCGGCAGGCTCGCGGCAAGGGCCGGCATCGAACCCGCCGCGCTCGCCGAAAAGCTCTGTCTCGATTGGGCGGGGATCGAGGAAATCGCCGGCAACGATCTCTGCACGATCGGCGTGCACACCTTGACTCATCCGCGCCTCGCCAAGCTCGGCGAAGCGGCGATGCGGCGTGAGCTTGGCGAGAGCCGGCGTCTGATCGAGGCGCGGATCGGCCGGCAAGCAGTGCATCTTGCTTACCCCATCGGCAACCGCGGCGTGGCGGGAGCGCGCGAATATAAAGCGGCCGCCGATCTTGGCTTTGCGAGCGCGGTGACGACGCGCCCGGGAATGATCTTTCCGGAGCACGCCGGACACAGAACCGCGCTGCCACGCGTGTCGATCAACGGCAATTGGCAATCGCTCGATTTCGTCGAGATTTTGCTTTCCGGCGTGCCGTTCGCGCTCTGGAACCGTGGCAAGCGGGTGGCGTGAGGCGGCGCCGTTTCTTGAAGTGCCGCATTGTGCTACGTTGCGCCGATCGCTTGCGGCATTCGCACGGCGTTGAGAACAATAATCAGGAGGATCCGATGCTGCACAAATTGTCGCTGATCGTCGCGCTTGCCGCGGCGTTTGCCTGTTCTCCGGCGCTCGCGACGGAGATGAACATGGGCCACCATGCATGCGGCGCCAACAAGAAGATGGCGGATTGCAAGCCGATGCATCATTACATGGGCCACCATGCTTGCAAGGAAGGGAACAAGAAATCCGGCCATTGCATGCACTAGCCCCATTTTCCGAGGCTGGACGTTCTGGCTTCGACGGGAGAGAAACTCAGAAGGCCATTCTGCGCGAGCGGTCGGCAAATTCAGTCTGGCCGCTCCATCCATTTGATGAGCGGCAGCATCGGCAGGATCCAAGCCATGCCGAGCACCGCGTAGCAGAGGGCTTGGATGAGACCCGGCGCCTGCTGTACGGGCCGCGCCTGGGCGAGCGCCATGGCGATGAGCGCGTAGACGATCGCGAAGCCCAGCATCACGATTGAGCCGACGAACTTGCGCTGCGCCTTGCGCATTCACCCTCCCGATGCCGCGAGCAGGCGCCTGCACGCGGCGCCGACCTTCGCCCTACCTCTAATTCGTATTTTCGATCAGAACCAGGGCCAGCCGAGCTATTGACATCGGTATAGTACGCGTTACATATCGCGTAACAGCTGAATGATCCGAAGCTTCGCAGATCAGCAAATGGAGCTGCTCTTCACGGACGGCAAGGTTCCTGCCCAATGGCGGAGCTTCAGCAAAGTTGCTGCGCGCAAACTCGATATGGTCGATGCGACGGCTAAACTTGAGGACCTGCGATCGCCTTCCGGCGATCGTCTTGAAAGGCTGAAGGGTAATCGCGCCGGTCAGCATAGTATCCCCATCAATGACCAATGGCGCGTTTGTTTTCGCTGGACCAAGGTGGGGCCGGCCGATGTTGAAATTGTCGATTACCATTGACGCTGGAGATTGATATGCCCCGCATTCGAACGCATCCAGGCGAAATCCTCAACGAGGAGTTCCTTGTCCCTTTCAGAATCAGCGCACGCGCCCTGGCTGCGGAGATCGATGTTCCGCCTAATCGCATCACCGAGATTATTCGAGGTGAGCGTTCTGTTTCGGCAGATACGGCAATTCGCCTCAGCATTCATTTCGGCACCACGAGTCAATTCTGGCTCAATCTTCAGCAGGCCCATGACCTGTCGAGGGCAGTGCGCGACGGCGATTTTGCTAAGGTCAAGGCCCGTAAGCGGAAGCATGCGGCGTGAGGTCCGCTTCCGCGAAGTCAAATGACGCATAAGCAGATGCGCGACATGACCGAAACTACGTTGTGCGCGGACGCGCCAAAAACTGCAGCAGGTCTCGCCACCCATCGCACCGCCCTGCGGATCTGGCTGTGGAGCGTGGCGGGGCTCGTCTTCGCCATGGTCGTCGTCGGCGGGGCGACGCGGCTGACCGAATCCGGCCTATCGATCACCGAGTGGCAGCCGATCGTCGGCGTGCTGCCGCCGCTGAGCCATGCCGCGTGGGTTTCCGAGTTTGATAAATACAAAGGGATTCCCCAATATAGCGCAATTTTCTCAAACCTCGACCTGAATGGCTTCAAGTTCATATTCTTTTGGGAGTGGAGCCATCGGCTGCTCGGCCGGCTCATTGGCCTCGCCTTCGCGCTGCCGTTGATCGTCTTTTGGGCGCGCGGCGCGCTGAACGGCGCGCTGAAGGTGAAGCTCCTCGGCGTTCTGGCGCTCGGTGGCCTTCAGGGCGTCGTCGGCTGGTGGATGGTCGAGTCGGGGCTCGTCGGCCGCATCGAGGTGGCGCAGCAGCGGCTTGCGATCCATCTGCTCCTGGCTTGCCTCACCTTGGCGGCGCTCGTCTGGATCGCGGGTTCGCTTGCGTCGCGCGCCGAAGAACGCTCGGCCCGCTGGCAGCGCATTCTGGCGCTCGCGATCCTGTTGGTGACCTTCACGCAGATCTTCCTCGGCGCGCTGGTCGCCGGCCTGCGCGCCGGGCAGGTCTACAACACCTGGCCGCTGATGGACGGGCATTTTGCGCCGCCGCTTCAGGTCCTGACGGCCCTTTCGCCGTTCTGGCGCAATCTCACCGATAACGTCGCAATGGTGCAATTTCAGCATCGCATGGTCGCCTATACGCTGCTGGCGCTGGCGATCGCCCAGGCCATCGTCAGCGTGCGTCTCGCCCGGGGCAGCCGCGGGGCGCGGCGCGCCATCGGCTTCGTCCACGTCGTCACGCTGCAAGTAGTGCTGGGGATCGCCACGCTGCTACTCGCCGTGCCGCTTTGGGCGGGGCTGTTGCACCAGGCCTTCGCGATGGTTGTACTCGGATTCGCGACGCGGCATGCGCAGGCGCTCTCGGGCGGGTCCGCGGCCGCAACCTACCCTTTGCGGCGCCCGGCAAAATCTACGGTAGTATGATACCGCACCAGGAAATCTGCTGTTTTTCTTCTATTTCAGCGCCCACGATGTTGACGAAATCGCCGTCGGCGCGCTAGAAGCGGCGCCTTGGCGCACCCCGCGCCGCTTTCCCGCAGAGCCTCGCCATGTTCGGCAAGACCCTTTCGACCAAGACGGCCGAGATCGACAAGAAGTGGATCGTCATCGATGCCAGCGGGTTGGTGGTCGGCCGGCTCGCCTCGCTGATCGCGCTCCGGTTGCGCGGCAAGCACAAACCGTCGTTCACGCCGCATGTCGATGATGGCGACAACATTGTCGTCATCAATGCGGAAAAAGTAGTCTTCACCGGCCGCAAGCGCGACGACAAAATCTATTATCATTATTCCGGCTATCAGGGCGGGATCAAAGAGCACACGCCTCGCTTCATCCTTGAGGGCAGGTTCCCCGAGCGGGTCATCGAAAAGGCGGTGGAGCGCATGCTGCCGCGTGGGCCGCTGGGCCGCAAACAGCTCGGCAATCTGCGCGTCTACAAAGGTACGGAACATCCGCATGCCGCGCAGAACCCGACGCCCTTCGACGTGGCATGCCTCAACCGTAAGAATGCGAGACAGTAATGTCCGATACGTTTTCTTCGTTTGAAGACCTGCCGGCGGCGACCCCGCAGCCAGCGCGGCCGGTTTACGTCCAGAAGCTCGACAAACAGGGCCGTGCCTATGCGACCGGCAAGCGCAAGGACGCGGTGGCGCGCGTCTGGATCAAACCCGGCAGCGGCAACGTCACCGTCAACGAACGGCCGCTGGAGATCTATTTCGCTCGGCCGGTCCTGCGGATGATCCTGCAGCAACCGTTCGGCGTTGCAAAGCGCGTCGGCCAATACGACGTGACGGTCAGCGTCGCCGGCGGCGGCCTTTCGGGCCAGGCCGGCGCCGTGCGGCACGGGCTTGCCAAGGCGCTCACCCACTACGAGCCGGAGTTGCGGCCGATCCTCAAGAACGAGGGATTCTTGACCCGCGACTCGCGCGTCGTCGAGCGCAAGAAATACGGCAAGAAGAAAGCCCGACGCAGCTTCCAGTTCTCGAAGCGCTAATCCTTCGAGCAAGTTGCTTTCCCGGCCGGAGCCGGGATCCAGTCATCAAGTTTTCTTAGGCCGGCATCGTCTGGCCCCCGGATCTTCGCCTGTTTTCGCAGGCCCGTCCGGGGAAGAGTGCCTATATATTGGCAACCATGAGCGCGCGGATTTTCATCGACGGCCAATCCGGCACGACGGGGCTCGGCATCGCGGCGCGGCTTGCCGCGATCCCGGCAATCGAGCTCGTGCGCGTGCCCGAGGAGAAGCGCAAAGATCCGGCTGCCAAGGCGGCTTTGCTGCGCGAGGTCGATCTCGTGATCTTCTGTCTTCCGGACGCGGCGGCGAAAGAAAGCGCTGCGCTCGTCGCCGATCTCGGCGAAACGGGCCCCCGCGTTCTCGATGCGTCGAGCGCGCACCGTGTCGCGCCGGGCTGGGTCTATGGTTTTCCGGAGCTCGCCGACGGCCAGGCGGAGAAGATCCAATCGGCCTCCCGCGTCTCCAATCCGGGCTGCTATGCGACGGGTGCGATCGCGCTATTGCGGCCGCTCGTCGATGCAGGTCTGCTGCCCGCCGATCATCCGCTCACCATCAACGCCGTCTCGGGCTATAGCGGCGGCGGCAAAACGATGATTGCAGAGTATCAATCCGGCAGCGCGCCCGATTTCGAACTCTACGCGCTCGAGCTGGAACACAAACACGTCCCCGAGATCATGGCGCATGCGCGCCTCGCGCGCCGGCCGATCTTCGTGCCGAGCGTCGGCAATTTCGCGCAAGGGATGTTGGTCTCGGTCCCGCTGTTTCTCGACGATCTGCCCGGCAGGCCGAAGGCGGCAGACCTCGAGGCGGCGCTCGCCGCGCGTTATGCGCAAAGCCCGTTGATCCGCGTCGTGGTGACCGGGTCCGAGGATCGGCTCGAGCCGCAATCGCTCAACGGCAGCAACGCGCTCGAACTGCGGGTCTACGGCAACGAAGTGCGCCGCCACGCTGTCCTGGTCGCCAAATTCGACAACCTCGGCAAAGGCGCCTCGGGCGCGGCCGTCCAAAACCTCGGACTGATGCTCGGCCTCGACACGACGCCTTGAAGACGTTCGCTGAAACGCCTGTTCGGGGATTCCCTGCACCAGAGCAGAGTTAATCGAGCCGGCCCGTCGCTTTACAGGCCGGGTTTCCAGGCGACAATTTCTTGGCGCTGCTCGCCTAGAAAGTCGGCGCCGAGCGTGAGCACATAGCCGGGCTTCAGATAGCGCGGCGGCTTGCGCGCCATTCCGACGCCGGGGGGCGTGCCGGTCACGATCACGTCGCCCGGTTCGAGTTCGATGAAGTGCGAGATGTAGGAGACGAGGTGTTTCACGTCGAAAACCATCGTCTTGGTGTTGCCGGTTTGCATTCTCTCGCCGTTGACATTGAGCCAGAGATTCAACCCCTGCACGTCGGGAATTTCGTCGGCCGTGACGAGCCAGGGACCGAGCGGGCCGAAGGTCGGGGCGCTCTTACCTTTCATCCATTGGCCGGCGTGCTCCAATTGGAAGGCGCGTTCGGAAACGTCGTTGGCCAAGCAAAAGCCGGCGACGTGATCGAGTGCGTCGGCTTCGGCCACGTAGCTCGCACGCTCGCCGATGACGACGCCGAGTTCGACTTCGAAGTCGAGCTTCTCGCTGTGCTTCGGCACGATGATCGGATCGTTCGGGCCGCTCGCGCAGTTCGGCGCCTTGCTGAACAGGATCGGCTCTTTCGGAATGGGCGCGCCGGTCTCCCGGGCGTGATCGCTGTAGTTGAGGCCGATGCCGATGAAATTGGTGGGCTTGCCGACCGGCGGCCCGAGCCTTGGCGTGCCGCGCACGAGCGGCAGGTTTGCGAGCTTGGCGCGGCGCAGTTTTGCAAGGTATTTGCGGCCGAGATATTCCCCGGCAAGGTCGGGAACGAGGCCGCTCACGTCGCGAATCTTGCCTTCGGCATCGATGATGCCGGGCTTTTCCTTGCCTTTCGCGCCGTAACGGACGAGTTTCATGCGTTTTCCCTAACGTTTGCCGCCGTCCGGCAACTCCTTAGCCCGTTGCACGAAGCCGGTCGAGGCGAAGGCTCGGTCATTACCGCCGGCAACCGTGAGAAAGCAAAAGAAAATCAAAAGGATGGTTAGGACGTTTCGTTAAGTTCAGCTCTTTACACGCACGTATTCGCCGGGCGCGTCGCCGAGGGGCTTGAATTTATTCCCGCCGGGGGTGCGCGCGGGCACTTTTTCGGGCGCGAGCTTGGCGATCCAGTTAATCCAATCGGGCCACCAACTGCCCGGATGTTCGACCGCTTCCTGCAACCATTCCTCGAAGGCGCCGGCCGGACGCGGCCCCGTCCAATATTGGTACTTCGGCTTGCTGGCCGGATTTACGACGCCGGCGATGTGCCCCGATCCGGCGAGCACGAAACGGACGTCGCCGCCCAACAGTTTCATCCCCGTGAACACCGATTTTGCGGGCGCGATATGGTCCTCGCGCGTCGCCAGGCTGTAGATCGGGAGTTTGACTTCGCCGAGATCGAGCTTTTCCCCGGCGATCTCCATCTCGCCTTTGGCAAGTTTGTTCTCCAGATAGCAATTGCGCAGATAAAAGGAATGATTGGCGGCGGCCATGCGCGTCGAATCGGAATTCCAGGTCAAAAGATCGAAGGGCGAGGGCGGCTGGCCGCGCATGTAACTGTTCACGACAAAGGACCAGATGAGGTCGTTGGGACGCAGCATGTTGAACACCGCCGCCATCTTTGCTCCGTCGAGATAGCCTTTCTCGGCCATGCTTTCCTCAACCTGCCGGATCTGCTCCTCATCGATGAAGACCTTCAAATCGCCGGCGTCGGTGAAATCGGTCTGCGCCGTGAAGAACGTCGCGCTGGCGATGCGCCGGTCGTGGCGGCGCGCCATCAAAGCGAGGGCGATGGCGAGCAAAGTTCCCCCGACGCAGTAGCCGAGCGCGTGCACGCTCGCTTCTCCCGTCGCTTTCGCGATCACGTCCATCGCCGCGAGCACGCCCTCATTGAGATAGGCCTCGAAATTTTTGTTGCGATGCCGTGCGTCGGGATTGACCCAGGAGATCAAAAACACGCTCAGACCTTCTTCCACCGCGAAGCGGACGAAGCTCTTCTCCGCGTTGAGGTCGAGGATGTAATATTTGTTGATCCACGGGGGGATGATGAGCAGCGGGCGCTTGAGAACCCGTTGCGTCGCCGGCGCATATTGAATGAGCTCCATCAGTTCATTGCGGAAGATCACCTTGCCGGGGGTCGTCGCCACGTTGAAGCCGAGTTCGAATTTCGAGGAATCGCTCTGCCGGATCCGCAACTTTCCGCCGCCGGCCTTGATGTCCTCGGTGAGCAGGGCAATGCCGCGCACGAGGTTTTCGCCGCTCGAGCGCAGCGTCTCGTGCAGCAGTTCCGGATTCGTGCCGATGAAGTTCGAAGGTGAAAGCGCGCTGGCGATCTGGCGCAGATAGAATTGCGCCTTTTGTTTCGTGTGCGGATCGGCCGTCTCGGCACCTTGGACGAGAGCCTCCGCCCAATTGGTCGAAATCGCGTGCGCCTGGCGCAGAAAATCGAAGATCGAGACTCGCGCGCCATTGCGGCGCGGCGAAGCGCCTGTCGGCGGGATCGTAGGGCACCACCGGTTCGTCGGATTCGCCCGAAAGGCGCCGCAACGTATGCGCCCAAAGGCTCAGAAAGTTGCTCGACAGCGCGGTCTGCGCCTCGACCGTGCGCTGCGGATCGGCGAGCCAATATTCGGCCACGCGTCCGAAACTTTTCACCGCATCGAGCACGGTGTCGGCCAAGCCATTGGCTCCGCCCGACTCGGGAGACTCGAAGAGAGCGGCGAGTGCCTTGCCGCTCTCTCCGACCAGCACGGCGAGATTTTCCGAAAGCCGATCGAAATCCGGTGTGGCGGAGTCGGTTGCGATGGGGACTTGCGGCCGTTCTTCCATGCGGGCGGCGGCGCCAAGCGAAGCAAAATCGCCGCGCTTTGCGGGCGAATCGCCACGCCTCTTTCGCTTCTTTCCCATGCAATCGTCCACCTTCCCGGGTGCCATGATAGAGCTTTATTCCAAGGCTAGGAATCGCATTCAGTCACATGCCGTCAGACGAAGCCGAGACGTTCCAGATGGGGTCTAGCCGTCGATTCATTGCATTGTTTTGGGGCGCGGCCGCTTTGGCCTGCTTCGGCTCGCGGCCGGCCTTCGCCCAAGAAAACCAGCCGCCGGTCGCGCCGCAGGCTACGCAGGACCAGCCGCACTATTGGGACTGTATCAGCCCCATTTGCACGTACGTGCAACCGCAGGGCCAGAACAAGCCGCCGCAGCCCTATGGCGGCGGCACGCCTCTCGACGTGCTGCTGAACACCAAGCTTTGGACCGACGCTCCCGAAGCCAAGGATTTCGTGAAGGCGACGCGTCCCCCCGAGGAAACGCTCAAATATCAAAGCACCGGCGGCAAGGACATCGCGCGGTCGAAGCTGAAGTCTTCCGCGGAGCTGCAAGAGATGCAAGACGAACTCGAGCGGGCCGGCGCCGCCGCCGATCGGGCGGCCGGCGTGAGATCGCATTTCCACGTCGAAGACAAGAAAGTCGCAAAAAGGCTCCACGCGTCGAATCTGCATGAGTCTTCGAGTCCATCGGCAACGCCGCTCGGCGTGACGGACGCGGCGAGAGCAGCGCGGCAATAGACCCGCTCACGTCTGCCAGGGCGCGCGGAACGTTACGATCGCATCGGTTGGAAAATCGTAAAGCTTGCCGGTTTGCGTCCATGCGGGACTGGCAAGCGCGACGATTTTCGGCGCGAGTTCTTGCGGCGGCGGAAGGCTCTCCGGATCTTCGCCGGGCATCGCGGCGGCGCGCATGCGGGTGCGCATCGGCCCGGGATTGACCAGCATCACCTTGACCTGCGAGGTCGCCTCGGTTTCGGCCGCGTAGGTGCACGCGAGCGCGTCCAGCGCCGCTTTGGAAATGGCATAAGGACCCCAATAGGACTGGGCGAGATGCGCGGCCCCCGAGGTAATCAGCACGACCCGGCCGGCGTCGGACTGGCGCAGCGGCAGATCGAGGGCGCGGATGAGCCGCCAATTGGCGGTGACGTTCACCGCGATGACTTCGTCCCATTGGGCGGGCTCGACATGCGCGAGCGGCGTGAGCGGCCCCAGAATGCCGCCGTTGCCGACGAAGATGTCGAGTTTCTTCCAGCGCGCGTAAATCGCCGCGCCCAGCCGGTCGAGGGCGGCGAAATCTTTGAGATCGCAAGGGACCAGCGTCGCCTCGCTCTTTTCGGCGCGAATCGCATCGTCGAGCTCTTCGAGGCCGCCCTGGGTGCGGGCGAGCGCGATGACATGCGCACCGGCGCGGGCGAGTTCGAGCGCTACCGCCCGGCCGATGCCACGCGAAGCGCCCGTCACGAGTGCGATACGGCCGAGAAGGGGCGACATCGTGCGGCGGGTTGGGGTCGGACCGGGCGGGCGTTCAGCCGGTTTCGGCGAGTAGCGAGAGCTGCGATTTCGTCTCGCCGCTCACGTCGGTGAGACTGGTCGGATAATCGCCGGTGAAGCAATGATCGGTGAATTGCGGGCACGTTGCGTCGCGGCCGGTTTCGCCCATGGCCCGGTAAAGTCCGTCGATGGAGAGGAAAGCAAGCGAATCGCAACCGATGTAGCGGCGCATTTCCTCGACCGAATGGGTCGCCGCCAGGAGCTTGTCGCGCTCCGGCGTGTCGATACCGTAGTAATCGGGATGGGTGATCGGTGGCGAGGAGATGCGGAAGTGCACTTCGCGGGCGCCGGCCTCGCGCATCATCCGCACGATCTTCACCGAGGTCGTGCCGCGCACGATCGAATCGTCGATGAGCACGATCCGCTTACCGGCGACGGCGGCCCGGTTGGCGTTGTGTTTGAGGCGCACGCCCAGTTCGCGCACGGTCTGGGTCGGCTGGATGAAGGTGCGCCCGATGTAGTGATTGCGGACGATGCCGAGCTCGAAGGGAATTCCCGACTCTTGGGCGAAGCCGAGTGCCGCCGGAACTCCGGAATCGGGAACCGGAACGACGACGTCCGCATCGACGTGCGTCTCACGGGCGAGTTCGCTGCCCATGGCCTTGCGCACGTCATAGACAGACTGGCCGTGGACGACCGAATCGGGCCGCGCGAAATAGATGTACTCGAAAATACAGGGCCGCGCCGGTCGTTTCGGAAACGGATGAAGGCTCTCGATCCCGCTTTCCGAGATCACGACGATCTCGCCGTTCTCGACGTCGCGCAGGAAACGCGCCCCGATGATGTCGAGCGCGCAGGTCTCGGAGGCGAGGATATAATGGCCGTCGAGCTCGCCGAGCACCAGCGGCCGGATACCGAGCGGGTCGCGCGCGCCGATGAGCTTCTTTTGGGACAGCGCGACGAGCGAATAAGCGCCTTCGATCTGCCGCAACGCTTCGATGAAGCGTTCGATGATGCGGGCGCGCCGGCTCTTCGCCACGAGGTGAAGAATGACTTCGGTATCCGTGGTCGACTGGAAGATCGCCCCTTCTTTCACAAGATCGCGGCGCGACGTTAGGCCGTTGGTCAGGTTGCCGTTATGGGCGATGGCGAAACCGCCGGAACTCAGCTCCGAGAACAGCGGCTGGACATTGCGGAGAATCGTCTCGCCGGTCGTCGAATAGCGCACGTGGCCGATGGCCGAGCGGCCGGGGAGGCGCTCGATGGTCGAAGGCTTCGAGAAATGTTCGCTGACCAGCCCGAGACGACGCTCGGAATTGAACCGGCGCCCGTCGAATGTGACGATGCCCGCCGCCTCTTGGCCACGGTGCTGCAGCGCATGCAGTCCGAGCGCGGTGATCGGCGCCGCGGAAGGATGGTTGAAAATGCCGAAAACGCCGCACTCTTCGCGCAGCCGGTCGGCATCCAGATCGAAACCCTCCTCGCCTCGCAGCGAAGCGTATTCGGCACCGATCAATTCGCGAGGATCGCAGCGCAAAGTCGCCTGCCTTCCCGTGCCGCACGCCGACGGCGCAGCAACCACCCTGACCCAATTCACATAATATCACACCCGCCAAATGCCAGGAATTTCGCGCCGGCCCATAAAGTTAGGCCCAACAATTCGTGACTGCGGACGAAGCTCTTCCGATATACGCAAAACGTTGCTAAAACAAAGCTTTAGCAGAAGCTCAGTTCGGCGGAGGGGCGGGCGGGGTTGGGGGCGTAACCGCGGGAGCCGGGGCGGTTGGGGCAGCTGGTGCAGCGATTGGCGGGGCAGAAGGCGCGGCGGAAGGCGCCACGGTGGCGTTGGACCCTGCGGTCGGATTCGAAGCCGGCGCGGCGTTTGCCGGCGGCACGCCCATATCGGTGTCGGGCACCGCTTCTTCGCTCGCCGCCTTCGGCTTCCTCAGTCGATTGAGCAGACCCTCGGGATCGTCCGGCAACATGGCGATCAATCCGTCGCCAGTCGATTGCAGCATCGGTCTCATGCGCGCGTCCTTAACCCATTCGGGTTGCGCCTTCTGGGGGACGAGCCAATTGAAGAACACGAACGCGATCACGCAGAGCAAGACCCCGCGCACCGCGCCGAACACAAATCCGAGCGAGCGGTCGAGCGGGCCGACTTTCGAATCGAGAATGGCATCGGAGATTTTCACGGTAATCACCGATACGATAATCAGGGTCACGAAGAAGACGATTGCCGCCGAGACCGCGAGCGCCACCGCGTCCTTGCTGATGTAGGGTTTTACGTAGGGCAGCACGTACGGGTGAAAGTAGATGGCGGCGATAGCGGCCGCGGCCCAAGATGCAATCGCCAGAACCTCGCGCGTGAACCCCCGCACCATGGCGAGAACCGCCGAGATCAGGACGATGGCGATCACGCCGAGATCGAGATAGGAGGGCATAGACGGCCTCACGTGAATTTGGCTGCGTTATAGCGAAGCAATCGGGCGGCGTCACCTGCCGCCGGCGTTCTTCGACCGCCCGGGAGCCGCAATTAAAGCGACGAGATCGGCGACTTCGGGGCAGGATTTGATCGCCATATTCTCAGGGCCGGCCTCTCTATGCTCTTGATTCGGGGAGGGGACTACCGCGCGCCTAAAGCCGAGCTTGGCGGCTTCTTTCAAACGGGCGATGGAATGGGCAACCGGCCGGATCGCGCCGGATAGTCCGATCTCGCCGAAGAAGACGCAATGCGGCGGCAGGCTCTGCGCGCCACATGAGGAAATCAGCGCCGCGGCGGCGGCGAGATCGGCGGCGGGTTCGTTGATGCGCAATCCGCCGGCGACGTTGAGATAGACGTCGTGCTGGCCGAGCCGCAAGCCGGCGCGCGCTTCGAGCACGGCGAGGATCATGGCGAGGCGGTTCGGATCGAAGCCGACGGCGGCACGGCGCGGCATGCTTAGCGGACTCGGCGCGGTAAGCGCCTCGATCTCGGTGAGCAGCGGCCGGGTTCCTTCCATCCCGGCAAAGACCGCAATGCCCGGCGTCGCTTCGCCGTGGTGCGAGAGGAACAGCGCCGAAGGATTGGCGACCTCGACGAGCCCGCGGCCGGTCATCTCAAAGACGCCGATCTCGTTGCTCGGGCCGAACCGGTTCTTCAGGGCGCGCAGGATGCGAAAGTCGCGGCCGCCTTCGCCTTCGAAGGAGGTCACGGCGTCGACCATATGTTCGACGACGCGCGGGCCGGCGATCTGTCCGTCCTTGGTCACGTGACCGACGAGAATGAGGCTGGCGCCGGTTGTCTTAGCGTAGCGAATCAGTGCCTGCGCGGTGCCGCGCACTTGCGTCACCGTCCCCGCCGCCGCCTCGACCGTCTCGGTCCACATGGTCTGAATGGAATCGATGACGAGCAGGCCAGGGGCCCGCGCGTCGTGAAGGGTTGCGACGATGTCTTCGACCTTTGTCTCGGCGGCGAATTCGACGCCGGCGCGGGTGAGCCCGAGACGCTCGGCTCGCAGCTGCACCTGATCGATCGCCTCTTCGCCGGAGATATAGACGACCCGGCGGTTTTGCGCGGCGAGCGCGCCGCAGACCTGGATGAGCAGCGTCGACTTGCCAATTCCCGGTTCGCCGGCGAGGAGCAGCACCGAGCCCGGCACGAAACCGCCGCCCAGCACCCGGTCGAATTCGCCGATGCCGGTGGTGAGGCGCGGCGGAGGAAGCGTCGCGGTGCCGAGGTCGAAAAGGGCGAAGACGCGGCCTTTGCCCGCGCCTCTCGATGGCACGCCGACCGTCTCCTCGACGAGCGAATTCCACGCCCCACAGGAATCGCAGCGCCCCTGCCAGCGCGGCGCCACCGCACCGCAGCTTTGGCAGATGAAGGCGATCCGTGATTTTACCATGCCCTCACCGGCTCAGATCCGCGCCGGCAGATGATCCTCGCGCGCCAGATTGGCAAACCGCGTCATCTCCGCCTCGAAGGCGAGTTCGACTGTTCCGGTCGGCCCATGGCGTTGCTTGCCGATGATGATCTCGGCCTTGCCGTGTACCTGTTCCATCTGCGTCTGCCATTCGAGGAATTCTTCCGTTCCCTCGTGCGGCTGTTTGTTTTTCAGATAATATTCCTCGCGGAATACGAACATTACTACGTCCGCGTCCTGCTCGATCGAGCCCGATTCGCGCAGATCCGAGAGCAGCGGGCGCTTGTCGTCGCGGCCTTCGACCTGACGGGAGAGCTGTGAGAGCGCCACGATGGGGACATTCAGCTCCTTGGCCAGCGCCTTCAATCCCGTGGTGATTTCGGTCAGCTCCTGGACGCGGCTGTCGCTGCGCGTCTTCGATGCGGAAAGCAACTGAATATAGTCGACGACGAGCATGTCGAGGCCACGCTGGCGCTTCAGGCGGCGGGCGCGGGCGGCGAGCTGGGCGATTGAGATGCCGCCCGTCTGGTCGATGTAGAAGGGAATCGTTTGCATCTCCCGCGCCGCCTGCGCGACACGGTGGAACTCGGCTTCCGAAATATCGCCGCGGCGGATCTTATAGGAGGGCACGGCGGCCTGTTCGGAAATGATGCGCGTCGCCAACTGCTCGGCCGACATTTCCAGCGAGAAGAAGCCGACCACTCCGCCGTTTACCGTCGCGTGCGTCCCATCCGGCCGCGCCTCGAATTCGTAGGCGCGCGCGATATTGAAGGCGATGTTGGTGGCAAGCGCCGTCTTGCCCATGCCGGGCCGCCCGGCGATGATAACCAGGTCCGAGGCCTGAAGGCCGCCAAGCATTTTGTCGAGATCGGTGAGGCCCGTTGCGAGCCCCGAGAGGCGGCCGTCGCGCTCCCAGGCCTTCGCCGCCATGTCCACGGCGACGGCGAGCGCGTCGGAGAAGCGCTGGAAGCCGCCCTCGTAGCGGCCGGTCTCGGCGATCGAATAGAGCTTGCGCTCGGCTTCCTCGATTTGGTCGCGCGGCGAAGCCGCGATCGGCGCGTCGTAGGCGCCGTTGACGATATCCTCGCCGATGACGATGAGATCGCGGCGGACCGCGAGATCGTGGATCGTACGGCCGTAATCGGCGGCGTTAATGATGGTGGTTGCTTCCGACGCGAGGCGGGCGAGATATTGCGCCATCGTGACGCCGCCGAGGTCGTGTTCGCCGAGGAAGGTTTTGAGGGTGATCGGGGTCGCCAGCTTGCCGGCGCGGATCAACTGCGCGGCGACGTCATAGATGCGGCGGTGCAGTTCCTCCGAGAAGTGCTGGGCTTGCAGAAAGTCCGAGACGCGGTCGAAGGCGTCGTTGTTGACGAGGATCGCCCCGAGCAAGGCCTGTTCGGCCTCGATATTGTGGGGCGGCACGCGAAAGCTCGGATCGGCGCTGCGCGATTGCGACGCGGCGAGGGCGGTTGATGCGGGGAGACGTTCCGACGCCGGCATGATGGTAAGCGAATCCACTTCACCCGAAGGAACCGCTCTTCTGGCATGCGCTGCGGGGGAAAGGGAGAAAAATGTCGGGGCGGTCGGAAGCGTTCACGAAATCCACAAGCGGGGAAATATTTGGAGCGCCGCGCCGCGCGAGCTGGACTTTGCGAACGCTTTGATCCTTGACGCAGTTCCGCTGCGCGCCGGTGCGGCCGCAAGGGCGAACGGCAAAGCGGCAGAGCGCACTAAGCCTCCTCGCCGCTCGCCTCCGCCAGCGCCGCGCCGACGTCGAGCCCGAGTTCCTCGGCAGAGGCCTCCGGAGCGATGACGATCGTCTCGCCTTTGGCCTGGCGTTCGGCCTCTTCCGGCGAGCGCGCGACGTTGATCGTAATGGTACATTCGACCTCGGGATGAAGATGGACCGGCACTTGATGCAGGCCGAGCGTCTTGATCGGCGCCCGAAGCGCGATCTGCTCGCGGCTCGTATGAAACCCGCCGGCGGTGACCGCCTCGGCGACGTCGCGTGCCGAGACCGAGCCGTAGAGGTGCCCGGCTTCGCCCGCCTGGCGGACGATGACGAAACTCTGCCCGCCGAGCTTCTCGGCAACCGTCTGCGCCTCACTCTTGCGCTCGAGGTTGCGCGCTTCGAGATCGACTCGCTGCTCTTCGAAGCGCTTCTTGTTGGCTTCGGTGGCCCGCAGCGCCTTGCCGGTCGGCAGAAGGAAATTGCGGGCGTAGCCGTTCTTGACGCGCACCTTGTCGCCCATCTGCCCGAGCTTGGCGATGCGTTGCAGCAAAATGACTTCCATGTGTACCGTCCTTTTTAGCTATGGGGCGCCGTGGCCGCGGCTTTGCGGTCGCGCAGCCCGAAGCCCGCCTCGACGAGACCGACGACCGTGAACACCACGAGCGGCCAAGGCATCAGCAGCGCCAACGCCACATAAAGCGCGCAGAGCATCGCGCTACGGAATTTCGCCCCGCGCGACAGGTCGTGGATCACGCAAAGGCCCTGAAGGGCGAAGAGGATGGCGAGCACCGCCGTCGCCTCGCTGGCGATGACGCCGGCGACCCCGCCGAGCAGGCAAAGTCCGGTGACGATCGCGAACACGATGCCCAGCAGGCGCGGCACGCGCAATTCACGGGCGATATCGGGCCACGGCCGCGCCAGCCGGTTCGAGACCTGCACGACGCGTCCCGCCAGCCACAGATTGAACAGCAGCAACGCGAAGATCGTCGCGGCCGCGAACGGCGGTATGGCCCGGACCACAAGACGCGCCAGCGAAAGCAGATCGACGCCATTCGGCAGCTCGTAGGAGCCGAGGGCTTGGACGAGAAAAGGCGCGATTTTCGCCGCGGCCTTGTCGAGGTTCGTATCGAAATCGATCTGCCCGAAGCTCACGGCGAGACTCGCAAAAGCCACGATCGCGAAGCCGATCAACGCCGCATGCAGGACGATGCCGCCCAGCGGATAATAGTCACGCGTCTTTCGGGTTTCGTTACGTCGCGCGCTCCAAGGCAAGGCCGAATCGCTCCGGTTCAAGCCGGCGAGGTAGGCAAGCCACCAGGCGGGAAGCGCCTGGCATGCGGCGAAGACGAGACTGCCGAGCCCCGCCGTCAGGCCGGCGTCGAGAAAGCCGTTCTGCGGCGCGGCCGCCGCCGTCATCAAGGCGAAAAAGGTGAGAATCGCAACCGCGACGGCGCCAAGCCCCGTCATGTGTCCGAAGCCGAGCGTAGCGATCATCAGCGGCAGCGGCGAAAGGGCGGCGAAAAACAGAGTCGGATAGCCGGCCTGCCGCAGCAAGCTGACGAGAAGCAGCGTCGCCGCGAGCCCGCTGCCGAGCGCGACCGGTAACCTGAGGTCGGAATTTTGCTTCTTCACCATCGCCGAGCTGTCCCGCCAACGCGGTTAGGGATTTCGTTCGTCCCAGCCGGACCGCCGCAAGCCGGCGGTCTTTTCACCTGCGAATTTCTGCGACCCCGGATCTCAGCGGATCACATAGGGCAAGAGCCCCAGAAACCGCGCCCGTTTGATTGCTCTCGCCAATTCCCGTTGTTTCTTAGCAGAGACGGCGGTGATGCGCGAGGGCACGATCTTGCCGCGTTCCGAGATATAGCGGGAGAGGAGCCGGGTGTCCTTGTAATCGATCTTCGGCGCATTCGGGCCGGAAAACGGGCAGGTCTTGCGGCGGCGGAAGAAAGGTCTGCGGGTCGGAGCAGCGAGCGGCGGCATCAGAACGCTCCTTCTTCGCCAACGCTGGATTCGTCGCGGCGGCGCGGGGCGCGTTCGGAGCGGCCGCGCCGGTCCCCACGCTCGCCCCGGTCGCGGTCGTCGTCATCGCGCTTGCGCATCATCGCCGACGCACCTTGCTCCAATTCTTCGACCCGCACCGTCAAAAAACGCAGCACGTCTTCGTTGATACGCATCTGCCGTTCCATTTCGGCGACCGCACTGGCGGGCGCGTCGAGGTTGAACAGCGTGAAATGCGCCTTGCGGTTCTTATTGATGCGGTAGGCAAGCGACTTGACGCCCCAATATTCGGCCTTTTCGATCTTGCCGCCATGCTGTTCGAGGATCGTTTTGAACTGCTCGCTCAAGGCTTCCACCTGTTGGGCGGATACGTCCTGGCGCGTCAGATAGACATGCTCGTAGAGAGCCATGCTAGTGCCTTTCCTTGGTGCGCGGCTCGGCGCAAAGCCCTTCGAGCCCGGGAAAGGCTCGAACGAACGAAGGCGGAGACACGGGAAGACGGGAAACCCTGCGCGTCAAGATCGGTGATCGTTGAGCGCGCCTTCCGTTCAGCCCCCGGCCGAAGCCGCAGAGCAAGTCGAAACTTGCGAGCGCGCTTTATACGTGGAAATGGCGCGAAATCAAGGATGCGATCGCGTCGGTTCAGCCAATCGTGAAAGCCGCCCTTTTGACGCGCCGGCCGGTTGGCGAATATGCTTCTGCCGCAACCGATTGGCTGGCACCGCATGTTTGGAAGGCTGACTCTAGCATTCGCCTTGTGCAGCCTCTGCGGCGTGGCTTACGCCGGCGGCGTCGCTCCGAGCCCGCCAAGCTTGGCGCTGGACCCGCCGCCGCCCGCTTCGCCCAGCCTTTCGCTGGGGAGCGACACGTCCGCCGACGGCCACCCCGCCGGCGGCGCAGCGCAAAATGCCAAAGTCCCGTCCGCGGACACGGAGATCGGCAATGTGCATATGAGCCTGCACATCATGGGCGGAGCAGCCGCGGGCGGCGTGATCCGGCCGTAGCGCTTCAGTCGACGTCCTGCTTACCCATGCCGCCCGAGCCTTTCATGCAGGACTTGCGGAATTTCTTGCGCTCCGTGCCGTGCAGGCCCTTGGCGTCGGCTTGCTTGGAACATGCGATGGACTGTGGGGAGCGCTGCTTCGCCATGGTCGAACCAGCGGATTTCGATGCTGACGTCGATGGCGCATTTTGCGCAAAAGCGGGGCTCAAGCTTAGGCTGCCGACGATGGCGATGAGAGCGAGTTTCGATACCTGGCTCATGGACGTTCTCCTCCTGATGCCACGCGTCTATAGCTGCGAAGCCGGTGGCGGACAATTCTCCCGCGCCCGGATCGCAACCATTTGACCTTGCCACGCGGCTCAGACGTAGGGCCCCCATTCGCCGCTGGCGTGGATGCGCCATGATTTTAGCCCCGCCTTGGCAACCACGATGCGACCGCTCTTGGCCACGGCGACGAGGTGTTGAAAGACGAGCGGCGTACGCCAGGCAAACGGCATGTCAGGATCGCAGACGGCGCGATATTCGTTGCACTCCTCGTCTTCCATCAAGATGGTTCCGACGCGGTCAGGGCGCAACTTTGGGCCCAAGCTGCGATCGTTCTTCCACTCGCATTCGAATTCGCGGCAGACGTTGGGCCGCTGCTCGTAGATCCGGCAGCCGCCGCCGGCGATGCAATTCTTGCAGGCGGGGCCGGCGGGCTTCTCCAATTCTTCGATCTCGAGCACTTTGCAGCACATGCCGCAGGCGCCGCAGGCCTTTCCTGGGATGTCCATGCTCGGCTTGCTCCGCGTCGGTTCCGACTTTTTCAATCGTGCCTGAGGAGATGGCGTCAAGGCAATCGAAATCGACACGAGTTCGAAACCGAACCGCGGCCGCTTGACAGATTGGCCGCCGCAATGCCACTCGCACCAGTCCGAAATACCGGTCGCGAAGGCGGAGCATGGCAAAGGCGTTTGTATTTCCGGGCCAAGGATCGCAGTTCGTCGGCATGGGCAAGGGCTTGGCCGGGGCTTTTGCCGAGGCACGCTCGGTATTCGAAGAGGTCGACGAGGCGCTGCATAAGAAGCTTTCGGCGCTGATGTTCGATGGGTCGGAGGCGGAGCTTACCTTGACTGCCAACGCACAACCGGCGCTGATGGCCACGAGCCTCGCGGCGTTGCGCGTGCTGGAGGGGGAACTGGGCGTGGATTTGGCGCGCGACGCGGCCTTTGTCGCCGGCCATTCGCTCGGCGAATATTCGGCGCTCGCCGCGGCGGGATCTCTGACGGTTGCCGACGCGGCGCGGCTGCTGCGCCTTCGGGGAGAAGCGATGCAGCGGGCCGTGCCCGTCGGCGAAGGGATGATGGCGGCGCTGATCGGCCTCGATTACGCCGCGGGCGCGGCGATCGCGGCCGAAGCGCAGGAGCAAGCGCAGGCGATCTGCGCGGTCGCCAACGACAACGGCGGCGGCCAGATCGTGATTTCCGGGGCGAAGCCCGCGGTCGAGTGCGCGATCGAGCTTGCCAAAACGAAGGGCGTGCGGCGCGCCATCCCGCTCTCGGTTTCGGCGCCGTTCCATTGCGCGCTGATGGCGCCGGCCGCAAAGCGCATGGCCGAAGCGTTGGCAAAGATCGATATCAAAAAGCCGAAGGTACCGGTCGTCGCCAACGTGCTTGCCGCGCCGGTCGAAGATCCGCGCGAGATCCGCGAACGCCTTGTCGAACAAGTAACCGGCACGGTCCGCTGGCGCGAAAGCGTCGTCTTCATGGCCGGGCGCGGCGTCTCGGAATTCATCGAGCTCGGATCGGGCAAAGTCTTGACCGGACTCTTGAAGCGCATCGTCGAAACGGCAACCGGCATTGCCGTCGGAACTCCGGACGAAATTAAGGCCTACCAAGCCTTTTGCTGAACGAACGAGGCAACGATGTTCGAACTTTCCGGCAGGACGGCGCTCGTAACCGGCGCCAGCGGCGACATCGGTCGGGCGATCGCGCGCGCCTTGCACCAAAATGGCGCCAGCGTGGCGCTCTCCGGAACACGCAAGGAAGCGCTCGGCGCGCTCGCCGCCGAATTGCGCGACAAGGTGCACGTTCTGCCGTGCGATCTTGCCGACCCACTCGCCGTCGAACAATTGGTGCCAACGGCGGAAGCCGCCATGGGTAGGCTCGATATTCTTGTTAGTAATGCCGGGCTGACCCGTGACAATCTGGCGTTGCGGATGAAGGACGAGGAATGGGATCTGGTGCTCGCCGTCAATCTCACCGCCGGCTTTCGTCTGGCGCGCGCCGCGCTCAAGGGAATGGTCAAGCGCAGGTTCGGGCGGATCATCGGGATTACCTCGATCGTCGGCGTAGTCGGCAATCCGGGACAGAGCAATTACGCGGCATCGAAAGCGGGAATGATCGGGATGTACAAATGTCTCGCGGCCGAAGTTGCTACCCGCAACGTGACCGTAAACTGCGTGGCGCCGGGCTTGATCGAGAGCGCGATGACCGCGGCGCTTGACGCTCAGCAAAAATCGGCGCTGCTCGCCAAAGTGCCCGTCGGACGGCTCGGCACGCCCGAAGATGTCGCTGCGGCGGTCGTTTATCTGGCCAGTCCCGCGGCCGCGTACGTCACCGGCCAGAGCCTGCATGTGAACGGCGGAATGGCAATGATTTGAATTGACTAATGCCGGATGTCCGGTTGCGTTGCGGGCACTCGCCAACCGATTTGAAGTATGTTACCAACCAAACGTCAGCTGGCGGGCGGGTCCATCCTCAAAGGAGGGCGCGATGCGGCTTTGCGCGCTTGCGCAAAGGGGCTCAACCGGATCTTCGGGGTTCCACGGGTTCCTTGTGCACTTCGGAAGTAATCGCTTTCGGGAGCGGTACTTGAATGCGCTCCCGATATAAGTTAGCGCCAGCAAGGATAAGGACGAGGATCAAACGACCATGAGCGATGTCGCCGAGCGCGTGAAGAAAATTGTCATTGAACATCTCGGCGTCGACGCCGACAAAGTCACCGATGACGCCAATTTCATCGAAGATTTGGGGGCGGATTCGCTCGATACGGTCGAACTCGTGATGGCGTTCGAGGAAGAATTCGGCGTCGAGATCCCGGACGACGCGGCAGAATCGATTGTTACCGTCGGTGACGCGATCCGTTTTCTCGACAAGGCCACGGCAAGCTGATCCGGTTTCCCGGATGTAATGGCGCCGCAGCGCATGCAAAGCAACCTTCGTCAATAACGCTCGGTTCTCGGCCTGAGCAATCGCGTTCCATCTCCTTTCGAAGTCGCGTCTCGAAGTCTCGCGCGGATTGCAAACCCCGGGCGAGGGTGAAATAGATCGGCTTGAAGCGTCCCCGAGGCGGCGCCGGAAGTGAAACAGGGCATTTGATGCGCAGGGTGGTGATCACCGGTCTCGGCATGGTTTCGCCGCTTGCCTGCGGCGTCGACGCGAGTTGGGAGCGGCTGCTTGCCAGCCGCAGCGGGGCAGGCCCGATCCGCGGATTCGACGCATCCGATCTCGCCTGCAAGATCGCCATGCAGGTGCCGCGCGGCGACGGCTCGAACGCGACCTTCAATCCCGATCGGTGGATGGATCCGAAAGACCAGCGCAAAGTCGACGACTACATCATCTATGGAGTCGCCGCGGCGACCCAGGCGCTCGACGACGCCGGTTGGCATCCACGCACCGAAGAGGAGCGGGCGCGGACCGGCGTGCTCATCGGCTCAGGCGTCGGCGGACTCGGCGGCATCGCCGAGACCGCGGTGATCCTGCACGAGAAAGGCCCGCGGCGCGTTTCTCCCTTCTTTATTTCCGGGCGCCTCATCAACCTGCCGAGCGGCTATGTGTCGATCATCCATGGACTCAAAGGTCCGAACCACGCGGTGGCGACCGCCTGCTCGACGGGCACGCACGCCATCGGCGATGCGGCGCGCCTCATCGCCCTCGAGGACGCCGACGTGATGGTGGCGGGGGGCGCCGAATCGGCGGTCAACCGCATCGGCATCGCCGGGTTTGCCGCTTGCCGGGCGCTGTCGACGGGATTCAACGACCGGCCGAAGCAGGCCTCGCGTCCCTATGACAAAGATCGCGACGGTTTCGTGATGGGCGACGGCGCCGGCTGCGTCATCCTCGAATCCTATGAAGGCGCCAAGGCGCGCGGCGCCAAGATCTATGCCGAGGTCGTCGGCTACGGCATGTCCGGCGATGCCTTCCATATCACCGCTCCGGAAGGCAGTGGCGAAGGCGCCGTGCGCGCCATGCAGGCCGCCGTGAAACGGGCCGGCATCGCGCCGCAGGACATCGACTATATCAACGCCCACGGCACCTCGACACCGCTCGGCGACGAGATCGAACTCGCCGCGGTAGAGCGTCTCTTCGGCGACAAAGCCGCCGAGCGGCTCTCGATGTCGTCGACGAAATCGGCGATCGGCCATCTGCTCGGGGCGGCGGGCGCGGTCGAAGCGATTTTCTGTACGCTGGCAATTCGCGATCAGATCGTGCCGCCCACGCTCAACCTCGACAATCCTTCGGTTGCGACGCCGGTTGACCTCGTACCGCACAAGGCCCGCAAGCGGCAGGTCGAGTTCGCATTATCGAATTCCTTCGGTTTCGGCGGGACCAACGCCTGCCTCATCTTGCGGGCAGTCGCGTGAACGAGGCCACGCTCGGGCCAGAATTCTCCCGCAAGCTGCCGCTATGCGCGAAACTGAGGACCGCGGCCAACAAACGCCACGATTTTGCCACGTCGGGGTTTCGTGTACAAAGACCCTTCGCCCTTGATAGCGCCGGCATGGTGAGGTCATGGCAGGTCTGATTCACAAAGAGGAAAATGCGTCCGGCGCAGAAACGCCGGCGGCTACGGGTTTTTTCAGCCGCCGCCCGAAGCTGCAGAGTCCGAACGAGGCGCTGCAACCGGAAACCCCGCCGCCGCCGCCTACGCCGCGCCGCCGCCGCCCGACGCTCTCGGCGCTATCCGGGCTGTTGTCGTTTCTCCTGATCGTCGCGGTCGCCGGTCTCTTCGGAGTCGTATGGGGTGCGCATCGTCTTCAAGAACCGGGACCGCTCCCCGCTGACAAGGTACTTTTCATCGCGCCGGGTACGGATCTGCCGGACATCATCGGCATGCTCGAGCAAGAAGACGTGATCGACAGTCCTTTGCTTTTCAATCTGACGCTGCTGATCGAGGGCAACCGTTCGCGCGTCAGGGCGGGCGAATATCTGTTCCGGCAAAGCGCCAGCATGCACGATGTGATCGATACGCTCGTCAACGGCAAACAGATCCTCCATTTGGTGACCGTTCCCGAAGGACTGACCAGCGAGCAGATCGTCAACCGCTTGCGCAGCAACGATCTTCTCATGGGCGACATTCGCGAAATTCCGAAAGAGGGCACACTTCTGCCGGAGACGTATAAGATTCCGCGCGGCATGGCGCGCGCCGATCTCGTCCGTCGCATGCAGGAGGACCAGAAGCGGCTCGTCGAGCAGATTTGGGCGCGACGGGCGAGCAACCTCGCGCTGCATTCGCCCTATGAGCTTGTGATCTTGGCATCGATCGTGGAGAAGGAAACCGGCAAAGCGGACGAACGGCCGCACATCGCCGCCGTGTTCCTCAACCGCCTGCAGAAGCGGATGCGGCTCCAATCCGATCCAACCATCGTCTACGGTCTCGTCGGCGGCAAAGGAACGCTCGGGCATGCGATCCAGAAATCGGAAGTCGAGGAGCCCTCGCCGTACAACACCTATCTGATCGACGGCTTACCGCCCGGGCCGATAACCAATCCCGGCAGGGCGTCGCTCGAAGCGGTGGCCAATCCGTCGCGCACCCAGGATCTCTATTTTGTCGCGGACGGAACCGGCGGCCACGTTTTCTCCGAGACGCTTGAGCAGCATCAGCGCAATGTGGCCCGCTGGCGGCAGATGGAGAAGGACAAGGCCGACGTCGATAAATATATTCCGCAACCGCCGGCACGTCCGGACCAGCGTGGCGAAAATGGTGCAGCGGTATACGGCGCTTTGCCGGCGTTTGGCGCCGATGCCGATTCGGCACCGCTGCTCGGAATCGGTTCGACGGCCGCCACGGTCGCGGCGATCGCGCCGAAATTGCCCAGCTCCGCCGCCGCCCCCGACGTGGATTCCGTCGCCGTCGCAACGCCGCCGAAGGCGGCGATCGCGGTTGGGCCGGGGCTCGACGATTTAGGGATTTCGGTGCGCGGCGTCGGATCGGCGCAGGCCGCCGCCAACCTCCTCGATGGGCCCGTGGACCAAAGCGAGGCGCCGGCGGGCGCACCGCCCGGCGCCGACGTTTCCGCGCCGGATACAGCGCAGGGCGCGGCGCAGAAGACGCCGGTAAAACACCCGAGCGTCGTCGATGTTTCCGAAGGAACGGTGCTCGACCCGCTTCTCGACAAGACTTATGACCTCAATTACGCCAAGGACGTGCCGTCTGCGGCTGACGTGAAGTGATGGTTCGCGGGGCTGCAGGCAAAGCCGTTGCGTGGTGCGCCGCGATCCCGCCAACAGATCACTCAAGGTTCCAATGACCATCGCCAGCATGACCGGCTTTGCGCGCCTCCCGGGGGTCACCGCGGGATTCCGCTGGGCCTGGGAGATCAAGTCCGTCAACGCCAAAGGGCTAGATCTGCGGCTGCGGCTGCCGCCGGGATTCGATGCGATGGAGACGGAAGCACGCGCCCGGCTCGGCAAGAGCGTCGGCCGCGGTACGTGCTACGCTACGTTGACGGCGCAACGCGAAGTGGCGGCTCCCGAGGTCCGCATCAACGAGGCGCTGTTGCGGCGGCTCGGCGCGGCGCTGGCGGGGATGGAAACCGCGCCGACGTTGCGACCGGCCTCGCTCGACGGACTGCTGGCGGTGCGTGGCGTGGTTGAGGTCCGCGAGGCGGATGACGCGGCGGAGTTGGCGCAGGTGCAGGAAGAGGCGCTCGCCGGCCTCGATCTGGCGATCGCAGCGCTCGTCGCCATGCGGCAGAGCGAAGGCACGGCGCTCGCCGAGATCATCGCCGCGCGGCTCGCCAAAATCACCGCTCTGCGCAACGCCGCCGATGCATTGCCGGGGCGCCAGCCCGCGGCGATCCGCGCCCGGCTCGCGGAATCCATCGCTCTTATCGCTGGCAATGCCAATTTTGACGAGGCGAGACTCTATCAGGAAGCCTTGTTGCTGGCCGCCAAGGCCGACGTGCGCGAGGAGCTCGACCGGCTCGCCACCCATATCGATGCAATGACCGATCTTCTGCGGCGCGGCGGCCAGATCGGGCGGCGGCTCGATTTTCTTGCCCAAGAGCTTGGCCGCGAAGCCAATACGCTCTGCGCCAAATCGAACGATACCGCGTTGACGGCGCTTGGCCTCGAGTTGCGCGTCGAAATCGAACAGTTGCGCGAGCAAGTGCAGAACATCGAATGACCATGATCGAGCGTGGGGAACTTAAGGAGGAAATGGGGCGGCGCGGCCTCATGCTGATCCTGTCTTCGCCTTCCGGCGCCGGCAAGACGAGCCTTACGCGCATGCTCCTGCAAAAGACCGAGCTCAATCTTACATTGTCGATCTCGGTGACGACGCGGCCGCGCCGCTCGAGCGAGGTCGACGAAATCCATTATTCGTTCATCTCCCGAAAGCAATTCGACGCGATGCGCGACAACGGCGAATTGCTCGAATGGGCCGAGGTGCACGGCAATTGCTACGGGACGCCGCGCCAGCCCGTCGAAACGGCCCTCGCCCAAGGCCGCGACGTGCTCTTCGACATCGATTACCAGGGCACGCAGCAATTGAAGGCCAAAAGTAGTGGCGATCTCGTTACGATCTTCATTCTGCCGCCTTCGATGCACGAGCTCAAGGCGCGGCTCGAGCGGCGCGCCGAGGACGAGGGCGCAGCGATCGCCCAGCGGCTCGCCAACGCGCGCAATGAAATCGCTCGCTGGCGGCTCTACGATTACGTGCTCGTCAACGACGATATTCAGCGCACGTTCGAGGACCTCGTTGCGATCCTCAAGGCCGAGCGGCTGCGCGCTCCGCGTCAGAAGCAGGGAATCGAAGAATTCGTCGAGAAGCTTTTGCGGGAAGGGTGAGCCCGCTTCCTCTAACTATCTGCCGTCGCTTCGCGCATGCGGGGATCGCGCATGTCCGCGAGCGCCCGCGCAAGCCCGACAAAGCCCTCGACGTCGATCTCCTCGGCACGTTTCGCCGCATCGAGGTTGGCGCGCTCGAGGAGTTGCGCGGAATCGAGGCCAAGCGTCGTCAAACTCTGCCGCAGCATCTTGCGCCGCTGGCCGAACGCGGCTTGCGTTACTTCCGAGAGAAGCCTCGCGTCGCAGGGTAGGGGCGTTGCACGCGGGATCAGCTCGACCACCGACGAGGTGACTTTCGGCTGCGGCGTGAAGGCGGCGGGCGGCACATCGAAGAGAATGCGCGTCGCACAGCGCCAGTTGGCGAGCACCGCGAGACGCCCGTAGTCGGCGCGCGCCGCGGGTGTTGCGACGATGCGCAGCGCCACCTCCTTCTGGAACATCAGTACGAGCCGGTCGAACCAGGGCGGCCAAGGCGCGGATTCGAGCCACGCGGTGAGCAGCGCGGTTGCGACGTTGTAGGGCAGGTTGGCGCAGATCCGCGCCGGGCGGCGCGAGCCCACAAGTTGGCCGAGGTCGATATCTAGCGCGTCGCCTGCGACGGTTTCGAGTCGGCCTGGGTAATGCACCGCGATATCTTCGAGCGCGGCGAGGCAGCGCCGATCGCGCTCGATGGCGATGATCCGGCTTGCGCCTTCGGCGAGGAGGGCGCGCGTCAGGCCGCCGGGGCCGGCGCCGATTTCGACGATCGTCGCGGTCTCGAGCGGGCCTGCGGCGCGCGCGATACGCGAAGTGAGATTGAGATCGAAGAGGAAATTCTGGCCGAGCGATTTCTTCGCGACAAGTCCGAGCGCGCCGACCACGTCGCGCAGCGCTGGCAGGGTGTCCTTCACGTCGCCGCGCCCGCCCTGGCACGCGCGAGCTGCGCGGCAAGCCGCAACGCCGCAATCAGGCTGGTGGGATCGGCGGTGCCTTCGGCGGCGATGTCGAAGGCGGTGCCGTGGTCGGGCGAGGTGCGCACGAACGGCAAACCCAGCGTAACGTTGACGGCGGTATCGAAGGCGAGCGTCTTGATCGGGGCCAAAACCTGGTCGTGATACATGCCGATTGCGACATCGTAGCGCGCCCGCGCCGCCTTATGGAACAAAGTGTCGGCCGGGTAAGGACCGCGCGCGTCGATGCCGCGGCGGCGGAGCTCGGCAATCGCCGGAGCGATGATCGTGATCTCCTCGCGGCCCATGTGACCGGCTTCGCCGGCATGCGGGTTAAGCCCGGCGAAAGCAAGCCGCGGTTCGGTAATACCGAAACGATCTTTGAGATCCGCCGCGACGATTTCTCCGGTCTCGACCAGAAGATCGAAATTCAAGAGGTTCGGCACTTCGGCGAGCGGCACGTGGATCGTGGCCGGCACTACGGCGAGTTCCGGCGACCAGAGGAGCATTACCGGGCGAGCGTTCCGACCAAAGAAACGCGACGCCAACTCGCCGAGGAATTCGGTGTGGCCCGGATGCCGAAACCCGGCGCGTCGCAGAACTTGCTTGGCGATCGGATTGGTGACGAGCGCCGCGGCGCCGCCGCTACGAATCAATTCGACGCCGGTCGCAATCGACTCGATCGTTCCGGCCGCGTCGGCGGCATCGGGGTCGCCCAGAGCGCCTTTGGCGCGCTGTCGCAGGCGCAGAACCGGCAGGGCGCGGCGAAAGATCGTCGCCGCCTCGCCGCCGGCCTCGACCGCTTCGATAGGAACCGGCCAACCGAAGCGTCGCGCCAGCGCGGTAAGATCGTCCGGATCGGCGATCAGCAGGAACGCCGGCGCGGCTTCCCGCGCATGCAGGGCAAGCCACGCTTTCAGCGCCAGTTCGGGACCTATACCGGAGGGATCGCCACGCGTGAGCGCGAGCACGGTCCCGCGAGATTCGTGCGCCATTATTTCTTCACGACGACGATCGCTTCGGAGCGCATTTCCTTCAAGCGCTTCGCGGCATCGGCCTCTATCTCGGCCTGGAGCAGCCTCTGGGAGATCGCATCGCGCAAGGCGCTATCGTCGTCCGAGACGCCCTTGCCGCACACGGCAATCATCTCAATTCCGTCGGCGGTTCTTTCCGGCGGAGTCAAGTGGCCGACCGGCGTCTTGTCGAGCAGATCCTTTACGGTGTCGCTGAGCTGCAAGGAGTTGCGCGTGAGCGGCTCTTTGACCGCAACGTCATCCATGCCCTGGGCGAGAGGGATACCGCTGTCGCAATCCGTGAACCGCGTCCGCAATTGTTGCGCCGCCTTCATTTTCCCCTCGATGTCCGCCGCCGTCGCGGTCGAACTGAACACCGCGAAGATGATCTGCCGAATTTTGTAGTCGGTGCCGGCGGCGGCCTTGCCGCCGTCCTTGGCGAGTTCGGCGCGCACCTGCGTTTCGCTCGCTTCGACGCCCTTGTTGTAGGCCTGGACGAGAAGGAGGAATTGGTACTCCGCGGCGAAATATTCTTTGAGATTCGAATCCAGGATTCCGGAGCTTTGCAGTTCCTCCAACAGAGCTTGCGGTGCGATTTTCAGCTCCGCGGCGTCCTTGCCGATTTGCTGCCCGATCTCGCTGTCGGAGGCCTTGATCTTAAATTCGGCCGTCTCGTCGAGTTTCAGCTGATCGTCGATCATGCTCTCCAGGGCGGCATCATGCGTCGCCGGTTGGCGGAGGACACGCAGCAGCTTCATTCTCGCCTCGACATCGATGTCGGTGATCGGATCCCCGTTCACCGTCGCGATGATCACCTGGGCGCGCGCCTGCGAACTCGGCAGAAAGGCGCATCCGGTCGCGACCAGAAATCCGAGCGACAAAACCAACTCTGCCAGGAGGCCCCGCCGGCAGGACAAATCGGAGTGAATCATCGATGCCTTTCTCCCTCCGGTTTTATTTTCCTCCGGTATGGCATTTTGGTGGTGGGCCAGACGCCGCTCACTTGATGCCGTCCAGGGACTGGTTGTTGTAGCTCGACTGCCTGAAGCTTGCGTCGCCGAGGGTGCGCAGCTGGAGTTGGACCAACACGGTCTGATTGTGCACGAACTGGCCGGTTCCGTTATCCTGATAGATCGAGCTGTAGCTGACGGCGAATGTCGCGCAATCGTTGTGGTAGCCCCCCTCCGCGCCAAGCGCCGCGATGGCAAACGGTCCCGGATAGCTATAGCCAATTAAACTCGCCGGATAATACTGCCGGCTCATATCGAACGTAACGTTGCCTTGCACGAAATAATTGTCGTTGAGCTGATACTTAGACGCGAGGTTGAGGCCCTCGCGGGTGACCGGATAACCGATCACTGGCTGCGCTTGATAATCGGCGAACTGTACGCTGCCGGTCCAGGCGCCGAGGTTGATGTTGGAATCGACGTCGACGCGGCGCGGTTCCAGCGTCTCCTGATCGAAACGCCCTTGCGCGCCAAACGAGAGAACCGGGCCGGGCACGAAGGTGAAGCCCGCGACGTAATCCGAGAACGGCGTATCCAATCCCGAACTCAGGCCGACGTTGGCGGCGTCCGGGGTGGCGTAACTGTTGGTGCCCGCAACCTGCGCCGATTGGCCGGCGATAACGTTTACGTAGCTGCCGTTCTTGAAGGTCAGCGTCGCCTCGCCGCCGTAATTCGCCCGCGTGCCGGTTTCAAATTGGTCATAGCCCGAATATTTGTCCCAGGTGAACAGGTTGGTGGTGTCGAATACCAGGCTTTGTGCATCCATGTTGACGAGCGATTCCGACCCCAACAGATTATTGGGCCGGGCGATGATCTGGCCGATCGGCTCGATCACCATGGAGCCGATCGGCGTGTTGGCGAGGATGGGATAGCGGTATTCCATTCCGACGCCCGGCATCGCATAGGCGTTCGCGCCGCTCGAAATGTAATTGGCCTGGGAGGCGTTGCTGATCGTCGACGTGCCGGAGGCGGACGAGAACGTGTAGGAGTTCGTCGTATCGAGATCGAGCCACTGGCCGTTGACACGGGCGAAGGCAAACGGCGTCCAAACTTCACCGATGGGATCGACGAACTTGCGCTGCCACGACAAGTCCACGGTGGCGCGTGAATAATCGCCGCCGATCCCGCGCAAGAGGCAATTGTTCGCCGTCGTCCCCGGCGTGTAGGTAGTGCAAACGTTGTAGAGATTGTAGGCCTTGTCGAATTCCTGCGGGCCGACCGCCTGATAGGTCGCGGCGGCCGCCGAAAGATTGGTCAGGTTAGCGTCCAATTGGACGTTGCCGCCGATGCCCGCCGTCTTGGCGGGATCGATGTTGAACATCTTGTTGTAGTCGAGGACCGGAAGCGCGTTCGGCTGCTGTTGCTCGAGATCGTTCGCGGTGAGGCCTTCAAAGTGATAGCCGTGCAGATCGAAGAAGGCGTTGTCGCCTTGCCCGATCAGGTAGGCCGTCGAGATCGCCTCGCTGTAGTAATTGGCCGACACGGTCTGGTTTGCGATGCTGTAGTCGTTGAGAAACCAGCGGTCCGTGAGTAGCGTAAAATCCCACCCGTATTTCCAAAAATCGTTGATCTTGAACTCGCCGGCGCTTTCCAACGAGCCGCGGAACGTGCGGTCGCCGGCATCATAGGGCTCCGGCGGGAAAAGCCCCGGCTGCTCCTGGAATATACCGCTGGCGCGAATGAAGTAGTTGCCGTTCGCCAGCCGATGCCGCCACTCGAGCGTGCTGAAGAAGCCTTCGTTGAGAAAATACGTCGGCGTGAACGTCAGATCGTAGTTCGGGGCCATGGCCCAGAAGATCGGAACGCCCACTCCCAGCCCAGCATAGGTAAGGTCGAGAAAAACCGGCGATAAGACGCCGGATTTGCGTGTGACGCTGGGATCGGGAGAGGAAAAGAAGGGAACCCAGGCGACCGGAACGCCGACGAATTCGAGCCAGGCGTCGGTATAATAGATCATCTTCTCGTCGCGATTGTGGATGATGCGCTTGGCGCGCACCCGCCACAGCGGAGGCTTCAAAGGGTTATCGGCGCAGACCGCGCAGGCCGTATAGGTGCCCTTCTGGAATACCTCCGTATTGCCGCCAGATAATTCGGTGCGCGGCGCGCTCAAAAAAGTGGATTGCGTCGACGTGGCACGCAAGCTTTCGATGAAGCCGTTGGCAAGGTCCTTGGTAAGATCGAATCGCTCCCCATAAAGAACCGTTCCGTCGCGCTCCGTCATCTTGCCATGTCCTTCGGCATAGACGCGGCCGGTGTTGCGGTCGTAGGTGATGCGGTCGGCTTCGAGCACACGGCCCTCGTAATAGATGCGCGCATGGCCGACGGCGGAAACCGAGTTCTTGTCTTTGTTGTAAACAAGCTGATCCGCCTCGACCAACATTTTGCCGGATGGCGCGGCGGAATTCTGGGGCGCTTTTATACCGGCGCTCTGCGCGACTGCCGGACCGATCAGCCCGGCGCACACCCAGGCAGAGACCAAAGAGGCAAAGCAAACCGTGCGCGCCGCGCGCAGAGTGCACCCGCGACCCCGCGCGCGCAGCCCGGCTGACGCCGCGCGAAACTCGGAACGGGCACGGACAGTTTCGTCAGCGGGGCAAAAACGCCGCCCCATCAACCGTCCTCCTGATGCAGCAGAGCCAAGGCGCCAAGCAAAGTGCCGACCACCGCCGGCGACCAGGCGGCGACCGGGGTGCTCAAAAGGCCGGAGTTACCGAAATCAGCGACCATTTTGGTCGCCAGGTACAGAAGGAACCCGGCGGCGATGCCGCCGCCGATTGTCTGCGCAATCCCCCCAAGCCGGAAGAATCGCAAGGAAAAGGCAGCGGCAATCAGAACCATGGCGACAAGCAGCAGTGGCCTTGCCAACAATGTCTGATATTGCAGCCGGAACCCGGTGGAATCGAGGCCCGCTTGCTCGCTTTCCCGGCGCAGCCGCTGCAGCGACCAAAATGGCACAGAATCCGGCGTCAAAAAGTTTTCCGCGAGCCGATCCGGGGAAAGGTCGGTGGCGAGAAGATAGGTGCCGACGTGGCGTGCCTCCTCGCCGGGCGCGATAATCTCGGCGTTCTGCAGTTCCCATACGCCGGGCAGCAGCGTGGCGCGGTCGGCGTGCACGCGCGCTTCGAAACGGCCGTCGGGTTCGTACACGTAGGCCGTGACCGAGGTCAGCAGAGTTCCGGAATTGAGCGATCGCGCGGCGCGCAGGATTGCTTCCCCGTCGACGCTCTTCTGGCGGATCCACAAAGTAGTATCGCCTTCCGGTTGGCCACTGCGCCCGAAAAGCTTCGCCTCGATGGAATCGGCGCGTTGCTTCATTTCGGCCGAAAGCGGGTTGAACAGCGCCACCGAAAGCGTGCCGATCAACAAAGCGATCCCGATCGGCGGGACGAGAAATTGCCAGACCGAGACGCCGGCCGCGCGCGCCACGATGAGCTCGAACTTGCGGCTCAGATCGAGGAAGGCGGTCATCGTGCCGAACAATACGCAAAACGGCAGGATCTGTTCGGCGACCGATGGCGTGCGCAGCAGCGACAAAACCGCGACAAAGCCCGCCGTGATACCAGGCATTCCGTTCGTACGGCGCAGCATTTCGACGAAATCGAACACGTACACCATGCCGATGATCGCCAGGAAAACCGACATGATCGTATTGAAGAAGCGCAGCGAGAAATAGCGGCCGAGCGTCGATGTAATGGTCATCGTGCGCCTCGACGAAAGGCGTCGATCGCCGCCGCCCTACGGGCTTCGGGATCTTCGGGGCTCGCATGGATCTCGACGAACGGCATGACGCGGGCGCTTCCGTAGACGGCGGCTGACCGCCACTCAATCAGGTCCAAAAGAAGTGGCAGAAGGATCCGCCTCGTGAGGTCCGCCTCTGCGACTTCGCGAAGTTCTCCCGTTCGGAATCCCCTTTCGCAGGCCGCAAAGCTCCCGGCGCTCGGAATCGAGAGCCGAATAACCGCATCCTATCCCGCTTTGGCTACATAGTCCCACGTTTAGGTGCAAGCTGCTCCCGGCTTTTTGAGGGCAGAGCGACCGAATGCAGCGGGTGCGTTGCGCGCTCGCCACGCCTGTCCAGCACCTCAGCATAGCATTAATTTCCCATTGGAATCTGGAATTTAGGGGGCCGCGACTTCGCCGGCGAGAAGCCGGCTGCGGCGATGCCTTCTGCGCCCCCGATGTCGGCATGCGCCCCAAGAGCACGATCGAGCGCCGAATTTGCTGGCAGTTCGGCGCAGTCAGGTGCTATCCGGCTGGCGCGTCGCAGCGCGTCTTTGATCTGGCCGGCCGCATCGGTGTGTCGTCGAGGTATCAGGAAAAGCCAATGTCACAGTCCGTAAAAATCGATTTCGTTGCCTTGACGTCGCTTGCCTCCACGCCGAAGCGAACCGGAAAAAGCAAAACCGCTCCCCAGACGCTGGTTGTTTTCGCAGGCCCGGATTTGGCGTTGAGCGCGGCGACGCGCGAGGCAGTCGGGGCCGAGGGCGAGGCGCTCCTCAAACGCGCCGCCGGCGCGGGGAAATTCAAGGGCAAAGGGTCGACGGCCCTCGACATCATCGCGCCTGCCGGCGTGTCCGCCGATCGGCTCCTCGTCATCGGAACGGGCGCCGAAGAAACCGGCAAGAGCAAAGCAAAAGAAGAGCCCAAGCCCGACGACTATCTTGCGCTCGGCGGCTTCGTCATGGGCAAGCTCGGCGCCGGCGCTTACGCCACCATCGTCTTCGATTTGCCGCGTCCGCCGAAGGACGTTGCGGCGGCCGCCGCCGAGTTTGCTGAGGGCATCCGACTGCGCGACTACAAATTCGACATCTACAAGACGAAGAAAAAGGACGACGAAGAGAGTGGCACGACGGAGATCGCCCTTGCCGTCGAAGATCCGGCCACGGCACGGCGCGAGGCGAAATCGCGCGAGGCGGTGGCCGAAGGCGTGCTCATCGCCCGCACGCTGGTCAACGAGCCGGCCAATGTTCTCACTCCGGAGGAATTCGCCAAACGCGCCCAGGAGCTCGAAAAGCTCGGCGTCGAAGTGAAGGTGCTCGACGAGGCGGCCATGAAGCAACTCGGCATGGGGGCGTTGCTCGCCGTCGGCCAAGGTTCGGAGCGCGAAAGTCGGCTGGTGATCATGCGCTGGCGCGGCGACAAGAAGGAGAGCAAGTCGAAACCGATCGCCTTCATCGGCAAGGGTGTTGTTTTCGACACCGGCGGAATTTCGATCAAACCCGCCGCGGGAATGGAAGACATGAAGGGCGACATGGCGGGCGCCGCCTGCGTCGTCGGCCTGATGCATGCGCTCGCGGCGCGCAAGGCCAAGGCCGATGTCATCGGCGCCATTGGCATCGTCGAGAACATGCCGGGGCCGAGTGCGCAGCGTCCTGGCGACATCCTCAAGTCGATGTCCGGCCAGACGGTCGAGGTCATCAACACCGATGCCGAAGGCCGGCTCGTTCTCGCCGACGTGCTCTGGTATGTGCAGGACAAGTTCAAGCCGCAGTTCATGATCGATCTGGCGACATTGACGGGCGCCGTCATGGTGGCGCTCGGCCAGGAACACGCCGGCCTCTTCTCCAACGATGACGAACTCAGCGCGCGGCTCATCGCGGCCGGCAAGGAATCGAACGAGAAACTTTGGCGCCTGCCGCTCGGCGCTGCCTACGACAAGCTGCTCGATTCCAAGTTTGCCGATATGAAGAATACGGGCGGGCGGCACGGCGGCTCGATCACCGCCGCGCAGTTTCTGCAACGTTTCGTCAACGGCACGCCTTGGGCGCATCTCGACATCGCCGGCATGGGCATGAATTCGCCGGCCAACGAGGTCAACCAAAGCTGGGGATCGGGATTCGGCGTGCGCCTCCTCGACAGGCTCGTCGCCGATAACTACGAAGGATAGCGCGGCACAGCGTGGAGATCTGGTTTTACCATCTTCAACACCAGCCGCTCGAACGGGCGCTGCCGGCGCTCCTCGAACAATGGCTCGCGCAAGGCACGCGCATCGTCGTGCAAGCGACAAGCGAGGAGCGGCTCGATGCGCTCGACGAGGCGCTGTGGACCTATGCCGATGCGAGTTTTCTCGCCCACGGGCGGGAGCGTGATGGCGACGCCGAGATGCAGCCGGTCTATCTGACGACCAATGTGGAGAATCCGAACGGCGCGAAACTGCGCGTCTTGGTGGACGGAGCCGATGTCGCAGCACGCGACCCGATGTGCGAGCACACGATCCTGCTCTTCGACGGCAACGATGCCGATCAATTGCATGCGGTCCGGGCGCAATGGAAGGCCCTGAAGGAGCAAGGGGCCGCGCTGGTCTATTGGCGGCAGAGCGAGACCGGCCAATGGGAGAAGCGGGCATGAGGCCGAAATTGCGGCATCGGGGCGCGCGCTAATGCCCGACGTGCGTGCCGTCGTTGCCATCGGCTTGCGGGGTCAGTTCGGCCTCAACGGCCGGCTGCCATGGGAGGGCCATAAGGGCCGCGAATTCACCGCGGACGTGGCGCGCTTCTTCGAGCTGACGCGCGGCCACGTGCTCATCATGGGGCATCGGACGTTCGTTTCCGTGCCAAGCTTTGCCTTCGCGGACCGCGACATCGTCGAGATCCACGCGTCCGAACGGCCGGAGGACGTCTTGGGGCGTTTTCCGGGGAGGGTGGTCTTCATCGGCGGCGGCCCGCCGGTCTATGCGGCCTATGCGCGGTTCGTCCGCCATTGGGACATCAACCGGCTGCCCTATGACGGCGAGGCGGACCGCTGGTTCGATCCGGCTTGGCTGATCGCGGTGCGTTAAGCGCGCTCAGCGAGCTTTGTTGATCGGCCCTCTGAATTGGGGCAAAAGGCGCGACCGGGCGGCTTCGCCCATAGGCTCGCATCTATGCAGCACCTCTTGCGCGTCGGCGTCGCCGGGCTTGGCACCGTGGGTCTTGCCGTGCTGGCCCTTCTCGATCGCCAAGCCGCGGCATTGGCGGCGCGCTGCGGGCGCAAGATCGCGGTCACTGCGGTCGCGGCGAAAGAGGCCGGCAAGGAGCGCGGCCGCGATCTCTCGCACTTAGCCTGGTTCGACGATCCCGCCAAGCTCGCCGCCTCGCCCGATATCGATCTCTTCGTCGAGCTGATCGGCGGCGCGGATGGCACGGCGCTAGCCGCGGTCGAAGCGGCGCTTGCCGCCGGCAAATCCGTCGTCACCGCCAACAAGGCACTGGTCGCCAAACACGGACTGAGGCTCGCCGAGCTCGCCGAGCAAAAAGGCGTTGCGTTTGGCTTTGAAGCCTCGGTCGCCGGCGGCATTCCGATTGTGAAGACGTTGCGCGAAGATCTTGCCGGCAACACTGTTTCGCGCGTCTACGGCATTCTGAACGGCACCTGCAATTACATCCTGTCGCGGATGGAGATCGAGCATTTGCCGTTCGCCGAATGCCTCGCCGAGGCGCAGCGGCTCGGCTACGCCGAAGCCGATCCGAGTTTCGACATCGGCGGCCTCGATACGGCGCATAAACTGGCGATCTTGACGGCGCTCGCCTTCGGCACGCGTATCGATCCCGAAGCAATCGCCATCGAGGGCATCAAAGACATCAGCCTCGCCGACATCGATGCGGCGGCGGAACTGGGCTTCCGGATCAAGCTGCTCGGGGTTGCGGCGCGCACCGGCGCCGGCATCGAGCAGCGCGTTCATCCGACCATGGTGCCGCGCTCGTCGGCGATCGCGCAGGTGATGGGCGTCGCCAATGCCGTGACGATCGATGCCGACGCCGTGCACGAGCTGACGCTGATCGGGCCGGGCGCGGGCGGCGAAGCGACCGCTTCCGCGGTCATTGCCGACATTGTCGATATCGCCAAGGGGCTGCGAACGCCGCCATTCGGCGTGCCGGTCGCGGCGCTGGCGGCGCCGCAGCGCGCCCCGATCCAGATGCACGAAGGTGGCTATTACATCAGGCTTTCCGTCTATGACCGGCCGGGCGCCGCGGCGGCGATCGCGGCGCGCATGGCGGAGCGCTCGATCTCGCTCGAAAGCATCGTCCAGCGCCGCCATCCCGGCGAGCGCGGCAAGGCCGCCGCGGTGCCGGTGGTGCTGATTACGCACGCGACCTACGAGAAGCTGATCCGCGAGGCGTTGGCCGCCGTCGTCGGCGATGGGTTCGTCGCCGAGCCGCCACAGCTGATCCGCATCGAACGGGGATGAAACGAAGTTTGATACGCTCCTCCTTCGAGACGCGCTCCTCCGGCGCTCCTCAGGATGAGGAAGTGGCAACGACCTTCAGACTGAGGAGGCGCCAGAGCCGCCGTCTCCAAGCGCGAGAACCAGGAACAGAAAAGGGGCGTCGCTTGACCGATCTCGTCGTCACGAGCCGCGATATCATCGACCGGATTCTCACGCTCGAACTCGTCCGCGTGACCGAGCGCGCCGCGGTGGCCGCGGCGCGGCTGCGCGGCCGCGGCGACGAAAAAGCCGCCGATCAGGCGGCGGTCGACGCCATGCGGCGCGAGCTGCAACGCCTGCCGATCGACGGCACGGTAGTCATCGGCGAGGGCGAGCGCGACGAGGCGCCGATGCTCTATATCGGCGAGAAGCTCGGCACCGCACATGGCCCGCAAGTCGATATCGCCGTCGATCCTCTCGAAGGCACCACGCTTTGCGCGCGCGATATGCCGGGTTCCATCGCCGTGATGGCGATGGCGACGGGAGGTTCGTTGCTGCATGCGCCCGACGTCTACATGGAGAAGATCGCGGTCGGACCCGGCTACCCGCAAGGCGTCGTCGATCTCGACAAGACGCCGGAAGAGAACATTCGCGCGCTGGCGAAAGCGAAAGGCGTGCGGCCGGACGAGATTTCCGTGCTTGTTCTCGATCGGCCGCGTCACCAGGCGATCATCGACGATTGCCGGCGCGTCGGCGCCGCGCTGCGGATCATTCCGGACGGCGACGTTGCCGGCGTCATTTTCACCACGCGGCCGGAAGAGACCGGTATCGACCTCTATCTTGGTATCGGCGGCGCGCCCGAAGGCGTGCTCGCGGCGGCCGCGCTGCGCTGCGTCGGCGGACAGATGCAGGGCCGGCTCATCCTCGATACGCGGGAGAAGATCGAGCGCGCCGCCAAAATGGGCGTCGCCGATCCGCGCCGCAAATACGACATGAAGGAACTCGCTGCGGGCGACGTGATCGTCTCGTTGACCGGCGTCACCGATGGGCCGCTGCTCGGCGGGGTCAAATTTTCCAAAGAAGTCATTCGCACCGAAACGTTGATCTACCGCTCGGTGACCGGAACGGTGCGCAAGATCGCCGCCGAGCACCGCCAGATGGGAAAATTCAAGCTGGATTGAGGCGGTCCGGGACGAGCCAGCAGGCGGGCGAAGATCCGGGATCCAGAAGTGAGTTTTCGGCTCCGGATCCCGGCTCGAAGCTTCACTTCGGCCGGGAAAGGAGTCGCCGGCACGCAAAAACGCCTGTTCTCCCCAAGCGAGAGGGCTATTCCCCGGCAACCAACTCTTTCTTCCTCTGCGTCACCTTCTTGCGGTGCACGCTGCGGGTCAGCAATGCGTTGAAGCGATCCATGTAGATGTAGGTGACGGGCGTTGTGAACAGCGTCAGCGCCTGCGAGACGATGAGGCCGCCGACGACCGCGACGCCGAGCGGCTGGCGCAGATCGGCGCCGGCGCCAATGCCGATCGCGATCGGCAGCGTTCCGAAGAGCGCCGACATGGTAGTCATCATGATCGGGCGGAAGCGCAGCACCGCGGCCTCGTAAATTGCCTTCTCCGGCGACATGCCCTCGTTGCGCTCGCGCACCAGCGCGAAGTCGATCATCATGATCGCATTCTTCTTCACGATGCCGATGAGCATGATGAGGCCGATGATCGCCATCATGGTCAGATCGAAGTGAAAGAGCGAAAGGAAAACCAGCGCGCCCACCGTCGCGGAGGGCAGGCTCAAGAGGATGGTGAACGGATGGATGAAACTCTCGTAAAGGATGCCGAGCACGATATAGACTGCAAACAGCGCCGCCGCGATGAGCAGGGGCTGCGTTGACAGGGATCTCTGAAACTCCGACGCGGTGCCTTGGAACGAAGTCTGTATCGTCTCGGGCAGGCTGACTTCGGCGGCGGCCTTTTGGATCGCCTCGACGGCTTGGCCGAGCGCCGTTCCCGGCGCGAGGTTGAAGGAGATCGTTACCGCCGGGAACTGCCCCTGGTGGTTGACGGAGATCAACGCCGGCACCCGCTTCAAATGCACGAACTGGCTGATCGGAATAAGCTGGCCGCCCGAGCCGCGCACATAGAGCCGCGAGAGGGCCGAAACATCCTGCTGGTATTGCGGTTCGACCTCGATGACGATGTGATAGGTGTTGAGCGGCGCATAGAGCTGCGTCACGAAAGGCTGGCCGAAGGCGTCGGAAAGCGTCTGCTGGATGGTCGTCACGTCGACGCCGAGCCGCGCCGCTGCGTCGCGGTCGACGTCGATCATCAATTCCGGACTGCCGCTCTGCTGGTCGCTGGCGACTTCCTCCAATTCCGGCAGCGATTTCAGTTTGTCGAGCATCTTCGGCGCCCAACGGTTTAGTTCGTCGAGATTGGTGTCTTCGAGCGTATATTGATACTGCGTGCGCGTCAGATGCGCGCCGACCCGGATGTCTTGGATTGATTGCAGATAGGTCGAGACCCCCGGCACGGTGGCGAGCTTGGGCTGCAGGCGCTCGATCACCCGGTCGGCGGTGACCGAGCGCTGGTCATAGGGCTTCAGGACGATGAACATGCGGCCTGTGTTCATGCCGGCGCTCGACGAGCCGCCCATGAACGAGCCGAAATGCGCGACGGCCGGATCGGCAAGGATGATTCGAGCGGCCGCTTTTTGGCGCTCCTCCATTCCCGCGAAGGAAATATCCTGATCCGCCTGCGTGAAACCGAAGATCATGCCGGTGTCCGCCTGCGGAAAGAAGCCTTTCGGCATCGTGACGAAGAGCCAGGCGGAGAGGCCGATGAGCGCGAGATTGAGCAGCATCACGACGCGCTTATGGCGCAGCGAGAACTTGAGAACCTGTTCGTAGCGATAAATGATTGCCTGATAGGAGCGCTCGCTCGCCGCGTAGATCCGGCTGTGGCGCGCGGTACGCGGATTTTTGAGGACCAGCGAACCCATCATCGGCGACAGGGTCAGCGCGATGATCGCGGAGAGCACGACCGCGACCGTGACGGTGACGCCGAATTCGCGAAATAGCCGTCCGACGATCCCGCCCATGAAGAGCAAAGGGATGAACACCGCAACGAGAGAGACGGTGATCGACACGATAGTGAAGCCGATTTCTTTTGCGCCGACCAGCGCCGCATCGAAGCGGTTCAGTCCTTCCTCCATGTGGCGGAAGATGTTTTCGAGCATCACGATCGCGTCGTCGACGACGAGGCCGACGGCGAGCGTCAATGCCATCAAGGAGAGATTGTCGAGACTATAGCCGAGCACATACATCACGCCGAACGTGCCGGTGAGCGACAGCGGCACCGTGACGGCGGGGATAAGCGTCGCCCAGACGTTGCGAAGAAAAATGAAGATGACGACGACGACCAGGAAGATCGTCCCCATCAGCGTCAATTTCACGTCGGTGAAGCTCTCCCGGATCGAGGTCGATCGGTCGCTGATGATCGAAAGTTTCACGGAGGGCGGAATGGAGGCTTGCAGGTGCGGCAACTGCGCCTTGATCTGATCGACAAGCTCGATCGTGTTGGCGTTCGGCTGCCGCCAGATGCCGATCAGCTCGCCCCTATGCATGCCGACCCAGCTCGCCTGCAGCGGGCTCTCCGATCCGACCACCACTTTGGCGACGTCGCTGACGCGCACCGGGGCGCCGTCGCGATAGGCCACGATCTGCCGCCCGATCGCCTTCGGCGAGAAGAGCTGACCGTTGGTGCCGATCTGATAAGACTGGTGCGGCCCTTGCAGCGTGCCGACCGGCAAGTCGGCGGTGTTGTTGGCCACCGCGTTGGCGACCTCGTCAATGCCGATGCCGCGCGCCGCGAGCGCCAGCGGATTGACCATGATGGTCGGCGCGAATTTCTGCTCGCCGAAAATGACCACTTGACCGACCCCGCTGAACGACGCGATGCGCTGGGCGAGATCGAGATCGGCATATTGGTCGAGCTCGGTCAGCGGCATCGCGTTCGAGGTCAACCCGAGGACAAGGATCGGTTTGTCGGCGGGATTCACTTTCCGGTAGGTCGGTGGAGTCGGCAGGTTCTTCGGCAGATAGCCTTGCGCGGCGTTGATCGCCGACTGCACATCGCCGGCCGCGCCGTCGATGTTGCGCGACAGGTCGAATTCCAGCGTGATCGCAGTAGAACCCAGAACGCTTGTCGAGGTAATCTCGTCGACGCCGGGGAGCTGCGCGAATTGACGCTCGAGCGGTTGGGCGACGGAGGAAGCCATCGTTTCCGGATCGGCGCCCGGCAGGCTCGCCGTGACGACGATCGTCGGATAATCGACCGACGGCAAAGCGGCCACGGGGAGAAGATTGTAGCCGATGATCCCGCCGACGAGCAGCGCCGTCATCAACAGCGTCGTCGCGATCGGCCGACGGATGAAGACGGCCGAGATGTTCATTGATCAGCCTCGACGTCGAGCGGCATGCCTCCGTGTTCGCCTCCCGTGGGCGTGCCGGTCGCCTCAGTCGCGTTCACCTTCGTGCCCTCGTCGAGCCGGTACTGGCCGGCGACGACGACGCGTTCGCCGGCTTTGAGCCCCGCGGCGATCAACGCCCGGTTGTTTTCGGTCTGGGCGACCGTGATCGGCCGCATGTGCACCTTCGAATTGTCCCCGGCGACATAGGCGAACGGCCCGTTGGGGCCCGTCTGGATCGCCGCGGTCGGCACGGTGACGCCGTCACGGATGGTGCGCAGCACGAGATGCGCATTGACGAACTGGCCTGGCCATAGAGACCTATCCTTGTTGGCGAATTCCGCCTTGAGCCGCACCGTTCCGGTGGTCTGGTTGACGGAGTTGTCGACCAAATTGAGCCCGCCCTCGGCGATCTCCTTCTGGTCGTTGGACGCGTAAGCCAAGACGCGCAAGCGGGCCTTTGCCATCGCCTCGCGAACCCGCCCGATATCCGCCTCCGGCAAGGTGAAGATGACGTAGATCGGCTCGATCTGCGTGACCACGACCAGCGTCTGGGTGCTGTTGGCCTGGATCATGACGCCGAGGTCCACCTGCCGGATCCCGGTCACGCCGTCGACCGGCGAACGGATCGAGGCATAATCGACGTTGAGCGCCGCGGCGCGGATCGCCGCTTGGTCCGCCTGGATGGTCGCTTGGCCTTGGTCGACCAGCGCCTTCTGCGTCGCATATTGCTGCTCGGGCGCGAAATTCTGGGTCAGCAGCTTGGCATAGCGCTGCAGGTCGACCTGCGCATTGGCGAGGGCAGCCTGATCTTTGGCGAGGTTCGCCTTCGCTTGGGCGAGGGCCGCTTCGTAAGGGCGCGGATCAAGCTGGATCAGCAGATCGCCAGCTTTGACGTCCTGACCTTCCTTGAAGTTGATCTCGGTCACCGCGCCTTCGACGCGGCTCTTCAGCGGGACGGTATTATATGCGGTTACAGTCCCCAGTCCGCGCAAGATGATCGGCACATCCTCCGCCTTCGCCGTAGCAACAAGAACCGGAACGGGAGGCGCTTCTGCATTCTGCGTTTCGTCGGCTGGCGGGTGCGCGTGCATCCACCAATAGCCGGCGCCGACCGCGCCGATCGCCAAGACCGCAAGTACAACAAAGGATCTGCGCATTCCTGGTCAACCCGCGAAGTAGGCGTGCATTCAATACACGCAGGCCAGTGAAGATCCACCCCGGGGCGCCTCACGCTTTTGTAATCTCGGCAGCTTTTGCTCCGGATGGATTCCGGGCGCCGGTTGAGCGCGGCGCGCCGGGCGCTGATTTTCTGCGCCGATTCGGTTAAGCTAGGGCGTGGACGAATCTCCCAGCCTCGATCGTTCTTTGCTTGGCGTCGAACGTTCGGCGTTGGGCCGGCCTTGGCGCGAGCGTCTCGACGCAGCAGGGCAATGCCGCGCCCTGGCGATTGCCCAGATGCATGGCCATTCCGATCTTCTAGCGCGGGTGCTGGCCGGGCGGGGCGTGGCGCCGCAGGATGCCGAGCTCTATCTCGATCCGCAGCTTCGCCGGCTGATGCCCGATCCTTACACGCTGCGCGGGATGGAGGCGGCGGCCGAGCGTCTGGCGGCGGCGATTACGGTCGGCGCGACGATTGCAATCTTCGGCGATTACGACGTAGATGGCGCCGCTTCGGCGGCGCTACTCGACGAGTTTCTAACCGCGGCCGGCGCGCCGCACCTCGTCCGCATTCCCGACCGAATCTTCGAAGGCTACGGCCCGAATGCGAAAGCGATCGGCGAATTGGCCGAAGCCGGCGCAAATCTTCTCGTCTGCGTCGATTGCGGCACGACGAGCCACGCCGCGCTTGCCGAGGCGCGCAAACTCGGTCTCGACCCGATCGTCCTCGATCACCATCAGGCGCCCGAAGTTCTGCCTGAGGCCATCGTCGTCAATCCCAACCGGCAGGACGACCTTTCCGGCCTCGGCCAGCTTTGCGCCGCGGGGGTGGTGTTCCTGACGCTGGTCGCCACCCATCGGCTGTTGCGCGCCCGCGGTTTTTGGAGCGCTGCCCGCCCCGAACCCGAGCTTCTCTTGGGCCTCGATCTGGTGGCGCTGGCGACCGTCGCCGACGTCGCACCGCTGACCGGCTTGAACCGCGCCTTCGTCGTCAAGGGATTGGCCTTGATGCGCGCGCGCGGACGGCCGGGATTGCGCAGCCTATTGGATGTCGCCGGCGCGGGCGGTCCGCCGAACCCCTACCATCTTGGCTTTCTGATCGGACCGCGAATCAATGCCGGGGGACGCATCGGCGATGCGGCGCTGGGCGCCAAGCTCCTTGCGATGCGCGACGAAGTCGAGGCGCGTCGCCTCGCCGAAGATCTCGACCGTTTGAACCGCGAACGCCAGGTGGTCGAGGCGGCGATCCTGCAAGCCGCGGCGGTGCAGGCCGACGACACCGGCGCGGCGATCGTCGTCGCCGGCGAGAACTGGCATCCGGGCGTGGTCGGACTCGTCGCGGCGCGGCTCAAGGAGCGATTCCGCAAACCCGCCTTCGCGATCGCCTTCGATGCCGGGATCGGAACCGGATCGGGCCGCTCAATGGCCGGCATCGACCTTGGCAAAGTGGTGCGTGCCGCCGTCGAAGCCGGGCTCGTCACAAAGGGCGGCGGACACGCCATGGCAGCGGGAATCACGCTAGCGCAGGACAAGCTCGAGGCCTTTCGCAGCTTCCTTGAGAAGAGCCTTGCCGAAAAGGTCGCGGCGGCGCGCGCCCAGGACTCGCTCTTGGTCGATGCGACGCTGACGGCCTCGGGCGCCAACCTGGCGCTTTATGCGACGCTCGAACGCGCCGGCCCGTTCGGCGCCGGCAATCCGGAGCCGATCTTCGTTTTTCCGGGCCATCGGCTCATCGACGTGATGCCGGTGGGAGACGGGCATCTGCGCTGGCGCGCCGAGGCGGGCGATGGCGGAAGTCTGGAAGGTGTGGTCTTTCGCGCCGTCGGCGCGCCGCTCGGCGAAGCGTTGCGCTCGGCGCGCGGTTCGGCAGTGCATCTTGCCGGGAGTTTGAGCCTCGATCGCTGGAACGGCCGCGAAAAGATCCGGCTCAAGCTTGTCGATCTCGCGATCGCCGGGCACGGCGCATCCGGCGCGCGGGCGTGAACTCCCTTTACAAACTTGCCACCGCCGTCGCCTCTCTCTATACCTCGCGCGCCTGCGAGCACCGCCGTCGCGCCCATCGTCTAGCGGTCCAGGACGTTGCCCTTTCACGGCAAAAACAGGGGTTCGAGTCCCCTTGGGCGCGCCAGGGTGATCGCTATCGGCGCTGTAGCGGGGTCCTGAATGCCATCGATGATCTCGCCGCCAACATGGCCGGAGACCGGACCTATTATCATGCGCAACCACTGGGATGGCTCGGTGAGTTCTAGACAGAGAACAGTATGTCGTGGATCAGTTGGTTCGTCTCAGATTCTAACCGCATTGTGGCCACCGCCACATTCCTAGTGGCCGTGGCCGCGATCGCCCAATTTGAATTGTCTAGGCGAACCGCCCAGCGTCAATTGCGAGCCTATGTTTCCATCCTAGGCGCAGATTTGATCGATGGCAGCAATATAAATCCGCCGCTCCCCGTCGATCGAACTGACCAAGTCGGCGTCCTGATAGGTATCAAGAACACTGGTCAAACACCAGCGAGGGACGCGCTTCATTGGGGGAATTTAGAGGTAGCGACCCCGGATAGAGAATTTGCCATGACAGCACCGTCGCCCATAAGAAGAGAGAGTATAAGTTATCTCCCCTCCCAAGGAATCAATACGAAGGGGTTGTGGCTGAATCGCCCCCTCTCGGATCAGGAGAAGAAGGACATCCAAACCGGAGTTCGCTGCGTCTTTTTGTACGGCAGAATCGAATACGTGGATGTGTTCAAGAAAAAAGCGCTGGAGCACCTATCGACTTCATTACAGGAACTCCGCTTGGCCACCCTACGGCGGGAAAGGCGTCATGAACTTTTGTGACACGGGAAACGAAGCGAGTTAAAGGCTAGAGATCGACATGGCGTTGGATGCTTAACTTCATAGGCTCCCAAATGAACTATTGGCGATCGCCGGATTCCAGATCATAAAACTCCGACGTACACATCGGAGAATGCCAATGGAAGAAATCACCATCGCCTATGGGGGCTATGTGATCAGCTATCTCAAAGTTCCGTGATGACAGGCAAGTTCGTCGTGAACATTGCTTCAGAGGACCGGCGCTTGCTCGAAAAGATCAGCATGAAGACCAAGGTGATCGAAAGTTCGATCAGCTACGTTGATGCGATGGCAAAGGCGGAAGAATTCATTGATGGTGTGCTGGACTGACTGTCGGTTTGGTGCGGCCCAATAAGAAATGATCGGCGGTGCTGGTTCATCCGCAGTCGCCGCCGAACGACTCTCGCGGCCGAAGGGAAAACTGCGAAAGAAAGAACTCGGCCCAACATCGACTGGACCGAGCGTCGGCCGAACGGCCCACCAAAGAGGGCGAGTTTGCCGAAGTTTGAGAACCTGCCCCTTCGCACCGAAAACATGGGTTCGAGTCCCCTTGGGCGCGCCGACGATTTCTTCAAGTTAGATGCGATGCGGGCGTCCGCTATCCAACGGCACGCACACTTCTTTTCCGGCAGATGATGGCGACCTTCGGATCGCGGCCGACCGCGCACGTTTGCGCAATCGGAGCGGCGCGGTGGCGTTGCCTGAATTCCGTCTAACTGAGTCTCCACGGTGGCCCCGCTGGAAGGTGAGGAGGCCGAACCCGAAGGAGAGCAGGATAATGACCAAAAGACCGCTCGCCGAGCTTCACGCCGACACGATCGACATCCATTTGACTTCCGACGGTGCTTTTGCGGCGCTCGGGATTGTGAGGGGGACGCAAGCCCTTATCGTATCCCTTCCGCGCGACGCACTCGAGGAATTGGTGGTGCGCGCCGTCGATCAGTTGGCCGCGGCCCCGCTGTCGCAGGGCGCGGAGCCAGTCTAGCACCGAGGGAATTATTCGCGCGACGCGCGCTCGCAGCAACGGCCGCAACCAACCTTCGAAACGCGCGGCCTCTTCTCGGCGCGTCGCGGACCTGTTGGCGAAACCGGGCGCTGGAATGCTCGAGACCGCTTCGGACATTCGGAGGGCTCGCGCTCCGCAGAAACAGCGGGACCATCGCCCGCATCAATTTTGGATCTCACCTTCCGATTTTCGCCAACATGCGGCCTCGCATTTGCAAGGGTTGCAGTGGGGCGTGGTGCAAAGAGGAGAGACGAGATGGTTCCGGTTTTGCTCACTGCGGCATGCGCCGCGGCCGCTTTCCTCACGCTCGGCATCTGGAGCACGGCGGCGGCCGCGGCGGCGGCGGCCGCGGCCACTTTTCAGGCGTTGTGTCTCCTCGTTGCCTAACGTTACGACATGCGCGGATTTGCCGAGCCGGCATCGCGCTCTTGCGGAAAAGGCCGCCGATTCTGCGCCTGGCAGCATCGAACCCCGACTCTCCAATGCTGCGCTCAAGTCGCGTGCTTCCAACACGTACTTGTGAACAAATTTAAAGGGATGCGGGGATCATTCGGGCCAAAAAAATGTGTCACATAGGGCACAGGTACCTGCAAATTGGGGGCGGAACCTGGCAGAGATCGCCTTTTGCGATAGATTTCCATCAGAGGGGATGTATTCTTCCCGCAACGTACCATTGAGGGGGCTCTCATGACAATTCGCAAATTGCTCGTTTCGGCCGCGATACTCGCGACGATGACCGGTGGCGCTTGGGCCGCGGATCTGCCGAATACGAAAGGGCCGCCGATGTATGCGCCGCCCCCGCCGCAATTTACGTGGACCGGGCTCTATGTCGGTGCGCAGGCGGGCTACGAGTGGGGCACCACGTCCGCCTATCTCGAAACCTATCCGGGCGATGTCTTTGCTGGTACCGCCACTGGTGTTTCCCCGAGCGGGGTCGTGGGCGGCGGCCATATTGGCTACAATTTCCAGATCACCCAGTTCGTCATCGGCGTCGAGGGTGACTTCGAAGGAACCAGCGCCAGTGCCTCGGCTTTGGAAGGTGGCGGCGCTCTATTTCACGAGAACGCCGAGATCCAAGGATCGGTTCGCGGCCGTTTCGGCTGGGCCTGGGATCGCGTGTTGATCTACGGCACGGGCGGCGTTGCCTTCGCTTCGATTCGCGACACCAGCACTTTGGGAGCCCTGGTCAACTCGCAGACCATCGGCCGTGCGGGCTGGACGGCGGGCGGCGGCATCGAATATGCGCTTGATCCGAATTGGTCGGTGCGTGCCGAATATCGCTATACCGACTATGGCTCTTATAGCCTCCCGCTGTATAATACCGACGCCGGATTTGCGGCGCGTCTCCGCAATACCGACAATCGTGTTGAGGCCGGCTTCAGCTACAAGTTCGATATGTTCGCGCCGCCGATGCCGGTCGTCGCCAAATATTGAACAAGGCGCCTCAGCAGCGATGGCGCGATGGCGCAAGGCCGCGAGATCTCTCGCGGCCTTTCCTTTTGGCGAGGATGGTCCCGTCCTCAGACCTTTCCGTTGTTCGCGCTTCCCTGTGAAAGATCGCGGACGATTGCTAACTGACCAGCGGCCAGCGTTCGTAAGCATGCCGCGGCGCACTCGCGAGCGCGCTACGGCCGACCTATCGTTAGGAAAGCTAGCTTCTCCTTAGAAAGATAGGCCGAAGAAACCTCCCGATGAATTGTTCTCCGGATGGTAGCCCGACGGCGCATAGAACGGAGCGGAGCTTCCCGAGAGGTTGCAAAGGTCGTCCGGTATGCTGTGGTTTTGGCAGGCCATCGCAAAACCCGCCACGATCTTGCGCGCCATGCTAAGCGCTTGCCGCCCTTCGCGCGAATGCATCCAGCGACCATTGCGGGAGGAAAACGGCTCATGCTCGACGTAGCCCGAACCAAATCCGCGCGACTCGCGATATCGCGAAGCCAGCCGTACTGCCTCATGCAAATGCCGGCCATGCAGATCATAAGACCGGGTCACGCGATAGCTCGCATGGCTCGAAGCAATCCTGAGCCGCTGATGCGATCGGGAATCCTCTCGGCTTGCGGTTTGAAACACGGCGCGGCATTGCGGGCTAAGGCTGGCCTGTTTGGCCATCATGCATGCTGTAATCCGCCCGATGTCCGGAATTTCCGAGGCACAAAGCCGCAAGGCGTCGGGGGTGCAGGCGGCGCGCTGCTCGGCCGTCACTTCGAAGGCTTTGGCGCTGGCGACAGCCGCCAAGCTCAGCAATGCTGCCAGAACGATACGACTCACGCGACGAATTGAAGTGTGGTCCGTGCCCATAGGAAGCTCCTGCATCACAAGTACGATGCTTACCGGCTTACCCTTGGGAATGATTTGATTGGAGCCCCAGCCAGTTGAATTCTGTGATTAAAATCATTTGCTTCCTATCACGCCGGGGAATGCCATCTTCGACTCCCAAATCAGCAATCGGCGCGAATTCGTTCATTTCGATGCAGTTTCATTGGTCGTATTGCCGAGACTGCCGACGCGCCGGTTCTCGCCCGCTGTGCTGACGCGCATCCCGTCCGTTATGTTCACCGGCGGGTTGAGGATCACCAGGTCGTTGGGATTGAGCCCGGCGCGCACTTCGATATCCGCACCGTTGTCGGCCAGCACGTCGAGCGGCTTGATCCGCACGCGTCCGTCTTCATAGACGGCGGCGCTGAGCCCGTTCTTATTGAAGATCACGGCTTCCGAAGGAATGGAGATCACCGGCTGCAACCGCTGGATGAAAAGCCGGACCGTGCAATAGAGCCCTGGAAAGAGCGTGCCGTCGGAATTCTCGACGTCGACCTCGGTCAGCCTGGTCCTCGTTCCGGCCTGCAGAGCGTTGGCGTTGCGCGCCACCTTGCCGTGGAACACGCGCCCCGGGATTTCCGGCACGCGGACTTCGGCCGTGTCACCGTCCTTCAAGCCGAAGACGGCATCCTGCGGAACCCAGATCTGGATCCGCAGCACGTCACTATGCGCGATGTCGAAGAGCTGCGTACCGCTGTTGACGTCCGCGGTCACCAGGCTACCCACGTCGATGTGGCGCTGCGTGATCACCCCGTCGAAGGGAGCAGTTACCTTTTCGAAGCCGGTTAGTTCCTCGAGTCGCGAAACCTGCGCCTGTCCGGCCTTCAGATTGGCCTCGGCAACCTGCAGCGCTGCGCTTTGCGCCTGAAACGTCAGCCGATCGACGTCGCCTTGTTGCTTCGTCTGCCAACCCTGGACGACGAGCACCTGAGTGCGTTGGTTGGTGACTTTCGCGAGCTGCATGTTGGATTGGGCCTGAGCCACGGCGGCCTGTAGCTGCGCGACCTGCGCCCGCGCTTGTAGGAGCTGCTGGTCGAGATCGGGCGCGGAGATGACGGCAAGCACGTCGCCGGCGTGGACGCGGCTGCCGATGTCGACGTTACGCGTGGAGATGTAACCGGTGGCGCGGGCATAGACGGTTGCCCAATCGAAGGCCTCCATGCTGCCCGGCAGATCGAGAGTGCGCGGCGCGTCGGTCGAACCGACCTTGCGGACGCGCACCAGCGGAACGTCGTCTTCCTGCTGCCGCAAAGTCTCGAGCGCCGCTTCGCGACGTTGGGCGTGCCCCCAGGCGCCGAAGCCGAGCATGCCGGCAACCACGATCAGCGCGCCGAGGCCGGCGATGCGCACGTTGCGCTTCGTTTTGTCGGATACGGCCGGCTTGCCCTCCTTCTGCTCCGGCCGGCGGACTTCATCTCGCATCGGACGTTATCCTTTGCTGTGGAAATGATCGGACCATGGTCATTCTTCCTGCGGTTCGGTTTCGTCATCGCCCTCCGGTTCGCGTTCGAACCGGCCGATGATCGAGTAGAGATAGGGAACGAACAAAAGCGTCGTGATGGTGCCGACCAGGACGCCGCCGATTACGGCGCGCGCCAGCACGGCGTTCTGCTCTTCTCCGGCGGTGCCGATCGCCATCGGGATCATGCCGACAACCATTGCCGCCGCGGTCATCAGCACCGGGCGAATTCTCGTGCGCCCCGCCGCGATGGCGGCGTCGTGGGCGCTCGCGCCTCCTTGCCGCTGCTCGCGCGCGAACGTGACGAGCAGAATTGAATTCGCCGAGGCGACCCCGACCGACATGATCGCCCCCATGAGAGAAGGCACGCTGATCGTCGTACCCGTGACGAACAGCATCAGCAGGATTCCGGCCCCCGCTCCGGGCAGCGCGAGGATCACCGCGAGCGGATCGAGGAAACTCTGGTAGTTCACGACCATCAGCAGGTAGACGAAGACGGCGGCGAAGACTAGGCCGATGCCGAGATCCTGAAAAGCCGAATTCATGCTTTCGATTTGGCCGCGGACGCGAAACAGGTTTCCCGGTTTGAGCTTCGGCTGTAGATTTTGGACGATCGATTGAATCGATTTCGCCACGGTGCCAAGATCGCTGTCCTGCACGCTCGCGTAGATATCGTAGAGCGGCTGAATGTTGGAATGATTATAGACCGACTCCACGGGAACGCGCTTCATCGTCGCGACGTTGCCTAACACGTTCGGCACCGGCGTCAGCGCCGAGGCTTGGCTGACGATCGGCGTGTTGTCGAGGTCGTTGACGCTTGCAATGCGATACTCGGGGGTCTGCACGGCGAAGTAGTAGGGAATGCCACTCGTCGGATCGGTCCAGAAATTTGGCGACACCTGTTCGGAGGAACTCAGGCTGATGTTGAGATTGTTGGCGATGCTGGTGACGTTCAATCCGAGTTGCTGGGCTCTGGTCCTGTCGATCTCGTAAAAGAGCTCCGGCGCATTGAGCTCCTGCTGGATGTGGACATCGACGAGGCCGGCGATCTTCGCCATGCGCTGTTGCAGCGTCTTGGCGAGTTCTAGGTTTCCGGCGCGGTCCGACCCCTGCACCTCGACGTCGATCTGCGCGGGAATCCCGAAGTTCAGGATCTGCGTGACCATATCGGCCGGCTGAAAATAAAACAGGACGTCGGGAAAATCCTTGCGCAGCACGTTGCGGATCTTCTTGATGCACTCGGCTGTCGGCGGATGACCTTCGTTCAAAGAAATTTGGATCAGCCCGTCGTTCACGCCGATCGTCGAACCATCGGTGAATGCGAGGTTGTACGATCTCGCCGGCAGGCCGATGTTGTCGATGATCAGGCCGAGATATTTCGGCGGAATTGTTTGTCGGATCTTATCCTCCACCTGTTGGAAGATGTCCTCCGTCACTTCAATGCGGGTACGAGGGGGGGCGCGGACATGCAGCTGGATCAGTCCCGCGTCGATCTGCGGAAAGAAATCGGTGCCATCGAACATCATCAGGACGCCGGCCCCACCGAGCACGCAAAGCGCAATCCCGATGACGACGACGTGGCTCTTCAGCACGCCATTCAGCACATAGACGTAGGCGTTGCGGAACCGATCGAAGCCACGGTTGAACGCGTCATGGAAACGGTCGAGCCATCCGGAGGAGAGGCCCTCGGAATGCCGCTCCTGCTCGCCGCGCAGCAGATAGCGGATGATGATCGGCGTCAGCGTTCGCGACAGCACGTACGAGGTCAGCATAGCGAAGGCGACGGCCATGCCGAGCGGCGTAAATAGAAAACGCGCTGGCCCTTGCAGAAAGAACACCGAGACGAAGACGCTGGAAATTGCCAGCGTCGAAACGAGCGTCGGCAGGGCGATGTCGGCGGAGCCGTGCAGAACGGCGTCGAAGAATGGCAGACGTTCTTCGAACAAGCGGTGCGTGTTCTCGATCGCCACCGTCGAGTCGTCGACGAGAATGCCCACCGCCAGCGCCAAACCGCCGAGCGTCATCGTATTGATCGTCTGGCCGAGGGCGTGGAAGACTGCAATCGAACTCAAGATTGAAAGCGGGATCGAAACCATGACGATGAGGGTCGAGCGCCACGAGCCGAGGAAGATCAGGATCATCAGCGCCGTCAGTCCGGCGGCGATGGTGCCTTCGCGCAGCACGCCGGCGATTGCCTGTTTGACGAAGATCGATTGATCGAAGAGGAGATCCATCTTCATGCCGGGCGGCGCCGCTTTGCGCAACTCCGGCATGGCGGCGCGCACGGCGTCGACGACGCTGAGCGTCGAAGCATCGCCGTTCTTGATGATCGTCAGCAGCACGGAACGGCGGCCGTTGGTGCGCACGATGTTCTGCTGCACCGCCCAACCGTTGCGGACGTGCGCGACGTCGCGCAAGTGCACGGTCGTGCCGCCGATCTGCCGGATCGGCATATTGTTGAGTGCGTCGATCGTACGCGCCATGGCGTTGACGCTCACGATAAACTGGGTGTTGCCGATCTTCGCGTCGCCGGAAGGCAGCGTCAGGCTTTCGGCATTGACGGCGTTGACGATGTCGTTCGGGGTGAGCCCGTTGGCGCGCAGCGCGTCGGGGTCGAGATCGACCATGATCTGCCGATATTTGCCGCCGTAGGGCGTCGGTAGCGTAATGCCGTTGATGGGCGCCAACTGCTGGCGCAGGCGATAGATGCCGTAATCATAGAGCTGCTGCTCGTTCATCCGATCCGAGCTAAGACTGATTTGAAGAACCGGGACGCTCGAGGCGTTGTATTGGACGATCACCGGCGGTTGGATGCCGGTCGGCATCAAGGCGCGGATCGAGTTGGTCGCGGAGACGATCTGCGAGATCGCCAGATCGATGTTCACGTTGGGCTGAAAATAGATCTTTTGAACCGCCAATCCGGAAAGGGTCTGCGACTCCATATTGCGGATATTGTTGACGTTGGAACTGATCGCATATTCGCTGTAGGTGGTGATGCGCGCTTCCATCTCGCGCGGTGTGAGGCCGGTGTATTGCCAGATCACCGTCACCACCGGGATGTTGATGACCGGAAAAATGTCCTTTGGCGCCGTGATGATCGCGCTCACGCCGAGAAACAGGATCGCCAACGCCATCACGAAGAACGTGTGGGGGTAGCGCAGGGCAAAGCGAACAATTCCCATGCCTCAGCTCCGGCTGATGGACGCTTGGGGTGATATATGATGCTGCATCGCATGATGTCCCGCAGGCGGGCAGGGGACATTGCCCCGGCCTCCACGGCCCGAGGTTTTCCTAAAATCTAGCAACGCGGCGCCAGGCATGCTTGTTCGCCCTTGCTGAAATCCGGGCCCGCTATGCGCTAGCCGGCGCTCCCGGCGGCGGCGGAATGGGACAATTTGCCGAGCGGGCGTCCGTCAGCCGGCTCACCTCGCCGTGAACGTCATTGAAAATGAAGGAGATTATCGCCATATCGCCGCGATAAGCTAAGCCGGAAGCGAATCGGGAGGTATGCCTTAGATACTTAGAAGGATTGCGCCATGAACATCCCGGTTACGGGGTCGCCGCGAATCGATTTTTCGCCCTCCCATATCCTCAAGCGCCGGCCCGCCAGTTGGCTCGGCCTCGAAGCGGAAACGGTCGAGTTTATCGAACCGCAAACCTATGAATATGAGTTCCAGGCCCCCTGCCACATGCTGATCGCGCCGGAGTTGTCGCGCCGCTACGACGGCGAGACGGCGCTCGAGGGGCTGCCCAAGTCAAACCTGCGTGATCTCACCCGTAAGCTGACCTTCGTGCCGGCCGGCAGCCGCTTTCATGGCTGGCAAAAGCCGAGCGTCTTGAGCCGGGTCAATTTCTTTTACATCGATCCGCGCGGCCCGCTGCTCGATCCCGAGCTTCGCTTTGGCGCGACCGAATTCAAACCGCGGCTGTTTTTCTTCGATGCCGACCTGTGGGGTACGGCGCTGAAACTCAAGGCGCAGATCGACCGGCAAGACTCCAGCCTCTACGCGGAGGCGCTCGGCGCGGTCCTCTGCCACGAGCTGATTCGCCTCAACGGAATCTCGATCGAAGCGCCACGCCGTGGCGGCCTCGCGCTTTGGCAACAGAAACGTGTCGCGGACTTTATCGAGGCGCAACTCGATTCGCGCATCTCCGTCGCCGAAATGGCCGAGCTCGTACACTTGAGCCCGTATCATTTCTCGCGCGCCTTCAAGGAAAGCTTCGGAGTGCCGCCGCATCGCTATCACATGAGCCGGCGCGTCGAGGCCGCGAAGAACCTGCTGGGCGGCACGGCGACGCCGGTGACCGAGATCGCGCTGCGGCTCGGGTTCAGTGAAGCAAGTTCCCTGAGCGCCGGATTTCATCGTTTGACCGGGGCGAGCCCGAGCGAATATCGCCGCGCCTTCTCCTAGCGGCGATCGGGCCTTTAAGACTTGCCGCGCGCCAGCGTTTCGATCGCTTCCTTCACCAGCGGATTGAGGCCTTCACCGCCGTGTTCGACATGCGCAAAAATCTTGGCGCGCATGCGCGGGTCCCAAAACTTGGCGATGTGGTCGGCGATCCCCGGGACGGCCTTGTCGTGGCCTTGCGTCTCGAAGAACGCGCCGATCTGGTTGGCCATATAAACGAGCCTGTTCTCTGTATTATGCGACATTGCGAGAGGCGTTGGTCAGTCGTTCGGGATGGGTGAAAACCTCGAAGTCCTGGTGGCGCGCGACGGCGACGAGAGTGATGCCGCATTCTTCCGCGACCCGGATCGCGGCTGCGGTCGGCGCCGAGACCGCGACGAGGACCGGCGTATCGAGTCGCGCCGCCTTCTGGATCAATTCGATCGATACGCGGCTGCTGGTCAGGACGAACCCTCCGGCCGCCGTACGCCCGGCGCGCACCAGCGCGCCGATCAACTTGTCGAGCGCATTGTGACGCCCGACGTCTTCGCGCAGTGCGACGAGGCCCTCGGCCTCGGTGAAGAAGCCGGCGGCATGCACAGCATGCGTTGCGTCGTTTAGCTTCTGGCCGGGTTCAAGCGCCGTCATGGCGGCACTGATGGCGTGCGGGGTAAACCGCCATTGCGACGGCGCGACCGAAGGGGTCTCGCGCATCGCCGCTTCGAGACTTTCGATGCCGCAAAGCCCGCAGCCGGTCGGCCCCGCCATACTACGGCGGCGTTGCGCGTAAACCTTGGCGCGCTGTTCCTTGAGCCAAACGCGGATCTCGATGCCGAGCGGCAGGCGCACGACATCGAGGCTTTCGATCTCGTCGCGCCCCTCGATCAATCCCTCGGTCAGCGCAAAGCCGACGGCAAAATCCTCGAGGTCGGCCGGCGTCGCCATCATCACCGCGTGGGTAGAGCCGTTGTAGGTGAAGGCGACGGCCTGCTCGTCGGGCACGACGCGCGTCGTGGCGAACGACACGCCGCCGCGCTGCGCGACGCAGGGGACGCTTACCGCGGGTTTCGGCAGATCTTCGTTCATTCCGCGGCGTCGATGGCAATCCGGCTGTTGTGCTCGGACATCTCGCGATATTTTTCTTGCCACTCGCTCGGCCCGTTCGAAATCGAGACCTGCACCGCCGTTACTTTGTATTCCGGACAATTCGTCGCCCAATCCGAGAAATCGGTGGTCACCACGTTGGCCTGCGTCAGCGGATGATGAAACGTCGTATAGACGACGCCCGGCGCGACCCGTTCGGTAATTTTGGCGCGCAACGTGGTCTCGCCGGCGCGGCTCTGGATCTTCACCCAGTCGTTATCGTGAATGCCGCGCTCCTCGGCGTCGTGCGGATGGATTTCGAGCAGGTCCCCTTCATGCCAGAGCACGTTGGCGGTGCGCCGTGTCTGCGCGCCGACGTTGTATTGCGAGAGAATGCGCCCCGTGGTGAGCAATAGCGGAAAGCGCGGCCCGACCTTTTCGTCGGTCGGCACGTATTCGGTGACGACGAATTTGCCCTTGCCGCGGACGAACGTGCCGATGTGCATGGTCGGCGTGCCGTTTGGCGCCTTCTCGTTGCAGGGCCATTGGATCGAGCCGACCTCGTCGAGATGCTTATAGGAGACGCCGGCAAACGTCGGGGTCACGCGGGCGATCTCGTCCATGATCTCGCTTGGATGTTGGTAGCGCATCGGGTAGCCGAGCGCCGCCGAGAGCAGCATGGTGATCTGCCAGTCCTCGTAGCCGTTCTTCGGCGCCATCACCTTGCGCACCATTTGAATGCGCCGCTCCGCGTTGGTGAAGGTTCCGTTCTTCTCGAGGAAGGTCGAGCCGGGCAGGAAGACATGCGCGTAATTGGCCGTCTCGTTCAGGAACAGGTCTTGCACGACGACGCATTCCATCGCGCCCAATCCGGCCGCCATGTGTTTGGTATCGGGGTCGGATTGAAGAATATCTTCGCCCTGGATGTAGATTCCCTTGAACGTGCCGTCGATGGCGGCATCGATCATGTTGGGAATGCGCAGGCCGGGTTCCTTTTCGAGCTTCACACCCCAGATCGATTCAAAGATCGACCGTACCGCGTCATTCGAAACATGCCGGTAGCCGGAGAACTCGTGCGGGAACGAGCCCATGTCGCAGGAACCTTGCACGTTGTTCTGGCCGCGCAGCGGATTGACCCCGACGCCGGGCCGGCCGAGATTGCCGGTCGCCATGGCGAGATTGGCGATGCCCATGACCGCCGTCGTACCTTGGCTGTGCTCGGTGACGCCGAGTCCGTAATAGATCGCGCCGTTGCCGCCCGTCGCGTAAAGCCGCGCCGCGGCGCGAACCAGCTCGGCCGGGACGCCAGTGACTTTCTCGAGGGCCTCGGGGCTGTTGCGCGGCTCGGAGACGAAGCTCGCCCAAGTGGCGAATTCGGCCGGCTCGCAGCGCTCGCGCACGAATTCCTCGTCGATGAGCCCTTCGGTCACGACTACATGCGCCAGGGCGTCGAGCATGGCGACGTTGGTGCCGGGCTTCAACGGCAAATGATAGGTCGCCTCGATATGCGGGCTGCGCACCAGATCGATGCGGCGCGGATCGATGATGATCAGTTTGGCGCCTTCGCGCAGCCGCTTCTTCATATGCGAGGCGAATACCGGGTGGCCGTCGGTCGGATTGGCGCCCATGACGATGATCACGTCGGCCGCATCGACCGAGTTGAATTCTTGCGTGCCGGCGGAGGTGCCGAACGCCGTGCCCAGGCCATAGCCGGTCGGCGAGTGGCAGACGCGCGCGCAGGTATCGACGTTGTTGTTGCCGAATCCGGCGCGGATCATTTCCTGAACGAGATACGTTTCCTCGTTCGTGCAGCGCGACGAAGTGATGCCGCCGACCGAATATTTCCCATACTTTGCCTGGATGCGCTTGAACTCGGAAGCGGCATGGGCGATCGCCTCTTCCCAGGAGACCTCGCGCCACGGATCGGAGATCTTGGTGCGGATCATCGGCTTCAGGATGCGCTCTTTGTGGGTCGCGTAACCCCAGGCGAAACGGCCCTTGACGCAGGAGTGGCCGTGGTTCGCCTTGCCGTCTTTATAAGGGACCATGCGCACCAGCTCGTCACCGCGCATTTCCGCTTTGAACGAGCAGCCGACGCCGCAATAGGCGCAGGTGGTGACCACGGAATGCTCCGGCTGGCCGATGTCGTAGAGGGATTTTTCGGCGAGCGTCGCGGTCGGGCAGACCTGTATGCAGGCGCCGCAGGAAACACATTCGGAATCGAAGAACTTCTCCATTTGGCCGGGCGAAATGCGGCTCTCGAAACCACGTCCGTCGACCGTCAGAGCGTACGTGCCTTGTACTTCCTCGCAGGCGCGCACACAGCGGTTGCAGACGATACACTTCGAAGGATCGTAGGCGAAATAAGGATTGGAGAGATCCTTCTTGTCCTCGAGGTGGTTTTCGCCGGCGTAGCCGTAGCGCACTTCGCGCAGGCCGACGACGCCGGCTTCGGTCTGCAATTCGCAATTGCCGTTGGCGGCGCAGGTGAGGCAATCGAGTGGATGGTCGGAAATGTAGAGTTCCATCACGCCGTTGCGCAGCGCTTTGAGGCGCGGGGTCTGGGTTTTGACGACCATGCCGGGCGCAACCGGCGTGGTGCAGGAAGCGGGCGTTCCGTTGCGGCCTTCGATTTCGACGAGGCAGAGCCGACAGGAGCCGAAGGCCCCGACGGAATTGGTGGCGCAGAGTTTCGGGATGTGGTTGCCGATCTCCATCGCCGCACGCATGATCGAAGTGCCGGCCGGCACGCTCACCTTCGTGCCGTCGATCGTAAGCTCGACGAGCGTGTCCGAGCTGACGGTGGGCGTGCCGTAATCGATCTCGTGGATGAGAGCCATGGGCGTTCTCCTATTCGGCCGCAGCCGCCGCGGCGCGCGGCCGAAAATCTTCCGGGTAATGACGAAGCGCGCTCATCACGGGGTAGGGCACAAACCCGCCGAGCGCGCAGAGGGAACCGAACTTCATCGTCTGACAGAGATCTTCCAAAAGCGTTATGTTCGACTCGACGTTGGAGCCGAGCATGATGCGCTCGATGACTTCTTTGCCGCGTACCGCGCCGATGCGGCAGGGGGTACACTTGCCGCAGCTTTCGATGGCGCAGAACTCCATCGCGAACCGTGCCATTTCGGCCATGTCGACGGTGTCGTCGAAGACCACCACGCCGCCGTGGCCGATGAGGCCGTCGCGCGCCGTGAACGCTTCGTAATCGAAGGGTGTGTCGAAGAGGCTCGGCGGAAAATAGGCGCCGAGCGGACCGCCGCATTGCACGGCGCGGACCGGCCGGCCGGAGGCGGTTCCCCCGCCGATATCTTCGACGATCTCACCGAGCGTCAGCCCGAAAGCGGTCTCGAAAAGGCCGCCGCGGCGCACATTGCCGGCGATCTGGATGGGCATCGTGCCGCGCGACCGACCCATGCCGAAATTAGCGTAAGCCGCGGCGCCTTGCGCTAAGATGAAGGGCACGGCCGCGAAGGAGAGCACGTTGTTGACCACGGTCGGGAGCTGGAACAGGCCCTTGTGCGCCGGCAGCGGCGGTTTGGCGCGCACGATGCCGCGCTTGCCTTCGAGACTGTCGAGCAGCGCGGTTTCTTCGCCGCAGACGTAGGAGCCGGCGCCGACCCGCAGCTCGATGTCGAAGCGATGCTGCGAGCCGGCGACCGCGTCGCCGAGAAAGCCGGCCTGTCGCGCCGCCACGAGCGCCGCCTCGAAGGTGCAGATCGCGTGCGGATATTCGGAACGGCAATAGACGAATCCTTTCGTCGCGCCGACGGCGAGAGCGGCGATCGTCATGCCTTCGATGAGCATGAACGGATCGCCTTCCATCACCATGCGGTCGGCAAACGTGCCGCTATCGCCTTCGTCCGCATTGCAGACGATGTATTTGCGGTCGGATTGCGTATCGGCGACCGTCTTCCATTTGATCCCGGTCGGAAACCCGGCGCCGCCGCGTCCGCGCAGGCCCGATTGCGTGACTTCCGCTACAATCGCCGCCGGGCCGATCTCAAGGGCGCGTTTGAGCCCGCGCCAGCCGTCATGCGCGGCGTAATCTTCGAGCGACAGCGGATCAGTGATGCCGCAGCGGGTAAACGTGAGGCGCGTCTGGCGCGCCAGGAACGGATGCTCCTCCGGACGGCCGATGCACAGCGGATGGGCGCCGCCTGCCAGGAAATCGGCGTCGAAGAGGGAAGCAACGTCGCGCGGCGTGACCGGCCCGTAGGCGATCCTCCCGGCTTCGGTCTCGACTTCGACGAGCGGCTCGAGGAAGAACATGCCGCGCGAGCCGGTGCGCACGAGCGTGACCTTCTCGCCGCGCTCGCTGGCGATCTCGCCGATCCTCTTGGCGATCTTGTCGGCGCCGACGGCCAACGCCGCCGCGTCCTTGGGGACGAAGACGCGCGTCATGGTTCGCACACCTCTTCGACCGCTTCGGCGAGCTTATCCGCGTCGAGCAACCCAAGCGGCTCTCCGTCGAGCAGCCCGGCGGGTCCGCTCGCGCAAAGCCCGAGACAATAAACAGGCTCGATCGTGAGTTCGCCGTCGGGCGTCGTCTCATGCCAGCCGACGCGGAGTTTGGCGAGACAATGCCGCGCCACGGCTTCGCTGCCGCGGCTCTGACAGGCCTCAGCACGGCAGATCTTCAGCGTGTGGCGGCCGGCGGGGGCGCGGCGGAAATCGTGATAGAACGTGACCACGCCGTGCACTTCGGCGCGCGACAGATTGAGGGCCGCGGCGATTTGCGGAACCGCCGCGTCATCGATGTAGCCGAACTCTTCGTTGAAGGCGTGAAGGATCGGCAACAGCGGGCCTTCGAGGCCGAGATGTTCGGCGATGATTGCTTGGGCGCGCCCTTCGTCGAAGCCAGACGTCCTGGGCATATTTCCACCAGAAACCATTGGTTCGGATTTGTCTATCGATCCAACCCTGAACCGCGGCCGCATCCCCCGATTGCCGGAAGCAAGCCGTCTCCGCGCCGACAAGGCAAGCCGTTCTTAGAATGCCTCAAAAAATAGGTGGTCCTTCCGGCTGCGACGATCAAGAGAGCCGTTTCGTAACCCTATAGGAATCTTCTATTATCATCAAGGATGGTGCGTTGCGAGGAGAAGTTTCGCTTCTGCGAAGAGCGCGCCAGTCAGCGGCGTCATCGGGTCCCGCCGCGGCACGATCAACCCGATCTCGTGCACGGCCTTGGGCTCGACGATGGGAATGGACCGAATCGGCTCGGAAATGCCGAGCGTTTCGACCAGCTTTTCCGCCATGATGCTCGCCCATCGCCCGGTCCGCACGTGCGCGTAAAGTGCGATCACGGAGTTCGATTCGAGCGTCGGGGCTGGCTGATTGCCGGCGCTGGTTAGCAACTGGTCGATGATTTGGCGGTTCTGCATATCGGGGGTGAGCAGGCAGAGCGGGATCCGCCCAACCTCCGCCCAGGTGACGCTCTGGCACTCGGCGAATTGGCTGCCCGCGAAGGTTAGCAGCCGGTACTGCTCGGCATAGAGCGGCAGACTGCGCACCGTACCGAGCGGCTCGTTATCGAGATAGGTGATGCCGGCTTCGATCTCGAGATTGCCGAGCGCCTCGAGGATCTCCACCGAGGACATCGACTTGATGCTGAACCGCACGCCCGGATGTTTGGCGCGAAACGGCGTGGTCAAGGCCGCGACCATGGTCAGGGCGGTCGGCACGGAAGCGATCTTCAAATGGCCGATCAGGCCGCTTTTCAAGCTGCGCACGTCCTGGCGCATGGCGCGCGCGTCGCCGACGATCCGCTTCGCCCATTCGAGCACCCGGTCGCCTTCCGCCGTGAGCCCGTGGAATCGCGAACTGCGGTTGACGAGCAGGACGCCGAGTGTTTCCTCCAATTGCTTGATTCCCGCCGAGAGCGTCGGCTGGGTGACGCCACAGGCTTCGGCGGCGCGGCTGAAACTTTGTTCCCGCGCGACGGCGATGAAGAACTCAAGTTTGTCGATCATGGTCTTTTTATCGCCCTCAGTTTGCACGGCGCAAACGTTGGGGACAAGCCCGGCTTCGCGTTAGCGCAACTCGATCCGCACCGGCACATGGTCCGAGGGCTTCTCCTCGCGGCGCCGTTCCTTCTCGATCGTGACGTTGACGAGCCGGTCGGCGGCGCGCGGCGAGAGCAACAGGTGATCGATGCGGATGCCCTTGTTGCGCTGCCAGGCGCCAGCTTGATAATCCCAGAATGTGTAGAGTCCGGCCGCGTCCGTCGTAGCGCGCAGTGCGTCAGTATAGCCGAGATTGAGCAGCGCCTGAAATCTGTGCCGCGTTTGCGGAAGAAACAAAGCATCGCCCGCCCAGACCTTCGGATCGAAGCAATCGCGAGGCTCGGGAATCACGTTGTAATCGCCGGCAAGAATGCAGGGCTCCTCTAACGAAAGCAGATACCGCGCCCGAGCGATAAGCCGATCCATCCAGGCAAGCTTATAGGCATATTTGTCGCTCTCCGGCGGATTGCCGTTCGGCAGATAGAGCGAGGCGACGCGGACGATGCCGGCGCCATCGGGAATGACCGCCTCGATGTAGCGCGCGTGCGCGTCGCTCGCGTCCCCGTCGAGCCCGCGCGTCACTTCGAGCGGCGCTTTGGAGAGAATGGCGACGCCGTTCAGCCCCTTCTGTCCGTGAACGGCGACGTTATAGCCGGCCGATTCCACTTCCATCCGCGGAAAGGCCTCGTCCACGCATTTCAGCTCCTGCAAGCAGAGTACATCGGGGCTCGCCTCCCGCAGATAGCGCAGCAGATGTTCGGTTCTCTGCCGCACGGAATTGACGTTCCAGGTGGCGATTTTCACGTCTCGACCTTGCGATGTTCGGCCATCACTGCGTGCGGGCCGGACGCGGATTGTGCATCGCCAGATGTTCGTGCGGCAAGATCCCCTCGAGGATGAGGGCGCGGCGCAGCGGCCCGATGGTCGCAAAAGCGAGAGAGCCGAAGCCGCGGGCGATTTCGACGGGGAGAAAGTCGGAAAGCAGCGAGCGGTTCAAGACGTCGATGGCGCTGATACGCAGTGCGATGTCCGGTCGGCGCGCCTCGGCGTAGCGGCGCAATGCAAGGCCGATGTCGGTGCCGCGCGCTCGCGCCTCCGCAAGGCATTCGACAAGCGTGCCGATGTCGCGCAGGCTCAAATTCAGTCCCTGCGCGGCGAGCGGCGGAAAGGCGTGCGCGGCCTCGCCCAAAAGTGCGATCCTGCGGGCGGCAAGGCGGGTGACGCTCATGCCCATCATCGGGAAAAAGCCGCAGCCGCCGTCAAGCCGCATATTTCCGAAAATTCCCTTGACTTCGCGTTCGATCTCGAGGGCGAGCGCGTCGGGGGCAAGGGCGCGGCGGTGCGCGGCCTCGCGCCTCGACATCAACCAGACGAGGCTCGAACGGTGCTCCGCGCCATCGCGGGCCACAAGCGGCACGAGCGTGCAGGGGCCGCTGGGCGTATGGAACTCGACCGAGCGGTTGCCATGCGATTTCTCATGCACGGTCAGCGCCGTCAGAGCCACCTGCGGGTAGGTCCAACGCCGCGTGCCGATCCGCGCTTTGGCGCGCACCGTTGATCTTTGCCCGTCGGCGGCAACGACGAGTTTCGCGTCAATGCGTCGACCCGAGGTGAGCGTCGCGCGGATATGATCGCCTTGATCGTCGATTTCGGTGAGCAGGTGCGTTTCGAGACTGAGGTTCTGGATTTCGCGAGCGACCGCAGCGAGGCGGGCAACGAGCCGATCGATCTCGATATTGGCGCCGAGCGCTTGCAGCCCCACGTCGTCGGCCGAAAAAACGATGCGCGGGATCGGCACGCGCGAGCCGCTCGCGTCGATCATTTCAATCGATTTGATTTCGGCGGCGAGATCGGAGAGCCGGGGCCAAAGGTTCAAGGCGCGCAAAAAACGCAGCGAACCTTCGAATAGAGCGACGGTACGCCCGTTGCTGACGGTATCGAGTGCACCGCTGGCAATCACTCGGAAACTGGAGCGCGCCAGCGCGATGGCGGCCGCTAGACCGGCGGCTCCGGTTCCGACGACGAGAATGTCCGCTTCGCTGACTGACGGTTTCAATCCGCAGGTCCAATCTTCGTACGCCAGTTCGGCGAGCCGGCGCCTCTGAGCGTTCTGATAGCACGAAGAGCTAGCGCTGCAATTGCTTGACGATTTTCGGCATGACGAAACGCGGGGTCAGGCGCCCCGAGAAGGCCAGGACTTTGTTCAAAACGCCCGGGATAACGAGCCGCTTGCCGGCGAGCATCGCCGCAACACCTTGACGCGCCACCGGCCCAGCCTCGCTCGGCAGAAGCTGAAAAAGCAGCGATTTGTTCAGATCCGCCGTAGCGGCAAATTGCGTCTTGGTCGGTCCGGGGCAAAGACAAGTAAGGCTCACACCGCTACCGGCAAGCTCTTCGGCGAGCCCCTCCGAAAATAAAAGCACGTAGGCCTTGCTGGCGTAATAGACCGCCATGTTGGGCCCGGGCTGAAAGCCGGCGACCGACGCTACGTTCAGGATTCTTCCTTGTTTACGGGTCAGCATGTCGGGGAGGAAAAGACGCGTGAGCGCCGTTAGGGCGGTGATGTTGACGGCGATCATCTCAAGCTGATGTTGAAGCGGCAGCGAGGCGAAGGCGCCACGCGCGCCAAAGCCGGCGTTGTTGACGAGCGCGTCAATTCGCGTGCCGGCCGACTTGAGTTTGTCGTAGATCTGCTGCGGGGCGCTAGGTTCGGCGAGGTCGGCGACCAACGGCTCGGCCGTTATCGCGTGTTGGGCGGCAAGCTCTTGCGCCAATTGGGCAAGCTTCGCCTCGCTGCGCGCCACGAGAACGAGATTGAAGCCGTTTTCGGCCAGGGCGCGGCAAATTTCGAGACCAATCCCCGACGAAGCACCCGTCACGAGCGCCGTTGGACGTGTCTCGGCCATCTCCCTGTTCCCGATGCCTATGTCGCACCGAGCCCCGCGCTTCGCCGATCCGTATTTATGCTCGGCGGCCGGTGATTCAGCGCTGCTCGATCGGCACGTAGTCGCGCTGTGGCGCGCCGGTATAGAGCTGGCGCGGCCGGCCGATCTTCTGGCTTGGATCCTCGATCATTTCCTTCCACTGCGCAACCCACCCCGCGGTGCGCGCCACGGCGAAGAGGGCGGTGAACATCGAGGTTGGGAAGCCCATCGTCTTGAGCGTGATGCCGGAGTAGAAATCGATATTCGGATAAAGCTTCTTCTCGATGAAATATTCGTCGTTCAGCGCGATCTGCTCGAGCTCCATCGCGACTTCGAGCAACGGGTCGTCCTTGCGGCCGCTCTCCTTCAAGACTTCGTGGCAGCGCTTCTGCATGATCTTGGCGCGCGGATCGTAGTTCTTATAGACGCGATGCCCGAATCCCATGAGCCGGAAGGAATCGTTCTTGTCCTTGGCGCGGGCGATATATTTCGGGATGTTTTTGACCGTGCCGATTTCCTCGAGCATCTTGAGCGCCGCCTCGTTGGCGCCGCCGTGCGCTGGGCCCCAAAGACACGCAATGCCCGCGGAGATACAAGCGAACGGATTGGCGCCGGAAGAGCCGGCGAGCCGCACCGTCGACGTCGAGGCGTTCTGTTCGTGATCGGCGTGCAGGATGAAGATCTGGTCGAGGGCGCGCGCCATCACCGGATTGACCTGATATTCCTCGCACGGCACGGCGTAGCACATGCGCAGGAAGTTCGAGGCGTAGTCGAGGTCGTTCTTCGGATAGACGAACGGCTGGCCGATTGCATATTTATAGGCCATCGCGGCGAGCGTCGGAATTTTGCCAATGAGCCGCATCGAGGCGAGCATGCGCTGCTTCTGCTCCGAGACGTCGGTCGAATCGTGATAGAAGGCCGAGAGCGCGCCGACGCTTGCAACGAGCACCGCCATCGGATGCGCGTCGCGGCGAAATCCCTGGAAGAACCGCGCGAGCTGCTCGTGCACCATCGTATGGCGGGTGATGCGATAGTCGAAATCGGCGCGCTGCGAGGCGGTCGGCAATTCGCCATAGAGCAGCAGATAACAGGTTTCGATAAAATCGCCCTGTTCGGCGAGCTGTTCGATCGGATAGCCGCGATAGAGCAGAATGCCTTGGTCGCCGTCGATATAGGTGATCTGCGATTCGCAGCTCGCCGTCGATGTGAAGCCGGGATCGTAGGTGAACATCCCGGTCTGTGCGTAGAGCTTGCCGATGTCGACCACAGACGGACCAATCGTGCCTGCCTTGAGCGGCAGAGCAACGGACTTGTCGCCGACGGTGATCATTCCCGTCGTGCTCGTGGGAGCCTGCTTCGTTGCGTCCAGCATGGGAGCCCGCCTTCCTGTGTCGCACGCGCCGGGTCCGTATCGCCAATTGCCGGGCATGCACTCCGACAACGACCGCGGACGTGGTGGTGCACTGCAATATCACCTAACGCATAGTTGGGTCAGGTTCAAGCTGGCGCGGGTGCGGCTCTGCGGCAAGGATGCACACTTCGCAATCAGCGCGCCTGGTCCTCCAACCTGGCTAAGCTTTCCTGGCGTCCCAATACGTGAAGAACGTCGAAAATTCCGGGTGAAGTTGCGCGTCCGGTCAGCGCGGCGCGCAAAGGTTGGGCAACCTGACCAAGTTTAAGATTTATTTCCTCGGCATAGGTGCGCACCACGGCTTCCGTTGCCGCCGGCGTCCATTCGTCCAGACTGGCGAGGCGCGGCAGAAGTCGGGCGACGTGCCGCCTTCCGGCGGAATCGAGAAGGCCGGCCGCCTGCGCATCGAGCGCCAGCGGCCGCTGGGCGAACAGAAACGCCGCGCCGTCGCGCAGTTCGCCAAGCGTCTTGGCGCGTTCCTTCAAGCCGGGCATGGCGGCGAGCAGCCTCTTCCGCATCGAAGCATCGAGTGTTTTGGGCAAGTCGGCGTGATCCGGCAGATGCGGCCAGGTTTCGACGAGCGCGGCGACAAGGTCTTCGTCGCGGCTCGCGCGAAGATAATGGCCGTTCATGTTTTCGAGCTTGGAAAAGTCGAAACGCGCCGGCGAGCGTCCGATATGCTCGAGATCGAAGGATTCGATCATCTCTTCGGTCGTGAAGAATTCTTTGTCGCCCTGACTCCAGCCGAGCCGGACAAGATAATTGCGCAATGCCGCCGGCAGGTAACCCATGGCGCGATACGAATCGATGCCCAGCGCGCCATGCCGTTTCGACAATTTGGCGCCGTCCGTCCCGTGGATGAGCGGAATATGCGCCATGCTCGGCACCGGCCAGTCGAGCGCCCGGTAGATTTGCATCTGCCGGGCCGCATTGGTCAGATGATCGTCGCCGCGAATGATGTGGGTGATGCCCATGTCGTGATCGTCGACGACCACGGCGAGCATATAGGTCGGGGTGCCGTCGGAACGCAGCAGAACGAGATCGTCGAGATTTTCGTTGGCCCAAACGACGCGGCCTTGCACCTTGTCTTCGAGAACGGTCTCGCCCGTCTGCGGCGCCTTGAGGCGGATGACCGGCTTGATGCCGGGCGGCGCCTCGGCTGGCGAGCGGTCGCGCCAGCGTCCATCGTAGCGCGGCGGCCTGCCTTCGGCGCGCGCCTTGGCGCGCATCTCGTCGAGCTCTTGCGGGCTCGCGTAGCAGTAATAGGCCTTGCCCGCGGCAAGCAATTGCTCGGCGACTTCGCGGTGCCGGCCGGCGCGGTGAGACTGATAGATCGCCTCGCCGTCCCAAGAAAGACCGAGCCAGGCGAGCCCGTCGAGGATCGCGGCGATCGCCGCGTCCGTCGAACGCTCGCGATCCGTATCCTCGATGCGCAGCAACATCTTGCCGCCGGAATGCCGGGCAAACAGCCAATTGAACAGCGCGGTCCGCGCCCCGCCGATGTGCAGAAAGCCGGTCGGCGAAGGCGCAAATCGGGTGATGACCTCATCTGCCATTCAGGCCAACCTCGGTTAGCGGCGAACGCTGCCGCATGGCGGCCCCGTCGCCGACGGTCGGCGCAGATTGCACGCCGGTTATGGCCCGGACAAGCCCGGCCATGGTCGACCTGCCGGCCCGAAAATCACGTGGTGATTCCTTTCCGGTCTTTCCACGCGAGGCTTGCAACCTCAAGCTCGCGGTCCGATGATGCCCAAGGGGCCTCTCGATGACAGACGTTGCAGGCTCGGCCGTCGCCTCGGGCGGCGCGGCCCATGCGCATTTCGCCGCGCGTCTAAAGCGGGCGCTCGGCGATCCGCGGCGTCTGCTGCTGCACGCGATCGAGATCGAGATCGCCGAGCGGCGGTTCTTTCTTTGGCTGCCGGTGGCGGCGGGATCGGGTGCCGTTTGGTATCTGCTCGCCGACCGCGAACCGTCGTTGGGGTACGCCGGCGCGGCGGCAGCGTTGTTCGGCTCGCTTTCCTATGCGCTGCGCGGCAAACGCGTTGCCTATGCGCTCGCTCTTTGCCTTTGTTGCCTCTGCCTCGGGATTCTTTCGGCGGGTTGGCGCACCGCGCGCGTCGCGGCGCCGGTGCTCGATCGAATCCAAGTCGTCACGCTCGAGGGCTTCATCGAAGAAATGGATTTCCGCCTTGTCGGCGCGCGGTTTGTGTTGCGGCCCGTGAAGGCGGACGGGCTGGCGCCGCAGGCGCTGCCCTATCGCGTGCGCCTGACGCTCACCCGCACGCCGCCCTTCGAGGCGGGCGCCTATGTACGGCTGAAAGCACGGCTGCTGCCGCCGGCGCAGGCGAGCCTGCCTGGCGGCTATGATTTCGCGCAGGACGCCTGGTTCGCGAAGATCGGAGCGGTCGGCAATGTGCTCGGCCGCGTCGATCTGCTTTCGCCGCCGGCGCCGCCCGGTCTCCTCGCGCGGTTCATGATGGCGGTCGATCGCGGCCGCAACGCTTTGGCGCGGCGCGTCGATACGACGATCGGCGGCGAGTTCGGCGCGATCGCCGCGGCGATGGTCACCGGCAAGCGCGATCTTCTCTCCGACGACACCAAAGAAGTGATCCGCGAGGCGGGGATCTTTCACATCATTACAATTTTCGGCGTGCAGATGACGTTCGTCGCCGGCATCTTCTTCGTCGGCCTACGCTGGCTCTTGGCGCTGAGCCCGACGTTCGCCTTGCGTTATCCGATCAAGAAATGGGCGGCGGGCGCGGCGATCGTCGGGGCGATCTGCTACGACGTCCTGACCGGCTCGCGCGTCGGCACCGAGCGCGCCCTCATCATGACGTCGATCCTGCTCGCCGCGGTGCTGGTCGATCGCCAATCGCTCAGCATGCGCAATCTGGCGCTTGCCGCCGCACTGGTGATCGCATTCCAGCCCGAAGCGCTGCTCAGCGCCAGCTTTCAGGTTTCCTTCGCGGCTGTGGCGGCGCTCGTCGCCGTCTATGAATTGCGCGCCGCCTTCGCGACCGAGCGCCGCGTTGCGGACTTCGGCCCGGCGCCGGCGGCGATCACCAAGGCGTGGAAGGAGCGCATCGCGCTCCTGCGCGAGAGGCTCGGATATGGGCCCGCGGCGCTCCTCTTTGCGACCTTCTGCGCGACGAGCGCGACCGCGTCTTTCATGGCCTATAATTTCCACGAGCTCAGCCCCTACGTGCTGATCGGCAATCCGCTCACGCTGCTGATCATCGAGCTTTTTGCCGTGCCGGGCGCGCTGCTCGGCACGTTGCTCTATCCGCTCGGGCTCGACGGCTTCGTCTGGCATTACGTCGGCCTGGGGATCAGCTTCGTGCTCTGGGCGGCGCGGCTCATTGGCGCGATGCCCGGCGCGACGATCCATCTCCATGCGTTCGCGCCGTGGGCGATTGTCTTTTTGGCGCTGGCCGTGCTCTCCGCGGTAATTTGGCGGAGCGCGCTGTTGCGCTTAACCGCGATCCCGCTTGCGGTGATCGGGATCTGCGGGGCGGCGGGCGGCCCGTCGTTCGACATCGCGGTGGCGGCGAGCGGCGACGCGCTGGCGCTACGAGGCGCCGACGGTACGCTTTCCGTGCTCGGCCGCACCCGAGCCTGTTCGCCGCGGAGCAATGGCTAGGCGCCGCCGCCGACGATCGCGATCCGCGCGCCGCGATCGACAAATCCGCCTGCGACCGGATCGGCTGCGTCGGCATTCTGGCGGACGGGCGCGCCGTTTCGCTGGTCTTCGATCGCACAGCTTTCGCCGAGGACTGCGTGCGTGCCGACATCGTGGTCACGCCGCTCTATGCGCCGCCCGGCTGCGCAGCTGCACTCATCCTCGATCGCGCCAAGCTGAAAGAGACCGGCGCCGTGACGCTCACGGCGCGCGGTTCGGGGTGGGCGGTCACCACCGCGCGCGCTCCTGACGAGGATCGGCCTTGGTCGCCGGCGCCGAAGCCGCGCTGGGGGAAAGCGCCACAAGGCGAGAACGCGGCAACTACCGTTAGCGACGATCCGAGCGCGCCGCTGGAGTAAGAACAATCTACCCTTCGAGACGTACGCTCCGATTTCAGAACCCCGAATTCGGCGCGTACTCCTCAGGGTGAGGGCACACGGCGTGCGCGCCCAACCTCCCTCATGCTGAGGAGCACGCGAAGCGTGCGTCTCGAAGCATGCGCGACTTCTTCTCTTGCCTGGAACGAAACCGTCTGGATGGCCAGGTCAAGCCCGGCCATGACGCGGGTGGTCTCAATATTTCCGGATGAGGCCCACGAGCTTGCCTTGGATGCGCACCCGGTCGGGGCCGAAGATGCGCGTCTCGTAAGCGGGATTGGCGGCTTCGAGTGCAATCGAGGCGCCGCGCCGGCGCAGCCGCTTCAACGTCGCTTCCTCTTCGTCGATGAGCGCCACCACGATGTCGCCGGTCTCGGCGGTATCTTGCTTGCGAATCACCACGGTGTCGGAATCGAGAATGCCCGCCTCGATCATCGAATCGCCGCGCACTTCGAGGGCGTAGTGATCGCCGGGCGGCAGCATATCGGGCGGCAGGCCGATCGTATGGCTGCGGGTCTGCAGCGCGGCGATCGGCGTGCCGGCGGCGATGCGGCCCATGACGGGGATGGCGATCACCGAGCGCTCGACGTCTTCCTCGACGGCCGCTCCGGCGGCGCGGACGCGGCCGAGATTGCCCTCGATCACCGACGGCGAGAATTTGCGGCCGCGCCCGGTCGAGGCGGGGACCGTCGACTCGGGCAGGCGCAGCACTTCCAGCGCGCGGGCGCGGTTGGCGAGGCGGCGGATGAAGCCGCGCTCCTCGAGCGCCAGGATCAGCCGGTGAATGCCGGATTTGGAGCGCAGATCGAGCGCGTCCTTCATCTCCTCGAAGGAGGGCGGCACGCCGGTCTCCTTCAGGCGCTCGTGAATGAAGCGCAAAAGCTCGCTCTGCTTGCGGGTCAGCATCGTGTGTGCTCGCTGCGGCTCCGGCTTGTGGCCGAATCGGATGAAGGGACGCTGCCGAGTTAAGAATCGCGGACTAAACAAAGAGTGAACGAACTGTATCCGTTCCCGCTGTGTTCCGTCAAGGGGTACGGGTACTGTCCGAACTAGGGCGATGTTCCCGTACTTGACGAATAGAATTTTCCATGTTAGGCTTCCGTTATCAAATGGGGGAGGCCGAAATGGCCCGCGCAAAGCAGCCGAAGCAAATCCATCAAATGACCATCCGCCAGTTTGAGGCGGCATTTCCGAATGAAGATGCTTGCGATGCCTATCTGGTCGCACACCGCTGGCTGGATGGCGTGACATGCCCGCGTTGTGGCTCTGCCCACGTCTACAAGCTCGCGACGATGCCGTGGAAATGGGAGTGCATGGATTGCGCGCCAGAAGGTGGTACGTCCTATCGCTTTTCCAACATCACCGGCACGATCTTCGAGAATACCAATAAAGACCTTCGCGACTGGTTCCGGGTCATTCATTTGATGCTGACTAGCAAAAAGGGAATGAGTTCGCGGCAAATCTGGCGCTACATGGGCTTCGGTTCGCTGAAAACCGCTTGGTATATGTGCCACCGCATTAGGGCCGCGCTGGTCGATAAAGAGTTCCAGAAACTCATGGGCATTGTCGAGGTTGACGAAACTTTCGTCGGCGGTCTCGCGAAGAACCGGTATAAAGACAAGCGCGGGGGTGGCGAAGGCGGAACAGGCGGATCGGGCAAAGCCGTTGTCGTCGGCGCCGTCCAGCGCAAAGGAAACGTCGTCGCCCGGGTGATCGACAATGTGCAAGCCGCGACGCTGGAAGGTTTCGTGCGTGAAGCGGTATCCACCAAGGTAAGCTTGCTCTGTACGGATTATTGGGTCGGCTACAAGCACCTCGGTAAAGAATTCCCGCATCAACGGATCGACCACGCTTGCGGCGAATATGTCATCGGCGCGGTTCATACCCAAACGATTGAGGGCTTCTGGTCGATCTTCAAGCGCGGCGTGATCGGCACATTCCACAACGTCAGCAAGAAATATCTGCCGTTGTATGTCGCCGAGTTTGAATTCCGCTACAATCACCGGCATGATCCAGCGATATTCGAGGCCGCGATAGCAGGCTGCTGAGGCATAAACACTGGCGGTTGCCTCAGACGACAAGTGAAGACGCCAGCGCGCCAACTCAGTTGGAGTTTTCATTTACGTTCGCTCCGCTGCTTCGGCCAGAATAAGGACAGATATACTGCAAGCGCTGCGTTTCCGACGACGCCAGCAGATAACTCGCCAATGAATATCCAATCCGCTCTAGAGAACATTCGCATTGCACTTGGCGCAGGGCTTGTGATTGCGAACATTGCCGTGTGGTACGGCGTATATCTGGAGAAGGAGGAGTTCCCCAAGGATACCCAGGAACGAGGCTGGCGCATTTTGATAAGAGCGCTGGCGGGGGAAGCCGCATTGGCATTTGCATTGCTCGCGGCGGATACGGCTATCGGTGCGATACAAAGCAGCAGGATAGCAAATGCTGAAACCAGGGCCGCTGCCGCCAATCTTGAAGCGGGGCGATTGGGAGTAGATGTCCAGAATCTGCGCGGGTTTGTGTCCGGACGTGAGCGTGAAATTGCCGCGCAGTTCGATCGGTTCAAGAAATTTGCCGCAGACGAAACTGCAAAGACATCTGTGGCGATTTCAGATCTGAACGCCGCTAAGAACCAATTGAACCAATCTCGCAATGATGCTGTAGCCGCCGCGCAATCTGCCAAAGCAGATTTGGCAACAATGATTGCCTCTCTCAAGCAAGAAGAACAGGTGCTTGAACAGGAAAAGCTGGCGCTTGCGCCGCGCGGACTTAACCAAGCGCAACAGGATGACTTTGTCGAGAAAACGAAAGGTTTTGCGGGACTAACAGCAAACGTGTTACGCCGCCGTCTAATACCCCTGACGCTGGGCCGCTCGCGCAAGTGCTTTTTGAACTTCTGAAAAAAGCTGGCTGGAAAGTTGGGTATGCCTCACCTCTCAGCGGGTGGTCTAAGTACATTCTTGTGTGTACGGGCCAGAATCAAACTCAAATGTAGAAGCTGCCGCAACAGCCATCGTCATGGCATTGAGGGGCGCCGGAATCCAATCGTTCATTGACCTCAATTTGGGGCCTAACATTCCCCTGACCGGAACCGGCGCGCCCCTCCCGAAACCAGACATGACAATTCTGGTCGGCGCAAAACAGTGAGGGCGCCGAGCCTTTAATTCGTCAAGTACGGGAACATCGCCCGAACTAGGACACTGACGGATGGAAATTAGGGCGATGTTCCCGTACTCGACAGAAAGGGGCCAGTCCGATTTCTTAATGCACAATCGCAGCGAAAGGGCGCTATCGCGCCTTGTTCATGGACGCCTGAGGAATCTGAAGTAGAAAGCTGCGAACACCAAGACGATGCCAATATTCACTGTCAGCCGTTCCCAGAATCGGTTTCTGAAGAACACGAAATCTACACCGACTATGACGGCTACCATCGCCACCACGTAAAGCACGACAGCTACCTGTCTGCCCATTTCAGTCCATGCTCCACATACATCGAGCAGAAGAATCCGTGAAAACAATCATTGCCATCTGTGTCCTAGCCCTCGGCGCAACGCCCGCGCCCGCGCTCGCTGAAACGATTCAACCGACCGACGCTCAAGCGCATGTGGGACAAACGGCGACAATTGAAGGAACGGTCAGTGAGGTTCATTTCGCAAATCGCTCAGAGACGACTTTTATCGACTTTGTGGGCAATTATCCGAACAACGCCTTTACTGCGGTAATCTTCAAGGAGGATGCCGCTAAATTTCCCAGCGTCGAAGGCCTAACAGGCAAAACGGTGGACGTCACCGGATCAATCGATTTGTACAAGGGAAAGCCTGAAATCATCTTGAGGTCTGCTGACCAACTCAAGCCTCACTAGTCCCGCGGCACCGATAGACGGCGGGTTCGGGCGTGATTCCCCAGCGACGCGTGGCCGGATGGCCGAAATTGAGAAGAAGACCAAGCGCCGCTCGCGGAAGTTGGACCGCGCCAGAGTCCTGATGTCTATGTATGTGGCGCGGTAAATGACTCTGACCCCTATTCTCTCTGCCCCCGCGAGCTGCTGCCGGCCGAGGTCAGTCCTTCGTGACCGCCACGCAATCGACCTCGACGTCGAAGGCCCCGGTCCACTCAGGCACGCAGAAGAAGATGCGGGCTGGGGGGTTTTTCGGGAAGTAGCGCTTGTAGACTTTGTTGAAGGCCTTGAACCGGTCCGCCGAGATGCACAGCACATTGCACTTCAGCACATGGTCGAGGTCCGACCCGGCGGCCTCCAGCGCCTTCTTCACCTGCTCCAGGATCAGCTCAACCTGGCGCTCGAACGGGGCGTGGACGAGGATCTCGCCGGTCTCAGGATCGAAGGGCGGCATGCCCGAGACGAACACCATGTTGCCGGCGCGGGTGCAGGTGGACACCGGCGCGCCCCACTTCTCGAAATTGCTGTCAATCGGCTCGACCCGGATGATCTCTCGTTGCATGTGTCCGTTCCTGGTCCATGTGTCGCCAATCTAAGGTCTTTACGCCCTAATCCAGAAAATTGTGCCCAGCGGGAAGTCAGCTGTCAAACAATGAGTGCCATCGGCGCAAGGTCGATGCAGCGGTATCGAACGACTTAAACAAGTGCTTGATAGGAAGGCTGAGGCGTTTAGGTTGCTCCAGTGATGGGGCGCCGCTTGTCGGACTTGCCGCGATTTGCAGAGTGCATCGAATAACCGGAGAACAACGCTAAAAATTACCACATCCTCGCCGGGGCCCGGGGCAGGGGCGAGCAGCCACCGGGTCCGCAGCTCTGGAGCATGACGGCGGTTCTCAAGCCTGGATTAAGCTCAGGACATTCTCGCCAGTCTCAGGAGCAATTGTTGCAATCCGAATCGAGCCCGAGTTGCCGAAACTTTAAGCGCTGCAGCCGCATTGAGGCGCGGCAAGCTTCATGTCACGCCGTCGACCCGCCAATGTCTGCTCTTCGAGCTGTCTCTCGAGGATCATCTGCAAGCCGCGCAGGATCGGTTGATCAGCTTTATCCATCGCACGGTCGACGGCGCGGCGCTCGAGAGATTGCGTGTCCTCGCCGAACTCCCTGACCACCCTTGCGGTGAAGTCGCCGATTGAGACACAATGGAGATCCGCCGCGCTTTTGACGCGTGACGCGAATGCAAATCCGAGCGAAGCCACGGCCGCTCGCGCGACCTTTTCGTTCGAACACGTGTGGACGATCTCGTCGATCAACACGGAAACCTCCTTTCACCATGTATGCGCTGCGGCTGCGGTGCGACGATGGAAGCGAGACGTGCGGGTCACTCGGCGGCAGCGTAGACTTTGGTAGGGACGGCGGCGGCCTGAACTTTCGCTGGGCCGGCGGCAGCCTGAACCTTGGCGATCATGCTCTCGACCGGCCTGAACGCTTCCTTGGCGAGATTGGTATAGAGTTCGCCGATTTTCGTCGCCTGGGTGACAAAGTCCTCATAAGCCGACTTGGCATATGCCGATTGAGTCTGAATGGCGTCGTCGAGCGACTTGGCCCCGAGCAACTTTCCCACATAGGCAGAGTTCGCTTCGAGCGACTTTTTGGAATAATTGGTCGTCTCGGCAGCGATCGTTTGGAAACCCTTGGCGAGCGAGGCGGCAGCCATGCTCGCAGCTTCGATCTGTCCCTTGCCGAAGTTTTCGAACTCTTCAAAATTGTTGGTCATGATCATTACTCCGTTGGGGGACGCGCATTGTGTTGCCCGGAGGCGGCGCGTCGGTAGAGCCACGAAGCCCACTACGTCAAAAAGCAATGCGTCGTGCAATCAGGCGCGCGGAGACCGCGCGCACAGTGCCTAAGCGCTGGAGCCCCGGGCACCCGCGCCGAACGCAACTCTATGTGGATTGTTAGCTTGTGCCTGCCGACGGCATCGGAGCTGCAAGTATAGGAAAACGGGGACTTCGGTACGTCGCCGATTTTGGGCAGCCCTCAGGTCACGCGAAAGCATGCCTGCGGGTGCGGAGTGTAAGCATGCCGGACGAAAACCACAACAGAAGATTAAAAATAAAGTCTGCACGAGAACATTGGGATTGTCCGAACTTGAGCGTCAGTGTTCTAAATTGTGGGGCAGAGAGGTCCTAATTTCGCTTTGCCGTGTTCGCAATAACAACGACGTTGAAGGTTATGCCGAGCCAAAACAGGATGAGATCTCCAATATGAAAATGCGCAGCCAGGAAACTTAGTCGCGCACAGAGCAATGAAAATATCGATGTGTGCCGGGGGGACGATGCCCATTGTCTGGCTCATCCATCGGAGGCATCCTTTAGTCTACTTTTCCGATATCCCTGTAATGTCTGTAATTGGCAATGCAGGACGGGAGTGCGTCGATGGTGAGGATTCCACCACCTGTTTGGGCGCTCGCGTACTTGGTATTTGGCCTCTTGATCAGTGATCTTGTCGGATGGCGTCAGGGCTTAAAGTTTGTGCCACTCGGCGTTGTGCTACTTGTAGCTGGCGCCGGGCTCACGGTCCTCGCGGCCAGTCTCTTTCATCGCGAAGGAACGGAACTCAACCCGACCTCGCCGACCAACCAAAGGCTCGTCACGTCGGGACCGTTTAGGATCAGTCGAAATCCCATGTACTTGGGACTGATCTTATTGACTTTGGGCATTGCGTTCTGGATCGGCACGTGGCCCTTGTTTTTCGTCCCGCCAGCGCTCTTCGCCACCTTGAATTGGATTCACATTCCCTACGAGGAAGCGAAAATGCGCCGCCAGTTTGGCGCCGCCTTTGAAGTCTACGCGAGCAAGGTTCGGCGGTGGGCATAGCACGATGCGTCGGACGGCTGGTTTTCGAAAACCGCTCGCGACTTAGCGGTCCGGTGGCCTTGTGCTTCGCTAGGACCATCGTTCTCGATTAGTTCAGATAAGCCACTGGTCTACTTTTCCGATATCGCTGTACCCCGCTGTGTTCCGTCAAGGGGGCGGGGGTACTGTCCGAACTTGAGGCTCAGTGTCCTCAGTTGCGGGAGAAGGTGTCCGAATTTTTAGGAATGACTGTCCGAACTATCCAGCTCTAGCCGGGTTGTCACAATGTTTGGGGGGAAGATTCAAGGAGGATCGATATGAAATATCTCCTTATCGCATTCTTTTCGCTTGGCTTTTCCAGCGCATGCCTCGCCCAAAGCAGCCCAAAGAATCAATGCCACATGGAAGGAAGCAACCTAATCTGCAAATAGACTGCGAATGACCCAATGTAGAAGGGGGCCGCTTCAGTTGGCGGCCTCATCGTTTGGCGGCTAGCCCACGGCCGCGACATGACGCACCAGCCTTTGCTAAAGCCGTTCGTCAGGCGAGTGAGGTGCGCAGATTTGCATCGAGATGTCGTGGCGCCTTCTCCTCGCCTGCAACTCAATCGGCCGGTTCAGCTTCACGAAGCAAGATGGTCGCGACGGCCGCCGGCGTTTTTGAACTCGAATTGGGCGGCGAGTTCCGATCTGGTAATCGGCTTGCTGTAGAGAAAGCCCTGTCCTTGCGTCGGGCCGAGCATTCGGATGAAGGCTTCTTGTTCCTTCGTTTCTATTCCCTCGACAACGATCTCCAAGGAGAGGTCCTTGGCGATCTGCGTGATCGCTCTGATGATCGACGGAGAGGCGGCGTTTACGGATAGACTTGCCGTGAATTTTCTATCGATCTTAATCTTGGAGAAGGGGAAATCCTGAATGTAGGAGAGCGACGAATAGCCTGTGCCGAAGTCGTCAAGCACGAGTTTGATGCCGAGTCCCTTCAGCGTCTCGAGCGTCGTCTTGATCGGAACCGTGTCGGCCAACAGGAGCGATTTGGTGATTTCGAGGTTCAAGCGATCTGCCCGCAGTCCGGTCCTTAGCAGAACCGCTTGTACATTCGAGATCAAACGTTCGGGTTGCCGGAATTGAACCGCCGAGAGGTTTACGGCAATGGACACATGATCGGGCAGCGTCATGGCTGTGCGGCATGCGGTCTCGATAACCTGCTCGCCGATTTCGATGATCGACATCGTTTGTTCGGCAATCGGGATAAACGTGTTCGGGCCAAGCAGTCCGCGCGTAGGATGGTTCCAGCGCAGCAAAGCTTCAACCGACACCACTTCCTTGGATCCGAGTTCGTAGATTGGCTGGTAGTGGAGGAGAAATTCATGCCGTCTAACGGCAACCTGCATCTCGTTTTGAAGAGTGCGGCGAATTTGCAGCTCTTGTTCCATTTCGGGGTCGAACATCCGATATGTATTTCCACCGGATCTTTTCGCCTCGTAAAGGGAAATATCGGCGTTTTTGATGACTTCTTCAGCCGCGTTGCCGTTATCGGGAAACGTGGCGATACCTATGCTCGCCGACGGCGTCAGCGCGTTCCCTTCGATATTGATCGGACGCGCCAAGGCGCGCACCATTCTCTGAACGATACGTTCCAACTCGCGCGGTTCCGAGTTGGCGATTTTGATGAGAAACTCGTCTCCTCCAAAACGTGCGATTAAGTCGTTGCCGCGCGTCGTCTCCTTGAGTTGACGTGCCACTTCGACGATTACGGCGTCGCCCGCCGTATGCCCCAACGTATCGTTGATGTCCTTAAAGCGATCGACGTCGAGATAAAGGACCGCGAACTTCTTGCCGGGTGCTTCGGCGATGGTCTCGGCGACCTGATCAACGAAAGTGTACCGGTTGGACAATCCCGTAAGCTTATCGAACAGAGCGAGCTGGCGAGTCGCTTTGTTGGCGTTGTAAACGGCGATCAAATTTTCATGCAGCGACAAGGTCACCGAGCTGGCAGCGATGATCGTTCCGCAAAGTAATATGGCTGCCGCGCTTCCAAACGTGCTCTGCATCAACGCGTAGCCGATGATCATGGGCAGAAGAGTTGTTACGACCTGCATGATGACGAGTTCTGGCCGACCGGCGTTACGGGCTACGAAGCCCATCGCGTAGCCGACACCGACACCCGCTGCGATGGCATGGGTTCCCGTGGCCGGCGGTTCCTGGATGAGCTGATAACAGGTAATACCAATGATGACGCTGAAGCAGGTCGACAGGATGAAAAACATCGTGTCGTAATATGCGAAGGCTTGGCGCGTGTTCAGGGTTCCCTTACGCCGCGCGTAGCTTCTAAACAGCAGGGCTCTCGTGGCCCCTACGACGACGACCAATGACAGAAGCAGGAGAAATACGTTCTGTTTCGTTAAGCCGTAAGCGGCGACGATGATAAGCATACCCATGACGTTCGCAGAATTGAGCGACGCCTGCGACGTGAAGAGAGAGGCGACGAGATGCTGGTAAAGACCATCGTCGAGCGCGGCGTCTTTTACGTCGAGCGCCGATCGCCATATGCCGTATCTGGAAAATCTGCGGTTCATTCGGGATCACAAAACGTCTGAGTTTCCCAAGGCATATCGCATAAATATATGACCTTGAGCTTGCGCGTTCCGCGACCGGGAGGTTACGTTGCATTCATAGATTTTAAGATCAACTTGCACAGAACGTTTATTGGAACCCGATGGGATGGCGCGCCCCGCGCTGCGCCGGTCGGGTTGCCCGCCGGACCGGATCCCAGCGCTCTGCCGGACGCATCGGTTCATTCATCTGCCCGCCCAGGGGGACGTCTCTTAGCCGGGGCTGGGTCAAGGTAAATTCGGTGCAGCCTCTGATCGGCCGATCGGTTCGCCTTTGGCAGGGAACTATTGCGCGCTCTTCCTGCCGTAGATGTGCTGCAACAGCCGATCCTGACCGACACTGATACGCTGTAGGCGAGAGATCTCGCTCGGTGACAGCCGCAGCATGTGGTCGCTCCAAGCCTTGGCGAGCAAATGGAGCTCGGTTCGATATTCCTCGGCGCGCCGCCGGTAAAACGCCTCGAACAAGTTCAAACGCGCTCCGTGCATAGGCAGCGTGTCAGTCGCATATTTCCGAAGCCAGGCTTCGCCACGCCCAGTTGGCGTGACGGCGTCGAGAGCGCCTAGCGCTTCAAACTGAGATGCCGAAAGTTCGGTGCCGGTCGCCAAAAGACGATGGGCGGCCCGCGCGCCGATCCGCCGAGAAAGGACAGCCGCGGCAGTGATCGCGAAATGATTGAACTTCACTTCCGGATAGCTGAACGAGGTTTGTTCCTCGGCGATTACCATGTTGCACGACAATGGAGCATCGATTCCTCCGCCAATTCCTTTGCCTTCAATCGTGGCCATGGTGATCGCCGAGCCCGAAAGGCTAGACGTGTTGCCCAATACGCCTTCGATGGACAAGCGCGCGTATTCGCGAAGCGCCGCGTGGTCGCTTTTGGCGATGCAATCAAGATAGAAATCAAGGTCGCCGCCCAACGTGAAAACGGGGCCCGAGGCTCGGTAGGCGAAGAAGCGGATCGGAGATTCGACGTATCGATCCCGGCCCCAGAGGGAGACGATCGCTTTCTGCAGTCGGTAGACGCTGTGCACCAGGTCAAATGTGAAAACCGGCTTTGGCTCAGGTGCGATGGTGACCCAAAGCGTCTTGATGGCCGGATCATATTCCAGCTTGAGTTGCGCAAGCGGACCGATCTTGTGATGGATTTCGTCCAGTACTTCGCCCGGACTTGTTTCTATGTCTTTGGGTCGAGTGATGGACTGAAGTGATTGTGTGGCCACAACGCTTACGCTCACGTATCGACGCCGATCGGACGGTGCCTCCGTGGAATCTAGGCTTGGTTAACGATTTGTAAACGGGGATCTCTAATTTTGCTTAACGGCGGAGAACGATTGCCTGAATTTTCGGCACGAGTTGTGGCTACAACTCGCTCGCGACGTCCAAGCACGCGCGTTTCAGCATCGATCAAAAGCTCTCAATCGTGTCGGTAGGTGCGTTGCCTCGGACAGAGGATTGACGCTTTCATGCGCAAAGCCGCGAATATCTAGGCCGCGGCAGATCGTTGCGTCGTCATCACGCGCGAATCTTCGCCAACCCACTCCTGCGGCAGCGGTGTCCTTCAACCGGATCGCACCGGGCCACGACCTCCGGCAGTTGATGCGTTGGCCGTAGCGGACGCGCATCGGGTCTCCAGGCAACGTCATCGTTCGAGAAGTGCTTCTGGAAGGATTTGAGGGCAGAGGCTCCGGTTGCGCGCCCATGCCGACATCGGTGCGGGGAGCGGGACTCTGCGCGGGCGAGTGTTCCAAATTCCGGGAACTGGTGCCCTAAATCTTGTGGCTGGCGCCGCAGGAATCACTTTTCAAGCGAGCATGTGTCCCCGGTTTTTTTCCAAGCCAGATCGTTGGCGGCCCAACGTTTCGTCAGTCCGCTCTTGCGGTCCATCCGCATCGGGGTAGGCGATCGCAAGTCCCAAGAAATGTAAGTATCGTCAACTTGCGCTCGGTGTACTTCCTTAGTTCCGTCAGGGGTAATCCAGACGACGAACTGATCTGTTTATATCCGCGCGAATGTTGAATTCGTTGCCACAATTGTACGTAAGTACCTGCGCCCGCGCGGATGTGCCAAGCGCGATCAAGGAAAAAGCCAAGAATGGCATAGCGAGGACCGCTTTTTTCATAGCTTCCTCCCGTCACGTCGCATCTGATCTTTGGCTGAGCTTAGCGCGAATTGGTTCTGCGAGTAAGAAGCTTGGACAAGGTTCGCGGCCGCCGGTATTGTCCGAAGTTGCGGGGTCCATTTTGCTCTTAGAGGTCTTGCTTGCCGCGGGTTTGGCCGTTTCGAGGTTGCTAAGCCATCCCTATGGGCAGCGACGCCGTCAAAAGTCGTTAAACTGCGTCAAGGCTCCACTGGCGAAGGACGGCGACCGCGCCGGAAAGAACGATTTGGAGGGCTACGAGAATTGGCATTAAAGGTGCTGAATCCTCCCCAAAACAGCGATACCCTGCCGCGGCCTCGAACGCGCGCATGGATAAGGCCGCCAGCCGCGTTGTTGTGGCCCGAATGCCGTGGATACCAAGTGACGTTGCGCCTGTTTCCGAAGGAAGGTAGTTTGTCGCCGACCGGCAACTCGGTCTTTGGCCAAAGAGGGAGCGCCAACATGAGAGTTAGGGCAACAACAATCGCCGTCGCGACCGGACTTTTGATTGCTTCGAGTGCCTACGCGGTCAATGTCCAGGAAGTCGTGCGGATGATCACGCACACGGATCTAGTAATGAGCGATGGCACGAAGATGCACGCCGATATCGTCAAGATGCACGGCAAGATGTATGTCATGATCCCGGTAGACGACCTTCCCGACTATCTGCATCAGCAGGTCTTGAAGGTGATGAAATAAACGCCGGGACGATGATTCGCTGCTTTTGTTGATTTGCATGCGGACGAGCTGTTGTTCAGCTCGTCCGCTCGTGCATCCGTCAATGCCGCGCCTTGGGGGACGGCCGCCGTTCCGGCAATCGCTCTCGCCAAGAAGCCTGTCTAAGCCTCACGACACCTAGTGGCTTGTGGGTGCGTCATTGCCGTCGGCCGAGGGAAGTGGGCGAGCGTTCGGCGCTTTCCGCCGTCGCTGATTTGGTGGGACAGATTTTGGTTTAGCTTTTGGCTCGTCCGTTGTTGGTCGCCAGAGAGATGGTCTTTCCATCCACACTGCGTTCGTAAAGTATCGGCTTCGCCGGCGCGGCCACGCGCCATAAAGCTGCATGATGGTACCGAGCAAGACGAACGCAACAATGATAATAATCTTCGGCTCTAGGAGGTTGCTCGTCGGCATCGCTCCGAAAGCTGTAAGGATGATGCTCGCGGCGGTGAGCACTACGCCGGTGGCCAAAGCTACTCTTTTCTTCATGGGCAAATACTCCAACCCGGAGTGCTGCACTACTATATGGCGCGGTTTTGCGTTGCGAAAAGTGGGCCAGTGAGCTGGCGAGTTCAGAACCGGTCCTCGAAATAACGAATGATACCGCTTCCGAGTTCGTGCCGTCTCGTTGCCTGTTGCTAGCCCGGATTTGTTGCATCCTGTTTGGGATATCCGACCATGGTTGTTGGGGCTCGTTCCGAGTTTATCCCATTCAATCAAGTCTCTAGTAGGGCAGGTGCTTTGTCCGCGGGTATTTGCTCCTAGCGATCGAAGGGGCGCGATTGGCGCGACGCAGCCCCCCAAAGGACGCCCGGGCTTCGCGTCACGTCGCCGCGCTCGCCAGATAGCGAAGAGGCCGCCAAGCGGTGGGCGGCCTCTCTAGTCTATCTGCAGTGCACGCGGCCATAGGGACCGCGCCAACAGCCGCCGTAGAAGCGCCATCCCGGGCCGCGCCAATAAGGTCCACGCCAATAGGGACCGCGGTTCGGGCGACAGCCGCCGTAGGGCCCGCGATGCCAGCCGAGGCCGCAGCCGCCCGCGACCAAGGTGATCTGCGGCGATGGACCACGGTCGACGCCGCCGGACACCGGCATGGCCTGACTGGCCGAAGCCGCGACCGCCAGGGCGGCGGCGACTGTAACCGACAGAATTGGTTTACACATTTTGTGGAATCCTCCGCGAGATTTTTGAACTGCTCCTTATAACGATGGGCATGCCCGACAACAACTTTGGGATACCCTTTCGCTCAACTGGGCTGGTCTGCGCCTAGGACAACATCGTGGCGCCCACAATACTGCAAACGTCGGCCACTTGACACTTCGGGCCCATTTTCAGCAACTGCTCTTGTCTTCCAATTAGCGTACGGCCGGAAGTCTAGGCCGGACCGCACGCGGGCTGGACGGCGGCGCATAGCACCCTTGATCCCCTGGAGCCACACTCCTTGCACCGCTTGAATTTTTTGGAAAACCTTCGACCGGCTTCGATTGCAAGAGAACCCGTTCGAGATTGGAGTGTTGGCTTCGTCACGGGGCACAGAACTCGTCTCGTCGTGAGTTTGCTCTCCATCGTCCTGATTTCGTCGGTTTGGTATTTCCTATCTCCGGCAGGCAAGCTCCCGACGACCTCGTTCGATGAGATCTGGTCATGGGCCAGTTTGCTTTGGCTGAGCGGAATGTTGTCGGGCACGGTGGGTTTGCTCGGAGCGTTTGCCTATCGTCACCCCACCGCGCTCGATGACGCACAACCCATCAACCGGACGATCTGTTGGCGTATCGTCACGGCAGGCAAGAACATCGACATCGTCTTGCGCACCATTCGGCGCTGCCAAAGCGAAATGGCCAGGACGCCGCTCGCCCCCTACGTCATCGAAGTCGTCATGGATAAATGCGACAATGTTCTATTGCTTCCGCAACACGACAAGGATGTGCGCGTCATCATTGTCCCGGAAGGATATCGCACGCCGAACTCGTCGCGTTTCAAGGCAAGGGCTCTGCATTACGCCTTGTTGCATTCGCCGGTTTCGGACACGACCTGGATTGTTCATCTCGACGAGGAGACGCAGCCCACATCGTCCGCTATCAAGGGAATCTGCAACTTCATTCGCCGGGAAGAACGATCTCAGCAACTGCACATCGGCCAAGGCGGGCTGCTGTATCATCGAGAGTGGGAAAGGCATCCTTTCCTTACCTTGGCGGATACCGGGCGCACCGGCGACGATTTTGCTCGTTTCTATTTCCAGCATCGACTGGGCATTACTCTATTTGGACTGCATGGCTCCTTCATCGTGGTTCGGAACGATGTAGAGAAGGTAACCGGCGGTTTCGATTTTGGTCCGCACGGAGACATCACGGAGGATGCTTTTTGGGCGGTCAAAGCCATGGAGAATGGGCTGCGCTGCGCCTGGGTCGAGGGTTATCTCGAGGAGCAGTCGTGCATGTCTTTTTTGGATTTCCTTCGCCAGCGGCGGCGTTGGTTCCGAGGCTTGATCAAGGTTGCCTTGTATGCCCCCGTCAAACTGCGTTGGCGTCTATGCCTGGGATTGTCCACCATGCTTTGGGGGGTGGCGCCGTTTGCCATGCTCTACACGTTCGGCAACTTGATGCATCACGTTGCCATCAGCCCAACGATCCGGTTTCTGGCGAGCTATTCGTTCGCCACGTTTGCAATACTCTATATCACCGGATTGAAAGCCAATATGGATGAACATGGCATCAAATGCTGGCGGAAGCGCACCGCCGCCACTTTGTGGCTGCTTTTGCTGCTCCCGGTTTTTGCGGCCATGGAAGGCCTTGGCGTGTTGTGGGCGATGTTGAGCCCGGTAAACGGCTTTCAAGTTGTGAAGAAGTAAAACGCGGCGTCCGCGGCCGCCCATGCTCGATGAGGGCGCCCCGCGCGGAAGTTTCGCTTCCCGCAGTGATCGAGGCGAGATGCTTTATTGGCAGACCTTCACACCGAGGCTCGCCGCCGTCTGCCAATCCATGAGCGTCCAGCCCTCTCTGTCGAGCGCGTGATGGTCCTTCACCCATTTCTGGACCGCGGGCGGATAATAGCTCGCCGCGTAATCGTTCAAATATTGCGGCGCTTTCTTTCCGTCGATCTCGGCCGAATGGAAAAACAGCAAGCTGCCTTTGCTGACGCAGGCACCGGCAATTCCGAGCAGCAGCGTGCAGGAGGAAAAGCATTCCAGCGGCAGGCGGTAAAGGGCATCGTTCTTGTGCGCCTCGACGAATTCGATGCGCTGTAGGAGATTGCCGCCGTTGTCCTGTTGGACGACTTCGGGCGGACGGTTGGCGGAGCGGTCCAAGAGCCCGGCGCTCTGCGCCGTCCCGACCTGCAAAATCGCTGCCGACAAAAGGACCGCTGCTCTCAAACGCACCCGCGCTGCTCCATCTGCATTGCGCGGACGCGCCTTGGAACCGACCGGCTTTAGCATGTCGTCCGGCGCGAACGCAACGGGAGGTGGCGGCGGGAAGCGCCGGTTTCCCACATGCCGTGGAGGTGCAAATCGACGGCCAATTACCGGTCCGCGTAGAACTCGATGCGGAGCTCATGATTGCGCAGGTCGGCCGCTCCGATCGTATTGGTCAGATATTGCGTGTTGATTTCGAGCTTAATGTAGGTGGGGTCGTAATATTTGTACTCGACGACGTCGGCGGGAATCATGTCGTACCTATTGTCGATGCGCACGGCGTAGGTAAACGGACCGGGATTGAACGGAAATACGCAGGTGACTACGAAAGCTTTGGTGATGTTGAGGTCCGGATATTCGGCCGGTGCAAAACGCACCGTGACGTTGTTCTCATGGAGCAGGGCGACGGCGTTCGCCGCGTCGTTGACGAGCAGCGTCGCGCTGGCAATCGGCGCGCCGGGCGTCGCATAGCCGGCGGCGTGAACCGCCGGCATCGCGCCGACAAATAGGCCGAGGAGAGTCGCCGCGCCCGCCGCCATTTTCCACTCCGCGTCTTGCCGATCTTCGAGAATTAAAGCCAGCGCCGTGGGCCGGTGCCCGCGTCGGGACCAGCCGCCCCATTGCCGACGATCGCCCGCCAAATCACCAGGAGGATGATGGCGCCGAGCGTGGCGCCGATGAGTTCCGCGCCTTGGCTGAGCCGGTACCAGCCGATCTCATGACCGATAAAGGTTGCAAGGAACGCGCCGGCGATCCCGAGCAGGCAGGTCAGCACGAAACCACTCGGATTGTTTGGAGCGGGCGAGAAAAACCGTGCGATAAGCCCGGCCACAAAGCCGATGATGACGATCCAGATGATGTGCATGGTAACCTCCCCAATCTTGTTGGGGCAAAGGTGGGACGGGAGTTTAGGCGTGTCAATCGCGGCGTATGCCCCCAAGCGCGTCGCTTTCGTGCTCGTTCGCGCCAGGATAGGATGCCCGTTGGTCAATAATCTCAGGGGGAACATGATGATTGCGAACTGGCTCCTGCGGCTTGCGGTAGTTCTCGGCATCGTCGGCATGGTATTCGGCCTCGTAATGGGCATCCGCAATGACTTCACGCTGGTTGCCGTACACGCCCATTTGAATTTGCTGGGCTGGGTCGGGCTGTTTCTCGCCGGCCTTTATTACCAGGCGGTCCCCACCGCGGCGGCCAGCAGACTTGCGCACGTGCACGCTTGGACGGCGATGGCTGGGGCGATCATCTTCCCCATAGGAATTGCCGCGATTCTCTTGGGCGGCCAGGCTTATCTGCCGATTACGGTCATCGGTTCCCTGGTGGTGCTCGCCGCCATGGCACTCTTCGCGGTCGTGATCTTCAAGTTTGGGACAGCGCCAGCCGTTCGCAAGGCGTAGCGCGTTTCATGGCACCGGTTCCGGCAAGCGGATCACCCGGCAAAGGTCGCCTTCTTGCGCCGGAGGCGCTTGCGGAGCCCGGATGAGAAGGCATTGCGCCTTGGCGAAGACGCTAAGGAGCGAAGAATCCTGTTCGGCGAACGGCGTTGCGAGCGGCAATCCGTCATGCGACCGGGCGAGCCGGGCGCGCATGAAATCCTCGCGTGGGCCGTTGGCGGGCAACGCGGCGCCGAGCCGCGCCGGCTCGCTTTTGTCCCCGCCGGCCGTGGGATCGCCGCAGAGCGCTCGCAACAACGGCACGAGAAAGAGCACCGCACAGACCATCGATGCGGCGGGATTGCCGGGCAAGCCGAGAATTAGCATGTCGCCGAGCCGGCCGTGGAGCAGCGGCTTGCCGGGGCGCATGGCGACCCGCCAAAAGCCAAGCTGCATGCCTTCGCGCGCCAGCGCGGATTTGACGAGATCGTGCTCGCCGACCGAGGCGCCGCCGAGCGTGACGAGCACGTCGGCTTCGGCCTCACGCGCGGCGCGGATTGCCGCCTCGAGCGCGGCAAAATCGTCGCCCGCGATGCCGAGATCGAACGGCACGCCGCCGGCGAGGCGGACGAAAGCTGCCACGCCCGACGCATTCGAGGCGACGATCTGATTGGGGCCGATCACGCTGCCCGGCGCGACAAGTTCGTCGCCGGCCGCGAGGATCGCTACGCGCGGCCGGCGCGCCACCGGAAGATCCGCATAGTTCATCGCCGCGGCGAGAGCGATTTCCACCGGCCCGAGCCGGCGGCCGGGTTCGAGCCGCACTTCGCCCTGCGAAAAATCAATGCCGGCGGCGCGGATGTGCGTGCCTGGCGCGACGCTTGCCGTGGCGAGGACAGCATCGCCGTCGAGCTCGGCGTTCTCCTGGATGAGAATTGCATCGGCGCCTTGCGGCACCGGCGCGCCAGTGAAAATTCGTACCGCTTCGCCAGGTCCCACCGTGCCCTGAAATCCATGTCCCGCGGCGCTCGTGCCGATCACCTTGAGGCGCGCCGGCAGAGAGGCGACATCGGTGGCGCGCAATGCAAATCCGTCCATCGCCGAGACGGCTACTGGCGGCTGCGTGCGTCGAGCGGCAAGCGGCGCGGCAAGCGTGCGGCCGAGCGCTTCGGCGAGCGGCGCGTTTTCGCCGCCGCGCGGGCCCGCCGCCGCGGTGAGAATTCTTTGCCGCGCCTCGGCAACGGAAATCATCGGGCCCGAAACGTGCCGGACTTGCCGCCGGTCTTCTCGACGAGCTCGATCGCCTCGATCCGCATGCCGCGGTCCGCCGCCTTCAACATGTCGTAGATCGTAAGGCAGGCGATGGCGACAGCCGTCAACGCTTCCATTTCGACGCCGGTCTGGCCGACGATTTTGGCGTGCGCCGAGATTTTGATGCCGGGCAGAGCGGGGTCAGGCTCGACGTCGACGCCGATGTGGGTGAGCGCCAGCGGGTGGCAAAGCGGGATCAGATCCGCCGTCTTTTTCGCCGCCAGGATACCGGCGATGCGCGCCGCGGCGAAGACGTCGCCCTTCTTGGCGTTGCCGGAGAGCGCGAGATCGAGCGTCTCTTTGCGCATGCTGACCCGGCCGGCGGCGAGCGCGCTGCGCTCCGTGACGGGTTTTTCCGACACGTCGACCATGCGGGCTTCGCCCGAAGCTCCGAGATGGCTGAGTTTGGTCATGAGCAATGCGCAGGCGCGGTTCCCTCTCCCTTTGGGAGAGGTTGGCTTGCGGAGCAAGCCGGGTGAGGGGTTACAATGTTGATGCGGTCGGGTCGTAACCCCTCATCCGCCTCGCTTCGCTCGGCACCTTCTCCCACAGGGAGAAGGGGTATGCCGCTCTTAGCCATGCGCCTTTCCTATGTGGTTACGCTCGGCGATCACTCCGTAGAGCAGGCTGCGCGTGGCCTCGGCAACGTCCCTCTGCCGCATCAGGCTCTCGCCGACGAGAAAGGTACGGATTCCGGCGCGCTTCAGGCGCAGGCAATCCTCATATGCCGAGATTCCGCTTTCCGCGACGACGATCCGGTCGGCAGGGATCTTTTCGGCGAGCCGTTCGCAGGTATCGAGCTTGGTCGCAAAGTTGCGGAGATCGCGGTTGTTGATTCCGACCAGCCGCGTTTCGAGTTCGAGGGCGCGGTCGAGTTCCTGTTCGTCATGCGCTTCGACGAGAACATCGAGAGCGAGATCGTGCGCGGTCTTGTTGAGGCGTTTTGCTTCTTCGTCGCTGACGCAGGCCATGATGATGAGAATGCAATCGGCTCCGTGGGCGCGCGCTTCGTAGACCTGGTAGGGGTCGAACAAGAAATCCTTGCGCAGCGCCGGCAGGTGGCTCGCTTTGCGGACCCACTCGAGATGTTCGAGCTTGCCTTGGAACGAAGGCGTATCGGTCAGCACCGAAAGGCAGGCAGCCCCGCCGTTCTGATAGGCCTTGGCAAGACTCGGCGGATCGAATTCGGCGCGGATCAGGCCTTTCGAGGGGCTGGCCTTCTTGATTTCCGCGATGAGCGCCAGGCGGCCCTCGCCGAGCCTGGCATCGATCGCCCGAACGAAGCCGCGCGGCGCGTATTCGTGCGCACGCCGCTCCAGCGTTGAGAGCGGCATGCGCAGCTTCGACTCGCTGATTTCCTTGCGCTTATAGGCTTCGATCTGCCGCAGGATGTCGGCCATCAACGTCACCTTTGGGTTTCGCCATTGCCAGCGGAAGGCCCGCTGACGAGACGAAAGATGTGGAGCGAAAAGTCAAGTCTCTTTCCCATCGTCCTGTGAAACCTTGATGAGCCGGGCGAGCACGCCGGCGGCGCGGCCGCTGTCGAGAGCGTCGGCGGCAAGCGCAGCGCCTTCCTTAAGGTTCGCAGCCCGTTCGGCGACAACGAGGCCCGCCGCTGCATTGATGACCGCGATGTCGCGATATGCGTTACGGGCGCCGTTCAAAACCGCGTTAAGGGCGGCGGCGTTGTGCTTCGGCTCGCCGCCCTTCAGATCTTCGAGCCTGGCGCGCGCGATGTCGGCATCCTCCGGCACGATCTCGAAAGAGCGGATCGCGCCCGACTCCAGCGCGGTCACAAAGGTCGGGCCGGTCGTGGTGATTTCGTCGAGCCCATCCGATCCGTGCACCAGCCAGACGCGTTCTGAACCTAAATTGCGCAGCACTTCGGCGAGCGGGCGAAGCCAATCGGCGGAAAAGACGCCAAGCAACTGGCGCTTGACGCCGGCTGGATTGGAAAGCGGGCCGAGCAGGTTGAACAAGGTCCGCGTGCCGAGTTCGGCGCGGATCTCGCCGACATGGCGCATAGCGGGATGGTGCGCAGGCGCGCTCATGAAGCCGATGCCGGTTTCGGCAATCGAGGCCGCGACGTCCATCGCTCCGATCCTGACGCCGAGCGCGGCGAGCACGTCGCTCGCCCCCGAGCTCGACGAAGCGGCGCGGTTGCCGTGTTTGGCGACCGGCACGCCGCAGGCCGCGACGATCAGCGCCGCGAGCGTCGAGACGTTGTATGTTGCGTGCCCGTCGCCGCCCGTCCCCACGATGTCGATCGCATCGGGCGGCGCCGCCACGTTGAGCATCTTGGCGCGCATCGCCGCGACGGCGCCGGTGATCTCGTCGATGGTTTCGCCGCGCACCCGCAAGGCCAGCAGAAAGCCGCCGATTTGGGCCGGCGACACTTGCCCCGAGAGAAGCAGATCGAAGGCGTGCGCCGCCTCCGCGCGGCTCAAGGCGGCTCCGTTCGCAAGCTTGGCGAGCAGGGGCTTGAATTCGTCCATCGGTTCTCCTTGCGCCGACTGCCGGGCGAGCGCAAGCCGGGCCCCTACGAGCCGGGAGAATGGAATTCCCGCAGCGCGCTGCGCAGCGGCCAATCGCAGGCCCAGATCACCATGCCGGCGAAAGCGGCGATTGCAGCGGCCATAAGAAAAAATTCCGGCTTCTCCATCCGGCTCCAAAAACCACCGATCGTGCCTGCAAGAAAGCCGCCGACAAAGCTTGTTGCCAGCCACACGCCCATCAGCATCGAGAGAATGCGCGCCGGTGCGACTTTGGTCACCAGCGAAATCCCCACCGGCGCCAGGTAAAGCTCACCGAAGGTAAGGACCACGAAATAAACGAACAGCCAGATCCAGCTTGCCTTGGCGGTGCCGGCGTGAATGGCGGCGCTTGCCAGAATGAGATAGGCCAATGCGGCGCCGAGGCAGCCGAGCGCCATTTTCCTGGCGCTCGTCGGCTCGCGCCCGGTCGCCGCCTGCCGCGTCCAGAGCGCGACGACGAGCGGCGTGAAGGCGAAAATCAGGAAGGGATTGACGGCCAAAAACCACGTGGTCGGGATTTGCGCGGACAACCCGAAAAGATCGATCGTCCGGTCGGTGTTCGCATCGGCCCATAGCACGATGGTATTACCTTGCTGTTCGTAGACCGCCCAGAACAATGTGTTGGGCACGAACAGGACGAGCAGCGCGAGGACGGCGCGCCATTCCCGAGGGTCGAGGGGCTTTTGCTCAAGGCGCGGCGGCTTGGCATCGGCCGGCAGCAGCGGCATCGCATAAAGGTAGATGCAAAGCCCGATGCACATGCCGACGCCGGCGGCGGCAAAGCCGTAGCGCCAGCCAGCTTCTTCGCCGAGCGTGCCGCAGACGAGCGGCGAGAAGAACGCACCGATATTGATGCCGACGTAGAAAATCGAATAGGCGCGGTCGCGACGCGGATCGCCGGGCGCATAGAGGCCGCCGACTTGCGTCGCGATATTCGGCTTGAACGCGCCACTGCCGAGGATCAGTGCGAAGAGCGCGAATAAGAAGAGCTGCTCGACCGCCATCAGAAAATGCCCGATCGCCATCAGGATCGCGCCGATCACCACCATCCGGCGCCGGCCGAACACCCGGTCGGCGAGAATTCCGCCGAAGATCGGCGTCAGATAGACGAGCCCGATGTAGAAGCCGTAGATCTGCGAGGAAAGCGGCTGCACGCCGAGCGGCCCGAACAGAGATTCGAGTCCGCACCGCAGCGTGGCGAGGCCGATCACATTGGCGGCGTGGCCCCGCAACAACAGATATTTGGTCATGTAAAGGACGAGCAGCGCGCGCATCCCGTAGTACGAGAAGCGTTCCCACATCTCCGTCGAAAACAGGAAGGTAAGCGCTTTCGGATGACCGAAGAGTTCGCCGCTTTTCGGAAGCGAGGATTGGACGCGATCAATCAATCCAAATCATCCAGCCCCTCACCATGCGAGCGGAGAAAGGGAATGCTAGCTGCGGCGGTGATTCCATTCCGCGGCGAGATCGAGAAAATTGGCGAGAATCCGGTGCCCGTGCTCGGAGGCGATGCTCTCGGGATGGAACTGCACGCCATGCGTCGGCCGGTCGCGATGCGAAAGCCCCATGACGAGCCCGTCGGTCTCGGCGGTCACGCGAAGAGCCTCGGGAAGGTTGTCGCGCTTGACGACCAGCGAGTGGTAGCGGGTCGCCCGGAACGGGCCGTTAATGCCGCGGAACACGGTCTCGCTCGCATGGCGGATCTCGGAGATCTTGCCGTGTACCGGCAAGGGCGCGCGCACGACCTCGCCGCCGAAAGCCTCGCCGATCGCCTGATGGCCGAGACAGACGCCGAAGATCGGGATCTCGGCACTCGCCGCCTCGATGAGATCGAGGCAGATCCCCGCTTCGTGCGGCGTGCAGGGTCCCGGCGACAGCACGATCGCATCCGGCCGTGCGGCGAGAATTTCGGCGACGCTCACTTGGTCGTTGCGATAGACGCTGACCTCGGCGCCCAGGCCGCCGAGATAATGCACCAGGTTGAAGGTGAAACTGTCGTAATTGTCGATGAGCGTGACGGCCGGCATGGAGCGATCCTATAGCGGCCTTTTGACCTCAGGGGCGAGCGAGGTCAAGCTGCGTGGCGTGGCCGAACGTATCCGGCCACGCGGAACGGGATTGGGGGCCTAGGCCGCGCGCCGGGTGGGCGGCGCCATGAATTCGGGACCAACCGGATCGTGCACGCATTCGACGAGAATGCGGTCGATCTTCGCCAAGGCCGCGGCGTCGAGCTTCCAGCCCATTACGTCGCCGACCGGATCGAGCTGACCGGGATGGCGCGCGCCCCAAAGCGCGATGCTGAGCGGCTGCTTGTCGAGCACCCAGCGCACAGCCAGGGCAATAACGCTCTTGCCGTAGTTGTTGCGGGCGAAGTCGTCGAGCCGCACCACCGCCGCGAGATATTGCTCGAAACGCGGCAGCTTGAATTTCGGATCGTTGCGGCGCAGATCGTCGCCAGTGAATTTGGTGTCGCGCTTGATCTTGCCGCTGAGCAGACCGCGGCACAGCGCCCCGTAGGCGAGCGTCGCGATGTTGTGATCGCGGCAATAGGGCAGAACGTCCTCTTCCGCCTCCCGCTCGAAGAGATTGTAGGGCGGCTGCGCCGTATGCAGCGGCGCGACGGCGCGAAATGCCTCCATCTGCGCAACGTCGAAATTGCTGACGCCGATGGCGCGGATCTTACCGGCCTTGTGGAGCGCGCCAAGCGCCTCCGCGGTCTCCGCGATCGGCGTGTTCGGATCGGGCCAATGGACCTGATAAATGTCGATCACATCGGTACCCAGGCGGCGCAGCGAATCCTCGATCTCTTTCTGGATCCGCGCCTTGCTGGCATTGCGGAACGGCTTGCCGTCCTTCCAGTCGAGCCCAACCTTGGTGGCGAGGATTACGTCCTTACGGCGCCCGGCAATCGCCTTGCCGACGATCTCTTCGGAATGGCCGAAGCCATAGACCGGCGCAGTGTCGATAATGTTGATGCCGCGGTCGAGCGCAGCTTGGATGGTGCGAATCAAGTCTTGGTCATCGCTTCCGCCCCACATCCATCCGCCGATTGCCCAAGTGCCCAGCGCGACGCGCGTCGGCTGAAGATTCGTACCGGGAATAGTGATCGTTTCGAGCATCATTTTCATCCTTTGCTGAAGGGAAAAGCTGACGCGCTTCAGCGCGTCTCTCCCGGCGATCCTCCCAGGCGAATATTCGCGGCTCTATCGGGGCGCTTTTTTGGCTGCCTGGCGTTTATGTTGGAACCTGGAGCTGGAATTGGAAGGTGCCGCACCTGAATTGATGCAGATCAAAATGCCGCGACTTCGAATCAAAAGCCGAAAGCTCGATAGATTTTCGCAATAGGCCGACAGAATCGGCAATCATCGCGTGCGGCACGACCTACGCCGTGGCCGCGGCTCATATCGGCCTATTGCCCACGCTTCGCGCGGGCCGCGAATTTCACCGCCTCGTCGGCGGCGCGGAACAGCGCCTGCGCCTTGTTCACGCATTCGCGCTGTTCGTAGGCGGGATCCGAATCGTAAACTACGCCGGCGCCCGCCTGCACGTGCATCAATCCGTCCTTTACCACGGACGTGCGCAGGATAATGCACGTGTCCATGTCGCCGTGCGCCCCGAAATAGCCGATGCAGCCGGCATAGATGCCGCGCTTATCCGTCTCCAATTCGTCGATGATCTGCATGGCGCGGACTTTCGGCGCGCCCGACACGGTGCCGGCGGGAAATCCGGCGCAAAGTGCGTCGATCGCATCGCTGCGCGCATCGAGCCTGCCTTCGACGTTCGAGACGATGTGCATGACATGGCTGTAGCGCTCGATGGCGAATTGTTCGGTGACCTCGACGCTGCCGATTTTCGCCACTCGGCCGACGTCGTTGCGCCCGAGATCGAGCAGCATCAAATGTTCGGCGCGCTCTTTCTCGTCGGCCAAAAGCTCGGCGGCGAGCCGGGCGTCTTCGGCTTGCGTCTTGCCGCGCCAACGCGTGCCGGCGATCGGCCGGATCGTCACCTTGGCGCCGCGCACGCGCACCAGAATTTCGGGGCTCGAACAGACGATCTGGAAATCGCCGAAATCGAGATAGCAGAGGAACGGCGCAGGGTTCACCCGGCGCAGCGCGCGATAGAGCGCGAATGCCGGCAGCGTAAATGGCGCCGTGAACCGTTGCGAAAGCACCACCTGAAAGATATCGCCGGCGGTTATATACTCCTTGGCGCGCTCGACCATTTCGCAAAACCGCCCTTCCGAGGTGTTCGATTGCGGCGTCGCCGTGGGAACAGCGGCGCGCGTTTCCTCGTCGTGCAGCTGCGCGGCTTCGAGGGCGGCGACGATCGCCTCGATCCGCTCGCGTCCGGCCTCGTAGGCGGCGTTGGCGGTCGCGGCTTTCCGCACCGGGCTGACGACCCAGATCTCGTCTTTCACGCTGTCGAAGACGACCATCACGGTGGGGCGCAACATGATCGCGTCGGGCACGCCGATCGGATCGGGCTTGGCGGGTGCCAACCGTTCCATTTGCCGGACCATGTCGTAGCCGAGATAGCCGAAAACGCCCGCCGCCATCGGCGGCAGTTCTTCCGACGCCTCGATCTGCGATTCGGCGATCAGCGCCCGCAAGGAATCGAGGGGAGGTTCGGGGCAGGGCTCGAACGCCTCGGGATCGGAGAGCGCCCGCCGGTTGATTTCGGCGCGATCGCCGCAACAGCGCCAGACGATATCCGGGTCGAGGCCGATCATGGAGTAGCGCCCGCGCGCGCCGCCGCCCTCGACCGACTCGAGCAGGAACAGCCGTCCGCGCCGCGCCGCCGAAAGCTTGAGGAAGGCCGAGACGGGAGTCTCGAGATCGCCGACCAAGCGGGTGGACAGAAGCGCGGCGCCGCGGGCCTCATAGGTTTCGGCGAATGCCGCGAACGAGGGCTCGATCATCTCTATTCCGTGTCGGACGGCGGCGCGAGGATCGAGGCGAGCGCCGGTTGGTTGATCTGGACTTCGATCTCGCCCTGGATTTGATCGACGTATAAGGCAAGCAAGTCCTCATCGAGCGCGGTCTTCATCTGACCGATGATGCTGTGCAGATTCGGCCGATTGACGTCGAGCGGCGGAACGGTCGCATCGACGACCTTGAAGACGACGCGCGTGCCGTCGTCGCCCGGCGCCGATCCGGCCGCCCCGGGGGGGCGATCGAATACTTGCGCGAGTTCCGTCTGCGATAGATCCTGGGGATCGGAACGTTCGATGTGCCCGACGTGTTTGATGCCAAGATTGCCCTGGCTCGCGGCCGCCGCGGCAAGCGTCTCGCCCGCGTTGAGCTTCTTGACGAGATCCGCCGCTTTGCTCGCCAGCCGCTTCGAAGTTCCCTCTTCCGTCCAGGCTTGCGCGACCTGTTGCTTCACCTCGTCGAAGCTCGGAATGCGCGACGGCTCGATGCCGAGAACGTCGAACCAAATCGTCCCGCCGTCGGGGGTGCTGATCGGCTCGTTGTCCACGCCGACGTCGGACGCGAATACGGCTTTGGCGAGCGCGGCCGGATCATCGAGATCGACGAGCGGTTTGCCACTCTTGTCGCGGCCTTGCGCATCGATGCCGTCCAAGGTGCGCGCCGCAAGCCCGACGCTCTGCGCCGCTTCGGCGACCGATTTGCCGTTGGCGCGCTGATCCTCGATGTCGTCGTGAATCTTGCTCATCTCGCCGCCGGCGCGGGCGAGCGCCATCTCTTGAAGGAGCATGGGTTTGACCACGCTCAGCGGCTCGACGATCGGCGGGATCACCATTGCGGCCCGCACGATGGCCCAGCCGAACCCCGTTTTCACCGGTTTCGATATCCCGCCCGCCGGCAGCGCGAAGGCCGCGTCGGCGATCGACTTGTCGGCGAGGCTGGCCTTCGTCACCATCCCGAGATTGACGTCCTTTGGCGTGAGCTTGCGTTCGGCGAGGAGCGCATCGAAACTTTCGCCGCCGGCGAGTTTCGCCGACGCCGCGTTCGCCGAAGCTTCGTCCGGAAAGACGATTTGCTGGATGTTGCGATGTCCGGGCTGCGTATAGCGCGCCGCCTTTACTTCGTCGTAGCGCTTCTCGACTTCCGCGTCGCTGATCGGATGAGTTTTCAGAAACTGGTCGGCGAGACTAGCGGGCGTGACCACCAAGACGCTGATCTTGCGATATTCGGGAATGCGGTAGGCATTGGGGTGCGCCGCGTAATATGCCTTGAGATCAGCGTCGCTCGGAGGGGGAATTGTCCCGGCGGTGGCCTTGGGAAGCACGAAATAATCGATGCTGCGCTTTTCGTTGTAATAGTGGTTGATCAGGTCGAGCATGGCTTTCGGCGCGACGAGATTCGTGTCGAGCGCAGCGATGATTTCGCCGCGCAGATAGTCGGCGCGCTGCACGGCGACAAAATGGCTTTCGGTCATGCCCGCATCGCGCAGCCGCTCCTCGAAGAGGGTGCGGTCGAATTGACCGTTGGCTCCCTTAAAGGCATCGTCCACGAAAACGCGGTCGGCGAGCGCCCGGTCGGACATGGCAAGGCCGAGCCGGTGCGTCTCCTGATCGAGCACCGCGTCGCTGAGAAGCCGCTCCAACACTTGCCGATCGAGCCCCATCTGATGCGCTTCGTCGGCGCTGATCGCGCGCCGCTGTTGCTCTTGCAGGCGCAGCAATTCGTCCTGGTAGGCGTTCCGAAAGGCTTCGATGGTGATTTCCACCGAACCGACGCGGGCCAGCCGGTTCGCGCCGAACCCGCGGAAAATATCGGCAATCCCCCAAAAGCCGAAAGCAATGATAAGGAAGCCCATCACCAGGGCCATGAGGGCGCGCCCGATCCAAGTTTGGGTGGAGGCGCGCAATGCGTCGAGCATATTGAGAAAATCTCCGATGCCGGGGAGTTTGGCGCGGCGGACTATAGGGAGCAGACCTAGAGCTTGCAACGGTTTGGCAGGACTGCGAGGGGTTTCGCAATTGCTTGCCGCGGAACTTTGCCGAAGGGGAGGGGATCTTGGGCGCGCTAAGTGAGGTTTCGCATGGCGGATAAACGAACGCCGTTGGTCGCCGGGAACTGGAAGATGAACGGCCGTGCCGCGGATCTCATCGAAATCGCCGCCATACGTTCCGCCGTCATGGCCGGGCAAGCCGGGCAAGCTGAGGTTCTCGTCTGCCCGCCCATCACCTTGCTCATGGATGCGGGCCGGGTTTGCGCCGGCTCGACGGTGAAGCTCGGCGCGCAAGACTGTGATCCGGCGCAAGACGGAGCCCATACCGGCGACATTTCCGCCGAAATGCTGAAAGACGCCGGCGCGTCCTCGGTAATCGTCGGGCATTCCGAGCGGCGGGCAGACCACGCCGAGAGCGACGCTTTGGTTCGCGCCAAGGCCTTGGCGGGTCTGCGCGCCGGTCTCGGCGTGATCCTCTGCGTCGGCGAGACGCAAGCCGAGCGCGCCGCTGGCGCGGCGTTGGAGCGCGTCGCGGCACAGCTTGAAGCATCGTTGCCCGACGATGCCGCGCACCTCGTCGTCGCTTACGAGCCGGTCTGGGCGATCGGTACCGGCGTCACCCCGACACCGACCGATATCGCGGAAATGCACGGCTTCCTGCGCCGCCAGCTGAAACGACATTTTCCGGGGCGGGGCGAAAAAGTACGGATCCTCTACGGCGGCTCGGTGAAGAAGCAAAACGCCGCGGAACTGTTCCGAATCGACGAGGTGGACGGCGTGCTGGTCGGCGGAGCGAGCCTAAAGGCCTCTGAATTTATGGCAATTGCCGGAGCCTACCGCGGCTTGCGGGCGCCCTAGTCAGGCAACATCTCCCGGTGTAAGAGGCCGCCAGAGGTTTTGATGCAGACTGTTCTCATCGTCATCCACATCATGACTATCATCGCGCTCGTCGCGACGGTGCTGCTGCAGCGTTCCGAAGGCGGCGCGTTTCTGGGCACGGGCGGCGGCGGCTTCATGACCGGCCGCGGGCAGGCCAACGTACTGACCCGCGCCACCGCCATTCTCGCCGCGGTGTTCTTTGCGACCAGCCTCGCCCTGACCATTGTAGCCAACGTGACGCGGGCGCCGAGATCGATTTTGGAGGGAGTGCCGCCGCCGGCCACCAGCACTCCGGCCGTGCCGACGCCGCAGGGCAGTTTGATGGACCAGTTGCAGAAGCTGCAGCAGCAGCGTCAGCAGCAACAAACACCCGAATCAGGCGCTCCGGCGGCGCCCCAAGCGCCGCGTTCGCAATAGGCGTTCTCAACAGAAAACCACGCCCGGCCTTCGCTCGGACGAGCGCCATTTTCAGAAAAAAGCCGATATTTGGGCTCCCCAAACCGCGTGAAAGAGGATAAACGCGAAGGCCCATGGCGCGGTATATTTTCATCACCGGCGGCGTGGTCTCCTCTCTTGGTAAGGGGCTTGCTTCGGCGGCGCTCGGCGCTTTGCTGCAGGCGCGCGGATACACGGTCCGGTTGCGCAAGCTCGATCCCTATCTCAACGTCGATCCCGGCACGATGAGCCCCTATCAGCATGGCGAGGTCTTCGTCACCGACGACGGTGCCGAAACCGATCTCGACCTCGGCCATTACGAACGGTTCACGGGGCGACCGGCGACGCGCGACGACAACATCACGACCGGGCGAATCTATCAGGAGATCATCACCAAGGAGCGGCGCGGCGATTATCTCGGCGCGACGGTGCAGGTGATCCCGCATGTGGCGAACGAGATCAAAGAGTTCATCCTGCGCGGCAACGAAGGCTTCGATTTCGTGCTCGTCGAGATCGGCGGCACCGTCGGCGATATCGAAGGTCTGCCGTTCCTCGAAGCGATCCGTCAGCTCGGCAACGATCTGCCGCGCGGTCACGCGATTTATGTGCATCTAACCTTGATGCCCTATATTCCCAGCGCCGGCGAGTTGAAGACGAAACCGACCCAGCATTCGGTCAAAGAACTGCGCTCGATCGGCATCCAACCGCAAATCATCCTCTGTCGTACCGATCGCGAAATCTCCCGCGACGAACGCCGCAAGATCGCACTTTTCTGCAACGTGCGCGAAAGCGCGGTGATCGAGGCGCGCGACGTCGCCTCGGTCTATGAGGTGCCGCGCGCCTACCATGCGGCGGGCCTCGATCAGGAGGTGCTCGCCGCCTTCGGCATCGAGCCGGCGCCGAAACCCGATATGGGCCGCTGGACCGCGATCACCGAGCGCATCCGCAATCCGGAGGGCGAGGTGACCATCGCCATCGTCGGCAAATACACCGGGATGAAGGACGCCTATAAGTCCCTGATCGAAGCTTTGGCGCACGGCGGCATGGCCAATCGCGTCAAGGTGCGGCTCGACTGGATCGAGTCGGAAGTCTTCGAGGACAGCGATCCGGCGCCGCGGCTCGAACACGTCGACGGCATTCTAGTGCCGGGCGGATTCGGGCAGCGCGGCGCCGAGGGCAAGATCCTCGCCGCGCGGTTCGCGCGCGAACGCAAAGTACCGTATTTCGGCATTTGCTTCGGCATGCAGATGGCGGTCGTCGAGGCCAGCCGCTCGCTGGCTGGCATTGCCGACGCCAATTCGAGCGAGTTCGGGCCGACCAAACATCCCGTCGTCGGCCTGATGACCGAATGGATGCGCGACAACGAACTGCAAGTTCGCGCCGCTGAAGGCGATCTCGGCGGCACGATGCGGCTTGGCGCCTATGCCGCGCACCTGAACGAAGGATCGAAGATCGCCGGGATCTACAACACGACGGAAATTTCCGAGCGTCACCGGCATCGCTACGAAGTCAACATGACCTATCGCGAACAGCTCGAAGACAAGGGCCTGATCTTCGCCGGCCTATCGCCGGACGGGCTGCTGCCGGAGACGGTCGAGCTTGCCGGCCATCCCTGGTTCATCGGCGTGCAATATCATCCCGAGTTGAAGTCGCGGCCGTTCGACCCGCATCCGCTCTTTGCGAGCTTCATCGCCGCGGCAGTCGACCAGAGCCGGCTGGTGTAGGCGACGCGCGCGGATCTTCGATGCGGCGCACATTCAGGGACCAGCGGCCCGGTGTAGGGGGTGCCGCTCGCCGAATTGGCCGCCTACTTGCAGAATTGAGGGCGTTCGACCATCTGGTTAGTGCGCATGTTCGGCAAGCGGCCCGAAGCCGCAGCGCTGCTTCTCGTTCAAATTTGAAACATGTTAAGCTACAAGCGTTTGGACCCGCTCTCCATTCTCGCTCCAAAGGTGATCTCATGAAACTTTTGATTTCTGCCCTTGTGGTTGGACTTGTTGGGGCGGCGCCGACGGCGGAAGCGGCTTGTGTCCATCATCATGGCGCCGCCTGCCACAGACATTACGCGCATCGTCATTATCGCCATTATGCGGAGGCTGGCGTCGTCGTCCCTCCGCCCCCGCCGCCGGGTTATGCAACTTTCGATCAGCCTTTGGCACCATTGGGGTGGAGCATCGGAGACCCGGATTGGCGGGAGCGAAATACCTTGAAGCTCCTCATGGATAATATCGGCGACATACCCTACAACCGATAGCCGGTGCTTAACCCCGCCCGCGGTAGGGCGAAACGCCCTGATCCGGCGCCGAGCAGCCTGCGGGCAGTTTTCCGCTTTGCCAAAAGACGTCGATCGGCATGCCGCCGCGCGGATTGAAATAACCGCCGATGCGGAACCAACGCGGCTTCAAAAGCCGCACCAGCTCCTTGCCGATGCGTAAGGTGCAATCCTCGTGGAAAGCGCCGTGATTGCGGTACGAGGCCAGATACAATTTGAGCGACTTCGATTCGACGAGCCAGCGATGCGGCACGTAATCGATGACGACAAGGGCGAAGTCCGGCTGGCCAGTCACAGGGCAAAGGCACGTGAATTCGGGCGCCGTGAAGCGGGCGATATAATTCGCATCGACGTGCGGATTAGGGACGCGATCGAGCCGCGCCTCGTCGGGCGAGGCGGGCAGGGCGGTGTTGCGGCCGAGACTTGGCGCTTCTTCCAGTTTCTTTGCCATGCAATGGCTTATAGCACGCTCAATGCCCCTCCGCCGCAGGCGCTTGCGGCGCCCCGACCTTGCGCATTAGCGGCACCATGATGCTCGCCAGTGCGAAACAGGCTGCGATGACCAGAAACGCGTCGGCATAAGCCTGGACTTGCGCCTCACGTAGCGTCAATTGCCAGAGCTGTTCCAACGCGGCGAGGTGGCCGTGCACCGCGTCGCCGCCGAAGGCCGCGGTAAATGTGGCGCTCACCCGCTGCAGCAGATCCACCATGGCCGTGTTGCTGCTGTTCAAATGCTCGGCGAGCCGCAGGAAGTGCAAGTTGGTGCGGTCGTTGAGAATCGTCCCACAGACCGCGATGCCGATCGCGCCGCCGAGATTGCGCATCAGGTTGAAGAGGCCGCTGGCGAGCTTCAATCGTTCCGGGGGAAGGCCGCCCAACGTCAAAATGACAGCGGGCGCGACGCAGAACGGCTGCGCCAGCCCACGCAAGGCCTGCGGCAGCAGCAATTCCCGCCAGCCCCATTCGTGCGTGATGGGCGTATAGAGCCAGCAGCCGAGCCCGAAACAGGCAAGCCCGAACATCAATAGCCAGCGCAGATCGATGCGGCGCGACAGCGCCGCGTAGAAAGGCACCGCCAGCAGGCCGAAGATGCCGGTCGAAAGCAAGGCGATGCCGGTCTGCCAGGCATCGAAACCGCGCACATGCGCGAGAAACAGCGGCGTCAGATAGACGGTGCTGAAGATGCCGATGCCGGTGACGAAAGAAAACCAGCAGCCGAGCGAGAAGTTCAAGCTGCGCAGCGCCGCGAGATCGACAATCGGACGGGGAAAGGTGAGGCTGCGCCAAAGGAAGGCGACGCCGGCAAGAGCCGCGATCCACGCCGTCGTGCGGATCGTTGCGTCGCCCATCCAGCCCCAGCGCGGGCCTTCTTCCAACGTATATTCGAGACAGCCGAGCGAGACGACCAGCAGCGCCATGCCGAAATAGTCGGCGCCTTTGAGCAGCCGCAGGTCGGGTTCGTCGATCTTTACGAGCAGCGGCACGAGAATGGTGACGGCCAGCCCCGGCACGAGATTGATGAAGAACAGCCAATGCCAGGACCATGTGTCGGTGATCCAGCCGCCGACCACCGGCCCAAGCGTCGGGGCGAGATAGGCGAACGTGCCGACGGCGGCCGAGGCGATCGCCACCTGCTGCCCGCGGAAGAAAACGAAAGCGCTGGTGAAGACGAGCGGGATCATCGAGCCGCCGAGAAAGCCCTGCAGGGCGCGGAACACGATCATCGACTGGATGTCCCACGCCCAGCCGCAGGCAAGGCTGGTCAGCGTGAAGCCCGCCGCCGAGGCCGCGAAGAGCCAGCGTGTAGACATCACTTGCGACAGCCAACCGGACAGCGGGATGACGACGATCTCGGCGATGAGATAGCTCGTCTGCACCCAGGCGACTTCGTCCTGGCTCGCCGAAAGGCCGCCGCCGATGTCTTGCAGCGAGGAGGCGACGATCTGAATGTCGAGATAAGCGATGAAGAAGCCGATGCACATCACCGCGAAGGCGAGCACCTTGCGGGTGGTGGAGACGCCGGCGAGTGGGTCGCTCATGGTTGCGGCTGGCCGGGCTCCGCGACACGCGTATCGACGTAGGCGGTCACCGACAAGCCGGGACGTAGACGGCCGAGTTCCGATGCGTCGCCGGCGAGCAGAATGCGCACCGGCACGCGTTGCACGATTTTGGTGAAATTGCCGGTCGCGTTCTCCGCCGGCAATACACTGAATTCCGCGCCGGTCGCCGGCGCCAGGCTCGCCACGTGGCCTTGGAAGATTTTGCCGGGCAGCGCGTCGGCTTCGACCGTCGCGTCCATACCGGGCTTCATTTCAGCGAGTTGGTTTTCCTTGAAGTTCGCATCGATCCAGAGGCCGCGCGCCGGCACGATCGAAATGAGCCCGGCGCCGATTGCGGCGAACGAGCCGACTTGGGCGCTGCGGTTGCCGACCGTACCGTCGATGGGGGCGCGCAATTCGGTATAGCTCAGACGCAGCGCCGCGAGATCGCGGTCGGCGGCTGCTACGGCCAAAGCCGCCCGCGCTTGGCTCTTTTCGGTGTCGATGACGTCGATCTCGCGTTGCGCCGCGAGCAGCGCGGCACGCGCCTTTTCGCCTCCCGCGAGCGCCTGCTTATAGTCGGCGTCGGCGCGTTGGAACGTCTGGACAGACGCGTCGGCGCGCGCCGACAGCTGCCGATAGCGGGCTTGATCAAAACGGGCGCGGTCGGTCTCGGCGTCGGCGGCTGCGATGCCGGCTTGCGCCTGCGCAATCATCGCCTCTTGGAGGCGGCGTTGCGCATCGAGATTGGCGAGCATCGCCTGTTCGGCCGCGGCGGCGGCCTGCGTCTTGGCCAAGGCAGCGCGATAATCGCGGTCGTCGAGCTTGATCAGAAGATCGCCCGCATGGACGGGTTGGTTGTCGGAAACCGCGATCCTTGCGATGAACCCCGAAACTTTCGGGGCGATCACCGTGATGTCGCCGCCGACATAGGCGTCGTTGGTCGTCTCGATGAACCGCCCCTGCGTCCACCAAGTTTCGCCGTACCAGGCGGCGCCAAAAACCGCAGCGCCGAGCGCGCCGATGAGCGCCAGCCGCCGCGCCCGCCGTTTCAGGTCTCGTTTGGGTGTAACGAGTGTCGTGTCACGTTCGAGCACGATGTCGGCCATGGCTTCGTCTCGGCTGAGATTTAGGTCGTCGCTTTGGCGGCAGCGGAACCGAGCTCGGTTGCCGCGACCGCGCGCAGAAGAGCGCGCAGTTCGGCGGCGCGCTTGTCGCCGAAGGTCGATTCGAATTGGCGCTGCGCTTCTACCCAGCGCGCGGCTCCGGCCTCGTAGCGCTCGCGGCCGAGTTCGGTCAGCTGCAGCTCTTTGCTGCGCCGATCGGTCTTGCCGGGGCGGACGGCTAGGAGGCCCTCGCGCTGCAGCGGAAGGATGTTGCGGCCCAAGGTCGTGCGGTCCATGACGAGCTCGGCCGCCATCGCATTGATCGTCATTGTGCCGGCTCGTTTGAGCTTCCCGAGGATCGAATATTGGGTCGTGCGCAGCCCGATTGGCGCCAGGAACTGATCGTAGAATTGCGTCACGTGTCGCGCCGCCTGGCGGACAGCAAGGCAGTTGCAGTCCTCCGCCTTTGGAGTGCTTGGAAAGGTCATCGCCGGTTCCCCTGCTTGACTAGGTGCACGTGCACTCATAATGAGCGTATATGCGCTCATGTCAAGGGGCGTCTGCTGGATCGGGGAGCGGCGTAGGGTAGCGGGAAAAGTCATGCGCTTTCTTGTGGTCGGCGCGGGTGCCATCGGTGGGTATTTCGGCGGCCGCCTTCTCGAGGCGGGCGGCGATGTGACGTTTCTCGTGCGGGAACGGCGGGCTAAGGAGCTTGCCAGGACGGGCCTCGCCATCCAAAGCCCGCGCGGCGATTTTATCCGGCCGGTGCCGCCCATTGTCTCCGCGCCGGCGTTGCAAACGGCCTATGATCTGATCCTCGTAAGCTGCAAGGCATTCGATCTTGCCGGCGCGATGCAGTCCTTCGCGCCCGCCGTCGGGCACGGCACGGCGATCCTGCCTCTGCTCAACGGCATGGCGCATATCGACGCATTGTCGCAGCGCTTCGGAGCTGCGCACGTCCTCGGCGGCGAATGCAAGATCTCAGCGGTGCTCGATTCGGGAGGCCGGATCATGCAGCTCAGCGATTTTCATGAACTCAGCTTCGGCGAACTCGATGGCAGCCGCTCGCCGCGCGCCGCGGCAATCGCGGCGGCATTGAGCGGCGCCAGGTTCGACGCGCGGTTCAGCGAAACTATCCTTCGCGACATGTGGGAAAAATGGGTGTTCATCGCCGCCGCCGCCGGCATTACTTCGCTGCTGCGCGGCACGGTCGGCGACATCGTCGCCGCCGGCGCGGCCGATCTTGCAACGGCGCTCCTCGACGAATGCGCCGCGATCGCGGTGGAACAAGGATTTCCGGTGCGTCAATCTGCGCTGCATGCGGGCCGCACCATGCTGACAGCGGCCGGATCGGATTTCACCGCCTCAATGTTTCGTGACATCGAACGCGGCGCGCCGATCGAAGCCGAGCAGATCGTCGGCGATCTGCTGGCCCGCGGCGGCGCCGGCACGAGCCCGATCTTGCGGATCGTCGCCGCGCATCTCAAGACCTATGAGGTGCGCCGCGGCCGCCAGGCGCAGGCCGCGACGACGCAGGTCTAAGGAGCGCCTGCCTGAAAAGGAACTCGAGGCTTGCCGGAACGCAACCCGTCGGCGGCCTGATGCCTGTTTCGAATTGTCACGTACGGACGACTGGGCGCCTATTGGTCTCTCTGCCCCTTTTTTCGCCGCGCGCTTCGGCGTAGAAACCCAGCCGAGTTGAGTCGAAAGGACATAAGATGACTGCGATCGTGGATATCGCCGCCCGCGAAATTTTGGATAGCCGCGGCAACCCGACTATAGAGGTTGACGTGACGCTCGAAGACGGTTCGTTCGGGCGGGCGGCCGTGCCCTCCGGCGCCTCAACGGGCACGCTCGAGGCGGTTGAATTGCGCGACGGCGATCCATCGAGGTTCGGCGGCAAGGGGGTGCTAAAGGCCGTCGAGGCAGTCGATCGCGACATTTTCGACGCGCTCGGCGGTATGGATGCCGAAGACCAAGTCGGCATCGACGACGCCTTGATCAAGCTCGACGGGACGCCCAACAAAGCAAGGCTCGGTGCCAACGCCATCCTCGGCGTGTCGCTCGCCGTTGCCAAGGCGGCGGCCGACGCGAGCAGCCTGCCGCTTTATCGTTACGTCGGCGGCGTGATGGCGCGCGTGCTGCCGGTTCCGCATATGAACATCTTGAACGGCGGTGTGCACGCCGACAATCCGATCGACTTCCAGGAGTTCTTGATCCTGCCGCTCGGCGCGCCGTCAATTCGGGAGGCGGTTCGCTGGGGCGCGGAAGTCCTCCACTACCTCAAGGGCACGCTCAAAAAGGCCGGCCTTAATACCAACGTCGGCGACGAAGGCGGCTTCGCGCCCAATCTTCCGTCCGCCGAGGCGGCGCTCGACTTCGTGCTGAAGGCGATCGAGGGGGCAGGCTTCAAACCCGGCACTGACATCGCGCTCGGCATCGATCCCGCCGCGAGCGAATTCTTCCGTGACGGCAAATACGTCTACAAAGGCGAAGGCAAGAGCCGCTCGATCGAGGAACAGGCGCGTTACCTCGCCAAGCTCGCCGCCACCTATCCGATCATCGACATCGAAGACGGCATGGCCGAAGACGATTGGGAGGGTTGGAAGATCCTCACCGATCTCATCGGCGACAAATGTCAGCTCGTCGGCGACGACAATTTCGTCACCAACGTCGAGAAGATCGCCGAAGGAATTGCCAAGGGCGTCGCCAATTCGGTGCTCATCAAGGTGAACCAGATCGGCACGCTGACCGAAACGCTTGCCGCGGTAGAACTGGCGCATCGCGCCGGCTACACCACCGTGTTCTCGCATCGCTCCGGAGAGACCGAAGATTTCGACCATCGCCGACCTGGTCGTTGCGACCAACGCCGGCCAGATCAAGACCGGCTCGCTGGCGCGCTCCGATCGGCTTGCCAAATATAACCAGCTCATCCGGATCGAAGAGGAGCTCGGCAAAGAGGCGCGCTATGCCGGGCGCGGCGCCTTCAAGCGGCTGGCGCAGATGTCCTCGTAGCCAAGCGCCGCTTCGCGCGTCCTTAATCGATCGCTAACCGCAATCGGTGAGGCTCGCCGAATGGTCGTTCGCAGGCGGCTTCGCGCCGTTGTTTTTCCGCTGCTGCTCTACGCCTTTTCGGGCGCCGCCGATGCCTACTTCATTTGGCATGCGGTCAACGACGATCGCGGTCTTAAGACCAACGAGATTTATGAGCGCCAGATCGCAAGCCTGCGCGCGAATTTGACGAATTTCAACGCCGATCGGCATAGATGGGAGCGCAGAGTTGCGTTGTTGAGCGGCACGACGATCGACCGCGATCTGCTCGACGAGGAAGCCCGCGCCAGGCTTGGCCTCGCCGACAAGAACGATCTCATCGTCTTCCTCGAGCCAACGCGCTAAGCTGAAGGCAGTTTGCCGGCGTTCAAGGCGCGCCGCGGCAACGACAATTGGTCCCAATTTTCGGCCATTTCCTTGATTTCGCACGCGTTACGTGGGTCGAGGAATATTCCGCCCGCGCGAAACTTCAAGGTGCCGCTCGCCTTGCCGGCTTGCCGCGATAGTTGCAATCCAAGCGCTTCCAAAGGGATGCACATGATCGCCAACGACCAGAGCGGGACGCCGACGGCGCGTTTCACGGGCGTGCCGGAATTCAGTCTCGAGGAGGAGTTATCCATCTATCGCGACATGCTGCTCATCCGCCGCTTCGAAGAGAAGGCCGGGCAGATGTACGGCATGGGGCTCGTCGGCGGCTTCTGTCATCTCTACATTGGCCAAGAGGCGGTCGTCGTCGGTACGCTGCGCGCCGCTAAGCCCGGCGACCAGACGATCACCGGCTATCGCGACCACGCCCATCTGCTCGCCTGCTGCGTCGAGCCGAAAAAGGTGATGGCCGAATTGACTGGCCGGCGCGGCGGCATTTCCAAAGGCAAAGGCGGTTCGATGCACATGTTCTCGATGCCGCACAATTTCTACGGCGGCCATGGCATCGTCGCCGCGCAGGTGCCAATCGGAACCGGGCTCGCCTTTGCCGATCTCTATCGCGACAACGGCAACGTCTCCTTCACCTATTTTGGCGACGGCGCCGCCAATCAAGGCCAAGTCTACGAGAGTTTCAACATGGCCGAGCTTTGGAAATTGCCGGTGGTCTATGTCATCGAGAACAATCTTTACGCGATGGGTACCGCCGTTTCGCGCGCCTCGGCGATGGAGGATTTCTGGAAGCGCGGCATTTCCTTCAATATTCCAGGCGAGCAGGTGGACGGGATGGACGTGCGCGCCGTCAAAGCGGCGGCCCTTGAGGCCGCCGAATGGTGCCGCGCCGGCCGCGGCCCCTTCATCCTCGAAATGCTGACCTACCGCTACCGCGGCCATTCGATGTCCGATCCGGCCAAATATCGTCCCAAGGAAGAAGTGCAGAAGATGCGCAACGAGCGTGATCCGATCGAACAGGTCGGCGCCAGGCTTTTGCACGCGATCGGCGAGGAACGCGTGAAAGCGATCGACGTCGAGATCCGCGCCCAAGTGGCAGAGGCCGCCGAATTCGCGGTCAACGATGTCGAGCCAGATCCCGCCGAACTCTTCACGGACGTGTTGATCTAGGGCGCGCCATGCCGACCGACATTTTGATGCCCGCGCTTTCCCCGACCATGGAAACGGGCAAGCTCGCCAAATGGCTGAAGAAGGAAGGCGACAAGGTCAAGTCCGGCGACGTACTCGCCGAAATCGAAACCGATAAAGCGACTATGGAAGTCGAAGCGGTCGACGACGGAACGCTCGCCAAAATCGTCGTGCCCGCGGGAACGGAGAATGTCGCGGTCCATTCGCTGATCGGGATCATCGCCGACGACGGCGAAGCGGCGCGCCCCGCCGCCAGGCCGGCGGAAACGGCAAAGGCCGCCGCGGCGAAGCGGGCCGAAGCTGTCCAGCCGCCGTCCGCCGCGCCAGCCAAACCCGAGCGATTACCGGAAGCTTCGCCGGCCGAAGGATCGGCTCCGCGACTGATGACGGTGCGCGAGGCGCTGCGCGACGCCATGGCGGAAGAAATGCGCCGCGACCCCGGCGTCTTCATCATCGGCGAAGAGGTCGCCGAATACCAGGGCGCCTACAAGGTCACGCAGGGGCTACTGCAAGAGTTCGGCGCCCGGCGCGTGGTCGATACGCCGATCACCGAACATGCCTTTGCCGGGATTGGGATCGGCGCGGCGATGGCGGGCCTTCGCCCGATCGTCGAATTCATGACGTTCAACTTCGCCATGCAGGCGATCGACCAGATCATCAATTCCGCCGCCAAGACGCATTACATGTCCGGCGGCCAGATGGATTGCCCAATTGTCTTTCGCGGGCCTAACGGCGCAGCGGCGCGGGTCGCCGCCCAGCACAGCCAGGATTATTCCGCCTGGTACGCGCATGTGCCGGGCTTGATCGTGATCGCGCCGTTCACGGCCGGCGACGCGAAGGGGCTTCTGAAAAGCGCCATCCGCGATCCGAACCCGGTCGTCTTCCTCGAAAACGAAATCCTCTACGGACAGAGTTTCGAGGTTCCGCAGGGCGAGGACGTTCTTGTGCCGATCGGCAAAGCGCGGATCGCTCGCGCCGGCGCCGACGTGACGCTCGTTTCCTTCAGCATCGGCATGAATTACGCGCTGCAAGCGGCGCAGGCGCTGGCGGACGAGGGAATCCAGGCGGAAGTTCTCGACCTTCGCACGCTGCGCCCGCTCGATATCGAGGCGATCGTCGCCTCCGTGAAAAAGACCGGCCGTTGCGTCACCATCGAGGAAGGCTGGCCGTGTTGCGGGATCGGCGCGGAAATTGCCGCACTTCTCATGGAAAAAGCCTTTGACGATCTGGACGCGCCGGTCGCCAGGATCAGCGGCCGTGACGTGCCGATGCCCTATGCCGCCAACCTCGAGAAGCTGGCGCTCCCCAACGTCGCCGAGATCGTCGCGGCGGCAAAAGCGGCCGTAGCTCCGGCGTCGAGAGCGGCTTTGGGAGATGTTCACCGGTCCGCGTCGCCCTTGGCGCGGCGTATTGCCAAAGAGGCGGGGCTCGATCTCGCCAAGATCGCCGGTTCCGGCCCGCATAGCCGCATCGTTGAGCGCGACGTAAAGGCGGCGCTTGCCGCGCCTTCCGTTCTCGCCTTCGCCCCGCCGCGCAACCCCGCCGCCCCGCCGGCATCCGTCTCCGAGGCCGCGAGCAAGCAATATTTCGCGCCGAATTCGTTTACCGAGATCCCGCACGACACGATGCGCAAGACGATCGCCCGCCGCCTTACCGAGGCGGTGAACACGATCCCGCATTTCTATCTGTCGGTCGATTGCGAGCTCGACGCGCTGCTGCAGCTGCGCGGCGAAATCAACAAATTGGCACCCAAGGCAAAGGACGGCACGCCCGCTTACAAGATCTCAGTCAACGACATGATCATCAAGGCGCTGGCCTTGGCGCTCGTCGCCGTGCCGAAGGCCAACGTCATGTTCACCGAGAACGCCATGCTGCACCATGTTCACGCCGACGTGGCGGTCGCCGTTGCGCTTCCCGACGGTTTGATCACGCCCGTCGTTCGAGACGCTGATCGCCTGCCGCTTTCGGCGATTGCCCATGCGATGAAGGATTTCGCGGCGCGCGCCAAGGAGCGCAGGCTGAAGCCGCAGGAATATGAGGGCGGAGTCAGCGCCGTCTCCAATCTTGGCATGTACGGAATCAAGGAATTCGCCGCGGTGATCAATCCGCCGCAATCTTCGATCCTCGCGGTCGGCACAGGCGAAGAGCGGGCGGTCGTGAAAAATGGCGCGATCGTCGCCGCGACCGTCATGAGCGCGACCATGTCGTTCGATCACCGCGCCATTGACGGAGCGACGGGCGCCGAACTGCTGGCGGCGTTCAAACGCACAATCGAAAACCCCTTGACCATGCTGGTTGTCTAATGGCCTACGACGTGCTCATCGTCGGCGGTGGTCCCGGCGGCTATGTCGCGGCGATCCGCGCGGCGCAACTCGGTCTGAAGACGGGAGTGGTCGAGCGCGAACATTTGGGTGGCATCTGCCTCAACTGGGGCTGCATTCCGACCAAGGCGCTGCTGCGCTCGGCGGAGATCTACGACTATGCGAAACACGCGTCCGACTACGGCCTTGCGATCCACGGCGAGCTTGGATTTGATTCCAAAGCGCTGACGATTCGTTCGCGGAAGATCGCGGCGCAGTTGAACAGCGGCGTCGGCTTCCTCTTGAAGAAGAACAAGGTGGACGTGATCTGGGGCGAAGCGACGATCGTCAACCCTGGTGAGATCCGTGTCGCGCCGCCCAAGAAGCCGCCGGTCCAACCGCAGGACCCGATTCCCAAGGGCGTCTTAGGCGAGGGCAGCTACCAAGCAACGAACATTATCATCGCGACCGGCGCGCGACCGCGCGTACTGCCCGGGCTGGAGCCGGACGGCAAGTTCATCTGGACCTATTTCGAAGCGATGCTGCCGAGCGCCATTCCGAAGAGCCTGATCGTCGTAGGCTCTGGTGCGATCGGCGTCGAATTCGCTTCCTTCTACCGCAGTTTCGGCGCCGACGTGACGCTCGTCGAAGCTCTGCCGCGCATCCTGCCATCGGAGGACGCGGAGATTGCCGCGCACGCGCAGAAGCGGTTCGAAAAGCGGGGTATCAAGATTCTTGCGGGGACTAAGGTCACGCAGGTCGAAAAAACGGACGCCGGCGTTGTCGCCTGGGTTGAAGATGCGCAAGGCGCGAGCCGGACGCTCCAAGCGGAGCGGCTGATTTCGGCGGTCGGCGTCGTCGGCAACGTCGAAAACCTCGGGCTCGAAGCGCTCGGCGTAAAGATCGAGCGCGGCAGCGTGGCGATCGATGCGTTCGGGCGTTCCAACGTCGCGGGCATGTACGCGATCGGCGACGTTGCCGGTCCGCCGATGCTCGCCCATAAGGCGGAGCATGAAGGTGTCGTCTGCATCGAGGCCATCGCCGGTCTTTCGCCCCATCCGCTCGATCGAGCGATGATCCCGAGCTGCACCTACTGCAATCCGCAAATCGCTTCGGTGGGTTTGAGCGAAGAAGCCGCGCTGGCGGCGGGATATACATTGAAGATCGGCCGGTTTCCGTTGATCGGCAATGGCAAGGCAATCGCGCTCGGCGAACCCGAGGGGCTAACCAAGACGATCTTCGACGCCGCGACCGGGCGCCTCCTCGGCGCGCACATGATCGGCTCCGAAGTCACGGAGTTGATCCAGGGCTTCGTCATCGCCATGAACTGTGAGACCACCGAAGCTGAATTGATGGCGACGGTCTTCCCGCATCCGACTTTGTCGGAGACGATGCACGAAAGCGTGCTCGACGCCTACGGCCGCGCGATCCACATTTGATGCGATTGGCGAGATTTGCGCAGATCATCGCCGGGTCGTGCGTCCCTTGCGGCTGGATCACGAAACCAAGGCAGGCGCAGCGCGTTCTCAGCTCACAGCTCTAACGAGTTCACAGTTCGGGCGGTGAGCTTCGCCGCGTATCATGCGTTTTGCAGAGGAATATCTGATGCAGATTTTTCGTTCGACAATGTTCGCTCTCTTTCTCGCTTCGGTTGCTATCCCGGCTTTACCGCCGGCCGCGTCGGCGCAGATCGTTATCGGCATCGAGGTGCCGCCGCCGCCGCTGCCGATCTATGATCAACCGCCCATTCCCGCGCCTGGCTACATTTGGACGCCCGGTTATTGGGCCTACGATGACGATTACGGCTACTATTGGGTGCCGGGCACTTGGGTCTTGGCGCCGCTGATTGGTTTGCTTTGGACACCCGGCTACTGGGGCTTCGAAGACGGTCGTTACGTTTATTACGATGGCTATTGGGGCCCAGAGGTCGGCTTCTATGGAGGCGTCGACTACGGCTACGGCTATACCGGTAACGGTTATGAAGGCGGTTACTGGCAGGGCGTTACATTTTTCTACAACCGCACCGTGAACAACTTCGCCAACGTCAACATCCCCAATGTCTATTCCAAGCCGGTAGTGGCGCCCACGACCGTCGACAGGGTCAGCTACAATGGCGGTGCCGGCGGCACAAACGCGCGTCCGACCGAACAGCAACAGGTGTTTGCGCACGAGCATCACGTGCCGCCCACCGCTGTGCAACGCCAACACATCCAGTTGGCAAGCCACGACCCTTCCTTGCGCGAGACCGAAAACAAGGGGCGTCCGCCGATCGCGGCAACATCACGTCCCCAAGATTTCAAGGGTCCTGGCGTTATCGCCGCCAAGACTGCCGGCGAACGCCCCCACGGACAATTTATTCCGCAGGGTACAAAAGGGCCGGCGCAGCCGCATGGCGTAGCGCCGCCCCCCAATGCCGCCGGCCAGGAACGGCCTTTCGAGAAACCCAACACGAAAATGCAGCCGGGAATACCTAACGCGCCGGCACTGCAGCCCCATCCACAACAACAGCCGCATCCTGCAATGCAGCCCCATCCGGAAGGGATACCGAATCCACAAGCGCAGCCGCATCCTGCAATGCAGCCGCGCCCAGAGGCGCAACCACATCCCGCGATGCAGCCGCATCCTCAGGCGCCGCCGCATCCTCAGGGTCAGCCGCACCCGCAACAGATGATGCAGAGACCGGCTGGGCCACCACATCAGGAGGGGAGGCCGCAGCCGGCGGGCGGCGGCGGACCGCGCCCGGGCGAGCATAAGAAGCCGCAGGGTCAGCCCTAAGCGGCGTCGCAGCCAGGATGAGACACTGCGGCTGCTGCATTTTCGCCGCAGATACCTTATCTTGCCGTATACGCGCGACCTCTGGACCGGCCGATGTTATCTGACCCGCCGCAAAACATCTTGCGAGTTGCGCTTCGTCATCCGGAAAAGGCGCATCGGCCCGATCGGCCGAGCGCGCCGAAGCCCGATTGGATCCGCGCCAAGGCGCCCGGCTCGGCGCAATGGGCGGCGACGCGAAACATCGTGCGCGACCACGGACTCGTCACCGTCTGCGAGGAGGCGGGCTGCCCCAACGTCGGCGAGTGTTGGGAAAAGAAACACGCGACGTTCATGATCCTTGGCGACACGTGCACGCGCGCCTGCGCCTTCTGCAACGTAAGGACGGGCGTGCCCGACGGGCTCGATCCGCACGAGCCAGCGCGCGTTGCCGCCGCCGTTGCCGAACTCGGGCTCGCGCATGTGGTCGTCACCTCGGTCGACCGCGACGATCTCGACGACGGCGGGGCCGAACATTTCGCCCGCGTCATCGCCGCCATTCGGGCACAAAGCCCGGCGACGACCATTGAGGTTCTTACGCCCGATTTCCTGCGCAAAGACGGGGCGCTCGAAAAGGTCGTGGCCGCCAAGCCCGACGTTTTCAACCACAATCTTGAAACCGTCGCCTCGCTCTATCCGAGCGTCCGCCCGGGGGCGCGCTATTTCCATTCGCTGCGGCTGCTGCAGCGGGCGAAAGAGCTCGACCCCCGCACGTTTACCAAATCCGGGATCATGGTCGGGCTCGGCGAGCAGCATCACGAGGTGCTGCAGCTGATGGACGATCTGCGCAGCGCCGACGTCGATTTTCTCACGATCGGCCAATATCTTCAGCCGACCAGGAAGCACCATCCCGTGATGTCGTTCCTCGCGCCGGAAAAATTCAAGGCGCTGGAAAAAATCGCCCTCGCCAAGGGGTTTCTGCTCGTCTCCGCCTCGCCGCTGACCCGTTCGTCCTACCATGCGGCCGACGATTTCGCGAAACTGAAGGCAGAGCGGGCGGCGCGGCGGGCTTGCTGATGCCGCGATGCGGCATGTTTTCGCAAATCGCGGAATTAAATTTGCATCCTGTTTTAACCAGGAGCCGGTTATTCTATCTAAGAATCATGCCCAGGTTTCATACGAGCCGCATTGTTTCGCATCCCGCCAGCGCGATGTTCAATCTCGTCGCGGACGTGGAGTCCTATCCGAAATTCCTGCCGCTTTGCCGCGACCTCAAGGTGCGCCGGCGTAGCCTGCTGCCGGACGGACGCGAAGTTCTCGTTGCCGAGATGGAGGTCGGCTATAGGGCCATTCGGGAGCGTTTTACGAGCCGCGTGACTTTAGATCGGGAGAGCCGCGAAATTCTCGTCGAATATATCAGCGGGCCGTTCCGTCATCTTGAAAACAGATGGCAATTCAACGAGGTAGGGCATGAATCCAGCGATGTTGAGTTCGACATCGCCTACGAGTTCAAGAGCCGCGCTTTCGCTTTGCTGGTCGGCGGAATATTCGAAGCGGCGTTTCGCAGGTTCGCCGAAGCCTTCGAGAGCCGCGCTGATCTGGTTTACGGCGGCGCCGGCTAAGCCGCCGCTAGGAGAAGATCCAGCGCGGTTGCGACTGCCGCCAGGCGTATGCCACGACGGCCAAGGTCGCCGTACCGCTTCTCAACCAGCGTAATTGCCCCGGCGCGACCGCAGCCGAAATGCACCAGCCCAACCGGCTTTTCGGCCGAGCCGCCGTCGGGGCCGGCGATGCCGGTCACGGCCAGCGCGATGGTGGCGGCGGAATGGGCGAGCGCCCCTTCGGCCATGGCGTGGGCGACTTCGCGGCTCACTGCGCCGAATTGATCGAGAAGCGAGGGTGCCACCCCAAGATCCTCCTCCTTGGCGCGGTTCGAATAGGTCACAAACCCGCGTTCCAACACGTAGGACGCGCCGGGGATTTCCGTGACGAGGCCGGCGACAAAGCCGCCAGTGCAGGATTCCGCCGTGACCAGCGTGAGCCGACGCGCCCGATAGCGCGCGACAAGGCGTTCGGCGCGCTCCAAGAATTCCGGAGGGAAGGTCAAAGCCGGGCTCATCCCGCTCCTCAACTCGCGGCCGCCGCCTGACCGTCGCCGCAGCTATCCTGCGCGGCGGTGACGCGCCAGAAGCCGCGTGCGCCGGGCTCCTCGGTAGGGAGCGGCGCCAATCTGCGGCAATGTCCAGCATGGCGCCACCAGGTCGCGGGCTGGTCGCGGCGGCGCTCGGGATCGAGCCCGCCGTCCGGCCGGCTCCAATACATGCAGAGCGTACATGGTATCGGGCGCCCCGGTCCTCGCGTGCCTTCTGCGCAACCGTCCGCGGCGCGCGTCTCCGGCCAATGCGCCACCTCATCCATCCTATGGCTTGCCGGGGGAGCGTGGCGGCGGCAAAGGCCTTCCGCTGCATCGTTGTGCTCCCAATAGATGCAATCGGCGCAACGGCAAATTCCTTCTTGCATCTTGTCCTCCCTGCTGGGCGCGACGGCCAATTACGGATCGGCGTTGACCGTCGCCAGTTCCGCCGCCGACCAGTCGCCACCGAGCGCCAGGATCAAGCCGACGCTCATCTGCAGCCGGCGCGTTTCGACGGCGAGGGCGGTGCGCTCCGAGTCAAGCGACGCGGTCTGCGCCGTTACCACATCGAGATAATTGACAGCGCCTTCGCGATACGAGGTCAGCGCCAGGTCCGAGGCGCGCCGCGCCGAGTGCGCCGCCGCGGCAACATCGCTTCCCTCGCTCTTCAAGGAACGGAGGTTGGCGAGATCGTCCTCAACCTCCTGGATGGCGTGCAGGACGACGCTGCGGTAGCGCGCGACGGTTTGCAGGTAGGCCGCTTCCGCTGCGGCAAGCTGGGCGCGTCGCAATCCGGCGTCGAACAACGGCAGATAGACGGTGGGCCCGACCGACCAAAGGCTGTTGGATAGCGAGAGCAGATTGAGCGCCGTATCCTGCCCGCCGGCCATGCCGTTCAAGGTCAGCGTCGGGAAGAATGCGGCGCGCGCCACGCCGATCGATTCGTTCGCCGCTGCGGTCTCGCGCTCCGCCGCAGCGATATCCGGGCGGCGTTCGAGCAAGGTTGACGGAACGCCGGGCGGAAAGGTCGGGATCAGCATCGGCTTGGTGGTCACGGGAATCGAAAACGTGGACGCCGGCTGGCCGATCAGCGTGGCGATGGCGTGTTCATAAGCGGCGCGCGGCCCGATAACGTCGGCGAGCAAAGCTTTGGCGTCTTCAAGCTGCACTTCGGCGCGCGCCACATCGATCGGCGCACCGATCTTGCCCGTCAAGCGCTCGCGCGTGAGATCGAGCGCCGCCTGATAGGCTTTCACGGAGTCGCGCAGAAGCTTCGTTTCGCGGTCGAGACCGCGCAGGCTCACGTAGTCGCGCGCCAATTCCGCCTGCAAACTGATCCGCACCGATTTAAGATCCGCCTTGCTTGCTTGCGCCTGCGCTTGCGCCGTCTTGACGAGATCGCGGATGCGGCCCCACAGATCCACCTCGTAACTCGCCTGAATGTCGATCGTATTCGCGCCGTAATAGGTTGGCTCTCCGGCCGAACGCAGCGGCCGGTTTGCGGACTGTTTGTTGTAGGAGAGGTCCGTCTGGTGGCTGATCGCCGGATAAAAGGCAGATTGCGCCTGCGCGACGTAATCGCGAGCCTGCAAATAATTGGCGAGCGCCGCGGCGAGATCCGGATTGGCGGCTTCGACCTGCGGCTCGAGCTCATCCAACAGGCGGTCGTTGAAGCTCCGCCACCATTCGCCGTGCGGTTGATCGTCGAGCGGTTGCGCCAACTTCCAGGTTCCGGCTTCCTTGAAATGCGCCGGCACTTCGACCACAGGTGGGTGATAGGCGGGGGCTAAGTCGCACGCAGCGAGCAAAAGCGCCGGCGTCACCGCCAGCCCAATCAAAACTCTCATGCAACATCCCCCGATTCCCGAAGCCTACCGTGCGCTGACTTCGGGTGCGGTCCCTTGCCGGGCCGCGATTTTCACCTCGTCGCCGTCGGATATGGAATCCCACGGGCTTCTGATCACGCGATCGCCGATCGTCAGTCCGGAGAGCACCTCGACCTCGGTACCGAGATCGCGCCCAACTTCGATTGGCTTCAGAACGACTTTGTCGTTCGCGCCGACCGTTGCGACCTCCGGCTGATTGCTGCGAAAAATGAGCGCGCTCGCTGGGATGCGGAGCACCTCTTGGTTGGCGGGTAGCTCAAAATGTACCTCGACAAAAGAGCCGGGCTGCAACACTCCGTCTTGATTATCGCGGTGCAGTTCGACAAGCAGCGACCGCGCCTGCAGCGAAATCGCATTTGAGGTGGTCGCCAACGTGGCCTTAAAGCTCCGATCCGGATATTGCGGCAGCTTGAGCTCGGCAAGCATGCCAGGCTTGAGTTCGGCGCTGAACGCTTGCGGCACGGCGACGTAAATGCGCATTTCGTGGAGGTCGGCGACTTCGAAGAGTGCGGAAGGAGTTGACGTTAAAGCCGGCAATTCGCCGAGCCGATTGTTGGTGGGCGTCGAATTGACAAGCGCGCCAACGTCGACATTACGCGCCGTCACCACGCCGTCGAAAGGCGCGACGATTCTTTTGTAGTCTTCGAACGCCGCCAGTTTGGCCACCGCGGCTTTCGCCGCCGCTACCGCCGCCTTGCTTGCTTGGTATTCCCCCGCCTTTTCGTCCGCGTCCTGCTGGGACACCGCGGCCGTGTTGCGCATCGCCTCCCAGCGCTTCGCGGTTAATTCGGCGAGCGCTTCGTTGGCCTGCGCCTTGGCAAGTTCGCCCTTTGCCTCTTCATATTGCTGGTCGAGATCCGGCGTATCGATTTCGGCCAGCAGATCTCCCGCTTTCACTTTCGCGCCGATATCTTTGTACCACATCTTCACGTAGCCGTTGACGCGCGCGTAGAGCGGCGCCTGATACCAGGCCTCGACGTTGCCCGGCAGCGTGAGTTGCTGTTGGCCGACGCCCCGTTCGGGGGCGACGATATCGACGCTCGGAATGGCCTGAGCGTCCGTCCACCGCGTCAGGTCGGACTCGCTCTTTTCGCGGCTGGTTACGCCGAAGAACGCAACCGCGATGGCCACGACACCGGCAAGCGCCAGGCGCGACATGACCTTTCGGTCTAGCCGCCTCGACTCCTTTGGAGACAAGTTCGAGTTGTTTTCCATATTCGGCCTGGCTATGGCGGCGATTCCGGCATCGGTCGCCGGCCACGAGAATGCATCAGCGTGAACAATGCGGGCACAAACAATAGGGTCGCACAGGTGGCGCAGAGCAGGCCGCCGATCACCGCGCGGCCGAGCGGTGCGTTCTGTTCGGCGCTGAGCGCCATCGGCAGCATGCCGATGATCATCGCAAGCGCCGTCATCAACACCGGACGAAACCGGGTAACGCCAGCATCGAGCGCCGCTGCGGCGGGATCGGCGCCCTCGGCCAGCTTTTCCCGGGCGAAGCTAACAACGAGAATGCTGTTGGCAGTCGCGACGCCCATACACATGATCGCGCCGGTTAGGGCGGGAACGGAGAGCGTCGTGAAACTCGAAAACAAGATCCAAACGATGCCCGCCAAAGCCGTCGGCAGGGCGGCGACGATCACAAAGGGATCGAGCCAAGACTGGAAGTTGACGACGATCAACAGGTAAATCAACACGATTGCCAAAGCCAGCCCGGCGAAGAGTTGTCCATAGGCGTGCTGCATCGTGCCGACCTGGCCGCGCAGCACAACCGTCGAGCCGGGAGGCGCTTCGGCCTTGGTCCGACGAAGTATTTTCCGGATATCCGTCGCGATGCTGCCGAGATCGCGGCCGTGCGCGGAAGCGTAGATGTCGACGACCGGCTCGACATTGTAATGGGAGACCACGCCGTCGCTCCAGCCGCGCCGGATGCGCGCAATCCCACCCAGCAGTTGGGAAGTATTGCTCGCGGTTACCGGAACATTGCGGAGATCGCCGAGCGAGTTGATCCAATATTGCGGCATTTGAACCACGATCGGATAGGAGACGCCGTTCTTGGGATTGAGCCAAAACGTCGGCGCGGTTTGAATGCTGCCGGCGAGCGTGTCCTGCAGCGAATTGGCCACGTCCTTTTCGGAGAGACCGACCGCACCTGCCAGCGAGCGGTTCACATCGACATAGAGCGTCGGGACGTTGAAAGCCTGTTGGATACGCGGGTCGGCGATCCCCGTGACCTTGGCGATCTTGGTGAAGATCTCGTCGGCATAAGCGCGGTCCGCTTCCAAATCGTGCCCGATCACCTGCACGTCGATCGGCGCCGGCAGACCGAAATTCAGAATTTGGCTGACCATATCCGCCGGCAGGAACGAGAATGTCGTTCCTGGAAAGAGACGCGGCAACTTTTCACGCAGGGCATCGATATAGAAGTTCGTCTTCTTCGCCATTCCCGCTTTCACGGTAATCAAGATGTCGGCGTCGGCTGCGCCAACGCTGCCAGAATTGCTGTAAGCCATGTTGATGCCACTGATCGGCAATCCGATGTTATCGACAATGCTGTCGAGAGCGTGCGGCGGAATAACGTTCCGAACTCGCCGCCTCGATCTTGTCGCAGAGACTCGCCGTCTCTTCGATCCTGGTTCCCACCTGCGCCCGGATGTGCAAACGGATCTGATCGGATTCGACCGAAGGAAAGAAATTTTGGCCGAGGAAAGGCACAAGCGCGAAGGACGCCACTACGACGAGCATGAAGCCGACGATGAATCTCCAGCGACGCGCCAATGCCAGCGCGAGCAGATGGCGATAGCCGGCGCGTATCTTCTCAAAGCGATGTTCGAAGCCGCGCTGGAACCGAACAAGAGGATTGCGGCTCGGCGGAGGCTCGTGCTCGTCTTGTCCGCGGGCATGCGCTTGCGCGGCCAACAAATGGCGGGCGAGCGTGTTCACCAGAGTGCGCGACAGCAGATAGGAGAAGCAGAGCGCGAACACCACCGCCTTGGCCATCGGCCGGAACAGAAATCCGGAGACGCCGCCCAATCCGAACATCGGCACAAAGACAATGCAAATGCAAAGCAGCGATACGGTCGCGGGGACGACGATCTGTCGGGCGCCATCCATGATCGCTAGCTCGATCTCCTTGCCTCGTTCGAGATGATAGTTGATATTCTCGATCGTCACCGTCGCGTCGTCGACCAAAATGCCGACCGCCAATGCCAGGCCGCCGAGCGTCATCACGTTGATCGTTTCGCCGGTGGCCGAAAGCATTGCGATGGAACCGAGCACGGCGAGCGGAATCGAGATCAAGATGATCATCGTCGAGCGCCAACTGCCGAGGAACAGCAAAATCATCAGCCCTGTCAGCGCCGCCGCGATCGCTCCTTCGCGCAACACGCTGTTCACCGAGGCTTGGACGAAGGCCGACTGGTCGCCGACCGCTTTGATGTCGAGACCGGGCGGGAGCGAAGCTCGAATCTTCGGCAACAGCGCCTTGACGCCATTGATCACATCTAAAGTCGAGACCGATCCGGCCTTTAGAATAGTCATCAGCACCGCGTGCGCGCCATTGACACGGACCATGTTGATCTGCGGCGGGTAGCTGTCATGCACGTAGGCCACGTCTCCGATGTAGACGATGGAGTTGTCCACCCACTTGATCGGCAGCTTGTTCAAGTCGGCGACGTCCTGCGGTGCGTCGTTCAGGTCGACGATATACTCGAACCGGCCGATCTTCTCGGTGCCCATAGGAATGATGAGGTTTTGGTTGGCGAGCGCATTGACGACATCTTGGGCCGAGAGGCCGTAGGACTGCATTTTGTGTTGATTGATGTCGATCTGGACTTGCCGCACCTTGCCGCCGTACGGCGAGGGTATCGCGGCGCCGGCTACGGTCGCGAGCTGCGGGCGGATAAAATTCTGTCCGTAATCGAAGAGTTTCGCCTGCGAAAATCTGGTGCTCGAAAGCGCCAGTTGAAGAACGGGCACGCTCGACGCATTGAAGAAGAGAACGTAGGGCGGCGTAATTCCGGGCGGCAGAAATTTGAGAACGGTTTGCGAGGCGGCGGTCACCTGCGCGAGCGCCGTGTTGATGTTGACGTGCGGTTGGAAGAAGACCTTAATGATCCCGTATCCGGTCAGCGACTGCGATTCCATATGCTGGATGTCGTTGACCTCCGAACTCAGCGTGCGCTCGTAGTAATAGACGATGCGCCCCGACATATCGTCAGGCGGCAGGCCGTTGTAGGTCCACACCACGCTAACGACCGGGATGTTGATGTTGGGAAAGACGTCCATAGGCGTCTTCACCCAGGCCATCACGCCGAAGATGAGGATCAGCATCGCCATCACGACGAACGTGTAGGGACGTTGCAACGCGATCCTGACGATGCCGATCATCGACGTGCAGAACTCCTTGCGCTGCCGGTCCGTCGCGAGCCGCGCGGGCTTCACGCTCACAAAGGAGACTTGCGGATCGAGGCACCTTGCCGCCGGGCGATGCAGACCGGCAGGCAGGAGCCGGTGCGCCGCCGCAATCCAAGGTCGGTGCAAAAATAGACCGTGGCAAAGGAGCGAAGATACTAAATTAAAATTTCGATTTGCGTTCCGGGCCGGCTTCCCCGAAGTGCATGCAAAGTTCTGCTCGATTCCCACGCAAAGTTAATGTTACCAAATACGCCAACAAGTAAGGCGCACGTCGGTCCTTATTTGTGGCGATTGTGGATCTACTTCGCCCGGGACGCTTTAGACAGCCGTGATCCTCCGCGCCGTGGCATGTTTCTCCGCCGCCTGCGGCTCGGCGCCGATTCGCTTTGCGGCCATTTCGAAGGCCGCGCCCGGGGCATTTTTGTCGAGCCGCAAGGCGAAACCATGCAGTTCGGCGATCATTGCGGCCATGCTAAGGCCCAGGCCATGCCCCGGCACCCCGCCATGTTCGGCCGAGCGGTAGAAACGCTGGAAAATCTTCTCGCGCTCGCTTGCCGCGATGCCCGGTCCGGTGTCGGCGACGCGCACCGACGGACCATCCGGCCGAGCGCTGATCGAGACGGCGCCGCCTTGCGGAGTGAACTTGATGGCGTTGTCCACGAGATTGGCGAGTGCCTCGCGCAGGAGTTCGGCGTCGCCGGTAATCGGCACGGGCTGCGGCGCGCTGATGTTCATCGAGATCGATTTTGCTTCGGCGACGGGTTCGTAGAATTCGAAAACTTCACGGCAGACTTCGGAGAGATCCACTTTTTGAAACGCGCTGCGCCGTAGCCCGCTTTCGATCTCGGAGATGCGCAAAAGGGCGGTGACCGTCGCCAGCGCCCGATCGAGGTCGGCAAGCGCCTGCTGGCTTGCGGCCCGCAGCTCTTTTTCTGCCGCGCTCGCAAGGCCGCGCTCGAGCCTGGCACGTACGATGGAAAGCGGCGTACGCAGATCATGTGCGATGTCGTCGCCGACGGTTCTCACCTGATTCATAAGCCGGACGATCTCGTCCAACATCAGATTGACGCCGCGCACCACGTCGTCGATGTCATCGGGCCTACGGTGAACCGGGAGCCGTTCCTGCAAATTGCCATGGATGATGCGATCGATTGCGTAGCGGATGGACTGCAAGCGGCGCGAGGCGCGCAAGCTAAGCACGGCGCCGGCGAGCAGCGCCAGGAGGATCGCCGGCACGATGCCGATCGCCAGCGCCTGCAGAACCCAGTGGCGCAACGCGTAAATCTCGTAAAGACTGCGGCCGAGCAGCAGAACGCCGCCGTCGGGACGGCGCTGGGCGACGAGAATAAGGGGCTCCGTCTCCGGGCCGCCATTCGGCATGCGCATCTCGATGAGATGCGCCGCCCCGTCGGCGGGAATCGGCGGCATCGCGGTGACGTTCCCATAAATATGCCGGTCCGTGGCGTCGAAGAGCCCGACATATTCCATCTGCCGCAAATCGCCTGTCAGGCGGCGCGCGAGCTCGGGTTCCAGCTGCGCGGTCGGTTCAAGCGCGGCTTTGGTCGCCTCGTCCACCAGAATGGCGCGCAGCCGCGTCGTGTCGGACGCGGCGACCTGCCAATAAACAAAGCCGAAGACCGCCGAGGTCGAGGCGGTGACGACCAACGCGAAAACCAAGGCCACGCGGAACGCCGCGGAGCGGAAAATATCATTAATCGCCATGCAGCATGAATCCGGCGGCGCGAACCGTTTCGATGAGCGGCGGTTCGCCGGGAACGTCGATTTTGCGCCGCAGTTTGCCGATGTGCACATCGACGACATTGGTCTGCGGCAGGGTGCGATAGTGCCAGACATCTTCCAGCAGCATCGCGCGGGTGATGATTTGGTTCGGATGGCGCATGAAATATTCGAGGAGGTTGAATTCGCGCGGCAGAAGGCTGAGGAGCCGGTCGCCGCGCCGTACGCTGCGATCGATGAAATCCATAGTGATCGGGCCGACCTTCAGGCGCGTGGCGCGGACGTCGCTGGCGCGACGCCGCAAGGCTTCGACGCGCGCGACGAGTTCGTCCATGACGAAAGGTTTGACGAGGTAATCGTCGCCACCGGCCTTTAACCCATGGATCCGCTCATCGACTGAAGAAAGCGCACTGATGACCAGCATCGGAACCCGGTTGCCCTCGCCGCGCAGCGTCTCGATCATCGACAAACTGTCGGTGCCGCGTAGCATGCGATCGACGATCATCACCGCGGGCGGATGGGCGCGGGCGGCGGCGAGTACTTCCGCTTCGGTCTCGGCGATGCGCACCGCATAGCCTTGGCGCTCCAGAGCGAGCGAGATCTCCTGGGCCATGTCGAATTCGTCTTCGACGAGGAGGATCGGCGGATGCGATGCGTTAGCAGCCAAGATGTACCCAATCTGTCGGGGAAACGAACGGCTTACGCTGCATCCGCCGACCACAACGCCGGCCGCGGCGTGCTTTCGCACCAAGCTCGCGAACGGTCCGTGCCCTGGCCTATAGGATATATCAAAACTCGGCAAAAAAGATCATCCGCGAGACGGCGGAGAATCTGTCTTGATTGGGCCGCGCCAAAAAAAAAGCGGGCCGAAGCCCGCTTGCAAGAATGTGGGCCGAGCGCTGCGCTCAGTATTTCGCAGCCAGCGGCGGCGCCGCCGGCGGCGGATCGAAGGGATAATAACGGAACGAGGCGTAGATCGCGTTCTCGTCCGTGCTGCCGCCGAGTAGAGGCCCATGACCTCCGCCCGGAACAAGCGTACCAGGCTCCAGATCACGCTTGATATAGGCGTATTGCATGCCGAACCGGACCGAGCCGAAATTGCCCTGGTAGATCTTGTCCCAGAAGCCGCCCGTGATTTCCCAGACATCCTTGGTCACACCGGTGCAGGTGCCAAATTCGGTGAAGCAGCCGGTGTTGTCGACGTCGGCAGGGTTGCCATAGCCGGCGTAACCGGGGAAGTATTCGGGAGAGAGTATCTTCTCGCCGCCGCCGTTGGCATAAAGTTCGAGTTGCGGCGTCGCATGCACCGTGACGCCCGCCAGGAACATGGCTTCGGGGAGCGCCCGGAAGGTTCCGTCCGGATTGAAGGTCACATCCGACAGGCCGCCCGCGCCATAGCGCCCGATACCGCGGCCCCAAAGAGCCGAGCCGGTAAGATCAATGAACTTCGGCATCACCGGGACGATAATATCGCCACCGACACCCCAGCCGGCCGTATCCGTATTCGTGGTCGCGCCACTGGTATAGGTGATGCGGTCATAAAAGTCCCTGTAGAGACCAAAGACTCCGAGATGCAGCCTGCGGTCGGCAACGGTCGGTTCCCACACGCCCTTTGCGATGATGTCGGGGACGTGATTGATCGAATAGGTCGTATCGCTGTCCAATAGGCCGCCTCCGATAGGGGTCTGCTTACAAGTAATCGAAGAGATCCCTGGAATTGGCGGTGAGGGCGCAACAAACCCGGAGGTCGTCGAGGTCGCTGTTCCCGACGCGCAGCCCGGCGTCTGCGGCATTTCGGCGGAAGCGGCTAGCCATACATCGTCGCCGAAATTCTTCGTGAGACGAATGCCCGGCTGGCGCGCCCAGGTAAAGCCCGCGACGTATTGCGCGTCGATCGTCAGCGGCGTGATTTCGTCGCGCGGCGTGATGCCCTTGCCCTGCAAGGTGGCGAGCGACCAGGTCTGACCGGCGAGGATGTGGAACCCGATGTCGTTCCAATCCACCGTCGCATAGATGTGGCGGATGCGCGGATTATAGGAATTGCTCTCGTTCGAGTTCGCCGAATTGGCGGAGCCGAGAAAGTCGAGTTCGTAATAGCCGGACACGACCGTGCTCGGATTGACGTTACCCTGGATCAAAGTCGACACGCGGCTTTGGCGGGCGGTGAGGCGCAATTCGTTCATGTGCGCGAGCGGGTTGTTCAGCAGCGGAATGCCGCCGAACGGCGTGTCGCCGATATCGGCGCCTTGATCGCGCGTGCGGTACACGCCTTCCATTGCCAGGAAGCCGCCGGGTGTGATCGTGATTTCGTTGAGGTAAAATTTCTTGTCCCAAGGGTGTGGCGGCTCATAGGCCGGAACTTGCGCTTGCCGGATCACCACGCGCGACACCGTGCGCTGTTGCTGATCGACACGCTTTTCCAGCGCTCGGATTTGCGCCTTCAGCTCTTTGATTTGCGCGCCTACGTCGGAATCGTCGGCCTTGGCGGCTACGGTTCCCGTGAGCAGCGCTGCGAGCGCCACGCCGCTGATGAGAGACCTGAATACGCGACCGCGTTGACACGCGTCGGGCGCCAAACTGCGCCGCCCCGCATACGTGCTGCGGCGGAACTTCGATGTTACTTTCACGTGAGCCCCCTGAAATTCGGATGGAACGTCCTTGCACGGCCTCGTTTCATCCAAGCGAAGTCATAGGGGCGCCCATCCCGAGTTTTGTGACAGTTGGCACGGCGCTTTATAAAAATTATTTTATAAAACGACTCGGACGCGCTCAAGCCGATGATAGGAAAGCACTTTCATCCCACTGTCATAAAACCGGCTTGCCGAGATTCCTGCCGAATGTGGCATTGCATCAACATTCTCACGCGGTGTGTGACACGCGGCATGTCAAACCCACCGGCCATTTCCGCGTCGCGCGCTTCGACAGCGCTCAGGGCAGCGGCATGGCGTCAATCTCCGCGAGCAGGGCGCCGATGGCATTGCGGATGTCGCCCAGCGCGCCGTGGCCGTCGATCTGCGCGATGATGGCGTCTTCGAGCGCCTCGGCTTCGCCGCTCAACTGCTCAAAGCCAAACACGCCGCCGGTGCCGGCCAAGCCGTGCGCGATGTCGCGGATGCGCCGCAGCGCGACCGGCGAATGGAGACGATCTTCGGAAACCGAACTGTAGGGGATGAGCACCGCCGCGTCCATTTTAGCGCGGCTTACAAAGGATTTGCGCAGTTCGCGCCGCACGAAGGATTTGCGCACCGCTTCCAGGCTGGTCTCGTCCGGGAGGTAGCTGCGCACCGATGCGGCAAGCGTCATCGGATCGAAGGGTTTGGCGATGATTTCCTCGGCGCCGAGCGCGCGAAACTTCTCGAGTTCCTTGGTCTGCGCCCGGGCGGTCATGAAGACCACGGGGATATCGGAGGTATGCGGGTTGTCGCGCAGATGGGCGAGCGTCGTCGGACCGTCCATGGCCGGCATCATGACGTCGAGCAGAATCATGTTGGGCCGCCAATCGGCCGCGACCGCGATTGCCGCGTCGCCCGAACCGCAGCTCTGCACCGTGAAGTCGGGATCGAGGGCGAGCGAGGCTTCGACGACCTCGCGAATGTCGGGCTCGTCATCGACGTGAAGGATGCGAGTGAGGCTCATGCGACATCCTTTTGGTCGGCGCCGTCGGCGCCCTGCTTTGCCGCAGTCGAGATGGGAAGCACAACGCGGAACAGGGTGCCGCCGCCCGGCGCGTCGTCGAAGCTCAACGTGCCGCCCAGCCGGGCGACGATCTCATTGGCGATGCTTAAGCCGAGTTCGCTGCCGCTCTTGTGACGAGGCCCGGAGGTTTCGGCGCGAGCGAATTGTTCGAAAACGCGCGGCTTGAATTCTTCGGGGATTCCGGGTCCGTGATCGCGAATTGCAATGCTCACCTTCGCCGGCTGCGGCGCGATCGCAACCTCCACCTCTTCGCCGGCGGGCGAGAACTTCACCGCGTTCGATAATAGATTGGTCATCACCTGCACAAACCGATCCGGGTCGACGTCGACCTCGCAATCGCTTGCTGCGGTCAATCGGATGCGCACGTCGAACGTCTCGGCAAAGCCGCGATTGGCGTCGATCGCCTGCGCGACGAGCGCGTTAACGCTGAGGCGCTTCAGATCAAAGGCCGGACCGCCCGATTCGATCTTCTCAATTTCGAGAAGATCGTTGACGAGCCGCACGAGACGCTCGCTGTTGACATGGGCGATAGCAAGAAGCCGGCGCGCGGCGGCCGGCAGTTCCCAAGCGGGATTGCCAGAGATAAGCGCGAGCGAACCTGCAATCGACGTCAACGGCGTACGCAATTCGTGGCTGACGGTGGAGACAGCGGTCACATGCCGCTCGACCTTGCTGATTTCGAGCCTTGCCGCGGTGATATCTTCCATCATCCCGGCACAAAGCGGCCGTCCGGGCAAAACCGCGATCGCAAATGTGCGGATGCGCACCCACAGCGTGTTACCGTCGGGGCGCAGCAGACGACACTCGAACTCGGCATCGCCGGGTTGGGAGATGTGGTCGAGCAGGATTGGCCGGTCCTGCGGATCGAGGGCGTCGCAGAGCTTTGCGGCGGGCTGGTTCGGCGCAGGCGGTAAACCGGTCAGGTTGCGGCAGCTTGGATTGACGTAGCAAAGCGTGCCGCGCTCGGAAATCCATAGCGCCTGCGGAATTGCATCGGCGAGTTCGCGCATGACGTCACGCTGCAATGTACCGCGATGGTTTGGCGTCATGGCATCTTCGCGTCCGGCAGCACGCGTTCCAAATAAAACACATCATCCGTTTTACTGTCGCTAACGTTCCCATCATTTTTCGACTTAGGTAGAGCCACGTAGGTATTGGGGACGATCAGTTCGCTTTGGCGTTGTTCATCACGAGGCGAACAAGTTCGGCGGTATTCTTGGTCCCGAGCTTCATCATGATGTGGGCGCGGTGCACTTCTATGGTGCGCGGACTGAGCCCCGGATGCGCCGCCGCTTCCTTGTTGGAAGAGGCGGCGGCGATTTCCGCTAGCACTTGCCGTTCCCGTAGCGTCAGCTGCCGACCGGGAAAGTCTGCGTGGAACGATGCGGCGTTCTGTTCCTGCCGGAGCTTCCAGGCGTCGATCACGGCGCGAAGGTGCGCCGAAAGGAGGTCCGGATCGAACGGCTTCTCGACGACGTCGAAGGCGCCGGTTTTCATCGCTTCGACCGCCAACGGAATGCTCGCTCGGCCAGAAATGACGATGATCGGAGCCGGATACCTGCGGGCATTGAGATCCTTTAGGATTTCGAGCCCGGAACGGCGCGGCAGATAAACGTCGAGAAGGATGCACGCCGGCGTGCGCGACCGCACCAAGGAAGCAAAGAGCTCCTCGTCCTGGAAACAGGTTACGCGATAGCCCTCGGACTGCAGGTTATGGATGAGGAGATCGCCGAGAGAAGGATCATCGTCCAGAACGAAAATTTCGTCGCTGTCCGACATCTTGAAGGCCTCAGATTCGGGTAAACGCTCCACACCTTATACGCTAGTTTCATAATATAAGCTACTTATACGTGTTTTTACGAACGGAACGTCTGTTCCCCGCCTCTAGATCCCGATCACGATGGCGTCACCCATGGCGGCGGCATCGGACGCGCTCGCTCGGCGCTCGATGCGTTCGTCGCGGCCCGCGAAAGGTCTGATAAGGATCAGAATGTGTCGAGCGCAGAGTTGCCAAGCCGCGCGCAACCTGCGCCGCAGGAAGCTCTGAAGCCGCGCGCGACCTGCCGCTGATCCGTTGGATCGCTACGAACGCCGACCTAGCCGTGGACCTTCGTGTAATAGGCCTCGGCCTTCGCGAGATTTGCTGCGGGGTCTTTAAAGAATGCAACCTTGGCCTGCTTGCTGCCAAAGCAATAGCTCTTGCCTGCGTAGGTCGCGTTTACGGAGCAGTCGGTATGGATCTGCTTGTGCAGCGCAAGGCCCTCTGTACATAGGCCGCCGAATTGACCGCTCACGGCATAGGCCGCCGTGGCAAGCCCAAACAAGACAGCGCCCGCGGCTGCCGACGCGGTAAGAATCTTTCTCATGTCACACCTTCCAAAAGCTCGAATGCAACCCGTGCCATCTTCTTGCAGGACGCTCCTATCTTGTCGGTGACCGAAGTCACCAAGCGAGGGGCGGAGTTGGTTTTGAAGTCCACGCGGTAGGGCAAATCACCTAGCTCTAGCGGAACCAATGGGTGCGCCGCCACTGCTGGGCGTTAATTCATCTGTCTCGAAGCCAGCGCGCGTTTATCCAGAATCTGGACCTGACCTCGGTGGCTTTTGATCCAGCCCTTGCGTTCCCAATCTTCGAGATGACGACTGACGATTTCCCGCACGCTTCCGATATCAGAGGCAAGCTGTTGGTGGGTTTTTCCGACGACCTGCGTCTCGGCAGATTCGACGAGGAGGCGTCGCGCAAGACGCTGCTCGATCGTTGCGAACGCGATCGTATCGATCAACGAAAACATCGTGCCGAGGAGTTGGGTGTAATCGCTCATGACAAAATCCCGAAACGCCGGGATCTCCGCCATGAATTTATGGAAGTGGCTTTTAGAAAAAGTTGCCAATTCCGTACGCGCTTCAGCCACGCTTTCTGCGGGAAAATTGCTGTTCGACAGAAGACATTGGGTCGTAAGCACGCAAGTTCCTCCGCCTTCCACCTTGTAGATGAGCACCTCGCGCCCGGTACTGTCGGTTTTGTAGACGCGGGTGCGGCCGTCAACGCACATGATGTAGTTTGGGCACTCCCATTCCTCTCGGTAGGCGATCTGCCCAGCCTCGAGCGCTGGGAACTGAACGACGTTGGCGAGCTTCGCGAAATCGTCGGCAGCAAGTTCGCCGATAAAGGGAAACCGCTCTACCCACCGGTCCATCTTGCGGTTCTCGGCCATGTTCCCATCCCATTCGCTATAGCTGCGCGATATTCGGCCGCGCTTCCATCTTTATATGGTGACTTTGGTCACCGACAAAAATGGGGGCGTCCGCTAACAATTGTTAAGAGTGGGAGGAGCTGCCCGAAAGCACAGGCTCCGCTCAAATGGCGAAGGAGTTCTCGCGAATGTCGCTCAAAGGATCCATCCTGAGTCTCGCCATTGCTTCCGCACTTGCCCTCGCCTCGGGCCTGATTTTAGCCCGCTGCGTGACCCCGGCAATGGCCTCCGAGCAGGTGCTCGCGTTTGACCAGGCGGCTTTCGAGGCTGCCCAGAAGGCGCAAAAGCCGATACTTGTCCACATCACTGCGCCCTGGTGTCCGGACTGCAGGGCTCAGAACGCGATTCTTGCGCGCCTTTTCACCGACCCGAAATTCAAGGATCTCGTGACCTTTAATATCGACTTTGACTTGCAGAAGGCAATCGTCCGGAGGTTTGGCGCGACCGTACAGAGTACGTTGATTGTCTTCAAAGGATCGAAGGAGGAGGGCCGCTCGACCGGCGAGACCAAAGCGGATCAGATCGAGGCGCTTCTCGACAAAGTGGTGTGAGACGTGATGTGACACCGAGGCATGACCTTCGCTCTCGCTTTTCTTGCCGGCATCTTATCGATGTTTTCGCCTTGCATCGTGCCGTTGTTGCCGCTCGTACTGGGCGCGGCCGTTTCGGAGCACCGCTATGGTCCGGCTGCGTTGGCGGCGGGGGTTGCGCTATCCTTCACCGCGTTGGGCCTATTCGTCGCCACGATTGGTTTCGCGCTTGGCCTCGACGGCGACATTTTTCGCCGGATCGCGGCGGCAATCCTCGTTCTGATCGGCTTGGTCTTGATGGTGCCCATCGCGCAGGTCCGTCTTGCCACGGCGGCGGGACCGATGAGCAATTGGACGGAGCAGCGCTTCGGCGGCTTCGTAACGCGCGGTCTATGGGGCCAATTCACCCTGGGCCTCCTGCTTGGAGCGATTTGGAGTCCTTGTGTCGGGCCTACTTTGGGCGCGGCGTCGATCCTAGCCGCACAAGGCAGGAATTTGCCGACGGTCGCTCTTACGATGGCCATGTTTGGGATTGGCGCCGCTCTTCCGATGCTGCTGCTCGGCAAACTCTCGCGAAAGCTACTGCTGCGCTGGCGTGACCAAATGATCGGCTTTGGCAAAGGCGCAAAGGCTGCTTTAGGCGTCGCGCTCGTTCTCGTCGGCGTTTCCATCTTCACGGGCCTCGACAAAGCGCTCGAAGCAATGCTGGTTGACATCTCACCCAAATGGTTGATTGCGATCACTACGTCCTACTAGGCGGGACAAGACCCGAGAGAATAATGACAATTAATGGATTTCACCGGTCAAATCCTCCGCCGCTTTATCTTGTCGGAGCTTGCGCAACTCGCCGGTCGCCCCGAGCACAACCGCATTGCTCCAAGCGCCGGGCGGTTCTACACATCAAAACCGAAAGATCGCCCGCCTCGCTCCGGCAATTGCCTGGGCGTCGCGTTGAGCCACGAAAATCTCGCATGCAATCGGAGGAATCGCTATGCCGTGCAACTCTCTAGCTCATGAATCAGAACGGCTTTGCGGGCGGCCTGCAACTCGGCGCGGGGTATCACGCCGCGCTCTTGCCGTCTTGGGCCTCGCTCTTGCTCTCAGTCTGCCTGCTTACGCCTTTGCGGCCGCTCCGGAGTTCGGCGGATATTGCGCCGAGGGGCTCATCAATCGGCATCGGATTAAGACCGACTGCAAGATCAATTGGACTAGCAAGGAGGGCAAGCTTTACTGCTTCTCGAGCCAAGACTCGATGACGGAGTTTTTGAAGGCACCGGAGGACAACATCCAAAAAGCGACCGACATGTATGCGGCCAGCGACATGGACGAGATCGCCAGCGGGATGGAGAAATTCACTTCCGACGATGCGCAGACCTATGTCGATGGATTGATCAAGGCCCAGGCCGCCAAGAACGGCGGCGTCTTCGTCGTCGACGACCCGGTGACCAATACGTCGGTCCCCCTCATTTACGAGAACGTCGATTTTACGCGCACGCTCGACGGCTATGGCTTCTTTCCGGACGTGATCTTCCACGCCAAGGGCAACGCAGACGCAAAATACCTCGTAGACTTCTGGGTCGCGCCACAGGGCGGCAAGCTAGGGGTCCTCGAAACCCGCATCTACGAGACGCCGGAAAAGGATGGCGACACCTGGACCATGGTGCAGCGCCAGCCGAAGCCATGGTGGTGGATTCCGGCCTCCGAACATCCCGGCCAGACCGAGCAGAAGCGCAGTTGGGAGATCATGTCGGCGATCGACGGCTACATCCAAACGACGGCTCAGAATGGAATACTTACGCTCAAGGACGACAAGACCGGACAAGAGATTCCATTGAAATTCGTCGACGTTCATCAGCCGGTTCGTCGTCTGAAGGTCAACGGGCAATATTTCGCTTGCACCGATTTCCGTAAGGCAGGCACGACCGACCAGTTCTACGACATCGATTTCTGGCTCGATACAAAGACCGGAAAAATGTCGGTGACCAACGTCAAGGTCCACAAAGTGCCGTTTCTGATCAACGGCAGCTACGTGCAGATCCCGCGCTATAATTTCGACAGCAAGACGTTTGATATCGTGCCGTAGCGCCGCCTCAGATCGAGTAGCTGAAGGAATCGTAGGCGAGCTGGCTCAAGATCTGGTTCATGTCGCGGGCGGGTTCCGGACAGCCGGCGCTGCCCACGACTTTGGCCGGAACTCCGGCGACAGTCGAATTCGGTGGCACCGGGTTCAGCACGACCGAGCCCGCCGCGACGCGCGAGCAATGGCCAACTTCGATATTGCCGAGAAATCTTGGCGCCGGCGCCGATCATGACGCCGTGCCGCACCTTCGGATGCCGATCGCCGCTCTCCTTGCCGGTGCCGCCCAGCGTTACGTTCTGCAGGATCGAGACGTCGTCCTCGACGACGCTGGTCGCGCCGACGACGAGCCCGGTCGCATGGTCGAGGAAAATGCCGCGCCCGAAACGCGCCGCCGGATGAATGTCGGTCTGGAAGAGATCGGAGGAGCGGCTTTGCAGGTAGAGCGCCAAATCCTGCTGGTTGTCGTTCCATAGAAAATGCGCCAGTCGATGCGTCTGAATCGCTTGGAACCCCTTAAAATAAAGCAAAGGCTCGATCAGCCGCGTACAGGCGGGATCGCGGTCAACGACGGCGGCGATGTCGGCGCGAAAGGCTTTGCCGATGCCGGGGTCGGCGCGCAGCGCCGCAAGAAAACTATCGGCGATCAGATCTGCCGCGACGGTTGTATTGGCAAGCCGCGAAGCGATCCGGTGAATGACCGCTTCTTCGAAGGAATGGCGGTTGACGACGGCCGTAAGAATGAGCGGCGCCAAAATCGGCTCGCGCGAAAGCACATCGTTCGCCTCCGCGCGCAGGCGCTCCCAGAGAGTATCGTCGGAGAAGATCTGCCGCAGCGGCGGGGCAGGTTCGGGTACGGAAGAGACGAGCGTCACGCGGGCTTTCTCCAAGGGCATGGCTCCATAGATAGAGATGCGCCGCCCGAACCGGAAGAGCTAGGCGGCTGATCGCGCCCGTAACGGCAAAGCCGCGTTCCGGGACGGCAAGGACGTCGTCGTTGTGCTCGTCGCCGTACTGCAGCGCACGCGGGCAAAGGCCGAGTACAGCCGCGCCTCCTAGACGCGGATCGGCAACGCGGTCTCGGCCTTAATGCTTTCGAGCGCAAAACGCGAAGTGACGCTTTTTAACGGAATCGCTTCGATGAGGCGGTGATAGAAAGCATCGAAGCTGTTCGTATCCGGTACAACGACCCGCAGCAGATAATCGATGTCGCCGGCCATGCGATAGACGTCCATCACTTCTTCCATGGCGGAGATCGTTTGCGCGAACTGGCGCAAGCGGTCGCGCGAATGATCGCCGACCTCGACGGTGACGAACGCGGTGATCGCCAGGCCGAGTTTCTGCGGATCGAGTAAAGCGATGCGGCGGCGGATGACGCCTTCAAGCTCCAGGCGTTGGATGCGTTTCCAACAGGGCGTTTGCGAAAGCCCGACCTTGGCCGCGATCGCGGCGATCGACAAGCTCGAGTCGTTCTGCACGATCTGCAGAATCTTGCGATCGATCGCGTCCATAAGTTTCTCCCGCTCGGGCCACTACAAGAAATGCTATTCCTATGTTGACATACTACATAAAAAAAGTAGAAAGACCGCAACTGGGCGAGAAAATCCGCCGAAATGCGACCGCGGCGGCGCTCGGCTGGATTTCTTGAAGGGATCCAGACGAGCCCGAAGGGCATCCGATTTCTCGATCGGTGGCTCGTCGACTTTACCGCCTCGTCGGCGGCGCTTTCGTGACGCCTTACGATCTCACCGCGGTTTAGCATTTGCGCCAAGCGGCGCAGCTAAATCGGTGCGTCGGTAGAGGGCAAGTCTAAGGCCGGAAAGCGGCGCCGGCTGCATGACGCTATCGAGGTCGAAGGGTGCCGCGCAGCGCGGCGGCCCGAAAGACCGATGTGCCGTCTCGCCGGCCGGATCGTCGGAGAGGATGAACCAATCCGGCGGCTTCGCGCACCAATCGGACACGGGCGCCAGACGGCCGCCGAAACGGCGGTCGTAGAAGCGCGCCGTGCGGCCGACCTCGGCCGGCATGTTCGACCCGTAGGTCGCGGGGCCTGCGCCTTCCATCCGCGCCACGACCCTCTCGTAATCGCCGCGCCCCAGCGCCAGCAGCTCAGCGTCGTGCACGCCGTTGCCGAGCGCGACCAAGAACCCGATCGCCAGCACCAGACGCGTTTGCCTGAGGCTCCACAATTTCGCGATCGCCTCGGCAAAGAGAATGACAAGGCCAACCGCGACGATGAGATGAAACCGCGCGATGTGCACGTTCGGCAATCTCAAAAGACAGGCAAGCCCCGGCGGCAGCAGCAGGCAGGCGAGCGGCAAGATGCGCCGCTCTGGCGCGAGCAAGAAGACGGCGAGTGCGGTGAGAACGACCGCGCCACCCGCGCCAAGCCAAAGCGGGAGGCCATAGGGCAGGCCGAAGATCGCAGCGAATACCGTGGTCAGTCCGTGCCCGAGCCGCGCGAAAGTGAAGGGCACCTGAACGCCGAGTTGGATCTTATGCGTGTTCACCACGCCGGCGAGCAAAAATCCGAGCGCCGGCACCGCGCCGAGAACGGCGGGAATTCCAAGAGCGATTGCGGCAACGGCGACACCCCGCGGCGAACGGCCGCGCAACCAAACACGCGCCAACGTCGCAACGATGAGCGTGAAGGCCGCGATCAGCATGGTCAGATGGAACAATGCGCCGAACGCCACCGCGAGCCCGAACACCAGCCGGCTACGATGATCGCCCGGATCGTCGAGATAATTCTCGATTGCTTCGGCGGCGATGAAGATCATCAGAATTAAGCCGGCATAGCCGCGCGCCTCCGAGCCGTAATGCACGAAGAGATCCGACCCCGCGACAAGCGCGGCGCCGGCAAGCGCGGCGATGGGGCCGCTGCGCGCGCAGAGCATGGCGGCGACGGGAATGGTGCACGTTCCCAGCACGATCGCTTCCAAGCGAATGATGATCGGCGGCGCGTCTGGACCGACGATCCAAAGCCAAAGCGAATTCAGAAGATGATTATTGTCGTCGGAAATGCCCCAGAAGATTTCCCCGACATTGCCGATATGCTGAAGATTCTGGATCGACCAGATCTCGTCGAGCCAGAGATCGCCGCGCGCCGCAAAGAGCCGCAGCAGGAATCCGGCAATTGTCAGCGCGCCAATTCCCAGAACCAGAGCGCGGCTCGGATCGCTCGTGTATTTTGGTGCGCAGGACATCAGCGCCTCGGAAGGTGACAGCCGAGGTTAGGCGATTCGCGAGTTGCACGATACGCGCTCCGGGCGACAGCCCGATCGGATTGCGAGCTTGCGGAGATGGAGAGGCTGCGCCAGAAAGAAACATGTCACAGCCAGCCTACGCTTCGCCTCGCTCCTTCGCCGATATTCGCGCACTGCTCGCCAATCTGCCGGGCCCGTCGGAAGCACGCGCGGCGGAGGCGCGCTCCCGCCAGGCGGAGTTGACGAAGCCTGCCGGCTCGCTGGGCCGGCTCGAAGAGATCGCCGAATTCCTGGCGGCTTGGCAGGGCAGGGCGATGCCGTTGCTCGATCACCCGCTGGTTCTCGTCTTCGCCGGCAATCACGGCGTCGCGGCGCGCGGCGTCTCGGCCTATCCGGCCTCGGTGACCGAGGCGATGGTCGCAAACTTCGCGGCGGGCGGGGCTGCTATCAATCAGATCTGCGCCGTCTTTGGCCTCGATTTAGATGTCGTCGTCCTCGATCTCGATCGGCCGACGCAGGATTGCACGCGCGCGCCGGCCATGAGCGAAGCCGAGACGATGGCGGCCTTCGCGCGCGGCATGGAAGCGGTTCCCGACGGCGCCGATCTTGTAGCGGTGGGCGAGATGGGGATTGGCAATACGACGAGTGCGGCGGCGATCTACGCGGCGCTTTACGGCGGCAAGGCGGGATTTTGGGCGGGCCGCGGCACCGGCCTCGACGATCCGGGATTGATGCGTAAGATCGCCGCGATGGAGGCGGCGCTCGCTTATCACAAGGGTCAGCTCGACGATCCGCTGGAAGTGCTGCGCCGGCTCGGCGGCTTCGAAATTGCCGCCATGGCCGGCGCGATCGTCGCGGCACGGTTGAAACGCGCGCCCGTTCTCGTCGACGGTTACGTCGCATGTGCCGCCGCCGCGATCCTCCACGCGCAGGAGGAAGGCGTGATCGCGCATTGCCTTGCGGGCCACGTTGCGGCTGAAGGCGCACATGCCGAGGTGCTGCGCCGAATAGGCAAGCCGCCGCTGCTCGATCTCGGCATGCGGCTCGGCGAGGCGAGCGGCGCGGCCCTCGCCGCGGGCATCGTGAAGGCGGCCCTTGCCTGCCATCGAGGCATGGCGACCTTCGCCTCAGCGAGCGTGGCAAGAAAGCTTGATACCTGATGCTGCGCTACCGGAGCGCCAACCCTGGACTTGGCTGTTTGACGCCGCGCATTTCGTCTAATAAGAATTGTCCACCTGCGGAGGAGCGTGGATCAACAGCGTGTGCTCTCCGGGGAACGAGGGTTTGGCGAAGGGCAGCGTATGAGGGGGTTAGTAACGGGGTCGGGGGGCCTGATCGGTTCCGCGTGCGTCAAAATGATGGCATCCCGAGGCTGGGATGTAATTGGAATAGACAATGACATGCGGCGGCAGTTCTTCGGCCCTGCCGGCTCGACCGCCGCGGTCATAGAAGATCTCAGGCAGCGGATTCCGCGCTATCGTCACCTTTCGGCCGACATTCGCGACCGGAACCGGATGCGTGAGCTCTTCAAGGAAGAGCGGCCGGACTTCATCATCCACACTGCCGCGCAACCGTCGCATGATAAGGCGGCATCGATCCCCTACGACGACTTCGACGTCAATGCGGTCGGTACGCTGAACCTGCTCGTCGCGGCACGCGATTACTGCCCCGAGTCACCCTTCTGCTTCACCAGCACGAACAAGGTTTATGGGGACCGGCCGAATCTCCTGCCGATGGTGGAGCTGGAGACGCGTTACGATTATGCCGACGGGCTCGACGGAATCGATGAAAGCATGTCGATCGACAATTGTCTTCATTCCTTGTTCGGAGCCTCGAAGGTCGCCGCCGACGTGCTCGCCCAGGAGTTCGGGCGCTACTTCAACATGCCGATCGGAATTTTCCGTTGCGGCTGTCTCACCGGTCCTCTCCATGCGGCCGTCGAACTGCACGGCTATCTGACCTACATCATCCTATGTGCGATGCAAGGGTGCGAATACACGATATTCGGCTACAAGGGAAAACAGGTGCGCGACCAGATCCATTGCGATGACGTGGCGTCGCTGTTTTTGGAGTTCTACAAGAACCCACGCCCGGGCGAGGTCTATAACCTCGGCGGCGGCCGAGCCAACAGCCTCTCGATCCTTGACACGATCACCGCGCTTGATGCCATTGGCTACCGGCTGCGCTATCGGCTGAGCGACAAGGCGCGGATCGGCGATCACATCTGCTACATTTCCGATCTGAGCAAGGTGAAGAGCCATTTCCCAGATTGGCAAATGCAATACAATATTCGCGCCAACATCGCGTCCATCGTACGCCAGCAACACGACCTGAAACCACGACTCACGGAGTTCACATCGAGCTGAGTGGGAAGATATTTTCATGATCGGCAGCCCCCTGATCATCGCCGCAAAAGCGCGGGCGCGCTTGCAAGCGGTGTTGGCAGCGAAGCACGAAGGCGTCGAAGCCTACGACCCTCCGGACGTGGCCGAATTGCCCGACCCGGCCGACGTCGTGATCAATGCCTGCGAAATAAATACGAAACACGGAACGGGGACGTTATTGCTCCGAATCTTTCCCGATTCGACTTCGATCATTTCGCTGCGCACCAACAATTTCTACGACAGCGATCAAAACTTTGGCGCGGCGCAGTTGTGTCTGCCGTTGGCGCAATCGGCGCGCGCCGAGATCGTATCCTGGCTGAAGTGGTATCTCGGCGGCGCCAACGTGCGGCACATCCTTTGTTTGCCCTATACGCCGGCTGAAGCACTCGTCGCACTTGCGGCGCAGGAAATTCTCAGCGCGCCACTCTGCACCTACGTCATGGACGACAAGAACGTCTGCGCCGAAGGGATCTCGGACGAGCTGATGCATCAGCTCTTCGCGAAGTCGCGGCTCAGGTTGGTGATCTCGCCGGAAATGCGCGAGGCATACCAGGCAAAGTATCACATGCGCTTCTGGGTGATGCCGCCGGTGGTCGCCGAGGAGATCATCCAGAAACACCCGGTGCCGACACCACCAGCTACAAACCCGCCGCGGTGCGCGCTACTGGGCAACATTTGGGGGCAGCGTTGGCTCGAGTTCCTCCCGAAAATCTTTCGTGGAAGCAACATCGAGATCGACTGGTACTGTAATTCGAAAGATCCGTCGGGGCTCGCTTTCGACCGCGCCAAATTGAGCGAAGACGGCATTCACCTGCGGGATCCCGTCGCCGAAATGGATTTGCCGAATGTGCTGAAACGCTATCCCTTCGCCTTGGTCCCGTCCGATCCGCTGGACGGCAAAAGTCCGGGACCGGTACGCGCGATCGCGCAGCTCAGTCTTCCCAGCCGCATGGTCACTTTGATGGCCACATCGCATCTGCCGATGCTGGTGCTCGGCAGCCCGCAGACTTGCGCCGCTGGCTTCGTCACACGGTTCCAACTTGGCATAGTCGCTCCTTACGAGCGCAAGTCGGTCTCGAACGCAATAAAGTGGCTGATGTCGCCGTCCATGCAGACCGACATTCGTGCCCGCTCGGCGGCCCTCGCCGGATATTTTTCGGCACAAGGAACGGCGGATTGGATCTGGCGTTCGCTTGACGCCGGCAAGCCAGTGAGCTTCGTTTATGAAGAGCTAATGCCCGAGCAAGCCGCCGAAGAACTCCATTTCTGAGCATGTCATGAGCGAAAGGGACGAAATCCTCGAGCGTCTGGACCGCATTTCCGACATCGAGCACGAGCTGTCCGATATCCTGCAAACGGTTGTGCTGAATGACAGCACGATCCTGGACGCCTTGGCCCAGATGCTCGGCGCCATTCAGAAAATGAACACGCGGGCTGAGCAGACCCAAGCTGCCGTCGAGAAATCGCAGAATCGGCTGGCGGAAGAGATTCGTGCGCTCGCGGCTGCCGTTGCTGCACTGAGTGCGCAAACGGCGAATAAGCAGAGCTAACCGGACTCGGCCTCTCGAACGGCGTTCAGCTTTAGCCCAGCGGTCCTTTTGCGCAGAGCAATTCTGCGACTTGGCTGAGCTGGGTTTTGCTGAGCCGGCTGGCGCCGTAACCCATGCTGCCGTCGCGAATATGATCGAGATTGAGCAAGGTCTCGGGATCGTACGACGTACGTTCGTGGCGAATGAGGCGCTCGCCGTAATCGAGCGATCCGATTTCCTTCACCTTCTCGCGCATTCGTTCGAATGAATTCGCCTCGGTGATTGCAACGATTTGTTCGCGCGACGCCTCGACATTCAGGTAGGCCGCAACCGCCGCCACGGATTCTACGGCTCGTTGAACGATCGCTTCGTAGCCGAGAATAAGAGCGCCGTTGCGCCGGTGGCGCCGGTAAAGCTCGAGCGAGCTCGACATGAGAGCGAGCGTGCGGTCGAAGTCGATACCGAACATCGTCATGTAGGACGCGGTCGCGTCCGCCAGGTCGCGCCAGGTGTAGATAACCTTCGCGGCATGCAATTGGGCGAGCCCGATGCCGGCGCCGTCGAGGGAATGCAATTTGACGACCGCGTGCACGCACGACTCCGGCAGAGTACGCAGGAAGCGATGCAAATTCTCGTCATAGCCGCCGTGGATCTCATCGAGCGTAAGGCGCAGAACCGCCATGGCGACGTTGTAGGACCATGTCGAGGCGCTACGCGGCATCCCGTTACAAAGAACCAGCATCGCAATCCGCTGCACTTGGCCGGCAAAGATTCATACCTTAGGATACATTGGTGCCGCAGGAAGCGCAAAGCCGCGCGGAGATTGTCGGGATGGTTCTTGAAGTCGACCATTTGACGAAGGATTTCGGATCATCCCGCGTAGTCGACGACGTTTCGTTCGCCGTAAGGGAAGGCGAGACCGTCGGTCTCCTCGGCCCGAATGGCGCCGGCAAGAGCACGACGATTCACATGCTGCTAGGCCTCGTCGAGCCGACGAGCGGCACGATCCGGATGTTCGGCAAATCTCTACGACACCACCGCGAGGAGATATTCTCGAAGATCAACATGGGGTCGCCCTACGCGGGATTTCCAAACCGCCTCACCGTCTTGGAAAATCTGATGGTCTATGCGCGCCTCTATGGCGTCAGAGACCGGCAATCAAAGATACGCACCTTGCTCGGCCTCCTGGGCATCGAAGAACTCGAAGACAAGCCGATGTTGCAGCTCTCGTTCGGCGAGATTGCGCGCGTCCGGCTCTGCAAGGCTTTCCTGAACGATCCGAAGCTGCTGTTGCTCGATGAGGCGCTGGGCGGACTCGATCCTTACGCGGCGACGCTCGCAAAGGAGGCGCTCGCGCAATTGCAACGTCAGCACGGCACCGCCGTTCTCTACACATCGCACAATATGATGGACATTGAAGAAATGTGCAGCCGAGTGGTCTTCCTGCGCCGCGGCCGGGTCATCGCCATCGGCGGACCAACCGAGGTGACGCGCGCAATCTTGCGCGAAGATCGCAAAGAGCCCGCTCTCTCCGAAGCCTTCATCCGTGCGAGCAGGAACGAACCGCATGAAGTTCAATAGAATTGCCGCAGTCGTCGAGCGGCATGTCTACGAAGCCCGCCACAATTTGGAACGCGTCACCGACACGCTCTATTGGCCGGTGATGGACATCATCGTCTGGGGATTCCTGACAGTATTTCTCGCCCAGCACGGCCACCTTCGGCCAGGGATCATCAGCTTTCTGCTGGGAGCGGCCATCCTCTGGGGCATGTTCCGGGCGTTCCAGCGCGATCTTGCGGTCTCATTCCTGACCGAAATCTGGTCGCATAACGTGATCGGGCTGCTCGCTACGCCGCTTACGGTGCACGAATATCTCTCCGGGCTGCTGATCATCAATCTGCTGAAGGCGGTCGTCGGAACCGCGGCAGCCGTGCTCGTCGCTCTGGTGTGTTATTCCTACAATTTCTTCCCCTATTTGCTCGCGCTTCTCCCCTTCATCCTGGTCTTGATGATTTTCGGCCTGGCGGTCGGGATTCTCGTGACCGGATTGATCATCCGCTACTCGACCAAGATCCAGAGTTTCACCTGGAGTATCACCGGGCTGGTAATGCCCTTCTCCTGCGTCTTTTATCCGGTCACGGCTCTCCCGCGGCCCATGCGGCCGTTTGCGCTCGCCTTACCGACGACGCAGGCCTTCGAGGGTCTGCGCCAAGTCATATCCGGCGGCGGATTGTCTATGGCACGGCTTGGATCCGGCCTGGCGCTGGATGGCGTATATCTCTTGGCCGCCATCGCGATATTCGACTGGTTATTCCGTGCCGCCCGCGATCATGGCTTGCTGGTGAAGCTGGAGTGACCGCTAGAGCGGCAGACGCACCGTTGCAATCGCCAGCGCCGCGATCCCTTCCTCGCGGCCGATAGAACCGAGGCGCTCAGAGGTCGTTGCTTTTACCGCCACGCGCCCCTCGGAGATGCCGGCGATCGCGGCGATGCTGGCGCGGATCGCGTCGCGATAGGCACCAATCTTCGGCCGTTCGCCGATCAGCATTGCATCGATATGAGCGAGCATGCCGCCCCGGGCACGCAATTTTTCGACCGCCGTGGCGAGAAAGATCGACGAAGCGGCGCCCCGCCACTGCGGATCGGAGGGCGGGAAATGGCTGCCGATATCGCCGTCGCCGATGGCGCCGAGGATCGCGTCGGTGATTGCATGCAGCAAAACGTCGGCGTCGGAATGGCCGAGCAGCGCGTGGTCGTGCGGGATCTTGACGCCGCCCAGCCAGACGTAATCGCCGGGGCCGAAGGCATGAACGTCGAACCCTTGGCCCGCGCGCACGTCCGGCAGCTGACCGAGAAGCCTTTCCTCGGCACGCGCGAAATCTTCGACGCCGGTGATCTTCATGTTATCGCGCTCGCCCTCGAATATATAAACGTCGTGTCCCGCCCATTCGGCGACGGCGGCATCATCCGTCAAGCCGGTTTGACCCGCCTGCGCCGCCTTGCGATGCGCCGCGAGGATGAGATCGAAGGCGAAGGCCTGCGGAGTCTGTACGCTGCGCAAAGTTTCGCGCGCCGGCGTCGCGATGATCCGCGCCGTTGCGTCCACTTGCTTGATGGTGTCGGTGAGCGGAAGGCCGGGAACCGCGGCGCCATGTCGTGCCGCCGCGTCGTGGGCGCGCGCCAGGAGTTCGGCGCTTGCGAATGGCCGCGCACCGTCGTGGATGAGGACGATTTGCGGCGGATCTTGCGCCAAAGCTTCGAGTCCGAGCCGGACGCTGTCCTGCCGGAGCTCGCCGCCGAAGGTAGGCGGCAGGAGCCGGTCGAGACCCGCCTTCGCAAGGGAGCCGAGTGCCTGCCGGTAAGCCGCGAGGTCGTCTGCATGGATCACCGCCTTGAGGCGCGCCCGCGGCGCAGCCTTCAAGAGTGTGGATAACGTCCAAGCGATGAGAGGCTTGCCGGCGAGCTGCCTATATTGTTTGGGGACGCCCGGGCCGGCCCGCGAACCGCGGCCGGCAGCAACCACCAAAATGGCTAGGTCTGCGGTTTTGCTCATGCCCTCGGCCGGGTCCGTTTCGGCTGTCCTCCCGTTTTTTGCCACCCACGTCAAATTTTAGCTGAAACGCTGCCTTGGTACGACATGTCGCTGTTGTGGCGTTGCACAAAATGACTATGATGTAAGCATGAGCCGATATGATGAATTTCTAGGCAGTGATGGCCTTTCGGTGGGTCCACTGCGGCTCAATGGGCGGCCCTTTCTTGCTCCCATGGCGGGGTTGACGGACGTCGGCATGCGCCGCTTGGCGCAATTTTTCGGGGCGGCATTGACTGTAACGGAAATGCTCGACAGCGAGTTTTACGCGGGTGGCAACCGCGAAACCGCGATGCGCGCCGAAGGCGCCGGGCTCGATCCGCACGTGGTGCAGATCGCCGGTTGCCGGCCAGAGCCGCTAGCCGAGGCGGCGCGGCTTGCCGAGGCCGCCGGCGCCGCGATGATCGACATCAACATGGGCTGCCCGGCAAAATGCGTCACCGGCGGGGCGGCGGGATCAGCGCTGATGCGCGATCTTGATTTGGCGATCCGTCTCGTTCGCGGGGTGATCGCGGCGGTGAAAGTTCCGGTGTCGCTCAAAATGCGGCTCGGGTGGGATGAGGTCGCGTTGAATGCGCCGGAGCTGGCGCGCCGCGCCGAGGCCGAGGGCGTCGCGATGCTGACCGTGCACGGCCGCACGCGGTGCCAATTCTTCGCCGGTAAAGCCGATTGGGGGGCGATCCGCAAGGTGCGCGAGGCGACCTTGCTGCCGCTCATTGCCAACGGCGACTGCAGGAGCCGCGAAGACGCAAGCGACATGCTTGCGGCTTCGGGAGCCGATGCGGTGATGATCGGCCGCGCCGCGGTCGGCCGCCCATGGTTGATCGGCGAAGTAGCGCGGCATCTCGCCGGAGCAACGCGCGCTGCGCCCAACGCGGCCGAGCGCTGTGGCGCGGCGCTCGAGCACTACCGGACGTTGCTTTCCCTCTTCGGCAAGGAGCAAGGGCTGCGCCACGCCCGCAAGCACCTTTCCGCCTATGCGATGCAGTCGCGCCGATCGGACGCAATTGCGTTGCGCGCCCGGCTCGTTACGAGCGAAAGCCCGGCCGAGGTTGAGTTGCTTCTCTCGAATTTGTTCGTAGCCGAAAGGGCGGCGGCATGAGCACGACCAATTCTTCGACCAACGGTTCCGTCCAGGTCGAGACGCACGAAGCCGCCGGGGAATTCGGCGAGGCATTGAAAATCCTCAACGCTTTGCCGCACCCGGTGCTGGCGCTGGCCACCGACGGATTCGTGGTCGAGGCCAATGTAGCCGCCGAAATCTTCTTCGGCGTCAGCCGCTCGATCCTGCTGCAGCAGACGCTCGCCAATTTGCTGCCGTACGACTCGGTCTTGCTGTCGCTCGTCGAGCAGGTGAAAGCGACCGGCGCGGCAATCATCGAATATCGCGTCGATCTCGGTATTCCGCGGCTGAACACCGAAAAAATGGTCGATCTGTTCGTGACGCCGCTTACCGACGCTGGAGAAGGTGTGGTCGTCATGCTGCAAGAGCGCGCGATGGCGGAGAAAATGGATCGTCAGCTGAACCATCGCGGCGCGGCGCGTTCGGTTTCGGCCATGGCGGCGATGCTCGGCCACGAAATCAAGAACCCGCTGTCGGGCATTCGCGGCGCCGCACAATTGCTGGAAGCGGAAGTCAGCGACGAGGATCGCGCCTTGACCCGGCTGATCTGCGAGGAAACCGACCGGATCGTCAAACTGGTCGATCGGATGGATGCGTTTTCCGACAATCGCCCGCTGGAGCGCGAGAGCGTCAATATCCATACCGTGCTTGACCATGTTAAACGCATCGCTCAAGCGGGATTTGCGCGCAATCTGCGGATCAGCGAAAATTACGATCCTTCGCTCCCGCCGGTGCTCGGCAACCGCGATCAGCTTATCCAAATCTTTCTGAACCTCGTAAAAAACGCGGCGGAGGCGATTGGCGAGCGTAGCAACGGCGAAATCGAACTTTCGACAGCGTTTCGCCCCGGCGTTCGGCTCAAACTCTCGACGTCCGACACGGCCGTGAGCCTGCCGCTGCAGTTCTGCGTCCGCGACAATGGGCCGGGCGTTCCGGCCGAGATTCGCCCGCATCTCTTCGAGCCTTTCGTGACGACCAAGGCGACGGGAAATGGCCTCGGACTTGCACTGGTGGCCAAGATCATCGGCGATCACGGCGGGACGATCGAATGCGAATCACAGCCGCGTCGGACGATCTTCAGGGTCATGATGCCGATGTACGCGTTACGCGACGGCCGCAGCGTCAAGCTGAAATAGACGGGCGCTTAAGGGACGCTTGGGGAGTATTGGCGATGGGAGGAAACATCCTCGTAGCCGATGACGACGCCGCGATACGGACGGTCCTGAGCCAGGCTCTGTCGCGCGTCGGCTACGAGGTGCGCACGACCGGCACCGCCGCCACGCTTTGGCGGTGGGTGCAAGCCGGCGAAGGCGACCTCGTGATCACCGACGTCGTTATGCCCGACGACAACGCCTTCGAACTCTTGCCGCGCATGAAAAAACTGCGTCCCGAGCTGCCGATCATCGTCATGAGCGCGCAAAACACGTTCATGACCGCGATCAAGGCCTCGGAACGCGGCGCTTACGACTATCTGCCGAAACCGTTCGATCTGCGCGAGCTTGTGGCGATCGTCGGTCGCGCGATGAGCGAGCCCAAAGGCCACGTCAGGCCGTCGCCGGCCGCGGACCTCGAAGGTATGCCGGTCGTCGGCCGTTCGCCCGCCATGCAGGAGATCTACCGGGTCCTCGCCCGCCTGATGCAGACCGACCTCACGGTGATGATTTCAGGCGAGTTGGGAACCGGCAAGGAACTCGTCGCGCGGGCGCTGCACGATTACGGCAAGCGTAAGCAGGGCCCATTCGTCGCAATCAACATGGCCGCGATCCCCCGCGACCTCATCGAGAGCGAGCTGTTCGGGCACGAAAAGGGGGCGTTTACCGGCGCCAACCAGAGATCGGCCGGACGATTCGAACAAGCCGAGGGCGGCACGCTATTCCTCGACGAAATTGGCGACATGCCGATGGAAGCGCAAACCCGGCTGCTGCGCGTCCTTCAGGAAGGCGAATACACGACTGTCGGCGGCCGCACGCCGATCAAGACCAACGTCCGGATCATCGCCGCGAGCAATAAGGATCTGCGCAACCTCATTCATCAGGGGCTTTTCCGCGAAGACCTGTTCTTCCGCCTCAACGTCGTGCCGCTGCGCCTGCCGCCGCTGCGCGAGCGGGCGGAAGACGTTCCCGACCTTGTGCACCATTTCTTCGCGCTCGCCGCCGCCGAGGGCCTGCCGCTCAAACATATCGAGGCGGCGGCGCTCGAACGGCTGAAGCGGCATCGATGGCCCGGCAACATCCGCGAGCTTGAAAATCTCGTGCGCCGCTTGGCGGCCCTCTACCCGCAGGAGACGATTTCGGAGCAACTGGTGGATGCCGAGCTGTCCGCCGAGTCTTCGGCGTTCTTTTCAGCCTATGCGCAACGCCCGCCGAGCGAGGAGCGCGGCAAGGATCCGGAGCGGGCCGAGACGCTGGCGCTCGCCATCGAACGCCACCTCAACGAGCTTTTCCGGACCTATGGAGAAAGTTTGCCGCCGCCCGGCATCTACCATCGAATCTTGCGCGAACTGGAATATCCGCTGATTTCGGCCGTGCTCGCGGCGACGCGCGGCAATCAGATCAAAGCGGCGGAGCTTCTTGGCCTCAATCGCAACACCTTGCGCAAGAAGGTCAAAGACCTCGACATCCGGCTGATGCGCCTGCCGCGCTGATCCGCCCCGGAAATGTCGCAATTTCGCAACAGCGTGGTTTTTTAGCAACTCCTGGCGGCTTGCAGTCCGTCGGAGCGAATTGAAGCAGCAGCGCGACCCGGATCCGCGGCGCGTTCGCAAGAATTCCATCTCCAGGTGCCGAGCCGGATGAGCGAAACCGTATCCGATCCGACTGGGATGCGCAGGCGGCCACGGGCCTTGATGAGGCTGGGGCTCGCCGCCGTCGTTCTCGCGATCGCCACTGCGATTACCAGCTTCCTGATCTTCGCCGGCTACACGCCGATCGCGCCGACCGACATCGTCGTCTTCGCGCTCTTCTTCGTCAATGTGCTGTGCATATTGATGCTGTTCGGCTTCGTCGTCGCCGAAGCCTGGAGCCTGATCGCCGCCCGGCGTGCCCAGGTCGCCGGTGCGCGGCTGCATATCCGGATCGTTGGTCTGTTCTCGATCGTCGCCATAGTTCCGGCGATCCTGATGGCGGTGGTAGGTTCGGCGATTCTTGATCGCAGCCTCAATCCCGTCTTCCTGCAGGACGTGCGCAGCTATCTGCTGCAGACCGTCGATGCCGCCCGCATCTTCCGGGAAGACCAATGCAGCACGCTTCTTCAAGAGGCGGAACTCACCGCCTCCGATCTCGATCGCGGTCAAGCTCTGTTCACGACCGACCGGCAGTTTTTTCACGAGTTCTTCACGCAGCGGGTGAAAGCGCTGAATTTCAGCGCTGCGGCGATCATGCACACCAACGGCGCGATCGAAGACAAAGTCGATACCGGGGCGACGGCGGGGACGACGATCGTGCATCCCGAGGCGAACGATTTTCAGGACGCGCGGAACAATGAGCCGCTCTGCATGATACTCGATGAAGGCCATACCTTCGTCGCTTTGCGCAAACTCAACGCCTTCGACAATATGTTTCTTTACGTCGCCCGGCCGATCGAACCGTTTAGCGTCGAGTTTCCGCGTCAGGCGGCGCGTTTCGTAGCGCTCTTCGATTCCTTCGACAGCCACCGCGAGAACATTCAGATCGCCTTTGCGACAATGTATGTTCTCGTCGCCCTCATCATGCTGCTTTCGGCGACATGGGTTGGGCTTTCCTTCGCCAACGGCTTGGTCGCGCCGATCCGGCAACTCATCGCGGCCGCGGATGAGGTCGCTTCCGGCAATCTTCACGTGCAAGTCGCGGTCAATCCTTCCGAGGGCGATCTCGCCCATCTCGGCGAAACCTTCAACAAGATGACCTCCGAGCTGAGCGTGCAGCAAAGTCGGCTGATTGCGGCGAGCAATCTCATCGACGAGCGGCGTCTGTTTACCGAGGCGGTCCTCTCCGGCGTGCCGGTCGCAGTCATTGGCGTTGGCCCGAAAGGCCAGATCACGGTGGTCAATCCCTCGGCGGAACGGCTCATTCCGCACGGCGAGCACGCCGGCGCGGTCGGCCAATTGATCGAGGCGGTTCTGCCGGAAGTCGCGCCGGTGCTTGGCGAAGCACGCTCCAGCAACGGGCGTTTGGCGCGCGGCCAAATCGCCGTGAGCCGGGCGGGGCGCGATCGCATTTTCAATATGTTCGTGACCACCGAGCCCGGTGCGCGGGCCGAGAAGAGCTACGTCGTGACGCTCGACGACATCACCGACCTCGTCACCGCGCAGCGCACGGCGGCCTGGGCCGACGTTGCCCGCCGCATCGCGCATGAGATCAAGAATCCATTGACGCCGATCCAGCTTTCGGCCGAGCGGCTGAAGCGAAAATACGGCCGTCTCATCCAGGACGACCGCGACGTCTTCGACCAATGTATCGACACGATCGTGCGCCAGGTCGAGGACATCAAGCGCATGGTGGACGAGTTCTCCGCCTTCGCGCGCATGCCGCGGGCGCGGCTCACGCACGACGACCTGACGGATTGCGTGCGCCGGGTGATTTTCCTGATGCGCGTCGGCCATCCCGATATCGAATTCGAGGACCGGCTGCCGGAAAACCAGATCATGGCCAATTTCGATCGCCGCCTGCTGTCGCAAGCGGTTACCAACATCGTGAAAAACGCGACCGAGGGGATCGCCGCCCAGGCGGAGATCGAGCCCGTGAAAGGCAAGATCAGGCTGTCGCTCGACGTGACTGCGGACGGGCTTGTCGAGATCTTCGTCGCCGACAATGGCAAGGGATTTCCCAGCGAGCACCGCAATCGTCTGCTCGAACCCTATATGACGACACGCGCCGAAGGCACGGGCCTCGGGCTCGCCATCGTCGCCAAAATTCTCGAGGATCATGGCGGCGGCCTCGAACTCCTCGACTCGGCTGAAGGGCGGGGCGCCTGCGTACGGCTTTATTTCCCGCGAGGTGACGATATGCAAAGCACGGCCGCCGGTGCTGAAGAAGAACTGGCGGCGAACGAGAGCGCCAAGTGAAAGAGCGTGAGCGATAGATGGCAAGCGATATTCTGATCGTCGACGACGAGGCCGACATCCGCGACATCGTCTCGGGCATTTTGTCCGACGAAGGTCACGGCACCCGCACCGCCAAGAACGCCGATGAGGCGCTCGGCGCGATCGAGGCGCGCCGGCCGCATCTCGCCTTTCTCGACATTTGGCTGCAAGGCTCGCATCTCGACGGATTGCAGCTTCTGCAAGTGATCAAGGGCGCGCATCCGAGCCTGCCGGTGGTGATGATCTCCGGGCACGGCAATATCGAAACCGCCGTCTCGGCGATCAAGATGGGCGCCTATGACTTCATCGAAAAGCCATTCAAGGCCGATCGCCTGGTGCTCGTCGCCGAACGGGCGCTCGAGGCTTCGCGTCTCAAGCGCGAGGTCAACGAACTTCGGGCGCGTGCCGGTGCCGCCAATCGCATCGTCGGCAAGTCGAGCGCGATCCACCAAATGCATCAGGTGATCGAACGCGTCGCGCCGGCCAATTCGCGGGTGCTCATCACCGGCGCGCCGGGCGCCGGCAAAGAACTCGTGGCGCGCTGCATCCACGCAGCCTCGGGCCGCGCCTCTGGACCGTTTGTGGTGATCAACTCGGCGACGATCACGCCGGAGATGATGGAAATCGAACTGTTCGGCGTCGAAGGCAAGGACGGGCGCAGCCGCAAAGTGGGCGCCTTCGAAGAAGCGCACGGCGGCACTCTATATTTCGACGAGATCGCCGACATGCCGAAGGAAACGCAGGGCAAGATCCTGCGCGTGCTTGTCGACCAGAATTTTCAGCGGGTCAACGGCACACTGCGCGTTCACGTAGACGTGCGGATCTTTTCGTCGAGTTCGCGCGACCTGCCGCGGCTCATCAACGAAGGCATCATCCGCGAAGACCTCTTCCACCGTCTCTCGGTCGTGCCGATCCGGGTGCCGTCGCTCTCCGAGCACCGCGAGGATATTCCCGAACTTATCGAGTTCTTCATGGAACAGATCTCCACCACGACGGGGCTGCCGCGCCGCAGGATTGCCGGCGAGGCCATGGCGGTGCTTCAATCGCACGATTGGCCAGGCAACATCCGGCAATTGCGCAACAACGTCGAGCGCTTGATGATCCTCGCCTCGGGCGATCCCGAAGCCGAGCTTACCTCCGACATGCTGCCGTCGGAGATCGGCGCGTTGGTGCCTTCGACGCCGAACGGCGCGGGGGGCGAGAAGCTGATGAGCCTGCCGCTGCGTGACGCGCGGGAAGTCTTCGAACGCGAGTATCTGATCGCCCAGATCAACCGTTTTAGCGGCAATATTTCGCGTACTGCCGAGTTTATCGGCATGGAGCGGTCGGCGCTGCATCGCAAGCTGAAATCGCTCGGGATCGACTGAGGCAGGAGCGCCGGGTGGGTCGAGTAGCCTATGTGAATGGCCGCTATCTGCCGCAAGGGCAGGCGAGGGTGCATATCGAGGATCGCGGCTATCAGTTCGGCGACGGCGTCTACGAAGTCTGCGAGCTTCGGGACGGCGCGCTGATCGACGAGGCGCGGCACATGGAGCGGCTGCGGCGCTCGCTCGACGAGCTTCGCATCGCCGATCCGCTGGCGTTCGGCGCGCTCGGGCTCGTGGCGCGCGAGACGATCGCCCGCAATCGCATCAAGGACGGTTATCTCTACATCCAGGTGACGCGCGGCGTGGCCGCACGCGATCATTGTTTCCCGGCAAAGCCGGTCCGTCCAAGTCTTGTCATGACGGTGCGCGGCGTCGATCCGCAAAAGGCCACGGCGATTGCCGCGCAAGGGGTCGCGGTCGTTTCCATGCCGGATCTTCGCTGGAAACGGCCGGACATTAAGGCGATCGGGCTGCTGCCCAACGTCCTTGCCCGGCAGACGGCGAAGGAAAAGGGCGCTTACGAAGCTTGGCTCGTCGATTCCGACGGCATGGTGACGGAAGGCGCCGCCTCTAACGCCTGGATCGTCGGACACGACGGGGTGATTGTGACGCGGCATATCGACCACGCGATCCTGCGCGGCGTGACGCGCACGACGCTTCTCGATCTTATTGCCGCCGATGGATTGCGGCTCGAAGAACGAAAATTCAGCCTCGCCGAGGCCAAAGCCGCCCGCGAAGCCTTCATCACCGGTGCAACAACCCTCGTCATGCCTGTCGTTTCCATCGACGGCAAGCCGGTCGGCGACGGCAAGCCCGGTGCGCTTACAATTTCCTTACGGGCGCGGTTTCACGGCGTCGCACAGGCGAGCCGATGACGCGCGCAAAGCAATCTGTCGGCCGAGACTTGCGGCCCCTATCTTCGGGATAAAGTCCCGCTTGCGGGGAGGTCGCGCCAAAGATCTAATGCAGGCGATCGACCATGAAGCAGAGCTGCCGGCCGATCTAACTCGTGGCATTTCTGTAGCGATCCGGGTCGCGCCTTCCGCCGAAAGACGGCCGACCTCAAAAAGAATGGATAAGAAAATGGCGGCAGAACGCACCCAAAATCTGCAAGACACTTTTCTGAACTTCGTCAGGAAGAACAAGGTTCCGCTCACGATCTTTCTGGTCAACGGCGTCAAGTTGCAAGGCGTCGTCACCTGGTTCGACAATTTCTGCGTCCTCTTGCGTCGCGACGGACACTCGCAACTGGTCTACAAACACGCCATTTCGACCATCATGCCGGGACATCCGATTCAGATGTTCGAGCCCGGCGACGAGACGCAGGCAGGGCCGTGAGAGGATGATCCCGGTGGGTTCGAGGCGGATTTGAAGGATACGAGTTTCGTTACCGGCGAGAAGACGCGGGCGTTCGTCCTCGGTCCCTATCTCGCGGCCGGTAAACGCCTCAAATCCGATCGGACGAGGCGTGTCATTCACGAGCGCTCGCCCGAGGCGCGGATTGCCGAAGCTCGCGGTCTCGCCGAGGCCATCGACGTCCGGGTGGTCGAGGCTAAGATCGCGGCGCTGGCGCAAATTCGCCCGGCAAGTTTTCTCGGTCAGGGAAAAGTCGACGAAATCGCCGCGTTGGTGCGCGATCAGAACATCGCGCTCGTTGTCATGGATTGCGCGCTTTCGCCGGTGCAGCAGCGCAATCTCGAAAAGGCGTTCGCCGCCAAAGTGATCGATCGTACCGGGCTCATCCTTGAAATTTTCGGGCGGCGGGCGCGAACGCGGGAGGGCGCGCTGCAGGTCGAGCTCGCGCACTTGACCTACCAAAAATCGCGCCTGGTGCGCTCCTGGACGCACCTCGAACGCCAACGCGGCGGCTTCGGATTTCTTGGCGGTCCCGGCGAGACGCAAATCGAAACGGATCGGCGCTTGATCCAGGAACGGATCACCCGCATCGAACGCGATCTCCAAAGCGTGAAGAAAATGCGCGGCCTGCACCGCAAGAAGCGCCGCGCCGTGCCCTATCCCATCGTCGCGCTCGTCGGCTACACGAACGCCGGCAAATCCACGCTCTTCAACCGCTTGACCAAAGCCGAGGTGATTGCCGAAGACATGCTCTTTGCGACGCTCGATCCGACGCTGCGCGCGCTCGTCCTGCCGCGCGGCGGTGAAATCATTCTTTCCGACACGGTCGGTTTCATCTCCGATCTGCCGACGATGCTGGTCGCGGCATTCAAGGCGACGCTGGAGGAGGTCACCGAAGCCGATTTGATCCTTCACGTGCGCGACATCGCCCATCCCGACAGCGAGGCGCAGCGCGAGGATGTCGATCGCGTCCTTGCGGAACTTGGGATCGACGCGCGGCGCCCCGGCCGCGTGCTGGAAATCTGGAATAAGATCGATCTTGTCGATGCCGAAAAGATGCTGGCGCTGCATAACGCGGCGCGGAGACAGCCGGCGACGGCGCGGGCGATCGCCGTTTCGGCGTTGACGGGGCAGGGGATCGACGAACTCGTCGTGCGGCTCGAGGCGCGTCTCGCGGCCGACCACGTCGTTCTCAATCTGCATGTCGAATCGAACGATGGACGCGGCCGCAACTGGCTTTACGAACATACCGAAGTTCTAAGCCGCAGCGAGTTGGCCGACGGCAGCCTCGATCTCAGCGTCAGCGCGGCGCCGGCGCTCGTCGGGAAGCTGCGGGAGAAGTTTGCGCCCGCGACGCCGGCCGCTGCCCGCCGCCAGCCACGGCGATGATCCTGCCTTCTCGGCTTGCGAAGAAAGCGCGCTATTTCTCGCGCTGCTTAGCCTCGTCCCAGAGCAAGTCCATTTCGGGCAGGCTTGTCTCCTCGAGCGTCGCGCCGCGGTGCGCGACCTCCCGTTCGATGTAGGAGAATCTCCGTTCGAATTTGTGATTGGCTTGGCGAACCGCAGCTTCCGGGTCGGCGCCGAGATGTCGGGCAAGGTTAGCGACGGCAAATAAGAGATCGCCGATTTCCTCCTTCGCCGCCGCGCGGTCTTTCGCCTCCAGCGCCACTTCGATCTCGTCGGTCTCTTCACGGATTTTGGCGAGCACGAGCCGCACATCGTCCCAGTCGAAACCGACGCTGCCGGCCGTGTTCTGCAGCTTCACGGCGCGCGTCAGGCCGGGCAGGGCGACGGGAACTTCGCAGAGCAGGCCTTGCCTCGCCTCGCGTCCGGCGCGCTCTTCGGCCTTGATCTTGGCCCAGAGCACCTTCACCTCCTGCGCCGAAAGCCCACGCATTTGCCCAAAGACGTGCGGATGACGGCGGATCAGCTTGTCGGCGAGGCCTTGCACGACGTCGCCAAAGTCAAAGGCGCCTTGCTCTTCGGCCATGCGCGCGTGAAAAACGACCTGAAGGAGGAGGTCGCCCAATTCTTCCTTGAGATCGACGAGGTCGCCGCGCGCGATCGCCTCGGCGACTTCATAGGCCTCCTCGATCGTGTATGGCGCAATGGTCGCAAAATTCTGCTCGAGGTCCCATGGACAGCCGGTGCGCGGCGTGCGCAGCGCCGCCATGATTTCGAGAAGCTTGGCAAGGTCGCGAGAGTTTTCCATGGGATCCGCGCTGGCGGCCGAGCCTGGAACGGCGCGGGCGCGATGCCCCCGCCGTGTCGCTCAATGTACGGGCCGCTCAGGCGAGGGTGAGCGAAAGCGCTTCGCGGCCTTTCGGCGTATCGACGACGCGCATGGTCACCGGCTGGCCTTCGACGAGGTGCTGAACACCGGAAGCGCCGAGAATCGAGATATGGACGAACACGTCTTTGCCGCCGTCGTTCGACTGGACGAAACCGAACCCCTTGTTGTCATCGAACCATTTGACTGTTCCGCTGACTTCCACGGCGGTCGAAGGATCGGGATGGCGACGGGGAGGGCGCGCCTCATTGAACCGCGGCGGCACGCGCTCGGCGGCGCCGGCGGTGTCGACTTCGAGTACGCGCGTCACTTGCGTACCCTTGGCGCCGGTTCCGACATAGACCTTCAATTTGGCGCCCGGGGGAACGGTCTCGAACCCCGCCGCTTGCAGCGCACCGATATGGAGGAAGGCGTCGCCTGCTCCGTTGCCGAGTTCGACGAAGCCGAAGCCTTTGTCGCTCTTGAACCACTTGACGACGGCGTCGACCGGATTGCCGGACGGAGGTGGGGCCATCTCGGGACCTCCAAAACTGCCGCCGAACGCGGGCCGTCGGTTCTGACGCGGCGGCGCGTCATACGCCACGGGGCCTTCATCGTCGAAGCCGCGCTTCTTCGGACCCCGGAATTCCTTACCTTTGCTCATGTTCTGCCTATTTCGTATCCCACCCAACCCTGGACGCGCGCCAACCCCGGCGGAGCGGCTGAGCGGTCGCACAAATACAAGACGCGCGTTCACGCGGCCGCCCGGAAGCGTCCGTTGCCATCACCGCGCAATGGTATTGTCCAGGAATGCCGACAGTCCCGCCTTTGGCATATTGATAGCAGAACTACCAGTCCCTTGGCTACCGCTTTTGCGGCGGCTTGCAAAGCCACGCTCACGTCCAGTTCGGGCGCCGGCGGCCGCGGCCAGCAGAGCGAAGCTTCCAGCAAATCAACGAATTCCCAGATCGCTGATTCGCATAATCAATATTATGGAACTCAGGCCATGCGGGTTTTCGGCGCACGATTTCAGCCGGCCATAATGATCCGCATTCCGTCGTAGGCCGGCTCAATATGCGCCGGCAGCGCGGCTTTCAGTCGATCGAAGTCAAGGTCCGTGTGGAGATTGGTCAGGACGGCGCGTTGCGGCCGCAGCGTTTCGATCCATTCGAGCGTTTCGGCCAGCGACAAATGGCTCGGATGCGGCGTGTACCGCAAGGCGTCGACAATCCAAAGGTCAAGCGCCTCCAAGTACTTTTGGCTCTCCGGCGGAACCGCCTTGAGATCCGGCGTATAGGCGACGTTGCCGAAGCGAAATCCGAGCGCGTCGATTTCGCCGTGTTCGAGCCGGAACGGGAGAAAATCGATGCTGCCGCCAGGTCCCTCGATCCGGCATGGCGTGCGCAACTTCAGCCGCTTCTCGGTGAGAAGCGCCGGATAATAGCTGCCTTCCGGCATCTCGAAGATGTAGCTGAAATGGCTGCGCACCACCGCCGCCGTGGCTTCGTCCATGTAGAGGTCGATGCGGTGCTTGGCCATGATGACGAGGGGGCGCACTTCGTCGATGCCATGCGTGTGATCGGCGTGCGAATGGGTCAGTAAGATGGCATCGAGCCTTTTGACGCCGCAATCGACCAACTGGGCGCGCAGATCCGGCGACATATCGATCAGGACTTGCGTTTTTGCGCCATCTTCGGCCTCGCGTTCGACGAGGATCGAGCAGCGCCGGCGTAGGTTCTTGGGGTTCTTGGGATCGCAAGCCCCCCAACCCTGGCCGACGCGTGGAACGCCGCCCGACGAGCCGGAACCGAGAATTGTGATCGTGAGGCTCATGGTGCCACGCGCGGCGCCGACATTTTGGAAAAAAGCCGCAATGTATTGGCGCTGGTCGTAGTGGCGAGCGCGGCCGCCGAGAGACCTTTGACTTCGGCGAGCACTTTTGCCGTCTCGACGACGAGCGCCGGCTCGTTGCGTTTGCCGCGATGCGGCAGCGGCGCGAGGAACGGCGCATCGGTCTCCACCAGCAGACGGTCGATCGGCACATCGCGCGCGATCGCCCGCAGCTCGTCGGATTTCTTGAACGTCAGGACGCCGGAGAACGAGACGTAAAAGCCGAGCGCCAGGCCGACCTCGGCGAGCCGACGCGAGGCGGTGAAACAATGCAACACCGCGGCAAACGGACCGTGCCCCATTTCGTCCTCGAGAATTGCGGCAATGTCGGCGTCCGCGTCGCGTGCATGAATAACGAGCGGCAGACCGACTTGCCGCGCCGCGGCGATATGGGTGCGGAAAACGTGCGCGGCAACATCGCGCGGCGCATAATCGTAGTGATAATCGAGCCCGGCTTCGCCGATGCCGACGCATTTCGGATGTTGCGCCAGCGCGACAAGCTCGGCCGCCGCGACTTGCTCTTCGGCGGCGTTGTGGGGATGCGTCCCAACCGTGCAGAACACATCGTGATGTGCATCCGCAAGCCCGCAGACCGTCGCGAACTCCTTGAACTCGCGTCGAGATCGTGATCATCCGTTCGAGCCCCGCCGCGCGCGCCCGCGCAATCACCGCTTCGCGGTCGGCGGCGAAGTCCTCAAAATCCAAATGGCAATGCGAATCGATCAGCATCGCGTCCTCAGTTCGCCGCTTCTGTTTCGACGTAGCGTGGAAATATCGCGGAAGGCGCAGGTAAAGGCCGGTGTGGCGCGCCCTTCCGTGCGAGCTGCGCGAAGCTTCGATATTCCGGTGCGACGCTCAAGAGATCCAGCAACTGCGTCATCGCGCCAGGCATGAACGGCTGCGTGAGGGTCGCAATCTTGCGCAAAACTTCCGCGGTTACGTAAAGGATGGTCGCCATGCGTGCCGGGTCGGTCTTGCGTTTGACCCACGGCTGCTCGGTCGCAAAATAGCGGTTGGCTTCACCGACGACGCGCCAGATGTCGGCGAGAATGACGTGCAGGGCAAAGCTTTGCATCGCGAACTGCGCCTTGCCGAGAAGCCCGTCCGCTTCGTCGAGAAGCGCGACGTCGGCCGGCGTGAATTGTGCGGGTTCCGGCATTTTGCCTGCGCAATTCGCAGCGATCATCGACAGCGAGCGCTGCGCCAGATTGCCGAGATCGTTAGCGAGGTCGGCATTGATGCGCGTCACGATCGCCTCGTGCGAATAATTGCCGTCCTGGCCGAATGGCACTTCGCGCAACAGAAAATAGCGCAACGGATCGAGACCGTAATGGGCGACGAGCGCGAAGGGGTCGATGACGTTGCCGACCGACTTCGACATTTTCTCGCCGCGGTTGAACAGAAATCCATGCACCACGATCTGCTTCGGCAAGGCGAGCCCCGCCGAGAGCAGAAAGGCGGGCCAATAGATGGCATGAAAGCGCGTGATGTCCTTGCCGATCACATGCGCGTCGGCCGGCCAGAAATGCGCACGCGGATTGTGTGGATCGGGAAAGCCGGTCGCGGTGATGTAATTCGTCAGCGCGTCGACCCAGACATACATGACGTGTTTTGGATCGTCGGGAACCGGAATGCCCCAATTGAACGTCGAGCGGCTGATCGAAAGATCGTTGAGGCCACGCTCGACGAAGGCGACGATCTCGTTGCGATAGGACTCCGGGACGATGAATTCGGGGTGGGCGCGATAATGGGCGAGTAGCCTCTCCCGATAGGCCGAAAGCTTGAAGTAATAGCTCTCCTCCTCGATCCATTCGACCGGAGCGCCGCTCGGCGCACGATATGCGCCGTCCGGCCCCTTGCTGAGTTCTCCTTCATCGAAGAAGGCCTCGTCGCGCACCGAATACCAGCCGGGATATTTGGAGAGAAAGATGTCGCCGGCCTGCGCCATGCGCCGCCAGATCTCCTGCGCGGCGGCACGATGCCGGGGCTCGGTTGTGCGCACGACGTCATCGGTCGGCGCGTCGAGCGCCGCGCCGAGGCGGGCAAATTGCTCGGCGGTGCGGTCGGCGAGTTGCAGCGGCGTGATGGCTTCGCGCGCCGCGGTCTGCTGCATCTTCTGACCGTGTTCGTCCATGCCGGTGACGAAGAACACGTCATAACCGTCGAGGCGCTTGAAGCGGGCGATCGCGTCGGTCGCGATCCGCTCGTAGGCATGGCCAATGTGCGGAGCGCCATTGGCGTAGGGAATTGCCGTGGTGATGTAGAACTTCGGTCGGCCGGCCATGATCGGTTCTCGTGATCCGCAAGATCTCGAAGCATCTTTGCGAAAGGATCATGCAGTGGTCAGGCGGCACCCGCGAGATCGGCAAAAATGGACAGGACTAAGGGTCGCTTGTCGAGGTTCAAAGCCTCGGTTTCGCGCGCCGCTTCCGCGGCCTTTTCCCATACCTCCGCCAAGGGCGCAAGGCGCCCTGCCCCGCGCCCCGCTTCGCTGTGCAATCTGGCATCGATCCAAGCGATGATCGAGACCATCAGCCGCTCGAACGCCGCTTCATTGTCGCGGCCCGCCACCTGATCGGCAAGCGAATGGACGGCGCGCCAGTCGATATTCGGGAGATTGTCGAGCAGGCGGCTGATAAGCCGGTCGAGTTCAAGGCCGCCGTCGGCAAGCAGAAGCAAGGCGGTTGCGACCGAACCCTGCGCCCGCTCGGCAGCGCCACGACAGGCGGCAACGTCCTCCTCGCCGAGCCGTTCGAGCACCGTGAAGACTTCCTCGTTCGACAGCGGCCGCAGAAACAGAGTTTGGCAGCGCGAGCGCAAGGTCGGCAGAACCAACGCCGGCCGATGCGCGACGATGAGGAACAACGAGCGCGGCGGCGGCTCCTCGACGAGTTTCAGCAGCGCGTTGGCGGCGGAGCGGTTCAATTCGTCGGCGCAATCGACGATGCAGATCCGATAGCCCTGGCTCGCATGCTGGAACAGATGCATCGCCTGGCGCACGTCATCAACTCGGATCTCGCTGAAGTGGCGCCGCGTCTTCTCGTTCCACTCGCGCCGCAACAGGAAGATGTTGCCGTGGGAAAGCGCCGCGATCTGCCGCGCCGCCGGATGGTTGGGATCGACGTGAAGATCTCGCGCGGCGCGCGCCGCGGCGGGATCGGGATTGGCAAGGATGAACCGCGCCAGCCGCCAGGCGAGCGTCGCCTTCCCAATTCCGCGTTCTCCACCGATCAAGAGGGCGTGCGGCAGACGGTTCGCCGTATAGGCGTCGAGCAGACTGCGCTCGGCCTCGGCATGGCCGACGAGATCGACGCTCTCGCGCGGATGCGGGGCATCTTCGAACCGGTCCGCCTCCGGCGCGGTTTCGCTCGCTTTAGGCGGCATGCGTGCTCCCCAATAGACGATAGGAGACCGCATCCCAGATCGCCTGGGCGACTTCGTCCTCGCTGCGCGTCGCGTCGACGATGACGCAGCGTTGCGGTTCGGCCGCGGCGATTTCGCGATACGCTTTACGCAGCGCGTCGTGAAAAGCGATCGAACTCGGCTTCGAAACGGTCCGATGCGACACCGGGGCCGCGCCGCGCGGCAGCGCGCGCCAGACCGACCTCCGCCGGCAAATCGAGAATCAGCGTCAGATCCGGACGCAACTCGCCCAAGGTGACGCGCTCGAGGGCGCGCAGAAAGCCCGCATCAAGACCGCCGAGCGTGCCTTGATAGGCGCGCGTCGAATCCGCGAAACGGTCGCTGATGACCCATATGCCGGCGGCAAGCGCCGGGGCGATTTTGTGGTCGATGTGATCGATGCGCGCCGCGGCGAAAAGAATCGCTTCCCCCTTGGCGCCGAGATCCTTAGTGCGGCCGGAGAGAAGCAGATCGCGCAGCATTTCGGCACCGGGCGAGCCACCCGGTTCGCGCGTCTCGATGGCATCGATGCCGGATTGGCGGAGCCGCTCGGCGAGACGCAGCACCTGCGTCGACTTGCCGACACCCTCGCCGCCTTCCAGCGTGATGAAGCGCGCCCGGCGCGCCAATTCCTGGGTGGCGCTCATTTCTTCAGAACATATTTGCGGAAGAGCTGTTCCGCGTATTCGAGGCTGGCGTCCAAAGCGCGGCGGGACAGCGAGCCGGTTGCAACGTTGGCGGCGGTCTGCAGCGGTGCCGCGTAAACCTCGTTTACGCCGCGAAAGATCTTCAGTTCGGCGACGTCTTTTCCGGAAACGACCGGAGCGATCAGCGGTCCAGTATAGACGATCTGGCCGGTGAGCCTTTCGTCCGACTCGCGCGGCACGAAGACTTTTACGGACGCTTTCGCAACGAGCGGCACGGAACCCTGGTTGCCGCCATAGACACGCGCATAGCCGACGATCTCGCCGCGGGAAAACAACGTTTTGGCCGCAAAGGAACGGAAGCCCCATTGCAGGATGCGCACCGCCTCGTCTTCGCGCTCTTTGGCCGACTTGGCACCGTAGATCGCCAGAACAAGACGCTGTCCATTCTGAACCGCCGAGGCGACGATGCCGTAGCCGCTGTTGTCGATGTTGCCCGTTTTCAGCCCGTCGCAGCCGATATCCATCGTGAGCAGCGGATTGCGGTTCGGCTGTTTGATCTTGTTCCAGGTGAAGTCTTTCTCGCCGAAGTAGCGGTAGAGATCGGGATAGGTGCGAATGACGTACGCGGCAAGCAGCGCCATATCGCGCGCCGTCACCTTCTGGTCCGGATCCGAATTGCCCCAAGCATCGGTGAAGGTCAGATGGTTGAGACCGAGTTGGCGGGCGCGTTCCGTCATGCGGGTCGCAAATGCTCCCTCCGAGCCGGCCAAAGCCTCCGCCAGCGCGATCGCCGCGTCGTTGCCGGAAACGATCACAAGCCCGCGGATCAGGTCCTCGACCCGCACCTGGCTGTGCAAGGCCGCAAACATCGTCGAGCCATGCGCCGGTGCGCCGCCCTCGCGCCAGGCCGTCTCGCTGATCGGCACCGTGTCGTCGAGTTTCAGCTTACCTTGCTTGATGGCGTGAAAGACGAGTTCGGCGGTCATGATCTTGACGGTCGACGCCGGGGTTGCCGGCAAATCGGCGTTTTTCTCGAAGAGCACCGTCTGCGTATCCGCGTCGATCAGGATCGCTTGCGGTACGCTGGTCTGGAATGATTGTTCGGCAGCCGCCGAGGGACCTGCGAAGAGCAGGAATATGGGCAAGATCGCCGCAAGCCGCGCCCTGCCCCACGCTGCGCCGCTAAGCGTCGGCAGGAGCCGCGAAAGGCACAACGATCCGACGAAATTCACGGCCAAACGATCCGCAATGAGCCCCGCGGGCAGGACATTGCGACTTCGGCGCCGCGAAATCAACGCGGCCATTCGAGACAAGCGTGTCTAACTTGACGGAAATTGGCTCAGTTGGCCGCGCCGATCGGCACGTCGGCGCCGGGAACGGTTTCGAGGTCAAACGGCCGCGCCGGTGGCAAAGGCGCGCGTCCAGTAAAACCATGCGGCGGCGGAGGTGCGCTCTCCTGCATCTGCGGTGCTGGTGCTTCGCTGTCGCTGGCCGAAGCCGTCTCGATGGGCCGCGTGTCGGCGAGCACCGTCGGCATGTTGAACCGCGCGGCGACGCCGTCATAGCGCAAGGTCGCCATCAGCCTCGCGTCGTCGGAGCCGTCGAGGGCCGCCGGGCCTATATATTCGACCTTAACCCGGGTCGTACCTTTCTTGCGGAAATCGAGCATATCGGCCACGCGCCGCGATACGTCCATGATCCGCCCCGGCTCGAAGGGACCGCGGTCGTTGACGCGCACGATCATCGAATAATGGTTGCGCAAGTTGGTGACCCGCGCGTAGCTCGGCAGCGGCATCGTCGGATGCGCGGCGGAGATCGAATTGCGGTCGAAAATCTCGCCGTTGGCGGTGCGCCGTCCGTGGAATGCGTCGCCGTACCAGGAGGCTAGGCCGATCGCGACATAGTGCCTGCTGCTCGGATAATAGATCCGACCGTCCACCGTATACGGGTGGCCGACAAGATAGGTGCCGCCCCCATGCGGGATCGGCTCGCCGTCGGCGACAACGCGCGGGCTCGCCGCACCGTAAATCGATTGCGGAAAATACTCCGATGTATGGAAAGGCTGCTGGGCGCAGCCGCCGAACGCCAGAGCCCCGCACACCGCGAGCGGCGCGAGCGGAAGTTTGGAAACCCCGCACACGGCGCGAAATGGCGCCATGCCGGTTCGCAAACGCGACCAAAACTCCAGCCTTGGCACCAACTTCCCCCGAGAATTCGCTCTAGCCGGCTGAGGCTCGCATGGCGCGGCTTGCTAAAACTTTAAGTTTCCGCGGGCCGCGACGCGAACTCTGCTGCGAACGCCGCTTGAGAGGGCCTGCAAATTCGGTCGAAATTGCGGCGAGTGGGCTGAAACCGTCGGGCTTACGGCAGGTAAATCCATGAGATTACCGTAGTTTACGCACTTAGACGCCGGTGCTGAACATGGGCAGTCAAGTTCGGGGCGCTTCAGCCAAGCTTGCGAAGATTTTCCCGGGCGCGCCAGAGAATGTCCTCGGTCAGGATGCTCCGAAACCGCGGATCTAGTGCGATCCTCTCCGCCGACAGGTCCAGCCGGTTGATTGATTTCAGGAATTCCAGGCCCTGCGTGGGGCGGGCGACAAGCCGCTCCAAGGTTCCGACGGCGCCGTATCGCCGGAGCATCTGGTATACCCTCGACCCTACCCCCTTGACGCCGCGCCGCCCTGCTAAGAGCCGGGCGTAGACCAGCGTCGTGCCACGCAGAATCACCTCGAGCTTGGCCTCCAAAGAGGCCCGGTCGGTCTGCCCGGCACGGGGCTCCTCGGCGGGCGGCGCCGCGACCCCATCCTTCAGAAGTTCGTTGCTGACGGCGAGCTTGACGGCTTCCGTTACGCCAATTGAGCGATTTTTGGCGAGCGCACGCACTAATTTGTCAGTTTCAGGGTCAGAAATGTGGATTGGAGGCATGGATTGGCCTTGTGTCTCTGTACAAAGACACTATCCTTTCTGTACACAGACATCTGCGCGACGCCGAGAAACGGCGCGCGCATCACAAGGGAGAAAAAAGATGCTGCACACAGTCGAGATCGCCCGACGTCCGGTCGCTATCATAAACGCACCCTTGCGCGAAGCGGAAGCGTGGTCGGCCAGCGAGACATTCAAAAAGGACTTGACCGTTCTTCGAGACGCCGACGGCAGGCCGCTTTGGAATGGAGAAGGCAGGCCGAACGTGCGCGCGGCGTCCGACGAGGAAATCGCCAAATGGGATGCGGCACGTACCGCCGGCGACGCGGACGAAGAGGATAAGGCCGGCTACTTCGCGTTCCTTCTGCCCGTGAAGGACCCGAAGGAACACCGCACAACGCATGCGTTGCGTCCGGCGTACGCTTAGCGCGCGCTCAACGCGGTTTGCATTCGGCAGATTTGGCTACGCGGCCCGGTCACGGAAGGAAGATAAACATCCACCGTGGTCGGGCGCCGCCGCGCGCGATCCATTTAAGAGCTTGAGGCCGGCACATTTCGACCGGCCGGTGGTCTTGCTGCTAACCACGTGCCGGATCGACGATGTTGCGCCGGATAATCGGCCGCCGATCGATATCAATAGACGTTGGGAGGCGCGCCGAACGCGCTGCCGACGATGAAGAACGGCATTTCGACGATATATCCGACGGCGTGGAGGGGAGCGCCGATGAGAACGAGCGGATCGGCTGCCGGATTGCCGTAGGGCGGGAAAACCAACGCCGCGGCGCGGAAGGGCAAACTGACGACGGTCGCGGCTACGGCGTTCGGAGCGGTGATGATCGCGGCTGGTCCGTGGAAGGGGTCTGGAGCCATCACCGCCTCGCGGTGCCGTTTCGTTACGGTCAGCGGGCGGCCGTAGGCGAAATGATGGTGTCGATGCGTGTGGTGAGTCTCCGCGGCGGCCGGCAAAGAGAAAGACAACGCCGTCGCCAGAACTCCAGCACCTAAAGAGATTCTCGCCAATTTCGATATTGTCGGCTGCATGCTGATGATTCCCCCTTTAGCGGAGTGGCAGGGGTAGACATCGAATAAGGTTATTGCAAGACGCCGCCGCGGAGAACTCGTGCGCGGTTTCTTCATGGGCGAATTGGTTGTTGGCGTGAAACAGGCCGAGCATTGGCGCAGCGTTACGGCGCGCCGCCTGCCGGTTACGCATGTTGGCGATCCCGGCGGGTTCGAAGCTGCAACATGCCCGTTAGAAAGCGTTGAACGCGACGCGCACAGCCAGCGGAACGCAGCAGCGTGGCATCAAGCGGGCTATGCGGGTCCCATACATTTCTTCACGTAGCTGGTCTTGGAAGCGCCCGAGAGCGGTTTGCCAGCCTTGCTCATAGCGCTGTCCGCACAGCATTTTTTGATGAAGCTGGTTTTCGCCGCGCCGGCCAGCGGCTTGCCGTTCTTGCCCATCGCTTTCGATGCGCACGTCGCGTCCTGAGCCAGCGCCGAGCCGCAGGCGAGAATGCAGGCAAGCATGCCAATTAAGATGGAGCGTTTCATGGAATGTCCTTCCTGAGCATCGCTTTCCTTGTCAACGGTCGAACATGCAGACAGTCACGACATGAGCCACGAGGCGCTCAATCGTGGATTTTAACGTGGCCTTCGATTACTTCGGGCTTCTGCGTAAGAAGTTTAGACATATGATCCTTAACGTAGTCCGCGGCCAGATGGTTCAACTCATCGGCACCGGCCTTATCTTTGAATACGCTGAGAGATGCACATTCACCGTTGCCTGCATCAAGCCAATAATAGCGCACGAATCCCTTCGCCCGTTTTATGAGAGGCACGAAATTATCGCGCACTATTTTCTCGATTTCCGCACCGTCCTGCGGTTTATAACGGTAGTGACGAATAACTGCGAACATGTTTTCCTCCCTAGACCAGCATTTCCACGATCCCTAGGGTTACGCCGGATTTGGACGTCTTTGGCTCCCGCTTGACTGTGCCAGACTGGCGATGATCGCCCAATAGGACTCCTCTGGAAAAGCCTTCATCCAACGAGGTGGCAGATTACCACTCGTTGTCATCGCGAGTCTCTAAAATGACGCATTGGACGCGAAGCGACGATCCGTGCCCTTTGAGTTCGCTGTAGATTGCACACGCCTTCGGTTCCGCTAACCATTCACGGCAAAGTGCTTGGCCCGATCAGCCTGATGTTCCGTTCGCGGCTCTTTGGATGAGCTCGTCGACGGCACGGTGGTGTCAAATACGCGGTTGAAGGCAACTCGGTTGCTAATGCCCGAAATCGGCCAGCACATCGGCGAGCGCTGCAGGCCCAACCTTGACAGTGCCCGTAAACGGCCTGTCGATGGCAACGATGACCCACAGTTCCGAGAAGATGAGAATCGAAAGGAGCCCGGTCATGAGTACCTGCGCGCGCAAATTTCGCGTTCCGAAGAAGAACGTAAATGCAATTGTAGCGAGAGCACCTGCGACAAGAATTGCCGAGACAACTCCGGGCATGGCGCCCTCTGCTGCGACGAGTCGGGCGCTGCGCGCCTGCGTGAGGACATCGAGCTGGTAGAAGATTTCCGACATCAGAGCGATGTTTTGGTTGCCCGAATTGGCTGCGAGCAAGGCGGTATAGATCGCCTCGAGTGCCTGCCGAGTGGACCCGCTCTCATGACCATCTCCCATCGCTGGCCATTCCTCCGTGACTGCGCTCTTGAGGTAACCGCTGAGAGCGCCGCGCAGCGCCGCTCCCGGTGCACCGCCGATACCGCGCGACAAATGATAAAGGGCCGCCGCGGCGCCCCCCTCTTTGTCGACAGTGTCGTCAGCATCGGCGAACTTCTGCCATACGACGATGACGGAAAAGCCGAGCAGGACGGCGTAAAGCACGCCGACAGTGGCAAACTTGAACCCGGCCACCTCGTTATTGATTGCAAGCTTGTCGAGCGTCACGAATCGGCGGATGAGCAAGGGTCCCAGCATTGCCAGCGTGGTGCCGAGTCCGACCAAGATAAGGCCGGAAATCCAAAGTGGTTCCCTGGTGAGAAATAAAGTCATTTCCGCTTCTTCCTCAGCCTGACCCCGGCGGATCACATTTTCCTGGGGGTACCGCAGCGCGCCACTTGCGGCTGTTCCATCGCCGGAAGCACGATGCCGTAGGGTTTCGGGTATGACCAGAGGGCTAATGCTATGGCCGAGACAAGCAAAGGCAAGAAATTCGTTAAAGTAAAGCCGTACACTAAAAAGGTTGGTGGAAAGACGATCAAGGTTGGCGGATTCGACCGATCGACCCCCAAAACCTCCAGAGGCAAGAAGAAATAAGATCGCGGCCGAATTAGAGTGAAGTAGAGCACGCTGGCGGCTTGTTCATCCTCGCTTCCGGCGTGTCCGCCGCAACGCGGCGACCACCACGGCGGACGCCAAGGCCGAAGTCATCGATGAAATCGCGCAACGAATTCGCGCCATCCTCGGCCGTCGATATTTCCGGCATGGTAGCAAAAAATCGCCGCTGCTCTGCGATTGCGGCAGCTTCGACGTTCCCTCGCCATTCGAGAGGGTAGCGATCTCAGGATCGGGATGTCGAGCAGCTCTATCGCTTCGTCAGCGATGGTCTGATCGACGCAGCGGAGCGCTTGGCGCCGTGGCTCTCAGACCAAGAGCCGTCCGGTCACATCCTAGCGAAGGAGCCGCCATCAACTACGCCGCGGTCTTCTTAAGGCTGCGCAGCGTCGCTAATCCCTTTTCGGGAACATAACGCCCTACGAAATCCAAGTGAGACCGATGAACCTTTTCCTCGGTGTCAGGAATGATAACGCCGCGACAGGCTTTAATCCCATCCTCGGTCATCTTGACGGAAGGATAGTGATATTCGCCCCTCTGATGATTCCACCGCTTAAAGGCGTGGACACTTACCATTTGCTGCTCCTGCCTTCTGCCCAGCATATACGAAGCCGCTGGCAACAACGATCGCGGCGCCAACTGCGCCAAATTCAAACCGAGATATTCCGGCCCGACGGGTCACTACCGGCTGGCGGCAGCCTGAACTCTGGCGGGGACGACGGCAGCCTGAACCTTCGTCGGAGCGGCCGCGGCCTGAACCTTGGCGATCATGCTCTCGACTGGCCGGAACGCTTCCTTGGCGAGGTTGGTATAGAGTTCGCCGATTTTCGTCGCCTGAGTAACGAAGCCCTCATAAGCCGATTTGGCATATTCGGATTGGGTCTGAATGGCGTCGTCGAGCGACTTGGCGCCCAGCAATTTCTCCACATACGCGGAGTTCGCTTCGAGTGACTTCTTCGAATAATCGGTGGTCTCGGCGGCGATGGTTTGGAAGCCCTTGGCGAGCGAGGCGGCAGCCGTGCTCGCAGCTTCAATCTGTCCCTTGCCGAATTTTTCGAACTCGTCAAAATTATTGGTCATGATCATTACTCCGTTGGGGACGTGCGTTGTGTTGCCACGATACGGCGCGTCAGTAGAGCCCCGAAGCCCACTACGTCAAAAAGCACAACCTATACCAGGCGCGCGGAGACCGCGCGCACAGTACTTTAAGCGCCGGGGCGACTGGCCCTGCGCCGAATGCAACTCTATCTGGGGTATTGGTAAGTGCCTGCCGACGGCATCGGGACTGCCAATAACTAAAACGGAGACTTCGGTACGTCGTCGCTTCTTGGGCAGCTCTCAGACACGCCACGTGCCCGCACGCTGCACATGAGGATGCCCGACGTAAAGCGCAATAGCGGTTCAAAAATAAAGTCCGAGCAAAATTGCTCGGGCGCATCGCATACAAACGAAAGCGGCGGCCACCGACACGCAAAACGTCCTCGCGTTCGATTGCCAGTTTATTGGCGACCCCGGGAGGGCTCGAACCTCCGACCTGCCGCTTAGAAGGCGGCAATCACATTTGTCAGAATCCATTTTAGAATCAAAAACCTGTGCCCACTCAACTAAGACCCGCGTGGGCGACGAGACACGCTACGAGACACAGAGCCTCCTGCTTTTGTCGCGGCAAGCGCCGCCCTGCGCTCACGCTGTTCTCAACTGCGCCACTTGTCGCGGCCTGGGCCTACGTTCCGCACGCGCTCGATATGCACGGTCGCATCTGGATCGTACTTTCGCGCTTTTTCTGCCGCCGCTCCCTGTGTTCTCGCGCGTGCGATCGGCTTTGCCTGGCTCGGGCGCAGCACCACGTACTCGTTGCCGTGGCGTTCCACGAACAATTCTTTCTGAGGCATTTCAGTCTCCTCATTAGCGATGGTCACCGGAATGAAAGCCGAATCCCACACTTGCGTCGCATTCTTCTAAAGCTCGCAAATGATGCGCACCATTCGCGCGTCGCCTCTTTTATAGCCCGGTCTCGGAGAGTTGGAAGTCTCATTCGAGATGACTGCCCTGTTAGCGTCCCCGAGCTTGATCAGTTTCCATCCAACGGGCTCGTTGCTGGCGCTGCCGCCACGAATTTGCCAACAGCACATGACGACATTTCCGGCTTTCGATGTCCCGACCGCGTGCACTTCAACGCAACGGCTGAACCCGTCATATTGAAGCTCGAGTACCTTTCCGACCTTCAGAGCTTGGCACGCTAGCTCGACGACCATTTCAACGGTTCCTGAGCCCTTTCCGCCTCGCATTCATGGCGCTAGCGTGTAGGTTGTCAAGAATTGGGGGTAGACGACTCGGTTGTCAGGAAGTGCTCGTGCTTTTGAGGCGGGTGGGGATTAGGAATTTTCGTTCGATACGGGATTGCGAGATCCTGCTAGGGCGGCACACCGCCCTCCTCGGCTGCAACGGCGCTGGAAAGTCCACCGTGCTGCGGGCAATCGAGCGCTTCTACGCGCCTTCTGCAAGCGTCGAACTCGACGATTTCTTTGGTAGGGCCATCGATCAACCCATCGAGATAGAACTGACATTTGCCGAGCTAGATGCTGCCGAAACGGAGCTTTTTGGATCGCGTGTGCACGGCGGCGAAATGTCAGTCGTTCGAATATTCGAGCCGAGCGCAGGGCGCAGCGGGCGATACTTCGGGAAATCAAGGCAGCACATCGCCTTCGCCGGCATCCGGTCGGTAGCAGGAGCTAACGAAAAGAAGCGGGTTTACAATGCTTTGCGTTCGGGGAGCGCCATCTACTCCAGCCTGCAGCCGGTGACGAGCGCGGATCAGATCGAAGAGCAACTCGCTTCATGGGAGGCGGTGCATCCGGACCAGTGCGAGCTCGGATTGGATTTAGGTCAGTTTTTTGGGTTCACGAACGTAGCCCGCGGGTCGCTGCAGCGCTTCACGAATTTCGTCTTCATTCCGGCTGTGCGAGAGGCCACGGCGGATGCAGTTGATTTAAAGGGCGCCGTCATAGCGCGGCTTATGGAGCTAGTGGTCAGGAGCGCCATTCAACGCCGAACCGACATCAGGCAGTTTCAGGCAGATGTCGCCGAAAATTACCGGCAGCTAACAGACCCGGAGAAGTTGACGGAGCTCGCCGAGCTTTCGTCCACACTCACCGGAACCCTGCGGCGTCTCTACTTGGAAGCTTCCATTAATCTGCGCTGGCAGGAGACGGGAGATTTCATCATCCCCCTCCCGGCAGCGGACGTGTTGATCAACGACGATGGGTTCGAAGGGCCAGTGAACCGGAAGGGTCACGGGCTGCAACGAGCTTTGATCCTTACCCTACTGCAGCATTTGGCTTACGCATCGGTGAATCCGAACACAAGGCGCGAGAGCTATCACCAAGCGACGCAGCGGGTCCAGCGGAACCAGAACCAGCACCGGCGGGCGAGCCAGAGCCTTTTGTACTTCCAGGCCTCATCCTCGCGATCGAGGAGCCGGAGCTTTACCAGCATCCGACGAAACAGCGGCATTTCGCAAATGTTCTTCGAAGCCTGAGCGAAGGTTCTTTGCCGGGCGTCGCGGCGCAGACACAAGTGATATTCGCGTCGCACTCGAGCTTATTTGTCGCGCCCGAAAAATTCGACGAAATTAGATTGGCGCGACGCAGAGGAGCGTCTGGATTCCTTCATAAGGAGTGCGTGTGACGAGTTCCTCACTTACATCGGTGTGCCGCCGCTTGGAAGCGGCTTTTGGTGAGCCCGAATGCACTCGAACTATCGAGGGGTTGCGCAGTCGACTTCACGTACTTGGACCGGAACTCGCGGAGGGTTTTTTCGCCGACCTCGTGGTTCTCGTCGAAGGATCTAGCGACAAAGCGGCAATCGCCGCTGCGGCATTACTCCATGGGTTCGACCTTGAAGCAAACGGCGTTGCCGTTTTGCCCGTCAGGGGTAAGACGTCTCTCATTAGCCCTGCATGCATTTTCCAGGAGCTTGAGATACCAACATTTATTGTCTGGGATTGCGACCGAGGTTCATCGAATGATCCAAACACTGCCTATAACCGGGCCTTGCAGCGCATCTCGGGAGTCGCAGAAGATCAGATCCCGACTACACGTCGACGATCGGGACCCGCTTCGCTGCCTTCGAGAAAAATCTCGAAACGACCCTGAAGGCCGAACTTGGGGAAGGAACGTATAACGACGGCCTTGACTTAGCTCGCGAGAAATTCGGGCTTCAGGGCCGCCACGACGTCTCCAAGTCGCCGGCCGCAATGATCGACGTGTTGCGGTTGGCAAACGCGAACGGAAAATCCAGTGCGACGCTGGCGAATTTAGTTCAGGCCGTTGCAGGTCTTCGTGACACGCAAAGAGTTGTCGGTCCGTCCTAGTCGGGAATTGACGGCGAAAGGAAGAAGACCTCGATCTGTGGGTCCCCTTTGCCTGTGCGCTCAGCCGACATTTCCTAAGCATGCTTCGCTTTTGTCTCCGTTATTTCCCCGACCTTTATTTTTCTGGCGAGAGCAGCCTGTCCATCACCATTTTGGCGAGTTCACTGATTAGGGACGATGCTGTTGGAAGCTTCGATCCTAACGCTCCTGCCGCCCAGCGGTTCGAATGCGCGCGCGCGGCACGTCAACACAATGATTTGTTGGTTCCCTCCGGCACGGCTAAGCGCATCGAACATGCGAATGATTCGATCATCATCGGAAAAACAAGTGCGTCGTCGAGGATAATTGGCGTCGGGTGGCCCTGCTCCGAAAGCATGGCTCCCATGGAAAGCCGGACCAGGATCGCCATTTGCTCCTGCGTGCCATCTGACAGGCGCCCAAACGGTTCGGCTGGATCTTTACCGCGCTTAAGGCTCTCGATCCCGAAACCGTCGCCGAACTGCAACTCTGCTCCCGGGAAGAGATCGCATAAAAACGGCCGAAGATGACGGCGTATGGGCGCGTAGTACCGCTCCTGCCCTTCGGCGAGACATGAATTAACCGTGTGCCGCAACAGTTGGAGAGCCGCAAGGCGCCTAGCGTGCCGCTCACGATCGCGGTCTGCCATCATTCGGAGTTCCCGTGTGCTCGCGAGAGATCTCCGATACCGTCGCCTCCCGCGTTTTCGACTTGGCCTTCAAGTCGGGCGATGTCTCGGCCTAGCTCGGACAATTTTGCTTTCCTGTTCTCAGTTTGCTCACGCAGTCGGCGGCAACGATTTGAAAGTTGTTCAAGCTCTCCCTGTTCAGGCGCTTGCGCCTGCTGCGCGGTCAATGCCGCCGCGATCTGCTGATGTGCAACTTTCGCGGCCTCAGCCGCCTGGGAAAGCGCGCCAAGTCGAAGTGCGCGTTCGGCGTCTGGACAGACGACAACTTCGGTCTCGAGAGACCGACATATTTCTGCACGTTCCGTTTCCGCTTTGCTGCGCTTGGACACCGTTTCTAAGGTTGCGTCTTGCTGGTCGCGTATGCCTGCCAGCCTCGCGCGTCGGCGCACTAAATTCTCTCGTTCGTTGCTATTCGAGTTCTTCTGCCTCCACTGCGGACGTGTCAGGCAGCTCCGCCAGCTCCGCTTGGAGGAGCACAGCGTTGATTGTTGCGTCGATATTCGCAATCTGCTGCTTGACATCGGCAATCGCTGTAGTTGGATCGATGGCATCCGCACCTACCGCCTTTAGCTCGGCGAGCACGCCCTGGCGTTCCGCTTCCAAATCGCGCCGCGTGGCCATTGCCGTTGCGGCCTCTGCTGGTGAGGCCACTTTGGCCTTTTGCAGCGCTCCATTGAGCGCATCTTCAGACTTGCGCCGGTTGGTTTCATAACTTTTTGTGTGGGTGCTCTTTGGGGTGACCTCGATCGTCGCTAGATCTGCCACCGTTATTCTGGCTGGCGCGAGCACGGGCCCAGAGTGTCGTGCGCCGACAGGCTTATCTCCGAGATGAACGTGGCCCTCACCTTTCGGCGCCACCTCAATGAGCAACTGCGGCGCTGCTGCTGCGAGCTGCGAGGCCAGGGATGCGAGCTGTCGATCCGCTTCGTCGATCGCCTTTAGCAACGACGGAGTTATCCCAATCTGATCAAGCTGGGCATTGAGCTCAATAAGCCGCGTGGCTGACGTTTCAAGCGTGGCAAGCTTCTGCTCTGGGTCGCGACGGCTCTCAGCCCTACCGATCGCAACTGCTAACTGCTCGAGAATTTGTTTGCGCCGATCGAGAACGTTGATTTCATCGTCAAATATAATGACCTGTGCTTTGGTAGATTTGACGTTCGCGCGAGCATTAGATTCCGCGCAATCAACGATTTAATCTCGGGACTCAAGTTCCGCCTCGCGCGCGCGAAGCACCCCGATCCGCTCGATCGTGTCCTTGAATTGCCTAAGGCGTTCCTCAGACATCTCAAGCTTGGCGTACGCTGCGCGCTCCTGGCTTTCATAGGATTTGACTGCAGATACCGCCTCCTGCCCAGCCTTCAGCGCCTTCTCGCAGTTCGCGAGCTCTTCGTTCATCAGACTTACCGCGGCAGGTTCGCTCAAGCGAGATCGCTCCGCATTGAGAGCAGCGATTTCGGTGAAATGTGCGTCGAGCAGCCTCACACGAGCATCGAGAGCTGATTTCCTCCTTTTCTCGAATGTCTGCAAACGTGCGTTCAGCAGCTCCGAGAGGGCCGTCTGCCGATACTCTTCCTGTTTTCGTTAAGTACTTGTCGATTTGGGCGTTGAGGTCGCTCAGTACGGCTCGCGCACGCTCGCCGCCAACAAGATTGCCAACCTCCGCCTCGATCGCAGCGGTGACGAGCGCGTCGGCTTTTCCCGTGATGGCAGGTGGGACTATCGATTGGCCCTGCGCCACCCACAGAGTTCGAACGCGCCGTCGTCAATGGTTCTCCCGCGCTACCAGCGCCGATACCGAACAACTCCCAGACTTTTTCGTCGGCGTCTCTTCCACGCGCGATCTCGCGGCCGTCTTCCAGCAAGCTCGCGCTCACACTGCGGACAAAGGTTTTACGAATTTCGTAGGCCCGTCCGGCGCGGCTAAACTCCAGTGCCAAATTGCATGGCAACTGGGCTTCTGCACACGCCAAGTTTCGGATCTCTTGGTCGTTGGAGTTATGCCGCTTGAACAAGCACGTACGAACCGCCCGAAACACTGTCGACTTTCCGGCCTCATTACCAGCGGCTAACACGTTGACGCCCGGACCGAGTCCAAAAACAGACGCAGGACGTTGAAACTTACCTACTCCCTCAATGGTAATTCCCGTTATCAGCATGGGACAGAGTCCCGGTACGGCTTGTGAGGTTACCATCAAATAAAGTTGCACAAGCGATCCTGGGGCCCATCCCAATCCCGCGCCCGTCCGGCTTACGTCCCCCATCTCAGCTATAAGCTTGTCTGCCGCACGCCGCAGCACGCCATCGAAGTCAATGGCTTCAAGGTCGGCCATGGTCGGGCGCGCCTCGAGTTCGCTCAGATCAGCGTTAAGATGAAACATTGCTGCTTCCAGCGACAGTAGCCGCCGAGCGAGCTCCGCCCGCGCGGCGAGCGTGATCGCGCCGCGAAGCCGCAGCCTAAGATTTCACACACGAGAGATTGTCGATTGCGCGGCACGGTGCGATTTGATATCGCCCAGCTCCGAGCCATCGGCGAGGTTCTCCTCACGCGTCAACCAGGTATAGGTTCCTACCCGTATAGTGTGAACGGCGGCCGGGCTCCTCCGGCCGGTACGTCTACGACCAAGGCAGTTCCATGCTCTTGGCCTCCGGCGCGGTCCGGCTCGGGCGTTCCGGCGTACCACGCGGCTGGACCTATTTGCGTGGTTCCATGCCAGTCTCCACAGGTGAGGTAATCAAGATTGGCTTTCGCGGGTCGCGCTAAATCAATCGGATTATTCGCTTCGCCCTGACTGCCGAAACCAAGCACGGTTCCGCGCGCAAAAGCCCTACACGGATCAGGCCCGCGTCAGTCTCGGCCCCATCCATCCAAGCGGTGGTATCATTGACTTCGCTTTTGCGCATAAAAGAGGGGCAGGAAGAAGCATTGCCTCGCCGCCCAACGGGACGGGACGCGAATACGGAGATGGAGATGAATGTTGCAGGGTAGTCCGGCAACCGCAACGCGCTCCCATATCCCTTGCGGTTGGTGCGGATCGTGATTACCAGGCAGGAGGTGCCATTGAACGCTAGGAAATAGCTTCATGCGCTCAAGCGGCCCTGCGAGCGTAAGTTCAGCCGGCGCTTGATTGTCGTAAACGTCACCTGCAACAAGAACGTGGTGGATCTGTTCGCCTACCGCAGCGCGGCCGATGTTCTCGATCGCATTGAGACGCGCTCGGCGCAGACTCTTCTTTATCGCCGAACTGTTTGAACACCTTTCCGATCTGCCAATCGGCAGTATGTATAAATTTCATCGCGCTCCTCCCAGTGTTGTACGACAGAACGGTGGGCGAGTTGCAACGACATGACCCAAGCAGGATGAGCCTCAACCTTCAAATGCCTTCATGAACCTGACGACGCGTGGGTCCACTTTAATTTCGGATTCGCGGATCGGCCGAACGAGTGAGAGACCATCCAGAGATCGGCAGCGCGAGACAGCCACGTAGGCTTGGCCGGCAGCAAACGCGCCGTAGTCGAAATCTAACTCCGGCGCGTCTTCCAGGGTAAGACCCTGAGCCTTATGGATGGTGAGCGCCCATGCATGCACGATTGGCAACTGCGTGTATGTGCCAACTACCGTCGCGCCGACGCGCGATCGGACGGTGTCCCACTCATACCGAATTTTCTCCCATGTGAACCGCTCAATTTCAGCCTCTGCACCTACGTCGAGCCTGACGGTCACACGATCGCGTGCAAGTCCCGTGATCGTTCCAACAGAGCCGTTCACCCAACGCCTACCTGGATCGTTTCGGACGGCCATGACGCGAGCACCGATCTTCAGCGCCAGATCTTTGGCACGGGGAGCCGGTCACCGTCGGCCCCGAACGTGCCAGTCGCCGCCCCAATATAGGCGCGTTCCGAGCTGTGCAGCCGAGCTAGGCCGTCGTAATTGTAAGCATCCGCTCTTGCATTCGTTGGCGTCAAAATGACAGGTATTCGCTGGCGGCGATGCGGCCGAACACATGCATCATTGATTTTCATCAGCGCCTCGGGTACGGCGACCCCGCGCCGCAGGTGATCGAGACATTCGACAAAGACCGGGTCCGTTTGGCGATACACCTTCACGAACGGGATGCGATCAATAGTAAGCTCGCGAAATACTTTTGAGTTGAATGAGTAAAGCCCGCGATAGCCCAACCGGTCTAGGATTTCTTCCTCTGAGGCCGGCACCACTGGCGGGAGTTGGAAGTAAAACACCGCTGACGAGCACTACCTGCACGCCTCCGAATGGTGCATCCGATTATCAGCATTACGGAGCGTCCGGTCCACAACGTCGAGTAGATCTGCGCGTACCATCGAGATCTCATCGATCACCATGCGGCTGATATTTCGGAACAGCTTACGCTGAGGGGCTCGAATCCTGATTTCATCGTGATTGATGATTTGCGCCGGAATTCCGAAAAACGAATGCAATGTCTGGCCGCCAAGGTTAAGCGCGGCGACACCCGTCGGTGCTAGAAATACTTGCTTTCTACTCGCGTCAATTTGCAGCGCGCATAAGAACGTTGTCTTCCCTGTTCCGGCGCCACCAAGTATTAGGATCGCTTTAGCCGATCCGGCCACGGTCACGAGGGCCTGATCCGTCGGTGATGGTGGTGCTCCGGGAGTTGGTCTGGATGGCGGCAAACTCCCGAGTTCAAGTGGTTGGGCTCGCGCTACATCGAGCGAGCCAACCCGGTCGGTACAGGCAGTTTCAGCGGCGGCCCGATGCGCCAAATCGGTCTTCGAGTGCGCCGCCCCTTTTGCAGACGGGGGGTCCGGCCTCCCTATGCCGTCGAGCACTTTTCGAAGGAAGTCCACACCGGGTCCCCAAAGATCGGGCGAAAAGCGCTGGAAAAAGCCTTGAGAGCTGCCCGAGGTTGTAGAGAATACCTCCTGGAGACTTCCGCGTACATGGCTAGACCGTGGTCCTAGTAATAGGCTTTGCTGCTTTGTTGGTGTTCGCCTGGTTGATCATCAGATCACGGCGGCAACGAATTGATATTAAGCCAAAAAATAGCTCGCAGCGGACTTAACAGTCGCGACTATCATCTACAGGAAATGCGCGATGGGTAGCTCCCGGCGAGCGAGTAGTTCTGAGCGATAGGCCTATTCTTGGTGGGCTGTTTTACCTGGGATCGGCACTTCCGACGCAAAACGGATCTCGCGCCGACCATGCGCTCATCGATCCTTCGCTTCCGGTCGGCCAGGCTCCTGGGAATACGGCTGGCGACGGAATCCAATATTATCCGTCCTACAGGAATCTAGATCCGAACAGTCGCCGGGCGTTTATCGAATGGCTGGCGAGTCCACGCAATGATCCATCTACGTACATCGGATATGTTTTCATCTACTTCCACGGCCTTGAACGTCGACTATTGTTCGACGGGCCCTTGGACGAGGCGCCAATAATCGTTGGCGAAATAGGACGATTGCTCTCGGTGTATGGGCACAACAATTCGTTTTCGCACTACGCATCAAACCTGCTCGATGCGGCATCTGTCCTTTGCCGCGACTGGCCGAAGACGCCCCCTCTCAATCCAGATAAAAAGTCACAGGAAATCCCGTTTCGCTTACGCGGCGCGCTTGGCGCTCTCCTCGAAGAGGGTAAGCCGATCACGGCGGATTGGGCGCTCGCCTGGTACCTTGCCGCTCCCGGTTACGGACTGCGAACATCCGCAAGGCGTTGTTTCACGGAATTTGTAGGTCTGTTTCGGCAAAGATTTGCCGTGGTATATCCGCAGGGATTGCGGGTAGTTGCACCGCGTCGGTGCCTTTCGGCACGCTATCAGGCAGCGAGCGGCACCTTTAGCGTCCAACTTAAGGGACCGTTCGAGAGGCTCCCCGATGTGATCGGCTTGTCTGCGCCGGTAGCAAAGATCAATCAAATCGTAAACGATTGCGCGTCGGCGCTGGATCCGTATAGTCGTTTGGTTGCCCGCGATCCGGCTGCCCGCGATACGATCACTGCCCAATGTATCCTCCCCGAGGAGCTCCTCAGAAATCTTGAAGCCGGAAGCGCTCTTGCGGTGCTCAAATCGCGCCTAGAGACGCTTGTACCGCGCACCTCTGCGCTAGTTCGATACGCTGATATAAGACAGCTGCTTGAGATCGAAAGCGATCCAGACAAGAAGGTGACGAAGCAAGAGGCAGTCGCTGTCGCCGTTACTCTGGAGCGTCTCGGTTTCGAGACGGAGCCGGACCCTCGCTTCGGTGGGCCAACGCCGCCCTCTGCCGCCAAAATCATGCTGTTTCGCGGCAATGCGCAGTGCCCCGTCGGAAGCGCGTCCCCTCAGTTCCTTGCCGCTCGCTCCAACATCGAGATTGCCGTGTTGGTTGTGCTTGCCGACGGGAAAATCGATGACATCAAGACAAAGAACATCATTGCAAGGATCAGGTTTATCGCCGGTCTTTCGGATTTTGAGCGCGTCCGACTTATCGCATATCTCGGGTTTCTGATCTCCAATCCGCCAGAACAACGTATTATCGCTCGGCTAAAGGAAAGCAGCCTGGAGGAGCGCCGCAAGCGTGGCGGAAGCGGCCGTGCGGGGCAGCGGTCGGCGATGGTCATCTGCATGGCGAAGAAATCGAACTTCTGGAGCGCACATATAGAACACTCCGGTTGCCGAGCGAGGAGCTCTACCGGGCGCTCCATGGACTGGAAGCTGTGCCGGAAACTCACGCAGCACTTGGGCAGGAGTTAGCTACGGTCTTACCTGCAAAGCCGATCCGAGGCGCCCCGATACCGCCGCCGCAAGCGAAGGCGGCCCGCGGGGTCCAAGGATTAATGCTCGACAAAGGGAAGATCGCAAGAATTCAGGCCGACACTGTTGAAGTTCAAGCTATACTTGGAAGAGTATTTGACGACCTCGGGGGGCCAGAGGAAGGTCTGATCGAGCCGACACAACCGACCTCACGATACTCTCCGGCGGAGAATAGGGGCGGCGCAGAGGATCGCTTCCCCGGTCTTGAAAAGCGCCACGCCTGCCTCCTCAACGATGTGATGCGGTCGAGATATCATCGATCAAGCGACGTTCGCTGCGCTTGCCCAAAAGTACGGCCTATTTCCCGCTGGAGCGATGGAAACCATAAACGAATGGGCGTTTGAAAAATTCGACGCGCCGGTGCTTGATGAGGGCGAGCCGATCGAAATAGCCCATCACCTGATCCGCCCGCAGCAAGCCGGCAATGACTAATGAGTATCCTGTATGAAGCCGCCTACTCGCACTATTCGCCCGAAGGAGCGCGATACGATCGTCCAAGCGCTTTCGGCCGGCGTTGTACCTCGTCTGGGGCTCCGTCACATTCAGGTTGGGCAGAAAGCGCGAAGTGGAAGCGGTTGTTCGCGACCTCGATCTGATCGCCGATGGCGGCGGGGCGATCCGCTTCATTATTGGTGAGTACGGTGCCGGTAAAACCTTCTTCCTCAAACTTGATCCGCATCATAGCGCTTGAAAAGAAGCTGGTGACAATTCAAGCGGATTTCGTGCCGGATCGTCGCCTTTATGCAACCAGCGGCCGAGCCCGCAACCTTTACGCGGAAGCCATTCGCAATATGGCTACGCGCAATCGTCCCGATGGGGGCGCACTTGAGCAGTGTCGTTGAGGTATTCATCACCAAAGCCAAGGATGACGCAAACAAAGCAGGGCGAACACCGGATGACGAAATTCGAAAAAAGCTCGCTGTCGCTCCGAGAGCTCGTCAACGGCTACGATTTTGCGGAGGTTGTGGCGAAATACTGGCAGGCGCTAGAGCAAGGACAACGACGACCGAAAGTCTGCGGCCCTGCGATGGTTGCGGGGTGAATACACCACCAAAACTGATGCGAGAGCGGCGCTCGGCGTTCGAGAAATTATTGAGGATTCCTCAGTCTACGATCATTGGAAGTTGTTAGCGCGCTTTGTCCGTATTGCGGGCTACGCGGGCCTTTTGGTGGTTCTGGACGAGCTTGACACGCTCTATAAATTGCAAAGCTCGAAGGCGCGCGAGCTAAACTACGATCAGATTTTGCGCATTTTGAACGACGTTCTCCAGGGCCAGTGTGAAGGGTTGGGATTTATTTTGGGGGGCACACCGGAATTTTTGCTCAATACGCGACGGGGTCTCTACAGCCATCCAGCGTTACAATCGCGGCTTGCGGAGAACACATTCGCGAGGGGCGATCTGATTGACCTCTCCGGTCCCGTTATTCGCCTCCAAAATCTTTCCCCAGAAGACTTGTACGTTTTGCTGGGAAACATTCGCGCAGTCTTTGCTGGTGGTGATCCAGGGCGCGGCCTTGTACCGGACAGTGCCCTGGAATTGTTCATGGAGCATTGCAAAGAAAGGATCGGCGAGGCGTACTTTCGTACGCCGCGCACGACGATCAGGCAGTTCGTGCACCTGCTGAGCATTCTTGAGCAAAATCCCGGGACGGACTGGCGCCAGCTCATCGGCGAACTCCGACGTAGAGCGTGACACCCCGCCGGATGCCGCCGAAATCGTTGATGGGAGCGCAGATGGAGACCTCGCAACCTTCAGGCTCTGAAGACCATTGCTCTACATCGTTCTACCGTCTGCATCCTGAGATACAGCGCTGGATCTATCAAAAAGGATGGACAGAGCTGCACGAGATACAGGCGCGTGCGATTGATGCCGTGTTCGACAGTGAACGCGACATAGTGATCGCCGCCGCCACCGCGTCCGGGAAAACGGAGGCAGCGTTTCTTCCCGATCTTGACAAAGATCGCAGAGGATAACGCGGACGGTTTCCGTGTCCTTTATGTTGGGCCTCTCAGAGCTCTGATCAACGACCAGTTCTTTCGACTCGAGGAGCTATGCGAAGCTCTGGGTGTTTCAGTAACGAAATGGCATGGTGACGTGTCGGAAGCCATGAGGCGTCGCGCGCGTGAACGTCCCTCAGGAATCCTTCTGATCACTCCGGAGTCATTAGAAGCTCTCTTCGTTCGTCGCCCGGAATATCATGCGGCGAATGTTCGAAGGACTTTCATTCGTCGTTGTCGACGAGCTGCATGCTTTCCTCTCAAGCGAGCGCGGAGTTCACCTCAGCTCACTGCTAAAGAGGCTTCAAGTTCACCTAGGAAGACGCCCGAGGCATGTTGGATTGTCCGCAACCATCGGCGACTGTCAATGTCGCCGCTGGCTGGCTGTGCCCACAAGACCCCTCATACGGTCTACTCGATCAAGATCGAGGAGCAGCGGCGCCGAACTGAAGTTGCAAATTCGGGGCATCTACGGCCCCTTTGCCGGCGGCCCGGCGCGACGGTTCGAGTCCAAATGGAAGATGTCGCACTACGCCAGATTACAGACCATCTCATCGGGGTGATGCGGGCGATCTGGAAACCATCTTGTATTCGCGAAGAGAAGGCGCGACGTCGAAGTTTTGGCGGACATGCTACGAACTACGTGCGAATCTTCCGGCGTCCCGAATGAGTTCTTCCCCCACCACGGAAGCCTCTCGCGCGAGGTCCGCGAGACCCTTGAAGCGCGATTGAAGGATAGCAAGCTGCCTACGACGGCGATCTACAACGGTCACACTTGAACTTGGGATCGACATCGGCTCGGTCGAGAGCGTCGCCCAGATTGGAGCGCCGCGATCAGTTGCGGGCCTCCGCCAGCGGCTCGGGCGCTCCGGACGACGAGCTGGGAAGCCTGCGGTTCTTGAGGATGTACGCCGTCGAGTATGAGCTCGACGCTAAGTCGTCTCTGATCGATCGACTTGAGGCTCGAGACGGTTCAAAGCATTGCGGCTGTGCAGCTGATCCGCGAGCATTGGGTCGAGCCGCCGAGCTCCGCTAACGCAGCATCTCTCCACACTTCTACATCAGACCTTGGCGATCATAGTCGAGTACGGTGGCGCGACTGCAAAGCGACTATTCGAAGTTGGTGAGCGGACCGGGGGCCTTTGGAGCCGTCGACGCGCCAACATTCGCCGCATTGCTACGTGACATGGCAGCGACCGACCCGCCGCTTTTGGAACAGTCGATCCGACGGTACGCTTGATGCTAGGACCGACTTGGCGAGAGTTGATCACAGATCATTACGAGTTCTTCGCGGTCTTCAAGACGCCCGACGAATTTCAGCGTAGTCGCGGGATGGTCGAACGCTCGGTACGGTAAGCCTTCAAAATGCGTTCGGCGCAGGAGATTACATCATCTTTTCCGGCCTTCGCTGGATGGTGATCGACGTGGATGATCGCCGTCAGGACCGTACGAGTAGAAAGTGCGCCCGCCGGGCGAGTACCTAGGTTTGACGGCGGGGAGCCCGGTCCAATTCACGATCGCTTGATTGCTGAAATGAGAGAAGTTCTCTCGGACATCGTCAGTTCCCGTCTACCTAGATGCGAAGGCGCGTGCCCATCTCGAAGAAGGCAAGAGAAGCATTCTGTCAGGCTGGACTTCGAGACGGACCCCACTGCGATTGATGGCGATCAAATTCTTCTATTTCCCGTGGCGCGGCACTTCGACCCTTGATGCCCTTAGATTTGCATTGCGTCGAGAAGGTCTGAGCGTAACACCGCTTTCGATAGCTCTGGGAATACCGTGTAAAGGATCGCGATCGTCTGTCGACGGCTCTGCAAGCGCTGCATGACACTTCGTTCGTTGATGGAACGGAGCTGGCGGAGTTTGACGAGAATCTGCAACGCGCTAAGTATGATCAGTACATTTCCCGCGATCTGCTGCGGCGAGCTGCAGCCATCGACCGACTAAATACGCAACCACTCCCTCAAGTGTGCGGTGAGCTTCTGCGCGGGCTCCAAAATCTCTAGAAGTTCGGTGGCACCGCCACGGCCCGACAGACCTTCCGGATCGCTCGAAAAATCGCTACCACTCGCGCCTCAAGCATGGGTCATCCGGCAAATCCCGGTTGAAAGGTCTGCCTTGATGGCACACCCCTACCACCACAACCGAAAAGCCGTTCTCTCCGCGGCGGCGTGCGCGCTCGCAGCCGCCTTCCTGGTCTATATGCTCGCGCTGCGCCCCACCGCCGCCCGGGATCTCGGCCAATGGTGCAATGGTACGGCCGCCTGCAACAGCCGGACTGCCCGCATAAAGGCGCGCCGTACTGCTCCTGCTGCGGCGAAGCCGACGCCTATTGGGCCGATGAGGTCCATGTCGAGCACGACGCCGAGGGGCGCGCTCACATCATCGCCGTGATCACGGATGACCGCGACGACGCGCCGCTCAGGCGGCTCCATGAAGAGGTAGGCGCCCGCTACGAAGTGCCTCCTAACAAGATTGTCTCCGGCAAGGGCAATCCGACCGGACACGTTGTGATCTTCCTCGCCCTGCCGCGGTGGGAAGCCGATCACAAGTTCGCGCGCCGGGTGCTCTGCTACATCATGAACGGAGGAGTGTGATGGACGGCCAGCCAACCGAACAAGCCGGGAGTTATCGCGCGGTTAGTGTCCTTGTGGCCCCAGCCCTGCGCCGTTGAGCGTTTGCGCGCGGTTCCTGAACAGCCAGACCAACGCCGTAACGAGAACTGGCCGCTACCCCATCATACGTTGTTGGCCCAACGCGGACATGCCAAAGCAGCAGTGATTTCCCGATAGAGCGGCGCACTCTCCATTGCGCTGCTTTTCGATTTTGTGATCGCCGCTGTCGCCACACGGCGATCATCGTTTGCGGCCTTCACACGCGCCAATGCGTCCCGTATCTCGCTTCCGAGGTTTCGGGAATGACGAGGAAGACGTCGCCGAGCGGTTGCGGATTGCCATTTGGCCGGATCGCGCACCATTGCGTGGTTTCGTCGTAGGCCCATGCCTGGTCTGGAGGACTTTCCGGCACGAAGTAGTGGCAATAGATGTATTCGAGCGGGCGATCGCCGGGATCGAAGCGTCGAGTGCTCGCGAGGATCTTGCGGTATCGGGCTTCCTCCACCGTGTCTCCCTCGACCGCTTCGAAACCGATGTGCACGATGCCTGGACGGTCGGTCGGCAGCTGATCGTTAGCGTCGGAGAGCCGCTTCGTGATGTCCCGCGCCTTGGCCTCGATCGCGGCCGGCCCGGCGCTTTCCCACCGCAGAAGGATCGCCTGGTTGCATTCCTTCACGTAGCGCGGGTTGTCCGCGTATTTGCATCGGATCGCCTGGACGTAGTTGGCGTGCCGCACATAGCGGCCGGCGATCAGTTCGAGTATCCTGTTGCTGGCGCCCATGACATCGTCCGTCATGAGCACAGTCTGAAGGGGTTCAAGATCAGGCTCGCCAATCACGCCGAAGCCGAAACGGTCGCTCCAAACGAGCGAAGGCAGCCCCGAGGCTAGCCAGTCCCTAGTTTTCTCGGTGAGATAGGCTATCGGGACTTCGTCGATCGGAGCGACGAAATGGGCGTCGCAGAACGCGCTGCGTTCGTGCTCCGCGAGTTCCCGCTGTACTCGGTCCCCAAAGCTCGCGCATCCGCGTCCGCTCGCGGTCGCCATACTCTCCCGTCTCCATGCGTTTGCATTCGACAGCGAAGTAGCGGCCGCCGATCGCGACGTCCATATCGTAGGTCCGTGCCTTTCCCGGTTGCTCCGGACGGAAGGCCACCTTGCCGCCGGCGCGCCGGTACGCGGCAGCCACCAGCATCTCAAACAAGCCGCCATTCGGCTGACGCCGTTCATAGTCCACGAGCCGTCTTGCGCGCGCGGCGATGCCCTCAGTGGACGTCAGAAGATCGAGATTACGGCCGATCGAAGTGAGGATCGGAACCACTCTCGAACCGAAGATCGGTTCGTAGTTCCAGATGTGATCGAGAAACGCATCGGCGAGAAAGAGGTACCAGCCGAAAGTATCCGTTTCAGCGAAGAACCGCCCCTTGGGATCGTCGTCGAGCTTCTGCAACGCGGCCGCGTAGAGACGATCGACCGCCGCCTCGCGGCGGCCTTTCCAGTCGGATTCACTCATAAAGGACTTCAGCCATTCGACGCCGCGCCGCAGGTCCGGATTATCCTTCCACGAATCATCGCGCTCGGCCGGTGGCCCGAAGAATCCGTCGGGCAAATCGGAGAAGACTTTTGACATGGTCTTGCGCGCTGCGGGCCTTCATCCTGACGAGGGAAAATATAGTTGTGGGCGCGAATGAAGTTCTGCAAGGCGCCGCCTCACACATTTTTTGCCGCCGACCGGCCCGTCTTCATGAAGGCCTCGAAGAAGGCGTTCCAGCATATTGCCGTCACCGCTTCCGTGGCCGCGGCGAACCAGGACGCCGGCAATGACGGCGTCGAGCTCGACATGGCCTGAAGACGGTCGCGCAGTGCGGGATGGTGTCGCTCGAACTGCTGGCAGGTCCTCTACAACGCCAAGTTTGAAATCCTCGATATCAACGCGGCGATGCTCGATCTCCGGAAGGGCCCCTAGGCTCCGCCCTCCGGCGCCTTCGCCTTGGCGGCGTCGTTGGTGCGGACCAGCATCAGCTTGAATTGGGCGAATGTGTTCATCAGCACGGTCGCCTTCCTCATGAAGCTTTCGAAGCGGGACCAGTCGTAGTATTCGGCGCCGACCCAGTCGGCCGACTCCAGAAAGTTCGAGTGCCACACGACAAGCGGCCGCTCCTCGCTCGTCCACATCCAGACGCCGTGGCCGATCAGGCTGCGCTCCTTGCCGAGCGCCTTGAGCGTCGGCCAGATGCGGTCCGTCTTTGCGCCGGGCAGGCTCTCGACCGCTTTCCGCAGCAGCTTGAAATTTTGTTCGCCCCAGTTCTTGGCGAGTTCCTGCTTGCGCCCGAGGTCTGCCTGTTCGATCTCCCAGATGATCTCGATGCAGCAGCACTCGATTCGGCTGTAGAGGACGATCGCGTCGGCGATTGCCAACTTAAGCCGATCAGGAAGCTCGAAGGACCATGTTAGGTCCGGATTGCGCCGGCGGGCGACGGGCATGGAGCATTCTACCACAACGACTTGAGGCCTCATCGCTCCGGTCGTCGGCCGCACTGGTCATCCTGAACTCGTGTCCGTTAATGGCCCTAGCGTCGTTTGGCTGCGATCCAATGACTTGTCGGCTTTCGGACCACTTCCGACGTCGGACGCCGCCGGTCCAGCGGACCAATGACGCGAGTGACCCAAAGCTGACATTGCCGATGATTGGCCGCCGTGGATCAGGCGCCAAAAATCGGCCGAAATTTAATCGCGGCGAATATCCCGATCAGAATAAAGGATCAACAGGAACGGCAACGATGGAGGCGAACATGATTCAGCCCACGACAACGTATCGTGCAGCTCAGGAGGTCCGGGCAAACTTGAGCTGGCAGAAAGGCCGCTCATTAACGCTCCGCCAAGAGATCAGGTCAGCGCGTTGGGTGAACGCGGAAGCAGCGCACCGCTCGTGGCAGCGCCGAGACTTAAAATGCCAGCTAGCAGCATGATGTCTCTTATGCTCTCCGAAAGCGCGCCCTTGATAATCCTTTCCGCAAGTTGCCGATCGAGAACTGTGCTCATGGCACCGGCTGGTGAGGTGGCGAACTGCCCGCGCGCGTCTTGACTAGTCTGACTTATCTCCGTCGAAGCTGAGGAGGCTTGCAGCCGGTGTTCAAGCCCGCGATCGTAAATCCCGAGCGCTACTGCACCGAAAATTGCGACCGCCAGCAGACCGGCCAATGATGCAACGGCATTGTTGACCCCCGACGCCACACCGGTCCGATGAACTGGCACGGCATTGATGACGGTGGTCGTGAGCGGCGCGACGCTTATGGCCATGCCGAGGCCGAGAACCGTCATCGAAGCAAGATAGGCCCAATATGCGCCCCCACCAATGGATAACGTCAACAGGCCGAATCCCAGCGCAGTGATCGTGGGCCCGATTATAAGCGGTAATCTGGCGCCGACATGATCGACCAGTCCGCCCGACCAGCGCGACAGCAATCCGATGACAACCGTGAAGGGGAGGAAGGCAGCACCGGCCACACCGCCGAATAGCCGCCAACCTGGATCAGCGCGAACGGTAGAAAAAAGAGCGCGCCGCCGAGTGCGGCATAGAGCAGCAATGTCAACAGATTAATGGCTGCGAACGTACGCGACCTAAACAGATCCAGTGGCAACATTGGCGCGCCGGTATGTCCTTCCAGCCAAATGAAAGCGCAAAGCAACAGCAATCCAAGGGCAAGCGCCGCGATAACCCTGATATCAGTCAAACCAAATTCCGGCGCCGCGATGAGACCGAAACAAACGCCTGCCAAGCCGAGCAGCGCCAGCAAGGCGCCCGTCCAATCAAGTCCGCCTCTGGCCTCTAAATCATGGCTTTCGGGACGTGTTTATACGATCCAGATCGTCGGGCAAGCGACGAGTGGATTTATCAAAAAAATCCAGCGCCAACTGAAATGATCAACGATCCAGCCTCCTAGCAACGGTCCGATCGCCACTGCGATGGCGGAAACGCCGGCCCACGTACCGATCGCCTTGCCGCGCTCCTCCTCGTCAAAAGAAGCGCCGATTAGTGCTAACGAACAAGGTATCAGCAGAGCGGCCGACGCCCTGGATCGCCCGTGCCAAGATCAATTGAGGAATGCTTGATGCAATTCCGCACCACAGCGACGCGCCCGCAAATATAAAAATGCCGGCCATAATCATTTTTCGGCGACCGAAGTGATCGGCCGCCGCGCCGCCTACGAGCAAGAGAGCTGAAAGACAAAGGGTGTAAGCGTTGACCAACCATTGAATCACCTCGACCGAAGTTGCGAGGTTGCTCTCGATGGCCGGAAGCGCGATGTTGACGACCGATTTATCGATATAGGCGATGCTCGAGGCTAGTATTGTAGCCAACAGCACCCAGCGTTTTTCATTGGCGACGCGATTCGCCGCCGGAGGAATCGATCGGATCGTTCCTTCGTCGCAAGGCGCGGCCTTCGGAATGATCACGTAAGCCTCCGAGCAGACGGCTTACCGGTTGCCGCGAAGTGCTGCCGGTCGGCGCATGAGGGTCCCTCGTTCAGCCCGTTTGAAAGCCAACCTCGAATATGTGCTTCTTCTGACCCGCGCCATCTTTCGCTGCGAAATCGGCTGGCGAGATGCCGTTACGACCAAACTTTTTGCGGTAAGCTCCCGGCGCCGAGCCTACGGCCTTGCGAAATACACGTGCAAATGAGGCTACGTCCGTTATATCCGAGCGATTGCGCGATCTGCTTCTGCGAGGTTCCCCCCCTCCAGCAGCTCGCGCGCTCGCGCAATGCGAACCGCCCGACAATACTCGATCGGGGTCATGCCTGTTGCGTTCGCGAATCGCCGCAGCAACGTGCGGCGTCCCAGCCCAGCAGCCATCCGCCATGGCCGCAAGGGAGACGCCTCGTCCGTCCCTCATGTGCACCCAGTCCTGAGCCTTCAACACGGCTCTATCTCCGTGCGTCTGAGGAGGAGCGAAACCGGTGAAGTAGCGTGCCTCACCCGCCGCTGGGTCTGAAAGAACAAATGCGCGCCGTCTCCGCCCTGATAACCGGGCCCAGAATCCTGTTCAACAGAAACAGGCCAAGATCGACCCACGCAAGAAATCCGCCCGCCGTCACGATGTCACCGTGATCAATGATGCGCCGCTTTATGTCGACGACGATTTGCGGGAAACGCTTCGCCAGCGCTTCTGCACAAATCTGATGGGTAGCAACCGACTTCCCATCGACGAGACCCGTTTCGGCAAGGATAAATGCTCCGGAGCACACTGAAACCAACGTGGCCCCGGCGGCATGGCGATTACGGAGCCAGGACACACGCCGGCGGGCGACTCAGGATCTGGAAGGTTCACCATAGTCGGCGGGATGATCAGAGTCCGCGGCTCTGGGTTACCGCGCGGGGCGCTGTCATAGACGCAGGAAAGATTCGCATGGCGGCCATCGATCGGTTTCCAATGCGTCACTCGAAGTGGGCTTTGGCCGTTGATCGACCGCGATCCTGGAAGCGACGCCGAACAGATCGGTCAGGCCCAAGATGGGCCACCTGCGCCCCAGGATAATCGACGATGCCAATTTCGTATTCGGGACCTCCAGACATCGCTTTGTCCCTCCCGAGCAAATCTTTGACCCTTCCAGTAGTCGAAACTGCGGCGAGACGGAAGTACTTTGCGCCAGCGGACACGCTTGGCGCCGCATGCAAGCAGTCCCTTTAGACAACGCACCTCGTCCGTTCGGGACCAGCAGTTATGCTCTACTTGGAGGTACGCAAGTGACCGCAACATACAGAGCAATAGAGGTCTCGCGACCCGGAGAGTTCGCGAAAGTAACAAGGCCTGTCCCGGACCCCGGTCCCAAACAAGTGCGCATCCGTGTCGAGGTATGCGGTGTCTGCCACTCGGACGCCGCAACGGTCGAGGAAGTCTTCCCTGGCATTACATATCCACGCGTCCCGGGGCACGAGGCAGTCGGACACGTCGACGCACTTGGTCCAGGCGTCCAGGGCTGGACCATTGGGCAGCGGGTCGGTGTCGGGTTTCTTGCGGGTTCCTGCGGCTATTGCGAGTTCTGCCGCAATGGCGATCTCGTCAACTGCCAAAACCAGGAATACACGGGCGTTCATCATGACGGGGGATACGCTGAAGTCATGATCGCAAACGCAAGCGGCCTCGTGTCAATTCCCCCCGACTTATCATCGGTGGACGCGGCGCCGCTGCTCTGTGCAGGCATCACAACGTTCAGCGCACTGCGAAACGCACCGGCGAAGGCAGGAGAGCTTGTCGCGGTGCTGGGAATCGGCGGCCTCGGTCATCTTGGTGTGCAATATGCGCGACGCATGGGGTTTGAAGTCGCGGCGATTGCCCGCGGCGCCGACAAAGCCGAATTGGCGAAGAAACTCGGCGCCCACCATTTCATCGACAGCGCTAAAACCGACGCAAGCGCAGCTCTTCAAGCATTGGGCGGCGCGCAGGTGATTTTGATTACCTCTTCGGGTGGAAAGACCGTCGCCGAAACCTTCAAAGGCTTGCGTCCTGGCGGCGTTTCGATCGTGCTCGGCGTCGGGCCGGAGCCGATCCAAGTATCGGGCATGGATCTGGTGTTCGGGAATCGCAAACTTTACGGGGCGCTAACTGGCGACCCTGGGACAGGCGACGCAACCCTCCGTTTCAGCGCGATAAGCGGCGTGTCCCCTATATCGAAACGGTCCCGCTCGAACAAGCCCCGGCTGCCTACGCGAAGATGTGTCAGGCAAAGCGCGTTTTCGAATGGTTCTTCTCATGCCCTCGTTCGAGATTTCCAGCGGCTCAGGTGCAGCTCGTCAAAGGGAGGAAGCGGGGTCATGACTTCATTCCAGTTCTTGTTCGACCAGCAAAGGAAGCACTTCGCTACAGGTGCGCCGCGGAGCTACGCGTGGCGAATCGAACAGCTCGAACGCATGGCAAAACTTCTGAGAGAGAACGAAGCATCCCTCCAGCGAGCCATTGCGCAGGATTTTAAGACCGCAAGTCAGGAGCAGGTCTTCGAAACGCTCGCATGCATTGCGGAGGCGGAGTTTCAGAAGAGCCAACTCAAGGAGTGGATGGCGCCAATTGAGGTGCCCGTGCCGCGCGCGCTCGCGGCCACCGGGCACAAGGGCATCATATATCGCGATCCTTATGGGGTTGCCCTGATCATCGGCCCGTTTAACGGCCCGCTGTTATTGCTCATTCGTCCCGCGATAACGGCGCTGGCAGCGGGCAACTGCTGCATCCTCAAACTGAGCGCGGCCCTCAAGGCATCGTCCGCGCTATTACTCGATCTCGTGCCAAAGTATTTCAAGCCGGAGGCTGTCACGGCGGTCACAGGCCATCGTGAAGAGATCACCGAACTTCTCAAACTTCCTTTTGATTTCATTTTTCTTACCGGAAGCACGAGCACAGGAAAGGTGGTCGCTCGTGCGGCTGCCGAAAATCTGACCCCTGTTCTGCTCGAACTCGGCGGCCAGAATCCCGCGCTAGTGGATGAAACCGCAAACATCCCGGACGCAGCAAAAAAAATAGTTTGGGGCAAAATGGCGTGGGGTGGACAGTGGTGCACATCGCCCGGCTATGCATACGTGCACGAGTTGGTGGCGGAGGCCTTCGTCGCGAAGGCGAAGTCCGCATTGATCGACCTCTATGGCCCGGATCCCAAACCAAATCCGGACTATTCGCGCATCATCAGCTCGAGCGAGGTCTTGCGACTCGCTAGCCTGATCGATCCAGCGAAGGTAGTTATCGGAGGGGATCCGATCCGAGGCTCGATACCTCGCTCCGACGATCGTCTATCCAGTGACGTGGGACGATCACATAATGGATGAGGAGGTCTTCGGACCGATCCTGCCGATCCTGACATACCGATCGCTCGACGAAGCGTTCGACAGGATCTCCTCTGCGCCGCATGCCCTCGCTGCGTTCGTTTTCAGCCGCGATCAACGGACAATCGATCGCCTTATTGGAGAGCTGTCATTTGGTGGCGGCGCCGTCAACCAGGTCAACGTCCACCTGTTCGTCGAGACGATGCCGTTCGGAGGCGTTGGCCCCGCCGGCATCGGCCATTACTACGGGAAATATGGCTTCAACATGCTGACGCACGCCAAGTCAATGCTGATTTCACCGCCCGATGTTGCGATTGACCATCTGTTCCCGCCCTACACGCCCGAGAAGAATGCCGCGCTAAAAGTGTGGTTCGACTACTGATTGCCGCCTCGCCGACCGCCAAACCGAAGGAATAGAGAGCATGTCGACCGAGAGTGCTGCGAGCAACGTCACCGCCCCGACCCGCTTCCTGAATGCAGGAAAGGAGCGATACGCTTACCGCCGATTTGGAGCTGGCCAGGGCCTCCCTCTTCTATGCCTCCAGCACTTTACGGGAACAATGGACAATTGGGACCCGGCCGTTACTGACCCGCTTGCCAGCGGCCGGGACGTAATCCTGTTCGAGAGCGCCGGGATCGGTCGGTCGAGCGGCTCGGTGCCGAACACGGTCGCTGGCATGGCCGCGCATGCCTTGGCATTCCTCAACGGTCTCAATATCGCGAGGTGCGACGTTCTGGGCTTTTCGCTGGGGGGTATGGTTGCGCAGCAAATCGCGCTGGAGCGTCCGTCGATCTTCCGGAAGATAATCCTGGTCGGAACGGCGCCGCGAGGGGGCGAGGACATCATGCACCTTGAAAAACCTCGACTTGCCAAGTTTCTCGGCGATCCATCGTTTCGAGGATATGCAGTTCTGCAGAAAATCTTCTTTGCCCTCACAGATACGAGCCAGGCAGCGGGCGCTGCCTTCATCGCCAGGCTTGCGCAGCGCAAGGAAGATCTGGAGCCTGCCTCGGGGCCCGCGGTGGCAAAGGCGCAAATGGCGGCGTTTCGCGATTGGGAGCAATTTAAAGGCGAGCGTTTTGCGGACCTCAAAAACATCCGTCAGCCGACACTCGTGGTGAACGGGATCCATGACGAGATGATTCCGGTGAGGAATTCTTATTGGCTCAGCGAAAACCTACCGGATGCCGTTCTCATGACTTATCCCGATTCCGCGCATGGTTCGCTGTTCCAATTTCATGAAGCCTTTACGCGACAAGCGTCGGCGTTTCTTGGATCAATTTTGCCGTTGCGCCCTACTGATCCGAACACCTCTAGGCTGCTTTGGACTATGGATTTCATGGGCAATATACCGATCTGGAAGGCGGCGCTGATGAAGGCCGCGGACCAAGCGTGACGAGGCCAGCGGCGACGGGATCGCATTGGGACGTTGTTCCCGGTGACGACAAGCGAAGCAGCACGATGGCGCTGTAATTCGACCCGCCCGTCGACGCGAATCGTGTCTCCGGTGATCCAGCGGGCATCGTGAGAGGCAAGGAAGGCGTGCAGCGACACGCGCAGACTTTTGGGGATAAAACACCACTCACAAGGAAGATCAAATGAGCAAAACCACGCCAGCTCAAAACAAAGCCATAGTACTTGAAGCGTTCGACGCGCTATTCAACAAACGAGATTATGCGGCGGCGGCGCGCTTCTGGTCGGACACCTACATCCAACATAGCGCCCACATCGAGCCGGGTCGTGAGGGCCTCTTCAATCTTGTCCGAAGTCTCCCTGACAGGCTTCGTTACCAGCACGGCCTCATCGTTGCAGGGGGGATTACGTTATTGTGCACGGTCGTTTCTCTGGCAATGGGCGTCCAGCGGCCTTCATCGCAACGGACCTCGTCCGGATTGAAGATCGGGGTTCTGGCCGAGCATTGGGACGTGCTCCAAGACGAAGCAACCCAAGCTCAATCGAAAAGCGGTCTGCCGATGTTCGGTGATCGCTTCCCTTCCTAACACGTCCGCATCGCAAGTCCGTTAATGGCCCTTCGCGTCGTCTCGCGGAAATGCAGCACTTCGGTCGCTTTCGGAGCGAAGCGGACATTGGAGCCGGGAAGATCGCGGGTATTGGCAGCTTGATGCCGATCGCCTCGTCGATGCCTAGCCTTCATTGGCGCCCTCAAGATAGCAGAGATCTCCTCGCCCTGTTCGGCATAGGCGCTTGTTGGAAGGAGGTTGGCGATATCGCGCCAGCGGTGAAGGCAGAAGCTCATTTCGCGGCCTCCGCGACGGCCGTGTTTCGTCCGATCGTTCGGTATGGAGAACGGCAACCCGCGCCGGTCGGGCCGGGGCACCCGAAAATTCAAAAAAAGGCCGGAAAACGGACTCACATCCGCAACCTGGTTCACATAGCGCGTTGTGCAAGCCATTGAAAAACTTGAAAAACGCCAAAAATGATTTTAAAGCGGATCGCCTTCGGAGTCCGTTGCGGCCAGTTCGGCCTTTGATTTTTTGATTTCGGAGACCCTAATCAGAACTTCGGAGCCAAAATAAAAAATCTGCGCGTGCGGTGTGGGCCGGTTGCAGTGCCGAAGCCTTTGGTGAATTTAACCCCCTCCCCTCCGCTCAGGTGCGGCGGAGGTGTCGTCGCCGGTTGCGACGACGCTGGGCGTCTTCGCGGTCAACATTGCGATTTCCCGCGAACACTTGGAGGAGGCAACGACGTCGCTTCAAGGCGACCGACCGTGCCTTGCTTCGAGGTGAAGGAGGTGAGCTCATCTCCATTGAAAAGCCATGTGTGACCCTGCTCGAGGTGGTGCTGGTACCACGAGAACCACTCCCGCGTTCCTTTGCGAATCCAGACGCCACGCCGACTCTGAAAGTTCGCACGGATCCCTGAGGGTTCAATCTTTAATTTTGGGGGTTCTATATATGGGAACCGCACGTTGCTAGGTTGGCCGCGCGGCAATTTGCAAGGTTGGTTTGATCGCAATTTGCTAGGCTGCCCGACCACGGAAGTCATGGCTCTGCGATCGGCGATTGCCTTCTGGTCAAATCCTAGGCCCGCCGCGTGGGCGATTGCTTCCGAGCTATACAGGACGATGGTGAGCAACGTTTTTCGTGTCCCGTTTTTTCGGCGTCCGCGAACGTCGGCGCGAAAAATCAAACTCTTTGCTTCCAGCGCTTTCACGCATCGATAAACGGTGTCGATGCTAAGGCCAGCCTCAAGCGCCACTGTATCGAGCCCGGAAAGCAACCGCCCTTCGGATCTGCGTGGTTTGCAAAAATGAACGCTACTAATTTTTCGCTGGGTTTGAGGTCTCTTGCGCGCTGTGACAAAATCAATCGCTCTGTTGCTCATGGTGCTGGCGCGTTGCTTTCCGCTATCGCAACCAGAAACGCGCGCCAGCATGCGGGGCTTCGTGTTTTTACGGATTGGATGATTTCGCGGCAGCGAGCGCGGTCGCGGCCGGGACAGGGCTCCCATAGAAGCTGTCGGCCCGGCCAGGTCGCCGCAACGATCACTAGGCGGGCGCCATTGGCGAGGAGTTCGTTCAGCGCGAGGCGTGCATCGGCTTGATGGCGTCCCGGATTTGTGACATTGGAGATGTCGAGGCGCTCTCGAAGCACTCGATCTCCAGGCCGTCCGCTGCGCTCACAGCGGGCGGCTTTTCCGTCTCTTGGATCGGGCATGGCTCACGCGACCTCGCGAGCTCTGGTGGCCGCCCGGCGCGCATCGCGGTATGCGATCGCGTCGGGCGCGGTAATCCGACTGGCCTTACCGTATTTGGTGACCACGAGCCGGCCGGCTTTGATCTCTTTATAGACGGTGACGCGGCCGAGGCCCTGCCAAGCCGCAAACTCGTCGATCGTGAGATTGCCGCCGGACAAGATGCGTTCAGAAACGGTCAATGGGGAATTCATAGTGCTGTCTCCGAATAGGAGCCATCACATCAAATTGGATCGGGTATTCTGTCTTTTCCCAATTCGACCCGACTTTTCCTAAATGCGTAGAAGCAATCGCTCATGTTCGGAAAGCCACAGTCCCTTCGTCGGCTCTATGTGCAGCGCGGGGGGTATTTGCACGGTTTCTTCTTGCTGCAGGATGGTTTTCTTCGGTGATCTCCATGTTCGCGCTTGAATGCCGCGCACCCTGAAGAATTCAGCATCGGCCAAAAATCGACCTAGTCCTGCCGAGTGGCAAGGAAACGTCGCTCGCGTCCAATCAGCCGGCGAGCGCAATCCGCTCGGGCAAGCTGCATAATATGCCGCCCAGAAGGGAGCGACCGGTCTAAACGTCCGCCAAGCTTCATTTTGGAAAGTCTTCTTGGAAATCCTATAGGCGTGGTACCTTGGCCATGCTTTGTTATTGTTCTCTTTTTTCGGCAGAAAGGGCTTTACGCACTTGTCGATCACCTTAGACATGCTGGCCTCTTGAGATCCAGAAATGAGCAGCCTCAAAATCTCGTGCAAGACCATTCCGCAGATCAACCCGCGAACGAACCTCTCCTTTTTCACTTCCTCCTGCAGTTCGGAGAGCACGTCCTCCTCTGCTAGCCGCGCGATCTCCGCCTCCGCAAGGATCGGCCGAAGAAATTCGACGCTGCTAGCTTTGACCGCACGCACCCGAGCATCTGCATCATCTGGCCACAGCATCATGGCCTCGAGCGGCGCGAGATCTAACCGCGTCGGATTGTCGAGACAGTCCAGATCTATTTCGAGGATGGGTGCGACCCGGCTCAATGTGCTTCGCCCTCAGCCGACGCGATGGCTCCCTTACGGGCAGCGTCGATTACGCTGGCCCAAGCTTCCAGTGCGGCCCTCATCGCCTGCAGCCGCATGGATCGGTCATAGTGGCGCCCTAGGACATGCCTGGGCGCGTGGCCGGCGATGCGGTCTGCGACCGATTTCATGCCCGAGCTCGATCAGCCCGGAGAGACAGGTTCGCCGCAGATCATGCAGAGTCGCGCTTTTGATCCCGAGCCGGTCGCAAGCCCGTGCGAAGGCCCGCGACAGGCTCTCAGGGTGCAGATGCTGCGTACGGACAGCACCCTCTTCGGCCGGGAAGACACATCTGGGTTTGCGCGCGCCGGTCGGCTTTAGCGCCCGCAGAAGCGCGACGGCGGCGCCCGGCAAAGGCAATTCCCGAAGCCCAGCCTTCGTCTTCGAGGTCGTGACGGTGACGCTTGGCAAGTCTCCGTCAAGATCGATCGCGTCCCATTCAAGCGAGGAGACTTCAAGAGCGCGAAGGCCGAGCATCAGCGTCAGCATCAAAGCAACGCGCGTCGAGAGATTATCAGGGCCTAATTCGGTATCGCCGGTGAGCGCGGCGGCGAGCTTGCCCAGCTCATTCACCTTGGGATTCGGGCCAACGAGCACATGGCCGTCGAACAAGATGCGATCGCGAGGCCTCTCCTTGGCTGGCCGTATGAGGCCGACCGTTGGGTCCGTCATGTCGATGAGGCCCCACCCGCGAGCGCTCTTGAACACGCGCCGCGTGACGGCGAGGAGCTTGTTGGCATTGGTTCCGTCCGAGCGCTTTTCTCGCCGAAGCCGATTCGAATAATCCGAGAGAACCAAGCCAAAGTCCCGCGGCTCAAGATCGGAGAGAAGCCTTCGGCCGAGCGCCGGAGCGAGCACGCCCTCGAGCAGCTCAGTTTCGAGCTTCAAGGTCTTCGGGGCGATCGCGCCTTCACGGCGGCCGAGATATTCATTGACGAGATCCGCGAGCGTTCGGACCGCTCGGATGCCGGCCCGCGCCCGGCGTCGCTCCAGCGCCGGATCCCTTCCCTCGCGAATGACGGACCTCATTTCCAGGATCTTTTTGCGCGCTTCGGCAACAGAGACCGCCGGGAAGCTACCGACCTCGATCCGGCTAGCCGACCTGTCGCCGCGGCGGCGTAGGCGGGCCTGGAAAATCTTCGTTCCGTCCGGCAATAAGCAGACGTCCAGGCAGCCGCCGAGGCCCAACCATTCGCGCTTCCGCGGCGCCCGCAGGTTCGCGAGATAGGTCTGCCAACCTCGATCGCTCTTCGGCTTTTCGCGAAGTTGTTCCATCACTCGCGAGACACACTGGGAGACACATTTTGGCTGAATGGCCGTGTCTCATCGCGAACTTGAGAGTATGAATATGAACATTTGCGTGCAAGAACTGCAGAGACACTATAGTTGTGTTTTCCACTAAAAATCAGCAACTTTGGCGAAGTTTGCGAGGGAAATTTTCTGGCGACCCCGGGAGGGCTCGAACCTCCGACCTGCCGCTTAGAAGGCGGCTGCTCTATCCAGCTGAGCTACGGGGTCATCCGGCCGACCGCCTGCCCCGGCCGCTTCCCTAGGGCTTCAATGCGTCCATTGGTCGAGCCGGGTCGATTTGAAATTATCAGAATAGGAAATCAATTTCCGTTTGGTTTCCTTCGGCGGCTCGACCCAATAGGCGATCTTGTTCTTCTCCGCGTAAGCGATCGCCTCTTCCTTGGTGCCGAAGTTAAGCGTGACTTGACGGCGCATGTCGCGCGATCCGGTCCAGCCCATCAGCGGGTCGATTTCCGGCGGGAGTTCCGGCACGAACTCCAGAACCCAAAGCTTGCTGCGCGCCTCGCCCGACTGCGTCGCGCTGCGGCTCGGAAGATAGATGCGTGCCTTCATCTCTGGCAATCTCCGTCCACCGTGGTCGGGGCAGCAGGATTCGAACCTGCGACCTGAAGTTCCCAAAACTTCCGCGCTACCAGGCTGCGCCATACCCCGACTTCGCGGATCGGCGCCTCGCTACCACGCGCACCCTGCGCGAACAAGGCCGCCCCTTATGGGCCAAAGATCGGATGGTCGGCCTTGTCGCCGACCTTGAGGCCGATTTTCGCCGCCTCGCCGCCGTTTAGCTCGAGCACCGCGTAGGTCGGCGCCACGACGCCGAGGATCTGTTCCGACATCGGTTTGGCATTGGCGACAATGCCGACCACTTTGCCGGTCTTGCCCATGAAGATCATGTCGAGCGGAATATAGGTATTCTTCATCCACATCATGACCGATTGCTCGGTCTGAAAATCGAACAGCATCCCGTGGTCTTGCGGCATCGAGGTTCGAAACATCAGGCCCTTTTCGAGCTCGCGCGGGGTGCGCATCACCTCGACCGAGAAAGGATGCGTGCCGGTGGCGGTAATGATGGACAGCGGCTCGAACTGACCCTCGCCGGCCGTCGCCGCGGCGTACGCCAGGATCGCAGCGCCGGCGAACGCGACACGGCAGAAGCGCAGAAACCAGCCGCAGTCGGCGCGCGGCGCGCCGCGGCTCCAGCAAAGATTGATAATTGTCACATCGGTGTCCAGCTACGCGCAGATTTGCATGCCGGATCAGTGTGACGACGGCAAGGCCGCTTCGAGAGGACGAACTTCCGCCGCCATAAGGCCCTTGGGACCGTCGCCGAAGCGGACGAGCACGCCGTCGCCCGGCCTCAATTCGGCAATCCCGTAGCGGCGCAGCGTTTCCATGTGCACGAAAATGTCTTCGGTGCCGTCGCCGCGCGACAGGAAGCCGAAGCCGCGGACGCGGTTGAACCACTTGACGATGCAAATTTCAAAGCCGCTGGTCGGCGCCACCTGGGCGTGGGTACGCGCCGGCTGCAATTGGGCGGGATGAACGGCGCTCGACTCGTCCATCGAGATCACCCGAAAGACCTGCAGCCCTTTGGCGCGCACGACCGCCTCGCAGAGGATGCGCGTGCCTTCATGCGCCGTTTGGAATCCGTCTCGGCGCAGCGTCGTCACATGCAGGAGAACGTCCGCCATTCCGTTATCGGGGACAATGAAGCCATAGCCTTTAGAAGTGTCGAACCATTTGATTCTTCCGGCGATCTCGATCAACTCGAGGTTTGTCGCGCCGGCTTCTCCGGCGCCGAGATCGATATCGGCACGCACGTCGCCCTGTGCCGATTGAAGGTCGTTGTTGCTCAACGGACCAGCTCCCCGGAACGCTTAAGAACGCTCGAGCCGATCAGCTCGCTACAGCACGAATTGGCTTGACACCCTGTCGTTCAGGATAGCATTCGCCGCTCGGCGCAAAAGGCGGAATTTGCGCGAAGCTGTGGATGACTGCGCTGCGTCTCGCGGAAGATTGGCGCGCGAATTTGATTTGCATGCGGTTTTCATCAGCGAGCGGAAATTGGGCCCGCCGGCGACGACCCAGCCGAGTCGCAATATGTTCCGGAGGCGGCCCGCAAGGCGGCAACCGCTGCGCGAGCGGCGCGAGCGCAGCTGGAGGCCTCGCCCGGAATCGAACCGGGGTGCAAGGATTTGCAGTCCTCTGCGTAACCACTCCGCCACGAGGCCCGGGCGACCGGACGGGTGTCCGGAGCGCCGCGTATAGCAAAGGATACGCAGGCCCTGCAACCGATGCTTCGGTATCGTGTGCATTACCTTTGCAAAGCCGCGGGCCCCTTGCTATAGCAAGCGATCCCCTGATCCCTGATAGCTCAGCTGGTAGAGCAATCGACTGTTAATCGATCGGTCGCAGGTTCGAGTCCTGCTCAGGGAGCCATCCCAAAGTATCTCGTTCCCTCAACCGCTCGGAAAGACCCTGAAGAGATTGCACAACTGATGCGATTCGTTCGAACGCGTGCTGCCTGCGGCGAGGCCGTTTGTCGCGTGCAATAAGGAGGCCGGGGTGACTACTAGCTACGAAATACAACGGGGCTGCGTTTGTTGCGGCGGCGCGCCGCATTCAACAGGCTCCATCGCTCTGTCGCGCCGCAAATTTCTTTGCGCCGGGGCTGTCGCTGCCGTCGCTACGACGACCTTTGGGGCGCTGGGAAATGCGTCGGCGCAAAGCGCGCTCTTGCCCGAAGCCGCCTTGAACGCCTTGCTCGCCGGCAACAAGCGTTTCGTCGAACAGCGCCTCAGCTCCTTCGACGAGGACCTCGGAATCCTACGGCGAAGTACCGTGGCAAAACAGCAACCGTTCGCCGCGGTTCTCTCCTGCGCCGATTCGCGTGTGCCGGTCGAGCTGATCTTCGACCAAAGCATCGGCCATCTCTTCGTCGCGCGGGTCGCCGGGAATATTGCGACCCCGGAGATCATCGGCAGTTTGGAATACGGGGCGGCGGTGCTGGGTACCAAGGCGATCCTCGTGCTGGGCCACGCCAATTGCGGTGCCGTCAAGGCTGCGATGGAAGGAAAGGATGTGCCGGGACAGATCAGCGGGCTATACGCCTTCCTACGTCCGGCGGTCGACGCCGCGGGCGGCGACCTCGTTGCCGCGATCAAGGCCAACGCCAAGATTCAGGCGCATCTGCTCGCCACCGCCTCGCCGTTGCTGGCCGGACTGATCCGCCAAGGAAGGCTGAAAATCGCCGCCGGCTATTACGCGCTCGACAGCGGAAAAGTGACGGTGCTCAGCTAGCAGCGAAATCTACCGCCGCCGCGACCGCGCTAGTGACCAAGCAAGCAGCCGAAAGCGCAAGGGATAGGGTAGCGCGCCGACGAATTTGGTCAGCGCCGCGAGCTGCCAAGGGAAGCTGATCTCGAAGCCGCCCTTTTCGAAGGCATCGCAGATCACGCGTGCCGCCGCTTCCGGCTGCATCAGGAAGGGCATCTTAAACTGCGTCTCCTGGTCGGTCATCTGCGTGCGCACGAAGCCCGGGCAGACCACTTGGATGGTGATCCCCCTGCCCTCGTATTCGAGCTTGAGCGCCTCCGCCATGTAGATCAGTGCCGCTTTCGAGGACCCGTAGGCGAGCGAGCCCGGCAGACCGTTGATGCCAGCGAGCGACGCGTTGAGCGCGATCTGGCCGCGGCCCTGCCGCGTCATCGTCGCCAGAATTGGCTCGAGACAATTGACGGTTCCGCCGACGTTGACGGCATGGGTCGCGGCAATTACCGCCGGATCGAACCCTTGCCGCTCGGTGGGCAGAAAAACGCCGGCATTGAGGAACGCAAGCGCAATCGGGCCGAGATCGGCTTCGACGGCGGCGACGAGCGCTTGCATTTCGCCGCGCTGCGTCACGTCGCCGGGAAAGGGAAAGATCTGCCCGCTCCCGGCGAGCTCCTTGAGCGCTTCGACGCGCCGGGCGGTCACGGCAACGCGGTAGCCGCGCTGCGCCAGTTCGAGCGCCGTTGCCCGCCCAATCCCGGAACTTGCGCCGGTGACGAAGGCTGCTCCATCCCGGGGCGTTGCGCGATACATGCATTTCCTCTGGGTTGCGGCGGCTCGACATGCCGCGCCGGGCGCCTCTATATAGCCGACAAATTTTGTCGGGAATCACAATGTCTGCGCAGACCGTCGTTGAGGCTATCGGCAATACCCCGCTCATTTACTTGCGCCACGCCTCGCAGGCCACCGGATGCGCGATTTACGGCAAGGCGGAATTCATGAATCCCGGCGGGTCGATCAAGGATCGCGCCGCGCTCGCCATCGTTACCGATGCGGTCGCGCGCGGCGCGCTACAGCCCGGCGGGCTGATCGTCGAGGGAACGGCGGGCAATACCGGCATCGGGCTCGCCCTCGTCGCCAACGCGCTGGGCTACCGCACCGTCATCGTCATTCCCGATACGCAGAGCCAGGAAAAGAAGGACATGCTGCGCCTTCAAGGCGCCGAGCTCATCGAAGTGCCGGCCGTCGCCTACTCCGATCCCAACAATTACGTAAAGCTCTCCGGCCGGCTCGCCGAACGGCTCGGCCGCGAACATCCGCAGGGCGCCGTCTGGGCTAACCAGTTCGACAACGTCGCCAACCGCCAGGGGCATTTTGAAACGACGGGACCGGAGATCTGGACCGATACCGAGGGCAAGATCGACGGGTTCGTCTGCTCGGTCGGTACCGGCGGCACGCTTGCCGGCGTCGGCATGGCGCTCAAGGCCAAAAACCCGCAGATTGCGATCGCGATCGCCGATCCGATGGGCGCCGCGCTTTACTCCTATTACACATGCGGCGAATTGACGTCGGAAGGCTCGTCGATTACCGAAGGCATCGGCCAAGGCCGGATCACCGCCAACCTCGAAGGCGCGCCGATCGATCTTGCCTTTCAGGTGACCGACGAAGAAGCTTTGCCCGTGCTCTTCGATCTTGCCGAACGCGAAGGGCTGCTGCTCGGCGGCTCGTCGGGCATCAACGTTGTCGGCGCCATTCGGCTGGCCGAAGCTTTGGGGCCCGGCCACACGATCGTGACGATCCTCGCCGATTCCGGCGCCCGCTATCAATCGAAGCTTTATAATCCCGAGTTTCTGCGCTCGAAGAACCTGCCGGTGCCTTCGTGGCTCGAGCGGCCGACATCGATTGCGCCGGACTTCGTCTGAAAGAACCGCGATGAATCCTTCCCCTTACTTCGTCTCGACGCGATGGCTCGCCGAGCACTTGCACGATCCCGATCTTGCGGTGATCGACGCTACGTTCTTCGTGCCCGACGAAGGCCGCAATGCGCGCGCCGAATATCTCGCCGCGCATATTCCCGGCGCCGTATTTTTCGATATCGACGCGATCGCCGACCGCGCTACGGACCTGCCACATATGCTGCCGTCGCCCGAAGCTTTCGCCGCGGCGATGCGCGCTCTCGGCATCGGCAGTTCGCTGCGGCTCATCGTCTGCGATAACGCCGGCTTGCAAGGCGGAGCACGCGTCTGGTGGACGCTGCGGATCTACGGCGCCAAGGACGTGAAGATCCTCGCCGGCGGGTTGACGAAATGGAAGGCCGAAGGCCGCGCCCTAGAAGCCGGCGAGGTCCAACGCGCGCCGCGGGAATTTGCCATTGCCTTCGATCGCGCCGGCGTCGTCGACCTCGAAACCGTAAAGCGCGCCTCGGCCGAGGGTTCGCCGCAGATCGTCGACGCCCGTCCGGCGGCGCGCTTTCGTGGCGAAGCCCCGGAGCCGCGCCCGGGCGTGCGCAGCGGGCATATTCCCGGCAGTTTCAGTCTGCCGTGGCGGGAAATCGCCGCCGACGGCGAGATGCGTTCGCCGCAGGAGATCGCTGCGGCCTTTGCCAAGGCGGGCGTCGATCTCGGTAAGCCCGTCATCACCACGTGCGGTTCGGGCGTTACTGCCGCAATCCTTCTTCTGGCGCTCGAATCCGCCGGAAAGAAAGATGTCGCCCTTTACGACGGCGCGTGGTCCGAATGGGGTGCAAGGACGGATCTGCCGATCGCAAAAGGTTGAAGACGACGAGGCGCGAGCTTTGCGCCACGCACATGAGCGTTGTCTTGCTGCGAAGAACTCGGACGCGCCCCGCCAAGCCGGCTTGCGCAACTGTTGCCGCGCTGCCCGGCGGTCGAGAAAAGATCTCCGGCATCCGCAAAGAGCTTGACGGGACCGGCTCCCGCGCTACCATACCCGAACAGTGGCGATTCACTTGAAACGATTGATGGTTTTGGGTGTTTCGCACTGGGGAACGTTCGGCGACCGTCGAACGTTGTTCGGTTCCCTCGCGGCGCAATGCCGCCCGATCTCCTGAGGAACCGAACCGGCCGGCTCCTTGCGCCGTCCCCGATGCTCCCTGCCTAAGGGAGTCGCCGATCTGCTCATTCCGGATTCTGCAGTGCGCGGTCACCGCGGCGACGATTTCGGAATTGGATCAACCATCGAGAGCTCAGGAGTGACTGCCATGTGTGACTATTCCTTGGAAATGTATGCCTCGAGGCCGGCACGTGAAGCCGAGAGATACGTGACGACCCGCTTCCCGTCGGGCAGCATCGGTCTCGCCTCTCCGGGCGATTGCACGACCGCCGTCTGCGTTCAGTACGACACCCGTCTGCACCTCGAGAATATCTCGAGCGATCTGCAGGTCCGGCTTGGCGTAAAGTCGGAAGAGGAAGTGGTCTTCGCGCGCCTCGAACACGGCGCTTATCGCGATGGCATCCGCTTCGCGAACGGCAAGGAAGTTTCCCTGCAACTGCTAGGTTCCGGCGTCGGCGCGACTTTCATCGAGACCGCTAAGAAGCCCGCCGCAGTGGCGCGCAAGGACATTCTCGAACACGTCGATTGATCCGCGGCGTGGTACGCCACGCAGGCATCGCAAACGATGACCGGCATCGACCAAGGCCGATGCCGGTTTTTCTTTGTGACGGTGTTGGACGCAAACAATTTCTTGTTGGGTTTAAGCAATTTCCGCGCCGCCTGGGAACGCCGCCCGCGCCGACAAACCCGCCCTTTTTTGCATAGCGGTTTAGCTTGACAGGTGCTAAGGAGGCCGGCGTTGTTCTCGCACGTAGTTTTGGCGGATTAGTCCGACAAGGTGGCAATGAAGAAGATCGAGGCGATTATCAAGCCGTTCAAACTCGACGATGTGAAGGAAGCTCTGCACGAAGCCGGCGTATCAGGAATTACGGTGACCGAGGCGAAAGGATTCGGAAGGCAAAAGGGCCACACCGAACTCTATCGCGGCGCCGAATATTTCGTCGATTTTCTTCCTAAGGTGAAGGTCGAAGTCGTGCTCGCCGAACTCGGTGGTCGATCTCGCTGTCGAGGCGATCCGCAAGGCGGCGCTCACCGGCCGAATTGGCGACGGCAAGATTTTTGTCTCGAATATCGAGAGCGCGGTTCGCATCCGTACCGGGGAAAAGGGATTGGATGCGATTTGACGCCGAAGAGTCGCGGACTCGTCGGCAAAGATCGTGCGAAACCATGCGCGGCCTGCGAATGGGACGAGGGCATGCGCGAACCGGAAGTGGGCGCGGCAGGCCGCTGCCGCTTCGCCCGTTGTTTTCCAGCTTTAGTTGAGGGCAAGACATGAAGACTGCGGATGAAGTTCTGAAGGCGATCAAGGACAAGGACGTGAAGTTTGTGGATCTTCGCTTCACGGACCCGCGCGGCAAGTGGCAGCATGTGACGTTTGACGCCGGGATTATTGATGCGGATTCGTTTTCCGAGGGGTTGATGTTTGACGGCTCTTCGATTGCCGGGTGGAAGGCGATCAACGAGTTGGACATGACGTTGATGCCGGATCCGGCGACGGCGGCGATGGATCCGTTTTTCGCGGCGCCGACGTTCTCGGTCATTTGCGATGTTCTGGAGCCGCTGACGGGCGAGCCCTACAGCCGCGATCCGCGCGGCATCGCCAAGCGGGCCGAGGCCTATACCGCCTCGACCGGGGTCGGCGACACGGTCTATTTCGGGCCGGAGGCCGAGTTTTTCGTGTTCGACGACGTGCGTTTTGCGGTGGAGCCCTACAACACCGGCTTCACGCTCGATTCGGTGGAGTTTCCGTCGAATTCGGACACTACTTACGAGGGCGGCAACCTCGGCCACCGGATCCGCACCAAGGGCGGCTATTTCCCGGTGCCGCCGCAGGATTCGGCGCAGGACATGCGCAGCGAGATGCTCACCGCCATGGCGCAGATGGGCGCCAAGACCGAGAAGCAGCACCACGAAGTAGCGGCTGCCCAGCACGAATTGGGCCTCAAGTTCGGGCCGCTCACCACCATGGCCGACCATTTGCAGATCTACAAATACTGCATCCACCAGGTGGCGCAGAGCTACGGCAAGACGGCGACGTTCATGCCCAAGCCCGTCTATGGCGACAACGGCTCTGGGATGCACGTGCACCAATCGATCTGGAAGGGCGGCAAACCGGTGTTTGCCGGCAGCAAATATTCGGATCTATCCGATGAATGCTTGAACTACATCGGCGGGATCATCCGGCATGCGCGCGCGCTCAACGCCTTCACCAATCCCTCGACCAACTCCTATAAGCGGCTGGTGCCGGGCTTCGAGGCGCCGGTGCTGCTCGCCTATTCGGCCCGCAACCGCTCCGCCTCCTGCCGCATCCCCTATACGTCGAACCCCAAGGCCAAGCGCGTCGAAGTGCGCTTCCCCGATCCCGCCGCCAATCCGTATCTGGCGTTTTCGGCGATGCTGATGGCCGGCCTCGACGGGATCATGAACAAGATCGATCCGGGCAGCGCCATGGACAAGGATCTCTACGACCTGCCGCCCAAGGAACTGAAAAAGATCCCAACGGTGTGCGGCTCGCTGCGCGAGGCGCTGACCAACCTCGACAAGGACCGCACCTTCCTGAAGGCCGGCGGAGTGTTCGACGACGATTTTCTCGACAGCTACATCGACCTCAAAATGGGCGAGATACTGCGCTTCGAAATGACCCCCCACCCGGTCGAATTCGATATGTACTATTCGGTGTAGAGGCGCCCCATGGGCTCGCAGCAATGCGGCCCTGTACGGGCCGCATTTGGTGCCCTCGAGGCTCACGCCCCCAGTGCGTAATTCGGACCGATCGCAACGTTCGGATAGGGTTTGCCGACATAGGCCGCCCCTTGCGCGGTACGCCCCCAATCTTTGCCGTCGGCGAGCGTATAGCCGTTGACGTTGCCGTGCGAATTGAAGGTCCAGATGATCGCCATGATCGAACCTTGCGTATAGCCCTGGAGTATATTTCCCTCAATCAGAATGAAATTGGGATGACGGGTTTCTCCCGGCCACTGTTGATGGAAGCCGATGCCGATCGGCGCGTTCTTTACGGTATTGCCGACCGCGGAAGCCGTGGTCTCGAACGAAGATCCTTCGACGCCGACATCGTAGAGAAGGATTCCCGGTCCCTCGCAGTCTTCGACCATATTACCGGTGACCACCACGTCGCCTTCGGCCGCGATCCCCGTGCCTCCGGTGAGATAGCTCGGGTTTTGCGGATCCGAAGTTCGCATCGTGAAGATCTTGATGGACTTGACTTGATTGCCGTTGATCGTGACGCGGCGTCCGCCCGTCCAAACGTTGGTAATCGTGATCCCGTTGCCGGCGCCGACAACCACGTTGCCGGAAACAGCCGCGCCTTCATAGTGCGGATTTGCCGGCCCCACAGTCGTAAAGGGGGTCTCAACGACCGGCCCCGGTTTCGATCCGTAAGGCGCCTCGATCATCAGCGCCGTTTCGCCCGACTCCACGATTTGGTTGTTCGAGACATTGCAGTCATAGCAGTTAAAGAGCCGGATGCCGCTGAACGTCGATTGGGTGCAGACGTTTTCGGAGATGATCAGATTGTTGGCCTGCCAGCCATAGATGCCGTTGCCGAAATAACCGCTGCCGCCGACTTCGGTGCGTGTCGATGTCGTGAGCGCCGTCGTGACGTCAACATGATTGCCGCGGATGATGGTGCCGTCGAAGTTCGCTGGCGTTTGCCAGACGATGATGCCGCCGTCACCGCTCCTCTGAATTGTGTTGTCGGCAATGAGGTTGTCCGCACCGTTGGTGGAATAGATGGCCACCATGTTGTCGGCGAATTGATTGCCGCGTATTTGCGCGGATCGGCAGTTCCAAAGCGCTACGCCGCAGGCGCTCGATCCGCCGATCGTGCAATCTTCGATCCGCAGCCGCTCGACGCGATGCGCGGCGATGATGCCATTGAAGTTCGGAATGCGGCCGTATTCCCCCATTGCCGGAAGCGGCGACAAGCTTCCTCCCGCCGGCGCGGCAAACGGCAGATTCTTTCCGGAGAATGCGATGCCGCGAATGATCACATCGTCGACCGAGTTAATCGTCACGTTAACGCAGGAGGAGTTGGAAGGCAGGATCATCGTGCCCGGCGCTCCATAGATCTCGATGGGCTGAGAAATGACAAGTTGATTGGCCGAATAGGTGCCGGGAAGAATGTTGAGCGGCTTGCGCGCCCGTTGAGCGATTTCGATCGCCTGCTGCAGCGTTTGCCGCGACCATTTCGGCCCGGGCTTCGTCACTGCCGCGCTGACGACAACGGCCATATCGTTGGTTTCACAGTAGTAGGCGGGATCGCCGGCGCGCGCTGCCGTCGTCCACAGCGCGGGACCGGCCCCCAACACGAAAGGAAGCGATTTCAGGAGCCAGCGTCGATCCATGTTTTGCCTCTGCCCGAGCAAGGCCGCAGCCATGCTTTCTTCCGCTTGCGCCGTACCTCGGCGCCCCAGGTTAACATCGCGTTAGGGGCTGTTCGCGCCCATTCAGCGGATCGGTTCAACCCCGCGCCTCAGCTCGCGGCCGTTGCGGTAAACTCCTAGGCGAATCACTATGTTTGGCTTACTCCCCTGAGACTTCGAAATGGCAAATCACGGCGATCTCTTCGGCAATGCGGCACGCAAGCAGCCGGCGCCCGGCAAGGCCAATGGCGCGCGCGGCGTCACGCCGGGCGAGGCCGGGTATACGGCTGCCTCGATCGAGGTCCTCGAAGGGCTTGAGCCGGTCCGCCGCCGCCCCGGCATGTATATCGGCGGCACCGACGAGCCGGCCTTGCATCATCTCTTTGCCGAGGTGCTGGACAACGCCATGGACGAGGCGGTCGCCGGCCACGCTACGTTCATCGACGTGGCACTCGAGCCGAACGGGTTTCTCTGCGTCACCGACAACGGGCGCGGAATTCCGGTCGAGCCGCACCCCAAGTTCCCGAAAAAGTCGGCGCTCGAAGTGATCATGACCATGTTGCACGCCGGCGCCAAATTTGATTCCGGCACCTACCTGACTTCGGGTGGGCTGCATGGCGTCGGCGTATCCGTGACCAACGCGCTCTCCGAACGGCTCGAAGTGGAAGTCGCGCGCGGTCAGAAGCTCTATCGTCAGGTCTATGAACGCGGCGCGCCGAAGAGCAAACTCGAGGAGATCGGACGCGTCGCCAACCGGCGCGGCACCAAGATCCGCTTCAAGCCCGACGAGCAGATTTTCGGCAAGGGCGCGAAGTTCAAGCCGGCGCGCCTGTTCCGCATGGCGCGCGCCAAGGCCTATCTCTTCGGCGGCGTGGAAATCCGTTGGCATTGCGCGCCGCAATTGCTCGACCCCGCGGCCGGGACTCCGCCCGAAGCCGTGTTCCACTTCCCCGGCGGGCTCAAGGACTACCTTGCCCAGGATATCGAAGGCAAAGGGCTCGTCCTCGAACAGATCTTCGCGGGCAAGGTGGAAAAGCCCGGCGGCCACGGTTCGCTTGAATGGGCGATCGCCTGGCTTGCCGCAGACGATGGCTTTATTCACTCCTATTGCAACACCATCCCGACGGCGGACGGCGGTGCGCACGAGGCGGGTCTGCGCGCCGCTCTGCTGCGCGGTCTGAAGGACCATGCCGAGCGCATCGGCCAATCGAAACGCGCCGCCGCCCTGCAAAGCGAAGACATCACCGGCGGCTGCGCGGCGCTGATTTCCGTCTTCCTCCGCGATCCGGAATTTCAAGGCCAGAACAAGAGCCGGCTGATGAACCAAGAAGCGGCGCGGATCGTCGATGCGACGATCCGCGATGGCTTCGACCATTGGCTCGCCGCCTCGCCTTCCGCGGCCCTCAAACTGCTCGATTTCACAGTCGAACGCGCCGAAGAGCGGTTGCGGCGGCGCGCCGAAAAGGACGTGGCGCGCAAGAATGTCGGCCGTAAGCTGCGCTTGCCGGGGAAACTGGCCGACTGCTCAAATACAAGCGCGCGCGGTTCCGAATTGTTTATCGTCGAGGGCGATTCCGCGGGAGGCTCGGCCAAGCAGGCACGCGACCGGATCAACCAAGCCGTTCTGCCGCTGCGCGGCAAGATCCTGAACGTCGCCAGCGCCACGCGTGACAAGCTTGCCGGCAATCAGCAGCTCGGCGATTTAATCCAGGCACTCGGCTGCGGTACCGGCGCGCAGTATCGGCAAGAGGATCTGCGCTACGAGAAAATCATCATCATGACCGACGCCGACGTCGACGGCGCGCATATCGCTTCGCTGTTGATCACGTTCTTCTACCGGCAGATGTCGAAGCTCATTGAGCACGGCCATCTCTATCTCGCCGTGCCGCCGCTCTACCGTCTGACTCAGGGCGCAACCCACGTCTATGCGCGCGACGATGCGCACCGCGACGAATTGCTGCGCACGGTGCTCGCCGGCAAGGCCAAAGTGGAGGTGGGCCGTTTCAAGGGCCTCGGCGAGATGCAGGTGAATCAGCTCAAGGAGACGACCATGGATCCGCGCCGGCGCGCGCTGTTGCGCGTCGTGGTTCTCCCCGAGGACGCCGATGAGACCGCGGAATTGGTCGAGCGGCTGATGGGCAACAAGCCGGAAGCGCGCTTCGCCTTCATCCAGGAACGCGCCGCCTTCGCGACCGACCTCGTCGAGGTCTAGCGGCGCACTCGGCGCATTTTTCCCGAACTCGTCAACGTTCTCTTAACCGTGCCATTGCATCCTCCAATGCGACGGCTGGGAGACGGAAGTCATGGGCGTACGTGGTTTCCTGCGCAACGAGCGCGGGACAAGTTTTGAAGGCATGGCGCTCGCTATGTCCGTCATGGCCGTGCTCTTCGTCGCGGCCGCCGACGTGCTTCACTACGCTTCCAAGAAAGACGGCATCCTCGCCCGCCTTTACGAACGGGTCGAGGTGGCGCGTGCCGACCAGCTGCGCGGCGACGTCGATTACGCCACGACCGGCACGATCGCCAGGCTCCGGCATTTGCCGAATTTGGATCCGTGCACCGGCACGCTAAAATAGCCGCCCGCCCTCCGGCCTCGATCAGTCTCCGTAGGACGCCGCTTCCAACCGTGTTTCGCCGTCGGCCAGCGGTAACGTGACGGTCGCTTTGCGATCGAGCTTGCCCCATCCGACAAACGGTCCGAGCAGCGCCGCGATCGCCGATTTGACGACCACGTAGTAGAGGATCTGCCGATAGCAGAATTGCTGCAGGCCGAGCCACAGCATCAGCCGCCAGTTCTCATTGCGCTCGATGATGAAGGCCAGGGCGACGGCGGCGAAATCTGTCGCCATGAACGCAAGAAAGTATGCGAGCGTGATCATCAGGCTGTCGGGATCGAATTGATTCCTATGCTGCAGATAGTCGAGACCGGTGCGCAGGATCTGCCAGATCAGCATGAAATCGACGAGCGGCGCGATGAGCGCAAGCAGAACCTGGAAGATCCAGACTTGCGGCACGGCGATCATTCCGAGCGTGCCGAAGCGCGGCCGGAAGGTGACGTCGCGATGTTTCCAGAGGCATTGCAACGTCCCGTACGCCCAACGGAACCGTTGCGCGACGAGACCCTGCACAGTATCCGGTGCCTCCGTCCAGGCGACCGCATCGCTGTCGAAGACCACCCGATAGCCCGCTTTCTGCACGGCGATCGTTAGGTCCTGGTCCTCGGCGAGCGTGTCGACGGGGAAATTGCCGACCCGTTCGATTGTCTCGCGACGCCAAGCGCCGACCGCGCCGGGCACCACCGTGATGCAGCCAAGGGTAACGAGCGCGCGCCGCTCGAGATTCTGCGCGCTGATGTATTCGAGCGCTTGCCAGCGTGTGATGGCATTGATGCGGTTGCCGACTTTGGCGTTGCCGGCCACCGCGCCGACCTTCGGGTCTTCGAACCACCGCGCCATGTTTGCAATCGTGTCCCTCTCAAACAGCGTATCCGCGTCGAGCGCAACGATGATGCTGCCTTTCGCCTGCGCCATGCCGAGATTGATCGCGCTCGCCTTTCCGCCGTTCGTCGTCGTAATCAGCTTTACGTTCGGCGTGTTGCCGAAACGATTGGCGACGACGCGCGAAGTTGCGTCGGTAGACCCGTCGTCAACAATGATCACTTCAAAATCCGGATAATCGCTCGCGAGAATCCGCTCGATGGATTTTGCGACCACCCGGGCTTCGTTGTGGGCGGGAATGACGACGCTAACTTCCGCGAAAGGCCCGGTGATGACCGGCTTCTCCTGGCGTAACTCCCGCCAGCGATGCACGAGGCCGAGGCCGCTCAAGAAGACGACGCGCGCAAGCCCGAGCCAGATTGCGCCGATGAACATCGCCTGCAGCAGATGGCCGGAATAGCCAAGCGTGTAGAACACGGAACGGTTGACCAGTGGCGCGAACATGGCGGGCGGCAGTGTCGGCATCGCCTGCTCGCGCGTGAGCCCGGCAAGCTCCGATACGGGTACAAGTTCGTAGCCCTCGGCGCGCAAAGCGTCGATGAGCCGCGGCAGGGCTTTCACGGTCTCGGAGCGGTCGCCGCCCGCATCATGCAGCAGGATGACGTTGCCGAAGTCGTCCGGGTTGCGGTCCGCCACCTGTTTCAGAATACGGTCGATGATCGTCTGCGCGGGCGGACGCAGCCAATCGTCGGGATCGATTTGCAGGCCGACCGTCACGAACCCCATCTGCTGCGCCACGGCGACCGGCTCCAACTCGTCGTAGGTCGTGGGATCCGAATCGCCGAGGAAGGGGGCCCGGAAAAGCCGCATGGAATGGCCGGTGATCGCCTCGAAGAGGCGGCGCGTCGCGTTGATCTCCAATCTCGCCATGCTGAGCGGCAGTTCGACCACGTTCGGATGCGTGAACGTGTGGTCGCCGATGTCGTGGCCTTCGTCGTATTCGCGCTGCACGATATCGGGATACGCGCCGGCGTTTTCGCCGACGATGAAGAACGTCGCGCGGACGTGCTTCTGTTTCAGGATGTCGAGGATCTGCGGGGTCCAGGTCGGATCGGGGCCGTCGTCGAAGGTCAACGCCAATTTGCTTTTCTGCAAGCCGAACCGCTGAATGACGAAGGACGTCGGCAAAACCATGTAATTTTCGTCGACAATGTCGCCGGTCTCAGGATCGAGTTCGTCGACGCGCTGCCCGTCCGACGGCTCCGCCGCGACATGCAGAATTTCGCCCTCGTTCTCGAAATAGACTTCCTGGGTCGAGGGAATCGTCTTCAACGCGTCCGGCGCAGCGGCGTTGTAGGGTTGCCCCATCACCGACCAGATCGACGGGTCCTCCGAGCCAAGCCGCCAGAGCGCATAGCCGACCGGCTTATAAATGTCGGCGGCGTGGATCTCGTTGAACGCGGTCACCGCATCGAGAAACCAGACGTCGTGCGCCGCGCCGTCGGCGCCTTTATAGGTGAAATGCGGATTTTCGGCGTCCGCATCGAAGTCGATCTCGGCGTCGGTTGCGTGCGCGAGCCGCGCCGTCTCCTGGAACGTCAGGTCGTTCGCCGGCTTGCCGGGAGCCCAGTCATAGCCGTAGTTGCCGAGCGCGATAATCGTGTGATTGGGATTTAGATCCTTCATCCGTTCGTCGAGAAGGCGCTCATACCATTCCTGGCTTGCGATGCTTCCCGAGGCACCCTCCTCCCAGTGCTCGTCGTAAGCCATGAGGATCAGGTAATCGACGAGATGCGAATAGGCGACGTAGTCCCAGGAATCGTCGTCGAACGGCACGGCCAAAAGAATTTGCCAGCCGCGCGGTTCGAATGCCGCCCGCATCTCTTTCAGAAAGATTTTGAGATCCGCCTGCGCGCTGTCCGGCACCGACTCGAAGTCGACCGTTAGGCCTTGCAGCTTATTGAAATCGAGGAAGGCGACGATCTGCTGCAAGCGCTCGGCGCGTTTGGCGGGATCGGCGAGCCAGCGCGCCAGCCCTGCCCCGTCCCATTTTCCCTCGACCGAGTTCTGCAGCAGCGGAAAGATCGGCTTGTCGGGATCGGCCTCGCGGATGGCTTCGAGCCCGCGATGGTCGAGATCGTTGCGGATGCCGACATCGCTGCCTTGCACGCTGAGCCAGGTCGGAACGACCCAGTCGAGGTGCGGCAGATCTTTCTTCAGCGCCGAGTAGGCGCTCTGGTCCCAGTTGGCGTAGAAGCCGATGCTCAACGCCCGGCCGGGGACACCGCCCACGGAATCCGCCGAGCGCTCCTGCGGCCTGATATGGGCGATGCGCCAGAGATCGTGCTCCTTGGCGCGCAGCTCGGCGGCGACGCGCACCGTCGAATTCGCCAGCGCGTGGCGGGTGACTACGGATGGAGCTGGCGGCCCGAACAGCGTCTCGGCGGAGCCTTCGAGATCGGTGCCGGCCGGCGGCTCGTTGCCCATCAGAAGAACGACGAAAATGACGCATACGACGGCCACCGCTGCGGTGCCAATCCGCATCGTCCAGGAGATCCACGAGGCACGCCGGCCGGTCGGATCGAAAAAGACGGGTTTTGTCCGCATTGCCGCGAAATGGAGGTCGAATCAGGCTAAGACTCAGCGGTCTTTCGCCTGAACGGGCGCTGAACACGACCGCTTCGGCGCGGCACAACCGGCGGCGCAAAGTCCACGTCGGCACGTTCGCGCGCTAATTCACGCCGCAAAACCGCCAATTGAAAGAAACGGCGAGTTGGGCGATAAGGAGCGATTGGCCGCAGTTCCCCCCGAGCGGCAAGACCGCCGTCGTACTTCGATCGAGCCGTCTGCATTCACAAAAAGCAAGGAGACAAAGGATGGCCCGTATCAGCGCTCTTCTAGCAAGCCTCGCCATCGCGCTTACCGCGTTCAGTTCGCCGCTCTTTGCCGACGAGTTCTCGGTTTCCCAGAAGAGCGAGATCGAAACGATCATCAAAAGCTACATCATGAAGAACCCGGAGCTGTTGCGCGACGCAATCAACGAGCTTGAGGCGCGCGACAAGGCCGCCGAGACCGAGGCGCGCGACAAGCTCATCAAAGATCCGCAGAGCCCGCTCTATACGTCGCCCTATCAGGCAATCGTCGGCAATCCCGACGGCAAGGTGACGCTCGTCGAATTCTTCGACTATAATTGCGGCTATTGCAAAAAGATGCTTCCGGACATCGCCCGGTTGATGAAGGACGAGCCGGATCTGCGCGTCATTCTGCGCGACTATCCCATTCTCTCCGACGCTTCCGTCGATGCGGCCCAAGTCGCCGCGGCGGTGCGTAATCAGTTCAAGGGCGAGAAGTTCTGGGAATTTCACCAGAAGCTACTCGGCTCGCATGGGCCGGTCGGCAAAGATCAGGCGCTCGCGGTGGCGCAGGCGCTTGGCGCCGACATGGGCAAGATCGACAAAGACATGAACGCGCCGACCGTCAAGGAGGGGATCGACGAATCGGACCGGCTCGGCCGCGACCTCGCGCTCAACGGCACACCTTCCTATGTGGTCGGCGATGAGGTCGTGGTCGGCGCGATCGGCTACGACGCCCTGAAAGCCAAACTCGACAACGTCCGCAAATGCGGAAAGGCCGTTTGTTCCTGACCTGTTCGCAGCCGCATGCGGACTGACCGACCTCTCGGATCACGACGCGGCGTCTTCGCACATGGCGCGCTTCCTTTGCCGCGGGAAGCCGGCTAAGGAAGCGCCAACGAATCCGGGCCCAATCTGATGCTCAAGGCCGTCCACGTTCTCAATGGGCCAAACCTCAATCTGCTCGGCACGCGCGAACCGGCGGTTTATGGCCACGAGACGCTGGCCATGATCGAGGCGCGTTTGGCGAAAACCTGCAAAGCGCACGGCGTTACCTTACATTTCCGCCAGTCGAACCAAGAGGGCGATCTCGTCACCTGGATTCAAGACGCCGGCCGGGCCGGCGAACCGATCATCCTGAATGCCGGTGCCTATAGCCATACCTCGATCGCCCTTGCAGATGCGATCCGCGGCGCCAATGCGCGCGTCGTCGAGGTTCATCTCTCCAACATCCATGCGCGCGAGAGATTCCGCCGTATGTCGCGTATCGCGCCCGTGGCCTATGGCGTTATTCTGGGATTCGGCGCGGCATCCTACGATCTCGCGCTGCAGGCTTTGCTGTCGGCCAAGCCCGAAAGTTGAAGGAATGACGGAAAAAAAAGCGGTGCCGGCGCAGATCGACCCGCACCTTGTGGAAACGCTTGGGGAAATTGCGACGCGCCTCGATCTGAGCGAGATCGAGGTCGTGCAAGGCGAGCTGCGGATCAAGGTCACGCGCCAGGGAGGCGCGCTGGTCGTCACGCCGATTGGCAGCATGGCGGCGCCGCTCCAACCGGTCGCCGTCTCGGATCCGCGCGCGGTGTGGCCGACGCAAGAAGTTGCCGTACACCCGGGGACCGTGAAATCGCCCATGGTCGGCACGGTTTACCTGCGGCCGGCGCCCGACACGCCGCCTTTCATCACCGCCGGCACGCAGGTGAAGGTGGGCGAGCGGATTTTGCTGATTGAGGCCATGAAGACTTTCAACGACATCGTTGCGCCGCGCGCCGGAACCGTGACGGCAATTCTGGTCGAAGATGCGCAACCTGTAGAATACGACCAACCGCTCGTCGTGATCGAGTGACCCGGCGCATCTTCCCTGGGCGCAACCGCTTTTTCTGATCGATGCCCATGTTCGACAAGATCCTCATTGCCAACCGCGGCGAAATCGCTCTGCGAATCCTGCGTGCCGCCAAGGAATTGGGCATCGCGACCGTCGCCGTTCATTCGACCGCCGATTTGGAGGCGATGCATGTCAAACTCGCCGACGAGTCGGTGTGCATCGGCCCGCCGCCGGCGCGCGAATCCTATCTCAACATTCCCGCGTTGCTTTCCGCCTGCGAGATTACCGGCGCGGAAGCGGTGCATCCCGGCTACGGATTTCTTGCAGAGAACGCACGTTTTGCCGAAATCCTCGCCGAACATCAGATCGGCTTCATCGGTCCGAGCCCGGAACACATCCGTCTCATGGGCGACAAGATCGAGGCGAAACGCACCGCCAAGCGGCTCGGCATCCCTTGCGTGCCGGGCTCCGATGGGCCGGTAACCACCCACGACGCGCTGAAGACCGCCGAGGAGATCGGCTTTCCGGTGTTGGTCAAAGCCGCGGCGGGCGGCGGCGGGCGCGGCCTGAAAGTCGCCCGCAATCCGAAAGAGCTCACGATCGCGCTCGCTACCGCACGCACCGAGGCCAAAGCGGCGTTTGGAGAGGATTCCGTCTATCTGGAAAAATTTCTCGACCATCCGCGTCACATCGAGATCCAAATCCTCGGCGACGGCCAAGGAAATGCGATCCATCTCGGCGAACGCGATTGCTCGTTGCAGCGCCGTCACCAGAAACTTCTCGAGGAAAGCCCCTCGCCGGCGCTGAACGTCGCACAGCGGCTCGAAATCGGCGAGATTTGCGCCGCCGCGATGCGGCAACTCAAGTATAAGAGCGCCGGCACCATAGAATTTCTCTACGACGAAGGCCGCTTCCACTTCATCGAGATGAATACGCGTATCCAGGTTGAGCATCCGGTGACGGAAATGGTCACCGGCCTCGATCTTCTGAACGAGCAGATCAAGATCGCCGCCGGCTCGCCGTTGGGCATCGCCCAATCCGACGTCGTCCTTTCTGGCCACGCGATTGAGTGCCGAATCAATGCCGAGGATCCAGTTACGTTTCAGCCCTCGCCCGGCAAGATTAACTATTATCACCCTCCCGGCGGCCTCGGCGTGCGCGTCGACAGCGCCGCCTACGCCGGATACATCATCCCGCCCTATTACGATTTGCTGGTCGGCAAGCTGATCGTGCATGGGCGCACCCGTAACGAAGCGCTGTTGCGGCTGCGCCGCGCGCTCGACGAATTCATCGTTGACGGGATCGATACGACACTGCCTCTGTTTCGGACGCTCATCCGCAACCCCGATATCCAGAATGGCGTTTACGACATCCATTGGCTGGAGAAATTTCTGGCCGGCGGCGGAATGGAGATCGCGGTAGGCTAGGCAGCCGAACGCGTAAATTGCGTGGGAAGACGTCCCGCGACCGGCAAGAACCTCGCCGCCCGTTCTTGACGAGGGCGGTAGGAGAGACCCATCTTTAACGCATGACACGGCCCCGCGACGAGTTCGAAATCACGCCGGACATCCTCCTGCGCGCCTATTCGATCGGCCTCTTTCCCATGGCGGAGAGCGCCGAGGACCAGAATTTGTTTTGGATCGATCCGGAAGCGCGCGGTGTCTTCCCGCTCGACGGCATGGTCGTCTCGAAAAAGCTCGCCAAGACCATCCGCTCGGAGCGATTCGAGGTCCGCGTGGATTGTGATTTCAACGCGGTGATCGAGGGCTGCGCGAGCGCCGGCACGGGCCGCGAGAAAACCTGGATCAATCAGCGCATTAGGCGCCTCTATGGGCAACTCTTCGAGCAGGGCAAGGTGCACACCGTCGAGGCGTGGCAGGACGGCGTCTTGGCCGGCGGCCTCTACGGCGTCGTTCTTGGGGGCGCCTTTTTCGGCGAGAGCATGTTCCATCGCCAGAGGGATGCGTCGAAAGTCGCCCTGATCCATTTGGCGGCGCGGCTTGCGGCGGGCGGCTTCCGCCTGCTTGATACCCAATTCGTGACGCCGCATCTCGAAAGCCTGGGCGCCGTCGAAGTTTCGAAGGACGATTACCGGGTACTTCTCGCTGAGGCCGTGGCGCAAACGGCGGATTTCTGGATCTGGCCGAAGCAACGGCAAATCTCGGGTCAGGAGGTTCTCGCCGCCCTGCACCGGGTACAGTGATCCCGCAAAACTAGACCACTTCCGAAATGAGCCGGGATCGTCAGTTGCGGTGATGGGTGTGGGTTTACATTGCTGGCGCTAATGCGCACCCGCGCGCCCACCTGACTCGAGGCCTGTCACGCGCCGGACGTCAGGTTTATCCCTCTATGCGGCGTTTTTCTTACGGTATTCAATTGCTTGTGCCTCAGCCGGCACTGCCTCCATCACATCGACTACCGGCTCCACCTTGAATTGGAAAGCGGCATAGACGCTACAGACATAATGAATGTCCGTAGGCTTGTCGGTCTCAACGATCATGTATCCGCCGTACTCACCCACCCGCACCACGAACTGATGGATATTGAAACTCGCGGGCATTTTCCAATCTTTGAAGATCCCCAATATGCGCTCCTGCGCGGCTTCGTATTCTCTAGCGGATGCTGCCGGGCGCTCGTGCCAAGTGATGACATATTTCATGATCGTCCTCCGATGTGGGTCCAATTTTCCTTCACGTCACGACGATAGCAACGGCCGTGTTCGGACTTCTCTTAAAGTTGAACGGTAACGCGTAAGAACGTTGCAGGAATAGAGGTGGCATCCTTACGCTGGCTTTTGTTTTGGTTGTTGAACAGAACTTCCAGCTCTTTTTGCAATTCACCGGCTCGGCCGTTCGTTTCGGCAGATTCGAATGCATTCATGGTGGGCCCGTAGTATTTTCTGAATGCCGCAACGAGCTCGGATGGCGCGCGGGGAAAGTTGAAGGAAAATGTGTCTCGGACGAATGATATCTTCTCCGCCGGAACTCCCGCACCTGCAAATCGCTCTATCACGTTGTTCTCGATTCCCCACGTCATAGGACTAATGAAGCCTTCTGGCGGCGGTGCTGCGTACGAGGAACTGATTCTCAGAATTTGTGCCACCAACGTCGGATCATTTGGAATCCAGTTCCCCATGATGATCCGACCTCCAGACCGGGTCACGCGCACCATCTCCTTGGCCACATCACACGGCCGCGGCGCGAACATGGCCCCAAAGATGCTCACGACGAGGTCAAAAGTATGATCTCTCAGCTCATGCAAATTGGACGCGTCGCCTTCCTGAAACTTGCAGTTGGTATGGCCTTGCTCCTTTGCACGCTCGTTCCCGGCCTCCACAAGGTTTCTCGCGATATCGACGCCCAACACGTCGGCTCCGAGTCTCGCCTCTGGCAACGCCGTCGTTCCATCGCCGCATCCGAGATCTAAAACCTTGAGCCCTTTCGTGATTCCGAGTCCCTTGACGAGCGCCTCTCCACTCTCCCTCATACTTTCCGCGATCCGAGTAAAATCGCCTTTTTCCCAAAGCGCTTTGTTTGGATTCATTGGGGCACCCCTTCTCTTTCACGCAACGACCACGGCCTACCCACTTGCAGCGCATGCGCACGAACTTCGACTCCGGTGGAGCGATTCCGGTAATCGTGGTTGCTTCATGTCGCGGTTCGGGCCGTCTGAAGCAGGCGTATCCAGCTCGTAGTTTTTCAGATCACTATTTCAAGAAACGGCAGCTTTGCGCGATACCCCCGCCGCGCCGTACAACCCGACAGAAGTCGGCCGTTCGAGACTCTAGCTCGACCCTTCTCCCAATCTAAAAGTCGCCCGGCGCCGAGTTGCTCGGGGGCAACTGCTGGCCGGGAGCAGCGGACGGCGCACCGGGTGGAACGAATCCCGGCGGCGGCCCGACTTCGATTGGCCCGCTTGGCCGGCGCGCGGTGCCTTCCGTTTCCGCCGTGCCTCGCAAAGCCGGAGGCGCCGGTGGCGGCGGCTTTGCCGCCGGTACCGGCTCCACCGCGGCGGTGGAAGGCGGCGATGCGATTACCTGTTCGTCGCCTTTGCAGCCGGTGAGCCAAATGTCGTAGACGGGATGATCTAGCGCGTGCAGGCCGGGGCTGGCGGCAAACATCCAGCCCGTAAAGATCCGCTTCGCCTTCTTGTCGGCGCCGAGGTCGTCGACCTCGACGAACGTGTCGGTCTGCGGCGCCTCGGTAGGCGGGCGCGTATAGCAGACGCGCTCGGTGATTTGCAGCGTGCCGAACTGCACCGTTTCGTTGGTGGCGACCTCGAAGGAGATGATCCGCCCGGTAATCTTGTCGAGGCCGGAGAAAACCGCAATCGAATGTTTGATCTTGTCGGCCGCGGCGGGATGGATGCCGCCGCCCGACGCAACCAAAAGCGTCACAACAGCGGGAAGAAAACGCATTCGAGGTTTCGCCATTCCGATTGCGCCAACTGCCGGCCAATCCGGCGCTCAAGCATCATGAAAGTCCGGCCGGAATAGGGCCGCACGTACCTGCGGTTTGTTCAGCCGACGATCTCGTTGCCGGAGAAGAATTGGTCGATCTCGACCGCCGCGGTTTGCGAGGAGTCCGATCCATGCGCCGAGTTCTCGCTGATCGACAGCGCAAATTTCTTGCGCACCGTGCCCGCGGCGGCCTGGGCCGGATCGGTCGCGCCAAGCACGTCGCGATATTTCTTGATCGCATCTTCTCCTTCGAGCACTTGCACGACGACGGGGCCTGCCGTCATTGTCGCCACGAGTTCCGGAAAGAACGGCCGGTCCTTATGGACGGCATAGAAGGTTTCGGCCTGCGCGCGCGTCATCAGCAGCCGTTTTTGGGCGATGATCCGCAGTCCCGCGGCTTCGATCATGACGTTGATCGCGCCGCTGAGATTGCGGCGCGTCGCATCGGGCTTCAAAATGGAAAAGGTCCGCTCTACCGCCACGTGTCCTCGCGTTGCTCCGGAGTGCGGCGCTTATAGCTGCGCGCGCCAAGCTCGGCAACCGCGCAAGGCGCCGCGCTGGACAAGGCGCGGAGCGCTTTCTATAAAGCCCGCCCACACCCTTGCCCAGGTAGCTCAGTTGGTAGAGCAGCGGACTGAAAATCCGCGTGTCGGTGGTTCGATTCCGCCCCTGGGCACCATCCTCTTGCGAGATCGATCTTCCGACATGTTCCGTACGACGCCGGCGCCGCGGTTCCCGCGCCATGTACCCGGCGGTTCCTTGTTTAGGCGGTATTTATCGGCAGATATTCCCCCTTTGTACTTGGATTCTTTCCCAAATCTCGTGTAAGCGATACACTCAGGTTATGCGTTCAAAATCGCACCAGGAATTTGCGCGGGTGGTTGCCGGAGCTCCCGGCGACGACCGTATCGGCGGCGCCAAGCGGGGAGAGCCGGGCTTCGGATGTCGTGTACGCGCGCCTTTCTCTTTGTGGCATGGGCAGGCATGCTTGTCAGCGGCTGTGTAAACTACCAGCCGGAACCGATCTCGGCCGCCGCGAATGCGCGGGCGCTCGACAGCCGCAGCCTCGGCGACCCGCGCCTTCGCCAGTTCGTCGCTTTGGCAATGCACCCGAACGGCGACCCGCAGCCGGTCAAATGGGATCTCACCGCCCTGACGCTTGCGGCACTCTACTACCATCCCGACCTGGCGCTCGCGCACGCCAAATTGGCGGCGGCGAGAGCGGCCGTCATTACCGCCGCGGAACACCCCAATCCGGTCCTTAACTTCACGAACATCGTGGGCCAAGGCCTCGTGCCGGGGGCCATTCCGATCGGTGCGGCGCCGCTGACCATCGGGCCCGTGGTCGATTTCGTCCTCGAAACGTTCGGCAAGCGCGAGGCCCGTACCGCCGAGGCGCAACATCTCGCCGACACGGCGCGCTACGATCTTGCGACTGCCGCCTGGCAGGTGCGCGGCCGTGTCCGCGCCGCGCTCCTTGCGGTGTGGGCCGCCGAGCGGCGTTTGGCACTTACGCGGCAGCAGCTCACCTCCGAAGAGCAACTGGTCGAGCTCCTCCAACATCGCTTCACCAATGGCGAAGCGTCCTCCCTCGACCTGCAACGCGAACGCATCAATCGCGAAGAGATCGAGCTTTCGGTTCATGAGCTCGAACAGACCGGCGCCGAAGCTCGCGTGCAGCTCGCCACCGCGATCGGCGTTCCGGTAGAGGCGCTCGACGGCGCCGAGTTGGGAATGAACGCCTTCGATCATCCGCCGCAGATCGGCGCTAATTCCGGCACCTGGCGGCGCGAGGCGCTGACCGAACGCAGCGACATCCAAGCGAGCCTCGCCGACTATGAAGCGGCGCAGTCGGCGCTGCGCCTCGCCGTTGCCGGCCAATTCCCGAACTTGATTTTGAGTCCCGGCTATACCTACGAGTACGGGATCAACCAATACGAACTCAATCTCAGCACGACGCTGCCGATCTTCAACCAGAACCAGGGGCCGATCGCCGAGGCGCTCGCCAAGCGTCAGCAGGCCGCGGCGACCTTCACCGTCCTTCAGGCACAAGTGATCGGTGCGATCGACGAGGCGGCCATCGCGTACCGCAAGTCGACGCAGACGCTTGCCGCCGCCGATGCGCTGCTGGCCGACGAGCGACACCGCACCGCGCAAATGGAAAATTCATTCCGCGCCGGGCAAATCGACCGCCCCACGCTCGTCGCGGCGCAAGCCGAGGCGGCGGTGACGGCGCTCGCCCGGTTCGATGCCGTCGTGCGGCAGCGCCAGGCGCTGGGCAGCTTGGAAGACGCTTTGCAGCGCTCTCTCTACGGACTCGATATTCTGTCGACGGCGCAACCGGAGTCATCGACGTGAAGCCGTCGGCCTCCAATCGGCTGCTTGCCGCGGTCCTGCTGCTGTTGGCGATCGGCGGAGGGTTCGCATTCATCTCGCATGCCTACGTCGGGCAAACGAAGGCGGACGATGGCGGCAACGACGAAAGCGTCGCCAATCCGCCGACCCGCGTGGCGATGAAGAACGGCATGATCATTCTCACCCTGGGAACGGCGGACGTGCAGAACGCCGGCATCGAGTGCGCCCCACTAAAACCCGCGCCTGCCTCCGAGACGGTGCTCGGCTATGCGACGGTTCTCGACCCGGCGCCTTTGGCCGAGCTCAACAGCCAATACGCCGATGCCGACGCACAGGTGAAAAGTACGGCTGCGAAGCTTCTCATTTCGCAGGCGACGCTGCAGCGCGCCCAGATCCTCTACAAAGACCAGCAGAATATTTCCACCGCGCAGTTGCAGAGCGCACAGAGCAACTACGACACGGATCAGGCGGCGCTTGCGGTGGCCCGCGCCCGCCTCTCGAGCGTGGCGGGAACCGTGCGGCAGACCTGGGGAAATACGCTCGGCGCGGCGCTCGCCGATCATGCGCCGCCGGTCGGCGATCTGATCGCACGGCGCGACTATCTCCTCAAAGTAACGCTGCCGCCCGGCGTCGTTATTTCCGCGCCGCCGGCAACTGCTATCGCGACGCTGTACGGCAGCATCCACGTGCCGCTCCGTTACGTTTCACTGGCTACCGCCACCAACCCGAAACTCCAGGGGGTCAGCTATTTCTACATCGCCGCGGCGCAGGATCAGCTTCTGCCAGGCTTGAACCTCGACGTCTCGATGGCGGCCCAATGGATACGGTCAGGATTGGTCGTCCCCAATTCTTCGGTCATCTGGCTCGACGGCCAAGCCTGGGTCTACATCCGTGCGGACTCGAACACTTTCGTCCGCCGCCAGATCTCCCCCAATAGCGCGGCAGCCGACGACGGATACGTCGTTACGGACCTGACGCCCGGCGCCGAAATCGTTGTGCGCGGCGCCCAGATGTTGCTCTCCGAAGAATTCCGCGCCCAGGTCCCTGTCGAGGATTAGCGATGATGCGCGTCGCCGGCCTTCAGGCATTCATCATTCGCTTCGCTCTGCGCTTTCGCGTCATCGTCGTGGTGCTCGCCTGCTTGCTCGTGGCCTACGGCATCTACGTTCTCGGTCACGGCAGTTACGACGCGTTTCCGGAATTCGCGCCGCCACAGGTCGACGTGCAGACGGAAGCGCCCGGCTTCGCCTCGGAGCAGGTCGAGACGTTGGTCACGCGGCCGATCGAGTTGGCGATCAACGGGGCGCCCAATCTGCAGCGCATTACTTCGAGCTCGATCGAAGGTCTTTCCGATATCAAGGTCTATTTCGATCCGAGCACGGATCTCTTCCACGATCGGCAATTGGTCGCGGAACGTTTGGCGACGGTGGCCGGCCAACTGCCGGCCGGCGTCCAGCCGCCGTCCATGACCCCCCTCACCTCTTCGGCGGCGACCGTGCTGGTGATCGGCCTGACCTCGACGCGACAATCGTTGATGCAGCTGCGCACGATTGCGACCTGGGTGGTGCGCCCGAGCCTGCTGTCCGTCCCGGGCGTGGCGGGAGCGGAAATCTTCGGCGGCGAACAGAAATCGACGCAAATCATCGTGCATCCGGATCGGCTCATTCGCTTCGGGCTCGGCATGAGCGATGTGCTCGCCGCGGCGCGGCGCGCCACGGGCGTGCGCGGCACCGGCTTCCTCAGTACGCCCAACCAACGCATCACCTTGCAGGCAGACGTTCAGTCGATCGGGCCGGCCGACATCGCGCGCACGGTCGTGGCGCGGCAGGAAGGCGGCAGCGTCGTCCTGGGAGACGTGGCGGATGTCATCGAAGCGCCGGAGCCCTCCATCGGCGCGGCCGCCATCATGGGCCAGCCGGGCGTCGTGATGAACATCGACGAGCAATACGGCGCCAACACGCTCGACGTCACCAAAGGCATCGAAGCGGCGCTCGCCGACCTTCAGCCGACCTTGGCGCAGGAAGGCATAACGTTGCACGGCGGGCTGTTCCGGCCGGCCAACTTCATCATCGCGGCGACCGACAATCTGCGCTCCTCGCTGCTCATCGGCGGCGCGCTGGTGGTCGTCGTGCTCATTCTCTTCCTATTCGACCTGCGCGCCGCGGCGATTTGTTGTTCGGCGATCCCAATTTCGCTGCTTGCCGCCGTGATCGTTTTGCAAGCCTACGGTGTGACGCTCAATACGATGACCCTCGGCGGTCTGGCGATCGCGCTCGGCGAGGTCGTCGATGACGCGGTCATCGGCATCGAAAACATCACCCGCCGGCTGCGCGAGAACCGGCAACGGCGTGAGCCGCGGCCGCCGGCGCGCGTCGTGTTGGAGGCGACCTACGAAGTCCGCAGCGCGGTGGTCTATGCGACGTTCGCCGTCCTTCTCGTATTCCTTCCGGTCGTCACGCTCTCGGGCGTCGCCGGCCGCTTGTTCGCGCCGCTTGGGCTCACCTACATATTCGCGGTCATAGCCTCACTCGTCGTCGCCATTACCGTGACACCCGCGCTCTCGTTGCTGTTTCTGCCGAAACATACGAAGGAGCGGGTGCCGCCGGTCATCCGATGGACACGCGGCGGCTACGAAGGGATCCTGCGCCGCGTGGTGAACGCGCCGCGCCTGGCGATCGGTGCGGCCGCGATCCTGACGATCGGCGGAATCGCGCTCTTGCCCTCGTTCGGCGAAACCTTCCTTCCCGACCTCCAAGAAGGACATTTCATCCTTCACATGACCGTCATGCCCGGCACGGCCACCTCCGAATCGCTACGGATGGGGGCGCGCGTGACGGCGGCGCTGCAACAACTGCCGATCATCAAAACCGTCGCGCAGCGGGTGGGACGCGCCGAGCGGGCCGCCGCCGGCGACACGCACGGGCTGCATCAGAGCGAGTTCGAGGTCGAGTTGAAGTCGTTCTCGAGCCTTGCGGCACAAACCGCCAAATCGGACATCCTGAAGAAATTGACGAATTTCCCCGGCGTCAATTTCTCCGCCAATACGTTCCTGACCGAACGCGTCAACGAAACTTTCTCCGGCTATACGACCCCGGTCGCCGTGAACGTCTACGGCAGCGATCTCAATATCATCAACAAGACCGCGGAACGCGTTGCCGATGTGCTGCGCGGCATTCCGGGTGCCAGCTCGGTCGAAATGGAGTTGCCGCTCGGCCTGCCGCAGATCTCGATCAAGCTGCGCCCCCCGGATCTGCGCCGCTGGGGATTCGACCCCGCCGGAATTCTCGACGTCATCCGCACCGCCTATCAGGGCGACTTGGTCGGACAAACCTATGAGGGCGACCGCGTTTTCGACGTCGTCGTGCGGCTTGCCCAGGGCCAGGGCAATATTGCCGATATCCGCGATTTGCCGATCCAAGCGCCGGATGGGACGTACGTTCGCTTGCGCCAGGTCGCGGATGTCAAGGCGTCCTCCGGTCTCTATGAAATTCAGCATCAGGGCGGGCGGCGGCTGCAGGCCGTCACGCTGGATGTGGCCGGGCGCGACGCCACTTCGTTCGTTCAGCAGGCGCGCAAAGAGATCGCCGCGAAAGTGAAACTGCCGCCCGACACCTACATCGTCTATTCGGGCGCGGCGGAGGGACAAGCGCAAGCGCAGACCGATCTTACCCTGAAAGGGATCTGCGCCGGCGTCGGCATTGTGCTCCTGCTGTCGGTCGTCACGCGCAATTGGCGCAATCTCGTGGTCACGCTGGCGAACCTTCCGTTCGCTCTGGTTGGCGGCGTCGTCGCGGTGTTTCTATCGGGGAGCGTATTGTCACTTGGTTCGCTGGTCGGGTTCGTCACGCTGTTCGGCATCACCTTACGCAACTCGATGATGATGATTTCGCATTACGAGCATCTGGTCTCCGTCGACGCGCACTCCTGGAACATCAATACCGCCGTGCGTGGCGCCGGCGACCGGCTTGCGGCGGTGCTGATGACGTCGCTGGTCACCGGCCTCGGTCTTTTGCCTTTGGCCATCGGCCTGCACTCGCCAGGCCACGAAATCGAGGGTCCGATGGCGCTGGTCATTCTCGGCGGCCTGTTCACGTCGGCGGCGCTCAACCTGTTCATCCTGCCGCCGCTCGCCTTGCGCTATGGACGGTTTACGGCAGCGGCGTCGGACGAACTGCTCGACGCCAGCGCCGATGCCGAGCATCCTGCTGACGACCGCGCGCATCTGCCGGTCTTGGCGCCGTCGGAATGAGATAAGCTATTGATCCAGCATGGTGTTATGCTGCATCTCGGCATCGAAGCGGTTGCCGGTCGCAAGCGGCCTTGCCCTTCCTCCGCCCTTCGTCTAAATCTCTTTGAAATACTTCGAATCCGAGGTCGTTCGTGCAATTGGTTGCAACAACGCAAGTTTTTAGGACGCGTTTGCTCGCTTGCTTCGCAGCGCCCGTTTCGCCGCGCGTGCTTCTCCTTACGCGCCCCTGAGGGCCGGCCGGGCTTTGCCCAGGCCCTTAGGGGATGCCTGAGCAAGCCACGCAAGGACGAAGCAAGGTAAGATCCCATGACTGACTCAAACGAAAGCGGCGCGCGCCGCGCCGACGGCGACCGAATTCTCATCTTCGACACCACGCTGCGCGATGGCGAGCAATCGCCCGGCGCCTCGATGACACTCGAAGAGAAGCTCAAAGTCGCCGAACTCCTCGACACCATGGGCGTCGATATCATCGAAGCCGGATTTCCGATCGCCTCGGAAGGCGATTTCGAAGCGGTCGCCCAAGTGGCGCAGCGTGTGAAACGCGCCACTGTCGCCGGGTTGGCACGCTCGGCGGCCAAGGACATCGACCGGGCCGGCGAGGCCTTGCGCCACGCGGCGCGGCCGCGTATCCACACGTTCATCTCGACCTCGCCGCTGCATATGAAGTTCAAGCTGAACAAAGAGCCGGCCGAGGTCCTCGAAATGGTCACCGCCAGCGTCAAGCGGGCGCGCAATTACGTCGCCGATGTCGAATGGTCGGCCGAGGACGGGACCAGAAGCGAGATCGATTTCCTCTGCCGTTGCGTGGAACTGGCGATCAAGGCCGGCGCCACGACGATCAACATCCCCGATACGGTGGGCTACACGGTCGCTGAGGAATATCAGGCGCTGTTCAAGACGGTGCGCACCCGCGTGCCCAATTCCGACAAGGCGATCTTCTCCGTCCACTGCCACGACGATCTCGGGCTAGCGGTCGCCAATTCGCTGGCCGGCGTGAAGGGCGGCGCGCGGCAGGTCGAATGCACGATCAACGGGCTCGGCGAGCGCGCCGGTAACGCGGCGCTCGAAGAGATCGTGATGACGCTGAAGGTACGCGCCGACCGCCTGCCCTATTTCACAAATATCGACGCGACAATGCTCACCCGCGCCTCGAAACTCGTGTCGGCGGTCAGCTCCTTTCCGGTGCAGTACAATAAGGCGGTCGTCGGCCGCAACGCTTTCGCCCATGAGAGCGGCATCCATCAGGACGGCATGCTGAAACATGCCGGCACGTATGAGATCATGACGCCGGAGAGTGTCGGGGTCGGCAAGACCTCGCTGGTCATGGGCAAGCACTCGGGTCGCCACGCGTTCAAGGAGAAGTTGAAGGAGCTCGGCTACGAGCTCGGCGACAATGCGTTCGAGGACGCCTTCGTTCGCTTCAAGGACCTGGCCGACCGCAAGAAGATCATCTACGACGAGGATCTTATGGCATTGGTCGACGACGAGATCGTGCATGCTCACGAACGCATCAAGCTTGTCGCCCTCTCGGTCATCGCCGGAACGGGCGGTCCGCAATCCGCGGCGCTGACCATCGACGTCGACGGCCAGCGCAAGACCTATCAGGCGACCGGCAATGGCCCGATCGACGCGATCTTCAACGCCATCCACGCCCTCGTGCCGCACGATGCCGGGCTTGAGCTTTTCCAGGTCCACGCCGTCACAGAAGGTACGGATGCGCAGGCGGAAGTCTCAGTGCGGCTCGCGGAGGACGGCAAGACGGTAACGGCGCGCGGGGCAGATCCGGATACGCTCGTTGCTTCGGCGCGCGCCTATATCGCGGGCTTGAACAAACTGATGGTCAAGCGCGGCCGGCACCGGCCGGAGATCCTGGCAGACTAAGCGCAAAATCGCGGCGCCGGGCGGCACACGCTCCACCCGACGCTTGCGCGAATTCTCGTCTTCGCCTAAATCGATGCCCCTACAGGCCGATCGATCGGCCCTGCAATGGTGGAACCTAACTGAAGTTAGGGCGCATAGCTCAGTTGGTAGAGCAGCTGACTCTTAATCAGCGGGTCCACGGTTCGAGCCCGTGTGCGCCCACCATCGAAATCAACGGCTTAACTCACATCGGCCGCTTCTTGTTAGACACTTTTTTCGGCGTGTTAGACACTTTTGTTCCGGGTTTGCTCCCAAGAGGGTCGAGCCGCTCGACGATATCGAGCATCTGCTTCGAAGTGTCGGCCGTGTCCGAGTAATGGATCGCCATTGCCAACGTTTTTTGCCCCAACCAACGCCGGATCAAGTCGAGATCATCCGTTACTTCGCGCAGCAGAGTGCCGACCGTGTGCCGCAATCCATGAAAGGTCAGGCCTGGCTCGACATCGCCACTTTCCCTGAGTTTTGCCATGCTGGAGACAGAAAGACGGCGGAGAAGATTTCCACGCCCGCTATCTCTTAACCGATAGGGGCGGCATTGCCGTCGACGCAGGCTTTTCGGCCGAAGGAAACCAACAAACTACTGATATGCATCTGATGAGCTATGGCCTCTCGCAGGAGAAGCTCAAAGTGCTCGCGCGAGGCGCGACGTGCTACGATCTCATTGAACCCGTCATTAGAGTGACCGGCGATGGCCAAGCCGAGCAAGTCTAGTATCTAGCAGAAGATTCAGCTCGATGTACGAACTTGCAGCGGCCCCTGTCTGCAACTTGCGCTTTAAGGCCAACTCGCGAATGCGGACATATCGTCAGGGAAAGGGATTCCTTTGGCCTTCGCCAAGCGGCACGGACTAACAGCCCGGATTTAAATAGTGCATTTATCGTGATCTACACTATCGAAGCTTGTGACGGCTAGGGCATGTACTCATAAACGGGGTAATGTCCACTTTCAGGGGGTAAAGCGGACATCGCAATTATAAGAGCGGCAATTCCGTTTGTGACCCAAAGCGGACGCAGCGGGCCTGCCCCAGAACTTGCCGTGAAGCCTTCCCCCCAAGGGCAAGAAGGGCCGCAAAACAAAAGCGCCAAACAGGAGTCCGTTCGGCGCGCGGTTGTATAGATGGGGAGAGCGCGTACATGCCACGACGACCGTCCAGAACAAGTGGTGAGGGTTCAGGCTTGCCAATAATGACAACCCGGGGCAAATTTTGACTGGCGATAAGCGCTATCGGGGAATGATAGATAAAGGCGCGAGTGCCAAGCTTCGGCACCTCCGACACCGCCGAAATCCTGGGCTTTTTCAGACATGGTTTTATATGAACTTAAATCACTGATTGCCCCGCGCCGGGCGCGCATCTTCGACGGCGCGGTCCTCATAATTGTGACGCTAGCCGCGCTTTTCTACTGCTACGGAGTTGAAGTCTTCCCCGACGACTCTAAGCCCCACACGTTGGAGGCAGACGAGCTGTTGCTTGTCTCAAATATCCTCTTTGGCGGGCTTTTCGTATGCGCGCTGCGCTGGCTCATCGAGCAGCAGCGGGGAATCAGCCGTATCGCCGCTGAACTCGCATCAGGCGCGAGCCGGGAGCCCGTCCCGCCATTTCTGTTCGATAAACCAAATGCAAAATGTGATGTCGGAACCAATGAGAATTTCGGGTCCCATTTTGAGGCGGTCAGAGTACAGCCGCTCGCCAGCAGTGCTCGAGCCGCCATCAAGCAGGTCGCACCGACGCCTCCAGGCCGACCGTCGAAGAGTGCGACAATCGAGGCGGCTATTGACGCGCTTACAGCTGAGGGCGTCGACGTGTCTAAGCTTTCCCGAAAGGATGCTTACTCGCGGATTCGTGAAAAGGCGTCAAAGCTTGGGGCCAACGTCGAGGTCGGGTTCAGCGTCCCCGTCGTTCAAAGGGCACTCGTTAGACGATATGGGCCCCGAGCCTGATAGGATCAAAAAGTCGAAACCATTTGAGTAATTAGACTTTTTGACTCTCGCGTCCGAGTCGTGAGCCTCTGACTACGCGACCGATCGAGTCTTCACAACAGTTCGGAGCAATGCCACGCCGCGGAGGCGATAGGCTCTGACCATGTCGACGCCTCCGCACCCTCATTCTTCCAGGGCCCGGCCTTCCGGCAGCGGCGGTAAGTGCGGGGCGAATTTTATTCTCAAGACCACGCCGGCCAATGCACGGGGGAGATCGTGAGGCGACGCGAATTCCTGGGTTCTTCCGCCTTTCTGTTCGCCGGCCTTGCGTCGTACCGGATGGCGATCGCCCAGGAGGAGACCCCTGGCGTCGTCCTCAAAACCCTCGATGGTGGCTTGGTCGCCATCGATAGCGCTGCGGTGAAAGAGCTGAAAGCAGGACTGCGGGGCGAGTTTCTGATTGAAGGCATGCCCGAATACGAAGCGGCCCGGCAAATCTGGAACGCCGCGATCAATCGCCACCCCGCCTTCATCATCCGCTGCGCCGATATCGATGATATCGTCCAGGCTGTTCGTTTCGCCAAACGCCACAACGCGTTGCTTTCTGTTCGCGGGGGTGGTCACAACGGCGTCGGATTTGCAGTGTGCGACGGCGGGGTGATGATTGATCTGACCCGCCTCGTGAGCGTCAACGTCGACGCGGCTGCTCAAATTGCTGAGGTCGGCGGCGGCGCCACCTTTGGCGTCTATGATCCCGCTACCCATAACTCAGGGCTTGCCTCGACCGGCCCGATCATTTCGATGGTCGGCGTCGGCGGGTACACCTTGGGCGGGGGTATCGGCTGGCTGCACCGCAAGTTGGGCTTGGCATGCGACAATCTCGTCTCGGCCCAGATGGTAACCGCAGACGGCGCGATCCTCACAGCATCCGCGGAGACGAATCCGGACCTATTTTGGGCGATCCGGGGCGGCGGCGGCAATTTCGGAATCGTCTCGAGCTTCAAGTTTCGTCTTGCGCCAGTCAAAGACGTTCTCGCTGGGCTGATTTTTCATCCCCTTGAAGACCTCCCCGAAGTGGCAGCTCACGTTCGGGAATTCAACGCTGGCGCACCTGATGATGTCTGCGTCTGGCTGACGATGCGCAAGGCGCCCGTTTCCCCGACTCTTCCTGCGGAATTGCGAGGTCGACCTGTCGCGACGATCGCTGTTTGTTGGGCCGGCGACGCCGAGACCGGCGAAAAACTTCTAAAACCTCTTCGCCAGTTCAGTCGACCCCTCCTCGACCTCGTGAAAATCCGCCCTTACCCCGATTGGCAGAAGGCGCTCGACCCGGCATGGGGGAATGGGTTCTGCAATCAATGGGTGGGACATTATCTGCCGGAGCTCACCGACGCCGCGGCGCAAACCATGCTTGACCATGTCTCGAAAGTCACCTCGCCCTTCACGGACGTGAAGCTCGCGACCCTTGGCGGCGCCGTGGCGCGCGTGGGAGAGAATGACACGGCTTTCGGCTTTCGGGATTCTAAATATGCGTTCGTCATCCAGACTCGCTGGAAAGACCCCAAGGAATCCAGTCAGCATCTCGCCTGGACACAAAAGTTCTTCGACGCGATGAAGGTGTACGCGACCGGCAAGGTCTATGTGAACTTCCTCGCCGATGAGGGCGAAAAGGGCGTCACCGACGCTTACAACACAAACTCCTTTAGGCGTTTGCGCGAAATCAAGGCCAAATATGACCCCGGCAACCTGTTTCGCATGAACCAGAACATACGCCCCACTTAGTTTAGTCGCGCCGGCGTCCACCTCGAATGAAACGTGGAAGGCTCACGGAAATGTCCGTTCTTGGCCCAAAGCGTCATTTCGGCAAGATGCGGAATTTGGTCGCTATCGGGGCATAGCGGACATGGTCCGACTTGCTGCTGGCTCGACCGGGTCGCGAATGACCCAAAGCGGACGTGTGGTAAATCGTAGGCGACTTTGTCGACAGCGGCGAACTGGCTTGTGCGGGTCCGAAGTAGCGTGCTCGGATTGGGAACCCATGACCATGAACCTTGAGCTTACGCCGCTCGCACCTCTCCCTGGCACATTGATTGAATTGCAATGACGCCCGGTTCAAGCTTCCCAATAACAACAAGCGATACAGTCGGTGGAAAATCCTGCGACTTCCGAACCGCACCCATCGCCGCTTCATCGTCATCGATTGCAACCTGAAAGCGCTTCGTCAGCGTCTCATCAGGGCGCGGTATGAGAGCCAGCACAAGCCTCCCTGTCGCCGATTCGAGGCGACTCGCCATGGTTTCCTCCTCTATCGAAACCGTGCGTCAGTGAACCCGCAAGCAGCTGCGCCTCATCCGAATACCACCTCTCACTTCGAAGGACCGCCAGCCAAAACGGGTCACGACCGACCAGAGTGAATTCTGGCGGGCTCGGCGGCAGCTTGGGCTTTCGTGGAGTTGGCAGCGGTCTGAACTTTAGCCACAATGCGCTCGACTGGCTTGAACGCCTCCTTAGCCAGGTGGACATATAGGTCACCGATTTTCGCCGACTGGGTGACGAAGTTTTCATAAGCCGATTTGGCATATTCGGATTGAGTCTGAAGAGCGTCGTCGAGCGACTTTGCCCGCAGCAATTTCTCCGCATAGGCAGAGTTCGTTTCGAATGTCTTTTTCGAATAATCGGTAGTCTCGGCTGCAATCGTTTGCAGACCCTTGGCCATTGAGGCGGCAGTCGCGCCCGCAGTTTCGAGCTGCTCCTTGCCGAAGGATTGAAGCTCGTCGAAATTATTGCTCATGATCCTATCTCCTTCAAACAAACACGCACGATGGCAGAAGAGCCGAAGCGCCTTACGGTGCGCCAAAAAGATGATCCTATGTCGCTCAATAGAGGCTCCGACCTCCGGCTCCCGTGCCAAAGCAACATCTTCGAAAAGCCCCGGCCATCGCAGGGGTAGCGACACACCGGGGCTCCAACCTCGAAACCGCGGCTATGCCACTAAGCGTTCCGAAGGTCGTGTCATCACTCAAGCCGCGAAGCGAATGCTTGGCGCGGTTACGACGCCGCCCTCTTGCAGGGCTTCCACCATCTCTTGCGAGGTCAACCAAGCGCGGGCCTTCGCCATGTCGGCGATATTCTGAAGGATCACCACGTCATTCGGGTCGTCTATGCCGCGGAACACTTTCGACTCCGTGATACCAGCAGAAGCGCGACCTCTTTCGCGCGCATTATAAGCCGCACGCCAAGGGTTAAAGTCCTGGACCTTGAAGCGGACTGTCACGCTTTGGTTGTTCGGTGCATTTGCCATCGCGATTTCTCCATTGCGGTGCCCCGCAAAAATCCCGAGACCACGTAGTCCGCGCAAAAACGATTTCAACGCCGCGCCGTGATTGAGGTCTTCAAATGTGAAATGAGAACTTCAAAATTTTGTAAACGGAACGCGTCCGTCGCCTTAAGGTCGACACCGCCAATTTGATCGCCAAAATTTCAGCGCGCAATCTCAAGAAATGCAGCTGGATAGCGGGACTGGATCGAGACTATTGATCGTGCACCCCTCTCCGCGTCGGTCAATCCGTCTCCAGCGCAGCTTACGAACCGCAATCTCGTGCCCTCGGTTATCACGGCTCTGCACGCGTCGGGCTTGGCTGCACAAGCTTCGCGACTTCGGTATAAGCATCTCTATGGCTGCTCGCGCATTTCTGCCAGTCCGCTAGCCGCTCGCCATTTGCTGCCTGATTGCTGGAGCGGCGAGTGGTTTCGCGGCCCACTCGTGTCGTTTGGTATGACGCGCCTCTGTTCTCGCGACGCGTCGCCATTCTTGATGCTCTTTGTCAAAAGCTGTCAGCTGCAAAAACAATTGCGACCCAGGCGTTTGGCCTCTTAAGGTGCGATATCTGCCCGTCTCACTAGCTTAGCTGTTCTGCCAGATAGTCGCGCACGACTTCCAGTTGCTTTTGCATAGCGGAGATTTTCCTGGCTTTTTCTGCTTCCGCCGCATCGTCATCCCTTTCAGCCTCTTCTGCCAATGCAGAGAGTGCAAGCGCGTTGATATTGGCAGCCGACCCTTTGAGCTTATGAGCGGTCTCCCGCCATTGCTTGTATTGGTCTTCCTTGCAGCTTTTCGCCAAAGTCGTTATCAGCGTCGCTGCCTGATCCAGGAAGATAGAACAAAGTTGGCGCATTTCCTCTTTATTTTCACCCGTAAAACCGCGCAAGTGGTCGAGATTGAGCGGCGAAGGGTCATCGCGCGCGATCTTTTTATCCTCCACGAAAGATGTCTGTTCTTTGGTGACCCCCTCCTTCAGGTACTGGGTCACTACATGCACGAACCGATCGGGATCGATAGGTTTGCTGAGATAGTCGTCCATGCCAGCCTGTAAACATTGCTCCTTGACAGCCTTCATGGCATCGGCGGTAAGTGCGATGATCGGAACGTGTTTACCGGTACCTTTTTCTTTTTCGCGGATAGCGGCGGCAGCTTCGAATCCATTTACTTCCGGCATATGACAATCCAGCACTATTAGATCGTAGGTTTTCCGACTTAGGTTGCCGAGAACTTCCTTGCCGTTGATCGCGGTTTCCGCGGCGATGCCCAGCTGTCTTTGCAGAAGCTTGGTGACGAACAGCAGGTTGGTAGGGTGATCATCAGCCACGAGCACGCGAGCGTTTTTTATCTTGTTATCGACTTCTCTTTTTGTTTCCTGATGCTCGACCGCGTTGCTGAGAGTCGCCACCCGAAAAGGCGCTTCGAACCAAAAAAGCGATCCTTTGCCATAGGTGCTGCGGACGCCGATCGTGCCATGCATCGCTTCCGCCAACTGTCTGCTGATAGTTAGGCCGAGTCCGGTGCCGCCGAAATTGCTGCCGATAGAGCTGCCGCCCTGGATAAATTTGTCGAATATCCTCGGCAGATACTCGTCCATGATGCCGATGCCCGTGTCCTCCACCTCGAAGCGCACGTGGAGATTCGAGCCATTCAGTGGCGTTGTTCGAGCGCGCAGCGTGACTGAGCCGCGAGGCGTGAATTTGATTGCGTTGCCGACAAGATTAGTCAGAATTTGTCGTACACGCGATTTATCACCAATGAGTTCGGGGGTTGTTTCAATGCGGGCATCGACAATAAATTGAATGCCTTTCTCGGAGGCCAGCGTGGCCAGAATTTTTTCTTCGGTGCTGATCAGTTGCTCGAGATCGAACGCCGCCTCATCAAGCACCAATTCGCCCGCCTCGATTTTGGAGAAATCCAGAATGTCATTCAATAAGGCGAGAAGTCCCTTGGCGGAATTGAAAACAGCTCGCATGCAGTCCTGTTGGTCCTTATCAAGCGGCGTATCGAGCAGGAGACCGGAAAGACCAATAATACCATTCATCGGGGTGCGTATCTCGTGGCTCATCGCCGCGAGAAAGTCGCTTTTCGCGCGGGTTGCGCTTTCGGCAGTCTCCTTCGCATTCTGTAAATCTTGTTCCATAAGCCGCCGATGCTGGTCGGCCTTTTCCAACGATCCAGCGTGCCACCAGATCAGCGTTGTAAAAACAACTATGTTGGTAAGCGCAAAGATCGACAATGCCACCACCTGATCAAAAAGGCCCTTATCCTGACCCAGCCAAGCGAGCCATCCCAAGGCCGCTGGAATGATTATTGCCATAGGCAACAAACGTCGCGCCAAAGCGCCGCCCGCCCCGGCACTGCTGACTACGGCCATCATTCCGCGTTCCGGGCGCGCGCAAAAAATCGATGTGCTGACCAACGCAAAGGTGACGGCCGTACTCAGTGCCATCGGGATGAAATGCTGTACTCCGACCAGCGGCAGAGAATTATAGGCATAGCCGATTATGGTAAGGAGCGCGCTGAGAGCGATAGCTACGCCTATCAATTGTCCTAACCAGAGACGCCATATTTTGACATCGAAAAGCACCAGAGCCAGACCTACCAATAAAAAGGATGCTGCGGTGTTTGGCGCCATCGTATTGGGATGACCGGCAAGCGACGCTTCTTGCGCTAGTTTCTCTTTGAAAAGAATTTGGTCGAGACCGCTATGCCAACCAAACAGAATGCCGCCGAAGAGGAGAAGGGCACAGAACAAAATAAACCAAGCGCAAATTTGGGTGAGAAGAGCAAGGCGCTCGCCTGGGTGCGCGATGTAGCCCCAGAGCGATACTCCAGTCACCACGAAAAGTAGCGCCGTGCCCCCGGGATTCATGGCGGTCATCCCGGGGGCAATTCTTTTCAGCGGCTCAATGTCAAATTGCCAGCCGACGATGACCGCACAGCCGATAAGAGTAGTTGCGGCACTCGCAAATAGGGCAACGCGTTTTAGGATGGCGAGTATGCGCTGATCGTAGAGTGCGGTCATCGCCTGACCTGGGATGAATAGTGGTTTTAATGAAATTGGGACACGGGCTGGGACCCCTCTCATTTTCAGTAATAGCTTTTTAGATCAGGTTAATATTCAGAGGCTACAGTCTCAACTTTGCAATTCCACGGTTTTGTCATGGACCTGAAAGCAGACAGTGCCCATTACGATTACCTCGTAATGGATGACGATACGTTCACAAGCGCCCTTGTCGCCGGTATGTTGCGCAAAATGGGTGCTACCAATGTTGCTGTCGCCGAAAATGGATCCGTCGCTCTCGGGCATATCGAGGCCGGCGGAAAGATGCCGGATATCATTATTTCCGACCTCAATATGCCGCAACTCGACGGAGTGGCTTTTCTGCGTCATCTCGCGGAAAAGCAGTTTGCCGGCGGAATTGTGCTGATCAGCGGCACCGATAAACGCATTCTCAAAGCAGTGGTTACCCTGGCGGAGGAGCACCGCCTGAATGTACTTGGGGCGCTCGCCAAGCCCTTTACGCCTCCGATGCTGGAGAATGCTTTGGCGCGTTTCAACGGAGGCGAGGAAAAGAGCGCGCGCTTGCCGCTTTCTCCATCGCTAGTATCGCCGGAAGCGTTGCGTATGGCCATTGAGCAAAATGAATTGGTACCGTTCTTTCAGCCAAAGGTAGCGGTGAAGACTGGTTCCATTATAGGAGTTGAAGCCTTGGCGCGCTGGAAGCATCCTGAGCGCGGACTTATACCGCCTAACATGTTTATTCCGGTGGCGGAGAAAAATGGGCTCGTAGATCTACTGTCCAAAGACATCTTTCGTAAAACGTTGCAACAGGTCGCCGTCTGGCACAAGAATGGCGTTGCCCTTTCTTTCGCAGTTAATTTCTCGGTGTTGTCGCTTTCAGACATCGATTTGCCTGATCTCCTTGAGGCTGAGTTACGCGAGGCAAGGCTTGACCCTCGCTATCTTACGCTGGAGCTCACCGAGAGCTGCCTGCTGGAAAGGTTTACAGCGAGCCTGGAGACGTTGCTGCGTCTTCGTCTAAAAGGCATCAACTTATCGGTTGACGATTTCGGCACTGGACACTCTTCGCTCGAAGAGTTGCATATGGTGCCTTTCTCAGAGCTGAAAATAGATCGTGTTTTTGTCGATGGAGCTTACCAGGACGAGGAATCGCGTGTGTTTTTGCAATCGGCTGTGAGTCTTGGCAAGAAATTGGATCTCAGTGTGGTTGCTGAAGGCGTGGAAACTCAGGAAGATTGGGACACCTGTGCCAACCTTGGGTGCGACGTTATCCAAGGATACTTAGTAGGCCGTCCGATGCCCGCCGATGTTTTTCTTGAATGGCATCGGAACAGAAAGGCCCACTGATACTACTCGAAGCGTCCGCTTTTGGCCCTTAGCGTCGGTTTTTGAATGTCCGCTGTTCAGTCGCTAACGGGCGGGCATAAATTGATAGGTCAGTTGCAACGCGCCGTTCCGTGCCAATCGCATGCCAAGCGTTCGGAGTTATGAATGACGCCATCGCCGCCGACCATCGCGCACCTGAAGGGCCGCGGTATCGAAGGCCTGTTCGTCACCTGCGCGAACGCGACTTGTTTGAGTCTTCATTTCACCGTGACGACGAGCTTCATCTTCGGGTGGATTCCGCACAGAACGTTGAAAGTTCCAGGCACCGAAAAGATGATGTTCGTCCTACTGCCTGGCAGTTGATCCCCGGAATCGAAGTTGAACGTATCGGAATTGACATAGGCGTGGTGCAGAAGGTCCCCGTCGTCGTCGAAGAATTGCAGCGTATCACCGCGGTTGATAGTGATGGTGAGCGGGTGGAAAGCGCGCCCCTTCTGAGTGATCACGTATAGCGCCTGTGCGGTCCGGGCGGCGCCCGTGAGGGACAACAAGAGACCGACGGAAATGGCGCCCACCAAGCGCACGCGCAGCGCCCCGCGCCGAGACCGACGTTGCGGTGCCGCCACGGACTCTATACAGGCACTGGCCGATGTGGTTCTTTGCAACTTCATGAGATTCACCCTGCCTCATTAAAATTTGATCGAAACAAACGTTAATGACGGCCACTCACCATTGAACATATAAGAAGCGGACGGCGCTCATCCGACTGACGGCCCGCAGGATTTGGTCGGATTAGCCGATGCCCCACTCGACCCACCGGCCCTCTCACGACCATCGCCGACAGGCAGCGAGTACATGTGGATGCCCGCAAATGGGCTCTTGTGGCGAGACCGAACCTGTCCATCCTGCACCTGGTCTCAACAACCCAGAAGGACCGAAGGTGGCCAACACCAACAGGAATCAGGACAGGGTAGACGAGGTCGCAGCGGCGCTCGACCGCATCGCGATGACAACGGTCGCCATCCGATTGCTCGCGACGGAGGCCAAGGCGGCGTCTAAGCGAGTAGCCGAAGAGGCGCGCTCACCAAGCACCGACGATTCGTCTGCACAAAGTGCGGTGCGCGAAAGGTGACGGTGCATGCGTGTTGGCGGGATTTTTCTGCGCCCGGCAACGGCGTGCCACCGCGCGAAGATTGAGCGCCCCGCCCGGCGGCACGCCGAGCAGGGCATTTACTTTCCGGGCGGCGGGGTTCGCCCGAAACACCAACTCAACTGCCATGTAAAGCCCCGCCCGGCGGGGGCGTTGCTGGGCGGAGCCTCCCCTTCGAGCCTCGACACACGGCCCGAAGACCACATCAACAACGCTAAAATCGAACTCGCTGGCGAAAGTTCCGTGACGCGGAAAGGGACAGCCCCGCCCGAGGTTTCCACGGGGCCAATCACGTGCCACGCTCAGGGCTCTAGGTGTCGCCTGGCCAGCTCAACTCGGCTGTCGTTGTCGGTTATAGACAGCAAACCCAACTCCTCCGCCTTCAGCTTAACTTCGCTGGGCGTGCGGGCCCGACCAAGCAAGCGTGCGGCCTCTTCAATGCTCTCGCCCCAGGCGAGCGCATGGCGCAGTTCCCATAAATCCGTCTGGGACCACGGCTTGTCACCATTCATATCTCGAATCATCAAACTACTCCCTCGCTGCCAAGGGCACGCCGCATCTGAACCGTAGCTTCCGCAATGTCCTTTTGCGCCGAAGCCTATCGCGGCAAAATTAGCTGGGCGGCATCAGGTTCCATGGGTATTGCTGAATCGCTCGCGCGCATCGCTCAAGGTGCGCGACGCGCCAAGAGGCGCTAAATAAGGACTTATGTGCGGACGCTTCACCCAAAACTACACGTGGCAGCAGATCTACGAATTCTTGAGCGTATTCGGCGCGCCGCAGAACCTTCAGGCTCGCTATAACATCGCCCCGACAACTCTCGTTGACATGGTGCGGCACGACGCAGGGGGGCGGCGCGAACTTGTGCGCGGCGTTCGCTGGGGGTTGATACCCAACTGGTGGAAGAAGCCGCTCAAGGAGTTGCCGGCGACGTTCAATGCGCGCGTCGAGACAGTCGCCGACAAGCCGATGTTTCGCGGTGCTTATATGAGTCGCCGTTGCGTGGTACCCGCGTCAGGCTTCTACGAATGGACGGGACCGAAGGGAGAGAAGCAGCCCCATATCTTCGTAGACGCGCAAGGCCAGCCTATCCTTGCCCTCGCTGGCCTGTGGGAACGCTGGCGCAATCCGCAGACGGGCGAAGACGTTCTGTCGTGCTCGCTAATCGTCACTGAGCCGACCAAATGGATGCTGCCCTACCATGACCGCATGCCAGTCCTCTTGCAGCAAGCCGAGATTGACCGTTGGCTGTCGGGCAAAATGCGAGCCAGCGAACTGCATCCAGCTTCAGAGTCGGCTCTGCGCGAATGGCCTATCGACCGGCGCATGAACAAGGCCAACGTTGGCGATGATGATCCGAACCTGCTGGAGCCGATTGAGTCGGGGCTGCTTTGATGAAATCGTGGGTTATTCGGGTAGGCCCGACCGGGGCAGCGCCTTAGCTTGCAAATAGACGAGCATCACGTTTGCTCAGCCCAGCCCCGCCGATGCTCGTCTCGCGCAATTAAACCGTTACGTCATCCAAACCGCTGCATCGAACACCCGCCCGAGCGCGGCAGCAAGCGGATTTTTTCTTCCCGGACAATCGCCCCACTGCATTCAACCGCGCCTTGCCCATTCCCGTATGTTCTGGTATTGTTCCACCGTTTCATTAGAGATTTGAAAGGGGGGCTGCCATGTCAGAATCAGTCACCGTCTATAAGGTCGAAATTTACGACATTGCCAACGATGCCGTTGTTAGGTCTCGCAGGATGGCCACTCCCAGAGGGGCCGAACTTATGCGCGGATGGATTCTGGAGAACACCGGCATTGATATCGATGCGTCGCGATTGGACCCTGGTAGGGAATGGACTCCGCGCGATTTCAACCCGCGTCTGACCGTTAGGCATCAAACCCAAGTCTTTTAAATACTCGGACGTAGCTGGCCGACATGACAGACACGTTGGCCAGCTACCCTTACGTCATTGTGCGCCTCGCCTGCACCATGTGCAGCCGCAAGGGCAGCTACCGCTTAGCTCGATTGGCCGAGAAGTACGGCGCGCAAATCGACATGCGCCAGTTGCTTGAGTTCTTAGGGAAAGATGCGCCATCCAATTCGTCCAGGAGTCTCTTAGCCTCGCTAATTAGTATCGGCGCGAAACGCGGCCTGGCTCGGCCGTGCACGATTTAGGGGCAGTCATGTCTTTGCCTGAGTCCGATGAGCGATTAAGAGTCGAGCAATCTCGCAACGAATCGCTAGGCCAGTTGTGCGGCGCTGCAGTTATCGTCGGCCTATTAATCGAGGTTGGAGTCGCAATCGCGTTCCGTGCCCAACGGTCATTCATAGAAAACTGGGCACCAGTCGGAGCGAACGCGCTAATCGCGCTCGGTGTCTTTGGTGAAATCCTCTTCGATAGAAGAGCATTGAAGGCTTCTGCCACATTGCAGCGCATTTCGGACGAAAAGGTTGCCAAGGCGAATGAACGTGCCGCTGTATCTCTAAAGGGAGCCGCGACGGCGAGATTGGAATTGAAGAAGCTTTCTTCACCGCGAGAATTCAACTTTGATAACTTCTGGAAAATTATGGGTGACCCGCGTGCAGTACGCGCTAGGGCTGAGATTTTGTACGTTAGAGACTGCCCAGATTGTATGATTCTGGCTGGAACAATTCGGCTCGCTCTTTTGGCAGTGAAGTGGGAGATACTCAAATTCGGTCCACTTGAAGAGCCAGCCGGTGAACAAGCGCATCTCCCATCGGCGATGGCGGTGAAGGCGTACGCGCATGGGGTCACAGTGGTCGGTAAGGCCCTCGCGTTTCTACCATTCGAGAACTCGCCGGTCGGCGATGTGCATTTCGGGCTATCCCACGCGATGAGGAGGGGAGTAATCGGAGCAAAAGATGAGAGCATGCCGGACGACCTCGTGCGAGTAGTCGTCGCTCCGAGGCTATAGGGTGCGTTGCGTTCGCTGAATCCCGCATAGCGGCGGCAGGTTCCGCAGCGGCAGGAGGCAGAGGCCACAAGTCAATTTTGCGATTCAGCCTTTATCAATATTCCGAGCCGGGGCTGAAGCAGGAAATGACCGGACCTCTGTTCGTTGGCGTGTACCAGACGACAGCATGGCCGGTCGGATTGCCGAAGACGAGTTGAGTCTGATCTATCGAATACCAGCGCGCATCAATGCGCGCCTCATACTCGTTCCTAGTCATGCGCCAATCACCATTTTCCAACACATGCGCATCGCTCTTGGCGCAGCACGGCTCGCCCAATTTGTTCTCGGCATTGGCGAACCAGTTGTGGTAGGGGCTGTTGCTCCATTGCCCTGTCGGATCGCGCGCCCATGCAGGCAGCGCCACTGAAGTCGCCAATGCAAGGGCGCAGAGAAAACGTTGCATGACCTCGTGTCTCCCAAAACTATTTTTGTTCCTGGTTAGTCGCCTGAAAGACGGCTGTATTGCTTCAAGAGTGCATTTAATTCGGCAATCCATCGTTCGATGCGGGAAATCGTATCTTCCCTCATCTCATCTTGAAGAGTGCTCGAACTCATTTTGCCGGAGTTCAACATCTCTAATTGGCGCAGGAGCATCGCCCGTATCCCAATCCAATCTTCAATCAGGTCCTTAATCGCCACAGCCATCCCGCTCCGCTTGTCCAATAGCATGAATGCCAGACAGCTTGGCAAGCTATCCTTATATCGTTGTGCGCCTCGACGCTGTGCAGCCGCAAGGTGAGCTAGCGCCTAGCTCGCTTGGCTGAGAACTAGGGCGCGTAGATCGATCTGCGCCAGTTGCTTGAACACCTGGCCGGCGATTGTGCTCATTGGAGGCCGCGCCATCCTTACCGTCCCGGCTGCGGCGCGTATTCCTGTGATTTGGAAAGTGGAAAGCCGCCGGACTTGCCGAGGCCGAAGTTGAGGGTGGTTGGTCGCTGAGTACAAGGAGGAGGTCAGCGTAGATGCATTCCAATTTAGTCGAACAAGCTGTCGCAGGTGCCGCGATTGCAATGATCGCAGCTTTGGGCGCTTACGTTATTATGCGGCTCGTGACGCGGCTGACTAAAAATGTGCGGCAGGATCATTTAGAGTAGCGAACCTCTGCGTTATGCCTTCATTGAAGGGGCGCCCAACGTCGTCGCTTAATGGACGCTCTGCGCCCGCGCTCGGCCTACACCGGACCACCCGCGACAATCGCCGACATGCGCCGGATTGGCGTTAGCGCATTCATCATCGAATGCGCGGCGCTCTATTGCTATCATCAGGCGAGGATGGAATTTGACGCTCTTGGCCTGCCAGACGAGCTATCATCCCTGGACATCACCAAACATCGCCGCTTCGTTTGCACGAAGTGCGGCGCGCGAAAGGTGACGGTTCATGCGTGCTGGCGGGATTTTTCGGCGCCTGGCAACGGCGTGCCGCCGCGCGAAGATTGAGCGCCCTGCCCGGTGGCACACCGAGCAGGGCCTAGGCGGCGAGAAGTCGCCTACCTTCGGGCGGGGATGCGCCCGAAACGCAAATCACGCTACTTACCGCACTGAGAAACTGGCGAGCAGGTGCACTGTTCCGCTCACACGTTGCGAGCAAGCAAATTTTAAAATCAGGAAGTTGGCCCCGCGCGGCGGGAACCTGCCAGAGCGGGGCCTTCCCCTCGAGCCACGCAAATCGAGCCACGGGCGGGCGGCCCGAAGATTACCTGTGAAAGCGAGCTTCGATGGCGAAGGTTCCGCAGTGACGCCGTATTAAGCAGCCAGCCCCGACTTGCAAGCTCCGCGTTTGTGAAGCGGAACTCGTGCCCAGCAACGCCGTTCTCACGACGCGGCTTATTTGGAGGACGCTCTCACGCGGTCAAGCTAGCTGAAAGGAGCAAGCCGATGCGCAATCATCCGTTCATCGCCGCCTCCATAGCGACTGTATCAGTCTGCTTGGGTATCTATGTGGCCCTCGCCGTTTATACGGAGCATCTTCAGTCAGTCGGACTTAATCCGTTCGGCTAGCAAGACCGCTCGGTTGGCTGATGGGAAACGCGGCAATCATCGGTCCCGCGGGCCAATGCCATAAGAGCTTTATTCGTTGCCACATTGCTCACCGTTTTAGCCGCAGTCGCCATAACGGTGCTCACCACGCGGCCGCGAGCGATGGTCGCGGCATGCGTCTTGTCGTACTGCAGCAGTGCGGCGTTCAGCGATAGCAGCGAGAGCACGAGCGTGACCCTAGAGCCCACAATGACTGATGGACAGAAGGATCAAGAGTCAGCGGTCGAGGTAATGCTTCGCATTGTGCGGCTGCAGCATGAGCTAGCTCGAGACGCGCTGGCAACGCCGAACCCGGACCGCGCCGCCGCGAAACAATTCATGAAGCTTGCGCGCAAGCGCCATTTTCTGAACCGAGTTGGCTTCAGGCCGACCGCTCTGAGAGGTAATCTTCAGGAAGGAAATGCGCCATGACAACTTACATCGTGCTCGCAAATCTCACCGATGCTGGAGCCAAAAGTGTTAAGGCATCACCTAGTCGTCTCGACACGGCGAAGCGGCTCCTGAAAGACATGGGCGGCGATTTCAAATCATTTTTCCTAACGATGGGCGAATATGACTTCGTCGCGGTCTACGAGGCGCCAGACGATGCAATCGCAGCGCGGTTCACACTGCAACTCGGGAGCCTCGGCAACGTTCGCACTAAAACGCTCAAGGCTTTCCCCGAAGCCGCCTACCGGGAAATTGTGACATCTCTCGGCTGAAGGCACGCCCGTCTTCGTCGGAGCGCTGTTTGGCGCGAAGGCCGAGTTCCGTTGCCTTCTGTTCTACTTCATCGACCGGCCAGAGCGGCAGAGAACCCGTGCCGCCTCCTCGATGCTCTCGCCCCAGGCAACGGAATGACGCAAGTCTCTGATATCTTAATTGGACCAGGGTTTGCTGTCATTTACATCGCGCGTAATTGCCATCGCTCTACTCCCTCGCGGCTGAGGGCACGCCGCATCTGGGCCCAGCCTCTCATCCTCTTTCGCGAACCCGAGTTTTCCTGCCACGCGAAAGCAATGTGCCGGCGATGGGTTCCAAAGAATGGCTGATAAACTTTCGCCGGATGGCGGAAGCGCAACGCGAGCGGGATGGGCGGCTCTCCGTATCCGTTGCACGATTTGGTGCTTCGGCACGCACGCGGCGCATTAGACAATTTTGTGCTATCCATATGAATTCAGTTAGGATGTTAGACATTTCTAGCAGGCCAACTCACTGATGAAGCGCGCTAAGTGGTAGCCTCTTAATCAGCGGGTCTACGGTTCGAGCCCGTGTGCGCCCACCATCGCAATCAACGACTTAACTCACATCGGCGGCTTCTTGTTAGACACTTTTTTCGGCGTGTTAGACACTTTTGTTCCGGGTTTGCTCCCGAGTGGGTCGAGCCGCTCGACGACATCAAGCATCTGCTTCGAAGTGTCGGCCGTGTCCGAATAATAAATCGCCATAGCCAGCGTTTTTTGCCCTAACCAACGCCGGATCAAATCGAGATCATCCGTTTCTTCGCGCAGCAGCGTGCCGACCGTGTGCCGCAATCCATGAAAGGTCAGGCCTGGCTCGACATCGCCACTTTCCCTGAGTTTGACCATCGCGCTACCGAACGAAGCGCGAAAACCATCGGGCGTCCAAGGCTTGCCGTGGACGTTGGCCGCGATCGTGATCGCATCATGCGTCGGCGCTGAAGCGAGAACTTCGGCCAGATCGGGATGGATTGGCAAGAACACTTTCTGGCCGGTTTTGCCGGTCTTGCGCCAAATAGATCCATTTTTGATTGCCGCTTTCGTGAGCGAAAGAACATCGCCCTGGCGCAGTCCCGTAAACATCGCTAGCGCCACCGGAAGAGCTAGATGCGGCGGCAGCCGCTGCATTACGAGGCGACATTCCTCTCGGCTTCACGGCCTGTTCGCCTGTTCGGCGCCACGCGGCCGCTTGACCCGCTTGATGCCCTTAATCGGGTTCGCGCTAATTATGCCATGCTCGCGGCCGTGCTCGGCCACAACCGGGAGAAAATCGCGGTTCGCTGGGATGGAGAGCGTCTAGACGCTCAACTGGATGTGACCTAGGTGACCTGCGAACCAATATTCCATATCGTCCGTTAGGCTAATGCCGCTTGGGTAAGGCAGCCAACAGCAACGGCGGACGAGCTTTTCGCAATGCGTCAATTGACGGCGGGGGAGTCAGCTTTGGGTCATAAGTGGCCGTCAGTAACGGTCCGCAATGCGCCACAAGCAGTCATCCCTCACGAATCTACCCGATTTGGATAAGCCCTACCTAATCCAATGAGCGTAATGACCCCATGCAAGTCCCTGGCGGTCTGCGTCTCCCTGTCAACGCCTTGACAAGCCCCAAGCGCACTCTTAGCTCCCAATCAGATTGGCACTCGATATAGACGAGTGCCAAAAAGCATTTCTGGCTATTCGTTGCTGCCTGAACCGTCCTTATTCGGAGGCCTAGCAAGTGTTGAACAAAAAAGGGAACGTCATGGCATTTCGTCCTTTGCACGATCGGGTCGTAGTTGAGCGCCTCGAGGGCGAAGAAAAGACCACAGGCGGAATTATCATTCCCGATACCGTCAAGGGGAAGCCTCAGGAAGGCAAAGTGATTGCCGTCGGCCCCGGCGGGCGTGACGAGAACGGCAAGCGCACCCCCCTCGGCGTCAAAGCCGGCGACCGCATCCTCTTCGGGAAGTGGTCCGGCGCCGAGGTCAAGATCGACGGGAATGACCTGCTTATCATGAAGGAAAGTGACATCCTGGGCGTCGTCGGCTGATCCGATGGCCCTTCGCGCCCGGTTTCTTTCTCCTGGAGTTGAATGACAATGGCTGCCAAAGACGTCCGTTTCTCCACCGACGCGCGTGATCGCATTCTGCGAGGCGTCGAAATTCTCAATAATGCGGTGAAAATCACGCTTGGCCCGAAAGGTCGCAACGTCGTCATCGAAAAATCCTATGGAGCGCCGCGCATCACTAAGGATGGCGTGACTGTCGCCAAAGAAATCGAACTCGCCGACAAGTTCGAAAATCTCGGCGCTCAGCTTGTGCGTGAAGTCGCCTCGAAGCAGCACGATAATGCCGGCGACGGCACGACCACAGCGACCGTACTCGCGGCCTCAATCGCCCACGAAGGCGCAAAGGCGGTGGCGGCCGGGCTCAACCCAATGGACTTGAAGCGCGGCATCGATCTCGCGGTCAATGCGATCGTCGCCCATCTTAAGAAGAACTCGAAGAAAGTTTCTTCAAACGAGGAGATCGCTCAGATCGGCAGAATTTCCGCCAACGGCGATCGGTTTATCGGCGAAGAAATTGCCAAGGCGATGCAGAAGGTTGGCAACGAGGGCGTGATTACGGTCGAGGAGGCCAAAGGCCTCGAGACCGAGACCGAGATTGTCGAAGGCATGCAGTTCGATCGTGGCTATCTCTCCCCCTATTTCATCACCAATGCGGAGAAGATGGTCGCCGAACTCGAAGACCCTTACATTCTCGTGTATGAGAAGAAGGTGTCTTCGCTGCAGGCCCTGCTGCCGATTGTCGAGGCGGTGGTGCAGACTGGCAAGCCCTTGCTGATCATCGCCGAAGATGTGGAGGGCGACGCGCTCGCTACGCTTGTAGTCAACAAGCTGCGCGGCGGTCTGAAGGTCGCCGCCGTCAAGGCGCCGGGCTTCGGCGATCGCCGCAAAGCCATGCTCGAAGACATTGCTATCCTGACCGCGGGTCAGCTGATTTCCGAAGAACTCGGCATCAAGCTGGAAAACGTAACGCTCGAGATGCTCGGCCGCGCTAAGAGGGTGCACATCGACAAGGAAACCACCACGATCATCGACGGCGCCGGCAAAAAGAAGGACATCTCAGCACGCATTGCCCAGATCAAGGCGCAGATCGGGGAGACCACTTCAGACTATGATCGCGAAAAGCTCCAGGAGCGTTTGGCCAAGCTCGCCGGCGGCGTCGCAGTGATTCGCGTAGGTGGCGCGAGTGAGGTTGAGGTCAAGGAAAAGAAAGATCGGGTGGACGACGCGCTGAACTCTACCCGGGCGGCCGTTGAGGAAGGCATTTCTCCCGGCGGCGGCGTTGCGTTGCTGCGCGCCATTCCGGCGCTCGACGCGATCAAGGTCGAAAACCCCGATCAGAAGACCGGCGTCGACATCGTCCGTAAGGCGATCCAGGCTCCAGCGCGCCAGATCGTCGACAACGCCGGCGCGGACGGTGCCGTAGTGGTCGGCAAGCTGCTCGAAGCCAAGGAATACAGCTACGGCTATGATGCGCAGAGTGGCGAATATGGTGATCTCGTCGCGCTCGGCATTATCGATCCGACCAAGGTCGTCCGCACGGCCTTGCAGGATGCCGCGTCGATCGCGGGCATGATCGTCACCACCGAGGCGGCAATCACCGAACATCCGAAGAAGGAAGCTCCGGCTTTGCCCGGAGGCGGAATGGGCGGCATGGATTACTGAAGAACCCCAGTTCGCTCGCTGGCATTGTCATACTAGGTATGACCCTGATCAGAGGCTCTATTCTCGACAATGGAACGTCCGCTTGGGGTCACAAACGGAAGTGCCGCTCTTATAATTGCGATGTCCGCTTTACCCCCTGAGAGCGGACATTACCCCGTTTATGAGTACACGCCCTAGGGGACCGCGCGGCGGCAAACCTGTAACAGTGCTAATAGGCATCGTCTCGTCTTCCCCTCCCGCTCGCGCGGCCGTCAGTCCGGCATGATATTCACGCGCTGGCCGCGCGATCGCGTGCAGGCGAAGCGCTTTCGCTGAAAATCTTTCAGGGACTACATGACGGCAAAAGCAGTGTTCATGCGCGTAATTTGTCCGTGAGGCCGCTAGAAAATTGATCGGCGACCCAAAGACATATGCCGGGAAGAACGCTGCCTCGTTGGGCTTGAGCCGTCAGTGTGATCGAAGATCATCCGCAGGCAGCGGTCGATTTAGCGCTATTGTCGACTGCTCTAATCGACCCACAGGGAGTTTTTTGCGCGGGCGTAGATCGTCAATGATCGCTGAAGTTAAACGACAGCGCAGCTCCTCGCGTACCGACTGAGTAATAGTCGGATCCTTAACCGCAGCGATATAGCTGCGCCAGGCGGTCAGTTCCTCGGGGGTCGCGACTTCCGCGAATTCTTCACCAGTGAGCGCAACATCGCCCAGCGGCGGGGCCCGGGCTTGTAAGAGCATCGACAATAGAGACCGCTTCAGCTCGCGGCCATTGGCGCGCCGATCAATGGTGACGAGGACCGCAGGTACGAAAATGAGCGCGGAGACAACTGCAAGAAAGAAAACAAAATCGTCCATCATCGGCATCCTCTCGCAGCTTCATACAATGGTGTTTCGCCGCAGACACGCACCGGCCGCGCCGCCCAAAAGACATCTTGGGATGAATGATGTGTAAAGGTCCGATGGAGAAGTTATCGGTGGAAAACGTGCCGATTGGCGGCCACGGAGAAATGTAGCACCTCGAAGCCAATCTCATATTATTTCAGTAATCGGGCCGGCGCCGAAGCTTTGAATTGCCGCCGCGTTTGCCCGGGTTGACGCCCCAAACGGCTGCGGGTCCGCTTTGGGTCGGAAGCGGACATCTGAGTGTCGTTCGACAACGGCCACGAAAAGCCGAGACAGCGATGGTGTATCACTGCTCTGCAGACCGATGGCTTCGAACTCGCCAAACAACTCCCCTGCCCCGCTGCTCCCACTACCAATTTCGTCATTTCGCGATATACATGACTTGCAGTCGCAACGCGCCGAACATCACACAAGTACAATATCAGTCTCTTAATCAGCGGGTCCACCGTTCGAGCCCGTGTGCGCCCACCATCGCAATCAACTGGTTAGCTGCTATTTCGTCCATGAGCCGACCGATTAGGCAATGTTCTAGGGAATGTGCGCCACGCCAAGAAGCCAAGCCCTCCATGGAAACCGAACTAGACCCTCTCACCATAACCAACTCGTCTCAGCATTCGGTTCGGCTCAGAACGTCAGATCGGCGACAGCCGATAATTGTTGTGGTGGAGCGCGGCGCGATCGACGACTACTTTCCGCTTAGCACTTCGACCGATCAACAGCGCTGGGACATCATCCAAGCGAACCTCGCTGCCACCTCCCAGATAGCCAACGAACGCTATCGGCAAAGGACTTATACGATGGGCCAAAGCGCGGGACCAAAATTCATTCAGATTGTCATTCGATCTTCCGACCTCTCTTCAGTGGAACTGACAATGCCGGAGCATCGATAGAGCGCACCAGTATCAGGGATTGCCGTATCGATGCGGCAGAAGCGGCCATAAACTCGAGCGCGCTGATGCGTTTTCCAATGCCCCATTATCCGTGCGAATTTGAAATTCCTGACGATTGGCTTTCAGAAGCGGGCGTAATTGGCTTCGCCCCAACGGCCTCAGCCTATAACTACAAATCGCCAGCGAAGTTGATCCCTCTTGCGGAGATTGAACCTCCCCCGCGTCTAATGTCATCTCCCAACGATTGGTGCGGCTTTAATCGCGGCCGGTTGATCGGTCACTTAAGGAGGTTTGTCGCAAGCGATAAAACCGATCCGGTTCCCGTCGTCGAATTACCTGAACACGAACTTGGGCATTCGATATACCGCTACCGTATCTGCGACGGTTACCATCGCTTCTACGGTTCCATTGTGGCAGGGTTCTCGTATTTGCTTGCGATAATCTGATCCCTTAGATTTGCCAGCGCATGGCCGCAGCGCCGCTTTCTGCCCCGCCGATGGCCTCTGCCAAGCTCTAACAACCAAAGCCAAAGGCTCTCATGATGTTTGGACCTATCAAAGCCACAGAGGACTTTTGTGCGGAGGGATGGTCAATGAAACTACCGATTGCAGTTTTTATTGGTGCCGGATTGCTCGTCGTTCTGTCGACCAGTTTAGTTCGCATCATTTCCAATTGGGGCAACTTCATACTTGATGTCTTGGGGTCGCTGTACGCTACAAGAGGAGAGCTTAGCCAATGTCCTTTTGCTGCCAATGCTCACTGCTGAACAGAAACAGACGCCTCTGTTCTTATGGAACGCATCCCTGTATAGAACTTGGCCAAAAATATAAATTCTCAGCGTGCGATCTCTAATGCCTTCCAACTCTTTAGGGGAAAAAGGATCTTTCCTAGCGCAATTCCCAACGATGGGCACGTTGGGAAAGACTGCTATTGGCGTACTCCACGCACCTTCGATACGTGGTAAAGCAAATCCGTTGGGCAACGGATCCGGAAAGGCGCAGATATCGCATCTATAAATCAGGCGATAGGCCGGGGTGATTCCGTTATTCTGAAGCGTATAGCTGGCTCTTGGTTGATGCGTCTGGTCAAAGCTGCTTATAAAATTGGGTTGCGCAGAAATGTACGCTCGTATGGCGGGCTGTTTAATCGATCGCTTCGTGGTGAGAATGGTGAGGTACAATACAACAAACTGGAGAAATCCGACGAGAACGATGATACCAACTATTTTATCGCCAATAGGAAGATTATCCCAGAGCTTATTCATCTCAATTACCGTTGCTTAGCGAGGCGGCAGTGTGGTTGAAGGAGCACGTCGTGGCACCTCCTTGATCGTAGTCTATGATATTTGTTGAAGGTTGTGCAGGCTTTTCAGACTCTAAGTTAGGCCCCGAACGGACCCGTTCGCGCAAAATCGGATGGGGCCGCAGAACAATTTATTTTTGTTGGTAGCGGCCCCACATTCTTATGCGATCCAGCATAGTTTCGTTCGTCTAGCGGTTGGCTCGCGGGTGGGCGATCAATGAAATAGCAAGTCCGTGGTGTTTTGATCAAAACGCGATTGTTTAGCTGCTCGCGCGCCGTCTTTCAGCGCGAACTTTGGTCGCGGGAAGTTTCCGTGTGCGGAGCAATCATCCCGCTGCTTACGTCGCGCTGGGCATTATGGGAATCAGTGCGGCCCCAAAAAGGAGATGGGTATCGAGGGCGCGGCAGACTAATTGGTGAAGGAGTTGAGGGTGGGAATCATGCGTTGCCTTGCGAGTTCCCTGGGGCGTTTTCTTGAAATTCTCGATCAAACTCCCTAGCGAATTCCTGGCAACAGCGCATGAGCATCGCGTCTGCACCAGGAAGATGATTTGCGTACATTATCGCCGAGGCTCCAAGTCTGAGAACCGTCTCGCGCGCCCAGACCCTCAAATTTTCCTTCTCGATGAAAGGCCCAAATTCAGCAACATCCTGCTGCTTCATTGGCGCAAACCCTCGGTAGGTCGCCCGCGACGCAAGCTGAGAGAGCTTGTGATATTCCGCTCGTCTTTGCTGGCGGCCATCTCCATCATGTCCATCTAACGCGTTTCGGATTTTTGACGAATTAAAATACTTCCGCCGGGCGAACGTATCCGACGCCTTCCAAAACGGAATCTGGGTTGGTAATATACGAAAATAGTCCAATAAGAGACCTATCTCCATAATGTCACGCGTTTGTCGAAAGGCAGTTTGGTAGTACCCCGACAGCGCGAGTTTCACACCTGACGCCGCAGCATTGAATAGGCGAACTCCAAGCAGCTGTATCGCCCGTTCATCATTTGTTTTTGCAACGTAATCAATCGTATATCCGTAAATCAAATTCATTGACTTTTCGATCGTCCGAAATCGTTTTCGCAGATCGTGGTCGGTGGCGATCAGCCGCAAACTTTCTCGTCGTAGCCTCTCTTCGTAATTGTGCGTGGCCTCCAATTCCGGCAGATCCATCACTGCGAAATCTCCTGGCTGCGCCGCGCGGGGCGCGCGAATAACTAAATTGATGATGCTCGTGCAGGTGAGATTAATCTGCGCTATTGGAAATGAAACGGTCAATATCCTGCAACAGCCATCATGCGGGGACGCAGGAACTGCCTGGTGCGGCGGGCGCGCCGCAGCACCAGCGCTCGTTTACATCGTTTCGCCAGCGTCCTTGTTTGTAAGTCGCCGCACGCGTATCCGGGTCAATGCGCCTGCAAACAGGCCGCCGACATAGATCGATTCTTTCGGTCGATTTGGCTGTCTGTGAAGACCGCGGCGTCCATCATTCCGAGGGGCCCTGCGTTTTGCCGCTTTCATCTTTGCCCGCACCGGTCGGCTCAGTGGGCAAGTTGCCTTGTTTGGCGACGCATTCGCTGAAATAGCTGCGCTGGGCTTGCGCATTCCCGGGGCCACGTTCGCCTACTAATTTGTAGGGATAGGCTTTGAGCGCCAGGCTGCGGCATTTCTTGGCGAGTTCTACCGTAATCGCCGAGGCAGGCTTTCCCGCAACGCAAACCATCATTGCGGCAGCCGCGCCGAGTGCTACGACTAGCTTCACACTCCTCACGAGCGATCCTATCTTCTCGACCAGTTCCAAAACGATCTAATCTCGGCGCATCGCTAGTGCAAGTAGGCTGCAATCGGCCGCGGACGGGCGTTTCTGCTCATTTTCCGACGCGGCAACGCTATTATTGAGCCCAGCCACAGAGCCAGCCGCCTCGCCGTGAAGCACCCGGTAGCGGCGCGCTCGCCGCCGCTTAGGAGTGCAACCACGCGTGGTGAGGGAGTCGGTGTGTTCCGTGACAGTGCGCATAACGGCTCAAGGAATGCCATTTGCGGTGATGCGCGTAAACCCTGTGAACTTGATGGTCTCGCCGTAGTGAGACGCGAGATTGATCCGAACTGGAGGTGGCAAATACCGCGCGGGAGGGCCGCGCTCAGGCCTGCCTTTTTGGCCCGATGCGCGCCGCTACGCGATTCGCGTCGGGCATTTCCGAAGAACACAAGCGGAAGGCATCCGGCGTGCAGGCCTCACGTTGCCGGTCGATGACCTCGAAGGCGCGAGCGCTCACAAGGGTGCTCAGACTAAACACAGCGACCAAAAGGATACGGGACACTTGGGTCCCTGAAGAGGCAATGCGATCGATGCCCATGAAAAATCCCCCTCGCTCGATTGGGCTTTCAAAGTCACTTCGCAGCCAGGATAATTCGGCGCGGGAGCGTTACCGATCTCATCCTTGCTAGCTGGCGTATCAGCGAGAGCTACCTCCAAACTCGGAATTCCGGAAGCGCGGGAACGACTGCGCTGTCGTTGCGCTGATGCTGGATGGCCAAGGCGGCCCGCGCTTCCTCCGGCGTTGCGCCCCACCCCGCAGGACTGACAAGGAGGTCCGCAAATGCGGGACCAATCGCACACCACGCATCCCCGTCGTGAATGATGTGCCAACCCAATGCAACGGCGCCCGATTGAAGCGGCGTTCTTAGCGCATCGCTTAGCGTGGACGTTCTTGCCAACGCGTTTCCGCAAGGAAGACCTGCTACAGAAGAGTCCGATGAAGCAGCCGTCTTCGGCGACGATCGCTTGATCGCTCCCGCCTTGATCTTCGCTCCGCCGACAGTTCGAGTGTATTTTCTTACCCTGACGAATTTCTCGCCACTACTTGTGTGAGCCATTGCGCGCCTGCCACATCTCGAATCTCTATAAGCACAATCCTCCCGGCACCGGAACGGCCACAAGCGGTCGATGTCATATTCCCCAGGAAAATTGGCGGAGCCGCCCTTTACCGATCTGCTGACAAAGGAGATCGCATCTCACATGAACGTCGATGAGACGATCTGACGGAAGGTCAACCGGCAAATGCGTGCAACTCAACAAAAAATGTGACAATGCAGGGACACTGATCGACCTATTTCGCGGAGAGTCCGTCGCAGCATCCTTGTCGATCGTGGGATCATCCAGCGCCCGCACAAAAATCAATAGTCGCGAGCGGCCTTACAAGAACTCTCATTCGGGAACGTCGTCTTGCTCATCTGAACGCTCGTGCCAGAGCTACCGCTGCCCGAGATGACGATGACAATCATCGTCTGCTGGACATCATTGGGAGACGGCAGCAACAGAAAGTCCCGGGCTCGCGAGCGACATGATGATGGCTATGAGGCCGACAATCGACAAACCCGCTGGGTGTACACTCCTAGGCTTAAGCCGCACCTCTTCAGGTGTGCAACTTATCAACGAAGTGTCGAGATGGGAAGTTCCACGGTCTCGGCACTGTGTGGCTGCCATCGTCCCCCTTCCCTCCAAGATTCCGCGGCCGCTCCGCTGTGCGCCACCCAACAACCTTCCTTTGGTGAAAAGCGAACTTTTATAGGCTCAGAAATCATAACTCGTGGAGGCTTTCTCCCCGGCCGCTCTGCCATTCCGTGCCTACGTGCCCTGTTCGGCGGTCGGGCCGCTGGGGGCCCCGGAAGCTTTTGGATTTCCCTACCAAGCCAGTAGGCGCTAGTATTTCGCTCCAAATAATGGGGCGGCTGCGGTCGGACGCATTGCGGTACGCCCGGTTACAATACTTCTCATATGATCTCACCGCTAATTCCAATGCGCGCGAGCGCCTAGGTCATGTCCGAAGAGTACTATCGTTTTCTTGTCCGTACGATCACTGCCGTTGGGCAAGATCCCGCCCAATTGCGGAGGATCATTTATCATTACGCGCGCACGAAGTTGCGAAAGGAGCTGTATGGCAGGAAGGATCTTCAATGGCCACAAATAAAGCAGCAGATGTCTGCGTTTGAAAAGGCCATTGAACAGGTCGAATCAGATGTTGCCGACCGCACGGTGTTCTTCCCGGCCTCTTCTGCTGGCGGAGCTGCAACCCAGAACGCCCTCACAAAATCGGAGAGTACCGCGCTCATAGTCCGCGAAGATTTTGCAGTGCTCGAAAGGGCCCTCGAACAGATCGACCCTAATGTCTACGACGCTCCTACTGTGGTGGAGACCAGGGTCGATCCGATTCCGACGTTCAAACCGGTCCACGCCGCTTTTTGGTCGACCGCCCGACTTGTCTTGGCGGTAATATTGGGAGTGGCGCTGTTTGTCGCGATGGAAAATCGCGGCGGTCTCCGCAGTCCGTTCTTGCGGCAAGGGCGCGGTGACCTGGCCGGCGCCCCGCCCATTGTCGACGGGCGTGCAGGCCAAACCGCAATGCACGCGGCCAACGGCTCGCCGCCAGCGCCGCTCGCCGTCAGGGCGCTCGAATCAAATTCTAGTGTGGGCTTGCAAGCGGCGAATATGCCAGTTCCAAACGCTTATGGTGTATACGCCGTCAGCCACGGAAAGCTGACGGATCTGCAAACACTGCCGATAAGAGTGCCTGATGAGAGGGTTGGCATATCTGCCATATTTTCTACCCCTAGCGAAAGCACGCTCCCGGACGGTCGCCTGCAATTCATCGCTTTTCGGCGCGATCTGGCAAACAATGCGCCGGACCGGGTAATGGTTCGGGTCGTTGCGCGGGTGATGCACGCCCTCACCTTTGATCCGGCAGGACATGCGAAGTTGGTCAACATCGAATCATCGTGGGCGGTGCGCAGCAACAACTACGAGATGCAGGTTGCACCCGTAAACGGCAATCCCGAAATGATCATCATCCGATCGGCGAATCCTAACTTCACGTTTCCAGCTGGCCGATACGCTTTAGTGCTGCAAGGCTCGGCCTATGATTTTACCGTCGCCGGCCCAATCAAAAATGCCACGCAGTGCTTGGAGCGGACCGATGCGTTGAACATGCCCGTCTATACCGAATGCCGCACCCTGTGACGCTTCCTGCCGCAATCTGCTGCCACCACTGAACTCACGACTGTGGCCCGCGGCCCGTTTTAATGGCTCGTGCCCTCATCGAAATGACATCTAAAGTCGGAAATCAATAAGCGGTGGGCTGCAATCCAACGAGCAAAGTACGCAGAAGAATTTTCAAATCGAGCCACGGGCTCCAATTGTTGATATACCAAAGATCGAACTCGATGCGCTTTGCCATAAGATCGGTCATTCGCGTTTCTCCTCGTAGGCCGTTGACCTGAGCCCAGCCGGTCAGACCTGGCTTTACGTGGTAGCGATAGGCATAGTTGGAGATAATCTTCTCATATTCCAGGTTGTGAGCCGAGGCATGAGGCCTTGGACCCACGAGAGACATTTCGCCAGCGATCACGTTCAAAAGCTGCGGAAGCTCGTCGATATTGCTGTGGCGCAGCAGCCGACCGAGACGAGTAACGCGCGGATCATTTTTTGTTACCTGGCGAATTACTGGGCCGTCTTCGAGTACGGACATCGTCCGAAATTTCCACATTCTGAATGAACGACCGCTAAATCCGTCGCGCGTCTGCACGAACAAGATAGGACCGCGGCTCTCAATCTTGATCAAAGCCGCGACCAGAATCATTATTGGCGCAAGCGTAACGAGGATGACCGACGCGATCACCAGATCAAGCGCCCGCTTAGATGCCCGCTCGGCAGGGGTTAACGGCGCGCGCTTAAGCTCAGCCGTCCAAGCAGTTCCGATGCTAACAACGCGATTGCCGAGAAAATGCGCGACATTCCGATCCGGTAGAAGATAAATAGGGATCGACAAGACGCGCAGTAATTTTGTCAACTGCTCAATTGAGCGCCGGTCGCTCCAGGGCACCAGTAAAAACACGCACTCGATTTGTTCCTGCCGACTGACAGCGACGATTTCTTGCATCGAGTTCAAAAGCCAGGACGAGGTGCTGGAAGATGAACCCAATCTGGACGTAAACTCGAAGGTTCGTACCGGCTGGTAGCCGCAACGCTTGAGTTCCTCGACGTTGCTCTTCTCGGTGAGCTGCCCCTTCTCGGCGATTAGAATAACTTTCTGTTCGGCAAAAGCGCCCGCCGCCAGGGCGTGCTCGATAAATCGGGCAATAATCCAACGTTCGAGGGTGATTGCGATACCGCCAGCCACGAAAAAGGTCAGAGTCGCGCCGCGCGAGTAGGTATCGCCGATCTTGAAGGAGAACGCGACCGCGGACAGGAGGAGGAACACAAATACCCAGATGCTCGTGGTCTCTCGCACCTGCCTCCAAAAATCAGTCAAGTTCTGTGGCCGGTAGTCTCCCCGGGCTGCGAGAATGGCCGAGAAATTGACGCAGACGATCGCCCCGATGCTGAGAAACGTTTCCACAGGGCCTACGCGATCCAGAAATATGAAATGATACCCAATCCCAGTCAGCACGCTGATGATCAGGATCAGAGCTACGTCGCAGCAAAGAGCGGTGCTCTCGATCATCCGGAATGGCAGCAATCCCCCGCTCTTTTCGTGCGAAGACTGTTTGCATGCCGCGCTCAAACTTGCGGCCGGGACCTGCAGCTCAGAAGCGTCACTCATGACCAAACCTATGTTGAGTTTAACTCTTACACTCAAATTTGATGTGTACAATGGCTTAAATACAGTAGCCAGTTGAATTAATAACGGTCAGCCATGTTAAGGTTACTCCGACTCAGAATTTTTCATGAAATTCAAAGCGAAAGTCCGCGATCGAAGGCAAAATTCCAAGAATTGCCTCCTTACGCTCGCCCCCGGGAATATCCATGGGAATACATTCCTCCAATTCATAGTAACATACCTGCATCGCAATTCGCTGTGGGCAGCTATTTAGGACCGTGATTACGTCATCATATAAATTGGGGTCGTCAGCGTGGGGTCGCGCGGAGCCAGTGACCGCAAGGCACGGCTTTCCGGCAAAGTCCCTGTGGCGAAGTAATTCATCGTTTCCACTCGCCCGCAGGCCAGGCAATATATGAGGATCCTGCATTCCGCTCGTTCCACCGGTCGTCGAGGGCAATAAACTGTCAAAGCTGTTCCTTTCGCTCTGCGCTGAAGCGGAATGGCCCACGACGGCGAGCGAGAAAACGGCGAGCGCGACGCGTATTGCAGGTGAGCTATTCAAAGGTCTGCTGCCCCTACTGGTCACATGCTATCGCGGGTCCCCCGGGCCAGCAAGCTACACGATATCGCGAATCAAGACTTTGGGGCGCAGGCTGGAACGGTCTTGAAGTGCGGGAATCTCGTTTGCGGCGCAACTCAGGATGTGAGGCCGACGCTGCTGCGGTGGAACCCATGCCCGCAAAACCAATAACCTGTATGGGTTCCTTACCTAGAAGAAATCATAAATTGTTCACGATCAGCCGGAGATATTCTGGCGGAGCAAGCTATTCGCCTGGCGAATTGGATTTGCACCCGCGTTAGCAACCTCGGTAGGATCAGCTGGACGCTTCTAAAAAGTGTGATCACTGCGCCGAAGCAGCGCAACACGGACGCCACAGTAGTAGCTATGTTTGCTAGCAGCGGCTGAAGAAGCACTACTTCGTTTGGCTCTTCGCCGGATAATGGGTGATACCTGGAACGATTGCTACGAGGCGGCAGGACAAGCTCATCTCGATGGCCGCGATCAGCAATGCTATCTTGCTCAAGGACGACCTGAAAATCAACACCAACGCGATTCTTCGTAGCCGACTAAAAATTCCAGTACAAAAATTCACTTGGGCCGGCGATGAATCTGATAGCAATCATTGCGATGACCGACACCGCAATTGCCCAAGGAAGCGAGGGGTGCCATTCAACGATTCCAATTGTTCCGATCGCGAGCTTTGTTGACTGCGGTCTCACGCCTAATGCTGGTTCATAACGAGCTAGGATTTGAAGTGTATTGGGGCAGGCGAGAGCGACGAACATCAGGAAGGAAATCCAAATCGCTGTCATTTCAAAATCGTGGCTGCTCCAGGGCTCGGCCATCACCCCGACGCTGTGAAACATGCTGGTTAGGGGCCCTAAGCGATCATAAAGAGCTTGTGGCAGCGCAACACCGTTCAGTCCAATGATGCCTTTCACCAAGTCGATGGCCGACCTCATCGTCGGCGCTCGAAAGAAGATCATCGTGGCGCTGACTGTGGCAAAGGTCAATACTAGACCGGCTGGCTTCATAACGCGGTCATACCGCAGCCTGTCCGGCCACAGCCGCGCAGCGAGTCTGCGCCATCCCTGATTGATCGTGATATAGAAACCATGCAGCAAGCCCCATACGATAAATCCATAACCGGCACCGTGCCAAAGTCCGGAGACGAACATGGTGATGACGGTGGGAACCATCAGCAGAGAAACAAACGCCCCAGCTGTCGAATTCCGTCCACCGAATCCGGGGTGCCCCTTGGCAAGCCGACGTCTCGTCCATGAGAGCACCAGAGGATTATAGATGTATGCGGTCAAGAAACGCGTCAATGTCATATGCCAACGCAGCCAAAAATCGACAATATTCGAAGCGCGAAGGGGCGAGTTGAAGTTTGGCGGCAGCTTGATGCCGAAGAATCGGGCCAACCCCAGCGCCATATCGGTATAGCCCGAAAAGTCAAAATAGATCTGAAGCGTGAAGCCTATTGCTGCCATCCACGCCAGCAGGAAGGAGGTTCGCCCCCCAGCAACAGCGTGGGCATAGATTGGCGTAATGTGGGGTGCAATTTTGTCAGCAAGAACGACCTTCTTGAACAAACCAAAAAACAATAGCGTAATGCCGACGGCAAAGTTCTCCTGGTCAAAACGGCAAGGGGCGGCGTTGAACTGCGGCATCATCTCGCGATAGTGAACGATCGGCCCGGCAATTAGCTGTGGGAAGAACAGGACGAATGTACAATAGTCGCGAAACGAGAATGATTTGATCCGCCCCGCTTGAACGTCCATCAGGAACGCGATCTTCTGGAAGGTGATAAACGATATGCCGAGCGGCAGGATGACGTGTCTCAGGATAAGGTGCGCGCCAAACACATCATTGATCGTGCCGGACAGAAAATCGGCATACTTAAAAAAACCGAGAAATAACACGTTGAACGCGAGTCCCAGCGAGAGAACTGCCCTAGACGCGATGGACGAGCCCTCTTTCTGATTGAGCCGCAGCAGGAGAGTCGCCAGCGTGTAGTTGACGATGATTGAGGGCCCGATGATCAGGATGTTGACCGGCCGCCACCACCCGTAAAACAGGAGGGATAGAAGAATGAGCCACAGGATTGCTGACGTGCGCGAGAAGGCGCCGAGCAAATAGAAGCCGACAAGGGTAACGGGAAGAAAAACAAACAGGAATTCATACGAATTGAACAGCATTGACGCCCATCCTACCGAAAATGTCTGAAGTGGGCCAGCTGAGCCCCACCGTTTGAACCGGCTTGTTAGTTAAGAGTCGACCGCTCCCGATTTCCTTCTATTGCGCCGCCGGGAGGTTCTTCTGCGGTCTAGTGTTTGCTATCAAATCCCGCGGTTCGCCTGCCTCGGCCAGGATTGCACTTTTCGCACGACCGGCAGCAGTGAGCCCACAGGAGAAGCGAGTTTGGTCCCGATGACCGACGCGGTCTGATCGGTGGGCAAGCGCGGCAGCCGATCGATGGTGATGCGCAGCGGCGCCCATGCCAAATTCATCTCGCTGCAAAGCGTCTCGCCGGCCGCCTTGGCCATGGCGTATTCGACCATGCCCCGCGGCCGCTCGGTCACAAACACCGATGAGGGATAGAACAGCGACACGTTGTTGCGACGCGCCCGCAGCGCCTGCGCCAAGTGCAGAAATCCGTCCACGTAGACCTCCAAGAAAGCGGCCAGTCGCGCACGCGCAAACAGCGCCGATTGCGCCCGGTAGATGGTGGGCGTGGCGAAGTAGTAGGCATGCGTCGGCGCGTTGTCGAGCCGAGACAGTTGTGGCTCAGCCGGTTGGCCCGCATCGTACTCGAGCGCGTCGCAGGTACCGCCGACGGAACGTATGTCGCGCGCGACCGCCTCGGCCTCAATGCTGCCGACGCGGTAGGTGATGACGACCTTTGCTCCGCCTGCCGCCAGCAACTTGGCGGTCACCTCGCCCAACCCGCGCGAGCCACCGACCACGAGAGCGGTGCTGCCCGCAAACTCGTCGGGTTCGACCACGCCGGCCAATTCATGCGACGAGGTCTGCGGCGTCGGCGGCGTGCGGGCGAAACTGTCGATCGTGCCGACCAGGCCGCCGCCCATGATTAACAAGCGCACCAAACGAAAACGCTGTTCGGTCGCGGCTACCCGAAAGCCGAGCCGGTTCTCCAGGTCTGGTTCGTCACAGGCGTCCACCGTCAACCCGCCATAGATGGAATGCAGCCCTGGGCACACCATGCCGACCAGCAAGGTGCTGGCCGCGAGTGCGGCGACACGGCGCAGACCCAGCCACCCAGACGCCGCCGGAAACATATCACCGACGACATGGGGCGCGCCCGCAAAGGCGAGTCTCCCCGACATTCCCTCCATCTTCTCGAACGCCAGATCGTGGGGCGCCGCCGGCGCGGGAACCGCATCGCCGGAGAGTACTTCGTTCGTACGGGCGGGCGCGCCGAAATCGATGACAATCTGCGCCGCCGTGAGTCCAGCCGTCACAAAGTCCAGACGAACGCTCGCCTCATCCCGCTTCGCAAGCATCACCGCCACCGTCTCGCCAAGCGCGACGAACCGCTTGAATTGCGCCTTAAGACGTCGCATCGGCGGCGGCCCAGCCTCGGCCCGCGCCAGCACATCGAGCGCCCAGAGCAGCAGGTGGATACCATGTACCACCGGCGCGCCTACCTGGGTCCGGCGCGCCAGCACGGCGTCGAGATGCATCGGATTGCGATCGCCCGAAACGGCGGCAAATTGGATCTGGTCGGCCTCGGTGAAGGTTCGGCTGGCTAGCATGTCTCGTTCGTCACATGGTATTGGGCAAGCGAACGAGCCAATAACGCCTGCAAGGCCGGCGGAAGGCAACAACAATGCCAGATGCTGAACCGACAGGAAGCACACACAAAAGCTACCTTAATCTAGGCCAACATCTTCGTCAGCTGCATGACAATTGCGCCTACGTTCGTGAACGACTCGATGGTGGCGATCTTGAACTTGACGCCAAATTCTACTTCGACTGCGACGATGAAGTTGATATAATTGAACGAATCCCAGTTTGGAACGTCCTCACGTCGAGTTTCCATTGTCAGCACGATCGAGTCGTCAAGCAGCAGATCGCGAAGAATGCGGGTGAGCGCAGTCAAAATTTCTTGGTCGGTCATTCCGCCGCTCCGGCACGAGTTATATGACTATTTAGCATGGCGTAATCTGCAAGATCGAGAAACCATCGTGTTGCTCCGCTAGTGGATGCAGTCTGCTCAACCGCGGCAAAGCCAAGCGTCGGATACAACGCACTGATTATGCTGTTCTTGGAAGTGGGAATGTAATCGGCGATAAACGCTCGGGCGCCTCGCTGACGAGCCGCCTCAACCGCGATGTTCATGGCTTCAAACTCAAGTTGCCGGCTGAACACGCGACAGCTCATTACCCAATTCTCGATCTCGAGCACGTTATCTTGGTCGTGGACGGGACGGAGGATCATCGCGCTGACGAGGCCGTTGTCGCCGATTCGGTCCAACAGGCGGAATTGCAGGGTCAAAGCGTTGGGCAGGTTGGTAATAGATGCTATCTCTTCAGAGGTGTAGCGCCGGGTTGTCGTGTTGAATTGATTTGTCTTGTTGATTAGCTGGACGATGCGGGTGTGATCGACAGCTGTGAACGGCCCAAACACAACCGACATTTTAAGTCCGCGGAGGAAGTCGTCCATAGTTTGCGTTGATCCCAGCAGAACCGCGCGTTCGGCATTTTCAGCGTATTGCCGGGCACGGTCCCGATCCTCGGACGTAAAGCCGACCGCTTCGAAGTAGCCCGCATCGGCAAGGCAACGTACGTACTGCGCGGCATCTTCGGGTAATTCTGGCACCGCAACCATCGGCAGGCTCTGCCGAATGCGCGCCCGTTCCGCGGGATTGTCATCGACGAAAACCAAACTGTCGATCCCGATGTTCAGTTGAGCGGCAATGGCCTTGAGGTTTTCCATCTTATCATCCCAATTCGCCTGGAAGGCTGCGATATCCGAGCGGCGAAGGAGCATTTCCGGATGATCGTGAAATACGGCTTCGGCGATTCCCGCGTCGTTTTTAGAGCAGACGGCCAGAATGACTCCACGTTCCTTGAGTTGCTTGGCGTAATGCTGCAGGCCTAGGTGTGCTTCGCCTACCGCACTCCCCTCTCCGAGAACGATGCCGTCAAGCCCGTCGTCACCGATCACGCCGCCCCATAGAGTGTTGTCGAGATCAAGGACAAGACATTTCTTTGAAAGTCCGCGTTGAGCGGCCAGAATGCGGGCGAGCATATCGCCGTATAGGGGCGCCGCTTGCGGCGCGATTTCCAGCTTGCCTTGAAACCAGCGCCCTGCATTGAACCAGGCGTCAATTCCGTCACGTTCGCTGGCGCGCGCGATATCGAGAGGCAATACGCCATCCCGCGCCGCGGCCGCGCATAGCTGATCGTTGAGCCGCGCGACGATCCGCGCCGGTGCTCCGGGAACGAAGCGATCATAGCTGCCGAACAACGGTTCAGTTACGTCGAGGAAGGTTTGTTGAATGATGGCCGCATTGCAGATCTCGCGCGCCCTTCCCCAAAGGCACCGCAACTCGCCAATAACTCTTGCGATCGTTTCGTCCACTTCCACGGCCGTCGCCGTCAGTGGAATGCCGGCAATCGTTTCCCGAGCGGTCAACGATAATAGCATAGCGTGCGGAGCAAATTCATGAAGATAGGAAGTCGGATCGAGGAGGTCTTGCCGGTATTGCCCGTATGCTCCGCTACCTACGTCGACCAACATTCTTCGGCGCAGGGCGGCGACTTAAATCGCGGGCGAAAGGTGATTGACGGTCGAGGAAGCAAGGACGGCGAGCCGAACCGATAAAAAGCCGGGCGCCTCTTTCAAGCCCAATTGGCCGACGGCGCGATCAAGCTGGATCGTTTCTAGGAACCCAAGTTGATAAGTGGCGAGGGAGGCTAAGTTCTCGAGACGATCTGTGGGATTTGCGCTATCGAGCGCCGCGCGTAACTCTCCGCGGAAATCACGCGCGATCGGCAGCCAACTCATCATCGGACAAGGGAGGGTTGTTCCTCGCATTGAAGTGAGTGACTCAGTGGACGATAGGATTAGAGAGATGAGCGTTGGCGAGCGCTGGACGTTGAGCCTCGAGACATGACCGAATCCTCGAGCCCGCTGCTTGAAAAAAGGCCCGAGACCAACGTTGTGCACTCGCCTGATCTAGGTGGAATCCATCATATGTCTGGAGCCCTTCCAGAATGCCAGGTGTCACCAACTTAACACCAAGGCCCTTTGCAATGGCTTTTGCGTTTCCGATTTTTGTCCCAACATAAGGAACTATCGTTAGGATCACACATTTTCCCTGGGTAAAGTGCGATAGGAAATCGATTGCGGAGGCCACGTTACGGTTAACCTCGTTCTGATCGAGGACCTGGTCATAGGAAACCGGTATCATTTTGTCTTTGAAATCCCCCTCCGTGTATGCGCCGGTTTGGCGGGAGCGGAAGATAACATACTCATGCCCGCAAAGCTCGGAAACGAATTTGCAAATCGGCTCGTGGACACGTTGCCAAAGGCGCTTCATCTCGTAGCGATGTCGGGCTTCCGGATCGTGCAAGATCGTCTTCACCGGTTCCGTTTCGGATCGATCAAAGAAATCGTCGACATTGATCACGTAGACGCTTGCTCGTGGACGGATTCTGCGCAGAAGCTTCTCTACGAAAAGGACGTTCTCAAAGTAACCGAATCCCATCAAGTAATACCGAGCCGAAGCCGCCGAGAACCAATCCGCGGTCGCGGTCGTAGAGAATGCGATCTGAAGGCGGCTAGACCCGAGAAACAGCACGTCCGCGTTCCGGACAAAGTTTTGCACGGAGGGTTCTAAGTCAAAATAGAACGCTCCGTGCTCATAGTCGGCATAATGCGCTCCATTGCAATCGGCGAGATACCGATCGGTGTTGTACCCGTCGGCTTGGCAGGAAAAGATGGTATCAGTCCGGAGCTCCCGCCCGAAGCCAATGAGCGCAGCGGTCAAAATAACGCATATGTAAATGATGGGCTGGCTTGCTAGAAGACCAGCTCGTACTTTGGGCCAAATTTTGGACATCGTGCTAGAGCCCCAAAACGAATAGTGGCCGCCCAGTCGCCACGGCAATCGCCTGTCGTCTGTCGATCCTAATTGAGATCGGGGCGGATTTGGAGGCCCCACTGAACGAAACGCGCCAGACTCCGGTGTCAGCGTCCAAGGCAAAAAGGAATTCATTCCGCCGCACTAAACACATCTAGGCATGTGACGATCCTCCAGGATCAGCCGTCCTTCCGAGATAAGCACCTTCGCCCAATCAACTTGCAACAGAGGGCGCCCGACCAAGAATTCCCTAATAACTCGGTTGGGGACGTAATAGAAGCCGTTCCTATTCGGCTAGCCGATTGCCTTGCGGATCATGCCTTTGGCCAAAAGTCTGCCAGCCTTAAGGTCTGGCCGGCATCCGGTGCGCTCATCATGTGGCGTAAACCGGAAATACCACGCGTGAACAGGTTATCTCCGGCGTTACCCGCAAAGTCGCAATTGGATGCCGGCACACCGAAAGAGTAGGTCGGTGACGGCGGCTTCCGCGGATGAACGTCCCGAGTTTGTTACGGCGGCTATCGAGGCGCGCATAGACGCGACAAGCAAGCATCCAACCGACGCTTCCCCTCTGATCGATTTCGATCTGGATGGCGCCGGAGTTCTGGGTGTGCCTCGAGGCGGACGCGGGCATGGTGGTGGTGACCGTACGTACATTGAAAGTGCCAAAGTGATCAGACCTTCGGGCGCCGTTCGGTTAACGGTTAGGACGAGGCCGGTCGACTTCCTCATTGGAAGTGGAGGACTTGGCGGCGTTAGTGCACGAACGATAACTGCCAATCCTTTCCGGCGCTGTCTATGTGTTCAACGCCAAACGGGCCGACCAGGTCAAATTGGTCTTCTGGGTCGGGAGGGGCATGTGCCTGTTTGCCGAACGGCTGGAGGATAACAAGTGCCATTGGCCGAAGATCGAGGGCGGCGCCATCCGATTAACGGGGCGCCTCTACGTTAGACATAAGCACGTCCTCAGGCATATCCTTAAGCCTCCATACTTATGCCCGGGATGGTGGCGGGTTCAGGCCCCGCGCCTGTAGCGTAGCGGGTTGATTGCGACAGGTGTGAGACGTGGCTAACACCAAGATAGCATTTCAGCTCTACCTGCTTTACGGAACTTTCGAGGAACTTCTTGTGACAACAGCTCCTGCGTGCAGTGCCGACGGCTCCCACATGATAATTTGTGGGGTCAGCTTTTCCTGCTTCGACAGAAAATGCGCCGCGCAATGGCTATTTGATGCCGCTATAAGTAACCGTGCGTGTCACGTCTGCGTGACCGACGCTCATAGCATTGTCGTCGCGCAAGACGATCATTACTTTAAAGATATTCTGAATTCAGCAGCAATGAACACACTTGACGGACAACCCACCGTCTGGATCGCGCGGTGGCGTGGCTTCGCGGCGGAACGGGTGACGGGCAGAGAACTTGTGTATGACGTTATCGCGCAAGATTGCGACGCCCAAATTCGACACATTTTGTTTGGCTCGACGTCTGCGGTCACTAATGCAATGATTTAGCGCTTGCGTGAACTAGATCCGCGAGTTCGACTTGAAGCATTTAACCCACCATTCGAAGCGTTGAGCGACGACGAACTTAATGGCATCTGTCAGCGGCTGAGACGCTCCGAACCGACGATCGTTTGGGTTGGTTTGAGTACACCCAAACAACAGTTCCTGGCCGTGCGCCTTTCAAAATCATTTGGAAACGCACCCATCGTTGCGATTGGCGCTGGATTCGATTTCGTGGCTGGCCTCAAACCGTGTGCCCCTGCCCTCATAAGATTGCTTTGCCTGGAATGGCTCTTTCGATTGGTCTCGGATCCTCGGCGCTTATTCAAGCGCTACGCCCAAGTTGTGCCAAGGTTCCTGCTTTTGCTCGGACGCGAATTAATGACGCGGAGTTAGTCCGATCGGAGTTGTTGGATGAAATCGGCGCCGTGTAAGGTGTGGAGTAAAAGGTTGCTCTTTTTCTCGCCAAGTGGGGCGATATTATAATTTGGCATATAAGCTTTGACGCCGAGGAGAATCTTAGTGAAGCCAAAGATCTTGGCCGTGGTACAGCGCACACTGCGATTGTTGGGTCGCCTGGCGCTTCCCGATCTAAGCAATTCGATCAGCATCGCCAAATTGCGTTATATTCAGTCTATATATGAAATACAGGAATTTCCAAATCCCGACAGGTGCATCGGCGAATTCTTACCGGCGCCCGTTCGGTGGCTGAGCTTATTGCAGTGCAGGATGCAGATCCATAAATTGCGATTGCGCCCATTTTATCACTATCTTATCGCCCGGACCAAGTATTTCGATCAAGTGTTTACCGATGCAATGTATGGCGATATCAATTGGATAATCAATATTGGCTGCGGAGCCGACACACGTGCATACCGTTTTGCTGGAGAATTGAAGGAAAGAAGAAAAAAAGTCTTCGAGTGCGATCAGCAACAGGCGATTACAATAAAACAAACACTTGCTAATAAAAAGTGGCATACGGAGCACATCACTTATATCTCGATAGATATCAACGGCGATTCCTGGCCAGGATTAGAAAGCCGGTTGGCTGAAATCTCGTCGCCGGTTCTGGTAATTCTAGAAGGGGTAAGCTCTTATATAACAGAGGAAGCTTTTGGTCGGTTTTTGAATTTTATTGCTACAAAAACGTCCGTGGGGAGTCGTGTCGCGTACGATTATAAGATCGAGGGGGGCGCGAATGAGTTAGATAACCTCGACCGTACCAGGAGAGCATTTCGACTACCCGCAAACAGAGAAAGCATAATAGCATACCATGAAGCGCTTGGGTATAAGTTGGAAAGTATGGAACTTAGTTCTGATCTTTCGTCGCGTTTGTTGTTAAATTCGGCGCCGGATGGTGCTTGCCTCTTCGATGAGGACTGTCTCGTAGAACTGATCGTAGCTCGAACTTAGTATCTCAAGGCAAAAGTGTTGGCTGTCGAACCTCATCCTGACAACATTGATTTGATGCACAGAAATGCCGCCGGCGTTACCATTCTGCAGGCCGCTATCGCCCGTGAGATATACCGGGTTGTAATTGCAAACCAAACCCACTTGCGGAATCTGGCGGGATAGTATGCGTACAAAGATCGCTTTTCTGATATTGGCTCATACCGACCCCCTCCACTTATATAGACTTTGTCGCGCTCTTGGCCCGGATGACGATATATTTGTCCACATCGACAAACGGTCGGATTTTTCATCCTTTAAAAGGCCACTTATTCCTAGCAACGTTAGTTTTGTGCAACGCCGCATTCCGGTTTTCTGGGGCCACATTTCGGTCGTTGAAGCAACACTCATATTGCTCGAAGAGGCGATGCAATCAAAGACAGACTATCTGCGACTTGTTCTGCTATCGGGAGCATGCTACCCACTCAAGAAGGTTGCACAATTACGTGACTACTTTCTCAGAAGAACAGGCCATCTTGACATTGCTTACACCAATATTCTCGAATATTCCGATGAATTAATTTGGAAAGTGTCGAGCTATCAGTTCCGAAAGCCGTGGATAGTACAGTCGCAAGGCCACCCTAGAGCAAACAACCATGTCAAATTTTTTGACAAGACGGCGCGTAAGCTGGCCGCGATCTTGCTGAAGCCACTGGACCGAGGCTTTCGGAGAAAATTTCCGGAACTTATTCCCTATGTTGGATGTCAATTTTGGTCGATCACACCAGAATGCGCGCGCATGGTTTTGCAATTTCTGAGAGATCACCCAGAATTCCTCCACTGGCACAAATATAGCTGGGCTCCCGACGAGCATTTCTTTCACACCATCATCGGCAATTCAGAATTTTCGGAATACGCTGACGGCGTAGTTCCTTATGGACATGGCACGAACACGAATAATCTGCACACCCATCGCTATCCTATTTTGACCGTGGATCACTTGGACGCAATCTTGGCTTCCGGCAGGTTTTTTGTTCGCAAGGCTGAAACGGGGAAATCAGATCTATTACTGGATTATCTGGATGAACGCGTACTATCTAGGTGATAACGACGGGCTCCCGCATAACCCTATTTTACGTATCACTTCACCGCGGTGCTTGCACCAAACGTTTTGCGCTACCAGAATTCCGTGGGCGAAGATATTCTCGGCGAGTTGCTTTACATTCGAACAAGCAAAAAGTCTGTACTTGAGAACAAGACGCTTTCTCTAGGAATCGATCGCTCCACTCGTTTTGCCATGATTCGCACGGCACATTGCTAATTGCCTTTGGTCTCGTTCTGCGCGACTTCGTCGCGGAGGTGGTTGGAATTGAGGTTGGCGTAGTCTTGGGGGTGTTCAACCTCGAATCATCCGGCGTTAGAGCGTCGGACTGGAGACCACGCCATGACGAGCATTACCACGAAGCTTGAGTCCTCACGGGCTACATCCGAGACGGCTGTTGATCTTTTTGACGACTGGTTCGATCCGATCGAGACCGGGGTCCGCGAACGGGTCTAGGAGTTCATCCAAGAGCTGATCGGCGCTGAGTTGGACGCGGCGCTTGCGCGCCCACGCTGCGGGCGGACGAAGAACAGCGCCGGCGCCGATGACGCAGCCGGGACGCCGGCCACCGGCACGCCAGCCGGACACGGTCGCAGACAGGCACCTTCGGGAAGACCGAGATCAGCGTGCCACGCACGCGGCTCGCGGCGCCGGACGGCAAGACGGAAAAGCGAGGCGCTGCGGGCCTATCAGCGCCGCACGCAGGCCGAGCCGCGCTGATCGCCAGCAGCTACCTGGCCGACGTCAATACGCGGCGGGTGCGCCGGGCGCTGGCGGCGCTGTTTGGCGTGCGGTCGGCAACGACACGGTGAGCCGGACGCGGCGAGAGCACCGAGGCTTGGCGCACCGTCCTCGACGATCTCATCGGCCGTGGCTTGCGCCGGCCGGAGTTCCTCATGGTCGACGGCGCAGCGGGGCTCGACAAGGCCGTTGTCGCCGTCTGGGACGGCGTGCCGGTCCGGTGTTGCACGGTTCACAAGCACAGGAACCTCTTGGCGCACGCACCGGATGACGCGTGAGGAGGTCGCGGGCCGCTGCAAGACCTTCATCCGCAAGCGGCGGCTCAAGCATCGCGCCGTCGCCGACAGCCTGGAGGAAGCCGGCGACCGGTTGTTCGCCTTCACCCGCCTGCCGACAAGCCAGTGGCGCAGCGCCCACACCACGAATGCGATCGAGCGATTGCACGAGGAGTTCAAGCGAAGGATCAAAACGCAAACCGTGCTGCCATCCGCAGACACCGCCGCCATGCTGTTCTGGGCACTGCTCGCCTCCGGTCAGATCGTGATGCGAAAGGTCGATGGCTGGCAGACGCTCGCTACAAAACCCGTCGATCAGCCAATTGACCTCGCAGCCTGAAACCATACCTTAATGTCACCGGAGAGCGCCACGCCGAATTCCAACCACGTTTCGGACGGCACCTTCTGCGCTGCATTGGCGATTTTAATGTCGTGCTACGGAAACAAGATCACTGTCCATGCCTGGAATACCTCGGCGCATTAAGAGCAGCTAAAATTCCGTGAGAAAAACAATGCACCATTCGCTCAATTGTAAATTCAGCCCCGATCTCGCAGGCGCCTAGCGCTAGCGAAGCGTGAAGCTCGTCATCTCGCAGCACCGACACAACGGCATCGGCATACGCTGAAGGATTGAGCCAATCAGATACAATAAGTCCATTTCGCCCCGCTTCAAGGTATGCGATCTCTGGACTATGATATGGGTAAGCCGTGGTGACAATAGGAAGCCCCGCGGCAGCACAGTCGAGGACCGCTAGCCCAACTAAACCAGGCATCGTGAACACCCGTCCAAGCCGCAAAATTTCTGCCTTCTCAACTCCAAACAACGGACCAAGATAGCGAATCCAAGGATGCTGGGCGCTTGCTGTTTCGACAAGATTTCGATCTACACCATCGCCGACAATGATTAGCACGAAGTCAGATACGCGCCGGCGAATCTCCTTAGCCGCTTCGATTAGAAATTCGGCTCGTTTTTGACGGTAGATGCCGCCAATATAGACAGCGATATTCGGGCTATTCGCGCCCAATTGCACCCGTAATGAGTTTAGCCTTTGATTGTCGATCTGAGCGATGAGGCGGCGAATTTCGGAAGTGTCGATTGAATTATGGAAAACAGTGATGCGCTCTGACGGAAATCCATATGACTCCAGAACTCTGCGACTTGTTTCCGTATAGGCGAACCACCAATCGCACTGGGTCGCCCAAAACCGCTTCCAGCGTTCCATGAGACTTGGACTTAAATCACTCTGAAAATTCCGGCCATGCCCCCACAGGGCAATTTTTGGTCTCATAAATCTCCTCGTGCCCTGGACTATGTAGTTGGCCAATAATCGGTTTTCCTGGCCGATCACAATAAGATCAGAAGCCCACGCGTCCCTCAATATTGGCTGCCAAAGACCGATCCGCAAATGACGATTAGCGACCTGCTTTCCCCAGGCAAGTGATGCCAAATCCCCTTTCAATGCTTCGTCTGTGCCCGGCTGGCCGAAAATAACATCATATGCAATCCCAAAAGAAGCGAGGTAGCTTCGCACGCCTTCATGGAACGGAAGACGATATTGGGGTAGTATTGCCGTCGAGAATACGACACGCACGTGCTGTTCCCAATTTATTCCCATTTCCGTCACTATAAGAATATCGACGTCATAAAGTCATCCCAAACGACAATGGTTTACATGAGAGTCCTTGTCGCACATAACAAATATCAGCAGCCGGGAGGCGAAGATTCAGTATTCGAGAACGAGACTAAGCTCTTGGCTGCGTCAGGGTATGAAGTTCGGACGCTTGTTGTGTCGAACGACGGAATTAAATCGTTTGCTGACAAATTGCTAACGACATTGCGAACCGTCGAGAATCCGATTGGAGTTATGATGATGTCTAGAGCCGTAGAGGCTTTTCGCCCCGATATCGTGCATATTCACAATTTTTTTCCTCTCCTTTCTCCTGCGGTTTACAGGGTTTGTCGACAACGGGGAAGCGCGGTCGTGCAAACATTACATAATTATAGGTCTACATGCGCGGGCGGCCAGCTGCTGCGGAACGGCCAGCCATGTCATTTGTGCGTCGAAGGTTCGCCTCTGTGGGGTGTAGTGCATCGCTGCTACCGCGGCTCTGTCGCGGGATCTGCCGCTGCAGCCCGCATGATCGCCATCCACCGCAAACGGCAGACGTGGTCTAATGATGTTAGCCGATTTATCGCGCTCAGCCAATTTGGTCGGCGCATTTTCATTCAAGCCGGGTTTCCCGCAGATCGAATAGACGTCAAACCGAATTTCGTCGACGATCCGGGCGAACCACCAGAAGAGGAACGAAGGGGCGTCCTGTTTGTCGGCAGGCTGAGCCGAGAAAAGGGCCCGAAGATCTTAGTCGAAGCGTCAGCTCGATGTCATTTCCCAGTTCGGATAGCAGGTGCAGGACCAGAATCGAAAGCATTCCAAAGTTTATCGAATCCAGAGGTTAATTTCCTCGGACATCTGTCCCATGCGTCCATATTAAACGAAATGCGACGCGCTGTTGCATTGGTGGTCCCCTCTTTATGGTACGAGGGTTTTCCCATGGTGATCCTTGAGGCATTTGCATGTGGAACTCCGGTAGTCGTGTCTCGCCTTGGTGCCCTCGCCGAGATTGTCGAAAACGGTGTAAACGGGCTTCATGTATCGGCGGGAGACTCCGATGAGTTGGGCCGATGCATAACGAAACTCATTAATGACCGTGTTCTCGCGCGCCAACTTGGGCGCGCCGCGCGGAAGACATTTGTCGAACGATATTCACCCTGGATCAATCTAACAGCCCTTAGAGATATTTACGCGAAAGCGGTCGAGCGGCGCGATGATTGAGATTTGTTGGGCTCACTAACGGCTCAATGTCCGACATGTGTTCCGACGGCTCAATCTGGCGGCCGGGGCAGCCGCGCGCCCAGCGGCGCCGAGGAAGGCGGAATCAAAAAGGGTCGCTTACAGTGAAAGCCCGAAATACATCGAGCCTATTGACTAGGGACTCGACGATCGCGTTTACGCTTCCTAGAGCGCTTGATGTCTATCACCTGCGGGCTCTACCGGACGGCATCATTGCTCTTATGCCACGCGGAATTCAGGAATTGCGACGCAAGCACGTTATCTTGATGAGCGAGACGCTTCCGGGCACAAGTTACTGCATTCAAGATAATGGCCTCGTAATAACTTTTATTCGACATCAATTCCGTAAATTGAGCGATCAGTGACTTGAGTTCTATGTTCTCGCTACGCTGGCAAAATGCGTCCAGTCCCATCTCGGCCATGAGTTCATCGTGGTATTCGGCGTATCCCGTTGAGATGGCCAGTTTTCCGAGCATGAATGCAAAGACGAGACTATGAAAGCGGCTCGAGATGACGATATCAGCGTCGCTCATTTGACGCATTACTTCGTGGCCAGAGTGCGCCGGCTCGGCAATCAACACGGCCTCCGGCAAAGAAGGCTTTTTGGCCAGAACTGCGTTGCAAAGATCGTCGACCGCCTTCTGATCGGAGTCAGCACCCATCAATATCCGCACACGGTAGTCGCGCTCCAGAAGCCAAAGCACAAAGTCGGTAAGTTTCCTAAGATAGTGCTCATAAATATTGTCGCCGGCAATACGGTCGCCCGTTCTTATGCGAGCGCTCCAACCGTGATACAACATAGCACCGACACAAACTGTTCGGCGGCGGATGGCGGATTCTTGCAGAGGTGGCGAGGGTGTTGATAGCCTAAATACAAGGTCCGGATAAACGTGATCATTTTTTGTGTCGACACCAAGTTTCTGAAGAAATTCTACTGAATATTTATTTCTATATGAGCGGTATTGCGCCATAGAGGCAACGTGCCTGATGAACCAACGCGTCAGTGGATGATGTAACGGACCTGCACCAACGCTAACTAGCGCAATCGTCACGCCGCAAAGTCTGGCAGCCAGGCACCATCTGAAAAGAGTATAAGGCAACGCCCATGGCGGTGAACCAAAGTCGTTGAGGATTCCAGTGCCCGGAATGATCAACAAATCAAACTTGCGCACTACACTGATGGCATAACTCCAGCCGCCCAACTTCCGTATTACGGGAGGACCCGGCCAGCCAAATGGGAGCGCAGGAATTCCGTGATCGCGATGTACTTTTTCTGGATTGGTGCAAACACAGGTTAGTTCTGCCTCGGGCTGCGCATGCCTCAGGAATTGGAGCATCGACTCAAGCGTTGCGGCATTGCCGAAGTTTCCAATCCCGAAGTTGCCAAATATGCCGATACGTTTGGGCGCGGATGTCATTCGTCCTCTCCACAAACTCTCTTCAACGCTATGCAGAGCTATCCGGGTTTAACTCAAGACTGGCGTTGGGCATCACTTGTTCTTAGCGGGCTTTTAGAAACCGACCTCATGAAAAATCCGCAATTGGTTCATCACAAAGAATAAGAGCTGGTCAAGCCGAAGCATCACGTAGGACCTAGTCTAATAGGATTTGACCGTCGGTCGAATTTCGACATTCGTCACTTCTGCGGTCCGCGGCAACCGAAGCGTATCAACGACGACGTGAGCGATATCGTCAGGTTGAAGAAGGAGCTCCGGCCGATATGGTATTCCATTCTTCTCGTAGAATGACTTCATCGTCGGGGTTGCTGTACGTCCCGGATAGATGCTTAGCACGCGCACCCCATAAGCGTTGATTTCTTGCCGTAAACTATCCGCAATGGCCTTAAGCGCATGCTTGGTCGAAGCATAAGCGCCGACATTTGCTCCGGCATGAAGCCCTTGAGACGAATTCACGAATATAATCTGCCCTTGTCTGGATTTCAGCGCAGGCAGTAACGCGCGGGTCAAGGCATAAGGTGTGCGGACGTTGATCCTATACAATGCGTCAAGTTGACTAGCCGATATTTCCTCAATTCGTCCTGCAACGTGCGCCCCAGCGCAATGGATTAACGTGTTGAAAGAATCGAATGCGTCCTGTACGTATCGCGTCAGTGCATACATCTCATCGTCGCTATTCAGATCCGCCTGGAAAATTAAGACCGCGCGAGCTGTGCGCCGGGCCGCCTCAGCGGTTGGACCTAATCGCTCCGTGTCGCGTCCAACGAGGCACACCGAGCCAGTTGTCGCCGCGACAGCTATTGCGATTGCTTTTCCGATTCCCGAACTCGCGCCAGTAATAACAGCGCTCAACTCTTGAACCATCACTCAGCCATCAGCTTTAAGTAACGCCTTTTAGCATAATTTTTGCCGGTTGACATGCTAACAGCCTAACAGTCCGATCTAAAGACGGCCAAAATTGACGGCACTTGCCTCACTGCCCCACCGTCATGACCTCTCCTCTTGGCACGCTGGCGGATGGTGCTCAGCGAAGTCTGGCCAAATGAGATCCTTCGCGGAAATAACTGCGATCGGCAACGGCCAGTGAATTGCAAAAGACGAATCGTCGTAGCGCAGGCCGCGTGCCGCAGAAGCTTCGTAAAAAGCAGAGATCAGATAATTTACCTCTGTATCGTCGAAAAGCGTTTGGAAACCATGCGCAAATCCCGCAGGGATATAAAGCCGACGATGACTTTCTGCAGTGAGCTCAAAACCTTGCCAGCGCCGGTAGGTTGGCGACCGTGGACGTAAGTCGATTATCACATCCCAGATTGCACCCTTTACGCAATCTACGACTTTCACCTCGGAATGCGGCGCCGCCTGAAAGTGCATGCCACGGAGGGTGCCGCGCGCGACCGAATAAGAGAGACTGTGCTGAACGAAATTCGTCTCAAGGTTCTGTGCCGCAAACTCCTTTACGCAAAAAGATCTCGAGAAGAAACCACGTTCATCGCGGACCGGTTCGATCTCAATCAGCCGCGCGTCATCCAGATTGGTATTGAAAAAGTGCATGGGATTATCTTGGGTCTGCTTGAGAAGTTCACCTTGCTGTGTAGTCATGGTTCACGAGAGCGAAGCGCATAAACTGCTCACACGCGAGCTCTCGAACTATCGTCATCCATCTCCCGCAACCGTTTGCCAATTGTAGTCCTCGAAATAAGAGCAATGTTGCGGAGCCCAGCCCCAGGAAGTAGTTTTATCTGTTCTCACAACCTCAAAAGGGCAAACACCATCCAAGACCTCATAATGCGTGCCGCCGGCCGGAGGATCTGACAAGTATGCTTTCAGGTGATACAGCCCTACGTTGAGACGAAGATTCGGAAAGTTGCATATCAGCTTTGTAGAACCGCGTTTGTTGGCAAAAACTACATCCGGGAAATAGGCTCGTGCACAAACGACGGGTTGATAGAACTGATTTACAATTAGCAGCGTAAAATGTGCCTCCTTGATAGGGTATAGATGCTCGATTTCTACAACAATCTGCGACGGCATGCCGGTTTCATGTACACCGTTCCGAAGCGATGTCAAAACTTCCATGCGTTTCACATAGGCTGCATTCTTCAATTCGCTTCCGAGAGGGGCGACGTAGATAGGCGAGGTTAGGCCAATCGATAGATATTTTGCGACAACATCGGAGATCGCGCCCTGCTCGACAGCGCGCCCGTTGGCGAGAAGTATGCCTCTCTGAGCCAACTTACAGATTGCGTTTAGATCATGACTGACGAATAGGACTGTCCGTCCCTCTTGATGTGCAGCTTCGTCCAGGCGGCCCAAGCATTTCTTTTGGAATTCCGCATCGCCAACCGCGAGCACTTCATCAACGATCAAGATCTCCGGCTCCACGTGCGCGGCAATCGAAAAGGCGAGCCGAACATACATGCCCGACGAATATCGCTTCACGGGCGTGTCAAGAAATTGCTGGATTTCCGCGAAAGCAACGATTTCGTCGAATTTCCGGCGGATCTCGGCGCGCTTCATCCCAAGCACCGCACCGTTCAGAAGGATGTTCTCGCGGCCCGTCAGCTCGGGATGAAATCCCGTGCCGATCTCGAGCAGGCTGGCGACGCGGCCATGCAATTCGACACGGCCTTTGGTCGGCTCCGTGATGCGGCTCAGAATCTTTAACAGCGTGCTCTTGCCCGCGCCATTGCGGCCTATGACACCCAGCACCTCGCCATGCTTAACTTCGAAGCTTACGTCCGTTAGCGCCCAAAATTCCTCGCTCTCGTTTTTCGCGATAATCTGCCGGCCGCGCAGGAGATGAGCGGCCTTGCGGCCAAATCCGCGAGCTTCACGCATAATCACATCACGCAATGCCACATACCTCTCGCGCTCACTTTGCCTGCACCTGAGCACATAGCACTTCGAGAGATTCTCGACTTTGATGACCGTGTCCGACATTCCGCGCTGACCTTTACTTCATATGATATCGGCGAAGCTCGCTTCCATAGCGCGGAATTGGCGTATGCCCCACCAGACCAAGACGATTGTCATTCCAACGCTCAGTGCCAGCCCTGGCCAGTAGAGCTGCGCGCCATCGAGCAGGCACCAGCGGAAACCGTCGATCACACCGACGACCGGATTAACCGAATAGAGAAGCCGCCATCGTTCCGGCACGACACTGGAGCTGAAACCCACTGGCGACACATAAAGACCGAATTGCACGAGGAACGGAATGATGTAGCGGAAGTCACGATATTTAACATTGAGCGCCGTGATCCAAAGCGCCGGCCCCATGCTCGCGAAAAAAGCTAGAATGACGAAGGCCGGGAGCAGGATGATCCGCCAAGGCGGCAGATAGCTGAACCAGCCCAGCAGCAAAATAAGAATGCCAAAGCTGACAAGGAAATCGACAAAAGCGACAACGACAGTCGCCGTCGGTACGATCATGCGCGGGAAATAGATCTTGCCGACAAGATTCGCATTGATGACGAGGCTGTTCGATGCGTCGGCGAGTGCCGTTGAAAAGAAGGTCCAGGGGAGCATGCCAGCGAAAACGAGAAGAGCATATGGCGCATTGCCTTCGGACGGTAGCTTCGCGATGCGACTGAACACGACGGTGAAGATGATCATGGTGAGGAACGGCCGTAACACGGCCCAGGCTACGCCGATCGCAGTTTGTTTGTACCGCACCGCAACGTCGCGCCATGCCAGAACCTGGAACAATTCGCGATAGCGCCAAAGGTCACGCCAGTAATTCGACGCGCGGCGGTTGGCTTCAATAATGATCACTTCAGTCATTCACTTAACATTCCAGTTGCCGACAACCATATTAGCAGTTTCGGTCTCAAAGAACTAATAAGGCACGGATATATATATATGAATATATATATCCGGTCCCTCCATCGTGCGTAAATCATCGCAATTTAAGCTCGTCAATGAATATGGAACACTGGCGGGGTGTGACGAGCAAGTTTCGGAGTAAGGGGCCGGAGCGCACAGGCGTCGGCCTGTGACGGACGGCCAAGTCCCGTCGCGCGAAGTCCAGTCGCGCGAGCACTCGGAACCCGCGATGTCGCCGCCGTAAGTTATTTCAGCCTGCTGAGAAGTCACTATCAATAGGATTGCGAAGGGGAAGCCTAGACGCGATCGCGATGGCTGTAGCTCTCCACGACCCGTTGTTTCTTATAAGGAATGCTCCGACTGGCCCTGCAGCACGGCCCGAAACAGATTTGTAAGCTTTTCCGCCTGCGTACCTAGATCATGCCTCTGTAGCGCACGAGCGCGCGCCCGCTCCCCCATTTCCTTGAGAACGTCTTTAGGCGCATCGAGACACGTGCGGATCGCGTCCAACAGATCATCTTCCGACCCTGCCGGAAAAAGCCATCCCGTTTTGCCGTTGACGACGAGTTCGGGAATGCCTGCAACATAGGTGCTCAAGACGGGCCGCCCTAAAACCATCGCCTCCATAAGAACAACAGGAAGGCCTTCGGAGAAACTGGGCAAGATCACTGCCCGCGCGCCCAAGATTTCATCCTTAACGCGGCTGGCGCTCGCCCACCCGGTCACTGTTACGAAGTCGGCCAGTTTTGTCTCAGCAATCAACTGCTCAATCGCCCCGCGATGTTCACCATCTCCTACCAGGACGAGCTCGAACCTGCGCCCTTCTCTCACCAAAGCAGGAATTGCCTTGACAAGAAGTAACTGTCCCTTTTCTTCGCATATCCTGCCGACACAAACCAGACGGTTCCTTTCCGACGGCACAATCGCATCTATATCGGCAAACGCTGGGTCTATTCCACAATGAACAACCTTAATTTTGTCCCAGTATCGGTGATCAATCGCGCGGAAAATCTGAGCGCGTGCGAACGAGCATGCCGCAACGATAAAAGCAGCGCGCCTAATTTTTTCAGCGAGGTCGGGCCACCGCGCCCTCTCGAATTCGTCAGCCCCATGGGCTGTTATGCTATAGCTAATGCCCGTTAATTCGCTGACGAGCATCGCCACCTGGGCCGCGTTGGCAGTAAAGTGCGCATGGATATGGGTTATGGCATGCCTCTTCAACTGAAGCGCAATCCAGCATGCTTCGGCGAGGTAGAACAAATGCCAAATGAATGGTCGCCCCGACCACCGTGTCATGCTCCGGACTGTCATTACAGTGGCTAAAAAAAATCGCCGAGGCGAACAGAAGGCCTGCTCTACGGTCGCCATCGCCAATCGTAATGGACCATTTTTTAGCACGAATGTTGTTCGCGCCCGCTCCAAAACATCTTCGGGATCGGGCAGCTCCAAATCCCACCCACGTATGGATAGCCGAAAGATCTGCCAACCTTGCTTTTCGAGAGCGAAGATTTCCCGCCGGATGAAGCTATGGCTGACTTTCGGGTACTGGCTTACAAGGTAAGCAATCTTACGCGTGGAATCGGTGGAGTGCATGAGGACCCTGTGTCATTGCGCGTCCCTGTGCGGCCATAATCCTTCGGGGCGCCAGGCGATGGTAAATCCAATTGCGTCTTGGATCAGTAACTGGTCGGGATCCTGCGGAATATTAAGTGGACTCATGCTTGGTCGGGAAGAAGTAATAATGAATACTCGCGTCCGGTAGCCGAAATTGAAAATATCCGATAGCCCAATTGTTTCAACTGAGCCAAAGCGGAACGGGTTTTCTGAGTTCCAATTCCGTACATCCCGTGGTGAAACTCTAGCAGAAGTTGGCGTGGCTTACGGCCATCGCCGCACATGTCGGCTATAACTTCGTATTCCGCTCCCTCGATGTCCATTTTTAATAGATCAAGCCTTTCGTGACCAAGTTTATTCATAATAGTTGAAAGCCGATATACTTTGCATTTTACGGCGCTTTGATCATCGTTCACTATACGATATGAAACATGGCGCGGATCATTTGGCGCTTGGAACGAGGCGTAACCATCTGCGCCGGCCAAGCCCCAGGGATAAAATTGCAGCTTATTTGGCAGCTGTTGCTGTTTTAGCCAAGCGATGGATTTAGGCGTGGGATCAAACGCTATTAACTCGCAACCGAATCGTTCGATCAGGGCTAAATCAAAAGAGATTTCCTCGCCAACCCCGACGGAATATACAATCGATCCAGGTCCTAGATGCGAACCAGGATAAATCGTCCATCCACCGTATTCCGATGAGCCCAACCTTACACATGGCACTTGGACCTCTGGCCAAGCCCAAAGGTCCCTGCCCACTATCTGCTTCAATAGGCGTTTTCCTATCACCATAACATCACGACTACTAAGATTGCTCCCATGCAGACAGTCTGAACGCAATACTAAATTTTAACCTGACCCGTCATGCCGCCACAAGCTCTAGGCGAATTCTACCGCCGGCACCCGGGTTGCTGATCTCCAAAAGAGTAGCGAATGATGTCTTATTCGGCCAAAAGAAGGTTTGCTGCTGACCGGGATTTCTCACCGAACCGGTGAAGTAATTCGTCGAAATGGTCTGATCCCAAATCGACAACGATGCCGTGAGCGCGCCGGTGCCGATGACGGAAAGCATATATTCCCGCCCCGGCGTTGGCGCGGTGAACCAGCCCCCCGAGTCGGCCCAGTTCTCCCACCATCCATCCGAACTGAGAGCGGATGGCTGTTGGATAATGCGATGTGCTATGAAGGGCGTCCCCGCAGGCGCGACGAAGAAATTTGCCGCAGTATCGAAACCGCCGGCGATCGTGCCGGTCACCGCGCCCCACGGGCCGCGCATCGACAGCAACTGCATTTGCGCCCACGTGGGAGGCGTCCATGGATTGCCATTGCCATCAAGCCAGCCTTCGACGGCAGTAACCGCACGCAACGCGTTGCGGACGGTGGTGAGATCCACGTTGGAGGAACCCAAACCGTAGGATATGCTCGGCCAACCGATCGAGCCCGGGTCGAACTCGCAGAAAAATCCGCACGTATCAAAACTAGCGTCGACAAGATACGCACCGAACTTCATCAAACTCTTGGCGACCGCGATCGCGCCGGGAGCTGAAAGCGCACCGATATCAAACGAACGAGGCAGCATAAATAGCGTTCCCATGGGCCACGCGTTCGGCGCCAAGCCGGTATATTCGAATCCAGCGTCTTGCGAGGTCGCTGGAAAGATCGGCCCTGGCGGCGAGGGCGAATTATATTTATTGGCAAGAACAGTGTCGACGCCGAGTCCCAAAGCGAGCGCGTGCTGCGGGTAAGAATCCGCCTTGTGTTGGACCGGCAACTCCCAATTTCTCAGTACGCCTGCAATTGGCGAACTGCCAGAAGCACGTATGTTAAACGGCCTCGATGGTGTGCCGAAGCCCCACGCAGCGGCGCTCTCCACTGCATAGGTATTGGCGGTCCAATGGCCATCACGGAACGCAATTTGCCAGAACGAATGCAGCAGTCCTGTCGTGGCATCATAGATCACAACCTCTGCATCACTGCCTGACGGCGGCACCACAGCCACAGGGAAGTGCGGCAGAATGATCTTTCGCAGATTGATTTCATCGGGTACGTTGACCACGCTGTCGTTCGGTCCAACGATGGTGACTGACGGATCTGAGGCGCGAGCATAATAGATCGGCGCCTGAAAAGGTGCATAGGCATACTCGTTGCCGGGAATAACGCCGCTGCCGAGCGTCGGCTTGATCGGCTGTGCCTTCCATGGCGATTGTGCACTATAGGGTGCCAGAAATAGTCGATCGTTGGGTGCGATGAGCGAACGAGGCGAGAATGCCGCCGTCGGTTTTTTCGATAAGGCGACCGCGGACGTGGTAAGCGCCGCGCCAATGAGCAACGCTCTTCTATCGGGAAGCGGGAAGTACGACATCAAACTGCCTGCGCAGGTTATAGGCAGGATCGTTTCATATGCGCGAGACGTTCACGCAGTCACAAGCTCGCGAGTCCTCAACGCAACTGCGCGCCCAACCCCGGCTCCAGCGACAAAGATCGCAGCGGCCAAAGAGACACGCTCTCTATTCGGATTGAACATTGCGCCCATTCGAAACCGCACTCATCGCCGCCTACGGGTTTACACGATAGACGTATTTACCGTTGCGGACGCCGCGCAAAAGCCAATTACGAACAATACGCCGTTCGGTCCGCCTCGCGCCATGCTGTAAATGGAATCGGAGGTACCGAGCTACCATTCGGCCTGAATTTCTCGTCGCCAAAACCCAACGGAACGCTAGCTCTCGCTCGAGTTCGGCTGAGTGTCCAAAGCCTCGACGCAGAGCAAACGCCATGTGCCCAAACTGAGCGGTGTAGTCTCTGAGCTGCAGATCGAAGACGTGCTCCGCATGACTGCAAAATGGCGCCGGATCGAATTCTGGCAAACCCTTCATCGCGCAGAACGACTTTGCAAGAAAGCGAGATATTTGCAAGGCTAAGTCGATCTGCATAACCGGATTTGAAAATCCGGAGCTTCCGCTGTGTCTGCGATATTTGATAAGCGGAACCCCAAGGTTAACGCAGGGGCCTAGCAGGGCCAACTGACCAAATAGGACATAGTCCTCCGCCAATCGGGGGACGGCAAGGGAGTCCGTGGATGATACCAAATTTAAGAAGTCTTTTCCGTACTTGCCCCCATATCGTTTGAGCGCCGCAAAATTCGCGACAAGTGCCGGATAAATCATTGGATTGTAAAAGAATCCGGCTATCGTGATAGCCGCGGGTCGAACAGGCATATGTTGATATCCGATTTGGCGCCCCGCTTTGTCGATAATAAAAACATCACCTCCGATAGCAAAAATATCGGGACTGTCACGAAATCGATTGTAGGCAAGTGACATCCGAGTCGGGAACGAAATGTCATCAGCATCCTGAGGCAACAGATATCTGCAATCACATCTCTCCAATCCAAGATTGCGCAACTCGGCGATCCCATCCGCCTCGGGGAAGCAGAATACCTCTATCCTCTTGTCCAAGTCTGCATATCGGTGTGCGAGCTCAGCGGAACCGTCGTGTGATCCATGGTCCAGAACAAGAAGCCGCCAATCCGAAAATGTCTGGTTCCGAATGCTGTCGATAGCTTCCGCGAGAAACGGAAGCCCATTGCGTACAGGAAGAAGGACGTCAAACGTGGCCACCTGTTTTCTCCGGAATGGCAGTTGACGAATTATGCAAAGTGAAAGCTATGTAGCTTTAGGCAGCGGGATCCAGGCTCTTCGGCACCGAGACGATAATGTATCTGCCGGGCCGAATAAGCGTCATGCAAATATCGGCGAGCTTTGATCGATTGGGGACGTGCTCAAACATGTTGCGACACAGAATGCCGCGCCGCGCGGGGGCGGCCAATTTTGCGTGGAATGCCCGGACTGTATATGTCTCCTGCCATATCGACCTCGGGAGCTTCCTTGATGTCGGCATGAATAAATAGTGTCCCCGCACTTCTCCGAGTGCGATGATGCGCTTCTCTATGCATGGCTGTTCGATTTCCCGGAACTTCTCCGTACTCGATCCGAGATTAGGCATGGCAAAACCACATCCGACGCCAATGCCGCAATGACTTTGCCGATCCATATCGCCTTATTCTCAGCATGCCGTGGTCAAAGACGGTCGTAAGCTCACGCCGACCAAGCGCTTAAGCGAAAGGATCAATGGCCTAAATTTTGCGGCCCAGCAGCGTCGCGCGTCGCCGTATCCGCCGCGTGAAGCCCCTGCGTTCGCTTTAAACTCGACCAACTCGCAAATCGCCTCTGCCTGCTACCAGCCTGTGCGGGACATCGCGCCATGTGCCAGCAAATTACACCAAAGGGAAACCAAAACTCCCACTGATATGGCAAATACTCCAGAAGGTTGTCCGAATAACTGCAGATCAGATACGTTGCCATTATGGCCGCAGCCGCAGTCCCCCCGCCCTTATCAAACCGCCAGCGTTGAACAAGCCAGATAAAACAACGCAAGTAGATCCATAAAAACGCGAGCAACCCAGCCAGCCCCGTTTCAAAGAGAATTTGAATATAATCATTGTGAGCATACGTACCCCCCGGTACGGGAGAAAAGAACTCTCTAGAATAAAATGGAAAAGAATGAAGACCGTAACCGAATATTGGGTGCCGCACGATATAGGTAAAGGCGTTGTTCCATAATAATTCTCGCCAAGCGTATGAATTGAGTAGCACGGCCGGTCCGCCGATGTAACTATTCTCCGAGGTCAGGTCCATTATACGGTCACTCACCGCTGGTATGGCGAACGCGAGGGGAGTTGCGATGAGCAGCACGACGAGGACCCGTCTGTCGTGGGTCACGCCGTATACGAGAAATAGCACCAAACAGCCGATCCAAGCGCTTCTCGTTTTTGTCATTACGAGGACAATGAGAAGTGGAATGACATAAAGATTGAGGACAAGCCGTAATCGACCACTTATCCGAACACGTTCGGTAGCGAACAAAAAGAGGATAACTCCGATGACGGCCAGCAAATAGAAGGCGAACATATTTGGATGCGAAAATGTGCTCTGAATTCGAAAATCGTCAAACCAGCCAAATCCAGATAATATCTGAAATAGCCCATAAAGCACCGGTAACACCGATGATAGAATCACCAACTTCAGAAAAAACAGAACATCGCGTTCCGATTTTACAATCACAAACGACAGCATAAAGATTGAATAATAGCACACATAGACCGATAATCTACGCAGGGCGTCGATTTGCAGTGGTGAATATAGGACGGCGATGGCACAAACGAGCAGGAAGGGCAGCCATACCGTTACTAGCCCGGATGGGGTACATTGTCGTATTTTGGAAATATTGAGGATCATCGCAGAAATCACAACTATATTCACTACAACGCCGTATGTCACAGACTGCCCTGCGACGTCAAAACTTCCCAATTCAAACAGTCGATCAGTAAGCGGGCGTATTACAACTAGAGTGCCGACGCCGGCCCGCAGTCCGAAAGCGAACGCCGCTAGGACGATGCATACGAAAAGAAGATCGACTAATGTTATCAGCACCGGAGCGCGTTCTTGAGAGAGAGGAAGCAAGGGTAGATCTGGTTGCCCACCTGCGCCTTCCTCAGGTGGCGTACTGCCGCGTAGTCTGTGACGACCATATGTTCTAGCATCGGATCGAAATTCGCAATGGCCTGTCGGTGATACGAGCAGCTTGGCCCATTGATAGTAGGCGTGAAGCGCACACTTTCGTTCAACCGATGATCTAGGCTCAGGACCCATTAAATTGCTTGCGGCAAGGAGGAAGGATTGATTCATTGGCGGCGCGAGGAGGCGCTGCTGATGAGCGATCTGTTTTGGCTGTCTGTGGCGTAGATGTGCCAAATTGAGCCCTATTTTCCGTTGTCGCATGGTGTCGCGCGGGTCGATGACCGGCGGGTCATCTCGGGGATTATCTTCGTGAGCCGTAACGGGCTGCGCTGGCGCGACGCGCCGAAGGCGTATGGTACACACACGACCATCTAAAGCCGCTTCATCCGCTGGAGCCGGCTCGGTGTGTTCAACCGGATCTTCGCCGAACTGGCAAGGGCTCCAAGCGGGATCGGCTGATGATCGACGCCACGCACCTTAAGGCGCATCGCACCGCTGCCAGCCTGTTAAAAGGGGGCTGTTCCCCGACGTATCGGCTTGAACTCCAAGCTCCATGCAGTATGCGATGGCCAAGGCCGCCCGCTGGTGATGCTGCAGCGAAGGCCAGATAGGGCTACAAAATCGAGAACATGTTCGGTCGGCTCAAGGATTGGCGACGAATCCACCCGCTGCGACCGCTGCGCCCACACTTCTTCTCCGCAATCTGCATCGCCGCAATCGTCCTCTTCTGGATCAATCAATGAGTCCTGAGCCAAGTAACGGGCATTTTGGCATTGTCCTGAAGCAGATAAAATTGCGACCGCGCTGAATTGGTTGGTATACTGTATTCGCCAAGCTTAACGTCGTCGCGGGGAACTAGGAAGAGATGAAGAAGAGCATTTGGCTAGGAGTAGTCGCAACGTTCGTCGTCCTTATTGGAATTGTTGGAGGTGCTGTGTTTGTGGGCGTCGAACGCAGCAACTCTAATTCAGAGATTTGGTCGTCCATATCGTGGCGAGCAGAGATTTATTTGATGAAGGCCTGCGGCAGGGTCCCCGAGCTATCCTGGATAGACCTTTTAAAAATGACCTCGCAAAGTGGCGGTTTTTCTTTGAAGAACGCGATCGTCCTCGGCCAGACCGCAGAGGCCGCCCTTTCCAATCCATATACTAGCCGTGAAGACCGCGAAGCCGGTGGCCACATGTTCAGCCAGCACTGCGCACGGTGTCATGGGCAAAAGGGCACGGGTGCTCTCGGGCCATCCCTAGCTCGATTTGGGTACAAAATCGGTGACAGCGACTTGGCGATTTACAGAGTTTTGACCGACGGCATTGCGGGTACTGCAATGGTAGCGACAGATTTATCATTTGCCGAACGCTGGCAAGTAATCGAATATCTAAGGAGTTTACAACTTCATTCTGATAACGATGACAATAAAGAAAATCGACCGAATATTCAGGTTAGTAGCGAGCAGATTGAGACGGGTAATAAGAGCCTCGGTGAATGGCTCTCCTATTCCGGATCTCTTAGCGGCTGGCGATATTCATCGCTAATGGAGATCACTCCCGCAAACGTATCCCAACTTCGAGTTCGTTGGATACATCAATCCAGCACGAGCGAACTCAAATTTGAGTCAACTCCCCTTGTGGTCAACGATACTATTTTCGTCACTGAACCACCTGCAACTGTCGTGGCCCTGGATGCGAGAACGGGCGAAGAGATCTGGAAATACGAACAAATCATTCCTTCTAGTCTGCCAATCTGCTGCGGCAATGTGAATAGAGGACTTGCGATCCTGGATAATTCAATCTTTTTCGGCAGTCTGGACGGATATTTGGTTGCCATCAATGCGAACACAGGGAAGGTAACTTGGCAAACTCAGGTAGTGCGACCATCTGACGGATTTTCGCTCACCGGCGCGCCGCTAGTCATCAACCATTCTGTCGTCATCGGGGTATCAGGCGGCGAATTCGGAATTCGCGGCTTCCTTGCCGCATATGATGCTGGAACCGGTCAGCAGGAATGGAGGTTCGACACCATTCCAGGGCCGCACGAAATTGGGCACGAAACATGGCAAAACGAAGCTTGGAAGGATGGTGGTGGCCCGACTTGGGTTACGGGAAGTTATGACCCCGAGCTGGGCCTTCTTTATTGGGGCGTCGGTAATCCTTCCCCTCCTTTCGACGGTGATGTCCGTCCTGGCGACAACCTCTTCACCGATAGCGTGATTGCGTTGCATGCCAGTTCCGGAAAACTTGCTTGGTACTTCCAATTCACACCTCATGATGAACACGACTGGGATTCGAGCCAAACGCCAATACTTGCGGATCTTCCAATAAATGGCTCAAAGCGAAAAGTCATTTGTTGGCTGAACCGGAATGGGTTCTATTATGTGCTTGATAGGATCACTGGCCAATTTCTGATGGGCAAGTCTTTCGTAGAAATAAACTGGGCCCGTGGTCTTACGTCGCAAGGGAGACCAATTCCGGCGGACGAAAACGAAGTCAGTGCCGGCGGAAGGATTACGAAACCGAGCGTCGCGGGCGGAACCAATTGGCAGCCCCCCGCCTTCAATCCCGAACTAAGACTAATTTTCGTACATGCCATTGAAGGAGCATCCGTTTTTACGAAGCACGCGCCAGGCCGTCTTCCGCGCGGCGAAAATGATTGGTTTCCGGGCAGTGGCGGATCAATAATTAGCTTTACCAGCGTGGTTCGGGCCCTCGACCCCACCACGGGCAACGAACGGTGGGAGTACTACCCGCCAAAACCGAAAGTCGATGCATTCGGCGGTATGCTAGCAACTGCGGGCGGGCTAGTGTTTGGAACCTCCGGAGGCTCATTGTTTGCACTGGACGCGTTAACTGGAAAAGAGCTTTGGCATGTTGGTCTAGGAGGAGAAACCTACGCACCACCGATCTCGTTCACCTTAGGAGGACGGCAAGTGATTGCCGTGTGGGCAGGTCGGGCTATGTTTCTCTTTGGCCTATAGTAACCAGTCGTACATGAAGATTTTCCAAGCCGTTGATTTTGAATCTTGAACGGTGGGATTAGGGGAATCGATTTTGCTGGATTTGAGGGAGTTGGGGTGGCGGTTTCTTGCAAGATGGTTTTGTGATTCCATGCATGTGACGTGAATTGATGTGGGGAACGAGATGGGGCCAAGAGAACGGCCGGAGACGGGCGAACGGGATCTGTTCCTTCACGGACGACTACCATAGCGGCCCGCTGATCGATGTGATCCGCAACGCCGGCGCAGAGCCGGTGAACTCCCCGCATCCGCGAGCAACGGCTCCATGACAAAGTCATTTATCGCAAACGCAATATCATCGAACGATGCTTCAATCGTCTCAAGCAGTTCCGCCGCTTCGCCAGACGCAACACTCAGGATCCCAAATGTCAGCCTAGCTTAAGCAATCCATTCCCCTTGAGTAGCCGCGCAGCGTCGGCGATGTCCGCAAAAGACATGTTGGCTCGTTCCGCGATGTCGAACAGGGTATGGGCTCCGTCCGAAAGGTTTAGTACCCAAAGGAGCGCCAGGTGTTTTTTCGGGGCGTCGTTGTCTCCACCAATCGCACCATAGAGACCGCGTTTTCCGAGTTGGGGTTCGCACTTGGGTTGGGTGTTGTAGAAGATGGCATCGTTCTCAATGATGGCGATTGCCGCGCATATCGTCCGATACGAGGCCGCAAGATTCTCGGCACTGATGAAGGTAAGATTGTCGGCGGAAGTATGATATTCTGGAAACGTCCCAAACTGGCTGCGCTGAAACAAACCTACCGGCAGGTCGAAGCCCGGTGAACAAAACTGCCGCTCGTCGTAACCGTAAGGTGAGAAATCGCGCATGGCCGGCCGTGGCCAATACTGCGCGAGCACGTGACCCATGACACGGTCGATCATCGCTGCACCGCGCCGGCTTTTCTTGTAGACCGGCCCACCGCTGTCCCCAACGCACGAAACGACCAGTCCATGACGGATACGTTTCGCCCGTTCCTCGTTGCGTGCCAACCAAGCAATGGCGCCGATGGTCCCCGGAGCGAACAGGAAACGATAGCTGAATCGTGTCTTCACATTGGAGAGCCGTTTGGCGAGATTTGTCAGCAGTGCCAGCCCAGAGCAATTGTCGTCGGCAAGCGAAGGATGGCAGACGTGAGCCGAGAGAAGAAATTCGTCTTCGGTATCGCCCTTGTGTAGATATTCACCATAGGTCAGAAAGCCTGCCTCAAGGGTCGCGTCGATCACAACCTCGTAGATGTCGTCGCGCAAGCTAGCGAATTGCTGATGTGGCATGCAGAATCCCCAGTTCTCCGCGTAATATGACGTACGGTAGGGGATTAGATCGGGCTGATCTGGAAGCGTATGTATATGCATCATGAGCTCGGCCAACGGAAGGCGCTTGTGCACCGGGACACTGTAGCTCATGACATGCAGGTTCGACTTGGAAAAATCGACGATCTTTTCGCCGCGTGAGTCTCTGATATAGGCATCGCGGATGTTCCACTCGCGCGGAATCGTCCAATCAAATACCCGGGTGCCGGTTGGTACTTCGTGCACGGTGATTTCGATATGACGGGCAAGATGTCCGAGTGTCTCGCGGACGCCATCGCCCGTGATGCTTCGGCAGATGGGATAGATTTCGGCTGCGAGGGCGAGTATATCCTCACCAATCACGCGATCATCGAGCTGACTTGCCCATGAACTTGCAGCCAGAATCGGGGTCTCAGCGGCTGAGTGCATTGCTTGCATCATTGCGCTATTTGGCGCAGCTGCTTGTTTAAAAGCCCTTCAGCGACCAGCTTCTTGATATGAGCGATACGCTGATACCTTGGTCCCTCGAATTCCTCGAGGGTGAGATTTGAGTTGCGAAAGGCGACATAGACCTGCTTGGCGCCGCGGCGCGCGTCCCATTGCGGATTGAATTCCGGAAGCACCCGCGCAATTTTCTCGAAACTTACGCGATATGAGCGATTGTCGGGGCCGCCATCTGACGCAATTTCGACATGCGCGTCCGGAACTACCTCGGCCACAATCGCCGCAATGTCACGGATTTGATAATTGTGCGCGGTTTGCCCTACATTGAATGCCTGCTTGAAGACTTTTTGGACAGGTGCCTGGAGTGCAGCGATGAATGCTCGTGAAATATCTTCAATATGGACGATCGGGCGCCACGGCGTTCCATCGGACTTCAGATAAATCAGACCTTTGGCCACCGCCCAGGCGGTGAGGTTGTTGAGCACGATGTCGAACCGCATGCGCGGCGACAATCCATAGGCTGTCGCTGGGCGCATAAAAACCGGGCAAAAGCTCGAGTTGCCTAAGGGCTCAATATCGCGCTCGGCCCAAACCTTCGACCGGCCGTAAGCGGTAACCGGATTAAGATCACCGCTCTCGTCAATCATTTCTTCGCCGGCAAGACCATAATTGCTGCATGACGATGCAAAAAGAAAACGCTTCACACCGGCACCTTTCGCGAGCTGCGCCAGACGCACACTGGCGCGATGATTGATGTCATAGGTTAGTTGGCTGTTTAGGTCGCCAAGGGGATCATTGGAAAGGCCGGCGAGATGAATGACCGCATCTTGCCCCGCTAAATCGCTTTCGGTTGCGTCGCGTATGTCCTTGATGATGGCGCGTACATCCGCGATCGCGCCGCCGAAGTCATAGGTGCAGCGCCGGTAGAGGTCGCTATCGTATCCTGTGACGTCATGGCCCGCGGCTCGCAACATCGGCGCCATGACGGTGCCGATGTAACCTAAATGACCCGTGAGAAGAACTTTCATCTACTAATTTCCGTTTGGAGCGATTGACGACGTCAAAGTGTAATCACATCACGGAAAATCTATTCTACCGTATTCAACTCTGCAGCCTCCACCGATCATATAACACTTTACTCTATCGCCTCAAAAGCGATCAACAGCCACACATAGGAAATCAACTGCATTGCCCCTCACTATATAACAGCGGTAATCGGCAAAGATGGCTATCTCGTTGCTGTCCATGCCAAGGCGATACCGGGCAATCCCTATGACGGGCACACGCTTGTGGCTGAGGCTTTTGTTGTCCTTAATCCTTACCACCCTGACGACACAGCTTCAGTTCAATCCGACCCGAAAACCACATTCTTCACGGACGACGAATTATGCCGGTAACTCGGCTAGCGCATAGCAATCTGTCGTCTAATCAATTCAAGCAGATGTTGGGGTCGCGTGGAATTGCGAACCGCCCATTCGGTCAATGCATCGGCGAAGTCCAGCCAACCCGCTGGGTCGTTGTACTGTTTCAAGATTGCCATATGCTCTTCGAATGCCGCTTTGTTACCGTCTCGCCAGCGCAAAAGCAGCAAGCGGCGGAGGTAATGCCGCCGATAGGTGGACCGTTGCCCGCGATATTCCTGTTCGTCCAATACGAAACGGCCGTAGCGATCAAGAAGCATCAGCCATTCCGGCATGTGAAAATATGAACGTGAAAATATTGTATAATGGTTGAACTCATGTTGCCGGCACATTGCCAATGCTTCATGAACGAAACCGACCTTGCAATTTATGCAGCTGCGAAAGTTCGCATCTGTATCACCGGCACCACGGAAGGCGGGGTCGTAATAAAAAGGCTGTTCGTTCCGGTTCGAAAGCCGGACGAGCACCTGCGTCCCATCCAACACAGCGTGCTCGCGTCGCAAATAGCCTCGGATAACTTCCTTACCATCGAATATTTCGCGTTTCTTGGATAGTCCGTCCCTCCTAGCCCCCGGCTCGCAACATTCACACCCGACAATGCCGATTTCTGGGTCGCGTTCTGCGACCTCAACTTGTCGAGAAATTGCGTTAGGAAACATCGTATCATCTGCACATAGGAGCCGAAGATACCGAGCCTCGACAGGCACCATGCCGACTGCCGCATTAAAATTGGCTTCCATCGGGAGGGTAGATTTATTGCGCGACGTCAAAATTGGGACGCGGCCGCTACGATAGCGGCAAATTATTTCCGGCGTGGCATCCGTGCTAGCATTGTCCAATACAACATGTATTAGGTTCGGATAATCAAGTAATTGTACACAATCCATGGTTTCGGCCAAATATTTAGCACCGTTGTAAACTGGAGTGACAATTGCCACGAGCGGTATTGTGGATCGTGTTTGGCTCATAGCTCGTAGCCCAGCAAGGATCTGGCTCGCAGTATTAGGTCAAGTACCTTACGCTGGCGGCTCTGCCAAAAATGATCTCTCAAAAGTGTTTGGGCGTCAACGATATCAGCTCCATAGTTCAAATTTCCTCCTTGATCACGAATGGCTTTCCATTACGAGCCCTGGCTCCGGGCACAAGGTCCGATGATTTTATGTGGTGGTTCTTGAACTGCTGGATGAGGTGCGGGCCGGCCGGCCAACGACGATCAGGTTGCCGCCGTGATCGAACGCGTGCTGCGCTCCACGCCGCCCGACGCAACGCACTGGTCGATCCGCTCCGTGGCTGGAGCGACCGGATTTTCACACACCACGATCCGGAGGATCTGGACGGCGTTCGGTCTGCGGCCACATCGCTCGGAGATCTTCAAGCTGTCGAGCGACCCGCTATTCGTCGACAAGATCCGCGATATTGTCGGCCTCTATTTGTCGCCGCCCAACCGGGCGCTTGTGCTCAGTGTCGATGAGAAGAGCCAAATCCAGGCCCTCGATCGCGAACAGCCAGTTCTGCCGATGATGCCTCAGGTGTCCAACGACCTCGACGTTCACATTATCATGGACAACTACGCTACCCATAAAACGCCGGCGATCCGGGCATGGCTGGCGCGCCGGCCGCAATATCATGTGCATTTCACCCAACATCTGCCCCCTGGATCAACCAGGTCGAATGCTGGTTCGCGAACTCACCCGTAAGAGGCTGCGGCGCGCCGTCCATACCTCGACCCCTCAGCTCGAAGCAGATATTCGCTCCTTCATCGAGCGCCACAATGAAAACCCCAGACCCTATAATTGGGTCAAATCCGCCGATGACATTCTCTCCTCCGTCAAGCGGTTCTGCCAGGACGAACAGACATCATGCGGCGAACTTTAGATTCACGTAACTAGTTCGAGTTCTATCACCGCGCGCCTCGTATGGAAAACGTATGGCAGTTCCTATTATACCAAGTGATCATACAAGGGGGCTCCAACCGATTTACCAACAGAGCTGAAATCATACCGGGAGAGGTCGGCTCCAATACAGCGAGGGTTGAAATACTTTGACAATCGCGAGTATGGTGGGAAATGGACTATTTTATAGAAATCACCTCAGGAGGCGCTTGATGCGCGCCGCTGTCCCTGCCCCGACGCAGGCCTCCCTATGCGAAACGAACCGGCGATGCCGCCTCTGCGGCAAAAGGCTGGAACATACGTTCGTCGACCTCGGCATGTCTCCCCTCTGTGAGAGTTTTCTCGCGGCGGACCAATTGGACTCGATGGAACCCTTCTTTCCCCTTCATGTTCAGGTCTGCAGTAATTGCTTTTTAGTGCAGCTCCCGAAATTTGTAAGTCCTAAGCGTATTTTTTCTGAATATGCGTATTTTTCTTCTTATTCGACGTCATGGGTCGAGCATGCCAAGGCTTATTGCGGCATGATTAAGGACCGGCTGGGCTTGGGAGCAAAAAGCCTCGTTGTCGAATTGGCCAGCAATGATGGATATCTTCTGCAGCATTTCCTGCCCCTTGGAGTTCCCGTACTCGGCATCGAGCCGGCCGCGAATGTGGCGAAGGTTGCCGTTGAGAAAGGTATTCCAACACGTGTAGCTTTCTTTGGCGTAGCGTTGGCGCGGAAGCTGGTCGCGGAGAATATGCGGGCCGATCTCATAGCCGGTAACAATGTATTGGCACAAGTGCCCGACCTCAACGATTTCGTCGATGGAATGCGACGTCTCTTGAAGCCAGAAGGTGTCATCACGCTGGAGTTTCCACATTTACAGCGGCTCATCGAAGGAAATCAGTTCGACACAATCTATCATGAGCATTTTTCCTACTTTTCACTCATCACGATCGAAAAACTGGCGGCCAGGCACAGTTTGAAATTGATCGACGTCGAGGAACTCAGCACGCATGGCGGTTCGCTCCGGGTTTATCTTGCGCAACAGGCCTCACGCCGCCAGCCTTCAAAATCGGTCGCCGAAATGTTGATACGCGAGCGCGACATCGGCTTCCTCAATATTGGAACTTATGCTTCGTTCGGGGAGCGGGTGCGTCGCACCAAACGGAAATTGTTGGAGTTCCTGATCGAGATCAAGGATGAAGGGAAGAGAGTTTGCGGCTATGGTGCGCCTGGCAAGGGCAACACACTTTTGAATTATTGCGGAATTGGAGTCGATTTCCTGGACTTCACCGTCGATCGCAACCCCTATAAACATGGTCGATTCACGCCCGGCATGCACATACCGATTCGTGACGTGATTGCCATTGATGCAGCGCGGCCGGACTATGTCCTTATCCTGCCCTGGAATCTTACGAGACGAGATCGTGCGGCAGATGCGGCATATCGCTGACTGGGGCGGCAAATTCGTCGTGCCGATCCCGAAAGTTGATTGCATCGATCCTAGGGTGTTGCGATTATGAAGGTTGTGCTGTTCTGCGGAGGGCTGGGAACTAGGATTCGGGAATATTCAGAAATGATCCCGAAACCGATGATCCCGGTCGGAGATCAGCCAATCCTGTGGCACGTAATGCAGTATTACTGCCATTTCGGCCATACCGATTTTGTGCTCTGCCTTGGTTATAAGGCTAATGTTATCAAGGAATTTTTTCTGAACTACCGGCCCCAGTCTTATGCCGACTGCGTCGTGTCCGGGCATGGATCAAAGGTAGAACTGCTTGGTCATGCGGAAAAAGATCTGAGCGTTTCGCTGATCGACACCGGGATCTGGCGCAACATTGGCGAGCGGCTGTGGGCAGTGCGCAATTTTGTAAAGGACGAGGAGATATTCCTCGCAAATTATAGCGACGGCCTATGCGACGCCAATCTCGACGAAATGGTCGAGCGCTTCAAGAAAAGCGACAAGCTCGCCTGCTTTCTCGCCGTACGTCCTCCGTTAACCTATCATCTTGTAGAGATGGACGATGCGGGTGTGGTACGCGAAATGCGCACCTGGGACCGCGCCGATTTCTGGATCAACGGCGGGTACTTTCTCCTTCGGCCAAAGATTTTCGAATATATGCGTGAAGGAGAGGAGCTTGTCGTGGAACCGTTCCAACGCCTCGCTGACGAGAACCAACTTATGGCCTATCGGCATGAGGGCTTTTGGCGTTCCATGGATACTCTGAGAGATCGCCAAGCCCTGGAAGATATGGTCGAGCAAGGCAATATGCCCTGGCGACTTGGCAACGTCGGCCTCGCAAAAAGGAAAGGATAGCTGTCGGTATGCGAACGCTCGATCTCGCACGACGCGGTGAAACGCTTTCGGTTCTTTGTATCGGTGCACATTGCGACGATATCGAAATCGGTGCCGGAGGGACAATTCTCCACTGGATCGAGGTCGGCGTTCGGTTGGAAGTGCATTGGTGTGTGCTGAGCGCCATTGGTGACCGCGGCGACGAGGCGACGGCATCGGCGACGGCTTTTTTGGCCGGCGCGTACCGCACGAAGGTCGAACTTGCCAGCTTTAGGGATAGCTTTTTCCCTTATCAAGGGAACGAGTTGAAAGAATGGTTCGCAAACCTCAAGTCCAAGGTAAGCCCAGATGTCATTTTCACTCCCCGCAAGGATGATGCACATCAAGATCACCGCGAGCTCTGCTACCTGACATGGAACACTTTTCGCGATCACATCATACTTGAGTACGAGATACCCAAATGGGACGGCGATTTCGGGCAGCCTAACGGCTATATAGCTCTGGATGCGAAAACACTTGAGCGCAAGATCGGACTTCTTATCTCCAATTTCGGAAGCCAGAGGTCAAAGGATTGGTTCGATGCCGAAACGTTCAGAGGGCTCGCGCGGCTACGTGGCATCGAATGCAGAGCTTCCGAAGGTTATGCGGAGGCGTTCACTTTACGCAAGGTTCGTCTTTAGCAGATTGCCAGTGCTGCGCCCGCATCATCGTGGCGGAAGGGTGCTTAGGGCGCCCCTTTACATAATTCAAAAGTGCCTCTTGAGGGGCGTGACTTGATTCCGAACCGACGTGCGCGACATACTTCGGACAACGGCGCTGCGCCGAAGATGGTTCAGAATGATCGACAGCCTTTGATCCGCGGCCACCACTCAGCTAAGGCGGCGCAAGAACAGTTCCACTGCCTTCGTCCAACTCGCTTTAGTAAAAAGTGGCTGTGCGCTGTCAGCCGGTCCTTCTGAAGGGAAGAGGCCTAAATGCGAATTGGATATCTCTTGCTATGTCATTGCCACGGCCGCGCTGGCCTATCGACACCCGGAATATCGATATTGAAGCCCTTCTCATACAGTGTTCTCGCAAAGGTCTGGCGAGGAATAGGCTTCGCGGACTTGAGATCCTCAACAAGTCGGCTTTGCACAGCTGGCGCGGCGCTGGCAAAGATCGCCACGGTTTCGGGATATAAAGATTCCGTATCCACGAGTTTGACAAATTCATCAATAGCATCATTTGAAAGATCGGCCGGTAGCCGACCAAACATCGCAATAGCAAGCCGGCTTCGCCGAAGAGCTACCCATCCTTCGTTCGGACCCAAACTATAGGACAGACGCAAATAGTTCGCGTTATCGGGTTGGAAACCACGCTTGACGACATCGAGCCAGAATAGAGTCAACCACGCGAAGGAGTTGGTCGGCGCACAGAAGAGGGCACTTCGCGTTGAATCGGATAAGGAGCTATAGGCAGTCTCGATGAGCTTCTGGTTTTTCGCCGTGATCGCTTCATTCAATATGGCGAGGCGCAGGACGACCACATCGTGTAAGTCGGTCGGATTACAAAACGAAGATTGCTCGCCCGCTTCGGCTCGCCGTGTTTCGTCTTCAAGTGTTTGGATTTTGAAGGTATCCCCCTGAAGCAGCTCCGAGGCGATTTGACTAAGCGACGCCTGCCGCCAGAATAGGGGGAGCAAAGACCCGCCCCAGGCGACAGCTCCGATCCCCACGAGACAGACAAGCGCGCGCACCAAAAAACCGGCCGTTATCATCCGAACGCCGCGGACTTCATTCGGTATAGCCATATTGGTAGTAGTGCTCGTGATTGTAATAGTTAGAGCGACCGTCGTATCGTCCCAATGACCTTAGATCAACCTTGTTGAGCACGACTCCAACGAGATGCCCGTAAACGTCTCTGGCTGACTTCAGCGCCTGCTCCACGAAGTCGGAGCTAGTTTTTCCCCATTCGATGACATAGACGTAACTATCGATCAAGCGCGTCGAGGCGCGAACGTCCACTACGGGCATCAATGGCGCCAAATCCATGAAGATATAATCGTAGTCGCTGCGTAGGCTTTCGAAGAACGTTCGCGTCTGTTCCGATGCAAGAACTTCGCTGGAATGGGCCAAGCGCAATTTCATGGTTGCTGGCAAGAAGTTCATTTTGGTGGTCTGATCCAGCCAAATCGCCTTTTCTACCGTCACCTCTCCCCTTACCACTTCAAGTAACCCGCTGGCAGCCATAGGCGACAGAGAGCGTGAGAGCGACGGATTTTTGAGATCTAAATCAACCAATAATGTCCGAGCACCAGCGTGCGCCGCCAATCTTGCAAGCGCAACGGCAATGCTGGATTTACCCTCATTCGGAAGCGACGACGTGAACCCGATGATCTTGCACCCCTGTCTGACTGGGCTCAAATCAATGGCGACCTTGACTGATCGAATCGCTTCGGCAAAGGCAGAAAAGGGTGACTCTACAACCGTAGCATATATTCCGGTCGCAAGGGCGATCGTTCGTTGACCCGCTTCTTGATTCTCGCGTCCTTGGTGGTTGGCTTTTCCCTCCTGAGCTAGTTTCTTCACTACTGGAACCAAGGCGATGCAATCGGTCTGAAGAAGGGTCTCGACCTGATTTCGTGTTCGGAACACCCGGTCCGCGAACTCACGCCATGCTCCCGCGGCGATGCCGAAGGCCAAGCCCACCGCTGTCGCCAGTGCGAGGACGAGCGAGGTCCTTGGATGGCTCTTGGATAGGGGTCGGGTTGCCGCGGATATTATCCGCGCATCTGTGATCGGAAATGACTGTTGCTGGACAGATTCCATGTAACGCTGCAAAAAATTGTCGTATAAAGCTTGGTAGGACTCAGCGTTAGTTTCGAGCTCACGCAGCGCGACCTGAGCCTGGTCAGTAACCTTCGACTGCGAAACTGTCTGGTCGAGTTGCCTTTGCACGCTGTCCTCGCGCTGCTTGGCGATTTCTAAAGCGCTCTTGTAGGTTTGGGCAATGCGTTGCAGTTCGTTGCGAATCGAATTCTGGGTCTCCTCCATTTGATTGCGGACATTCACGACAGCAAGGTGAGTAATACCATAGCGGGGTACCCAATCTTCATAGCGCGCGGATAGCGTAAGATATTGCGAGCGCAGATTGTTGATCACGGGGTCATTGAGTGCATCGGCAACTGTCGCGTCGACGACTGCCTCGGGCGAGTTGCTCGTTAGGATCTTCTGCACGCGATCGACCCGCGCACGGGCCTCCGCTGTCAGTTCACGGGCAACAACGAGTTGGCTGTTGAGCTCCGCGAGTTGCTGTTCATTGATCGTCCGCCCGCCCGCATCGACGATACCGTTTTTGTTCTTGAATTCGACGACGGCGCGCTCGGCGATCGTAGCTTGCTCACGCAATTCGCTAAGCCGATCCTGCAACCAGACGCCCGCACGCCGGGTCGTCTGATATTTTGCTTCGAGTTGGTCATCAATATACGCGTCCCCAACTGCGTTCGCGATCTCAGCGGCGCGGTCAGGACTGGGCAATTCAAAGCTAATTGCGATTACGTATGTGAGGCCGATACGCTGCACACCCAATCGACTTCGAAATGCGCTAACCGCCTGACGGGTCAACGCGAACTGGGAACTAGGCTCGCTAAACTCAAATAAATTGGTCACAAAGTTGAAAAAAATGCCAATTAACCCTCTGCTCGGGCCGATAAATTTCGGATCCGCAGTAAGGTTCAGTTTTTTGATGACAGCCAGCGCAATTCTCTCGGACTTAAGAATCTCCACTTGGCTCTCAACTAGGCTCGGATCAATCGCAGTAGATAAATCGCTGACCGATTGCTGCTGAAACAGGTGCGCGTTTTGAGTATCAATCAGCATAGTGGCGGTGGCGGTAAAGCTTGGCGGCGTGGTGAACACGTAAACGATGCCTATCGCAATCGCTAAAACGGTAGCAAATGCGATCACCCAGTACCGTCGGCGAATGAAATCCAGTATAAATTGCAATGTTTCGGATGCGCTCTTCACCTCAGCGCTACCGTCGATTCTCTCGACAGCCGGCCTATGTTGCTGCTGGAGCATATGCAATGAACCTATGTACAAACAGAAGGGTTAGACGGTGGCGTTACTCGGAGAATCCCAAAGCTTCGCCCCTTGGTTTTTCAGCAACAGGTAACCTCCCGCAACGGAGCAATGCCCGATGCTTCCACACTGAGATTTAGGCCCGCCCGCTACGGACTCGACGGGCTGACGCCTTGGATGATCGTGGTACTACCGCCGCCAGCAATGACCGAAGTGTCCGGATCAAAGACTAGCGGGAAAGTATCCGGCGTATTGGTGGCGGAGGTGGTAAAATGCTCGGGATTGCCGGCAAAAAATCCGCCAAAGGTCCCGCTTGAATTGGTCTGCTCTTCGCCGCCGCCGCCACCGCCGCCGCCGCCGCCCGTTGCGGCGGTAAGTTGAATGCTGCCGCCAATTGCGGCGCTGAAAGCGACCAAAGTGGAATTATTTTGCGCCGCAACAACCTCCTCCTGGATCCGCGTTGCATAGGTTTGATCGGTCTTTACCGCCATCATGGCGACTTGGCCAAGCCCGGTACCGATTGCACTCGTCTGGTCTGCGTTTGCGGTTTTTAGCAATTCGAGCAGAGGCTTCAGCGTCGCTGGATCGGAGGCCGCCAGATCACGGACCTGCGCAATCATCTGCGCCCCGCCAATGGGATATTGCGTCAGCAGCGCAGCCGGATTGGCGAGGAACTGCTGGATGACCTGCGGCGGAAGGGCCCGCCGGGGCGAATAGACTGCGGCAACCGCTGGAGAAAGCGAGCCCAAGGAGGAAACAGCAATCACCCCTCCTAGGACTACGCAAAAGACGGCAGGGGAACAGCGCATAGAAACACCACCCGGTAGCTTTCAGCAGTCTAGCATGGATCATTATGGTCTGCCAATGTTATACGCTACGAGCTAAGGACAGCTCTGGAACGGCGAGAATATCGTGAATCCAGCCAAGCTGAGGGCGCCGGTTGGCAAGCTTTCTTACGGGGTCGCGAACAATCTCGAATTCCCGCCTTGATCATCGCTCGTTCTTCCGCGTCATTTTGTCTCCATTCCCGCGGAATGATTGCGCCAAGCCTGCGCCAACAAGCGACAAGGCAACTATGCTATAGCCGGGGATCTGCAGCGAAAAATCGATCAGCGAGTGCAGTGTCGCTAATGCGGAGATTGCGAGTGCCGCCGCGGGGACCAGGAGTCCGCGCCGGCGTATAAGTGTGCCACGGACCAGTACGGCGAAGATCACCATCCAGCTCACGAGGACGAGCGCTGCGATAGGCACGCCCATGTCTGCCGCAATCTCGAGCGGCGTGCTGTGGGCCATATCCCAGACTCCCCACACCGAAACATTCGAGCTTCGATAAGCTGGAAACGCGTAGGCGAAAGTACCCTGCCCGGTTCCGAACCACGGATGGTCGGCGATCATGCGCAGGGTTGCCTTGTAAGTCTCCAGTCGACCTTCGCCACCGAGGCCTCCAATGTCGAACCGCGCGTTGACGTCGCCCCCCATGAGCTGCAACAGGATCAGCGCGACTGCGCCGCTGCCTACAAGCCCAGTCACAAGCCCCGCCCGCCGCGGTAAGTCACGCCAGAAGAACGCCATGAATGCCATGATGAGTGCAACCAGTGAGAACATCACTCCGGCGCGCGAGCCCGTCATGAACATAGCTGCGAGGCAAAGAAGCAGCATTGCGAACGCGACGATGACCTTTATCGGCGGGGCCGAGAAAAGGCGTGCGGCCATCGCCGGCCAATCCAGCGGCCCCGGCCGCATCTCGCGCCGCGCCCCCTCCCAGAGCAGAAGTGACCACACTACCGCGCAGGAGCCAAAATAGGCTGCTGCCGTATTACGATTGATGAAAGTCCCGGTGACCGACTCGAAATAGGCCTCCTTCTCGCGCCACAGGATATGGGTCGGATCGAAAAGATGCGCCAAGATGCCATAGGCGGCATAAGCGGCACCTGACCAGGCGATGAGCTTGATGAGACGTCGTGCGTGGTCTTGTTCGACGCCGATGAGAAAGCCGCAGGCGACAGCCAACACGCACAGAAGCGGCCGGCCGAGCTCGAACCACGGCTCGTTGCGGGCGATCGAGACTATAGGCGCAATTGGTGTGTGCAGCGCTGCCTCAGCCTCGTGCCAGATCGGATGCGGAGTTGCGGCGCGGAGCCAAGGATGCTCGACCAGTTGCTCGTGCAGCACGAGTGCATAGGCAGCGACCACGATACCAGCGAGACCGATGAGCGTTAGCTGGCCACCACTGAGAGATGGTACCGGCGCGAATACGAGGCACGTGCCGAGTACAATGCACCAAAAAGCGATGGCGGACGGTACATTCGAGCCGAACGGCAATGGCGCAAGGGTAGCAGCTGCAAACAGCAGCCACGACGCGATTCGGGTTGACCCGAGGTTCCTTCCTCCTGGCGTCATGCCCGCAGGATAATACAATATGCATTCACATGCGACGGGCGCCGCGCGATCGCGACCGGCCCTTCCGAAGACATGGTGGCTCTACGACGCAGTGCGAATACTGCAACATTGCCACTTGATTGATGTTGAGCGCTCTGACCCACATTTCGCACGGCCAGCAGTTGCAAGTGCACACTCCAACTAGGGGGTAACTACTCCGGAGGTAGTACTGGTACCTTGCAGGATTCGATACGACTGGATGCCGTTCATGACTCCCAAAGTATTGTTCGGCACGCTGATAAGCGTGTTGAGGAATGTCGCGAACTTCGTGACCTCGACTGATTGAGCGTTGGCGGCAAAAATGACGTCCTTGTTATGGATCTGGAAACGGGTCGCCAGGAAATATCCCGCCGGGTCGGCAAAGCTCACCGAATAAACGATCGGTACGGTCGGGCCGTCCATTTTCGAACAGTCGACCCCGAGCTTCTCGGCAAGTTCACGCGGCTCGCGCCGATACAGGAACACAGAACCAGGATCCGCCTGCAGATCGAGCAGTCCGCCGGAGGCAGCAACCGCCTCGGCGAGCGTCATCCGCCAAGCCGACGACTGACTGCCTGCGGTGAACTGGAACTGACCCTGCTGGCCCGACGCCCCGAAGGCCAGGTACGTCTGTGGTTCCTTGTAGAGATAGATAGTATCGTCAGGCCAGATCCAAATGTTGTTGCGCGGGTCATAGATCACCGCACCGAAGGGAACCGCAGCCCGGCGGCCATGGCGTTCCACCACCACCCACATGTCCTGACCTTGATCTCTAAGGCCACCAGCGCGCGTGATGTAGTCAAGTAGCCGCTCGCCAGCCGGCTGCGCCGGGACAAGGCCCGATGGCGTGAATGACGTATTCACCTCTCCGACCACGGTGACGAGCGACGTGTTCTGAGTCACTAGCGCCACCACCGCCTGCGGCTCGATCGCCCGGTTCTTGATTCGGTCGACGATCTCCTGCTCCACCTCCGAAGGTGTCTTGCCGGCGGCCGGGACGAGGCCGGCGTAGGGCACGGAGATGTACCCCTTGGTGTCGATCGGCTGGTTCGGCAACGTCACGAAATTGCCAGGCCGCACGCCGGCTTCGCTTGGAATGAACAAACCACCGGCTGCGGCCTCAAAAATGGTGACACTGACTACGTCGCCAACCCCGAACTTGATCTCGGGCGGCGGACGACGGTCGCCAAATACCGCGCTCAGGGTCTGCGATCCGTACTCGTCCAGGATGTTGATCACCTGAGGAGTGAGCTGGACAAAGCCATATGGCGGCCCATGCCAAGTGTCGCCGGACCTGACGGAGATTGAATTCGGCCCTGCCGCAGGCAACAGCATGTTACTGCAGCCAGCGATCAGTATGGCCCCGCCCAGAAGGGCGAATATTGCGAAAAGACGGCGTAGCCCCCTCATGCCCGCGAATCCACCTGCCCCTACTCTGCTATAAAACTCGTACCATGCCACGCCATCAGTTGTCGCCTCGCTCGGCACATCACTCGTAAAGACGTGTGCATGCGTGACCAAAATGATACAATTTATTAATCCCTAAATAAGTGCGGAAACACTTTGAAATTCCACGCGTTGGCTTTGAACTGAGGTTTCCGATCTGGCTGTGGAATCGCCGCCGACCACGTCCAGGGCATCATTCAGCAAAGTCGGGGTCGGCCCATCATGCTCGCGCGTGCCGCCATTGCCCGTAGGTGAGCCTGGAAAGAGCGGCAAATTCTTTGCGCCCAACTGAAATCGATATGGCGAACGCAATACAATGTTAGGGGGTTGTTAACGCGTAGCATCGCAGCATTGGCCGCGAGGAACCGCTCCCATGCCAATGCTCATTCTTTTCGTGTTCCTGACTGGTGCCTTGCTAGGGATGAGGTTTAAAGTTCTCATCCTGATTCCTACCGTTGGAATAGCTGTGATTGCTATTCTTTGCCTTGGCGTCCTTCGTGGCGACGCCGCCAGCGCCATCTTGTTCCCCGCTGCGCTTGCTTGGGCCGCCCTGGAGTTTGGATATCTTTGCGGCAGCGCGACACGATACAGCATCGTGCGTGCCCGACGCCCGCGTAAGGTGGTGCTCCAAGCAAACGAGCCCACTCAGGCAACCTAAGGGCCTTTATCGCTCTCCCCGCTCATTGCGCCGGATCGGAATCGAGCCAGTATCGCGGGTAAGCCCGCATCCGCCCCAGGTAGTAGTACGGTTCGGTTTGGTCGAAATCGCGCGGATCAAAACCAAGCCCATAGGTCGATTGCAATTCCCTGTGGTAGACGTAACTTACATGGAGACAGCCACAGGGCCCGCATCCGACGGCAAGATTGTTATGGCGCGGATACAGCAAATCGGCGGCGCTAACGGAGACAGGCACGTCCGTCAGGTTCGCAACCGCCAATACCGCCACTATACATACGGACACGATCGGCTTCGACATCGAGGTTTCTCCTTCGATAGCACTGCGCAAACGCGCCTGCCACCGCAACGCGAATTTATGCCGTGCGTCGCGATTTGACAATTGCTTAACTGGGTGGGCAGAGGAAACGGCCCCTACACCCAATGTTCTGACTACCATCCTCAGAGCGAGCCGTCTTGTCGGCAGTTTCGCTATAGGTTAGTTGCCAACGCTTACTACCACGCGACGCAGCCCCCTTGGATAAGGCACTCGATCATGCCGCATGCTTGTGCAGTTCACAGATTCCCGTTCGAGCTTTCGTCGCCACACATTTTGTCAATCTTCACGTGTTGAAAGCGTGCCTCTTCCTCGTCGCCTTGATCGGCGGTTCACCTGCCATTTTGCTGGTGGGCGGGTTGGTAATGCATGCATTGGTGGCCGGCATTGTCGCGATTGCACTCGTGATCGTCGCGCGAAGTCTGCGCCCGGGCGAGACCGAGTTTCTCGTTTCCCGTACACGTCCACTGGCGTTCGCTGCAGCGGTACCGGCGTTGTGGGTTCTGATCCAGATCCTTCCGCTCAATTTGTTCGTCCACCCGATCTGGCTCAGCGCGGCGCAGGCGCTCGGCCGCCCTGTCGCCGGCGCAATTAGCATCGATCCCGGCGCGAGCGTAATCGCGCTCGGCCAGTATCTTTCGATGACAGCCGTGACCTTCCTGTCCGCCGCTGTCGCCGTCGACCGTCAGCGCGCCCAATGGCTCCTGTTCGCCCTTGCCGGCGCATGTACTGCCATCGCACTGGGCATGTTGATCCATGACTTATTCTTCCCCGGCGTCCGGCTAACCGCGTTCGCGCGCTCGCAAGTCATCGACTGCGCGGGCATGGGAGCAATTATCGCCGGCGCCGCCTGCATCTGCACGATCGAGCGCTACGAGACACGCTACGCAAATCCGGACCGATCGATTCCAATTTTGCGGGGGGCGTTAGGTAGCAGCGCGGCCGCGCTGGTAATCTGCGCCGCGGCGCTCGTCTTTGACGCCACGTACTGGACGATTTTCGCGCTTGGTTGCGGGCTCGTGTCCCTTGCAAGCGTGGTGATCATCCGTCGCCTCGCACTGAGGCCCTGGGGCGCTATGGTGACAACGGCAACGGTTTTAGGCGCGGCCATCCTCCTGGTGGCCGCTCATCCGGCCGGAGGCGACAGAAGCGTCCTGCTTACCTTCGCGGTAGCACCTTCCACTTCACTGACCGCCTTGAGCGAACGCGTGCTCGAGGATGCACCGCTCGTTGGTACTGGAGCTGGAACGTTCGCAGCTCTTGCGCGGATCTACCGCGAAATCGATGATCCGCCGCCTGGCTCCGCGGCGGCAACTGCTGCAGCCGCGTTTGCGATCGAGCTGGGAAAGCCCATGCTCTGGGCGATCGTGGCGACGGCCGTGGGCTCTGTTGTCGTACTACTGAGAGCTTCGCTACAGCGTAGGCGCGATTCGTTCTATCCCGCAATGGGAGGCAGTTGCCTCATTACGGCCCTGCTCCTCGCCTTCACCAACGCCGGCCTTTTAGGAACGGCAACCAGTTTGATCACCGCCGCCGCGCTCGGTCTCGGATTCGCGCAAAGCAAGGGCCGCACCGTTCAAACTCCGGGGGATTCCCGTAATCAATATACCGCCGCTGTTTGAATCGTGGCCGGCGTATCCACACGGGTCCAGAATTTCGGGTTCTGTGGAGACTTCAATCCGGACCCAGTGATACCGGCCGTATGTCATCGCGACTGGCCGGATATTGGCATTCAAATTATCGAGGACCAAGTCGACATTCTTGGTGCGTACCACGAGGATGAGATGATGCTCGCCGGACGGAACCACGACCTCTGACAGCAGCAACGCTCTTGAGGGCCAACCGCGCACCAGAAGTTCGTGCCGCTTGGTAACCGCGTAGTCCTTGCAGTCGCCGACCCGTGGTGAAATCAACCACTCTTCTGTCGTTCCGCTCTCGATGGGAACATTCGGAACGATTTCGCGATTGGCTTCGCGATTGACGCTATTGAGTTCATTCCAACGCTGCGGCGTCAGTTCGATGTTGCGATGGCGAAAGTCGATCGTATGAACCTGGCAATCGCCCGGATAACGTAGACAAAACCGAGAATGCGCGATTGGCGGGAGCACCGGGGCGCCGAAGTGGACTTGGTCAGAACCGAAGCGGATACGACCGAGTTGAAATTTAGGCGCGAGCGACAGTCCGAAGAAAGCAGCCTCCGCGGCAGAAGCCCAGAACGCCACCGCGATGATCATAACCAATTTTAAAATCTTCCACTGCTGCCGCATTGTGATTTCCCCAGCAAAACTGCTGAGATGACGAATACGGGCAAGAGTTTGCGATCATCTTCGCGCTAACAGAGCAAATCGATCCAAAGTCTTTGATTGGAGGTCGGCAATTGTTAACTCAACACAGGATCCATATGTTGGGCGTGTTATCTACCGGCTGTGTGTCGCGAGAGGGAGAGAAGGTTTTGGCTTGGAAGCTGTTGGCATCAGACGTGCCAAAAGCGAAGCCGTGTATCCCCACCGATTGGCGGATTTATGCTGTCGGTGATGTGCATGGGCGCGCCGACCTAGTAACCGAGCTTTTCAAACGTATCGATCGCGATCTCAGCGCGCATCCGACCGCCAAACCTATGGAGGTCTTTTTAGGCGATTACATCGACCGCGGATCGCTTTCGCGGCAGGTTATCGAATTACTCATCGTGCGCCAACGAGCGCACGAAACCGTATTCCTGAAGGGCAACCATGAAGCGTGCGCATTGCAGTTCCTGAAGGATCCGGCAATGTTACGCCAGTGGGAGGATCTCGGCGGCGCTAGTACGCTTCTTTCCTATGGGGTAGCGCCGATCCGTGGCTACGATCCTCGGTCGCAGCATGAAATCAGCGTTGCTTTCCATCAGGCCATGCCTGATAGTCACCGAAATTTCATTCAAAGTCTCAAACTGTCGTTCACCTGCGGAGATTTCTTTTTTGCCCATGCTGGCGTTCGACCAGGAATCTCCTTACAGAAGCAGTCCGAGCAGGATTTACTCTGGATACGGGACGACTTTCTTCTGCATGAGGAGTATTTTGGCAAGGTCGTCGTGCACGGCCATACCCCGACTCACGAGCCAGATCTTCGACCAAACCGCATCAATATCGACACGGGGGCGTACGCGACAGGTCGGTTGAGCTGCATGGTATTGGACGGCGACCAAATACGATTCATTTGACCGACGCGCGGTTACGGCACAAATGACGATAAGTTCACGGATTTTGCTTTTGTCTCCATGAACACGACACCCCACATCGTTTTTCGCGTCGCGCTACTGTTGTTGGCCACAGTGCTTGGCATGCAATGCGTCTGGCTCTTGCTCCCCCAGTTGCTGGGTGCCGGCCCCCATCGGCTGCCAACCGACCCAGCCGCTGCTGCCGTTGCCGTGCAACAACGCGGTGGTGCCGCCCGCGCAGCATCAATCGGCATCATTCGGGGCGACCTTTGGGCCGCATCTGCTTTCACCTATGCTGATCTGCTGTGGGGCGACGTCGATACTAAGGACAGCCCTACGCGAGCAATGCAGCACGATGGCATAAATCTCGATGCGCTACGGCGCGCACGCGCAAGTCTCGATCATGCTGTTAGCGATGCCCCACACCAATCGGGCGCGTGGCTGCTCCTTGCTGCATTGGCATCGCATTATCCCTGGCTCGATTCCGATGCCACGGAAGCTTTAAAAATGTCGTACTATACTGGACCCAGTGACCAGGATCTGATGCCACTGCGTTTACGCATCGCAGCGCATTTCAGCGTTTTCACCGACAGCGAAATTCGCGAACTCGTCAGACGCGATCTGCGCTTCTTCCTTGCACGAAATCAGAAATCTGCAATTGCCGAGGCTTATAACGCGGCTTCGCCCGCAGGAAAGCAGTTCATTGAGCAAACCGTACGTGACATTAATCCATCGGCTCTTGAATTGCTCCGAGCTGGTGCGCAGACGCAGCACCTACCCAAGTGAAAGCATTTCGTCACACAAACGGCAAGAGGACACAGCTCGTGCCCGGACACGCGTCGCGACAGGTGCGGCCACGGGGCGCGGCTTGGGCCGCTTCTGCCGACCGACACGCGTGGCCAGCCTCGGGTCGATGATCGGCGCGTCATTAGTGGCATCGTGCACGCGTTGAAGTGCGGCGGTCGGTGGATCGATGCAGCAGCCGTTTATGGCTCGAGAAAGACGCTCTACAACCGCTTTGTACGATGGGCGGCGAAAGGCGTCTGGAGCGACATTTTCCATGCTCTGGCCGGGAGGTCCTGATCAACAGTTCAGCGGTTAAGGCGCATCAGCGATAGCTGCTGACTAGGATCTGTTGACAAAGGGGTTCTCTGTGAAGCGTTGACGTGATTCAAGAGTGCCTTTTGAGGGAGGCGGCCTTGATTTGGGGATTTATGAGCGATTTGGAATGGGCGTTTTTCGAACCCTTCGTTGTTGCTAGCGGTCCACTGGGCCGACGACTATCGGCGCACCCTGGACGGCATATTCTGGGTGACGCGCACCGGCGCGCCGTGGCGCGATATGCCAGAAGAACTGGGGAGTGGAACACCGTCTATCGTCAATTCCGGCGCTGGAACCTGTCAGGAATGTGAGACCTGCTGCTCGACGCACTCTCACGCAACGGCGCTGCGCCGAAGACGGTTCAGATGATCGACACACCGTAATCCGCGCCCATCATCAGGCAGCCGGCGCAAAAGGGGGACTCAAAAACAGGGTCTTGGCCGCTCGCGCGGCGGCTTTACGAGTAAAATTCATGCCCGCACGAACGGCGAGGGCCTCCCGCTCGGCTTCTTCATCACGCCGGGCGAAACGCACGATGCGATGCTCTACGATGCGCCGATGGACCTGGACGAGACACGCCCGAAAGCGCTGCTCGCCGATCGAGGCTATGACAGCGACGCTATCCGCGAAGATGCGTGGTTCCACGCAACCGAGCCGGTCATTCCCACCAAGATCAATCACAAAGTCCAACGTCCCGTCGACCCGCTGCTCTATGCTCTGCGTAATCGCATCGAACGTTTCTTCAACAAGCTCAAGAATGCGCGTCGCGTAGCAACTAGATACGACAAAACCGCAGACGGTTTCCGCGCTTTCCTCCAGATCGCTTCCATCAAAATCAGGCTGCGCTTTGTCAACAGGTCCTAAACAATTTCTGTGGCAAAGCTCAACAGCCCTTCTCCTTTTCCTCCTTCAGCCTCATTGCTGTGGTATAGAATGTTCGGAGGAGGAGAGTTGGTTTGTGCAAGTTTGGGCTTTCTTGGCGGCAGTAGCATTGGGTGCAAGGCTGGGCGCGATAAGCGCGAAAACAGGGCACGATGCAAATTGACGGAGATTTTCAGTCCTGGCTTTGTCGGATATCCGGGCGCCTAAGCAAGGTCCAGAAGTATGACGATGTCGAAGCCCAATGACGTCACTGGCTGCTGGGGCGAGCGTGATGTTCCGCTTCGGGTGGTTACCGCCGCATTGAAGGATCGAGTTGGTTATGCGGCGCATAACAATTTCGAACTTTGAGGCTTCAGTGATTGTCCACCACCATTCTTTTGCCGCGGCACATCCTTGGCTCACGGGTGTAATTGTATGGTTGACACTCAACATTATTGTTGTTTGTAGCATCGCAGCTAGGACTGCTAGACGACATAGATCACAAAGCGACCTGTCGAACGAAGTCCGTCGACCGAGTTCAAATCATTGAATGTGCGCAGCCCGTGAGCTAGGGCGACGGAGATGGGCGAATCACTGCGGGACGAAACCGAAGCGGGTGCTGCCGCTTTATGTGGCCGAGGCTCGACCTGCCTCGTAGGCTAGCGAAATGAAAAGGATGCAACTGGTCTGCTGGCGCCAGAAAGATCGCCGCTTACGGAGGCTACGCGATCGATGCACCTGACGAGCGGAACTATCGCTTTGGATCTTCGTGCGGGCCCCACATTCTACGTAACAAGGCGAACTGCACACCTTGACAGAAGCTACGAAAGAGCTCGGCCAGTCAAACATTGGCACGCTGGGAGCTCCGCGAAATCTGGCGTTTCGACCGCCGCGGCCTGACACAAGTATCAAGCGCGAGGTGTTGATGCGTCCAACGCTGCATGCCAAGATCAGCGATCGCCCGCCTGGCCAGGAAATTTGCATAAAAATGGGAATCAGGCCGCAAGGTAGTGTTGATGAATTTGATTTAACGTTTGCTCCGATCGAATTTTAATAATGCCCGGAGGAGACGCACTTGAACCGACATCGCGAGGTGGACAGCGAGATTAGTCGCAAGCATGGGAACACCGAGGTCAAATTGCTTCGTCGAATTTATGGAGTATCATTTGCGTTTGGGCTCACTCCAAACGCAAAGCTGTCTGATGCCCTGCCGATGCTCGACGAGCGATCACTCACGAAGCTCGTTAGCGACCACGAGGCCGGGATGCTTGAAGAGAAAATCTGCGTACTCAGCAGGGGCATTCATCCCGTAGCCCCAAAGGTTTCTACGCGTTAGGGGATTCCTGCCTTTTTCTTAAATGCGTTGTAACGAGAGCAATTCTGTCGTTCGCAGCACCGTCATACGAACGACGATACTGTAAATTCGCGGATGCTTGGGATAAGGAGCTCACGAAAAACCGTTCGTGCGGTTTGCCGCAGATTGGGAGATCCACACTGCGGTCAAATGGTGCAGGCATCGCCATGGAACCGGCCGACCCGCTCCGAGTAGAGAATGACCAAGCCTGCGAAAGATTTAGCCGAAAATCGATTTGTTCCGCCACAACCATTGATCTCGGAACAGTACGTTACGTCTGCGAAAACGCTCGCTATTTTAAAAAGCGAAAAGCCCTATTCAGGCCCCTGCTCTGTTGCCCGCTACACACGCTTGAACCGTCCGGAATTTCCCAATTGCAGCCGAGCGTCCTTCCCGGGACGTCGATCCCCGGTGATGACGATCGGCACCGTCTTCAGGAGGATGTTGATATCGAACCAGAGGGAAGCGTTACGAACGTAGTACTCATCGAGTGCATTCTTTTCTTCCGTCGAAATGAGGTGGCCTCCGTTGATCTGGGCCCAACCTGTGATGCCGGGAATGACTTTCAGTTTTCGGTGCATATTCGGTTAGCGGCTGCGCGATTCTAATGCTTCAGGCAGTTTAGGGCGCGGCCGGCGAGGCAATCACGTCTTTGGCCCGCTCCGTCCGCAAAACTGAGTCAAAATATGCAATCGTGAGCCTTAGGCCTTCTGCGAGTTGGACCTTCGGCAACCATCCAAGCTGCTTCTGGGCTGCCGAAATGTCCGGGCATCTTTGTTGTGGGTCGTCCTGCGGCAATGGGTGATGAATAATGCGCGATCGGGAGCCGGCGATCTCGATTACCTGCTGTGCGAGCCCGAGAATGGTGAACTCCACCGGATTGCCCAAATTAACGGGACCCGAGATAGGCCGGTTGCTCGACATTAATTTGATAATTCCATCAACCAAATCGTCGACGTAGCAAAACGAACGCGTCTGTTGGCCGGTGCCGAATACCGTAATATCGCGATTGTTCAACGCCTGAACGATAAAGCTTGAGACCACTCGTCCGTCGTTGGGGTGCATTCTTGGGCCGTAGGTGTTGAAAATTCGCGCCACCTTGATTCGAATATTGTGCTGACGATGGTAGTCGAAGAACAAAGTCTCTGCGCAACGCTTTCCTTCATCATAACAGGAGCGGATCCCGATCGGGTTTACGTTACCCCAGTAGCCTTCCTTCTGTGGGTGCATGCTCGGATCGCCGTACACCTCTGAGGTCGAAGCCTGAAAAATTTGTGCCTTTACGCGCTTAGCCAACCCCAGCATGTTTACGGCGCCGACGACGCTTGTTTTCGTCGTCTGCACGGGATCGCGCTGGTAATGGATGGGGGAAGCGGGGCAAGCCAAATTGTAGATTTCGTCAACCTCAACATAGAGAGGAAAGCAGATATCGTGACGAATGAGTTCGAAGTTTGCGTGCTGTGACATCGCTTGCACATTTTGGTGCGTCCCGGTGAAGAAATTGTCGACGCAGATGACATAAGCGCCCTCGCTCAGCAGGCGCTCGCAAAGATGCGAGCCCAGAAACCCGGCGCCACCGGTTACCAGGACGCGCTTTTCTAGGTGCATGTCCTTGCCCCTTCGTAGGTTGCGATTGGTTCTATCGGCGCCTTAGTGCCCTGGCAAATGTCGTGCGCCAAACCCCGCGTGAACGCCGTCAGCGTTTTGGCCATTGTCACTTATATGTCGTTGATATCCTATCACGAAGTATTGTTAGAGCTGCGCTGTATCTGAAGCAGTCGCCGGCGGTCTTGCACGCAACCTATGACGCATTTGATGCGGGCGACCGCCGCGACGATAATGACTGTCTGCAAGCCGATGCCTCAAGATGCAGTCCGGCAGGAAGCGATTTTCGATAGAGGTGCTTTTCGTTTAAACTGCAGCTGTTGCGGCATGGGGCTTAGGCATAAGAACTGGCTGGAATGTGCCCAAAGAGATTTAGTCTGCTGCTGGAATGCCATCTCAGTTATCCTAGATCGCTGGTTTTTCTAGCACAGCGCGTGGCGTCGAGGGGCCCTTGCATAGGACGTGGCCAGGCGCTCGGGCGGTCAGTCGGCCGTCTACGCCAATCCTTTCATCAGGATCATCTCGCGTGACGAGACGAGATGTCGATAAAGCCTCCTAACCGCACAACGAAGCTTCTGGAGTTCGCGCTCCCCCGAGTTGCAACGTGGGTTCAACCGGCTTGCGAACGATTTTTCGATTCGACAAGATCGGCCAGTCGCTCCAGTGCCACAAAGCAACTCTCGACATCTCCGACTTCAATCTGTTGGTAGTGGCTGCTCACCCTCTCGCTGCACAAAAGATGCACGTCCGACTGCTTGCTGCCGACGAAGAGAATGGGCTTGTTCGAATCTATGCATCCGTGGACCTTCGAAGGCAGCACGAATCCGACGAAAGCATCCAAAAGCGTGATCAAGTGCGCATCCGGCGTCACCAGCAACTGGGCAAGGTGATCCAATGGAACCGGGGAAGTTTTGACCACGGGCAGCTTTAGCTGGCGCAAGGCATCCGCAACGGTACCCGCAGCCGACCCTACCGCGTTGTGCCACAAGACGACCCTCCCGCTCCCTTTCTGGTGGTGGCGGCGATAGGCTTCGACAAATGTCTGGTAATCATGCGCCACCCCCCAATTGCCGGAGTAAAGCAGCAGCACCTTGCTACTCCAGGTCGCCGGGCGCGGCAGTGGCGGTGTGTCGGTTGGAATAGATACGGGAGAAGGGTGGCGTTTGGTCCGGATCCGCTCGGCAGAAATGCCAATTTGCTCTAAGCGCATGCGCTGATCGTTGCCGAGGACTTCAAACATGTCGACGTGCCGGCGCCAATACAGCGTCAGACGATAAACCAGCGTGAGCCACACGGATGGGCGCCGGCGCGCCGCGATGAGGCATTCCGGATGGAAATCGGTGATCCGATAGATGAGACGCTTGCGCAGGATAAGATTGAGTGGCGCAATCCAATGCAGCAGCATCGGCGGGCTGCCGGTGAAAAGAATCTCATCGGTCCAGCGCATGGTCGACCAAAGCGAAAAAACAAGCCGTGTATTCGTCTTGAAAGTCCAGAAGAGGCGTGCGGCAAAATCATCCTTCTGATAGGGCCTTGCGAAAAGCTTGATGGTTTTGAGACTGCCGCCAGCATGCTGCTCCAACGTCTCAGACGCTTGCTTCGACGACAATCCAGCTAAGACGACATCCATGCCGGATTGAGCGTATTGGCGGGCGAAGAGCTCGGCGTACTGTCCAACCGCGCCAAAGTCGGGTGGCAACCAATCGCAAATGTAGAGTAGACGTCTAGTTTTGGGTGGATCTCTCACATAAGACTCGCCAGCGGCAAGGATCGGTGCGGTCGCGAACGCATCGGAATGAAACAATCAGTTCATGAAAAGGCTGCGCGGCCAAGCTGTCATTTTCGAGGCGGCGAAGCGTAAAGCTCGCCGCTTCGGCGCCTGGGGCTCTTTGGGATGACGCGCAGAAATTCGGCTTATCGCACCTCCAAACATCGCTCGCCGATCGACGCGGCCGCCATTTGGGCGCTTCGGCCAAAGTGGCTTCGTTCCGCGATATGTCAGATCTCGGAGATTTAGCGGCGAACCTCTTTGGAATCGGGTCGCGACAAACCATTCTGTCACCAACCGCTCATCGGTGCGAACCAATGCTGGATCGTGCGTCGCCAAAGGCCCACGCTTTGGTCGTTTCCAAAATGGATTTTGCGACGTTCAATGCGCCGACGTACATCCTAACGATGCCCGCGTAGAGAGATTTTGAATACTTAGGGACCATCGCGCTTTTGCCGAGCTTAAACTGCGGAGCGAAGATTATGGGCGCTCCAGGCTTGGCCCCGCCGGCGAGTACCGCTCGGTATTCTTTCAATTCTCCGGACAAAAACTCGGGCGATGGAACCAACGCCAGTTCTTGCCTCGCTCCAGGATAATCGTTGCGATCTCTCCGCCGATAGATTTATCCCCGCTCCAATCTCTTACCGTGGCGACATATGCGGAATAACGAGCGGCATCAGCGTCGGGGCCCGTTGCAAGCTTTCCTATTTCCGCAATGACTTTTTTTGCTCGCTTCGTCTTACCATTCAAAACCTCTCGCACGATTTCCAAATGTCCGTTGCTGAGCAATGGAATGAGCCCCTGCGGACCGGAAGCGATCGCTACGGGCTCATTTATAAAGCTATTCAACCCTATTGGCTGATACGTAATTATTTGGCCGGCGATCGCGATGTCGCCGAACTTGTCTTCCCCAACAAAGAAGCCCTTCGCCATAGTTCCTTCGGCGGCGCTTGCTGCAAACTCGGTTGGAAATTCGTTGTAAACATTCTCCATTTGAATTGCCCACGCTTGCGCCAAATCAGCAAAACTGGCGGTGCCAATTCCAAACTGTGCGTAAACGTGCTGAGCAATATCACCCGCATCAAAAACCTTTGTGTGGGTGTCATTATCAAAGGCAGATGTTGCTCCTGTGGTGAAGAAAAATGCATTGGCCGACAAGAGACGTATTTTACAGTCCCGATCATTTGCAACACGAGCGTGCAATTGGCGACTATCTATAGCAACGACGATGTAGTCAGGAGATACAAGCGCGAGAAAATACGTGCCATGAAAGACACTTTCCGCGCTGGCGGTATTCAACGACATTGCTACGACGAAATAGATTGCGACCAGATGCTTCGCTGTGAGTTTTGCAAAATCTATACCCAATTGAAATGACGTTTCGTACATAGGATAGATTTCTGCGTCGGTCGACTTAGTGCGGTGAACACGCGCAATGATGCCGATGATTTAAAAGGCCCACTTCTCGCGGATATGTCTGCGCTGATACGACGGGGCGCCCGCGATTATGAGCTGAAATCTGCCGATGTGCCGCCTATGGTCGCGGCCGATGATGATCGCAGGCGCCACTCACGTCAGTCAATGGGAGGGGCTCATGGATTTGCTTATGTTGCTCGTCTGCGGCTCAACGGCCAGCATTGACGACGGGACAACGAAAGGCGTCGGCACAACTAACGGCGACGGCGTCGACAGAGAGACTGGCGGCGGCACGATTGGTGCGATCACGGGTATCGTGGGCTCTACCGCTTCCGTCAACGCAGCGATGGGCGCTGACACGACGGGGGATGGCACAATGGCTGCAAGTGATGCGACCGCGGCCGTCGACGCGACAAATGGTGACACACCGGCCGGCGTCGATGCAGTAGCCGACGGCGGCACACCGATTGCCGGCGGCGGCACGCCGATTGCCGGCGGCGGCACGCCGATTGCCGGCACTACAAGTATCGTCGGCTCCACGGTTTGCGTCAGCGCAGTGGTTGTCGTCGGTCCAACAACAGTCCCCGCTGAGGCGCCGTTTGCCTCGGGCGTTAGAGCTCCGTCTGGGGCACGCAATTCGCCTATACTGGTTGCAATGCCAGCGTCGTAGGCCAGGATCAGCTCCCGGTCGTTGGTCTGTACGACGGCTTGCTGAATTTCGTTTGCATACGCAGGCCTTGTTCTCCTAGCCACCTTTTCCGCTTGCGCAAGGCCAGCGCCGATTGCTGCCTTCTGAGCTTCGCTTGCCTCTGGCAGCAAGGCAAGAATGGACGGGAGAGTTGTGGGATCGGAAAGCGCAAGATCCCGAACTTCCACGATAAGTCGAGCGCCCCCCTTCGGATTCTCTCGAAGAATCTCGGGCGGATCAGTCAAGAACGTCGCAACGGTAATTTCGGCTATCTGCTGCTCTGCCCAAGCTGGCAACGGATCCAGCGCGATAAGCGGTAGTGGCAAGAGTGCCATCGCAAGCGCGGCGGCGCTCCAAGAATGTTTAGCGCGAAAAGGAAGTCCTCCCATAACCACTCTCCCATGTTTCCGGGAACTCGAGTAGTTTCCATGCACGACCTATAGTCATAATCGTTTCAGGCCGATTTCGTTCGGTAACCTCTCGCCTCCCGCCTGCTGGGAAGGGGATTTGACTAGGTGCGCGCCCACCTGGGCGTGACGGTTCATTCAATAGGTCTTTGGTTACGGCTGAATTCGGCCAAATGTTTGATGCTTATTTGATGATCAATTTATTTAAAGCACATCGGATGAGCAGCGGAGCCCCAGTTCAAGGACCATCTGGCGCTCATCCGACAGTTTAGGCGGAAGTCCCGAAACGTGTTGAAATTCAACAAGGCGACCTTTCGCGCCGTTGCTCGATCTTCGCCGGCGCGGCAGCAAATGATCGAGAGGCCAACGGGGTGGGCCCTCCCGCAGCCCCCGGGAAGGTGCGACGTAGAGAATGCATTCGATCCAGCTGCGTAGCGATCCTTCAGCTTTTTGTGCGGCCGAAGGGTATTTGCGCCGCCTGTTCTTGTTCCGGTGGGGTACAGTCCGAACCGGGACTGTCGAGGCCATCCCAATCTAGCCGCCAAGAATCGCCGAAATCAATTATTGGTAGTTGTGGCAACGACAAAGATGAGGCCGCCAACTGAGACGGCCTAGCGAAAGTAAGCCTTCGTATTCGGATGAACATTTATCGCCGAAAGAATTTCGACCTCTGACATCCACCGAACATCTATGTGCTGGGAATTTATTGCAACCAAAGGCCTTTGTTTGAGGTTCAGTTCATAGGCCAGAACCACATAGTGAGTTCCATAATCGAGGCTCTCGAAACGATTTGTCTCGTAGAAATGCTCGAACACGCCAAGGAATGTCGCCTCATTTAACGAAGTTTGGAACCCGACCTCCGCCTTCAAGATTCGTGCGAAGGCATCCCCTATTGTCTCGTTCTTCCGAATGACGCCGCCCGGAACGAAATATCTGCCCGCTGCCGGCTGGTTCATTCTAAGGCCGAGAAGCACATTTTTTTCTGGGTCTTTAATAATGATGTCGATGGCGACTAAAGGGGCATGGCGCACGATGTGAGCAAAGTCGGCGTCGCTGAGAAAACGCGGTGTGGTCATGGACCCGGTGGTAAACTAGGACACTTCCTCCAGCAACTTGGGACACTCGCCCTCGCCCCCGGTGGTGCAAATATTATCCAATATCGCATCCTCAGGCGGGCCCCGAAGTCACGCACAAGCCGTTTTCGTGAAATACTGGCCCAGGATTGTGCGTCGCAAGCTCAAAGCAGAGCTCTCCTCTTCTCGATTGACCAATTGCTAGAAAATCGAGTAGATTTTTCCTTGCGAGGCCGTGTTTGTAAAGGTGTTGTGATGAAGAAACTCCTAGGAGCACTGACAGAAGCAAGTTTGGCGTCATTTATCCTGGTGTCGCCGGCCTTGGCGCAAGTGGGCGGTTATGTTCCCCCCACAGGAGACCAGGGCGGCCCCCTTCCTCTTCTTGGTGCCGGTCTGCCCGTTCTCCTCGTGGCAGGAGGCGGTTATGTGGCGGCTCGTCTTCTCAGGCGGAAACGGGACTAAGGTTTCGCTGAGCCTCGACGGGGGAGAAGTGGGTGATATCCAGTGCCAAGCGATTGTGCTCGACCGCCGCGCCTGTGGATGACTTGAACGCGCGGCACGGCACGGTGGCTGCCGGGAATTTGATGCCCCGCGACGAATTTTTCGCCGCGCTGTTTATTATCGGGTGCGCCAACGGCCTCGGCCCCGAAGTTATCTCCTCGATCCATCAATTCGGATGGAAAGATGCTCTCATCGACACTTTCGGCATCAGCGCGATCGTCTGGGTCGCGTGCTTCGCTGGAATTTCGCTAATCATTCGGGAGAGGACGGAGCGCCTGCGGCGGCTGGACTTCATGCTTGGCGCTGGCTTCCTGCTTCTCACGTTTCTTCCTGCCGGCAAAACAAGTTGGCTGGCTGTCACGGCATTGAGTATTTACCTACTGCTGGGCAGCGGCGTCCATTCGCCACGCTGGCGCGGCGCCGCCATCCTACTCGCGACGACAGTGCCGATGTTCTGGAGCCGAATGCTTTTTGCTTTTTTTTCAAACTTCATCTTGGACATCGATGCGTCGCTCGGCGCGTGGCTGTTAGGCACCGGGCGAGTCGGCAACATGATCCGGTTCGCGGACAATTCCGGGTATCTTATAATTTTTCCCGCCTGTTCCTCGCTCGCTAACACCTCGCTCACATTCCTCGCCTGGATCGCTCTTAGCCAGTCGGTCGGACATCACTGGTCATTTCGTGATCTCTTGTGGTGCTTTCTGGCGTGTGCCTCGGTTGTTACTGTGAATGTCATTCGAATCAGTTTAATGGGGTCGAGTCAGCGAGCTTTCGAAGTGGTCCACGGTGCGGGGGGGCGAATGGCTGTTAGCGCCATCATACTCTGTCTCGCGATTGGCATCAGCGCGCTCGGTGTGAGACGTGAACTTTTCGCCCGCTTTTAAATGGTTCATTGCGATTTTGCTGCCACTGACACTCGCGTGGAAATTGATTGCGGATGTCGGGGACGCCGAAGACCCTAGTCTAAAAAACAAAATCATCACACTTCTCGCCCAGCATCAATATAAGGTTGCCGCAAGCAACGATGTGGCGAACAAGATGCTTATCATTCGCGGCACCAGGGGTTCTTGCCGCCTGCTCGTTGCTCAAGTCTCAGGCTTTGGCGGGGATCGCGACTACTTTCGGCACCTAGCCGGGGACGCGGCTGAAAACATTTTCACCGTTTTTCGGGGGAAAATTTATGCGGAACAAGCAACTTGGGCGACAGCGTTCAATGAACTGTGGTCGCGTTTTCTCCGCAAATTCGGCGTTGCCGGCCATGCGTCGGTCGTGCTTGCCGTAGCGGCAACGCCGGCTTGCGATGCGCAACATTTGCCGTGGAATGAAGTTTCGCAGTGATCCGAAGTTTGCCACCGATCAGCCTGGCGGAATTTCCGCCGTTGCCAAGAGCCGCGCCTCGATGCTACTGATTTAAGTATGGAATTTGCCGGCCACTTTTTTCACAAGGGTTGCTGAAAAGGCACAGCGTTAACCGGCGGAGTCAGATACCTTACTTCGACGGAATCGAAAAACTAGTTGCCAAAAACACTTGCCGATGAAGCCGCGTCTTCTGATACCGACCGTGCTTGTGGTGGTCTTCGTTGTCGGCACGGCCAATGCGGCCGACCTGCCGAACAGCAAGGGGCCGCCGGTTTATACGCCGCCGGCCTTCTCCTGGACGGGTTTTTATGTCGGCGGGAATGCCGGCGTGGCGATCAACGATTCAACGGACAATCTGGACCCGAGCGGATGTTTCATCGCCGCTGCGCCTTGCGGCGGCCCTCTGACCCTCAACGCGCTGCGATCCGATTCGTACACTTTCTCCGGCGTTTCATTCACCGGCGGCGGCCAGGCGGGTTACAACTGGCAGATCGCCAGCGTCGTGTTGGGCATCGAGACCGATATCAACTACAATAGCCAACGTCAGTCGAACAGCGTCAATCGTCCGCTCGCCGCACCGCTCGTCGGGAACTTCCTCCACTCCACCTCCGATCATTCCAACTGGTTCGGCACCTTGCGCGGGCGCGCGGGGTTCCTGGTGATGCCGAGCTTACTGATTTACGCAACGGGCGGCTTGGCCTACGGTCAAGTCGCCTCGACCACCTCGGTTGGATTTACCGCGACAACCGATACCTATCTCGGGTCGATTTCGACGACGCGGGCCGGCTGGACCGCCGGCGCCGGCGCCGAATGGATGTTCGCTCCCGACTGGACGGCTAAGATCGAGTATCTCTATGTCGATCTTGGCAGCGCGAGCTACACGGACGCGTGCATTACGAACTGCGCATTGGGAAACACCTATGAGACTGACGCGCGCCTGCGCGACAACATCGTTCGCGTCGGCGTCAACTACAAGTTCGATTGGTTTGCGCCGCCGGTGCCCGGGGCCGCCAAATACTGATCCCCTGAACTCCGGAGGGGTCTCTGATCCCTTAGCTCCGCCTTTATGCAGGAGGCGGTGGCCTCTATTGAGTTGATCGCCATTGAAAGGCTGGCTGTTTCGCCATGGCAGCTTGTCGGCGCATAGAATGTGTACCAGATGATGCTCATCGCCGGTCGGCACTGTTAGGATCGGCATTCTGCTGAACTTGAACTTCGAGTTTCATCGGCTGTCTCGCTACTGCCGGCAAGCATATCGGAAGCGGAGATGCGATAGGGTAGACACTCACATGCCGCTACGAGTTAGCCGATGCGCCGGATTTTTGGGTTTGCTTTGATCTTGCTCGCGACGCCGGCGAACACTGGCGATGCTCGATTTTCGGCGCTCCCGGGAGCATATGGCTACTTGATACATACACTGGTGCGCTGTCGCGCTGTGAAGTAACGACTCTCGACGCAAGTCCAATCTGCACATTCTGGCCCCCCGAAGGCGACCAGGCTACGACTCTGCAACCCAAAAGCTCGTCCCAATGAATGACGCCGCAAGGCAAAAGGATGGAACCCAAAACTCAAAATGAGACTGTAAATGAGACTGTAATAGTCGGCCGCATGCGGGCTGAAAAATTTATCGCAGATATAGGGGGACCGAAGCCGCAATCGGCGTTATCAAACGCTCCATTCGATGCCGCGCCACCCCGTTATTTGCTAAAGCCAGTAAGTTCAGTTGCTTACGTAGAAACGACTCGTTCAGTCAGGTGACGGGTCCGAGGACATTTCTAGGCCGCTACGAGAGGTAACACTAAAGAAGCTGGGAGCCTCAGTTGAAAGCTCCAGAGCTACTTATCAGGTCTGCTCCCCTGGAATGACGATTCGATCTTGGAACGATGGTGTCACGTCGCGTCTCGCAGAACGCGGCTTGGCATCCACGCTCAGGTTTTGCAAGACGGGTCGCGCGAAATGTTCGAGATCTTTGCTTTTGCGATTGGCCTATACAACAGCCGATTTCCGGCATCGAGATGCCACATTTCGTCCCGCATTTTTTGGCGTTCTTTGTTCGGGATTGCTGCATAACCAGCAGCCGGTGTACACGTCAGTTCGCCGAAATAAACCTTGTCTTCCACGGTGTAGAGGTCGACGCGAACGAAATCGAAATCCGCGGAAAGGTCTCTAGCCACTTGCACCATGACCTCGAAATTCGCCGGCTTTAGGTGCGGCGCCAGTTCATGTTCAGGCATATTGCTGTCGAGAAGTCTCCAGTCTTTGTCGAAGGCTGCCGTGCTATGCCCATCCGGAGCCATGATAGAGAAGTTATAGTCGAAGCCGCCGGGCCCGCGATAGCAGAAGAAACTGTAATCCCAGGGCGCCCCGCCGCGCGGACCCCGCAGCAGCTCTTCAATGACAATCTTTGGCTGGATGAAACTATAATGCCTTTCTCCGCTGCTCCAACCGAAGTGCTGTTCGCATAGTTCGTTGAACCGACGAACCGTTTCGTCGATATCAAGCTTGCTCTTATCGCAAACGATCTGGTGCCACTTACAGCCATGATTGGCCTTGACGATAAATTGCTTGGGAAGAGTATCGAATACTGATTTGTGTAATCGATCGTACACGCCCAGAAGTGGAATAAGGTGCTTGTCTCCAACTTTAGAGGTGACATAGTTCCTAACTCTGTACTTATCCGCCACCATGGCGTAGAAGGCGTGATTACCGTACAGCTTTCTGAACTGGATTTTTTCTTGGTATGTCTTCGGGTTCTCAAAGTCGCCTGCATAACCGAGGCTCTCTTTGAACCGCCGCCGGATCATCCGTTTCTGCGCCTTAAATACAGGCCATTGGATCAATCGATCGAGCATTGAATTTCGCTTCGAGAGGAACTGCGCTTCAATTCTACTATCGGTGCTCGACCGCGGCAACGTGTCAACTACAGTGATACGGGTGGTTGCATGGTCCGCTGGAGGCGCGCAACACGGAAGTCAAAAGCGCTTAGCATAATTGAAGAGGCAAACTCGCCGCCTACGGGCTACATTTCCCGGTCACTCATGACCAATCGAGGCGATGCGGGATGGTGTCATCGCGCTCCCAGTGAAGGTGAGAATTGGTTGGATCAATCAAGTGCAGAATGCGTCGCGTGAAGCCACGCGTCTGGCGTCCGGGATCTCCCCCGTCGCGATCCTGCCGACCATGACGGCGGCTCCTGCTACGTCGGCGGGGCGCTTCTCGCCTTTAGGACCTTTAGGAACTAAGGCTGCCGGCTTGAACTCTAAAGACGATTTTTCGCAGAGTGAGAGCCTCGGCGTAGCCTTTCGCTTCGCAAAGGAGCCGTTACTGTCTCGCCGATCCGGAAGACGGAAGCATAGCGAATCTTCCAATCTGGCCGGTCGCTGCAGAGTGGCTCCAACCCGAAGTATTCCAGCGGCCAGCTCCTTCTCAAACTGGGGTCGCCTTCGTGAATCTCCTTGATCAGATCTGTGATGGGTTTCCAGCCCATCTCGCGAGCGACCTTTGTCCGGACGTCCAAATCGACCCCCGAGACGAAGAGGTATCCGCCAGGTTTGACCAGCCGCCCTATATTGCGAAGGCAAGTTTCCGCGGCCGGCGGTTTCATGTGGCAGAGGAATCGGTTTGCCACCACAATGTCCGGACTGTGCAAAACCCCCACGAGCTGCGGGTCGCTGGCATCACCGTGGAGCCAACTGATTCCCTCTCTGAGCCATGGCCTGACACTCGCAAGGTCGCCATTCACCTCAAACATCGCCTCCATTTCGTCGTTTGTCACACGCTCGAAAATTGAGACGTTTTGATCCCTCCAAGTGGGCCAGATTGCATCCTTTTTTTCTGCGGTACCTTCGTGATTTTGAGCTTCTAGAGCGTCGAGGGGCCGACGCGAATAAACGCCTTTCTCGGCGAATTCGATAATTTCTCGTGAAATATCGACCGCGCGAATTGTGAGCTTCAGATCCGGCCGCGCCGAGCGGAGAATCCACGAAATGGAGTAAACTTCGGCCCCTTTACTGCAGGCTAAGACCGCGATGTTTATGCTGGAACCCAAGGGGTTTCCGTCAACGAGACGGCGCATCAATTCCAGCTCCGCCTTATTTCGAAGGAAAAACGTGCCGAAATATTGCGCGCGAACCGCACGGTGACAAACCAAAGCATTCACAAATCTGCCATAGGCGCGGCCTGACGACGAAAGCCGTAAGGATTTGGGGAGATGAATCCAAACCTTTCTCGCTAACTCTCTAAGTGTACTATAAAACATTGAACCAACTCATGTCTTTCGCTCAACCTATGGACCATCGACTTTTTCAAGGGCGCCCTTGATGAGTTATTTTGGCGCCCGACGCGATCATTGATGCGGGAGTCCTTTTTGCTCTATACTGTCGCACTTCATGCTGGCTACAGGTTACATCGGAAGGAGGCTTGAGTGATATGGGGTCAGAGCCCGCCATGAAGGATTTATGCTTTTGTACCTTAGCTTTGGGATTGAAATACAATGCGCTCGCTAGACAATTGGCGGCGGATTTGGCGCGCTTCGCGCCTGGAACGCCTTTCATAGTCCTCTCTGATAGACCATTCTATTTTTGCAATTCTAGCAACGTCAGCGCATTTCGCCATCGGCGGAAAAGCGTGCTCGGCTACAATGACAAACTTTCCGTTATCCATAAGGCGCTACAAATGCATCGGACTTGTGTATTTTTAGATGCCGACGCAAGGATATTTGACAATGTCGTCTTGGAAGATGAGATATTCGAGCCAGGATTGCGAGCGTATAGAATTAGATCCTGGACTTACTTGCGAAACCAAGCGCTGAACGACATTTGGAATGCTGCCTTTCGCGACGATCTGCGCATAATGCCTCTGTTCCGCGACGAGTTCGAATTGAATGAAAATGATGATGCCATTCCATTTGTAGTAGAGTTTTTGTTCTCGATCACGAAAGGTGATGGCATCGAGAAATTTCTGAAGTTATGGCAGGATTTGGCTAATTTCTGCGAGTGTCGAGGTATGTTCCGCCACTTGGGTTTTTCAATAGGACTCGCCGCGCTGCTGACCGGCTTCCCCCTAAGTCGGCACGACTTCAAAGGCTTGAATTTTTTTGAACTATTCATTCCGCTGAGTGAGCACAAAATGCTCGGTAGAGGACTAACTGAGGGAGGATACAATGCGCTGAGATCTTCGATAGAAATACCTAAATTTACGGAAGGCTCGTGCACAAACGTTTTCTCAAGGATCAGCAGAAATATAAGACGTGAATTCGAGATTTATGTTCGCTACGCTGGCATTAGAATATTTGGGTTGAAGTTGCTTTCCTGAAAGAGCCGTATCGTTTAGGAGCCGCTTTCCTCATTGCTGACAACTTGAACAACCAATCCTTTTTCTTCAAACAAGCCCGCAGTGTTCATGGACAATCGCGAAGAGCATGTCGGCGCGCTCTGCAATGTCGAGGAGACATTACGCGCAGTCCGATAAGTTCAGGACCCACAGGACGGACTTGCCCTGCGTTATCAAACGCTGCATTCGATGCCGCGGGACGCCGTTATTTCCTAAAGCCAGTAATTTCTGCGAGCAAGAGGTGCTCTCTCAGCAGAATCGAGGTAATCAGGTATCCGCTCAGTACAAAAAAATATCTACGCCAACCCAACCACCTGGCAGAAGTTCAGAATGGAAGAGAAACACCAACATTACCGCGACGGCGCGAATACCATCGAGCGCTGGGATGCATAGCAACGATAGACCGCCTCTTTTGCTGCACCAACGCATGGAAAGTGCGGCAGAAATGCCGCCGGGTCAATGACCGCAATACGGACTGCATTCTTGACACGATGAAGGTTGTCGCCGGGACGACGCAGCTTCTCAAGACGCCAAGCCATCGCGCGCTCCGGCCGCGTTCAGGAACAAGGCGCGCACGGCGGCAACGCACGGGTCACACCAAAGCGACGAGCCGCTTTGGAACGCAAGGCCGTTATTGCCAAGCCTGTCTGTGTCAGAAATCACACGGTATCTGAGTTTCTTGAATTGAGTTTCTTGACGGGCTGCTTCCGCCCAGGTCTATTTGTGATTCTGGTCAATATTGGACGTTGACTATTCGGAGGTCGCTCTTGCAAAAAGCGGCGGGCGTTTTCCTTGTGCTGATAGTCGGTTTCCTGATTCACAATGCGCATCTCGGAATTAGGAAGAGCATGGCGAGCACGGGCCACCAAATTGAAGTTTTGCTCGACAAAACTCCACCCACCGCACCGCTGAACCTGGAAGGCGGCCCCGCGCCGAAAATCCAGCGCGTGGCAAGTTATTACAACCACGCTCATCTCATGAAGCATACGATGGCGCCGTTCGACAGTTCCGGCGGCGATCTCCTCTTGGCGTTCGTGTCGTCTCACGGGAACGCTACCCTGACCCCATCGGACAACTTCAATAACACGTGGATCTCGCTGGCTGGACCCACGAATTCAAGCGTCGGCCTCAACCTCAGGTCGCAGATCTGGTATGCGACGAACCCGAAGGTAGGTCACGGTCATGTTTTCACGATAACGCTGTCGTCGCGACAATCTGTGGTGATTTCCATGTTCGTAGTGAAAGGCGCAAACATATCGGACCCCATCGATGGGGTTTCGACAATCGGCGACGACGTGGGAAGGCACACTTTGACTCCGACCAGTCCAAGGATCACCACGACGAGTCCCAACGATCTTTTGATCGGCTTCAGCAAGAGCGCGTCGAGCGAAATGTGGGGCGCCGGCGGGGCGTTCACCTTTCGGCCGGATGCGTCTTCGAATTTCTTGGTTGCCGAGTTGGGCCTAGCGGTTGCACCCGGCAGTTACAATTCGAAGTTTGTTTTGAGCGTGGCCAGCAATTGGCAGGCAGCAATCGTCGCGGTGAGGCCCGCGCCGCATCTTCCCACACCGCAGATAACGCTCGCCTGGCAGCCTTCAATCGACAACGTCGGCGTGGCGGGTTATCAAGTGGAGCGTTGCGACAGCGTCGATTGTAAGAAATTCGCGCAGATCGGAATCACGAAAGACAATTGGTTTGTCGATTCGACGCTGCCGGTGCCCGCTGCGTACCGATACCGCGTGCGCGCAATCGATGAGGCGCTCAACGCGAGCGCATATTCCAATGCGTTTATTGCAAACGCCGCGTCCAGCAGAGATTAATCTCATTTCAACGGCTCGCGGCGACGGCGCAGGCGATCTTGCGGCTCACGAACGTCTCGGCGCGAGTCGGGCCCTCGTGGTTGAAGAGAATCCCGTTCGAAGCGCGCATCCCATAGGCGTCACGGTATTGATCGTGATCCAATAGGCGCAGAGCTTGGCGGCTCCGTACGGCGAGTGCATAGAACGGCGTCTTCTCGTTCTGCGGAATCGCCTTCGCCTAGCGCGGCCTATAACGGTTCAGCTTCAGCTAGTCCCCTCGCTCTTTTTGCGCGTTGCGGCAGCTTTTGCGGCAGCCTCTTTTCGGCCGCGTTGTGGATGAGCACCGAGATCGAGCCATGAGCTCTCCGAAAGATCGACGCTGTAGTATTTTGCAGCCTTCTCGATATTGGCAAAGGCCAAAGCGTGATCGGCATCGGAGACCTCGGTGACTTGGTCGAACCGAGCGACCGCATTACGTACATGTCGCGCATCGGTCAGGGGCTCCTTACGCTGTCTCGGAAACGCATAGACGGAATCCGGTAAGTCGCTTTGCTTTGTGAGCTCTCCATGCTTCTCCTGAGGTTTCCAGGTCCCTTGCATTGTCGACTCCTTTACAGCGTGGGCTTGGGTAGTGAACTTCCCACGTCTCGATAACGCAGGGCTCGTCAGATGTGTTGCAGACAACACAGAGGCCGCCCGCCCACTGGGCATGAACCCTGCGTAGCGATCACCTCCATCGAAATACCGAGTGGGCAGCGATTAATCCGCCTGGGAGCGCCACAGCTTTGTAAGAGCCTCGGCAGGGAAGCTGTCGCACCGCGGAAATAAACAGATAGCGCGGCACGCGCGCCTCGGCGCGACTGCGCTTTCCGTTGGCGTGCGTAATCCCAGCGTGTACCGGGTGGTTGGTCTGTCGATGGCCGTCTTCGGTCTCTACCGTTTTCAAAACGGCGCGAGGGCCAAGCCGCCAAACCCCCTTACGCTACGCACATGCACATGCTCCGTCATTCCACAAGGTATGCCCTGTCGCCAAAGGTAGAGATATCAGGCGACTCCACTTCCTCGACGTGCCAGCGTCACGAACACTGTCCGTCACACGGCAATGAGCCCGGAGCCGTTCAGGGATTTGTGGCGGCGACCGCGGCGTGACTTTTGGCTGTCTCCCACTCTAGCGGCGCACCTTTTAAAACCTGGTACTCCAAAATGGCCGCGAGAACCGCGTGATATCGGTCACCCCGATACGTGAATGGATACTTGTTCCTGACTTTCCATGCAAAGGTTGACGCTTGACGCTCTGTCTGACGCTTAGACGCGGGGAGCGAATTCCATTCGCGAATGATTTCCCGCTCAGCAGTTCTCCTGAGTATTGCTGGCATCGGAGTCCCCCTGTACGCAATTGAACTCCCTAAAAACCAAACCATCCTCGAGATCATCACGCCAATTTTAAGGCGATGCCGCCAACAGTTTGGATAGGGCGGGAGCCGTTATAGATGCACCATAAAAATTCGGCGGCTCCAAGTGTGTGTTTCGTTGTCTTCCTGGCCGCTCTGGAGGTTGTTCTGTTCGCCATCTCCGGCGCCGTTCCCCTCGCTTGCCCTTCGGGACGCACCGCTGTGCATGGGCGGTCGTACGTTTCGTGTCTGGCCGCGGCCCGCGCGCTTCCGCCGCTTTCAAGAAAGCCATTGGCCTTAACGTGGCGCGCTCCTTCCTCACGCCGCTTCCCAAACCTCGAAGTGCGGCTCTGAGATCCAGCGCCAATCTCCAGTACCCGCGTTCCTGGCCGAACGTTGCGACGCAGTGCCTAGTCATAAGCGCATTGCGCACGCCATCTCGAACGATCGAAAAATGCCAACTTGGGACCTCGTAGCTCAACACCTGTGAAGCAATCGCTCCGACTTCGCCGTCATTCGAAGCGAACGTGTGGCACGCCGAGCAAAATCGATCGCTCTCTCCGTTTTTCCTGGATAACAACCTCTTTGCAAAATGCGCCATTGTCACTGGGTTTGTCTCCAGTGCAGCCATCTTTTCCGTCCGCTCGGCGAGCCGCCGATGGCAGACGCGGCTGTCCTAATCATCTAAGAGCTCTCGCTTGCCTAAATCAGTCGGCGCCGGCCCCGATATTATTCGCCGCAGCTCCCTCTTCTTAGAACCTCGGAAGTCTAAAGCTGAAGTCTTGTCAGCAGGCTGGGAGCATGCGCTCCCTTGCTGCAATAAATCCGGCTGCTCAGCTACCGGAACGCTTTCGAAAGGGGACGTTTGCAACGCCGAGTTCGGAGACAGGCGACGCCACGTAAAAACAGTAAGTACGCCGCACGATGCACCTATGAATCCCCCGGCGATGACGTCTGACAGGAAATGATAATTTGTTGCGACTAATACGACAGAAAATCCAATCGCAGTTAGTGCATAGAGCGCCCTAAACCGCGGATATAAGATCCACAGAACGGAGAGCACGCAGCAGAGAGCAGCCGCATGCCCGGAGGGAAACGACAGGTAATCGCGTCCGGGCCGAAAAAAGTTGAAGCTATACGCCCCGTCGTGAATGAGGGAGGGAGAACCGTACTTTGGATAGGTACGCGCGAAGACGTACTTCAGTTTGTCACTTGTATATCGAGTGAGCAGGAGACTCGCATCGCCAAGAACGCAAAGAATGTCGAGCTTGCCTATCGGTCGGCCTGCCAATCGACGTAACAGGAAGAGCGCAAATAGCAGCAGCGCCAACGGGTCGAAAAAATTTGGTGTACGCTTGAAGTCGCCGATCCAAGTAAACTGACCGAATATGCTGTCAGCAAATAGGCAAATTGGCCGGTCCAGGTAGCGAACACAAAGTACCACGACTGCAATAGTGAGCACAAAAAGTGTGCACCAGATTTGCAACATCGTCCGAGTGCGGACCTTGTAAATCATCGTCGCAGTCATTTCCTACCATTTCTTGGCCCTCGCCAGGGACCGAGTTCTGTGGGCGCTCACGCGCAAGTTTCGAGAGATCGAAACAATGTTGAGCGCCACTTCCGCGTACAGTTCCGTCTCTAAATTAGACGCATAGGATGCCTCGGAGCAAACTCGCTAAGCCAGATCGGCAGTTAGAATGTTTATCTACCGCCCCCAAGGTCAATCGTAAACGGGTCGCAGTAGGACGACGTCCCTCCTTTCGCGCGCATCAGCCGCTTCTCTGCCAGGGCGCCAAAAGAACCTTTCGATCCTCGACTGCCGAGCGTTCGGTCGATCCCTGCCCCTCAAACGGCCAAATGCGCCATCCATCCATCTTTTAGAGTACAGCCGCGATATCTCAGTGCGTTAAGACAAGCACGAAATCGCTGTCACCCCCGCTATTTTTCGGCGGCGTCGTAAAGCCATGGCTGCCGCTGTTCGAAAACGGCGAGCCAGAGATCGTCGTGAACGAATTGTTGGTCGGATCGAACCACTTTGCGGTAACCGGCCCGGCGAAGGTCCCCATTGCAACCGTGAGCGTGCCGCCGGCCGGCAAGTAAGCCATCGCCAGCCTGCCATCCGGGGTCGCGGCCGACGTCACGTAATTATCCGCGTTCAATGTCCTTGTCAGCGTCGGCAAGTCGGCGTTGTTGCCGGTAACCTGAGCATCGTTCATTCCGTATCCGGCGGTCACGATTATATGCCTCTGATCCGGTACCAGGTTCCACCAAGGGACGGAATTGAATAGCTGAGTGAGATATCCAAACTGCGTGACGGCCGTCGTTGAGAGATGCTTGAGCCAGTTGTTGGTTGCTGGACAAACGCAATCATCGCCGTAAAGCTGGCCGGTCATGCCGGAAAGCATCGTCCAATATTCCTGAAACCTCATGTTCTGATTGGTGGGTGCCTGCCCGTCGTTGGCGCCGCAAGTGGCTTCGTCATAATTGGTTTCGACAAGGAAGGAAGGCTTCGTTGGCGAATGATTGTAGGAATAAAGATCCTCGCCGTAGGCTGGCCCGTACGTATAGGAACTGTTGAGATCGACGATCGAGCACCAGGTGGAATCATCACAGGCGGAACTGAGCAAGTAGGTCAGTTCGACCGTCATGAGGTGATTTGGATCGGCTGCCTTGATTGCCAGCGCCAGCCGCGTCACGACATCGTCCTCCACTTTCGAGGGAAATGCGCCGAAGCCGAAATCATTGCCCATGAACCAGACGACGTTGGGGTAGTTCTTGAAGCGGTTGCCAAGGAAAGTTCCGTAGGCTTGCACTTGCGCCGCCGAGTTGAGACTGAGGACGTCGTAAAATCCAACCGTTTCCGCGGGGTTGAAAAAAACGACCAGGCCGAATTGCGCCGCGAGGTTCGCGAAGCTGTCGACGCGCTTCCAATAGGCTTCGTTGGGCTTTGAGACGTCGTAATCGGGCGCGGAATGACCGGGGAGCAGCGTCGTGAAGGGCTTTATTCCATCAAAACTTGCGGCGTCGGCTCTACATGTCGCAAATACTTTCTTGTTGCAGAGGGCGAAGAAGGCAACGCTATTGAAACCTTGCTGCGCTCGGGTTGCGAAGTAAGTTCGCACGTCGCGATAGTTGGACGTGGCCACATAGGTCTGTCCCGAATTGCCGACGATCATAAAAGGCTTGTTGTTTTGATCGACCAGATAGCGGTGGTTGCCCGACACCTTCAGCGGATATTTGAAAGCCACTTGGTCGGACGCGGCTATGATCTGCGCGACCGAGGCTGCAGGCGCAAGGCCCGCTAGTGTCAGTGCAGCCGCTGCAGCGATGCGTTTTTTCATTGCGGGAAGTTGACTTTGAAGTTCAGCTCGTTCGCTCTAAAAGATACTCGCCGATCGTCGAACGATGGCGCTCGAGTTCGGGGGGCTTGAAGAGCCCTTTTCGCGCAAGCCCCACGACATAGGGGGCTCGTTAATCAGCCTTATCGCACCTTGAGCCGGCGGGCGTCGATCTTGGTGGTGCGTCGGCCACGCCAGCGGCCGATCGCCGGATTGTGTTCCCGCTTTTGCCGCCAGAGGCACAGCGAAACGCCCTAACCGCTGAACTATCGATCAGGATCTCCGCTGGCGGGGCCGCCGGCCGAGGCCAGAGCATGGAAAACATCGCCGCCTTTCGCCGCCCAGCGGACAAAGCAGTTATAGAGCGTCTTGCGGGGCCGTAGTGGTGCATCGATCCACCTACCGCCGCACTTCAGGGACGTGCACAATGCCACTGATGACTCGCCGAACATACCGAGGCTTGCCACGGCGTGTCGGTCGGCGACAACGGCTTAAGCCGCCCAAACTGATCCTTCGTCAGCCAGAAAAAATCGCGATTTATCGGCGTTCCCCTTTTTGGTTCGGAGCCTAGTTATAATTGCTAGTCCTCACCGAACTCCGTGAGAATGGCTTTTGGGAGCCCAGAAATGCCGGGTCGCGCTCTCGTGAGGACGACCCCATAGTCACAGTATTTTCAAAACAGTCTTTCCAAAAATAAGCCGCCGACAGATTTCCGAGGTTACCAACCACATTATAAAAAGCCGGCGCCTAAACACCCCCGATAGTTCCCTGAAAGCAAGCCGAAAGCGTCGATGCCTCAAAGACGGAACCACGCGGCGTCTGATGGTCGCGCGGGCGCTAATTATTTCTGCTTTCCATGGAACGGGAAAGAGCAGCATACACGTGAATCCGCGCACTAATGTATGTCTAAAAATTTTAGGACAAGGGTAATTCCAAGCGACGAAGTTTTCATAAAACAACGCGAACAGCAGCGCTTGGTCGATGAGTGAAATGTTGCTCAAAAACCGCTGCGCTTGCTCGGGGCGAGGTCCCGACCATGCGACGCCAGCCCGTTCAACGACATAGGGCATACCGTTAAAAGTACTTTCCAACAACGATGCATGGCGAGGAAGCTTCAGCCACTCCGCAAGCCGGCCTATCGTTTCCGCTGTCTTATTATGTAAGTCTTCAAACCGAATTGCGCATGTGCATGCTTCCATCCCTGGATGAGGGTGGTCTGCTTTCTCTAAATAACGGATCCACTGCCAGCAGGCTTCTTCGTTCCTATCGGCTATTCCAAAATGTTCGAATGAGCGGTCGTAGGTTGTGATTGGATCCCGAACTGTATGGAGAAAGCGAGCCTGCGGAAAGTCCGCCAAAAAGCGAGGCGCCAAAGCTTTATCCCACCAATGCATCGAGTACACCATCAAGGGGTGCGGACTGGACGGACGTCGACCGAGGGCTAAGCCGTGGGCAACGTGTATAAATTGACAGAATGCCCGACTAGTTTCGAGACGTTGCGGCGAAAAATCCCCGTAAATCTCAGATATGGCAGTTACTGCCGCGTAATAATCTCCTGCAGCGATCGGAAAATTTCCTACAAAACGATCTGTGACGATCGGGTAGATGATCAGCTTGTCGTGCAGAGACAACGACTGATAATTGTCAAAGAATTGATAGATTTCTTCGCAAAAACGCGGCGGAAGTTGCAGCACGTCTTCATGTCCATCAAGGTAGCTGCACGCAAGAAACGACCCGCTTCTGCCCCAATGGCAAACTGCGACGGCTCTATCCATGTTAAGGACATCGTATGACCGAAGATCTTCAATTTTTCTGGCTATGAGAGAGCGCAAGTCTTTATTTTGCTCGGCACAATACAGTGCCCGAGCGTCCTGCAAAAGTTTTTCCTCCTTAAAGGTCGCTGCCATATTCATTCGGTAGCGCACTCGCAACCTAAAGAAAACCCTGCCGGCAGTTAGCCCTCGCACTACCCGACGTTGGAGGAAAATCGCGCTTGATTACGCTCAAGATTTGGCGGTTCCCCCCGTCCGTGAAGAGCCGCACATGACAGGTCCGTGACATTTTCTGTGACACTTCGAGAAAATAACGAACAACCGTGAGCCGCACATGACAGGTGCGTGACATTTCGATAAAACATCCAACCACCATAAACTGAGAGGGACTAACCACCGTAAACTGAGGGGGAGATGGGAGCGCTTAGACACACAAACGTAGTTTCGAGGCATGCCAGCCCGCCGGATGCCGCCGACGCCCAAACCTGCACGGGCCAAGTGTTCTGGATTACCGGATTGTCGGGCGCGGGTAAAACTACGGTTGGCAGCGAGCTTGGGCGTCGGCTGCGCGCCGCGGGCCGCGCGGTCATTTTTCTGGATGGCGACGCCCTGCGCGAAGTGATCTCCGAAGATCTCGGTCATAGCACCGCCAGCCGGCGCAAATCGGCGATGCGCAACGCCCGACTATGCAAGCTGCTCTCCAGCCAGGGCCAAGACGTCATCTGCTCGACCATTTCAATGTTTCATGAAGTTCAGCGCTGGAATCGCGAAAACATTCCGGGTTATTGGGAGATTTACCTTCGAGTACCGCTGGACGAATTGCGGCGGCGGGACGCTAAAGGCATCTACGCCGCAGCTCAGCGAGGGGATCTGCGCGATGTCGTAGGGCTCGATGTGCCAGCGGAGCTGCCGGAGGCGCCTGACCTGACGTTGGACAACTTTGGGGAACTCGACAGCATCGCCGCAGTGGACCGCATCTGGCTGGAATGTGTCGCGCGCGACACAGGCAGCACCAAGCGCCCAGCTGGCATACGCTTTGGCACCAAGGCCGAGACCCTGGAGATCCTGGCACCGCGCCTGCGCACTGCGCGGATCCTGCCGCAAATCCGTTTCTCGGTGGCCGAGTGGCAAACCGATCGCGCCGCAGTGCTGGCCCTGATTGCAGCCGAGCGCTGGAGCTCCCGCCCCGTCATCGTCCGCAGCAGCGCGCAGGGCGAGGATGGTCCGACGCGTTCCCAGGCCGGACGTTACGATTCGGTGCTCGGAGTTCTGGGTAGCGCTGACATCGCGCAAGCGATCGAAACGGTCATCGCTTCATTTGCCGACGGGGGAAGCTTGCAGGACCAAGTTTTCCTGCAACCTATGCTCGAAGGCGTCGCCATGGCCGGCGTGGCCTTTTCCCGCCCGCCCAGCGGTGGCGGGCCGTACTACATCGTCAACTACGACGATCGGTCGGGCCGTACGGATCGCGTGACCAGTGGGGTGGGAGACAATCTCGAGACTTTCTTCTGCCTCAAATCGCGCATTGACGCCTGCCCCGGGGCCTTGGCTCCGGTCCTCGCGCTGGTCGGCGAACTAGAGAGCCTGTTTGGCTGCGATGCAATCGACGTGGAATTCGCGATCGATGGCCACGGGCAAATCTATCTGCTGCAAGTCCGCCGCCTTTCAGTAGACCGCGTGGAAACGGCCGCTGACGCGAAAGTCGACACTGCGCTGGCCGACGTGGCTCGTAAGGTCGAACTGCTCAGCCGTCCGCATCCCTTTCTGCACGGCACACGCTCGATTTTCGGCGTAATGCCGGATTGGAACCCGGCGGAGATCATAGGCCTGCGACCCTGGCCGCTGTCATTGTCGTTGTATCGCGAACTAGTCACCGATGCGATCTGGGCGTATCAGCGCGATAATTACGGTTATCAGAATTTGCGCAGCTTCCCGCTATTGGTGAGCTTCCACGGCTTGCCTTATATCGACGTGCGCGTCAGCTTCAATTCCTTCGTACCGCGCGACCTGCCGAACGATCTCGCCGGACGCTTAGTGAATTACTACATCGATCGACTATTGGCCGAACCGCAGCTGCACGACAAGGTGGAATTCGAGATCATCTTTTCATGCTACACGCTCGATTTGCCGCAGCGGCTTGGCAAGCTGGCGCAGAACGGCTTCTCGCAAGCGGACATCACCGAACTGTCGGACGCATTGCGGCGTCTCACCAATCGCATCATCCACGGTGAGACGGCGTTGTGGCGGCGCGATCGCGGGAAGATCGATCTGTTGGCTCAGCGCCTGCCGATGATCGCCAACGCCAAGATCGACAAAATCAGCCGCATCTACTGGCTTATCGAGGACTGCAAACGCTACGGAACCTTGCCCTTTGCCGGGCTGGCACGCGCCGGATTCATCGCCGTGCAGCTGCTTCAGTCCTTCGTCGCGGCCGGCGTTCTCGATAATGAAGAGCACACGACGTTCATGGCCAGCGTCGACACTGTCGGGTCGCGGATCGGTCACGATTTCGCTCACTTGAGCAAGGAAGAGTTCTTGGCGCGCTACGGCCACCTGCGGCCGGGCACGTACGATATTTTGTCGCCTCGTTACGATGAGGCGCCCGACCTGTATTTGGACTGGTCAAAAGCCCGCGCGAGTTCGTCCGCTCAGCCGCGCTTCGCGCTGTCAATCGAGCAGTTGCGACGCATCGAGCAGCTGCTCAAGGAGCATCAGCTCGATATCGATGTGCTGAGTTTGATCGAGTTCATCAAGGCCGGCATAGAAGGCCGAGAGTACGCCAAGTTCGTGTTCACGCGCAGTCTGAGCGACGCTTTATCGCTGATTCGGCAGGTAGGCGAGGAATACGGTCTCTCGGTTGAGGATTGCGCTTTCCTCGACTACGATGCCATCCGCACGCTGTATAGCGAGAGCGGTTCGGTCCGAGAGCGGCTGCTCGACAGCATCGCGCGCGGCAGACAGCGGCATGCGCTGACGCGCAAGCTCTTCCTGCCGCCCATCATCGCCGCGCCCAATGAAGTCTTCGCTTTTCATTTGCCCCCAAGTCAGCCCAACTTCATCACGCGCAAAAGCGTTACCGCGCCGATTGCCTCGGTCGGCGATCCCCCGGAAAGCTTCGCGGGCCGGATACTGTTCGTACCGAGTGCGGATCCGGGTTTCGACTGGATCTTTACGCGCGACATCAGCGGCTTCGTCACCCAGTTCGGGGGCGCCAACTCGCACATGGCGATTCGCGCTGGCGAGCTCGGCATCCCGGCGGTGATCGGCGCTGGCGAAACCCTGTATAAGCGCTGGCAGAGCGCGCAGAAGCTGTGCCTGGACTGCACCAACCAACAGGTATTGCCGATCGCATGAAGACCGTCGCGATTACGCAACGCGTAACGGTCGTTGCTGCTTATGGCGAGCGTCGCGATTGCCTGGATCAGGCTTGGCCGCGATTCATCTCAGTCTGCGGACTACTACCGTTGGTGATGCCCAACGTTCCCGGCGTAGCGCAAGCTATGTTCAGCGCTTCGAATGTTGCGGGCCTGCTATTGACGGGAGGCAATGATCTCGCATCGCTCGGCGGAGACGCGCCGGAGCGCGACGCCACCGAGAACGCTCTCATGGACGCGGCGGAATCCCGCGGCCTGCCCATCCTCGGGGTTTGCCGTGGTATGCAGCTCATCCAGCAACGATGCGCCATCCCGCTACTTCGCGTCGAAGGCCATGTCACCCAGAGTCAAATCATTCAAATCGACAGTGAGCCCATGAAAGTCAACAGCTATCATCGCTTCGCCGCCCGCGAGTCGCGCCCTCCCCTCGAGGTCTGGGCGGTTGCCGCCGACGGCGTCGTCAAGGCGATACGCGATTCGGGGCGGCCGACCACGGGGATCATGTGGCACCCGGAGCGAAACACTCCGTTTGCGGACTTCGATGTCGCGCTCTTCCGCCGCGTATTCAGGGCGGCTTGATGCGCGCCGTGATCCTGGCCGCCGGGCGCGGCAGCCGCATGGGGCCGTTGGGCGACAACCGCCCGAAATGTTTGGTCGAGCTTGACGGCAGGCCGCTGCTCGATCGTCAAGTAGCGGCGCTGCGACGCGGCGGAGTGGATGAAATAGGAATCGTCCGCGGCTATCGCGCCGAGATGCTGAATTTTCCCCGTCTGTCCTACTTTGACAACACGCGATGGGCTGAAACCAACATGGTAATGTCGCTTGCGGCGGCGGCCGAATGGCTGCGCGCAGGGCCGGTCATCGTCAGCTACGCTGATATATTCTATCGAGGCGACCTGGTGCGTGGTCTGGCTAATGCGCCGGGAGCGCTCGTCATTAGCTACGATCGGGAATGGCAGCGCCTGTGGGCGCGGCGCTTCAGCGATCCGTTGTCGGACGCCGAGACCTTCCGCCTGGATGCATCCCATGAATTGCTCGAGATCGGCGGCAAGACGACGAATATCGAGGACATCGAGGGGCAGTACATCGGCCTCCTCAAATTCACGCCTACCGCATGGGCTGCCGTTGAAGCATTGCTGGCAACGCTCGACGCGCCGGTCCGCGACCGTCTCGACATGACCGGATTATTGCGCCGACTGCTGGCCGCGAAGGCAGTTCCCGTGGGCACCTTCGGCACCTACGGCCAGTGGGGTGAAATCGACAATCCCGCGGACGTCCAACTCTACCAAGGCATGATCCGAGGCGGCGAACTCCTGCTGGAGCAGCCTCTCGCGGGCTCTGGTTGGTAGCCAATTTATTCGTGTCTCCGACAACTTTGATCGACTTGACCAATCAACGACCCATCAAGAGGAATATTATGACAAATTCGACGAGTCCAAAAGTCAATTGGGATTACACAGAGCATGCGTCTCACTACGATAAGAGAGCCGACTACTCCTATGACGCAATCAGGGATCTGGTAACCGCCACGGGATGCACCCCGCAAACCCCTATCGCCGAAATCGGCGCAGGCACCGGCAAACTCACGAAGGAGTTGCTGAAGCACGGGCTGACTCTTCAATCGGTTGAGCCGAACGATGCGATGCGCGAAATCGGCATCAAAAATACAAATGGAAAATCCGTTACTTGGTCCGTCGGAACCGGCGAGGCGACTGGATTGCCAGCGAATACCTTTCACGCCGTATTTTTTGGCAGCTCGTTCAACGTGGTCGATCAAAAGGCCACGTTGGCAGAGGTCAAGAGAATACTATTGCCGCGCGGATGGTTTGCCTGCATGTGGAATCACCGAGATTTGGACGATCCCATTCAGCAGAAAATTGAATCTATTATCAAATCGTTCATCGCGGGCTATTCTTATGGGTCAAGGCGAGAAGACCCCACCAATGTGATCAATTCCAGCGGCTATTTTTTGCCAGCGAAGTCGATCGAACGCACGTTCAATTGGGAAATGCCTAAGGCCGATGTCATCATCGCTTGGAAATCGCATGCCACTTTGAGACGTCAAGCGGGCAGTGATGCGGTATTCGATCGGATCATCGCCGAAATCACGAAATACCTGGCGAGCTTCCCAGAAAAAATGAACGTGCCGTATGCCACGCGGATATATTTTGCGCAATTGGCCAAGTAGAAACGCCGCGAAGGCATCCCGAATCGGGCTCCTGTGGAATACGAACCTGGATGGAGCACGCTGCCGATTACTGAACAAGTCTCCATGAGCCGCTCTTTGTCGGCCGCAGACATTGCGGCGCGGTTGAGACAATTGCGACCGCTCGATCGCAACGAGAGTTCGCGAATTTCAATGCGCGAATTTCAATGCCATGAGTTCTGTACTCGTGCAGGATCGCAGGCAGATCCTCTGGCGTTCCAATAAGGGGTCGCGCAAAGCGTTTGATTCCGGAAACGCGGGTCGGAATCGACAATCGCCAAAACCCGCTGACGTCCTAACGCGCATTTTTCAATTAAACGGTGTAGAAGGTCGCGACGTGGTTCGCTCCAAAGATGATTACATTCTCATCGACTTGCGGGTGAAGGTTGCGGGCTTCGGTCAACTCTCCGCCGCTAATCCGGCGCGGACAGCCGATCGCCAACAAAAACCTCCGGGACCCCTTATCCGACGCCGGCGGCGCCGGGCACGGAAATTCTCCCGCAGGCACAAGGATGACGGCGCTGTTCTGCCGTGCACTCATTCTTCAGATACGAAAAACTATACCAGTCTCCTGGGGAACAAATCGAGATCGCTGGTTAGCTCCTGCGTAATCACGTCTGTCCCTGCTCATCCGGAGACGTCAAAATGCCCTTCGCAGGCAAGTATCCCTTCACCTGAAGATTCGCTCTTGGCTTAGACAATTCTGTCCTGAATTTTTCTATATCGGCTCGCCTAGTCTCTATGAGATCTTCTGCTCGTTCCTGGACGCCTTGATGATCGACGGCGAAGCGACAGCCATTGCAGCTTCGATCGCCCTTGGGGTGTTCCTGGTGAGCGAAACGGCTATCCTTCTGGCTATTTTCACCTAGCCTGCCGTTTCGCGCTACGTTCGAGACCATGCAGGTCGAATCGGCAACCCCAAAGGTCTCCCCAGGGCAGCAGCCGTGAGCATCGCGCGGTGGGATCACCGCCTGTACCAATCGAGACAACCAAAAATTCTTTTGAGTGATATAAATGATACCCTTCTACCACTGCGCATAACGCCGGATCATTCGCGAATACGCCACCGTCAATCATCGTGAACGGTTGCCCTGCCCTATTCACAATCGTCGCAGGCGGGAAAAAGGTCGGAGCTGCCGAAGTTGCCCGGGCGACTGACTTAAGTTCAAAATCATATTCTTCACGCGTCACACCCGGCCCGAGCAATTGGCCCCGTGCCTGCCAGCTTCGAAAGAACATCGGCGCGCATGAATTACCGGGCGGCTTCTCCTTCGGCAGTCCAATTGCATAGCTGGGTACTAGCAATTCAATGCCCCTTACTTCCGAGAGGAATGTGTTTCCAAATTCTGAGGCCAGATAGTTCTCCAAAGTCGCCGATCGATATCTCGGACCGTAGAGATAATGACCGATGTCTATCAGCCTCTTTTTGAAAATCTCTCCTCCATGTTCCACGTAAAGATTGATGATGTCGTCGAGGTCTATGGGATCCGGTTTCGCCAGGCCACAGGCGATAATGCCCCCGGTCGACGTGCCTGCGATGATGTGAAAAGTGTCTTGTGCCCTCAGGTCGCCCAGCAAAGCTTTGATGACGATTGCTGGGATAATCCCGCGAATGCCGCCGCCGTCGATTGAAAGGATTCTTATGACACCGTCCGTCACAAGGTCGCCCTCCAAAGAAATTACCTCGGATCACGGCGGCCGGCTTCACCAGCTTTTGTTGAATGACCAGCACCACTCGCCCTCTGCCGTCGAGTTCATCCTACGAACAGGGGAAGTCGCTCTGCGGTCAATGGCTTCAACTTGGCGTGCCGCATTAACTTTCCGGTCGCCAAGTGGAAGGAAACTGATCGTCTCCCCATTGACGAACCAAAGCGAAAGTGTTCCCTTCCGCGCGGAATTCAGCGAACATTCAGTTGAGACGCAGTACTTCTAGCGAATTAAATGGAGGAAACCATGAGCTTATCCAGGATCATACCGCTTCTGCTAGGCGCAGCAGCGCTTATCACCGTCTCAATACAAGAAGCTTCGGCACTGCCTTACGTTCCCACGCACGCTTACATGGATACGAGCTCCGATCTCGTTCAGCATGTTTCGTGGCACCATGGCTCGGGTTGGCACCGTTGGGGATGCATCGCCATTGGTGTTACTGGCATCCGCGCGCCTGCGGATGGTGAGGCGTGCTCTTCAACCCGCGGGTGATGGCCCGCTTCGACCGGACGAGCGGGTCACCTCTTCAACGCCAGGGTAAGATGTAAAACCTCTCAGATGCCCCGTTAAATTATCAAGCTTCGCTGAGCTATGCGCGGGCCGGAACCGCACTCGGGTTCTAGGTGGCTCCGCGTCGGGTCATAGCCTCCAGCGGCGAGCTGAACCCGGAATAGAAGCTCTCTAGCTTGCCGCCGACCGATGCCAATAAATTCGCGATGGAGTTGCGACGCCTGCGGTTGCGCTTTTCTGGGCGACGAGTCCGATGTTGTCGTGATTATTGCCAAAGCTATGCGGCGGAACCATCAACCATGGGGCTTACCGCCAAGCGCTCGAGTTGATCGGGAATGGAATCGACTGTCGGAGGAATTTGCGTTGGTGATAGCTGAGGTGATCTGATATGCTAGTACGCTGGCTCCAATAAAATCGAACTCAAGATCGATTGTAACCAAGATCAAAAAATAATGGCCTCGACAATTACGAAATGCGATTCGCAGCCACGCAATGTCCTGAATTTGGAGAAACAGGAAAACTGACCATGACGTCCACGACCGTGGTTACGCCGAAGCGCTTCCGGTTTTCCTCTCCTCTCGCAGCGTTTGCTTCCCATCTGCGCTATTCGCTGCAAGACGTATCCTTTCTTTGCGGCCTTGCCGGCCTTCTGTTCGGCGGTGTTTGGCTGTGGCTTCCCTTGATCGTTTTCCTTTTCATAGCTCACATCGGCACCGCCAAATTCGCGGACGACCTCACCGAGCCTGAAAACCCGCCCCACGCCTTGCACGATTTCTTCTTGCGGATCGGTCTCCCGCTCATGTTGGCGAATGGCGTGCTTCTCGCCTATTACTTCACCAGCGGCGACCCCCTGCACATCGCCGCGGGCCTGAGACACCTAGGCATCGACCTCGACGCCGCCCGAGCCGCAACCAGCCCGCTCGACAAGGCGCTCGGCGTCGTCGTGCATGGATTTTCCTGGGGCATGGGGCAGACGGCGGGACACGAGCTGTCCCATCGGCTGAATTCCAAGCTCGATCTCACGCTCGCGCGCTGGATCGGCGGCTTAGGCCTCGACCCGGTCTTTTTCCTCCATCATCCCTTCTGTCACCACCGCTTTCTCGGCCTCATGAAAGACCCCGGCACGGCGCGGCGCGGCGAAAGCCTCTATACTTTCACCATACGCTGCGTCATCGGCAATACGCGCTATGCCGCCAAGGCGGAAGCCGACCGCTTGCGCCGCCAGGGGCGCTCTGTTTTCTCTTTTCACAACCGGTTCATCACCTCCTGGGGCATCTCCGTTCTTTATTTCGTCATCTTCATCGCAATTGGCGGCCCGGTCGGTGGCTTGGCCTTTATCGGGGCCGGCATAATCGCTCGGATGATGCTCGAAAGCATCGCCTATATCGAGCATTTCGGCCTGTTTCGCGTGGAAGGCGAGCCCCTCGACCATCACCTCAGCTGGGACGTCTATAGAACGATCACCGGCGCGACCCTTTACAACGTCGCTCGCCATACCGACCATCACCTGCATCCGCTTCGCCATTGCGCCGATCTGAAGCTTGCCCCGGAAGCGCCGTGCCTTCCTTACACCTACGTCACGCTTGTGATGATCTCATTCATCCCGCCGATCTATAAGCGCCTGATGAAACCCTATCTCGACAACTGGGACCGGACCTTCGCGACGCCGGCCGAGCTGGCCTATATGCGCGAGCACAATATTCCGCACGCCGAGTCGATTCCGGCCGAGTAAACCTGCAAGCAAACTTTTGCGCTCCGCAAGAACAAAAATGAGGTCGCAAGCCGCGGTTCGTGCGGCGACGATCGGCGCGCAGACGGAAGGCCAGAAACGCGAGGAGGATGGATGAAATTGCGTGTCCCGCGGCCGGATCGCGTGCTGCGTGCTTGCGGCGGTCGCGGGGCTCGCGCGGGGGGTAGTGTCCGAACTTGAGAGCGAGTGTCCTAAGTTGCGGGAGGGAGTGTCCTAATTCACAGAGACCCTGATTCTCAGTGGCCCTGGCGGAAATATCACTGCATCTGAAACTGAGGTCGGGTACGATATCTGGTTTTTAGGGGGCTATTTCATGAAAAAGCATTTTGCCATGGCGGTGGCGCTCATTGCCGTTGGCACTGTCGGTATTGCCCATGCGGCCGACCCGCCGAAAATCAAGGAGGCGCCGTTCTTTGCGCCGCCACCACCTACTTTTAGCTGAAAGGCCTCTATATTGGTGCGTCTGCCGGCTATGGGTGAACCGGCGACGATGTCACTACTTCCGTAACCTCAATCTTCTGCAATCCCGCAGCAAGTGGTTGTCCTGCTCCTGGCCCCGCGACCGCGGCGTCCATTCCTCCGAGGTTCAACCCTCGTCCAAGTGGATTTATTGGCGGTGGCCAATTGGGCTATAATTATCAGGCTGGCCGATTTGTATGGGGCATTGAGACCGACTTTTCCGGGGCTGATATCCACGGCTCTGACACCCGCTCTCTAACGGAGCTCTATCCCCGGTTTTCCGGCAAACTCGGTCTCTGTTTCGGCACGGCGACCAACGAATTGATTACCTTGAGACCGTGCGAGGGCGCCTCGGCTTCACGCCCATCAATCCCTTGCTGATTTATGCGACCGGCGGCTTAGCCTATGGTCATGTAGCCTCCAGCACAACTTTGGCTGAGACGCTTAACCGTCCATGCGCTTCCTGCGTCGCATTTCCGGCGGCGAATTGATTTCAGGTATCCGCGCTGGATTGACCATAGGGGGCGGCATTTAATGGAGCTTTGCGCCGAATTGGTCGGCGAAGGCGGAGTACCTCTATTACGATCTCGGTAGCGCGACCTATAACCTCGGGACACTCAACACGACATCGACCGGACTCTCGTTTACGCGCCTTGGCGTTTCATCGACTGCGGATTTCAGGGGTAACATCGTGCGTGTTGGCCTGAATTACCGGTTCAACTTATTCGGGCCGCCGGCTCCGGTTGTCGCTCAATAAAATACTGATGTCTCGACGGGGCGCCTCAGTTGGCGGCTTCATTTTTGCCCGGTGGTTCTTCAAACGGCAATGGTAATGTGTCTCCACAGGATACTCGCGCCTAGCTTAGGGCGGCACATTCCGCTTAGCATCTGCCTACGCTAAGAATTGCGTCTATCGGTGGCACGGGACTAGTGAGGTTTCAGTTGGTCAGCAGACCTCAAGATGATTTCCGGCTTTCCCTTGTACAAATCGATTGATCCGGTGACGTCCACCGTTTTGCCTGTTAGGCCTTCGACGCTGGGAAACTTAGCGGCATCCTCCTTGAAGATTACCGCAGTAAAGGCGTTGTCCGGATAGGTGCCACCAAAGTCGATAAAAGTCGTCTCCGAGCGATTTGCGAAATGAACCTCGCTGACCGTTCCTTCAATTGTCGCCGTTTGTCCCACATGCGCTTGAGCGTCCGTCGGTTGAATTGTTTCAGCGAGCGCAGGCGTTGCGCCGAGGGTTAGGATACAGATGGCAATGATTGTTTTCACGGATTCTTCTGCTCGATGTATGTGGAGCATGGACTGAAATGGGCAGACAGGTAGCTGTAGTGCTTTGCGTAGTGGCGATGGCAGCAGTCATAGTCGGTGTAGATTTCGTGTTCTTCAGAAACCGATTCTGGGAACGGCTGACAGTGAATATCGGCATTGTCTTGGTGTTCGCAGCTTTCTACTTCAGATTCCTCGAGCGTCCATAAACAAGGCGCGATAGCGCCCTTTCGCTGCGATTGTGTATTAGAAAATGGGACTGGCGCCTTTGGTGATTTCCGACTTTAGTTGGTGTGTATGGTGTTCGCGAAGGCACGATATCAATCCAGAAGTTTCATTCCGTCGAACGAGTTGGCTGGATACTTTGGCTCAATCGATTTCCGGTGCCTGCAAATGTCTGGCACGATCAGTTCGTGAAAGCGCATGATATGTTCGTTGGGTTCTGGAAAAGCGGCATACGGACAAGGAATTTACCGATAAATTGGATAACGCACTGTCCCAGGTTGCTGCAAGCGGACGCTTACGCAAACCACTCGGTCAGTTTCGAAGGCGTCTTGGGCGCTCGGACTTTAAACAGGCGCTCGCCCTCATCTTAGCAGTTACCAACGGACCACTCCCGGCTGCCGACGGCGAGGAACAGCGTCGCGATGAGGAACTCATCAATCGTTTGGTAGGGTTCACCGCGGCGGCCAAAAAGAAAAGTGTTCCGCTTGCGCCGCTGCCATATGGACATCGACAGTCACATTCTTGAAGAGAAGACCATCGATCGCGTTGGCGGGAAATACCCTGATCGACAGAGCGCCGCTCTTCGTCCGACCGGTAGCGCCCACCGGCGTGCTGCCGGTTCGCTTCGACGCCTCGAGCGATTCGATGATGAGACGCAGCCCGCGTACGACAATGAGCGGACCGCTGCCCCATTCGTCGCGGGCCGCTTCAAGGGGGAGACCTTTCGCTTTCGTCGCAGCCTCGGCCGAAGCGCGGGAGATCCGCAGATAGCCTTGCTGCATGGAGCGTGCGAGCGCGTGCGCTCGTCAAGAGAGATCTGCGGGCCTCCTTGCTTCTACCCCTCAGCACGGTTTCACGCTAAGCTTAGTCATTGGCTAGGATAAGGCCGCTCCAGTCGGCGGCCTCTTCACTTTCCGGTTTATCAAGCAGGGAATGGCTTGTTTTAGGCGGCGGAAGCTCCAACGGCTCTGACATCAACGGCAACTGAAGCGTATCTCCGCGTTTGGAGCCGGCTCTTTCAAATTGTCTTCTGAAGATGAGGAGCTGGATTTTTATCGCTTCGGTGTTTTGGCCCGCTCTTGATCTCAGCATCAACGGCGCGCTCAAACCCTCGCCAATTCTCGTTATTATGTTTGCTTTCGGGGCTTTGGACATGGCCGAGGGAAAGCTGACTATAAGCAAGCTGGATGCTGCGCGCCGGCAATTGCAAACTGCGATTTAATTGTGGTTCAAGGGTAGCGATTCTGTATCCATTCATACATTGGCGCATGCGGCTTATGAAATCATTCACGCGATAAGCAAGCAGCCAAATCCGGAGCGCCGCAGCCTGCTTTTCGATTCGCTCGCGATCGAGACCGAGTATCGACGTCTGTGGGAAAAAATTCTGAAAGAACCAGCAAACATTTTCAAACACGCAAACCAAGACGGGAAACAGATTTTAGAATATGATCCCGAGCTGGCCGAAAGCTTTATTCTATTTTCAATCGTTGGCGTCGAACTCTGCAGCGAACGCCTCAACGCCGAAGAATCCGGCTACATGTATTGGCAATATTTTCATCGTCCTGAATCTCTAACAGAGCAAGGCCGAGAAATGTTTGTCGAGAAAGTTCCAGTCGATACACTAAAAAGTATCAGGGCTATTCCCAAGTCCGAATTCCTTAAAGGCTTTCTCAAGATCTACGGCGACATTCGACAATGAGTCGTTTGCGGGCCAGCCCACGGTGAAGACGCGGATTCGCTACCATTCGCGTCTACTAATTCGTCACGTCATTTCCCCTTGCTGGCCCGTTTTCATCGGGCGAGTGGCGGCGGAAAGGGGGCCAATATCAAAATTAATCGTGTCTCCGTTTGAAATTCGGGCCTCTTGACCTGCCCTCGCCTCCGGGCCGCGCTTCCTATATGGTTGGCCTATGCAGGGATTTTGGACGACTCTCACAGTCAAAGGCATCGTCGAACTTGTCGCCATCGCAATGCTGCCGATTGGCTTTCTCGGTTTTATGTTGCATCGCATCGTGGCAGGCAAACCCATCGGCGGGAGGTCAATTCAATTTCTTGGCGTCGTATTCTTGGTCCCCGTCATCCTAATCTTGGCGCTTGAAAAGATTTTAGACGGCGCCACCATCGGAACGCTGATCGGCGCACTTGTCGGCTATCTGCTTTCCGGCATCGCGAACTATGACCCCCCTCAGCGGAGGGATAACAATGCCCCGAGGCCCTAACGCTGCTTGAATTTGACATGACCTTAGCGCGCCGCTCGCAAGGTGGCGTTTGACTCTTCCGCAGCGGCAATGCGCCGCTTCAGATCGCCTTTGAGTTTTCGGTTTCCTGGTTTGCCAGTGAGCTTAGTTATGTACCCACGAAATAAAGCGATATCACGATTATTCTTGCGGACAAGGTCTTGGATGGGCACCATAACGCACCTCGTTGGTGCATTATAGTGCAGTGGGAAGACAAGGGCGATGGTGGGTCAACCCTCTGCAAACTGAGAACGACTCGAGTTTGGCAGAACAAGAGTCAATACCCAAGTGCCTTGGCAGCGGAGGAAATCTGGCGATCCGCAAGAATGGCCGGCAATGGCTTTGTTCTGCAAAAAGCCCCGCCCGTCACTGGCCGAGACGGCTGCGAAACGCTCCATCGTCCGCGAGCGCCCTCAAATCCCCTGCCCTCCTATCCGCATGAATTATCGCCAAGCTGACAACCGAGCGTCGTCGTCGGGAAGTCGATCGCCGGTAAATACGACCCTCGCGGTCTTCAGCAGGATCTGGATATCGAGCCAGAGGGAAGCCTGATGAACATAATATTCGTCAAGCGCATTCTTGTCTTCTGTCGGGATGACAGCGCCGCCATTGACCTGGGCCCAACCCGTGACGCCGGGTCGAACAAGAAGGCGTGTTTCGCTGTCAGCAGGTTGACCAATCGGCAGCAAAGGGCGTGGCCCAATCAGCGACATATCTCCGCGAAGTATTTGAAGAGTTGCGGAAATTCATCGACGTGCGCGCGACGCAGAAGTGCCCCGACCCAAGACAGGCCGTCGGATTGCTCGCAGCGATGACCGTCTCAATCGAATTGCCCGCCATTGTCCGGAACTTGAAGACGAAAATTCTGGCTTCGAGACGCCCAACCCGGCGCTGCCAGAAGATCACCGGCGAACCGATCGCAACCCACGCTATCGCTGTAGTGACGAGCAATATCGATAATAACAGAATCAACAAACAGCTTGCGATGATGATGTCGATGCCGCGCTTCACCCTCCAATAGCCCCTGCTGCATGCGGCGTTCGCAACTCGATCTGCATAAAGATCGCGCACCGCGTCGGCCGCGCTTGAAGTCTCGCGCGGTCCAAATCCCAACCGCTCCGATATAGCCGCAATTTTTCCTGCCAACGTAGGTGGCTCTCGCCCCCATGCATTCCGAACGCCTTCGGCGTGCGGGCCGTGTTGAAGCTGATGTTTGGCGCGCTCACCCGTGCCGCCGAACGATGCAAGCCAATCAAGTTCTCTGAGTTCGAGCCCCGTCAGCTCTCGGCCGCAAAGAAGGAACTCGATCAGGAATATGAGGCCCAAGTCGACCTAAAGCCTTCAAAGGAAGCCAAAATATCCAGCAGCGCACAGACTTGACGAGATAGGCAGTCCGTTGATCCAAAAGCTGCGCCGATGTGGAAGAGCTGAGGGATCGCTTCCATCTTCGAATTTCGTCGGTTGGCTCATAGCCATTCATCCATTCGCCGAAAACAATCCCGCTCCGATCCAACGGTTGCGAGGGCATTTAGTCCCTGCGATGCAGATATGTCGGACGGTATAGGTACATAGATTGACAGAGCGGACATCTTGAACCTTTTGCTTCAGGAGAACAACCTAGCGAACGTCCCCGGACCAAGACTTGCGAGGCAGCGCCGTTTGCGTCTCCGGCAACGCGCATAAACTCGATCGCTCAACGCATCCATGGCAAAGGCCAAATGACCGCGGCCGCAACCTACTTTGGCGAGATGGGATTCGCTCCGCATTGGGATGGAGCAGACGGACCGTTTGTCCTATTTGGGGCCAGTCACGTTAGCGCGCTTGGCGCGACATTCGTCACGTCTTTGGTCTTGGTTGGGATTGCGCGGGCATGGCGGGATCCCAAGCTTGTCGCAGCGATCCGTTGGGGCTTGGCGGCAGTTCTGCTCGGCAGCTGGGCGCTGTGGTTTGCTCTTCAGTACCAAAGGAGATGGCCTTCAGTCCTTATGATTCTGCCCATGCAATTATGCGACTGGGCGACGATTGTTGTGACCATCACCCTTATTCGACCCAATCAATGGACTTACGAACTCGCCTATTTCTGGGCCTTAGGCGGAACGCTGCAAGCCTTGCTCACACCGGATCTCCCAGTCGACTTTCCCGATCCGCAGTTCTTGATCTTCTTCATACGCCACGGCGGGGTCATCGCATCGGTGCTATTTCTCACCCTTGGCCTGCGAATGCGCCCCTGGCCATCCTCGATTCCGCGCGTCATCGCCTGGTCGTTCGTCTATCTAGCTGCGGCAATCGCCGTGAATGCCCTTTTCGGCACAAATTTCGGCTACCTGGCAGCCAAGCCCGCACGACCGTCTTTGCTCGATTTCTTTGCGCCGTGGCCCTATTACATCGGCGAAATGATCCCGCTCGGTGCTGGGTTCATCCTTTTCTTTTATTCGCCCTTCCTGATTTGGGATTGGCTGGTGCGCCGCTGTGATATTTCTCGCTGATAGGCAGAAGATTTCCGGCGGCGACAGCGATTTAACGCGATCGGCGAAGTTCCTAGTGCGCAAGAGGGAAACAAACACAGTGGTGTCGCCTAGTTCAACAATCGCGCCACGTAACGCGCGAGAGCAAGCGACGACGTAAGACCTGGGCTCTCGATCCCATATAGCGATACAAAATTCGGAATACCGTGTTCTTTCGGTCCATGAATAAGAAAGTCGGCAGCAGGTTCACCATGACGAGAAAGTTTTGGCCTGACGCCAGAGTATGCTGGTGAAAGACTTCCTTCAGGCAATCCCGGCCAATATCGCTTGATCGATTCGAAATAAGAGCACGAGCGGCTTTCGTCCACTGCAAAGTTGATTTGTTCCGGATCGCTCGTATCGAGCCATTCGACATCCGGCCCGAAACGAACATTGCCTTTAAGGTCGAATGTGAGATGTATGCCGAGTCCTCCATCGTTGGGTACTGGATAAATCAGGTGCACAAAAGGTGCCGCTCCGAAATACGAAAAGTAGGATCCCTTCGCCAAGGTCAACGGCGGCACTGCGGCGAATTCGTAACCCTCGAGACGCTTGGCGAGCTCATGCGATCGTAGACCTGCCGCAAGCACAAGCCTTTTTGCATTAACTCGCATGGATCCAAAAGGGCTGTCTACTTCGATCTCAAAATGATGGGAGCCGCACGATCCGCTTATAACAGTGTGTTCACATAAAATAGTTCCACCTGCATTTTTTATCTCGCCAGCAAGTACCGACATGTAAGCATAAGCATCGATGATTCCGGTGTCCGGCACATACAAGGCAGCTATCGCCGCAAGCTCCCCTTCGAGCCGGCGCAACTCCCTACCCTCGATAAGCTTCGAATTTTCGATGCCATTACGTTGGGCCTGCCTCGCGATAGTCTCGACCTTTGGCACTTCGACGTCGCACGTCGCGACGACAAGTTTTCCACATTTGCGGTAGGCAATTTTGTGAGTGTCGCAATACGAGTAAAGCAGATGTCTTCCTTCAATGCATAATTGGCATTTCAACTGCTCTTCCGGGTAATAGATGCCGCTGTGAATGACGTGGCTGCCGCGCGATGAAATTCCGCTGCCAATCACTTTAGCGCTCTCCAAGATCAATACCTTGTCACCCGTTCGGGCGAGTTCTGCTCCAATCGCTAGGCCGATTACTCCGGCTCCAATGACTGCGGTTTGAACCGTGGTAATTTCCATAGATCCTGATCCGACCTCAAGGCTAGATTTGGATTACGATTCGCATATGCGAATTTGCATTACGATCAGACGAAAGTCGCGCAACTTCCGCGAGCCGATCCGCCCGCTCCGTACAAGGGGCGCGTTTAAGATATCCCGATCATCCCTCGAACGCGATGAGAACCGATCCGAATGGATTCACGAGCAAGGGCTTGGCCTGGTCTGGCGTTTGAGCATTAGGCGGATCATGGCGAGGTGGACGAAGGCGGCGACGGTTGCCGCATAACGTTCGAAGTCGCGACCGAGACGATGGATACGGCTGAACCATGCGAAGCTTCGCTCCACGACCCATCGCTTTGGCACGACGACGAAGCGGCGATGGTCGGAACGCTTGACGATCTCAATCTTCCAGCTTCCGGTGGCGATAATGGTAGTCGCCATTTTTGCTCCCTGATATCCCGCGTCGGCGAAGATGCGTTCAATAAAAGGAAAACGCCGCCGCACACGCCGTAACAGATCGCGCCCGTTATCGCGGTCCTGAATGTCGGCAGGCAGAACGCTTACGCCGAGAAGGAGACCGAGCGTATCGACGAGGATGTGACGCTTGCGGCCCGTGACCTTCTTGCCCGCATCGAAGCCTGCGGATCGATCGACGAGCCTCTTTTCGAGCTGCCTTGGTGCTCTGGGAAGCGACGATCACCGCCGACGGACCTAGCCGAAGGGTATGGTAGGGATAACGCGCTGGAACTCTGTCAGAGTTCTTCTGTCCCATAGACCTTGGAATCCAGGGAAAACTACCTCGAACTGCCGCTGGCGCGTTTCCGAAGGACATGGCTTCGAAGCTTGTTCTTCATCGCGACAGTCGACGCCCCGCACCCCCTCGCCTTTTCTCAGGGAGCGATCCCAAATGATCCAAGTCGTCTATCTTTGACGGCCCATCCCGAGCTTTCTGCTCTGGAAAGCGCAGGACGGCGCATGGAAAAGATAGGGTTAACCAAATGTGAAGATCTTTGCCATAGAGTTATGCGGAAGCTGAAAAGAACGCTGCGAAGCATTCCGGATAGGTCAGCGAACTGGATCGGAGTTTGGATGAGCCATGCATCTCAGCTGATCGCGCCTCCTCACGAGCTAGCGGGTCATGAAGCGACCTACTCTGCGAAGCTCCCGAATAGCGAAGGTGCAGACTCCGAGCGATGGCTCGTATCCGGGGAGTTGCTCGTTGTTATTGCGGGCGACCTGGACAGGGCGTTAAGAAAGGTCAAATTGCTGACGTGGGTCATTTCTGCGTTGACGGTTGCGCTGGGAATCGACGTGGCCGTGCATCTATTTATCGGGCGTTAGCAACGCGAATTTCTCGTAAAGCCAGTTCGACACAAAGGACGCCTTTGAGTTCGGGCGGTGGATCCTTCGATCAGCATCGTAAGCCCCCGGCGCTAGACGGTCTGCAAGTCTGCCACCTATACGCCCCTCAACTGTCGTGAACTTCTAACGCCCATTTCGTCATCGTCGTCGGGAAGACGGTCGCCAGTAAATACGATCGGCACCGTTTTCAGCAGAATCTTGGCATCGAGCGACAGTGATGCGTGACGCACGTAATATTCGTCCAGCACGTTCTTTTTTTCGGTCGTAATTAGATTACCACCGTTCACCTGTGCCCAACCCGTTATACCAGGCCTTACAAGAAGACGTATTTGATTGTCTGACGGCTGGTCCTCTGGCAACAAAGGACGCGGCCCGATCAGCGACATATCGCCCCGCAGAATATTCAAGAGCTGCGGCAACTCATCGACCCGCATATGACGCAAAAGAGCGCCTATGGAGCCAGGTTCCTCATATCGCTCACGGAAATTGCCGAGCGCGTCAAAAGGCGCATTCATCGTTCGGAACTTGAATACGAAGATCCCAACCCCCAGACGCCCCACCCGTCGCTGCCAGAAGATAACTGGCGAGCCGATCGCGACACGCACCATTAGGGCGGTGATTAACAGCGCCGGGCTTAGAACAACTAACAAACAACCTGCCACGATGATATCGACTGCGCGTTTCGCTGCCCAGTAGCCTCTATGACCAGAGGCAATCATCGAGCTATCCACTTGCGACCCGACTACCGCTTCAGTTTCTTGTGCGCGCGCATAGTCTTTCGCCGCAAACCCCAGCCGTTCAACAAGGAATTCGACGTCTATATGTTGGCCAACCGAGCTGTCGGCGTGCAGACATTGCAGCACGGTTTGAGACAATTGCGACCGCTCGATCGTGACGACGAGTTTGCGAATTTCAATACCATGAGTTTTGTACTCGTGCAGGATCGCTGGCAGATCCTCTGGCGTTCCAATGACGCGATGTCCGCCGACCGTTTGATTCCGCAAACGCGGGTCGGGATCGACGATCGCCAAAACCCGCTGACGTCCCAACCCGCATTTTTCAATCAAGCGGGTGTAGAAGGTCGTGACGTGGTTCGCTCCAACGATGATTACATTGTCGTCGACTTGCGCGTGAACGTTGCGACCTTCGGTCAACTCTCCGCGCGCTAATCCGGCCCGGACGAGCCGACCACCAATCAACAAACATCCAACTAGGAAAAACTGAATAACTGGCAAAGAACGCGGAATGGTGTTCAGTCTCGTGACCGTAAACGCCACCATCGAAGCGATCGAAACCGAAATGAAGGCCGCCAGAACAATGCGTTTGCAATCTGCGGCCGAAAAGTACTTACAGATGATGCCGCCTATCCCCGATGAGTAAAGAATAGCGGCCCCAGAAACAAAAGAAATACACCAATAAACGATTCCCTGGCTTACCAGTGGCGGCCCAAAAAATCGCGTATCGCGGAGCGCAAAAGCTAGCCATGGCGCGGCAGCGACGCAAAATACATCGTACAATTCAACATTGTATACCGTACGCGCTCTGGAAACCGGAACGAAAAGCGCCATGACTATTACTCACGGCTCGAATATACTTCGAATGCTTACTAATTGTTAACGATCTCGCAGGTGCGAGCAAGGAGAAATAAGGCGCGGCGACAGGTTTTCGGTGTCCCGTTGCTCTTGTGCAACGTTGCGCTTGGACCCAGCGGGAATCGCTGTGCAGAAACCGACCGGCGCCGGCCATCGCATGGTAGGCCCACGTAGCACGGTCTTTCAGCCAAGCTATGGCTTATCCTCAAGTTCAGGTCAGCTGGGGCAAACATGAAGCGCCGTCGAAGGACTTCACCGAGCTTTGCATCATTGATTTCGAGCCGCGTCTCCTGCTAGCTCGCAGACGTGAACTCTCCAAAAAGAGCCGACAGAAACCGCCTCTGGGGCCTATCAAAGTGAAAGACGAAGGGAGTGAAGGTTCGATATCGGAGGCCGTCGGCCAGATCGTGCGTTTTTGGCGCATATTCGTCGAGCGAGCGGGTGCGGGCCGGATTCTCGTTGCTGGCATCCTGGCGCTTCTTGCAAGCTTGAGTGAAGCTCTAGCGCTTTTCCTGCTGGTTCCGCTTCTTCAGATGCTTGATCCGAGTGCGGGACACGGTGTAATTCCATGGCTGCCCCGCCTATTGCGAAGCATCGGCGTGCGGCCAAATCTCCCAGCCGTTCTGCTGATCTTCGGATATTCGGATATTCGGATATTCCAGGTCTCTTCGCGCCATACGAAATCCCAACGAACTTTGGAACAGCACCGATCCGTATCTACGCGCGCTAGGATTTGAAAGTGCAGACACTCACGTTAAAGGCGGAAAGTGACGTCGATATAGGTCTGGAACTCAATTTCTCAATTCTTGCGCCGCGTAGCATCGCGGGTGTCACCTTGCTTCGGGCCGGATTATGTGAGACGGTCACGCTAAGTTGCGATCCGCGGGCGTGGGGGCGTTTCCGTAGGAGAAGTTATGCAACTCGTGATCTTGGCAGGGCTCGGCGGCGTCGCCTTCGGCTTCGGCTTATGGCATTTTAAATCGCTTGTGATTTTCCCCGCGTTCGCCGTCACTGGAGCATTCATCCTCGGCGTGGGAATTGCGAATTCTAAGAGCGTTGCTTGCATCGCGCTCGCGCTCCTAGTCGTAGCCGTTGGTTTGCAAGTGGGTTACCTCCTAGGGCTGATGACTGTGCATGTACGCCGAAGAATAATTTCTCGCCTTCCGCCAAACTCAGCAAGCGAGCGTCGCAGCGTGACCAGCTGACATCGCGCGCTGGTACTTTCCAGTCGGATTTTCGCCTGGTCGTATTACGCGGTTGAGCGGCGCGAAGTCTTGCATCTCCAAAGTATGTCGATGAGCTTTTCAACTTTATTTCTGAGACCAAATGCATCGCGGAGTCGCTGATTCGGTCCTTGCGAGATCTGCCGCACTCTCGCTGCAAGACCGAGCAAGCAAGGATTTTGTGTTGTCAGCGAACTTGGCTTGTTCTGCTAAGGCCGATCACGACCGACCCCTAAAAATGGGTGCGATTTGGATAATGGTGGGGGTCGCAATGATCGGACTTCCCACCATAGCCAGTGGCGCGCGTAATCTCGCGCAAACTCCCATGCTGGATCAATGTGGGCTTTTTGTAAGAGCGTCTCACGCACATCGTTCTGTTGTTATGAGGCGCACGATCATTGGTGTTTTTCGCAGACATCCTTCCCCCCAGAAAGGCGACCACACAAAACCATGGTATAATTAGATTAGACCGCCATTTGGCTCCAGAACTCCGAAGCAGACCCTCATGATCGCAGAGCACAGGCGGTTCTGCCATCTTTAAGCACGTAGCTCCTCTCTTTTCGGCGTTGCGTTGCCCCTGCGCAACGGTAAAAGTTCAGGAAAGCCGAATCCCGAAAGAGAAAATGAGGGGGATCAGCCCTTTGGGCGTTCGCACAGATTTTTTTTACGAAGATGGGAGCCGCGGACAGTGCAGTTCCTACGAGCACTTTGGCTTTAGAATTCGGTGGATAAGTTCAGGCTTTGGCTTCTATCATGGCGAGCGATCCCCGGATGGTCGTGTGTTGTGAGTTGTTGCCGTGCTGCATGGATCGGTCATTTGGCTTTCTCCGCATCGGCGGCATGTCCCGCCGATCCGTCGGCGCTCCCAAAGCATCTTCGGCTGGGCTAAGCCCTTGTTTCGGAGGCGCGCGATCGATCTCGAGCTGGGCCTCCGGGCGACCCTCGGCCAAGCGGCAGCGGACCCTCAAACGACAGCCGATGAGAGCCGCGGCAGAGTTCTGGAGGCTGCAAGATGAGTGGCGAACGACGTCCAGCTTCCGCACCGGAAGCTGTTCGCCAGATCAGGCGCTTCTGGCAGCTCCTTCTGCAACGAACAACTCCACGGCGGGTGCTCATTGCGGGCACTTTGGTACTTTCTGCAAGCCTAACCGAAGCCCTCACCCTTTTTCTCCTCGTTCCACTTCTTCAAATGCTCGATCCAACGGCAGGTGCCGGACGATCCGCGAAGGCATGGTTCTCCTACTTTTTGCAGAGCCTCGGCGTCCGGCCAAATCTACTTGTCGTCCTGGCGATATTCGTCGCCCTCATGACGACTCGTTCCCTCATAAATCGCCAGGCCAGCCTCCATCTCGAGAGTCTTCGGCTGGATCTCATTCGCAACGTCCGCATTGATCTCTATTCGGCGATTGCGCATGCGAATTGGTCCTTTCTGCGCCACGTGCGCCGTTCAGAATTTCTGTCCGCCCTGACCGTAGAAACCGATCGCCTCAATTCGGCAGTTCACTTCGCTTTGCAGATGCCAGCGCAAGCAATGATGATTGGCGCCTACGTGATCACCGCATGCTTAATCGCTCCGGCGCTTGCGCTCGGGGCGTTGACGATTGGTTTTTTGCTTGCGTGGCTGGCCCGGGGACGTCTCACTGAGAGTTTGCGATTGGGAGAATCGCTGTCAGCCGCTTACGAAGAACTCTATCATCGCATCTCGGAGTTCCTCGCCGGCCTCAAGATCACCAAGAGCTGTGTCTCAGAGGATTTATATGTGACGGCCTTCGCCGAGGCGATTAACGAGGTCAAAGGCAGTCTGCTCTCCTACGTCTCGAGTCAGGCCAACGCCCGAGCGTTTCAGGAGATCGCCGGCGCCATCGCAGTCGCCGCGTTCCTATGGATAAGCGCCGCTTTGCTGCACATGCCTGTCGCGGAAGTCCTGGTCCTGGCTCTGATTTTTTACCGCCTCTTGCCCTTGGCCCAGTCCCTGCAGCAAGCCGCGCAGCAGCTTTTGCACACCGCCCCGGCAGCTTACACAATTCTCGATCTTTGGAAGGCTTGCACAGCCGCTCGGGAGATGCCAGTCAGTCAGTCTCGCAAATCCGTAAAGGTTGATCGACGCATTCGCGTTGAGCACGTCAGCTTCCGACATAGCGCAAACGACCCGCTGGCTTTGAGGGACATCACTTTCGACCTGCCGGCCGGAACGCTCACGGTCGTCTCCGGGCCATCAGGCGCCGGCAAGAGCACGCTGCTCGACATGCTCGCTGGTCTGCTACGACCTGACAGCGGAAGAATATGGATCGATGAGCATGAGTTGACAGAAGAATTGGCGCGAGCTTGGCGAACCTCGATCGCCTATGTCTCGCAAGATCCTTTTCTGTTTCACGACACCATTCGTGCGAATTTGCTCGTCGCTAAGCCCGACGCCGACGAGAGCGAACTCATGAAAGCACTGGTCTTGTCTGGCGCGGCCAGGTTCGTGAATGCTCTGCCTAGGCACATGGACACAGTCGTCGGGGATCGTGGGGCGCGTTTTTCTGGCGGGGAACGGCAACGGCTCGCATTGGCGCGCGCTCTTCTTCGTGATCCGGCGTTGCTAATCCTGGACGAACCGACGAACTCGCTCGACGAACAAAATGAGCAGACAGTTCTGGAGGGAATAGAAGCGCTCAAAGGGCACGTGACAATGCTGCTTGCGACGCACCGCCCCGAAACAGTTCGATCGGCTGACCAGAGCCTTCCGCATCGAGGAGGGCAAGCTGAAGAAGGTAGCGACGAACATCGACCAACGCAGGGCGGCATCGATTTCGCAATGCTCATCATGAGGCCACGCGCTCAACGAGCAGACGTCAGGATCTTGCACGGGCGCTCGATAGGATCTTTATGCCGAGACGGAATGGCCTGGTCAGATGATACAGACGCCACAGCGGGGGTGGCAGCGGCATGGCCTCGTAATCGCCGGTTGTCCGCGTCGAAGCCAAGCCCCATAGGACCCTGGCCTTTTGGGTCCAGGTCTCGCAGAGATCCAGACCTCCCAGAAAGTCTTCGGGGGTCGAGGCCGCCGCCGCCGCCGAGGAGGATCCATCATTCGTTTCATCGCGGCATCCGCCAGAGCCTGACGGCCGGTTCCCGATCAGCACAGGCGAGCAATTCTTCGTCCACCGGCGCATCGAGCAAGTCTCGACGCCAATGTGCAGCCGAGCAAAATCGGATGGCCGCAATGCTTTTGAGCGGAGCGCCGCCAAAGACTTATCCAATCGATTTCGGGATAGGCTCGGATGAAATCTGCGAAATCGCAGACCCAGCCTAGCGATTTCCACCCTTGCTTTGTTCCGTGCCCGGCGAGAAAAAGCGCGAGTTCGTTACGCCCGAGCGTGGGAATGTCTCGACCGGCGATGATACTGATTCCAATTGGCCCCAGATCTCGCGAGCCCGAAGAGGAAACGGAACTCCCTTTACTGAAATCCCAATGGAGATCAATCATTTCTCGCTCGTTTGAAAAATGTATTGGTTCTGATAGGCCAGGAAAGCGTTGCGATAGGACCTGTCTCCAGACTTGGCGCGATAGCCGCGCGACCGAAGACAGCTTTCGGCGGTCTCCAAATCAGCTTCATGAACGATGAGGTCGATGTCGTTGAACTCCCGTCGAGAGATATCTCCATAGAGAGAGATCGCCAGCGCCACCCCTTTGAATGTCGCGAAACGAATATGTTTCTCTCCGAACAAGTCTGCGATGCCTAGGAGTTCGCCCCGAGATGGAGGCATCGAACCAGATGGAGTTGCTGGAATTCGTCAAGAGCTGTTTTGTTTCAGGAGGTGGATTACAAGCCTATTCGTCTGAGACCATGAAGCAGTTGCGGCCTTACTCCGTGGCATTCGGCCAAACGCCCCAGCGTCGTCCAATCGATGCCTTGCCTCAGAGTTCTGGATCCGCTTAGCAGCGGGATCGCCACTGATGACACGACACAGGAACATAAATTCGCGCGAAGGCATGGCTTCATTCGCACCTTACGCGCCCCTGCGGTTCGTAGATCCGAGAGCAAATTCGTGGAGGGCAGTTTCGGCAGGAAGATCATAATGAAATTTTTGCCCAATGTCACCGGTTTCTCAACCAGAAGTCCAATGCGCGAATCTTGATAAGCTCATGAATTTCGGCGCGTTACCTGGTCTGCTTGGCACTTTGGCTTCGTTTACAAATTCCCGAACCGCTGACACAAGAAAATACTCGAAGCGGATACTTCTGCAGCATCTTTACAACCGGGTCATCCGCCAATGGTGCTTTGCCTCTTGAAAGGACCTCTTCGGGAAGCACGCCCTTCATCGCTTTGCGGATCAGAAATTTGCGTCGGGCCCACGGGATCGGCGGGACTGAGAGCAGGAAGGTCAAAACCCTCAGATCGAGATAAGGATGCCGCCACTCGATCGGGACTCCTGAAACAGCTACGTCGAATCCATCAAGGAAGCTAGGCCAAATCGCGCTTGTGAATGAGGCGATCGCACGCGGGCGCCACGGGTGCGCACTTAGCCAGTATGGCTCGCGTCGCGCATTCTCGCAGCGAGATCCACCTTTTTGACGAACGCGTCGTCCATCCATCGGGGGGCGGCGAAGAGCATCTATCTCCTCTTTGCGCCGGCGGAAGGCGTATGTTTTGAAGGTGGTGCGCCATTCGCGCGCCTGCTTGCTGCGAAGATACTGGACCATAGCGCCGCCAAATCGAGGCCAATCACGCTGTCCATAACCAGCGGAGATAGGCTCTCCATTCGAACGTGAGCGCGTTGTCCGGTCCCTCGCCATAGAACCAGACCTGTGCCTGCTTCGCCATTTCGGCGCCAAAGATGCGCTCGGAGGCCGCCCTGGTAATCGATGTCGTCGGCTCCGGGGTTGGATGTCGCGCGTTTCCCAAAGGCGATCGTAACAGGTATCGTCGACGGGCCTCAGCGTGAGCCGGATGCCGAGCCGGCTCGCGACAAGGGAGCTGAAATGTTTTTCCTCGTCGGGGATCAGATGTTCGAAATAGCAGGTATCTGCGATCACGCGCGAGGCGTCTCCAGCAACCGCCACAGCCTTCGCCGCCAAAGTCGACGAATCCAGTCCGCCGCTCATCGCGACGCCTACCCGCCCTGGGGGAGCCGATCTTGGATCGAGAGGGCCATGAGTTCATGAAAGTGATCGAGGTATTGTCTCTCATTGCGATAGAAAATCGGCGCCTCGATGTTCAATGTCCAATACCGGCGCACTAAATTCCGTCCGACGAAGCGACCAACACATGCGCGGGAGGCACGCGCCTGATTTCTTTGTAAACGCTTCTGTGAAAGTCGAGACAAAAGCCCGTGGTGAGAAAGTCCGCCACCCAATGTTCGTCGAGCTCGCTCTCCTACGTCGAATTCGAGCGTATGCTTTCAAGTGCATCGCTTACGAGCCATCTGTTCCCGGCATGGGCATAAAAGAGCGGCTTTACGCCGAGTTGATCGCGAGCGCAGAATAACTGCTGCCGATCCTCGTCCCAAATGGCGAAACAAAAGTCTCCCTGTAAATGCTTGAGACTTTGCTCCCCCCATTCTGCATATGAACGCAGGCAAAGAAGCTTGTCGCAGTTCGTTGGCGAGGCGCGAAGATCTGCGCAAAGTCCGTCCCGACCGTCCAACCGGACGCGCCCGATAATCCAAATTCGTCCATCGAGATCAATCGGCGTCCCGGTGCCCCGCGCGACACACCGGAGCCGAATCGGCCCACATGAAAGCGGTCTGCCGGAACTTCCCCAAGACCGCAGTGTTTTGTTTTTTGATCCTATTTTGCCGCTGGCCTCTATCTCGATCGGAGCACGATCAGAATTGAACAGAACCAGAAAGCTCATGTTAGGTTTGGTCCTTCCGATCCCTGCGTACGAGGCCGCTACGCGTCGACCAGGCGGCAAGCAGCTTGTAATTCTCGAGTGCAGATCCCCCTATCAGGATCCGATCATCGAGAACGAGCCAAGCATGGGCGGTGAACCGTCCCTCCGATTTGTCGACGCCAATTCTGAGCTCCGAGCAATGGCCATTTCCAGAAAGCAAATGCTGGAGTGCAAGCGCCTGGGACAGGCAAGTCACCCCCGGTACACGCCGTGACGCAGTCTTGACGGCCCAGGTCAATTGCTCCACCTGCGCGCCGCTACCGCGCCGTTGCCCACGCCTGGAGCTGCTCAAAGCTCTGAAGCCGCATCCGCACCCAACAGAAAGCCAAGGCTAATCCTGCCTCAAGAATGAGCTTTTGATCCCCAGGCTTCAAACGAAGGAACGTGTCGAGCGGCCTCATAGCGGAGCCAATTCGTAAATTCGACTGGCGACCTGATCGATGAAATTGAAGCTCCTCGAATAGGTCAGCCGGAAAAGGGGCACTTTTTTCACAAGGCGTTCGGCGAAACGGAACTGGCGCTCGAGTTCTTCGGGCGACTGCAATCTGTTGTCCATGCTTGAGGATAGGATCGTGTTGAAAAGTTCAACTCCGCGCAATTGCTTGAGGAGGGGCTGATCCAATTTGACGGCGGAGAAGGCGCCTCGAGGTGATAAAGTGCCGACAGCGTTCGCGGCACCGTACTGCTACCCGACCCTTCGGTTCGAAAATTATCTTTTCACCAGAGGGGGTTCCAATAGCCGACTCGCGGTCAGGGAGATATCGGTCTGCAGGCCCCCGAAGAGCTTAATGCGGCGCGGACCAGGTTGCGCAAAGACGGCGCCGTTCGCGAACTTACCCTCAGCATGTCGTCTGTGACGAGGCGCCGCCTTGGTTGATCAAAAATGCCGCGAGTGTCGATTTGCCAGCGCCGCTGGGACCGAGCACCGATCGCACGGCCGCTGATCTCGACAACTGTCGCGTGCAGAGTTTCTTCCCCCTGCTGGATCAGCGCAGCGCTGACGGCGAAATTCGTGAGATAAGCTTCGAACGACTCGAGCGGCATCTCGCTCAGGTTGTTGCACAGGACGCGCCGCCCGTCAGAAGAAGCGAGAATTTCGAACCATCCCCCATCGCATATAGAGAGCGCAACCTCGAGAACTGCATGCTGGATCCAATCGTTCGAGTCGGGAGCCTTCTCTCTCGCTTTGCGGAACAGGTCTGCCTACCTAACCCGAGCTCGACTGTCGCATCGGACCTATCGGCATCGGTAGATTTAGCCTAAGGTCGGTCGCTAAGGTCAGCCCGTAGACCCGATAGCGATAAGAATAATGGACGGCCGTTTTCACGAGCCAATTACTTGGTGGGCGCAAATCTTAATTCCTTGAAAGGCAATTGAAACCTAGACCGACTGGTTTCAGTGACCGCCCCCTCTGCAGAATAGCGTTGTCTGAAACCCACTACTTCGAGCCCCGCACATCATGATATTTTGACCGATCCGGGATCCGGTGCTATGAATCATAATAACACAGTTGGGGGCTGGCCATGGTTGAGAAAAGCGCCAACACGAAGACGGTCGAGGCCGTGAGACGCCCTTACAGGAAGCCCGCGCTAGTCCAGCACGGGAATCTTAGCGAGATCACTCTTGGTACCTTCACCAAGGGAAAGCAAGATGCGTACGAATATAAATCTAATCAGAGGACCGGTTAAGTCCCAGGATGATCAGGAGTTTTTTTGGCCGGTGAGACCTAAAGCGGAATAAACCGGCAGGCTTACCTGAAATAGGAGGCTCTCCCGTAGGATACGTGCTCTAAATCACCGGAAGCCGCGGTTGAGGCCTCATAAAGGGTCACTTCTCTCCCACGCAAATTATTCGGCCCACTCGTCGCTAGTCCTTGCACCCGCTTGATAGGCGATCAAGAAGAGTTGCTGCAGCCGAGACATCTAAATCCCACATCCTGTTACCGGAGAAGCCAACGCGGTTAGTCGCTTCCCGGACCTAGTATGGCGAAGAATTTCCTCGTTGAGACGTCGGCAGCCGGCGGCAGCGCGGGCGACAATAGCGTCGTCTTGTACGGGGTAGACTATGCCCACGCCGATCAAGATCACAATGGCTCTCGTGACCTCCGCCGCGCTCAGTTGGTGGCGACATCGCTCGATAACTTCACCGACCGTTTTGCTGCGGTAGCCATCCCGGGCGAGCGCGCTCACAACATCGCTAAATGGGGGCCCTAACAAGCTAATAGAACCGACTTTCGTTTTTATTTTAGATGGAATTTCGACTTGCGATATACCCAACATTATCGAAGTGTCTTCGATGTCGCGCTTGCGCTCCGGCCCCGGACCTGACGCTTTACCCTTGACAAAAATATCCTGTCTAAATTGCTTATTGCGCAGAAAATCGCGCGCTGTTTCTCGCAACAAAGGGTCCTCTGACGCGGCGAGAAGCGCCATCCCCTCCTGACAGATATTCAAATCTTCATAGTGATCGAGTAGATATGCACTGGCCAGGAAACGCAGTCCGGCGTCCGATAGACTGCGCGCAGTTTCAGCGAATGAAGGAACATGCCAAAACTCGTGCAGATATTCATGAACAAGGTAGGCGGGATCTTCGCTTTTGATCTGCTCTAAACGTTCAGACGCTTTCGGAATCGAAGCGAAAAACTCGCTCCCGGCATGCCACAATTCGTTCGCAAATGCGAATTCCTGCCTGAAGCCGATCGACGACCGTCCCTTGGCAGCCTCCTCTCTCCGAATAGAGCCGCAAAAGATACTGGAGAGGAACAATGCTGGAAGAGCCCGGCAGGCAATTATAGCTCACATAGAAGAGCCCGCCTTCGGTGAGTTTTTGGCGTAACAGGTCGGTTATGGCATTCCGATTGGCGGCGGAAATATATGACCGAACTCCATGAATCACAACCAAATCAAAATTGGGAAGACTCGGATAGTTCAGCAGATCGGAAAACGACAGGTTGAGTACGCGTACCCCGGTGTCCGCTGCCTCTGCAAGCTTCTGGAAAAGTTTACATGCGAGGGATTGATGTCGATCCCCCAATATTCTCCTGGACAGGCAGCCGCATGAATATTCAGCGAAACACCGTTTCCGTGTCCGAGCTCAAGATAGCGAAAAGGTCGATTGGAAGGAAACGAGGTCGACTGATTGAGACACGCCAGTCGCAAGTGGGGTGGCGAGAGCAACGGATAATAACCAAACGTGTAATCGATCTCGTTTGAATATCCCTCGTATTCCTCGCTCATTCCCTGGAACTCTAGTGCGAGCGCTACGGCGAGCCGTCATCCATCCAATCGGTTCCGCGGTTTCGACCAAACCCTGCTCAATTAATTACCCAGGAACCCCATCACATCAGATTGGCACTCGTGCTCGTCAATATCAAATTGCTCGAGAACACTCCTACAAATATCGCTTACCGTTCTTTCTTCGGCAAGTTCCTCCCAAATTACAGATCCAACTTCATCCAAGCCAAAGTACAGAGCACTCTGCATATTCAGAATTGCAACTTCATTGTCTAGTTTGCATGAAATTTGGTCCTTTGCTTGCTTGACTACCGTCGACAAACCGATGGGCATCTTTTCACCTTCTTTAGGCAATGGCCACCGCACCTTTCTTCCGACAGAAGCATATCAGATTGTTTCGCAATCAAAAGGTTGCGTCAAGTATGCGAATGAGCGACAGCCCTGAATTTGAAGGCCACCGAAAGTCTCGCCTCAAAGCATGCTCGCGAAGGCACGCCACCTCGGTGTAGAATATCTCCGGCAAACATCAGTAGCCGTCCCGGCTTAGGAGCCACAGCATAAACTGGTTCTCGGCAGCCACTGTAGAGTATGGTCTCACCGTGCCAGTTATCTCTCCATTCGGAATTGGCGAAATACAGCGAGGTAATGCCCGGAACCAAGTCCATATGAGCGGTCTGGAAGTCTCCGTAGAGGTGACTGTTACAGTGAACTCGACTAGATCGATCCTCGATTCCGGGAAGAGCTCGACAGTTTTCGCGACTATAAGGTCGTGCCAATTTCGGAATATCGGATGCGAGCCAAGCGAATCGAGAGAAAATTCATAATTCCAGTGGCGCTGGTGCTTGGTTGCGATGGTGTTAGATTCCGTCAGCGCGAAAGGCAATCGTTTGAGGATTTCGTGGATCATAGCGATTAGATCTGGTTGGAACATGCCATCCACGATGTGCATACAACGTCCATCGAGTTCGCGAGTATAGACGGGAATCTGGTTGACTGTGCTCAAGGGACGATCCTTTTCGAGCCGTAACGGTCCTGTGTTGTACCTCGCAAATTCGGATCGTGCGCGCTCGCCCGAACTGGGAGGCCTCAGCGGCCGCTCGCCGCTTCCCAAAAAATTCAAGCTTCCTAATTGCACCGAATATGAGAGAATAGTTTTTGCTGATCCTCCGGAAGGCTGTGAATGAAGCCTCGGCCCAACAAGATACGGCGTTGGCCCTCCTTCAAAAAATTCTTAGGATCCCGATACCAACTCCTTGCATATGTCAGGTAGAGGATCGGCCGATGCATATCAGAATGGTTAGGAGTGCCGCCGTGGAAAAGCCGAAAGTCCCAGATTGCACACGATCCGATCTCAATCCGCGGGGTTTCTGAGACAACCTTATCATCAAAGCTCTTCCAGCGATGACTTCCTGGCCACACCGCGGTCGTGCCGTGCAGCTCATTCATTTCAATCAATGGAATGACAACGGTTAATGCATGAGCTGGCAAGAGTGGGGATATACCTGCATCAAAGAGTACTGGAAAATCGCGATGCACATGTTGCGTTTCGGAGCCCGACAGTGAAACGAATGGTCCGAAACTTTCCAAGATGGCATCGAGGCCCAGACTTTCACGCACCACTGATAAGATGAACGGGTTTGCATAGACAATCGGATCTCGGAAGGGACCCGAAATCCTAATAGTCATATATCTCCGATCCCCTACTTTTAGGACGTAGTCGGAGTCCGTGTCTCGCAAATATTGCGCGTAAGATTTATTGAATTGCTCATTCAGCTGGGAAATGGTCTCCGAGGGAATTCGCTACCGAGGATTACATATCCATCCATGATAAGATGTTTGCTGGCGAGAAGGATTTGCTCTGAAGGCGCGGGATGATCAATCGCAAGCATGCTGCAATCGATTTGCATTGTGGTAATTCCTTAATGTGCTGCTTAGAACCTGCCTGCGAGCTAGCGCGGGGGCGCCTCTCGTGGCCCATGCTGCGGCCGCTACCGTCCTCCCGTCCAAACCCACGTAGAGGTTCGATCGCGGCCGCCGTGCACGATAACTTCGCGTCCCGGCTCAAGATCAATCGGCTTCTTAAACGCATAGAATTTACGCCCCAGCACGATTTAGCACCAACGGTCGGTCGACTCTCATAAAATTCCTTCTCATCCATTCTGAGTTTAATCCATTGGGCGATCCCGTTGGCGCGCCCGCCCGTCGACGTGACACTGATGGAACTTCGGCATTCTTCAAACGGACCACCAGAACCGAAATCAAATGCGAAGAGATCTTTCGCCTCGCTTAGCCGTTTCAGGGCCTCGTCTCCCACTTTTATGTCTATTCGACCAGCAAGCTTGTTCAAGGGGGAAAGATCAAAGCCATCTGACATTCCCAGCCGCTTCTCGTGAAGTCTATCGTAACGTGCGAGCGCAACGCGCACGGAACCGTGCGACGGAATAGTACAGGCATTTGGTCGCGTAAGCCGCCCAACTACATCTTCCATGCACCCTAAGACGTCCTGGCCCAGAAGATTGCTGCTGACGATTTCAGATACGAGCACGTCCGCTGGCCCGTCGAGATCGTTTCCAATCTCTAAGTCACGTGAGTGCTTAGGGACGACCTTCACGCAATCGGAAAATCCATTCAGTGCTACGATATCTCTCGCAATAGCAGCAACAGCATGATCACATTCGCAGCTGATCACTTCGCGCGCGCCGGCGCGCGCGGCCATCATCGCTAGAATGCCGGATCCGGCACCAATTTCCAGCACGCCGGCTGGCCGAACGTTGCGACGCAGCGCCTCGTCATAAGCGGCGTTCCGCGCCTTGTCTCGAACGATCGAAAAATGCCAAGGGGGGACTTCGTAGCTCAACACCTGCGAGGCAACCGCTTCGATCTCGCCATCATTCGGAGCCAACGTCATGGCGCGCCGGGCAAGCCCAATCGCGCTCTCAGACTTTCCCTGGGACAGCAACATTTTTGCGAAATACGCCATTGTTACGGGATTGGTCTCTATTTGCGTCATCCCATTTGGCTGTTCCGCGAGTTGGGATAGCAATTCAACGGCGGATGCGGCACTCCTAGTCATCTAGGAGCTCCGGTTTTGTGATGTCGACTGATCCCGAGCTTATTCGCCGCGGCGTTTCCTTCGGAGAATGTCGGAAATCCAACGTCGAGACCTCGTCACCTCCACCCTCGCGACCAGTTGGCGTTTGCAAGTGATCCTGCTTTCCAACCCGAGCGTTTTCGGTCGGCTCGGTTCGCAACGAGGAAATGGCGGAGCCCCAAAACTGCCCGGCAGAGACACACAAGGTGCCGCCTGACGCACCTACGAATCCCCCGCTATGACATCCGACAGAAAATGATAATTCGTCGCGACCAGCACGACAACAACTCCGATTGCTGTTAATGCATAGAGCGCTCTAAATCGCGGATAAAACACCCACACAATGGCGAGTAAAGCGCAGACCGCGGCGGTGTGCCCCGAGGGGAATGAGAGGTAATCATGTCCGTGACGGAAAAAGTTGAAGCTATATGCCCCGTCGCGGAGGAAGGATGGAGATCCCCATTTGGGATAGGTGCGTGCGAACACATACTTGAGCTCGTCGTTGGCGTAGCGCGTGAGCAAGAGACTTGCATCACCAAGCAGACAAACAAGATCGAGCTTGCTGAAGGGCCGGCGCGCCAGGCGACGCAAGAGGAAGAACGCAAATAGCAACAAAGCCAACGGGTCGAAGAGACTTGGTGTCCGCTTGAGGTCGCCGATCCAAGTGAACTGGCCGAACAGGCGATCCGCAAATAAGCAAATTGGCCGGTCTAGATAGCGCACACAGAAGACCACGACTGCGATGGTCAGCACCAAACATACGCACCAGATTTGCAATTTCCTCGAAACTTGAACTTTCTGAACCAGGGGCGTGTCCTTTCATTCCTCGCCCATGTTCGGGCAAGCCTGTCATACACTGGAAACACGGCTCTTAGACGGAACGATGTCGCCGGCTATCCCGGCGCCGATAGCAATCGCCCATTGGATCGGTGGTCGACATTCACCCGGCGCTGAAAACAGTCAGCAGGAAAAGCGGTAGGGTCCAGGCCGGTAGTAACCTAGGCCACTCCTGATTGGTCAGCCTCGCTGCACCTTGAGCCTTTCTTGCGCGACGCCGGCCGATTTGCTGCGCCGAGGGCGCCAAGAGCCGTTATCGCACATCGGCGGCCCCGCCGCCCTACCCTGCCGAAAAAATATCCTCGTCAGGAAGGGGTTATGGCGAAGCTCATTCGAGGGCGTCGAAATCCCGGCTCGCCCTCTTCAGGCGCGATAAGGCGCGCCGTTCATATCGGTCCAAACGAACTGATTGTTTCGCCAAAACTGCTGGTTGTTGGTGCGATCTCAAGGACGCAGCGCTGGCTATGTCGGCGAGGCGGCGCAGAACATCCCTCGCCCGCGCGTCCAATTCTCCGCCGCCATTGAGCTGCCTTATCATGTGGATCAGGTCTCGCACGCGGGGCATTTTTGGCACCGCCCTGCGCGGCGTCAGACAGGCCTCGGAAAAGTCTGCGAGCAATCCGCGACGCCCTCTGCGTATGCGTTGCAAATCGACTTGCGCGTCGGCGATGCGCTCGGCGCGCTCAAGGCGAATCTCATTTGCCCCCTTCCCGGCGATCGCAATCGTCAGACGTTGGGCGGATTTACTAAGCGCAATATCCGACGAGATCGGGGTCGCCAGGCCATGACGGAACGCATTTTTCGCGACACGCGCTTTTCCGGCCAGCGTTTTCGGTCCAGTGCTGAAACGCGCGTTACGCCGATTTGCGAGCGTGCGCGGCGAAGCCTTCATTAGCCCCTCGCCTTCGGGAATTTCCCTGAACTCGGCCTCTTCAATTTTCCCCGCCGTTTCCCGCAGACGCTGTGCCAAAGCTCCCCGATGGCGCTCGATCTCGCGCAACACCGACATTCGGCGGCCTTCGGCTTGCATGATCATGCGATCGATTTGCTCTAAAGTGTCGAGGTCGGATACGAACGTCTGCGTCGCGATTTCTTCGTGATCGATATGCCGCTCCTTGAGAAGAGCATTCACTATCGCGATCGACGCGGGGGCCTGACGATTTCAACCCTCGGCCAGCTCGCTTGGTTCGGGCGGCATCAAGCCCGGAAGCTGTTCCGGGTCCGTCGTCCAGGCCCTAACACAACCGCCGATCAAGCGATGAGGCGGAGGTATTCATAAACTTGGCTTTGAAGCGCCTAAGGCGCATCGTCTCCCAAACCATATCGATGACTCGAACCCAGATGTCTTCAATAATGTCCTTGGGCACGACCGCGTCGCGGATCCGCTGATTTAAGGCCGTGTAAGCAGCACCGTCCTCTCCCTCCAACAAGATAGGCGGTCCAGAAGGGTCTCTAAGCCAGGAGGAGGTGCAATGTCTTTGCGCTCGGCGGGGACGAGCTGGTGCACTTGAGGCGACATAGACGCTCCCTTCCGAATTGGTGTCCAAGCAGCAATTTAGCCCAATGGAAACCAAGCGGAAACGCCCGCTAACAGCTTAAGGAACGACTTTCCCCGGTTCACTCTGTCTGACACGAATGCCTGGCGCATCGTCAGGCGTCCCAATGAATTCGATACCTGCGGCTTCTAAGGCATTCTTCACTGCCAAGAGATTTGAACTACGACTGGGGGGAATCCCATCGACCTGCTCGAACCGCATCAGAGTGCGCACACTAACACCTGCTCTGTCAGCGAGAGCCGAAGGGGACCAGCCGAGAGCAGCTCGTGCCGAGCGAACTTGGGCGCCGGTGATCAATTGACAACCTCGATAGTGGCATTATAAGGTCATTTATGTCCTCTACGCGCCACAAAGTGGCCCAAACATGACTGCCCCTTCGCGACAACGCAAGTCCCTCCGTGCCGATTGGAGGACTGCCTTGAGGCGTCTTGAGGGGGCTTATGCTGCTAGCACTCTCAAAGCCTACAGGTGTGATTTCGAAGCATTTGACGTTTGGTGCAGCGTCGAAAGACGCAGCCCCCTCCCTGCAACGGCTGAAACAGTTGCCACCTTCATCGCGGACCAAACAGAGCACTCTTCGGCGGCGACCCTCAAGCGTCGGCTGGCGGCTATTCGCAAAATCCATCGGCTTCTCCGAATGGAAAGTCCTGTAACTGACGAAGAGGTCACCATTGCTTTACGGCGAGCGCTGCGGAAGAAGCGCGCTAGACCGCGACAAGCATTGGGGCTCACGATTGATCTAAGAGATCTCTTGATCGCTGCTTGTCCAAAAACGCTAGCCGGAGCGCGCGATTGTGCGATGATCATGCTCGGGTACGACACGCTTTGTCGACGCTCGGAATTGGTCGGCTTGCGGGTGGAGGATCTCAACTCCCCGTTTCGCAGATCTGCTCAGATTTTCATAAGACGGTCCAAAAGCGATCCCTATGGAGAAGGTAGGCTTGGATATGTTTCACCTGAAACCCTGACGCTGGTTCGCGGCTGGTTGAAAGCGGCACAAATCGACTCGGGCTACATCTTTACGGCCGTCCGTGGCCACTGCATCGGCAATCGCGCTCTCCACCCCTACTCGATCAATCGGATTTTAAAGCGGACGGCCCGGGCCGCCGGTCTGTCCGCCCAGGTCGTCAATGGCCTATCAAGTCACTCGATGCGCGTGGGCGCAGCGCAGGACATGATTGTTTCGGGATTAAGTCTTTTGCCGATTATGCAGGCTGGTGGGTGGAAAACGCCGAATGTAGTGGGCCGATACGTCGAGAACGCTAACCTTGCGCCCCTCTTACAAAGAGCACGCGAAGCTGCGGCGGCGTCGCGATACTGAACCCGCCCGTATAGGACCGAACAGGCCCGTGATGCTTGGAGGGCTCCCACGGTGATTTCGCCCGTGTTTTGCCAGGAAAGAAGACAAAAAACGATGTCAAACGCAGCAATTCAAGTGACGCCTAACCATCTTCCGAGATTGGACGCGTATCGGCGCTATTTCATGGAACGGTGAGGTTAAGTTGCGAGTTTTCAGTTAATCGTCCGTGCGGGGCGCTGATGTTCTTCATCCTCTCGAAGATCGGATGGTTCCTGATTGAGCCATCGTTCGTGCTAGTTGCGACCACGGTCGTGGGACATGTCTGCTGCTTACGCCGCTGCAGCGACTTGGACGGGTCCTTTCGATCGCAGGCGGCATTACGCTCGGCATTTGTGCATTCTGCCCTACAGGAAGTCTGCTCCTACGACCCTTGGAGGATCGCTTCCCTTTTCCGAATATTGATAGCATTCCAGAACCAGCCGGCATCATTGTGCTAGGGGGCGCCCTCGCAATGGACCATTCGGCGGAGGCGTCCGGCAATTCGATTAAGGGGCCGATCGCGCTTGGATCAAGCGGCGAACGTGCGACGGAAGGAATGGCACTCGCACGCCGGTTTCCAAATGCGCGCCTGATCTTTACCGGGGGATCCGGCAATTTAATGGGCGGTATCCCCGAATGCGATTTGGCAAAAGCGTTCTATTCGAGGTTGGGGCTGCCGAATAGTCGGCTGGTCATCGAGTGTCGCTCACGCAACACGGTCGAAAATGCGCTCTTTACGAAGGAGTTACTCCAGCCCAAACCAGACCAACACTGGCTCATGGTGACGTCAGCCGCTCATATGCCTCGAGCCGTTGCAGTCTTCCGGAAAGCAGGATTTTCAATCATTGCCTATCCCGTCGATTACCACACCAACGGTGATGTGTCCGATTTCACAGATTTTTCGGTGACTGATAATTTGTTGAAGGTAGACATCGCCATGAAGGAATGGGTCGGTTTGATGGTTTACCGGCTCACCGGGAAAACGGACGAATTCTTTCCAGATCAAAATATCAAGTAACAGGTCGGCGGCTGTCCGCTTTTGCGACGCTCACTGCCTGCGCCGGATCACCGCGTTGCCAAGAACCAATACATCCATGCTCGTGCGTAGAAAGCAATCGAGCGCCTCATCTGGCTTGCAGACGACAGGCTCATTCTCGTTGAAAGATGTGTTGAGCACCATTGGCACTCCGCTCAGCTTGAAAAATTGCGAAATCAGGGCGTGATAGCGCGGGTTGGCGGAATACTTAACAGTCTGAAGGCGACCAGATCCATCGACGTGCGCACGGCTGGAATTTGGCGCCGTTTATCCTCGCGGACCTGAAAGACCTGCATCATAAACGGCACGTCGTCATCCTCTTCAAACCACTCTCCGACGGCCTCTGACAGGACTGAAGGCGCAAAGGGCCGGAACGATTTACGGCGTTTGATCTTAGCGTTCAAAATGTCCTTCATATCGGCCCGGCGCGGATCGCAGAGGATGGATCGATTACCAAGAGCGCGAGGGCCCCATTCCATGCGTCCCTGAAACCAGCCGATTACCTTTCCAGCGGCGATTTCCTGGGCTGTCAGTGCACAAAGTTCCGCAGAGTCTGGAGATAAATTCAACCCGGCACCCGGCCTCTGTGATGCGCGACTTATGTCCGGCAAGCAATTTGTCGATGTAGACATCGTCGAACTGAGGCCCCCAGTTTGCATGATCCATCGAGAAGGAGCGCTGGCCGCCGAGCTTGTGCCACACGGAGAAGCCCGCGCCGATAGCCCCACCGGCATCGCCAGCTGCTGATTGAACATAGACACGCTTATAAGGCGTCATGCGACGGATCTTTCCATTAGCGACGGAGTTTGCGGCGCAGCCGCCGGCTATCGCAATGTTGGATAATGCGTGTCTTGCTTGCAGCACATTGAGGAAGTTAAAAAAAGCCTCCTCGTACATAGCCTGAACCGAACGCGCGATATTCTTGTGGCGATCTTCGAGAGTGTCTGTCGGATGACGACGAGGACCAAGAAGCTCTTCCAGCGCAGGGCCAAAAAGGTCAATGAATTCCGGAGAGCCGCTCCTCCACTCATAGGAAATACGCTCCTTGTGGTGGCGGAAAAAATCTAGGCTCAACTCAAAAGATCCATCGGGCTTCGTTTTAACGATTTGTCGCATCGCATCGAGGTGCAGAGGCTTCCCATAAGGAGCCAGCCCCATAACCTTGTACTCGTCGCCATAATGCGGAAATCCTAAATATTGAGTTGAGCCTGATAGAAGATTCCCAGCGAGTGGGGGAAGTAAATCCGGCCGTCGACAGAAATTTCCGAACCGCGTCCCTTACCCCACGCTGCACTCGCAAAATCGCCAAAGCCGTCGATGGAGATGGTGGTCGCCTCTTCGAAGGGAGAGACGTGAAAAGCGGATGAAAGATGCGCCACATGGTGCTCGACATGATGTAGCTGACCACGAAACTTTGCCCTGGGGAAACTTTTCGTGAGTATATCTGGCATTCTTTCGCGCAAGCTTCGGTTCCGAAAACGGCTAAGCACCAATTGCCAGTCAGGCCGCTGTAGCAGTAGGTAACGGAGCTTTCCCACAAGATTGGCGCGGCTATTCTGATTGATTGCTATATGATCTATATCCGATAGCTGAGCACCCGCCTCATGCAGGCAGCAGGCGATCGATTTACGGGAATCCAGCCCAGTGCTTTACTCGGAGAAAACGCTCTTCCTCGGCCGCTGCAACCAGCGCCCCGTCTCGTATGACGCAGGCGGAACTGTCCCCATGAAAGGCGTTCAATCCAAGGATAAGCATCTGTTTGTCTTCCGGTGCGTGCGTTGGTCGGAAGTTCCAGCCAAACGCGTGGATTTGTCGCGCGCAATTGGCGGCGACACTGATTATGCGATGCTTGTAAAGGTCTATGGGCCGGCGCCAGAAGGCGAGAAGGCGAGCCTCGTTACAGCCCGCCAGTTTGCAACGGCGCGACGAAGCATCGGATTGAAGGGCAACCCCGAAGCATATCAGCACGTCAATTGTGGAGCGCAGCAATCTTTCGATCCGCATGGGCAACCACAGGATGACGAAGTTACCACCGCCTTCAGCAAAAAGCCGAAAACCACGCTCACATGATGTCGATCTGATGGCGGCTGGTGTCACTCCGAAGCTTTGGGAAATGTCTGATATGGCTACGGCTATTATGAAGAAACTTGCTTACCTTCAGCGGAGTTTGATGGCTCAGTTCACATCCGCTCGATTTACATGCCCCAGCTGCCGTGGCACGAGCAGTGATGTCGTCGAGCGCAAATACCTATTCACGCAACTCCGCCGCTGCAAGAACTGTAAATTGATGTTTCGCACTCCCACTGACGATCCTGCTGTCAATGCCGATTATTATGAGAACGAGTATACGCAAGGGTTCACTACTGATATGCCGTCCGACGCAGCGCTCGCCGAGATGAAGCGAACCAACTTCGCCGGCACCGAGAAAGATTATTCGTACTATATTGGCGTTTTGACCCAGCTCGGGGTGGAGTTCAGGCTTTAAAGTTTTTGACTATGGCTGTTCGTGGGGTTACGGCAGCTTCCAACTCGCCAAGCGCGGCTTCGCGGTCACCGCATTTGAGATTGCTCACGGTCGCAGACTTTATGCACGGGAGAAGCTCGAAATCCAGATAGTTGATGACATGAATTTTGCCGCAGCAAAATTTGCCGCACAATTCGACTGCTTTTTCTCGGCTCACGTCCTTGAACACGTACCGTCACCTGCGCAGTCGTTTGATTATGCGATGCATTTGCTCAGGCCCGGCGGCATCTTTGTTTCCTTTACTCCGAATGGCAGCTCTGGCTTCAGGACAGTTTCGTCTGATTGGAGTAAACTTTGGGGTGAGGTCCACCCCAATTTTATTGATGATCTGTTCTTAGACCATAGCTTCGGGCGCTCGCCCCGAGTGATCGGTTCATCCCCCGTTACCAACGCTTCGATCCAGATGAAGTCACGATGAAGCGCCTCGATGGCCTCAATCGGGGAGAGCTATTTTTTGCCTCCAGGAAAAGCGGAGTCCCTGGGATTAACTGTTTCAAACTGTACCATGCCCGAAAAAGCGGCGCGTGGTATGGAATGGGATAGTATGAGAGGATGGCCAATCGCACAGAAAATCGTCCTAGACAATTCGTTCGATGCGACGGACTTCCCTAGATGCCGACTTAGTTTAGCGCAATGGCTTTTTGATCCGCCGACGTGCCTTGCGCCGAGCGCGATAAACAAGTTGGCCATTCGTCTTCAATCATGCAGTTGCTGCCGCAATCGTCGATCAACGATCTCGATCGCCAGCAGAACCTCGGCGAGCACGCGTTGCATAATGTAAAGCCAACCGGGCCATCCGTCGAAGACACAGCGCTTAACGATCAAAGTATAAAAGAAAACGAGGATCGGAGCCGGCCATCCGACCCTTCTGATACGATCGGCGCGACTTAAATCAGACCGAGGAGCCGACACTAGGTAGTCGGCTTCCAATTTCGCGTATCTGACTTGAGACGCGATCCAATCACCTAGGGGCTTGCGATCATCATGGTTGATGAATCGAGGAAGAGGCTCGATCGAACCATCCACCTTGATCCGTTGAGTATGACCAATCTGGACGTAGAATGCTTTTTCTCGGCGGAAAAGAACAACTACCGGCGGATATAGACTCGCGGAAAGGCGCCGGCCGAATATCCAGTATTCAAAAGCGGCCTCATATCCCGCGACCGTTTTGGACGGCGATATTTCGGCCATTGAACTGAGGAGGAGTTTAGGCACGATGTAATCAGCATCCAATGCTAGTACCCAGGGGCGCTGGCATGCTGCGAGACCGTGATTCCATTGAGACGCATGCGTATCGAACGCGCGTACCATTAGCCGTGCATTTGGGTAAGCATTGACGATTTCAACTGTGTCGTCTGTGCTGCCGCTATCGAGCACCAAGACATCATCGAAAGCAGTCAACGCCTCGAACGCGTCCGATGTTGGCCGCTTCGTTATAGGTCAAGATCAACACGGTGATCTCGCCGAGAAAACTCACGAGATCCGTTCCCCGGCGGACATGATTACTTCCTTATACAGGGCGACTAGTCCTCCGCCATCCTGGACGCCGAACATTCGCGCTCGGCAGATATGATCGTTTCGGGGAAAAGCATTTTGTTATGCAAGCTGGAGGCTGGAAAACTCCAAATGTCGTAGGCCGATATGTCGAAAACGCGAATTTTGCGGCCTGCTGCAAAGGGCACGTGAAGCCGTCATCACGCCGGCGAGCCCGATTCTGAGCGACTAGAGTCTGGTGCTCTCGAGGCCCGCCGTCCCTCCGAAAACTCAGAAATTTGACTCGCCTAGCACGCAGGCTGTCCGCGCCCTATCGAACTTGGACGCCCCGAAGCTATTCTTGGAACGGGCAAGCTTCCGCTATGACTTTCCCGTGTTTGCTTACGACTACAGTCGTGGCGACATCCCTGCCGCTTACGCCGCTGCGGCGGCCCTCACGCCTTCCTTCGATAGGCGGCGGGATCACGCCCGGTATTTGCGCATTCAGCCCCCGCAAAAAGCCTGCTCTTACGGCCCTCGGAAGCTCGCTTCCCACTTTCAGGATAATCGATTAGCACCCCAGCCTGCCCGTGTCATTGTGCTTGGCGGCGCTCTCGCAGGACGCGGCTCGCCCAAGGCCTCCAAAAGTTCGACTTAGGGGCCAATCGCAATCGAAGCGGCGAGCGGTTTGGTAGGTTACCGACAAAACTCGAATCCGCCGCTGCGAGCGACACGCGTCCCTGTAACACCGAATATGCACCAGGCAACCGAGATCAAGATTGCTCGGTGGGCGTGAGCCGGCGCGTTCGTATCGACACACGCAGTCACAAAGCGCTTTATTACGCCTCCCCGTTCCCGCGCCGGCGCCGGCAAGTCTTGCAGTGCCTAAGCTGGTTTTTGAACCACGGCGACCATCGACTTTGCCAACACAGGAATACGCCCGACACGAATGAAGCGAATTTCAGTGGCGCCAGCTTGCCTCAGCAATTTACCAAGCGTCTTCACGGAGAAGAACTTGACGTGACCGCCCGGCCAAAGCGCCGTAAAATGCCGATCCATAGTCCCACTCACGGCAAGCGAAGTTTAGGTAGCCGTGATAGGGCGTCGATAAAAATCCAACGCCGCCGGGGGCGATCAGGTTGAGAAACGTTTCCGCAAATCCTTGCGGGTCTATGCAATGTTCAATCACTTCTAGGCTGACGACCAACGGAAACATTCCATATTGGCTTGCCAGATCATCGTACGCATTCCCTAGGCGGACTTCGACATGCGGGTATGCTTTTTGTGCATTGGCAATACCGCTCTCGGATATATCGACTTCAACTACATCAAAACCAAGCCCAGAAAGCATATTGCATGTCGCCCCATTTCCACATCCCAGATCAAAGGCATCCCGTTGGCGCCAATTGCGTGTTTCAATGACGTTCCTGAGTGCTGGCCACAGATATGCGTTAGCGCAGGTAGGTTCCGCGTCTCGGTATTGAAATTCCTTCACCGCCAGTTCTGCCAAATGTCTCTTCTGTTAGACAAGTACGGATGCCGTATCCGATTACAAATAGAGGTAACCAAACGGCGAAAGAGCACCCATGCCGGCACCTACTCCGCTAAGCAGCGCGGTAGGAAATGCTTGCGTCCGGTGTTCCAGTTGTCACCGGCTATCTAACTGTGGAGGACAGCACCGGAACAACGTATAAGATTTGAGCCTGTACAGGTTGTTGAGTTGCGAAGAATGAAGAAAATGAAAAAATGGCTCATTTTCCTTCTTGCCGTTGCGCTTACCTTCTTTCCGTTTCAGGCACCGCGGGCCTTCTGGCACGGCAGCACGACTATTCAGTCCTCTCTCGCCTGTGGCGGGGTTGATGATGGGCCGGCACTTGTCTTAGCCACCAACTCCTTTCGCGATAATTCTGCTATCCAGAATGGCGCTCTGGTCAATCTAACCGTTTCTGGCACATGCGTTTTCGACACATGCACAGGGATCAATGTCAGTGAAGGTATTTTTGGAGACATCCCCAATTGGCAATTTACTGCCACGGGCGTTGACATCACAGTTGGGAGTGGCTGTACCTATTGGTCATCATACAGCGTTCAACAAGGAAATAACACGCCAGTTGAAGAGACCGATGCACTGTTTAACACAGTCTCTTCCGGGGCTTTTCAATAACTACTTCGACGGCCGCGCAGGCTGCTTATTTCCCCGCTAATTTGTGGGTAGTGCTCACCGACTCAACATTGCAGTCAAACAGCTTTCCGCCAAATGTAGCCATTTACGAATACCAGCAGGTGGAATTGGAGAAAACCAGCACCGGAGTGATCACTTTCTACGGCGCAGGTCTAAAGAACAGCTACAACTCTGGATATCCCAGCTACGGCCTGTCCTCAACAGCCTGCGGCGGAACAACCTGCGGCGGCCCAGCAACGATCTACGAATTAGATCCCGGTTGGAACGCTGACTATTCATATCGTAGGAGGAACTTGGACCTCCTCAGGGAAAAAGATTGTCTCCGGTCGTTATGTAGAACTTGACAATGTTACCTGTACAACGAACTACGTGGATTGCTTTTATCCTACAGCATCGAAGACTGTTGTGTGGAAAAATTTCAATCAGACTAATGCGGACAGCGAAGTTGAAGTCGATAAACTAATCGACAATTTCATCGTTGATGGTGGAGACATTGAGAGTTTCTCATCGCCTCGGCGAGAGTCAATCAATCAGTCATCAAGGATAGCGCAGATATAGTCTACCTGAACGGAACTCCGCAGAATACTTCTTGCAGCGACTCGACAATTGGCACGTTGCGGGGAGGACCGAGCGAAGGGTTCGGCCGAAGCCAGACAATCAGCGAAACCAACTGTAGTATTTCGACGGTCGAGCCGCTTGATTTAGGTTCCTCTGGTTCGAGAATTGTGAACAACAGCAATTATTCAATTTCTAGCGGCCTTTTCACCGCTGCAAACTCACTAGGTCCAGCATTGTGGGCTTTCCCTGGATCGAAGGTATTCTTCAGTTGCGGGAATTGCAATTATCCCTACGAGGGATACGCCTTCACAGTAACCGGGGCAGACCAAAACGGAAGCAATTTCGATATTGATACGAATTCATCCTTGAGCGCCGTTCCGAATGTGCCGACAGATGGCACGAATATCTATTTGGACAATGACCCATTTCCAAACTGGAACGACTTAGGCGGGACGGGCGGGGCTGACAATATCGACTTTGCTCAAGCGGAGCACAAAACGCTCCTCTCCGGACTTATAGCAATCGCATTTACACCTGCACGAATAATCTCGCGACAGTCCAGGCTGCTTATCCGACCGTTCCAGTTATTGATATAGATAACCTCGAGACGGTGGACGAGCTACCAGCCACTGCATTCAACGTTTGGGGAATTCTTGTCTCATTCACTGCCGATGTCATCACGGCCGACACCGGCTCGAATCTTTGAATGCTGACTTGGAATGTTGCCAATCAATATAATGGCCTCGATACGATCGATCAAAGTAGCGCGGCGACCGGTTACTTCAACCCGATCATAAATCTCAAGACGGCAGGAACGAGAGTGGTAACACCCACTGGTATCACGGGAGAGCAAACGGGGGACACGTTGAGTTCGCCTGCGAGCACCGCATCAATGGCGGGGACCACGACGCCCTACCTTGGCACCAGCATCACTGGCAAGACCGCCGCCGAATGCCCCGTTGTAGAAGTGACGTGGCAAACGAGCAGATGAGACGAAATTGACCGCGATTTCACCGACACAATCGTAGGCTCGGCGGATCGCCCCCAGCTGTCTTCGCTGGCTATATCGTCGGGACAACGCTGACTGTTATTACCCTTTTCACCGGCTCGATCCAGCCTCGCGCTCCGGTTCTTGGTGCAGGTGCCGGAACGCTGATCGTGGAGCAGCTTACCGGGGATACTGGGGGGAACCGGATCTCTCCATCGCAAAATCTCTGAAGCGCGCCCACAGGCGAAACCATGTCGACTGGCGTTTCGGTCGTAGCGGGGCAGCAGAACCGAGTCCCGAGAATCGAACGAAATCCATATTTCGTCGTTATGACGCCGATCCGTTTTCAGCGTTTGGCGACGAATGTCGATTCGGCAGCGGATGTGAAATTTGTCGGCTCGATCTCTGGAAGCACGCTCACCGTCGCTTCGGTCGACACCGGAACGATTCAAATCGGAGCGCCGATCTTTGGAACAGGCGTTTCTTCCGGGACGCAGATCGTCCAGCAATTGTCAGGAACTCCGGGCGGCATCGGAACCTATCAGATAGCGCCAAGCCAAACGGTCGCCGAAGAAACGCTTTCTGGCCAAAATGTGTTGACCCAAGACGCGAGAATAGTGATCCAGTTGGATTGCCATTCACCTGACACAAGCGCCGGAGACTTCGCACAGACCATTTCCACCGCGTTGCGCGATGAATATGCCCAGTCGTACGCCGCCAGGACCATAAACGGCAACCCCATTGCCGTGTACCGACTCGAATAGTGATGCACTACAAATAGCGGCGCCGAAAAGGCGCAAAAGTAAGCATCGCCATGAATGCAAAGCGACAGGCGACGGTCTGTAAAGAAGGTAAGCCAAACGACATTCCAACAGAAGCGGCTAATCTTATTGCGCTTGGAGATGACCTGTTCACTTATGAGCATCTGACGCTCTGCCACAGCTACAGGTAAGCATCAAAAGAACTCGGTAGAGGCCCTCCGCCGAGCGCCCAATAATACATTTCCCGTACTTTCACGGTTACCCTATCCCAAGGGTATACATGTCGGCTACTAAGGCGCGGCCTGCTTTCCCCATTCGTTAACGATCGGAGTCAGTTAGCGCTGAAAGCACTCCAATGGCGTGCGAAATACTTTCTGGGCTGGGGTCCCATAGCTATCGCGGCGCCCACTTTAAACCCTATGGGCAAATTACAGTATCGGTGTCATTAGCACCGGGAGCCCATAAGACCAAGCTTCCAAGACAGCCATAGGCAACCCCTCGCTTAAGAGATGGCAAGACGAATGCGTCAGCCCTTTCGAACGACTTTTTCTTATCGTCGTCAAACTGTGGCCCAACGAAGCGCACCCGTTCCTTCAATCCCAGTTGATCAGACTAGTGCCCGTAATTCTATGAAGATGGCCACCTTGATCCCAACCTGCCACAACGAGAAACACAACACGTCGACGATCCCTGCTGCAATGCTTTGTCGCAGCCCACTTAGAGAAGCGGTCGCAGGCCCTTCTTTGGATGAATACGACCGAGATAAAGGAAAACCTCAGCCCCTTTGGGCAGCGTTTCGGTCCCAAGACGGAGGGGGGTTCACCGCGGGCGCCTGGCAAATCGAGCCCGTTAGGTATGACACAGATTGATTTTCTAAGGCCATAGCCATGGAATGCCATAGCTTCGGCATTCGGACAGAGCATGCGGGCGAACGGGCCTGCTGCAAGTGGGCGTCCCTCATAAAGGAGCGTGGCAAGGCGCTTCTTTATACGAGAATTCTTCATTGCCCACGGATCCAGCATGCCATGCGCCGACACAACAAGCGGCCTTCGATGCGTCCGGGCCCATCGCGTCAGAGGGTATAGACGAGTACATCCACAGGCCATGCGAATGAAGAACATAGAGGCTCGCCGCATTTAATCGGGCTCGCAAACCGGGCGCATACTTGAACCCTTCTGGGGCCAACGATTTGGAAGCGGTCTAGTTCGCTGCCTTTCCAACGATGAAGATCGCGAACCGAATTGAAATCATCGGCCGCGAAAACCTCTACATGGCAGTTATTTTTTCCTAGACTAGTTGCTAGGCCGCCCACCGCCTCAAAGAACCCACCCGCATTACGAGACGCAGACCCCGTCAATAGACCTAGTGAAATCCGTGACGATCGCGTCGCCCATCCTCTCCGATGGTTTTGCAATTGACAGAAATTGTCATAAAGAGGAACGAGCGATCAGCATTTTCAAGATCAGAGTATCGAGCGCCGTCATGTCGCATCTGAGGCAGACTCATAGCATAGTTCGCCGCGTGGATAAGATTTTGGGCGAAGCGTTTGGGTGACCACTCGGCGATTTTTGCGGCTGGCCTTTCCCATTGCGTGGCGGTCAAAGCCTTCGTCCGACAATCCTGAGCATTAAATCAGCTAGGCCTGTTACGTCGAACGGGTCAAAAGTATAGCCATTGCACCCTTCCTTGACGAGATCAGGAGCACATCCACAACGAATCGATACCAATACTGGCAGGCCGGACGCCATGGCTTCATTGACAACAAGCCCCCATTGTTCTGTTACTAGGCATGACAAATGCGTCGGCCAGGCCATAATAGGCAGGAAGGTCGCTATACTGCTGAAAGCCTGGCATCTTCACGTTGCCGGCGAACCCAAATGTCGCCACTTCGGCTTCCAATGATTGGCGCAAAATACCGTCACCTAGCAGAACTAGCTCCCAGCCGCTGCTTCCGGACCTTTTGCTTTCCGCTTTGCGGCGATAAAGCTGATACGCTCTGATTAGGGCAAGCAGATTTTTTTTCGGGATGAAACGTGCCGACGCGAGAAAGAACCGTTCGGGCAGATCATACTGATGGCGCAAGGCTGAGGCGTCAGCCTTTGCCGCATCCGCGTGGATACTGAAGAAGGCGTTGTCGACAGCGTCATACCCGCACCAAATGCGCGCCGGATCCATTCCGAGATATTCAAGATATTCCCGATGCGGCGATCCCCCAACGAGCGCTGCTTGGCAATTTTGTAAGTAACGAGCTTTCAACCATTCTCTAAGACGCGACCTCTTTAAGTCATCCCGTTGGCTCTCGGACATAACGACGACAGGCACGCGCCGCCTCTGAGCCCAATCCATCGCTTGAAGGGCGTCCAATCCACACCAACCTGGGATCAGCGAGAACATCGGGATTAAAAAGCGAAAGCTCCCGATCCAGGCGGCGAAGGTATTCTCTGGCACTGAAATCAGAAGAGCTCTCCGAAGCGAACAGTGTCTTCCGCTCGAATGGCACACTCTCCGCTAGATTCCAGCCATATTCCGCGCTTCGTCCTACTACTTCGATCGCTAACATATAGCCGTCGCGCGAGAGCAGAGAGGCGAGCAATGTGATAGGGGCCAAAGTTATTGAAAATAACGCCAATTCTCATAACTCGACGTGGTGTAGCCAAAGGCGGTCAGCATATGACTTTGGATAAAAGCGGGGGCGTTCTACGGCCCATTGCGTAACGGCGCCGACGGAAATTCGGTGCCTTCCTTTACCTTCGTTATTCATATCGACCTTCTGGTTGAAAAAAGCCTAGAAATAGCAAGCAACTTTCCAGAACATCAAAGCTACATTGGAAGCCTCAGGCTCGCTCTCGCCGAGAATCACAGCGAGCCAGGTTTCTTGAGTACCTCACGAAAATATCCCCGTTGCGAACGGCCTGAAGTAATGCTTCGACCTGCGGCGACAAAGATCGTACTGCACGCATTCTTATGCACCTGCCGGACGGACCCAGGAGCTGCTAGTAACACCTTGGTGCGCAGAGGAATTCGAATGGAGCCGTATCAATTCTGAAAAGACCCTCATGGACAAATCTCTCTTAGTGAGGTTGTTTGGCTTTCCCGCCACTCTAATTCACGGCGACACCCTAGTTTGGGATCGTTGGCGTTGGCTCAAACATCGCCTACCTATCACCGCGAACGGAGAGAAGCTGTTGGATATTGGATGCGGCACTGGCGCATTCACGATAGGAGCGGCTTTGAGAGGCTACACTTCGCATGGATTGAGCTGGGACGAGCGAAACAATGCAGAGGCTGTCCGGCGCGCCTCTCTATGCGGTGCAAAGCGAGCTACCTTCACCGTTCTGGATGTGCGGGAGCTTGACCGGTGTACCGAATATCGGGAAGGGTTCGATGTCGCCATCTGCGCCGAAAACATCAAACACATTCTTGACGACGCCCGACTTTTGCGGAGCATTGCGACGTGCTTCAAACCAGGTGGTCGTCTTTTGCTAACCACTCCCAACTTCTATTATCGTGCAATTACGAGCCCGGACAACGGTCCGTTCTGCGCCACGGAGACCGGGTGGCACGTGCGACGCGGTTACACGCGCTCGATGCTGCTGGAACTAATCGAGCAATCCGGGCTGAGATGCCAAGAGCTGTCCTTTTGCGGCGGCGTCATGAGCCAAAAGCTTACCTGGATCATGAGAACGGGAGCAAAAATTCACCCACTATTCGGCTGGATCGTAATATTGCCGCTTCGACCATTGGCGCTCTTGGATTCCCTTGTGACGCCCCCTCTCCAATGCTGAACATTATTCTATTTGCATAGAGGCATATAAGTCTAGGTTTTTCGCAAGCTCACATGCCGTCTAACAATTTCTGCAGCTAACGTCAGACGATATACCATCGCCACAACAAAGTTACCTCCCAAGGCGCGTCCTTCAATCCGAATCGCTAGCAATTCGCAGCGCCGCGCGGCGGCTGATATTCTAGGCAATGTGATAAGGTCCGAGGTGATTAAAGACAACGGCGACTTTCATCAAAGAGGCCTTAAGACGACGATCTTAGGCTTGCGATAATTAATTAGACAGAGAATTTGGGGAGCTAGAACGTGCAGGATTGGGACGGGACGAGTTGTTCGAGGGTTTTGGCCCCGTGACATTGACGGAGCTTCGTCCAATCGTGCGGAATTCCGTGTGCGGGGATCTCTGTATTGTCCGCTTAGTTAGGCGCATGCGTTCGTGTTCAACATGTTCGAGGAGGCGAACGCCGATGTACCCAAATACCATCGGCCAGAGCACAAGCAATGTGATGCCTCGCCCTAGATTGAAGGTCAGGCCAAGCCCGAGCAGAAACAAAATGGTGCGAAGCAAGGTACCTTGAGCGCGAAGGCGCGCTAGAAAAGCCACCCACAAGCCCATCAATAATGCCGCGACTATCGCCCCCAGGATTGGGCCAAAGTTTAAGACGCCTTGTCCGATCACACCCGGAGCTATCGTTGCAACCACGCCTGTATCATTAACGGCATCCCCAAAAGGGAGCCCGAACCCTCGTGCGATCGAATAGTCTATACCCAGAAGCGGCTTATCTCGCCAAATGGCTCGTGGTATAAAGTTCACGATTTCTTGGAAGTACTCTCCTCCATAACTCAAGCGCATCACACCCCGATCAACAAAGCTCAATGAATAAACAAGTTCGGAGGCCATATTCAAGCCGAGATGCTGCGCTCCCTCCACCTTTGCAAGTTGGATGTTTTCATAACCCACGTCGCGGTAGGCGACAATTCCTCGTAGCGCCAATTCGAGTATTAGGAATATCGGAACGACGATCAGTGCTTTAACGATCTTGGGACTTTTAAAGAACAAGACATAGTACATAATCCCCGGGACAACCACGAACAGCGTTACATTGCGCGTTCCCTGGAGGAATGCATATGGCCACGAAACCAGAATTAGAGCCAGCGCAAAGGCGCGATAGCTTTTTTTCGTACGATAAATAAGAGGACTCCAAAGGACGCCAGCATGAGCATGTAAAGGTAGCCCGCGATCGAGACGATAAATCCTTCTGCTCCCGCTGCGGCCGCGCCGGCACGATCCCACATGTCCCCCGTCCAGCGTCCACCTAACGGGAAGAGGGCGGTTACAACGTCACCTCGCAATCGCATCACTCCATAGGCGAGCAACGCCACCCAAATGATTGCAGTAATAGTTAGGACATGCTCAGGCGGAATGCTTGGTGTACCGATCAGCCTTGCGCGACCACACTTGAATTTGTGCGCCAAGATCGGAGTTACGATGGCAAACGCCACAAAAAATACCACAACGTTGTCAAAAGCAGCTTCGACATAGCGCAGATCGAGCAATCTAAATTCATGAGAAAAATAGACAGGCTCGATTAGATACCAACCACCTATTGTAAACGCGGTGGCTGTGTATGGTATGCCCCACGACGTATTTAGGCGGAGCAGCCCGATCGCAGACACGCAAGCGAACGCTAGTACCGCGAAGAAGTAGCCATCAGGCAATACCGGCATGCGCGGTCACCATTCCGTTTCACTAACCCTGCGAACTACACTTTGTAGTGAGAAAGCATTCTTTCGAGCGAACTTGCCCGACGACCAGAGTCATAGTCACCTTTCCGAGTGATGAGCTGCTTTTGGGGCCAGACAACTATCCCCCGCATTTATTAGTCCGCTTAGCGCCTCCATAAGTTCGTCGCCCCAACGCTGTTGATCCCGCGCGCTAATTGCCTGTGCTGCGCGTAAACTCATTAGTCTCGAAGCTCGCGATCCAAGCCAATGCGCAAGATAGCTTGTACGATGGCCTCGGCATCTCTACCGGGTACGATGAGCCCTTCGGCGCCATCCCGAACGATCGAACCGGCCGCGAGTGTCGTCACAACCGGGACACTCGATGCCAGCGCTTCGTTAATCACGCTAGCCGATCCCTCGGCCAAGGTAGGCAACACGAAGATATCGGCTCGACTGAATTCTGCTGCCATTTGGGGAGCGCTCAGCTGCCCCAGGAAGTGTAGGCATTTACATTCGGGTTTCAACCGCAGGGCTGCGTTTACTTTCCCGGCAACATAGATCTTAAACTGAGGAGCTCGTGAGCTCAAAATGCGGGCCGCAAGAGCAAGATAGTGGATTCCCTTTCGTAAATTGGCGGTCCCTGCAAACAAGACGCGACCTTTCTCTGGAGCAGCCGATGGACGAGGCCTCGACGCATTACCGTACGGAATAACAACGGATTTTCGCCGATCGAATTCTTGGAAGCATTGGAGTCCGTCAATTACGAACTCCGATGGGCAAATCAGAAGGTCTGACTGTCGAATAACCCGAATTATGTGGGCCTCCATCACCTCTGGAGGCACCCCTTCCTGGGAGACATCGTCCCAACCAGGGTAGGCGCGCTGCTCCTCAGCGATTATGCGATGTGCAACGGGTGTTATGAACACCTCAGAAGCAACCATCAAACCGTTCTGCCGCGCCCGGTTTAAGTACTCCCCCTCGGATCTGAGTGGAACGGAATATATGATGTTAGCCTCGTCAAGCCAGAGACGGCCGCAACGCGCGTCGAACCAGGTTTCCGCCAATCTGTCCATTGCTTTTCCGAAGACCCGGGAGCTAACGCTCAGCAGACTTGCCCCCCAAATTGCCTTTACCTGGTCGACAGTGAGCTCCGGTATCCGCCTTCTGTCCAGTCCTGGCGCGTGTTTGCCAAGAGTATTCAAGATGGGTCGATACTTCGAGGATTCGCTCCAACCAAAATCCGTGATCAATCCTAGAAGAGCGCCGCGCTGTCGCAATATTCGAGCGATCGCGTAATTGTGCCGGGCACCGGCTTGAACTACCACCACGCTCGGCAAGATGTTCGTCTTCAATTGAGACACGATTGATTCTGACCGGCGTGAAGCCGTGGCAAATGTCCCCTCTCATCAGTGTGGCCTTGGCTCATAAGGCGCTAGTGATCTGGCGAGTGGCGATTACCTGCAGCCGCACATTGAGAAATCCGGGTCGATGTTTAGTAGCTCAACTCTTTGGCCCGGTTTGTCCATGTCCGGGTTCTCGCGAACCACAGGCCATCAGAATATCGTGGCGGGCGCCAGATCGGCGCTTCGCTTGCGGCGGATCGCTTCACGTCCGACAGGGGTGCGCATGCCCCGGAACCGCCACGCAAGTAACGGCATGAGTGTCAGGCCAGAAATAAGGCCCTTCGTTCGCCCGACATTAAGACACCAGCGGATTCGGTTACCGACCTGCGCCAGCCCGAAGGGCCAGTACATTGGCGGATAGCGAAGGAAAGCGACCAAGCCAATATTCGCCAAGGTTTGCGCGTTTATCTCCGCCCGGCCATGGTGAGACAATCGCAAATCGTGGAATACACGCAACCAGGCAGTGCGCATCAGAATTCGGCCGCGATCAAAAAGTCGAAGCGCCATGTCTTCTTCCTCCGCACCGTAGGCGATTGGCAAGGGTAGATAGCTCCCCGCCTCGATTAGATCCATGCGGCGAAAGACGACCCCGCAGCCACTAAAACTCCCGGTCAGCCTAACCTCGCGCGTGGCGGGCTCGACAGTTTCGCCCGGATGAAAGACGCGCGCCGCGAACAGGGAGACATCGGGAAATCGACAGAAGAGCTCGGCCGCCCGCGCAAAGAAGTCTGTGTCGAACGGATAGGAATCATCGTCGAAAGTGGCGACCAGATCATTCCTTGCTGCTCTCATCAACCGATTTCGGGCGCCCCCCGGACCAATACCATCCTCGCTAATTAGGACGGTCAGCCTGGGAAAACTGGTGCGAATGGCGCTCGCGCAATCGAGCCGCCCGGCGTCTACGTGCACGATGATTTCGTCAGGCGGCGGGGTGCAGGCCTGGAGCCGATTGACCGTATCGATCGCCTGGTCGATTCGATCGTAGGCCGTAACAGTTGCCGTGATCGGGGGATGACTAAGCAAGGGCGCTTTTGGGGTCGCTCAACTTCGTCAATAGGTGCTGAGCGAATGCCTGCGCACCATTCAAGTTCGGATGAAACCCATCCCGGTAGAACAAGTCAGGGCGTTGCTGCGGCGAAATCGGAATGGGCCAATCAATAAATTTCAAGGCGCCCTTTCTCGCGGCCCCGCGGACCCAGGTATCTCGCGCCGCGAATGTAATCTCGGAGCCCGGAAATGTCGCCGCGCTAACCATTGGAAGCCCCAATAAAGCGATCCAAGCGCCGATGCGCGAGAGTTCGTGCAGGAGGCAGACATAGGCATTTTGGAACCGCTCATCGTCGACCAGCGGCGCTCCCGACCTTTCCGCCAGGAGGCGCCTTCGTGCGATCTGCTTCGACCAGTCAATCGTCTGTTGCTTTGCACGCCGCCACCACCTGTCACTGAAGTAGCAGCGTGGGTCCAAAGCCGCGTAGTGGCGCCAACCACGCGGGATCCACAACGGCCAATCCCCGTCCTTGAGATGAGCCGGACGGATAATAAACTCCAAGGGTCCACGTAGAACGAATACCCGCGACGGGCGCATGAGTCTGATGAACCACACCCACCGTTGATCGTCGACGACGGTCGTGCCTTCACAGGCGAGGTTCCAGAGGATCAACTCGGCTTCCCTAGCGCGATCGGCGACCGCGTATCCGGCGAAATTGTAAGGAACCGAGCTGCCATATGCAGCCTCATTCCAACCGCCCAACCTGACCGTTTCCGCCTTGCGGCCCTGGCGCCGGAGCACTTTGGCAAGCTCTTCAACGTAGCTGAACTCGGGAGGATCCAACACCTTCTGTTATGCTATCGCCGAGAAAGACCCATAGCTCCGGTAGGCACTCACGCGAGATCGGCACATGCTGCTCGGACAACGGATTTCTCCTAGTGGTTACCAGCCACGCAGAGCCCGCACGAACCCCGTCACGCGCCCTCGCGTTGTCGCCCATCCCTTCAGCGTCCGCGTTCGCGCCATCACAGCTACTGCGCTCACCGTCTCAACAATGATGAATAACATTACCTGCCGAAGCGCGAAAGCGCGTGATTTGCCGAGCGTATGGCGAAGGATCATGTAACGGTTGACGATGTCGTCCTCCGCCGCGAGATACGGCGAAAGTCGTCCTCCCGGGTCGTGGTAGTGAGCCATTCTCGCCCGCGGGCAGAACAAAATGGGCCCCAGGCGCCGCAGCTTGAGCCCGAGATCCACGTCTTCGTTGCTGGTGGCCCTATTGAGAAAGAACCCGGAAAATCCACCCGCGCCTTCGAAGGCGCTGCGCCAAAGGAGACTATTACTGGTACCCAGCCATTCCATGGGCGCGACCCCTGACGGAAGTGGATTGTAGGCAAAACGCAGCAACGGGCCAATAACGCGTCCCTGCCATTCCCCGTCCTTCAGCCTATGCACGAGCCGAAGATACAGGCGCCAAACCCGGGTAGGCATTGGCCAAGGTTGATTGCTGAAATCAGCCATGACCGCCACGGCACCTGGGTTCTCGTTGAGCGCCTTCAGCATCTCTTCGATGCAGATTGTCCCGAGCTCAACGTCGTCGTCGAGCATCAGGAGAAGCGCTCCTCTCGATGCTGAAATCGCTGCCTCCCGTTGCCGTACGGCATCAGGAGGATGAACCGTGATGCGCTTGACATCCAGTCCGCAACGCGCCCAGCGGGGATTGGCGACGAGTAGGGCTGTATCTTCCCTTTCGCTACCATCCGCGATTACAACCTCGTGGACGTGCGAGGTCTGAACCGCAAGCGAGCCAAGCAACCTCTCGAGCGATTTCGGCCGCCCAATCGTTGGCACGATCACGCTAATTTGGTGTGTTTCTGCCTGCATGTCAGGCCCAGGGTTTGCTCAAATATTATGTTCTTATGAGCGCTCCGCTAGAAATCGACAAAACTCCGGCTCGTAGGCGTGTCGTCACGCAGTTTTCTAAATGCTCTCATTTGCACTCTTCCTGCAAAAGCCGCGAGCCTTCGACGTAATCGCTCCAGAGGCGCTTCGAGATATCTCTCTAAAGAGAATGGCACGAACGCGTCCATACAGTTTCGGCGAATAAATCTAAGCACCTTTCCAACGTTTGGGTCTGCACAATCGTCGAATAACACAAGACCGCCTAAATTCAAAAGCCTGCTGCTCCAATAGAAATCAACAAATACATCTTCAAATTGATGAGATCCATCTATGTATATAAGATCAAACTTTTCACAACGTGCAGATAACAATTGCGCGAGCGCAATAGCGGACGGTAGCTCTATAGTTCTGACTAAGCCTGAGAGCCCGGCTCGCTCCAACTGGCGATTGCCGACGTTGTCCCAGTAGCTTGTTTGGGCAAGGTCTATCGCGGTATGAACTCCGAAGGTTGAATTACCGCGCTCGTTGTGGCACGCTGCAAAAGCCATCGCGGATGCGCCGAAAGCGAGCCCAACCTCAAGCGTTCGCGTTGGCTTGTAATCCATCATTATGCGTCTAATAAAATATATGTTCCGTCGTGTAGATAGCGAACCAAGGTTTTCGAAGACTTTTCCTGTACTCCCGATTATCTGGCTGGATGAATAGAGCTGTTCAAGTTCCGGACACCAATCGAAAGTGAAATCATTCGGTATTTTCTCAGATTCCGGATGCCGTTCCATCGCGACACTGTGCGTTTTATCGAGGAAGAAACGAACTCTCCCGACTTTTCGCGACGGGCCCTCGCGGCAGTTCCTTTGCGCGAAAAGTGCGGACCACAAATCATTTCCCGTCACTGCGCAGGCTTGCACATTCGGTAGATCCGGCTTGTCATCGACAACTTGCTTGTAGACATCCGGAGGCGGCTGCTGTTCTCGACCGCGCTCCCGACGTCGCCGACGTCGCGAGCTGTTTAGGAACTCCATGCGCATTTGCCTAACACGACCACGAACGCATGAAAGTGTGACGCGGCGTGAAAGCCAAAATATTTTTGCGCCACAAACTCAACGTTTTTCAGTAGAATCGGCAAATCCCGGACGTTCGGCCGCTCCCGTCTCAAATCCGCCATAAATGAAGCTAAGTCTCGATCATTAATCACATATCTAACTATGCGAACGAATAAGAACGGATGGATTAAGAACCATAGGACGGTCATAAACAATTCTTTGCCCAGTATTGATCCAATCACAAATACGCTGCGACCTGATAGGACTGCCCCGATCACTATAGCCCTCAACGAGTATCTCCCAGCCTGCCAATCATGCTTCCAGGCAGCTCGAATGAAGTCGCGCGATACATAATTTTGCTTTAAGTGTGAGCGCACGAGCAAGGCCAAACCACCGACTTTCTCCACGATATTTTCATCGCGTGCGCTAGTCATTGTCAGCGCAAAATTTGCGAGCGGTCTACGATAAAGTGCAATAGGTCGGCGAAACCGCCGCTCTCTCAGTGCCTCCATCATAAAGAACGGCGTCATGCTCGGATGAGGCACCATATGTGGCCCCTGCGCGCGGACCAACGTCGCTCCATTGGAATACAGTGCCTCCATCAACTGCCGAGGAATGGTCTCATGAAAAAGTTGAAACCTTCCGTTACCCTCTTCTTGCCAGATATTACCCTCAGCCACCCAGTTTTCGGCATGCTCTCGCCAAAGCCTCATATTGCTCCAAATTACATCGACGTCTAAATGAGCATCCATGAAGACAATCATTTCTTCCAGAAACTCCGGCTCCCACCAGTTGTCATCTTCAAGTATTGACATGAACTCATTATCTATAGGCCGCCAGCAAAGGTTGAATGCCTCGGTTGCTCCAAGATTTTGGGCATGTCTAAAAAGCACGATCCTGTCGTCGCGTATCTCCTCGAGTAGCTCAGCGCATAAATCGTCAGTTGGATCGTCATTATGCAGTTCGCAGATCCAATCAGAAAATGTCTGCTGCAGAAGGCTGCCGATAGCCCGCCGTAGAAGTATTGGACGTCTACATGTCATCAGATACACGCGAACGCGACGCGGTCTCTGGATGACGACGTGGTCGCCTCCCTTATGGACTTGCATAGCTTCTATCAATTTGTTGCCCAAGCCGCCATCACATCGTCGCGCGACATCCGCACCGTCTGATGATCCGCGGCTTGCAGGCGCGCCGTCTCCTCCGCCAGCAGCGCCTCGTCAGCCTCTGTGCCCAGATAGTCCTCGAAGGCGAGACAGACCGTTTGGATCTTCCCCGTTGCCGCAGCGGCAGGTTCCGCGATCGCCGTCGAATCGATCCCAGCCGACGGGAACACGCCCACCGGCACATCTGCAATAAGGTCATGCCGGACGGTTAAAGTGATTCTATTCGACAGTCGCCCAGGCCCTCGATTAAGTCTGGGAGCAACTCGCACCTTTCCATGGCTTCCAGAGGAAGCACGACAGAACCATGTCCCCAGTCTTGCTCCAAGTTGTGTGCCCGCTTAAATCCGGAACCAAATTCAATTCGAAACCGGACACAATCTTCCAACCTGTCGATGAACTCGACAAATGGATGCACTAAGTCAACACTCATAAAATATTCGCCGTTGGCGAGTTGTGCGGTCGACATCTTTAAGAGTATGCGGTTTATACCTGCTGCGATCAAAATTGGGCGTTTAAACTCAAACACACCCAGCGATCCAAACGCAACAGGTGCTAAGAGAGCGTCCTTTAGCCGAATTTGAATACTACTGGTCGTTTGCTCGCTCGCAGCAACAATGATCTCAATCACGACATTCGGTTCCTCGCTATCAGGCAGCGGCGCGATGGTCACGGCGACTAGTGACGGTTTTGCCGAATACTTCGGCGGTCGAGAGAAGGATCCAATAACATTAGATAGCGCACTGCTGTATGCAGCGACGGCTTCAGAGATCGGTCCCCATTTCTGAACGCGACCGGCAGCCAATACTACACCATTTGTGCACAGTGCTCGAACGGCGCTCATATTGTGGCTGACGAAAAGCACCGTCCGCCCGCCTCCTGCGACTTCGGACATCTTGCCCAGACACTTTTTCTGGAACTCGGCGTCTCCAACGGCTAGCACTTCATCAACAACGAGAATCTCCGGTTCCAAGTGCGCCGCGACTGCAAACGCTAGCCGCACATACATGCCGCTCGAATAGCGTTTCACGGGCGTGTCGAGAAAGCGCTCCATCTCGGCAAACGCGACGATCTCGTCAAACTTTCGTCGGATCTCGGCTCGGGTCATTCCGAGAATTGTACCGTTGAGGTAGATGTTTTCGCGGCCCGTGAGCTCAGGATGAAAGCCAGTGCCTACCTCAAGCAGACTAGCGACGCGTCCTCTAATCCTGACCCGACCCTCGCTTGGCTCCGTAATGCGCGAAGAATCTTCAGCAAAGTTGATTTGCCTGCGCCGTTGCGTCCGATGATCCCCAAAACCTCTCCGTGTTGAACTTCGAAATTCACGTCCTTGAGGGCCCAGACCTCCTCGGTAGTTTTCCCAAGTACCAGAGGGCGCCCCCGCGCCAGATCCGCTGTCTTGCGCCAGACGGCCAGCACTTGCCGCGCCATCACATCGCGCAGCGTTGTATAGCCCTCCGATTTTATTTTATGGCCAATAATGTATTTCTTCCCAAGCCCCTCAGCCCGGATGACGATGTCATTTCCCATCAGATCAAATCCGCGAAGCTGCGTTCAGTGCGGCGAAAGTAAGTAATCCCCAGCCAAAGGAATAGCGCGACAATACCCAAGCTGAGGACAAACCCTGGAAGAAAAAGGGCGTTGCCGCCGCCCAGGATGCACCAGCGAAAGCCATCGATCACGCCCACAACGGGGTTGAGGCTGTACCAGAACCGCCATCGATCTGGGACGATCGCGCTCGAAAAACCCACGGGTGAGACGTAAAGACCAAACTGCACAATGAACGGAATGATATAGCGGAAATCTCGATATTTCACGTTGAGCGCCGTGATGAGAAAAGCTGGACCGAGGCTGGCCAAGACAGCAAGCAGCACGAACACAGGCAGAAGAATGATACGCCAGCTCGGCACGAAGCCGTACCAGAGCATGATTGCGAAAAGAAGCGCCAAGTTAATCACAAAATCGACGAGCGCGACGACGGCAGATGCTGTCGGTATAATGATCCGAGGGAAATATATTTTACCCACCAAATTCGCGTTGCCTATGAGGCTGCTTGAAGCTTCACTTAGGATCGTAGAGAAGAGAAACCAGGGCAGCATTCCGGCAAAGACCATGACCGGATAGGGTGCCGCGCTCCCACTCGGCAGCTTCGCAAGACGATTGAAAATGACTGTAAAGATCATCATCGTGAGAAACGGGCGGATCACGACCCAGAGCACACCGACGGCGGTTTGCTTATAACGCACCGCCACGTCCCGCCAAGCAAGCGTGTAGAAGAGTTCACGGTAGGCCCAAGTATCCCGCCAATAGTGCCACTCCGCTTTCCCCGCCTCGAGCACCAGCTCTTCGGGCAGAAAGGTGTTATCGGTCATGTTAGCTATCCATGCGGACCACGAAAAGTCTCCGTTCTCGGTCGAGCGCGCCCCGCCCATATGAGCGTCCGAAAGCCGCTAAGTTGGTTTGTGACCATGACGCGAAATCCGTTTGCTTACTGCTGGTTGTCTGCAATTCATGATGCAATCCAATGCGCATAATATCGCATTAATTCAAAGTATTTCAATAGCTTGCGTGAACACTATCCCCTCGGGTTCGCAGTAGGCTATGAAGAAGAAGCGGGCTCGATCGCCGCAGCGTGCCCAAGCCGCTTGGATCGCTAACTATTTCATTTCAAAAAGAATTTTCATGCCTTCAAGTGAAAATCGCGAAACCAGCGCAAGCTTTGTTCGCTTGCCGTCAGTTCGATGCCGGCTTGCAAATCCTCGCGGCAATGTTCGGAGCACGCCGATCGCCGATGAGATTAGGATGGATGACGAGCCCGGCGAGCGCAGCGACGCGGAATTTGCTCAACTAGGCGCAGAGGAAGGTTTAAAAACTACACAATTTCAAGGACTTGCCTGAATATGCGCTTTCCCAATTCAACAAAGAGTAACCTATGCACCTAACGAGTTGATCTACTTGCATTTTTTTGAGCCCCCAGCGTCTACGGCGTCAGAACGGCCGATTTCGTTGCGCAAAGGGAGATAAGCGTAAGCGTTGCAGCTAACCGCTTGATTTACATCTATTTTTGCAGAATCGGCCGAATATCCTTCCCTTAGAATATGGGATTTGGGTGCGATAACGCCATTTCCCGCATCTCCAGCCGCATCTCAAAAAAGTCGCGTTAGCTACCGCAGTCCGGGTGAAGGCCTCCTCCAGACGCAAAACACTCCGCTTTACATCCACCGGGGTCCAAAAAGCAGGAACTACTCGCTGCCCCCGTAGCCCGTCTCGTGCCGAGACAAACCGGCCGAGATCCTAGGTTATTTCGCACCGCATTATGATAAAATTTCGATAGAAAACAACCTATTCGCCGGTCGCGTTCGGCGACCTATGCCGGCAGGCCGTAATTGACGAGCGGACTTCGCGCCCAGCGACAAAGCCTCCATGCTCGGCGCGATCATCAGCGCGTTTGCAACCGCGAATACCACCATCAAGCTGGTCATGCGAAGCGGATAGTCGACAGTCGAATGCAGGAGCAAAAGGCCGACCACAATCGAGCCGGCGCGTGCCAACGGGCGATCCACACCGCTGCCGTCACCTTCTCGCCAGGCCTCGTAGGTCGCGTAGAAATACCAGAGCAAATAAAGAAGCAGGAGAGTCAGCGCCGGAATGCCGCCGCCCAAAACGAGTTCAAGCCAGTCGTCGTGAGCATGGTTGATGTATTCCGGAATCGCCAGCGCCGGCGGTTCGAACATTTGGTAGACCGGCTCAAACGCCCCAAACCCAGTTCCCATCGGCAGATTGGCGTCGATCGCATGCATCGTTACGGACGCTATGGGTCGGCGCAAATCTGCCAGAGCGCTCTCATTCTCGAGCCGATTTGCTAGCTGCACAAAGCCGAACTGAAATGCCAAAGCCAGACCCAGCAAATTGGCGCAAACAAAGAAAAAAGTCAGCTTCCTACGCTCTCGACCGTCTCGTGCAGTTTTCGATCTCCAGGCAATCGCCACGGAAAGGAAACCAGCGACAAAGCCCAAAATGAGGCCAGCGCGCGAGTGTGCCATGCCAAGGCCCAACAATAGCACTGCGTAGCCGAGAAGAAGCATTGCAAGCCAAAATTTGCTTTGCGAAGTTCGCAGCCGCGCAACGTCAACGACCCATACCGTTGCCAAGGGGATTGCTATCGTCAAAAAAGCAGCATGATGGCTGCGATTGGCGAAAAAGCCGACCGCATCCCCCGCGTTCGTGTTGCCATTGTACAGGCGCAGTTCACTCTCTGAGCCTCCTGCAAGCTGTGCGACACCCAGGAGTGCGCCAACCAAGGCAAAGCCGAGAATAACGAGACTGACAGTACGTCGGGTCTTAAGAGGCGTTGCCAGCAGCGCCAGGAAGACCGAGATCGCCGGCAAAAGAGATAAAAAACTCAGCCACGTCACGCCGGGATCAAGACTCAATGGCTCCCAGGGCAGTCCCATTGCCGCTGCCTGATAGGCGGCGATGAACGGTGTGCGGCCTGGGAGGTTCGCCCAAATCCATGGAGGAAGCGGAATAAGCTGCAGGACCGGCAATAGCGCCACGCAGGCAAGTAGACCGAGCGAGCCTTGGCCGAGCGAGGTAAGCCGCTTTGGTTGAAGGGACAGGATCGCCAGCCCGAGCAGCGGAAGCGAGCATAATTGGATAAACGCATCCGCCCAGAGGCCCTCACCTCCACCGAGAGCGAGAGCCAATCCGATTTCAGCAATCAGAAAACCGCTCAGCCAGCCGCGGATACCTCCCGCCTTCGAAATCGCCACGTAAAGGATACGCCTACTGGACTAGCTAGAAATAGACCCGATCACAGGGATAGCTAACGCATTCGTGATGATGGTGGTGGTGGTGATACTCGGCGAAATGGAAATGATGATCGAAATGATGATCGTGGTGCGGATCCTTGCCCGGGTCGTTCCCGTTGCCGGGATCATTCCACGCAGTGCTCGAGCCTTTTCCCTTGCCTGGATCGTCTCCCTTTCCAGGGTCATCTCCTTTGCCCGGATCGTTCCCGTTACCGGGATCACTCCACGCGGTGCTCGAGCCCTTTCCCTTGCCTGGATCGTCTCCCTTGCCAGGGTCGTTTCCTTTGCCCGAATCGTTCCCGTTACCGGGATCACTCCACGCGGTGCTCGAGCCTTTTCCCTTGCCTGGATCGTCTCCCTTTCCTGGGTCGTTTCCTTTGCCCGGATCGTTCCAACTGGTCCAAGATGTCGGATCCGTGTTCCAGCTGCCGTGCGTGCTAAAGCCCCCAGATGGCGGGTCCTTACCAGGATCCGTAGTTACCGGATCGCCCGATTTCGTATTCGATCCAATCTGGACGTCTCCCGTGCCCCAGCTCGTGAACTCAAACCAGGTCAGGGGGTCATACCAAACGAACGGGTCGTGACCATAGGCGACCTTTTCCGAGCCTGAGCCTGGAAGAGTCTGGCTAAATGCTAAGCCTGGAGCCGCAACGGACAAGGCACAAGCTAAGGCAACGGAGCAAAATAGGCGCATTTTCAAACTCCATTTGCTCTACTAACGACGCTCCCCTTGCGGGCCAATAATGGTAAACACAACGTTAACCGAAGTCGCTCGCCCTCGCAAAGGAAAACGGCGATTTCAATCGTTTTTCAACCAGCGTGGCGCGTCAGCAACAATCAGGTGAAATGGTCAACCTATCAGGATCTTATTGTCCGGGAGCTGCGTCAGCTGACTGCGCGGGAACAATCGCCAAATTTCGGAAAGAGACCACTCCGCCGATTACCTGTTCAGTGGCGATGCGAGCCGGCAGTTCAAGCCGTAGAATTTGAGCCTCGCAACCGCTCTTTGGAACCGCGAATGCGAGTGCAAACGGACGCCACGGCGTGTTGTCCGCAATTAATGCAGTCTCTCCCAGAACTATCCCTGAATCTTCACACGAGAGCCGCCACCACAGGCCTCGATCGGTCTGCAAGGACTGGGCCTCTACTTCACCAGTGAAGTGATAGTTCCCTGGCGTCAAAACCAGAAGGTGGCTGACATTTCGAAACTCCACGCTCGAGCCCGAAAATTCAACGCGTAGCATGCCGCCCCGCGCAGGGCCCCCAATGACCGAAACATCCGCGCCGGGGGCCTGTACGATCTGCCAGTCGAATTCCGCACCACTCAGGGGGTATCGAAACTGCCCATTGTAAAGTGTTGCAGCGCTGGCGCGCCGCTCAGCCGGCAGCGTTGAAATCCATGTCATGTAGGCCGTTCTAGCTAGGCCACTTTTGACCAAAAGATCGAGGTACGGCTGAATTTCGCGTTCAGTTGGAGGATTTGGTTGAGATTGCAGCACAGCGTAGAACTGCGCCAGCGCAGTCTTGTCCTCCACCTTGGGCACCACCGAGTCTATGAACCACGCGCGCCATGGTGGATTCAATCCGATCAATTGCGCCAAAGAGCCGACGGCCTCCGGCTCTGTCATCAAGGCAACAAAGAGAGAAAGATTTTCATTCAACAGTTCGGGGTGCGTGCGCATTATTAGATCGAGGCGCGGCAGTGCATCGCGAAAATCGCGGCGACTGAGAGCCTCATTAACGAGCCAGCCTTGCGCTGTCTCATCGCGCGAGGATCGTTCTGCCGCTAGCTCCATCAGAGCGAGCGCTTGTGAATGATTACCTTCTCTATCAGCAATCCGCCCTAAAACCGTCAGAGCGAACGACGCAAGCGGATCCAGAATCAGCGCCCGTTGCGCGAGCTTCTGGGCTTCCGCGAGTCTAACCAGGTTTACTTTCTGATCCTCATTCATCGGCCTTTCAGCCAACTCGACCAAAGCTGGGGCAAAATGTGGATCCCAGCTCAGCGCGCCCTGAGCATCGTCTGCTCCATGGGACAGCGCCATCGCATGAGCAAAAATCTGCCAAGAAAAAAAGCAGAGGACGCCAACGCCCAATGCCACCTCGGCAATATGCCAGGGACTTTTAGGCGATTTCGCTCTTTTCATTGGCTTATCAGACCAATACCTGATCCACAAACAAATGCGTTCCACACTGGCGATTGGCTTGGTCGAAGCCGGGACAGAAGCGCCTTCCGCGATCACTGGTAACTTTGGAAGCTGTTTGCGCGCGAGACCGAAAGAGGTACGTGCTTATTAATCCGTGTCAATGTCAGCGAGTTAGGATTCTTAGGGGACAACCAACCGACCAGTGCGACATCTGAAAGAGCAATAACGACAAGAGCGATAACGGCCCCCGCTACTATAAAACCAAGACCTCGCATCGATGGAGTTGATCGAACGGGAATCGGGATCCATCTCATGCGCAAGGAATAGGAGCTCTTCAGCTCCGCGGAACATGTTTTGGCCGAACAAGGCACTTTATTCGTTCCTACAGGCGCTTTCTTTATCTGTGCTTTCCTCCGGCCGAGTTCGCGCCAAGCATCTATTACACGCGCCGCTAAGAGCTTGGCCATTTCATCGGAGTTGTGGTCAGGGTGCAACCATATCATCAGCCAACGCATGTGGAGGCGCATTTGAGTGCGCGAAGCTTCAACTGTGACGCCGAGATTACGGTGAAGAGAAGCGCCTGGAAAGAACAACGTCTCTTGCAGGTAAAGAGCGGCTGCGCGCTGGATGACATGCAGCGGTTCTCTGGTTGAGCTGCATGCCGCTTGCAATGCCTCTGGGCATCCAGCAGCAGCGCGAATCGCATCCAAAATATCGGGCGGTGGCGTCTGGCAACGCAACATCGGAGCTAAAGCGGGCATACGCGAAAGGTCTAGCGCCAACTCAATCGCCCGCCGCTCGGCCATATCACTCTCCGATTGTCAACGCGGGCCGTTCGGAATTGGGGGGAAGTTCCGACTTGTTGTTGCCGTAGCTTTGATAGTAATCGTGAGAATAACCGTAGCCGTATTCGAACCCTGCTTTACGGGCATCAAAGCAGTTAAGCACTACGCCGATCACCCGGGCCCTGGCAAAATAGAGGCGATTCATCGCACGTCTGACGACCTTTTTTGAGGTGCCGCAGGCACGAACTACGAACAACGTGCCGATGGCAAGACTGCCTAAGAGCAATGCATCTGCAATAGCGACAACCGGCGGTCCATCCAGAATGACCAAATCGAATTCCTGGGCTGCGAAAGTCAAAAGCGTTAATAGCTTTGGCCCTGCCAGCAGCTCAGCTGGATTCGGAGGCAGCGGACCGGAGGCCATAAAGGTTAGACCCAGAGTCGAGGTTTCCTGAAATAACTTTCGATCGAAATTGCCGACTAAGTAATTCGATAGGCCTGAGCTGTTGTGGCAGCCCAAAGCCTCATGTAGGGTGGGCTTGCGAAGATCGGCGTCGACCAGCAAAACATTGAGCGATAACTGCGCAAAATTGCGTGCGAGAGCGAGGGAAGTAGAAGATTTACCCTCGCCCGCGCACGAACTCGTAACCAGCAGGCTCTTAGGGACGCCGTCATTCGTTGAAAACTGCAGCGCGGTCCGCAGAGAGCGAAAGGCTTCAGAAAGGGCGGAATGGGGATCGCGAAGTGCCTCTGCGACAGGTCTATCTTTGGGCACCAAAGGCGCCAAACCGACCACCGGAACGCGCAACAACTCTTCCACCTGTTCCGGTGTTTTGAATGTGTCGTCGAGCAGTTCCAATATATAGGCTGCAGCGAATGCGCCAATTAGGCTGAATGCCAACGAAAATCCAAGATTTTTCCTGAGGCTTGGCGAGACCATTCCCTGCGGCTGTCCTGCGTCCACGACCGAGATATTGTTGATCCCAATACCACTGTCCACGCCGACGGCCTTATAGCGCTGTAGAAGCGCATCGTAGAGCGCCCGGTTTGTGTCGGTCTCACGCTTTAAAATCGTATATTCGATGTTGCGGTCTTCGACATTTAGAACCTGGTTTTTGCTTCGTCCAAGCTGCGCGACCAGGAGATTTTCTTGTTGTTGCGAGGCCTCGTATTTCGCTTTGATCGAATTTTTAATAATCGCCACGGCATTTTCAATCTGCCGGTCTACTTCATTGATTTGCGCCTGCAGTTGGCGCATGTCAGGAAAGCTCGGTTTGAACGTACTAAGTTTATCCTGATATTCCGTCTTCAATATCGCGCGCTTATCGCGAAGCATTTGGATCGACGGGTCGGCAATAATCTGAGGCAACCCAAGCCCATCTGTGCTTTCCGCTTGCTGCCAAAGTTGTTGGTTTGTTATTCTTTCAGTTCGCACCCGGGCAAGTTCCGCATTGATTGCGAGCAAACCAGCCGCATCTAACGATACCTGCTTGTCATCCAAATTTACGATCTGCTCCTTTTTGGCGTAACCAACGAGGTCACGTTCGGACTGCTCTAGTTTCAGTTTCGTCTTCGCCAATTGATCTTGTAAGAAATTCCGCGCATATGCCGTCGCATTATACCGGTGCTCAAGATTGCTTTTTATAAAGGCTTGGCTGAGGGCATCGACGATCTTTTTCGCCCAAGTCTGGTTAGGATCATCAAAGCTTAAGCCGACCAGCGCCGAATCTGGCACTGGCACTACTGACGAACCACCTTGCACACGCCCGATTGCAATTTCTTTCCGTACTTCTGACGGCTGCTCATCATCGGCATGGTTTGCAGGCGTGCCGAAGATTAGCTCGCGCAGTTTGGTCGATGGCGAAACTGTGTCACTGCCGAGAAAAGTTGGCTCATTGGCCAAATCAAGATCGGCGACGACGCGCTCCGCTAACGAGCGGCTTTTGAGAAGCTGATATTCGGTTTGGTAGAACTCCTCGTCGCCTACAATGGCTGAGTTGGTATCGGTATCTTCGCCGCGGAGATCCACGGGTTTGGGCACCTCGCGATCAATCTGAATTGTCGCGGAAGCGCGATAGATTGGGGTCGCCAGATAAGTCGAACCATAACCATAGGCTAATCCAATGACTGCAGCTGCAAGAAACAACCAGCGATGCTTGAGAAGGAGTCCCCAATACTTCAGCAAATCAAAAGAGGACTGAGGCTCGTCGTAGAAGGAATTATAAGGGGAAGCTGGAGCCAATGCGTTATGGGACCCGCTCTCCATCTGGCGGTTCTCATTGCTCGCAGGGGCCGGAAGGCCGGGCTGGCGCGGCTCAGGCTCATTGAAATCGAAACCGCGAACAAAATTCATCCAGATTTTCTCACAAATCAAAAGTGACTACTTAAGATCTGCATTCCACCTCAGTGCACCAATAAAAGAGCGCCTGCGCCAACAGCGCCCGAAGTCGGAGCGATGATGTCTTTGGCATTTTTCCAGGCGACACCGATTCCAGAGTTGTCCACGACGACCATGTCTCCCGGATACAATTCAGGATCAATTGCCTTGCCGGCTCGAATGTCGTCGATATTGAATTTTGCTTGCGTCATAGTGCCATTGACTCGCCGAAGCACACGTATAGAGCCGTGGTCGCCAATCTCGCTTAAGTCGCCTGCTTGCGCCAGAGCCTGAACGAGTGTCGTTCGTCCGACGATCGGGTAGACCCCTGGCTTGTAGACCGCTCCAGTAACGGTCACCTGCTGGCCGGCGGCGTTCTTTACGAAGACGCTTACTTGAGGGGATTGGAGGTATTTTGCCCGAAGCTTTTCGGCAATTTCGGTTTGAAGCGCCTGCGCGGTTTGCCCGGCCGCGTGTATCTCGCCGATTAAAGGAAGCGAAATTTGACCCGCCGCATCAATTTCCACCTCCTTTGATAGGTCGGGCACCTGAAAAACTGATATGTCCAGAAGATCGCCCGACGAAAGAAGATACTGCGTCGAGGCCGATACGTTATCGGAGGCCTTTGCCACAAAGGCCGTATTGTCCTGTGCGCTCGAACAAGCTTCGAGGATAAGAACAAGCACCACGACAGTGAAAACGCGCAATGCCATCGAAATTTCTCTGACACTCTCAAAACGCTCAATGTTTCATCGCGAACCCGTTGTATTTAGGCCCAAAAACGCCATTGGCCATGTCGAGAGGAAGATGGCTTGTTAGATGTTCGCGTCAGTAAGCCGCTTAGATCCAAATTGTCAAGAATAGCTCGCGGACGCTCTGAGACCATTTTATTGGCCTCGTCTCCACCGCGATGATCTACGACAACTTGCAGCGCCTCCTTCATCCTCGGCGGCCGGCCTTCTGTGTCATGCGCGTCGGTGGCGATAACGTCCACGAACCCTTCATCGAGCATTCGAAGCGACCAATGCTGAGCACGCCTCCCAAAGTGTCCGATAAGCGAACCACATGTGATCTGCACCAGCGTTCCTGCTGTCGCGAGCTCCTGAAGCAATTCATAATATTGGCCGATCCACGCAAGGCGTTCCGGATGGGTAAGTATGGGAACATAGCCAGCGGCCATCAAACTGAAGATGCAATCCCGAAGTGCAGGGCTAAAGATGTGATGCGGCGCCTCGAGCAAGATATAGCGCGAGTTTGCGATCGAGAGCACGCGCCCCCGATGCAGATCCTCGACAAGATTCGGCGCGATGTGAACATCAGCGCCAGGAAGAACACGCAAGGGTACTTTTGCACGCGCAAGTTCTGCTTCGAAGCGATTTACTGCAGCGCGGATATTAGTGCCGGTGTTGTCGTAGACGGTCGGCAGAATGTGGGGGGTGCACACGACTGTCGAAATGCCCTCCGCAACCGCTATTCGCGCCATTTCCAGCGAAACGGTGAAATCGCGGGGGCCATCATCGAGCCCCGGCAGCATATGGCAGTGCAAATCAATCACCCGTGCATCCCCAGCTTTTGAGAGGCGGCGGCGCTAACCCGGAGATAATCATCACCTCTGTGAGGCAAAAACCAGCATGCCGATCGCAACACCCCATCAGAGCGAGCCTATTTCTTCGGCGTGTGGCAAATCTGTCGCTTCCGAGGACCAGCGGCGCGTGGGCGATAGGCCTGGCAACGCATCAAGGCCATCAACCGAGAGTCGGTACAATGGCGTCACGATTGAGCAATACAGTGGCCCAGGTCCCCATGAGTTGGAGCAGGACTCGCACTCGAGTTTTTCCGTCAAAGCACTCGAATCTTCCCACGAGACTGGCCAAGGGTCCGACCATTACTTCTACTTTCTGGCCAGATGCCAGATCATCGAAGCAAGGCATCGCCCCATTCGCTTGAAAACGATCTTTCAGCGCTTCGACCACGCCAATAGGGACGGGCACGGGCCGATCGCCTTCCATAACAAGACCGGCCACGCCAAAGGTGCCGTTGATGCTCCGCCAACGATCACGAGACAAATCCAAACGGACAAATAGATAGCGCGGAAAGAAAGGCGCATTGATTGTTTTCAGCTTGCGGGCGTGGCGCACGGTCCTCAAATGACATGGAAGAAAGATCGTATAGGATTGCGCCTCAAGTTGCGCGCAGGCGCCAAATTCGCGTCGTGGCAGCGTGTGAATCGCGTACCAGCGTGCGTCGGATTCTTCCAACCGTCTGCCCCTTATAGTCTGCATGGATGTAACTTAATGTGTTCTCGTCGTTCAGAGAAGACGCAAATCTCATACGAAAATCAAAATGCGGCCATTCCGTAGTAAAGAATCTATATTCAGTCTGATAGAGCACTTCTGGACAGCTGGTATGCCGCTCAATTACCCCGGTTGAAGACAGGACTCAACCGTTGCGGTGTCGCCTGGCAGGCACATCTCAAGAACTATGCTTCGATGCCGTAACGTTCTGCGCGCGCTGGCGGATAATGAGAATTTGAGCTCTTCCAACGGTTGCGCGGTAGGAACCGAAAGCGATTCCGAGACCTTCCGTTTCGACGTTGCTTTTCAAAGCACCCACGTAATAACCGCCTCCGATGAAGACGAAAAGAATGTCTCCATCAAGGGCGAGCAGCCGCGCCGCATTTAGCACGGTTTCGAAATTCGTGGCCACGGCCAAGATTGCCCGAATAGCCGACGACAAACTCTCCGTCCTTGGCAATCATTTCGAGAAACCGGTTATCGAAGCGGCTAAAGGTTGGATCTTACTGTCGTCAACCCAGTTGGGGATGACCTTGATTTTGTGTGCGGCGACGTGTTTGCGCAGGAGCACGGCCATGCGGTCACCGATAGCGACATTCATACAAGCGCTTCGCAACACGGCATCTCGCGCTTTTCGCAACATCCATCCTGTCGGGCCCCGCGCAAAGTAGAAGCCGAGTTTATTGGCGACTTCTGGATAGAGAACTTGAAGCCAATTGACCAGCTTGCCGGATCGTGAGCGCGCAGAGAGACCCGCAAAAACTGAGACCAAAGGCGGATCAGTCTTTGCGACGATAATATCTCCACGCGCTACCCTCGCCAAGAGGAGCCATGTCGCGGCTGCATAGAATTCAAGATATTCCATTGCCCTTCCAATAAAATTGGATGAGCAAACACCAGCGCTGCCAATGCGTAGAATTTCGACTCCTGAGATTATTTCAGCAGCGAGAAGATTTGCTGATGGCCCTCGTTTCGACGTTATGACCGTAATTAGGAAGCCAGCGTTGGCAAGCGCAAAAGCGAGATCAGAGAGAATCTGCGATGTCGCGGATCGATCGGGGGTAGAAAAATCGATTGATGAAAACTATCCGCGGTCCTGCTGTCATTTTGCACACGACTAACAAGAGTGGCGGACATGATGTAGAGTAAGCTCGGCGTCGATCGGTAAAACTACGCATCGGGGTGCTGACAGTCCATCGCTAACGAGTTGCCGCCGGCGTCCTTGAGCTTGGCGCGCCAAAACCTGGCGTGCCATTCGCTTTAATGTCCACATCTTCGAGATCGGTTACGGCATGACTGCAGTGATGTTTAGAGTGTTTAGAGATGACTTGATGCTGCTTTTGCGGCTTTCATTTCTCACGACTCAACTCGAACGAAGTAGCCCGATCTTTCTGAAATCTACCGGCTCCTCTAACGGGGATGAGCCGTTTGGCTCAAATCGCAAAGGGCGAGCGAACGGCAACTGTCGTCACATGCGGTGCCTGAGTGCATGTCTTTAGATTGAAACATGGCCGCAGAGTACGTTTCGCTTAATCGAGAGGACCGCGCTGGCGCAATGCCTACGAAATCGCAATGGCTCGCACACCTGCATCGATCGCCAGTCTGCAGCCGCATAGCTCCGCCGAAAATCGCGCGGCAGGGCTGGAATTGCCTGCCGTCGCCGCCGGCTGCAAGAGCAATTGATAACGAATCGGCCACTTGAGTGCGTCTTCCAGCGCTGCTACACTAATCATGGGAGACCAAGGAGCACTTTGGGCGGGGGGCGAATGACGGATAGGACCGGCGCGCTATACAATTTGCCTGCGTTGGATGCCGGTTATTTAACGCGGGAAACCTCCCCCTACACTCTTTCCGGTGCGACTGCTCTGGCGCTTAGCGTATTGGTGGGCGGCGTATTGCTGTCAGGCCGTCCCATTGCGACGCTTTTCGCAACAGTCCCTATGACGGCGCCCAGCGCCGACCAGATGCCAGAGAGCGCCCCCATCGCAACCCTCGCTTCGGTCCGCGCGACGCCCGTCGTCGCGCCGCCGGTAAGCGTGTCGTACGGCGCCCTGCCCGATCCGAGATCTCTGTTGCGTTCCGTGCCGAATTCCTTTGCGCAAAGCACCCCACTTGGGTCGAAGTTTGCTTCGATCTGGCCGGTGCTGCGCACGGCGCTCATTGAACCGGAGGGCACTCCGTCGATTTCGATACCGCCAGCGGCGGAACTCGCCGTGGCACCAGCCCCGCGCCCCCCTGCGACGCGGCTAGCGACGAGCCGCAGCTCGGTTCACACGCCGCCTCGCCAGATCCCGCAAGAGACGGCCACGGCGGCTGTCTCACCCCCGCCCGACAATCGCTCGTTCTTGGAGAAGCTTTTCGGCATGCCGCAGCCTTCGGGTCCGGTGCTCGCCTATGCGGCCGCCGAAGAGGGCAGCATCGGCAACGAGCGAAGGAATGCGGTCAGCTCCGCGCCCGTCTACGATCGATGGACCGCCGTCTACGACATCGCCGCACACACCGTCTATATGCCCGACGGAACGAGATTGGAAGCGCACTCGGGACTAGGCTCGATGTTGGACGATCCGCGTTATGTCAGCGAGCGGATGCGCGGCGCAACGCCGCCCGGCGTCTATGATCTTCAGCTGCGCGAGCAGCTTTTCCACGGCGTGGAGGCGGTACGTCTTATTCCGGGCGGCAACGCCGAGACCCTTGGCCGCACGGGCTTTCTCGCGCATCCCTATATGCTCGGCCCGAATGGCGATTTATTCGGATGTGTATCGTTCAAAAACTACAATGCCTTTTTGCAGGCGTACGAGAACGGTGAAGTTAAACATCTGGTCGTCGTCGCTCGTTTAAATTGAACATCTCGGCATCGGGGGTATCGGCCATCGTTCTCGACGTGCCGCCCGGCACAAATATCAACTAGAATTGGAGGCAGGCTGTTCCGAACCTAGGCAACGCCGCAAAATTACAAACATTGCTGTCGCGAATACATCAGCACGCGAAAGTAAGCTCCAGGACCCAATTGCCTGCGCCAAGATCCACGCAGCGCGCGACCCGGCGGTGCTCGCAAGGGTTGGAATTTTCGCCTCCGAATCCGTGCTTTGGAGCCGAGCTTGCGATTTCGTTCCGAATTTCTTCGCGCAGAAGCCGAGCCCCGGGATGGATTGCCGGCGAGGCCGGCGCCACTGGCCATCGACCGCTTGGTTTTTCACCAGATCAGCCTCTGAGACGCAGCAAAACCTTTTAAGATTAGAAAAGGTTAGTCCGACCGGGCGCGGCCTCTCAAATCAAGCACGCAGGTGCCAAAGTTGGCGCAAGTTGGCGCGAATGCGCAGGGCTATACTAAGCAAAATATTACTCTATAATCTTCGTGAATTGTACCTGAGTACCTTACTATCGAGTCCAAGTGATGAATGAGGACAAAGCCCAGAGCCAGCTGTGGGTCCAGCGATTTCTTTTTAACGCGCCGCTCTACACTCCAAATGAAATTTCATTTGCTGGCGCGACAGCTCTTTTCGTCGATCATTTCCGGATTGAGGGACGCTGTCCTTACTGCAAAGGGATCTCTTTTTTTTCACGGTGCCGGGGGACGAAAGGTATCGCGTCCATTCAGGCTTTGCTCGATTCGCAGGAATTATGCCAGCTAGAAGTTGTCTGTATGCGCGACGTAAGGCACAGCATCCTCTTCTTCCTTCACTTGAGTAAAGCGCACATCCAGAAAGCTGGACAATATCCCTCGCCGAAAGAAATCGGCGCCGCGGCGCAAGTACGATCGAGAAGCCTGCTCGAGAATCTACAGAAGACTTTCGGGCGGCACCTGCAACAAAGTGTCCTCGTTTTACGACACGTCTTTCGGTGGTGGATTTGGCAAATCCAGCGGCTTCCGTCCATCGGCGAGATCAGCAGTCCTCTCCGGCTGGGGAGTACACGCCTCCTCGGCGATATTCGCAGGATGTGGGTCTCGAGGCCTTCTTTTGGTGGCGCGGGAATTCCGGTTACATTGATCGTTGCCCTCGTGTGCGTGCTGACCCTCTACCAGCAGGCCAAACGAGAAGCCGAATTTAGGCAGCAGATCCGCGAAGTCATTCAGCGTGCCGATGAGCATTCGACGGCCGCGCCGACGGCGAAGTCGAGAATTGATGGGCTGGAACGACAGCTCGACGAGAAGTTCGACGTCCTGAGTAAAAATCTGGATACCGTGCGGCGTTCGATTACCCGGAACGATGCTCTCGTCGCCGTTTTAAACTCTCGTCTGGACTCGTCGGATGCCTCTACAAAATCAGATCCGCCGCGCGGACTGCAATCGCCCAGCGCCTCGCAACCAGATCCAAAATCCGCCGCCGCGCCGATTTGTCAGGATTTCGTAGATCAGGACCAGGTTGCCTCCGCGCACGTCGATCAACCATCCACAGTGCAGCCGTCGGCCACGTTTACGCAGGTTGATCAACAAGCAGCCAATCAACCGGTGGATGTCTTTTCGCAGGTCGATCAACGGGCGCCGATTCAACAGGAGGATGCCTCTGCCCAGATGGCGGATGCGGTGCCAGCAATTCCATCGGCGGACCCCCCTGCGGATGCAAAGCAGAAACCCCAGAAAACAAATCACGCGTCCGCTCCCGACAGCGCAGCCGGCGCCAAACCGGATACGCCGCGCACCACCGTCGACGCGAGGCCAAAGGCGACGCCCGCGGATAGAGCTGTTCCACATCTTGGAATTGGGGTTGCTCCTCTCACATCCGGATTGGCTGCCGCAACCCGGACTACGAGCCGGCGCGGATTGATGATTACGGTTGTCGATCCGGGGAGCCCCGCCGAGAGGGCGGGAGTGCAGGCACATGATTTACTGTTGAAGGTCGACGGCACGGCGGTGAACAGGCCGGATCAGGTGCGCGAAGCGCTGTTCTCGCTTAAGGGGAAACGTACTCTCGTCCTGACGCTCAGGCGTGGCGACAAGATCGAGCATGTCAAACTTAAGGTGGGGTAAGAAGGCTCGCCTTCCCCGGCGGCCTGCTCATTCGCCGCACGTTTGCATCGATGTCTCTCATCGCGCGGCGAAAAGCTTCACAGCTCGCCGTTACCTCCACCGATGGGTAAATTCCTTTCAAGCTCTCATCGAGATCGTACAGAACTTTTCCTAGCCTCTGCACGGCGCCGGCGTCGTAGCCTCGATCCAAGCCGATTTGCAGGTTCTTCATCCGACCGCCCGCCGGCATGCATCCCGAGGCTTGCACCGCATCATAGTGGCCGACGCCTTCCTGTTGGCGGATCGCGAAATCGCAGAATTTACCGTGGCCGCTCGCGTCCGCTCGGCGGAGTCCTAGAAAAATCTACGACTCGCGAGCGATCCGACGATTGACCTAGAGCTCATCTCATTTGGTGATGGATGCGGACTCGTGCGATGGCGTCGAGATCGCCAAGTCAGCACCGCGTGGCACTTCATTGGCGGAAGGATCTGGCGTCTTTGGACGGAAGGAGGCGACCAAACTGTTCGCCGAGGACAGTTGCTTAGAATTGAGTTTGGCGCCGACTTCGTCCCGCTTCTCGGCCGCGCCATGATCCCCCTGCGCCGCGGCGATCGCAAACCAAGCATAGGAGGAAACGAGGTCCCGTTTGACGCCAAGCCCGTAGGCAAGAAGCACTGCGAAGTTGTATTGGCCGTTATGCAGACCATATTCCGCCGCGCCCTTGAACCATCGCGCGGCGGTCACGTAATCCGGCTTACCGCTGGCCGCTAGTAGCGCAAGATTGTACATCGCGCTCACATTTCCCTGCTCCGCTGCTTTCAAATACCAGAGGCTGGCCTGATCCAAGTCGCGTGAAATTCCGAGGCCGTCTTGATAAAAAAGGCCGAGGCGAAATTGCGCCGGCGCCAGGCCCCGCGCCGCAGCGGCCTGATACCATTGCGCCGCCGCCGCCAAATTGTGGCTTCGCGCATAGTACGTCGCGAGCGCGAATTGCGCGGCGCTGTTGCCGCCCTCCGCCGCGACTCGCAGATCGCGTGGCGGGTTCGCCGAAACGCGTTTCTGCTTGGCGGCAGGGACCGTTGTTCCCGGCTCGGCGGATTGCTCCGCGTTCGTGTTACTCGGTTGGGCAGCGGAAGGAGGCACCGCGGCCGCGGCCGCCGCAAAGGGTTCCTGGTTCGCGCCGGAAGTTTGCTGGGGCGGGGAGGCTTCGGCGACTTGCTCGGAATCCGGCGCGGGCGGTCCAGAACCTTCCGTGGGCGCCCCAGAACTTTCAGAAGAGGGGCTGGCAGCAGGCGCAAGCCGCGCCGAATGCTGCGGCGATTGGGGAATGGCTGGCGGGACTTGAGGAGTGGTTTGCGGAGGCGGTGTCGAAGCTTGCGGAACCGGCGGGTCGCGAGGTCTGCTTTCTACCGCGACAGTCTGCGTGTTCGAGGCAAGATTGATCGAATGGTGCGGTCCCGCATCGTTGGCAAGCATATAGGCTCCGAGCACGATGAAGCCGGTGGCTAACGAAAGAACCATGGATCGCTTGAGGACATTGCAAACGCGCCTGACAAGACCGCCCCCGACACCCGCTTGCCTCTGTATACTCTCTGCGACCGCCGCTTGCGCGGCTCGATGCGCCGCGAACGTCAAGTCGTTACCGCGCAGCCGGCCTGCTGGCGCTTCGCCGCTCTCGCCTTCTCGAAAGCGATCAATGGATAGGGTTGCGGGATCTTCAAGCTCCGAAACCGGAATGGCGCCTGTCGTTCCGTCAACTCGCGCCCTGCCCTCAGCCCGTTTCACTCCTTGCGGGAGTTTGTGCCGTTCCGACAATCCCTCTTCCACGACCGCCAGGCGATCCACAAGCTTTGCCAACACGTCGTGGATAGTCATTAACGTGGAGAGCGTACGCCGTTCGGCGTCGTCGTGAAACGTGCGCAGTTTTTCGATTTCTCGCGAGATTTCCACGTTCAAGGCGCCGTCTGCGGAAGCTTCGTTGAGGACGTTGCGCGCCGCCCTTTCCGCCGCATCGAGGGCGACCTCACGGGTTCTTTCGAGCTCCGTGAAAAGGTCGCCGATGGCCATTTCGATAGAAGCTAAAGAGGGAAGCTGCACATTTGCGCGTTCGAACCGCTCGCTGAGATCGGCAACTTGCCGCTCGAGAGATTGGAGCGCGCGTTTCGCAGCCGGCGAATACTGCACGCTTTCCAGCTTGTCGGAGAGACCATGCAGGAGCTCTTCGAGCGGCTTTGTATCCGGCGACAACCAAGCCTCGGCGATACGCGTCGTGAGTTCCTGACGAACCTCGTCAATGCGCTCGGAAAGCGCGTCGTAGCGGCTTTGGTCGCGCGACTGGGCAGTCACCTCCTCGACGTTTGCGGCAATGGCCTCCAGTTTTTCCTCGATTTTTGCAAATGCGCGCACATCGTCGTGCAGCACCCCGCCGCTAGCTGCGGCGGCGCGTTGCCGATCGCCGTCCGCGTGCGGTCGCCGTTGCAGGGGCTCAACTTTTGCCCGCTCTACGTTCGCCGCGAATAGATCGCGCACTTTGTTCGTCTGCTGCTCGATCCTATGCAAAGCGTCATGATCCATCTTCGGTCTGCCGCTCTCGGCATCGAGCCTTGCGACCTTTGGTTCAGCGCCCTTCGGCCGTTTGGGAGGGTCCGTCAAAGCAAGCGAATGCCGCAGTTCGGTGACGAGCCGCTCTAGCGGCCGAAGCACCGTTTCATCGTCGCTGTCGCTTCGCAAACATTCGACCGTTCGCGCCAAATCGTAGACCGCGCGCTCGAGAGCGGCGATCGAATCGCGCGAATTGAGACCCCGGAGCGCCTCCGCAACGTTGGCAATTTCCGGTAGTTCGTCAGATTGAGCCGGCGATGCCGCTGCATCAGCCCGCCACGGCCTTCTTATCGCGACATTGTCGGGCCGGGCTCCTTGGAAGGCCGCATTTTTGTCTTTTCCGGCGATCGGGGAAGCGTACTCCTGCCGCGCCCATTGTCGGCGCTGCAGCTCGGCGCGCGACGCCGCCCGCGTTTCGCGATCGGAAATCTCAGCTTGATATCCGAACTCGCCAACTCCATCGGCGCGCGTTTGCCGGGCAGCATCTTTCGCCGGCCACGACGTTTTTTCCGCCGCGGCCGCCGATTGCAACCCCTCAAGCAGCGAATTGAGCATCGATTCCATTCGCTGCAATCGGCCGTCGACATCGTCGGTGGCGCGATCTGCCGTTCGGATGCGGGATTCGCCGCGTCGCGTCGCGTAGCGCTCCGTCGCTTCGCCAGGATTCGCGCCGGCCCACGCAGCTCCTCTAATCATGGTTTCTCCGGCGATTGGATGCAGCTCGATTGGAACCAGCGAGCAGGAAGAGTGCCGAATCGCGATCTGTCCGCGCATTTAGCCATGTACGTACATTGCGCGAAAGCTGAGAATGCGTCGGAAGATTCTCGCGCGGATTTATCCACAGCGAGCAACGGTATGATAAGTGGTTCGGGCCCCACAGCGAGCGGCGTTTGCTTTCTCGCCGGACGACAAGGTTCCGCGAGGAACAGAGTCACGCCGCGCATTTACCGCCCTTGGCGAATCAGCTAACCTGGTCAAGTTATGCCTATATTTTGAGTCGGCAGTGATGCGGGACATCCGAGAAGATCTCCTCCAGCGTAGGCTCGGCATCGTCAGCCGGTACTTCGATGCGATCGCTCGTTACGACGAGCAATTGCAGAAGCTGCACGAAGCGCATCGCAAACTCATGGCCGAGCTAGCTACAGAGAAGGGTGCTGTCGACGCGATGCTGGCGGTTGAAAACAGCCGCCCCACGGGTGATCTCAGGGACGTCGACTCGCCTGCCACAACGGCGCTGCTGCGCAATCTATCCGAGATCGTTCAACGCTATCCTTGGGAGAGGTCGGATACCCGAGAAAGCAGCGGCTCCAAGCAGGAACGCGAAGCCACATTGATGCAACATTCCGAAGATCGCGGCGAATCTTCCTGATTCTTCCAGAGCTGTGCGGTTGCCCGCGACGATCGACTGCGGCGATGTTTGCGGCGCGCAGATCGCAAGCGGTCGTTAAGCAAGCAGAATCGCATCAACGTTTTCGCCCGCTCCCGCCGCTTGGCGCGGCCGCGAGTTAACGGATCTTTGGATCTTATTGGGTCAATCTCGCGGGCGAACCAGGGAAATTCGTCATTGCCAGGTCGCGGCCAAGAGCGCCGCGCGACTTGCAATCACTCCTACGCCGCGACCGGGGTCGAGCGAAGTGGCCATTCAACTCTTTTCGCGGCAGAGTTCCCGCGCCAAACATTGTGAGCAGAAGGCGAAGGAATGCGAGCAGATGGCGCGACATCGTGCCAATCAGCCTTTTCGGTCTCTATATTTGAAAATTGCGCAGCAATGGCGCGAGCGCGCCCGACATGCCGAGGTGCTGGAGAGAAATCGCCCCAAGTCCTAATCGTCGGTTCCAGGCGCGCCGACCGACCGCCGCTCCGCATTATGGCTGTCCGCTTTCGGCTTCCGCCGTGCGGTCGAGGCGCGGAACGTGATATTGCGCCAGGATCGCGTCGATCGCCGGGCGCTCTTTCATCAGCAATTCGTCGATCTTGTCCTTGAATTCCGGTTCGCCGCGACGCATCCCCATGGAAATGTCGAAGAACATCGGCCACTGCGGCCCATCGGCAAGCGGCGCGACGGGCGTCAGCGTCAAGGGATGCGGCTCCTTGCTGGCGAAATAGCCCGCGAGCGGACCCCACACGACTGCAACGTCGACAGCGCCGGTTTCCACCGCATCGACGATCGCCGCCGGCGGATTCGGCTTGGTATAATCGCCGTAGAGCATATAGCCGCGCACGTTATTGATGATACCGCGCCGTGCCAGGGCATGTGCCGGCGGCGTGTTCATCGCGTCGTTGCCCACCAATTGCACGCCGACCTTCAAGGTTCGGAGTTGTGGGTCGTCATAGGAGGCGATCTTTAGATGCCGGTCGGCGCGGGTGACGAACATGTAGCTCGAGCGATAATAGGGCCGGCTCGTCGCCAGCATGTCGACCGCGGTCGCGACGCCGGGCCAGAGGTCGCACATGCCCGACTTCAGCGTATTGCGCACGTAGCCGCGCCGCTGCGCCCACCAGGTGTAGGTTACCTTTTCGCCCATATCCTTGGCGATCAGCGCGACGATCTTGTTTTCGAACCCTTCCCCGTTCTCGTTCGAGAACGGCAGATTGTTCGGATCGGCGCAGACGCGAAGCTCAGCGGCTCGCGCCGCCCCAACGCCGAGTGCAAAGCAAAGAACCAGCGTCGCGGCAATCCGATTCATGACGCTCTTACCTTCCCCAGCCTCACTGTGAGGCGGCCGGAGGTGTCGCAGGAGGCGTGTCGGGCTCTGTCTCCAGCGTCGCCGGTCCCGGAAAGGCGGGCGTGGGCTTGGTTGGAATCGGCTCGTCGGCCGACTTCGTCGAGAGCGATTTCACATAGGCGGCGAGTTCCCAGATCACGGAACTGGGAATGATGTTGCCCCATACGGGCATCCCGTTCGGCCTGCCCTGATAGATGCTCGCATAGATCTGGTCGAGCCGGCCGCCATAGAGCCATTGCCCATTGTTGAAGAACGCCGGCCCGATGCCGCCTGCGCCATGGAAATGACAGCCGGAGCAATTGAACCAATCGAACAGCCGTTCGCCGTTGGCAATCGCCTGTGTATTGTTCTCATATTGTTTGGCGATCGCCGGCAAAGGCGGCTCTTGCTGGCCGCTGGGGAAATTGCCGCCCACCGGAACGTCGAGCGGTAGTGCCTGCGAAGCTGGCAATGCGGCGTTGGGCGCCGCGTCGGCCGAAAGGCCCAGACCGGCAACCACGATAGCCGCCGCGATCGTGCGCTCAGGATGGTGGTAGAGCGAAGACATAGAGTGTCCCTCCGGCTGCGGTTTTTTCTGGCAGGTCCGCCATGGCGCCGACGAAACCGAGGGCGCCGGTCGGATCGCGTGCATCGAGATGGCCGGATACGATAGCTCCGGACCAGCCGCCGACTCCCGAAAGCACCGCGATATATTCGCGGCCATCCGGCCCACGATAGGCGATCGGTTGACCGATGATCCCCGACCCGGTCTTGAACTTCCATTTGAGGGCGCCGGTCTTGGCATCGACCGCCTTGAACCACCCGTCCATGGTTCCGTAGAAAACCAGATCTCCGGCGGTCGCGACCGTGCCGCTCCAAACCGGCAGGTCTTCGGGAATCTGCCAGGCCGGTTTGGCTTTCTCCACGTCCCAGGCCGTCACTTCGCCACGGAAACCACCGGGACCAGGCTTCATGATGGTGTTCGAGCCGACATACGGCGTACCGGCAATGTAGCTGACCTGCAGGTCCTCTTTGTCCATGCACAGGTTCTCGTGCGGGATGTACAAATAGCCGGTGCGCGGCGAATAGGCCGAGGGATTCCAATCCTTGGCGCCGGAGGCCGTCGGGCAGATGTCGCGCGTGTAGGTGCCGAGCTTGGTGTCCTTGGCGGGATTGGCAATCGGCCGTCCGGTCTTCATGTCGATGCCGGTAATCGAATTCACGTAGCCGTAGGGCTTGGCGTAGACGATCTCACCGGTGGTGCGATCGAGCATGTAGAGATAGCCGTTGCGGTCCGGCTGCAGCAGCACTTTGCGCACCTTACCGTTGATCGGCACGTCGAGCAGAATGATCTCGTTGATGCCGTCGTAATCGTGCTCGTCGTGCGGGTTCTTCTGATAGAACCATTTCGCCGCGCCTGTATCCGGGTCGCGCGCGAATATGCCCGCTGTCCATTTATTGTCGCCGGGGCGCTGTTCCTGGTTCCACGGCCCCGGATTGCCGGTGCCGTCGTAAAGTAGGTTGAGGTCTGGATCGTAGGCCATCCAGCCCCACATATTGCCACCGCCGATCTTCCAGGCGTCGGGCGGCCAGGTTGTGACGCCGAGATCTTTGCCGCGATCCGAGGCGTAGAACGGATGAAAATCCGGCCCGATCAGCACGTCCTTGTCGGGTCCGGTATGAAACGCCTTCCAGACGATCTTGCCGGTATTGGCGTCGAGCGCCGTCAGCCAGCCGCGCACGCCGAACTCGCCCCCGGAATTGCCGACCAGCACCTTCCCCTTCACCACGAACGGCGCCATCGTGATGCTTTCGCCTTTGTCGATATCGCCGAGCTGCGTGATCCAAACCGGCTTGCCGGTGTTGACGTCGAGCGCGATGGTTCGGCCGTCGAGCGTATTGAAGAAGAACTTATTGTCGGAGAAGACGCCGCCGCGGTTGACGGTGTCGCAGCAGGCGACGCCTTGCGCCGCGGGAATCTTCGGCGGTTCGTATTTCCATTTCATCGGTGCGCCCGGCTTGGTGAGGTCCAGGGCATAGACAATGTTCGGCCACGGCGTGACGATGTACATCGTGTTGTTGACGACGATGGGCGCCGCCTCCTCGCCGTGCAGCGTACCGGTCGAGAAGGTAAACTCGACCCGCAGGTTCTTGACGTTCTCGCCGTTGATCTGATCGAGCGACGAATAGCGCGTCGCCGCATAGTTCTTGGTCGGCATCGTCCATTGGCCGTCGTCGGCGGGCGCCGCGGACGCGGGTGCGACCGGCAAATGCTGCGGCGCTTCAGCCGGCTGGGGGATGGCCGAGCCGGGCAGACTGATGAGCGCGACGGCGCTCATCAGCGCGGCGCCCGCGAACGCCAGGCCCGCACATTTGTCACGCGCCGCTTTAGCGCAACGTGTAGAGGTAGGCTGCGACATCTTTCGCCTCATTGTCGGTTAGCTCCATATTCGGCATCGCGTTGCCAGGAACGATCGCCTGCGGATTCTCAAGCCAGGCTTCCATGTTTTGGGGCGTATTCGGCAGAAGCCCGGCGATGATGGTCCGCTCGCCCATATGTTCGAGCGGCGCCCCGACCAAACCATCGGCGCCCTCGATGCCGGGGATCATGTGGCAGGAGCCGCAGCCGAATTGGCGGATAAGCTTTGCGCCTTGCGCAGCATTGCCGCCGGTCACCGGATCGTCGGCCGACGCGTCGCAACCGGCGAGACATACCGTTCCGGCCACGGCGAGCGCCACCCATAGCGGCCTTTGCAAGAACCTCGGCATCGTTCTCAGCCCGCGCATTGCGGCACCATCGATAGGGCAACCGTGTCGAAGATGATCGCCACGAAAAATCCAAGTCCCGTCATCACGCCCCACAGCGCAAGAAAGCGAGTCCGCCCCTCTCCCGCTTCGACGAGCTGGCGAGCGGACCCCTGATGTTCGTTGCGAACGGCTTGCCAGCGCGAATAGGAGACCGCCGCGCCGATCAACGCGAGGATTGCGGCTACGATGTTGATGGCGAAAATCGTCGGCGACGACCATTGCCAGCCCGGCAGAATGGTGGCGCGCGATATTCCGTCGGGATAGCAACGATTGGACGCTAGGGCGAAGTTGGTGACGAGCTGAATTCCCCAGGCGACCGGCCCGGCGAAGAGCCCGAAGAAAAGCGAACCGAGCGAACTCGATCGCGATGCGGTGACGGATGTTGTGCTCTCATGATGGAATCGGTGTTCTGCATGGAGCTCACCGCAGATACGGAGCGATGTAGAAGGTGAAGAAAATCGCGATCCACACCGCCGTCACGAAATGCCAATAGGCGGATATGATCAGGACCGGGGTGTTGCGCCGGTAATCGATGTACCCGAGCAAGGACCAAGTCAGCACCGCCAGGATGGCGGCAATGCCAAAGATGACATGCAGCGCATCAAATCCGGTAATGGTGAAATAGAGCGAGCCGTAAAGATTGGTCGTGAGCGCAAACGGCTTGCTCTTCCATTCGAGTCCTTCGAGCACGAGAAAAACGACGCCCAGCAGGCCGGCGAGCGCCAAGCCGATGCGATGCTCCGGCAGCGCGCGCCGCGCCAGGCTTCGTTCACCCCACCAGATCGCGCCGCTGCTGAGCAGCATCGCAATCGTGGCCGGCAATGCGAACGTAAACGGCGGATACGGTTCCGGGCTCCACGAGGACGGGAATTGCACCGCGCAATAGAAATAGGCGAACAGCAGATAGCCGAAAAGCGCGCCCTCCGTGGCGATCACACAGAGCATTCCGTACCAGCCTGAAGCGCGCCGATCGACACTGCCGATCGGCAGCGCGGGAGGTGCAGCTGTCATATCGGTCATGGCGCCGGCTCCGCGATTTGGCCAAGCTGGCGTTCGGGCCAGAGCCAGATGAGAATGGCGGCCGCCGCGACGAGCCCGCCGACGACCGCAAGCGGCCAAAAATGGTCATGGAAAAGGAGACCGACGAAAAACGTCGTCGCTCCCAGGGTGAGTACGAACGGCGCCGGACTATCGGACGGCATCTTCAAGATGACGTCCGGCTCCGCATCGAGCGGTGTCGTTGCAATCGTCTCGCGCTCGTGATCGAGAACCAGCCCGCGATTGATGGACAACTCGCCTCGGCTTTCCTGAAGCCGCAACTCCCACAGCGGGTGGCGGCTTGCGACGGTGGGAATGACTGCGAAATTGTACGGCGGCGGCGGCGACGGAACGGCCCATTCCAGGGTCGCCGCATCCCACGGATTGGCGCCGGCAGGTTTACCTCGCCTAAGACTGATGAAGACATTGATGAAGGTCAGCAGCACACCTGTGGCGAATAGGAACGCGCCAATGCTGGTGATCATGTTGAGCGTGTCCCAACCGACACCGGCCGGATAGGTGTAGATGCGGCGCGGCATGCCGAGCAGGCCGGTCAGATGCATCGGCAAGAACGCGATGTTGAAGCCGACGAACATTGTCCAAAAATTCCAGATCCCGAGCTTCTCGTCGAGCAGCCGCCCGGTCATCTTTGGGAACCAGAAGTAAAGCCCCCCCATCACCGGGAAGACGTTGATGCCGATAAGCACGTAGTGGATGTGAGCGACCACGAAATAGGTGTCGTTTAATTGCCAATCGACAGGCACCGAGCCGGTCATGAAACCGCTGACGCCGCCGATCACGAAAAGAACGATCGTGCTGGCGAAGAAAAGAAAGGCGGTAGTGATGACCGGCCGGCCGGTCCAGATCGTCGCGGTCCATGCGAATACCGCGACGGCGCTCGGTATGGTGATGATCATCGACACTCCGCTAAAGAAGGACAGCGCGAGAGTCGGCAGTCCGGTTGCGAACATGTGATGCACCCAGACTCCGAAGCCGAGCGTCATCGTGGCGAGCGTTGCGAGCACCACCGCGCTATAGGCGACGAGCGGACGCCTGCAGAACACCGGCAGTCCATCCGAGACCATGCCCATCGCCGGCAGCACGAGCGCATAGACCCAGGGATGACCGAAGATCCAGAACAGATGTTGCCAGAGTAGCGGCTGGCCGCCTCTTGAGACGTCGAAGAAATGCGTCCCGAAGTTACGGTCCATCCACAGCAGGAAAAACGCCAGACTGACGCTCGGCACGACAAGAATATTGGCCGCCGAAGCGGTCATCGTGCCCCAAATCATGACCGGCACGCGGTTGATCGACATACCCGGAGCGCGCAGCCGAAGGAACGTGACGATAAAATTCGCCGAACCGACCGTGGTCGATATGCCGAGGAAGATCATCCCCAGCGAGTAGAAATCCATGTTGAGGCCGGGATTGTATTCGCGGTTTGCGTAGGGGACATAGTTGAACCAGCCGTCATTGGGCCCCGCGCCGATTGCGAATCCCGCGTACATGAAAAGTCCGGCGGCGAGATAGAGCCAGTAAGAGAGCGCGTTGACGCGCGGGAACGCCATGTCCCGGGCGCCGAGAAGGAGCGGCCAGAGATAGTTCGAGAATCCTGATAGGATCGGCAACGCATAAAGGAAGATCATCGTCATCCCATGCGTCGAGAAGAGCTGGTCGTATTGCTCGGGCGTCAGCAAGTGCTCGTTCGGGCCGGCGAGCTGCAGGCGCATGATCAACGCTTCAATTCCGCCGAGCACCAAAAATGCGAAGGCGGTGATCATGTAGCGGATGCCGATTTCCTTATGGTCGACGCTCGCGAACCAGCCGGCGATGCCGGGCGTAGTCTCCCAGATGTTTTCAAGGCGCTGCCGGAAGCCGGCGGTCGGCGTCGCCGTTTGTGGAACTCGTTCTACTTGGAAGCTCACGGCGCTCGCCTCACTTGAGAGTTCGGAGATAGGTGCTGATGTCCGTCAGTTCGGGGCCCGACAGATAGAGATTGGGCATGTGCGCTCCGGGCTTGATCGACTGCGGGTTGGCGATCCAGCCGGAAAGATTGCCTGGCGCGTTCGGCAGTGTGCCGGCGGCCAATGTCTCGCGGCTCATAAGATGCGTGAGATCCGGGGCGAGGGTGCCGCCGGCCAAGGTGCCGCGAACGGTGTGGCAGATGCCGCAATGCGCTTCGAACATTTGCTCGCCCTGTTGGGCAATGGGCGAAGTCGGCGCCGCGGCTGGCGCGAGCTGACGGTCGAGCCAAGCCTGAAACGCCTGCGGTTTGTCCGCGGTGATGAACAAGGCCATGTGGGCGTGCTGGGCGCCGCAGTATTCGGTGCACTGGCCGTGATAGCGTCCGGGTCTATCCGCTTCGAGCCATGTCTCGTTGATCTGTCCCGGAATCGTCTGCGTCTTGCCGGTAAGCGCCGGCACCCAGAAATTGTGGATGACATCCGCGCCGATCAGCCGGATGCGAACGGGACGCCCGACCGGAATATGAAACTCGTTGGCGGTCGTAAGAATCTTGCTTGGGTCGGCGTTGAGGTAACGGGCTTTCCACCACCATTGCTGCCCGGTCACTTCGATGGTCAGCGCCGTACCGGCCGGCGGATTGGCGACGCGCGCCAGCACCGCCATCGTCCACACCAAGGATCCGAAAAGGATCACAATGGTGACGCCGATTCCGGCCGCAACCCATTCGACGCCGGAACCACTGCGCTCAATCGGCACAGCTTCAACGGCGATGCTTCCACGCTGCGGGCGACGCATCACCACGCCGAAGAACACCAGGGCGGTTATGATCACGACGACGACGATGGAAATGATGAGCAGACCCCAGGTCAGGTCCACCACCGGATAGGCCTTGGTGCCGTAACCGGTCATGTAGGTCAGTGGCGTCGCGGCGTGGGCGGGTAGTGCGAGCGCGCCCAATACGCCGCCCGAAAGCGCAGCGGGCACGATCGCCCTGGCAGGCCGCGCTTCACCCCAGAGGCTTGCTTTCACCGCGACACCATCTTGGCTGCCCAAATGGGGGTGATGAGCCAGGCAGCCGCGTGGAACCCTTCTAGGTGCGCGCACCAAGCGTGGAGAGCGGTGAAGAGAATGAGAGCGCTGATGAGGACCGGGTCGAGATTTTGCGACCAAAGCGTGTCCGGCGAAGGCGGCAATCCACGGTAGGGAGTTGGCAGTGCCGGCACGCTCATCGCTCCCTCCCGCGCGTGAAGCCTTGTAGACCCGAGGCCCAAACGCCGAGGTGCCGCAAAAGTTTCGTACAGGTGGAAATTTAGCCGGCAGCGCGGCCGCGCGCGTCGCGAACGCTCTTAGGCTCTGCCGATACGCGCTTTTCGCGCGTACGGATTCTCGCTGTTCTTCATCGAGAGGCGGATCGGTACCCCGTCGAGACCAAAACGGGCGCGCAGCCCGTTGGCGAGAAAACGCCGATAGCTCTCCGGCAGATGTTCGAGCTGATTGCCGAAGAGCACGAAATATGGCGGCCGCGCGCGCAGTTGCGTGATGTAGCGGATCTTGATGCGCCGCCCGGCGACCGCGGGCGGCGGCGTTGCGGCAATCTCGCCGACAAGCCAGCGGTTGAGCTTCGCGGTGGCGATTCTCTTGTTCCAGGTTTGATGCGCCGCGAAGATTGCATGGATGAGGGCGTCAATCCCCTCGCCCGTCGCTCCGGATACGGGAACGACCGGCATTCCCTTCATCTGCGGTAGCAAGCGTCCCGCTTCGGCGCGCAGCGCGCCGAGCTTGGCGCCACGCTCGGCGACGAGATCCCATTTGCTTAAGCCGATGACCAACGCCCTGCCCTCGCGGCCGACAAGATCGGCCAGCGTCAGATCCTGCTTCTCGAACGGCGTGGTCGCATCGACAAGCAGCACCACGACCTCGGCGAACTTGGCGGCGCGCAGCGCGTCGGCGCTGGCCAGCTTTTCGAGCTTTGCATCGACGCGGGCGCGTTTGCGCAGACCCGCCGTGTCGAACATCTTCAATCTGCGGCCCTGCCATTCGAGGTCGACGCCGATCGCATCGCGCGTTATCCCCGCCTCCGCTCCGGTCAGCAGTCGCTCCTGCCCGAGAATGCGGTTGAGCAAGGTGGATTTGCCGACGTTGGGGCGGCCGATCACGGCGATCCGCAACGGTTTTGTCGGATCGAGTTCGGAACCATCTTCGTCCTCGCCAAGCAGTTCCTCTTGCGGCGCTTCGGCGGGCTCCTCCGGCATGACCGCCGTCGCCTCCGGCAACGCTTCGCACACGGCCGCATAAAGGTCGGCCAATCCCTCGCCGTGTTCGGCCGAAACCGGCACTGGCGCACCAAGCCCAAGCGTGAAAGCTTCGCGCACGCCTTCTTCCGCGGCGCGCCCCTCCGCCTTGTTGGCGACGAGGATCAGCGGCTTGCCGGAGCGGCGCAAAAGATTGGCGAACGAACGGTCGTCCGGCGTCACGCCGGCGCGCGCATCGAACAGAAAGAAGATTGCGTCGGCCTCGGCAACGGCGGCTTCGGTCTGGGCGCGCATGCGGCCGGTGAGTGTCGCGGGTCCGCCCTCCTCGAGCCCCGCCGTATCGATGACCATGAAGTTGAGATCGCCGAGCTGCGCTTGGCCCTCGCGCCGATCGCGCGTCAATCCCGGCAAATTATCGACTAGCGCGAGCTTCTTGCCGACGAGGCGATTGAAGAGAGTCGACTTGCCGACGTTCGGACGCCCGACGATGGCAATCTTGAACATCGCTATTTCGGCAATTTGCCGCCTTGGATGACGTCGAGAAAGGCCGCCGCGCGGCCGCGTACCGCACCCGGGGCGCCTGGATCGGCGGCGATTTCATCAAGCCACATCCCCGCCGTCGTAAGATCGCCGCGCCGCGACGCCGCCAGGGCGAGAAGCTCGCGGTAGAGGTTACGATAGGGATGATCGGGTCCCGCATAGAGCGCATAGCGCGCCTCGAATTCCTTCGGGTCCTCGCTGTCGACGCGCAGATACGCGGCGCGCAGCCGCGCTACATCCCGATAGGGCGCATCGACCGTGGGGTCTGCCGCAAGGACGTCATACGCCTTGGCCGCAGCGGCGAAATCCTTTGCCGCGAGCGCGTCGGCGGCGGCAAGCTGCGCCAGCATCGCGTAACCGCGCGGTCCGTCTTTCCGCAAAGACTCGAACGCCGCCGCCGCTTCGGCCGATTTGCCGGCAGTCAGCAATTGCAGGGCGGTCTCGTAGCGTGTCCCAGCCGCCTCCCCCGCCTTGAGGCGAAAATGTTCATAAAGGCGCCACCCGGCCGTCGCGGCGATGATGACGACCGCCGCACCGATGATCCAGTTCTGATATTTCTTCCAAAACCGGATGAGCTGATCGCGGCGGACGTCCTCGTCGACCTCGCGGAAAAAATCGGCCATCTCGTTCTCGTCGGCGGGATTTTGCGGTTTTGGGCCTGTGAGCTAGCACGGACCGCCAGGAAATGCGAACTTTCCGACCGCTCGGCAGGATCGCGCCCGAGCTGCAGTCCTAGCATTGGCTCACCGATAAACACATGAAATCGCAGCAACATCTCAAGGAGCCTCAGGGCGCGGTGCAAGCGCAGCGTATACGGATCGGCGTTGGTGGCTGGACGTACGCGCCCTGGCGCGGCCTCTTCTATCCCAAGGGCCTGCCGCAAAAGCGCGAGCTCGAACATATGAGCCGCAGCCTCACCTCGATCGAAATCAACGGCACCTATTACGGCTCGCAAAAGCCCGAAAGCTTCGCGAAATGGCATGCCGAGACGCCGGACGATTTCATATTCGCCGTGAAAGGGCCGCGTTTTGCGACCAACCGCCGTGCGCTCGCCGAAGCCGGCGCCTCGATCGAGCGATTCTTTGCGAGCGGCGTCCTCGCGCTGAAAGACAAGCTCGGCCCGGTCAACTGGCAGTTTCTGCCAACCAAGAAATTCGAGCCGGAGGACTTTGAAGGCTTTCTCAAGGTGCTACCGAAGAAGATCGCCGGACGGCGCATTCGTCATGCCGTCGAAGTGCGGCACGTCACGTTTCAATCCCCCGACTTCGTCGCGCTGGCGCGCGAGCATGGCGTCGCAATCGTCATTGCGGGCGACTTACATTATCCGCAGATCGCCGACCTTACCGCCGACTTCGTCTATGCGCGCATCATGGGCACGAGCGAGTTGCAGGATCTGGGCTATTCCAAGCCGGCGCTCGACTCCTGGGCGACGCGCGCCCGCCTCTGGGCGGCGGGCGGTGCGCCCGACGATTTAGAGACCTTGACCAAGAATCCCGCCGTCGCATCCGGCCGCGATGTCTTTCTCTACGTCATCAGCGGTTCGAAGGCGCGCAATCCCGCCGCCGCTATGGCACTGATCGAGCGCTTGCAGAAATGATCGCCGTCCTATTGAGGTAGCAGCGCCGCATTCCTGGTGGAATTTCGGATTTGAAAGCAAGAGACGGAGTGCATCGCGCCTGACGAACGGATATCGATGACGAAACGCTACTCCCGAGGACGAACCGATGCGCGTTGCAGATTCCTTGCTTTCCGAAACATTTATTGAGACTGAACTCGGCCTCCGCTGGAGCGCCGTCGCCAACCGCGATGCGGGCGGAACATTCGTCTACGCGGTGAAAACCACACGCATTTATTGCCGCCCGGGCTGCCCCTCGCGCCTGCCCAACCCGCAAAGCGTCGCCTTCTATGCAACCTGGCGCGAAGCCGAACACGCCGGCTTTCGCCCCTGTCGGCGTTGCCGGCCCAATGAGGCCGGCGCGCAACACGCGGCCATTGTGGCGGCGGCCTGCCGCCGCATCGCCGAAGCCGATGCGCCTGTCACCTTGGACGCGCTCGCCGCCGCGGCGCGGATGAGCAGATTTCACTTCCATCGAGTTCTTCAAGAAAGCGACCGGTCTGACGCCGAAGGCCTATGCCGCCGCGCATCGCGCGCGGCGCATGCGCGAAACACTCGCCGGAGCAAACAGTGTGACGGAGGCGATCTATGGCGCCGGATTTAACTCGGCCGGCCGCTTTTACGAGAAATCCAACGAGGTCCTCGGCATGACGCCGCGCGCGTTCCGCAACGGTGGCCTCGACGCCGAGATTAAATTCGCAATCGGCGACTGTTCGCTCGGTGCCATTCTCGTCGCTTGCAGCACGAAGGGAATTTGCGCGATCCTGCTCGGCGACGATCCCGACGCGCTGGCGCGCGACCTCCAGGACCGTTTCCCCAAGGCCAAACTGATCGGCGGGGACGCGGAATTCGAGGCGCTTGTGGCGCGTGTGGTAGGCTTCGTCGATGCGCCGCAACTCGGCCTCGATCTGCCGCTCGATATTCGCGGCACGGCCTTCCAGCAACGCGTCTGGCAGGCGCTGCGCGAGAACTCCCGCGGGCGAAACGGCAACTTACGCCCAGATCGCGCGGCGCATCGGCGCGCCGACCGCGGCGCGGGCGGTGGCAAACGCCTGTGCGCATAACAACATCGCCGTGGCGATCCCGTGCCATCGCGTCGTGCGTAACGACGGCGCGCTTTCCGGCTACCGCTGGGGCGTCGAACGCAAGCGCGCGCTGCTCGATAAGGAGCGCTCCCGAATAGATAAGACCAGATCATGACGCTTCGGGAAAAACGGATCGTGGTGCTCGGCGGCAACTCCGGGATCGGCTTGGCGACCGCGCGGGAGATCGCCGAGGCCTATCTTTACCTGATGCGCCAGACGTATGGCACCGGACAGGTTCTTATGGTCGACGGCGGCGGCGCGTTGGTGTGAGGCGACACGCCGCCATGGCTGGGGCGCCGCAATCATGGCTTGCATGATCAACGGCGCGCCGACGCTCGCGAAACGCGAACTTAACGGCGCATGGCGCGTTGACGACGTGAGTGGACACGATTTGCAGAGAGCCGGCGGCAGCGACGCGCACATTTCTATGCGCGATCCTGAGCCTCGTTGCCATTGCTTGCTGTCCTGCCGCTGCCGCGCCTGTACCCCTGCCGCCGCCACGTCCGCCCGATCTGACGCCTCCCGCGCCGACGCCGGCGCCGGCGCCGCCTCCGATCCTTGTTCGCCCCGACGACAATATGCTGCGCGCGCAAGTGCTCGCCAGCCATCGTATCGTCGGCGAAGCGCTTCCGCCTATCGATGATGGAGGCGGCTGTGGGATTGCCGCGCCGCTGCGGCTCGACGCCGTCCTGCTGGCGGACGGGGGGAAGGTGGTGCTGTTGCCTGCGGCGGTCGTGCGCGCCTCGCTGGCCTCGGTGGTCGCCGATTGGGTGCGTGAGGATCTCGCGCCCGGCATCGCGAAAGGCGATCGGCTCGCCGGGATCGAAGGCACTGGGGGCTACGAATGCCGCGACCGAAATCGCATTGCCGGCGGCAAGCTCAGCGAACACGCGTTTGGCGACGCGCTCGATCTCCAAGCCTTTCGTACCGAACACGGAGAAGTCTTTGCGGTCGCGGCAGCGGACGGCACGGATGCGGCCCGCGCTTTTCTGGCGCTCGTGAAAAAGACCGCCTGCCTGCGCTTCTCCACCGTGCTCGGCCCGGGATCGGATGCCTTTCACGCGCTGCACCTTCACGTCGATCTAGAGGCGCGGCGCAACAATGCGCATTTATGCCAATGGACGTTGAATGCGCAGGCAAAGCGCTGACGGACGCGCGGTGGATACCGGTCAGCGTGGCCGCATCGGGCAAACGAAGCGCGGGTGATCTTCGCTAGCCCTCACTTTCCGCCGCCTGCCCTCGCCCGCAGCAGCGCCAGCAAATCCGCGCGCGCGAACCCGTCGGCCGGCGCATCGTGCGCCTCGATCTCAAATTCATGGATCGCGTCGCGCGAGGCCTGGCCGAATTTTCCGTCGAACGTGCCGTGGTACAGATGAAGGCGCGTCAAAAGCTTCTGGATCTCGATCTTTTCGGCGCGGTTCCAGAGTTTTGAATGTTTCGGCCAAGCAGCGTGCAGGCCGGCGCGCCCCACGATCCGGTCGCCGAGGCAGGCGAGCGAGAGCGCATAGGAATTGGAATTGTTATAGGTCTTCAAAACCCAATAATTGTCGCTCAAAAGGAAAGCCGGGCCGCCCGCTCCCGCCGGGAGAAACAGAGTGGCTTTGCCGCCGCCCGGCAGCGCCGCTCCGTTAGCCGCCCGAATGCCTGCCGCGGCGAACTCGCGAAAATCGGCGTGCAGAGCCGTAAAGCGGAAATACGCCGGCAGGATCACTTCAAGCCCCCACGGCAACGCGCGGTTCCACCCCGAGGCATGAAAAAAATTGCCGATCGAGGCAAGCGTATCTTCGGGTCTGTTCCAGATGTCGGGGAAACGATCGCCGCTGTAGCTCACCGCATATTTGAGAAAGGCCGAGGGGAGAAATTGCGGATCGCCCATCGCGCCCGCCCACGAGCCGCGCATCTTGTCGCGCGGCATGGCGTGTTTGTCGAGAATGACGAGTGCGCTCAAAAGCTCATCGACGAAGCGATCGTTCTGCGTGCGGCGGAAAGCAAGCGTCGCCAGCGAGCGGATCACGTCCTTGTCGCCGCGGTCGCGGCCGAAATCGCTCTCCATGCCCCACGCGGCGAGCAGGATCGCGCGCGGCACTCCATAGCGGCGTTCGATCGTCGCGAGCTCGCCGCGATAGCCTTGCGCCAGCGCTCTTCCCTTCGCAATACGTGTCGGCGAGACCGCCTCAGCGAAATAGGCGGAGATCGGCTGCTCGAATTCCGGCTGCGCGGCAATCGCGGCGGGAATTGAAAGATCTTCGCTCAGCCCCGCGAAGGCCGCGTCGAACGTGGCGCGGCTGACGCCGCGCGCTTGCGCCTGCGGCCATAAAGATTCGAGAAAAGCGTGGAAGGCGCTCTCGTTGCCGCCTGCCCGCGGCGCGTTTTGCGCGGCGCTCGCCGGCCCGTTGCACAGCAACGCGCCGAAGAGAATCGCGCAGAAGAGAATCCCGCTCGGCCGCGCGTGCAACAAACAAGGCTCCCGATCCCACTACGGAGCCCCATGTACCACACCCATCTATCGCGGTCGCGCCAACGCTTGCGGCCGCCCTGCCCGCGCTACGGCTGCCCGCTGCTGCTTTGCGGCCCAAGAGGCGGCCCGAGCCGCGCGCGCTCGCCGCGCCCTGATCCGGGCGCGGATCCAGCTTGCCGGCGAAGCCCGGCCAAGGCTGCGAATGTTTCCTATAGGGAGGGCGCGGATATCGGTCGCGCAAGACTTCCTCGCCACGTCCGATCTTCCCCATGGGTCTAAGGAGGGTTGCGGAGAGGGAGGGAGATGATTCGTGCACGCCCAAAAAGATCAACTTTTCTTCGGGACCTTAGCGCTTCCCATTTTTTCTATCCTTGGCGTTCAACGAAATAAACCGGCCGCGGTGCTCTTCGGCTTCGCGAAGTAGTTCGGAGTAATTCCGCTGAAGGATACTCGGCGCGCCCGCCCTAGCACACTGAGTAGCTACAATGTCGAGCTTCGAGTTATACGAAATAACTAGCACCCGAACAGTTGCCCCAATTGAAAGCAGCGAGGCGATTTGACCCTGACGCAGCAGGCTCGCTTGTGAAGGCACACTGCCGGCACGGCAAAGCCAAACTTGTAACGGGTCGTTGACTCCATAAACAAAGCGGCGCGTCGGGAAGCTAGTAAGCGTCGATCTAAGCTCGCCAATATATTTGGCGAGATCGTTTCTTCCTTGTCCGCCGAGACTGCGGATAAACGCATCAACGTCAAGCCATCCTGCAGGACGATATTTATCTAATGCTACAAAAATTCCCACCAACTCCTCCGGGTAATCCTGGCGAGGAGGCGGAACCGTTTGCCATGAGCGTTCTTCGAAATATCTGTCGACTACATCACCGAAGGAATCCCATGTGACCATGTCTGCCTTTTCAAGCTGTTCCTTAATGGTCATATCAAAACGGTTGTTCCGAATATACGCTCCGAGATGTTCAATTTCGTCGAAGATCATTGCATGCTTGATGCCACCGACCGCCTGGCGAACCTCGAGGTAGTGAAGCAGTTCTCCAGTGGAAGGAAGAAAACGATTGAGCACAAACAAATCATCCACTGACATGGAAACAAATGCATGCTTGTCGAGAATGGGCTGAATTTCGCTTAACTCTTTACACATAGCGGAAAAGGGCGTGAAAGCCTCAACAGTCAAGCCAATTGGCAGAATTAGCCGGAAGTCTCTCTGGCGAAGTTTCCCTATCTCTACATATTCGCCGTCAATTAGGTTGAAGATCGGCACTTCTTGAGCGCTTGCAAGGTAACCGACAAACCGTTTGCACTGCTCATAGGCCTTGATGATGAGGTTGCGAACGACACGCTCATGGCTCTTAAAATTGGTCGCGGGAGAATGCATCGCTTGAACGCCGGCTTTGGCTTCAACGACGAGCAGTACGTCGGCAAGTGCCATGATCAGATCGGTCTCAGCCCACTCCCCCGTCTTAGGATCTTTAAAATAGATCTCCGCAAATTTCTTCGCGCCAGAGAGCTGTTTGGTGAAAATCGTTGGATAGGACTCTTCCGTCACGGTCTGCTGCCGCTTGTTCCACTCCTCACGATAGTCCGGAAGACGGGCAATAAGTCCGCGCTGGATCGCCCGATATGCTGCGTCTCGTACGAATTGGCCATCGGTAATGTAATAATCATTGCCAAGTTTGATGCCGGGCCTGATTAGAGCCGGCAGTGTTCGCATCGGCGTACCCTTGAACTCGCCGTCTGCAAAGAACTCGACATTACCGCCGGGAACATAGGACAGGTCCTCTAGCAGAGGCGCAGATAATTTGGCGTGCCGCGATACGTTGCAGATGCCGCCATAGAACATGTCCTGCATGACCTGAGACATATCGGCAGCAAAATTAGGGTCCTCTTCTTTCATTTTATCGATGGCTGCGGCTAGATCATCGTTCCCTGCCCCCATGTGAGCATGTGTTTTTTCCATTCCGGCGAACATCTTCTCGACAGCATCGCTGAATCCCATGCTCACGGAGTCCGCAATAGCCTGGATTCCCTCGGCAATGGTGCCGGCATCCATGCTATATGCCCGCAGTAGGGCTTCGTTGTGAGGTTTAAGAATGAAATCAAAGAATTCTTTTTCGAGGACTTGATAGCGGTTACCGCGGATGAGCACCCAACTCGTCTTCGCTTGAAATTCGGTATCGGCCGATTGATGCGATCCTTCCGGCTCAATATTTGCCGCTGAACTCACCATGCAATAGCTCATGGTTGAATTCTTCAGTTCATCGAGCGCCTCAAAGAGCCGTTTGGCCTTTGATTCATCAAAAGAGGCCTGCACACCAAATAAGGCAGCGGTACTGCTCCAAACCGCATGAACGTATTCGAGCGCGAATTGAAATTTCTGGATAATGTCTTTGTTCGGCCTGTCCTCATCTTCGTCCATCTGCTTCCGTTCGGCCAATACGGCCATATAAAATTGTGCCCATACGTAGCCCAGCAATGCTGTTGGTGGCTGTGCCAAGATCAGATCGCGCACTCGGAGGCTTGCTGTCTCCATGTCCGCGCGCAAGTCCTCGGCTATTTCTAGACGCCGCTGGCGTTCTTTTGTTCGCTCTTCAGCCGTAGGTTCGCGAACCGGTCTCGGGCTCGATGCTATCTTTTTCTGTTTGCGGGGAAGACGCTGTTTCATTCTTTGCTAACTGAATGGCTTTGCTTCGTAATCGCCGATCACAAGGGAGCAGATGGACGATCCGGTTTGTTATCCTGCTGCCGGACAGACGACCGCAACCTTTCGACCTAATCGTATCCAAGCGCGCAATCGCTTGATACCCCAGCCCCCTCACCCCATCAGATTCTCCCGCCCTTCATCCTTCCCTCCGCTCCGCACCACGCGCGCCGTCGATCCATGGAAGAACTCCACAACCATCTCCGCCAAATGATTCGCCGCCGCGGATTCCTTGCAGCCGCGGCGCAGCACGAATTCGAAATCGGGCAGCGCCGGCAGAGCCTCGGCGTCGCCGAGCGATTTGAGCGTCGGCGGGAGGCCGGTTTGCGGAAGGACCGTGATCGCCAACCCTGCATCGAGCGCGGCGAGAATGCCGGCCGTGCCGGCGCTCTGCGCGACGAGCGTCCACGTCCGCCCGGCCCGATCGAGTTCCCCCAACGCCAGCTGCCGCCACCGGCAATGCGGCGGATAGAGAGCCAGCGGCGCCGGCGCATCGGGATCGAGCCGCATCGCCTGCCCGGCGGCCCAGACGCGCCGCTCGCGCGATAGAGCGATGCCGTCGCCTTCGCCAAGTTCGCGGCTGAGGATCGCGAGATCGAGCTCGCCCATGTCGAGAAGCGCCGCGATGTCGGGCCCGATCCCGAGTTCGATTTGCAAACGGATCGAAGAATGGCGCGCGGAGAATTGCGCAAGCAAAGCGGATAGCGGGCGGAGATCCAAATATTCGGGCGCGCCGATGCGCAACACGTCCCCGCCGCCGCGCACCAGGCGATGTTCGGCTTCCTCGCGCAGCGCAAGAATCCGTCGCGCGTAGGACAACAGAACCTCGCCCTGCTCCGTCAACGCAACGCCGCGCGCGTTGCGCAGAATGAGGCGCGCGCCGACCTGATCCTCGAGCCGTTTGACGTGAAGGCTCACGGCGGATTGGGTGAGGTTTACCTCGCGCGCCGCCTTGGTGAAACTACCGGTGTCGCAGACGGCCGCGAAAGTGCGCAGGAGGACGATGTCGTAGAGCATCAGCCGACCGCTCCGCGTTGGCGCGGCGTTATCCATGAGCCGCGCTCATGGAAAAGATGAGAGAGTTTCAATGTCATTGCGCCTGGGCGCGGGTTATATAGTTGAGATAAAACCGAGCGTTACCGCAGTTTAGGTCCGTAGAATCAAGGAAGCAAGCAAGGTCGAGCACAATGAAAAGCCGCATCGTTGCGATTGTATTGATTACGGCATGGAGCGCCGGGCTTGGCGTGGCCGCTTTGGCGCAGAACGACGTTCCATCTTCTGCGACGCCGCAGGACGATAACGCCAACTCGGCGGCCGCGATGGGGGATGGCGTGCATGACCCGCGCATCGCCGACGAGCGGCCCGGCCGCAGTTGGGGCATGTGGGATATCGGCCGGCCGCACCCTTTGCAGGGAACGGGCGCCTTCGACGACCACGATCCGATCGGCGTCGCCGCCGGCAAACTCATCCCATCGGATTGCTCGGTCAATTGGATCGATCCCGACACGCACAAGGTCTTCTGCTTTGGGAGCCAGGCGTCGCTCGTCTATTTCCTCGCAGCGCCGAAAAGGAACGAGGCACGCGCCGAAAAGGCTTGGCGCACGCTGAAGGGCACCAGCTAACCGGACTTGCCGCGCTCGCTCACGCCCTTCATTTCGACTTCCTGGTCGGGAAGCATCATCCAGGTGCGGCTGCCATAAAACACCCGCACTAGCGTTCGGCGGGCGGCGCTCATCCGCTGCAGTTCCGAGTAATAGGGCTCCGTGCGCCATGCGTCGGGCGCGCCGCGGTCGACATGGACATCGATGAAGACATCGTAGTTGGCGTCGTGGCCGCCGGTGATCTGCACGACCATCTTGGACTTCAGCGGATACCAATGCTCGCCCACGGTGGGCTCAGCGAGCCAGGAGCAAGCGAAATCCCGGCAGGTTTGCGGGCGGTTTTCGTAAATCGTGCAGCCGCCGTCGCCGGGCCGGCAATGGATGCACCATCGATCGTGCGGCTTATTGAGCGCGGCAATGGGCAGCAGCTTGCAGCATAAAGAGCAGGCTCCGCAGGAGCGTTGCTGGCTCATTGCGTCGGTCATGTGCGCGTTCCGGTCGCCGCCCGGCTTACACCTATCGATCGTGCCAGGGGCGTCGCATCATAGACCACGCGGTTGATGGGACGCACTTCGTCGATGCGTCGCGTGCGGCGAAATCCGCAACAGCGCCGCGCGCCGCAGCCAACCCGCCACCCCAAAAGGCCAGCAGGTCCGCGTTGACCGTCTCGGCTTCGGTCGTCGGCATGCCGTGCGGAAAGCCTTTATACGTTTTCAGCGTGCCGTTCTTCAGCAGCTTGGCCGACAAAGGCCCGGCGTCGGCATACGGCACGATCTGATCGTCCTCGCTGTGCATCACCAGCACCGGCAGGTTGATCTTTTTCAGGTCTTCGGTGAAATCGGTCTGCGAGAAGGCGACGACGCCGTCATAATGCGCCTTGGCGCCACCCATCATTCCTTGCCGCCACCAGTTCCAGATCACGGCCTGCGAGGGTTTCGCTCCCGGCCGGTTGAAGTTGTAGAACGGCCCGGCGGCCACCTCGTAATAGAACTGCGCCCGGTTGGCGGCCAACTGCGCCTGAAATCCGTCGAACACCTCCTTGGGCAGGCCGCCGGGATTGCCCGGCGTCTTCACCATCAATGGCGGAACCGCGCTGATGATTGCCGCTTTCACCGCCCCCTTATCGCCGTGCCGCGCCAGATAGCGAACTACTTCGCCGCCGCCGGTCGAATGGCCGATATGGATCGCGTTCTTCAGGTCGAGATGTTCGACCACAGCCGCCAGATCGTCGGCATAATGGTCCATGTCGTGGCCGCCGCTCGTCTGGGTCGAGCGGCCATGGCCGCGCCGGTCATGGGCGATGACGCGGTAGCCGTGGTTCGGGAAGAACAGCATCTGAGCGTCCCAATCGTCCGCCGACAGCGGCCAGCCGTGGCTGAACACGATGGGCTGCCCGGCGCCCCAATCCTTGTAGAAAATCTCCGTGCCGTCCTTGGTGGTGATCGTAGGCATGGTTGCAATTCCTTTCGGTGAATTGGAGGCCCAGCGCTTCAGATATGGGAAAGCCGGGAGAAACAATCCACGATGTGGATTGGCAGAACCGCCATTCTTCGGGGCAATACTGACGAAGGGCGCCTGGACCAGCCTGGCCTGACCGCCCCTTGGCAGAATGCGTCTCGCCCGCGCCGCTCGCCCGGTGGCGTGAGATCAGCCCGTCGAACCTGGAAAGGAACAGTTTCAACGTCGGAGAGCTGTTGGTTCTCTTATAGCCGATCACAAGATCGATGCTCGGCGCTTCCCCAGCGAGGGGACGGCTGATCACCGACCAGGGAAGAAAGTTCTTCGCATAGCTGGGGAGCAGCGTTACGCCGCGCGTCGACGCGACGAGCGACATCGCCATTCCGAGATTATCGATCTTATGGGCAGGCCGCAGATCGATCCCTGAGCGTTTCAGATAATCGTCGATCACCACCTGCAACGTCGGCGCCGTGTCCGACATGCCGAGGAACGTCTCCTGCGCGATGTCGTCGAGCGCGATGGTCTCGCGCGACGCGAGGCGATGGTCGCTCGGCATGACGACGACAAGGGGTTCCGTGGCAACAAGTTGGTAACTGAGCTCGGGCCTATCCGCTTCTGCGCGCATGAAGGCCAAATCGAGCCCCCCGCGCATCAAAGCCTCGGCAAGCCGGGGCGAGTAATCGCTCGATAGGGTGACGTCGATGTTAGGGAGTTCGTCCTTCAAGCTGTTCATGACTTCCGGCAGCCAATCCAGCTCCTGTCCAGTGAGAAAACCCAGCGCGAACGAGGGCTTGGCGGGCCGGGCCGCGCGCTGGGCTGCTTCGACGCCCGCCTCCGCCTCGGCGAGAGCGCGTTTCGCATGTTCGAGGAAGGCCCGTCCCGCCGCCGTCAGCTCGGTGCCGCGTATGCTGCGCGTCAGAAGTTGTGCGCCGACCTGATATTCGAGGTCGCGAATCTGGCGGCTCAAAGACGGCTGTGCCGTGCGCAGCCGCCGTTCGGCGGCAAGCGTGAGACTGCCCTCCTCCGCGACCGCCACGAAATAGCGAAGATGCCGAAGCTCCATAAACGTTCACCATACCTGAGAGGCATGGTGGGGCCAACTTACAAAGTCTTTCTCCAGAGCGCCAGCACAGCCTACCTAGCCTCTTAGGCAGGAGCGAAACACGAGAACGGGGCATTCCCAGATCGTCGTTCGCTTCCGGAGCATCATGCCCGGCTGGCAGGCCAGGCGCAAACGTGAGGATGCACAACATGAGCACTCCCGTCGTTTTGATCACAGGCGGTCTGACCGGCATCGGGCGCGCCACCGCTATCGCCTACGCCAAGCAAGGCGCGAAAATCGTCGTCTCCGGTCGCCGCGACAAAGAGGGCGAGGCACTCGAGGCGGAGCTGCGCGGAACTCGGCGCCGAAGCGGCCTTCATCAAGGCCGATGTCCGCGACGACGCCGACGTCGCCCGCCTCGTCGATGAAACCGTCGCCCGCTTCGGCCGGCTCGATGTAGCGGTCAACAATGCCGGCACGGAAGGCCGCCCCGGTCCCGTCACCGAACAGACCGCCGAGAGCTATGCCGCCACCTTCGACACCAACGTGCTTGGCACGCTCTTGAGCATGAAGCATGAATTGCGTGTCATGCTGCCCAAGGGCAGCGGCAGCATCGTCAATGTCTCCTCGGCCTATGGCAATATCGGCGCGGCGGGTGCTGCGGTATATGTCGGCAGCAAGCACGCCGTCGAAGGCATGACCAAATCCGCCGCGCTTGAAACGGCTACGTCCGGCGTCCGCGTCAATACCGTCGCGCCCGGCCCCATCGAGACCGGTATGCTCGACCGCTTTACCCGCAACGCCGAGGGCATGGCGGCCATGACGGCGAGCGTGCCGATGAAGCGCATCGGCAGGGTCGAGGAAATCGCCGGGGCGATCATCTTCCTCGGCTCGCCGGCAGCGTCCTACATGACCGGCCAGAGTCTGTCCGTCGATGGCGGCATGATCGCCGGCTGATCCTTGAGCCCGCCCGGTACCGACGCCCACGTCTTGCAGGACGACGCAGCAACCACGATCCCAAAGGTGACGACATGACCGCAGCCGCAAAGCCGATCAAAATCCCCGGCCCCGATCATCCGATCTCGATCGCGCGCAACCCGAACCAGGTCGTGGTCACGTTCGCCGGACAGGTCATCGCCGAGACGCGCGCGGCCTTGACGCTGAAGGAGGCGGGCTATCCGCCCGTATTCTACATTCCGCGCGAGGACGTGAACATGCGGCTCCTGCAACGGACGGAGCACTCGACCTATTGCCCCTACAAGGGCGATTGCAGCTATTTCACGATTGCCGTTCGCGACGCACGCGCCGTCAATGCCGTCTGGAGCTACGAAGAGCCCCACGCGACCGTCGCGATCATCTCCCATCATCTCGCCTTCTATCCCGATCGCATCGATGCGATCGAAGAGCGCGGCGCATAACGCGCGCAAAGGACATGGAACCATGAGCAATCTCTCCGGCAAGACCGCCCTTGTCACCGGCGCCTCTCGCGGCATCGGTCGCGCCAGCGCTCTGGCGCTCGCCAAGGCCGGCGCACAAGTGCTCGTCCATTATGGCCGCGGGGCGAGCGAGGCGGAAACCGTCGCGAAGGAGATTCGCGCCGCCGGCGGCCGCGCCGACACTGTGGCGACCGATCTCGCGGCGGCGGACGGCCCGCACAAGCTCGCAAAACAAGTCCGCGCCATCGTCGGCGACCGTCTCGATATTCTCGTAGCCAACGCCGGGATTTCGAAATCCGCGACCCTCGAGGACACGACGGTCGAAGATTTTGACAAGCTTTTCGCCGTCAATGTCCGCGCGCCCTTCTTTCTCGTGCAACAACTCCTGCCGATCCTCGGCAACGGCGGCAGCGTCATCCTGCTCTCATCGGTCGCGGCACACTCGGCGGTCGGTACACTGCCTGCGTATGCCGCGACCAAAGGCGCCGTCGACACGCTCGTGAAATATTTCGCGCTGGTACTCGGGGAGCGCGGTATTCGTGTCAACGCGGTCGCCCCAGGCATCGTCGACACCGACATGTCACACTTCGCCAAGACGGAGGCAGGCAGGAATTTCGCGCTCGGCATTCAATCTCTGAAGCGCATCGCCAAGCCCGACGACATCGCCTGCGTCATCGCCTTTCTCGCCTCCGACGCGGCGCGCTGGGTCACCGGCGACACGATTCGGGCGGACGGCGGATCGAAGCTGTGATCCTGGTCCGGGCGCCCGCAACTCGGCGCGCCGATCGACATCGGGGGCTCGCGCCGCAACGCTTGCCATTGCAGGAGAAGACCATGGGAAAAACCACGCCGGAGCAAAATAAGACCCTCGTGCTGGACGCGTTCGACACGCTGTTCAACAAGCGTGACTATGATGCGGCGGCACGCTTCTGGTCGGATCGCTATATCCAGCATAGCGCCCATATCGAACCCGGCCGCGATGGGCTGTTCAACCTCGTGCGCAGTCTTCCGGCGAGCTTGCACTACGAGCACGGCTTGATCCTGGCGGAGGGCGATTACGTCATCGTCCACGGACGTTTCTCAGGCAGCGGAGGCCCCGCCGCTTGGATAGCGGCCGACGTGGTCAGGATCGAACACGGACGTCTCGCCGAGCATTGGGACGTGCTGCAAGACGAGGTAACGCGAGCGGAGTCGAAAAGCGGGCTACCGATGTTCGGCGATCATTTCCCCGCCTGATTGATGCGAAACTATATTCCGGCGGGCGCGCACATGCGTCCTGATGCGCACGTCGTTGACGACGTGCATCGCGGCGCTGCGATTGTCGACCCCGTGAGCCGCCCAGAACTCATTTGCGGTATTGCTCGTCACTGACCTTTTCCATCCAGTCGACGGTTTTACCGTTGAGCGCTTCCTGAATGGCGATGTGCGTCATCGCCGTGGCCCGCGTCGCGCCGTGCCAGTGTTTCTCGCCCGGCGGAAACCAGACGACATCGCCGGGTCGGATTTCTTCGATCGGGGCGCCCTCGCGCTGCGCCCAGCCGAGACCCGACGTAACGATCAGGGTCTGCCCCAACGGATGCGTATGCCAAGCGGTGCGGGCACCCGGCTCGAACGTGACCCTCGCGCCACGCACGCGCGCCGGCGCGGGCGCCTGGAACAGCGGGTCGATGCGCACCGTCCCGGTGAAATAGTCCGCCGGACCTTGGCCGGAAGGCCGTGCGCCGCTTCTTTCGATGTCCATTGCCACGCTCCTTCATCGGCACCTAGGGCCGAACTCCATATATCCGCTGCCGTGCCCGCATCGGCGTGCGGCGATCGGCGCGGCCGATACCGTCGGCGAGCCTATTATGCGCTGCTCGGCGCGGCTCACAGCTCTTTTCCACCATTGAGACCGGAGCGATCCTTCGCACCATCGAATCCAACCGCTTCGTCACCGGCGTCACTTGGGTCGATGGCGAGATGTGGCACGGTACCTGGGAAGGTGACGAGAGTGATTTGAGGCGCATCGATCAGCAAACGGGAGAGGTTCTGGAGCGGATCGAGATGCCGCGCGGCATCGCCGTATCGGGGCTTGAATCCAATGGCAGCGATCAGTTCTTTTGCGGAGGTGGAAGGAGCGGCAAAGTCAGAGCCGTCCGCCGGCCCAACCGAGGGTCGAGAGAAGCCTGAGGACTATTGACTACTATCGCTGGAGCAACATCGTCTTTAACACACTGCCCGATCACATTCTGCTCGGCAGCGCTTTCTCACTCCCACTCGATCGTCCCCGGCGGCTTGCTCGTCACATCATAGACCACGCGGTTGATGCCGCGCACCTCATTGATGATGCGCGTCGCGGCGCGGCCCAAGAAACTCATGTCGAAGGGATAGAAATCCGCTGTCATGCCGTCGGTGGACGTCACGGCGCGCAGCGCGCAGACAAAATCGTAGGTGCGCCCGTCGCCCATCACGCCCACGCTGCGCACCGGCAGTAGCACGGCAAACGCCTGCCAGATCTTATCGTAAAGGCCCGTCTTGCGGATCTCGTCGAGATAGATCGCATCCGCCTTGCGGAGAATCGCCAGCTTCTCGGCAGTGACTTCGCCCGGGCAGCGGATCGCCAGCCCCGGCCCTGGAAACGGATGGCGGCCGACGAAAGCTTCCGGCATTCCCAATTCGCGCCCGAGCTTGCGCACCTCGTCCTTGAAGAGTTCGCGCAACGGCTCGATCAGCTTTAGGTTCATGCGCGCCGGCAGGCCGCCGACATTATGATGCGACTTGATGGTGACGGACGGGCCGCCGTGAAACGAGACGCTTTCGATCACGTCGGGGTAGAGCGTGCCCTGCGCGAGAAAGGCAGGCGCGCCGCGCCCGTCGGCTGCGATCTTCTTCGCCTCGGCGTCGAACACGTCCACGAACAGCTTGCCGATGATCTTGCGCTTTTGCTCCGGCTCTTCGACGCCTGCGAGTGCTTTGAGGAAAAGTTCGCCGGCGTCGACATGCACAAGCGGAATGTTGTAGTGACCGCGAAAGAGCCGCACGACCTCTTCCGCCTCGCCCTGGCGCAGCATTCCGTGATCGACGAAAACGCAGGTGAGGTTTTCGCCGATCGCTTCGTGGATCAACAGCGCGGCGACCGCCGAATCGACGCCGCCGGAAAGCCCGCAAAGCACACGGCCCTTCCCCACTTCGGCGCGGATCGAAGCGACCGCCTCGGCGCGAAAAGCGCGCATGGTCCAGTCGCTCTTCAGCCCCGCGACCTTGTGCACGAAATTGGCAAGCAGCTTAGCGCCGTCCGGCGTATGCACGACTTCGAGATGGAACTGCGTGGCATAGATGCGCAGCGTCTCGTCGGCGATCACCGAGATCGGTGCGTGTTCGGAGGTGGCGAGCCTTTGGAAGCCTTGCGGCAGTTCGGTCACCGCGTCGCCGTGGCTCATCCAAACAGGATAGCGTGCGCCTTTCTGCCAGACGCCTGCGAAGAACGGGCTGTCGTTTACGATCTCGACTTCGGCGCGGCCGAATTCGCGGTTGTCGCCGGCCGCGACTTTGCCGCCAAGCTGCGCGGCGATCACCTGTTCGCCGTAGCAGATGCCGAGGATCGGCACGCCCGAATCGAAGATCGTTTGCGGGGCGCGCGGCGAGCCTGCGTCGAGCACCGAGCACGGGCCGCCGGAAAGGATCACCGCCTTGGGCTTGAGCGCGGCGAAAGCCTCGGCGGCGCGCGCAAACGGCGCGATCTCGCAATAGACGCCCGTTTCGCGCACTCGCCGGGCGATCAGTTGCGTTACCTGCGAGCCGAAATCGACGATCAGCACTTTGTCGTGGCGCTCGGCGATTTCGTGGTGGAGCTCGTCCATGGGCCATTCCGCCAAAAAGCTCGCTTAGGGGATCGCCCCGCCGAGCGCAACCGGCGCCAGCCCACCCCGGGCTCCGGCGGCGCGACGGCCCACTGCAAAATTTTCCTTAAAGCCGGTCGGAAACATTCGAGCGACCGGATTGAACGGCGGGCAAGGCTTAGCGCTTAGGCTCGAACCCATGCGCCAAGAGCTTACCCTCAGGAAGGTCCTGGTCCGGCCCGCCAGCATCGCGACGCTGTTCTCGGAAGGTACGGAGCCCGAGCCCCGCAAGGCCGCCGCGCCTTGGCCGGAGGCGCTCCAGCAGCGCCTGCTGAAGCTCGTGCGTTCCCTCTTGCGGCGGAAGAAGGTGCCCAGCGAAACGGGGCGGATGAGGGGTTGCTAAGTCCCTCGCTTAAGCCCGGCAATGAAGAATCCGTCGGTACCGCTCGCCAATGGCGATAGGCGGAGAGCCGGCCCCAGCCGCGAAGCGAAGCCGGCGAGTTCCGGCAGCCCCCCTGCTCGGGCGAGTCCGGCCGGGCCGATTGCGGTGAAATCGGCGTGATGTTGCAGAAAGGCGGCGATTCGGTCCTCGTTCTCCTCGCGGAGCAGCGAGCAGGTAACGTAGAGGATCCGGCCATCGACGTTGAGGAAGCGTTGCGCCGTTTCGAGAATCTCCTCCTGCTCCTTCATCCTTTGTTCAAGCGCGCCGGGGCGCATGCGCCATTTTGCGTCGGGATTGCGCCGCCAGGTTCCCGTGCCCGTGCACGGCGCGTCGATCAGCACGAGGTCGCAGCGCCCTTCGAGATCGGCGAGCACGTCGGCGCCGCGCCGCGGCGTGCGAACCTGGATATTGCGCGTAGCTGCTTTCTCCAGCCTCGGATGGATGCCGCCAAGACGCCGCGCCTCGCGGTCGGTCGCATAGATCTGGCCTCGATTCTCCATCATCGCGGCGAGGGCTAGCGTCTTGCCGCCGCCGCCGGCGCAAAGATCGAGCACCTGTTCGCCCGGCCGCGCGCCGGAAAGCAGGGCGGCGAGCTGCGAGCCCTCGTCCTGGATCTCGACCAGCCCTTTGACGTAGGCAGGCTCGCCGGCAAGCGAGCGGCCTCGGCCGTCTTCGAGGAACGGCAAGCGGAGTCCGATCGGCGAGAGGGGAGTCGGCGCGGCGTTGAGATGGTTGAGCGCCGCCGCGGCTTTCTCGCGCGTGGCCTTTAGCGTGTTGACGCGCAGGTCGAGCGGTGCCCGGATGGCGAGCGCCCTGCCCTCGTCCGCCGCCGCTTCGCCAAATACGGCGGCGAGCGACGCCGTGAGCCATTCTGGAAAGTCGCCGCGCACCCACACCGGGGCGCCGTCGAGCGTCCGGGTTTCGAGCCGCGCGCGCTCTTCTTCGCTCAGTGGCGGCGGCGCGAAGCCTTCGCCGGTGAACAGCGCAGCGATCGCATCGGCGCCGAACCCGCCCATCTGCCGCAAACTGCCAAGCATAATCGCGCGCGGCGTTTCCTTGCCCATGATCCAAGCGGCGGAGGCCCGGCAACGCAGCGCGTCATAGACGAGCGAGGCCAGCGCGGCGCGGTCCTTCGATCCCGCAAAGCGATGTGAAAGCCCCCAATCCTTCAACGCATCGGCGGCGGGGCGATGCCGCGTCTCAATGTCGGCGAAGATCTCGATGGCCGCGGCGACACGGGCGGCGGGGGTCATGGAACCACGCCTTTGCGACAGATGGACATTCCTGCTGCGACGCTCTCACGTCCTGCTTGGATAGTTCGGGCTCTCGCGAGTGATCGACACGTCGTGCACGTGCCCCTCGCGCAGTCCCGCCGCCGAAACCTTCACGAATCTCGCCCGGCTTTGAAATTCGGCGATCGTCGGCGCGCCGACGTAGCCCATGGCAGCGCGCAGGCCGCCGCTTAACTGATGCAGCACCGCAGAGGCGGGGCCGCGATACGGCACCTGGCCTTCGATTCCCTCCGGCACGAGTTTGAGCGTGTCCTTGATGTCCTGCTGGAAGTAGCGGTCGGCGGAGCCGCGCGCCATCGCCCCGACCGAACCCATGCCGCGATAGGATTTGAACGAGCGGCCCTGAAACAGATAGACCTCGCCCGGGCTTTCATCGGTGCCGGCGAGCAGCGAGCCGATCATCGCGCATTCGGCGCCGGCCGCGATCGCCTTGGCGAGATCGCCGGAATATTTGATGCCGCCGTCGGCGATCACGGGGATGTCGGCCCGGCGCGCAACCTCGACCGCATCGAGAATCGCGGTCAGTTGCGGCATGCCGACGCCGGCGACGATCCGCGTCGTGCAGATCGAGCCGGGGCCGATGCCCACCTTCACCGCGTCGGCGCCGGCATCGATCAGCGCCTTGGTGCCGTCGGCGGTGGCGACATTGCCGGCGATCACCGCAACTTTGTTCGAAACCCGCTTGATGCGCGCCACCTGGTCGAGGACCGATTGGGCATGTCCGTGCGCGGTATCGACCACGATCGCATCGACGCCGGCATCGGCGAGCGCCAGCGCCCGCTCATAGCCCTTGTCGCCGACCGTCGAGGCGGCGGCGACCCTGAGGCGGCCTTCGGCATCCTTGCTGGCGTCGGGATACTGCGTTGCTTTGTCCATATCCTTGACGGTGAGGAGCCCGACGCAGCGCCCCTCATCATCGACGACGACCAGCTTTTCGAGTCGGTTCTGATGCAGCAGCCGGCGCGCCCCCTCCTGCGTTACGCCCTCGCGCACGGTGATGACCTTTTTGGTCATGAGCTCGGAGACGGGCTGGAGCGGATTGTCGGCGAAGCGCACGTCGCGGTTGGTAAGAATGCCACAGAGCCGCGCCGGCTTGCCTTGCGGACCGCGCTCGACCACGGGAATGCCGGAGATGCCGTGTTTGCGCATCAGCGCCAGCGCGTCGGAGAGCGTCTCGTCCGGGAAGACGATGATCGGATTGACCACCATCCCGCTTTCGTAGCGCTTCACCTTGCGCACTTCCTCGGCCTGTTCTTCCGGCTCCATGTTGCGGTGGATGACGCCGATCCCGCCCGCCTGGGCCAGCGCGATCGCCAGCCGCGCTTCGGTCACAGTGTCCATCGCGGCCGAGATGATCGGCAGATTGAGGCCAATGTCCGCGGTGAGGCGCGTCTTCAGATCGACGCCGTTCGGCAGGATTTCGGAATGGCCCGGCAGAAGCAGCACGTCGTCGAACGTGAGGGCTTCGCGGAATGCCGGTTTTGCGATGTCTGCCATGGCCAACTCCGTGCTGCGCGGCCGCCGCCGCGGATCTTAAAAGACTGCCGCGAGTTGGGAGGCCGACCGCGGCGAAATGAAAGTTGGCAGCGGCTCATAGCACGGCTGCGCGCCAGCGCAAAGCGCGGATCGCCGCCCCTGCGACCCTCGTGTGGAGCGGTGAACTGAGGCTGCTGAGCCGCAGGCCCTATCCATGGATGCTCCCGCGCCCTAGAGTATTCTTTGCCCCTTCGAACCTCAGGATCTCGCTTGCCGCGCTATGTCGTCACGGCGCTCATCGTCGCTTGCGCCATATTCATGGAAACCCTCGACGGGACGGTAATCGCGACCTCGCTGCCGGCGATCGCCATCGATCTGCACGAAGATCCGATCTCGCTGAAATTGGCGCTCACGTCTTATCTCCTGTCGCTCGCCATCTTTATCCCGGCGAGCGGCTGGGCTGCGGATAAATTCGGAGCGCGCACGATTTTCCGCGGCGCGATCCTCGTCTTTACGTTCGGCTCGATCCTTTGCGGGCTCTCCAGCACGCTCTGGGAGTTCGTGGCGGCACGCATGATCCAGGGGTTCGGCGGCGCGATGATGGTGCCCGTCGGCCGGCTGGTGTTGCTGCGTTCGGTCGCCCGTTCCGAGGTCGTCGGCGCGCTCTCCTACATCATGATCCCCGCGCTATTAGGGCCGCTTTGCGGACCGCTGATCGGCGGCTTCATCACTACTTATTTTCATTGGCGTTGGATCTTCTTCGTGAACGTGCCGATCGGCGTCATTGGCATCATCCTGGTCAGCCTTCATATCAAGAATGTCCGCGGCGAGGAGCCCTGGCCTCTCGACGTCAAGGGATTCATTCTCTCGGGCGGCGGGCTCGCATCGCTGATCTTCGGTCTCACCGTCGCTGGGCGCGGCGTCGTGGGAAAGGGAATCGTCGCGGCTTTGCTGATCGTCGGCGCCATTCTGCTCGTCGCCTATTGGCTTCACGCCCGCAGGACCAAATTTCCGATCCTCGATTTGCGTCTTCTCGCCATTCCCACGTTTCGCGTCAGCATCGTGGGCGGCACGCTGTTTCGCATCGGGATCGGCGCCCTGCCCTTCCTGCTTCCGTTGATGTTGCAGGTTGGTTTCGGGATGAATCCATTTCAATCTGGATCGGTGACATTCATTGCGGCGGCCGGCGCCATGCTGATGAAAGTCACGGCCGTTCCTATACTACGGTTCTTCGGCTTCCGGCGGGTTCTGATTTTCGACGCGCTCCTCAGTTGCGCGTTTCTGGCGGGCTACGGCCTTTTTACGCAAACGACGCCGGTTGTCCTGATGATGAGCGCCTTGCTCTTCGGCGGATTCTTTCGCTCGCTCGAATTCACCGCGATCAACGCGATCACCTATGCCGAGCTCGAACTCGGTAGCGATGAGCCGGGCGACAAGCTTTGCGGCCGTCGCGCAGCAATTGTCGCTCAGCATCGGCATTGCCGTCGGCGCCTTTGGCATCGAACTTTCGCAGGCGATGCGAGCTACGGCACATCTGGCGGTCGTCGATTTCCAGCGGGCCTTCTTCCTCGTTGCGATCGCCTCGGCGAGTTCGGTCCTGCTGTTTCGCACGCTGCCGAGCGATGCCGGCGCCGACCTCGCCGGCCCGCCGCGGCATAAGGCGGCGCCTCCAGTTGGCAGCTAACATCCCTCCACGCCGCATACACGGCTGCACGTAGGTCCCAAGGCCCCGGGTTGTTTATCGCTGCGTGATGGATGCGGCGTAACGTTCGGCTAGCGGCGCCCGCGAAATCCCGTCGCCAGCACATAAAGCTCGGAGGATTCCGCCCGGCTCGCCTTCGGCTTCACATGCCGGACCTCGGCGAATTGGCGTTTGAGCTCGGCGAGAAGTGCGGTCTCCGTCCCGCCTTGCAACACCTTGGCGAGAAATGTTCCGCCTTCCGCCAGAACCTCGCAGGCGAATTCCGCGGCGCGTTCGACGAGCCCCATGATGCGCAGATGATCGGTCTTGCGGTGCCCGGTCGCGTTCGCCGCCATGTCGGAGAGGACCACGTCGGCCGGGGCGCCGAGCCACTCTTTCAAGATTTGCGGCGCCTGCGGATCGAGAAAATCCAGAACCCGGAATTCGGCGCCCGGCAGCGGCGCGACCGGAAGCAGATCGATGCCCAAGACCTTTCCGTTGCTCTCATTTGAGCCGACCTTCGCCGCGGCGACCTGCGACCAGCCGCCAGGCGCCGCGCCGAGATCGGCAACTTTTTGGCCGCGTTTCAGGATGTGATAGCGCGCGTCGATCTCGAGGAGCTTGTAGGCGGCGCGCGAACGATAGCCTTCGCGCTTGGCGCGCGCCACATACGGATCGTTGAGCTGGCGCTCGAGCCAAGCCGTCGAGGCGGCGGAACGCTTGCGCGCCGTCTTGACGCGCGTCTTCAGCGAATGCCCGCGCTCGTTCATCGCGCGCCGATCCGGTCGGCGGCGATCAATTGCATCAGAATGCCTTCGCGCAGTCCGCGATCGGCGATGCGCACGCGCTCTGCCGGAAAAGCGCGCCGGATCGCTTCGAGAATCGCGCAGCCGGCAAGTACCAGATCGGCGCGTTCCGGACCGATACAGCCGTTCTCCACGCGCTCGAGATAGGACATGCCGCGCAATCGGCCGACCGTCGCATCGATCTCGTAATCCCGCATCCACAGCCCGTCGACCCGGCGCCGGTCATAGCGCGACAAATTGAGAAAAACGCCGCCGACCGTCGTCACCGTTCCGGACGTGCCAAGCAGATGAAAATTAGCGCAGCGGTGGAAACCCGCCACGCTGCGGATGAAGTCGCCAAGTTCGAACGTGACGCAATCGACCATCGATTCGAAGAGTGCGTCATCGACATCGATGCCGCCAAACCTCTCGGCCAGCGTGACGACGCCGAGTTGCAGCGAAACCCAAAAGCGAATTTGTTTGCCCGGGGCGCCGGCGGCGCGATCGAGCCAGATCACCTCGGAGGAGCCGCCGCCGATGTCGAACAGCAATACCGATTGCGCCGCCGGATCGGCGAGCGAAGTGCAACCGGCCGCGGCGAGCCGCGCTTCGGTCTCGCGATCGACGATCTCCAGGTCGAGCCCCGTTTTGGCTTTCACTCTTGCGACGAACTCGGCGCCGTTCTCGGCCATCCGGCAGGCTTCGGTCGCGATGCACCGCGCCCGCGTCGCGCCGCGCGCCTTCATCTTGTCGCGACAGATCTGCAGAGCCTCGAGCGTGCGCGCAATAGCCGCCTCGCCGAGCTGGCCGGTCTGCGAGACTCCCTCGCCGAGACGGACAATCCGCGAAAAGGAGTCGATGATCCGAAAACCGGGACCATCGGTGCTATGATGCGCAGGCCGGGCGACCAAAAGCCGGCAGTTGTTGGTGCCGAGATCGAGCGCCGCATAGGCGGGCGTTTCCTCGGGCCGATATGCGTTTCCTGGAACGGGCGAAACCAGATCTCCTGCCGGCCCATTGCGCAAATCATCCGGGCTCGACATCTCGCCACCTATGCCGGCGCCTCGCGCCCTGCCGCGAACGGGACAAGCGGACACCATAAGGAAATCGCCATCCGCGGTCCACCCCGTTCGATCGGTGCAGGACGGCTTGGCTTGCTTTGCGCGTTAGTGCTTCTGCGCGACGATTGCACTGTTTGAGCGGATTTCGAGATCGGCGAAGGAAAACGACCGGGATCCGCAACTTGCCCGCACCATCTCCCGCGTCACTTGAATGTCACGCCACTTAATGACAAGAGGAGCGGCAGATTTCCAACAACGTGCCGCATGTCCTCAAGAATCGTCGCCCTTGCCTCGGTCGGCCGCAAGACGCTGCCGAACCAGTTCGATCTGATTGCGCTGGCACTGATCTTCGCCGGCTTCATCGCGCTCGTCCATGGTTCGCGCGGCATGGTCCTGCCGCTCGAAGCGCCGCAGTCGAGCGTCACGCTCGATTACGCAAATCTGCCCTATTACGCATTGCGCACCACGCTTCGGATGTTTGCGGCGATCGTCTGCTCGTTGGTCTTCACCTTCACCTACGCGACTTGGGCAGCCAAGAGCCGGCGCGCCGAGCGCTTTCTGATTCCCATTCTCGACGTCCTGCAGTCGGTGCCGATTCTCGGCTTCCTGTCGTTTACCGTGACGTTCTTCCTCGGACTCTTTCCCGGCTCGACGTTCGGCGCCGAATGCGCGGCGATCTTCGCGATCTTCACCAGCCAAGCCTGGAACATGGCCTTTTCCTTCTATCAGTCGCTGCGCAATGTGCCGCACGAGCTGAACGAGGTGGCCAACAGCCTTCTACTCTCGCCCTGGCAGCGGTTCTGGCAGCTCGAGACCCCCTATGCCATGCCCGGGCTCATCTGGAACATGATGATCTCGATGTCCGGCGGCTGGTTCTTTGTCGTCGCCTCCGAAGCGATTTCAGTCGGCAATACAACGGTCAACCTGCCCGGCATCGGGTCCTATCTCGCTCTCGCGATCGACCATAAACGCATCGATGCTGTCGTCGCGGCGATCGTCACCATGCTTTTCGTCATCATCGCCTACGATCAACTTTTGTTCCGGCCCCTCGTCACCTTTGGCAGCCGTTTTCGCGTCGAATTGTCGGCCGGCGAGTACGAGGAAAGATCATGGGTCATCCAGCTCTTCCGCCGCACCTATCTGCTGCGGGCGCTCATCGCCGCACCAACCCAGCTCTTCCAGAGAATGGCGCTGTGGCGTCTGGAATTGCCGTTTCACGCCGAACTCTCGGTGCAGGCAAACCGCTGGAAAGAGCGGATCCTCGATTTCCTTTGGATGGGAATGGGCGCCGGCGGCGGCGCGGCTGCCCTTTGGTTCGTATACCGTTACGTGAGCGCCAATCTGACCCTCTCCGAATTCGCGCTGACGGTATGGCTCACCTTTTTGACCATGCTGCGCGTCATCGCTTTGATCACGCTGGCTTCCCTCGTCTGGGTGCCGATCGGCGTGATGATCGGGCTCAATACGCGGCTTGCCGAAAAGATTCAGCCGCTGGCCCAATTTCTTGCTGCCTTCCCGGCCAATGTCCTTTTTCCGATCGCCGTGGTGTTGATCCTGCGGTTTTCTCTCAACCCCGATATCTGGCTGAGCTTCCTCATCATCTTCGGAACCCAATGGTATATCCTATTCAACGTGATCGGCGGGGCCAGCGCTTTTCCGCACGAACTGCGCGAAGTCGCGGCAAGCTTTCGCATTCACGGCCTTGATTGGTGGCGGGAGGTGATCCTGCCGGGGATCTTTCCCTACTACGTGACCGGCGCCTTGACGGCTTCGGGCGGATCGTGGAATGCCGCGATCGTGGCCGAATACGTCAAATGGGGAAACGATACGGTGAAAGCGCACGGGATCGGCGCCTATATCGCAACGGCGACGGCCGCCGGCGATTATCCAAAAATCGTGTTGGGTGTTGCGGTGATGTCCGCCTTCGTGATCCTCTTCAACCGGATCCTATGGCGGCCGCTGTCGCGCCTGGCAGAGCGCCGCCTGCGGCTGGATTGAGGCTTTATGCTCGATACGACGCTCAAACCTCTGCTCGAAGTCAAAGACGTCTGCCAGAGCTACGTTACGGGCTCCGGCGACACCGGCGCGCTCGTGCTCGATCATGTCTCGCTGAGCCTGAAGGACGGCGAGATCGTCGGCATGCTCGGCCGATCCGGTTCGGGCAAGTCGTCGCTGCTGCGTATCATCTCCGGGCTCGCCAAGCCCACCGACGGCGAGGTTACCTTTCGTGGCGAGCCTATCTGCGGCCCGTTCGAAGAAATCGCCATGGTTTTTCAGAGCGCGGCGCTGTTTCCCTGGCTTTCGGTGCTGGCCAACGTCGAACTCGGGCTGCGGGCGAAAAGGGTCCCCGAGCGCGAGGCGCGGGCGCGCGCTCTGCGGGCCATCGACGTCATCGGCCTCGACGGTTTCGAATCGGCGTTTCCCAAAGAGCTGTCGGGAGGCATGCGCCAGCGCGTCGGTTTCGCGAGGGCGCTCGTCGTCAATCCCGAGATTCTTTTGATGGACGAACCGTTCTCGGCGCTCGACGTGCTCACCGCCGAGACGCTTCGTACCGATCTTCTCGACCTCTGGGTCGAGGGCCGGATGCCGATCAAGTCCATCCTGATGGTCACCCACAACATCGAAGAAGCGGTGTTGATGTGCAACCGCATCCTTGTTCTCGCCTCCAATCCCGGCCGCATTTCGGCGGAAATACAAGTCAACCTTCCGCATCCGCGCAATCGGCTGGCTCCCGAATTCCGCCAGCTCGTGGATCGAATTTACGCCTTGATGACGCGCCGGACAGAGCCGGCGCAGCCCGGCCGCGACGGAATGTTCCCGGGTTTCGGACTTGGCATGGCGCTCCCCGAAGTTTCGACCAACCTGCTCGCCGGTCTCATGGAGACGGTCGCAGGGCCGCCCTACAAGGGACGCGCCGATCTGCCGGCGCTCGCCGAGCCCTACCAGATGGCGATCGACGATCTCTTTCCGGTGGCGGAAACCCTGCAGCTTCTGCGCTTCGCCGAGATCGAGGAAGGCGACATCAAGCTAACCCCCGCCGGATTGCGGTTCGCGGAAGCCGACGTCGACGCGCGCAAGCGGCTTTTCGGAGAGCACCTGCGCGCCCATGTGCCGCTCGCAGCGCGCATCCGGATGATTCTTGACGAGCGGCCCAGCCATTCGGCGCGCAGCGCCCGTTTCCTCGAAGAACTCGAAGACTCGATGTCGGAAGATTATGCCGAGCAGACGTTGAAAAGCGTCATCGATTGGGGCCGTTACGGCGAGCTCTTTGCCTATGACGAGACCTCCGAGACCTTCAGCTTAGAGAATCCTTCGTGACGCTTTGTTGCTTTGCATTCCGCAATGGCGAGCGGTGACGCGGCCAGATCCATGCGGCCGATCGCGCTCGCCGTTGCTGCGCTGTTTCTCGTTGCCGGCGTTTCGGCCGAGGCCCGCGCCGCTTGTACCGCCGATAAGCTCGGCGTCGCTCGCACGCTCGCCCTTTCGACCAAGGGCGGCTTTGCGGTCGGCCTCAAATCTTATCCGCAGAGCCTCGATCTCGCCGACCATGAAGTGGTGCTGACCTTCGATGACGGACCGTCGCCGAAAACCACCCCTGCCGTGCTCGCGGCGCTTGCGCAGCAATGCGTGAAGGCGACGTTCTTTTTGATCGGTCGCGATGCCGTGGCCTACCCCGCCATCGTGCGCCGCGAACTCAGCGAAGGTCATTCGATCGGCAACCATACCTATTCGCATCCGATCCTGCGGCTCCTGAGCGATGCCGCGGCGCGGCGCGATATCGAGCAGGGCTTCGCCGCAGACGATGAAATCGCCTATGGCAAGGCCGAGATGGTGCCGAGAATGCCATTCTTCCGCTTTCCGGGATTTGCCGACACGCCTGCGCTCGTGACCTGGCTCGAAAGCCGCAACATCGGCATCTTCGGCGCGGATCTCTGGGCGTCCGACTGGCTGAAGATGACACCGGACGAAGAGCGCAAGCTGATCCTGGAGCGGCTCGAAAAGGCCGGGCGCGGCATCCTACTGCTGCATGATACGAAGGAATCGACCGCGGCGATGCTGCCGGCGCTGCTGAGCGACCTCAAAACCCGCGGATTTAAGATCGTGCATATCATACCGGGCGACACCAAACCTGTGTTCCGCAAGGCACCGCCCGGCTGGACCTCGGAGACCGAAGCCATCCTCGCCAAAGTCCTGCCGGAGCTGAAGGCGCACCGCAAAGGCACGCCCGCCGGCGCACATTTGCCGGAATCGGTCGAGTGATAAGATGTGCGATGGTGCGGCCAAGAGGACTCGAACCTCCACTGGTTGCCCAACTAGCACCTCAAGCTAGCGCGTCTACCAATTCCGCCATGGCCGCGAAGGCCGTGTCGTCTAACAAAAAGGCCCATCCCTGACAAGGCTCGCCGCTCCCCCGCCCTCGATGCGCCCGACGACTGGGACGCCGCCGATCGAATGGCGCGTGATCGCCGGCCGCATGCCCTATGCAGCGGCGGTCGCGGCGATGGAGGCGCGCGTCGAGGCGATTGCCGCCGGCACGGCGCGCGAAGCCGTTTTTCTCGTTGAACATCCGCCACTCTATACCGTCGGCACTTCGGCCGGCGACGTGCCCAAAGATCTGCGCTTCCCGCTCTATCGGACCGGGCGCGGCGGCGGCCTCACCTATCACGGTCCCGGCCAGCGCATCTGCTACGCGATGCTCGACCTCAACCGCCGCGCGCGCGATCTGCGCGGTTTCGTGGCGGCGCTCGAAACATGGATCATCGCTGCGCTCGCCCATTTCGAGATCCGCGGCGCACGGCGAGAGGAGCGGGTCGGGATCTGGGTGGAGCGGCCGGATAAGCGGTCCGGGGCGAAGGGCGAGCCGGCCGAGGACAAGATCGCCGCGATCGGCGTCCGCGTGCGCCGCTGGGTGTCGTTTCATGGCGTGGCGCTCAACGTCAGCCCGGATCTCGCGCATTTTGCCGATATCGCGCCCTGCGGGGTGACCGCGCCGCACCTCGGAACGACGAGCCTTCGCGATCTCGGCCGCAACCTCAGCATGGACGAGGTTGATCTCGTCCTGCGCAGCGAGTTCGAGACGGTCTTCGGAGAAACGGCCGTCCTCGCGGCGCAGGACTCTTGAGGCCGACAATGTAAAGCGACCCGAATTCCTGAGTGCGGCCCGCTTGCAATTCACCCCGTCGCAAGCTGGACGAATTCGCCCGCCACGCCCGCCTTGCCGAGCGCGGCGTGGTCCGCCTCGAACACGTCGAGTCGTTCGACCTGCGCCTGCGAGGGACCGCGGCGGCAGGCTTCGCAGAGCGCGGTGACCGCGAACTCGGAACCGGCGAAAACCGCCTCGACTTCGCCGTTGCTGCGGTTGCGCACCCAGCCTGCGACGCGGCGCGCCTCGGCGTGGCGCTGCACGAAGGCGCGAAAGCCCACGCCCTGCACGCGGCCGCTCACGTTCACGCGGACGATTTTCTCGAAGCTGCTCATGGGTCACGGCCGCCATGATCGGCGATAACGCGCGCGTTCGGCGGAGAAGCCTACTCGTGCCGCTTCTTGTAGTCGGCGACGTAGAGCGCGGCGATCTGTTTATCGTTGTCGTTCGCCGCGGCGACGGTTTTGGCGTAAAGATCGATGATCCATTGATCCTTCTTCCCGGCGACGGCCGCGTCGCGCGCCAACGTCAGCCACATCAGGCCGAGGCCGCGCTGAGACGGCACGCCGTCGCGGCCGACGAACAGCAGCTGGCCGAGAAGCGCCTGCGCTTCGGCATGGTTCTTGTCGGCGGCAAGATGCAGCCACCGGGCCGCTTGCGCGGCGTCTTTGTCGACCCCGATCCCGTCGAGATACATGCGGGCGAGATCGTATTGGGCATTCGGATCGCCGAAATTCGTCGCCGCATATTGGAACATGGCGAGCGCCCGTTGCGGATCCGGCGCCACTTTCGTGGTGATGCCGTTGAGACTATAAGCGCCGACCGCGACGAAAGCGCTCGAGACCACCGGCAGTTCGCGCGGGTCAGGATTGTCCTCGTCGTAATTCTCGACGATTTGCGAGAAATATTCGTAGGCCTGCATGTCGTCATGCGGCACGCCATCGCCGTCGGCGTACATTTTGGCGAGTTTCCAACGGGCCAGCGACTCGCCGCCGGCCGCGGCATATTTCAGTGCTTCGAGTCCGGAGCGCGAATCGCCGGTTTTGAAATCCTCGAGTCCGGCACGCAGCGCCGCTTGCGGATTTTTGAAAATCTGCAGCGGCGTAGTCTTGTCGGTCGCCGCCGCCGTCTGCGTCGTGCCGTCGAACGCCAAGCTCGCGGGCGCGATGATGCCAGCCGCGCCGACAAACGCCGCGGCGCCGATCATTGCAAAAAGAGCGTTGCGCCTAGATGTCTGCATAGCATTGTGTCTCGCCGGCCGCGCCGGGGTGGGTAACCGCGCCGTAACGCGCCGGACCCACGGTCTGCGCATACTTATAAAGTACGCCGGAGCCGAACTCGGTCGGCCGCGGCTTCCAATTCTTGCGACGTTCGGCAAGTTCGGTGTCGGAAACACGAAGTTCTATCGTCCGTTTCAAAGCGTCGATGGCGATGATGTCGCCGTCGCGGACGAGCGCGATCGGGCCGCCTACCGCCGCTTCCGGCCCGACATGGCCGATACAAAAGCCGCGCGTCGCGCCGGAAAAACGCCCGTCGGTGATCAACGCCACCTTGTTGCCCATGCCCTGGCCGTAGATCGCCGCCGTCGTCGAGAGCATCTCGCGCATGCCGGGGCCGCCGCGCGGCCCCTCATAGCGGATGACAAACACGCATCCCGACGGATAGCGGCGTTTCGACACCGCCTCGAAACACGCTTCTTCGCTGTCGAAGCACAGCGCCGGACCCTCGAAGGTGAGCTTGTCCTGATCGATGCCGGCGACCTTCACGAGCGCGCCGTCGGGAGCAAGATTGCCTTTGAGACCGACGATCCCGCCACTCGAATTGATCGGCTTGTTGGCCGGCCGGATGACGTCCTGGTCAGGATTCCATTTCACGCTCGCCAGGTTCTCGGCCATCGTGCGGCCGGTCACGGTGAGACAGTCGCCATGCAGAAAACCGTGATCGAGCAAGGTCTTCATCAGCAGCGGGATGCCGCCCGCCTCGAACACGTCCTTGGCGACGTAACGCCCGCTCGGCTTCAGGTCGGCGATATAGGGCGTGCGTTCGAAAACCTTGGCAACCGCGAAGAGGTCGAAATCGATGCCGCATTCATGCGCGATCGCCGGGATGTGCAGCGCGCCGTTCGTCGATCCGCCGGTGGCGGCAACCACGGCGGCCGCATTCTCGAGCGCTTTGCGGGTCACGATATCGCGCGGCCGGATTTTGCGCGCCAACAGCTCCATCACCATTTCACCGGCCGTCTCGCAGAATCGGTCGCGGATCTCATAGGGCGCCGGCGCACCGGCCGAATACGGCAGCGCGAGCCCGATCGCCTCGGAGACCGTGGCCATCGTGTTGGCGGTAAACTGCGCGCCGCACGCACCGGCCGAAGGACAGGCGACCGTCTCGAGTTCGTCGAGATCTTCCGCCGAGATCGTACCGACCGAATACCTGCCGACCGCCTCGAACAGATCCTGCACCGTGACCGGACGGCCGCGGAAACTACCCGGCAGGATCGAGCCGCCGTAAATGAAGATCGACGGCACGTTGAGACGCAGCATCGCCATCATCATGCCAGGCAGCGACTTGTCGCAGCCGGCGATGCCGACGAGTGCGTCATAGCAATGACCACGCATGGTGAGTTCGACGGAATCGGCAATCACATCGCGCGAGACGAGCGAAGATTTCATTCCTTGATGGCCCATCGCGATGCCATCGGTGACGGCGATCGTGCAAAATTCACGCGGCGTACCGGCCGAAGTGACGACGCCCTTCTTCACGGCTTGCGCCTGCCGCAACAGCGAAATGTTGCATGGCGCCGCCTCATTCCAACAAGAAACAACGCCAACCAAGGGTTGATGGATTTCCTCGCGCGTCAGCCCCATCGCATACAGATAGGAGCGATGCGGCGCGCGTTCCGCGCCTTCCGTGACGTGACGGCTGGGAAGTTTTCGCTTGTCGAATACGCGCGCGTCCACTTGATCAACCCCGCTGTTCGAAAGTAAGCGACGGGCCCTCTTGAAGGACACCCAATGCCACGCGGGGGGCGCGGGCGAATGACTCCTGCTACTTCGGAACTCTGCTTAGCGTTTCCGCTTGGCACCATGCCGCGCGAAGATTCCAACTCCACTCCAACGAGACGAGCTTAGCCGTCGGTTTATGGCTGAAAAGCGGCTTTCTTCTCGGCGAAGGAAGTACCGCGGAAGATGCTTTCTTTATGTGGCGCGAATGCCACAAACTTACGCTCCTCGTTAACATTGTGCGAAGCTGAAGCGCGGAAAATGTGTCCGGCAATGCCGCACTCGCCGCCGATCAGTCCGGCTTGCGGGCCGGCCAAACGCGTCCGAGAAAACGCGCGAAGGCGGAAAGTGCGGTATCCGATACATGGTGTTCGATGCCCTCCGCATCAAGCTCCGCGCAACGCTCCGGCACGCCGATGGCGACGAGCAGATCGACGACGAGCCGGTGGCGGGCGCGGACACGGGCGGCAAGGTCGGCGCCCGCCGGCGTCAGAAACACGCCGCGATAGAGCTTGGACGTTGCCAGCCCTCCGCGCTTCAGGCGGCCGATGCTTTTGATCGCAGTGGCATGCGAGACGCCAAGCCGGCGGGCGATATCCGTGGGGCGCGCCTCGCCCTGCGTGGTTAAGAGGTCGTCGATGAGCTCGGCGTAGTCTTCGAGCACGGCCGTCGCCTGCGCCGTGCGCGCCTTCCCGAACCGTTCGGCCTGGGTTGCCTCGGTCGGGAGTTCAGGCTGCGGCGCGGCAACCTTTTTGGCGCTCATCGGCAGGCCCCTAGCTGCGCATGCAAAAGTGCGCTTTCGCGTTGAAGATTTCAATTGCAATGCCATTTAATGCCTTGTATTCCACTTGTGGTCTAGGCTACAAATTCGGGTTCCGGAGGATATGGAGTGCACAATATCGTCGCGCCGATGGAAGGGCCGATGGAAGGATTGAACCGGACGCAGATCGCCATCCGCGACGCGCTCGACGGCCGCCGCGGCGGCTGGCGGGTCATTCTTCCGATGGCCGGACCGGCGGTGATCGTCTCGATCGCCTACATGGACCCCGGCAATTTCGCGACGAACATTCAGGCGGGCGCAAGATACGGCTACTCCCTTCTCTGGGTCGTGCTAATCGCCAACGTGATCGCGATGCTGTTCCAGGCGCTTTCCGCCAAACTCGGTATCGTCACCGGCCGCAACCTTGCCGAACTCTGCCGCGAGCGCCTGCCGCGGCCGCTCGTACTCGCGATGTGGATTGCCAGCGAGGTGGCGGCGATGGCAACCGATCTCGCCGAATTCTTGGGCGGCGCGATCGGCCTTTCGCTGCTCTTTCATTTTCCGCTGCTCTGGGGAATGGGCATCACGGCGCTGATCACCTATGCAATTCTACTGGCGGAGCGGCGGGGTTTCCGGCCGATCGAGATCATTATCGGCGCCTTGGTAGCGGTGATCGCCGTTTGCTACCTGATCGAGGTCTTCATTGCGCCGGTCGATTGGGGTGCGGTGGCTGTCCATTCGGTCGTTCCACAGCTCGCCGACAGCACGGCGGTCATGATTGCGGTGGGAATCGTCGGCGCAACGGTCATGCCGCACGCCATCTATCTCCACTCTGGCCTTACCCAGATGCGCATGCCGGCGCGCAGCGATCTCGATCGGCGCAAGCTCATCGCCTATTCCAACCGGGAGGTGATCGTCGCTTTGGCGATGGCGGGAGCCGTCAACATGGCGATGGTGATCATGGCCGCGGCGGCGTTTCACCTGGGTCACAGCGACGTGGCCGAAATCGAAACCGCCTACCACAGTTTGACGCCGCTGCTCGGGCCGGCCGCCGCTACGGTCTTTCTGATATCGCTTTTGGCGTCCGGCGTATCGAGCTCCGCTGTCGGCACCATGGCGGGGCAGACGATCATGCAGGGTTTCGTCGGCTTCAAGATCCCGATCTGGGTCCGGCGGCTCGTGACCATGCTGCCGGCCTTCGTCGTCGTCAGCCTCGGCGCCGATGCCACTACCTCGCTGGTGATCAGCCAGGTCGTTCTGAGCTTGACGCTGCCGATTCCGATGCTCGCCTTGGCGGGCTTTACCCGGCGGCCCGAGATCATGGGGGCTTTTGCCAACGGCCGCTTGCTGCAGGCGGCGGCGGTCGCGGCGACCGTCATCGTGCTCTTCCTCAACACGCTCCTGCTATTGCTTACCTTCGGCGTGCACCTGCCGTTCCTGTCGTAGTGTCGCGGCATCGCCCTTCGCTTGGGAAGGAACGAGAGTTGCACCCTATTTCCTTGAAACCACTCGGGACTATCCGGGCTGCGGGCCGGCATGGCAGGACTTCGGAACGCTCGGAATATGGAACTGCTCGAATCGGCCGCAATTATCGCAGCCGCCCAACGCCAGCGCCGTGAGCAGCATCGCAAGCAGGAAAAGACGTTGTTTCAAGGTCGGGTCCCCGCGCGTAACCGAGCCTAACATAAGAGCTTTTGCTTTGCATCCGGCCCGGTCCGCAGCTCTTCACGCGAATTGAACAAGTCTTAACCCCCGCAACGCTATGGTCCTGATAAATAGCGCTGCCGGGCGTCGCGCCGGCAGGTTGCAGAGCCGATTTGGACGCGCGGAACATGGAAGAAGCACAGAATTTGCGATCGAGCGAGCGGATCCGGGCTTTTCTGCGCGCCCAGATCATTTTCAACAATCGCATGTCGACCATCGACTGCATCATCAAAAATATCTCGCCGAACGGCGCGCGGATCGCGCTCAACGATGCATTGGCGGTGCCGACCGAATTTGAGCTCTATATTCCGCAGCGGGGCCGCAGCCATCAGGCTCGGCTCGTGTGGCGCGACAAGGATGCGATCGGCGTCGATTTTATCGACGTGCAAGCTACGGCCTCCCCCTCGTCAGGCGAGCCGCCGGCGACGGGAACCGAAGCGCGGCTGCGCGAACTTGAAACCCAGAACACCGAACTGAAGGCGCGCATCCGCGCCCTCTGCAGGCGGCTCGAAGACCTCGGCCAGGACCCGAACCTCGGGAAATAGCCGTTTACATCATCTCGATCACCCAGCCGTCGTTCAACGTCACGCGCCGCGTCATCCGCGCCGCGAGCGCTTCGTTATGGGTTGCGACCAGCGCCGCCAAGCCGGTCGCCTTTGCAAGCGTCTCGAGCGTCTCGAAGACATGCTCGGCGGTTTGTGGATCCAGATTGCCGGTCGGCTCGTCGGCAAGCAGAATGCCGGGCCCATTCGCCACCGCCCGGGCGATCGCCACTCGCTGCTGCTCGCCGCCGGAGAGTTCGGTCGGCCGGTGCTTGGCGCGCGCGCCGAGACCGAGGTAGTTGAGGAGTTCCAAGCCGCGCTTGCGCGCCTGCCGGCGGCTCAGGCCGGCGATCATCTGCGGCAGCATGATGTTTTCGAGCGCCGTGAACTCCGGCAGCAAGTGATGGAACTGATAAACGAAGCCGATCGCGTGGCGGCGCAGCGCGGTGCGTGCGTCGTCGTTCAATCGGGTTGTCGCGGCGCCGCCGACATAGACCTCGCCGGAGTCCGGACGCTCCAACAGGCCGGCGATATGCAATAGCGTCGACTTGCCGGCCCCGGAGGGGGCGACAAGGGCGACTGATTGGCCGGCAAAAAGCCCAAAATTCCCGCCGCGCAGGACGCAAAGCGCGCTGCCGCCTTGCTGGTAGCGACGTTCCACGTTTTCGAGCTGGAGAACGGGCTGCATGTCACTCGTAACGCAAAGCTTCGACCGGGTCGAGCTTGGCCGCCCGCCAGGAGGGATAAAGCGTCGCGAGGATGGATAGAACAAGCGTCAATCCGACCACCGAGGCGACGTCGCGCGGATCGACTACCGACGGCAACCGCGACAGGAAATAGAGTTCGGCGGGAAAAAGATTCGCGTGAAGAAGCCGGTTCAGGAATTGCCGGATCGGTTCGACGTTGTCGGCGACGACCAGACCTAAAAGAAATCCGGCCGCAGTTCCGGCGACGCCGATCGACGCTCCGGTGATGAGAAAGATCCGCATGATCGCGCCGCGCGTCGCGCCCATGGTGCGCAGGATGGCGATGTCGTGGCTCTTGTCCTTCACCAGCATGATGAGGCCGGAAACGATGTTCAAGGCGGCGACGAACACGATCAGAGTCAGAATGATGAACATGACGTTGCGTTCGACGTTGAGCGCATCGAAAAACGTCCGGTTGCGTTCGCGCCAATCGGTCATGATCACCGGCCGATCGACCGCCGTCTGGATTGCGTCGCGCACCGAGTTCGATTCTTTCTGGATCGTCGAGGAAAAGCTCGATGACGCTCGCCTGGCCGTCTTCGTTGAAAAACATCTGCGCCGAAGGCAGCGGCATATAGACGAAGATACCGTCGAACTCGGCCATGCCGATCTGGAAGATCGCGTCGACTACGTAGCTCTTGACGCGCGGCACGATCCCGAACGGCGTCCGCGCCCCGTTGGCGGTGATGAGCTTGATCGTATCGCCGACGCGCAGGTTGAGATTATCGGCAAGCCTCTGGCCAATCGCCACACCGCCGGCTTTATCAAAGCCCGCGAGCGTACCGCTGCGTATCGTGCCGGCGATGCCCGGTAGGCGCTTGATGTCCGCTTCCTCGATGCCGCGCACCAGAACCCCTGCCCCGCCTTGCGCGAAGCTAGAGGAGGCGAAAGCCGAGCCCTCGACCATGGGAATGGCCATTTTGACGCCCGGCACGGCGGCGACGCGTTTGGCGATCTTGTCGTAGTCGGTGAGCGGCGTATCCGCGGCTTGCAGAAAAATATGTCCGTTGATGCCGACGATCTTGTCGAGCAGATCCTTATGAAAGCCGTTCATGACCGACATGACGACAATCAGCGTGGCAACGCCCAGCGTGATGCCGAGAAATGAAAATCCCGCAATGACGGAAACATAGCCCGAGGCGCGGCGGGCGCGCAGATAGCGCCCCGCGATCATCCACTCGAACGCTGCGAAAGGCATTATCGATCCTTCTCTCGCACCGCGGCGGCTACCCGGTAAACCGGGCGACCGCTTCGCCGATGCTCATCATCTCGCGCGTCCCGGTGCGGCGCTTCTTTAATTCGACCTTGCCTTCGGCGAGCCCTTTGGGACCGACGATGATCTGATACGGCAGACCGATCAAATCGAGACGCGCGAATTTCGCGCCGGGCCGCTCGTCCAGATCATCATAAAGCACGTCGATCCCGGCCTTTTTGAGTGCACCATAGAGTTTTGCGCAGGCCGCATCGCTCGCCGCGTCGCCGACCTTCAGATTGGCGATCCCCACGGCGAAGGGCGCCACCGACTCCGGCCAGATGATGCCGGCCTCGTCATGATTGGCCTCGATCAAGGCGCCGACGAGGCGGGAGACCCCCACTCCATACGAGCCGCCGATCGCCGGCCGCTCTACCCCGTCCGGGCCGGTGACGAGGGCGCGCATCGGTTTTGAATATTTGTCGCCGAAGTAGAACACCTGACCGACCTCGATACCGCGTTTGCGAACCCGCTTTTCGGGCGGCGTTTCGCGTTCGAACCGGGATTGGTCGTGGACGTCATCGGTCGCCGCATAAAGGCGCGTCCAGTCCCTAATGATCGGTTCGAGATCCGCGTCATAATCGACCCCCGCGTCCGGGATGGGCAGATCGAGAATGTCGGCGTTGCAATACACGCCCAACTCGCCGGTCTCGGCGAGAATGATGAATTCGTGGCTGAGGTCGCCGCCGATCGGCCCCGTCTCGGCGCGCATCGGAATGGCTTTGAGCCCCATGCGCGCGAAGGTCCGCAAATAGGCGACAAACATGCGCTGATAGGAACGGCGTGCTGCCTCCTCGTCGATGTCGAAGGAATAGGCGTCCTTCATCAGGAATTCGCGGCCGCGCATGACGCCGAACCGCGGCCGCTGCTCGTCGCGGAACTTCCACTGGATGTGATAGAGGATCTTCGGCAGTTCGCGGTAGCTATGCACGTAGGCGCGGAAGATCTCCGTGATCATGTCCTCATTGGTCGGCCCGTAGAGCAATTCGCGCTCGTGGCGATCTTTGATCCGCAGCATCTCCGGCCCGTAGGCTTCGTAACGGCCGGTCTCACGCCATAGATCGGCAAGTTGGAGCGTCGGCATCAGAAGCTCGATGGCGCCGGCCCGGTCCATCTCCTCGCGAACGATCTGCGTCACCTTCTGCAAGACTTTGAAGCCGAGCGGCAGCCAGGCATAGATGCCCGCCGCTTCCTGGCGGATCATCCCGGCGCGCAGCATCAGCCGATGCGAAAGAATCTCGGCTTCCTTGGGCGTTTCGCGCAGGATCGGCAGGAAATAGCGGGACAGAAGCATCGAAAATCCGGTAGGAGCCACAAAGGATGCGCGGGTTTAGGACCGCCCCGCAAGAAAGGCAAAAGAAACCGCCCTATTCCACCGTCACGCTCTTGGCCAAATTGCGTGGCTGGTCGGCGTCTTTGCCCATGAAGACCGCCGTGTGATAGGCGATCATCTGCACCGGCAGCGCATAGACGATCGCCGAAAACTCCGGTGCCATATCGGGCATGGCGATCACTTCGGCTTCGCCGCCGAACTCGTCCGCGCCGGCGCCGTCGGCGATCAGGATAATGCGGCCGTTGCGCGCCGCGACCTCCTGCACGTTTGAGAGAGTCTTCTCGAAGACGCGGTCTCGCGGGGCGAGCACGATCACCGGCAGATCCGAATCGACGAGCGCGATCGGTCCGTGTTTCAATTCGCCAGCCGCGTAGCCCTCGGCGTGGATGTAGGAGATCTCTTTCAGCTTTAGCGCGCCTTCGAGGGCGAGCGGATAGGACGTGCCGCGTCCAAGATAGAGGACGTCGCGCGCCTTGCCGAGATCGCGCGCCAGCAGCTCGATCTTGGGCTCGCGGCGCAAGACCTCGGCCATCAGGCCGGGGATGGCCATGAGCTCAGCGACGAAGCGCGCCTCCTCCTTGGCGTCGATCGTGCCCCGCGCCCGGGCGAAGGCGAGCGCCAGACAGGCGAGCAACGCGAGCTGGCAGGTAAACGCTTTGGTCGAAGCAACCCCGATCTCCGGCCCGGCCAGCGTCAACGCAGCGACATCGCTTTCGCGCGCCATCGTCGAGGTCGCGACGTTGACGACGCTCAAAATCTTCTGGCCCTGCTGCTTGGCGTAGCGCAGCGAGGCGAGCGTATCCGCCGTCTCGCCCGACTGCGAGATGAGCAGCATCAGGCCGCCCTTCTGCATCGGCGCTTCGCGGTAGCGGAACTCCGAGGCGACTTCGATCTCGACCGGCAGTTTGGCGATACGTTCGAACCAATAGCTGGCGACGAGTTCCGCGATGTAGGCCGTACCGCAAGCGGCGATGGTGAGGCGCGGCAGACGCGCCGGATCGACCGGCAACTCGAACGGCAACGCGACCGTGCTGGCCGCGAGATCGAGATAATGGGCGAGGACTCGGCCGATCACTTCCGGCTGCTCATGGATCTCTTTGTCCATGAAGTGCCGGTAATTGCCGCGGTCGATCTGAAACGCGGAGGCCGGAGTCTTGACGTGCTTGCGGGCGACCGAACGGTTCTTCGTGTCGTAGAATTTCGCCCCCTGCCGCGTGAGCACGACGTAGTCGCCCTCTTCGAGATAGGCGAGTTCGTCGGTCAAAGGCGCCAGCGCCAGCGCGTCGGAGCCTAAATAGAATTCGCCTTTCCGGTCGCCGCCGCCAAATCCGACGACGAGCGGCGCGCCCTCGCGCGCGCCGATCAAAAGGTTGTCCTCGCCTTCGAACAGGAAGGCGAGCGCGAAAGCGCCCTTGAGGCGCGGCAAGGTTGCGGCGACCGCTTCGACCGGCGACAGCCCTCCCGACATGGCTTCGTCGACGAGATGGGCAACGACTTCGGTGTCGGTATCGGAAGTGAATTTATGACCCTTGCCGCGGAGTTCGTCGCGCAGCGCCTTGAAGTTCTCGATGATCCCATTGTGAACGACGGCGACTTTGCCGTTTTGATGGGGATGGGCATTGTCGGCGGTCGGCCGGCCGTGCGTTGCCCAACGCGTGTGGCCGATTCCCAAATGGCCGAAAAGCGGCTCCGCCGCGAGGCAAGTTTCAAGGTTCTTCAGCTTGCCTGCAGCCCGGCGGCGGGCGATTTGCCCGTTCTCCAGCGTCGCCACCCCGGCGGAATCGTAGCCGCGGTATTCGAGCCGCTTGAGCGCTTCGAGAAGCGCCCCGGCGACCGGCGCCGCGCCGAGGATGCCGACGATTCCGCACATTTCAGACTTTCAGATAGGTTGGTGCCGTCAGGCTACACCTTCCGGTGCTTCGCACGGAACGCTTTCGCCCAGAATGGTTTCTGAACTTGGCGCGCGCGCGCGACGACCAGCGCGTCCTCGGCGACGTCGTCAGTGACAACCGAGCCGCTCGCGATATAGGCGCCGGCGCCAATTTTTACCGGCGCCACGAGCGCTGCGTTGACGCCCACGAAGACGCCTTCGCCGACCTCGGTATGAAACTTGGTAAATCCGTCGTAATTGCAGGTGATCGCGCCAGCCCCGACGTTGGTGCCCGCGCCGATCGTCGCGTCGCCGATATAGGCGAGATGGTTGGCCTTCACGCCTGCCCCGAGGGTCGCGGCCTTCACCTCGACGAAGTTGCCGATATGGACGTTCTCGCCGAGCTTGGCACCCGGCCGCAGCCGCGCGAACGGCCCGACGATTGCGCCCGGCCCGACCTCGGCGCCCTCGATATGCGAAAACGCCCGAATGACGGCGCCGTCGCCGATTTTGACTCGCGGGCCGAAGAACACATCCGGCTCGACCGTGACATCGCGGCCGAAGGTCGTGTCGTAGGAGAGATGAACGCGCTGCGGATCGATGAAGGTGACGCCCAGCGCCTTTGCCTTTAGGCGCGCCTGCAAGACGGACTCGGCGACGGCCAGCTGACGGCGGTCGTTGACGCCGAGCACCTCTTCTTCCGGCGCGGAAACGACCCCGATCTTCCATCCGCGGCGGCGCGCGGCGGCAACGGCATCGCTCAGATAATACTCGCCTTGCGCATTGGCCTTGCCGATCGCTTCGAGCAAAGCCACGCAACGAGCGCCTTCGATTGCCATGAGCCCGGCATTGCAGAGCGTGAGGCGGCGCTCGCTTTCGCCGAGGTCCGTTTCCTCGCGAATTGCGGCAAGCGCACCGGCTTCGAAAATCAACCGCCCGTAGCCAGCCGGGTCCGCGGCCTCGAAGCCGAGCACCGCGATGGCGTGCGATTCGGCGAGCGTCTGCCGCAATTTCGCGAATGTCTCCGGCGTGACGAGCGGCGTATCGGCAAAGGCGATGAGAATATCGTCGAATTCTGTGAGTGCCGGTTTGGCGGCGAGCACCGCGTGCGCCGTGCCGAGAGGCGCCGCCTGGACAAAAATCTCCGCCGTCGGGGCGAGCCGCTTGGCTTCCGCGACGACCTCGTCCTGGTGCGGCCCAACCACGATCGCCACCTGATCCGCGCCGGCCGTTGCGACCGCGCCAAGCACGTGAGCAAGCATCGAGCGGCCGGCAAGCTCGTGCAGCGCTTTCGGGCGCTCCGAGTGCATGCGCTTGCCCTCGCCCGCGGCGAGAACGACGCCAAGGCAACGCCGTTTTTTGGATGATGTCATCGGCACGGAGTCCAAACCGGCGGCGGGCGGCCACACTTCCAGCCCGTCCGAGTGCCGGCAAGGCTCGATGGGCCGCCGCGCCGGCAGAGGAGCATTTGCCCGCATCGCGACAATGCCCATTCTTTGAGGAATTGGAAGGCGTTCACTAAATTCTCCCCAAAAAGCCATCTCGCAGTCGCGATAAATGCGATATACACGAGAGTTAGCGCCAATTCCAAGTAACGGCTCGCACAGAGCCGGTCGATTGATGTTCGAACGTCGGGATGTGTTGAAAATTGGTCTCGGCAGCGTGGCTGCCGGGATTGGCGGCCTCTTTCAGCCGGCGGGCCCGCTCGCCGGCGTTGCTTTTGCGCAATCGTCGCCAACGCCGGCGCCGGCGCCGGCGCCGCCGCCTCCCGGCTTTGCGCTCGGCGATCCGACGCCCTTCCAACCCAACCTGGTAACGGACGCGGCGCGGGCGCTCGCCAAAGGATCGTTCGAACCGGCGCCGACCGATCTCCCCGCTGCGTTTCGTAACCTCACCTACGAGCAATATGTGGCGATTCGCGGCAAACCAGCCAGCGCGCTCTGGGAGAGCGAGCAACTGGGTTTCGCGCTCGAACCCCTGCACCGCGGCTTTTTGTTTTCCACTCGAGTGGACATCAACATCGTCGTGCAGGGCCAGGCGCGCCGGCTGATCTATTCGCCCGCCCTCTACGATTTCGGCAACCTCACCGTGCACGGCGACATCGGCGACATCGGATTTTCGGGGTTTCGCATCCTCACGCCGCAAGATGGCAAAGGATTTGCAGAGATTGCCACATTCCAAGGTGCGAGCTTTTTTCGCGCCGTCGCGCAGGGCCAGAATCCAGGCACCATGGCACGGGCTTTATCGATCAAGACCGCCGATCCGCGCGGCGAAGAGTTTCCGATGATCCGCACGTTCTGGATCGAACAGCCGACGCTTGCCGACGACATGCTCGTCATCCATGCGCTCATCGACTCGGAGAGCGTGAGCGGCGCCTATCGTTTTACCTTACGCCCGGGCGAGGCGACGATCATCGACACGGAATGCACCCTCATTCCTCGCGCCAACGTCGACAATTTCGGGCTGGCGACGATGAGCGCGACGGTCGTTTCCGACGCGATCGATCATCGCCGCGCCGACGACGTGCGCCTTACCCTCGCCGAGATTGGCGGCGTACAAATGTCGACCGGATCGGGTGAATGGATCTGGCGTCCGACATCGAACCCGGAGACGTTGCAGATTTCGACCTTTGTCGACCAACACCCGCGCGGCTTCGGATTTCTGCAGCGCGACCGGGAGTTTGACCATTACCAGGACGACGAGCAGCACTGGGAGCTGCGTCCTTCATTGTGGATCGAGCCAATCGGAGACTGGGGGGCCGGTGGGGTTCAATTGATTGAAATTCCAAGCGACTCTGAGGCAAACGACAATATTATAGCGTATTGGCGCCCGCATGACCCGCTCATCGCCGGTAATGAAACTTCCTTTGCCTATCGGCAGTTCTGGTGTTGGTATCCGCCCGAACAACCGGCGCTTGCAATTGTCACCGATACACGCGCCGGGCGCGGTTCGAGCGGACGCCGCCGTCGTTTTCTTCTCGAGTTCACCGGCGACCCGCTCGGCGATTTACACGAGGTTCAGGTCATCAAGCCCATGTTGAGCACAACCCCGGGCACGATCGTCTCGGTGCGAGAGTTTCCGATCCCTAGCACCAAAGTCTACCGCGTCTTGTTCGAATTCGATCCCGGCAGCGAAACTTCCTCGGAAATGCGCCTTCGGCTCGAAACCGCCGATGGCAGGCCCCTCAGCGAGACCTGGCTCTACAGATGGACCCGTTGATCAATTCCTGGCCCCCGGAGGGCGCGGCCAAGGGAGCGAGCGAACCGCGCGCTGGCGTAGTTCACGATCTCGGCGCGGCGATGCCGCCGGAATCGCCGCTCCCGATGCCGACACAGAACCTATTCCGAATTCGACGCCACCAAGAACCAGCACCGCGTCGCGGCGCAGCCTGGTTTTTGGTGTTTGCTGGCGCGTTTTCTGGTCTTCGGCGGCGGTCTCGCCCTGACCGCCTACGGCGCCTATGAGATGTACGAGGTGGTCGACATCGGCGGCATCACGATCCTCGAATGGATCCTCGTCGGCCTCTTCGTCGCCAATTTCTCCTGGATCGCGCTTGCCTTTGCGAGTGCCTGCGTCGGTTTCTTCTGGCTATTGTTCGCGCCGCCAAAGCCGCCGCCCGTCCCCGCCGCGCTCGCCGAACGCACCGCCATCATCATGCCGATCTACAACGAGGCGCCGGAACGGGTTTTCGGCGCCTTGCAATCGATGTTTGAAGAAGTCGAGGCCACCGGACACGGCGGCTCCTTCGACTGGTTCCTGCTCTCCGATACGACCAATCCCGAAATATTCATCGCCGAGGAACATGCGTTCGTGGCGTTGCGCCGCCGGCTCGGGCCGCGGGCGCGGATCTTCTACCGGCATCGGCCGAAGAACGTGGCGCGCAAGTCCGGCAACATCGGCGATTTCGTCAGCCGCTGGGGCGGACATTATGCGCATCTGGTGGTCCTCGATGCCGATAGCGTGATGAGCGGAAGCGCCATCGTCGGACTTGCCGCGGCAATGGAGGCCGATCCCGGCGCCGGGATCATCCAGACGCTGCCCCTGATCATCAACCGCAACACGCTCTTTGCGCGGGTGCAGCAATTCGCGGCGCGGATCTACGGGCCGGTGATCGCCGCCGGGCTCGCCGCCTGGATGGGCGGCGACGGCAATTACTGGGGCCATAACGCCATCATCCGGACCAAGGCGTTCGCGGCGCATTGCGGCCTGCCGACGCTACGCGGCAAGCCGCCGCTCGGCGGCCACATCCTCAGCCACGATTTCGTCGAAGCCGCGCTTATGCGGCGGGCCGGCTATTCCGTCTATATGCGTCTCGGCATCGGCGGCAGCTATGAGGAAAGTCCGCCCTCGCTGATCGAGATCTCGGCGCGCGACCGGCGTTGGTGCCAAGGCAATCTTCAGCACGCCCGCATCCTGCCGGCAAAAGGGCTGCATTGGGCCTCGCGCCAGCACATGATCGCGGGCATCATGGGCTATGTCGCTTCGCCCCTCTGGATGCTGCAACTCTTCGTCGGCATCGTGCTCGTCTTCCAAGCGAGTTACATCCGGCCGGAATATTTCCCGAGCGGCTTCGCGCTCTTTCCGGCGTGGCCGCGCTTCGACGCCGAGAAATCGTTGAGCCTTTTTGCGCTCACGATGGCGATCTTGGCCGCGCCGAAATTCTTCGGCCTCATTCTCGCCCTGCTGCATACCGCCGCCCGGCGCGGCTATGGCGGCGCGATCCGGCTGATGATCTCGACGCTCTTCGAAATCATCATGTCGGCCCTGCTGGCGCCCATTATGATGCTCATCCAGACCGGCCATGTCGCACATTTCCTCTTCGGCTTCGATACCGGCTGGAACCCGCAGCGGCGCGACGACGGTTCGGTCCCCTTTAGAGCCATCGTGCGCCGGCACCGCTCGCACGTCGCGATGGGGCTCTTGACGCTAGGCGCCGGGCTATTGATCTCGCCGTCGCTTGTCGCCTGGATGTCGCCGACGATTTTCGGGCTGGTGCTGGCGATCTTCCTTTCCTGGGCGACCGGGCAATTGTCCTTCGGCATTTTCCTGCGCCGTTCCGGTCTTCTGGGTACGCCGGAGGAGCGATCGAAGCCGCGCGTGGTACGCCGCGCCAATCAGCTCGGTAAGGTGCTCGCCCGCGAAGTCGCGAAGGCCGACGGTCTGCACAGCCTCCATGAGGACCCCGAGTTCCGCGCCGTGCACCTGGCGATGCTGCCGGCCGGACGCAGCCGCAAGCGCGGCGAGATATCCGCTGAGTGGGCACTCGCCGAGGCCAAACTCCAAGAGGCGCATTCGATCGACGAAGCGGTCGATTGGCTGAAACCCGTCGAGCGGATGAACGTGATGCTCGACGCGGAGTTGATCGCTCTGCTCGCCGCCATCCCCAAAAGCCCGCTCGTCCCGATCGACACAGCAGCGTAGTTTAGAGAAGCTTCAAAGAATTGCCGTCGGCGTTTTGAAGCATTCTAAATGTAGGCTCGGGCGCTTGCAGGTTTGCGCGCACGCGTATACTTCAAAGCGCAAGGCCGAGCGCGGCGCCAAAATCGGATGTGCTCGGCGAAACCAAAGGTGCGCTGTGATCGGTGCGCTCATCATTGTCTTCCGCGAAGTCGTCGAAGCGGGCTTGGTGGTCGGCATCGTGCTCGCCGTTTCGCAATCCATCCCGCATCGCTTGCGATATATTTTCGGAGGGGTCGCGGCCGGCGTTTGCGGCGCCGGGCTTGTTGCGATGTTCACCGGATTGATCGCGGAGGCGATTGCCGGAGCCGGGCAGGAACTCTTCAACACCGCGGTCCTTTCCTTGGCGGTGGTCATGCTCACCTGGCACAACGTCTGGATGGCGCGGCACAGCCGCGAGATGACCGACGAATTGCATGCGATCGGCCGGGACATTCGCAATGGATCGAAGCCGCTCATCGCGCTTGCAATCGTTGTGGCAGTGGCGGTGCTCAGGGAGGGCTCGGAAATCGTCCTGTTCCTCTATGGCATCATCGTTTCAAGCGGCAGCAGCGGCGTTTCGATCTTTGTCGGCGGCATGCTCGGGCTTGGGCTCGGTGTTTGCGTGGCATTCCTGACGTTTCGCGGTTTGGTCGCCATTCCAGTGCGGCATTTGTTCCGCGTCACAACGCTCTTGATCTCCTTCATCGCCGCCGGGATGGCGGCGCAAGCCGTGGCATTTCTCGAACAGGCCGATCTCGTCAACCAGCTTGACAGGACGGTCTGGGACAGCTCTTCGATCCTGCCCGACGATGGGATTCTCGGAAGGGTCCTGCATACGCTCATCGGCTATACAGATCAGCCGACCGAACTGCAGCTTCTCGTCTATATCGCGACGCTCGCGACGATCTTCATATTGATGAAAATTTTCTCCCCGCGGCCGCGGCTGTTGCGCCAGGCAGCCGCCGAGTGAGGGCGTGAACCTGCGGACGTTAAGCAGTGCGGCAATTGGCCGATCTTCGATCTTGCAATTCGATTGATTCGTCCCGACATAGACGCTAAAGAACGCGTGGGCGCGGTCTGATTCGTTTCCTCCGCTCTGCCGAATTCATCCAAGACACGATGTGGTCGCCGCGACGCTAGCGCGGGCCGGCAGGAGCAGGCCTTGGATACCGCCGAACGGCCCCGTGACGGGCGCGGCCCCTTTCAGGAACAAAATGACCTTTCGAGAACTAGGCCTTAGCGAGAAGGTTCTACAGGCCGTAGAAGCTTCCGGTTACACGCAACCAACTCCCATCCAGGCCAAAGCCATTCCCGAGGCGCTCGCCGGACGCGATGTGCTCGGGATTGCCCAGACCGGTACCGGCAAGACCGCCGCGTTTACGCTGCCGATGTTGTCGCGCCTCGAACAAGGCCGCGCCCGGGCACGCATGCCGCGCACGTTGATCCTCGAGCCGACGCGCGAACTAGCCGCCCAAGTCGAGGAGAGCTTCGCGCGCTATGGCAGGAATCACAAGCTCAACGTGGTGCTGCTCATCGGCGGCGTCTCGTTCGGCGACCAGGATGCGAAGATCACCCGCGGCGCCGACGTGTTGATCGCGACGCCGGGCCGGCTGCTCGATTTCTCGGAGCGCGGCAAGCTGCTGTTAACCGGCATCGAGATCCTCGTCATCGACGAAGCCGACCGCATGCTCGACATGGGTTTCATTCCTGACATCGAGCGAATCTGCAAACTCGTTCCGTTCACGCGCCAGACCCTGTTCTTCTCGGCGACCATGCCGCAGGAGATCGTTCGCCTCACCGAAGCGTTCCTGCACAATCCGGTGCGGATCGAGGTGGCGCCCGCAGCTTCAAGCCCGGCGGAGATCACCCAGGCGCTCGTCGCCTCCGGGCCGGGCGCCGACAAACGCGACACCTTGCGCAAGCAGATTCGCGCCGCCGCCAATTTCAAGAACGCGATCATCTTCTGCAACCGCAAGCGCGACATCGCGGTCCTCCACAAATCGCTACTGCGGCACGGGTTCCGCGCAGGCGCGCTGCATGGCGACATGGACCAGCGCGCCCGCATGGCTTCGCTCGAGGCATTCAAGACGGGCGAGGTCGATCTCATCGTCTGCTCGGACGTCGCGGCACGCGGCCTCGACATTCCCGAGGTCAGCCATGTCTTCAATTTCGACGTGCCCGTGCATTCCGAGGATTACGTGCATCGCATCGGTCGCACCGGGCGCGCCGGCAAACCGGGGACGGCACTTACCATCGTGACGCAACTCGATCGCAAACATATCGCCGATATCGAGAAGCTGGTCGGCCGCTCCATCCCCTGGCTTGAAGGCGCCGGTATCGAAGATCTCGGGCCGCCCACGCACGAGGAAGAATTTCGTCCCCGCGTGTCGGCGGGACGCTCAGGTCCCGCGCACCGCAGCGGGCGCGCCAGCGAAGAGCGCAAACCGCACACGCAAAACCGTAAGCCCGAACCGCGCAAGCCTGACGCTGCGGAACATCGCGTGCCCGATCCGCATCGCACCGTTCCGAACGATCGTCCCGTCGTCGGCATGGGCGAGCACACGCCGGGCTTTCTGCTTCGCCCGGTGCGGCTGAAACCGAAGATGGTCGAGGAAGCGGAATAGCGTTTCGCTGCCTTGCTGGCATCGCGCCCCTGACGTCCTCACTCACCAGTTCGATCACCGCTCGCCGCTGCGGTCGAGATCGACCAAGCCGATCGCCGCCAGCACGCAGCCCAAAACAATGAGGGCGGGCACCACCCAAAACGTGTCGCTCAGATCGCTGAGCAATTTTGGGAATGCGCGCTGTCATGATTGGTCCGCCAAGCACATGGCATGGCTGCCCGGCAAGTCCGCGTGACGGCCGTATGGCCGATTGCGCCGTCCGCTAAAAGGTCGGCTCATTGCCGGGGCAAGTCGTCAAGCAGGCACGGCGAAACGTTTGTCGCGAGGCGCTTTGCCGTCCACGGGCAATCGCCGGTTACCTCCGAGGCGTCGCAGCTAGTGACCGGCGGAGCCGGTCGCAACCCCGCGCGCTTCCGTCAGGGCGGCTTCGCTCGCCGGCGCGATCGACACCGACTCGCCGCAGCCGCAGGTCCCTGTCTGGTTGGGATTGTTGAAGGTGAATCCCGAACCGATCTTGTCGATCTTGAAATCCATTTCGGTGCCGAACAAGAACATCAGCGCCTTCGGGTCGATGAGAATCTTGACCCCCTTGTCTTCGACAACCTCGTCGTAGGGCCCTACCGCCTCGGCGAATTCCATCGTATAGGCCATGCCAGCGCAGCCGCCGTTCTTGACCCCGACGCGGACGCCGGCAATCGGCCCGTCGGCCACGGCAACGAGATGCTGAACGCGATCCGCCGCAGCCTGCGTCAAGGATAGGATCGGAAATTTCGCCATCATCTTCTCCAGCGTCGCCGCCTCAATATAGGATTTCCCAGGGGCCGGCGCGAGGGCTCAGTAGAAATCCAAGGCGGCGCGCGCCTCATCCGACATGCGCCGCTGATCCCAGGGCGGATCGAAAACCATGCGGACATCCACCGCCGAAATGCCGCCGATCGCCCCGACCACGCCCTCCACGGACTGGATCAATTCGGCGGCTACGGGGCAGCCAGGCGCGGTCAGCGTCATATCGACTCCAACCTGCCGGTCGTCGCCGACCTCGACCTTGTAGATGAGGCCGAGCTCGTAGATGTCGCACGGAATTTCCGGATCGAACACCGTCTTGAATCCGGCGATCATCTCGTCTTTCAGCCGTTCCCTTTCGGGCTCTGCAACCTCGGCCGCAAAGATCCACTCGGGGGCGTTCGGCGCCTGCGTTTCGAGGGTTGGTGTCTCGGTCATCGTAATCCCTAGGCAAAGAGGCTTTGCGCCCGCACGAGCGCGTCGGCAAGCTTATCGACTTCCTCGAACGTATTATACATGGCGAACGAGGCGCGGCATGTCGAGGTCACGCCGAACCGCGCCAGGAGCGGCTGCGCGCAATGCGTGCCGGCCCGCACCGCCACTCCGGAACGATCGATGATGGTCGCAACGTCGTGCGGATGGGCGTTCTTCATGTCGAACGACAGGATCGCCGCCTTGCCGCGCGCCCGGCCGAAGATGCGGATCGAATTGATCCGCGCGATCCGCTCGTGCGCATAGGCGCCAAGCGCCGTCTCATGCGCGCGGATCTTCGCCCGGCCAATGCCGCCCACATAGTCGAGCGCCGCGCCGAGGCCAATCGCCTGCACGATCGGCGGCGTTCCGGCCTCGAAGCGGTGCGGCGGCTCGTTATAGGTGACGCGTTCCTTCGTAACCTCGTTGATCATCTCGCCGCCGCCAAGGAACGGCGGAAGCCTCTGCAGCCATTCCTTTTTGCCGTAGAGCGCGCCAACGCCGGTCGGCCCATAGAGCTTATGGCCGGTGATCGCGTAAAAATCGACGTCGAGATCGCGTACGTCCACGTCGAGGTGCACGGCGCCCTGCGCGCCGTCGACGAGGACCGGAATGCCGCGCGAATGCGCAATCCGCACGATCTCCTTGATCGGCGTCACGGTGCCGAGCACGTTGGAGAGATGCGTGATGGCGACGATCTTGGTCTTGTCGGAAAGCGCCTTCTCAAAAGCTTCAAGCGAGAAATTGCCTTCGTCGTCCACGTCCACCCATTTCAGGACCACGCCTTTGCGCTCGCGCAGGAAATGCCAGGGCACGATATTGGCGTGATGCTCCATGATCGACAGAACGATCTCGTCGCCTTCCTTGAAGCTCTGGCCGAAGGACGAAGCGACCAGATTGATCGATTCGGTCGCCGATTTGGTGAAGACGATCTCGTCGACCGATTTGGCGTTCAGGTAGGCGCGCACGCTCTCGCGCGCCGCCTCGTAAGCTTCGGTCGCGGCATTGGCGAGATAGTGAAGGCCGCGATGCACGTTGGCATATTCGCTGTAGGTCGCATGCACCATGCGATCGACGACCTCTCTCGGCTTCTGCGCCGAAGCGGCATTATCGAGATAGACGAGCCTCTTGCCGTAGACTTCGAGATCGAGGATCGGGAAATCCTGGCGGATGCGCGCCACATCGAGCGGGGCTTGCGTATGTTCGTTCATGCGGCGCTCCGGCGGGATTTGCCCCGCGCCGCCAGCCAGGCCGCGATCTCGCCGCGAAAAGTGGCCGCAAGCCCGTCATGACCGATCTCGTCGACGAGTTCGTCGGCGAAGGCTTCGAGCAGCAGCGCCTCCGCCTCGGCGGGCGGAAGGCCGCGCGTCCCCAGATAGAAGAGCTGATCGGCGTTGAGGCCACCGCAGGTCGCTCCATGTCCGCAGATCACGTCGTCGGCGAAGATCTCAAGCTCCGGCCGGCTATTCATCGTCGCCTCTTCGCCGAGGAGAAGCGCTTTGGCGAGCATCTTGCCATCGGTTTTCTGCGCCCCCGGGGAGACGATCACTTTGCCCTGGAACACGCCGGTCGATTCCTCGTCAAGGATATAGCGGAAGCTCTGGCGTCCCAGGCAGCCGGTCGCCGCGTGACGCACGAAAAGGGTCGTGTCGGCGTGTTCGCGGCCGCGCAGCAGCGAAACGCCGCGCAACGTGCCGCGCGCGTCGGCGCCTGCGAAGAGTTTGAAGATCTGCCGCCGCACCAGCCCCGCTCCGGTAATCAGCGCAAAACTGTCGAACTTCGCCCGTGCCCCGACCTTCACCAGGAAGCTTTCGAGCCGCATGCCGCCCGGCAGCGTGTCGGTAAGCGCCAGCGTGTGGCCGACTTCGGCGGCATCGCCAATTTCGAGGATCAGCGCGTTGTTCGTCTGCCCGGTCCGGCCGCCGAGCCCGACGCTCTGTTCGTTGATGCGGACCGAAGCGCCAGCGCCGATCTTAACAAGCGAACGCGAGAACCGCGCCGCAGGCTTGGCGGCGACCGTCGCATAAACGAGATGGATCGGCTCGGCGATCTTGGCGCCGGGAGCGATTTCGACGACGACGCCGTCCTGCATCAGCGCGGCATTGAGCGCCAGAATCGCATCTTCCGTATCCGCCCAGGCCGCGACGAGACTTTCGATGAGTTCGGGCCGGCCCGCCGCGAGCGCCGCGGCAAGCGGGTTTACCTTGACGCCTTGCGGCAATGCGCCCGAAAGTTCCGGCGCGAAGACGCCGTCGACAAGCACCAAACGTTGCGCGGGCAAGCCAGCGAGTTCTTCGCGCAGCGACTCCACCTGCTCTTTTGTCGGCGCCGGCGCGATCGGCAGCGCCTCGCGCATCAAGGTGCGCAGATCGGTGTAATGCCAGGATTCGATGCGCCGATGCGGCAGTCCGGCGCGGGTGAAGGCGGCAAAGGCTTCTTCGCGCAGCCGCGCCACCGCGCCGACGCCGGGCAGTCCGGCTTTGTTATTGACGAAAGCTTCGGCGAGCGCCGATTCCGCAGCGGTGCGGGAAGGGATGATTTGCGCGGTCATTTCACACCAGCTCTTCCGATTCGCCCGCGTATTCGCGATAGCCGGTCTTCTCAAGCTCGTCGGCGAGCTCCTTGCCGCCGCTGCGCACGATCCGGCCCCCCGCCATCACATGCACCGTATCGGGCACGATGTGCTCGAGAAGCCGCGGATAATGGGTGATGATGAGAAAGCCGCGTTGCGGCGAGCGCAGTGCGTTGACGCCTTCGGCGACGATGCGCACGGCGTCGATGTCGAGCCCGGAATCCGTCTCGTCGAGAATCGCCAAGGACGGCTCGAGAAGCGCCATCTGCATGATGTCCATGCGCTTCTTCTCGCCGCCCGAAAACCCGACGTTGAGCGCCCGCTTCAGCATGTCCGGCTTGATGTCGAGCATGTCGCCGGCTTTCTTGACGCGTTTCATGAACTCGGGAATCGTGAGCTCTTCTTCGCCGCGCTGTTTGCGCTGCGCGTTGAGCGCGGTCTTCAGGAAGGTCATGGTCGCTACGCCCGGCACCTCGACCGGATATTGGAAAGCGAGGAAGAGGCCCTTGGCGGCGCGCTGGTCGGGAGAAAATTCAAGAACGTTCTCGCCGTTCAGGAGAACCTCGCCCGAGAGAACTTTGTATTCTTCCTTGCCGGCGATCACGTAGGCGAGCGTCGACTTGCCGCTGCCGTTCGGACCCATGATGGCGGCGACTTCGCCCGGCGCGACGGAGAGGCTCAAATCGTTCAAGATCTGACTCTCGCCGACCGCAACGTTGAGATTTTTTACTTCGAGCATCAAGTGTGTCCTATCGGGTTCTGAAAATTCGTCATCCGACGCTCCCCTCGAGCGAAACGGCGATCAGCTTCTGCGCTTCGACCGCGAACTCCATCGGCAATTGCTGCAGCACGTCACGCACGAATCCGTTGACGATCAGCGCGGTGGCCTCTTCCGCCGAAAGCCCGCGCTGCATGCAGTAGAAGAGCTGGTCCTCGGAGATCTTTGAGGTGGTCGCCTCGTGCTCGAATTGCGTCGAAGGATTGCGCGATTCGATGTACGGCACGGTATGGGCGCCGCATTCGTTGCCGATGAGCAAAGAATCGCAGTTCGTGAAATTGCGTGCGCCGGTCGCCTTGCGGTGCGAAGAGATCTGGCCGCGATAGGTATTCTGCGAATTGCCGGCGGCGATGCCCTTCGAGATCACCCGGCTCGTCGTGTTCTTGCCGAGGTGGATCATCTTGGTGCCGGAATCGACCTGCTGATAGCCGTTTGAGATGGCGATCGAATAGAATTCGCCGCGCGAATTGTCGCCGCGCAGGATGCAGGACGGGTATTTCCAGGTGATCGCCGAGCCGGTCTCGACCTGCGTCCAAGAGATCTTCGAGTTCGCCCCGCGACAATCGCCGCGCTTGGTGACGAAGTTGAAAACGCCGCCTTTGCCTTGCGAGTCGCCCGGATACCAGTTCTGCACCGTGGAATATTTGATCTCCGCGTCGTCGAGTGCGATGAGTTCGACGACCGCGGCGTGCAGTTGGTTCTCGTCGCGGCGCGGCGCCGTGCACCCTTCGAGATAAGAAACGTAAGAGCCCTTATCGGCGATGATCAGCGTACGTTCAAACTGGCCGGTGTTGCGTTCGTTGATGCGGAAATAGGTCGAGAGTTCCATCGGGCAGCGCACGCCCGGCGGGACATAGACGAACGAGCCGTCGGTAAACACGGCGCTGTTCAACGTCGCGAAGAAATTGTCGGTCGGCGGGACCACCGAGCCCAGATATTTGCGCACCAACTCGGGATGTTTTTGCACCGCCTCGGAGATCGGCGCGAAGATCACGCCCGCCTTGGCGAGTTCCTCCTTGAAGGTCGTGAAGACCGAGACCGAGTCGAACACCGCATCGACGGCGATGCCGCGCGCCGCCGTTTCCCCATCGGCGCCTTGCACACCGGCGAGGATCGCCTGCTCGTTGAGCGGAATGCCGAGCTTCTCGTAGGTCTTCAAGAGCTCCGGATCGACTTCGTCGAGGGACTTCGGGCCGGCCGCCGTCTTCGGCGCCGAGTAATAATAGAGTTCCTGGTAGTCGATCGGCGGATAGGAGACGCGCGCCCAGTTCGGCTCGCGCATCGTCACCCAGCGGCGATAGGCTTCGAGCCGCCAGTTGGTCAGCCACTCCGGTTCGTTCTTCTTGGCAGAAATGAAGCGGACGATATCTTCATTGAGCCCCTTGGGGGCCTTGTCCGCTTCGATATCCGTGAAAAATCCGTACTTGTATTGATCGACGTCAAGCGCTTTGACGCGCTCGACCGTCTCTTGGACCGCAGCCATTTCCTTCTCCTCACCTCGGCGGTTTCAAGGGCCGCTGGTTGGGACTTCTTTCACGCGGCGGGCTTGTGCCGCGCCCTCACGGTACGGACCGCCTTTTCGAAGGCCCGACCGAACAATTCCAGATCCTCTTCTTCCGTCGTCCAACCGAGGCTCACGCGGATCGCTCCCTGCGCAAGTGCGGGGGGCACCCCCATGGCCTCGAGAACATGCGAACGCTTCACCTTCCCCGACGAACAGGCCGAGCCCGACGAGACCGCGACCCCTTCGAGATCGAGCGACATCAGGAGTACGTGCGCCTCGATTCCCGGCACCGCGAAATTCGACGTGTTGGGAAGGCGCGGCGCATCGGCGCCGAAAAAGACCGCATCGGGAGCGAACCGCAACACATCGCCTTCCAGCCGGTCGCGCAACTCGCCGAGCGGCGGCTCATCTGCCCGCGGCGAACATGCCGCCGCGGCAAAGCCGACAATCGCCGCAACATTTTCGGTACCGGCCCGCAGCCCGCGTTCCTGACCACCGCCGCGCAGCATCGTATTCCTTATGTGGTGTCTGCCGGAGCCGAAGCAAAGGGCGCCCGCCCCTTGCGGCCCCCCCAATTTATGCGCCGAAATGGCCAAAACATCGGCGCCCAGCGCCGCGAAATTGCAGCCAATCCGAGCCGCCGCCTGGACGGCATCGCAGATCACGACCCCGCCTGCGGCGTGCACTAGGTCCGCCGCTGCGGCGACCGGCTGAATGACGCCTGTCTCATTGTTGGCGGCCTGAAGGGCGAGCATCACGCACCGTCCCGCATGGCGGGCGAGCGCCGCCTGCAGTGCCGCCAGATCGAGCGCGCCGGCGCCGGTAAGTGGGAGAACTTCGACACAATCGCTCGGAAACCTGTGCCCGGAGAGGACGCAGGCATGTTCGCCGGCAGCCACGAGCAGAACGTCGAACGGCCCGACGCCAGCGATTTCGGCGTGGGGGGTCAGGATCAGGTTCAGCGCCTCGGTCGCGCTCGAGGTGAAGGTCACGTTCTTCGGGGCGGTTCCGACCAATGTGGCAATTTCTTCACGCGCGGCCTCGAGGCGCGCCCGCGCCGCCCTGCCTTCGGCGTGCACGGAAGAAGGATTGCCGCACGCCGAGAGCTCCGCCAACATGGCGGCGCGCGCCGCGGGGCGCAGCGGCGTCGTCGCATTATGGTCGAGGTATGCTCGGGCCATCTCCGCCTGCCTCTTTAAACCGATGAAACGAAAAACAAATTTGCCTGCCTCTGCAAAATGATTGCATTGCGCGCTATCGGCTGTGCTAGATGGAACGGGGGCCCCGCTCCGCACCGCGGCCGCCCGCAGTTCACCGCCAAGGTGTTAGAATAGTTCTAACTCCATTTAGGTGCTCCGGGCCGACCGAGTCAAGCAATTGCCAGGTTTGGGGAAATCCCCATCTCAACCGGATCGCTTCCGGGTCTGCGGTCACGATCGCGACCCGGTTTCGGGCAGTCCCACAGCCGCCAGATTCAGGAGCATGGATGCCAGAGATCATTTTCGCCGGTCCGGCCGGTCGTCTCGAGGGACGTTTCCATCCTTCGACCCAGCGCGGCGCGCCGATTGCCATCATCTTGCATCCGCATCCGCAGTTCGGCGGCACGATGAACAATCAGATCGTCTATAATCTTTACTACACATTTGCCGAGCGCGGCTTTTCGGTCCTGCGCTTCAACTTCCGCGGCGTTGGCCGCAGCCAAGGCGCATTCGATCACGGCCAGGGCGAATTGTCGGATGCCGCCGCGGCGCTCGACTGGGCGCAGACGATCAACCCCGACGCGCGCGCCTGCTGGATCGCAGGCGTGTCTTTCGGTGCATGGATCGGCATGCAGCTTCTCATGCGGCGTCCGGAGGTCGAAGGATTCATTTCCATAGCGCCGCCCGCCAACCGGTTCGACTTTTCCTTCCTTGCTCCCTGCCCTTCCTCGGGGCTTTTCGTGCACGGCGATCAAGATCGTGTCGCGCCCCTAAAGGAAGTCACCGGGCTCATCGAGAAATTGAAGACGCAGAAGGGCATTTCGATCGAGCACGCGGTGATCCCCGGCGCCAACCATTTTTTCGAGAACTGTGTCGATCCGCTGATCGAGGAGGTCGCGCTCTATCTCGACCGGCGGCTCGGCAATCCGCCGAAACTGCCGACGCCGACGCGTGCCGAGCCCGCCGAGCGCTAATCAGCCGTTGAAGGCGATGCGGATCGAAAACCCATTCGCTCACGACCTCGAGCCGGCGAGCACGCCGCCTTGAAGCGGCTTTTGCACGCCCGTGGTCGTCGGAAACGTGATCGGCAGGTTTTTCAGCCGGCGCACCGCAAGATAGGCAAAAGCCTGCGCTTCCATTGCGTCGCTCGACCAGCCGAGCGCTTCGGCGAGGATCAGTCCGCACGGCATGCGCTGCATCAGATCCCAGCGTAACGTAAGATTGTGTGTGCCGCCGCCGCACAGGATCGTCAGTACCGGCGTGCCCGGCAAATGCGCGAGACCGGCGACGATGCTCTGCGCCGTAAACGCGGTCAACGTGGCGGCGGCGTCGGACAGCGAAAGGGAATCGACCGGAGTGCTCGAAAATAGGTTTCGGTCGATCGACTTTGGAGGCGGAAGATCGAAATAGGGATGCGCGAGCAGTGCGGCGAGCGCCGTCGCATCGACCTTGCCGGCCGCGGCGGTGGCACCGGCCACGTCCATGGCCAGACCGGCGCGCCGCTGCATCAAATCGTCGATCAGCGCGTTGCCGGGTCCCGTGTCGAAGGCGATCGGATCGCCTTCGGCGAGGAAGGTGAGATTGGCGACGCCGCCAATGTTGAGCACAAGAAGCGGCCCGGCGAGCCCTGCGACTTTCGCCAGCGCTTGATGGTAGATCGGGACGAGCGGCGCCCCCTGCCCGCCGGCGGCGACGTCGGCGGCGCGAAAATCATAGACCACGGGCAGAGCGAGCCGACGCGCCAGCGCCGCGCCGGCGCCGATCTGAACCGTAAACTGTTCGGCCGGCCGATGGATCACTGTCTGGCCATGAAATCCGACGACCTCCGGCCTCGGCACGTTTTCAAGCGTAAGAAAGCTCTCGACCGCCTCGGCATGGCGTGCCGTCAGCATGGTTTCCGCCGCGCCGAGCATGCCCGGGCGCGCGTTACGATCGCGCGGATCGAGGCGCGCGGCCTCGATCAACGCGCCGCGCAGCAAAGCGCGGTCCTCCACCGCGTAGGGATAGGAGCGTGCGGGGCCCGCCACCACCTGCCCCGCCCCATCGGTCTCGAGATAAGCGACGTCGATGCCGTCCATCGAGGTGCCGCTCATCAGGCCGATCGCGCGGATCAGAGACATGGAGTTTCACGCCCGGTTAGCCTGCGCGCGTCGACAAAATTGCACGCGCGCGGAATAATTCTTGCTCCCCGGTACGTTCGGATTTGTACTGCTCAAGCTCGATCACTCCCGCGACGCACGCAGCTTCGCGCCGAATATACACGGAAATTTCTTGTCGCTCCTGCAATGAAGCACGCAGCCAAGCTCGTCTCCTTCATCGGCCAAAAGGGCGGCGTGGGCAAAAGCAGCCTAGCGCGGCTGCTTTGCGTCGGCGCGGTGCGGCAGGGACGCAAAGTCTTGCTTGCCGACTTCGATCTCGATCAATTGACGTGCCTCGAATGGAATGCCGCGCGGCTGCGTCGCGACATCCAACCGGATATCGACGTGCGTCCTTTCAAGAGCTTGAAAAAGCTGCGCAAGACGGAAGAGCGTTTCGATCTCATCGTCGCCGACACGCGTGGCTTCGCCGATGATCTGGCAAAAGACGTCGCGGAAGAAAGTTCGGTGGTCTTTCTGCCGACCGGAACGTCGGCGGACGATCTGCGCCCGACGCTCGCGCTCGCCCGCCGTCTCGCCGATCACGGCGCCGACGGCAAGATTATGATCATTCTGTCGAAAACCGGCCGATCGGAGCGGCAGATCGCAGCTGCGCTGAGCAGGATCGGGGCGCAACACTTTCCGGTCCTCGCCGCCGCCTGGAGCCTGCGCGACGGGCTGCAGTCGGAATTCGATTCGGGCAAGGTCGGCCTCGAATCATCCAATCGCTATCTGCGCAACATCGCCGAAAGCGTCGGGCGCGCCATGTTGGCGCGCGTCTTTTCCTAATTGTCTCGGGACGGGCGGCAGGCGCTTGACGCCGCGCCCCGCCGGGCTAGGGTCGCCCCCGCCGACGCCGAAGGTTTCTCTTGCCCGATCCATTTCGTCCCCAATCGGATTTTCTTGCCGTGCTCGCCGAGCGCGGCTTCCTTCAGCAATGTTCGGACCTCGCCGGGCTCGACGCCAAGGCGAAGAGCGGCGATCTCGTCGCCTATATCGGATTTGACTGCACCGCGCCTTCCCTGCACGTCGGCTCGCTCATCCAGATCATGATGCTGCGTTGGCTGCAGGAGACCGGCGGCAAGCCGGTCGCCTTGATTGGCAGCGGCACGACGCGGGTCGGCGACCCCTCCGGCAAAGACGAAAGCCGCAAGCTTCTTTCGCAAGAGGCGATCGCGGCCAACAAGGCCGGGATTCAAAGTACCTTCGCGAAATTCTTGGCGTTCGGTCCGGGCAAGACCGATGCGATCATGCCCGACAATTCCGAATGGCTCTTGGGCCTCCGCTACATCGATTTTCTACGCGATGTCGGCCGGCATTTCTCCGTCAATCGCATGCTGACGATGGATTCGGTCAAGCTTCGCCTCGACCGCGATCAGGAACTCTCGTTTCTGGAATTCAATTATATGTGCCTTCAGGCCTATGATTTTGCCGAGCTCCACAAACGCTACGGCGTGAGTTTGCAGATGGGCGGCTCGGACCAGTGGGGAAACATCGTCACCGGCATCGATCTCGGCCGGCGCATGGGAACCGCGCAGCTCTATGGGCTCACTTCGCCGCTGCTTGCGACGGCTTCCGGCGCCAAGATGGGCAAGACCGCGCAAGGCGCCGTCTGGCTCGATGCCGACATGCTCTCGGTCTACGATTACTGGCAATATTGGCGCAACGTCGAGGATGCCGACGTCGGACGGTTTTTGAAACTCTTCACGGAACTGCCGCTCGCCGAGATCGCCCGGCTCGAAGCGTTGCGCGACGCGGAGATCAACGAGGCAAAAAAGATACTGGCCACCGAAGCGACCGCCATGCTGCATGGCCGCGCCGCGGCGGAACAGGCAGCGGAAACCGCGCGCCGCACCTTCGAGGAAGGTACGCTCGCCACGACTCTGCCGAGCGTGAACATCCCGCGCCGCGAGTTTGCGGCGGGGCTCGGCGTGCTTGCGGCTTTCGTAAGGGCCGGGCTCGTCGGATCGACCGGCGAGGCGCGCCGCCAGATCAAGGGCGGCGGCCTGAAAGTCAACGACGCGCCGGTCGCCGACGAACGCGCCCTGCTGACCGATGCCGACCTCGTGGATGGGTTCATCAAGCTTTCGCTCGGCAAAAAGAAACACGTGCTGTTAAAGCCGGAGGGCTGAACCTTCCCCGCCGAGGAGAAGGTAAGTCCAGGCTCCGCCGAAGGAACCCGGAAAGCGCGCCGGTGTTTGTTGCACATCGCGCGAGACTCAAAGAATGGAGCTTCTTCTTTCTTGCATCTGGGCGGCCGTCGTTGGCGCATTGATCGTTCGCGCCGCCGGGCAGCGTCGCCTGCTCCCTCTGATTGAGCCCGTCCCCCTCACCAAAACCGCCCCGAACCTCAGCGTGATCGTTCCGGCGCGCGACGAGGAACGCAATATCGCGCGCTGCCTCGATTGCCTTGTCGCCCAGGGTTACCCGCCGGAGCGCCTGTCCATTTTGGTCGTCGACGATCATTCGGACGACTCCACGCTGGCAATCGCTACTTCGATCGCCGCACGCCATCGCCAGCTTCGTGTACTCAGGACTCCGCCGCTTCCGGCGCATTGGATCGGCAAGTCGCACGCCTGCTGGATTGGCAGCCGTGCGGCGCCGCCGGATAGCGAGTGGCTATGTTTTCTCGACGCCGATATGCGCGCCGAACCCGCGCTTCTGGCAAGCGCCGTCGCGTGCGCGGATCGCCAAAACCTCGATCTGCTGTCACTCGCCCCGCGCCACGAGCTCAAGAGTTTCGCCGAGCGGCTAGTTCTTCCCTGCGGCCTTTATTTTTTGAGCTTCTGCCAGAATTTGAAACGCCTGCAAGCGGACGACTGCGCCGACACCACGGTGACGGGACAGTTCATGCTGGTGCGCCGCTCGGCCTATGAGCGCGTCGGCGGGCACGCGGCGATCTCCGCCGCCATTTGCGAGGATGTGGCTTTGGCGCGCCTCTTGAAAACTAACGGCCGCGTCCTCCTCGGCGACGGCAAGCGTCTCCTTGCGACACGCATGTACACGGGGTGGGCGAGCTTGTGGCCGGGGCTCGCCAAAAACCTTGTGGAGATGCTCGGCGGCCCGCCCGCGACGTTCGGCGCCGCACTTGTGATCATCGTCCTCGCCTGGGCGGCCTGGCTCCTTCCGCTCGCCGACGCGCTCGGCTGCGCGCAGCAAGTCCGGGGAAGCTGCGTCGCGCTTGTGCCGGCGTTTTTGGGGTCGGGCGCCGCGTTGGGATTTCACCTTGGCGGAGCCATCTACTTCCGCGTTCCCTTTTGGTATGCGTTTTTATTCCCGCTCGGCTATACGGCCGGCGCGGCGATGGCGATCGACAGTGTACGCCGCCGCTTGCGCCGCAAAGTCACCTGGAAAGGCCGCACCTATCCATGAGCGCGCGCCCGGTTGAACATCGCGACGGAGAGGCAGCCCAGAACGGGAAGCGCATGGAGGCGGCCTCAAACCGCACCACGCTCTATATCGTGCTAGCGGTCGCGGCGGTGGTCGTGCACGAACTGCAATGGGTTCTGCTGCCGTTCGTGATTTCCGGGTTTGTCGCCTATATCTGCACGCCGTTCATCGATTGGCTGACGGCGCGTTCCAAAGTGCCCCGTTTTGTTGTGGCAACCACCTGTTTCCTCGCACTCCTCGTCGCCGCCGGTATTTTCGTGGCATTCGCCGTTCCGTCGCTCGTATGGGAGATGGCGCATCTTGCAACCGACCTTCAGGGCACGTTGGAGCGCTTGGCCGAGGCAACCATCGGGACGCGCACCGTAACCCTCTTCGGCCCGCCGATGAATGCCGAGCAATTGGCGGGGGCGGCCACGACCGGCATCCGTCAATGGATTGAACAAACCGGACGGATTACGGCGCTCGGGTCGATGGCTTTTGCCGCGGTCTTCGGCACAATTCTCCTGTTCGTGCTGCTCTTTTATTTCTTGATCGGCGGCCCGAGCTTGGCGCGCGGCGTACTCTGGCTTTTCCCGCAGCGGGACCGCCCGTTCGTGCGCACGGTCTGGCAGCGGCTGGACCCGCTCCTCAAGCGCTATTTCGTCGGCGTGATCGTGATCCTCGTCTATACGACGGTTGCCGCCTACATCGGCCTCGGTCTCGTGTTGGGAATCCAACACGCTGCGTTCTTGGCGCTCTTGACCGGCATGCTGGAAATCATCCCGGTCATTGGGCCTGGCGCCTCCGCGGCGATCGGCGGGCTTGCCGCCGTCCACTATGCGAAGGGCATCGGACTGATCATCGGCTATGCCATCTATGCCATCGCCTTGCGCATCTCCATCGATCAGGTTCTGGGTCCGGTGGCGCTCGGAACGGCGGCGCGGCTGCATCCCGTCGTGATCATCTTCTGCTTCCTGGCAGGAGGAGTCCTGTTTGGCTTGCCGGGGATCATTCTGGCGGTTCCAGTCGCGCTCACAGTTCGAACCGCGCTTTCGGTGCTGCGCGCCGAGGCGAATGGCTTGCGCTAGGCTACGGCCACGCCTGTCCTCCGGCGCGCGCTCTAAAAGAACCGCCAGCGATGCAACTTTCCTCATCCTATGCGTATTTCTCATGTCCCGGAGAAATCTCCCGCAGGGGAAGCACGCGTGCGCGCGGCGGCTCAGCAGATCACGGAGACGGAGCGGCTGGGCCGCAGCCACCCCTGGCTCGGCGCGGTGCTCGCCCCGCTTGATCGGTATTTGCGGCGCCGCCAACGGGTGCGGGAATATTCAGCCGCCCCGACCTGCATTCTGAGAATTCAGCTTCTTTCGAGCGCCACGGACGTGCCTCTGGCGGATGGCACCCGGCTGCGGCGCGGCGCGCCGTTCATTGATCTGCATTTCTGGAATGAGCACATCCCGGCAATCCCGGAGCGCGGCCCCACCTTGCATTGGGCACGGCAGATGAATCGCTGCTTTGCGGATTCGCTGCGCGAACTCGCCGCCTATCTCGCCGCAAGGCCCGAGTTCGACGACGTGGGCGCGATCCGTATCAACACGAGTTTGGGACCGACCGCCCGCGGCGATCAGATCGCGCGCATCGTCGCGCCCTACGGATTCGCGCGTGTTGCGGCACCGCGACCGCGGACGCTCGCCGAGCGGATGCGTCGCCTGGGCGAGAATATCCTTGTCTCGCTGCTTGTGCTGGCGGGCAATTCCCGCGCCCTCAAAGCGGACACGCTGCGCCGCGACCGCACGCTCGCCTATCTCCCGCGCCGCAGCCTCGAACGTCTTCACTGACCCGGCCGCATCAGGCGACCGCATTGATCGGAGCTGTCACCTGCAAGAAACGCCAATTGTCTGCTTATCGGAGCGTTCATGGACTTGCCGAGCCAAAGTGACTTTCTCTATTTTGTCTCGCATTTCTGCGATCTTCTCGCCGGGATCGGCTGCCTTTATCTCCTCGTTGCCGCCGCCGTGGTGCTGCGTCTGCCCGAGCATCGTCGCGGCCATTGCAAGCCAACCGCGCCGGTCACGATTCTCAAGCCGCTGCAAGGCGCCGAGCCGAACCTGGCGCCGCGTCTTCGTTCGTTCTGCAATCAGGAGTTCGACGCGCCCGTAGAGATGATCTGCGGGATGCTCAGCCATTCCGATCCCGCCGCCAGCGCGGTTGGTGAAATCGCGCGGTCGGCGGCGACCGCCATCGAGTTGCGAATCGATGCACGCGAACGCGGCTCAAACCGTAAGATCTCGAACCTCGTCAACATGCAAATTTCGGCGCACAACGAGATCCTCGTCATTACCGATAGTGACATCGAGGTCGGCCCCGGCTACTTGCGGGACGTGGTGGCGGAGTTGGAAAATCCCGCGATCGGCGCGGTCACCTGCCTCTATCACGGGGTTGCGGCATCGGGCGTCTGGTCCCGCTTCGCGGCGCTTGCGATGAACGCGCATTTTCTGCCGACCGTCGTGGTGGCGTTAAGCTTCGGATTGGCGCAGCCCTGTTTCGGCTCGACGATCGCGATGCGCAGAAGCACCTTGGCGCGCATCGGCGGATTCGAGGCGTTCGCCGACTATTTGGCCGACGACTACGCGATCGGCGAAGCGGTACGATCCGCAGGCTACGACGTGGCGATCCCGAATTTCACGATTGCCCATTTCTGCTTCGATGCCAGTTTGCCGATTTTGCTCCGTCATGAGCTGCGTACCGCTCGGACCATCAAAAGCATAGATCCGCTCGGCTATTGCGGCACCGTCGTCACGCATCCGTTCGCGCTGGCGTTGTTGGCCGCTCTGTTCGGCGGCAACGACCCGCTTCTGCTCGCGGTGATCGCGCTCGCCTGCCGCGTCTTGCTCTGCCGCTGCGTCGAGCACAGATTTCGCCTGCCGCGCCAGCCGTATGAACTGATCCCGCTGCGTGACCTTCTCTCCTTCGCTGTTTTCACGCTGAGCTTCTTCGGCCGCAGCGTCAGCTGGCGCGGCTATTCCTACCGGATCGGCTCGGACGGCAGGCTGGCGCCGGATCGCAGCGTCGCGCCATGACTCGCGAGTACCGCAACCAGATCGTCATCACCGCCGATGATTTCGGGGCCGCCGAGGAGATCAACGAAGCGGTCGAGGCCGCGCATCGTTTTGGCGTCCTGAGTTCGGCGAGCCTCATGGTGAACGGCCGCGCCGCGCAGGATGCAATCGGGCGGGCGCGCGCTTGGCCCGATCTTCACGTCGGCTTGCACGTGGCGCTCACTGGGGCAAGCCCAATACTGCCACCCCAGCGCATTCCCGACCTTGTCGATCCGCGCGGACGGCTGCGTCGCGATTTGGCGCGTTTGGGCGCGGAGATCGCCTGCCGCCCGGAGCTGCGCCGGCAGCTGCGCGCCGAAATTGCGGCGCAGTTCGAGGCGTACGCGCAGACCGGGCTGCCACTCGATCACGTCGATGTGCATCAGCATTTTCACCTTCATCCGATCGTCGCGCGGGAAATTATTTCGATCGGCCGCCCGTTCGGCATGCTCGCACTGCGCGTTCCGGCCGAACCGGGCTGGCTCATCTTCCGGCTCGAAAGAACGCCACGCCTCGGACTGGCCGCACTCTTGCGCCCGTTGACGGCTGCACTGCGCGGACGCGCACGGCGCGCCGGGCTAGCGAGCGCCGATGCGGTCTTCGGACTGCGCTGGTCCGGCGCCTTCACGCCGCGACGCATGGCGCTGCTGCTCGCCAATCTTCCGCCGGGCGCGGTCGAGATCTACACCCATCCGGCAATAAGAGACCGGTTTCCCGGCGCTGCGCCGGGCTATCGCTACCGCGAGGAATTCGAAGCGCTACGTGCTCCGGCGGTCATCTCGGCCTTGCAGCGCTCTGGACTTGCGCTCGGCGGATATGGACAGCTATTGCCGCCACGCGAGCTGGGCCGCAGGCTTACGGCGGCGCTTTGAACCTGCGGCCTATTGCTGCGACTGATCGGTTGGCGATGCCGGTGGGGGTGGGTCGGGCACCGCGAAATCAGTCGTCGCGCCAAAGATCTTGCGCAAGATGCCCGGCGCGATCGCCGTCAGAAGATTGACGTTGAGCACCGGCTTCGTCGCCGCGCCGGTGATGCGGTAATTGACGGCGAACAGGCCTTCGTGCAGTCCGCCCCCAAGGAGCAGACCGAAGATCGGAATCTGCGAAACCAGATTGTTGACCCCGTAGGCCGGCACGAAGGTCCCATCCAAAGAAACGCGGTCGCGGGCAAAATCAAGCCAGCCATCGGCGGTCAGGCCGATCTGCGGGCCGTAGATCGTCCCGTCATGCAGGTCGAGACGGGTGCCGGCGCGCTGGAAATTTACCTGCAGGCGCGTAAACGGAACGGCGTTGAGGTCAATCGACTGGTCGAGGTCGTGCGCTCCGGAGGATTGCGAGACGCCTTCGGCAACGAGCCGCCGCAACGCCGGCTCGTCGCGTAAGACGAAATTGCGGATGGCCAGCGATCCTGCCATTGCATCCTCGCCGAGCCGCAACGAGACGGCAAGCTGGCCGCCATCCATGTGCCGATAAAGATCGATGAAGGCGAGGAGCGCGCCGGCGTCGTTGGTTGAAAGATCGAGCTGCGGGGCGGGCGTACCGGCGTTGTCGAGGTTGCCGTAGATGGTGCCGCCGCCGAATTTGCCGACCAAAGCGAACTGCCGCAGCGCGTCTTTATTTTTGACGAAATGCAGATCGACGTTCGACATCGTCCGTTTGTTGAAGCCGTTCAGAGCCGCCGCTTTGAGGTCGACGTCGAGGTTTGCGCCGGCGAGTTCGGCGGTCGCGTCCTTGGTTTCCTTATGCCCACCACCTCCGGCAGCGTCGGTCTCATCCGCATTCGCGAAAGTCAGCGTTTTAAGGAAAGGTCGCGCATCCAACGTGGTCGCCCGGATGACGAGTTTCAGAGTGTCTCCGGCCTTCGAAGCCTCGAGCTTCATGTTGTCGCCCGCCGAGAGCTTCATCTGCGAGAATTTCGCCGAGATCTGCGTGGGATCGGCGCCGCCGATTGTTACCGCACCGCGCGCCTCGACCGGCGCGGCATCGACTTCGACATCATCGAGCGAAATCGAATGATCGTCATTGACGGTCAACGCAAAACTGGCCTTGCCGGAACGCCCAGCGGGTTTGCTGATGCCAAGACTGTCGATTGCCGCGTGCGTGAGGTCGAGGTCGATCTGCGCTTTCGGCGCCCCGGCGGCGCCGAGCGGCACCGTTATGCGCGTTGCGATCGGCCCGGTGACGCCGGGCAGCATGGCAAGCCCTTGTTTCGCACGCAACGCGTCGTCGGCGACGAGGCTGATGGCAGCCTGCCCTACGTGGCTGCCCGCCGGCATGCTCAGGTCGATATCGGCGGGCGCCCCGAAAATCTGTCCCGGCCCCGTGGCCTTGAGGCCATTCTCGTCGACGATGATGTTCAGCGTCGCCGCCTCGAGCCTGGCATCGCCGAAAAGCTTGTCGGCCGAGAAATCCGTGGCGACGGCGTTGATTCGGAGCTTCGTATCGGCCCGGCGCGCGCCCGGGCCGAGGCGCAGCGCAATCCCGAGATTGCCGGCGATCTGGCCGTGCAGCGTCGAAGGATCGACGGGCAGCGAGGCATAGGGCTTCAGAGCATCGTAACTCAAAAGATCGCCGACCGCCGTAACGTCGCCCGAGACCTTCGCCGAAAGCTCGGTGAGCGTCGGCTTAACCTCGGCGTGCGCGACATGGAATACGCCGTCGGTCATTGTGAGCTTGCCGGCGCTGCCGAGATCCATATTGCCCCGCGTGGCAAGGAAGGTCGACGTATGGCCGGTCACGTGACCGGTTCCGTCGATGCCGCGCAGCGGGGGAACCCCGGGCAAGAATTGCACCGCGCCGTCGGAAAGCGCGAAGTCGATCGCGACCGCGGAATCGGGCGGCGCATATTGATGGCGCATCGCATCGATCATCGCCGCATCGAAATCGACCTGCATGGTGCCGCGTTCGATCACCCCCTCTTTCCAATGCGCCAGGAACCAGGCGCGTATGTCGGCGGCCATGAACGAAGGCCAGAGCCGGACGGCGACAATGGCCGGCGTCGGGCTGATCGATGCGCCGAGGCGAACATGCGGTCCGTGCTTCCAATCGATAGAGCCGGCCATCGCAAGACCGCAGCTCGGGCCATTGAATTCGAAACGGTCGATGTAAAGGGTCTTGTCGTCGAGGGCGAGACGACCTTGCAAGCCGATGTGATCGATGGCGATCGGCTCTTCGCCCGGCCGCTCCGCTCCCAAAACGCCGGGTCGGGAGCTCGTCAGGTTGAGCGTCCAGGGCTCGCCCTCGCGAACCGGGGGAGCGATCGAACCGCCCACTGCAAAGTTCGTCTGGCCGGCCTGAAGACGCGCGTCGTCGACGACGATCCGCCGACCGGCGCGATCCCAATGAAAGCCGGCGTCGATCGAATCGATCATCCGCGGTTCGTCGTTCGGATCTTCGAACCTGAGATATCCCGGATCGAAATGAATCTGGCCGGAGACTTCCGCGAGTTTGCGGTTGGCACCGAGCACCATCGCGAACTTGCTCGAGATCGGCATATCGAAATCGGCGCCGAAGTTGCGCAGACCGCTGACGATCGAAATTTCGTCGAGCGACACGTTCTTGAACTCGACGTCGAGCCGGTCGTCGCCGCCTGGATTGCCCGACGCTCTTGCCGAGACAGACCACGGACCGCTCGGTCCTTCGGCGGAGAGATCAAGGTTGGTGCCACTGCCCGACTTGACGAGGGAGAGGTCGAGACCGTTGTAGAGTTTCGTCTGATTGTTCAGCCGGTCTTCGATGACGAAGCGGCCGCGCGCGATGCCGACTCGATCGATCGCCGCGAGCGGGCCGTTCGGCCTTGTCGAGACATCGATCAAAAGGCGCATTGCGGCGGCGATCCGCCTGACGATCAACGAATGCGGCGGGGCGCGGCCGGGGGGCGCAAACGCAGTTCCTCCCGGCTTGACCGGTGCCGTGTGCGGAGCGCCCATCGCCGCGGTGAGCGGCCCGAGCAGCGGCAAAATGCCTTGCCGGCCGTTGCCTGCGGAAACCGCCAGCGATCCGTCCGGCAAGAGCACCAAATGCACTTCGACGTCAAAAACTTCGAGACGTTTGGGAATGATCTTACCGAATGCCAAAGCGATCAGATCGACGGAAACTTCGGCGTGCGGCGCGGTGATGATGGTCTCGCCGGAACGGCTCGTCAGCGACAGATGGTCGATGGCGAGAGTCGGGCCGAAGCCGCTGGCCTTCACCGATATCGCACCGAGCCTGAAGGCATAGCCATGCCCGATCTTCTGATCGAGCGCCTGCGTGATGCGCGGCCCGAGGCCGGCGACCACGATCGGCCCTTTGCCGAGGTACAGGAAGAAGAAGCCGGCGCCGAGCACGGCGATGAGGATCAGGCCGGCGATCGAACCGGCGGCACGCCGCACGAGCCAATCTAGGAAATAAAGCTGCGGGCCCAGAGCGCTGTTTAGCAAGCTCGGGGCGCTTGGCGAGCGCTCGGCGAGACTATTCTCTGCAAAGTCCGTCCGGGCGCGCGTATTTTCCGTATGATCGACCAAACCAAACGGGCCTTTCGCGAACGAGCACGGGCTGGAAAGCCGATTCGTATCTGACTATACGTGGTTTGTCGAAACGGCCGCAGGCAAATCGGTCCCCGCCGCTCTCCGGCGGGATGTGCTCTCGGCTTCGTCGCCGCTCGCCGTCGTCTAGCGAATTGCCGGTTATTGAGACGAAAGGAAGGCGAAGATGGGCAAGAAACTCGGCCCCGGCGACAAAGCTCCGAATTTCAAGCTGCCGGACGATTCCGGAGCGATCCGAACTCTTAAGTCTTTTTATGGAAAGAAGCTCGTTCTCTATTTCTATGCGAAGGACGACACCAGCGGCTGTACCAAAGAAGCGATCGATTTCACCGCCCGCAAACGCGATTTCGAGAAAGCCGGGGCGGTCATCCTCGGCGTATCGCCAGACTCGACCGCCAGCCATCAAAAGTTCAAGAGCAAGCACGAACTCGATCTCGACCTCATCTCCGACGCGACGAGATCGATGCTCGAAGCCTACGGCGTGTGGACCGAAAAGAGCATGTATGGGCGCCGTTATATGGGTGTCGAGCGCACCACTTTTCTCGTTGGCCCGGATGGAAAGATCGCGCAGGTCTGGAACAAGGTGAAGGTGCCTGGCCACGCAGACGCCGTGCTTGGCGCGGTCAAGGCCTTGTGACGGCTCTCGGCGCGCCCGATTAGCAGGATATTAACCCTAACGGGGTGTTATCGAGCCTCCTCCGTCGGTGGAGTTGAGGATGATTTCCCGTCACGGAAGTGTTGGGGCGCGCCGCTTGCGGCTCACCTTCGCGTATGGCGCGTTTTCACGAACGCTGGCGGTGCCGCGCGGCCTTGCCGTCACGCTGCTTGGGTTTTTGCCGTTCGTCGCCCTGCTCTATCTTGCGGCAACCTGCTACTTCGTCTTCCACGACGATCTTCTCCAGACGCTCACGAAACATCAAGTCGAGATGCAGTACGCCTATGAAGATCGGATCGCGGCGCTGCGCAACCAGCTTGAGACCGCGACGGAGCAAGCGCGTGCCGACCAAACCGATTTCACTGCGCAGGTGCGGGCGCTCGCGGCGCGTCAAGATCAGGTCGAAAGCCGAACCGCACTCGTCGCCGCGTTGGCCGAGCGCATCCAATCGATGCGTCCCTCGGACGACAAAGCAAGCGAATCCGCAGCGTTGCCGCCGACCGACACATCGGTCGTTGTGCCGAGTCCTCGTGCCGACGGCAAGCCGCATCCCGAGGAATTCGATTTGCAGTTGCGCAACGGCGCGAGTGAAGACTCGAAGGGCGCCCCGAAGCCTAACGGCGCAATGATGTCGCCGATCGACTTTGACTCGGACTTGCCCCTCGCGACCCGTATTCAGCTTCTCGTCGATCGTGATGACCGCGTCGATCGGGAGGACCTTGCGATCCTTGCCAATTTGCAGCGCCCGGAAAATCTGCTCACCGCGCAAATCCGTACGGCGCTCGCCACGGCGGGTCTTTCCATCAACCGTTTCCGCGCGCCGCCGGAACCAGATCGAGCGGACACCGCCGGGATGGGCGGCCCCTTTGTCGCTCTGCCGATTCTATCCGATGGGTCGTCCTTCGCGGCCGCGGCGACCGAAGCGGAAACGGCGATCGATGCGGCCGACAGGCTTCGCCGCGTACTGCCGCACGTCCCGCTCCGAATTCCGTTGCCCGGCGATCCGGAAATTACCTCGGGATTCGGGCCGCGCATCGATCCCTTTCTTGGTACGCCCGCGCTGCACACTGGCGTGGACTTGATCGACGGTTACGACGCCCCGGTGCGCGCCACTGCGGCGGGACGGGTGGTCAGCGCCGGTTTTGACGGCGGCTACGGCAATATGGTCGAAGTCGATCACGGCAGCGGTCTCTCGACCCGCTACGCGCATCTCTCCAGCATCGACGTGGTCCCGGGGCAGAATGTCAGCTTCGGAACTGTTCTCGGCCATGTCGGCGCGACCGGCCGCGCCACGGGCCCGCATCTCCATTACGAAGTTCGGATCGACGGCGAACCCGTCGATCCGCTGCGCTTTATGCGAGCCGGCGCCGAACTCGTCGCCGCCGCCGGCGACTTTTGATCCCCTCCTAGAGCGCCCTTGCCGCAGTGAGCGGCTGGCGCGCGATATGCAAGGCCACACGGCCCAGCGACCTCAGACCGGCAGCGTCGCAATCCGAGTTGTCGCCGCTATCGTTCTCAGAGGAGTGGAACCGATGCGTTCCATTGAGAACGGCGCCGTGCGCGTCATCGGCCCGATGGTTCCGGGCGCAGCCGAAATCCTACGCGAAGACGCGCTCGACCTATTGGCGACGTTCGTCCGGCTGTTCGGAGCGCGACGCGACGCGCTGCTGCGAGCCCGCGCCGAGCGCCAGCGTCGCTTTGATGCCGGCGCGCTGCCCGACTTTTTGCCGGAGACGCGCGGTATCCGCGAGAGCCGCTGGACGATCCGCGGTATTCCCGCGGACCTGCGCGACCGGCGCGTCGAGATCACCGGACCGACCGATCGCAAGATGGTCATCAACGCGCTGAACACTCCCGTCAAAGCTTTCATGGCCGATTTCGAGGATTCGCTCGCCCCAACCTGGGCCAATGTGATCGACGGGCAGATCAATCTGCGTGATGCCAATGCGCGTACGATCTCCTACGACGACCCGGCGACCGGCAAGCATTACGCGCTTACCGGAACGCCCTGCCTGCTGCTGGCGCGCATGCGCGGCCTCCACCTACCGGAGGCGCACGTGCTTTACGAAGGACAGCCGATCCCCGGCGCCTTGTTCGATTTCGTCCTGTATTTCCACCATAACGCCGAGCAGCTTCTCGCCAACGGCAGCGGTCCCTATTTCTACGTGCCGAAGCTTGAACATTACCAAGAGGCGCGCTGGTGGAGCGATGTTTTCGACTTCGCCGAAGATCACGCCAGCCTGCCACGCGGCACGATCAAGGCGACGTTCCTGATCGAAACGCTTCCCGCCGCCTTCCAGATGGACGAGATCCTATTCTCGGCGCGCGATCATGCAGTCGGGCTCAATTGCGGGCGTTGGGACTATATTTTCAGCTACATCAAAACGCTTGCCGAGCACGCTGGCCGCGTATTGCCGGATCGGCAGACGCTGACGATGGACCAGCCTTTTCTCGAGGCGCTCTCGCGCCTGTTGGTACGTACCTGCCATCGCCGCGGCGCACTTGCCATGGGTGGCATGTCGGCGATCATTCCTGCGAAGGACGCTGAGGCCAACGCGACGGCATTCGCGACGGTACGCAACGACAAGCTGCGTGAGGCAAAGCTCGGTTACGACGGCGCTTGGATCGCCCATCCCGGCCTCGCCAAGACGGTCCTGCCGATCTTCGACGAGGTCATCGGCAACAAGCCCAACCAGCTCGACGTGACGCGCGACGGCGATCCGCCGGTCACCGCGGCGGATTTGCTGGCGCCAGCCGAGGGTCCGCACAGCGAGGCCACCCTGCGGCGCAACATTCGCGTCACACTGCAATATGTCGAAGCCTGGATCCGCGGATTCGGCTGCGTGCCGATCTATGGTCTGATGGAAGACGCCGCGACCGCGGAGATCTCGCGGACTTCCATCTGGCAGTGGATCCGGCATGGCCAAAAACTCGACGACGGCCGTGTCAGCGACGAAGATTTATTCGAGGCCTGGCTGCCGGAGGAGATGCTACAGGTGCGCAGCGAAATCGGCGCGGAGCGCTACGACTCGGGCCGGTTCGGCGAAGCCGCCACTCTGCTCCGCGAGCTCGTCCTTGGCCGGCCGCTCGGCTCGTTTCTGACGCTGCCGGCGTACGCGATGCTGGCGCCGCATTGAGCCAAGCGGCATCGCCGCAATATCTCATAACTATCCATTCTACCCAGAGTTTCTCCAGAAACGGCGATTTGAGATTACGCCGCCCTGCCTCGTCGGGGCGAGGAACCGTTCGTCGACACCCGGGTTGACCGATCTCGCAGAAACTAGAATGAGGAGGATAATGATGAAGTCTCTGCTTCTTGCGGCCGCGCTTACGTTCGGCGTTTCCGGCGCGTGCTTGGCGCAGACCAGCATGCCAAGCAGCAATCCCGCCGCGCATTCGAAAGCGGCCACCTCGCCCAATGATCCGAACGGGCAAGCAATGCAGTCCGCACACCGCGTGATGCCTTGCGACACCCAGGCGAGCGGCACCAGCGACCGTGGCGGTGGGAACGAGAAACGCTCGACCGCATCGGGCGGTCCGAACAGCAACCCTGGCGGCCATCTGTCAGGAAAATGCTGATCGCGCCGTTGCTGCAACATTCGAAGCTAGGCCGCCTCCCGGCGGCCTAGTTTTATTACCCACGAACCCAGCCGCAGCAAATGCTTCCACCGCAAATCGCTGTCCAAGCGACCGTAGCGATTGACGGCAGGGTGTAGGAAGTATACAACTTTAGCGGGAATTATATCGTTGACACCACAGAGGCGAGATATAGCGTCACCGGCGCGATCTGAGGCCGAGTCGGCCCAGAACGCTGGCGCGCCCGCAAATGAAATCGAAGTTACGCCCGAGATGACTGACGCTGGCGTGCGTGCATATAATGAGAGTGCAATTTGGGGCTGGGATAATCCCGGCTCTAGGGAACTCTGCGAGATGGTGCGCACTATTTTCGTCGAAATGCGGTGTTGCCAGCTCGGTCATCAATCAATTTCCACTCATTACCATTCTGAGCAAAAAGATCGGTGATTTTGATGGTTCGCTGACGTTCCATGCAAAGACCGATATTCTCAATCCATGCTCGCAAATCGTCGCAGCGCTTAACCAATCCCATCAATTCGCCGGCGGTCTTTGGAAGTTTAAGCAACTCTAAGCCCTCTTTGTTTGTCGTGTACTTATGCAAGAAGAATCGCTCAGCGTCTGGATCTTGCCAACTGCGCAAACCGATGAACCACGTTCCGTGCAGTAGATTGTTTCGGATGTTGACTAGATCGTTGTATTCGTTCTGAACATAACTCAAGAGAGCCTTGTAAAAGGCACGAGCTGGCTTATGGGGATGGCTTGCATAAGTTAAAAGCTGTGCGATAGTTGCGCGCATAATTTCAAACAAAGGCTTCGCTGTGAGCGCCTGATGATGAAATACGACCGCAATCAGATGGTCACGCTCGCCATCTATAGGAAGCAAATCCACGCAAATACGGCGCACCGCCTCGACCATCAATTCAAAAGCTTCTACGAAGCGGCCGAGTGCTTCGTATTGCTCTCTTGTGTTCTTTTTGTAGGCAACATCCGATTGGCGTTTGAGGACCACCGCTGACCCCATGAATAACAAACATGAAGACGAGGCATTTACTCCGGAAGAAACAAGGCTGCGTTTTGAGGCAGCCTTGCGTGGGGCAAGAGCTGCCGCACCTAAACCGATGAAAAGCATGCCTCGAAAGAGACCTAAAGCGCAACGAAAGCCGAGCAAAAAGGCTACGGCTTCTGTTTAGATCGCCAGCGCAGGAAACGACGCGCTTGGCGCTTAAAATCCGGTCTAGTGAGATCCATGATACGTGAGGCGCTTACCAGATGCGCCTTTGACGGCGCGCGCCGCACGTTCCCCATCGTTGACACCGATTGCCACGCGATTGCTATATCGGAAATCGAATTCGCTTAAATAGCGGTGCAGATGTTTTTCAGAGCAGTGCTGATATACGCCGCGCATACCGCGTTTGAAGATTGAGAAAAAGCCTTCGACGCTATTTGTCGTCACATCCCCGCGAACATATTCTTCGTCGCTGTGCTTCACCGTTTCGTGCGCGGCAAACTCCGCGCCGATCTTCGTATAGAGGCGGCTTTCGTCGGTGTGCAGGCGTGTCTCACGATGAATGTTCTCGCTGACGATCTTGGCGACTGTCTCGCCATCGGCCATTGCCGGATGAAATGAACGGACGCTGCCGCCACGCTCGACTAGCGATACGATAGCGCGCTTGTGGCCGGTGCCGAACGTGCTTTTCTGGAACGGGCGCCCAGTAGTTTTGAACTGACGGCGCTTCGCTTCTGGAATGTCGCCGAAATAGGTTTCGTCCGCTTCCACGACGGAACCGCCGCCGCCCATAGGCGCAAGGCCGCCAGCGCGCATTGCTTCACGGACACGGTGCGCCAGGAACCAAGCCGTCCGGTAGGTAATGTCGAGGCTGCGGTGCAACTGATGGGCTGAGACGCCTTTTTTGCTCGACGTCATCAAATGGAAGGCCTGAAGCCATTTGTGCAAGGCGATGTGGCTGCGCTCCATGACCGTTTTCATGGTCACGGTGAAATCCTTGCGGCACTCCTTTTCGGCGCAGCGGAACACGCCCGGGCGCTTAGTCTCGTAGGCATGGCCGATCACGCCGCAATGCGGGCAAACCGGGCCGTTTGGCCAAAGCACTGTCTCTAGGAATTTCCGGGCCGCTTCGTCGTCGCGGAAATGAGGGGCTGAGAAAATGTCCATAATGTCCACCCGTCTAGTTTGTAGCTACATACTAGCAGATGGATTTGTGGTGTCAACGATATAATTACGCTTTAGCGTGTATCGCCGATTTCGGCTTCTTTAGGTTGAGATCCCTCTTTGCGTGCCGCTAAACACCGGCAATTCGTCGATAAACTGGCTCGTCCGTCGGCCCGACGGCTTCTGCGAGAGCCGCGCAATTCGGCCAACGATCCTGCCGCAATCGCCGAATACATCGCCGAAATGAGCGGCGAGCTTGCCCGCCTGGCCGGGGCCGCGCGGCTCGATACGCTGACCTATTTCCTCAATATGGCGCGGATGGAAGCCGAGTCGCACGGTTCGCGGCGCCTGTAGCGCCACGCCGAGCTAGCCCAGGAGGCTCACGAGATCGCCGCCGTGCCGTTCGAGCCGGCCGTCGAGTTCGAGTTCGAAGAGGATCGTGCGCACCTCGCGCGCCGGCGTTTTGGCGACCCGCGCCAATTCGTCGACCGAAATCGGCGACGGCCCAAGCAACGAGATGATCCGCGCCCGTGTCGCTGCGCCGCGCACCTCTTTTGCGGCAGTGGGCGCGGCAAAATCGGTTTGGGCAGGTTCCGCCGCTCCGTTCGGCGGGGCAGCGACTTCCGGCAGGTCGAGTTCTTCCCACAACGGTTCGTCGCCCGGCGTTGTCGGTGCCGGCTCCGAGAGCAGATCCGAACGCGGCAAGTCGCCGATCTGCCGGGCAAGCGCTTCGATCACGTCCTGCGCCGAGGTGCACAGCGTGGCGCCGTCACGGATCAATTCGTTCGTCCCTTCGGCGCGCGGATCGAGCGGCGAGCCGGGCACGGCAAAGACTTCGCGGCCTTGCTCCGCGGCGAACCGCGCCGTGATCAATGAACCCGAGCGGCGCGCCGCTTCGACGATCACACTGCCTTGCGCGAGCCCCGCGATGATCCGATTGCGGCGCGGGAAGTCCCTGCCCCGCGCCTCCCAGCCGAATGGCATTTCGCTGATCGCCACACCGCGTTCGAGGAACCGCTCAAGCTCGGCGGCGTGTTCGGCCGGGTAGATCTTGTCGTGACCGCCGGCGAGCACCGCAATGGTACCCGTTTCGCCGGCCGTCTGATGAGCGCGAATGTCGATACCGCGGGCAAGGCCCGAAACGATGACGTAGCCCGCCTGCGCGAGGCCGCGCGACAACCGCTCCGTAAATGCAAGCCCCGCTCCGGAGGCATTGCGCGAGCCGACGATGGCGACGGCCGGCCGCGTGAAGACGGAAAGTGCACCGCGCACCGCGACGACCGGCGGCGCCGTATCGATTTTGCGGAGCAGCGCCGGATAATCCTCCTCGCCGAGCGCGATGAAGCGCGCCCCGCAGGCCTCCGCAAGCGCCAACTCGCGCTCAATCTCTCCTTTGCTGGCAATCCGGACGGCGCCGCCGGACGCCAGACGCGGCAACGCTTCGAGCGCGGCACGCGCGCTGCCAAACCGATTGATCAACGTGCAAAAGGTGCGCGGCCCGATCGATTCGCTGCGCCATAGCCGCAGCCAATCGAAACGCTGCGCATCCGTGAGCCGCAAACCAGCCTCGGCGCTCATATCCGTTCGCCGATCTTGTTCGTCTCGCCGATCTTGGTCTCGGTGCCGTTGACGAGCCGCGAAATATTGGCGCGGTGCTGGAACCAAAGCAGCAGCGTAAGCAAACTGAACAGCGCGGCGACATCCGCACGCCCGAAGAACAGCGCCACGACCGGCGTAGCGGCGCTCGCCGTCAGCGCCGCCGCCGAGGAATAGCGTGTTGCCAACACAACGATCAGCCAAAGCGCGATGAATATGAGCCCGGCCGGCCAGTCGAGCGCCAGGAGGCAGCCGAGAAAGGTCGCAACCCCTTTGCCGCCCTTAAATTTCAACCAGACCGGAAATACATGCCCGAGAAACGCACCGAAGGCCGCGGCGAGCGGCGCAAGCCCCGGCGCGCCGTGGGCGACGATCAGCACGGCCGCGGCACCTTTCAGCGCGTCGAGAAGAAGCGTTGCCAGCGCCAGATCCTTGCGCCCGGTGCGCAGCACGTTGGTTGCGCCGATATTGCCCGAGCCGATGGTGCGCAGATCTTGCGTGCGCGCCAGGCGCGTCAGCAAAAGCCCGAACGGGATCGAACCGCAGATATAGCCGAAGCAGAAGGCCAGAAGGCTGGACACAAGGGAGCCGAACGCACGGACCAAAAACACAGCGTAGCCGGGCCCCCGCGGCGCCGCAATGGGGCAGCGCGGCCATCCGCTTCAGCGTTTCTCGTCGCCGACGAGTGCCGCAAGTTTTGCTTGCTCGGCGGCGTTGAGTGCCGTGGGCGCGGGCGGCGCCTTTCGCGTCGCAAAGGCGATCGCTGCGCCACCGGCGAGAAGCAGCAGAACGGGCGCGCTCCAGAGCAGAGCGGTTTCCGGTTTGAATGGCGGTTTCAGCAGAATGAAGTCGCCGTAGCGGGCAACGAGAAAGGCGCGGATCTCGGCGTCGCTCTCCCCCGCCACAATCTTCTGGCGGACGAGCACACGAATGTCGTGGGCGAGCGGCGCCGCAGATTCGTCGATCGACTCGTTCTGGCAGACCATGCAGCGCAGCCCCGCCGAAAGCGCCTCCGCGCGTGCCTCGAGTTTCGGATCGGCGAGCATTTCGTCGGGCGTGACGGCGAATGCCAACCCCGGCGCCAGCGCCAGGAAGAGCAGGGAGGCCAGCGCCAGCGCGCGCATCATTCCGCCGCCTGCGGCGCCGCCGCGAGCTTGCGCACCCGCCGTGCTACGCCGATCCTGAGCCGCCGGTCGCTGAGTGAGCAAAACCCGCCGAGCGCCATCACGACCGCGCCGAACCAGATGAAGGTCACGAGCGGCTTCCAGTAAAGCCGCGCGTCGACGCTGCCCGGCACCGTACCGTCACTGATGCCGACATAGACCTGGCCGAAGTCGATCGTCTTGATTCCCGCCTCGGTGCGGCTCACTTGCCGCGTCGGATAGAAGCGCACCGCCGGGTCGACGTCGGCGATCTCCGCGCCGCCCGAGCGGATCGCCATATTGGCGACCGTCGCGGTGTAGTTCGGCCCGGTCTGCGGACCGATGCTCTTCAGAACCAGCTCATAGGGACCGACCGTCGCGCTATCGCCGGGTTTCATGGCGAGGATTTTCTGCGCGCCCCAGCCGGTCGCCGCGAGCCCGAGCAAGCTGAGACCGACGCCGGCGTGGGCGAGCGCCGTCCCATACGCCGAGCGCGGCAGGCCGAGCGCGTGTTGGAAAACGTGGCCCTTCACCAATGCGGCGCGTCCGAAAATACGCGTGCCGAGCTCCGTGAAGGCGCCGATGATCAAATAGACCGCAAGCCCGGCGAGCATGATCGAGATCGCGGGGCCGCCACGCGCCGCGGCGAGAACAAGCATCAGGATTGCGCCACAGACGAATGCGAAGAACAGTCGCTGCACGGAACCCAATAGATCGGCGCGCTTCCATGCCAAAGTCTGGGCGATCGGCATCAAGACGCAGAGCGGCAGGAAGAGCGGCACGAACGTTAAATTGAAGAACGGCGGCCCGACCGAGATCTTCTCGCCGTTCAAAGCTTCAAGCGCCAGCGGGTACAGCGTGCCGATGAACACGGTCGCGCAGCACGTCGAAAGCACCAGATTGTTGAGGACGAGCGCGCCCTCCCGCGACACCGGCGCGAAGAAGCCGCCCGGTTTCAGAGTATTGGCGCGCAGCGCAAAGAGCAGCAGCGCGCCGCCGATGAAAAAGACCAGAATCGCCAGGATGAACACGCCGCGGCGCGGATCGTTGGCGAAGGCATGCACCGAAGTCAGCACCCCGGAGCGGACGATAAACGTGCCGATGAGGGAGAGCGAAAACGCGAGAATGGCGAGGAAGATCGTCCAGACCTTCAGCGCCTCGCGCTTTTCCATCACCGTGGCCGAATGGAGCAGAGCGGTCGCCGCGATCCACGGCATCAGCGAGGCGCACTCGACCGGATCCCAGAACCAGAAGCCGCCCCAGCCGAGCGTGTAATAGGCCCAATAGGAACCCATCGCGATACCGAGCGTGAGGAAGACCCAGGCGATTAACGTCCAGGGCCGCACGAGCCGCGCCCAGACCGCGTCGATGCGCCCGCAGATCAATGCCGCCGCGGCAAACGAGAAAGTGATCGAAAGCCCGACATAGCCGAGATAGAGAAGCGGCGGATGGATCGCCAATCCCGGGTCTTGGAGCAGCGGATTGAGATCGTTGCCTTCAATCGGCGGATTGGCGAGCCGCGCGAACGGATTGGAGGTGAGCAGGATAAATAGAAGAAACGCCGCGGCGATCCAGGATTGCACCGCCAGCACCGCGGCGTGAAGATCGGCCGGCATCGCCCGGCCCGAAACCGCGACCGCCGCCGCAAACAGCGACAGGATCAGCACCCAAAGCAGCATCGAGCCTTCGTGATTGCCCCAGACTTCGGTGATCTTGTAGATGAGCGGCTTCGCCGAATGCGAATTCTCGACGACGTTGACGAGCGAGAAGTCCGAGGTGACGTGCGCATAGGTCAAGGCAGCATAGGAGATCGCGACCAAGACGAATCCGGCCAGCGCGACGGAAGGCGCGACCGCCATCAAACGCCGGTCGCGCGCCGCAACCCCCCAGAGCGGCACCCCGGCGTTGACGAGGGCCAACGCGAAGGCGAGTACCAGCGCAAAATGGCCTGTTTCGACGATCACGAGCCGCCTCCCATATTGGCCGCGGTCGCGGCGTTTTCCTGCCAGCGGCCGGCTTTCTTCAATGCGTCGACCACCTCGCGTGGCATATAGCGCTCGTCATGTTTGGCGAGAATGGTCGAGGCCGTCATGCCCGAGGCGCCGAGTACGCCTTCGGCCACGACGCCCTGTCCTTCGCGGAAGAGATCGGGCAGCGGGCCGCTATAGGTGACGGGGATCTCTCGCTTGCCATCGGTCACTTCGAAATGCACGCTCATGCCCTGGTGGGTAAGCGAGCCGCGCTTGACGAGTTCGCCGATCCTGAGGCGTGTGCCGGGCGCCAGATCCTTCGCGTAGACTTCGCTCGGGCCGTAGAAGAAGACGATGTTGTCGCGCAAGGCATAGAGCACGAGACCGAGGCCGCTGCCCAGGACGACGAGCGCCGAGAGGATCAAGGCGAGGCGTTTGCGGCGGCGCGTCATGAATTCAGCCCGAGTTCGTGCGCCAGCGCGTCGAGCCGCGCGGTCGCTGCGGCGTCGCCGCCGAAATCGCGCCGCGCCGTCGCCAGCGCCGCGCGCGCTTTGTCGTTCTCGTTCATCACCTTATAGGCGCGCACGAGCCGGAGCCAGCCTTCGATGTCCTGGCCGTTGGCGGCAAGCCGCGTCGCCAACCTGTCGACCATCGCACGGATCGCCGCTTCCCGCTCGGCGGGCGGCAGAGCGGCGAGCGCCGCGGCCGGATCGGGCGCAGCGCTTTGGCTGGAAAGCGCCGCGAGCCGCGCCGTAAGATCGGAGCGCCAAGGCGCGTTCGGCGGCGATTGCGCCAAGAGTTTCTGCCAATAATTGCGAGCGTCCGTCTTGTCGCCCTCCTGCGAGGCGGCAAGACCGAGGAAGAAGAGCGCCTTCGGCTCCGAGCCGGTGGCGAGCGCCCGCGCGAAAAGCCGGCGCGCCTCTTCGGTCACGATGCCATTGTTGGCGAAGACAAGAGTCTCGCCGTAGGCGGTGAGCCGCCGCGGATTTTCGCCGAGCTTTTGCAGCGCCATTTGTGCCGCGTGCACCGCGTCTTCGATGCGTCCGAGGCGCAAATAGGCGGGCACCAGAACTTCGTAACCCAGGCCGTCCTCGGGATGTCGGGCGAGATGCGCCTCGACTTTGGCAATCGCGGCATTGATGTCCATGGATTCCAGCGGCGCGTTGAGACGCGCCCCGAGCGGTTCGTCCGGCCAATTCGGGTGGCCGAGGGCGGCGTAAAGGCCGAGCGTCAAGCCGGGGACGAAGACGAGCGCGACGAGCGCGACGACCCGCGGCCGCAAGGGCGAAGATGCGGCGGCCGGTTTGGGTTCCTGCTTTTCGGCCGCCGCGAGAAGTTGGCGCGCGGCCTCGATCTTCGCCGCTTCCGCGTCTTGCGGCGAGATCGTGGCGAGGCCGGCGTCGCGTTCGATCTCGTCGAGTTTGGCGCGATAGAAGTCGACATCCGGCGAAGCCGCTTGGCGCACCGGCTTGGCGAGCGGCCAAAGCACGGCGAGCACAGCGGCACCGGTCAGCAGCGCGAATAGGCCCCAGAGCATGCCGTTCCTTGCGAGCGCGTCCTCGACGTTAATAGCTTTGAAGTTCTTGCTTTATCGTATGTCGCGGCGGCGAATCCGCGACGCCTGCGGCCGTTTCGCCGCGTTTTGCTGTAGAGCATTTCTCACGCCTCCGGGGAGGGAATTTCGTCGCGGGCGGCCCTTTCATTATAGGGCCGCGCCTAACGGTTTCTGTAGGAAAGCTAGAAAGTTAGGTATCCTTCTTAAGCTCCCGCTTCAGGCCGCCGACGGTAGTTCCAACTCGGCGCGCAATCCGCCCATGGGACTGGCGTCGAGCTTCAGCGCGCCACCATAGAGGGCGGCGAGATCGACCACAATCGACAGCCCCAGCCCGGAGCCGGGACGCGTCTCGTCAAGGCGCCGGCCGCGCCGCATCGCCGCTTCGCGCAGCTCAGGCGCGAGTCCCACCCCGTCATCGTCGATGGTGACGCGGAAGAGGTGTTGGCCTTGCGGATCGGCTGCGAGCGGCGCGATCTCGATCGCCACCTCGTGTTTTGCCCACTTGCCGGCATTGTCGACCAGATTGCCGATCATTTCTTCGAGATCCTGGCGTTCGCCCTTGAACCGCACGCGGCCTCGCACCGCGACCGAGAAGACGACGCCTCGATCGCGATAGATCTTCTCGAACGTGCGCACCAGCGCCGCTGCGACCACGGCGACATCGGCCATGTTGCCGAGAACCCGCACCCGCACCGCGGCGCGGGCACGGTCGAGATAATACGTCACCTGATCGCGCATGAGCGCGGCCTGTTCCCGCACCTTGGCGGAGAGCGCGCTCTTATCCGCCGCGGCTTCGTTGATGATGACGCTGAGCGGCGTCTTCAAAGCGTGGGCGAGATTGCCGACCTGGGTGCGGGCGCGCTCGACGACCTCGCGATTGGCGGCAAGCAGCAGATTAAGCTCACCGGCAAGCGGCGCGATGTCGGGCGGGAAGTCGCCGGCAATCTTCTCCCGCTCGCCGCGCCGGATCGAAGCGACCGCTTCCTGAAGGCGGCGTAGCGGCTCAAGCCCATAGCGCAACTGCAGTGCGGTCGAACCGACGAGCGCGGCCGCCAACAAGGTGAAGGTGATCACCAAAGCGATTTCAAACCCGGCAATTTCCGATTCCATCGGCGTCGTGGTCGCCGCGACTTGCACGAGATAGATGCCCTGATCGCCGACATCGATCACGCGTTCGACCATGCGTAGGCGGCGGTCGTCGGGGCCGGTCACATAGCCCTTGCGCGCCCCGCCTACGCCCGCCGCGATTCCCTTATCCGCCAATCTCGGCAGCCGCGCCGCGAACAGCGAGCGCGAGCTCTTGATGTCCGGATTGTCGCCGTCGAGCCGGGTGATTTGCCAGTACCAGCCGGAGAGCGCAATTTCGAATTGCGGCTCGCCGAGCGCAAAAGGCTCGGAGCGGTTCTCTTCCGAAGGCGAGGCGATGTCGGCGACCAGCGCCCGCAAATAGACGCCGAGCCGTTCGTCGAAACGCGCTTCCGCGGAATCGCGATACAGCGCCGAGAGCCCCACCCCGGCGATCAACAGGATCGTGGTGCTCAGCACCGCCGCGGAAAGGAACAGTCGAGCGGCAATCGACCAGGTTCGCGGATCGGCGCGCATCACGCCCTATCGGAAGTGCCCGAACCTACTCTGTCGGGCTTGTCGGACCCTGCTTCGCCCTCCGGCTCGGCAACGACGTAGCCGAGACCGCGCATGGTCTTGATGATGTCGATGCCGAGCTTTTTGCGCAGCCGCCCGACGAAAACTTCGATCGTGTTGGAATCGCGGTCGAAGTCTTGATCGTAGAGGTGCTCGACGAGTTCGCTGCGCGAGACGACGCGGCCGGCATGGTGCATCAAATAGGAGAGCAGCCGATATTCATGCGACGTGAGCTTCACCGGGGTTGCGTCGACAAAGACCCGGCCGGCGCGGGTATCCAGGCGCACCGGGCCGCAGACGAGCTCGCTCGTCGCGTGTCCGGTGGCGCGGCGCAGCAAGGCGCGCAGCCGCGCCAAAATTTCCTCGATGTGGAACGGCTTGGCGACATAGTCGTCGGCGCCCACGTCGAAGCCCTGCACCTTGTCGCTCCAGCGGTCGCGTGCGGTGAGGATGAGGACAGGCATGGTGCGCCCGGCCCGGCGCCAGTCGCCAAGTACCGTAATTCCGTCCTTCTTCGGCAGACCGAGATCGAGGACCACCGCATCGTAGGACTCGGTGTCGCCGAGGAACCAACCCTCTTCGCCGTCATAGGCCCGATCGACCGCGTAGCCTGCCTCGGCGAGCGCCGCCGAGATCTGCCGATTGAGATCCTTGTCGTCTTCGATCACGAGCAGACGCAATGCGGCGTGCTCCTCACTTGGCGTTCTTGACGCCGATGATCTGTCCGCTCGCCGCGTTGGTAAACACGTGGATGACCCGTCCATCACGGCGCAGCAGCGTTATCTCATAGACGAACGCTTCCTTCCAACGGCACAGTTTGGCGCCGATCGCCTCGGCCTGAAACCGGTTGGCGGCGCTGGCCATCAAACGGAACGGTTCGGCAAGCTTACGGACGGCGATCCTCTCGCGGGTCTGCGCCGCCGAGTAACATTCGCGTTCCGGCGCCGGCCCGGCGGCCGCCGGAGCGGCGGCTGCCAAGCTCAGAGCCAAGACCAGGCCGGCGTACCGCATCAAGAAAGCCTCGCGGCCAAGCGATGAACGCGCCATGAACATCGCGCCGCGACAAGGACCTATACTTGTGAGCTTTGCATTTGCAAGCGCCTCTATTGGCTTGGAAAGCGCCGATTCCTGACGACGGCCGCCGGCGTTCAGGTTGGCGCATGCGCGGCGCCGGGCACCGTGGCAGGCGCCACCCCCAAGATTACGCGTTGCGCGTAACCATTGGGAAATGCTCGTTTGTTAAACTCTGCCCGAGTGGTGTGGATTCTCGGACAACCCGGATGCCGGCATTGAATTTTCTGGCCAGAATGGCGACCTCAGAACGAGGACTCGCCGCACGGTTTCGGCTGAAAGCGCCGAAGAAATTCCTGCGTTCGCGGGACGGCGCGTCGGCCATCGAATTCGCCCTCATCGGGCTGCCGTTCTTCGCCATCCTTTTCGCCGCGCTGCAAGCTGCCATCCTGCTCATGGCGCAAGAGGAACTCGAAACTGCAGTGGAAAATGCCGGCCGCCAGGTGCTGACCGGGCAAGTGGCGAGCCAAGGCACGACGCAGGCACAGTTTGCCAGCAAAGTCTGCGGCTATCTTGTCGCGATCTTCAACTGCGGCAATCTCATGATCAACATGCAGACGGCCAACACGTTTGCCGCCGTCAACCCCGCGGCGCCGACGCTGACCTTCGGTTCCAATGGAAAGGTGACCAACACGTGGTCCTATCAGCCGGGCAATGCGGGCAGCATCGAGGTGCTGCAGGTCATGTATCAGTGGCCCGTCTTCGGCCATCTGCTTGGCTTCAATCTAGGAAACCTGCCGAACGGCAATCACCTCTTGATTGCCACCTCCGTGTTCAAGAACGAGCCCTGATATGAAACGCGCTCCGCATTTGCTCCCACGACGTTTTCTCGGCAACGAGCGAGCCATCGCGGCGGTCGAATTTGCCATCATCCTTCCGCTCATGCTGTTCATCTTCGTCGGCGTGGCGCAGGTCGGTCAGGCCATCGAGATCAGCCGCAAAGTGACGGTCACGACCCGCATCGTGACCGATCTCGTCACCCAATACGCAAACGTGTCCTGTTCGACGTTGAACACGATTCTTGCCGCGTCGGCGCAGGTCATCGCCCCCTATTCGGCGTCAAATCTTGCCATCACCGTCTCCGAGATCTCCACGGACTCGAATGGCAACGCAACGGTCGCCTGGACGTCATCGCTGAACAGCACGACGTCGACGTGCAGCCAGCCCAATTCCAAATTCACGCTGCCGACCGCGCTTGATCAGAAAAACATCTCGCTGATTTACGGGCAGGTGACCTACAAGTTCACGCCTGTGCTTGGCTACAAAATTATCGGCACCACCAACATCAGCGATCAAATCTACATGAGCCCGCGGCTCACGGGTTCGATTCCTTATACGGGAGCTTCCTGAGAGGCGCTCAGTGCGTGAGATGGGCAGTGTTCACGGCATTGATGAACAGCGTTGAGAGCGCCGTCGAAATATCCTGGTCGGTGGTGACCTCCTGATAGAGGCCGGGCGACGCACAGCTCTGCAGGGTCGATCCGATGTTCGGCTGGAACGGCTCGACGTTTGCCGTGTAGAAGGAATTGCTGGGCAGCGGCAAATAGTCCAGATAGAGCACCGCGATTCGGATTGGAAGTCCGCCGCTGCTCACCCTCTTTTTGATGGCTGTGCACTGCGTGGTGTCGACTAACGAGATTTCACGCGTTCCGTTGTCCATATAGTCGTTGACGCCGTCGGTAACGAAGAACAGCACTTCCTGCGGGCTGTCGCCGGTTGCGTTGGATCCGTTGCCGGGCGTTGGCATGACGCTGTTGATGTCGCTCAGTGCATCGTTGATGTCGGTATCGCCGTCCGAATCATTGCAGCCCGCTGTCGACGTACCCTTGTTGTTATATACCAGATAGCCACTGTTGTTATATACTTCGAGCATCGAGATATTTGACGCCTCGTTCGACGCCGTAGTCATGTTCGACGTCAGGCCGGCGATCGTGTTGAGCGGCGAGCCGTAGACACATCCTACGGTGACGCTGCCACCGCCACCACCGCCGCTGCTGCCACCACCGCCGCCGCTTTTGACGGTGATGTAGTCAGCGCCCTGCCCGTGGTAGACGAGATCGCCAAGTCCAGCCAACCCGTCGAAGCTGACGTTGGTATAGCCGAGGTCGGCATAGCTGCCGGCGCCCAGGATTCCGCCGTTGCTGCGTTTATTCCGCTCCATGCGAGCGTAGCTGCTGCCGCTCAAGACGCCGCCGTAGCTGCCCTTGCTCCCACCGAGCCTGCCGGTGATCGAGGAACTCGCATTGGTGTCGAACGTGTAAATCGCCATTTGGTAGATGGCTTTGTTGGACGCCGCGGTCGCAGAAGCCGTGCTCGCGAGATTTTCGATCGCGGTGGTCAGATTGTCGATGCGCAGCGTTATTCCCAAACTCCTGGCGAGCGCGTAATTGTCCTCTCCGCTGGGGTTTCCGAGATTGTCGGCGCTCGGATCGGCCTCGTGGCAGGCAAAGGCGCAGCCGCCTTCGTTCGTGCCGCTGGTCGGCGAATTTGCCGTCGCGGTCATCATGGAGTTGATTCCAGCCGTCGTCGCTGGAATCGCCATAGAGGGCGAGCTGTCGGCAAGCACGTAGAAGTTGATGTTGGGCGCGGTCCCGGCGCTCGCCTCCGAACCGTTGCTGCCGTTGCCGATCTTGATGTACTTCTGACCGATAATGCCGGAGAAAGCGGTCGTGGATTGGGCCGAATAGGAGACGGCCACCTCTTGTTGTGTGGGGGTATTGATGGCCGGCGGTTGCGTCACATTCACGGTGAGGTTGATGGAGCTGACGCCGGAAACGGTCGAGGCCTGCGAGCAGAACATGTTCACTGCGGCATTACATGCCGCGGAGGTGCCTGTTGTCGACAGACTTTGACTGTTCGCCGTGCACGTGACCTGGGTACTGCACGTGTATTGCGAAAGCATCGACGGCGTGACCGCGGCGAGCGCCGCGGCGTCGGCAGCCGCGTCCAGTTTCGTTTGCCGCCGCGCCGCCATCGTATAATCGACGCCCATCCCCGCCGCGAAGGTGATCGGAATGAGGGTCAAAGCGAAGATTATCGCCACATTGGCGCGGCGGTCGGCAGTGAACCGCAGCAAGAGCGAGGCGGTTTTCGAACCCGACAGCTTATTTTTTCGTGCGGACCACCGGAATGGCGCCCGAAAAACCTGCAGCATCGAGCGGAGCGTGCGGGGCATAGCGGCGTTCCAATGTAACTGCCGCTAGGAAAGGCCGAGACAGGTAAAAACTTTGCTAGAGCAATGTCGCAGAGTTCCGGTTTCTTGCGCCGTGCCTAGCCCTTCCCAAGCGACCGCCGCAGCGGTCCCTTGTGAGAAAATTCAAGGGGTTGCGCGGTCTGCCGCTACGCAGGTCCCGCCCCGGTTCGTTTGCTATCGTAAACCAAGGCTTGCCGCCGGAGCCGAAATTCAGGCCGGCGGCCGCTTTGCTCGGCGCGGCACTTTCGCCGGCCAGCGCACGATATGGTCGGGATAGTCCTTGAGCTTGACCTCTCTCTCCGATGCCGCGATGCGCCCGCGCACGGAGATTCCGGCGGTATGCACCGTCTCGGCCGAGCCTGAGACGAGCGGATGCCACCAGGCGAGCGGACGGCCTTCGGCGCGCAGCCGATAGGCGCAAGTCGGCGGCAGCCACGCGAGCGCCCGCGCCAGATCCGCCGTCAGCTTCAGGCAGTCCCGGACGCGCCGCCGGCGGTGCGCATAGTCGGAACAGCGGCAGGTCGCGGCGTCGAAAAGCCGGCACGCGATGTCGGTGAAATGCACCGCGCCCGTATCCTCATCCTCAAGCTTGACGAGGCAGCAGCGGCCGCAGCTGTCGCAAAGGCTCTCCCATTCCGCAGCATCGAGCGCTTCGAGCGGCTTCGATTCCCAAAAGGGCCGGTCTTCTGTCGTCCGGGAATGTACTGGTTGCCTGCTCATGTGGGTCCGGCTGCCCGGCAATGCTGGAGACCGCGGGTGCGGCGCCGCCATCCTTATCGCAAGGATTGTGGATAGGCCATAAAATTGCAAATATTGCCGCCCCTTGCTCAGCATCGCCCGGTAAAGAGCGACGGCTGAGCTTGGCCGGACGCAGCGAAGGAAGATGCAGGTGGCCGATTTGCCGAGCGGGTTCGAACGGTTGCGGTCGTCGCGGCTCTACAAGAGAACGGCGCGCGCCTTGCTCGCCTTCGACTCCTGGATCGATTCTTCGCTCTATGATTCCAAGGAACGGGCGGGCGCGTTCTATGCGACGTTCGCCGCCTGGATGGACCGTCTCCACGTTTCGGGCTGGCGCCGTCTGCTTGTGGAGTTCGCTTCCGAAGGCACGAATATCGTGTTGGCCGGCGCCTTTCTAGCGCTGTTTCTGGCCATTCCGGCGTTTCAGGAAACGTCGAACGATTGGCTGAAAAAAGAAGATCTCGCCGTCACGTTTCTCGACAGATACGGCCAGGAAGTCGGGCGCCGCGGCATCAAGCACGACGACTCCGTGCCCCTCGAGCAAATGCCGAAATATCTGATCGACGCGGTGATTGCGACCGAGGACCGGCGGTTCTTCGAACACGTCGGAATCGATTTCATCGGCGTCTTTCGCGCCTTGAGCGTCGATGCGCGCGCCAACGGCGTCGTGCAGGGCGGTTCCTCGATCACCCAGCAATTGGCCAAGAACATCTTTCTCTCCAACCAGCGCACGCTGACGCGCAAGATCAAGGAAGCTTATCTGGCGCTCTGGCTCGAGGGACATCTGTCGAAGCGCGAGATCCTGCAGCTCTATCTCGATCGCATCTACATGGGCGGCGGCACGTTCGGCGTGCAGGCCGCGGCGCAGTTCTATTTCGGCAAATCGATCCGCGACGTGATTCTCGCCGAGGCGGCGATGCTCGCCGGCCTCTTCAAGGCACCGGAGAAATACGCGCCGCATGTCAATTTGCCAGCCGCCCGCGCCCGCGCCAACGATGTCCTCAACAACCTGGTCGAGGCCGGCTACTTGACCCAAGGCCAGATCTACGCTGCGGTGCGCAATCCGGCCACGCCGATCGCGCACGATAGCGATGCGGACGCCCCGAATTGGTATCTCGACTGGGCGTACGACGAAGTCCGCCAGCTCGCCGATGCCGGCAAACTCGGCAATGATCGCGTGCTCACCGTGCGCACCGCGCTCAATTCCAATCTCCAGAAGTTCGCCGATCAAACGATCAACAATCAGTTGATCGAATATGGGCCGAGCTATCACGTCAAAGAATCGGCGATGGTCATTCTCGATCCGTCCACCGGGGCGGTGCGCACGATCGTCGGCGGCACGGATTATGGAGTGAGTCAATTCAACCGGGCCGTAGCGGCGCGCCAGCCGGGCTCCTCGTTCAAGCCGTTCGTCTATCTGACCGCGCTGCTGACCGGCAAATTCCATCCCGATACGACCGTCCTCGATGCGCCGATCTGCATCGGCAACTGGTGCCCGCACAATTTCGGCAACAGTTATTCGGGCGCGATCCCGCTCGTCTTCGGCTTGGTCCATTCGCTTAACAGTGTCGCCGTCCGGCTGTCGATCGGCATCGGCGAGGCTTATCCGGTACCGGGACACAACAATGTCTTCGAATCCGCCAAGCGCGGCCGCGCCAAGATCATCGAGACGGCGCGGAAAATGGGCATCTCGACGCCTTTGATCGATACGGTGTCGCTGCCGATCGGCGCCGACGAAGTCACCGCCATGGATATGGCCGGCGCTTACGCGACCTTTGCCAACGGCGGCAAGCGCATTCATCCCTTCGCCGCGGTCGAGATCTATAACAGCCGCGGCGACCTGATTTACCGTCACGACCGCGACACGCCGCCCCCGCAGCAGATTTTCCCTCCTGGGCCGATCCTCGACATGGTGTCGATGATGAAACACGTCGTTCAAGACGGGACCGGGCGCCGGGCTCAGCTCGACGGCATCGACGCCGCCGGCAAAACCGGCACGACAAACGGATTCAAGGACGCCTGGTTCGATGGCTATACCGGCAATTACGTCGGGATCATTTGGTTCGGCAACGACGACGATACCCCGACCAACAAGATGACCGGCGGCTCGCTGCCTGCCGCCACGTGGCATGAGATCATGCAATATGCGCATCAGGGCATCGACTTGAAGCCGTTGCCGGGAGACCAACAACCGACCGTTCCGCCGGCGACACCGCCGGCCACACCCAACGTCGCCGCCAACGCACCGCAGCGGCCGCCCAGCCTGTCGCGCCGATCGGCCGACGTTCTGGCGACGATCGAAGAGACGGCCAAGTCGATTGAAAGCCAACGCGTGGCGAACCGCGCGGGTCAATGACGTGCTGAACCTTTTCAAATTCCTCATCATCGTGCTGGCCGGAACGGCGCTTGGCTTTGTCGTCACCTATCGCGTCTTGCAGCGCGGCCCAGTGTTCAACGTGGTGCGCGCCGGCCCATGGACGACGGTCCCGAAAAGCGGCTCGCTCGACATCGATCCCTATGCGCGGGCGATCGAGGCGCGCAGCGCCGAATTGCCGCTCGGCACCGCCGAGGGACTGACCTTTATCGCCCATACCGACAGCAGCGGCGCGCCGCTGCTGCCGCGCTGCGACTATGAAGTGCGCGGCTCCGTCCCGCCGACCCGCTACTGGACGCTGACGCTCCTCTCGCCGCGCGGATTTCTGGTCGACAATCCGGCAAAACGTTTCGGCTTTACCTCGGCGGAACTGCTGCGCGCCCCCGACGGCACGTTCGACATTACGGTCGCGCGCCACGCCAGGCCCGGCAATTGGCTGCCGCTTGGCAACGCGCGGCCTTTTGTCTTGATGCTCCGGCTCTACGACACGCTGCTCGACTTCGGCACCGCGAAGGCCGACGCAAGCGCGATGCCGCAAATCCTCAAAGGCCGTTGCACATGAACTTCTTGGCCCGGCCGTTCGGTTTGTTGCTTTCGCTGTTGGGCGTGGTTTTCGTCGCCGCCACCGTGCACCTCGTTTCGATCCTGGTGATGCCCGAAGTCGCCCCGCACGGCGCCTATGCGCGGCTTTCGGCGCTCGCCAAGCCGGGGCAGATGACGCTGTTGCCGACGGCCCTGCCCGGCCACGAAATCACGCCTTTCGAAGATCCGGCCTTGGCGCAGGCCGTCTGCTTCTACAATCTCGCCAACGGCCCGTTGCACATCCACGCCGACATCGAAGATCCGGGGCTTCTCACCCTGTCGTTTCGGACGCGAGACGGACGGGTTTTCTATTCCATGACGGACCAGGCGGCGCTGCATGGCAACATCGAGGTCCGGATCATGACTGAGCCGCAGCTCGAGGCGGTAGAAGAAAGCGACGAGGACGACGAAAACGAACCTTTGCAGGAATTGCGCCTCGTCGCGCCCGACATGAAGGGCTTCGTGCTGGTCAATGCGCTTGCCGCATTCCCCAGCGAGCGAGCGGAAGCGGAAACCCGCGCAATTTCGATTTCCTGTTCGACGGAGACCATGGCGCGCAATTGAGCTATCGCTCTCTGCGCTCGGCGCGACGCGGCGCGCGGCGCGGCGCGTTGCGCTTTGCCTTCGGTTGCCGGCGATAATCTTCAAAGCGTCCGAATCGCACGCCGGTGAAAAACAGGATTTCGGCGCTTTCGCCGACATCGCTGACGCTGCATGCCGGAAAAGACCGCGACCCCCGCGGTCGGAAGGCAACCAATTCCCCCATCGGACCCTCACGCGACCCAATTGCTTCGCTTGCGGCGCGGCGCAGCCTGGCGTCCAACTGGTTAACGCCGGCTCAACGGCGCCCGGCGCAAGGAAGGTCGCGGCGCTCGGGACGGCGGCGATCGGCGGCTTACGTCGCTTCGAGAAAGGTCCGTCCGAGCCGATCTTCAACTTCGACGATCCAAAGATCGACGTCGAAGTCGATCTCGCGCTTGAGGCGGTCGTCGGCGCGTGCCGTATCGATCCAGTCGCCGGCGTGAAGGCGATCGAAATGCCGGTCGCCGCTCCCAACCTCGCTCTGCGGGGCCGGGCCGTACAGTGCCGCACTGCCGTCGAGCCGGTCGACCTTCACGAAAATTGCGCCGGCTTCCGCGGCCCCGCGGCGGCGCAATACCGCGGTGACGCCGGCCGTGGCGCAACGGCGCAGATAGGCCGCAACCCAAAAATCGCTTCTGATCCGCATCCCTGCTTTGTCTTTTTGGCAACACTACTGGAAAATTGCAATTTCTTCTGCACAGCGATTTGAGTCCGAACGACGGCTAAGCGCGGGCCGGCAGCGTTTTTCTAGCGGATGGTAGGCTGCGGTCTATTCTCCATAGCGCCCGCGGCTCGGCACGATGATCGGCTGGACGCGCAGAGCCACCGCCGCCCCCGAAAAAGCCGACCTAAACTGGGGACCTATATCTCTGTTGACACTGTACCACGAATCGCGTACCCAGAGATTCCGCTCACTATCGGTAGCGTGAGTTCTGAAGAGCCGCCGGGAGCGCAACGTTCCGTGTAAAGTCGCGCTGACTTGGTCACGGGACCATTCTCCGGCCTGGCGCTCAGGCGACGAGAAATCGACTGAAACCGCAATGCCTTTGCGGTCGAGGATGATTCCGTCGCCAAATGCCAATAGCTCCGAAATCAATCCCCGAACGCGCAAAGGCCTCCCTCTCAGGAGACCTGAAATGTATTTATACGTTTGGGTTGACCCGTATCGTCGGATACGGAACGGCAAAATACAGCTTGTGCGTGGACACTGGCGTCGTTGGCCATGCAAACGGTCAGCGACCCTCATTGCGTTTCCGCATCCGCCTGCGGCGTAAATTCACGACGGATTCGGATTGATCTTTGCCGCCGGTCGGCTTGCGCTTTTTCTTGCTGCCCGGCGGCTTTGCTTTCTTGCCCTGTTTGATTAGGGCCTCGACCTCGCTAGGCTCGGTTTCGGCAAAGCGCGCTAAGGCTTCATCGAAATCCATTTCGATCTTAAACGGCGAAGGATGCTTGATGCCTTTTGCCAATCTAGGAGGCTTTCATGGACGAAACATCGGTTAAAGCCGAAATGCGCATCTTCGCGTTAGAATCCATCATCTGCCAGCATCTCGCGACACATTACCTGCCGATGCCGCGTGAGATTTTCGATGCGACCCGGAAACTGGCAGTTGAGGGCGCAATGAGGCAGACTTTTTCTGGTGGGAATCCTGCCGAATCTGATCTGCTTTCCGCCGAATTGCAGGTCGCCTTGGAACGCTTGTACGGGATGATAAAATATAACCTGGAAACTGTGCGAATACACCAGCTGAAATAGCCTCGATCATGCTGGCGAGAGGACTCATCGTGCTCATGCGATAAGCGCCTTATAAGTTAGCCGTCCCTCGACTGCGGAAAATAGCGCATTGACTCGATCCTGCGCTGGCATTTCACGTCGGTTCATTCTCCACGTCATTTCCGCGACGTATTGATCCAAATGCTTTGGCGATACCCAATGATGGATACCCATGATTTGGCGCTTCAGTTGTGCCCAAACGCTTTCAATTGTCTGCGTATGGACGTCGCCTACGACGTACTGGCCACGCGCATGGTCAACTGTCGCGTGCGGATATTCTTTGCCTAGATGCTTCTAACCGACCCATTGATCCGTGACGACTAAATCGACAGCCGGAGAAACAGCCTCGCGTATAAAGCCGGTTAGCGTGTCAGCCCGTACGTCTGGTACGACGCGGGCAACTACGTCGCCATCGCGCTCGACGGCTCCCGCAACTACCGTTTTGCCAGCGCCGCCGGTCATGCCGCTTTTCCCTCGTTTGTCTGCGCGCTTATTGCGGTAACGGCCCCCTATAAAAGTCTCGTCAACCTCCACAATGCCGGAAAGGGGCTTATTGAACGATTGAGTACGAGCCGCATGCCGTAGGCGATGCAGCATGAACCATGCTGATTTTTGCGTAATTCCTAAGTCCTTCGCCAGAGTCGTCGATGCAATCCCCTTCGGATGATTTGTGAGCAGCCAAATTGCTCCGAACCAAACGCGAAGCGGAAGCTTCGTGTTCTCGAAAATCGTACCCACAAGGATCGAAAAATGAGTGCTGCACTCGGCGCACTTGTAGCGATTTGGGTCCGCTAACTTATAAACTTTCGCGTGCCCGCAATGGGGGCAGAATTGCCCGTTTCTCCAGCGAATAGCGGTGAAATGGTCAATTGCCGCCTGCGGGTCCTGAAAGGCTATCATCAAGTCAGCGAGCGTCTTAAGTTGCTTCATGGCCGTTGCTCCATGAAATTACGCTACACTAAAATCGTGGCCGGTGTCAAGTGGTATATAGGTCCCCTAAACTGGAGGCCGCTTTTTCTTGCCGCTTTGCGCCGCCTCCTTCGCCGCGATAAAGAGAGGGCCTGATTCCCAATCGGAGGCTGGATGGCCCAGCTCGACGCCGCGCTGGCGAAAATCGATTCCAATCTTGACGCCGCGCTCGCCCGGCTGTTCGAACTGGTGAAGATCCCGTCGATCTCGACCGATCCGGCTTACGCGGGCGAGGTCAACCGGGCGGCCGAATGGCTTGCGAACGAATTGCGGGGCCTGGGCTTCGAGGCGTCGGTGCACCCGACCACCGGCCATCCGATGGTGGCGGCGAAGGCCAAGCGCGCCAACGGCCCGCACGTACTTTTCTACGGCCATTACGACGTGCAGCCGCCCGATCCGGTCGAGCTTTGGGAAAGTCCGCCCTTCGAGCCGCGTCTCCTCGATACGCCGGAAGGCAAACGCATCGTCGGCCGCGGCGTGTCCGACGACAAAGGCCAGCTCATGACCTTCATCGAGGCCTGCCGAGCCTACCAAGAAGCCGGCGGCCTGCCCTGCTCCGTCACCATCCTGCTCGAAGGCGAGGAAGAGACGGGCTCTCCCTCGCTGCCGGCGTTCCTGGCCGAAAACCGCGCCGAGCTCAAAGCCGACATCGCGCTTGCCTGCGACACCGGCATGTGGGACCGGCAGACGCCGGCGATCAGCGTCATGCTGCGCGGCCTGGTGCTCGAAGAGGTCATCATTCGCGGCGCCGACCGCGATCTTCATTCCGGCATGTTCGGCGGCCCGGCGATCAACCCGATCCACGTGCTCGCGCTGATCATCGCCGATCTTCACGACGAGGCCGGCCGCGTCGCCGTGCCAGGCTTTTATGAAGGCGTGGCGGAACTGCCGGAAGAAATCGCCGAGCAGTGGCGGAAACTGCCGTTCAACGGCCGACACTTTCTCGAAGAGGTCGGGCTTTCCGTGCCGGCCGGCGAAACCGGGCGCAGCGTGCTCGAAATGATCTGGTCGCGCCCCACCTGCGACGTCAACGGCATCATTGGCGGCTATACCGGCAAGGGCTCGAAGACGGTGCTGCCCGCGCAAGCGAGCGCCAAATTCTCCTTCCGCCTCGTCGGGACGCAGGATCCGGAGAAGATCGCGGCGCGTTTCCGATCTTTCGTGAAGGCCCGGCTGCCGGCCGATTGCCGTGCCGAATTCCTGTCGCACGGCGCCTCGGCCGCGCAGGAACTCCCCGTCAATTCGGCGGCGCTTACCCAGGCGCGCAAGGCGCTGCGCGAGGAATGGGGCAAGGACGCCGTGCTAGCGGGCTGCGGCGGCTCGATCCCGATCGTCGGCGCCTTCGAACGCGATCTCGGCATGGACACCTTGATGGTCGGCTTCGCGCTCGACGACGACCGGATCCATTCGCCCAACGAGAAATACGAACTCTCCTCCTTCCACAAAGGCGCGCGGAGCTGGGCGCGCATCCTCGCGGCGCTCGCGAGCTAGACGCGGGTCCTTAGGCCTTAGCGGATTTCGCAGCGCAAACCGGAAACACGCCAGCCCTTGACCTTTTTGTGTCGAGGCGGCAGGACCTCGCCACAGCCGCCAAACGTCTTTAATCTGCGCGCGCCCGCCGCGCCCCGTTGACAAGGACCGCCCATGCCGAGCGACATCGAGATTGCCCGTGCCGCCAAGCTCGAACCCATCCTGGCGATCGCCGAGCGCGCCGGCGTTCCGGCCGAAGCGATCGAGCCCTATGGCAAATATATCGGCAAAGTCGATCTGCATTTCCTGGCGGACGCGCACGAGCGTGCCAAGGCGCGGGCCAAGAGCAAGCTCATTCTCGTCACCGCCATCAATCCGACCCCGGCCGGTGAAGGCAAGACCACGACCTCAATCGGGCTCGCGGACGCGCTGCGCCGTCTCGGCAAGCGCATCATCGTCGCGCTGCGCGAGCCATCGCTCGGCCCCTGTTTCGGCGTGAAGGGCGGCGCGGCAGGCGGCGGCCATGCTCAGGTCGGGCCGATGGAGGCGATCAACCTTCATTTCACCGGCGACTTCCACGCCATCTCCGCGGCGCACAATCTGCTCGCCGCAATGATCGACAATCACCTTTACTTCGGCAATCAGCTTAACATCGATCTGCGCCGCATCTCTTTTGGCCGCGTCGTCGACATGAACGACAGGGCTTTGCGGCAGATCGTGGTGGGGCTCGGCGGCAACGGCTATCCGCGCGAGACCCGCTTCGATATCACCGCCGCCTCGGAGATCATGGCGATCTTCTGCCTCGCCCGCGATATCCCCGACCTTCAGGATCGGCTCGCCCGCATCGTCTTCGGCTTCAGCCGTGACAAAAAGCCGGTCACCGCCGAACAATTGAGCGCCTCCGGTGCAATGACAGTCCTCCTCAAGGACGCGCTGATGCCCAACCTCGTGCAGACGCTGGAAGGCACACCGGCATTCATGCACGGCGGCCCTTTTGCCAATATCGCACATGGCTGCAATTCGGTAATCGCCACGAGCGCGGCGCTCAGTCTCGCCGATTATGTCGTCACCGAAGCGGGTTTCGGCGCGGATCTCGGAGCGGAGAAATTCTTCGACATTAAATGCCGCAAGGCCGGGCTCGAGCCTTCCGCCGGCGTGGTCGTGGCCACGCTCCGCGCCCTGAAAATGCAAGGCGGCGTCGCCAAGGCCGATCTCGCCAAGGAAAACCACGCGGCGGTGAAGGCGGGGCTTGCCAATCTCGGCCGGCATGTCGCCAACGTGCGGAAATTCGGGTTGCCGGTGATCGTCGCGATCAACCATTTCAGCGGCGATTCGCAGGCTGAGCTCGATCTAATCGACAAGACCTGCCGCGACGAATTCAACGTCGAGGCGGTGCTCTGCAAACATTGGGCGTTGGGCGGAGAAGGCGCACTCGAACTCGCCGAAAAGGTGCTCGCGCTGGCCGACGGCGGCACCGCCAAATTCAAGCCGCTCTACCCCGACGACATGTCGCTCACCGAAAAGATGCGAAAGATCGCGCGCGAGATCTATGGCGCGGCGGATATTTCGATCGACGCCGGCGCCAAAAAACAGATCGCCGATCTCGAGGCGATGGGCTTCGGTAATCTGCCGATCTGCGTCGCCAAGACGCAATATTCCTTCTCGACCGATCCCAACAAGCTCGGCGCGCCGCAAGGCCATATCGTGGGGGTGCGCGAGGCGCGCCTGTCAGCAGGCGCCGGGTTCGTGGTGATGATCACCGGCGAGATCATGACCATGCCCGGTCTCTCGAAAGTGCCGGCGGCGGTGAACATCAAGCTCGACGACAAGGGGCAGATCGAAGGGCTGTTCTGAGAGGCGCGAACCCTCTCCCGCAGGAAGAAGGGAGAGTGCTCTAGGCCGTCGCTGGCCGCTTTAGCCGCACGCCGGAGAGATGCAGCCCGGCGCCGAGCACCAGCGCATAGACGATTGCGCCGCCGGCGAGCAGCAGCAACAATTCGATCTCGTTCTCAAAGCGTCCAATGCGCATCGCCAATTCCGCCGCCGGCAGCGTGCATGAAAGCGCGAATATGGAAAGCGCGAAGGCGGCAAGCGAAGTCACCGCCGCCGTCTTGCCGAGCACCCAATCGGGTCGCATCAGGCCGCGCCCGACTGCGACAGCCAGAAGCAACACGAGATTGATCCAGGCGCCGGCCGCGGTCGCGGTCGCCAGCCCCGCCGCTCCCATTCTTCGGAACAACAGCAGCTTCAATCCGATGTTGATCGCCACCGCGAAGAGCGAGATCAGCATCGGCGTGCGCGTGTCGCGCACCGCCTGGAAACTCGCCACCGCCGAGCGGATGAGTACAATGGCAACGAGCCCGAACCCATAGGCCGCGAGCACCGCGGCGGCGGCTTCGGCCGCCCGTTCGGTGAAGGCGCCGCGCAGAAAGATGCCGCGCATGATGACGTCGGGAATCATGATGAAGGCCACGAAACAAGGCGCGGCGATCGCAATCGACAGCGCCATGGTGCGGTTCTGCGCGTGATAGGCGCCGCCATGGTCGCCCGATGCGAGCCTGCGGCTCATCTCCGGCAGCAACACCGTGCCGGCCGCAATTCCGATGACGCCGATCGGCAACTGATAGATCCGGTCGGCATAATAGATCGACGACACGCCGCCGGTCGGCAACATCGAGGCGATGATCGTGTCGGCGAACAACGCAAGCTGCACGCCCGCCGAGCCGATGACCGCCGGCCCGAGCACGACGAAGAATTGGCGAACCTCTTTGCTCCAGACGCCGAGCGCCAGCCGCTCGTGAATGCCGATGCGCCATAACGCGAAGAAGGTGAGCAGGAATTGGCAAACGCCGGAGACGGTAACGCCAACCGCTGCCGCCACCCCGGCGTTGGGAAAACGATAGGCGACGCTGAGGAAGAGGATCATCACGACGTTGAGGAGCATCTGCGCGAACGTCGCGGCGACGAACCGTCCTTGCGCGTTCAACGTGCCCGACTGCAAGGTGACGAGCGTCACGAAAAGCAGATAGGGAAAAGTGATCCGCGTGAGCGTGACGGCGGTCGCGAATTTCTGCGGGTTATCGCGGAATCCCGGCGCCAACACGTCGATGACTTGCGGCATGAAGGCCAGAGCGAGCGCCAGCAGGAGGATCTGCGAGGCGAGAAGCAGCGTGAAGATCTGGCTCGCAAAATGCCGCGCCGCCTCTTTGCCCCCTTTGGCGAGGATGTGCGAATAGCAAGGCACGTAGGCGGCGTTGAACGCGCCTTCACCGAAAATGGCGCGAAAATGATTGGGCAGCCGGAAGGCTACGTAGAACGCGTCGGCAAGGAGTCCGGCGCCAAGCAAAGCGCCCAACATCACGTCGCGAACGAACCCCGTGGCGCGCGACAAGAGGGTAAGCGCGGCGACAGAGAAAAGATTTTTGTACATCAAGGCGTCCGGCCGGCACGAATCGCGTGCCAGCCACGATCCGGTGATTTCGGGCCCGAGTCAAAACCCGCGCAATAAGCGTTGCGCAAACGCTGCCGTAACGCGGCGCAGGCAGCCGCGGGGCGCCGCACAGCCTCCGAAATATCGCCGCAATTCTGCGTCGGAATGGCGCCGATTTCCCGGTATCGATCGCCGGGTGGGTAAGCTTGGATCTGTGGCGTGCTCTGTTAGCCGACCGCCTTCTGATAGAGTTCCGCGACATATTCCCAATTGACGAGGTGATCGACGAAAGCCTGGAGATAGTCGGCGCGGCGGTTGCGGTAATCGATGTAATAGGAATGTTCCCAGACATCGACGCCCAGAATGGCGGTCGAGCCGTGGATGAGCGGATTCTCACCATTGGGAGTTTTCAGAACCTCGATCTTGCCGTTTTTGACGACAAGCCAAGCCCAGCCGGAGCCGAATTGCGTTACGCCGGCCTGAATGAACTGCTTTTTCGCCTCGTCGATCGAACCGAACGCGTCGGTGAGGCCCTTTTCGAGCTTGCCGGGGATTTTGCCGCCGCCGTTGGGCTTCAGCCATTGCCAAAAAAGCGTGTGATTCCAGGCCTGCGCGGCATTGTTAAAGAGAGGCGCGTTCTTGCCGTGCGCGGCCTTGACGATCTCCTCCAGCGATTTGTCCGCCAAGGGGCTGTCCTTTAGGAGATTGTTCGCGGTATCGACATAGGCCTTGTGGTGTTTGTCATGGTGATATTCGAGCGTCTCGCGCGACATATGGGGCTGGAGCGCATCATACGGATAGGGAAGAGGCGGAAGCGTGAGAGCCATAGCAACTCCTTGGGTATTTGCGGACGGGAGGGACGCGGCTTAGCCGAATGTGCCGCACGCCCTCCAACTTAGGAACTTAGAACCGACTGGCAAGCTTCGGCGCGATGATAGAAGCGTCCCGTGCAAGCCGAGAGGTTTGCTCGTCGAAATCGGAGCGGATCGCGCGCTAGCCATATCACAGCGGTCCGCCGGCGAACATATCCCGGAAAGACGAGCGGCAAATGCCTTGCTTGGAAGGAAAAGCGATATGAAATACGTGCTTCTAGCGTTGGGGATCGTTCTCATCATCGGCGGCGCGATGTCGATGTATTGGGGGTACGGTATCATCGAGGACGAGCGCGGCTGGGCAACTTTCCTCGCCGGCGCCACCGCGCTGACGGGCGGCGTGATCGTTATCGCGCTCGCCTTCGTCTTCGGTGCGCTCGAACGGCTGCGCGTCGGATTGGAAACGCGTATGGTTCTGGCTCTCCCGGCAAAGCCCGATCTATCTGCGCCGCCGCCGCTACCTCTCGTCCGCGAAGACGCGCCGGCACCGCAACGCGAAGAACCGGCATTCGGCGCAACGGATCGCGCCGTGCCGGCAAGAAGTGCCGAACGCTCGCCCGAGCCTCCGCATACCGCTCCCGCGGCTCCCGTTATGCCCGAGCCCCCACAACCGGCGACTGCAGGATTGTCGCGTGCCTCATCGGCCTTCATAGCCGCAGCAGCCAAAGCGCGCGAGCAGCAAACCGATCCGTCGATCACCGATCTCTGGCGGCGGGTCGGCGTCAATCTTGAAACAATGAAGTCAGACAAAATCGCCCCGGCGCCGCAGGCAGGAGACCGGCAAGAGCCCCGCCTCACCGCCGGACCGGATTGGCTCGATGAAGCCTTGGCCGGGTTTGGCGAATCCGTCGCGCCGCAATCACCGGAGGCGAACGAAGATGCGCCGCCGCTGGCGCCCAATGCGCCGCCCGAACAGCCCGAAGTCATTGGCCGCTACAAGGTCGAGGGAACGGAATATCTGATGTATGCTGACGGTTCGATCGATGCGCAGACCGAAGAGGGCGTCCTGCGTTTCAAATCCCTTGGCGAATTGAAAGCCTTTTTCCAGGGCTAACGTGGGCTTAGTCAACATATCCCACTTTGAACGGCTCCTAGTCTTGGGTTTTGCTTGCGAAGCAAAACTGAATGTAGATTTTGTTTGATTTCTAGGCGCATTCACTTTCCGCTACTTGCACAACGATAGTTTCTCTTTTACAGATGACTGTCTTTACGTCGATTCGGAAGAATTCGCACAAGCGGGTTCCCTTGCCGGCGGGTGGGAGGCAGGCGCGAACAGATTGCGCCGATCGCATCTCCAGAAACGAAGTGCCATGAGTGACACAATGAGTTCCAACAACTACATCGAATTGGCTGCTGATATCGTGTCGGCCTATGTCAGCAACAATTCTGTCCCGGCAAGCGATCTGCCTTCCCTCATCAATGAGGTTCATTCGGCGTTGCTCAAGGTGACATCCGGCCATCCGATCGCTGCGCCGGAGACGCCCAAGCCCGCCGTTCCGGCCAAGAAATCGATCACCAACGACTACATCATCTGCTTGGAAGACGGCAGAAAATTCAAATCGCTCAAACGCCACCTGCGCACCCAGTACAACATGTCGCCGGACGAATATCGCGAGAAATGGGGCCTGCCGCCGGATTATCCGATGGTTGCTCCGAATTACGCCAAGGCGCGTTCCAATCTTGCCAAGCAAATGGGACTTGGCCAGCAGCGGCGCCGCAAGCGCTGAGCGGCGCTCCCACGAACCTCTCCGCAGGCTTCTACTTCCCGCTCTTGCAAAAATGCTGATGTTTCAGGCAGCCGCCGCGGCGCGGCGCGCCTCGCCTCGGATGCGCTCAACCATGGAGCGCACCCCATTGGTGCGCTGTCGCGTCAAATGCGCCGACAGGCCGAGATCCCGGAACAGAGCCTCCGCGTCAATTGCGGCGATCTCCGCCGGCGTGTGGCCTGCGTAGAGCGCCAGGATCACCACCAAGAGGCCACGCACGATATGCGCGTCGCTGTCGGCGCGAAACAGCAGAATTGGCTCGCCGCGGCCGGAACCATCGACCCGCGTGTCAAGCCACACTTGGCTCGCGCAGCCTAAGACTCTGTTGGCTTCGCAATGGGCGGCCGCATCGAGCGGCTCGAGCGTCCGGCCAAGCTCGATCAGGTAGCGATAACGGTCTTCCCAATCGTCCAGATAGCCGAAATTCTCGATGATCTCGTCGATCTTCATGCGCAGACCAGGTTACGCAAAGCTGCCCTTCAGCTTCGCCTGGAATGCTCCATAACATATTCCGCCCGCGACGAATTCTCCAGAGTGGAGCGGTACGATTTTGGCGCCGCAAAAGCCGGCCGGCGCGGCGGCAGCGGCACGTTGGCTTGCGCCATGCGTTGCGGCGCCGAACTCGCAACCCGTCCGTCGGTGCGATTCGAGGGTCGCAAACAGTCGGTCTTGACGCAGTGCTCCAGCGCTTCGCGTTCGACGAAAGAAAGCGCCGTCCCGAACCAGCTCCGTGTCAAGTCGCCGATCGGCGGAGCGGCCCGTTCGGCCGTTTGTGCCTGCCCGCGTTGCGGCGCAGCCGATTGGGCGGAGAAGATGGTCGAAAAGACCACGGATAACCAAAACACGCAGCGGATCAGAAAGAACATCGAATGCCTCGTTTGACCGGCTCGGCGGCAAGCCACAGCCTGGCATAGGCGCATAAAATTCGTCCCATTGTACGTCCGACAATTCGAATTTCCACTTTCACCCTTTGCTGACCATATCCGCCTGCCCCGGGCCGGAAAAACCGGCAACAGGTTCTAAACCATAGCAGGAGGTTTCCGCCGCCTAGCGCCGCCGGCAGGCGCATCGCTTGCGCTTCGAAGCCGTTTTGGACCCGATGCTTAGGGTTCACTTAAGCGGGCGGCGCGAAGTTAACTCGGCAAAGGAAGGGTGGCGTTTCGATCCGCGGAGGCCAGCGCGGCGATCACCGGCCCTCCCGCATGGAGTGCGGCGTTTGAGTTTCGCGGTAATCCTCGAGAAGCAGATCGCATCGTTGGTACATCCGACCGTGCAGACCTGCCAGGCCGAGCGGAGCCGTCACGAGGCGTTTATCCTGCGCCGCCTGGCGAGCTCGGTCGCGGTGATCTGCCTTGCCCCGCTATTTCTGGCGATCTATGGCGCGCCGGCGGTATGGCATGCGCTCGTTTTCGTCTGGTGCGCCCTTCCGATCTGCAGCATCGTTCTGCTGTCGCGCAGCGGCGATCTGCTTCTCGCCCAAGCGATTTGCATCATGAGCTTCATCGGCGCGGCGGCGACCATCGCGGCCGGCGGCGGCCCGTGGGAGGCCGCCTTGGTCTGGCTCGTCCTCGCCCCGTTCGAAGGAGTCCTCTCGCAGGATTTCCGGCTCGTTTTTGGTGGCGGAGCGCTCGCCGCGCTCGCCGCTGCTGTGCTCGCCCTCGCCGACCAGATGAACTGGATGAAAACCGGTTTCGGCAGCGGGCACGTCGCTTTGTTGATCCTGCCGGCGATCTTTTATGCGACGCTGCTCGCCTACAGCATCGTCGCGTTTCAGAGGAAACGCGAGCATTCGGCGGAACTGCGCGCCGAGCATTATCGCGCCGTCTATGACGCGGTCGGCGATCTCGTCGTCCATCACGACCGCAACGGGGTCGCCGAATTCATCAGCCCGAATTGCATGGAATTGTTCGGCCTGTCGGGCGCCCAACTGATGGGCCGCGGCCTATTCGAACGCGTCCACGTCGCCGATCGGCCGGCGCTTTTGAAAGCTGCGGCCGACGCCGCCTCCTCGCCGGAGACCGTCTGCACCACGCTGCGGCTACGCTGCGCTTCGCTGCCCGGTGCAAGCGCGCGCGGCGAGGCCGCCTTCCGCTGGGTCGAGATGCGCTCGCGTCGCTTCCACATGGACGCCGGCGACGGCTTGCAAGGGTGGGGAAATCGGGTGGTCTCGATTTTACGCGATATCAGCCAATCGAAACAGCGCGAGGAAGATATCGAGACGGCGCGCGCCGCGGCGGCCGAGGTCAATGTATGGAAGGACCAGTTCCTCGCCAACGTAAGCCACGAGCTGCGTACTCCTCTCAATGCGATCATCGGCTTCGCCGAAATGCTCGCCAACACGCAATTGGTGCCGCGCGATCCCGAGAAGCGACGCGAATACGCGAGCATCATTCAACAGTCGGGCCAGCATCTTCTGTCGGTGGTGAACTCCATCCTCGACATGTCGAAGATCCAATCGGGGGCATTCGACATTCGCCCCGAACCGTTCGAGATCGCCCCGCTCATCGACCTCTGCTGCGACATGGTCAAGCTCAAAGCCAAGGAAGGCGGCGTCGAACTCGTGCGCGCCTATCCGGAAAAGCTCGACGACGTCGTCGGCGACAAGCGCGCCTGCAAGCAGATCTTCATCAACCTTTTGTCAAACGCGGTGAAATTCACGCCGCGCGGCGGCTGCGTCAGCATCGACGTGCACATCGAGGACAAAGATATCGTCATCGCCGTCGCCGATACCGGAATCGGCATCGCCGCGCACGATCTCGCCAAACTCGGTAACCCATTCTTCCAGGCCGGCGCCTCGTACGACCGGCCTTACGAAGGAACTGGCCTGGGCCTCTCGGTCGTGCGCGGCCTCATCGGCCTGCACGGCGGCGCGATTTCGGTCGAGAGCGAAATCGGCAAGGGAACCTGCGTCAGCGTTCGGCTGCCGCTCGACTGCCACCGCTCCGGCAGCAGCAAGAACCGCCCTGCGAAGATCGAGACTGCCGCGCGGCGTTCCTCGCACGAAGATCCGCGGCAATTCGGCACTGAGATGATGGTGAAGAAAATTGCGTGAAATTCTCGCCCGCAGCGACAACGATTTCCTTTTCTCGGAACCGAGAAGGAGCAGCAGATCGCGCCGTTCGAACCGCCCGCGCGGCAAATTCATGCGGTTCCTGCAGGTCGTCCAACGCGTCGCGGCCCATCCGAACCGGATTGCCGGCGCAATCATCGCTACGCTGGTGGTCGCAATCAGCGTGAACGCTCTGGAATTCCAGCAACCGCGGCATCGGGCGCCCTTATTTCATAAAAGCCTTGTCGCGCCGGTTGCGGCAGTAAAGGCGCCCCAAAAACCGCAGTTTGCTCCCATTGCGCCTCCCGCCGCGCGATCCGATCCGATCGACCAATTGCTGCGATCGACGGCCGCGGAGCGACAGCGCGCCGCGCCGCCGAGCCGCCAAGCCAACCAGGATCCGATCTCGCAACTCTTGAAAACGCAAGCCGCGCAAACGGCGCCGCAACCGAGTAAAACGATAATCTCCCTGCAACGCGCCCTGGTGAAGCTCGGTTTCGTGCTGAAGCCCGATGGGATCGACGGCGACGCGACGCGCCAGGCGATCGTGCACTTCGAACACGATCATGGCTTGCCGGACCGCGGCGAGCTGAGCCCGAAAGTTCTGCGCGAGCTCAGCGCCCGATCGGGCATCCATATCGATTAGCCGATTGGCGTTTGCGACGCCCCATTCTTGCCTGTAGGCTGGCGGCCACCCCATCATGCCGCCGGGACACAGCTATGAATTCGCCGCGCGAACCTTTCGTCAAGCCCGTATCGCTCGCCGAACTGCGTCCGACTCAGATCACGGTCGGGATGCGCGAGGTGCGCGAGAAACGCAAACGCTGGCAGGAATCCCAATCCCGCAAGGGCGCGGAGTTCCTCGGCAAGCATATGATTCCGGTGATCCTCGGACAGAAGGACCGGCATTACGTCATCGACCATCATCACCTCGGCCGCGCCCTGATCGACGACGGGGTCGATCATGTTCTCGTGACCGTGGTCGCCGATTTGCGCAAATTGGAGAAGGACGCCTTCTGGATTTTTCTCGACAACCGCGGCTGGATGCATCCCTTCGATGACGCCGGGCGGCGGCGCGGTTATGAGGACATCCCGAAATCGCTGACCGATCTCGTCGATGATCCGTTCCGGTCGTTGGCCGGCGAATTACGCCTGGCCGGCGGCTATGCCAAGGACACGACCCCCTTTAGCGAGTTTCTCTGGGCGGATTTTCTCAGGCGCCGTATCAAGCGCAAATTGGTCGAAGAGGATTTCCCGCAAGCTCTGGAAAAAGCGCTGCAGTTCGCCAAGGACGAAGCCACGGATTTCCTCCCCGGCTGGTGCGGTCCGGTGCCGGAGGGCTAGCGCGGCACGTGCGCGGCCTGCGCGCGGATTTTGCTTCAAAACCGCGCACGGCTCTTGATTTTGTCGCGCTGCGAGGTCAGAAATTTCGCGTTTCGGCTCTGGAGTTGCTCGAGCGCTCGCCGGCTTTGCCGGCGACGGCAGTATTCGTGGCCGAAATCGTTCGCTCGATCTCGAAGGGTTAGACGATGAGATCTGTATCTGCCGCGATTCTATGCGCCGCGTTGGCGGCTTTTTCGCTCGCCGCGCGCGCCGCCGATACGAAGCCGTTTTCGCTCAGCCATTACGATGGCGTTTATTCGATCGAGATCACGACGTCGGCTGGGCCTTGCGAGAAGAACTATCGGGGCTCGGTCACGATCGCCAACGGGCAGGTCTCGGCGACCAGCGCGCCCGGCGCTAGCGTCTCCGGACTTATCGAGGATGACGGCACCGTCTCCTTGAGCTTCCGCGAGAACGGCCAAATCGCCAACGTCGGGGGCAAGATGGGGGCGCGGCACGGCCGCGGCCCCTGGTCGTCGCCGACCGCCGAATGCGGCGGGTGGTGGTACGCCGAACGGCAGGGCTGAATCGGCTATTGCGCCGGCACGGGACTGACCGGCGCGGCCGGCGTGGTCGCCGCCGGCACGCCGGCCGGCGATGACTGACCCGGCACGCCCGGCGCGGGAGCGCTTCCGGTCTGCGGCAAAGGCTCGGCCGTGACAGCGGTGCTCACCGGCTTCTGGCCAAGCACGGCTTGCACGTCCTCATCCTGAACCCGCGGCCGGCCGATTTGGGCGCCGATCGAGCGCACGACATCCGGTGCATCAGCATAGGTGTCGTGACCGATGAGCCCCGTCGACTCCCCGGAGAGATCGTAGACTTTTACTCCGAGGCGGGCGAGCTCGGCGCGGACGCCGGGCTTGCGCGGATCGAGCGCGCCGACGCGCGGCCGGTCGCCGGCAAGCGTCTGGGAAAGCGACAGCGCTCTGTCGGCGGCCGAGATCAAGATCGTCACATGCGAGGCATCGAGCAGCGCCAATTGCTCGCGAAATACCGAGAGATCGATGTCGGGCGCGGCGAGCATGACGATGCCGAGCTTGCCGTTGAGATCGGGGCTGCCGGCGATCGCCCGTTCGCGCAAGGCTTCCATGCTGAGCCAGGTTCCCAGCGAATGCGCGAGGATGTGGATCTTGCCGATATCCGGCACTTCGCTCAAGTCCTTCAGCAAGTTTGCGAGCGCGTCGCGCGACGCGGTGGCGCTTTCCCGCGCCGCCTCATAGTCGAGGAGATTGTCGCTCGAAGGCCAGGTGAAGAGCACCGGCACGCCACCGAAACGCCCGTCTTCGACGATTTGCACGAGCCGGAAGCGGGCGTCGTCGTAGCTCGTATTGAAGCCGTGCACATAGAGGAGCACGTCGCGGTTCGAGCCGATGCGGCCCGAAATATTGGTGGCAAGCTCGTTGCGGAAACTCTGCTCGTCGAGTTGGCGCCGTGAGACCTCGACGAAATGTTTGGCGGGATCGGCCGCGCCGAACATCGGGCGCTCGATCTGCCCGACCTTATGGTTCGGCGGCACACTCAGGATCTGCAGCGAGTAATCGGCTCCATTGGCGCGCATTGTGTTCGCCCCCGCCGCTTCGTCTTTGCGGGTAGAAACCACGAACACCAGGTGGGTATGCGGCGCGGCACCCGGGCCGCCGCCGAAGAAGGAGACGTCAGTCAACGCGCTCGCCGCGCAGCCGGAGAGGAAAAGCGCGACGAGCAGAGGCGCACGCCATGCCGGACTGCGCAATCCGCAAAAATGGCGCCGGAGCGGCGCCGTGCCGCTCCCGCTTGCTGCGTCCGATGAATTGCGGCATGCCATGGGCAAAGCCTAGATGCCGGCCAAAGGTGACGAGAATGGGACGCCGGCGCGGCACCTCCGGGCGTGGCCGCAGGTAAAAGCTTCCATTGCTGCAGCAGCGAAGAGGGTTAGAATGGCGTTATCGGCGCCCTGCGGCCACTTTCCCTGACAACCCGCTCATGACTTCCACATTGAAGATCCGCGTCGTCGCTTCGATCGACGAAATCGATCGCGCGGCTTGGGATGCTTGCGCGGCCGGAGCCGCGCCGGATGCGGCGCGCGGCGGCGATGAAATCGGCGCCGAGCGTTTCAATCCGTTTCTGACGCATGCCTTCCTGCGGGCGCTGGAGCGTTCGCGCTCGATCGGCGGACGCACCGGCTGGACGCCGGCACACGTCGTCGTCGAAACCGCCGATGCACTCGTCGCCGTGGCGCCGACCTATGTGAAAACGCATTCGCTCGGCGAATATGTCTTCGACCACGGCTGGGCGGACGCCTATGACCGCGCCGGGCTCGACTATTACCCGAAGATCCAGGTGGCCGTGCCGTTTACGCCGGTGACCGGCCGCCGCCTGCTCGTCAGTCCCGCAGGCGGGGCGGCAGCGCAGGACGCGCTGCTCGCCGGTTTACGGAATTGGCGCGAAAAGATCGACGCCTCATCGATCCATATTACCTTTCCGACGCGCGGCGAATGGGAAGATCTGCGCCGCGCCGGCTTTCTGCAACGCACCGGCCAGCAATTCCATTTCGTCAACCGCGGCTATGTGGATTTCGAGGCGTTCCTCGCCGATCTCGCGGCGCGCAAGCGCAAGATGATCCGTCGCGAGCGTAAAGCCGCGCTGGCAGGCGGAATCGAGATCGAACTGTTGACCGGCACGGCGATTACCGAGGCGCATTGGGATGCGTTCTTTTCCTTTTATACGGATACCGGTTCGCGCAAATGGGGAAGGCCGTATCTGACGCGCGCCTTCTTCTCCGAAGTCGGCGCTTCGATGTCGGAACACATCCTGCTCATCATCGCCAAACAGGCCGGGCGGATGATTGCCGGGGCGCTCAACTTCATCGGCAAAGACGCGCTCTATGGCCGCTATTGGGGCGCCATCGAGGGGCATCCGTTTCTTCACTTCGAGGTCTGCTACTACCAAGCGATCGAGTACGCGATCGCGCATCGGCTGGGGCGCGTCGAGGCCGGCGCGCAGGGCGAGCACAAGCTGGCGCGCGGCTACGTGGCGGTGCCGACCTATTCGGCGCATGAGATCGCCGATCCGCGGTTCGCCAGAGCGATCGACGCGTTTCTCACCGAGGAACGCGCCGCCGTTGAAGAATCGCTCGACGAATACGCCGAGCTGGCGCCGTTCAAGAAGGCGTGAACGCATCTCGGTCGCACTGAAGACAACCTCGTAAATTGCCGAAGGGCGGGCACCGATTATATGCCAATTTGCGCTAGATAAGGTCGGCGGTTCTGGAGTGGCTCACATCGATAACCCCCGCGCTTTGCACTCCGACAAGCCGCGCGCGCTTGTCTTGAGCGCCGCAATAGAACGGCTGCGGCGAGGCTACTGGCTGGCGCGCAGATCCGCCCCGCATGGGCAAGATCTCGCCTTCTATGGCGCGATCTTCGCCTTAGGCATGCTTCTGTTCTGGCTCTCTACCCGCCACCCGTCCCTGATGCCAGTCTGGGCGCCGTGGGATTTCTCGCCGTCCGAATATCTCGCTATCGCGCTTACCCTGTTTTGGTTCTGGCGCGGCGTCGCGCTTTCGCCGCCGGCGGCGCGCCCGCCGATATGGCGTACGGTCTTCTTCCTTCTCGGCGTACTCGTTCTCTACGTCGTGCTGCAGACGCGCTTCGAATATTGGTCGCAGCATATGTTCTTCCTGAATAGAGTTCAGCATGTGGCCATGCACCATCTCGGTCCTTTCCTGATTGCGATTGGCTGGACGGGAGGAACGATCAAACAGGGCATGCCGCGCGGGGCGCGGCAATTCGTCGAGAGCCGCCCCATCATCGCCGTGGTCCGCGTGCTGCAACAGCCGCTGCTGGCCGTCTTTCTATTCGTCGGCCTCTTCTATCTTTGGCTGATCCCGTCGGTGCATTTCCGCGCGATGATCGATCCAAAGCTCTATGCGGTCATGAACTGGAGCATGGTCGTCGACGGGCTATTGTTTTGGAGTCTCGTGCTCGATCCGCGCCCCAAGCCGCCGGCACGCATTTCCTACGGCACGCGCGCGGCCCTGTCCTTGGGCGTCATGTTTCCGCAGATCCTTGTCGGCGCCGTGCTCGCCTTCGCTCCGCGCGACCTCTACCCTTATTACGATCTGTGCGGCCGTCTGTTTCCCTCGATCGGTGCGCTGAGCGATCAAGAGATCGGTGGCATTATCAGCTGGATTCCGCCGGGAATGATGAGCGTCGTCGGCGTGCTGCTGGTTTTAAACGCACTGCGGCTGCAGGAAGAATCGACGGAGGAGACCGACGATGCATCACGCCAACTTGCTGATCTTGCGAGCCGCTGGACAGGCCGTTGAAGGGGCGCGCACGCCGGGCGATTTCACCCCCGCGGGCACGTCCGGCGCCAAACCATGCCCGATGCCTGTTCGTCCCGTTCTTCGGCCCATCGTGCTGGGCGCCCTGCTCCATGCACTGGCCACCCCCGCCTTCGCGCAAGCAGCGACGGGGATTCGGGTGAGCGACGCGTGGCTGCGCACGGTCATACCTTCGCGTCCCGCGGCGGGCTATTTCACCTTGTCGAATACGACGGCTGAAACAAAGGATCTGGTGGGCGCCGCTTCGCCCGCCTGCGGCATGCTCATGCTGCATCAAAGCTTGCGCCAGAACGGCGTGGAAACGATGGTCATGGTGAAAGAGGTAGCGGTTCCCGCACATGGCGTGGTCAAATTCGCGCCGGGCGGCTATCATCTCATGTGTATGTCGCCCGGCAAGGACGTGACGCCGGGACATTCGGTTCTCGTCACGCTGAAATTCAAGGACGGCGCCAGCATTACCGCCACGTTTCCGGTGCGCGGCGTAACCGGCAATTGACCGGCGCTTCTAGACCATGCCCTCCAATCGCCCGAGCAAACTCGGCGGACGCGTCGTCGCAAGGAGCCGCCGCAGATCGGCGGTCGTTCCCTGAATGTCGGGTTTTGCCGTGGCGAGCGATGAAACGAGGAGTTGCGCCGCGCCGGTGCCATCGAAAACGTAAATCGTCGAGCTATGCGTGACCTCGTAAGGGTGATCCTTCGTTTTGGGTTCGACCGAATAGACGAAGCGATAGCGGCGCGCCAGCCTCGCCAGTTCGTCGGGCGTCGCCCGGAGGCCTTCGATGTGCGATCCGAAGTTCTTCACATAATCGGCCAGGATAGGAAGCGTGTCGCGATTTGGATCGACGCTGACGAAGAGCACGCGAACGTGGTTTGCGTCAGGCCCGAGATTGCGCAGAACGTCGCGCACGTTGATCAACGTCGTAGGACAGATGTCCGGGCAGAACGTATAGCCGAAATAAAGCATAACGAGCCGCCCGCGGTAATCCGCCTGCGTCACCTCTTTGCCGTCAGCCGCGCGGGTCATGGTGAAGGCAAGCGACGGCAAGCCGCCCGAAATATCGGTCGAATGAAATTTGCTCTCGTTGCAGCCGGCAAGCAGCGACACGCAGAGGCAAACAGCCGCCAGGCCGAGCATACGCCGCGTCCAAGGCGGACCGTCAGTCTCGGCAGCGCGGCCCGGACGCTCAGAGCCCCGTGGAAATGTTGTGAGTTCCCGCATAATGTAACAGCATTACGAGCGCTACGACGAGAATGAACACGCTCGCCATGACCGCAATAAGCGTCACCGTGAGCATTTGGTTCCGTCACTTCGGCATGGGCGGCGCGATGGGCCTCTCTTGTTTCGACGCCGGGGCGTTTTGATGGTCGCTTCGTGTCGAGGGCGACGCCAAGGGCTACTTCTTTACTTCTACCGCCGCCGCTCTAGGCCCGTGCTTGGGCCGAGCCATGCTGAACTGTCGCCTCCCTCTAGCACCCCGGCCGGCTGGGATCGACCCTTAAATCCAGCCGGGGGTTGCGACATATGATCGGCCGCCACCACCGCCGCGATCGGCTCCGAGAAAGCCCGTGGGCCGCAACGACGCTTTGCCGCGTGCGTAAGCGGCAACGTAAATCCAGCTTCAAAACGTGCGCGACTTTTGCCGCGAGCCGTGCTCCAATGTCCATCCAATTTCAACGCGCCCTGCCGGAAGGAGCCGGGCCATGCCGCCCGCCTACGACAACAATAACATCTTCGCCAAAATCCTGCGCGGCGAGGTTCCTTGCTTCAAAGTCTACGAGGATGAGGTCGCCCTCGCCTTCATGGACATCATGCCGCGCATCGACGGTCATGTCCTCGTCATTCCAAAATTTCCAGCGCGCACTCTGCTCGACGCCGACCCGAAAGGCCTCGGACTATTGATTCAGCGCGTGCAGAAAGTCGCAGGCGCGGTGAAGGACGCGTACGGCGCCGAAGGCATCAGCGTACTGCAATTCAACGAGCAGGCGGGCGGGCAAGTCATCTTCCATCTTCACTTCCATATCCTGCCGCGTTGGGAAGGCGTCGAGTTGCGTCCCGCCCACAACGGCCGCATGGAAGATCCGGCCGTCCTCGAAAGAAATCGTGCCAAGATCGCCGCGGTATTGAAGGGGAGCCCGGGCTCATGATCTTCCGTCAGCTCTTCGATCAGGCTTCGGGCACTTATTCGTATCTGTTGGCGAGCCGGCGGGGCGGCGAAGCGCTGATCATCGATCCCGTCCTGGAAAAGGTCGAACGCTACCTTCAACTCATCAACGAACTCGATCTCCGGCTGGTGAAGGCGGTGGATACGCACTTGCACGCCGACCACATCACCGGCTTGGGTACGTTGCGCGATCGAACCCACTGCACGACCGTGATGGGCGAGCAGACCAAGGCCGACGTGATCTCGATGCGGCTCAGCGATGGCGACAAGCTCATGATCGAGGGCTTGACGCTCGATGTCATCTACACGCCCGGTCACACCGATGATTCCTACAGTTTTATCTTGCCGGACCGCGTGTTCACCGGGGATACGCTGTTGATCCGCGGCACGGGCCGCACCGATTTCCAGAATGGCGACCCGCGCCAGCAATACGAGTTGATCTTCGGCCGCCTGCTGAAATTGCCGGATACGATGCTCGTCTACCCCGCGCACGATTACAAAGGCGATACCGTTTCTACGATCGGCGAGGAGAAAGCTTATAACCCGCGGCTTCAGGTCAAATCCATAGACGAATATATCGTGCTCATGAACAACCTCAAACTCGCCAACCCGAAGATGATGGACGTCGCCGTGCCCGCAAACATGAAAGTCGGAATTGCGCTGGACGAAATTGCCCGCCGCGGCTGGTCGACCCCGGCGAGCGATGCGTTCGCCCTCCTTGGAAAGCCCGACGTTGTGTTCATCGATCTGCGCGAGCGCCCGGAACGCGAGCGGCATGGAACCATTCCGGGTGCGCTCCACGTGCCCTATCCGAGTCTGCAGGAAAATATCAGCGCCGGCGGCATGCTCAAAGGACTCGCGAAATCGGCGAGCAAACGGCTGCTGTTCTATTGCGCCTTCGGCGAGCGCTCGGCCATGGCCGTGCAAGACGCGCAAAACGCAGGACTGCAGTCGGCGCGCCACATCGAGGGCGGAATCGATGCCTGGAAAAAGGCCGGCGGCCCGCTCGAACACTAGCCAGCGCGCGGCGGGGATCGCCCGCGGCGGCCGGCGAGGTAACCTAGCTTCGTAACGGCGCGTTCGGAACGATGCCGGCGGGCTTTTCTTCCTCCTCCGCTTCGTCGGTCGTCGCCTCATCGACTTCCACGTCGCCGTCCGGCAGATCCGGATCGAGCTCGTCCTCGCCGCTTTCCTCGCCCTGTAGCCGGCGCGCCCGGGCGCGACGGACCTCGGGTTCTGCGCGCACGCGCTTCTTGCCGGCCTCGACGATGTCGCGTTCGAGACGCGGCAGAACCGGTCCTTCGGGAAAGACGAAGCCGAGCTTCTTGCTGCCGTCCTCCTCCGTAGTGACCACGACGCGCACCGCTCCGCCGTTTTTCAGCCGGCCGAACAGAACTTCGTCGGCGAGCGGCGTCTTGATCGTCTGTTGGATGACACGCGCCATCGGCCGCGCCCCCATCTGCTCGTCATAACCGTTCTCGACCAGCCAGCTGCGCGCTTCGTCGGTCAATTCGATGGTGACGTTGCGGTCGGCAAGCTGGGCATCGAGCTGCATGATGAACTTGTCGACCACTTTGGCGATGACCTCGGGCGGCAGATGGCCGAACGTGACCACCGCGTCGAGCCGGTTGCGGAATTCCGGCGCAAACATGCGGTTGATCGCCTCGATGTCGTCGCCCTCGCGGCGCGAACGCGTAAACCCATAGGCGGCGCGCGCCATGTCGGAGGCTCCGGCATTGGTCGTCATGATCAGGATCACGTTGCGGAAGTCGATCTGCTTGCCGTTGTGATCGGTGAGCTTGCCGTGGTCCATCACCTGCAACAGGATGTTGTAGAGATCGGGATGCGCCTTCTCGATCTCGTCGAGCAGCAGAACGCTGTGCGGATGCTGGTCGATCGCGTCGGTGAGCAAGCCGCCCTGGTCGAAACCGACGTAGCCGGGCGGCGCGCCGATGAGCCGCGACACTGTATGGCGTTCCATATATTCGGACATGTCGAAGCGGGTCAGCTCGACGCCCAAGGCGACGGCGAGCTGTCGGGCCACCTCGGTCTTGCCGACGCCGGTCGGGCCGGAGAAGAGATAGCTGCCGATCGGCTTTTCGCCGTCGCGCAGCCCGGCGCGAGCCAGCTTGATCGCCGATGTCAGCGCTTCGATGGCAGGGTTCTGCCCATAGACGACCCGTCCCAAGGTCTCGCTCAAATGCTCGAGCACCTCGGCGTCGTCCTTCGACACCGTCTTCGGCGGGATCCGCGCCATGGTCGCGATCGTCGCTTCGATTTCCTTGATGCCGATCGTCTTCTTGCGCTTGTTCTCGGGGACCAGCATCTGGCTCGCGCCGGTCTCGTCGATTACGTCGATCGCTTTATCCGGCAGCTTGCGATCATGGATGTAGCGCGCCGAGAGCTCGACCGCAGCCTTTACCGCCTCGCCGGTATAGCGGACCTTGTGGAACTCCTCGAAATAGGGCTTCAGCCCCTTCATGATCTCCACCGCATCCGCGACCGAGGGCTCGTTGATGTCGATCTTCTGGAAGCGGCGGACGAGCGCCCGGTCCTTCTCGAAATATTGCCGGTATTCCTTGTACGTGGTCGAGCCGATGCAGCGCAGCGTCCCTTGCGCCAGCGCGGGCTTCAGCAGGTTGGATGCGTCCATCGCTCCGCCCGAGGTGGCCCCGGCCCCGATCACGGTGTGGATCTCGTCTATGAACAGGATCGCCTTCTTGTGGTTCTCGATCTCCTTCATCACCTGTTTCAGACGCTCTTCGAAATCGCCGCGATACCGCGTGCCGGCCAGCAACGTACCCATGTCGAGGGCAAAAACCGTTGCGTCCGCGAGCACTTCCGGCACTTCGTTTTTGACGATCTTGCGCGCCAGGCCTTCGGCAATCGCCGTCTTGCCGACGCCCGGATCGCCGACCATCAGCGGATTGTTCTTGTGGCGGCGGCAGAGCACCTGGATGGTGCGCAGAACTTCCGCCTCGCGTCCGATCAGCGGATCAATGCGGCCCTCGCGCGCCTTCTTGTTGAGGTTGATGCAATAGGCTTCGAGCGCCCCTTCCTTCTTCTTGGAATCGCCGTCCTTATCCTTCGAATCGCGCGATTCGTCGTCGTCGACGCCGCGCGCCGTCTTCGACGTGTCCGAGAGCCCCGGCCGCTTGGCAATGCCGTGGCTGATGTAGTTCACGGCGTCGTAACGGGTCATGTCCTGCTCTTGCAGGAAATAGGCGGCATGGCTCTCGCGCTCGGCGAAAATCGCCACCAGCACGTTGGCGCCGGTCACCTCTTCGCGCCCCGACGACTGGACGTGAATGACGGCGCGCTGGATCACCCGCTGGAATCCGGCCGTCGGCTTGGCGTCCTCGCGGCCGTCGCCGACCAGATTGTCGAGCTCTTGGTCGATGTAGTCGCGCAGGTTTTTGCGGAGAAGTTCGAGATCGATCGAGCAAGCCCGCAGCACGGCCGCCGAGTTGCTGTCCTCGGTCAGGCTCAACAGAAGATGTTCGAGCGTCGCATATTCGTGATGCCGCTCATTGGCGACGGCAAGGGCGCGATGCAGGGTCTGTTCGAGATTACGCGAGAAGGACGGCATGGCGGTGTCTCATTTCTTTTCCATGATGCACTGCAGTGGGTGCTGATGCTTCCTGGCATAGTCCATCACCTGGGTGACCTTCGTCTCGGCAACTTCATAGGTAAATATCCCGCATTCGCCGACGCCGTGCTGATGGACATGAAGCATGATCCGCGTCGCCTCTTCCGGCCCTTTGTTGAAATACTTGCGCAAAACCGTGACGACGAACTCCATGGGAGTGTAATCGTCGTTGAGCAGAAGGACACGGTACATGCTCGGCCGCCGCGTCTGCGTCTTCGGCCGGGCGATGACTGCCGTGCCGGCGCCCGATCCGGGATCACCACCCTTCTGCGGATCTTTAGCCGCCCGTAACGGCATCCCTCCATCTCCATTCGCCCCGGGCACGAACGCCGGGAATCGCGGCCGGCGCTTCGCTCAACTGGGAAATCATAACTCCGGTTCGCCCTCGCCGACTACCGCGATTTCGTCGAGGGGGGCGCACTTTCCCACTCCTCCCATGCAAGATAGAGACTAGCACGTTAGGATCCAGCGGTGCGGCTTAATGACGTTGGCAAATAATTGATGCTTCGGCTCGATTTCGGACGATTTTCGTAAGGTCCGGCGCAAAAGAAAAGGCCCGACGGGGGTCGAGCCTTCCTGCCCAAGGGGCGCAACAGTGAAGCGTAAACGGCGGCCCGACTGCCGGCAGCGGGGCGCCTAATTCCGGCTTTTACTTGGTGCTGGTTGCGGCAGCCTGAACCTTAGCGAACACGCTTTCTACCGGCTTGAACGCTTCCTTGGCGAGGATCGTGTAGAGCTCGCCGAGTTTGGTCGCTTGCGCTACGAACCCTTCGTACGCCGATTTCGCGTACTCCGATTGGATCTGAATGGCATTGTCGAGCGACTTGGCGCCGAGCAGTTTCTCTAGATAAGCGGAGTTGCTCTCGAGCGACTTCTTCGAATAGTCGGTCGTCTCTGCGGCAATCGTCTGGAAGCCTTTGGCGAGAGAAGCGGCAACCGAACTCGCGGTCTCAAGCTGCTCCTTGCCGAATTTCTGGAATTCCTCAAAGTTCGAAGTCATCGTCTACTCCTTGGGAGGGGATAGGCAGGGTCGTCCGGCAGGGCCACACGCAGCGGACCCTTCCAGCTCACGACAATATATATAGTGCATTGCACAATTGCGGTCAAGAATATTTTTGCGTCGCAACAAGAAATCCCATCCTGGCACTCCTCTCTAGAGCCCTTCCGATTCCGTTAACGTCCGGGTAACCGGCACGATTTAGCGTTCCTTCCGGGACACGTGGGTGCAGTGGGACCATTGGCGCCTCTCCCCGCAGTTCCGGAGCGGCAGGCTGGGCATCCTCTCCATTCGTGATCTCCAGCTATCTGATTCCACAGGCATTTGGTCGGCGGATCGGGGCATTCCCGTTGGCCGGCGAGTTCGGGCGGCAAGAGCAGGGATGACCGTCATGCTGAAGGGTCGCCGGGGAGTTCGCCCCCTGCTCGTAGCGCTCAGTCTGTGCCTTTCGTTCGCCGGGTTCGCTTCTTCGGCCCAAGCCTATCATCGCCATCATCGGCATTGGGGCTACGCCTATCATCGGGTTTGGCGCGGCGCATTTCGCCACGGGCGCGCCTCGCGCATCGCTTCGGCCACCCCGACAAATTTCGCAGCGATTGCCGTAGACGGCAATTCGGGGCGCGTCCTCTACGCCCGCAACGAGAACGAGCTACGCCACCCGGCCTCGATCACCAAGGTGATGACGCTCTATCTCCTCTTCGAAGAGCTCGAAAAGGGCCATCTTCATCTCGATTCACGTATCCCAATCTCGGCACACGCAGCGGCGCAAGCGCCGACCAAGCTCGGTCTCGCTCCGGGTAAGACGATCAGCGTCGAGGACGCGATCAAGGCCATCGTCACTCTGTCGGCCAACGACGTCGCCGTCGCGGTCGCCGAGGCCATCGGCGGCGACGAAGCGACGTTCGCGGCGATGATGACCCGCGAGGCGCATGCGCTCGGCATGTTCCACACGCATTATGCAAACGCCTCGGGCCTCCCGAACGACGCTCAGCTCACCAGCGCGGCCGACCTGGCACTTCTCGGGCGCGCCATCCAGGAGCGTTTCCCGCGCTACTATCATTATTTCTCGACCAGGGCCTTTGCCTACGACGGCGTCGTCAATCGCAATCACAACCATCTTCTCGGCCGCATCGAGGGACTCGACGGGATCAAGACCGGCTATACGCGCCAATCCGGCTTCAACCTGCTGACCTCAGTGCGCCGCGACGGCCATTTTCTCGTCGCCGTCGTGCTCGGCGGAACGACCGCCGCGAGCCGCGACCGATTCATGGCCGGCCTGATCCAGTCCGAGATCGACAAAGGTTCGACGCGTCATACCGCGCCGATGATCGCCGAAGTCGAGAGAGAGAAGCTGCGCTCCGGCGAGGCCGTAGCGCCGCTCGAAGCGGCGCGCGGCGCGCCATTTGTCGGTGCAGCCGGTCCCCTCCCCGTCGCCTCCATTGCGCCGACCCCAATTCCGCGTCCGGCCTTCGTGTCCAGCACCCCGACGCCGCTGCAGCCGACGCAGCTCGGAGCGATGCGCCGCGTCGCCTACGACGGCTCGACCGAACGGCCGACCACATCGAGCACCACGCCTTCGATGCTGGGCTGGGACGTGGGCCCGCCTGCTGCCAAAGCCAAAGACGCCGCGAAGTTCGCGACCACCGAAACGATCGAGACGCAAGGGGATCAATCCTTAGCCAAGGATTTGCAGCGGTTAGCGACCATGGAGGAAAGCCCGGATGGCGTGACGGATCCCTCGAATGCTGTCACCGCGCATAGCGGATGGATGATCCAGATCGGGGCGACCGACGACGCAGCCGCGGCCGCCGAGCTTCTCGCCCGCGCCAAGGCACGCGGATCGAGCGCGCTCGATAGCGCAGAGCCGTTCACCGAGAAAGTTCAGAAAGGCGATCAGACCCTCTACCGCGCGCGTTTCGTGGAACTCGATGCCGACGATGCGCAGGCGGCGTGCCGAAGCCTCCGGCGCTCCGGCTTCGCCTGTTTCGCGACCAAAAATTAAACAATTCGAGGCACAATTTAGCCAATTCGGAAACTGAGATTTGTCTGCGTAGCGTACGGAGTTAGTGGTGGCGGCGCATCAGAACGTCCTTGGCTTCGTTCACGCGGGCGGCAAGATCCGTGGACCCGCCGTGGTCGGGGTGGAGCTTTTTCATCAGCGAACGGTGCGAACGTACGACATCGTCGCGCGAAGCCCCTTTGTGAAGGCCCAGGACCTCATAAGCCTCATCCTCGGACATCACGCCAGGTCGCGGCGCGGCATTCGCGCGCTGGCTCCGCGCGTCGCCCCGAGCGTCGCCTGCCGCACGCCATCCGGGAAACCGGCGGTCGAAATACGCTTCTAAGAGCCGCGCTCCGTCCGGGTCGTCGCGCAGACAGAGCCGATAGAGCGCTTCGCATTGCGGCCGGCTCATTTCGTCGAGCGATTTGCCTTCATCGACGCCGGCCAGAACCACGCCGCGAACGGCGCCGGAGGCGAGGTCGAGTTCCATTTCGATCATCGCCGAACGCACCCGCGAGTTCGCCCCGGCGCCTTTGCCGCCGAACCAAGCGCCCGGGGCGCGGTTGGCGAGCAGCCAAACGCCGAAACCACCAAGCGGGAGCGCGATGTCGATCCTGCCGCGCAATAGCAGAAAAGCGGCAAGCAGCAGTGCCGCGCCGCCGATGCTCATCCGCAGGGCTTGCACCAGCGCCGCGGGATTGGCGCGTGCAAACGCCCGCAACACCGTAAGAATGAGCCAGAAGACGACAAATCCGGCGAGGATATAGGGCATCAGCGCATCTGCGAGAGCAGAAAAAGGGCTTCGGGCTCGGCGCGTGCTTCGAGCGCGGCAAGCCCGCCCGCCGCGTAGGCGGCCGCCGCGCCGAGCAGCGCCTTCAGCCGTTGGACCGCATTGGAGTTGAAGGCGGCATAGGCGCCGCCCGTGAGAAAGGCAACGTGGCGGAAAGCCTCCTCGGCGACCGGGTCGCGGCCCTCCTGGAACATGAAGGCTTTGACGCCCAAGAGACCCAATTCGCCGGCAAGCCGGACGAGATCGTCGATTTGTTCTTCCATGGCATCGCCGATAAATACGAGCGCGCCGATCCGTTCCGCCTTCGCCGCATCCCGGACGTGACGCAGAACTTTGCCAATCTGCGTGCGCCCCGCGCGCACCAAAATCTCCATCATGCAAGCCGCAAGCCCTTCGCCGTGGCTGAGAAACGGCGAGGCCCGGCATTCGGAAAATCCGCGGTAATAGACGAGCTGCACGGCAAGGCCGCCGAGATTTGCCGCGGCGGCAAACATCTCCACCTGAAGGGATTGGGCAAGATCCCAGGTCGGCTGCCGGCTCATGGTGGCGTCGAGCGCGAAAACGAGACGCCCGCCGACATGGCGTGCCGGCAGATTTGCCGCGGCGGCGAGAAAGCGGTCGATGTCCGTCTTCGCACGCGCTGCCGCGAGTTCCGATTTCTTTTCTCCCGTACCCACGGCTGCGTTCCTCGATCGGCAAACTTTTAAGCCACCGGCACGGCCGGCCGTCAAACCAATCCGAGCGCGGCGAGTTCGAGGCGTAACTCGGCCGGCATGTTTTCGACTCCGCGCAGATCCGCCGGACGGTCCGCATCCGCGAGATAGCGCCAGCCTTGAAAGGCGCGGAACGGCCGCGGCACGACCGGCACGAGCGCCGGATCGAGCAAGAGGCGGCAGCGGCCGACTCCCTCGGCGTCGGCGAAAGGCTCGACGCCGCGCAACGCCTGGCGCACCGCGATCCTTCCCTTGATGACCCAATAGAGCGAGCCGCCGTCGAGCAGTTCGTCGGCGCGGCGCGGCACCATGCGCGTAACATGGACGTAAAGGCCCTTGCGGCGCCGCTTGGCGCGACGCGCTTCGAGATCGGCAACCGACTCGATCCCGACGCAGAGCTTGAGGAGGTGCAGCGTCATGCAGCCATTATGCCTTTCCCCGCCAATTCCGAAAACCGCGCACCCGCCATGACGTTCCGCGCGCCGCGTGGTACAGGATTTCCATGGACTTTCGCAAGAAATTCGCGGTGGCGCCGGGCAGCAGATTGAAGCTCGCCAAACTCGATCCCGCCGATAAAGGAAGCGAGAAATCGGCCGAAACGGCGGCCCAGGCGATCGAGTGCGCCCGGCAGAATTTGTCGGACATGCAAACGCTGCTTTATGCCGAGCGCAAGCGTTCGCTGCTCGTCGTGCTGCAGGCGCTCGACGCGGGAGGCAAGGACGGCACGATCATTCACGTTATGGGCGCCTGGAACCCACAGGGCGCGACCGTCACCGCCTTCAAAGAGCCGACGCCGCAGGAACTCGCCCACGATTTTCTGTGGCGCGTGCATATTCACGCGCCGGGACGCGGTGAGATCGCGATCTTCAACCGCTCCCATTACGAGGCAGTGCTGGTCGAGCGCGTTCACAAGCTCATCGACAAACCGACCTGGAAGACGCGCTACCGGCGAATCCGCGAATTCGAAGCCGAACTCGCCGACCACGACACCCATATCGTAAAATTCTATCTGCACATCAGCAAGGAAGAACAGCTTGCCCGATTTGCGCAGCGGCTCGAAGATCGGACGCGCAATTGGAAGATCAGTGAAGCCGATTATACCGAGCGCGCACATTGGGACGAGTACATCGCCGCATACGAGGACGCAATCAGCGCCACGAGCACCAAATATGCGCCATGGTACGTGATCCCCGCCAATCACAAATGGTTTCGCGATCTCGCGGTGTCACGGATCCTCGCCGACACGATGGAGGATTTTCACATATCCTATCCCAAACCGTCGGTCGACCTAGCGAAGATCCGGCGCGATTATCATGCGGCGGCGGAAGAAAACTCGAAGCGCACAAAGTGACGCTCGTGCCGATCAGGCGCGCGCCGGTCGCTGGGGCGGCTGCACGAAGCTCGCCAGCAGCACCGCAATCACGCCGGTGAGAAAAATGCCGTCGAACGTCCCTGCCCCGCCGATCGAGGCGACCGGCGCGCCAAGCCCCTGTACTTTGTCAAGATTAAGCAGATCGGCGCCGATCAGCACGCCCATGCTGCCGCTGATATACGCCAACGGCGCCGCATAGGCGCGCGAGATTATGACCGACACGATCGCCGTCGCAATCGGCGGCACGAAAATCGGCTCGGCGATCCCAACGCCGTGCACCGGCGTGGCAAGCACGTGCGCGATCACAGCGACGCAGGCGGTGGCGATCGCGCCGCGTATCCACAGGTTGTATTTGAAAAGCAGATAGAGCGACAGTAGCGCCGGGATGACGGCGCCGCCGACGTTCACGGCAATGATCGTGCCCGGCCATTCGACCATCACCGGGACCACATAGTGCATTCCGAAGAAACTGATGTCCTCGCCGGAGACCAGATTCTCCGGTGGCAGTTCGGCAACGGGGATGTTGATCGAACTGCCGATCAGCGAGCCAAACAGCAGGAACAGCGCGGCGCGCGTTCCGATCCCGGCGCGCAAGAAGGCGAAATGCAGGGCGCGGACTTCGATATAGGCCACGAGCCCCACGAAGATTGCGACGAGCAGCAGGAAGAACGGCAGGGTGAGCGGCAGATACTGCAGCGGGCTTAGATGCATTTCGACCTCTCCGCAGCCGCACTACCGCTGATCCTGCCGACCGGCCGCGGCGGCTAGAGATCCTCGTATTTGTCGATCCGCCAGCTTTCCGCCTCGGCGCCTTTTTGCCAATCGCGGTAGGCAGGCAGCGCCCTCACGCAATCCATATAGGCGCGCGTCGCCGTGTCTACCGCAACGTCATAAACATGCAGGCGGTTCACTACCGGCGCAAACATCGCGTCCGCCGCCGAGAAATCGCCGAACAGAAAATCGCCGCTCGCGCCGAACGCTTGCCGCGCGTCCGACCAGGCGGTTTCGAGCCTTTCGACATCGGCTTGCGCCTCGGACGGCACTTCGCGGCGCCTGACCGGGCGGCGCATGTTCATCGGAAAATCGGCGCGAAGTGCCGCAAATCCCGAATGCATCTCCGCGGCAAGCGAGCGCGCCGTTGCGCGTGCCGTAGCCTCACCCGGCCAGATCGGCAGCTCCGGAAAACGTTCGGCCAGATATTCGATGATCGCCAGCGAATCCCAAACGGTGTGGGCGCCGTCGCGCAGCGCCGGGCATCTGCCGGACGGCGAATGCCGCAGGATCTCGGCATGCGTCGTCGCCTCGCCGAGCGGGATTACGATTTCGACGAACGGAATACCGAAATGCCGCATCAGGATGAAAGGCCGAAACGACCAGGAAGAATAGGCCTTGTTGGCGATGACGAGCGTGAGTGACATCGCGTGCGAGAATCCGGAATGTGTATCGAATGAGACCACGCCGGGAACAAAGAATCCAGAGCGGGACGCCGAATCCCGCTCTGGCTTCAGGAGATCCGCGGCGCCCTCGTCAGGGCGAAGGTTTCGCGCTCTCTGCCTTCTGCTCTCCGCCCGGTGCGCTCAGAGCCTGCACGGGTTTGCCCAAAGCTTTGAGTTCGGCAGCGGCGGAGGAATATTCGTCGACTGTCTTCGGGCAGCTGCTGACGGCGTGCTGAAACAAAGATGTCGCCTGACCCTTGTCGTTCTTCAAGAGCATCGATTCGCCGGTATAGAAATAGGCGTCGCAGAGCCGCCCCTGCGTAACCTTCTGGTCCATGTTCTGAGCCGCCACGGCGACGTCGTGCGCCGTCATCTGGCCGCCGAACATGAGCACGAGAGGCCCCGGCCATTCATCCATGAAAACCCGTTTCGATGCCGCCCCTATTGCGAACGGCTGATTGTTGCGGAGTGCGGCGAGGTCGAGCCACAACAGCGTATAGGCATCCGGTTCGATATTCTCGGCCTGCCGGAAATCGGCCAGCGCCTTGGCGGCGTCGCCGCTCAGGAAATAGGTGATGCCGCGGCCTTTGTAGGCGACGGAATGCTGCGGATCGAGCCTGATCGCTTGGCTATAGTCGGCAATCGCATTCACGTAGTCTCCCTTGGCGCGATACGCCTTAGCGCGGTTGTTGTAGGCGTGCGCATAATTGGGATTGAGCGTGATGGCTTCGCTCCAATCGGCGATCGCGTGGTCGAGATCGCTTCTGGCGTAATAGGCCAAACCGCGATCGAAATAGGCGATGGCACGGGCGGGCGCCGCCAGACTTTGATCCGCAGTGAGTTTCGAGCAGCCGGCGATGCTGCGATCGACCTCCTGCATCTGCTGGCAATCTTCCATGTCCGTTTGCGTCGAGGCGCGGACCGCGCCTGCAAACGAAAAGAGCGGAATGATCGCGGTAAGCGCTAACCAGAAACGCATGTTTCCTCCTGCATCCCCCATCCGGCTTTGATCCCGGCCGAATGCGCCGTCCCGTTGCCTCGCAAGGGCGGCGCCCGGCTTCTTCATTGGACGAGTGGCTCCTTTATTGCGTTATCGCTTGGCGCGCAAGGAGTTAGGGCGCGGGAAACCACGCGTCGGTCTTGCCGGTCAAGTGATAGACGACAAGTCCGATCCATTCGTGCACCGCGTATTCGAGCATATTGATCTGATCGAGCCCGATCTTGGGATGCGAAAAATCGCGCCAGTTGCCGAACGTGTGGTAATCGACAGGGTAGGCGATGACGTTGAAACCGGCCCGGCGGAATATTCCCATGGCACGCGGCATGTGCCAGGCGGAGGTGACGAGCAGCCAAGTCTGGTCGGGGCGCGGGTCGACGAGCGCGCGCGTATCAACCGCGTTCTCCCAGGTATTGCGCGACTTGGGTTCGAAGCTCATCTGCCGTTCCGGAACCCCGAGTGCCGACCAAAGCTCGTGCGCGCCGACGGCCTCGCTGGTTCCGTCGGGGTTGAGACCGCCGTTGCCGCCGCTATAGATCAGCCGCGCGGTCGGGTAGCGCCGCGCCAGAACGACGCCTGCGGTGAGCCGCTCCGCAAACTGCAGGAACGTCGGCTGTTTGCGGGCGAGCGTCATCTCCTGATTGATTGCGCCGCCGAGCACGATGATCCCGGCGGGTGTCGCCAGGTCGGCCGGCGGCTGCGGAAACCGGTCTTCCAGGGGCCTGAGTGCCAAACTCCCGACCGGGAGGAAGCAGACGATCACGAGCAAGAGCACGCAGGCGGTGCGCAACACGCGGCCGAAACGCGCCAGCCGCCCAAAGCTGAACGCCAGTCCGAGGAGTCCGAGAAGGAGGATGAAACTGAACGGGTCCGCCAAGAACCAGAATAGTTTCGAGACGACGAAAAACATTGCAATTCACCGCGCGCGGCCTATGTCGCGCGCTCTTCCTTCAGGGCTAAGTGCCTAGGATCATTCAGGCTCTCACGACGAGAGAGGGGAATGCGCGGCCGGTGCCGCAAACCTAGCGCGGCACGCCCTAATTATTTCTCTTCGGGCTTGCGCGGTGCGGCGCCTACCTCCTCTGGGGCGGCGGGCTCGCCGGGCACACGATAACCGTCGCTCAACCAGCGGTGCAGATCGATCTCGGCGCAGCGCCGCGAACAGAAGGGCCGCTCGGCGACGCTCGCCGGTTTGCCGCAGACCGGGCAACGCCGCGCCACGGCCTGGATATTATCCTTTTTGCGTTGCATATCGGCCCATGTAAGCGCGTCAGACGCGATTGAGCCAAAGGATATGGGCCGGATAGCCTTCCCCGGCAAGGAGCGACAGGGTCTCGTAAAGTGGCAGGCCGACGACCGACGAATAAGAGCCGATGAGCTTCACGACAAATCCGCCGGCGAGCCCTTGGATCGCGTAGCCGCCCGCCTTGCCGCGCCATTCGCCAGCGGCGAGATAGGCGTCGATTTCATCGCCGGAGAGGCGTTTGAAGCGCACCCGCGTCTCGACCAGACGACGCCGGAAGGCGCCATTCGGGACGATCAGTGTCAGCCCGGAATAGACTCGATGGGCGCGCCCTGAGAGCAGCCGCAGGCATTGCGCGGCTTCGTCGACGACTTCGCATTTCGGCAGAATGCGCCGGCCTACCGCAACCACGGTATCGGCGGCGAGAAGATAGAAGCCGGCCAGCTCCTGGCGCGTCTTGGCTACTTTCGCCGCTGCTTGCGCCTTTTCGTCGGCGAGCCGAGCGGCGAGGACGCGCGGCAACTCGCCTTTGTTCGGCGTCTCGTCGAGATCGACGGGGATCAACGCGTCCGGGTCGAGCCCGACCTGTTGGAGCAGTTCGAGCCGGCGGGGCGATGCCGAAGCGAGGATGAGCTTGGGCCGCCAGGTCTTGCTCTCGCCGCTCACGGCTTCCGGCTCCCCAGCACTCGGTTCACTTGAAACGATAGGTGATACGACCCTTGGTCAGGTCGTAAGGAGTCATTTCGACGAGGACCTTGTCGCCGGTCAAGACTTGAATCCGGTTCTTGCGCATCTTGCCGGCCGTATGGGCAATGATCTCGTGATCGTTCTCGAGTTTCACCCGAAACGTCGCATTCGGGAGCAATTCGATCACTGTGCCTGGAAATTCGAGTAATTCTTCCTTCGACATTGGATCCCTTCGGCTGCAAGCCGTAGCCCGCGTCAGCCTTGTTCGGAATTGTTTCGGGCGCGGAGATCGGCGTGCCGGACCCTACTGGAGAATAGCAGTTTTGTGAACTGGCGAAGGCGCGTTTGCCTTGCCAAAGCGGCGCGGGGACAGCGTCGAGGTTGCTATTGCGGACGATCCTGCGCCGCCGCAGCCGCGGCGAAGCGGCTATAGCGGCGGATCGCAAAAGGAATCGTCGCAAGATAGGCAAGGCTAAGAAAGGCCAGCATTTCCATCGGAAAAGTCGCCAGCAAAAGCACGCTGACCGCGATCCCGAACAACACCGCGATCACGTATTCGCGCGGCACGCGGCCAATCCTCTTGCCGGAGAAATGCGGGATCCGACTCGCCATCAGCGCCGCGATGACGAGGACATAGGCGATCTCGAACGGCGCAAACGCATGCGTCGCCGGAACAGCAACAACCGAAAGATTGAGATAGACGGGCAGCAAACCCAGGATCGCCCCCGCCGGCGCCGGCATGCCGGTGAAGAAATGCACATGCCAAGCCGGCTGGTCCGGATCCTCCGCCATGACGTTGAAGCGCGCCAAACGCAGCGCGCAAGCAATCGCAAAGACCAGCGCGGCAAACCAGCCCAGACTCTTCATCTGGTGCAAATTCCAGAAATAGAGGATCAATCCGGGCGCGACGCCGAAATCGACGAAGTCGGCAAGCGAATCGAGTTCCGCGCCGAACCGCGAAGTGCCGCGCAGGACGCGCGCCAGGCGTCCGTCGAGCCCGTCCAAAATCGCCGCGACGATGACCGCCAGCACGGCCACCTCGAACTGGCCTTCGACCGCAAACCTGATGCTGGTGAGACCGATCGAAAGAGCGAGGAGCGTGAGGAGGTTGGGGAGGATGACGCGCAGCGGTACGGCGCGGAACCTGCGGGCGCGCACCACGCCGAGCAGCGGCGTTTCGGCCTCGTTGCCTTGGCCGCGCTCCGTCCCCGAAACGACTTCGTCGGGGCGTAGCGAAAATTTGCGCGGCGACAACGTACTCATGGGCGCCAGCATAGAGCAGATCGCGGCGCGGGGAAACGCCGCACGCCCTAGCTCCGTTTGAAGGTGCGGGGCGGCTGCCCGAGAGCGCCGAAATCGGCGATGATCGTCTCTCCGCCGACGGCACGCGTTCCCGGTGCCACGAGAAGCCGCGTGCCCGCCGGCAGATAGACGTCGACGCGCGAGCCGAACCGGATCAGGCCGAAACGATCACCGGCCGCGAGCGTCGCTCCGACCGTCGCGAAACACACGATCCGCCGGGCGATGAGCCCGGCGATCTGCACCACGCCGACGCGTCCGTTGCTCGCCTCGATCACCAGGCAATTGCGTTCGTTGTCTTCGCTCGCTTTATCGAGGTCGGCGTTGATGAACAGGCCGGGGCGATAGACGATCTTGCCGATCCGTCCGGTGACCGGCGCGCGGTTCACGTGACAGTCGAAGACCGACATGAAAATCGAAACGCGCGGCAACGAGTCGGGGCCGAGGCCGAGCTCCGGCGGGGGCACGCTCGGCCCAGCGGAGCTGACCAGACCGTCGGCCGGAGCCATCACGAGGGCGGCATCGAGCGGCGTGAGCCGCGGCGGATCGCGGAAGAAGTAAGCGCACCACAGCGTCAGCACGAGGCCGATCCAGCCGAGCGGCGCAAAGAGAAAGAAAAGGATCACGGTGACGACCGCAAAGATCGCGACGAAGAGATATCCTTCGGGATGAATGGGAACTATCTGGCGGCGAATCGAATCGAAGAGGTTCATGGGACCAATCACCCCGGCTGAATCGGCGGGAGCCGGTCTGCGAAAAGTTGATGGTATAACCAACCATTCCCTAGAACAGGACGGTTTCCAAAGGAAACCGTTCCGTTCTAGGGACATCTCTCAACCGAGAGCGATATCCTCGTTTTCTTCCGTATAGGTCTGCGCCTCGGATCCGTTCGATTCGCCGTCGAGCCCGACACGCGCCGTCGCGGGTTCTTCCTGCGCCGCCCGGCGCAAGATTTCTTCGGCGCGCCGCACTTCGTTCTGGCGGTTCCACATGCCGGCGTAAACGCCGCCCCGCGCCAGCAGCGCGGCATGCGAGCCGCGCTCGACGATCTCGCCCTGGTCGAGCACTAAGATCTCGTCGGCGTTGACCACGGTCGAGAGACGATGCGCGATGACCAGCGTCGTGCGTCCTTGCGAAACGCGATCGAGCGCCGCCTGAATCTCCTGCTCGGTCAACGTGTCGAGCGCCGACGTCGCTTCGTCGAGCACGAGAATGGGCGGCCCCTTCAAAATCGTGCGGGCGATCGCGACGCGCTGCTTCTCGCCGCCCGACAATTTCAAGCCGCGCTCCCCAACCTGCGTGTTATAGCCGCCAGGCGCGCTGTCGATGAAGCGGTCGATCTGCGCAAGCCGGGCGGCCTCCTTGATTTCCGCCTCGCTCGCGTCGGCGCGCCCATAGCGAATGTTATAGGCCAACGTGTCGTTGAACAGCACCGTATCCTGCGGCACCATGCCGATCGCGGCGCGCAACGAACTCTGCGTCACCTCGCCGATTTCTTGTCCGTCGATGGTAATCCGCCCCGACCAAGGCTGGTAGAACCGGAAGATCAGCCGCGAGATCGTCGACTTGCCGGCCCCGGACGCTCCGACGATGGCGACGGTCCTGCCGGCCGGCACGTCGAAACTGACGCCCTTTAGAATCTCGCGGCCCGATTCGTAGCGGAAATGCACGTCTTCGAAGTGCAGATGGCCGCCGGTGACGACGAGCGGCTTGGCGCCCGCCCGATCGGCGATCTCCGGGTGCTCGGCCAAGATGTCGAACATCATCTCGAGATCGATCTTCGCCTGGCGGATATCGCGATACACCATGCCGAGGAAATTGAGCGGTTGATAGAGTTGGATCATCATCGCGTTGATGAGCACGAAATCGCCGACGCTGTTGTGGCCGGCTTTGATCCCGGTGATGCTCATCGCCATCACCAGAGTCAGCCCCAAGGTGAAGATCACCGCCTGGCCGAAGTTGAGGAACGTCAGCGAGGTGTAGGACTTTATGCTGGTCTGCTCATAGCGCGCCATCGACGTGTCGTAGCGGATCAATTCGCGCGCCTCGGCGCCGAAATATTTCACGGTCTCGTAGTTGAGAAGGCTATCGAGCGCTTTGGTGTTGGCATCCGTGTCGCTCTCGTTCATCGAGCGGCGAATGGCGATGCGCCAGTTTGTGGCGATCAACGTGAAGGCCATATAGGCAAAAATCATCGCCGCGACGGCGAGGGTGTAGCGCCAGTCGAACTGGAAGAAGAAAACGGCGAGGATCAGCATGAATTCAACCGCCGTCGGAACCGCCACCAGGACCGCGGTGCGTACGAAGGTTTCTATTGCATTGCGGCCGCGTTCGAGGACGCGGGTCAAGCCGCCGATCTTGCGTTCGAGATGGAAGCGCAGCGCCAGAAGATGAAGATGGATGAACACGTCGTTGGCGAGGCGGCGTACGGCGTGCATCGCGACCGCGGCGAAGACCGCATCGCGCGCCTGGGTAAACGCCGCCATGGCAATGCGCAGCAAGCCGTAGAGCAGCGTCAGGGCCAGCGGCCCGGCGACGAGCCCGAAGATCTCGTAGCGATGCGCATGCCCATGGCCGACGAGCGCATCGATCGCCCATTTGTAGGAATAGGGCACCGCGATCGTGACGACCTTGGCGATCAGCAGCAAAGCGAACGTCGCCAGCACGCGCGCGATGAGGTCGCGCCGTCCGGTCGGCCAGAGATAGGGCCAGAGCTTTCGCCAAGTCGAGGAAAGGCTCGCCCGCGGCTTCATCAGCCTCGCGGCCGATCCAGGTACATGTTGCAGCATCGGTTCCGTTTGCGGCCGGCTAGGTGAACCGGCGGTATCTCCAATCCGTGCGGCTGAGGCTTGCCTTCAAACATATAGGCGCTAGCCCGGCAAGACGCATCAGTTGGTAATATGCGGCAGGACAAACACTTGCCCCGGATAGATCAAGCTCGGGTCACGGATCTGATTGGCATTGGCTTCGTAGATCAGCGTGTAGCGGATGCCATGGCCGAAAACTTTGCGGCTGATCCGCCAGAGGCTGTCGCCGCGTACCACCGTGGTCGTCTGGATCTGCGGGACGACCGCGTCGGTAGCGCTGGAGGTTGGCGGAGCGGTCGCAACCTGCTGGTTGCTGGGGGTGGTTTCCGGTGATGCAGGCCGGGCCGGTTCGGGCGGCATGGCCGCGGTCGGCGACGATCGCGGTGGCGGTGACGGCTGCGGCGCCTGCGGCGGCGGCCGCGGCACCGAGTTGGCTTCGGCGACGGTCACCGGCACTTCAAAGGGCACCTCGGCGCGGGCGAGGACCTTGCCCACAGCGTCGATCATATCGGCGCGTACCGCGAAATGTCCGGGCGTCATGCCTTTGCCGACCGTCAGCGACCAATGCCCGTCCTGGGCGGCGGTCACATCGGCCAAGACGCTTCCGTTAAGGTAGATCCGCAGATGCGCGCCGGGAGTCGCCGTTCCGGAAGCATAGAATCCGCCGTTGTCGACCTCCGCGGTCTTGAACGCGACTTCCGGCTGCGCAGGCACCGCTGCGGCCGACGGCGCCGGATTGGGCGCCGATTTGCTTTGCGTATCGGTCAGGATGACGCTCGGCTTGCCTGGCTCGGCAAGCGCGACCACCACGTTCTTCTGGCCCTTGGGGGGCACCGAGACAGCGATGTTCTGATGCAAGTCGAGCGTGCTGCCATCCTTGCCGGTGCTGCGCAGCGCGAGCAAATAATTGCCCGGCGCCAATGGCGGCGGCACCATCACGAAATTGCCGGCGCCGTCGCCTTCGACCTCGGAAAGCACCTTGTCGCCCGAAACGAGTGCAAATTTGGCGTCTGGCGCGCCGTGGCCGGCAACCACGGTATCGCCGGACGGCTCGACGCGCACCGTATCGAAGACGGGGATGTCCGAGCCCGCCTTGGCGGGCGGCGGCAGCGCCGCTGGCGAAACTGCCGGCACCGATTGCGGAGCCGGCGAGTTCGACGCGTTCGGTTCCACGTTGGCTTCCTCGGGGGACTTTGCCCAGGACGCGGCGGGCGGCGACGCCTGCATGGCAGAAGATTGCATGGCGGACGGCGCCGCAGGCGCGGGCGCGGCCATCTGTGCGGGCACGGCCGCCGACGAAGGCGCGGGCACAGCGGACGAAGTTGCGCCAGGATGCGCGAACATGCCTTCCCGCCACGCATAGCCGGCGCCGACCACGACGATGCCGGCGGCGAGGACAGCGGCAATGATCTGCGAACGCGTCATGAACCAGCCACCTTTCGCCCGATACATATCCTGCCTCTTGGGAAGCCGCTACACGATTTGCTGCCCTTTCCTGCCCATGACGCACCGAATTGGCGACGTTCGGCGCGTTTCCGCGCTGCGAAAGCGAGAATTGACGCGGCGCGGCCAAAAGTCGGCAAATCTCCTTGACCCCCAACCACCGCGCACGCGACAAGCGCGCCATGCACAAAGTGACCCTGGAGACATCTTTCGCCTCGCCTTCGACCGACCGCCTGATCCGCAACATCTGCGTCTATTGCGGTTCGTCGCCCGGTTCGGACCCCATCTATCTCGAAGCGGCACGCGCCTTGGGCGGCGAACTGGCTGCGGCCAAAATCGGCCTCGTCTACGGCGGCGGCGGCACCGAACTCATGGGCGCGCTCGCCCACTCGGTCCTCGATCATGGCGGCTTCGTCACCGGGATCATTCCGGAGTTCTTGATGGAACGCGAAGCTATGTTCGAGGCGGCACAGAACCTGTTCGTCGTGCCCGATATGCACACCCGCAAACGGCTGATGTTCGAGAAGGCGGACGCCTTCGTTGCGCTGCCCGGGGGGATCGGCACGCTCGAGGAACTCGTCGAGCAATTGACCTGGGTTCAGCTCGGACGCCACACCAAGCCTGTGGTTGTCGCCGATATCGGCGGCTTCTGGCGGCCGCTCCTGGCGCTTTTCGCGCATATGCGCGAGCGCCGCTTCATTCAGGCGGCTTTCGAGGTGCGCTATCTGGTAGCCGAGCGGATCGAAGAAATCCTGCCGATGATTGAGACGGCCGCGAGAAGAGCCGCGGCTTCCGGCCGGGAAAAGGAAAGCGTCGATCCGCGCCTGTAGCGGGTTCGCCTTTCCCGGCACAGCACTCTGGCGGAGGGCGATGTCCTTGCAACGCTCCGTGCATGTCATCGGCGCCGGCTTGGCGGGATCGGAAGCTGCTTGGCAGATTGCCCGCGCGGGCGTGCCCGTCGTGTTGCACGAGATGCGGCCGGGCCGTACCACGCCCGTCCATCAGACCGGCGATTTCGCCGAGCTTGTCTGCTCGAATTCGTTCCGCGCCGACGATCCGGAGACAAGCGCGATCGGCATCCTGCATCGCGAGATGCGGCGGCTCGATTCGCTCATCCTTGCCGCCGCCGACGCGCATCAGGTGCCGGCTGGCGGCGCGCTTGCCGTCGACCGCGAAGGCTTTGCGCGGTTCGTCACCGAAACACTGCTGGCCTGCCCGGCGGTCCAGATCGTCCGCGATGAAGTCGAAGGCCTGCCGCCAGGCGATTGGGACGAGGTCATCGTTGCCACGGGACCGCTGACCGCACCCGGCCTCACGGCGGCGATCCAGACGCTCACCGGCGAGGAAGACCTCGCCTTCTTCGACGCCATCGCCCCGATCGTGCATCGCGATACGATCGACATGCGCACGGCGTGGATGCAATCGCGCTACGACCGCGTCGGGCCGGCGGGCAACGGAGCCGATTACGTCAATTGTCCGCTGACGCGCGTGCAATATGATGCTTTCGTCGACGCGCTTCTCGCGGCCGAGAAGACCGAATTCAAGGCTTTCGAAGGGACGCCTTATTTCGACGGCTGCCTGCCGATCGAAGTGATGGCCGAACGCGGCCGCGAAACTTTGCGGCATGGACCGATGAAGCCGTTCGGGCTCACCAATCCGCATGCCCCGGAGCACAAACCCTACGCCGTCGTCCAGCTGCGACAAGACAACCGGCTTGGCACGCTGTTCAACATCGTCGGTTTCCAAACCAAGCTGAAACATGCCGCGCAAGTTGCCGTGTTCCGTACGATTCCCGGTCTTGCGCATGCGGAATTCGCGCGCCTCGGCGGACTGCACCGCAATTCGTTTCTGAACTCGCCGAAGGTGCTCGACACGCAGCTGCAACTCAAAGCCGATCCGCGCTTGCGCTTCGCCGGGCAGATTACCGGCTGCGAAGGCTATGTGGAGAGCGCCGCGATCGGACTTCTCGCCGGCCGCCTCGCCGCCGCGGCGCGGCACGGCCAACCGCTTGCTCCGCCGCCGCCGACCACGGCCATCGGCGCGCTGCTCGACCACATCACCGGCGGCCATATCCTCGACGCCCACCGCTCGTTCCAGCCGATGAACGTGAACTTCGGCCTCTTCCCGCCGCTCGATGTCCCCGTGCCCAAGCTGCGCGGCGCGGACAAGGGCGCCGACAAGAAGCGGGCGCTCAGCGCCCGCGCCGCGGCCGATCTCGAGGTCTGGCGCGCGGCGATGGTCTTGGCCGCAGCGGAATGAGCGCAGCGCCGCCTCGACTTTGCCGCGGATCGCCGCCAATCCCGCAGGCGATGCTTGGCCTTCGCAGCAGCCGTCCCGAGGTCGTGATGCCGACACGCGTCTGGCGCGTGCACGAGCCCTCGCAAAATTGGCGTCGAACTCGTAGGATTGGCGGAGTTACCGGCGTTGCGCGATCCGGCCAGCTAACGAGGGAGATTCCCGATGCTCAATCTGAATGACATCCTGCAAAGTGCCCAGGGCGGCCAGGCGATCAATAATCTTGCGCAGAGGTTCGGGATTTCGCCGGATCAGGCGCAAGCCGCGGTGCAGGCGCTGATCCCGGCCCTTTCGGCGGGTCTCGCCAAATGCGCCGCGCAGCCCGGAGCGCTTGGCTCGATCATTTCCGCGATTACCGATCCGGATCACCAGGCGTCTTTCTCAAGCTCTGCGGGGGGGCAATCGCCGGCCACCGCGCAGAAGGCAAACGACGCGCTCTCGCAGATCCTCGGTTCCAGCAATATCGTCCAGCAAATCGCCCAACAGGCGGCGCGCGTCACCGGGCTGCGCCCCGATCTTCTGGCGCAGATGCTGCCGGTTGTCGCTTCGATGGCGCTCGGCGGCATTGCGACCTCGCTGCGCAATCAGGGTCTCGGCAGCGTCCTCGAGCGACTGGCGACCGCCGCGCAGCAAGGCGATCCGGGTGCCGCGGCGGGCAGCGGCGGAACTCATGGGAATTGTGAGCAGCCTCTTGGGAGGCTTATTGGGGGGATCGAAATCGAGCGACAGTTCTTCGCTCAGCTCGGGTCTCAGCGCATTGACGAAATTGTTCGAGCCGGGCGCGTTGCCGGCGAGCGTCACGCAATCGGGCCTGCAGGATTCGATCGGCAAGATCCTCAACGGGCGGTCCTGAGGCAAACGGCTCGGCCGAACAGGTGTCAGCTTAGATTGGCGGCGACCGGGGTGAATTTCGCGGAAAGCGATATCCCGATCGAGCGCGCGCCGGCGACGATCGCGATCGAGATCAACCCCGCGATCAGCGCATATTCGATCGCCGTGGCTGCCCGCTCGTCGGACAGGAATCGCCGCATGGTCCACATAACCGCCTCCACCGAAATTTATTTGCGCCAGAGCGCATGGAAGAAGCGTTAACGCCGCCCGAAGAGAGCGCGAACGGCGGGCGCCTTGTTTTCCTTCATGAAAATCTGCTGACTTCGGGATCTTGCAGGGTCGGGGCGCCATTGCGGCGGAAAGCTGGCATGTCTATTTAGGCATGCGGCGAACGCCGGACGCAGCCGCGCGCCGGTTTGGGGGCAACGAGAGAGTTCCGAGGCTATCGATTGCCATCTGAGCCTTTGGCCGAAAGCCTGGGCGCAGCGACGCCGCGCTCGGCCTCTCGCCGACAAAGCCACGAAAGTTTTGGATATGGCCCGCGACGTTTTGGATCCCACGCCCATCGCGTCGCGCGACCGGCTCGTCGCTTGGTTCGAAGCGGGCGCCAAACCGCCGGATCAATTCCGGATCGGGACCGAGCACGAAAAATTCGCCTTCTACAAGATGGACCACGCCCCGGTTCCTTATCTCGGTCGCTCCGGACATGACGGCATTCGGGCCCTCCTCGAAGGGATGCAAGCCGAAACCGGCGCGACGGCGATCCTCGAGAACGGTCAGATCATCGGCCTTTATGACGAAACCACCGAGGCCGCCATTTCGCTTGAGCCCGGCGGTCAATTCGAACTCTCCGGCGCGCCGCTCAATTCGGTCCACGCGACCAAGGCGGAACTCGGATCGCATTTTTCGGCTTTGCAGAAGGTCGCCGAGCCGCTTGGCATCGGCTTTCTCGGGCTCGGCATGAGCCCGACCTGGCGGCGCGCCGAAATTCCGAGAATGCCGAAGCGCCGCTACGAGATCATGTTCGATTACATGCCGAAGGTCGGCAGCCTCGGCCTCGACATGATGTTGCGTACTTCGACGGTGCAGACCAACATCGATTACGCGAGCGAAGCGGATATGGTGAAAAAGCTGCGCGTCGCACTCTCCCTTCAGCCGCTGATCACCGCGCTTTTCGCGAATTCGCCGTTTACTGACGACAAGCTCAACGGATATCTCTCGATGCGTTCGGAGATTTGGCGGCACACTGATCCCGGCCGCACCGGCATGCTCGACTTCGTCTTCGAGCCGGGCATGGGATTCGAGCGCTACGCCGACTATGCGCTCGACGTACCCATGTATTTCGTCAAGCGCGGCGACGTCTATCACGATGTCGCCGGCGCCAGCTTCCGCGATTTGCTTGCCGGGCGGCTCTTGGCTCTGCCGGGCGAGCGCGCCACGCTGTCGGACTGGGCCAACCATCTGACGACGATTTTTCCCGAAGTCCGCCTCAAGCGCTTTCTCGAAATGCGCGGCGCCGATGCCGGGCCCCTGCCCTTTCTCACCGCGCTGCCTGCGCTCTGCGCCGGGATCTTCTACGAACCTTCCTCACTTGACGCCGCCTTTGACATCGTGCGTTCCTGGAACAGGGAGCAGCGCCGGAATTTGCGCGACGAGGTGCCGCGCCTCGGGCTCAACTCCAGGATCGCCGGGCGCAGCCTACGCGAGATCGCCGGCGAAATTTTGGGGTTGGCCCGAGAGGGACTCGCCCGGCGCGCCAAGCACGGCCCAGGCGACGAAACGCAATATCTTGCGCCGCTTGAGAGCGTCGTTGCCGGCCGCACGCAGGCCGAAATGCTGATCGAGCGATTTAAGACGGTTTGGGGCGGAAGTGCCGAGGCGGCCTTCGGCGAATGCGCCTATTGAGCGGTCTTGTCCGAACTCGCCGGCTGCAGGAACGGATCGTAGCCGTAATGCTCGTCGCTACCGACGCGCAGATGCGCCGGCTGCGCACCATCCGAAGCATCATCCGTGGTTCGGCCGCTGTAGTATCGATAATAGCTGCGCGTCCATTCGACCCGAACATGGCCGCCGATTTTGACGCAGCGCGTGCTGCTTTCAACGGAGGTGAAGCCCGGTCCATAAGCGGCGCAGGCATCGAGCGCCATCCCTGAAGATCCCTGGTTTCTCTCCGCGGCAATCGACGCCGAGCAGCTCAGGGCGAAGAGGCTCAACCCGCCACCGATGAGACCGAAGCCCGCGCGCGTTGGATGCAGACGTAATCCCATCAAACGAATCCGTAAAACTGGTTATATTTCCGTCCCTCGAGAGGCGGCGGCGCTCTTTGGGTTGCCCTCTCGTAGGGACTGTTTGAGGCAATATCGTGGAACGAGTCGGTCTTGCCGGGAAGACAGTGTTTTGCTCGCGGAATGCGGTGTGCCTAACTCCGCCAATCGCCGAGTACCGCCTGCACCAACGCCAGAATTGCCACGGCCGCGGTATCGGCGCGCAAAATTCGCGGCCCGAGCGAGACGCGAATGACGGAGGGATTTGCAAGAATTGCTGTCCGCTCGGAAGGGTCGAATCCGCCCTCGGGGCCGACTAGAACGGCGAGCGGCGCGCCTTGTTTGGCCGCGCCGAGCGCCCTGAGGGGATCGGCGGAATCTGCATCCTCGTCGCAAAAGATCAGTAGCCGCTCTTCCGGCCAAGCCGCCAACAGGCGTTCGAGCTTCAGCGGTCCCGCGACGCGCGGCAGTGCCAGGATCCCGCATTGCTCGGCGGCCTCGATCGCATTGGCGCGCATCCGCTCGATGTTGACGCGCGCGGTCTGGGTGTGGCGGGTCAGCACCGGCTGCAGCAGGCCCGCGCCCATTTCCACCGCCTTTTGTACGAGATAATCGAGGCGCGCATGTTTCAGCGGCGCGAACAGATAGTGAAGATCGGCGCCTTGTTCCTGGCGGCGCGTTTGGGCAAGTGCGACGAGGGCGGCGTTACGCGGCGTGCCCGACAGGCGGGCGCGCCATTCGCCGTCACGCCCATTAAAAACAAGGATTTCGGCGCCATCGGAAAGACGCAATACGTTGCGCAGATAATGGCTCTGGGCCGGATTGAGCTCCACCCGGGCGTCCGCGTCGAGCCGGGTTTCGACATAGAGCCGCCGCGCGGCGAAGTCGTAGCGTGCCATGCTCCTCTCCGCGGGCCGCTTGCCCGTCGCGCCGCGTATTTGCTATGAGACCGAATGGTCACATTCAAGCTGATTGTGAGGATCGCCGCATGAGATCCCGGCTTTCCGCTTTGGCCATGGGGTGCGCTCTTTTGGCGTTCGCCCTGCCCGACTGGCTTGCGCCGTTTTCGCCGGCGCTCGCAGCCGAATGCACCGACGATATCGGCAATCTGACGAAGAAGCGGCAGTTGATCATCGACCAGTTGAACAAGCTTGCAAAAAGCTCCCCGAAAGGGCAGCTCGATCCGGCCCTCTCCTGCCCCAAATTGCGCGATCTCGCCAGCGCCGAAACGGCGCTCCTCGGCTACCTGCAGAAGAATAAGGATTGGTGCATGGTGCCCGACGAGGCGATCAGCAACATTACGATGAGTCTCAATCGCTCGAAGATGGTGGCGGGCCGGGCATGCGCGATCGCCGAGCAGATGAAGAAGAACGAAGAAGCCGGCGGCGGCCAGAAACTGCCGACCGGCCCTCTGTGAGGGCGTGGCCGCCGGACGCGTCGGCCTTTTTTTTGCGGCACACGCCGCCACCGCTTCGACCGTTTCTTCAGCTCGCCCGTCTTGACCGGCCGATCGGCTGGTGGCTTCTGCTCCTGCCATGCTGGTGGTCGTCGCTCCTCGCCAGCATCAGCCGGCAGGCGCCGCCCAACCTCGCGCATCTCGCGCTGTTTTTTCTCGGCGCCGTGGCGATGCGCGGCGCGGGTTCCACCTACAACGACCTCGTCGATCGCGACATCGACGCCAAGGTCGAGCGGACGGCCGGACGGCCGCTGCCTTCGGGACGGATCGGACCGCGCGCCGCCTGCGCATTTCTGCTCGCCCAGGTGCTCGTCGGGCTGATCGTGCTGCTTTGCTTCAACCGCTTTACGATCGAGCTCGGCGCCGCTTCGTTGCTGATCGTCGCCATCTACCCGTTCATGAAACGCGTCACCTTCTGGCCGCAGGCGGTTCTCGGCCTCGCCTTCTCGTTCGGCGCGCTGCTCGGTTGGGCGGCGGCTTACGGTAGGCTCGGCGTGCCGGCGCTGCTGCTCTATGCGGGCGCCGTCGCTTGGACGATGGGCTACGACACGATCTATGCCTTGCAGGACATCGGCGACGACTTGGCCGCTGGGGTGAAATCGACGGCGCTTTATTTCGGCGGCCAAGTTCGACGCGCGGTCGCGGCGTTCTACGGCGCCGCGGTCGTCTTGCTTGCGCTCGCTCTTTTCACCACCGGCACGCGCCGGCCGCTGGCGATCGCCGGAATCGTCGGCATGGGGGCGCATCTTCTTTGGCAGGTCGTCAAGCTCGATCCCGCCGATCCCGATCTGGCGCTACGGCTCTTCCGCTCCAATCGCCAGGCCGGTCTCATCCTCTTCGCGGGTCTTGCCAGCACCGCGATCGGACTTCTGATCTATTGTTTGCAGGTGACGATGAGGGAGTTGGCGTCGATATGCGCCGGCCGCGGCACCGTGCTGATGGCGCCGGTGGCGATGTCCGCGGCGCGCCCGTAGACGATCGGCCGGGCGTAGCCATGCGCCTCGCACCAGGCGGCGGCGACCACCTCAGCGCAAGACCGATCCGTTCCGATGCAATCGTTCAGCCCATAACCATCATCGACCGGGATCACGAACGTATGCGTCGTCTCGGCCAGCACCCGGTGCTTGAGCGCCGTCAGCGCAACGAAGCCGGCGAGAATTGCGAGAACGACGTGAAGGAGGTTGCGAGAGTTGCGTGCGATAGCCGCCATGAAATCCCCCGAATGATCGCCCGCAACACCAACGCGCGTCCATAGGCCCCTTGATCTTGAAGCATTTTTTCAGATCGGACCTGAGAGGATCGCGGCGCCCGATCGGTCGCTGCGTACTGCCTGACCGAAAGCTGGCGCGTAATCCAAAACAGATTGTGCGTTTGCGCCGCTAAGAAAGCGTTAAGCTGCAGGCGTCGCACCGGGCGCGGCTGCCTCGGAAATCGCGCGAAGCGCTTGACCCTTTGCGGGTTCTCGCGCATGGTCCGGGCATGACGTGCTTCATCCGCATCAGCCGGATCATTATCGGCTAGCCTTCGCGCTGGCCTGAGCCGTCTCGTCTCCTTCAAGAGTTCCGATCCGACGCCAGGGCCAGTTCGAGGCTGTAAAGGGAATCCATGGCCTTGCAGCTCACCAATACTTTGACGCGCCGAAAGGAGGAGTTCGCGCCGATCGATGCGCGCAACGTGCGCATGTACGTCTGTGGGCCGACCGTCTACGACCATGCGCATATCGGCAACGCCCGTCCACTGATCGTCTTCGACGTGCTGTTTCGGCTGCTGCGCGAGATCTACGGCGCCGAGCACGTCACTTACGTCCGCAACATCACCGACGTCGACGACAAGATCAACGCGCGCGCCGCCGAGCGCGGCATTTCCATTCGCGAATTGACGGAAGAGACCAACGCGATTTTTCAGGCCGATGCCCGGGCGCTCGGCTGTCTCGAGCCGACGGCGCAGCCGCGCGCCACCGAACATATCGCCGCGATGATCGCCATCGTCGAACGGCTGCTCGCCGCGGGCCGCGCCTACCCTGCCGACGGCCACGTTCTCTTCGACGTGCCCTCGATGCCCGATTACGGCCGGCTGTCGCGGCGTTCGCTCGACGAAATGATCGCCGGAGCACGCGTCGAGGTCGCGCCGTACAAGAAAGGGCCGATGGACTTCGTCCTCTGGAAACCCTCTTCGCCGGACGAGCCCGGTTGGGAGAGTCCCTGGGGGCGCGGGCGACCCGGCTGGCATCTCGAATGTTCGGCGATGAGCTGGGAATATTTGGGCGAAGTTTTCGATATTCACGGCGGCGGCATCGATCTCGTGTTTCCGCATCACGAGAACGAAATCGCCCAGACCTGCTCGGCCTTCGGACACGAGGTGATGGCCAATTACTGGCTGCACAACGGCTTCCTGCAGGTCGAAGGCGAGAAAATGGCGAAGAGCCTGGGGAATTTCGTGACGATCCGAGAACTCTTGACGACCGATAACTTCGGAGACTGTTTCTGGCCTGGCGACGTCGTTCGACTCGCGATGCTGAAAACGCACTATCGCGAACCAATAAACTGGCGAGTTGATGGTCTAGAAGAGGCTCGCAAGGAGTTGCTCAATTGGAGCGATTTAATCGCCACGACTTTCGACGGCTGCGCGGGGGAAATTCCACCTGATTTTGATGATGAAGAAATCGAATCAGCACTCTCTGACGATTTAAATACGCCTCTCGCTATCGCACGAATTCATAGATTGGCGCAACGCGCGGAGAGTAACAGAGAATCTGCAATATCATTTGTTAAAGTGCTGAAGGCCCTAGGCTTCCGGAATGTAGATAAACCCGGATATTTCCATCCGGGCTTCGTGGCGAACCTATTCGATAGTGGCCCGTCGATGGACGTTACGACTCAAAGAGAGATTCTCAAGATGAGAACCTTGGAGGCTAACGGCCAGATCGATGCAGCGAATTCAATCCACGCGATTATCCAGTTAAAGGGATTTTCTCTAAAGACCAACACCTCCGGTGTGCTCATCGTTGGAAACGAGACAGGAGCAGAATTTGAATCGCGAGTGGATGAATTACTTAGGGCTAGGAACGAGGCGCGCGCCGACAAGGACTGGGCGAAAGCAGATCAAATCCGTAATCAGCTCGACGCAATGGGAATCGCGCTGACGGACAACAAAGACGGGACCACGAGCTGGGAGGTGAAGCGATGATGCACCTCCTCAAAGAGCGCGTGCGTACCCTCTCCCTGAGGGAGAGGGTGGCTGCGGAGCAGCCGGGTGAGGGGTTACTGGCTCGACAGGAAACCCACACCCGTAGCGCTCGTGTTTATTCTTGCAGGTTTGTAACCCCTCACCCGCCGCCTCCGGCGGCACCCTCTCCCACAGAGAGAGGGTTGGCGCGCTTACCTGTATCGCGGGTGAGGCGGCCTTGGTGTGCGCGCGCGAGCGATGTCCGCTGCGCGACGGATTTCCTCGATGACCCAATCCAGCCTTTCCTTCACCTCGTCGTTCGTGAAACGAAGCTCGATAAACCCGTGGCTCTCGATGAGCGCACGGCGCGCGGCATCGCTTTCGAGTTGTTCCAGATGATGTTTGCCATCGAGCTCGATGGTCAGCCCGAGTTCGTAGCAACAGAAGTCCGAGATAAATCTGCCGATCGGCACCTGTCTACGGAATTTCAGTCCGTCGAGCCTGCGGCTGCGAAGCTGCTGCCACAGCATGTCCTCGGACGCCGTGCTATTGGTTCGCAGGCGGTGCGCGATATTCGTCGCTCGTTTGACCATCATCCCAAGCTTGGTCGCCAACTGGCAAGATCGCAACCCCTCACCCGCCGCCTTTGGCGGCACCCTCTCCCACAAGGAGAGGGTTTGGGTCTTCGCCCATGACTCGCGCCCGCCTCACCCTTTACGACACGACGCTGCGCGACGGCGCGCAGACCACCGGCGTCGATTTTTCGCTTGACGACAAACGGCACATTGCGGCGCTGCTCGATGCGCTCGGCCTCGATTATATCGAGGGCGGTTATCCCGGCGCCAATCCGCTCGACACCGAATTTTTCGCCGAGAAGCCGCCGCTGAAACATGCGCGCTTTGCCGCGTTCGGCATGATCCGCCGCACCGGCCGCTCGGCGGCCAACGATCCCGGCCTTGCGGCGTTGTTGCAAGCCGACGCCGACGCCATCTGTTTCGTCGCCAAGGCTTGGGATTTCCACGTGCACGTGGCGCTCCAAACCACGCTCGAAGACAATCTCGACGGCATTGCCCGGTCGATCGAAACCGCGCGTGCAAAAAACCGCGAAACGATGCTCGACTGCGAGCATTTCTTCGACGGCTATAAGGCCAATCCTTCCTATGCGCTCGAGGTCGCGAAGACCGCTTACCGATCCGGGGCGCGCTGGGTCGTGCTGTGCGACACGAACGGCGGAACCTTGCCGCACGAAGTGGAGTGCATTGTCGCGGAGGTGGCGCAGCAAATTCCCGGCGAGAACCTCGGCATTCACGCCCATAACGATACCGAGAACGCGGTCGCCAATTCGCTCGCCGCGGTGCGCGCCGGCGTGCGGCAGATCCAGGGCACGCTCAACGGGCTCGGCGAGCGCTGCGGCAACGCCAATCTCGTCTCGCTCATCCCAACGCTGCTCTTGAAGCGCGATTATGCCGACGCCTACGAGATCGGCGTCTCGCTGCAACAGCTCGGCGGCCTTACCAAGGTGAGCCATACGCTCGACGAATTGTTGAACCGCGCTCCCGACCGGCATCGCCCCTACGTCGGCGCCGCAGCCTTCGCCACCAAGGCCGGCATTCACGCCTCGGCGGTGATGAAGGAGCCGAAGAGCTATGAGCACGTCGTGCCCGAGAGCGTCGGCAACCGCCGTCGCCTGCTGGTCTCCGGCTATGCCGGAAAGTCCAATATCATGGCCGAGCTGGAGCGGCTCGGCGTGCATCTGGAAAAGGACGATCCGCGCCTTGCCCGCCTCCTAGAAGAGGTGAAGGAGAAAGAAGCGCATCTCTACGCCTTCGAAGGCGCCGATGCTTCGTTCGAACTCTTGGCGCGGCGCAGTCTCGGCACGGTCCCCGATTATTTCGAAGTCGAACGTTTTGGCGTCAACGTGGAGCGTCGCCGTAACGCGAAAGGCGAGCTCGCAACCGTCTCGGAAGCGGTGGTGGAAATCCGCATCGATGGCGAATTGTCGGTTTCGGTCGCCGAGGGCAACGGCCCGGTCAACGCGCTCGACCGTGCGCTGCGCAAGGACCTCGGCAGATACCAGCCACTCATCGAGGACCTCGAACTCGTCGATTATCGCGTCCGCGTCTTCCAGGGCGGCACGGACGCGGTGACGCGCGTGCTGATCGAATTCCGCGACGGCGGTGGCGAACATTGGTCGACGGTCGGCGTTTCGGCCAACATCATCGACGCCTCATTTCAGGCGTTGATCGACGCCATCACTTATAAGCTCTTGAAGGCCGGCGCCAAGTGAATGCAGGTAGCCGCAAAAAGTAAGACGCCCGCCGAGGGAGGAACTTCGGCGGGCGTCTTGAATGCGCGAGAGGCGGGGGACTGCCTCTACACGACGCTCGGCCGCTCGCGCCAACGAGGGCACAGGCGCGATGCGAACCGGCAAGTACACAAACCTAATTCACCCCGCCGCAGACGAATAGCCCCGAGCGCGCCGTTCTGATATGCATTTCACGCATACATCGCTCGATCTGGATACGTTTTCCAGATGAACCAGCGTTCATTTACAGTACGCTGGCGGGTGCATTTATAGAGAGTGCCTATCATATGTTGTGATTTTCGCATAGGTTCGATCTATTCCGCCGCCTGTTTGCCGCCCGCGCGCCGCTCCAGGATCGGCTTCAGATAATGGCCGGTGTAGCTCTGCGGCGCTTTGGCGATCTCTTCCGGTGTGCCTTGCGCGACGATTTCGCCGCCAGCGTCGCCGCCCTCGGGGCCGAGATCGATGATCCAATCGGCCGTTTTGATGACATCGAGATTGTGCTCGATGACGATGACGCTGTTGCCGGCATCGACGAGCTGATGCAGCACGTCGAGCAATTTGGCGACATCGTGGAAGTGGAGACCAGTGGTCGGCTCGTCGAGAATGTAAAGCGTGCGGCCGGTGGCGCGGCGCGACAATTCCTTGGCGAGCTTGACGCGCTGCGCCTCGCCGCCCGAGAGCGTATTCGCCTGCTGCCCGAGCTTGATGTAGCCGAGCCCGACGCGCGACAACGTCTCCATCTTCTCGCGGATCGCCGGCACGGCCTTGAAGAGGCCTGTTGCTTCCTCCACGGTCATGTCGAGCACGTCGGCGATCGACTTGTCGCGATATTTCACTTCGAGAAGTCTCGCGGTCGTAGCGCTTGCCCTTGCAAACGTCGCAGGTGACGTAGATGTCGGGCAAGAAGTGCATCTCGATCTTGATGACCCCGTCTCCCTGACACGCCTCGCAGCGCCCACCCTTCACGTTGAACGAGAAACGCCCCGGCAGATAACCGCGCGCTTTGGCTTCGGGCAGGCCCGCGAACCAATCGCGGATCGGCGTGAAGGCGCCCGTGTAGGTCGCAGGATTGGAGCGCGGCGTGCGGCCGATCGGCGACTGGTCGATGTCGATCACCTTATCGAGATGCTGCAATCCCTCCATCGCTTCGAAGGGTGCTGGATGTTCGAGCGCCCCGTTGAGGCGGCGCGCCACGGCCTTGTAGAGCGTATCGAGGATCAAGGTCGATTTGCCGCCGCCGGAAACTCCGGTGACGGAAGTGAAGATGCCGAGCGGAATATCGACCGACAAATGCTTTAGATTGTTGCCGGTGGCGCCGATAATTTTGAGCTTGCGTCCCGGCTGCGGCTTGCGCCGCGCGCGCGGCAGCGGCACCTGCCGTTGCCCGGAGAGATATTGGCCGGTGAGCGACTTCGGATCGGCCATGATCTCGGCGGCGGTGCCCTGCGCGACGATCTCGCCGCCATGGATGCCGGCGCCGGGGCCCACATCGACCACGTGGTCTGCGGCGAGGATTGCGTCCTCGTCGTGCTCGACGACGATGACGCTGTTGCCGAGATCGCGCAGCCGGCGCAGCGTTTCGAGAAGCTTGGCGTTATCACGCTGGTGCAGCCCGATCGACGGTTCGTCGAGCACATACAGCACGCCGCTGAGACCTGAGCCGATCTGCGAAGCGAGCCGAATGCGCTGGCTCTCGCCGCCCGACAGCGTGCCGGAGGCGCGCGAGAGCGTCAGATAGTCCAGTCCGACGTCGACCAGGAACCGCAGCCGTTCGCCGATCTCCTTCAGGATGCGCTTGGCGATCTCGCCGCGCTTCGCGTCGAGCTTGTCGGGCAGGTCCGCGAACCAGCGGCGCGCCTCGCGCACCGAGAGATCGGCTACTTCGCCAACGTGCTTATGGTCGATCTTCACTGCCAACGCCTCGGGCTTCAGCCGATTGCCCTTGCAGGCGCTGCACGGAGTTGTGGTCATGAACCGCGCGATATCCTCGCGCGCCCACTCGCTTTCCGTCTCATGATAGCGGCGTTCGAGATTGCTGATGACGCCTTCGAACGGCTTTTTCACGTCATAGGAGCGCAGACCGTCATTGTAGGAGAAGCGGATCTCCTCCTCGCCCGACCCATAGAGAATGATCTCCTGCACCCTCTCCGGCAGATCCTCGAACGGCGTATCGAGCCGAAACTTGTAATGTTTGGCGAGCGACTCGAGGGTTTGCAGATAATAGGGCGACGTCGAGCGCGCCCAAGGCGCGATGGCACCTTTGCGCAAGGTGAGCTTCGCATCGGGCACGACGAGTTCGGCATCGACCGTCTCTTCGCTCCCGAGGCCATCGCAGACCGGGCACGCGCCGAACGGATTGTTGAACGAGAAGAGCCGCGGCTCGATCTCGGGGATCGTGAAGCCGGAAACCGGACAGGCGAATTTCGACGAAAAGACGATCTGTTTCGGCTTGCCGTTCTCCTTCTCGTCGGCATATTCGACGATCGCGATGCCGTCGGCGAGATCGAGCGCCGTCTCGAAACTTTCCGCAAGCCGCGCCGCGATATCCGGGCGCACGGCGATGCGATCGACCACCACCTCGATGTCGTGTTTGAGCTTCTTGTCGAGCGCCGGCGTCTCCGAGATCTCGTAGAACTGCCCGTCGATCTTCAGGCGCTGGAAGCCGCGCTTCATATATTCGGCGATCTCCTTGCGGTATTCGCCTTTGCGGCCGCGCACGACGGGCGCCAACAGATAGAGGCGCGTGCGCTCCGGCAGAGCGAGCACGCGATCGACCATCTGGCTCACCGTCTGGCTTTCGATCGGAAGACCCGTCGTCGGCGAATAGGGAATGCCGACGCGCGCCCACAAAAGCCGCATGTAATCGTAGATCTCGGTGACGGTACCCACCGTCGAGCGCGGGTTCCTCGACGTGGTCTTCTGCTCGATGGAAATCGCCGGCGAGAGCCCGTCGATCTGATCGACGTCCGGCTTTTGCGTCATTTCCAGAAACTGCCGGGCATAGGCCGAAAGCGATTCGACATAGCGGCGCTGCCCCTCGGCATAGATCGTATCGAAGGCGAGCGAGGACTTGCCGGAACCGGAAAGCCCGGTGAAGACCACCAGCTTGTCGCGCGGGATGACGAGATCGACGTTCTTGAGATTGTGCTCGCGCGCCCCGCGAATCGAGATCACCCGCCGCTCGTCCTTGGGGAACGGCAGGTTGAGTTCGGGCTCCCTGGATTTACGGGGTGCCGCCGATTTTCGCGGTGTCTTTGTGGCCATGGCGGATGGAGGCTCTGAAAAGTCTAAGATGGACCTTCGCCGGCGAATTCTAAAGGGGGCGCAAGATTTCGGAAAAAATGAGCCATTCTGTCCCGCCGCCCTGCTCTGCAGCGCCTGCGAGGCCTCCAATGCTTCCGCGTTGGCGGGATTGCGTCCATGAACGTTCCCTGCCGAGTTGATTTTGCTGAGGATCACCGCGGCCTGAGAGACGGGGATAGCGGGGAAAAGGGTCGTCCGCGGCAGAATGGGAGTCACTTCTGAAGTTCTAGCCATCCGGGATTGGCTGCCAACACTTGGGAAGCACGATCGGCGGCCTATCAGGAACGTTCGTCGCATCGAGCGGATGCGGAAATTGAAGCGGCTTATGTTCGAACACGTCGCGGTCCGACCGATAGAACGTAAACTCAAGGATGTCGGGGACTTCAAACTTCCCTACTCTCGCCAGCCTGCCGGCATTGTTGGGATGAATATGAACCACTCTGTGGTTTCTGAGCAATTTTCTGAATACCGCGCTCATTCCGCGAACACGCATCGGCCAGCGAAGGTGACGTACACCATGAAACTCGATTATCATAATGCGAAAGCGAGATAGCACGTCCTCCGACGTTGCTGCGATCACGCGATACTCGGCGCCTTCAATATCCATCTGCAAAACCAAATCGCCGGTCCCGTCGCGTATACTTTTGCAGTAATCGTCCAGTGTGATCCTAGTTTTGGAATTACAGCTGTCCAAAAATTTCGCACTAAAATGGAACCGTTCGTGTTGAATTGGCGGGCCTGCAACGGAGGCGTCTGCCATGTAAACATCTATCCCTAGGTTGGCCATTTCGTAATCGAACCCCACCTCCGTCGAAACCCCGGGCGAAACGATTGCCTTCACGCCTTCAAGATCGTCGGGCATGAGATAGCCGCCGTCTCCGATAGGACCAAACCTTTTGAGACCCTTTTTATTTGCCATAGGCTGCAATTCGGAGATCAGAGTCCCGATATCGCGAGAGAAGTTCATGATCTCGATCAAAGCTGGAAGCCTAGGTAACGGGGGTTCGAACCACTTCACCAGATAGCTCCGGCGAGGTGCTTGCGCGGAAAACAAAACCCGGTTCAAGCCGGCGCAGTGCTCAATCGAGATTCTTCAAGAGATCAATGATCTCATAGGCATCAGCCGCGCTGGTACTATAAGTCATAGCGGTTCCGGGAGCAAAACCAGACGGGTTGGTGAGGAAAAGGAAGAGATTCTTTTCGTTCCATTCGCCGTTCACTCCTTTCAGGGCCGCGGAATAACGATCAAAACTGTCGGAGGCGATCTTGCGGCCGAAGATTTTCGAGAGCGACGGAGCGAGGCTGTAGGGCGTCGTGGGCCCGACATGGTGGCAGGTCATGCAGGGCGCGAGCGCGGCGTCCGCGATGGTTTCGTGGGCGCGGCGGTTCCCTAGCAGAGTTGCCTTGTCTACGTTGAGAAAGATGAGATGCGCCGCGTCAGTCCACAGCACCAGCGTGCCATCGGCGGTTATAGCGAGATCCCGGATACGTTCGCCGAGGAAAATCGGCTCGACATAGACGACACGTCCTTCTTCCATATGCAGGCGGAAGAGAGTTTCCGCCTGCAACGAGGCCACAAGAAAATCATGGTCCCAACGGGAATTGAAATTGTCGGCTTCGATGATCTCGGTCGGGGCGATGTCCGGCACCCAGGCGAAGACCGGCTTTTGAAACTTCATCCCGCGCGTATCGACTAGCGCGTGCGGCCAACCATAGCTCGTATAATCGGTTCCATAGGTCTCAATCGGCCAGCCGTAATTCTTGCCCGGCTCGATCAAATTCAACTCGTCGCCGCCATTTGGTCCCTGTTCGGTCTCGTAAATGAGACCCTGCCAATTCAGGGCTAGACCCTCCGGATTGCGATGGCCGTTGCTGATCCGCGTCTTCTGCTTGGTCGTGATGTCGATTGCTTCGATGGTTCCGAAATCTGAATTTGGATCTTGCGCCATCATTCTGGAGGGAAACGAAACGCTGTCCTGAACGTAGTCGCCAACGGACAGATAAACCTTGTTGCCCACGACAAGCACCGCGCCACCGCCGCCGAGCCCGGCATAATTTTTCTGGTCCACCAAAAGTGGCTGCGACTCGTAAAGCATCTCCCAGGCTCCGATCGGAGCGAGATCTTTGTTCGATAAAAGAATTGTTGCAAGCGCCAGATTCGTGGCCCGGCGATCGGGCAGAAAATTCTCGAACGACACGAAGAGCCGCAGCCCTCCCGGTTCTTGCCGCGATTTCACGTCGTGCACGCGAAATCCGTCGACATTGATCCGCCATGCGAACTTCAAATATTCGGCGATATGATTGGGCAGCGCGGGCAGAGCGAGCTTGGTAATCTTGGTGCCACGTTCGCTGAGTTTGTAAAAGCCGCCAAGCCGATCGGCAATGATGATATCGTTGCCATACGTCGTGATACCGCCGGCAATCGGCGCGACGCCCGCGTCGGCGGGCAGCGTTATGGTTTCCTTGAAGAGCGGAAGAAGGACCGTGTCGAGGGATTGTTTGACCGGAACGAGATTGGCCGCGACAACTCTCTTTTGTTTGCCAAGCAATCCTTCGACGAGGGCGGCGCCCTGCGCCGTCCAACGCTTCGCTCGGTCATAGGGAGAAGGAGTCAAAGCTTGCGTGCCAATGCCGGCGACAAAGGCGATGCCGATCGCCACAACGGCCGGGAGGAGTTTGATCCGGTGGGAGAAAATCGACATTATGGAGGCTTCGCACGATTGCGCCCAGCTGGCGAACATCTTTTGGCATCTCGCGGTCAGCCCGGCAATTCCGGATTCAGCGCCTGCTCCTTGATCAAACGCCGGGTTGGCGCGTTCTGTGCGATGACCGCCACGCCTCGTCGCTGGATGGCCGGGACAAGCCCGGCCATGACGTAGCGGTTCGCCAAATGGAAGAGAGCCATCTGATGGCCGCGCCCGGCGTGCCGCGAAAGAAGGCGGGCAAGTCCCTCTACAAGCTCCTCTACGTCCAGGTCCTTACCGGGCTGGTGCTGGGCGTGCTGGTCGGCTGGCTTTTCCCGCATATCGCCACGAGCGACGCGATGAAGGCGCTGGGCGAGGGTTTCGTCAAGCTCATCAAGATGGTGATCGCGCCGATCATCTTCCTTACGCTCAGCTCGGGCATCGCGCATATTTCCGACGCACGCAAAGTCGGCCGGATCGGCCTCAAGGCAATCGTCTATTTCGAGATCGTCTCGAGCTTCGCGCTCGTCATCGGCCTCATCACCGGCAATGTGTTGCATCCCGGCGCAAGCCTCGGCGGCGGCGCCAGCCAGTCGGCAGTTGCGACCTACGCGAGAGCCGCCGGCACCGAGAACCCGGTTCAATTCCTCCTCAACATCATCCCCGACAGCGTCGTCGGCGCCTTCGCGCGCGGCGACATTCTCCAGGTTTTGCTGTTTTCGATCCTCTTCGGTTTCGCGCTGCTGGCGCTGGGCGAACGCGTCAAAGCGTTGCGCGCGCTGCTCGAGGAAGCGACGCAGGCCATCTTCGGCGTCATCAACATCGTCATGCGCGCCGCCCCCATCGGCGCCTTCGGGGCCATCGCCTATACGATCGGCAAATATGGGCCGCAGGCGCTAGGTTCTCTCGCCGGCGCCATTGCGACGTTCTATCTGACGGCGGCGATCTTCATCGTTCTCGTGCTCGGCACGATCGCCCGCCTCGCCGGTTTCAATATCTTCAAGTTCCTCGCCTATATCAAAGACGAACTGTTGATCGTGCTCGGCACCAGCTCGTCGGAAAGCGCGCTGCCGCAGCTCATGCAGAAGCTCGAACGGCTCGGCTGTTCGAAACCCGTGGTCGGCCTCGTCGTGCCGGCCGGCTATTCGTTCAATCTCGACGGCACCAACATCTATATGACGCTCGCCACGCTCTTCGTCGCGCAGGCGCTGGGCTATCACCTCACGCTCGGCCAGCAGGCGACGATCCTCATTGTCGCGATGCTCACCTCGAAAGGAGCGAGCGGCGTCACCGGCGCGGGCTTCATTACGCTCGCCGCGACGCTCTCGGCGATCTCGCCTGCCCTCGTGCCGGGCATGGCGATCCTGCTCGGCATCGACAAGTTCATGAGCGAATGCCGGGCACTCACCAATTTCATCGGCAATGGCGTCGCAACCATCGTCATTGCGCACTCTGAGGGCGAGCTCGATCGCGGCAAGCTCGCCGCGGCGCTGGAGGCCGGGCCTGGGGCGGAGGACGTGGCGCCACAGGCGACAGCGGATCAAGCAAAGCCAATGCTCGGCCGCTGAAGAGCGGAATCGCAACAGGAAGGCAGTCGCGGGCGCGAATCCGCTTGAACGGCGCCTTGGGCCATGCGCTGTCATGCACCGGAACGGGTATCATGCCCGAAATTCGCAGAACCCGGAGCCAGACATGCGTTTTCGACTTCTCGGCATCCTTGTTTTTGCCGCAACAATGCTGCTGGCGGTCGACGCCAACGCTCAGCTTTCGCCGCAATGGGAGAGCTGCACGGAAAATCAGGATTTGGATGCGCGGATCAAGGCTTGCACGGCGATGATCGAGTCCGGCCAAGAAACGCCGATTAACCTCTCGGTCGCCTACAACAATCGGGGCAACGCGTATAGCGCCAAGGGTGACTTCGACCGCGCCATCGCCGACTTCAACGACGCGATCGGGCTCGATCCCAATTTGCCCACCGTCTATTACAACCGCGGCAACGCTTACGACGACAAGGGCGAACTCGACCGCGCCATTGCCGATTTCAATGCGGCGATCCGGCTCGATCCAAAATTTGCCTTTGCCTACAACAACCGCGGCAGCGCCTATAACGCCAAGGGCGACTTCGACCGCGCCATCGCCGACTATAGCGCGGCGATCCGGCTCGATCCCAAATATGCCGTTGCCTACAACAATCGCGGCAATGCCTATGGCGCGAAAGGCGACTTCGACCGCGCCATCGTGGACTGCAGCGAGGCGGTGCGGCTCGACCCCAAATATGCGCTCGGCTACCGCACCCGCGGCATCGCATACCTCTACAAAGGCGACCTCGCCAAGGCTTTGGCCGACGTCGGCCAGGCGAGCAAGCTAGATCCGAAGCAACCCTATAGTGTGCTATGGCTCGACATTCTCGAGAAGCGCGACAATGTCGCGAGCAGTCTTCCGCAGGCGACATCGCACATCGACATGACCAAGTGGCCCGCGCCGATCATCCGCATGTTCCTCGGTCAAGCAACGCCCGCCGCCGTTCTCGCCGCCGCAAACGACCCGGATGCCACGAAAAAGAAAGGCCAAGTCTGCGAGGCGGATTTCTACGGTGGCGAATTCTCGCTGCGGACAGGCGCCAAAGACGAGGCGGTCGCCCTCTTCCGGCTCGCTTCGAGCAATTGCCCGAAATATTTCGACGAATGGGGCGCGGCCAACCACGAGCTCAAGGCCCTCGGCTCGGCGCCTTGAACGGGGCGAAGAGCAAGGCAGTGCAACGGCCTCGCAGCGATTTCAATCCGGCGTCACCACAAGCCCAATACTATGCGCCGAGGTTCCGCTGATCTCGATGACATACGGCGCGGCGGCGAGATCGAACTTCACGCTCTTGGCGATGTCGCATCCTTTGGCGCCGGTGAAGCCGACGGATTTCAACGCATGCCCGTCCTGGATCACGTCGATCCAGGCGCCGTGCGACAGCGTGATCCGATAGGTACCGCTCGCCGGGGCGGATGCTTGCACGAAGCCCGCGTAGGAATCGGGATATCGCGGCGCGCGCGACGGCGCCTGCGGCAATTTCGCGGCGGCGAGAGGCTGCAAGGTCACCGCGACCGGATTCAGCGGTTGCACCCCCTGGGCGCCGGAGACGACCTCCGACGGCTTGGCGAGCAGAGCGCGCTCTTTGTCGAGCGGCCATTTGAGCGTGCTGCAACCCGTCGGCTCCTGCGCCAAGGCCGGCGTCGCCGCCAGCAGCGCGATCAGAACAAGAGAACTGCGAACCATTGCTTCCTCCGCCGCGGCGGCGCTCGCCCCAACACGAGCGCAAAGGCAAACTGCCGGTTTCCCTTGTGCAAACCGCCCGGTTTGCACACAATTTCCTTGCATCGAGAGAGCCGGCCTGCTAGAACAAACGTAGAACACTTAAGCACCCGCTTGTCAATTCGCTTGTGGACAAAGGGCGCGCCGGGCGCACCGGCCCGAGGTTGCGGATAAGGTCGCAGGAATTTCCGGAGAGTGATGGAGAAGTGCCATGTCGGGAAGCGTCAACAAGGTCATATTGATCGGCAATCTGGGCCGCGATCCCGAAGTGCGGCGGTTGAATTCGGGCGATTCCGTCGTGAGTTTCAGTCTGGCGACGACGGATTCCTGGCGCGACAAGGCGACCGGCGAGCGCAAGGAGCGCACCGAATGGCACAATGTCGTCATCTACAACGAGAACCTCGGCAAGATCGCCGAGCAATATTGCAAGAAGGGCTCGAAGATCTACATCGAGGGCCAATTGCAGACGCGCGAATATGCCGATCGGGACGGCAATCAGCGGCGCACGACCGAGGTCGTGCTGCAGCGTTTCCGCGGCGAGCTCACCTTGCTCGACAGCCGCGGCGGCGCGCGCAGCGAAGCGCCTGAGGATCGCGGCGGCGCGCTCGATGTCGCGAGCGCTGGCAATTTCGGCCGCTCCTCGCCGATGGAGACGGAGAAACGCCCCGGCCGCGTCTCCGAAATGATCGATGACGACATTCCGTTCTGAGATTTCTCATGCTTCGAGACGCCCACTTCGTGAGCTCCTCAGCATGAGGGCTCCTAAGCAGCAGCCACGAGCTCTCACCCTGAGGAACGCGCAAAGCGCGCGTCTCGAAGGGTGAGACCCTCGCACCCGATTTGGCTGCAGGCGAAGATGCGGGGATCGCTTCGGCCGAGAAAGTGTTGCTTTTGCTCGACTGCCCTCAAACGCCTGTGCGCATTCCGCTCAATGGCGCAAATGCTTGAAAACATGTCTTCTTCTTGCTGCGTTTCGTCGCACCTTAACTGGCAATTCGCGACAGATTCGCCTATATTGAAAACATCGTTTTCCAACCTTTTGGATTGATCCTCCTTGGCCTCCGAAGACGACACCGGAAGAGCTCCCGGCTCCGACATCCGGCCGGTTTCCATTTCCGACGAAATGCGCCGCAGCTATCTCGATTACGCGATGAGCGTGATCGTCAGCCGCGCGCTGCCCGACGTGCGCGACGGTTTGAAGCCGGTGCATCGTCGCATCCTCTACTCGATGTACGAGAACAACTACACGCCGGATCGCGCCTACAACAAATCGGCGCGCGTCACCGGCGACACGATGGGCAAATATCACCCGCACGGCAATCTCGCCATCTACGATGCGCTGGTGCGCATGGCGCAGCCGTTTTCGATGCGCCTGCCTTTGATCGACGGCCAAGGCAATTTCGGCTCGGTCGACGGCGATCCGCCCGCGGCCGAACGCTACACCGAAGTGCGGCTTGCGACGGCCGCCATTCCCCTCCTCGACGATCTCGATGCCGAGACGGTCGATTTCCAGCCCAACTACGACGGGCGCGAGCGCGAGCCCGTGGTGTTGCCCGCGAAATATCCGAACCTGCTCGTCAACGGCGCCGGCGGGATCGCGGTCGGCATGGCAACGAACATTCCGCCGCATAATCTCGGCGAGGTGATCGATGCGGTGATCGCGCTCATCGATCAGCCGGACATTTCCATCGAAGATCTGATGGCAATCATCCCGGGCCCGGATTTTCCGACCGGCGGCACCATTCTCGGCCGCGCCGGCATCCGCGCCGCCTATCATTTGGGGCGCGGCTCGATTTTGGTGCGCGCCAAAGTCGAGGTCGAGGAGATCCGCAAGGAGCGCGACGCGCTGATCGTCACGGAGATCCCCTATCAGGTCAACAAGGCGGTCCTGCTCGAACGGATCGCCGAACTCGTGCGCGACAAGAAGGTCGAAGGCATCGCCGACCTGCGCGACGAGTCCGACCGCGACGGCATGCGCATCGTCATCGAACTGAAGCGCGACGCTGTCGCCGATGTGGTGCTGAACCAGCTCTGGCGCTTCACCGCGCTGCAATCGGCATTCCCAGCCAACATGATCGCCCTCAACGGCGGCCGCCCCGAGACGCTGACGCTCAAAGATTTCTTGACCGCCTTCGTCGATTTCCGCGAGGAAGTGGTCACCCGGCGAACCAAGTTCAAACTGAATAAGGCGCGCGATGCGGCGCATCTCCAGGTTGGGCTGGCGATCGCCGTCGCCAACATCGACGAGGTCGTGCGTTTGATCCGCTCATCTCCCGACGCTGCGGCGGCACGCGAAGCGCTGATGAACCGCGAATGGCCGGCGCACGACATGGCGCCGCTTGTTGCGCTGATCGCCGATCCGCGCCACGCGCTCGCCGAATCCGGCAGTTGCCGCCTATCGGAGATGCAGGCGCGCGGAATTCTCGATCTGCGCCTGCAACGGCTCACCGCGCTGGGGCGCGAGGAGATCGCCGAGGCGCTGCAGAAACTCGCCGCCGAGATCACCGATTATCTCGATATCCTGCACTCGCGCGCCCGCCTATTCGCGATCATCAAGGACGAGCTCGCGGCCGCCAAGGCGGCGCATGCTACGGCGCGCCGCACGTTGATCCTCGAGAGCGACGCCGACGCCGAATTCGAGGACGAAGACTTAATCCAGCGCGAGGACATGGTGGTCACCGTCTCGCACGCCGGCTATATCAAACGCGTGCCGCTTTCGACCTACCGCGCGCAACGGCGCGGCGGCAAGGGCCGCGCCGGCATGCAGACGCGCGATGAGGATTTCGTCGCCCGGCTGTTCATCGCCTCGACGCATACGCCGGTTCTATTCTTTTCCTCGCTCGGCCAGGTCTATAAGGAAAAGGTTTGGCGGATGCCGCTCGCCGCCCCGCAGGCGCGCGGCAAGGCGTTGGTCAACATCCTGCCGCTGGAGCAAGGCGAGCGGATCACGACCATCATGCCGCTGCCCGAAGACGAGTTGCAGTGGGGCAAGCTCGACGTGATGTTCGCGACGACCGGCGGCACGGTGCGCCGCAACAAGCTCTCCGATTTCACGCAGGTGAACCGCTCCGGCAAACTTGCCATGCGCCTCGACGCGGGCGAGGAGATTGTCGACGTGCAGATCTGCACCGAGAGCCACGACGTGTTGCTCACGACCGCCAACGGGCAATGCATCCGCTTCCCGGTTACCGATGTGCGCGTGTTCAAGGGGCGCGACTTGATGGGCGTGCGTGGCATCTCACTCGGCGAAGGCGACCGGATGATTTCGCTCGCCATCCTGCGCCACATCGCGGCGGAAAGCGGCGAACGCATGGCTTATCTCAAGATGCGTCGCGCCATCGCCGGCGAGACTCCCGCCGAGACCGCGCTGGAAAGCGCGAGCGAGAGTGCCGGCGAGGCGCCGAGCGAGGAAAACGGCGGCGAAGACGTCCAAGCCGCGCCGCTCACCCCTGAACGCTACGCGCAAATGTCGGCGGCGGAAGAAATCATCCTGACGATTTCCTCGAAGGGCTACGGCAAGCGCACTTCGTCCTACGAATATCGGATCACCGGGCGCGGCGGCAAAGGAATTGTCGCCATGGCGGTCAACCAGAGAAACGGGCCGCTCGTCGCCTCGATGCCGGTCGAAGAAAACGACGAGATCATGCTGGTGACCGACGGCGGACGGCTGATCCGCTGCCCGGTCGAAGACATTCGCGTCGCCGGCCGCAGCACGCAAGGCGTCATCGTCTTCAATACCGCGGACGGAGAACGCGTCGTCGGCGTCGAGCGGATCAGCGAGGAGGATGCCGGCAACGGAGATGCGGGAGACGCCTAATCCGCGGCGATGCGTTTCCCTTTCCCGCTTGCGCGGAGAGGAAAAGCGCCCCATTTGCCGGCGCCTCTTGGCTCCGCTAGACAGAGCGCATGATCACCAAGGCGTTCTACACGGGCTCCTTCGATCCTCTGACCAACGGTCATGTCGACATCATCGTGCGCGCCGCCGGGTTTTGCGACGAGCTCGTCGTGGCAATCGGCGTTCACCCGGACAAGGTGCCGCTGTTCTCCGCCGAAGAGCGCGCCGAACTGGCGCGCGAGGTGTGCGCGCGCATCGCCGCCCCGCAGTCGCGCAAGCTTTCGGTTCTGACCTTCTCCGGCCTTACAGTCACAGCTGCGCGGCAAGCGGGCGCAACGCTGTTGCTGCGCGGGCTGCGCGACGGCACCGACCTCGACTATGAGATGGAGATGGCCGGCATGAACGCCGTCCTCGCCCCCGACATTCCGACCCTGTTTCTCGCCGCCTCGCCGGGCGTTCGCCACATTACCGCGACATTGGTCCGCCAAATCGCCCTGCTCGGTGGCGACGTCGCGCAGTTTGTGCCGGACGCGGTCGCCGCCGCCATCGCCGCCAAACGCGGGAAACTTCCAGGGACGGAAAAACCATGAACCTCAACCGACGCAGCCTCGTTCTCGCCCTCGCCGTCACGTTGATCGCGGCGCCACTCGCCGCCGCGCCGAACCTCGACAACACGATCTATCTCGACACCAAGAACGGCCGGATCACCATCCTGCTGCGTCCCGACCTCGCGCCCAAAACCGTGGCGCAGATCAAGACTCTCACGAAACGCGGCTTCTACAACGGCATCGTCTTTCACCGGGTGATCGAGGGGTTCATGGCGCAGACGGGCGATCCCACCGGCACCGGCACCGGCGGATCCGATCTGCCCAACGTGCCGGCGGAATTCTCCAACACACCTTTCAAGCGCGGCACCCTCGGCATGGCGCGCGCCGCGGATCCGAATTCCGCCAATTCGCAGTTCTTCATCTGCCTCGCCGATTCGAGTTTCCTCGACGGCCAATATACCGTCTTCGGCCAGGTGATCTCCGGCATGGACGTCGTCGACAAGATCAAGAAAGGCGACAAAGACGCGAACGGGATGGTCACCAATCCCGACAAGATCGTCAAAATGCAGCTCGCCGTCGACGCAAAATAGCCGGCGCGCTCCTAGAGCTGGATGATCGAATTGAAATCGTACGTACTGCCCGGCGGATTTTCGCCGATCCTCAGCGTCGTGGCATTCACGAAGTGATAGGGCGGCACCGGCAGATTGTAGGGAGCGGGGACGCCCTTGAACACCCGGCCCGCCAGATCGTATTTCGAGCCGTGGCACGGGCAGAAGTAGCCGCCCGGCCAAGAGGCCGTCGGCGTCGTCGCGCTCGGGTTGGGGAAGAACTCCGGGATGCAGCCGAGATGCGTGCATATGCCGACGAGAATCCCGTATTCGGGGTTGATCGAGCGGTGCCAGTTGGCCGCATAGTCCGGCTGCTGATGATTTTGCGAATTCGGATCGGATAAAAGATCGACGAGTTGCGGGCTTTGCAAGGTCGCAAGCAGTTTGGCAGGGCGGTTGACGATGAAAATCGGCCGCGAGCGCCAGCGCACGATGATCATTTGCCCCGGCGCCACGGATTTCAGGTCGACATCGAGGGGACCTCCGGCGGCAATCGTCGAAGCGTCGGGTTCAAGCTGCGAAAAGAGCGGCACGATCGCCGCGGCCGCACCGATGACTCCGAACGCCCCGGTCGCAAGAAAAAGGAAATCGCGGCGCGTTGCGGGCAGCGCATGGCCGAGATCGGGAGAAGCAGAAGGCAGATCCGCCATGTTCACCTCCGCGAGCGCGACCCGGGCATCCGTTCCCCGCGCCTGGCGCACTCGGCCACAGCTTATGACCGCCAGGCACGCGGGTTTACCTCGCCCGCCGCTTCGATTATTGCAGGGCCCGACCAAAGTCCAGGAGGAGTTTCGCCATGCCGGCACCCGGCAATACGCTCACGCTCGATACGACAAAGGGCAAGGTCGTGATCGAAATGCGCCCCGATCTGGCCCCGGGCCATGTCGCCCAGATCAAAAAGCTGGTGGGCGAGAACTTCTATGACGGCATCGTCTTCCATCGGGTGATCGATGGATTCATGGCGCAGACCGGCTGCCCGCACGGGACCGGCACCGGCGGCTCGAACCATCCGAACCTGAAGGCCGAGTTCAACGCCGAGCCGCATGTGCGCGGCACCTGCTCCATGGCACGGGCGCAAAATCCCGATTCCGCCAACTCGCAATTCTTCATCTGTTTCGGCGACGCCCCGTTCCTCGACCGCAAATACACGGTCTGGGGCAAAGTGATCGCAGGCATGGAAAACGTCGACAAAATCAAGCGCGGCGAGCCGGTGAACGACCCGGACAAGATCATTTCCGCGACGCTGAGCTAGCCCTTCGAGGCTCGCTGCGCTCGCACCTCAGGCGAGGACCTACTTTCTTCTGCTGAGGAGCACGCGAAGCGCGCGTCTCGATGCACGCGGAGCCGCCCAAAAGAGCATGCGCGTCGACCTCTTCGACTTCGATCTGCCGCCCGAACGGATCGCGCTCAGGCCCATCGTGCCACGTGATGCGGCGCGCATGCTCATCGTCCGGCCGTCGTCGGCAGAAGAGAAGTTCGAAGACCGGAGGATAAGCGACCTTCCGGACGCCCTTCGCCCGGGCGATGTCCTTATCGTCAACGACACGGAGGTTATCCCGGCCCGTCTGCTCGGCCATCGGCGACGCGGCGCAACGCAGGCGAAAATCGAGGTTTTGCTGCACAAGCGGGTTGCAGCGGCCCAATGGCTTGCCCTCGCAAAGGGCGCCAAGAAATTGCAACCGGGCGAAACGATCCTATTCGCACACGATGGCGCCACGCTCGAAGCCGAGGTTCTCGACAAAGGCGAAGAGGGCGAAGTTCTGCTCCGCTTCGCCGTCGCGGGCGAGAAACTCGACGCGGTAATCGATGCCCTCGGGCAGATGCCGTTGCCCCCCTACATCGCCGCAAAGCGCCCCCCGGACGCGCGCGACGTGAACGATTACCAAAGCCTATTTGCCCGTCGCCGCGGCGCGGTGGCGGCGCCTACGGCAAGCCTGCATTTCACGCCGGAGCTCGTGGCGGCGCTCTGCGCCCGCGACATCGAGATCGTGCGCGTCACGCTGCATGTCGGGCCCGGAACCTTCCTGCCGGTGAAAGTTGAAGAAACGCAGGCGCATCGCATGCACGCCGAATGGGGCGAGATCGGCGCGAGCGCGGCGGCGCGCATTAACGAGGCGCGCGCCGAAGGACGCCGTATCGTCGCGGTCGGCACGACTGCGCTGCGGCTCATCGAATTGGCGGCGCGGCAGGACGGAACGATCGCTGGCTTTTGCGGCGAAACGGCGCTTTTTATCGCGCCCGGGTATCGATTCAACGCCATCGATGTGCTGCTCACGAATTTCCATCTGCCGCGTTCGACGTTGTTCATGCTGGTTGCGGCTTTCTCCGGGCTGGAGACGATGAAAGCCGCCTACCGGCATGCGATCGGCGCAAAATTTCGCTTCTATTCGTATGGCGACGCCTGTCTGCTCTTCCCGGGGGAATGACGTGCCCTTCGCATTCGAAGTTCAGCATCGCGACGGCACGGCGCGCGCCGGCGTGATTTCGACATCGCGCGGCCCTATCTGGACGCCGGCTTTCATGCCCGTCGGCACGGCGGCAACCGTCAAAGCCATGTATCCGGGCGAGGTGCACGCGCTTGGCGCCGACGTCATCCTTGCGAACTGCTATCACCTCATGTTGCGGCCCGGCGCCGAACGCATCGCCGAGCTTGGCGGTCTGCATCGCTTCATGAACTGGCCGTGGCCGATCCTCACCGATTCCGGCGGGTTCCAGGTGATGTCGCTCGCAAAGCTGCGGAAAGTGGACGAAGCGGGCGTTACCTTCCAGTCGCACATCGACGGCACGCGCCATCATCTCTCGCCGGAGCGCAGCATGGAGATCCAATGCCTTTTGGGCGCGGATATCCAGATGCAACTCGACGAATGCGTGCAGCTACCGACTCCCGAGGCCGAAATCGAACGCGCCATGCAACTTTCGCTGCGCTGGGCGGAGCGCAGCAAGCGCGCCTTCGCCAACGCCCCGGGTCAGGCGCTGTTCGGCATCGTTCAGGGCGGCGAAAGCCCGGATTTGCGCGCCGCGAGCGCCGCGGCGCTCGTTGCGATCGGATTCGACGGATATGCGCTCGGCGGGCTCGCGGTCGGCGAGCCGCAGGCGACCATGCTGACAATGATCGAGGCAAGCCTCCCACATCTGCCCGAGGCGGCGCCGCGTTATCTCATGGGCGTGGGAACTCCCGACGATCTCCTTGAATCCGTCCGCCGCGGCATCGACATGTTCGATTGCGTGCTGCCGACGCGTGCCGGCCGCCACGGGCTCGTGTACAGCCGCTTCGGCCGCATCAATCTGCGCAATGCCAAACACGCCGCCGATCCGCGGCCCGTCGATCCGCAGTCGCCGTGCGAAGCGGCGCGGGTCTTTTCCCGCGCCTATCTCCACCACCTGATCAAAGCCGGCGAGATCCTCGCCATGACGGCGCTCACCGCGATCAACCTTGCCTATTATCAGGACCTGATGGCGGGACTGCGCACGGCGATTACGGCCGGCAAGCTCGCCGAATTTTGTGCCGTAACGAAACGCGCCTGGGCGGAAGGCGAGAGAACGTAATGCTCGCGCTTGCAACCGAATCCAAAGAATCGGGAGCGCATCTAAGGAAAAGGCGAGGCGGAACTCGCCTCGCCTTCTCACTCCCTCGTCCTAGACCTTCCCTCGGGCGCTTTCCTCTTCAGGAAAGGGGCGGCTACGCCAGGCTCTCGAGGCGAAGGGTTCCTCCCACGACTTGGACAGTGCGCATGCCGGAGGTCCAGAACGGCCCTTTCGGATGGCGGCACGATTTTTAGCTTAGACGTGACGCAATGTCACGTGGCTTGGAGCAAGTTGCCCGCAAAATCAGCAGCAGACGGCTAACTTTTTTCTCGCGCGTTTGGCGGCTAATTCTTGATGAAAATGGTAGACTAAAGCAGCGTCGTTGGCGCGGTGGGCCCTGGTGCGATGAAGGCGGTTTTTTCGCCGCAAATTCCCTTGTCCTGCTATGAGGTTTTGAGGCTCCGAGTCGAACCATGACGCAATTCTTTGCCGAAGAGCCTGGTAGCGAGCCGGGCCGCTCTTCGCGCGGTGCGAGCATTGGCGCACGTATTCGCAACTGGTTCTTGACCGGGATCGTGGTTGCAGGACCGCTCGCCATTACGCTCTACATCGTCTGGTGGTTTGTCGACACCGTCGACGGGTGGATGAAAAAGCTTGTGCCGGCGAGTTTCTGGCCGGACAGGTATCTGCCCTTCCCGCTTCCTGGCTTGGGCGTGATCGTCGCCTTTCTGGGCCTGACGCTGCTTGGGTTCCTGGCCGCCAATCTTGCCGGCCGCACTCTGATCGCGCTCGGCGAAGCGATCCTCGGTCGGATGCCCATCATCCGCTCGATCTACAAGAGCGTGAAGCAGGTCTTCGAGACGCTGTTCTCACAATCCGGCACATCGTTCCGCAAGGTTGGATTGATCGAGTTCCCGGCCAAAGGTACCTGGACGCTGGTCTTCCTCTCAGTACCGCCCGCCGATGCGGTCGCGGCGAAACTTCCGCCGATCGATGAACCCTACGTTTCGGTGTTCCTGCCCTGCACGCCCAATCCGACAACCGGATTTTATTTTTTTCTGCCGGCGAGCGCCGTCATCGAAGTGGCGCTAAGTCCCGATGAGGCGGTCAAGCTCATCGTCTCCTGCGGCGTCATCCGCCCGGAAGCCTTGCCGGTCGTGCAGGCGGAGCCGACGGCGAACGCAAAGATGCGCGAGGAAAACGCGGCTTAGCCGCGACCGACATCATGGCCGTCTATACGGAAGTCACCGATCTCGAGCTCGAACTCGTTCCTTGCCGACTACGGGCTCGGCAAATTGCTCGCCTTCAAGGGCATCGCGGAAGGCGTCGAAAATTCCAATTTCCTGCTCCAGACTGACGCCGGGCTTTTCATTCTGACACTCTATGAAAAGCGCGTCGCCGCCGCCGACCTGCCCTTCTTCCTGGCGCTGATGAAACACCTCGCGGCGCGCGGTCTTACCTGTCCGCAGCCCGTACAGACGAAATCGGCGAAAATGCTTGGCACGCTCGCCGGGCGCCCGGCGGCAATCGTTACCTTTCTGGAAGGTGTGTCGAGCCGGCACCCGAACGTCCCGCAATGCGCGGCGCTCGGTACGGCGCTGGCTCAATTGCACCGCGCTGGCGCCGATTTTCGCGGCCGCCGGCCGAACGCGCTGTCGCTTGCCGCATGGCCGCAACTCTTTGCACTTGCCGCGGGTCGCGCCGAGGAAGTGCAAGCCGGACTCGTTTCATTCCTCGCCGCCGAACTCGCCTTCCTCGAACGCTCCTGGCCGAAGGATTTGGCGTGCGGCACGATCCACGCCGACCTCTTCCCCGACAACGTTCTCTTTCTCGACGACAAAGTCTCGGGCCTCATCGATTTCTATTTCGCCTGCACCGATTTCTTGGCCTACGACCTTGCCGTCTGTCTCAACGCCTGGTGTTTCGAGCCGGACTTCTCGTTTAACGTCACGAAGAGCATGACGTTGATCGAAAGCTATCAGAACGTCCGCAAACTCGCGCCCAAAGAGATCGAAGCCCTGCCCGTATTGGCGCGCGGTTCGGCATTGCGTTTCACGCTCACTCGTCTCGTCGATTGGTTGAACGTGCCGCCCGGCGCGTTGGTGCGGCCCAAGAATCCTCTCGAATACGTCAAGCGGCTGCGCTTCCATCAGCGCAGCAAGAGCCTGCGGGATCTTGGATTGAAGCTTTGAGCGAGCGCGTAGCAATCTGGACCGACGGCGCCTGTTCGGGCAATCCGGGTCCCGGCGGTTGGGGCGCGGTGCTGATCTTCGGCACCCGCCGCAAGGAACTTTGCGGCGGCGAAACGGCGACCACCAACAACCGCATGGAACTTACGGCGGCGATCCAGGCGCTGGAAGCCTTGACGCGCCCCTGCGAAGTCGACATCTACACCGACTCCGCCTATCTGCGCGGCGGCATCTCCACTTGGCTCGAAGGCTGGAAGAAGAACGGCTGGAAAACCGCCGACAAGAAGCCGGTGAAAAATGCCGAACTTTGGCAGCGGCTCGAAACGGCGACGCGTCGCCACAAGATCATCTGGCATTGGCTGAAGGGGCACGCCGGCGACGCGATGAACGAACGCGCCGACGAACTCGCCAGGGACGGCATGCGGCCGTTTTTGAAGCGCAGCGCGCGGGGCGCGCTCAGCTAGTCTGCGACGTGAAACGGCACCGGCGCAGCGTAACCGCGCAGACCCATCGACGGCACCGCATCGGCCATCAGCTTGACGAGTTCGTTGGGATGAATGAACTCGTCCTTGAAGCACGGATAGGCGCGATTGTCGAAGACGCGCCGCAGCCATTCCACGACGACGATGTGCTTCTCCGACTTCTTGAAGTCCGGATGGTAGGTAAGCCAAAGATCGAGCTGATGTCGAATGCCGACGTCGACCGGAACCAACGGCGCGCCAAGTGCGATCGCACAGGTGGGCAGCATACCGATCCCGGCACCACGCTCGACTGCATAGAGGGTTGCCGTACTCGAATTGGTGCGGATTCCGATAATGCCCGCCACCGAATTGATGCCAAGTGCCCGCGTATACGCATTCTCGTCCAGTTGCGGCGCCACCTGTTGCACGATGCGGTGCTGGCGCATTTCGGCGACTGTTTTCGGCAAGCCGCAGACCCGCGCATACTCCTCAGAAGCGAAGGGGTATACGTGAAGACGGCCGAGACGCGTCACGATCAGGTCGGGTCGTGCCGGCTTGTCAAACTGAATCGCGATGTCCGCCTCAAGGCGCGCCACATCGGCCTGCTCCATCGCGCAACGCAGATCGATGGTCAGTAGCCGGTAGGTTCCCTGAAACTCGATCAGCTTCGGCATGATCCAATACGTACCGACACCCTCCGTCACAGCGACACGTACGATGCCGGAGGGGTTGACCGCGCTCTGCGCGGCGCGCCGAAAAATATTGAAGCTCAGCCGCTCCATCTGTCGGACGTCTTCGAGAATGTCGCGTGCCTCTTCGGTCGGCAGCAAACCGGCCTGATGGCGAATGAAGAGCTTGAAACCGAGCTGCATCTCCAACCGGTCGAGAGCGCGCATGACCGTCGTGTTGGTGACGCCCATCGTCTCTGCCGCTTTACGGAAGCTGCCGTTGTGGGCGCAGATGAGAAACACCCGAAGGTCTTCCCATGACGCTTCGGCAAGTTCGGAGACGCGCTGCACGGGCGCAGCGGGGCGTTGCAATTTTTGATACATCGCTCGATTCCCCTGATCGCGTACTGTTTACCATAGTTTTGCGGACCACGGGGAGCCGCCAATGTACGCCAAAATTCACGAAAGGATAAAGTCTTTGCGGCGGCATGAACTCGACCTTCTGGAGGAGTGCGTGCAGGTTGACGCGAGTCCCGCGCGGCTCGAAGATCTTCCCGCAATGCTTGCACTCGCCCGCGGCGCGGTGCCTGGCGTGGCGGTTGAATCAGCTGCCGTCGAGCGGGTCTATCGCTCTAACCCAGAGTGCATTTTTCCGTTTCGTTGTGGCCGCCAGATCGTTGCAGGAATTGCCTTCCTATATCTCAACGACGATGGCCTCGATCGGCTTTTGCTGGACGAGGTCAATTTCGCTGATCCCGATCCCGCAATCCTCACGCCGTTCGGCGAAGCGCCCGCCGCGCTCTATGTATGGGCTCTCGTTGCGCGCGGACGTGCTGCCGGAGGAATTGCCAACGTAAGTCTACGTTTGCGCGAACAGCCATACGCACTCGCGGATTACTACGCACAGCCGGCGAGCCGCGGCGGCGCGCGGCTCCTCGCACAACTCGGATTTCAACCCGAGAACAGCTTTCAGCGCAGCCTTTGGATCTACCGCCGGCTTCGCAACCGTGTGACGAGGCAGCCCGCGGAGGCGTTTTGCTGCGTGGCGTAGGAGAGCTGAGTAATGGCTGAGTGTGTGGAGTTCGTAAGTACTAGTCGTGAGGTGAAGGCGGGCCGTAGCACGTCGATCCGGATCGCGCGCAATCTGAGTGATCTCATGATTGTCGCGTCGATCCGGTCGGCGGTCTATCTCGCCGAACAGGACTGCCCCTACGAGGAAGAATTCGACGGGAACGATCTCGTGGCAGCGCATTTCATCGGATTCATCGGCGACCAACCCGTCGCTTGCCTGCGGGCGCGGTTCTTCGCCGACTTCGCCAAAGTCGAGCGGCTCGCCGTGCGGCATCAGTATCGGCGTTCGCTCATCGCCTTCAAACTCGTGCGTGCCTGTGTCGTGTTTCTCAAACGCAAGGGCTACCGGCGCATTTACGGCCAGGCGCAGGACCGGCTCGTCGATTTCTGGGCGCGGTTCGGCGCAAAGCCGATCGGCCACAACCGCAAGCTGGTATTTTCCGACTACTCGTACACGGAAATGGTGCTCGAACTCGACCCCGATCCGCGCGCCATCACTATCGATTCCGATCCGTATGTCATCATCCGGCCCGAAGGTGAGTGGGACCGGCCAGGCGTCCTCGACCGATCCGCAGCGCGGACGGCCGCGAGTCCTAACCGCGATCTCGTCTACCCCGCCGAATGAGGCAACATGGAACTTGAACCAACCGACGCGCAGGTGCCCGCAACCCGAGCACAACTGCTGCTCTGCATGAATCTGCAAAAAGAGTACCTCGCCGCGGGGCGGCGGCATACGGTGGCCGGAACCGACGACGTTCTCACCGCCTGCGCGGCGATTATCGACGGGTGGCGTGGCCGGCGTTGGCCGGTCGTGCACCTGAAGCGCATCGCCCGTGCTGCTTGGTTCGATCCGGAGAGCTCGATGAGCGACTGGCTCGATGCCTTTCGGCCGCGGCCCGGCGAGCTCGTGTTCGCGCACCCGCTTCCTTCCGCATATAGCTCGGCGCGTTTTGCCGCCTATATGTCGGAAATCGGCAGCGCGCTACGCATCGTCACGATTGGATTTTCGCTCGATGAATTGATCCTGGCGACTGCGATCGATGGCTTTCACCGCGGTCATAATCTGCGAGTGGCCGGCGACGCCATAGCGAGCCGTCAATCTGAATATTGCGAGCTGGAACTCTATCGCCGCGTGCTGCTGGACGTCATCTCGGACTACGCGGCGATCGAACCGCTCGACCGGGCGCTCAATCCGGAAGCGCACATCGGCCGCTAGAACAAGCGCAACGCCGCGCCGGGCAAACTCACGCAAGCTCGACTATCGCAACTAAGCCGGTTCTGCGCAGATTCGGAAACCGCGCTCGCTCGCCGCAGGACGACTTCGTCGGCGCAATTCCGGTCCGCCATCGCGCGCCGCCATAGGAGGCCTTTTCTAGGAGCGCGGACGGCTGTCGTTGTCTCCCTTGGAAAGCCAGGCAAGATGTTCTAGGTGTGGTCATCCCGACGGCGCTTCCACCGCGGTAAGGAGCCAATTGGGGGATAGTTCAACGGTAGAACTGCGGACTCTGACTCCGTCAATCTTGGTTCGAATCCAGGTCCCCCAGCCAGCGTGGCGCGATGCGCCAATCAGCGAACGTTGCAGCGTCGCCAATGCGGCGGCGCGGGCAAATCGCCCGAAACATCAACAGACGCCGCATCCGCCGCCGAATTGAGTGTCTTTTCGGAAAACCTGAGATTGAGGAGACGCCCGTCGTCGGTTCGGATTTGAACGTTGCCGCGGCCGAATACTTCTTTCAACGTGCGCGCCGTGAGCCGAATTTCGCCGCAGCTGACGACCTCTTTGGAGGGTCGCAGAAAACCGTCGAAGTCGTAATAGGCGGCCGCGACATCCTTGCCGTCGCACACCAATACACCGTTGCCCGAGATTCCGCCGAGATACTGCATGTTCGACTCCTTTGCGCCCGTCGCAATGGAAAAGCCCCGCGACCTTCAACAGGCGCGCGGGGCAATCGGCGCCAAGCGCCTCGATCATCATTCGCCACCACCACTGAGCCGCCAGTCCATCCGTGGCTGGCTCAACGCGGCGGTGCGCAATCAGGTCAGAAGTTTCAGGTTTTGAGCCGACGCCTTGCCGCTTACCCGGTCTGCGATGAGCTCGAAGCCCACCTTTTGACCTTCTTGCAGATTATCAAGGCCGGAGCGCTCCACAGCGCTGATATGAACAAAAGCATCTTTGCCGCCGTCATCCGACGCAATGAAGCCAAAGCCCTTTTGAGAGTTGAACCATTTCACGGTTCCCGTAGTCATGGGAAACCCCTTTCGTAGATATAGATGTAGCTTGCCCGCAAAGCCGCGGACCGTCGAATTTGCATTTTCAGGAGGAGATTTTTCAGCTTGGCGCCAAGTTACTGCGGCGCAAGACCAACTCAATCTGGCCATCTATCGACCAACATCATATAGGCCCACCAGCGTCGGAATTCAACGATGATTCTGAAATACTTTCGCATAGCGCTACGCGATCGATGAAAACGCACCCTCGCTGGAGAAAGGTTCACGGCGCAATTGGCGGCGTCTACCACCAGCCGCGCCGCTTGAACCAGATAATGGGAATGATGATGGATATTGCGATCAGCCCCAGGCCCCACTCATAGCCCCATTCCCAGCTCAACTCGGGCATGTTTTTGAAATTCATCCCATACATGCTGGCGATCAGGGTCGGCGGTATGCCGACGACGGAGACGATCGTCAGGACACGGAAAATGTCGTTCTGCTCCGTATTGATGAAGCCGAGCACTGCGTCGAGCAGGAACTGGACTTTTTCGTAAAGTTGATTCTGGTAATTCGCGAGCGAGATTAGGTCGTCGTGCGCGGTGGCGAGCCGGCTGTGAAGATCCGGCGGTATCCAGTCCGCACGCTCATAAGAGAACAGCGTGATGCGCTGCAGACCTTGAAGGGTGTCGCGATCCTCGGAAAGCTTCTCGCCGATCTCCCCGATCTCGACCAACGTGTTGCGCAGCAGAAGAGTATTCCGCAGGGCGCGCGTGCGCCGCTTTTGAAAGACCAGACGAGAAATGCGGCCGAGATCGCATCCAAATTCTTCGAGCAAATCGGCGCTGGAATTGACCATCTCCTCGATGAGGCGGGCGAAGATCTCGATACTCGCCACGCGCTCGCCATCCTGGCGTAGCTTTGCGGCCACCCGTTCGAAAGAGCGCAGATCGACATAGCGGATGGTGACGAGCGCATCTCGGGACAGAACGAATCCGACGGGCGACGGTGTTTCTGCGATGTCATTGGTATGGCTCACTCCCGGCACACTCAGATAGAGCACGTTGTTCTCGTAACTCACGCGGCTCGATAGTTCGACCTCGCTCAATTGTTCGCGGGTTGGCAGCTCAAGGCCAGTCGCGCGTTGCACCGAGCCCCGATCTTCCTCAGTCGGATCCAACAGGTCGTACCACGCAACCCGTATTTGCTGCGATGGTCTGTCCGCGGGATAGGTGACGAGCATAGCTGCGACCTTGCTGTAGCGTCATTCTCGCGTCAATCTGGAACCGCTGCGGACCGACGGCAGGAAAAGATTGTAAGCCCGTGGCGCGAAGCTGCGCATCGCGACGCTCAATGAGCGCAAATTCCGGACGCGCAGTGACCCGACGTAATTTTGCCGGGCCCCCGCGGGGAAGAATTCAGAACTACTCTCGCTTTGCCTGGTGAGCGCGCCGGGATTCGAACCCGGGACCTCCTGATTAAAAGTCACTTCGATATAGCGGTCGCGGCCAGACGTATCAGGACATCTTTCCCGCATGTGATGCCATTTTGCTCTCGTAATTCGTCGCATTGTCTGGTATTGTCCTAGACACGGGGTAACACAGCAAGACGGGCATCTTCTGTTACCCTAATGGGCTTTTTCGCTCTGGGGTAACGAAAATGGCGAAGGATTTAACCGACCGCACGCTCAAGTCCCTTACCACGGAACGCAGCCTCCCGAAGGCCCGGCGGGAGACGCCGGATGGGAAGATCCGGGGCCTTTATTTCGTTCAACAGCCCACTGGCGCGGCGAGCTGGGCCTTCAGGTACAGGTTCTTTGGCTCGCCGCGAAAGCTCACAATCGGACCGTATCCCGGCATCGATCTCAAGAATGCCCGCGACCGAGCCGGGGCTGCGCTCGTCGAGATCGCGAAGGGCATCGACCCTACCTTCGAAAAAAAGAAGGCCAGGGCCGCGGCTCGCGTGCCGACCGATCTCGCAATCATCGATGACGTCGTTGCTCGTTTCATCAAGCGATACGCGATCGAAAAGACGCGTAAGTCGTCCTGGAAAGAGACCGAACGAATTCTCCAAAAGGAAATCGTTGCCCGCTGGAAAGGCCGGCCGCTTGCCTCGGTCCGCCGCGCCGACGTTCATGCTCTCTTGGACGAGATTTTCGATCGTGGCGCGCCAATCATGGCGAATCGAACACTCGCCGCGCTTCGCCGTATGTGCGCCTGGGCAGTCGAGCGCGATATCATTTCCGAGTCGCCGTGCTCAGGGGTGAAAGCACCGGCAGCCGAGCGGAGCCGCGATCGAATTCTAAGCGACGAAGAGCTGCGGCTCGTCTGGCGTGGTTGTGACGTGATCGGTTGGCCGTTTGGGCCGATCATGAAATTGCTCATCCTCACCGGCCAACGCCGAGAAGAAGTCGCGGCCATGCGATGGTCCGAACTTGATTTGGAGGCGCGCATCTGGACGCTGCCCAAAGAGCGAACCAAGAACGGCGTCGAGCATGCGGTACCGCTGTCCGATGCCGCGATCGAAATCATCGGAGCCCTTCCAAAAGTTCACGGCCTGCCAGGCTTCGTCTTTACGATGAACGGTGAGACTTCGGTTGCGGGCTTCAGCAACGCGAAGGAGCGCATCGATGCCTACATCGTCGGCGCGCTCGGTGAGGCGCCGGCGCGTTGGACCCTCCATGATTTGCGGCGGACTTTTGCCAGCGGCTGCGCCAGGCTTGGCATCAGCCTCGCAGTGATCGAGAAGATCCTTAATCACACGTCGGGATCATTCGCTGGCATCGTGGGCGTTTACCAGCGGCATTCGTTCGCGGACGAAAAGCTGGCCGCGCTCGAAGCATGGGCGCGATTTGTCGCCGAGCTTGTGAACGGCGGTCCTGCGAAAAACATCGTGCATATGAAGAAGCGAGTCTGAGCGGTGGTCGACACGGCCCTCTCGATATACAACGGCGAGCCGGTCTCGTCGCTCTTCGGCACGATGTTCTTTCCGAATGATCGAGCAAAAGCCGAAACGTGGGCGACCGCATTCCTTGCGCGAGCAGTTGCGGATTCACCGGCCGAACTTATCGAGTCAATTCCCGCTCCCGAAATTCAGTCGCTCCTTGGGCATGCGAATCAATATGCGGGTATTGCAGCGGAGGCGCGCAAGGCGGCATACGCCGGCACGCAGGTTGGTACGCTCGTCTCGGTTATGTGGCACGCTCATCATTCAAATTCGCGTGCCGCATCATGGAACGATGCCTGCGCCACTGCGGAAAAGCTAGGAGGACTGGGCCTGGCTGGCGTTCGATCAAGCCTGCTTCGGGCAAAATCTGACTTTTCGCTAGTCCTTCATTTTTGGGCGGTTTTATCCATTGAGTGCGCCAACCGCTGGCCCCTTGACATCAAGTTATTTATCGCGCAGTCGGCGGCGCTTTTGCGCGAAATGCGTCGGTTAGAAACTCAAGGCATTATAGGCGGCAGATCCTTTAGCTCGCCCAAATTATATGTCCCGGTTGCTGCGCTGAATTGGCCGAGCGACGGCATCATAAAAGTCGGGAAGATCGTCGATCGACTTAGCCCGGAAAGCAAAAAGCGCCCCGGGCGCCCGAAGAAAATCCCAGTCCAGAAATAATTGGACTACTATTTTGCGGTTCGCCAAACGCGCATTTTCCGCCTCGTCCAATTGACCGGAAGAGGCAGGACATGGAAGACGCACAACAGTCAGTCATCGCAGTCGCACCGCCGCGACGGCCCGACGAAGCCGACCTTTGGGTCCCGGCACCGAAATTAGCCGAGCACTTCGGTATCGGCCGACGTACGCTCGCACGTTGGCTCCGCGACGAAACGCTGAATTTCCCGAAAGCGACAGTGCTAAATCACCGCCTTTACTTCAGACTGCGTGAGATCGAGGTCTGGAAAGTTGAGCGCGCCCGTCTCTCCAGAGGGGAGGCAGCGTGAGCCATGGACTCCGAACCGACGAAGCCGCCCACCTCGGCGAAGGTGGACGGCCTCGGATTGCATTGCCAGGCAGCATCTGCAGTTCGGGAATATGGATCGCAGGTTCACGAAGGTCAAGCGCGCAGCGCGGAGCCGCAGCCGGTGCGATGGAGCGCCGGCGACCACGACGTCGTTGTCTCCGAGCAGCGTCCGATCGCCCTCTACTGGAATAAATTCGGCGACATCGTCCTTTTGCAGCGATCGATCATCGATGATGAAGAGGATCCGTTCATCGTCGTACGCCTCGAAAACCTTCAACAACTCATCGATGCGTTGCAGGAGTTTTTTCCGTGACCGCCCCCCGCAACTACGGCGCCGACGCGACGCGGGAGCTTTTGCGGCGAGACGAGCTCGTCGAACACCTTGGTTGGGTCGAGTTCTACGCGCACATTGCGCGAGAGATGGCCGGGGTCGACGACGCCGCGGGAGCTGATTACGGACTTCGGAAAATGGCGGCGCACGCGCGTGCAGCCATCGCAGTGCGGAACCATTTCGCGGACGCCGCCAAAAGCGACGAAGCGAGCGCCGCGTGAGCGATGTCGTCACACCGTTGCCAACGAAGCGGCGACCGCGGCGGCCGCTTGAGCCGGCGCTTCGGCCCGGGTGGTTCACCAATCTCATCACCGACGATCGCAGGCGCGCCCTTGCCGTCCTTGCGAACGTGATGATTGCGTTGCGGTCGGCGCCGGAGCTCGTCGAAGCGTTCCGATACGACGAAATGCTTCGCGCAGCGATGTTGGAATTGCCGCTGCCCGTTGTCGAGGGCGCCGAATTTAGCGAGCAAGCTCCCTTGCCGCGCGCGGTTCGCGACACGGATGTGAGCCAACTTCAGGAATGGCTCCAGCACGTCGGACTTCCGAAAATCGGAAAAGACATAACGCATCAAGCAGTAGACTTGCGGGCGCAAGAGCGTGCGTTTCATCCGATCCGAGTTTACCTCGACGGCCTCGTGTGGGATGGCGCAGCCCGGCTTGATAAATGGCTCACGTATTATCTGGGCGCCGAGGCGTCGGTTTACGTTGCTCGGATTGGTCGGCTGTTTCTCATCGCCATGGTGGCGCAAATCCTCGCACCCGGATGCAAGGCTGATTACATGCTCGTGCTGGAGGGACCTCAGGGCGCGCGGAAATCGGCGGCTTGCGCGGTGCTCGCCGGTGAATGGTTCTCGGATAGTCTCCCCGATGTGCTGCTCGATAAAGAAGTTGCGCAGCACATCCGCGGGAAGTGGTTGATTGAGATCGCCGAACTGTCGGCGACAAGCCGGGCCGAGGCCGAGGCCCTTAAGGCGTTTATCTCGCGGCCGGTGGAGCGGTTCCGGCCGTCGTATGGCAGGAAAGAAGTTATCGAGCCGCGACAATGCGTTTTTATCGGCACGACGAACAAGGCGACGTACCTGCGCGACGAGACTGGCGCACGTCGGTTCTGGCCGGTGAAGGTCGGCACCATCGATACCGACGCGCTAACGCACGATCGAAACCAACTTTTCGCCGAGGCAGTTCATCACTTCCGCGCCAGCGAGCATTGGTGGCCCGACGCCGAATTCGAGCGTGAGCACATCAAGCCAGAACAAGACGACCGCTTCGAAGCCGACGCCTGGGAAGACCCGATCAGCGAATTCTTGAAGAGCCGATCGCGCGTGACCGTGAGCGAAGTCGCCCGCGAAGCGCTCGCGCTCGGAACCGCGAAGATCGGCACCGCGGATCAGCGCCGCATCGCCGCCGTGATCGTTCGGCTGGGCTGGAAATCGGTGAAGGACTGGCTCGGTCGCGGCTACGTTCCGACCATGACGCATGACGCACAATGACGCACTTGCTATTCTAGGGCCTACGTGCGCGCGCGCGCTAAGGAGCTTCTATAGGAAAGTGCGACATGTGCGTCATGTGCGTCATGGATCGGCAGTGCGCCGATAGAGACGAGAACACACGAATTTTTCGGCGGGCGCCGCGCCGTGAGCGGCTGGCGACGCGGTCGCCTGCTTTTCAATCAGGGTAGCTGTCAGTGAATGTCCTGCATTGTCAGCATTGTATGAATTCCTCTTCACATGCATAATCCGTGGGGTAACTCTCGGGTGACAGGATGCTTCAAACCGCGGCATCGCCGGACCGCATGGCCAACGCTGACGTATCGCGCGGACGACGCGCCGCCACCGCCGATGTGCCGAGCAGCCAACGCGCCCGCCGTACGAACGATCCGCTTGCCGGCGTTAACCTGAACACCGCGATCGGCCGGCGCGTCGCGGATCTCGTACGCGGCTACCTCGCTGCTCTCGGCAATCCGCAGGACGTTGGGCGCCAGGCCGAAATCATCGCCGCGGCCGAATTGCAAGTGCTGGCCGAAGAAGCCCGCACCACGGCCTTGCGCGACCCGCTGGCGGCCGATCTCGACAATCTCGTGCGTGTGCAGAGCGTCGCCGATCGGGCGCTGCGCAGCTTGAAATCAAGCCCGGCGCCGCCGAAGCCGTCCCTCACTCGCGCGCTCGCCGAGGCTGCCCGATGAGCGCGGTCTTCTCCGCCGAGAACATCGCCAGGTGGCGCGCCGATCCCATCGCGTTCATCGAGGAGATTCTTGTCGACCCGGAGACGGAACGGCCCTTTGCGCTCAACCCAGCCCAACGCCGCTTCTTGGCGCGCGCGTTCCGGCTCATGGCCGACGGTCGTCTCTGCTTCCCTGAGCTCGTTTTCAGCGGGCCGAAGAAGTCCGGCAAGACCGGTCTGGCGGCGATGATCGTCCTCTATGTCGTCTTGGTTCTCGGCGGCCGGTTCGCCGAGGGCTACTGCGTGGCAAACGACCTCGAGCAGGCGCAGGGCCGCGTTTTCCAAGCGATCCGCCGCATTGTCTCGATCAGCCCGGCGCTCGCCGAAGAGGCGGCGACCACTGCCAGCAAGATCGAATTCCCCGAAACCGGCGCCACGATCACGGCGATCGCGTCCGATTACGCCGGCGCCGCCGGCGCGAACCCGGTCATCAGCTGCTTCGATGAGCTATGGGGTGTGACGAGCGAGCGTGGACATCGCTTGTGGGACGAGATGGTGCCGAGCCCGGCCCGTAATATCTCGTGTCGTCTGACAGTGACCTACGCCGGCTTCGAAGGTGAGAGTACTCTTCTCGAGGGCGTCCATAAGCGCGGCCTGCAGGGCGAGCAAGTCGAGCCAGATCTCTATGAGCAACCCGGCATGCTCATGTACTGGACGCACAACTTTACCGCGCCGTGGCAGACGGAAGAATGGCGCGAGCAGATGCGCGGCCAACTCCGGACCAACGCCTACCTTCGCCTCATTGAAAACCGATGGGTCGCGAGCGAAAGCTCCTTCGTCGAGATGGAATGGTGGGACGCGTGCGTTGAGCCGGATGCGCGGCCGCTTGTCTCTGACGCAGCTTTGCCGGTTTGGATTGGCGTCGACGCGAGCGTGAAACGGGACAGCACCGCAATCGTGGCAACGACGTGGGACAACAAGCAAAAGAAGGTCCGGCTGATTTCGCATCGCATCTTCCAACCGTCGGCGGCGGACCCGATCGACTTCGAGGAAATGGTCGAAGCGACGCTGCTCGATATGGTGAAGCGCTATTGCGTGCGCCAGGTTCGTTTCGACCCGTATCAGATGCAGGCCGTGGCACAGCGGCTTTTGAAGGCGCGCGTGCCGATGATTGAGTTCCGCAGTCGTCGCCCAACCTAACTGAGGCGAGCACCAACCTTTACGAGCTGATCAAAGGACACAACCTCATCGCCTATCCGGACAACGCGATCCGTCTAGCGGTTCAGCGTGCGGTGGCGGCCGAAACGACACGCGGTTGGCGTCTTGCGAAGGAGAAATCGTCGCACAAAATCGACGTCGTCGTGGCTTTGGGGATGGCCGCCCTTGGCTCGGTGCAAGGCGGGATCATTCGGTATGAAGTCCCCATCGTCGCACCGATCTTCGTCAGCATAGCGACGCCGGAAATGCTCGACCCGACGCTCGCGCACGGGCCCGAATATCGGAGCACCTGGCCATGAACGTGGAGAACGAAAGCATGCCGACCGCGATCGAAACAGCCAAGGCCGTCCGCGCCGAGATTGAAACGAAACTCGAGCATGCGAAAGCCGAGCTTCCCGCGATCGATGCTGAGCGCGCGGGACACGCGTTCGCCGCTGCCACCGGAAGCGAACCCGCTAAACGCACTCTCGACAAGCTCAACAGACGCAAAGTCGAGACGATCCTGGAAATTGAAACGCTAGAAGCGGCTCTTCTCGAAGCAAACAGGCGCGGAGAAGCCGCCGAGCGTGCTTTGCAAATCGCAGAACTAGCAGCGCATGCCGAGCGTGCTTTGCAAATCGGCGGCTGTCTCGTCGATCGCGCGCGCAAACTTGACGAAGCTCTCGCCGTCATAGCGCAGAGTCTAAAGCCATTGAGGCGGATATTCGCGAACTAAATCATCGGTTGAGCTGTAAAAATCCTCACGAATATCAATTGCGAGCCTGGGCACTCGAGCATTCCATGCCGCGCTGATGTTCTCACCATTAAAGCTCGAGCACTTGGCCCCTAACCAACGTCACACGTTTACGGAGCTCGCGGTTAAATGGAGCGCGACGATCGCGAGATGAGCGTCGCCGTATTTGCAGAAGAAAGAGGAGGCCGCGTGATGGACGAAGACAGACACGCGGTAGCCCGAGCGCGACCGATCGAGACGCTGCGCAAGGCGATGGCCGGCGACTTCGGAGCTATCAAGGAACTCGCGCGCATTTTGTGCGAGGCCAATGGCGATGATCCGAACGTCAAGGTGTTCGTCAAGGAGCCGCGACGCACAAGGCATGGAGCTCTGATCGCCGAGCCGACGATGCCCGCTTGGGAGAAATGGTGGTCCGTAGCCTGCGGACTTCTCGCGAAGGAGATGGCGCCATGACCAAGCACATCATCCGCAAGCTCATCATCGACGAAATCAGCGCCGTCGATCGCCCGGCGCAGGAGCATGCGCTAGCGGTGATCATGAAGAGAGACGAAAGGAACACGACAATGGATCTACAGAATGTCGACTTACAGGCCCTTGCGCACGAAATTTGCCTACTCAAAGCCGCGGAGCTGCGCAAAAAGGATCCGAAGCTCACGATCGAGCAAGCCTACGCGAAAGTCTACTGCGAAGAGATCGACATTCGCAAAGCCGACCGCGCCGGCGCGACGGTGAATTTCAACAAGCTCTACGCTCCGGTGGCGAGAACGGAACCCGCCGTGGCTTACGGTAACGTGAACGATACGAGTCTCGCCGAGCTTGAAAAATTGGCTGCGGAGCAGCGCCGGCGCGCGCCGTGGATGACCGTCGAGCAAGCGTTCGCCGCGGCGTACACGGATCCGCAGAATGCCGAGATCGCAACGCGTGAACGCAAGGAAGCATATGCGCGGATGCTCACGCACGGCGTCAGGACGATGGCGTGAAGTTTGATTTGCTGGCGCGCAGGAGCGCCGGCATTCCGCGGCGTTCATGGTTGTGAGCGAGCCGCGGCGGCCAGTGCACCCTGCCGGAAAAAGGAGCTCAGTCGCGCTGAGTTCCTTTCCAGTGCGCACACGCGTCGAGCGGCCGCGAGCCGAGACGCAAGCGGCCGGCGCGGCTCGGTGCCGGCCGCAACACTAATTGAGGGAACGCAATGGACGAGGTAAATGAACGCTAGCTAGCGGAGGTCGAAGATGGGATCGAGGTTCCACTTCGGACTTTTGAGGAGATCGTCGCGAGCGCGCGAAAGCACCTCGGCCTGGCTCAAGCGTGGGCAGATGCATGTCGAACGCGCGCTTACGTGCTTGGCCTCGACCGCACGGCGAAAAAACAATTTGAAATTGTCGCGCATGAATCGAGACGCGATGCAAACGGCAGCAGCGCAAAATTGCCGACCCATTAACATCCGCGGAGCTTCGCGAAGCTTTGAGCGAGCTCGATAAGATGGTGACTTAGAATGGCCAGCGTTTATGAGATCGCGATGCGGATCACGCTCGCGAACAACGTCAGCGCGGTTCTTGGCACGATCGCGGCGCAGATGCTACGCCTGCAGAGCTTGCAGGGGAAGCTGAATGCCGGCTTCGCCTCTATGGGTATGGGATTTAAGGGAGTTCTGGCGCTGGCGGCAGTGGCGGCATGCTCGCCGGCCTCAATAAACTAGCGGATTTGAGCGACGATGTCATCGATCAGCAAAACCAGATGGTGCGTCTCGGCATCAAACAGAACGAGATCGCCCGTCTTACCGCCGACTATTGGAAGAGCGTCGCCAAAGCGGTCCCGACTTCGACGCTGGTTGAGTATCTGCAAACCGTGAAGGAACTGCGTGCCGTCGTCGGTTCGACGGCAGAAGCCGAGAAATTCGCGCCCGCCGCATTGAAATTCGACGTCCTGTTGTCGAACGTGCTGAGCAAGGAAATGCACGGCTCGCTCTATCAATTGCTGCGCGCCGGCGAAATGAAGAGCATCGCCACGCAGCCCGAGCAATTGCAAGATCTGATCCAGCAGGCTTACAAATATATCGCGGCGTTCGGCGGCAAACTCACGCCGCAGATGATCCAACGTCTCGCGGTGCGCGGCGGCACGGCATGGATGAACGCCAATCTGAAAGAAGCCTTCGGTCCGATGGCAATCCTCGCGGCGGAAATGAGCCAATCTAGCGGCGGCGGCTCGAGCTAGAGACCGGGCGTCGTGCTTTACCAGTTGCAACAGCTTCAGTTGGGTGCCCATACGCTCAGCAAACAACAAGCGGCGGTCCTCGCGCATCTCGGCATTCTCGATACGACGAAGGTTCAGCAAACGAGCTTTGGTGGCGGTCGGTATCAGCTCTTGCCTGGTGCGATGAAAGGTTCGTTGCAATACGCCGGCAACGTGCCTGGCTGAGCAAAGGACGTGCTGTGGCCGGCGATCGTCGCGGCCGCGACCCGCGATGCCGAGCATGGCATGTATAAGAGCGTAACCGTCGATCAGCTTGAGCAAGCCTACCTCGCCAAGATCGCTCCGACGACGAACGCGGCAAAGGCGGTCATGCTATTCGGCGATCCGACCTTCTTGCGCCAACAGGCGAAAGACTTGAGTCTCGCGCAAGACGTTCTGCCGCTGGATCCGTCTTACACGTCTTTCGTGCAGCAAAATCCAAAAGGCTCGGGAGCAGCAGTCACTGCGCAATGGACGACGCTCGAGCAAGCCATCGGCTCGGCACTCACGCCGGCGAAGGTTGCCTTGCAAAATATCTTGATCCCGTTCCTGACTTCGATCGCCTCGGCCGCTGGAATGCACACGGAAGTGATTAAGGCCATGAGCGCCGAAATCGCGGCGCTTGCGACGCTACTCGCCGGCGCTGGCATCGTAGCGCTCGCTGCGGCGATCGAGCCGGCTGGCTGGCTCGCGATCGAGCTTACTACGCTAGCCGTGGCGATCGGCACCTTCGCGGCGATCAACTGGAAAGAGATCTCGACCGCCATCAAAGGCGTCGCGGACGATATTAAAACAGGAGTCCTGGCGCTCCCATCCGAAGTTTCAAGCGCGTTTTCTTCGGCATCGCGCAGATCGGCAATGAGATCAAGAATGCGATCGGCGAGTTTTTCAGTCCGAATGCCGCTGTGCAGAAACAATAACAATTTGCTCATGCACAAAGAAGACTAGCATCCGAACAGCAGCGGTGGCCGATCACTCTGCATTCCGCATTGAACGTCGACGGGCGCGAATTGGCGCGCGCCACGTCCTATCATCTGGCGCGTTCGCTCGAACACCCGACGCGCGCTCCATACTTCAATTCTGTCGCCGATTACTCGCCGCCGGACATGCAGACCATAACGACGTAAGAGCCGATCGATAGCGACCGATTTAGACAAACGGTGAGAACACTAAATAGCGATCTCTTCCAGCGTCGAGCCGCATTCCTGTTAGCTGTCAGTCAACAGCGCCATGTTCCCGATCGAGCGCAGTCATGCGAACAAGCGCGCACGCGCAAGAGCGCGTCGTTTTCAGCAGACATTCCGCTGAACTGGCCGAGCGCTTTGGCAGCGCTCGCCAATGCTAGCAGCCAAACAGCGTCAATTATCGTCTCCTCCCTAGCCAGCTCAGAAGCTGATCACCGAGCAGCTCGATACAGTCGATGCGGACTTCATTAGCGCGACCAAAATCACAGTCGAAGGCCGCGATCGAGCGCCGCGCTGCAGAGACGAAGAGCGCCGAGATTTCACCAATCAGACCGGCAGTCAGATAGTCCAAACGCTGCCAGCCGCGTTGAGCTTCAAGGCAGACCGATCGATTCAATTGATGGCCAGTAAACTAGTCAACATCGATTGAGCGAAACTGACCGATGGCATATCGCTAGCAGCAGTAATTCAGAAAGTCGCCGAACTCGACAGCGCGACTGGTGGTCGATAAACAAAGCAGCTGCACTACTCGACGCAACCGCCGCAGAACGAGACCTACACGATTAGCTATAATCCTAGTCCCCCGATGTATCAGACGCGCATCAGCTAGCAGGCGAGTGAATTTACAAGCCAGCAAGAACATCAACGTCACAGGAAAAGCTAGCATCCGAAGAAGAAACAGGTGTTCACGAGCCAAGCGAACGTTTCTGAGCGAGCAGTCAAGCGAACTACGTCTATCACATTCCGTCGCTCGATCAGCAGCACGCCAAACAATACGCGCAATCCAAAGCCAACGCGCACGCGCAGCACGCTTTTACACTGTCTGCTCAACTAGTCAGCGATCCTTCCATCGACATCGATATAGATCTCGTTTTGAGCAGCACTCGATATTCGACAGCACCTAGCGATAGACTCGATCCACCACGATATCGGAGCGCAGCTACACGATAGACATCGAAGCGAAGATGAGCAACACAGCCTCAAGCGCGCTTATCTGTCGCCGATTATTCTCCGCCCGATATGCAGACGATAACAACGTGACGAGCGGTAACGTGATGGTTTCTGATACCATAGAAAGTCTGGAGCTTTCGGGATTCGCCTTAGAGGCGCTCCAGGAACTCAACCGCCAAGGCGAGGCGTGCCTTGACGGAACCATTCGACTTGCGTTGGCGAGCGATCAGCGAGCGGTGACGCTAACAGGGGTGTTTGGGGCCGCGGCAACCGCTCTCGCCGCCCTTCTCGGCGCCTTTGTGACAGCCGCACACGAACCGGCTGCGCCACTACTGATTGCTATCGGTGTCGCTTCACTGCTTTTCTTTTTTGCTGCTTTAGCTTGCACACTATCTGCGAAGCCTGTTGAGTTTTTCGTCGGCGGTTATGAGCCACGTCTTCTTGTTCGCGGATGCAGCGGCGATGACACGACGCCCTTGCTTCGCGCTTCGATCACAGATCTTCAATGCCGCATTGACCGTAATAGGGTGGCTCTCGAGCGATCAGCACGACTGCTTACGTGCGGGCTGCGCCTCGGGCTTGGCGCCCTGCCGGCAGCAGTCGTATGTTTTATCGCCGTATTGGTGGCTCCCCACCTTTTTTGAACGGGGAACTCGGCGGCACGATTGGCTGAGGCGCTGGCGCGGGCAGCGGCGAAGGACTTGCAGGCGCGGGAGCCGGAGCTGGCTGGTTGGGAGGTGGGTTAGCGGGCTCGTTATTCATTTGTCAGCATCCATGTTTGCGCCGACAGCTAAGCACTCCTCGAGCGCCGACGCAAAAGCTTCTTATGCGAGTTCTCAATTGCCAATTTCCACTCCCGGGCCCACGCCGTTCTCGGTGACGAAGATCACGCCGAAGCGGGCCGCGAGCGTCGTCATCCCCTATCGCCGCCGAACTCTCGCATCGGTGACGGCTGTCGCCTCGCCTGTTTTCACGGCGGACATAGGCGATCAACGCGTCTACTCCTTTTGTCGTCGATAAAGCTATCAACGCTCTTCTGCTCCGATGAGTAGCCCGCCTTGCCTTGCACCATTCAAGCCGACCCCACGACGGGATTGCACCAACGATGTTCCCGACAGTCCTCATGGACTTGTCATGCTCATTTCTCCTTTCATGACGCCCTTGAGCTTCGCACGTCGGTTCTTGAGCTTCACCAGTTCGTTTTTGGCTTTAGCCCTCTCAAGCTGCTGCATGCCCCGCTCCGGGCTGCCGGCCCCGTAGGTTTGTCGAAATCGACCCGACCTTGCATATGGTTGATTTGTGCCTTGAGATCCCGCATGAGTGTCCTCGGGCAGCTTAAGGCGCACCCCCGGCTGGCCGCCGTTCGTGAACTCGACGCCGGCGGCCTCGAGGGCGGCGCTCACTGCGTCGACGTTGTTCGTCAGCCCCGAAGCTGCCCCATCGCTCCCTTCCATCCGCCTCACGGTCGGCACTCCGATCTTCGATCGCGCGGCCAGATCCACTTGGCTCATGCCGAGTAGCGTCCGTGCAGCGCCTATTTGTCGGCCTGTGATATGAGCAATTCGTATCTCCTTTATCCAAAGGTATTGACGAAATGCATCGCTCGATCTATAGGTATCATGTTCAAACCTATGGAGCAACAACCCATGCCGAAATCCACCATTCCGGCCGCCGCTGAAGGCTTGGCCGCTAAGCAGCCTTCGCCTGACGCCAGCAACTCGTCAAAGCCCTTCTCACCCGAATGGAAAGAGGCACGCGTGCGCAAGGAGATGGAGCACTTCGACCAGCTTTATATGAATTGGCTTGCAGCTCGTGCCGACCACGCTGACCCCGCGCAACCAGACGATGACGCCGCCGACGTGCTCCGGACCGATCGCGAGGATGAAGCCGTCCGCCTGCTTTTCATCACGCCCGCCGTTTTGCCCTACATCGTCTGGAAAAAAATCCAAGTCTTCGACTTCTACCTTTGCGACGCTGAGGGCGATTGCCTATGGACCGATCGACGTCAATTGGTGTTCTTCAGCTGCATCAAGGCGGACCTGGCGAGGCTCGGCATCGGGAACGGAGATTGACCATGGCTGAAGAGGACACGCTTCTCAAAATCCACGACGATCTAGACGAAACGAAGCTGCTTGTTGGCGCCGCTTATATGGCCAGCGCTGACTTGCAGGCGCACGTTAGCGGTCCGCTGCGCGCTTTACTGGCCCTCGTCGAAGACCGCCTGAAAGACCTCAGCGGGCGCCTGGAGGCTATACGCGGCGTTCTTCGCGACGGAGGCCTCAACAATGCTTGACTTGCATCCAGCCCACGAAGCCGTGGGCCACATGGAAAATGAAATTTGCCGCGCCGAGGGCCTTGTTCGAGCGTTGTATGAGCTCATCGGCGAGAAGGTCCCAGAACACGATCGCGATAAATAGGAGGCGATGTTCACTGTGTGCACCGTCCTGCGGGAGACGATCAACAAATTGGACGAGAAGTGGAAGAAGGCCTTCGACGCAACGAAGCTCCTCAAACAATGACCTCCCTCGAATTCACAATCCGCGCACCATCGGGCGCCGGTTCGTGCGGCTCGCCCCTCGGTGCATTATGTCGCGGTGTGGCTCGCGCCGTGGCTAGGCGTATCATAAGACCGACAAAGGGGCGCCATCCGCGCACGCTCACAAGGCCAACCCTACTCAGCGCACTAGAGACCGGAACTGGCGAGTCGCGCCAACACGCCTGAGTTTCTGAGGCGGTTGATTTCAGGTAGCACTCGATCTGACAGGCGCGAGATTCGGATCTCGTCGCTATCGGCAGACTGGCCGATGATGACATCAGGCAGGTAAGTAGCGACATTTGTTTTGTCGTTGGGAGCGATCCAAATGTTCACGATATCGCGGATCTCTTTTGCGCTGACCTGAATGATGGCGTCGCGGGACGACGCTTGGCATCAGCAGGTTCATCTCTCAATGACGAGCGATCCCCTTAAGGTTGGCAATTACTGTCGTTGAAGGCGTTAGCAGAGACGCGCAGCTCCCCGTCGGTTATAGTACCCCCCGCTGTCGACGGATCGACCGCCCGGTCGAATTTTTCGTTGTCACTTACGATCGTCCGCATGCGGAAAAAGCCAGTGCCATAGCGCGTTGAAAGTATCGGCGACGCAATATCTCCTTCATCAAACTCCAAATCAACGTTTTCGCCCCACATCCGGAGATATTGTAGCCGTTGCTCTTCACAGTAGATGGTGAGTTTTCGAGAAGAGGCCCACCATTCGAAAGTAATCTCGCCGTTTTCCGCAACTGTGATATGAGGCGAGACCCAAGCCCCGCCCTCCTCAGTGATCCCTTCTCTCAGAACCTGTAAACTCCGCGAGCCTGGCTAATCGCCGATTCGCTAGGAGCTTTGCTACCACGGGCATCCCAGTCGTCTGAAAGCCCTTCTAGTTGTGCAGCCGTGCGGCCTCGCAATCACGAAGGTAGTCGTGAACTTGGGCAGGTTCGTTGGCAGCGCCGTGAGACGCCCAAGAGTTCGTTGCAAAAGTTTCCTCATGTATTGTGATGCCGGTGGAGTTGACATTGTATGCGAAGTCGCCGGCCGGCCCAAGTTTGAAGCAGCGAACGACGAATGCTCCGTTGATGATCACTCCTGAGGGATTGAGATTTCCTACAATCATGTTCGGTAACGAACCAACCGCCAAAGCCAGAAGTGCCCAGGTCTTGAAATTGCGTATTCGCACCGATCGCGGCGCTCACGGTGTCACCGACAAAGATGGTTGTTAGCAGCTTCTCAAAATATATGCCGCTGGAATCCGAATAGTTTCTCCATAACCTGGGAGCTGAGGCGCGATTGAAAGTCAGCGACAGCGCAATTGCGAAGCAACGAATATTGACGCTGCGGGGATAGATCCGAACCGAAGTCGATCGCTGTAGCACTCATCCAATTTCTCTCAGGCGACTAAACAAGAACATTGAGAACATTCGCCGCGCATAGGCGCTCAGTTTCAGCAGATAATTCATCAAAGATTTTAATCTGATCTGTAGGCGAGTAAATGACGTTGTCCCGTGGCACAAGATTTATATCAACGAGAGCATCGCGATTCGAAGACCGTCCTAGTAAATCCTCCTGACCGACGTTGATCTGCTGAAGATCGGCGGAAAGCCACTTCATTACTCTATTCATTTCAGCGTCGGGATCGCGACCAAGGGCTTCCGCCGGTTGACCTGAAAGACAACGTTCTCGCCGTCATTGAACGGAAGCACGAGCTGCATCTTTGATACAATGATCTGTGCGGCAGCACGCGCATTTGCAGCTTTTGACGGTGTTGACGACTATGGCCACCCGTCTCGCGTCGCCAATTTCCTGAGAGCCTTTCGGAAGCCGCGCTCGTAGATCGGCCAAAGCAGCAGTCAGATCAGCGAAACTCGAATTTGACCGACCAGTGGCTGAGTTCAGGAAAAAATCGATTCGACCAGGCTGCATCTGGACGCAGTAGATTTGCTGTCCATCGCGTTACCGTCGCAGTTGCGCCGCCCGCCGCGCTAGTTTGCTGGACCTGGATCTCTTACCCACGAGCGCACTGAAAATTTGTCGACGTTCTTCTTCAAGACCAACCCTGTAAAAACCAAACCGCCTGTATCGAGTTCGCGCCCCAGCCGCCATGCTTAATCCTCAGAGCTCGCAAGCCCATTACAACACTCTAGAACTTAACATCAAAGCCCAATGTAAGAGGACAATGCCTGTTCCCAAGTGGCGGCCAGCTAACCCCCAGCAAGTCGCGATCCTTACGGGCCAGCAATCGGCTTGCCGAGCGCTTAAGCGCAACGCCGCCTGTTACCCTCTTCGCTACCCAAGCCCTTCATCCATCGGTCTAGTATGCGACAAACAATCATAAGCTCTTGATTTACCTGGTGAGCGCGCCGGGATTCGAACCCGGGACCTCCTGATTAAAAGTCAGATGCTCTACCGCCTGAGCTACGCGCTCGTCGAGGAGGAGCCTGCACCTAACCGCATCGGCCTAGCCGGTCAATAGAGCGGCCGGCGGGCGTGCCCGACGCGGCTCATTTGAAGAGCCGCAGCAAGCCTATGGAAACCCCAAAGACGATTAGCGCAAGCAGCGTCGTCCACACCGCCTTGCGCAAGAGCCGCGGCTCGATCGGCGCGCCGGGATCGGTGCCTTGCACACGATCGCCCGCCTCATGCTGCGAGCGAATGCCGAACGGCAGAATCGTGAACAAGATGACCACCCAGATGGTGATAAAGACCGCCACGGCCAAGGGAATCGGTAAAGGCATGTTCGCGTCCTCGCGCCGTCCTGCGGCTTTGGCTCTATATACCCCTACGGCAGCCCTGTTGCAGCAGGGTCACGTCGCACCCCAAATCCGCGTCGTGCACAGGCAGGTGCAGGCAGCGCCATTGCCAAGCCGAAGTGATGCTCGGATGATGGCGGGCAAGAGGATATCCAGGGCGATTCCTCGCGTATGCGGCTTCCCTATCATTTGCCCGAGTCGATTTACTAAGGTCGTGCGGCTCGCCCGGGAGACCTTGCACATCGAACCGGACATTGGAATCAAGGATTTCATCTCGCGCTACTAACCCGAGCCGCCCTCCTCCCAGCGAAACCTCGGCGGCTCTCCTTGGCCCGGTGCACCCGGGCCATTTTTTTTGCCTATTTTTCCCCCGGCCGGTCCCGACTCAAACGTTTGGCCTCAAGTTCGCGCAGGTAGCCGGCCCATTTTTCGGCATAGCTCTCGCCAAGCTCGTAAAGATAGTCCCAAGTGTAAATGCCGGTAGAATGGAGATCGTCGAACGTGAGCCGCACAGCGTAGCTGCCGACCGGCACGATCTCGGTGACCGCGACGGCGCGCTTGCCGCCCACCGTCTTGCGCTCCGCCTCGGTATGGCCTTTCACCTCGGCGCTCGGGCTCATCACCCGCAGATATTCGGCCGGAAGATCGAAGGCTCTGCCGTTTTCGAACGTCACCTTCAGAACCTTGCCGGCGTCGACAAGCCGCAGTTCCTTCGGCCACTGCTTCTCGCCCATTCCCGCCTCAACTTCCATGCCATCCCGATCCAGCCTATATTACGGCAATGGGCAGTTTTTTCACCGAACTTCGTCCGGCCATGCCCGGCAAACCCGCGCTGATCGATCCTTTCGGCCGGCGGATCAGCTATGTGCGAGTTTCGGTCACCGATCGCTGCGACTTTCGCTGCATTTATTGCATGGCGGAGGATATGGCGTTCCTGCCCAAGAGCGATCTCCTGACGCTCGAAGAGCTCGACCGCCTCTGCAGCACGTTCATAGCGCTCGGCACCCGCAAGCTGCGGATCACCGGCGGCGAGCCGCTCGTCCGCCGCAACATCATGAACCTCATCAAGGCGCTGTCGCAGCACCTTGGCTCGGGCGATCTCGACGAATTGACTCTGACCACCAACGGCTCGCAGCTTGAAACGCACGCCGAAGAACTCGCGGCGTGTGGCGTGCGGCGGATCAACGTTTCGCTCGATACGCGCGAACGCGACAAATTCCGGGCGATTACCCGGCGCGGCGACCTCCATAAAGTAATGGCCGGCATCGACGCCGCGCAAAAGGCCGGACTTCACGTCAAGATCAACATGGTTGCGCTGAAGGGCGTCAACGAGGCCGAGATCGTGCCGATGATCGCCTGGGCGCACGGACGCGGCATGGATCTTACCTTGATCGAGGTCATGCCGCTCGGCGCGGTGGGCGCCGAACGCATCGAGCAATATTTGCCGCTCGACAAGGTGCGTGCCGATATCGCCCGGCATTTCCGCTTACGCGATCTCGACTACCGGACGGGCGGTCCGGCACGCTACGTCGAAGTCGAAGAAACTGGCGGCCGGCTCGGCTTCATCACGCCGCTTACCCATAATTTTTGCGAGAGCTGCAACCGCATACGCGTCACCTGCACCGGCACGCTTTATATGTGCCTCGGCCAGGAGGCATCGGTCGACCTGCGCGCGCCGTTGCGCGCCGCGGCCAACGACGATCTTCTCGAGGCGGCGATCAAGGCGGCGATCGCCCGCAAGCCGAAGGGGCACGACTTCGTCATCGATCGCGCCCGGCCGGCGTTGCAACGCCACATGAGCGTCACGGGCGGCTAGCTCGTCATTGCAAGCAAAGCTGCAATCCAATTATTCCTGGGATTGCTTCGTCGCTTCGCCTCTCGCAATGACGGATGCCTATTCGATCAAAATCTTCGGCGCTTCCCGCATCCGCCCCTTTTCCAGCGCGGCGCGCACCTTGGCGGCGATTTCGCGATAGGCTGCCGCATGCGGGCTCGTGGGCTCGGCCGCGACGATCGGCGTGCCGGCATCGGACGTCGCGCGGATATTGAGTGCGAGGGGCACTTCTCCAAGGAACGGTACGCCGAGCCGCTCGGCCTCGTGGCGTGCGCCGCCATGCGCGAAAATATCCGAGCGGCCGCCGCAATGCGGGCAGAGAAAATAACTCATGTTCTCGACGATCCCGAGCACCGGCACGTCAACCTTGTTGAACATCGCGATGCCGCGCCGCGCATCGACGAGGGCGAGATCCTGCGGGGTCGAGACGATCACCGCGCCGGCAAGCGCCACGTTCTGCGCCAACGTGAGCTGCGCATCTCCCGTGCCGGGCGGCATGTCGACGACCAGGCAATCGAGCTCGCCCCACGCGACATCGCGCAGCATCTGCTGCACGGCGGCCATCACCATCGGACCGCGCCAAACGACCGGCTCTTCTTCGTCGATCATGAAGCCGATCGACATCGCTTTAACGCCATAGGCAGCGAGCGGCTGAATGCGACGATCTTCGACCTGCGGCGTCGTTTTCAAGTTGAGGAGGCGCGGCAGCGAAGGCCCGAAAATATCGCAATCGAGAATGCCGATGCGCCAGCCGAGTGAGGAAAGCGCCAGGGCGAGATTGACCGCAGTGGTCGATTTGCCGACGCCGCCTTTGCCCGAGGCGACCGCGATGATCCGCTCGATGCCGGGAATGCCGATGCTGCGCGCGCCCGTCACGCGGCGCTGCGCCGAAAGCCGCGTCTCGCTCTGTTTCTGCGCCGTGAGGCTGACAAGCGCGGTGTCGAGGCCAGGCAGCGCGCGCAATGCCCTCTCCGCCGCAAGCCGCATGGGTTCGAGCGAAGCCGCCTGCTGCGGCTCAATCGCCAGCGATAGATAAACCTTCGCGTCCTTGATCGTCAGCCCGGCGATGGCGCCCGATTCCGGCAAAGGAGTCTTGCCGTCCGGCCCCGCGACGGACTGGAGAACCCTCAGCACCTCCTGTTCGCTGACCATCTGCGGCTCCACGGCAGCCTTTCACCGAGATCTATGCTTCTACGACGCGGCGTTCAACTACCGGTGTCGCCATCGCGAGGAGCGAAGCAATCGAGAAGCGTCGGCCGCGCCGGACCGCTTCGCGCAGTGACGATCCGTCATCCTCCGAGCCGCCGCAGCGCCGCCGCAAGCTTGCCGCGCCGCGCCTCCATCTCGGCGAACCGTTCGCGGTTTTCCTCGACTACTTCCTCCGGCGCCCGGGCCACGAAATCGGCATTGCCGAGTTTGGCTTCGATCTTCTTCGCATCGCTCGTCAGCTTGTCGATCTCCTTTTGCAGCCTGTCCTTCTCGGCCGCGAAATCGATGATGCCTTCGAGCGGCAGAGCGGCGAGCGTTCCGCGCACGACCATCTGCGCGGCGTGCGGCGGCGGCTCGGCGGCAAAGGAGAACTCGGACAGCCGGGCTAGACGCTTGATGATTTCTTCCCAGGTTTTGGCGCGGGCGACCGTGCCGGAGTCCGCGGCGACGAAGACCAGTGGAATTTGCGCGCCGGCCGGCACGTTCATCTCCGAACGCACCGAGCGCACTTCCGAGACGACATCGATGACGAAACCGATTTCGGCTTCGGCGGCGAAGTCCTCGCAATTCTCGGATGTCGGCCACGGCGCAAGCGCGAGACATGTCTTGCGCCCTGCCCCACCCAAACTCTCGATACTCCACAGTTCCTCGGTGATGAAGGGCATGAACGGATGCAGCAGCTTGAGGATCTCGTCGAGGACGAAGGAGGTGGCCGCCTGCGTCTCACGCTTTGCGGCTTCATTCGTGCCTTGCAGCAAGGTCTTGGCGAGTTCGAGGTACCAATCGCAGAAAATGTTCCAGACGAAACGATAGGCCGCATTCGCCGCGTCGTTGAAACGATAGGCGCCAATCGCCTCCGTCACCTCCGCAATCGCCTTAGCCGCCTCGCCGACGATCCAGCGATTGAGCGTGACCGAAAGATCGCGCGGATCGAAGCCGTCGGCGCGTAAACATCCGTTGATCTCCGCGAAACGCGCCGCGTTCCAGAGCTTGGTCGCGAAGTTGCGATAGCCCTCGACGCGCTGCGTCGAGAGCTTGATATCGCGCCCCTGCGCCGCCATGGCGGCGAGCGTGAAGCGCAGCGAATCCGCGCCATATTCGTCGATCAGATGAAGGGGATCGATGACGTTGCCCTTCGACTTCGACATCTTGGCGCCGGTCGCGTCGCGGACGAGGGCGTGGATATAGACGTCGTGAAACGGCACATCGCGCATGAAGTGAAGCCCCATCATCATCATCCGCGCGACCCAGAAGAAGATGATGTCGAAGCCGGTGACGAGCGAATTCGTCGGGTAATAGCGCTTCAACTCCGGCGTTTCGTCCGGCCAGCCGAGCGTCGAGAATGGCCAGAGCGCGGAAGAGAACCAGGTGTCGAGGACGTCGGGATCGCGGGTGAGCGAATATCGTCCCTGCCTTAGGCCATCGGCGTACTCTTTCCCTGAAATCCCCGGGGACGCGCTCCGTTGACCTTGCTCTTCATAGAATAGGATTGCTCTTTCTCTCGAGTCCTCCTCAGTTTCCTCGACAAAAAACGTGCCGTCCGGGCCATACCACGCCGGGATCTGATGGCCCCACCAGAGCTGGCGCGAAATGCACCAGGGCTGGATGTTTTCGAGCCACTGAAAATAAGTCTTCTGCCAATTGTCGGGGATGAACTTCGTATAGCCCTCGCGCACGGCGACGAGTGCAGGCTGCGCCAAAATCTTAGCATCTACATACCATTGAACGGTAAGGCGCGGTTCGAGCACGGCACCCGAGCGGTCGCCATGCGGCACCATATGTTGCGTGGGCTCGATCCTGTCTAGAAGTCCGTTCTCATTCATCATCTCGACGATAATCTTCCGCGCCTCAAAACGGTCAACGCCACGTAATCCTTCGGGGATCAAAACGATGGTCGGACGGCCAAGATCTTGATCCGCAAAAATCACGTTCGGATTTCGAGGGTCCGGTGCACGGTGGCCAAATGTGAAATCATCAAAGCCCGATGATTTTACCTTTGCCTCCGAGGTAAAGATGTCGATCGGGTCGACACCTCTGAGCTCGTTGTCCTTGTGCCGCCGCCAGACTTCGAAATCGTTGAAATCATGCGCCGGCGTGATTTTCACCGCGCCCGTGCCCTTCTCGGGGTCGGAATATTCATCGGCGACAATCGGAATGAGCCGCCCGACGAGCGGCAGGCGTACCTTCTTCCCGACCAGATGTTTGTAGCGCTCGTCGTCCGGATGCACCGCCACCGCGGTGTCGCCGAGCATCGTCTCGGGCCGCGTCGTGGCGACAACGATGTAGGTCGAAGGATCGTCCGGGTTGAAGGTCTTGTCGGCGAGCGGATAGCGGAAATACCAGAGATGCCCTTTGGTCTCGACCTGCACGACTTCGAGATCGGAGATGGCCGTTTGCAGTTTCGGGTCCCAGTTGACGAGGCGCTTATCCTTATAGATCAGGCCTTCGCGATAGAGCTGCACGAAGACTTTCACGACCGCGCGCGACAGGCCTTCGTCCATCGTGAAGCGCTCGCGCGACCAGTCGCAGGAGGCGCCAAGCCGCTTCAACTGGCTGACGATCGCGCCGCCCAATTCTTCTTTCCACCTCCAGACTTCTTCGAGGAATTTCTCGCGGCCCATTTCCAGGCGGCCTTGGTTGCCGCGCTCCGCCAACTGCCGCTCGACGACCATCTGCGTGGCGATGCCGGCGTGATCGGTGCCCGGCTGCCAAAGCACGTCCTTGCCGCGCATGCGCTCGAAGCGGCAAAGAATGTCTTGCAGCGTATTGTTGAGCGCGTGGCCCATATGCAGCGCCCCGGTCACGTTGGGCGGCGGGATGACGACGCAGAACGGCAGCGCCGATCGACGCTCCGGCCGGCCGGCGCGAAACGCCTGCGCCTTTTCCCAAAGCGCGGAAATCCGGCGTTCCACCGTTGCGGGATCGAAGGTCTTGTCCATGAAGGAGAACCGCGGCTTCCGGCGTACCGGATCGCCGCCTAGAAAGCCAAGGGCGAGCGCGGAGTCAACGCTGCCACGCGCAAGCTCCAACTCAGCGGCCGCCGCGCGCGACCCGTTCGATTTCGGCGCGCACCAGCCGCTCGACCAGGATCGGCAGATTGTCGTCGAGCCAGGCTTTCAGCATCGGCCGCAGCATGTCGCGGACCATGTCCTCGATGTGCTCGTCCGAGGGAAGAAAACGGCTGGCGACCAGCGTGTTGAACGAGGCGGAAACCGCCGCATCGGTCGCCGGCGAGACGAGCGGATCGGCCGCTTGCTTGGCCGGCGCGGCGCGCTGCCGGTTCGGCCGGATCTCGCGGGCGAGCGCGGCGAAATCTTCCGGTCCGACCACACGGCGTATCTCGGGTTTTGCGTCGGTTTCGGGCCGCGCGGTCACCACCGCCTCGGGCATCTCGTCGCGCGGCTCCGGAGGAGCCGGAGGCGCCGGCGGAGATGCAGCGACGGGCTTCTCCGCTTCGCCGCGCAGCGCCTCGACAGGCAGATCCCAGTCTGTCCTGGTCACAGCCTCGGGCGGGGCCGGATACTCGCGGGAAGTCTGCGGCTCCGACTTCGGCCGCGTCATCGCCACCTGATCGTCGGCGATGATGCGTCGAATCGAGGCAAGGATTTCCTCCATCGAGGGCTCGGAGGCCTTGCTCTCGATCGCTTGCTGGTCCTGGGAAAGGGAGTTCGGCGCGTTCATCCTGTAGCGCTTTCTACTCCAAGGCGCGCCGCGCCCGGAAGTGATTCCCAAGCATTGCGCAGGCCGCGCTGATTCGCACAACGCATAACTAGAGCAGGTTCCTTCCGTTTCCGATAGGGCGGCCCAATTCCTCCCGGCTTCGAGGTCGCCGCCGCCCTGGTCACGGCGCAGGGCGCCTAATAAGCGCCAACAATTCCATGATCTTGCCGGTTCGCCGCCGGACGCTGGATCAGCGCCCGTCGGGCGTACGCAGCCCGAACCACTTGTCCTTGACCTGGTCGAAGTGGACGGTCGGATCATATTGCTGGACATCGAGATCGATGTTGGCCGCGGAAAGCTCGCCGACCGAGGCCAACGTCGCATAGGAGGCGACAACCCGGTCGCGTTGCGCCGAGACGAGGCTTACGCGGGCGTTGAGCAGCGTCTGTTGAGCGTTGAGGATATCGAGGGTCGTGCGCTGTCCGACGCGCGCCTCCTCGCGCACGCCTTCGAGCGCGATCTCCGCCGCCTTCACCGCCGCCTCGTCGGATTTGATCACCGCCTTGGCGGTATCGAGCAATCCCCAATCCGAAACGACATTGGCGCGGACCGCCTCGCGCTGCAGGTCGGCCTGCAGTTCCGCTTGCGAAAGCAGTTCCTTCGCCTGTCGGGCGCGCGCGTCGACTTCGCCGCCGGTATAGATCGGCACCGAGAGTTGGCCCATCACCGTTCCGTTCAAGACTCGCAGCCCGGGATAGCCCTCGTAATTGTAGTTCTGCGAAATCGAGCCGACCACCGAGACCGTCGGATATAGTTCGCCTTCGACGAGCTTCACCTGAAGAGCGGCGGCATCGACCGCATGCAGCGCGGCGACGATGCTCGGGTGTTCCTCGAGTGAGACGTTGATCGCTTCCTGCAGCGTGTGCGGCAACAGACCCTCGACGGAGCGGGCCGGCTCGAGCCGGGTCGGATCGACGCCGATCACCTGGTGGTATTGGGCGATGCTCGTCTCGAGATTCGCCTGGGCGGTGAAATAATCGGCACGCGCCGAGGCGAGGCTCGAAGCCGCCTGCGCGACGTCGGTGCGGGTGACTTCGCCGACGTTGAAACGGTCCCGCGTCTGGCGCAATTGTTCTTGTAGAACGGTGATGTTGTTCTTGCGCAAATCGAGAATTGCGGTATCGCGCAGCACATTCATGTACGCCGTGGCGCCGTCCTGGAGAACACTCTGCTCCGTGTTGCGCAGGGTCTCGCGGGCGCCGAGCACATTGCTTTCGGCCTGCCTGACGCCGTTATAGTTGCGATTGCCGTTGAAAATGGTCTCGGTCACCGACAGGCCGAGCGTCGCCGGCTCGGTGTTGTATTCGAACTGCTGGTTTGCCGAGCCGGCACCGGAGACGGCACCGGCGCCGGCAAGTGCGGCGCCGCCGATTTCGTTGAGATGGCTGAAACCATATTGCGCGGTGGCGGCGACCGTCGGCCGATAGGCGGCGGTGGCGCGCGGAATATTTTCGTCCTGGGCGCGCACCCCGGCGCGCTGCTGATTGAGATCGGGATTGGCTTGATAGGCGCGGGCGAGCGCGCTCGACATCGATTCCGCACCGGCCGGCGCAACCCACGCGAATCCGCCGAGCGCGCTAAACGCCGTCAGCGCGCAGCGAAAGAGCACAGCCTTGCGGCGGCTCACAAAACAAGCGCCGACCCGAACCCGACTGGTGGACAAACCTCGAAGCTCCCAAACACACCAAAGGCCTGGCAAGGCGCCGCAAAACGGATCTTTTCCGCCAGCTCCGCAACCGTTGGGACGCCGCCGGCCACCCCGCCCGGCCGATATCCTGTTCATAATCCCGTTGTGCGGCAAGCGCCAATCCGTCCAGGCGCGAATTCAAGTAAGTGCCGCAAAAATGCGACAGATCCGCGAGGCTTTTATCCAACCGTTGCTTGTGGATAAGCCGCCGTCAAAAGACGAAATGCGGCGCTTCGCGGAACGCGCTCAAGAGCGGCACCGCCGCGTCAAACAAGATGCGGGAGCTGATCTGCCCCGCAATTTTCTCAAAGCGGATGGCGTGACAGGCGAAACGATCAGGATCGTTCGCCGCTCGCGAAAGCGTGATGAGCCGGCCGCCTTCGCGCAATTGGCCGAACAGGCGATCGAGATGACCTTCGGTCGCGCCGTTCACGAAGATGAGATCAAACGGTGCTCGTTCGGCGACGCCGTCGGGCAACGGGCCCGCAATCGCCGGCACGTTGTCGAAGCCGACGGCGGCGAGATTGGACTTAACCAGGGTCTGCAGTTTGGCGTCGGCCTCAAGCGCGGCGATTTCCTCGACGAGCCCGGCGAGAATCGCGGTCGAATAGCCCGTACCAGGCGCGACATCGAGGACCTTATCCTGCTTTTTCACATCGGCGTCCTGAAGGAGCCGTGCCAGAACCATCGGCGCAAGCAAACGGCGCGATTCTCCACCCGGCGCAGCGTTTGCGATCGTCAGCGAAAGATCCGAATAGGCGAGCGCCTTCTGTTCGGCGGGCACGAAGTTTTCGCGCGGCACTTCGAGGAATCGCGCGATGACCGCACGGTCGGTGACGCCAAACGTACGGATTTGGCAATCGACCATCGTCCGACGCAGTTCGACGAAGTCAGGTTCGGCACTTGGCGAAGCGCGCATATCTTTCCGTCGGATTGCGTCGGGACGATGCGCAGCGCTTATAGGATGCGTACCCGGCCCTGTCGAATGGCGAGCCGATTCCTGATCGCAATTGCGCGGCAAAGGTCAAGATGCGAAAAGGACGCGGTTTGCTCAACTTGGGAGCCGTCCATGGCCGACGAGGCGCCGACCGAAGACTTCGAACACGCCGAGCATGCCGAACACGCCGCCGGCGACCCGTTTCTCGCCATTGTGGCGATCACCATCGCCATTCTCGCCGTGATCGCGGCGGGGGTCGGCAGCCTCGAGACCATCGAAACCGCGGCGACGATCGACTCCAAGAGCGGCGCAGTCCTCTTGCAGGACAAAGCGACCGACACTTGGAATTTCTATCAAGCAAAAAGCCTCAAGAAGAACCTCTATGAGATCGCCGCGGCGGCGGGCGGCGCCAACGCCGAGGCGTTCCAACAGCAGGCCAAACGCAATGGCGACGACCAACAGAAGCTGCAAACCCTGGGTAACGCGCTCGAAGCGCAACGCGACGCCAAGCTCGAGGAGAGCGAGCACCACGAACATCGCCACGAGGTGCTCACGGTCTCCGTCACGCTGCTGCATATTTCGATCGCGATCGCCACAATCGCCATCATCCGGCGGGGCACACGTTGGCCCTGGAACGCGGCGCTGATGCTCGGCATTGCCGGTGTGATCGGGACGGCTTTCGCCTATATTTGATGCCGTGCAGCCCCAACGCCTTGCGGGCGGCTCGAAGTTTCCCAGTTGCGCCCTGACCGGCGGCATAGAATCTTCAACCGTTATTTGAATTGAAGAGTGTAACCATATGAGTTTATTTCGTATATCTACGGACGTGAACGAGGATAACGGTTCCGGGCTCACGCCCGAAGACGCTGCGGTGTTGCGCGATGCGGTCTTCCGGCTGGAGCATGTAAGCTTCGCGGCGCGCTTGTCGCAGGCGCTCGACAAGCAGATCGGCCGAGTCGGCAAACTGCTGCCGACCGAGATCAGCGAGGTCGTCGATCGCGCGACGCAAGCGGCGATCAAAGCGGCGCTGGAGGCGGCGCTCAGCACGCTTGGGCCGCGCTCCACTGGCGAGCGGCGTCTTCTGCACAAGGCGGTGGCGACGCTTTCGGGCGCCGTCGGCGGCGCATTCGGGCTCGCCAGCCTGCCGGTCGAGTTGCCCTTCTCGACCGTGATCATGTTACGGGCGATCGCCGCGATCGCGCAGGCCGAGGGTGAGGATCTGGCCGCCCCAGAGACGGCTTTCGCCTGCCTTCAAGTCTTCGCCCTAGGGACGGCCCGGCAGAACACACAAACTCTGGAAAGCGGCAGCGGCTATTTCGCAGTGCGCAGCATCCTCGCCAAGTCCGTGACCGAAGCGGCACGTTTTGTCGTCGAGCGCGGCTTTGCCGAGGAAGGCGCCCCCGTGCTCCTGCGGCTGGTTTCGCAGATCGCGACGCGGTTCGGCGTTGTCGTGTCGCAAAAAGCCGCGGTGCAGGCCGTACCGTTGATCGGTGCGGCGGGCGGCGGCGCTGTGAACTACGCCTTCATCGATCATTTCCAGACGATCGCGCTAGGCCATTTCGCGGTGCGCCGGCTGGAGCGCATCTATGGCGCGCCGGTCGTCCGGGCGGAATACGACAAACTGCTGGCCCAAGCCGCCGAACAATAGCGCGCCTTCATTCGTCGGCCCGCACATTGGCAAGGTGCGCCTCGCGCAGATCGAGTTCGCGCTCGATCCGGCGCCTCCCTTCGTCCTTCAACTTGCCGGCGCGGTAAAGGTCGTTGATCCGCTTGCGCTCGGCGGCGATGAGCCGAATTTCGAGGTCGTCGCGAAGCTCGATGAGCTTAGTGTGGCCGCCGTCGCCATCGCTCCGGTGTATGACGCGCTTCTTGCGTTCCTGCTGGTAGGCGCGGATCGGGTCGACAACCTCGGGCGGCAGGTTGCTCTCCGCGGCGATCTGTTCAAGTTGCTCGAGGGCCGCTTCGATCGCCTCGCGCCTGGCGCTGAATTCCTCGGCCCGGTTGGCGGTGCGTTCGAGCGGCCCGGCATTTTCCAATCCGAGCGCGCGGATGATGAAGGGCAGCAGCAGCCCCTGCCCGACGAGCGTGATGAGGATCACGCTGAACGTGAGGAACAAAATCAGATCGCGGAAGGGGAACGGCGCGCCGCTTTGCGTCGTAAACGGAATGGCAAGCGCCGCGGCGAGCGAAACGATGCCGCGCACGCCGGTGGAGGCGAGCACGAACGGCCACTGCCAGGGCGGCGCCGGATCCTTGCGGGCAATGGCGGGAATCAAGCGCGGTATGTAGGTCGCCGGATACATCCAGATGAAGCGGGTCACGATCACGACGGCGCTTACGACGGCGACGGAGAGAACAAGTTCGGTGATCGAATAGGCGCCGATGCTGAGCCTACGCGCTTGCAGGCCGGTGATGAGGAACACCAAGCCCTCGATCAGATAAATCAGAAAATCCCAGAAGAAGATGCCCTGCAAACGCGTTGCGGCGCTGATAAGCCGCAGGCCGTTCCAACTGATGTAGAGCCCCGCCGTCACCGTGGCGAGGACGCCCGAACCTCCCAATTGTTGGGGCGCCCAATAGGCGATGTAGGGGGTGAGCACCGAAAGCAGGATCTCGATACGCGGATCGCGGACCCAGCGGCGCAGGCGCAGCATCAGCCAGCCGACGCCGATTCCCCAGACGAGTTCGCCGACGACGATCGCCGCGAACGTTGCGGTGGCGTGGCTCAGAGAAAATACACCGGCGCCGACCGCCGCGACCGCGAAACGATAGAGGATGAGCGCCGTCGCGTCGTTCACCAGCCCTTCGCCTTCGAGAATGATGAGGATGCGACTCGGAAGCCGCATACGGCGGGCGATGGAGAGCGGCGCCACCGCGTCCGGCGGCGAGACGATCGCGCCCAGCACGAAGCCGGCGCCCCAGGAGAAACCCACGAGCCAATGCACCGCCGCCGCGACCGCGACCGTCGTAAAAATGACGCAGCCGATAGCCAGCAGCGAAATGGGACGCAGATTGAAGCGGAACTCGCGCCAGCTCATCGCCACGGCCGACGCGTAGATGACCGGCGGCAAGACGAGCAACAAGACGATTTTCGGCTCAAGCTCGATTTCCGGCAGGCCGGGGATGAGCGCGAGGATCACGCCAGTGATCACCAGGAGAATAGCAGGCGGAATCGTCAGGCGACGCGCGATAACGGCCACCGCGGCGATGACAATCAGCAGCAAGACCATCGTTTGAATTGTCGTGACCATCCGGCGCTCGCTTTGCGTTGAGCCTATCCGTTCGGCTCGGTTTGCGGAAGCAGGCGGCCGCTAGGACGCGCGATGTCCGGCGTTCACGTAGTTTTCTCTTCCGGCCACAGCCAGGCGGCGCCGCGCACGCCGCTGGAATCGCCGTGCATCGCCTTTAAAACGCGCGTCGTCACGACGTCGGAGAATGCGTAGCGACCGAGCAACGGCGGCAGGATCTCGTAAAGCTGGATGATATTCGAAACGCCGCCGCCGAACACGATTGCGTCGGGATCGACGATATTGGCGACAAGCGCCAAGGCGCGCGCCAGCCGGTCGGCGTAAATTTCTAGCGAACGGGAGGCCTCCGTTTCGCCGCGCCGCGCCGCTTCGGCGATCGTCTCTGCAGTAACGCTCTCCCCGGTGCGCCGCCGATGTTCGGCTGCGAGCGCGCCGCCGGAAAGCCACGTCTCGACGCAATCCGTCTTGCCGCAGAAACACGGTCGCGGCGGGCTCTGCCGTTCCGTCACGTTCAACGGCATCGGATTATGGCCCCATTCGCCGGCAATCTTGTTGTGGCCGGAGACGAGCTTGCAATCGACGACCAGTCCGCCGCCGACGCCCGTGCCGAGGATGACGCCGAAGACGCAACGCTCACCCGCCGCGGCGCCGTCGATCGCCTCGGACAATGCCAGACAGTTGGCGTCGTTCTCCATACGGATCGGGCGGCACAAGAATTTTTCGAGATCGCGGTCGAAAGGCTTGCCGTTGAGCACCACCGTATTGGCGTTGCGCATCAGCCCGGTCTTCGGCGATAGCGAGCCCGGCATAGCGACGCCGATCGAGCCCTTCTCGCCGACTTCGGTTTCGAGATCCAGGATGAGATCGCCGATCGCTTTCAGGATCGCGCCATAGTCGCCGCATGGCGTCGGCTGCCGCCGCCGCGCCGCGATGCTGCCGTTCTCGGTGAGCGCGATCGCCTCGATTTTCGTGCCGCCGAGATCGACGCCGATCCGCATCTCTTCCTCCCTATCGATTGCCGGGTTGCTATATCGGTCGCAGACATCGCGCAACCTGAGCCGGCCGGCCCTTTACACCGCGATGTTGTCGATGAGCCGCGTTGCGCCGAGCTGCGCAGCGGCAAGGAGCCGAACTGGAGCCTCGCCCTCCACCACGGGGGCGAGTGTTTCGGCGTGCCTGGCTTCCAGGTATTCGACGGCAAAGCCCGCGGTAGCGAGCGTGCCGCGCGCCGTGGCGAGCGTGGTTTCGAGGGCGCTCCCATTCCGCAGCGCCTCACGACAGCGCAGAAGCGCCGCGTAGAGGAGCGGCGCCCGGGCGCGCTCTTCGGGCGAGAGATACTCGTTGCGCGAGGAAAGAGCGAGGCCATCTTTGGCGCGCAGCGTCGGCGCGGCAACGATCTCGACGCCGAGATCGAGATCGCGCACCATCCGGGCGATGACCTTCAGCTGCTGATAATCCTTCTCGCCGAAGACGGCGAGATCCGGCCGGCATTGCTGGAAGAGCTTTGCCACGACTGTCGCAACCCCGGCGAAATGATCGGGGCGAAACTTATCCTCGAGCCCGGCCTTGGCGGGGCCCCCGACCAAAACGGTCGTGGCGAAGTCGGCCGGATATATGGTTTCAACCTCGGGGGCGAAGACGAGATCGCCGCCCGCGGCGGCGAATGCCGCGACATCGCGTGCGAACGCGCGCGGATAGGCAGTAAAATCCTCGCCCGGCGCAAACTGCGTCGGATTGACGAAGATCGACAGAATCGTGCGGCCGGCGCGCTGCTTTGCTGCATCGACGAGCGAGAGATGCCCGGCATGCAGCGCGCCCATTGTCGGTACGAGCGCGATGCGCTCGCCCGCCGCGCGCCACGCCACGACGATCGCTCGCAGCGTCGCGACATCGCGGGCGATCGTGACATTCTCCTCGACGTGATCCGGCGCGGCCTGCAAACTCAAATGCCCTTTCCCTGGACGGCTCGCCGCGGTGCTTGGGGTGCCGCACTCTCGCCGAACGATGCGAGATAGGAGAGATAAGCGGCGGGCAACAACCAATCCCGGGCGGCAGCGAGGATAGCGTTGAGATAGGCGGGAGCCGGCGTTCCTTCAACCGCGCTACTGCCGATGTAGACGAGCGCGCGCACCGGCGCGCCCGCCGCGCGCAAGACCGGCTGCATCACTTTGCGATAGAGCCCGCGACCGATATCCTCGTAGCGATCGAGAGCGGGAACGTCGGAAAGGGCAAGTTCGTAAAGCACGCCATGGACGTCGGTGCGCGGATCGCATTTCACCGACGCATAACCCGATCCCATGATGAAGAACCTGTGGCGCGCCAACCGGGCCAAGCCGAGCGGGCGCGAACCCGGGCAGCGAAGCTGCATGGCTTGCCGATCCATATTCGATCCGTAGGCAAAATAGAGCGGCATAACTTTCCTCTTGAAGAACGAATACGCGGAATCTTTTTGACTTCTTGGGACGCGCTGAAATGGCATGATCTCGCAACCAGCCGTCTTGGTTACTCATAGCTGAGCACATTTTCTACTTTTCTGCACCAATTCGAGCGGCGCTAATAAAGGGCCGTATGGGATGCAGCAAGTTCCTCGCCCGACTCGTCGGCATTGTAGGCGCGCGCGATTGAACGCGTTAAAACCTGGCGTGGGCCAGTCAATCGGCGCGGCGGCTGGTCGCGCAGACCGAGGGATGCGCAAGCGCGCCGTCTCAACGGATGGGTCGCGAAAGGACTACCGCGGACGGGCGCTTATGAGCGCTCTTTGGCGAAGGCGTCCATCGCCTGTCCAAAACCGCGGAAGGAAAATTCGATCGCGATGTTCCGCCCGGCGGCGTTGGTGAAGAGCACGCGGCCCGTGTCGGCGGCGATCGCATGCCAGGTGCGCAAGACGTCATCCTTCAATACGGCGTCGGCGATGCAGCCGCCCGGCACGCAGCGTTCCCATGTCAGTTCGACGCCTGGATCTTTGTCTTGCGCCGTTACCTTAGGCGCGTAACTGAAGGTAATGTTGGTGGGGAGCACGACGGTCAGGCGCATCTCGTCTTTGGGCGACAAACGGCCGACACCAATCTGCGCGATGGGATTTTGCTGGCCTTCCGGCACGACGCCCTGCTCTACTTCGCAAAAACGCAGCGACGCGCCGCCTGCTTGCCGGTGCGTACAGCGCAAGGTCCATACGCCGTAGGTTGCCGTCGTCGTCTCCGGCTCCGAACCCACCGGCTGAGATTGCGGTGGCTTCGCCGAGGGGTTGGTCTGCGCAAGCGTTTGGCCAGCCGCCAGGCCGGCGAAGCTGACGGCAAGCAACAAAGTTCGCAACACGGCGGCAACTCCTCGACCATGCGTTTATGCAGGTCGCACAACCCGGTCAACCTCGGCGCGAGGTGAAATTTTCCCGGTTCTCGGCTCCTATTCGTCGCCGCCGAACTCCTGCAAAAGCTCGCGCACCAAGGCTCGGGTGACAGGCGCGCCGCGGGCCAAAGCGGCGCGGTCGAGAAGATCGACAAAATAACGGGCCGCGTCGAGCGAGCGGTCGATCCGCAACGCGATGAAATCCACCGTCGCCGCGTCGACGGCGAGCTGGCGGTCGCGAAACAGCTTTTCGAGCACGGCGCGAAGCAAGTCGTCGTCGGGAGCGCCGAGTTCGAGCAACGGCGCAAGCCGCAGCCGCGAAAGAAGATCGGCGGTTGCAAGACCCCAAAGATCCGGTTTGCGCCGCGCGGTGAGTAACAGGCTCGTCTTTTGCTGCCGGGCGAGATTGAGCAGATGGAACAAAGGTGCTTCGGCGGCGCCAATTTCATCGGCGGCTTCGATGACCAGTGCCGGCTTGCCGGCGAGAGCGGCAAGATCCGCCCCCTCGAGCATGCGGCCGAAGGAAATGTCTGCGCCGGAGCGCGCCGACCAGATCGCTGCGAGATGGCTTTTTCCTGCCCCCGGCGGCCCGGTGAGAAGCAGCACATCGTCCGGCCAGGAAGGCCACGCCTCGATCATACGCAACGCGGTCACATTCGCTTCCGAGACGAGGAAATCCTCGCGCTGGAAATGCGGGTTCAGCGTCAGATCGAGGCTGAGCTGACGCCAGCCATTGGCCGGTCCTGGCGGTATGTCGGCGCACATCTATCGGTCTTCAGTGGTGTTCTCTGGGTCCGTTTTCGCAAGGATATTTGTCTCCATCGAGGCACGCAGCCCCGGCAGGCTGCTATAAAGATCGCTCGCCCTATAGGTTGCGGTTGCAAAGCGCAGGATGACGCCGGTCGCCGCGGCCACCGGTACCGCGATGATGAGGCCTGTGAAGCCGAACACACTTCCGAAGGCGAGCAAGGCGAAAATCAGCCAGACGGGATGCAGCCCAACTCGGTCGCCGACCAGTTTCGGGGAAAGAATATTGGCTTCGAGAAGCTGCCCGACGATGACGACGATCAGCGTCATGGCGAGCAGATACCAATTCGGCCAGCCCTGCACGATGGCAACGATCGCCGCCACGACCAGCGCGGTAAACGAACCGACATAGGGAATAAAGCTCAGGAACCCGGCGGTGATGCCGATCAACAGTCCGAAATTCAGTCCGATGAGCGAGAGGCCCACGCCATACCAAACGCCGAGGAACAAACAAACAAGCGACTGGCCGCGCAAAAATCCCGCCATCGCCGCATCGATTTGGCTGGCAATCTGGCGCACCACCGGACGGTGCCGCGGCGGAACGAGATTGTCGACCGCGGCGATCATCGCGTGGTAATCGAGCAGCATGTAGAAGGCGACGACCGGCGTCACGACGATCAGCGAGACGAGACTGATGAGGGCAAAGCCGCGCGCCACGAGCGAGTTCATAAAAGCGGCGATCCATGTCGCGGCCGTGGCCGCAAGGTCGCCGACACTGGCGCGGACATCGGGTCCGTTCGTCGGCAGCCCAAACCGCTGCAGCAGCGGGCCGCCGTACTCTTTCGCAACTCGCCCACCGGCCGCGATGATTAGGCCCTGCAGCTTGTTGAGCAGATCCGGTAGCGCGTGGATGAACTCCGCAAACTGATGGCTCAGCACCGGTACGATCAACGTCAGAATTAACGCGACGATGGTCACGCAGGCGGCAAGAATCACAAGCGTTGCCGCGAGCCGGTTCAAACCGACGCGCTGCAGACGGTCGGCGAAGGGATCCAGCAAATAGGCGATTACGAAAGCCGCCGCGAACGGCAAAAGAACGCCGCTGAAGATCCACAAGAAGAGGATAAAGAGGGCGAGCGCGCCGATCCAAAAGCCAATTTGCCACTCAATACGCATCGACATGCCCGCCTCCGGCGGCCAGCTGCATCAGAGGCTCATGTGCCGCGACCAGCTTGCCAAATAGGCCGCCAGCGACGCGAGCGTCAATGCCGCCACCCCATAGACGGCGAGATCGAACCTCGGCAGGAGCGCGAAGTGAAAGGCCTTGGCGCCGAGCACCGCCGCCGCGAAAGCGATCTGCACCACCGTATTGATCTTCGAGATTAGCAGCGGCCGGATCTTAATACGCTTGTCCATGAACCAAGAGACCATGAAAGCGCCGATGATCATCACATCGCGCGCCACGACGACAATCGCCAGCGTGCTCGGCAGCGCGCCTCCTACCGCCAGGGCCACGTAAATCGAAACGAGCAATGCCTTGTCGGCCAACGGATCAAGATAGGCGCCCAGTTCGGTGCGCAGGTTGAAGCTTTTGGCAAGCCAGCCGTCGACGGCGTCGGAAATGCCGGCGAGGATAAAAAGCACGCAGGCTTCTGGCCAGCGCTCCGCCGAAATCATGGCGATCACGACCGGCACGAGCCCTAGCCGGGCAAGCGTAATGAGATTGGGCAGACTGGCGTAAACGGACATGAGTTCCTTGAAAAGACAGCGTTGCGCAAGCATAGCGTCAATTCGGCTAATTCCTGAATCGCATGGCGTTTGCGACGCTTGCCTTGCGCGACATGAGAGGCTAGGCGTGGCCTTCGAGTTGAGGGCGGAAATGGCGAAAAGTCTCACCTATGCCGAGGCTGGCGTCGACATCGATGCCGGCAATGCTTTGGTCGAGAAGATCAAACCGCTCGCCCGGGCGACGCGGAGGCGCGGCGCGGACGGCGAGATCGGCGGCTTCGGCGGCCTCTTCGATCTCCGGGCCGCGGGGTTCAAAGATCCGATCCTGGTTGCCGCCACGGATGGCGTCGGTTCGAAGCTGAAGCTCGCCGTGGCGAGCGGCATGCACGCGACGATCGGCATCGATCTTGTCGCGATGTGCGTCAACGACCTTGTCGTGCAAGGCGCCGAGCCTTTGTTCTTTCTCGATTATTATGCGACGGGCAAGCTCGAGCCGGAAATCGGCGCAAGTATCGTCGCGGGCATCGCGCAAGGCTGTATCGAAGCCGGCGCCGCATTGATCGGCGGCGAGACCGCCGAAATGCCGGATCTCTACGCGGGCGCCGATTACGACCTTGCGGGCTTCGCGGTCGGCGCCGTCGAACGCGGCAAGCTGCTGCCGAAAGGCGACATCGCCGCCGGCGACATCGTCCTCGGACTTCGCTCCTCCGGTCTTCATTCCAACGGCTTCTCGCTGGTGCGCCGGATCGTCGCCGAAACCGGGCTCAAGCTCTCCGATCCAGCCCCGTTTGCGCCGCAGACAACGCTGGCAACCGCCCTGCTCGCGCCGACCCGCATCTATGTGCGCACGCTCTTGCCTATCCTCAACGCAAGCGACGCGGTGAAAGGCTTGGCGCATATCACCGGCGGCGGATTTGCCGACAATCTGCCGCGCGTCCTGCCGCAAGGTCTCGGTGTGCGCCTCGATCTTTCGGCCATTCCCGTCCCGCCGGTCTTTGCGTGGCTTTCCGGCTCCGTCGCCGAATCCGAGATGCTGCGAACCTTCAACTGCGGGATCGGCATGACGTTGATCGTCGTGCCGGCCAAGGTCGCCACCGTTGAAGCCGATCTGCGCGCCGCGGGCGAAGAGCCGATCCTGCTGGGCGAAGTGGTCGACAAGGCCGCGGGAGCGCGCGTTACCTATTCCGGCCGGCTGGCGCTGTGACACGCAAGCGTACCGCGATTTTGATTTCGGGCCGCGGCTCCAATATGCGCAGTCTCATCGAAGCGGCGTCCGACCCTGCCTATCCCGCCGAAATTGTCTTGGTCCTCTCCAATCGTCCCGAAGCCGCTGGCCTCGCCGTTGCTAAGGAACTTGGGATCGCAACAGGCGCGGTCGATCACAAGATCCACGCCGGCCGCGAGAGTTTCGAGGCAAGTCTTCAAGTCCTGCTCGAATTGCACCGCGTCGAACTCGTTTGCCTCGCCGGTTTTCTGCGGCTTTTGACGCCGTCGTTCGTGCGGCTCTGGCAAGGCCGGATGATCAACGTTCATCCCGCTTTGCTACCCGCCTATCGCGGCCTGCATACGCACGAGCGGGCCCTGGCCGACGGCGCAAAGATCCACGGCTGCACCGTCCATTTCGTCGTTCCCGGCATGGATGAAGGGCCGATCATCGCCCAAACTGCAATAGCCGTTCTCGATTCGGATAGGCTCGAGACGCTCGCCCGCCGCGTGCTCGCCGAGGAGCATCGCCTGTATCCGATGGCACTGGCGGACGTAGCGAGTGGGCGGATCAAGCTGGTAGGCGACCGCGCCGTGGCCGAGGACCTGGGGGCACCTCACCCGCAAGGCGGGAGCTAGCTCTCTGGCGTCCAGGCCTCGTAGTCGCCGGTGGCGGGCGGGCGCGTGCCTGCCACCAAGCTCGAGCCAGGCGGCCGCCAAGCCTGCGGCGTACCCGTCAAATTGGGAACATACGGCGCCTGCCAGTCGCGCGCGGCGTAGCTTTCCTCGGGCGGGGCGACATCGACCACGTGATGCAGCCAGCCGTACCAGCCGGGCGGTGTCATGGAGCCTTCCGCGTACCCCGCATAGATAACCCAGCGGCGCTCGAAACCCAGCGCCGGGTCCTTGGCGCCGCCGCGGGTGCGGTAATAGCGGTTGCCGAATTGGTCGAGGCCGACCAACTCGCCCTTCCGCCAAGTGTAGAACAGGGTGTTGAGCGTCGCCCCGTGCCACCAGGTAAAGAGTTGGAGAAACCAGCGCATCGAATTCACCGCCGCGAGGGTTCCGGTACTATGCTGGCCGGCCGCCGCCTTGTCCAGAATCGCGGCCCCGACTTAAGCTCAAGGGTTCATTTCGGCGCCGGATGCAAGGCCTCAATTGGGCGGTCTGGGGATATAGCGCAAGACTCGGGAGGGGTGCCCGGCTCGGGCTTGCGCGGCTGCCTCCTGCGGCTAACAATCTCGGCTGGAGAGTTCTGGAATTTTAACAGTTTCCACAATATTTTGTGTTGAGACCGAGGTAAACCACTAATCCTTGACGCGCGATCTTTCCGCGCGTTAGGCTCGCTTCCTCTCTCGGGGACAGCTCAGGACCAGAATCATGCGGATCGAGCGGCGCACTACGACGGCAGATACTTCGCCTTACGACGCGATCGAATTCCGCACGACACGCAGCGAGATTCGCAATCCGGATGGCTCGACCGTATTCGCCCTCGACGGGATCGAAGTGCCCGCCCAATGGAGCCAGGTCGCGGCCGATGTGCTCGCCCAAAAATATTTTCGCAAGGCGGGGGTGCCGACGCGGCTGAAGCCCGTCGAGGAGCCCGGCGTTCCGGAATTTCTCTGGCGCCGCGTGGCGGACGATGCCGCGTTAGAAGAATTGCCGAAGGCCGAGCGATTCGGCTCCGAAAAATCCGCCCGCCAGGTCTTCGACCGGCTGGCCGGGGCTTGGACCTATTGGGGCTGGAAGGGCAAATATTTCGGCTCGGTCGAGGACGCCCGCGCGTTCTATGACGAATTGCGCTTCATGCTGGCCAAGCAGATCGCCGCGCCCAACTCGCCGCAGTGGTTCAACACCGGCCTCTATTGGGCCTATGGGATCAACGGCCCGAGCCAGGGCCATTTCTACGTCGATTTCGAATCGGGCAAGCTCGTCAAATCGAAATCGGCCTATGAGCACCCGCAGCCGCATGCCTGTTTCATCCAGTCGGTCGCCGACGATCTCGTCAACGAAGGCGGCATCATGGACCTCTGGGTGCGCGAGGCGCGGCTCTTCAAATATGGGTCCGGCACCGGCTCCAACTTTTCGAAGCTGCGCGGCGAGAACGAGGCGCTTTCGGGGGGCGGCAAGTCCTCCGGCTTGATGTCTTTCCTGAAGATCGGCGACCGCGCCGCGGGCGCCATCAAATCGGGGGGAACCACGCGCCGCGCCGCAAAAATGGTCGTGGTCGACGTCGATCACCCCGATATCGAGGCCTTTATCGATTGGAAGGTGAAGGAAGAAGAGAAGGTCGCAGCGCTCGTTGCGGGCTCGAAGATCGTCAAGAAGGCGCTCAAGGCGATTCTCCGCGCCTGCGTCAATTGCGAAGGCCCGGGCGACGATTGCTTCAATCCGGAAATGAATCCTGCCTTGAAGAAGGAGATCAAGCTCGCCCGCCGCGCCTCGGTACCCGACGGCATGATCAAGAAGATCATCCAGTTCGCGCGCCAGGGCTATAAAGACATCGCCTTCGATACGTTCTCGACCGATTGGGATTCGGACGCCTATCTCACCGTCTCCGGCCAGAACTCCAACAATTCGGTGCGCGTCACCGACGGCTTTTTGCGCGCCGTCGAGGAAGATGGCGACTGGACGTTGACTTGCCGGCTCGACGGCAAGGCGCATAAGATCATGAAGGCGCGCGATCTTTGGGAGAAGATCGGCTATGCCGCCTGGGCCTCGGCCGACCCTGGTCTTCAATTTCACACCACCATCAACGATTGGCACACCTGCCCCGCGGCTGGCCCGATCGTCGCCTCCAATCCGTGCTCGGAATATATGTTTCTCGACGACACGGCCTGCAATCTCGCCTCGCTGAACCTGCTGCCGTTTCGCGATCCGCAAACCAAGGTCTTCGACATCGAGGCCTATGAACATGCCGTCCGGCTCTGGACGATCGTGCTCGAAATCTCCGTCCTGATGGCGCAATTCCCGTCGAAGGAGATCGCCCGTCTCTCCTACGACTACCGCACGCTCGGCCTCGGCTACGCCAATGTCGGCGGCCTCTTGATGTCGTCGGGGATCGCCTACGACTCCGAGGAGGGCCGCGCCATCTGCGGGGCGCTTTCGGCGATCATGACCGGCGTCGCATACGCGACCTCGGCGGAAATGGCGCGCGAACTCGGCGCCTTCACGGAGTTCGCCGACAACAGAGAGGCGATGCTGCGCGTGATGCGCAACCATCGGCGCGCGGCGCGCGGCGAGGCCGCGGGCTACGAGAAGCTCGCCACCCTCCCCGTGCCGCTCGACCACGCGGCGCTGCCCGACGCCGCCCTCGGTGACCATGCGATGGCTGCCTGGGACAAAGCGGCGTCGCTCGGCGAAGCGCACGGTTATCGCAATGCCCAGGTGAGCGTCGTCGCGCCGACTGGCACGATCGGATTGGTGATGGATTGCGACACCACCGGCATCGAGCCGGATTTCGCGCTCGTCAAATTCAAGAAACTCGCCGGCGGCGGCTATTTCAAGATCATCAACCGCGCCGTGCCGGAAGGTTTGCGCGCGCTCGGCTACCGCGAATTGGAGATCGCCGAGATCGAAGCCTACGCGGTGGGACATGCTTCGCTGCGCCAGGCCCCTGCCATCAATCCCTCGAGCCTGCGCGCCAAAGGGTTCACCGACGCGAAGCTCGACGAGCTCGAGAAAACGCTGGCTTCCGCCTTCGACATCAAGTTCGTGTTCAACAAATGGACGCTGGGTGCCGACTTTCTCGTCAACGCGCTGAAAGTTCCGGAAGAAAAGCTCGACGATCCGGCTTTCGATCTGCTTGCCTTCCTCGGCTTCTCGAAGGGCGACATCGAAGCCGCCAACATCCATGTCTGCGGCGCCATGACGGTCGAGGGCGCGCCGCATCTGAGGCCCGAACATTATCCGGTGTTCGACTGCGCCAATCCGTGCGGGCGTACCGGCAAGCGTTACCTCTCCGTCGAGAGCCACATCCGCATGATGGCCGCGGCGCAGCCGTTCATTTCCGGGGCGATCTCGAAGACCATCAACATGCCGAACGACGCCAGCGTCGAAGACTGCAAGGAAGCCTATATGCTTTCCTGGCGGCTCGGCCTGAAGGCCAACGCGCTCTATCGCGACGGCTCGAAACTCTCGCAGCCGCTGAACAGCCAGCTCATCGCCGACGAGGACGAAGAGGAAGAAGCGGTCGAAGCGCTCGTCGCCGCGAACGTGCCGGCGCGCGCCACGGCGGTCGCCGAAAAGATCGTCGAGCGCATCGTCGAGAAGATCGAGCGCATCCGCGACCGCGAGCGCCTGCCCGACCGGCGCAAGGGCTATACGCAGAAGGCCGTCGTGGGCGGCCACAAGGTCTATCTGCGCACCGGCGAATACCAGGACGGGCGGCTCGGCGAAATCTTCATCGACATGCACAAGGAAGGCGCCGCCTTCCGCTCGCTCATGAACAATTTCGCCATCGCCATTTCGGTCGGTCTTCAGTACGGCGTGCCGCTCGAAGAATTCGTGGACGCCTTCACCTTCGTGCGTTTCGAGCCTGCCGGGCTCGTGCAGGGCAACGACGCGATCAAGAACGCCACGTCGATCATCGACTATGTGTTCCGCGAACTCGCCATCTCCTACCTCGGCCGCAACGATCTCGCCCATATCGACCAGAGCGACATCGGCCATGACGTGCTCGGCAAAGGCGAGGAGCAGAGCCGGGCACCGCAAGGCGCCGGGCCCACTTCGAAGTTCGTGTCGAAAGGCTTCGTCCGCGCCAGGGCCGACAAGCTGATGCTCGTGCAAGGCCCCGGCGCTATGCAGGCCGCAGGTGCGACGCAGGCCGCGACCGCGCTCAAGAAGAATCTCGAAAACGAGATCGAAGCGGAACTCGGCGAACTCGACTGGTCGGTGCCGGCCGAGCAAACCTCCGTCGCCTCGAAGCGCAGCGAAGCGCGCATGAAAGGCTATACCGGCGAAGCCTGCCCCGAGTGCAACAATTTCACGCTGGTGCGCAACGGCACGTGCTTGAAGTGCGATACGTGCGGGGCGACGACGGGGTGTAGTTGAGGATTTTTGGAGTTGATTAGATGCTAGTTCATGATTACCCGGTAAAGGAGATGTCGCAGGACGACATCGAGCACGAAGCAAGACGCCTCCGCGCTGCTTGGGGCGTTGGCAAAGCTGATGTTCTCGACATATTAGAACTAATCGAAAATCGCGCGCCAACATCAGCCCGAACTCGCGATTTGCGTCTTATCGAGAGGCCGGATGGCTATATGGGCGAGCGTGACGCATATGCAATTTCGAACAAAATATTCGCGAAATCGAGCATCGTATCACAAGCAAAAGTGGGCGACGGACGCGCGCGGGTCGTTTTGGGACATGAATTGTCCCATATTATTCTTCATCCGGGCGCAGAAAAAGCGTGGATGACAGAAGGAAACGTTACGCCCGAATTTATCGAGCAAAACAAATCAGCCGAATGGCAGGCCACTGCGTTGTCGCTCGCACTGTTTGTGCCAGAAGAGAAAGGCTTAGAATGCAAATCGGCCATTGAAATCTCGCATCGATTCAAAATCGATTTGGAACATGCATATATCCGGTTCGAAGTGCTTGCTAGAAGGAAACGTCGCACTCTTCCGGCCATTTATTATTCTGTTAAACAGGAATTAGAAAAGGCAAGTGAGCGGCGGCCTCGTAACAAAAAAGAATATCTCGACGAAATTTGTCCCAGCTGTACAAAAGCAACACTAATACCCATCGACAATAAATATCTGTGCGACACGTGCGGCTCGGTGACTGATCGCTTCCCCGATGGGGACCCGATTAAATAAGCCAGATGAACCGCGATCGTCTGATCATCGGTGGTGGCCTGCGGGTTTGACGGCCACGATCTATGCGGCGCGTTTTCACCTGCGCACGCTTCGTCAATCCGCCATGCTTCGAAACGGCCGCTTCGCGGCCTCCTCATGCTTCGAGACGCGCTCCTGCGGAGCGCTCCTCAGCATGAGGGGATCGTTTATCTTATCATGCCCAACACGCCCTCACCCTGAGGTGCGACCCCGGATTTAATCCGGGGAGCCTCGAAGGGTGAGGAGTTTGTCGTATTTCATTTTGCAATGCTCATCCTTCGAGACGCGCCTTTTGAGGGTGACTTTGAAGCGCCGATCAGGCGCTCCTCAGGATGAGGGACTCTGTTTCTTCGGCTTGCGCCTCGCCAACTGCGATAAGCTTGCGAAATCGCCACGCATATAGGCCTCCTTTTTCGCCCGCGACCAACCTTTGATACGACGCTCCGCTGCGACCGCCTCATCGAAGCGATGATAGTGCTCGTTGAAGACGAGCTCGACCGGCAATCGCCGGGCGGTATAACTGTCGATCAGGCCTTGCGCGTGCTCGCTTGCCCGCTCTTCGACAGAGCGCCGCGTAATGCCTGTGTAATAGCTTCCGTCGGCACACCGCAGAATGTAAATCGATGCCCCGGACATGATGTGCCCTTTTAATCATGCTTCGAGAGGGCCGCTTCGCGGCCTCCTCAGCATGAGGGTGGGAGCATAGCCACAATCCCCTCACCCTGAGGTGCTCGCGAAGCGAGCCTCGAAGGGCGAGGGTTCGTTGTGCTTCGTCGGCGAGCTGTGCTCTCATCCTTCGAGACGCGCCTTCGGCGCTCCTCAGGATGAGGCGGCTGTCTTTCCTTAAAGCACCCGCTCACCGGATCGCGATGCGCTGACCCTTGCAATGAACCTCGATCTCCTCGGGCGCGTTGTATAGAAGAAGCCTGTCCACGGCGCGCCGCAGGCCGCCGGTTTCGAGGGAGTGATCCGCGTGAGCAAACTCATCGTTCTTTACAAAAAGCCCAAAGACCCCGCGCATTTCAGCAAGCATTTCCGCGAGGTCCACGCGCCGCTGGCGCAGAAGATGCCGGGCCTGCGCAAATATTCCTACGGGCCGACGCGCATGCTCGACGGCGGCGAAGGCGCGTTTTTCTGGACGTTCATCGGCACGTTCGACAGCCTGAAGGCCATCAACGACGCCTTGGCTTCGCCGGAGGGGCAGAAGGTCGTCGCCGACATTCCGAACTATTATCACGAAACGCCGACCATCCTTCACCTGGATTCGACGGACGGCTGAGACGGCGCCTTACTCCGCGGCATAGGCGGGCGCGGCGAGCGGTGACAATCGGCGAATGCGCGCCGCGCCCGTATGCCTGCTACATTCCGGTGAGCGGCCGAATTTCCATGACTTCGATCGACGATTGCGGAATTTGCAGGTGCGGATGGCCTTCGAAAAGCTGCGCGGCTTCTTCCTGCGACCCAGCTTCGACGATGGAGTAGAGGTGAATGTCGTTCTTGATATCGGACGTGCCGCTCGCGGAAACACGCTTCGTCTTGCCGCAAGCTTTCGTATCGCCAATCATTCCAGCATGATCGCGCATCCATTCGTTCCACTCGCCGCGCATTTTGTCTTCGGCCGCCTTTCTCTTGTCGGCGTCGGTCTTTAACCAGTTTGCGAGCACCGACGCAGGGATGAGATACAGGACAAGGAATTTTTTCATACCGGAGCTCCCTCGACGTTGCGCGTCAACAATGTACCGTGCGTATTCTCCAGTGCCAACTTTCAGCTTTTCTCGCGGATATCGCACCTGCGCCGAAATTAACTCCTCCCTCCCCTTCCCGCCACTTTCCGCCTAGATTAGCTCCTGATTTTTCCGGGAGAGCGTATCATGATCGTCTTCGTCACCGGCGCGAGCGCGGGGTTCGGGGCCGCAATTGCGCGGCGGTTCGCCAAGGAGGGTCACCGCGTCGTCGCAACCGGCCGGCGGCGCGAGCGTCTTGAAGCCCTCGTCGGCGAACTCGGCCGCGATAAAATTCTCCCCCTCGTCTTCGACGTCCGCGACCGCCATGCGGTCGAACGCGCGTTCCAGGATCTGCCCGCCGCCTTCGCCGAGATCGACGTGCTCGTGAACAACGCCGGGCTGGCGCTCGGCCTCGAGCCCGCGCAAAAGGCCAATCTCGACGATTGGGAGGCGATGGTGGACACCAACGTGAAGGGGCTCATGTACGTGACCCGCGCCGCGCTGCCCGGCATGGTGGCGCGCGACCGCGGCCTGATCGTCAACCTCGGCTCGACCGCGGCGCGCTATCCCTATCCGGGCGGCAACGTCTACGGGGCGACGAAAGCGTTCGTGCATCAGTTCTCGCTGAACCTGCGCGCCGATTTGCTCGGCACGCGCGTGCGCGTGACCGACATTCAGCCGGGCCTCGTCGGCGGCAGCGAATTTTCCGCAGTACGATTTCATGGCGATGCGGAGCGCGCGGCCAAGCTCTATGAAGGGGCCGATGCGCTCACACCCGAAGATATCGCCGAGGCGATCTATTGGGTCGCTACCTTGCCGCCGCGCGTCAACATCAACGCGATTGAAATGATGCCGGTGACGCAGGCGTTCGGGCCGCTCGCCGTGCATCGCGGCTAGGCCATGCAGGCGAAAAAGCGGCGAAGCCAATCTGCTTCACCGCTATTGCGGAAAGCTTTTGCGCGCCGCGCAACTATTCAAGCTGCGCGTTGCTCACGGGCGGTCTTTCTTTGGCAGCTTGTCAGCAAGAATTTCGAGCTTATGAATCTCCGGCGCCTTGGCGAAGAGATCGCCGGCCTTGGCCTTTTCCATCAAGGCGGCCGCCACTTTGCCGTTAAGGTGCGCTTCCCGCCCGCCTTCGTCATCGAACGTGTCGAAGATGCCGAAGGAGGACGGTCCTTCTTGAATGGCAAACCATGTGATTGTACCGGGTTCGGCGTTGACCAGGGGTACGGCCGAACGCAGAAAATCCGCGACCTCCTTCTCTTTGCCGGGCTTTGCCTGCAGCGGAACGTAAAGGGCAAATTTAGTCATCGGCTTCCTCCTGCTTTGATGGGCCGGCAGGCGTGAAGGCCTGCATATTTCATGGACGGCCGTCAGACACAGCCGGTCACGACGGCGTATTTGCGATCGCCTGGAAATAAGTGGATCTGCGCAAGTCCGTTTCCAGCGCCGGCAATTTGGCCAGACGCTGAACTCGGCGGGCCGCGAAATCGCCTTCATGTTCCTGATCTTCGCTAATTCGGTATCCTGCTGCCGGCCCCTCTGGTAGGGACAATGCCGTTCGGGGCACTCCGGGAAGGTGATACAATGCTTCTCGCACGCCGGTTTCCTGCTGCTGCGATATTGCCGATCGCAAGTGCGTTTTTCATCTTGCTTTCTTCGGCATTCGGCGCACCGGCCGAAGCGGCATCCGGCAGCTGCGAAGACGCGGCCGGACTCTCGGTTTTGCCCGCGCCGCTCGCGCCGTGGAAGGGCGCCCCTTTGCGTGTCCTCGTCGCCGCTGAGAAACCGCTTCAAGGTGAGCTTTCGCTGATCGCGCCGGATGGTAGCGTTGCGGCCAAATCGTCCGAGCGGCAAGGGGGCCCGCCTTATTTCTGGTTCGCCGAGGTCGCCTCGCCGACAGCGGGAACGTGGCACGCAACGCTCGCGCTCGTCGACGCGCCGGCCGAGTGTGGCACGGTTACACGCGAAATCGTCGTGCGCGACGACGCGCCTCCGCCGCCGCGTGCGAGCCCGGGAAGCGTCTGGCCGTTGCGCAACACCTGGAACCGCGCGATGGAAAACTTGTTTTCAGCATGGATACAAAAACTTTTCGACGGGCCGCTCGATACCGAGTTGTCGTGGCCGACGCTGCAGGACGTGCTGCGCGACCGCTCGCGCAACATGCTCTACGACTATATGGGCCTGCGAGAAGACGAGATTGGGATCGTTTTCCACCCCGACTGCGCCAAGCTTCCCTATATGTTGCGCGCCTATTTCGCGTTCAAGATGGGGCTGCCGTTCGGCTACTCTCATTGCTCGCGCGGCAACGAGGGCAGACCGCCGAAGTGCTCGCAGTGGTTCAACACTGCGAATGCCGGGGCGGGCCAAGCGGGGCTCGCGGCGTCGTTCCGCCATTTCTTGCCGATGCTCGCCGATGCCATTCAATCCGGAAACGGTCGAACTTCGGCGAGCGACAACAACACCGACTTCTATCCTGTGCCGCTCACGCAGGAGACGCTGCGCCCGGGGACCATATATGCGGATCCGTACGGGCACATTCTCATGCTCGTGCGTCGCGTCCCGCAAGCCGGCGGCACGGCGGGCATTTTCCTCGCCGTCGATGCGGAACCCGACGGAACGGTCACGCGCAAGCGCTTTTGGCGGGGCAACTTCCTGTTCGTGCACGATCCCGCGCTCGGCAGCCCGGGGTTCAAACGTTTTCGGCCGGTCGTGCGCGCCCAGAGCGGCGTGTTGCGGCGGCTCACCAACGCCGAAATTGCGAAAGATCCGCAGTACGGCGATTATTCGCTCGAACAGTCGCGGCTCGGGGCCGAGGATTTTTACGATCGAATGGACGAGGTGATGTCGCCTGCGCCGCTCGATCCTGTGCGCGCGCTGGAGGACGCGATTACATCGCTCGAAGAGCAAGTGAAGACTCGCGTCACGGCGGTTGAAAACGGGCGAAAGTACCAGAATTCGGCCCACGACGATGCCGCAATGCCGGATGGTCGCTCGATCTTCGAGACGAACGGCGCATGGGAGGATTTCGCGACGCCGGCGCGCGACTTTCGCGTGCTGATCGCGATCGATGTGGTGCAGGGGTTTCCGGATCACGTCGCGCGACACCCTGAACGGTACGCAATACCGCAGGGCAAGAGCGTCGCGGACGTGAAGTCCGAATTGGAGAGCGTGCTTGCCTCGGAACTTGCGGCGCGTAAGTTTACGTATACGCGCAGCGACGGCTCGGCGTGGACGCTTTCGCTCAGAGACGTGGTCGACCGCGCGGCGGCTCTCGAGATGGCCTACAACCTCAACGACTGCGCCGAGCTGCGGTGGGGCGCTCCGGAAGGAAGCGAGGAGGCATCGACCTGCAAGCGACATGCGCCGCAGGCGCAGCGGGTGAAGATGTCGGAGTACCGCGCGTGGTTCCACGAGCGGCACTGGCCGACGCACGATTAGTAGCCCCTGCATGCTGCTTTTGGCGCGAAGCGGGCGGCCGTCCCGAACAGCCGCTTCTGACCCGTAGCGGACCTCGGCGCAGATCGCTGCCACTCAGACCGCGCGAGATGCCGGTGATGAGCGAGTAGCCGGAAAAGTTGGAGGCACTTCCCGTTGGCGTGCGCTTCAGAGACTTTTCCGTCTGCCAATTCCTCCGCACTGCGGGCCGCGCTAACGACGCAGTTTGCGGGGGCCGCTGACATAGGCGTTGCCGCGCTCGTAGAATCGAAGCAGCCGAGAAACTTCCTTCGTCAATCCGATGCGAACGCTCCGCGAGGGGCGCACCGCGCGCAGCTCATCCACGCCAAGCCAGAGAGGTCCCGCGGCACACAGGTCGATGCCGTCGCAGCGCCGATCGATCGCCATCGCGGCCGCGAGCCGTCCCGGACCTTTGGCCAATTCTGTTAGCCGTGTCGTCCCACGTCGGCGCTGCATAACGGACATCCCCTCTAGCGGCTCCAATGCTCGCAGCAGCACCCCGGCTCCGATGCCCCGCCGCTCGGCCGCAACGTTGCACATATAGAATGAGCCATAGATGAAATAGATGTAAGCGTGCCCCTTCGCCAGGAAGAGGGAATGATTGGCTGCGGTCATGCCGACGAATGCATGGCCTGCGGCGTCGCCGACCGGATAGGCCTCGGTCTCGACGATCCGCCCGCTGGTTCTGTCGCGACGGTGATCGCGAACGAGCACTTTGCTGATAAGAAAACGCGCCAGCTCGACCGTGTCTTCGGGCAGCTCTGAACGACGCAGTCGACGAATGCGGCCAACGGGGCCCGAGCCGATGGCGTGGCGTGGATGAGGCGTGACGCTCTTCCGCTGAATTGGCAAGGCAGTGCCCACTCTGTTTAGCCCAGATAAGCCTCGTTCGCCGCTCTGAAGCGGACGGGATCTTGACCGTTGCAAGAATCGCGTTCACGATAACAATCGGTCGCGAGCTGCTCCCTCTTCGCTCCACGCCATAGCGCAGCCGCGACACCAAGCACACGTTTGCGATCGTTTTCGCCGCCGGTCTGGCAGCGCATCTCCGCGCATATGCTGACCATGGAGGGGAACAATGACCACATAAGATGTAATTGTCATCCGCACCCGCGAGGAGGTCATCCACCGTGTTCTCGACCTCGTGTACGCTAAGGCGTCCTGTACCGTGACGCCGCACGCAATGCACATCCATCCAACGGTGTCGGAGCACATTCCCACCGTGCTTGGCGACCCAAGGCCGCTGTAATGCCGCGGCGCGAGGCGGCCGGGGAGATCCAGATGGAAGATCCCGAGATACGGGCTGCGCTCGAACGCCACTGGGCCGCATCCGATGCGAATGATTTCGCGGTCGAGCACGAGATCTACCGCGAGGATGCGGTGCTCCACTATCCGCAGTCGGGCGAACGCATTCGCGGCCGCGCTAAAATTCAAGAGAGCCGAACGGTGCAGCCGAGCGAGAAGCGCTTCGCTGTCCAGCGGATCATCGGCGACGGCGACCTCTGGGTCACCGAATTCGTGCTCAGCTATGATGGCGCGCCGTCTTACAGCGCGAGCATCATGGAATTCAGCGGTGGAAAGGTCGCCCTCGAGACGCAGTATTTCGGTGATCCGTTCAAGCCCGGGCCGTCTCGGGCGCACCTGGTCGAACCGAATGACTGAACGAGGCTCTCGCCCCTTGGAGGGACGCCGGGACGGCCGGAGGATTTCGATTGAATGTCGGCTTCTGGCGCGAAGCGGCAATTGGCCAGACGCCGAACCTCCTCACTCCGCAACCGCCGTATCCGCCCGCCGCACGGTACCGCCCTGCTGCGCCCACAAAAACAGACACAGCAGCGCCACCGGCAGGCCGATCGTCGAGGTGCAAGCGAAAAAGCCAGCGAAGCCGATCTGCTTCACCGCAAACCCCGACAGGCCGCCCAGGAACTTGCCGAGCAGCGCATAGAGCGAACTCAAGAGCGCATATTGGCTGGCGGCGAATGCCGGCGAGGTGAGCGACGACATATAGGCGATCAGCGCCGCGCCGGCGAAATTGCCGGCGAAATTTTCGACGCTGACTGAGAGCGCCAACAACGGCAGGCTCTTACCGGTCGCGGCGAGCAGCGCAAGGCAGAGATGCGAAGCAGCGGCCGCGATCCCGCCGATGAGCAACGCCGGCATCAACCCGATCCGGGTGATCGCGAAGCCGCCGGCAAAGGCGCCGGCAATGCCGATCCACACGCCATAGACCTTCGACATGGTCGCGATTTGGCTTTTCGAAAAGCCGAGCCCGATATAGAGCGGGTTGGCCATCACGCCGCTCAGAAAATCCGGCAGCCGATAGAGCGCAACCAGCAGCAGGATCGCGACGAGCAGCGGTCCGAACCGCCGGCAGAGATCGGTGACGGGGTCGACGAGTTTTCGGCCGAACGACGTGGGCTCGCGCGGGCGCTCCGGCAATCGCGGCGAGATCAAGCCGGCGATCATGCCGACGAGCATCAGCGCCGCCATGGCAAGATAGGCGGTCCGCCAACTGGAATAATCGGCGATGTAGAGCGCCCCCGCGCCGGCGGCGAGAAGGCCGAGCCGATAGCCGAAATTCGACGTCGCCGCCATAATGCCTTGGCGCTCGGTAGGCGCGGAATCGATGCGCCAACCGTCGATGACGATATCTTGCGTGGCGGCGGCGAAAGCCGTGATCGCGGCGCGGACGATAAGGCCCGACAGCGAGCGCGCTGGATCCGCGAAAGCGAGCGCGACCAGGCCGCCGGCAACTCCGATCTGCGACGCAAGAAGCCACGCGCGGCGGCGCCCCAAAGCGCTCGCAAGCCAGGGTATGTCGACCGTGTCGATGACCGGCGACCACAGGAATTTGAGCGAGTAGCAGAGGCCGACCCAGCTGATGAGCCCGATCTCTTCGATGGGCACCTTGGCTTCGGCGAGGCGCGCCGCCTGGGTGCCGAGCACAAGCAGGAACGGCAGGCCAGAGGAGAAGCCGAGCGCCAGCATCAACGCAAGGATCGGATCGGCGACGATATCTCGGAATCGCGGGCGCGCGGTCATGCCGCCGGTAGTTTAGGCCAGCCGATCGCTGCGACAAAGCTTTGATCTTGTAGCGGCCACCACCAATGCGTTTCTACCGCGAGCAGCGGCTTGGGAGCCAAGCCAACGTCGGCTCTACGCGGCCGCTTCCTCGTCTTCGATCATCAGAACGTCGGCCGCGCCGGCCGCCTTGAGATCGGCGCAGGCCGCGCGCGCGTCGGCCTCGTGTATCTTCGGCGCGGCAAGGACCACGAAATCGGCATAGGGAGCGAGCGCTTTCGGCATCTCGCTCGTGGCAAGCGGCGGCGCGGCGAGGACCACGAAGTCATAGGTTTGCGCCAGCGCGTCGAGGATCATGTCGAGATCGTCGGGATCAAATTCTTCGCCCGAGCCGAATGGCACAAAGTGAAGGCGCGAGGTGCAATCGCGGTGGATGACCTCGGAAATCGATGCCCTGCCCTCGAAGAGATCCGTCAGCCCTAGCATGTTTCCCGCGTCTTCCTGCGCGTCGAAGAGCGGGGCGACTTGCTTTGTCTGCGAATCGAGATCGACCACGATCGGCCGGCCGTCGCGCGCCAGATTGCGTACAAATCCGATCAGCGTCGTGTTCGCCGTCTCGCTGTGGGAGATCCGCGTCGCAACGATTTGCACGCCCTGCGGGGAGGTGGCCCGCGCCACGACCTTTCCGCCGAAACCATCGTCGTCAATTTCGTCACCCGCGTCTTCGCTGATCTCGGCGCCTTCATCCGCCGCCTCGCGCCGCGAAGTGCCGAACTGCCGAAGGCGCGAAGCAATTTGTTCCAGGCTCGGTTTGCGTCGGTTGCCGAGAGGGCGCGGTTGTGCTGCGGAACCCGGCGACTGCGGCTGATCCGTCAACAATTCGCTGGCGACGACGGCACCAAGCGAGAAAACAAATGCGGCGATCGTTCCCAAAGCGACCGTAGGCAGCTTCTTGGGAAACGATGGCTCCTGCGGCGGCGTGGCGCGCGCGATAATCCGCGCATCGGCCGGCGTCGATGTCGAATTGGCGCTCGCTAGGGCCACCTGATATTTGGTCAAGCTGCTGTTGAGCTGATCCCGCAACGCCTGGGCGGTGGCCTCGAGCTCGTGCAAATGTACCTCGTCGGCATCGGAGAGGACGACCGTTTTCGTCTGTTGGTCGATGGCGGCTTCAAGGTTGGCGACGCGCGCCGCTGCGATCTTCGAATTGTTTTCCAGCGCCTGGGCGGTATTTTCCGCGGTGGTTTGCAGTTGGACTTCGAGATTGGCAATCTCGGCGTTGAGCTCTTTAATGCGCGGGTGACCGGGAAGCAGCGCGCCCGATTCCAGAGCAAGCTGCGCTTTCGCCGTCACCAGCTGTTCGGCGATTCGGCGGATGAGATCGTTGTTGGCCACATCCGGCACTTCCGCGATCCGCCCTTGCCGGAGCATCTCGCGAATCAATGTCGCCTTCGCCTGACTGTCCGCCATATCCGAGCGGGCATGTGAAAGTTCGCCATTAAGATCGGCAAGCTGCTGGCCGGAGATGGTCATATTATTCGTACCGGCGAGCAAGCCGGAGCTCGCCCGGTAGCGTTCCACTTCGTCCGAAGCGTGCGTGACTTTGATCCTCAGCTCGGCGATCTGCGCGGCGAGCGAAACGGCGGCCTGTTTGGCGATCTCGCGCTTCGCGCTGGAATTCATCCCCAGGTAAATGTCTGCGATCGCGTTGGTGGCCCGGGTGGCGAGTGCCGGATCGTGCGAAGAGAATTGAATGATGATCGCCCTGGTTTTCAGCGGCGAGTAGGCCGAGAGGTGTTGTTCGAAAGTCGCGATGACCCGATCTTCGGCGGGGATCTGCATGGGATCGCGCGCTAGGTGGAATAAAGCGAGTAGGCGGGGGATAACGCCGAGACCTTTGGCGTAAGGGTCGAACTCAGGATTGCCAACGAGTCCAAGCTGCTCGACCGCCCGGCGCGCCAGATCGGTCGAAGTGATGACTTGAATCTGGCTGCCGACCAAGTCGGTATCCAATCCCTCTTGCTGCGGCTGCACCTCGGAGCGCCCTGAACTCGTGAAGAAGTTCTCCTGGTTTTCGAGCAACACCTCCGCTTCGGCGGTGTAGCTCGGCTTGACCACGGTCACGAATGCGGCGCTGAGGAGAAAGGCGAGCGCGGTCGGGACGATAATCCAGTTGCGCTTCGCGGAGATCGCCGATCCAAGCGTGCCGAGATCGAGATCGATCGAACGCTCATCGGATTTCGCGTCCGGCTCGAATGCCTAAGTCATGCCGCAACCTCGCGAGGCGTGATCGCCTCTTCGCATCAGCGCTCGCCTGCCTGGATCAGCGCATCAAGCCGTCTTAAAGTTGAAACGAGGTTAACATCCTCCTGAAATCGCAGCCCGAAGGTTAAGATTTATTAACCATGCCTGCCTTATAAATCGAAAACCCGATGCGGGCTCTTGGCGAGATCTCAAACCTGCGGCACTGATTATGCGGCGCATCTTGGTTTCGGTTTGCTTGCTTGCGTTTTCGTTCGCCCTCGCGGCCTGCGCTCCGTCCTACTCGGCCTATTACGCTTCTGATTCCAATGTGCCTTACCGGCTTGCGAGCGGCGATCGCTTGCGCGTCATCGTTTACGGACAGGAAGGCTTGAGTAACTCCTATTCGGTCGACGGCTCGGGCCACATCCAGATGCCGCTCATCGGTTTGGTCGCGGCGCAAGGCGAGACTACGGCGTCACTCGGACAGGAGATCGAAAGACGGTTGCGCGACGGCTTCCTGCGGGATCCGCACGTCTCCGTCGAGGTCGAAGCGTTTCGGCCTTTCTTCATACTCGGCGAGGTCACGACGCCCGGCCAATATCCATACGTCAACGGGATGACGGCAGAGACGGCAGTGGCGATTGCCGGCGGGTTCACGCCAAGGGCCAATAAAGATGCTGTCGATGTGACGCGCGAAGTCGACGGCAAGCAACTGACCGGGCAGGCGCCGATCCGATATTCGGTGCAGCCGGGTGACACTATCGTGGTGCGCGAGCGCTTTTTCTAAAGGGATGGAAATGCCGCCGAAAGAGAACTCGCCCGACCGCAAGCTCCGCATTCTTCACGTGTTGCGCGCCCCGCTAGGCGGACTTTTCCGGCATGTCGTCGATCTCACCCGGGAACAGATCGCGCGCGGTCACGCCGTCGGGCTCGTAACCAATTCGTTGACCGGCGGTGAACGTGCCGCCCAAATCCTCGCCGAGTTCGAACCGTCGCTTGCGCTCGGCGTTCTGCGCCTTCCGGTGCCACGCCTGCCGCACATTCTGGACATTCCCACCGCCATGCGGGTCGCTCTGCACGCCCGCGCGCTCCGCGCCGACGTCGTGCACGGGCATGGATCGAAGGGAGGCGTGTATGCTCGCCTGCCAGCATTCCTGCTCGGATTCCAGGCGCCAATTCGCGCCTATACGCCGCACGGCGGCAGCTTCAATTACCGCGCCAGCGCACCCGTCGAGGCAAGCTTGATGACTGCCGAGCGTTTGCTCTCTCACGCGACCGATATTTTCCTCTTCGAGAGCGCCTATATCGCCAAGCAATTTCGGCAACGCGTCGGCAGTACCCGCAAACTTGTCCGCCTCGTCGCCAACGGCATCAGTCCGGCGGAATTCGATCCTATCCGATCGGCTCCGGATGCGGCGGAATTCCTCTACGTCGGAGAGCTGCGCGCCGCAAAAGGCATCGACACGCTGATCGATGCGCTTGCCATGTTCCCCGCGGGCCTTTCCAGAAAGCCGCGTCTGCTGCTCGTCGGCACCGGGCCGGATCGAGAAAAGCTCGCCGCGCAAGCCGCACGGTGTGGCGTCGCCGACGACATTACCTTCGCAGGACTGATGCCGGCGCGCGAGGCTTTTCGTCTCGGCAAAATCTTGATTGTGCCGAGCCGCGCCGAATCGCTGCCCTACATCGTGCTGGAAGCGGCCGCGGCGCAGGTGCCCATGACCGCCACCAACGTCGGTGGAATCGGTGAAATATTCGGGCCGCACCGCGACAGGCTTATCCCGAGCGATAACCCGACGATTCTCGCCGCCGCGATGCAGGCTGCGCTCGCAAGCAATCCGCAGGAACTGTACCAGCAATCTGCGGCGCTCGCCGCCTTCGTCGGGACGCTGTTCACCATCGACGATATGGCCGACGCCGTCCTCGCTGGCTACGCCGACGCTATCGCCAGGCGGTCGCGCCGCAGCGATGCGCCGCGCGCTTCCTTTGCTCTTCCTTCTTGAACGATTGCATGTGGCATGGCTACGTTCACACCGCACAACTTGCAGAAGTCCGAGTTTCGCCGCGATCTGCCGGGCGAGGCCGATAGACTGTTGGCCGCCGCGCGGGATTTGCAATGCAGCCCCACGGCGCCAGTCATTTCCCGCGTCGTTCTCGAAGGCCTGGTGCGGATGGCGGAATTTCTCCTCATCCTGTTGACCGGTCTCGGCGTATATTTCCTCTCGGCGGCGCCGTCACGCGGCCACAATGAACCCTACCTCGTCTTCCTCGCCCTGCCGCTGATCGCGGCCGGCGCGGTGCTCGCGATCCAATCGTTCGGCCTTTACAAGATCAGCGTATTCCGAACTTTCCCGGCCCAGGCTCTGCGCCTTGCCGCAGGACTTGCGTGCATCTTCGGCGCCGCGCTTGTCGTCGGCATGAGTTTTCGGCTCGAGGCGGTGTATCCGCGCTCCTTCCTGCTCGCATGGTTCGGCTGCGGCCTTCTCGCGCTCGGCTGCGAGCGCATCGGTCTAGCGCTTTTTGTCGATCGGCTGATCCGAACGGGACGGCTTGTCCGGCGCACTGTGATCGTCGGCGGCGGGTCGGCCGCCGACGGTTTGTTGCAGCAGCTTGCCAGGCAACAGCAGGCCGATCTGCAAGTTCTCGGGATTTTCGACGACCGGACGGACGAACGCTCGCCTACGGTCGTGGCCGGATTTCCGAAACTCGGCTCGGTCGACGATCTGATCGAATTCGCGCGCCGCACGCGCATCGACCTCGTCATCTTTACATTGCCGATCACCGCCGAGCAGCGCCTGCTGGAGATGCTGCGCAAACTCTGGATTCTACCGATCGACATCCGGCTCGCGGCGCACAGGAACGAACTGCACTTCCGGCCGCATTCCTATTCCTACATCGGCACGGTTCCGCTCATCGACATCTTTGACCGGCCGATCGCCGACTGGGATCTCGTGCTCAAATATTGCTTCGACCGGATCGTCGGCGCAATCCTGCTCCTGCTGCTCTCGCCCTTGATGGCGGCCGTCGCGCTCGCCATTAAGCTTGATTCAAGGGGATCAATTCTGTTCAAGCAGAAGCGCTATGGATTCAACAATGAAGTGATCGAGATCTATAAGTTCCGGTCGATGTACGTCGACACGCTGGATTTCGCCGCCGCAAAGCTCGTTACCAAGGACGACCCTCGCGTGACGCGCGTCGGCCGCGTCCTTCGCAAAACCTCGCTCGACGAATTGCCGCAGCTCTTCAACGTCGTCTTCCGCGGAAATCTGTCGCTCGTCGGGCCGCGGCCGCATGCGTTACATGCCAGAGCCGCGGAGCGCCAATACGACGAAGTCGTCGACGGCTATTTTGCCCGGCATCGCGTGCGCCCCGGTATCACCGGCTGGGCGCAGATTCACGGCTGGCGCGGGGAGACAGATACGCCGGAAAAGATCCAAGGCCGCGTCGAATGCGACCTCTATTACATCGAGAACTGGTCGATCCTCCTCGATATCAACATTCTGTTTGCGACGCCGTTCGCGCTCTTCAATACGAGGAATGTATATTAGACATTTCTCTCTTCGAGAACGTCTGACGGACGGACGGACGTTTGTCGCTTGCAATCTTTGCGCAGTGAACCCGCGCTTTGCGCAACTCCGTTGAGAACGGACGCAAGCCGATGACGAGCACGCCGGAAGCAATCGCCCCGCGTCGTATCAAGATCACCTACCAAGGCGTCGTTGACGCGGTCTTTGCCGTCTTCATTTTCAGCGGAATGATCGCCTATATCGAACCTTCGCCGTATGATCTCTTAGTTTTTGTGGCCATTCCGATCTGGTTTCTCGGTGGTTTCAAGATACATCGCGTTCAGATCGTCATCCTGTTTCTCTGGTGCATTTTCGAGGTCGCGAGCTTTTTGGCGCTGCTTCCCTATTGGGACGAATCGGAGACGCGCAAATATCAATTCACATCGTTCTATCTCTTTCTCACGGTGATTTGCTTCACGTTGTTTTTTGGACAGCGCACCATCGAGCGCACCAATATCTGCCTAAAGGCATTTACTATCGGGGCGGTGATTGCCGCCGTCTTGGGTATTCTCAGCTATTTGGGGTTTTCCGCATTCGGAATCGAGCTGATCTATGATCGCGTCGCTTCGACGTTCAAGGATCCGAATGTCTTCGGCTCCTACCTAATCCTCGCCGAGGCTTACGTCCTGCAAGCCCTCTTGCTGGGCATCGGCTGGCGCCGAATCTTTTCGCTCGTCGCCCTCCTCGTCTTGCTGCTTGGCGTATTCGTCTCCTACTCGCGCGGCTCGTCGGGCGCTTCGATCCTCACGCTCATCATGGTGACGGTCCTCACCTATTTGACCAGCGAGAGCAAAGCCACGCGACGGCGGATTGCAATCATGAGCATTGTGGCGGCCGGCGTCGCCGCTTTGGTCCTTATTGCCATCCTGGCGCGCGAGGACATCCGCGATTTCTTCTTTCAAAGGGCGACTCTGCAGGACTACGACGAAGGTGCGACCGGCCGCTTCGGCAATCAATTGCGCTCGATTCCGATGTTGCTCGATCGTCCCGAGGGATTCGGACCATTCCGCTTCCGTCAGTTTTTCGGCATCGAGCCCCATAGCTCCTACATTGGCGCCTTCGCAAATGACGGTTGGATCGGGGGAATTATCTGGATCTTGATCGTCGTTTCGACGACCTACGTCGGCTTCCGCCTGGTATTCTTCCGCTCGCCATACAGGGATATCGCCCAGGTTGTCTGGCCGGCGCTCTTTTCTATTTTGTTGCAGGCCTTCCAAATCGATATCGATCACTGGCGGCAGATTTATCTGCTATTCGGCATGATCTGGGGCTTTGAAGCGGCACGCTTGCGCTGGCTCGAAGGGCAGCGGCGTTTATCTGAAGCGTCACGACCCTTGCAGGCCACCTATGTCTAAATGGGCCCATATACTTGCCGGCATCGCCGCCCTCTCCGGCGCCGCCGGAATCATGGAATTAGCGGCGGCCGCACATGTGATCTCGGATCCTCTGCTCAAGACATCCGCGGATTTCCTCCTCTTCAACGCCGCCGCGGTGATCGCCATCAGCGCATTGTCGGTTGGCGGAGCGCGGCGGACAGGCTGGCTGCTGCTTGCCGCGACGACGCTCCTTTGCGGGAGCGTGTTGTTTGCGGCCGAACTCAGCACGCATGTTTTTCTGGGCCGAAGGATTCTTCCGCTTGCGGCTCCGGTCGGCGGCGGGATGACGATCTTGGGGTGGCTGGCAACGGCGGTGGCCGCGTTCGCTTGCGCTTTTCAACCGCGCCCGCAAAACCGATGAGACAAGCCAGGCGACGACGGCTCGAATGCTCGTTGCGAGCGTCACCTTGACCATCCTCGCCCGAACGACGGGGGTGGCATGCGTGCTCGCTAAACCTTCGGCGCGCCCGCAATGGAACCGCGCTTCGCAACGCCGCAAACTGAATCATTTGACGCGTGCCGCCCAATTTCCTAATCATCCGCGGGGTGGCGACGCGCGTGCACAAAAGGTGGGGACCGAAGAAATGGGAAGCGAGACAGAGCCGCAGAAAACGCCTCTGAGACCTCGCATCCTGGTTGTGGAAGACGAGGCCTTCATTGCCGTGATGCTCACCGACATGCTCGAAGAGCTCGGCTATGACGTCGCAGCTTCGGCTTCGCAAATTTCTCAAGCGCAGGACTTTCTTGCCGCTGAGAAGGTCGACATCGCACTACTCGACGTCAATCTCGGCACCGAAAAGATCGATCCTGTCGCCGATCTTCTCGCCGAACGCGCCTGCCCCTTCATCTTCACCACCGGATACGGGCAGGAGGGCGTTCCCGCCGCACACGCGAGCCGTTTGGTCTTGCAGAAGCCGTTCAACATCAACGATCTCGCGGCGGCGCTACACAAAGAACTCGGAACCACGGAGAGCTAGAAGCAGCGCGCTTCGCGATGGACATTTCGCGACCGCAGCTTTAGCATCGGCTACAATCGTTCGGCCGTGCATTTGCCTGCTGGCCGACAATACATCCGCGTTTTTTGTGATCCTCGGGGGACGCAAATCCGCCGCGATCCCGCAATCGATTGCGGCGCGGATTTGCGCCGATCTCGGCGGCGCTGCGCTCCAGGATTGTATCTGATGTTGGGTATCGTGATCTTGTTCGTCGCGGGCCGCCCCTTGGGAGATGACAAGTGTTGCGGCCCATGAACGACTCCGTCTCGGTCATGTCGCCGCCGGCGCCGGCGCGGAAATGGCTGACGCATCTCGCCGTCATGATCGCCGCTGTGCTCATGATCGGCGCGGCAACGACGGGTCTCGCGCATTTCCTTCTTTCGGCTGACGTCCTCGACAGAGATGTCGTCGCGCAGATCCGCCGCTCCACGGGCCTTGCGACGACGATCGACGGAACGACGCGTCTTTATCTATTCCCGTGTCCGCGCGTCGATGTCGAGAATGTTACATTCTCTGACACCACGGGCGGGGTGCGAATCAACTCCGCCGCGTTCAGCGCCTATCTGCGCATCGTGCCTCTTCTTGTCGGCAGAATCGAAATCGGACGCGCGGTGCTCTACCAACCCGACATACGCATCGCCATCGACCGCAGGCCGATGCATCCGGCGGGGGAGATCGGCCGGATTGCGCAATCCTCGATCCTCCCGCAAACCAACGCCGTCCTTTTGGGGCGCATCGATATCGTCGATGGCCATGTCCGCATCGAGACGCAAGACGCGCAAGCCGCAGAGATCGACGCCGTCGACATGAGCGTCGATTGGCCGAGCACCTACGCGTCGGCGGCCTTGAACGGCGAGTTTGCCGTGCATGGCACGCTGATCGGCGTGCAGGCCTGGCTCGCGCAGCCAATGGAGCTTCTGCGCGGCGGCCAATCCGCAACGACTCTGCGGTTGCAATCCGATGTTTTGACGCTGTCGACTTCCGGCCGGGTAGCGGTCACGCCGCGCATACAATACGTCGGGCAGGTTTCGGCCAGCGCGGCGTCGCTGCGCAAACTCGCGGAGATCGTCGGCTATTCCTTCCCGCGGCACGGAACATTCGCCAATTTCGACGCGCACGGCGATATCGATTGGGAGGGCAACAACGCGGCGCTCAGCAATCTGCACATGAGTTTTGACGGCAACGACTACGAGGGGAGTCTCGCGGTCGAGAATAACGGCGGATTGCCGCGTTTCTCCGGCACGCTCGCCAGCGATCTTCTCGACCTCACGCCGTTTCTCGCCGGATTGCCGGAGCCACGCGGTACTGCGGCGCTATGGAATCACCAGGCTCTCGATCTTTCGGACTTGAGCTTCGCCGATCTCGACTTGCGGATTTCCGCCTCGCGGCTGCGGCTCTACGCCATGGAAGTCGACGACGCGGCGCTGTCGTTGATGACCAAGCCCGGATTGATCGATCTCGCGCTCGCCGAGGCGACTTCCAACCGGGGCACGGTCGAAGGCCGCGTGTCGCTCGCAGCGCAGGGCAAAACGCTTGAATTTCATGTGAACGGAACCGGCAAGAATATCGATATCAGCCCCATGCTCGTCGGCGGCCGGCGTCCGCTTTCGGGTGTGCTGCATGCTTCTCTTGCGCTTGACAGCGGCGGCGCAGACCTGCCCCACATCGTGCAGGGCCTGGCGGGCCGCGCCGATATCTCGATCGCGGACGGCACGATCAACGGGTTTGATCTCGCCGCTACATTGCAGGCGGCCGGCCCGAAATTGCCTGGCGAGCCGATTGCGTCCTCGCCAGGCGCCACGGCCTTTAGCAGCCTGAGCTTTGGGGTTCAGCTTGCCGACGGCCTTGCGCAAATCCAGCGAGGAAAATTCAGCGCGCCGGGTGTTGTGTTGAACTTTGCCGGCAACGCCGATTTCGCGCATCGGAGGCTCGATCTCGCGGCGCTCGGCGAGGCGACGCAGAGCTCGAGCCGGCGAAACCAGTCGCAGCAGCTTTCGTTGCGCCTTAAGGGAAGCTTTGAAGCTCCGCAGCTGATCCAAGGCGAGCCCGATCTGCGCCTGCCAGCGCTGCCCCCGCATGGCGACGACTTGCCCGTGGACCCGGCGGCCGATCCGGAATAGGGGCGCCGCGAGATTAGCCCAGCGACAGCTTGGCGGCGCGCAGCGTATTGGCCATGAGCATGGCGATGGTCATCGGCCCCACGCCACCTGGCACCGGCGTGATCGCCCCCGCCCGCGGCAAAGCCGCGCCGAACTCGACATCGCCCACGAGCCGCGTCTTCGGCCTGCCCTGCGCATCGAGCCCTTCGCCGGGCACGCGGTTGATGCCGACGTCGATGACGATGGCGCCCTCTTTGATCCAATCGCCGCGCACCATCTCCGGCCGGCCGACGGCGGCAACGACGATGTCGGCGCGCCGCACGATCCCCTTAAGATCGCGGCTGCGCGAATGGGCGACCGTAACCGTCGCATTGCGCGAGAGCAGCAATTGCGCCATCGGTTTGCCGACAATGTTCGAACGCCCGACGACGACCGCGTCGGCGCCGGAAATCTCGACGCCGAGCGCCGCGGCGGCTTGTTCGAGCAACAGCATCGAACCGGCCGGCGTGCACGGCACGAGGGCGCGGCCGAGATCGCCGACCGAGAGAAGCCCGGCATTGAACGGATGGAAGCCGTCGACGTCCTTACGCGGCGACACGCGCTCCAACACGCGCGTCGCGTGGATCGCCGGCGGCAACGGCAATTGCACTAGGATTCCATGGATGGCGGGATCGGCATTCAGCCCGTCGACGAGATCGATGAGGTCGGCCTCGCTCGTCGTCTCCGGCAAATCATGCTGGACCGAATGAAAGCCGCAAGACAGCGCCGCTTTGCCCTTTGACCTGACATAGACCTGGCTTGCCGGATTTTCGCCGACGAGCACCACGGCAAGCCCCGGCTTGACGCCCTTCGCAGCGAGTACGGCGGCGGCCGCCGCGACTTCCGCAAGAACGCTTTCGGCAACCTTCTTGCCATCGATCAGCAGCGCCTTTTGCCCGGACGGCCGCAAAACGTCGGTCTGCGGTTGGCTCCCCAATGTCATGGATCCGCGTCTCCTTCGGCCGCCTATCTGTCAGGTTTCCGCCGTCCTGCCAAGGGATGGGCGCGCGGCTTCGTAGGCGAAGGATGCACGATGCCGGCCGCTCGCGCCCGGCGCCAAGACAAGCATCGACGGCTTTTCGAATAGGTCGCCGGAGAAATTCTCCGGATCGCTGTAGCCCGTCCATTCTTCGATACAGAGATAGCCGTGGCCGGGGTGGCACCAGATCCCGAAATGCGGAAAGTTCTCGGTCGCCACCACAATGGCTGATCCGTCCGGCGCCTCGAACCGCACCTCTCGACTCGCGGCGTTCAGAAAGCAGAGCGCATCGTTTTGGAAGAGCGACGGCGCGAGGGGCAAGATACGACCGGCAAGCGGCAGTCGCCGTTTTTGCGGCGAGATGAAGCCGCCCGGCGCAATCACCGGGACCAGCGGGTTTTCCGGTTCGGCAAAGTGTAACCGGTAAGCCTCTGGCGCGCCGCCCGCGAATGGCCAACGAAAGCCCGGATGTAGCCCGCAGGCATAGGGCATCGGCCCCGTACCCGCATTTGTGACGCCGAGCTCGACGGAAACTGTCGCTTCGCCGAGCTGAACGTCGACACTGAGGCTGAACTCGAAGGGATAGAGCGCGCGCGTATCGGCATCGCTCGCCAGCCTCAGGCGAACGCGATCCCCGCTGTGCTCCGTCACTTGGAACGTGCGACGTCGCGCAAACCCGTGTAGTCCCAGCGGATAAAGTTTGGTGCCGACGCACACCTGATGATCTTTCGTCCAGCCAACGACCGGGAAGAGAAGCGGCGCGGTTTCGTTCCAGACGGCCGGATCTTTCCGCCAGAGCAAGGGCTTCCCGCCAACCACCCATTCCACAATTTCGGCGCCTTCTTCCGCGATGCAGGCGTAAGCGGCGCCGGCTTGTAGGCGAATCATGGTTCCTCGGATACGTTTGCGACGCGACCGCAGGTCGGCGCGGGTGCTCTGGTTACCTGCCAGGGCGGCTCACGGCAACCGAAGGGGTAACTCAGGCATTTCTCTGGCGCGGTATTTCGCCGGTTCGATGGAGGGTACGATGAAAACTTCTGCCCTTGTAGCCGCCGCTTCGCTGCTCGCCTGCGTACCGGCGGCTTCGGCCTCGCCGGGACCGGTCGGCGAATGGCTCATCGCCGACGGCAGCGCCGATGTTGCGATCCGGCCTTGCGGCGCCAATCTCTGCGGCTTTGTATCCTGGTCGAAAGATGCCGCCAACCTCGTCGGCCGGGAAGTGTTGATCGACATGCGGCCGGTCGGTGATCTGTGGTCCGGCACGGTCGTCAATGCTCAGGACGGGCAGCGGTACGATGCGCGGATGATGCTCGTCAGCGACAGCGTGCTGAAGATCGAGGGCTGCGTGTTAGGCGGCATATTCTGCGGCGACCAGCAATGGTCGCGGGTCAAGTAACGCTGGGTCAGCTCGCAATCAACTTGGTAATGACCGCCTTCGCATCCGCGACCACCACCGCGTTGGTCGCCGGGCGGCTCAAGATGTCGGCAAAGGCGTACATATCGGCAAGCTGCGCGATCCGCTCCCATTGAGCGGGCAAAGTGCCGCCGGCCTCGCAATACCCTTCCGCCAAGGCGGCCGCAAACTCCGGGTTGGCATCGAGCGGCGGTCGCAGCAGATTGCCGAAGTCGAACGCCGGTGTGGCGCTCAGCGCATATTCCCAATCGATGATCGCGGCGATCGTGCGATCCCCGCCCGGAGGGAGCAGAATATTCGATCCGTTGAAGTCGCCATGCACGAGACAGGGTTGCTGGAGCCATTCGTCGAGCATGTCGCCCTCGCGCGCCGCGAAGTGCATGAGCGCCGAACTTAGCTCCGCGCCAAGCCTCGCGCCGCCCGGACCTTTGATGAACGTCTGATCGAGATAGGCGATGAGACCTTTCTTATCGAGATTGATCGGTTCCGTTACGTTGAGAGCAGCGTCCAAAAATCCGAACTTGTCGAACGTAAAACTATGGACCACCGCCAGCATGCGCCCAATTGCCCGGCCGAGCGCGGCGAGCCGATCGGCTGCCAGCGCGGCGGACGTCGCCTGCAGCTCGAACCCTTCGATCCAATCGAGTACCGCGTAAGGATGGCCGATCAGCGGGCCTTCCGCGCAGAACCATAGGAAACGCGGCACCGGGACGCGCCCGGCAAGCAGGCGACAGACGGCCATCTCCTTCTCCGCCGGAGCGATGCCGCGTTGGTAAACCCGCAGCAGAAGCGCGCCCGGCCGTCCGGAGAGGCGTACCTTAAGATTGGTGTTGATCAGTCCGCCGCTGATCGGATCGACGCTTGCGACCGTATAGCCCGGTAACAGAGGCAGGAGCAGCCGGCCGACGTCGGCCGCGTCCAAACTCACGACCGGTGTGTGGCGTGGCCAATGTTCTTTCATGGCTGCGAGTTTCACCCGGCCGGCGCGCGCAGAATTCTCCGAGAATGCGGCAGGAAAAAGCGCTTCATTCCGCCGGCGTACCGCCCGGCTCTCGGCCGACCGGCTCGGGCAAATAGTTTGCCTCAGCGTTGAGCGCCGCCCAGGCGCGCTGCAGGAAAAGCCGCAGATCATCGACTACCGCGAAAAAGGCCGGGACAAAGAGAAGCGATAGGAACGTCGAGACGAGCAGCCCGCCGATCACCGCAATCGCCATGGGTGAACGGAACTCGACGCCGGCTCCAAAGCCGAGGGCGCTCGGCAGCATACCCGCCACCATGGCGACCGTGGTCATGATGATCGGCCGCGCCCGTTTCTTGCCCGCCTCGACGAGCGCGGCCGTGCGCGGCATGCCCCTCTGTATGGAACGGACCGAAAAATCGACGAGCATGATCGCGTTCTTCGTCACGATGCCCATCAGCATCAGGATGCCGATAATCACCGGCAGGCTAAGGGGCCGCCCGGTGACGAGTAGCGCGAGGACCGCGCCACCGATCGATAACGGCAGCGAGAAGAGGATCGTGATCGGTTGCAGGAAACTCGAAAAGAGCACCACGAGCACGACGTACACCATTATAAGCCCGTTGCGCATCGCGTCGCCGAACCCGCTGCTCAACTCGTCCATCGCCTCGCCGTTGGCCGACTTGCGTACGCTGACGCCGGGCGGAAGATGGCGCATCACCGGAAGCGCATTGAGCGCCTTCTCGACATCGCCAAGCGCTGCGCCGTCGACAAGATCGGCTGCGACGCTCGAGGCACGCTCGCGATCGAAATGATCGATACTGACCGGGCCCTCCACGTTCTCGATCTTGGCGACGCTGGCGAGGGGAACCGAAGTTCCCTGCGTTGTCGGCACGTTCAAAATGCCTAAGATGCGCGGATCGGGGCGGCTCATAAGCTGCAACCGGATCGGAATTTGCTGTTCGCCGATGCGCAACTTGGCGGCGGCGACATCGCCGATCGTCGCGATGCGAATCGTCTCGTTGAGCGCCTCGCTCGCTACGCCGAGATGCGCGGCGAGACTGCCATTGGGTTCGATGCGAAGTTCGCTGCGATCGAGGTTGGTTGAGGCCGCGACGTTGCTGATCAAGGCCATGCGCCGCATCTCGTCCGCGAGTTCGCCTGCCGTCGCCGCCACCGCCGCCCCGTCCCGTCCGGTAACGATCCGCGATACCGGCCGCATCCCGTAATCGTCCACAAACCAGAATTTTATGCCCGGGATATCGACCAGATCCTTGCCGATTGCCGACTGCAATTGCTGAACCGAATGGCGACGCTCGCTCTTCGGCACGTAATTGACGACGAGCTCGGCCTTGCGCACTTCCGGCGTACCCGGCGGTATGCGGCCCCCGTCGACCAAAACGCTGACCACTTCCGGCCTCTTCCGCAAGCGATCCGAAACCATGTCGGTGACCCGCCGCGTGTCGGCAAGGACGGAGCCGGGCGGCAATTCGATTGCGAGATGTGACCGTCCGGAGTTCCTGCGTAGGCTGAAAATCGCGCGACACGAGATTGGTCGTGATGCTGAGGATCGAGAGCGCGAAAAGCACCAGCCCGACGAGCACGGACTTATAGCGGTTGACGACCGACCACTCGACGAGACTCCCGTAGCGTTCGATGAGCGCGCTGGTCTTTTCCTTGCGGCCATCTGGCTTCAGAAAATACGCCGCGAGCATTGGCGTGATCAGCCGCGCAGCGATCAGCGAGAACAGCACCTCGGCCGCGATGGTCAGGCCGAATTGCTTGAAATACTGGCCGGCGACATTGCCCATAAAGCTCACCGGCACGAAGACCGCGACGATGGTCAGGCTGATCGCGATGACGGCGAGACCGATCTCGTCGGCCGCCTCCATCGCCGCTTTATAGGCGGATTTGCCCAGGCGCATGTGGCGGACGATATTTTCGATTTCGACGATCGCGTCATCGACGAGGATACCGGTGGCGAGCGTGATCGCGAGAAGGCTCACGAGGTTCAGGGAAAAGCCGAAGATGCGCATCACCCAAAACGCCGGAATGATCGACAATGGCAGAGCGATCGCGGCGATGGCCGTCGCACGAAAGTCGCGCAGGAACAGGAAGACGACGATCACGGCGAGCGCCGCGCCTTCGAAGAAGGTATGCAGCGCGGCGTCGTAGTTTCCCAGCGTGTAGCTGACCGACGAGTTGATGCGCTTGAGATCGAATTCTGGATGTTCGGCTTTGATTTGATCGATGAGCTTCTTGACGCGCGCCGCGACGCCGACATCGCTAGCGCCCTTGGCGCGCAGAATGCTGAAGGCGACTACCGGCTCGCCGTTCCAGCGCGCGAAGGTGCGCGGCTCGGCGATCGTATCCTTGATCGTGCCGAGATCGGCGAGACGATCCTGGCCGCCGTGCGGCAGGTCGATCTTGATCTGGGCGAGCGCCGCAAGGCCGCCGGCGCCCTGCCCGTCCATGGCGCCTTGCAAACGCCGGTTCACCTGCGCGGCGCTCAGGCCGAGGTTCTGAAGGCGTTCAGGATCGAGCGACACCTGAACTTCGCGCTGCACGCCGCCAATCCGCTCGACCGCACTGACGCCCTCGACGCTTTTCAGCTTGCCGACAACCACGTTGTCGACGAAATAGGACAATTGCTCGGGCGATTTGCCGGGGGCAATCGCGGCATAAGTTTCAATTCCCAGCCCTACCGCGTCGACGCGGCAGACCTGCGGCGCCGAAGCCGATTGCGGGAGATTGGCGCTCTTTACGGCGTCTTTGACGGCGGCGAGCGCTTTCGCCGTATCGACGTCGAGATTGAAGACGATCGTCGTGGCCGATATGCCGTCGCTCACGGAAGACGTAACGTGACGGATTCCTGCGACGCCGGCGACCGCGTTTTCGATCTTGTCCGTCACCTGCGATTCGAGTTCGGAGGGAGTGGCACCGAACTCCGTGACCACAACCGAGACGATCGGCGGGTCGACGTTCGGCAGGAGGGTAATCGGCAGTTTCGCGAAGCTTACGGCGCCGAGCGCCAGCACGGTTAGGGCGAAAACGACCGCTGGCAGCGGATTGCGGATCGACAAGGCCGAAACGTTAAGCGCCATGCGTTCCGCTCCGCGCCGCGTCGCGCAGTCTGGCCTGACCGCCGTTCGGCCATGCGTTATTTGTGCCATATCCAGGGTGACGCGAATCGCAACGCGATGCGTACCCGACGCGACACCGCGCGGCGAATTTGCCGAAATGGCTTGCGAATTGCCGCTCGCCGGCGACAGCTATGTGGCGACGCAACGCCTTTGGGATAGAGATCTGCGACGCCACGCCGCGACCGCCTATCCCGCTCAATACCGTCTCTATGGTGATTTTCTCCTATCGGACTTCCGTCCGATTCCCAGGCGCATGAATTCCGAAGTCGCCCAAAATGAAGGATGCCTCCGGTTGCGCTCAGGCGAGAAGCACATCAATCGGTTGATCAAATGTCCGCGAATCACGTCGCGCGAACCGCGCACCGCGCCGAGGATCACGAGCATCGAGGCTAAGAGAGACCGGATACACGAAAAATGCGTCCAAAACGTGAGGGCGCATGCGACTCCTCGCCTCACCATGGCAACACCTGAGATAACCGTCCTAATCCATGGATATTTGGAATAGATTACCGGCTCTTAGGCGCAGGGCTTTGACGGCACGCCGGTCGCCGCCACGCCGCAGGTTGCGATATCATTGCTCTTTCAACATCGTCTTCCCGTTCGACGAGGTTTTCCTAGTCGGGCCCGCCAATGCGCAAGCTCTACCGACATCGCTCGTCCGATCGCATTGAAGCCGCATCTCCAAGGCCCATAACATCTGTACAGAACGACATTGATCGGCTTTGATGGTTAAGCCTTCGGTTCGAAAGCAGAGACGGTCTCCGCCATGACGCGTTCGACGGTTGATTGTGTGCGTCGCATTCTCTGCATCTTTCCGCGTTACACGCCATCCTTCGGAACTTTCGAATATTCCTACTGTCTTACCTTGGGCACGCGCGCCTTCATGCCGCCGCAAGGTCTTTTGGTGATCGCCGCGACGCTCCCGCAACATTGGCAGGTGCGCTTCATCGACGAAAATATGGAACCGGCCACGGACCGCGACTTCGCGTGGGCCGACGCCGTGTTCGTCAGCGGCATGCACATTCAGCGCCGGCAGATCGAAGACATCTGCCGCCGAGCGCATCGTCACGACAAGGTTGTCGCGCTCGGCGGGCCCTCGGTATCGGCCTGCCCTGAACATTATCCTAGCTTCGACTATCTTCACGTCGGCGAGCTCGGCGATGCGACCGACGAACTTATTGCGATTTTAGCCGACAGCGTACGCCGGCCGCCGCGACAGGTGGTATTGACTACCAAGGCGCGCCGCGACCTGGTCGATTTTCCGCTGCCCGCCTACGAACTCGCCCGCATCGACCGCTATCTGCTCGGAACCATCCAGTATTCGAGCGGTTGTCCATATCGCTGCGAGTTCTGCGATATCCCGGGGCTTTACGGACGCGTTCCACGCATCAAAAAGCCGGAGCAGATCATTGCCGAGCTCGAGAAGCTGCTTGCCTGCGGCGTCACCGGGGCGGTCTATTTCGTCGACGATAATTTCATTGCCAACCGGCGCGCCGTCGCGGAACTGCTGCCGCACCTCGTCGCCTGGCAGCAACGTACCGGCTATGCCCTCAACCTTTCCTGCGAGGCGACGCTCAACATCGCGCGTACGCCCGAAATCCTGGCGCTCATGCGCGAGGCAGGATTCGATACGATCTTCTGCGGCATCGAGACGCCCGATCCGGAAGCCCTCAAGGGGATCGAGAAGAAGCAAAATCTCGTCGTGCCGATCCTCGACTCCGTCCGGGCGATCAACGCGCACGGCATGCAAGTGGTCTCCGGCATCATTCTCGGCCTCGATACGGATACGCCGGACTCCGGAAAGATAATTCTCGACTTCATCGAGGAATCCAAGATTCCGATGCTGACCATCAATCTGCTCGAAGCGCTGCCGCGTACCCCGCTTTGGGACCGGCTGGAGCGCGACGGACGGATCAATTTCGAAGAGGGCCGCGAATTCGAACGTGCACTTCCTCATGCCGTACGACGAGGTCGTATCCATGTGGAAATACTGCATGAAGGAAGCCTACGAGCCGAAGCGCCTCTTCGCGCGCTACGAATACCAGATGCATGCGACCTGGCCGAACCGGCTGCCGCGCCCCTTGAGCAAGCGCCGCGCGTCGCCGCGCAACGTTTTCCGCGGCCTCGTGATGCTCGCCAAAGTGTTTTGGCGGCTCGGCGTCCTCGCCGATTACCGCGCGACGTTCTGGAAATTCGCCTTACCTCTGCTGCGGCGTGGAGAAATCGAACCGATCCTTGCCACCGCCGTCTCGGCGCATCACCTCATCATGTTCTCCCGCGACGCCTGCGCGGGGCGCACCAACGCCTCGAACTACGCGCACAGATTGCGCGTCCTCGAAGAGGTGGTCAGGTCTTAAGGCGATCGGCACCTGAGGCAATGGCCTCGGCTGCCTTCTAGTTTTCTTTCTCGGGATCAGGGTCCGCTTCCATGAAAGTGGAGGCGTCGTCGTCGTTGAAGGCCTCTTGCGGGTCCGGCTCGAGCGGATCCTCGTCTTCTGTCAGTGCCTCGCCGTCGCGCGGCTGGGGAACCGTGAACGCCTGCGGCAAGGGTCCGTCGAGGAGCCCGGCCCCCTTCAATTCCTCGAGGCCGGGAAGATCGGTGATCGCCTCGAGTTCGAAGTGCAGCAGGAAGGCTTCGGTGGTTCCGTAGGTCAGCGGCCGCCCCGGAGTGCGTCGCCGGCCGCGCAACCGCACCCAGCCAGTTTCGATCAACACGTCCATCGTGCCTTTGGAAATGGCGACGCCGCGAATGTCCTCGATCTCGGCGCGTGTTACCGGCTGATGGTAGGCGACGATTGCCAGCGTTTCGAGCGCCGCGCGCGACAGCCTGCGCGGCTCGACAACTTCCTTCGACAATAGCCAGCCGAGATCGGCGGCGGTGCGAAACAGCCATTTCTTGCCGACGCGCACGAGATTGACGCCGCGCGCCGCGTAATCTTGCCTCAGGCGCGCCAAGACGTCGCCTACCGCCAATCCGTCTGGCATGCGGCGCGCGATCTCGGCTTCTTCCAGCGGTTCGGAGGCGGCGAAAAGCATCGCCTCGGCGATGCGCATCGCCTCTCCCAGAACCGCGGGATCCGCCGTATCTGCATCGGCACTCGGGAATAATCTTGCCACTTCCGCCAATCCGTCCCCCTTTATCGCCTCGTGCCGATCAGGCCGATTGTGGGCCGCTACGCCGTTTGACCCAAATCGGCGCGAAGGCGCGATCTTGACGCACGCTTATACCTCCCTGCAGGATCATTTCGAGTGTCGCGGCAAGCCCCGAGGCGCGCACCGCGCGCCGCGTTTCGCGGTTTGCGCAATAGGTCATGAGATAGGGGTCGAGCGACGTCCAATCGAGCGCTTGACCGGCGAACCTCTCCAAGGCCGCGCGCGCCTCGACCAGCGACCAGACGAAGCGTTGCTTGATCCGCATATGCGCAGCCGCGTGCTTTTGCCGTTGCCGCACATAGGCGGAGAGAAGGTCGTGCAGGCTCGCTTGCCATTGCGAGCTACGGAAGATTGCGACGCCTTCCGGCTGGCCGCGTTGAAACATGTCGCGTCCTACGCGCGGCCGGTTGACGAGCGCCTCGGCGGCGGCGCGGATCGCTTCGAGCCGCTGTAGCCGAAAAGCGAGCGCCGCGGCGAGATCGCTGCCCAGCGGCTCTTCGTCTTTGTGCGCCTGGGGTAGCAAAAGCCGCGACTTCAAATAAGCGAGCCAGGCCGCCATCACGAGATAATCGGCGGCGAGCTCGAAACGCAGGTCGCGTGCTCTTTCGATGAACGCGAGGTATTGCTCCGCCAAGGCCAAGACGGAGATCTTGGCAAGGTCGACCTTCTGGCGGCGCGCCAGTTCGAGAAGAAGGTCGAGCGGTCCTTCGAAGCCGTCCACATCGACGAAAAATGTCGGCTCGCTGCCCGCTTCGCTCCGTTCGCTCTGTTCGAAGGCCAATTCCATCGGCGAATCATTCCCTTGCGTCACGATATTAGGCCCAAATCGAAGCTGGCAAGAGCCACGGTTCGAACTTGGTCCGATCAGGCTGCAATCGCAAGCGCGGCTTCGATTTCGGCCCAAGCTTCCACAGGATCGAAGCGCAGTTCTTGGCCGCGCCATTCCCGGGCACGCGACGCGCGCGCAAGCGATGCTCCCGCCAGAACCGGTGCCGCAGCGGCAACCGCGGCGGCCTCCGCGAGGTCGCCGTTGCAATGAAGCGCAATATCGATGCCGGCGGCAAAACCCGCTGCGGCGCGTTCGCGCAGGCCTCCGCGCAGCGCCCGCATCGAAAGGTCGTCGCTGAGAAGCAGGCCGTTAAACCCGATCTCGTTGCGGATATAGTCGATAACCCGTTGCGAAAGCGTCGCCGGGTGTTCTTCGTCGAGCGCCGTATAGACCATATGCGCGGTCATCGCCATCGGCAGATCGGCGTTCGCCGCGAACGGCAGAAAATCGGTCTTGCGCAGCACGTCAAGCGGCGTGGCACACACCGGCAGGTCGAGGTGGCTATCGACCTTGGCGCGGCCATGCCCGGGAATATGTTTCATGACCGGCAGCACGCCCCCATCGCGTAGGCCGAGCGCAGCGGCGCGGCCGAGCTTGGCGACGGCGTGCGGATCGCGTCCGTAGGCGCGATCGCCGATTACGGCATGGCTGCCTTCGACGGGAACGTCGAGAACCGGCGCGCAATCGATGTTCACGCCGAGCAAGCGCAGATCTCGCCCCATGAGCGCAGCCGCCAAACGGATGAGCCTCTCTTTGCGTTCTTGCGGCAGGTCGAGCGCCGCAAAACGCGCCGCCGCCGGATAGGCACGCCAGTGCGGCGGCGCGAACCTCTGCACACGCCCGCCCTCTTGATCGACGAGCACGGCTACATCGGCGTCGCCGCAGGCCTCTCGGAAGCTGTCGACCAGGGCGCGGACTTGGTCCGGCGCCTCGATATTGCGCTTGAACAGGATCAAGCCGAACGGCCCGCTGTCGCGCAGGAAGCCGCGTTCCTCGCGCGTCAAGGACATGCCGCTACAGCCGCAAACGAAGGCGCGCGTCATGCCTTTACTTCACAACGGGCGAACCGCCCGTCAATTATTCTTGGCAACGAAGCAACTGCCACCTTTTGCCTGCAGCTTTTCGCAGAGCGCGGTCGCCTCTGCATGCGACAAGCCGACGACACGAACCCGATAGACCGATTTGTTGGCAACCGAGGCATGGTGGTATTTCAGACGATCGCCGGAGAGTTCGGCGGCATATTTTCTCTGCAACTTCGCCATGGATTGGCGCGCCTCCGCCTCGGTCTGCGGCGCGGCGAGCTGGACCGCGAAGCCGCCCGCATCGTCGGCCTGCGGCGCGGCATCCGTCGCGTTTGCCTCGGCAACCCGCGTGGGTTCGGCTTGCGCCGAATGCGAGTCCGGCCTGGCGGCAGGCGCCGCAGTTTCGCTGGCCGGCGTTGAATTGCTGCTCGGGCTTTCAGAGGCTGTCGGCTCGGCAGTCTTTGACGATGTGTCTGACGTTGCGGTCGTATCGATCGGCACGGGACCCGGCCCGACGGGAAGAACGGGCGGCATTTCTTGCGGAGGCGCCACCGCCGGCAAGGCCTGCGGCGCGGCGGCCACGGAAGGTTCTTGCGCCGCGTCGCTCGATACGATCGTGCCATCTGGGCGCACGACGACAGTTTTCACCTTCCTGGGTTCGATCATTCCAGCCAAACCAAACGCCTGGCCTTGCGCTTCGGCCGCCGGGGGCGCCGGAACCGGAACGACAGCGGCCGGACTCGCGGATGCAACTTGCATCTGGCTTGCCGAAGCCTGCGGCACTGCGCCGGCGGACGTCTGCGGCGCTGGCTCGGCGGGCGGTGCCGCGCTCGGCGCCGGGCTGAGATTGGCCGGTTCCTCGCTGTGGCTGACCGCCGCGACGGGAACTTGCGGCGAACTGTCGAGCACCGAGACTTCTTGGGGCTTTGGCGCATCCCCCGTATCGGATGCCTGAATTTTGGTGGGACCCTGCTCGGCCCTGATCATCGCGATTTCATGCGGAGCGACCGAGTGGCGCTTCAGCGCGAAACTTGTGCCGATCCCGGCCATTCCAGCGATAATGATCGCGGCGGTCGCGTAAAGCGGCAGCCGCGAGCGCGGAATTTCGGACATTGGCGGACACGGCGGAAGATAGGGCGCGTCGAGCCAATCGTCCCCCTCCGGTTCGGGCTGGTCCGGCTCGGCACGGAACTCTGCCGCCGGCGCCGCCGGAAACTCGGGCCCAACAGAGCCGCGCAATCCCGCCTCAATCGCTGCGAAGTCGCCGCCGAGCCGTCGCGGCGGCGCGACCGGCTCGCTGGAGCGCTGGCGCTCAGCCGCATAGCGCGACGCGGCGGACGCCGCCGGGCGCGCCTGGAAAATGGATTTGTACCTGTCCTCGGTACCCCCGACGAGCCGCGCCAATTCGGCAAGCGGATCCTCGCCGCCCTTCTGCGAAGGGGCGGCCGGATGACCCAACCGGCGCTCGAATTCGTCGAGATTAATCATCGGACGTTGCCTGGCTGCGGGATCACTCATGACATCACCTCGATCTACCCTGCAGTCCCCCTGCCGCCGAACTATTCCCCCAAACCCGGCTTTTTTCGGCGCCGCCGAAGCCGCGTTGGGAGTTTGGAGCGGCAGCGAGGTCCGCTCCACGGCAGCCCCGGATTGCCTCAATGCATCTCGTCTGGAGCATGAACCCCGAGAACCGCGAGCCCGGCCGCCAAAATCGATGTAACAGCCCCTACAAGTGCCAGCCGGGCAATCGTTAAATCTCTTCTTTCTTCATTAACAAAGCGTAATTGTGGCTGATCTTTGCCGCGCGTCCAGTGGGAATGCAGATCTGAGGCAAGGTCATGTAGAAAAAAGGCGATCCGATGCGGCTCATGTGCCGCTGCAGCAGATTCGATTACACGGGGATATTGAGCGACGAGATTGATTAAGCGCATTTCGCCGGGGTCAACCAGCAGCGAAAGGTCCGCCCGGGCGAGAGCCGGAACGGACAAATCGATGCCCGGAAACGTCGCACGCGCCTGACGCATGACGGATTTGCCGCGGGCATGCGCATATTGCACGTAGAAAACCGGGTTGTCCTTCGACTGTTCGATGACCTTGGCAAGATCGAACTCGAGCACCGCGTCGTTCTTGCGAAACAGCGTCATGAAGCGCACCGCATCGACGCCGACCTCGTCCACCACCTCGCGCAAGGTGACAAAATCGCCGCTGCGCTTCGACATTTTGACCGGCTCGCCGCCGCGCATCAACTTGACCAGTTGGCAGAGCTTGACGTCGAGTACCGCCCTGCGGCCTGAAAGCGCCGCGACCGCCGCTTGCATGCGCTTCACGTAGCCGCCATGGTCGGCGCCCCAGATGTCGATCAACACTTCAAATCCGCGCTCAATCTTGGATTTGTGGTAGGCGATGTCGGCGGCAAAATACGTGTAGGACCCGTCCGATTTGGTGAGCGGCCGATCGATGTCGTCGCCGAACGCCGTCGATTTGAACAGCGTCTGTTCGCGATCTTCCCAATCTTCGTTCGGCTGGCCCTTGGGAGCCGGAAGACGGCCCACATAGACGAGACCCAAGGCGCGAAGCTCGGCAATCGCTGCGCCGATGAGGTCTTTGCCGCCCGCTGTCAGCGATCGCTCGGAGAAGAAGATTTCGTGCTTGATCCCGAGGGCGGCGAGATCGGCGCGGATCGCCTCCATCATCGCGGCGATCGCGACGCTGCGGGCGGCCTCGATCCATTCGCCTTCCGGGCGCGCCAACAAAGCCTCTCCATACTGCGCCGCGAGCGCCGCGCCGATCGGCTTCAAATACTCGCCTGGATATAGGCCCTCGGGGATCTCGATCTTCTCGCCGAAAATCTCGCGATACCGGAGGTAGACGGAGCGCGCGAGAGCATCGATCTGCGCGCCGTTATCGTTGATATAATATTCGCGCGTCACCTCGTGCCCGACATAGGCGAGAAGATTGGCGAGCGCATCGCCGAAGACCGCGCCACGGCCATGGCCGACGTGCATGGGGCCGGTGGGATTGGCCGACACATATTCGACGTTGATCTTGCGCTTGGGCTGCGTGCCGCTTCCGGCCCCAAAGCGCTGCCCCTCGTGCAGCGCGGCGCACAGAATTTTCGCGAAAACCGCCGGCTTTAGACGCAGGTTGAGAAACCCAGGCCCTGCGACCTCGGCCGCGGCGACGTCTTGATCGTTGGCAAGCGCGGCGGCGAGCTCGGTGGCGAGCTGGCGCGGATTGGCGAAGTTGGCCTTGATTTCTTTGGCATAGACCATCGCCGCATTAACCGCGAGATCGCCGTGCGCCGGATCGCGCGGCGGCTCCACGACAAAACGGGCAAGATCGAGATCGGCCGGCAAGCGACCGCTCGCCATGATCCGCTGAAGGATCGCGGCGACGCGGACGTGAAAATCGGCATAAATATTCATTCGGGGCTCGATCGGAATGAACACGTCCGGAACGGCGCATCAGCCGCGCGCCCTCGCTCTTCGAGGCTCGCTCGCACCTCAGGGTGGGGCCATCCTCATGTTCAGAAGGCCGCGAAGCACGCGTCTCGAAGAACGGCTGCCGGCACTCCGAGACTCTGCAAACGAGAGATTTGGCTGCTAGCGCAATTCCGGGGTGACGTCAAAAAGGCGCGCATGCTCGGCGAGCGCGTAGCGATCGGTCATCCCCGCGATGTAATCGCAGACGAGCCGGGCAAGCCGCGCTTCATCGCGCGCGGCGCGTTTCGCGGCCTCGGCCCATTCCGCCGGCATCAAACCGGGATTTGCGAAAAGCGCCGGAAAGAGATCGCGGACCACCTCTGCCGCCTCGACGCGTACCCGGGCGATCTTCTCATGCCGATACATATTGCGGACGAGAAACTGCTTGATGTTTTCTTCGGCGTTCTCGGTCGCCGCCGAGAAGCCGATCATCGGCGAACTCTGCGACCGCACCGCGTCGATGCTTCGAACGCTGCTTTCCTGCAGGGTGAGCCGGCTTTCGGCGATCGCATCTTCGATGAAATGCGCGATCACCCGCCGCACGAGTTCGTGAATGCGGCGCGGCCGTTCGAGTCCGGGATGGCGCGAATCAATCGCCGCAAGGATGTCGCGCAAGAGAGCGACCTCGGCGATGTCGGCAAAATCGAAAAGGCAGGCCCGCAGCCCGTCGTCGATGTCGTGGGCGTTATAGGCGATGTCGTCGGAGAGTGCCGCTGCCTGCGCCTCGGCGCTCGCGAAACTGCCGAGGTCGAGGTCGATCACGGCAGCATATTCGCTGACCGCAAGCGGCAGTCCGCGCCCCGCATAGCGCGGCGCCGGACTGCCATCGGCCCGAACCAGCGGGCCGTTATGCTTGATCAGCCCTTCGAGCGTTTCGAAGGTGAGATTCAGGCCGTCGAAGGCCGCATAGCGGTGTTCAAGCTTGGTGACGATCCGCAGCGCCTGGGCATTGTGGTCGAAGCCGCCATAGGGCCGCATCAGTTCGTCGAGCACGTCTTCGCCAGTGTGGCCGAAGGGGGTGTGGCCGAGATCATGGCCGAGCGCCAAGGCTTCGGCGAGGTCGTCGTCGAGGCCAAGCGCACGGGCCACGGCGCGGGAGATCTGGCTGACCTCGATCGTGTGGGTGAGGCGGGTGCGATAATGGTCTCCCTCGTGCGGGACGAACACCTGGGTCTTATGGGCCAACCGCCGGAATGCCGTGCTGTGCAGGATTCGATCGCGATCGCGCTGGAACTCGGTGCGGGTGGGCGACGCCGGTTCGGTAAAAATCCGCCCGCGGCTCGACGCCGGGTCGGCGGCGTAGGCAGCGCGCCCCGGCTGCGCAATAAAATCTCTTGCCACGAGCGCACTCTCCGGCGTGTCGCTTTGCCGCAGCTTCGTTCCAGGCGTTGTTGCGGCGAACCGTTTTGCGACATATCTTCTCTCCCGGGAGCGCGCGCAAGCCGTTCGGCCTGCGCGGCGGATTCCTAAGGCGCCAAGTTCCTGAGGTTCCATGCCCGAAATCGCCATTGAAAGCCCGGTCGGATTGAGTGCGAGCGCCGCGCGCCGCATCGCGGAGATCCTGAAGAGCGAACCCACCGGTTCCGTTCTGCGCGTCGGCGTGGAAGGAGGCGGCTGCTCGGGGTTTCAATACACCTATGCCATTACCCAGGATCGCACGGCGGAGGATCTGGTGCTCGAACGGATCGGCGCTACCGTGGTCATCGATCCGATCTCGCTCGATTTCCTGCGCGGCAGCGAGATCGATTTCGTCGACGACCTGATGGGCCGCATGTTCAAGATCCACAATCCCGCGGCGACCGCTTCCTGCGGCTGCGGCTCGAGCTTCTCCGTCTAGAGAGTTCGGCGCGTTTGCCCTAATTGCATTGCGTCGCGGGCCATGCGGCTCGATGGGGAATCCGCCTTTTGCAAGCTCTGTTCATCGGCCACACCTACATCGACGTGACGGTGCTCTGCGACGCCATGCCGGCAGGCGACGAAAAGCGCGTGGCGGAGGATTTTGCGGTTTCCTTCGGCGGCAATGCGGTCACCGCGGCGTTTGCCTGCGCCAAGCTCGGCTTCGTGCCGGAGCTGATCGCGACCGTCGCCGACGATTGGCTCGGTCGCATGTTCCTCGACATGGCGCGCACCTATGGGGTGCCCGTGCATCCGCGCCGCGTCCGGCGCTCGTCGCTTTCCTTCGTCCTGCCGAAGGACGGCAAACGGGCGATCTTGCGCGCCCGCGACGACCGTTTTCTCGAGCCCTTTCCGAAGCTCGACATTTCGAGGTGCCGCGTTCTCCACCTCGACGGCCATCAAAGCGATGCGGCGATCCATTACGCCAAGGCCTGCCGCGAGCGCGGCATTCTAACGTCGCTCGATGGTGGCGGCCTGCGCGGTAATCTCCAGGACCTGCTTGCCTTCATCGATGTTGCGATCGTCGCCGAACGGCTCTGCGAACAGATGCAACTCACCCCCAATGCCATGCTCGATTACCTCAAGACGAAAGGCTGCAGGATCGGCGGAGTGACCCAGGGCGAGCGCGGCATGCTCTGGTACGACGAAAACGGCATTGTCTCGCGCCTCCCCGCCCTTCCCGTCCCGCAAGCGGAAATCATCGACACTTCGGGCGCCGGCGACGTGTTCCATGGCGCCTACGTCGCCTCCTACCTCGGCGCGCCGGAACGAAACTTCGTACATCATTTCGAGTTCGCGCGCGCCGCCGCGGCCTATAAGATCAGCCGCCTCGGCAATGAGGCGGGGCTGCCAACGTTGATGGACGTGGAAGGCATCGAGCGCGTCTACGCGCTCGTCTCTTAAGCCCGCCTTCCGCCGCAGAATCGGCTTGCTGTTTCGTAGAATTCTGCTTGGCTGGCCGCCCCCCAAACGAGGTCGTCATGCGCCGGATTGTCCTTGCTGCCATTCTGGTCGTCGCAGTGCCGATGGCCGGAATGTTCGATCGATTTGGCATCGACCGTGCGGCGCGCGCCGAATTTGCGCGTTTGGCACCCGCTGGACTGAACGCGGCAAAGGTCACGGCCGACCCCTGGCGGCACACTGCCAGCATCGAGGGACTGACATTGCGTCGCGCCGGATTTAGCCTGCGAGTCGGTTGCCTGACGCTGCCCTTCGCCGCATCGCCATTATTTGGATCGCCAGCCTATGCGCAAGGAGCGCAGCCCGGCACGATTTCGGCGGAAAACATTACTGTCGACGTCGGACCGATGCACTACGCGATCAAAAGCATCACGCTCACGGGTACGGCCGTCAGCAACGCCGATCTCGTTGCGCTCCTCGACCCCAAAAGCACCGTCTCCATCGCCGATCGGCTCGAAACATTCTCGGCGGCGCACGTCGCCATCCCGGAGATCGCGATGCAGGAGACAATGGGCGGCAGGACCGAAAGCGACTCCTACCGCGACGTCGCTCTCGACGATGTGGTCAATGGCCGCGCCGGCAAAGCGACGATCGGCATTCTGGCAAGCAGGGTCGTTGCGCCGGACGTCGGTACGATACAGGCGACCTATGCGCCGATCACAGCGACTGGTCTCCGTCTCGCGCTCGTGGCGCGGATCATCTCGGAGCCGCGCACGAGCGACGAGCCGCTGAACACGATCTATGACAGCCTTGCTATCGGCACTGGCAAGATCGTCCTGGAGAAAGCGCAACTCGAGATCGACTTCGGCGCCCTTTCGGCAAAAGACGGCAAGGGTCGCCCGCTTCACGTCGCGCCGACCGCCCTGCTCGCGGACGACGATCTTGGCACCGATGCCTTCGCTGCCGACGTCCTCGATAGTTTCGAGGTAGGCACGCTCGACCTCAGCGATCTGCGCATCATCGTGACGGACAAAGACGCGGCGGGTATCGGCACGATCGGCAGCATTCATCTTTCCCGCATCGCCGATGCGAAGGTCGACGACGCCGAGTTTACTAGCCTTGCCGTAACGGCCGAAGGATCGAGCGTAAAAATCGGCGGCGCCGCCTTTCGCGACGTCGATCTTGTCGCGTTGCGCGATTGGGCGGCGGCCGATTCCAGCCGTCACGTTGCAAGCGCCTCGGTCGCGCGCGAGGTCCGTCTTACCAGCCTCGACGTTGATGCAGGCGAATCGAAATCCCGTACGCGTTTTCAGATCGGCGACTTCGGTCTGGTAAGCGCCGACCCGGTCGACGGCATTCCGACGCGCTTCTCCACCTCGATCGATCACCTCACGTTCGATCTGAAGGACGCTGGCGACGAATTGGACGAGGTGGCGGCGCTCGGCTACGATAAGATCGATCTTTCGAGCCAACTCGATGCGCATTTCGATGCGGCAAAACAGGAGCTAGGCGTCGACAATCTGTCGCTCAGCGGCGTGGACATGGGCGCCGTGAAGATCGTTTGCAGTTTCAACAATGTAAGCACAGGTCTCTTCTCCGCCGATCGGGCCGAGATGGAAGCGGCGGCGCTTTCCGTGCTGCTGCGGCGCATCGAAATCCGGGTGGAGAATACCGGGTTTTTTGAGCGCCTCGTCGCGGCGGCCGCGAAGAAGAACAACAAATCGCCGGACGAAATCCGCCAGACCTATGTCGTCGGCGCGGCGATCGGCGTCCCCGCCCTGCTCGGTGACGGCCCGTCGGCGAAGGCGCTCGGCGCGGCGATCGCGAAATTCGTCGCCGCGCCGAAGAACTTACGAATCGTCGCGGTGGCTCCGCAGGGTGTGGGAGCCGCCGACCTCGTGCTCAGCAAGGACCCCGCCGTCCTGATGAACAAATTGTCGGTCGAGGCCGCGGCGAACGAATAGAAGCGGGGCTGCGTAATCCTCTGCATATTGTGGCGGGTTCTGTGCCTGGCGCGGGGACCCGATCGCGCATTTCGCCCGCCGACCCATCCGGCTATAGTTGCGCTCGGGACATGCGGTCGGAGCGCGACTGGAGTGCCGTGATGACCAACTTTACGCCCTTCTCGGCGCTGCTCGGCGGCGTGCTGATCGGCATCTCGGCTTCTGTCTTGATGTTGGCCGAAGGCCGCATCGCGGGGATCAGCGGCATCCTTGGCGAGCTTCTCGCTCTGCAGCGCGGCGCGATGGCATGGCGTCTCGCCTTCATCGCCGGCCTCGTTGCCGCGCCGCTCGCCTATGGCGCGCTCGGCGGTCCTTTGCTGCTGGAAATCACCCATTCGGCGGCGACGTTGGTTTGCGCCGGTTTGCTGGTCGGGTTCGGCACGCGCATGGGCTCCGGGTGCACGAGTGGGCACGGAGTTTGCGGGATGGCGCGATTGTCCTCCCGCTCCATCGTGGCGACCCTCGTCTTCGTCGCGACAGGCGCGGCAACCGTGTTTGTCGTGCGTCACATCCTGGGAGCCTGATCGATGGCCAAGATCGTTGTTAGCTTGATCTGCGGCCTCATCTTCGGCCTTGGGCTCGTCGTCGCGCAGATGACGAATCCGGCGAAGATCCTCAATTTCCTCGATTTCACAGGCGCATGGGATCCGAGCCTTGCTTTCGTCATGGGCGGCGCGCTCGCCACAACCGCGATCGGATTCCGGCTCGCTTGGCGATCCAAGGGACCGCTCTTGGACGACTCCTTCCAGCTTCCGCAAAAAACACGCGTTGACATGCGCCTCGTCGGCGGTGCGGCACTGTTTGGAATTGGCTGGGGACTTGTCGGTCTTTGTCCGGGGCCGGCACTCACTGTGCTGAGTTTCGGCGGATGGGAGCCCGTGCTTTTCGTAGTGGCGATGGTGATGGGAATGATTCTCTTCGACCGCCTCGCCGCCTCGCCTCGGAGATTGCGTGGTTCCGCTGCTAGCGTTCGCACGCTCCCTTAAAAGCGACCAGCCCCGAGGGGTTGCGTCGTCGGGCATCGAGTTGTCTCAAGCCGATGGCATCGCTTCCGCCACGGCGCCGCCCGCCTTTGTCTTCAGCCAAGCCTTGCCGCAGGCTTTGGCGAGTTCGCGGACGCGCAGAATGTAGCTCTGCCGCTCGGTGACCGAGATCACGCCGCGCGCGTCGAGCAAGTTGAAAATGTGCGAAGCCTTGATGCACTGGTCGTAGGCGGGCAGCACGAGCTGGTGGCGATCGCCCGCGTCGCCCTTGCCGAGCAGGGCTTTGCACTCGGTCTCGGCGTCCTTGAAATGTTGGAAGAGAATTTCGACGTCGGCGGCCTCGAAATTGTAGCGTGAATATTCTTCCTCCGCCTGCCTGAAGACATCGCCGTAGGAGATCTTCTCGGCGCCTTCGCGGCCGTTGAAATTGAGGTCGTAGACGTTCTCGAACTCCTTGCACGTACATGGCGAGCCGTTCGAGTCCATAGGTGAGTTCGCCGGAGACGGGCGCGCATTCGATGCCGGCGACCTGCTGGAAATAGGTGAACTGCGAGATCTCCATCCCGTCGCACCAGCACTCCCAGCCAAGCCCCGAAGCGCCCAACGTCGGGCTTTCCCAATCGTCCTCGACAAAGCGGATGTCATGAACCAAAGGATCGATGCCGATCGCGGCCAGCGAAGCAAGGTAGAGGTCCTGCAGATCGTCGGGCGACGGCTTCAGGATCGCCTGAAATTGGTAGTAATGCTGGAGCCGATTGGGATTTTCGCCGTAGCGGCCGTCCTTGGGACGACGCGAGGGCTGCACGTAAGCAGCTTTCCACGGCAGCGGCCCGAGTGCCCGCAAAACCGTCGCCGGATGAAAGGTCGCCGCGCCCACCTCCATGTCATAGGGCTGGAGAATCACGCAGCCCTGCCCCGCCCAGAATTTTTGCAGTGCGAGGATAAGTCCCTGAAAGGAGCGCGAAGGATTAAGCCAGGGGCAGCTGTTCTCTTCGATGGAACGGTTCATCATTGTGTCGTTAGGAACTCGTATGCGATTGCGGCGTTAAAGCTTGTCTATTATGCGCTCGTTTCGCAAAGGCGCGTCAAGGCTTGGCTTTGCGCACTTTTCAACCGCTGCGTTTAATCCTAAGAAGGCGCATAAGCGGCGTTGTCTAATCCAGCCGCCTACGGCTAACGGGAGGATTTTGGAATGCATCTCACGCGCAAATTGGCTCTTGCGGCATGCGCCGTCTCCAGCCTTGCGATCAGCGTAAATTTTGCCCAAGCGGCTCCCGGGGCCGGCATTAGCCAAGCGGCAACCTCGGTCCAGTCCACGGAATCGTCGCCCGGCGCCGGTCCGTTCGTTCAGAAGGCCTGGTGGTATCACCGCGGGTACCGTTGGCATCGCTGGCACCATCATCACTGGCACCACTGGTAAGCATAAAGCCGGTCGCACGACCGGCTCTACCATGCGATCAGCGCTTCGCCACGATGGATCGCCTCGGCTTGCGGCAGAAATCCGTGTTCGCCGTTCAGGACGAGCGCCGGAGCCACGTTAAGCGGCGCGCGGCTGCCTTTTTGCGCGCGGATCAGAATCCGGATCGCTGGTTTGTCGGCGCGCGGCTGAACGGCCAGCAGCGTGAGCGCTCCGGCTTGGCGCGAGACTTGACTTAGGATCTCAGCCAAAGCTTCGGGCTTATGGATTAGAACGAAAGTTCCGCCCTGTTCGAGGAGCGCCATGCAGGCGGAGATCCAGGCCGCAAGCGGACCTGATCCGGCCCGCGGCATGGTGCGCGCCACACGCTTGCCGGGATGCGGTGCGAGCCGCGCCCGCGCCGGATCGAGAAACGGCGGATTGGTGATTACAAGCGGCGCCGGACCGATGCCGCGCAGCGCCGCCGGATCAAATACATCGGCTTCGTGGACGCGGCCCGAGAGACCATTGCGGTCGAGATTGGCGCGCGCCAGCGCGGCCGCAAATGGATCGTTGTCGATCAGGCCGAGGGTAATTTGCGGGCGAAGCTTCGCCAGAGCGAGTCCGGCCGCTCCGACCCCGGCCCCGACGTCGAGCGCCAGACCTTTCGCCTCTGCCGGCGCCGCAGCCGCCAAGAGGATCGCATCGGTTCCGGCCCGGTGGCCCGTCGCGGGTTGACGTAACAGCAGACGTCCGCCGAGGAAGGGAGCCTCGGTAGCAGCATCCCCGATGTCCTCAGACATCCAGTAGCTCTCGGGCGAACCCCGCTTGCAAGAGAGCCTCGCGTGCCGCCGCAGCATCTTCGTTGCGTACCAGCACGCGACGCGGCAGAAAGCCGAGCGAGCCTTCGATCGAACTCATGAACTGATCGGCGACAAAAATTTCGATGCCGCTGTCGGAGAGAGTTGCTTCCACCGCCGAAATCAACACGAGATCATTGGTCCTGAGGAGCTCTTTCATGCGGGCCTCGCGGCGTTCGACTTGCGCGCTCGATGGCGCGAAGACTTGTTCGGAATCTAGACCGTCCGCACGCCGTCGACCAGTCGGAATTCGGGCTAGTCGATCGGTCGCAACCGGCGCAGGTTGCGAGGCGCGCGCCGGCGGCCTAACTTGGCGGTTGCATGTTGCCGCAGCGAGGGCGGAGAGGGAAATCTTGGGCGTCGTAATTCCCCTTGAGGAAGTTGCACACGAAGCCAGGGCCGAAGCGCTCTCGGCGCTCGTTGCTGCCGGCATGGAACGGGTCAATCAGACGATCCTCGCCCACGCGGGCTCGCACGTCGCCATGATTCCGGAGATCGCCAATCACCTCATTTCTTCCGGCGGCAAGCGGCTGCGGCCGATGCTGACCCTGGCGACGGCGGGCCTCTGCAACTATGGCGGCGACGGCCACGTCAAACTCGCCGCTGCCGTGGAATTCATGCATACCGCCACCCTGTTGCACGACGACGTGGTCGACGAAAGCGACATGCGGCGCGGCAAGCTCGCGGCTCGCATGCTGTGGGGCAACGAGGCGACCGTGCTCGTCGGCGACTATCTGCTCGGCCAAGCCTTCAAGATGATGGTCGAAGTGGGTTCGCTCCCCTGCCTCGACGTCCTCTCCTCGGCTGCCGTGGTCATCGCCGAAGGCGAGGTGATGCAGCTTGCCGCAGCGAAAGATACGCAGACGAGCGAGGACGATTATCTGGCGGTGATCCGCGCCAAGACTGCGGCGTTGTTCGGCGCCGCATCCCAAGTCGGGCCGACTCTCGCGCATCGGCCGAAAGCCGAGATCGCAGCCTGCCGCGGCTACGGCGTCAATCTCGGCATCGCCTTCCAGCTGATCGACGACGCGCTCGACTATGGCGGCGCGTCGGCCAAGCTCGGCAAGAATGTCGGCGACGACTTCCGCGAGGGCAAGATCACGCTGCCCGTGGTCCTCTCGTTCCGGCGCGGTTCGGAACATGAGCGGGCGTTCTGGCGGCGCACGCTCGAGCAAGGCGAGATCGGCGAAGGCGATCTGGAGACGGCGATTGCGACGATGCACAAACATCGCGGCCTCGAAGATACGGTCGAACGCGCCCGCCATTATGGCGCGATGGCGCGCGATGCGCTCGAACTTTTCCCGGCTTCGGCATGGAAGGCGGCGTTGATTGAGGTCGTCGATTTCTGCATCGAGCGGGTGCATTGAGAAAGTCGCTATAAATTAAAGCGATGCATATGCGGAGACGTATCGCAACTCCTCGCCCTTCGCGACGCTCGCTGCGCTCGCTCCTCAGGATGAGGGCTAGTGATTTGTTTCCCTCGCGGAGGCGCATTGAGAATCAAAGCGCGGCTCAGTCAGGCGGACGCAATGCCAAGGGCGCGTTTATTCTTCGCCGTGATGGTCGCGCTCGCGGTCCAATTCGGACTAGCGATCCTGGGCTGGGGCGGCTTCGTCCCCTTCTTTTCGCATAAGCCCTTTATTGGGCTTTTGATCGTGACGATCGGCCTTAGCATCGCGTCCTTGTTCACGCGCGGCAATCTCAGCCCGGGCGAGCGCGAAGACCGCAGCAACCGCTGGGTGTTTATCGCCTTCACCGTCGTCGCTCTGTTGAGTTGCTTCGTGCCGGCCTATACGGATCGCATCGGATTTTGGACGCTCGACGGCGACGGGGTGCGATGGCTCGGCCTATGTCTCTTTGCGGCCGGCGGGATACTGCGCATCTGGCCGGTCTTCGTGCTCGGCGACCGATTCAGCGGCCTTGTCGCCATCCAGTCCGGGCATCGTTTGGTCACGAGCGGCATTTATGCGCAGATCCGCAATCCAAGCTATTTGGGGCTGCTCATCGGTGCGCTCGGATGGGTGCTGGCGTTTCGCTCGCTGGTCGGAATCCTGCTGACGGCGCTCTACCTGCCGCCGCTCGTCGCCCGCATGCATGCTGAAGAAACCCTGTTGCGCAGTCATTTCGGCGATGCTTACGCCGCCTATTATGCGCGGACATGGCGGCTCATCCCTCGGCTTTATTGAGCGCGTCTCAATTCAGCATCGCCGCCTTCACCCCGCGCGAAAACGGCCTTGTCGCACAATAGATCTGCCCTTGTCTCTATACGCTTCTGGCGTATATACAATTGCGAGATATGTGTTCGATCCTGCCAAGGACGTGGTCAATCAAGCAAAGCACGGCGTCTCTCTTGCGTTGGCCGAGGTCCTCTTCGCTGGGCCGCACGTGTCGATGAGTGACGATCGTTTTGATTACGGCGAAGTTCGCCAAGTGGCGTTCGGCTACATTCAGGATCGTCTTTTTGTGTGCGTCTACGCCGACCGCGAAACGGAACGACGGGTGATCTCGCTCCGCAAGGCGAACCAACGAGAAGTGAATCGCTATGGCGAAAACCTTGAGTGAAGCGGCGCGCAAGGCGCTGGCGGCGACCGACTGGCGTAAGGTGGACGCGATGACGGATGCAGATATCGCCCGGCAAATCGCATCCAATCCCGACGCCGCGCCCGACATGGCCCCTGAAATCGATGTGCGCGCCATTCGGCGCGCCGCCGGCATGACGCAGGCCGAGTTCGCCGCCGCTTACGACTTCAGCATCCGGACCGTGCAGGAATGGGAGCGGGGCGCCAAAAGGCCGAGCGGTCCGGCACGGACTTTGTTGCGCGCCATCAAGGCCGATCCCGAGGGCCTGCGCAAGGCGCTTGCGGCTATCGCTGGTGATAATTGACTCCGTGAGAGACGATAGGTTTGTTACGTCGACGTCCGTAATGCGGACAGACATGTTTCATTAAAGTCGCAACGGCGACGGTGTCTTAAATATGGCGAATTTCTCTTGAGTTCTGCAGAAGTCATCTCGGAAGAGCGATGTGAGCATCACCATCCAATTATCTTGGCAGCTATCGCATCCAAGGCGCTTAAATCTGGAAAATTGGAAAAGCCGTGTGCTGCATGATCAACGTTGACGTACTCAAACCCGTTGCCATTATAAATTTCACTGGCTTTCTCGAGCAATGAGACTTCTTCCTTAGATAGCGTTTGACGCGTGGCCGGAAGATCATCGTATGACTTGATCAGATCATGGCCGTACTTCTTTTTGACCTCCTGCTGCCGTTTGTCTTCAAGGTGAACTGCTTTAAACTGAAGCTCAATCGCGCGACAAAGCAGGAAATATGGAATTGGCGAAAAATCAGCGTGCTGAAACAACAAGCGGCACTGGTGGTATTGCTCCGCCCATCGGTGAAACGCCACCGGCGAGAGATTGATTTTACACGTCTCGGCCTCCATTTCGTATTTCATTGCACGCAGACTTTCATAGTTTGGATGGATACCCTGTCGTTAGTGCCCCCAGAGTGTTCCGGGACCATATAAGCCTAGTGTGGAACGGCTGTGAGGTCGCAACCATCGGTTCGCAACGGTTCGAGAGCGGAAATTCGAACTGAGTTAACGGACAGGCTGAATTGCACTAGCCCCCTCAATTCAGCATCGCCGATTTCACCCACCAATCCGGATGCGCGTCGAGGATCGTCTTCTTGGCGCGGCCGACCGCGCGGCAATCCGTGAAAATCCCGAAACACGTCGTCCCCGATCCCGACATGCGGGCGAACTTGCAGCCGCGCGCCGCCGCGAGGATGGCGAGCACGTCGCCGATAATGGGCGCCAGCACGCAGGCGGCATCCTCCAGGTCGTTGCGGCCCTTGCGCAACAGATCGATGAGCGCCTCGAAATCGAGCCCCGAGGAGATCCGCGGATGCGCCCTGAGCCCCGCCGCGCTTCCCCGCCGCTCCCGCATCTGCGCGAACACCGCCTTCGTTGCGAGCGGCAGGCGCGGATTGACGATCAGCGTCGGCAACGGCGGCAGGGAAAGCACCGGGCCGAGGCGTTCGCCGATGCCGGTCATCGTCCGCGCCTGCGTGGCAAGGCAAACCGGGACATCGGCGCCCGTCGCCTGCGCCGCATCCGTGAGGCGTGGATCGTCCGGCGCGATTCCATTGGCGCGCACAACGAGGCGCAGCGCCGCCGCCGCGTCGGAAGACCCGCCGCCGATCCCTGCCGCAACGGGCAGCTCCTTTTTAAGATGCAGCGTTCCGAGCTTAAGCCCGCTGACGCGCTCGGCGAGATGGCGAACCGCCTTGACGACAAGATTTTGCGGCGGATCGCCGGCCGCCGCCGCCATCGGCCCGTCGATCTCGAACTTGAACTCGTCGCCGGGAAGAAGCGTGAGCACATCGCCGCTGCGCGAAAATGCGACCAGGCTTTCGAGCTCATGATAGCCGTCCGCCCGCCGCCCGAGGACATGCAGGGTCAGGTTGATCTTGGCGGGGGCGCGTTCGGTGAGGGGATGGGACACGGGCAATCGCGGCGCAAGCCGCGGCTCGGCGGCTTGCGTTGATACCACGTTCTCGGACGAGGAGAACGGCGCGCCTCAGCCGCCGTTCTGTGCCTTGTGCTCCACGGCGGCTGCGGCGGGCTTTACGTCGGTCCCGGGCTTCACGTCCACGGCGGTCGCGGGCTTGGTATTGTCGTTGAGGCCGTGGGCGATCTTGTCGAGGATCCGCGGCATATCTGCCGGCTCGGCGCCGAGATCGCGCGCATGGTTCCATTGGAAATGCGCTTCGAGTTTGCGGCCCACCCGCCAATAGGCGTCGCCGAGATGATCGTTGATCACCGGATCTCCGGGTTTGAGGTCAATGGCCCGTTCCAGTTCCTTTACGGCGTCGGCATAGTGGCCGAGCTTGTAGTCCGCCCAACCGAGACTATCGACGATATAGCCGTCGGTCGGTCGAAGCTCGACCGCGCGCCGCAACATCGGAAAGGCCTCATTGAGATTGAGGCCTTTATCGACCCAGCTATAGGCGAGATAGTTCAGCACCAGCGGCTGATTCGGGAACAGTTCGAGCGCGTGTTTGAAGTCGGCCTCCGCCGGCGGCCAATTCTTCTCGCGCTCGTAGGCGATGCCGCGGAAATAATAGAGCGGCCAATTCGCCTTTTCCGGCTTGGTCGAATATTCGATCGCCTTGGTATAGGTGGCGATCGCCTCCGCGTAATGATCGTGGGCGCGTTGTAGATTGCCGAGCGCGGAAAGCGCATCCTCATCGTTCGGATGTTCGTCGACGAGGTTTTGCAGGTATTTCATCGCGTCGTCGGTACGGCCGAGATTTTCGAGCACCTGCCCGATTTCGATATCGGCGGTCAGCCGCAATGGATCGTTGTTCGGCACCGATTGATAGACGTCGATCGCCTGCTCGTTCTGTTTGATGCGCTCGTAGATGTCGCCGAGCGTCAGGATCGCAAGACTGTTTTGCGGATCGAGGTAGAGCGAGAAGCGCAGATAGACAAGGCCGGCAAGCTCGTCGCCCTGACGGCCGCCCGCCGCGCCAAGCCCATAAAGAACCTCGGCCGCACCTTGTTCGACGTCCTTGATCGTCGGCGCAAGCTCCTTGCCCGAATTAAGATCGGCCAGCGCGGCCCGCACGATCGGGTGATCCGGCAGGACTTGATCGAAAGCTTCGTAGATGCCGATGGCGCCTTGGCGATCCCCTTGGCGGCTGAGGAATTGGGCGTAAGAATCAGCCAGACGCAACGTGTTCTTGTCGCTGTCATAAGCCGCCTTGAACCATTTCGAGGCGTCGGCGTCTCTGCCGCTGATCTCGGCGATCAGTGCCTTATGATAGTTCCGGAATATGTCGAAGTTGTCGTCGCTGAGCTTGTCGACGGTGTCGAGCGCCCGGCGCGTTTCGCCGCTGCCTGCGTAACTCCAGGCCGTCAGAAGCGTGGAGGTGAGGTCGGATTGGTCCCCGGCGCCTCTGGCAAAACGGGCGCGGGCGGCAGCGAACTGCCGGAACTTCAGATCCCGCACGCCCAGCGCAAGCTGTGCGAGTCCGTTGTTCGGATCGCGGGCAATGAGCCGCTGGGCAAGAACGAACGCATCGCGCATGTCACCGTTGGAAACTGTGGCGACGAAAGCGCGTTCGATCAGATCCTTGTTGTTCGGATCGAAGCGCAACGCCTCGCGAAAGAAAGTCTCGGCCGCGACCGTGTCGCGCTCAGAACCCGCGATGACGGCGGCGAGATAATTGCCGGCGGGGCTGTCGCCGACTTCGAACGGCGTCGCCACAACGAGGTTCTCATGGGTCTCCCTTGCCATCGCCGGAGTAAAGGCAACCGGCAGAGCGAAGGCGCCCACGGCAAAAGAAATGATCGCGTGCGATGCGAAACGATGCGAAGGCAAGCTCGGATCCTCCAGGATGAAACGGGGTTTCGGCGGGCGCCGGCGACGCCCCCGCGCAAAAGATGCAGCCTCGACCTGAACGGCGCGCAACCGTCGCACGATTACGCCTTGAGGTATACGCCGAAACATGGCCTTTGTGAAATGTCCCCCGAGCCGGTCGACCGGCCACCCCTGCATCGATTTGGTTAGTTAGCGAAGATGGCCGTTTTGCGTTGCAGCGGCAAATCAAGAATCTGTTTCGAAAAGATTTGGCACGCCGTGTCCCGAAAGCCGCGCCTCCCAGCGGGACTCGATCTTAGCGGACGTCGGGCTTTGCCGCCGAGCTTCACCAGCCGAACGCGGAACTTACGTCTGCCCGGGGCGCAATTTGTAAAAGACGTGGTGGCCGATCACGTCCATCTTTTTGAGCCGATAGGACCAATCCGGGCGCACATAGTCGGCATGATAGTGCGTCGCATCGCCGATCTCAGCGAGATAGGTCTGGCCGCTCATCACCGAAGTCGCAATCCGCAGCGCTGTGTGCCAAGCGTCCGGCTCGGTGATTCGCAGCGAGCGGCCTTCGCAGGCAAACGAAAATTGGCAGCCCTCGTAATGATCGCGGTTCTGATAGACGACGCCGCAAATCGTCGCTGGATAGAGTCCGCTGGAAACCCGGTTGAGGACCACCTGCGCGACCGCCGCCTGCCCCTCCCTGCTCTCGCCGCGCGCCTCGAAATAGATCGCTTCGGCGAGACAGCGCTGTTCGCGCGCCGGCTGATCCTGGTCGACAAGCGCCGCGTAATTCGGCCGGTCGGCTGGAACGTTCGTGACGTCCGGCACGGCCGGCAGCGCGACGACCTCGACGGGCGTTGAGTCGGCCGGCACCGGCGTCGCGGAAGCCAGCGCCACGGCGCGCGCGACCTGCGGGGTCGCCCCTTGCATGATGCGCTGGTTGATCGCGGCGGGCAGCATCGTGACCAGCGAGCCTTGTTGGCGCGGAGAAGCCGCGGCGCTGCTCGGCGCGGTGGCCGGCGTTTCGCCGTCGGGCCACGGTTCGAAACTGGCGACGCTGTCCGGGCCCGCTGCTTGCTCGGCCGAGAAATCGCCGCTCGGCCAAGCGTCCGCGTCGGCAAAGAGGAGATCGTGCGCACGCCAGTTCGCAACGCCGCCGGGGCGGCGCAGCAACGAGTCGAACGACGGACGCAGGCCGACGATGGGATCGCCTTTGTGACTGCGGTCGATGTCGGGAGCGCCTGCGGCGCTGCGTTTCATCACCACACGCGGCTCGATTTCGTCGGGCATTTGATCGAATTCGGAGCTCTCGCCGAGGATCAAACTTGCCTCCTCCTGCGAAGGCATGCCGTCCTCCAAGTCCAGGCCGAAACGGGGGCCGCTCACATAACCGGGGACGAGATCGCCGGGCGCAACGACGGCGCGAAAGCTTGCCGGAGCAAGCGAAGCGCCAATTCTCGCATCTTGACCGGCGTCGGCCGGAATCGACACCACCAGCCCTACGCCGAGGCACCAAGGGGCTACGACGCCCATCGCCCAAGAGATCTTCAAAAGACCCATACGCGCGCCGCACCCTACGGGCGGCAGCGTGGCCTTTTTGTCACGCTCACTCGCTCAAAACCGCCCGATCTTGGTTATCTCCGTTTAAGCTTGAAGAGGCGTTTAGGAGAACGCGGGCGGCAAGTTTCAGAATGGGGCAGCGATCAGGACTTTTCCGCCGCGACCTTGCCGAGCGTCGCTTGCGCCGCGGCGAGGCGCGCGATCGGCACCCGAAACGGCGAGCAGGACACGTAGGTGAGCCCGACTTTTTCGAAGAAGGCGATGGACGCCGGGTCGCCGCCATGTTCCCCGCAGATGCCGAGCTTGATGTCGGGCCGCGCCGCGCGGCCGCGCGCAACCGCCATTTCGACGAGTTCGCCGACCCCCTCCTGATCGATGCTGACGAAGGGATCGGCGGACAGAAGGCGCCGCTGCTCGTAGATGCCGAGGAACGCGCCGGCGTCGTCCCGCGAAATGCCCAGCGCAGTCTGGGTCAAATCGTTGGTGCCGAACGAGAAGAATTCGGCCGTCACAGCGATCTCCGCGGCCGCAAGGCAGGCGCGCGGCAGCTCGATCATGGTGCCGACGCTATAGCGGATCTCTTCGCCACGTTCCTCCGCGACGGCACGCGCCGTGGCGTCGATTTCCGCCTTCACGAGATCGAATTCCGGCTTGGTGATGACGAGCGGCACCATGATCTCGGGAGCCGGCAAACTCCCGGTCTTGCGCTTGGCTTCGAGCGCGCCTTCGAAGATGGCGCGGGCCTGCATCTGGGCAATTTCTGGAAAGGCGACGGCAAGCCGGCAGCCGCGGAAACCGAGCATCGGGTTCGACTCGTTCAGCTCGGCGGCGCGCCGCTCGAGTTTATCTTCGGAGACGCCCATGGCGGCGGCGACCTCGGCGATTTCCGCCGGCCGTTTGGGCAGGAATTCATGCAGCGGCGGATCGAAGAGCCGGATCGTTACCGGCAAGCCGGCCATGATCTCAAACAAGGTCGCGAAGTCGCCGCGCTGGATCGGCAAAAGCTTGGCGAGCGCGGCGCGCCGCCCCGCCGCATCGGTGGCGAGGATCATTTCCCGCAGCGCACGGATGCGGTTCGCCTCGAAGAACATATGTTCCGTCCGGCAGAGACCGATGCCCTCGGCGCCAAAGCGGCGCGCCGCTCGCGCGTCGGCCTCGGTCTCGGCGTTAGCGCGAACCTGCATGCGGCGGCGCTTGTCCGCCCATTCCATAATGGTGGCGAAATCGCCCGACATTTCCGGCTGCTGCATCTCGACCCGACCGGCGATCACCTGCCCAGTCGTGCCGTCGATCGTGAGGAGATCGCCTTTCTTCAGGCTCGTACCGGCGACGCTCAGCGTCTCATTGGTATAATCGACGCGGATCGAACCGGCGCCGGTGACACAGGGCTTACCCATGCCGCGCGCCACGACCGCGGCGTGCGACGTCATACCGCCGCGCGTCGTCAGAATGCCTTCCGCCGCATGCATTCCGTTGATGTCTTCCGGACTTGTCTCGATGCGCACGAGAATGACTCTGCGGCCGGTTTCTTTCAGTTGTTCGGCTTCCTCGGCGCTGAAGATGATAGCGCCGCAGGCCGCGCCCGGCGAGGCCGGCAGGCCGGTTGCGATAATGTTGCGTGCCGCCGCCGGATGGATCGTCGGATGTAGCAATTGGTCGAGCGAGGCCGGCTCGATGCGCAAGATCGCTTCGTCTTCGCTGATGAGGTGCGCCTTCGCCATCTCCACGGCGATGCGCAACGCCGCTTTGGCGGTGCGCTTGCCGCTGCGGGTCTGCAGCATCCATAGTTTGCCGCGTTCGACCGTGAACTCCACGTCCTGCATGTCGCGGTAATGATGTTCGAGCCGGTCGGCGATGCGCCGGAATTCGGCGAACACATCCGGCAGCGCCGTCTGCATCGAAGCTCCGGGCGAACCCGCCGCGCGGCGCGTCGCTTCGGTGAGGGGCTGCGGCGTCCGCAATCCGGAGACGACGTCCTCGCCTTGCGCATTGATCATGAATTCGCCGAACAGTTCTTTGGCGCCGGTCGAGGGGTTGCGGGTGAAGGCGACGCCGGTCGCCGAGGTCTCGCCCATGTTGCCGAAGACCATCGCCTGCACGGTGACCGCGGTTCCCCAACTCTCGGGAATGTTATGGAGCTGGCGGTAGATTTTCGCGCGCGGGTTCATCCATGAACCGAAGACGGCGGCGATCGCGCCCCAAAGCTGTTCTTTGGGAGCCTGCGGAAAAGGGTCGCCGTGCACCGCCAAGATCTTTGCTTTGAACGCGCCGATCACCTTCTGCCAATTCTCGGCGGAGAGTTCGGTGTCGAGGGAACAGCCGCTCTCCTCCTTGAAATTCTCGATGATCTCTTCGAAGTGATGGTGCGGCACGCCAAGCACGACGTCAGAATACATCTGGATGAAGCGGCGGTAGGAATCATAGGCGAAACGCCGGTCGCCGGCCGCCTTGGCGAGACCTTCGACCGTCGCATCATTGAGGCCCAGGTTTAAAACCGTGTCCATCATGCCGGGCATCGACGCTTGCGAGCCCGAACGCACCGAAACGAGCAGCGGCCGCGCGGCGTCGCCGAAGCGACGCCCGGCAAGCGCGCCGACGTGGTCGAGCGCCGCTTCGAGTTCCGCGGCGAGCGCATCCGGGTAGCGGTTCCCGTCGGCATAGAAATACGCGCAGACTTCCGTCGTGATCGTGAAGCCGGGCGGCACCGGCAGACCAAGATTGGCCATTTCCGCCAGGTTCGCACCCTTGCCGCCGAGCAGCGCGCGCAAATCGCGGCTGCCTTCGGCTTTTCCGTCGCCGAACGTATAGACCCATTTCGCCATATGCATTTCCTGGCTGACGGAGTTCGGATACAAGGCTCGTGTACTCCGACCCTTAAGCTTAGAGCGGAGGGGTTAGAGCGCAATCCGATAAAATGGGTTCTATTCTGATACGGGCGCCTGCGGCAGGTGGGCGCGCATCCGTAAGCCGAGAATGAGCCAACTCGCCCCCCAAATGAGAAGATCGCAGCCGAGGAGCAGGCCGAGGATGATGAAACTATTCGCCGGCCAGCCGAAAAGAATGATGAGTCCGACGATCGTCGTGACAATTCCGGCGAATAGGACCGACCCGCCTTTGCCGAGGTGGGTTGCGGTGTAGATGCGGATGAGGCCGGTCACGAGAATGGCCGCCCCGAGCAGCAGCGTAAAAACCGCCGCGGCGATCAGCGGCTTGGCGAGTGCGAAGGCGCCGACCACGACATAAGCGAAGCCACCGACGATCCAAAGGAAGAAGCGCCCCCAGGAACGCGAGCTCACGCCCATGCTCGCTTCGGCAGCGCCGGCAACGATCAGGAAAACCGCGACCGTATACACCGAAGCAATCGTCGCCGAGACGACGAGCAGCAGCGCCGCGACTCCCAGCAGGATCATCAATGCGCCAAGGGCGACAAACCAGCCCCAGCGGTGTCGCAACCGATCGACGCAGGTGCCGACTTTGTCCGGCAGTCCTGCAATGGTTCCGGAGCCGGTCGGCAAGCTCATGCGTGCCTCCAAATGGCCTTGGCGCCTGGAGCCTATCGGCCGATTACGGTTGTGATTTTGCCGCGTGTCGTGGATCGTGGCCAAGACTTGACTAAGCGTTGGGAACTTCGGCAAACCCTAAAAGGTTCAATTTGGCGCGCAGGAGAGGCCCCGCGCCGCCGTATGCGCCCGATTGCCCGGATGCTGTGATCAGTAACCGAAAAGACACAAGCCGCCAAGAAGGCCCGAAAACCGGAGATCTGGCATGATCTGAGCTAGTTCACCGCGTTGCCGCACATCCCAATCCCGGATATTGAGGAGGAAAGCGACGCGGTTTACGTGAATTGTAGCGTTAACCTTCCCATATAGCTCAGGAGTTTCATCAGCTAAGATCAAGCTGATCCTCAACCATGAGGCCCGTGTGACGACAACCTCGAAGACGCCCCTCCTCGATACGATTGCCATTCCAGCGGATCTGCGGCGGCTTGCCGAGAGTGATCTTGTGCAAGTCGCCGCGGAGTTGCGGCATGAGACGATCGACGCTGTCTCCGTGACCGGCGGCCATCTCGGCGCCGGGCTCGGCGTGATCGAGCTTACCGTGGCGCTGCATTACATCTTCGATACGCCGCGCGACCGGCTGATCTGGGACGTCGGACATCAGTCCTACCCCCACAAGATCCTGACCGGACGGCGCGACCGGATCCGTACCCTGCGCAAGGGCGGCGGCCTCTCCGGCTTCACCAGACGCGTGGAAAGCGAATACGACCCGTTCGGGGCGGCGCATTCCTCGACTTCGATTTCCGCCGGCCTCGGTATGGCGGTCGCGAGCACGCTCGCCGCCAAGCCCACCAATGTGGTCGCGGTAATCGGCGACGGCGCGATGTCGGCCGGCATGGCGTATGAGGCCATGAACAATGCCGGATCGATGCACTCGCGGCTGATCATCATCCTCAACGACAACGAAATGTCGATCGCGCCCCCGGCCGGCGCTCTTTCCGCCTATCTCGCCCGGCTCGTTTCGGGCGGCGCTTACCGAACCGTGCGCGAGACCGCCAAACAGCTCGGCACACATCTGCCCAAGTTCATCTACGAGCGGGCCCGCAAGACCGAAGAATTCGCCCGCAATTTCTGGGCGGGCGGCACGATGTTCGAGGAGCTCGGCATCTATTACGTCGGGCCGATCGACGGGCACAATCTCGACCATCTTCTGCCGGTGCTGCGCAACGTGCGCGATTCGCAAGGCGGCCCGATCCTCGTCCATGTCGTTACCCAAAAAGGCAAGGGCTATGGGCCGGCCGAGGCCGCCAAGGACAAGCACCACGCCGTCAATATGTTCGACGTGGTGACCGGCACCCAGGTCAAGCCCAAAGCCAATGCGCCGAGCTACACGCGCGTCTTCGCCGACTCCCTGATCAAGGAGGCGGAACGCGATGACAAGATCGTCGCGATCACCGCCGCCATGCCGTCCGGCACCGGCCTCGATCTTTTTGGGAAAGTCTTTCCGGAGCGCACGTTCGACGTCGGCATCGCCGAGCAGCATGCGGTCACGTTCGCGGGCGGGCTGGCGACCGAAGGATTCAAACCTTTCTGCGCGATCTATTCGACCTTCCTGCAACGCGCCTACGACCAAGTTGTCCACGACATCGCGATCCAGCATCTGCCGGTACGTTTCGCGCTCGATCGCGCCGGTCTGGTCGGCGCCGATGGGGCGACGCATGCCGGCTCGTTCGACGTTTCCTATCTCGGCATCCTGCCGGGGTTCGTCGTGATGGCGGCGGCCGACGAAGCAGAACTCGTGCATATGGTGGCAACCGCCGCCGCCTACAGCGAAGGACCGATCGCCTTCCGCTATCCGCGCGGCGAAGGTGTTGGCATCGAGTTGCCGGAACGCGGCGAAATCCTACCGATCGGGCGCGGCCGCATCCTACGCGAAGGCGGTAAGGTCGCGATTCTCTCGTTCGGCACGCGCCTCGCCGAGGCGCTGAAGGCGGCCGAAGATCTCGCCACCTACGGCGTCTCCACCACGGTGGCGGATGCGCGGTTCGCCAAACCCCTCGACCTTGATCTCATCCTGCGCCTTGCCGTGAATCATGAGGTTCTGCTCACCATCGAGGAAGGCTCGATCGGCGGATTCGGCTCTTTCGTGACACAGGCGATGCTCGAAGAGGGCCTGCTCGACGGCCGCCGCGCGCATGGGCTGAAGCTGCGCTCGATGGTGCTGCCCGACGTATTTCTGGACCACGACAAGCCGGAAAAAATGTACGCGCTTGCGGGGCTCGATGCGAAGGGGATCGTCGCCAAAGTGCTGGAGACGCTCGGCCGCAGCAAGGACGCCGCGCAAGTCCTGATCGCTTAACGGCATGCCGATCGAGGCCGTACGAACCGCCAAGATCGTTCTTGTCGGGTGCGTCGGCGTGCTCGGCGTTTTGACCGGAATCGATAATATTCTCGATTATCGCACCAACTTTGAAGTCGTGCGCCACGTCCTATCCATGGATGCGCTGCCGCCGCGCGGCGCGTTCGCCTGGCGCGCTATTACGGATCCGCGCCTACAGCGGCTCGCTTATGCGGCGATCATCGCGACCGAACTGCTCTACGGAATCCTTTGCATCCTCGGCGCTTTGCGCCTCGCCGGCGGCGGGCGCGGGCCGGGCGTTCGCTCCTTCGATGCAGCCAAAGGGCTGGCGGTCGCCGGCCTCGCCCTCGGCTTCGTGCTCTATTTCTTCGGCTTTCTGATCGTCGGGGGAGAATGGTTTCAGATGTGGCAGGCAGGCCAATGGAACATGCAAGAGCCCGCCTTCCGTTTCCTCGGGGCGATCGGCCTCGTGCTGATCCTTCTTTGCGTGCCCGACGCCGACCGATAAACTGCTTTCGTGTTCCCCAAAACGCCGCCTTCGCGCCAGCGCGCCGATCTCGCCCTCGTCGAGCGCGGCTTTTTCGAAAGCCGCGCCAAGGCGCAGGAGGCGATCGCCGCGGGGCTCGTGCGCATCAATGGCAAGCCGTTGCGCAAACCCTCGGAGTTGGTCGCCGCCGCAGCGCACATCGAAGCCGTTGCCCCCTACCCTTGGGTTTCGCGCGGCGGCATGAAGCTTGCGGCGGGGCTCGACGCCTTCGGCTTTGATCCCGCCGGCGCGATCTGCCTTGATGTCGGCGCCTCGACCGGCGGCTTCACGGAGGTCCTGATCGCTCGCGGTGCGGCCAAGGTCTATGCGATCGACGTTGGCCACGGGCAATTGCACCCGCGCCTCGCCGCCGACTTGCGCGTCGTGCTTTGCCAAGGCAAGGACGCGCGCAATCTTGCACCGGCGGATTTCTCCGAACCGCCGGCCTGCATCGCCTGCGATGTGAGCTTCATCTCGCTTGCGCTCGTTTTGCCGAATATCCTTGCGCTTGCCGGGCGCGACGCGATGCTCGTCGCGCTCATCAAACCGCAATACGAAGTCGGCCCCGCCTACGTCGTCAAAGGCATCGTCAAGGATGCCGCGGCGCGGCAGCGAGCCTGTGCGACGATCGAGGCGCTGCTCGGCGAAGTGGGCTGGCGGGTTGCGGGCATGATCGAATCGCCGATCCGCGGCGCCGCAGGCAACCGCGAATATCTCATCGGCGCCACCAAACCCGCGCACCAATACCATGCGCCTTGAGCTCACGATCGAGCGCCTCGGCCAGCGCGGCGAAGGCGTCGCACGTAGCGCAGACGGCCCGATCTATGTGCCTTATGCCCTGCCTGGCGACACGATACTCGCCGATATCGAAGGCACGCGCGGCAGGCTCGTCGAGATCGTCGCGCCGAGTCCCGATCGGATCGCGCCTTTCTGCGCGTATTTCGGGACCTGCGGGGGTTGCGCGGTGCAGGCGCTGGCGCCGCATGCCTATGCCGGCTGGAAGCGTGGTTTGCTCATGGAGGCGCTGCGCCATGCCGGGATCGAAGCCGAGGTCGCGGCTCTCGTCGATGCGCACGGAATGGGTCGTCGGCGCGCCACCTTCCATGCCCGGTTCGATGCGCAACGCGCGCCACGCGTCGGCTTCATGCGAGCGCGGGCGCATGAACTGGTCGATCTTGACTCCTGCCCGATTTTGGCACCGCAGATGAACGGTGCGCTTGCCGCGGCGCACGCGGTCGCCGCAATGCTGCGCTCCGGAAGAAAACCGCTCGACATCGCGGTCACGGCGTCGCTGTCTGGGCTCGATCTCGACGTCAAAGGTCATGGCCCGCTCACGCCGGCGGAACTGCAGGCGGTGGTGAAGCTCGCCGAGGCGCACGATCTGGCGCGTATTTCCAACGATCGTCTCGTCCTCGCCGAGCGGCGCACACCGATCCTCAGGATGGGCAAAGCCGAAGTGGTCCCGCCTCCCGGCGCCTTCTTGCAGGCGACCGAGGCAGGCGAAGCGGCCCTCGCGGCCAAGGTCTGCGAAAGCCTCAAGGGCGCCCGCCACATCGCCGATCTCTTTGCCGGAATTGGCACGTTCAGCCTGCGTCTGGCCGAGCGAGCCCAAGTTCACGCCGTCGACAGCGATGAATCCGCTCTTGCGGCGCTACGCAAAGCGGCGCGGAGCGCGTCGGGCTTGCGGCCGATCACCATCGAACGGCGCGATCTCTTCCGCCGGCCGCTTGGGAAAGAGGAAACTACGCGGTTCGATGCCGTGCTCTTCGATCCGCCGCGCGCCGGGGCGCAAGCGCAGGCAGGCGCGGTCGCCGAATTTACCGTTCCGCTGATCGTCGCCGTCTCCTGCAGCCCGCAGGGCTTTGCGCGCGATGCGGCGCTGCTCATCGCCGGCGGCTATCGGCTGCAAAGCATCACCCCCTTCGACCAGTTCCGCCATTCGCCGCATCTCGAATGTATCGGGATTTTCCGGCGCAATTCGATTAAGCCGCGAAGGCCGCTCCTAGGCTGAAAGGCGCCGCAGGCTCAGCTGAGATCTGGCATAAATTACCCGATATAATTCTCTGTCCTGCTTATGAATTTCGAAATCGTTGATCTGGCCTCCGGTAGCGTCTATCTGAGGGCAAAGGGATCGGTAAGAAGATCCTCGTATCTTCTTAGGGCGCGGCCGCCGGATCACGAGGGCGCGCCTTCGCACGCGGCGGAGACGATCGCCCCTGCACCATTCCCGCAATCCAGGATAGAACGCGTTCATGGCCCCCAACGAAGCGGTTCACAAATTGCCGTTCCTTGATGTCCCCGAGCGGCTCGCGGCGATCGTCGGCGGCAAGAACGTCCTGGTCGATCCAACGGAGACTGCCGCTTACCTTGCCGAGCCGCGCGACCTCTTCAAAGGCCGGGCGCTCTGCGTCGTCCAGCCGAGCTCGACCGCGCAAGTTGCGGCAGTGGTCGCAATTTGCGCCGAAACCAGCACCAAAATCGTTCCGCAAGGCGGAAATACGGGCCTTGTCGGCGGCCAGACTCCATCCGAGCGCGGCGACGAGATCGTTCTCTCGCTGCGCCGCATAGACAAGCTGCGCGAGATTGATCCTTCCTCGAACACGCTGACGGTCGAAGCCGGCATGACGCTGGCGCAAGTGCGCGCCGAAGCCGAGAAAGCCGACCGGTTGTTTCCCCTCTCGCTTCCCGCCGCGGCCGCCTGCACGATTGGCGGCAATCTTGCGACCAACGCCGGCGGGACGGCGGCGCTCGCCTATGGCACGGCCCGCGACCTCGTTCTCGGGCTTGAGGTCGTGCTCGCCGACGGCCGCGTTCTTTCGGATCTCTCCAAGCTCAAGAAGAACAACACCGGCTATGACCTGAAAAATCTCTTCATCGGCTCGGAAGGCACGCTGGGGATCATCACCGCCGCGGTGTTGAAGCTTTATCCGCGGCCGCACGCGGTGGCGACCGCCTTCATCGGACTCGACGGCCCCCGCGAGGCGTTGCGCTTTCTCGATTTGGCGCGCGAGAGCCTTGATTACGAGCTGAAGAGCTTCGAGCTCATCCCGCGCATTGCCTTCGATTTCGTGCTCGCCCACGGCCGGGCGGTACGCGACCCCTTGTCCGCGCCCTATCCAAATTACGTGCTCCTCGAAATTGCCGGGCAAAGCGACGGCATCGACAAGCGTCTCGCCGCGCTTCTGCAAGCGGCGAAGGACCGCGGCATCATCAGGGATGCGGCGGCGTCGCCCGACGAGCGCCAGCTTTTCTGGCGCATCCGTTCACAGATCTCCGACGTGCAGGCGCAGGAAGGCGGCTCGATCAAGCACGACGTGTCGGTTCCCGTGGCCGACGTGCCGGCGTTTCTCGAAGAGGTCGAGCGGGTGGTCGCCAAACGCATTCCCGGTGCGCGGCTCGTCGCGTTCGGCCATCTCGGCGACGGCAATGTCCATTGCAATGTCTCGCAGCCGATCGGCGCGGACAAAGCCGCGTTTTTGGCGCGGTGGGACGAGGTGAATGAGATCGTGCACGCCATCGTCGCCGCGCATGGCGGCTCGATTTCCGCCGAACACGGAATTGGGCGGATGAAACGCACCCTGCTGCCGCGCGTCAAAGATCCGGTCGCTCTGGAAGTGATGCGGGCGCTCAAGCGAACGCTGGATCCGCAAGGGATCCTCAATCCGGGCAAAGTGCTGTAGGGGGCGCTCAGTTCTCGCCTCCCGCCGCGCCCCGTCGCAGACGGTCGTTGATCGCTTCGCCTAGTCCCGTTTTCGGGATCGGTGCCACCGCGATTGTCGCATATCCGTCGTGATCGAGGCTGCGTAGGTGGCGAAAGAGATTGGCGGCCGCTTCCGTGAGATCGCCGCGCGGAGACAGATCGAGCACATGCGCGGCCTTCTCGAACCGGCCGCCGAAGTCGAGCCCCGCTTCACCATCGCCTAAACTGACCGCTTCGAGCCGCAGGTGGGCACGCGGCGCATAATGTGCGGCTAGCATCCCTGGCGCGCGCGGCGTGTCCGTCGCTGTGGGCGCGGCCAAAGGCCGGCCCAGCACCGCTTCGATCGCAGCGCGCGGAATGCCGCCCGGCCGCAAAAGCTGCGGCGCGGTGCCGAGGCAGGAGACGATCGTCGACTCTAGGCCGATCCGCGCGCTCCCGGCGTCGATGATCGCATCGACGATCCCGTCGAGATCTTCGTGCACGTGCGCCGCAGTCACCGGGCTCACTCTCCCGGATAGATTGGCCGAGGGCCCGGCGAGCGGCAGGCCAGTCGCGGCGAGCAGATTTTGCGCGACAGGATGGGCCGGCACGCGCAGCGCGATGCTGGAAATCCCGGCGCGGGCGAGTTCGCAGACCGTTGCGCCGGGCGCAAGCGGCAGAACGAGCGTCAGCGGTCCCGGCCAAAAGGCTTCAGCAAGCGCCGCCGCCTCGCGCGTGAACATGCTTTGCGTCTCCGCCGCGCTTCGATTCTCGACGTGGGCGATCAAAGGATTGAAGGCAGGCCGCCGCTTTGCCGCATAGATCTTGGCGACCGCCGCATCTGAAGTCGCGTCGGCGCCGAGTCCGTAGACCGTCTCGGTTGGGAAGGCGACGAGTCCGCCGGCGCGTAACAGTCGCGCCGCCTCGGCCACGCCCGCTGCATCGGGGCTAAGACGGAGAGTAGCTCTCCCGGTGGACGTTCGGTCGGTAGGCATTCGGCAGAGATGCCGCTCTTGTTCACGCGCCGCGCAAAGGCGCAGTTTTGGCAGGCGTCGTCAAGAACATCGCGAGATCACGGAGGGACAGAGTGAGCCGGCAGGCGTTTGATACAGACGGGCTCGCTCGTAGGAATGCTGATGCAATCCCAATCCGGCCCAAGGCCTAGTTTCGAATTCCGGTGGAAGCTTGACGAGCGCGAAGAGAAAAATGGCGCCGAGTACGACGCGGACGGCGGCCGTTACAACTTCATCGCGGCGAGCCGGAGGCCAAGGCCATTGCATCCTTGCATGCGCTCAGCCAACTCGGCGCAACTTGCCGTAGAGCAGCCGGTCGGCACGCTGCTGTTCGGATTTACGCGGCAGCCGGGTGCCGTGATTGACGAGGTCGGTCGCCTTGAGCAGGACTTCGCGCAGCGCTTCGCCGGCGCGCAGGCAAATTTCTTTCATGGATTCCGAGGCGCAGCCGCCGTGCATCTTGTGCTGACGGCGGATCGCCACGACTGCGCCGACGGCGCGGCGGTCGAGATCGGCGACCACTCTTTCGAAATCTTGCCGGAAGGCGGCATCGAGGGCGCCGTAGGCGTCGAGCGCCGAAGCGCGGCCGGGCAGAATGGAGTTGGCGAAATATTCCTGATAGCTGACGGGCCGCCAGCGCAGGATGTCATCGATCAATTCCGGCATCGTCGGCAACTGCTCGATCATCATCACGATCTCATTGAAGAGATTGAGATAATCGTTGGCGAGCCCAGAAGCTGGATTGACGATGGCTTCGGCGCGCTGCCGCCGAACGCCGCCCGGCGAGGCAGTGCGCTCTCCAAAATCTCCGACCGCATTCTCGCTCATGTTGACGGCTCGCCCAGGGCAGATCCATCGAACTTACCGGCGAGAAAGATAACAATCGGTTTCGAAACCATTGATTGCATTGGGCTTGGCTGGGTTGTATTCCGCGCCAAAGAGGGAACGTGGCAATCTTTGGCTGAGCCACACTTGCGCGTTGTTGAGAAAAATTCAGGCGGTTAGCTGGTGCTGCAAGAGAGGATCGAACTCTCGACCTCTCCCTTACCAAGGGAGTGCTCTACCACTGAGCTACTGCAGCCCGTCGGGCGGCAAAAGGCGCCTGCGGCCCGGCTATGTCGCACGCGCTGCGCCAATAGGCAAGGCGGCCCCGGCGCCCAAAAAGCGAGCAATCCCCATAAGATCGAGCACTTTGCGGTGAAGCTTGTCGGGCCATCGGCAAAGTCTTAATGTTTGTTCATCATTGATTTGCTATGTGTCTTCCCGAAGAACTGAGAGCCGGATGGCGGTCAATCCCAGAAAAACGGCGGCGGACCGCGACGCAGCGAAGACGAAAGCGGCAAGCGCCGAACAGCGGCTCGCCGCGGCGTTGCGGGAGAATCTGCGCCGCCGCAAAGTGCAGGAACGCGGCCGCCGCGCCGCCGAGGACCAAGGGAAATTGCCGGACTAGATCGGCGCAGGGGGGACAATGGATCGCATCCGCATCGTCGGCGGCCGTACGCTCGAAGGCACGATTCCGATCTCGGGCGCTAAAAACGCGGCCTTGCCGTTGATGATCGCCTCGTTGTTGACGAGCGAAACGCTGACGCTCGAAAATACCCCGTGCGTCGCCGACGTCGGCATGCTGCTGCAGATCTTGAGCCATCATGGCGTCGATTACAGCGTCGACGGACGCAAGCCGGGCGACGATCCGCAGGCGAGCCGCACGCTTCACCTCTCGGCGCGCCGCATCGTCGATATCACCGCTCCCTACGATCTCGTCGCCAAGATGCGGGCGAGTTTCTGGGTGGTCGCGCCGCTCTTGGCGCGCATGGGCGAGGCGCGCGTATCTCTGCCCGGCGGCTGCGCCATCGGCACGCGGCCCGTCGATCTCCTCCTCATGGTGCTCGAAAAGCTGGGCGCCGACGTCGATATCGAAGCCGGCTACGTTCATGCCCGCGCCAGGGATGGATTGAAAGGCGGCGAGATCCACTTCCCGAAGGTGACCGTCGGGGGAACCCATACCGCGCTGATGGCGGCCTCGCTCGCCAAAGGCCATACGCTGATCACCAACGCCGCTTGCGAGCCGGAAGTGGCCGACGTCGCCGCCTGTCTCATCAAGATGGGCGCCAAGATCAAGGGCGCCGGGCAGCCGACGATCGAAATCGAAGGCGTCGGTGCGCTCAGCGGCGTGCGTCACAGCGTCGTTCCGGACCGGATCGAAGCCGGCACCTATGCGATCGCGGTCGCCATGACCGGCGGCGATGTGCTGCTGGAACGCGCTTCGCCGGAGCTTTTGCAAAACGCTCTCGACGCCATCACCCAGGCCGGCGCCGACATCGCCGTCACCAACCAAGGCATCCGCGTGCGCCGCAATGGCGCGGGGATTGCGCCCGTCGATATTTCGACCGCGCCGTTCCCCGGCTTTCCAACCGATCTGCAAGCGCAATTCATGGCCTTGATGACCAAGGCCAAAGGCCGCTCGCGGATCACCGAGACGATCTTCGAGAACCGTTTCATGCACGTCCAGGAGCTTGCTCGGCTCGGGGCGCGGATCAAGCTCGACGGCGACGTCGCGCATGTCGAAGGAGTCGCGGAATTACAAGGCGCGCCGGTCATGGCGACCGATCTGCGCGCCTCGGTTTCGCTCGTCATCGCGGCGCTCGCGGCGCGCGGCGAAACCATGGTCAACCGCGTCTACCACCTCGACCGCGGCTTCGAACATCTCGAAAAGAAGCTCGGCCGCTGCGGCGCCGTCGTCGAGCGCATTCCAGGAACCGGCTAGCCCCGCTTGAACTTGGGCGGTGGCAGGCACAGATCCTGGGGGAAACCCGGAGGATCGCCACAGTGCCCGATACTTTGCGCCTCATTGCGCTCGATACCGAAGACCTTGCGATCATTTCCGCCAATCTTCAGGATTCGCTCGTCAAGGTGGCCGACATGGCCTATCTGCCGCACTCAAAACGTTTCGCCTTGGTTGCCGCGCGCTTCGACTGGGTGGCGGCGGCGGAAGGAAAAAACGAACGCTGCCGCACCGGGCTGCACTTCGAGCGGGTACTCAAAGCGACGCGCGCGGGCTTCGATCAGAACGCCAAAGAGACCTGCCTCAGCCTGCTCAGCGTGGTGTATACGGCCATCGACTCGCCGGCCGGACACGTGACACTTACCTTTTCCGGCGGCGCGGCCCTGCGCCTCGATGTCGAATGTCTGGAGGCGCAAATGCATGACATCGGCCCGCGCTGGCCGGCGAAGACCTGCCCCGCGCATAAGCTCGATGACGCCACCGAGATGAAGGCCGGCTAGAGGCGGATTTCGCGAAACTGGTCGATTTCGTGGATCGTGCGATACTTGAGCCCATGTTCGAGAGCCTCTACCAATCTTTCGCTGACACGGTCGATTCCTCGCACTCCGCGGCGCGGCTCACGGCGTTGCGCAAGGAGCTCGCCCGGCAAGGATTGTCGGGCTTTCTTGTGCCGCGCGCCGACCGGCATCAGAACGAGTACGTGCCGGCGTCGGAAGAACGGCTTGCCTGGCTCAGCGGATTTACCGGCTCGGCGGGATTTGCGATCATCCTCAAGGATCGCGCCGCCCTCTTCGTCGACGGCCGCTATACGCTGCAAGCCAAGGAACAGGTCGATCTTTCGTGCATCGAGCCCGTACCGCTGGCCACAACGAGGCCCGAGAAATGGCTTGAGAAGCATTTAAGCCCGGGCATGAAGCTCGGCTACGATCCTTGGCTGCATACGCCGGGGCAAATCGAGAAATTCGAAAAAGCCGTCGGCGCGGCAGGCGCCGAGCTCATCGCCGTCGCGGAAAATCCGATCGATGCGATCTGGAGCGATCGGCCGGCGGCACCGCTGGGCGCGATCTATCGTCACCCGGCACGATTTGCCGGCGAGCCCGCGCAGAAAAAGCTGGCGCGCGTTCGCACGGCGCTCGGCAAGGCCGACGCGCTCCTGGTGAGCGACCCGCATGCGGTTGCCTGGGCCTTCAACATTCGCGGCAAGGATGTCGCCTATACGCCGTTGCCTTTGGCGTTCGCGCTGCTTTTCAAGGAGGGCAAGCCGCGGCTCTATATCGATCCGGCGAAACTCGGCCCTGCCGTGCGCGCTTATCTTAGCGAACTCGCCGAGCTACCCCCACCGGCGCGGCTCGAAGCTGATTTCGCGGCGCTCGGCAAGCAGGGCAAGCATGTCCTCTTCGATGCGGCGAGCGCACCCATCGAGCTCACGCGTTTGCTGAAGCAGGCGGGCGGCGAGCCGCAGATCGGAGCCGACCCAATCGCGCTCATGAAGGCGCGCAAAAACAAGGTCGAGATCGAAGGCGCGCGCCGCGCCCAATTGCGCGACGGCGTCGCCATGCTGCGGTTTCTGCGCTGGTTCAGCAGCGAAGCGCCGAAGGGCAAACTCACCGAAATCGACGCCGCGCAAGCGCTGGAAACCTTTCGCCGCCAATCGCCGTTGTTGAAGGACCTCTCCTTCCCAACGATATCCGCCGCCGGACCAAACTCCGCGATCCCGCATTATCGTGTCACCGTCGCGACCAACCGCAACATCAGAAAAGGGATTTTTCTTATCAACTCGGGCGGCCAATATGCGGACGGCACGACCGACGTTACCCGTACGCTCGCAGTTGGCACGCCGACGCGCGAAATGCGCGACCGGTCCACCCGCGTGCTCAAAGGCCATATCGCCATTGCCCGCGCCGTCTTCCCGAAGGGCACGTCGGGTGCGCAGATCGACGCGCTGGCGCGGCTGGCGCTTTGGCAGGCGGGGCTCGATTTCGAGCACGGCACGGGCCACGGCGTCGGCTCGTATCTCTCCGTCCACGAAGGGCCGCAGCGGATCTCGAAGTTGGGCGGCACCGGCCTCGAAGCTGGGATGATCGTCTCGAACGAGCCCGGCTATTACAAGCCGGGAGAATTCGGCATCCGCATCGAGAATCTCGTCGTCGTCGCCCCGCTTAAGATCAAGAGCGCCGAGCACGAGATGTTCGGCTTCGAGACGCTGACGCTCGCCCCCATCGATCTCGCGCTCATCGAGCCGAAGCTTCTCGAGAAGGACGAGATCGCCTGGCTTAATGCCTACCATGCGCGCGTACGCAAGGCGCTCTCGCCGCAGGTCGAGCCAGCCTTGCGCGCTTGGCTCAAGCGTGCGACGCGTCCGATCCGCAAATAATCAGGACTGCTGCGCGCTGTTCTTGAGGATCTCGCGCAGCGACCATTGACCTTGCTGGCCAACGATCTCGCCGCGAATATCGTCAAGCTTCCAGAGTTTGCCTTCCTTGACGAAATCGTAGTGGATGATCGAGGAATCGTCCTGTGAATTGAAGCGCGCCGCGACGCTCTTCTGATCCGGCTTTTCCGATTTAAGTGCGATGTTTAAATCCTCGACATCGGAACCCTCAGAATTCGTGATCGGATCGAAATTGAGGATCGAACCGCCCGCTGTCTTTTTCTCCGTTGCTGCCACGGCGGCGATGAGGCCCTTTGAAAAATAGAGTTTCCGGATTCTACGGTCATCGAAGGCGGACGGTCCGTCGTAGCTAGCATCCTTGCCGGCCGCCACCTTGTAGATTGCCGCGACGATGTCGCGCGGCGTACGCGCCGCACTCCCTGCCGCCCTGTGTTTGCCCGTTCTTCTCGGCTCGGCAGCGGTAGCTTCGGCAGCGGACGCGGCGGGCGCCGCAGTTTGGGCAATAGGCGCCATGGTTTCGGGCGGCTTGGCTTTCGCAGTCTTGGCTTTCCTGGTTTGGGCGGTTGCCCTCATCTTCAATTTCGCGGCCGGTTTGGTTTCTGTGGCCGGGCTGGCGGGCGCGGCGGAAGGGTTGGCGGGCGCCACGGTCGGTGCAGGCGTCAATTGATCGGGCGGCGGCATCGTCGGACTTTGCGCCAAACTTGGCGCCCAACTTGGCGGCACGGCCATGGTCTGCGCGGAACCTGCATTCGGCAGCAAAAGCGCCGCGCCCACCGCCGCCCCCATGATCAGCCATCGATCGCGCATGCTGTGTCCCCCTCGCAGGACGCCGCCGCAGGCGGCCGCCAATTTTCTTGTGCGCCAGCCTGAAAAGGCTGCCCTTTTTTGGACGCATGCTCTAGCGAGATCTTGTTCGCATCAAGGCCGCATCAATCCGTGGCGCCTCCGGCAAGTCTTAGCCACTGCTCTTCGTCGATCGTTTCGATCCCGAGTTCGGCGGCCTTGGCGAGCTTGGAGCCCGCGCCTGGGCCGGCGACAACAAGGTCCGTCTTGGAAGAGACCGAAGCCGCCACTTTCGCGCCAAGCCGCTCGGCCTGCGCCTTAGCCTCGTCGCGCGTCATGCGTTCGAGAGAGCCGGTGAACACAATCGTCTTGCCGGCCACCGGACTTATCGAAGCCACCTCTTCGATTGGCAACGGCGTCACGTGCCGAAGCAGCGCGTCGAGCTCGTCCTCGTTGTGCTTTTCGGCGAAGAAATCGGCGACCGCCTCGGCCACGACCTCCCCTAAGCCTTCGATATTGTCGATCTCGGCGCGGGCTTCGGAACCCTCTTCAGCGGCGCGCGCCGTGGCGCGAAACGCCTCGAAGGTGCCGAAATGGCGGGCAAGCCGGCGGGCGTTGGTTTCCCCCACGTGGCGAATCCCCAAGGCGTAGATGAACCTGTTGAGGGGGATCCGCCGGCGCGCCTCGATCGCCATGAAGAGATTACGCACCGAAGTTTCACCATACCCTTCGCGGTCTTTCAGCTGCGTCGCAGCCTTCGAATCGCGCCCGGCAAGCGTGAAGATGTCGGCAGGCTTGGTGATCAGGCCGTCGTGGTAGAATTGGTCGATCTGTTTCTCGCCGAGCCCTTCGATGTCGAACGCATGGCGTGAAACGAAATGTTTCAGCCGCTCGACCGCCTGCGCCGGGCAGATAAGCCCGCCGGTGCAGCGGCGCACCACGTCGGCGGTCCCCGTCTTCGGGTCGATCTCGCGGATCGCGGCCGAGCCGCAGACCGGGCATTTCGTCGGAAAGCGATAGGGCTTGGCATCTTTGGGGCGCTTTTCCAGAATCGGCCCGAGTACCTGCGGAATGACGTCGCCGGCGCGCTGAATGCGCACCCAATCGCCGATGCGGATGTCCTTGCGGGCGATCTCGTCCTCGTTGTGCAACGTCGCATTGGCGACGACTACCCCGCCGACGGTGACCGGCTCGAGGCGCGCGACCGGCGTCAGCGCGCCGGTACGACCAACCTGGATTTCGATGTCGCGCAGAATGGTGGTCGCCTGTTCGGCCGGAAACTTATGGGCCGCCGCCCACCGGGGGGCACGCGATACGAAGCCCAGCCGGTCCTGCAAGGCAAGGCTGTCGACTTTGTACACGACGCCGTCGATGTCGTAGGGGAGCGAGGCGCGGCGGGTTTCGATGTCGCGATAGTGGCGTAGCAATTGCTCGGCGGAATGGCAGAGAGAAGTGAGCGGATTGACGGCAAAACCATAGGCTTTGAATGCGCGCACCATGCCCATTTGCGTATCCACCGGCAGGGCGCTTACTTCGCCCCAGGCATAGGCGAAGAAATGCAGCGGGCGGCCCGCCGTAATCGCCGGATCGAGCTGGCGCAGCGAGCCCGCCGCCGAATTGCGTGGGTTGGCGAACGTCGGCTTTCCCGCTTCGGCCTGGCGAGCGTTGAGCGCCGCGAAATCGGCGCGCCTCATATAGACCTCGCCGCGCACTTCGAGGACATCGGGCGGCTTGCCCCTCAGGACATGCGGGATTTCGCCGATCGTTTTCACGTTGGCGGTGACATCCTCGCCTTCGTAGCCATCGCCGCGCGTCGCGGCCTGGACGAGTTTGCCCGCTTCGTAGCGCAGCGAACAGGAAAGTCCGTCGATTTTGGGTTCCGCGGTCATCGTCAGCGGAGCGTCGGGGCCAAGTCCGAGAAAGCGGCGGATGCGGGCGACGAAATCTTCGACCTCGGCATCGGTAAATACGTTGCCGAGCGATAGCACCGGCACTTTGTGGCGGACTTTGGCAAATTTCTCCGACGGGGCGGCACCGACCTTCTCGCTCAACGACCGCTTGCTGACCAGTTCGGGAAATTCCGTTTCCAACGCCTCGTAACGGCGGCGCAGTGCATCATATTCGGCATCGGATATGGTCGGCGCGTCTTCGCGATAATAGCGCTCGTCGTTGCGGGCGATTTCCGCCCCGAGGCGCTTATGCTCGCGGCGCGCTTCGGCCAGGCTGGGCTTGTCCTTCGGCTTTTTCATAGCGAAGAATTAGCCCAGATCCATGCGCACGAGAAGGATTTCGGACGCCCCGCCGCGATCATCGCGCAGACGCCAAATCGGTTCTCTACTTCGCTAGGAGGGGCGCCGGCGCGAGGAGATCGAACTTGTAGTTCAGACCGATCCTTGCGACGTGAAACGTCGCCCGCGAAGGAAAGTCAACGACGACTCCCGGCGCCGGATAGTAGGTGTTCCAATCGGCCCGAATATAATCGTACATATGTTCGGCTCTGATGGTCCAATTGTTGGACAAGGCGTATTCCGCGCCGATCGTGTACGCGCTGAAGCGCAACGGCAGGCGCGTTGTCGTGGCCGAGCTCGAATAACCCGGACCGCTATAGTAGCTCTCCACGGTCGCATAAGAGATGCCGCCGCCGATGTAGACCAGCAGATGGTCGAAGTTGAAGCCAATCCGCCCCCGCAACGTGCCGAAATTCTCAATCCGCGTACCGAAGACCGCGGGTCCAAGGCCGTCGCCGCTGCTGCCGTTCCGTTGATGTTCGCCCAATCGCTAGGTAATGTTACACTTGACATACCATACCTCTTGATGTAATGTTTTGGTCATAGGAGCTAATCCGATGACCATTGAAGAAATCGTCGCGCTACAGGTTCAATTCTTGCCCATGCCAGGTGGCGGAACACTGATCGTCTATGGCCATGATCGGCGGCTGCATATCGTCCTGAATTCCGTCTCTGTGGACGATCTCGCCCGGCAGCTATCCCAGCGTAATACGCCGCCGTCACATAACGACTCCATTCAATAAGCTTCTCATTCGGGTTTTCAGTCATGGCCAATTCCGTTCTCAACGCCCCGCAATTCCAATCCGAAGCCGCAGCTTTCGCCTACGTCGAAAGCAAGCTTTGGCCGCATGGCCCAAACTGCCCGCATTGTGGCAATGCCGATCCGAAGCGCATCGGCAAGCTTTCCGGCAAGACCACGCGCTTGGGCCTGCGCAAATGCTACGAATGCGGCAAGCCGTTTACGGTTCGCATGGGGACCACCTTTGAGTCCTCGCACCTGCCGTTGCATCTTTGGCTTCAAGTGATCCATTTGATGTGCGCCAGCAAGAAAGGCATCGCGACCCGGCAAATTCAGCGGATGCTCGTTTGCAGCATGAAAACCGCTTGGTTTCTGGCGCATCGTATTCGCGAGGCTATGCGTGACGGCACTCTGCCGCCCCTAGGCGGCGGTGGAAAAACGGTCGAGGTCGATGAAACCTATATCGGGCGTCTGCAAGGCGTTCCGAAGCCTCGTGGAGGCTCTTCCCATAAGAATGTGGTCCTTACCCTGGTCGAGCGCGGCGGATCGGCTCGAGCTTCCACGTCGACAGCGTTTCGATTGCGGACTTGCAATCCGATCATTCGCGCCAATATTGCCCGCGAAACGGCCATGATGACCGATCAAGGCGCGAGCTATCCCGAAATCTCGCCGATTTCGCCAGTCATGACACTGTGAACCATGCGAGCGAAGAATATGTGCGCCGCGAAGGCGACAAGATGGTTACGACGAACACCGTCGAAAATTACTACAGCGTTTTCAAACGTGGCATGATCGGCACTTATCAATGGTGCAGCGAAAAGCATCTGCATCGCTATTTGCCGAGTTTGATTTCCGCTATAGCAATCGCATCGCACTCGGAATTGACGATAAGGCGCGCGCCGAAATCGCGCTGCAAGGCGTCAAAGGAAAAAGGCTCACTTATGAAACAACTCGTAGCGTCTCAGCCGAATAAGAGGAAACGACGCTTCATAAGGAAACGACGCCATGAATAGGGTCTATGCGATGCGCATTACTGAGGACGACCACCACATCTTCATCAATGAAGTCCACAATTATCCGTCCTACTCCTATGATAAATGGCTCCAATTCAGAGCGAAGGAGCTCGACGAATGGAGAGACGAAGGGCTTGAAGTCATCGAGATTGATGTGACACCTGACGATTTCGCCCGGTATTGCCGGGACACAGGGGCACGCCGCGACCTCAGCACATTGAGAGCCGTCGCCGCAGCCAAAGGAACTGGAAAATTCAAGTGACACCGCATGATCGTGGTCGCCTGCAGTTGCCCGAGCAGATGCGCGGATAATCCTTGCGAGAAGCACGGCAATGTGTTCGAGCGACGAATCCCGTGTTTGGACTGTATCAACAGCTAGTGCTATCATTTTTTATGTCTCACAAAGCGAAACCGAAACCCAAGCTCACTGACGCCGAGCGCCACAAACGCTTTCTGGAGACGGCGCGCGAAGTAGGCGCGTCGGATAACCCGAAGGATTTTGACAAGGCATTCATGCGGGTGGTTTCTCGCGAAGATGAGAATAATCGGGGTTCTCGGGATCGAAAAAAGTAAAGTGATTTGCGGCTTGCCTTAGAAAATCGGGATCTTTACTGCTACAAAATTCAACAATTTTTTGAATCGCATCTCGCGTTGCGATTTGAGCGCCGGCCCAACTCATATTCGACGCCAGTTCGGCGAATCCAGCGCGCTGGGGAGCCGTGTCGCCCTTCAAAAGAAGATCATTCGCATATTGGTACGCTTCCCATGCGAGCATGTCGGCAGCCTGCAGCGGGAGAATCTTATAGGAGCTAAGGAAGGCGATACCGACAACCGCAGGTTCTTCGATATGCCTCTGAAAGGCATCGCAGACAACCTTCGCATCTCGGACGACCGCAGATGGCCGAGAGTCGAAAACAAACGTCATTTGTGGATCAAAGGTATTATGCTGCGCCCATTGAATCGTGCGAACAAAGCAATTCCTTATGCAATTGCCTTCCGCAGACCCCATAATTGCGCGTATGTCATCCTTGACTAGCTCGTCCCAATCCTTTCTGGCAACAGCGCAGATGTATCCGGATACTCCCGATTCGATGATGACTTTCCGTAGCTGGCGACAAAAATAATCAATTTCTGGCCGCTCCCAGCCCGTAAATTCGCCGCAGGCTGCTTGGCAGTCATACATATGAAATCGCCTGAGCGGCCGCCTAAGACGCCCAATGTCTTCAAGAGGTCGGACAAGGTGTCTTTTCCAATTGCAATCGAGACCGCGCAGCTGGCCTTCGGTCCCGAAAATTCCGGCTACGACAACGATTTCGGAGTTGTCGTGAGTGCCGCTATCGTCGAAATAACTATTCAGCATGGCCAGCCAGCCATTAGTGCAATCCAAAGGCAGTAGCGCTCGGAACAGCTCGTCCATGGAAATGGGCGCGCTCAAGACGCGCCCTCATCATAGCGATTGTGGCTGGTATGGCAAGTGTAACATCCCTAATCGCTATCCGCCTCGATGCCCACGACGGCGTGACCGATAAGCGGCACATTCGCCAGTTGGTAGTTGTAGCCAACTTGGCCGCCGAACAAAGGGCCCCTCTCGGTCGTCGCCGTGATGCCGCTCGCGGCGCCCCCGGCAATCTCATTCCGATCCTCGCGCCGCGCGGCACAGAAGCGAAGATGGCGACGGAACCATTGGTTGCGATCGGCGTGCAACCTTCATACACGGGAAACCCGTCTTGAATCGGCCGGCTTGCCGGTGCCAAGCAGAATGGCTAGCCATTGGGCTCTTTGGCAAAGCCCTAGAAAACCGCCGCCGCGAATGTTCTGGCGTGCGTTGTGCCGTCGCCACACCTGAAACCAGCACATCGAGGGGAAATTTATGGCCATTGTGACGAGGCGTAGCCTCATTCTCGGCATTTTGCTCGGCCTAGCATTGCTGACGCAAGGCGCGGCGGCGCAAACTCCTTCCCGGCTTATCGTTTTTGCCGCCGCCAGTATGCAGACGGCGCTCGATGCCATTGCGCCCCTCTTTGCCAAACAGAGCGGAATGACGCCTGCTATTTCCTACGGCTCTTCGGGGATTCTCGCCAAACAGATCGAACATGGCGCCCCGGCGGCGGTCTTCATTTCCGCCGACGTGAAGTGGATGAATGAGCTGGAAGCGAAAAAACTCCTCGAGCCGGGAACGCGGCGCGATCTCCTCGGGAACAGCCTCGTCCTGATCGAGCCGGCCGATGCGCGGCTGCAACTCAAAATTGCGCCAGGCTTCGATCTTGCCGGCGCCGCCGGCGACGGAAGAATTGCGGTCTGTACCGTCGAATCCTGTCCGGCCGGTATCTACGCGAAGGAGGCGCTGCAAAAACTTGGGGTTTGGGAGGCGGTGCAGCCGAAACTGGCGCAAGGCTCGAACGTGCGCGACGCGCTGAACCTCGTGGCGCGCGGCGAAGCCAAGCTGGGCATCGTCTATTTCACCGACGCCAAGGCCGAACCCAGAGTGAGGGTGGTCGATGTCTTCCCCGCCGCGAGCCATAGCCCGATCATTTATCCGGCGGCGATTATCGCTGGATCGAACAACCCCGCCGCCGCCGCTTTTCTGGACTTTCTCGCCACACCGGCCGCCGTAACGGTCCTGCAGAACCAAGGATTCGCGATTCTTCCATCCCCGCATTGACCGCGGCTTCGCGCTCGTTACGATGCTGATGGGGATGGAGTTCCCCCATGAGTGCCGTTGCGGCTGATGACTCCTAACCTGACGCGGTGGGAGTAGTCTCGACATCGACCCGCCGTCGCCGGGAGGAGGCGGAGCATGTTGCGACGGATGCTGACCAATTTTATCAAAACCGGCCGCTTGACGGTCATCGAGGCAAACGGCCGAAGATATTCGGTCGGCGACCCTGCCGCGCCGCAGCCGGGCGTGACGGTGAGATTATCCGGACGTTTCACTCTGTTACGGCTCTTTATTCATCCGCAACTTTATCTCGGCGAAGCCTATATGAACGGCGGGCTGATCGTCGAACGCGGCAGCCTTTGGGATCTCTTCGAACTCTGCGGCCGCAATTTGCAAAATCTCGGACGGCCGACGCAGTCGCGTTTGGTGCGTTTGGTGCAAAACGCCGCCTGCCTTCTCCAGCAATGGAATTCCCGCGGCACCGCGCGGCGCAATGCCGCGCATCACTACGATCTCTCCTATGACCTCTATCGGCGGTTCCTCGACGAGGACCTGCAATATTCCTGCGCCTATTTCGCCGATAAAGACATGACGCTGGGCGAGGCCCAAGCCGCCAAAAAGCAGCATATTGCCGCAAAGCTCAATCTTGCCCCCGGCCAGCGCGTGCTCGACATCGGCTGCGGGTTTGGCGGATTGGCCCTATCGCTCGCCCGAGACCACGGCGCGCGCGTTACCGGCATCACCTTGTCGCAGCAACAATTTGCGATCGCGCAAAAACGCGCCGCCGAACTCGCGGATAAGGTGTCTTTCGAGATTCGCGACTACCGCGAAATCGAAGGGCCGTTCGACAGGATCGTATCGGTCGGCATGTTCGAACACGTCGGCGCGCCGAACTACCAGACGTTTTTTGATGCGGTCGCGCGACTTTTGACGGAAGACGGCGTGGCGCTCATTCATTCGATCGGCCGCGCCGACCCACCGCGCCTTACCGATCCGTGGATCCGGAAATACATCTTTCCGGGCGGCTACATCCCGTCGCTCTCGGAGGTATTGCCGGCCGTCGAACGCGCCGGCCTTTGGGTCACCGACATTGAGGTTCTGCGGCTTCACTACGCCGAGACGCTGCGTTGCTGGCGCGAACGCTTTCTGAAGGATCGCGCCGCTATCCGCGTCATTTACGACGACAGGTTCTGCCGCATGTGGGAATTCTATCTCGCCCTCAGCGAGATGGCGTTCCGCTATGACACGTTAATGGTCTTTCAACTGCAACTTACGCGCCGCATTGGCACTATGCCGGTTACCCGCGATTACATGTTCGAAGCCGAGCAGGCGGCCGGATTTTCGCTGCGCAACGTGCAGCGAAGTCGGGCAGTCTGACCATGCCGTGCCGGCGTGGGTTTGCTCGATTTCTGAGGAGCGGGCGGTGAAAACTCTAAACATCCGAAGACTTGTGCTCGACGTCGATAAGGCCCGTTCCATGCCCTCGCTCACCGACATTGCGCAAGCGATCCAGAATTGCCGGGGCGTCGAATCCTGCAACATTACGGTCATCGACGTGGATATCGAAACCGTGGGGACCAATATTACGATCGAGGGCAACGGCATCGATTATGACGAAGTTGTCCGGCAAATAGAGAATACGGGCGCCGCCGTTCATAGCCTCGATCAGATCGCCGTCGGCGAGCGCATCATCGAGAATACGCCGCGGCAGCGATGAACTTTCGTAATTTGATCGAAAGTCCCCGGACGCGGCTCGATGCCACGGCCGGCATGGTCGACGGAATTCTGACCGCTCTGATTTTAGCTGCCGGGCATCTGTTGCGCCAGAGCGGCGGTGCCACCATCGATCTGGGACTGCGCGTCGGCACGGCGTCGGCGGTGACCACCCTGTTTGTGTTCTTTGTTGCCCACTACGCCGAACTGCGGGCGGAATTGGCGCGCGCCGAACATATATTGTCGCTTCTGGCGCACGGCAAGTTGGTCGCAACCCGTCTTGGACGGCGTTCATTCCTCCGCGCGCTCGGGGGCGCATTCGTAGCCGCTCTATGCGGATTCGTCGGCTCGCTCGTTCCGATCGCGCTCTGCGCCAGCTTGCCGCCGCCGCCCTGGCTTGGGATCGGCGCAACCATCCTGCTTCTCGGTCTACTCGGCGCGCTATTGGCAAGAAGCTTCTATGGGCCGATCTATCTATGGGCTTTGATCATGGGGTGGCATTGCCCCCGCCTTTATCGGCACGCAATTGAATATCACCGGCGCGGGTTAGGGAGGAAATGATTCCCGCCGGCATACGCCGGCCGACGCTCTATCGGGCACGCCAGCGCGCAGGTTTTCAGGTCGCGGCCTCGGGCCGGCGCCGAAAGCAAATCGGTACGTATAATTTCGCCGGCGGTTGCGTTAGGATTCCGACAGCGTGCGGCACCTTTCTGCGGCGCGCCGGTGCACCGAACGACGGAATGATGACATGCAAAAGCGCGTTGCCGTGCTGATGGGAGGGTTCTCCGCCGAGCGGGAGATTTCGCTGCTTTCGGGGGAGGCCTGCGCCAAAGCGCTTGCCGCGGAAGGACTCGATGTCACGCGCGTCGACGTCGACCGCAACGTCGCCGACGTCCTTGCCCAGATGAGGCCCGACGTCGCCTTCAACGCGCTGCACGGTCCATACGGCGAAGATGGGATCATCCAGGGCGTTCTCGAAATGCTGCAAATCCCCTACACGCATTCCGGCGTACTCGCCTCGGCACTTGCCATGCGCAAGGACCTTGCGCGGCATGTGTTGAAGGCGGCCGGCGTCCCCGTCGCCGCCGGCGTCACGGTCGATCGTCTCACCGCCTCGCGCGCCCACGTATTGCCGCCACCTTATGTGGTGAAGCCGCTTGCCGAAGGCTCTTCGTTTGGCGTGCTCATCGTGAAGGAGGGCCAGAGCCATCCGCCACAGGAGTTAACGCGCGGCGACTGGTCGTATGGCGAGGAAGTGCTGGTCGAAGGCTACGTCGACGGGCGAGAACTCACCTGCGCCGTCGTCGGCGAAAAGGCCTATGACGTGATCGAAATCAAGGCCGCGGACGGCGGCTGGTACGACTATCACGCCAAATACGCGAAGGGAGGTTCGATCCACGTTCTTCCGGCGAATCTTAAAGAAAATATTTACCACTTTGTCCAAGAGTTGACCCTCAGGGCGCACAAGGCGCTGGGTTGTCGTGGCGTCAGCCGCGCCGACTTCCGTTACGACGATGGCCCCGGTGGCACGGGCCAACTCGTCATTCTGGAAGTCAATACACAGCCCGGTATGACCGAGACATCGCTCGTGCCTGAAATCGCGGCGCATGCCGGCCTGTCGTTCGGTGAGCTTGTCAAATGGATGGTGGAAGACGCCTCCTGCGACCGGTGAAGGAGGTCTTTGCAAGTCCACCCTCCTTGCCGGCCTATTTGCTACCCTCGGACAGAGGTTGTCCGATCGCGCCGACTAGCGCCGCTTCACGCCGCCGTGGGACGCGGCGCGGCTCGTTGCTTGTTCGGCTTCTGGTAGTGCTCACCGCTCGCGGCGCGGGCGCCGGCATCGCCCTCGCACTTCTCGCCGCGGTCGGTCTCTATGGGACGATGCTCGGCGGCCAATACTCGGCCTTTGTTGGGACCGAAGGGACAATTCCGGATTTCGTCGCGCGGATCGCCGGTTTCGGCATCGAAGCGGTGACGATTGCCGGCGCCCGCGAACTGTCGGAACAGCAAATTCTCGACGCGGTCGGCATCCGGCGCACGAATTCCCTGCTCTTTCTCGACGTGGCGAAATTGCGCGACCGGCTTATCGCCCTGCCGCTCGTCAAGGATGCGAGCATCAGCAAGCTTTATCCACATCGGGTGATGATCGAAATCGAGGAGCGCGAGCCCTATGCGCTTTGGCAGAAGGACGGCGCGGTGAAGATTATCGCCGCCGACGGCACGCCGATTCCGACGCTTGAGGGATCTCATTTCACCAAGCTGCCGTTTGTAGTCGGCGACGGCGCCAACGCGCGGATCGGGGAATATTTCGCCCTGCTCAACGCGGCGGGCAATCTCAGGAGGCGCATCAAGGCGGGCATTCTCGTCGCCGAGCGGCGCTGGACGCTCAAAATGAACAACGGAGTTGAGGTCGCCCTGCCTGAGATGGGCGCGCCCGCGGCGGTCGCCGAGCTCGCTTTGCTACAACGCCAATACGGCGTGCTCGACAAAAATATTGTTGCGCTCGACCTGCGCTTTCCGGGCCGGCTCATCGCCCGTATTCCGGCGCAGACCGCCGATCCACAGACGCCGAAGGGCAGCCAGACATGAGGACGCGCATGCAGCCGCCACGGATGCGCGCCCTTCCGGCACGCAAGAGCGCTGTGCTTTGCGCGCTTGACGTCGGCACGTCGAAAATCGTCTGCCTGATTGCCCGCCTCGATCCCAGGGACTCCTCCGAGAGCTTGCGCGGGCGCACGCATCGTTGCCGCGTTCTCGGCATCGGCCATCAGCGTTCGGCCGGAATGAAGGGCGGCATCATCGTCGACCTCGATCAGGCGGAGGGCGCGATACGCCGCGCGGTGGACGCCGCGGAACGCATGGCCGGTGTCCAAGCCGAAAGCGTGATCCTCAACGTGACCGGCGGGCGGATCGGCTCGCAGCTCTACGGCGCCCAAGTTGGCATTGGTGCGCGCGCCGTCAGCGAAGCCGACGTCCAACTCGTCCTCGAGGCCTGCGCGGCACGCACCCAGCAGCAGGGCAAGGCGGTGCTCCACTCGCTGCCGACCGGATTCTCGATCGGCGACATGCGCAACGTCCGCGATCCGCGGGGCATGATTGCCGAGGCTCTCGGCGCCGATATGCACGTCGTCAGCTGCGACGCGATCGTGGCGCGCAATCTGATGCTTGCGGTCGAGCGTTGTCATCTTTCGGTCGAAGCGATGGTCGCAACGCCCTATGCAGCGGGCCTTGCCGCGCTCATTGACGATGAAGCGGAACTCGGCACTACGCTCATCGACATGGGCGCGGGAACGACCTCGATCGGCGTATTCGCCGGCGGCAGTCTCGTCCACGTCGATGCGCTGGCGCTCGGCGGCGCGCATGTGACGCTCGACGTCGCCCGCGGCCTGAATACACGGCTGGCCGACGCCGAGCGCCTGAAGACGCTCTACGGCGCCTGCCTTTCCTCCTTCTCCGACGAGCGCGAGACGATCGCCGTAACGCCCGCCGGAGAAGACGGCGAACACCCGATCCACGTCCCCAAGTCGCAACTCGTGCGGATCATCCGGCCGCGCGTCGAAGAAATCCTCGAACTGGTGCGCGACCGGCTGAAGGCCGCCGGGTTCGGGGCGAATTCTGCGTCGCGCTTCATTCTAACGGGCGGCGCCAGCCAGCTTACCGGCATCTTCGAGGCGGCCAGACAGGTCCTCTCGGGCCAGATCCGGCTGGGGCGGCCGCTTGGCATCCATGGGCTGCCGGAGTCGGCCAAAAATCCGAGCTTTTCGGCGGCGGTCGGGCTGCTCGTCTATCCACAAGCGGCCAAGATCGAGTATTTCCGCCCGAGCCGACGTACGGCGGAAACGGCAACGGGGACTAGTGGCTATATGGCTCGCGTCGGGCAATGGTTGAGAGAAAGCTTTTAGTGGTATGGATGAAGCGAATAAGCGCGGCGGCTGATTCGTTTTTCCAGGCGTAAACCGTAAGCAACGCGGGCGCCCGGGGGCGCTCTAATGTCGAGAGGCCAGACATGTCGATCAATCTCAAAGCGCCTGAACTCAGAGAACTAAAGCCGCGCATCATGGTGTGCGGGATCGGAGGCGCCGGGGGAAATGCCGTCAACAATATGATCGTCTCCGGTCTGATCGGCGTCGATTTCGTCGTCGCCAACACCGATGCGCAGGCACTTTCCTCCTCACGCGCCGAGCGCGTCATCCAGATGGGTCTGCAAGTGACCGGCGGTTTGGGGGCGGGATCGCAGCCCGACGTCGGCCGCGCCGCGGCGGAGGAAGTGCTCGAAGAAATCCGCGATCACCTTTCCGGCGCGCACATGGTCTTCGTGACCGCCGGCATGGGGGGCGGCACCGGCACGGGCGCCGCGCCGATCGTCGCCAGCATCGCCCGCGATCTCGGAATCCTCACGGTCGGCGTCGTGACCAAGCCGTTCCAGTTCGAAGGCATTCGCCGCATGCGCGTCGCCGAATCCGGCATTCTCGAACTGCAGAAATCGGTCGACACCCTCATCGTCATTCCCAACCAAAACCTGTTCCGGGTCGCCAACGAGAAGACCACGTTCGCCGATGCTTTCGCCATGGCCGACCAGGTGCTTTATTCGGGCGTCGCCTGCATCACCGATCTCATGGTGAAGGAAGGACTCATCAATCTCGATTTCGCCGACGTGCGCGCCGTCATGCGCGAGATGGGCAAGGCAATGATGGGGACCGGCGAAGCGACCGGCGAACGACGTGCCGTGCTGGCCGCCGAGGCGGCGATCGCCAATCCGCTGCTTGACGAAGTCTCGATGAGGGGGGCCCGCGGCCTGTTGATCTCGATCACCGGCGGCAACGATCTGACCCTCTACGAAGTGGACGAGGCGGCAAGCCGCATCCGCCAGGAAGTCGATGAGGACGCCAACATCATCCTCGGCGCGACCTTCGACCAGAATCTCGACGGAATGGTGCGTGTCTCGGTCGTCGCGACCGGCATCGACACGGGCGCGGAACTTGAGCGTTTCAACGGCGAGACGCGGATGGCCGAGTCCGCCGAACGGATGCAGCCGCGCGAGTCGGCAGAGCCGGCGCAGCCGACCTACGCCGATCCGGCACTCCATCAAGCCGGCACGACGCGCGGCGTCCACCTCCAGCCGATCGCCCCGCAGGCGCGTCATTATGCCGAGCCGAGCGCCCCGCCGGCGCCGAAGAGTGAGCCCTATGCCGCCGGCCCATTCATCCCGCCGACGCCGGAATCGCCGATCATTCGTCCGCAGCGCATGCCGCAGATCGAGGATCTGCCCGTGCCGGTGCAGAAGCAAATCCGCGCCCAACGCGGTGAACCGATCAGCGAGACGCACAACGAGACGAAACGGCGTACCCTGCTCGAACGGCTCGCGGCCTTCGGTGTCAGCCGCCAGGAAGGACCGAGCACGGCAGGGCGCGAGCCGAAGCCGCCGTCGCAGGTGCCGGCGATGCGGGCCGCGCAACCCAATCCCGTGCATGCCGAATACGGCAAGCGCGGTACGCAGGCGCCCCGCCAGCAATCGCTTGATGCGCAAGGCCGCCTCGTGCCGCGCGCCATCGATGAAGACCAGCTCGAAATTCCCGCTTTCTTGCGCCGGCAGTCGAATTGATTGCCGAAGCCGGCGGCGCTGGCGCTGGCGCTGCATTCCAGGGGTAACGGAGCGTAAGAAAGCGTGATTTGGTACGCCTTTTACGCCAGCCTAGGGTCCGCCAGCCGATTGTACGCACGTTTTCGGCCGCTGGGATGCCGGAGCTGATGTGACGAGCGGCCGAAGGAATTAATTCCGAGCGACACACGGCGCATCACGTTCCGCGAGATGATCGAGGCTTCCGGCTGGCTTTGCCGAGCATCTTAAATCTTCGCTCTGCGCGGCCGCCACAGAAATGCCGCGTATCGAACCGTAGCATCCGGCGTTATCTTGGGCTAAAGCTATCGTGCCGTTCCGCGGGATTCACTTTCAAGTCGTGCATGTCGTTTGTTTATTTGCCGCTTTGGAATTTTGCTTCACGCCTTTTAGGGACGCGCCCGTTCACCCGGCTGATCGCGGCGGCGGCCCTGACTTTGCCTGCGGCGGCTTGTTCTTCCTCCTTCGATTCGCTCAATTCACTCAACCCGATGCACCTTTTCAGCGGGGAGAAATACGAGACGAAGGTCGTTCCCGATACGGCGCCCGAGATGCTCTACGACGAGGGGCTCGCGTACCTGAAGGGTCACGATTACGACAAGGCGACCAAGAAGTTTCAGGAGCTCGAGAAGGAATATTCGTTCTCGCAATGGGAGCGCAAAGCGCTGCTCATGACCGCATTCAGCCAGTATCAGGGCGGCAGTTTCGACGATGCGATCGGCACCTCGCAGCGCTACATCGGCCATTATGCCTCCGCCCCCGACCTCGATTACATGTATTACATCGAGGCGATGTCCTACTATAATCAGATCCCCGACGTCAGCCGCGATCAGGACCGGGCGCAAAAAGCCTCGGTTCTTTTCCAGCAGATCGTCGACAAATTCCCGACTTCCCAATACGCCGACGATGCGCGCTACAAGCTGCAGGTAACCCGCGACCAGCTTGCCGGCCAAGAGATGATGATCGGCCGATTTTATCTGAAGCGGCGGGATTATGCGGCGGCGATCAATCGATTCCGCGACGTTCTGGCAAAATATCAGACGACCCGCCACGCCGAGGAAGCGCTCATGCGGCTCACCGAGGCTTACCTTGCACTGGGCATCAACAACGAGGCGCAAACCGCCGCCGCGGTGCTCGGTCACAATTTCCCGGATTCGCCCTGGTACAAGGACGCCTACGCCGAATTGCAGCAAGGCGGCTTGAAGCCGCACGAGGACCCGACCTCTTGGATTTCCAAGGTCTTCCACCTCGGATAAGGCGCGCGCCGGAGCCTTCCGTCTTGGCGCCTATCGGCACGCCCGCTTGATTCCGGTGTGATTCGGGGTTCTGATCGCGCCGCTTAGCTGTTTTTCATTCCTCAGATTTTGGCCTCCGGCTGCCCCATGCTCGTTCAGCTCGCTATTCGCGACATCGTGCTGATCGACAAGCTCGATCTCGAATTTGGTCGCGGCCTCACGGTGCTCACCGGGGAGACCGGCGCGGGAAAATCGATTCTGCTCGACGCCTTCTCTTTGTCTCTTGGGGCGCGCGGCGACGGCGCCCTCGTGCGGCAGGGAGAGACGCAGGGCCAGGTCACCGCCCTTTTTGAGCTTTGCGCCGATCATCCGGCCATCGCCGCGGCGCGCGCCCAGGACATCGCCACCGAAGGCGAGCTCATTCTGCGCCGCGTGCAAATGGCGGACGGACGTACTCGCGCCTTCGTCAATGATCAGCCGGTGAGCGCCCAGGCGCTGCGCGCCATTGCCGGCGACCTCGTCGAAATTCATGGTCAGCATGACGATCGCGCCCTGATGGACGCCGACGTCCACCGCCGGCTTCTCGATGCGTATGGCGGACTGCTCGGCGCACGCGGACGTGTCGCGACGGAATTCGCGTCGCTGCGCCTCGCCGCGGCGGAGCGCGCCAGCGAAGAGGAGCGGCTCGCCAAGGCGCGCGCCGATGCCGATTATCTGCGCCACGCGCACGCCGAGCTCGTCGCTTTGGCGCCGAAACCTGGCGAAGAGGCGCAACTTGCCGAGCGCCGGGCGGCCATGATGCAGGCGGAAAAGGTCAGCGCCGAGCTGCGCGATGCGGCCGACGCCGTTGCCGGCGAAGGCGCGCCGCTCGCCGCCGTTTTCTCCGCCTTGCGGCGTCTCGAACGCAGGCAGGCGCAGGCGCCGGAGCTTCTCGGCCCGGTCGTGAACGCGCTCGACGCCGCTTTCGCGGCTTTCGGTGTGGCGAGCCATTCGGTGGAGCAAGCCCTGCGCGTCGCCGCGCATGACGCGGGCGAATTGGAGCGGACCGAAGAGCGGCTTTTCGCGTTGCGTGCCGCCGGCCGCAAATATGGAGTTCCCGTCAATTCGCTTTCGGCTCTCGCCGAACAGATCGCCGCCGACCTCGCCGTCCTCGACGCGGGTGAAACGCGGCTGCAGCAACTCGGCGAAACGGTAAAAGCAGCTGCCGCGGCATACGAGCGCGAGGCGCGTAACTTGTCGGAGGCGCGCAAGAGTACGGCGCACGATCTCGAAGCCGCGGTCAATGCCGAACTTTCACCGCTGAAACTCGACGGCGCGGAGTTCAGCGTCAAATTCCGTCCCGAGATCACCGCGCCAAGTCCGGACGGCGTCGACCAGCTCGAGTTCTGGGTGCGGACGAATCCGGGCACGATTCCCGGTCCGCTCGCCAAGATCGCCTCGGGCGGCGAGCTAGCGCGGTTCATGTTGGCATTGAAAGTCGTGCTCGCCGACCGCGGCTCGGCGCCGACCTTGGTCTTCGATGAGATCGACACCGGCATCGGCGGCGCGGTGGCGGACGCGATCGGCCAGCGGCTGGCGCGGCTTGCCGCCGACGTTCAGGTCCTCGCCGTCACCCACGTCCCGCAGGTCGCCGCGCAAGCCGACGGGCATTTCCGTATCGTGAAAGACGCGACCGACAAAGGCCGGCGCGTCGCAACGCGCGTCGCGCAGCTCGCCAAAGAGGCACGCCGCGAAGAAATCGCCCGCATGCTGGCCGGCGCCACGATCACCGAAGAGGCGCGCGCCGCCGCCGGCCGGCTGATGGAAAGAACCGGCGATCCGCTGAACACGGCATAATGCAGCCGGAGCGCGGACGCGGCATTTTCTGCCGCCCGCTCTATCTGCCTGATTGGGCCGCAGCCGCTAGGTTTCCGCGCATCTGGCGCCCGCCGACAAAAGGCTTGTCGGCGCCGCAAATCTTGTGTTCTTTCCCCGCGAAAAGGACCCGGCAAGTCCGGCGCCGCAGCAAAGGCGCACGGGAGGAAGAAGAATGAAGCGGATGGTCATTATCGGCCTGGCGATTCTCGGCCTTTCGACGCCGCTCGCCGCCGAACCTCTCCAGGAAGGCGCCAGCGCTTATGCGCATGGAGATTATGCGACGGCGTTGAAACTGCTGCTCCCCTTGGCAGAGAAAGGCGACGCTTACGCAGAGGCCAATGTCGGCCTCATGTATGCCAAAGGCCAAGGCGCGCCGCAGGATTTCGGGCAAGCGGCCGCGTGGTATCGCAAGGCCGCCGAACAGGGCAATGCGTTTGCGCAAGGCAGCCTTGGTCTCCTTTATGCGACCGGCCAAGGCGTGCAACAGGATGCCGCGCAAGCCGCCGACTGGTACCGTAAGGCCGCCGAACAGGGCGATGTCGCTGCCGAGGTCAATCTCGCATCCTTATTGGCGAAAGAGGCCGGCGCGCAGAATGCCAGCGAGTCGGCGGACTGGTTCCGGAAGGCGGCGGAGCGCGGCAACGTCGCGGCCGCGACAAGCCTCGGGCTGCTTTACCGCAATGGGCAAGGCGTGACGCAGGACTACGCTGAAGCAGCCGATTGGTTTCGTAAAGCCGCCGAACACGGCGATCTCGCCGCCGAGATCAACCTCGCGCAGCTCACCGCGAAGGGCCAGGGCGTCACCCAAGACGCCGCGCAAGCGGCGGCTTGGTACCGCAAGGCCGCCGAGCAAGGCAACGCTTACGCCGAGACTACGCTGGGACTCCTTTACGCGAACGGCCAAGGCGTGCCGCAGGACTTCGCACAAGCCGCCCAATGGGATCGCAGGGCCGCCGCGCAAGGCGATCTGGCGGCAGAGAGTAATCTTGCTTCACTGTACGCGAAGGGCCAGGGCGTGCGGCAGGATTTCGCGCAAGCCGCGATCTGGTATCGCAAGGCCGCAGTTCAAAGCAACGCCGCCTCAGAAGCGAACCTTGCCTATCTCTACGCCAAGGGACAAGGCGTGCCGCAGGACTTCGCGCAGGCCGCCCAATGGTACCGAAAGGCCGCCGCGCAAGGCCAAGTCGCGGCGCAGAGCAATCTCGCCTCGCTCTACGCCAAGGGGCAAGGCGTGCCGCAGGATTTCGCGCAAGCGGCGGCTTGGTATCGTAAGGCCGCCGATCAAGGCGATGCCGCGGCGCAGAGCAATCTCGGCCTTCTCTATGCCGAAGGCAAAGGCGTGCCGCAGGATTTTACCCAAGCGGCGGCTTGGTATCGCAAAGCCGCCGAACAGGGCGACGTGGCCGCACAAAGCGATCTCGGCCTGCTCTATGCCACGGGCCAAGGCGTCACGCGCGACGATGCGCAGGCTGCCCAATGGTATCGCAAAGCCGCCGAGCAAGGCGAAGTCGCAGCGCAAAGCAATCTCGCACAGATGTATTTGCACGGCCAAGGCGTCGCGCGCGATCCCGCGCAAGCGGCCATTTGGTTTCGCAAGGCCGCCGAGCAAGGCGATCTCGCCGCGGAGAGCAACCTCGGTCTCATCTACGCGAACGGCGACGGCGTGAAGCAGGATTATGCGCAAGCCGCGCAATGGTACCGCAAAGCGGCGGAGCGCGGCGATCGTTTTGCGCAGAGCAGCCTCGGGCTCCTCTATGCGAAAGGCCAAGGCGTGAAGCAGGATTACGCGGCGGCGGCGGATTGGTATCGCAAAGCCGCCGAGCAAGGCGATTCCTTCGCGCAGACCAATCTCGCGTTCCTTTATGCGAACGGGCAAGGCGCGCCGCAGGACTACGTGCAGGCGTACAAGTGGTTCAACGTGGCGGCGTCCTATTCCACGAACTCGGAATATCGCGACAATGCCGCCAAGAACCGCGACATCATGGCCGACCGGATGACGCCTGAGCAGATCAAGCAGGCGCAGCAGCTCGCGACGGCGTGGAAGCCGAGGAAGATGCCTTAGCCCTCCCCGGTCGAAGCGAGGCTTTGAGCCGGAGTCCGGGGCCATGCGCGTGGACTGCGGATCTTCGCCCACTTTCGCAGGCTCGTCCGGGGAAGTGGCCGCAGAACGGGCCCGCGCGCTCAATGCGCGAGCCGCTGCAAGAGATCGCGGACATGGACCTGGTCGGTCTTGTAGTTGCCGGTCAGCGTGTACATCACGAGATTGACGCCGCCGCGTAGCGCCAGCTCGTGCTGGCGCGCCCCGCCCGGCACGAGCGGATAGAGGCTCTCGCCGTCGGGTTCGCTCGCCCAACCCGCCGCAAGATCGTTAGACGTGATTATGATTGGCGAGACGCCGTCGCCGGCGCGCGCCGGCCTCGCGCCGTCGGCGGGGTTGGCGGGAGGCAAAGCCTCGATCCACGTCTGTCCGATCTCGTAGCGGCCGACAAACCCATCGATCAGATAAAACGTCTTGGTGACCACATGATCGGCTGGCACGGGCTCGAGTTCGGGCACATCGACGCCGTCGAGCAACTGGCGTAGCCAAACGGCTTCCGGCGTCGGTGGACCGCCGGCATGCGCCGTGAGCGCGTCACGCGTATCGAAGACGATCGTGCCGCCCTGTTTCATATAGGCGGCGACTTTGGCCTTCGCGGCGGGCGAGGGTTGCGGCCGGCCGGCGACGATCGGCCAGTAGAGCATCGGATAGAAGGCGAGTTCGTCGCGCTCCGGATCGACGCCGACCGGATCGGCGGGGATCAGCGCGGTGCGTTGCGCCAGGACCTGCGTCAACGTCGTGAGCCCGGCCTTGCTCTCTTCGTCGACTTGCGAGTCGCCGCTCACGACATAGGCGAGCCTGGTATTCAGCGCCGACTGAAGATCGCTCTGCGACAGCGTCGGATCGGCGGGTTTCGGATCGGCACGCAGCGAACCTGGCGAGAAGCTGCAGGCAAGTCCGATCATCGCGAGCGCCGCCGCGGCGCGGCCCAAACGCCGCGTCAGCCCGCCGGCCAACCACAGCGAAACAACCGCATCGGCGATGAACAGCAGAAATGCGATGGCGAGCAGCGCCGGGCGGAGATCGACGGGCGCCGCCTGCCGCAAAGGTTCGGCAACCAAGCTCGTGCCGGAATAATCCGCGGGCTCGAGCGTATCGTCGGCACGCAATGCATTGACGGCCAGCAACTGATCGGGCGGCCCATAGAAACCCGGCGGATGATCGGCGTCGCCCGCCTGATCGAACGTCGCCGGAACCGGCTTGGCGGTCGGTGGCGGCGTGCCGAGCACGCCGAAGCCGTCGAGCGTGCGTGTCGGTGGCACGGTTTCGGCCTTCTCCGCCTTGGTCTCTCCGGCGTTCGCGCTCGCCCCGGAAAGGTCGACGATCTTGCGCAGCATATCGACGAAAAGACCCGAGATCGGCAAATTGGACCAAGTCGTATCGGCGGTGACGTGAAAGAGGACGATCATGCCCTTGCCGTCGTGACTTGCCGTCACGAGCGGCGTCCCGTCGACGAGATGCGCCCAGGTCTTGCCCGGCAGATCGGCGTCGGGCTCAGCGAGCACCTGGCGGCGCACTGTCACCTCGTCGGGCACCTTCAATCCGAAGAAAGGACTCTGCTGCTCGAAAGGCGCCAGCCGTTTTGGCGTTTCCCAGGAGAGCGCGCCACCGAGAATGCGCCCGCCGCGGCGCAGCCGCACCGGCACGAGATCGTCGGAATCGGCCGCGGCAAGTCGCGTTCCGGCGAAACGCAATAAAATGCCGCCGTCCTCGACGAATTGCCTCAGCCGGTCGTGGTCGCCGGCCAGAAGATTGCCAACGTCCGCGAGAATCAGCACGCTCACATGCTCGTCGAGAAGCGTGGCGATCGGATCGGGCGTGCCCGGCCGCGCCTGACGCACGTCGGCAAACGGCGAAAGCGCCTTGCGAAGATAATAGTTAGGCGCGAGCAGCGGCAGCGACAGATCCGCCGTTTCGCCGCTGACAATTCCGACCCGCCGACGCTTCCAGCGTTCATCGAGCAGCGAGACCGCGGCCGCCGAATGTTCGTCGAGGATTTCGAGCCGCGCGATATCGTTGCGCAGATCGGTCGGCAAACCGAACTTGGCGACGGTCTCGGTGGGGCTCTTGGCGTCGGGGCCGGAGAAATCGAACCGCGCTTCCCCGAGGCCGAGCCCTTTTAGGTCGAGGGCCCGCACGGTGCCCTGACTTGGGCCGAGGCTCGAGCTGCGTAGAACGCGCACGTTAAGCTCGCTTGTTCCGTTCTTCGGCCCGGCAAGGGCGCGCACCGCTTGCGCGTTCGTAATCAGCAGCGCACCTGGCACGAGACGCGCCAGCTTTTCAGAAAATTCACGGGCGTGGCCGCGCTCGACGCCATCGGCGATCCAGACGAGCGCCGTCTTCGGCTGCTGCGCGACGAAATTCGCAATCGGCATGAGCAAAGGCAGCCGATCCGCGACGAACGGCATGGGCTTGACCGCGCGCAGGCGCTCGAGCGCGTGCGACGCGTCGGTGGCGATGATCTCGCGTCCGCCGTCGGAGGCCGCAACCACGCCGACCACCTGGCCGCGCCGGCCCGCCTCTTCGATGCGCTGCGTCGCCGCCGCCAACCGCAAATCCCAGCTCGGCGCCGCCGGCCAACCGTCGTCCATCACCAAAAGCAAGGGCCGGCTCTCGCCGCCCGGCAGCGGATTGAAGACCGGGCCGGCCATCGCGAGAATGATTGCCGCCGCGATCGCCAAGCGCAGCACGAGCAGCCACCAGGGGGTGTGCGCCGGGGTCTCGTCGCGCGGCCGCAAGTCGAGAATGAGGCGCAGCGGCGGAAACGGCACGCGGCGCGGACGCGGCGGCGTGACCCGTAGCAAATAATAGAGCACCGGCAGGCCGGCGAGCGCGACGAGCACGGCCGGAATCGTGAAGGCGAGCGGTAATCCGAACATCAGCTCGCAACTCTCGCGAATTGTGTCGGATCGGTTTCGAGCCGCACGCGCAACGCCAACAAGGCTTCAGACGCGGGCCGGTCGGTGCGGTGCGGCAGAACATTCCAACCGCGCCGCCGCGCGGCGCTCGTAATGGCCTCGCGATGCGCGGCAAACCGAGCGATATATTCGCTTCGAAAACCCTCCGCCTGCCCGACGCGTAAGCTGGCGTTGGAATCGACGTCGAGGAATTCGGTATGGCCCGCGAAGGGGAAGGTTTCTTCGATCGGATCGGAGATCATGATGAGATGACCGCGCGCCCCGCGGCTCGAGAAAATCTTGATTTTCTCGCCGATATCGGCGGGGTCGCTCAAAAAATCCGAGATCAGGATCGCCTGCGTGCGCGGCGCCAAGGTCATGCTCACCGGCAGCTCGGCGGGCACGAAGGCCGGGGCGCGCTCTTCGGCGAGCATCGCCTCGGCAAATCGTGCGATGATGCCGCGCGCCGCCATCGGACCCGTCAGCCCCATGAGCCCTACCCGTTCGCCGCCGTGGACAAGAAGATCGGCGGCGGCCAACCCGAGCACCAGGGCGCGATCGAGCTTCGACTGCAGCGCGAGTTTCGAGATGAATGCCATCGACGGCGAACGATCGATCCAGATCCAAATCGTATGGGCGGCCTCCCATTCGCGTTCGCGCACGTAGATGCGATCGTCGCGCGCCGAGCGGCGCCAATCGATGCCGGCGGTGGATTCGCCGGCGACGAACGGCCGGAATTGCCAAAACGTCTCGCCGCTGCCAGCCACGCGCCGGCCGTGCACGCCATGCATTACGCTCGAGGCGATCTCCTTGGCTGCGACGACGAGACTGGGCAGCCGCGCGGCCAAATCAAGCGCCCTGCCTTCGGTGGCGGTCGATACGCGCCGCTCGGCCGGTTTAAGCAGGCGGGCATCGCTCATCGCTGCGCCAGACGATTGGTGAGGCGCTCGATCACGCCGGGCACCGTTTCTCCCTCGGCGCGCGCCGCAAACGTGAGCGCCATGCGGTGTTTCAAAACCGGCGCGGCGAGCACAATCACGTCGTCGAGCGAAGGCGCAAGACGTCCGTCGACAAGCGCCCGCGCCCGGCTGGCGAGCATCAACGCCTGCGCGGCGCGCGGCCCCGGCGCCCAGGCAATATGCTGGGTAATCGCAAAATCCCCCTCGCCCGGCCGCGCCGATCGAACGAGATCGAGAATAGCTTCGACCACCTGCTCGCCGACCGGCAATCGCCGCACCAGACGTTGCGTGGTGACGAGTTCATCCGCCGTCATCGCCGGCTTCGCCTCGGAATCCTTGTCGCCGGTGGTCTCGATCAGAATGCGCTTTTCAGCGGCACGATCGGGATAGGTGACGTCGATTTGCATGAGGAAGCGGTCGAGCTGCGCCTCGGGCAGCGGATAGGTGCCTTCCTGCTCGAGCGGGTTTTGGGTGGCGAGCACATGGAAGGGATGCGGCAGATCGTGGCGCTCACCGGCGACCGACACGTGATGTTCCTGCATCGCCTGGAGCAACGCCGACTGGGTGCGCGGGCTGGCCCGATTGATCTCGTCGGCCATCAGCAATTGCGCGAAGATCGGTCCCTTCACAAAGCGAAAGCTGCGGCGATGATCGGCCGTTTCTTCGAGCACCTCGGAGCCGAGAATGTCGGCCGGCATGAGATCGGGAGTAAATTGAACGCGGCGCGCGTCAAGGCCGAGCACGCGGCCCAAGGCTTCGACGAGCTTGGTCTTGGCAAGGCCCGGCACGCCGACGAGCAAGCCGTGGCCGCCGGAAAGAAGCGTGACGAGCGCCTCCTCCACAACCTGCTCCTGCCCAAAAATGACATCGCCGATCGCTCGACGCGCCGCCGCGATGCGGTCGAGCGCCATCTCGGCGGAACGTAAAACGGCGGCTTCGAGCGAGGTCGTATTGGCTTCCTGCATCACGGATCTACCTGGACTGAGGATGATTGCGGTTCATGGCCTAGATTGGGCCCGAATGCCAACATTTCGATGCGTATGCCTCACTCGAGCCGCGGCATTGCCGCCGCCAGCTTGGCAACCGCGCCGCCCGAACATTGTAAAAGACTGCGCCAGAACAATGGCTTGCTTTCTGAGATCGAACATAAATTATCTGGCGCAGTCTAGCTTCGCCGCGGCACAGCCCAGTCTGGCCGGCGGCGGCTGCGATCTGCTAAGAATGCGGTGTCGCGGAAGCCGGTCATGCCCTACCTGAAACGCATCTTGCAGCCTGGAGAGAACGTGGTTTTCGACGGCCACTTGCATTGGATCATCTATCACAAGGCGATCTTCTTTCTGCTTTGCACCGCCATCGCAATTGCCGCCGCGATTTACTTCCGGGAGACCAATTATCGCTGGGCGATCGCGCTCATTCTGGTGATCGTTTTCGCCCTGCTTACCCTGATTTTTGCGGCGCACGCCTGGTGGCAGAGTTTTACAACCGAGATCGCCGTGACGACGGCGCGGGTCATTTACAAGACCGGGTTCATCAAGCGCCACACCGCCGAAATGAACATGGATAAGGTCGAATCGGTTGACGTCGACCAATCGCTCCTCGGCCGCATCCTCGGCTACGGCACAGTGGATATCCGCGGCACCGGAGCGAGCATCGAGCAGCTGGAGTTCATCGCCCATCCGCTCGAACTCAGGAATGCGATCACGGCGCGCTGACGGCGTTCTCCGGAATCGCGGGTTTATTCGCGGGCTGGCCGGGCGCGCCGCGTCCCGGTGCCGGCGCCTTGCGTCGCATCGGGACCCCTGCCCGCAGGAACATCCTTCTGCACTTGCGCCTCAGCGCGCTTGAGCTCGGCGGCTATTTTTGCCAATTCCTGCCAAGGATCGCTGCTGGATTTCTGTTGCGCCAACTCGGTGGATTCCTTTTCCCCGGCGGGCGCCGGCTGGGAGTCGCTCTGGGGCCGCATAGGTTCGGATTCCGGCATCGGCTCCGTGACACTCGCCGCCGCATTGCTCGCCTGCGTGGCCGCGGCACCTTCGCCGCCCGCAACGGACGGCGCGGCGGGCGCAGGCGCGACGAAACCGGCCGGAAATTCGGCCATATGGGACATCATTAGTTTGAATTGCTCGTTGAATGCCTCGAACACGCCAGTCATGAACTTCGTCTGGATCGCGACGATGTCGCCGACGTCGCGAGCGGCGCCAAGCGCATCGATCAACTCGGCATTCTGCTCGAACGATATCCGCGAGACCCGGCCGACTTCCTCGGCGAACGCATGAAAGTTCCTTACCGCGGCCGAAAATCCCACATCGATGCCGGCAGCATCCGAATTCCGATTTTCCATCGCGTCCTCCTTCGCCGCCAGCACCGCGCGCCTGCGCGCCCAAGCAATCGCTCAAGCCTAGCGTATTGGCGAGAATTGATCGAGTTCGCGATGCAAAATCTCAGCCGCGCCGCAAGACCCCGAACACCACCGACAGGATCAGGAGGACGATCGCCACCCAGAAGACGAGATGCGCAGCCTGCATGGCCGTTCCGGAAAGGCCGCCAAAGCCGAGGGCGCCGGCGATGATCGCGACAACGAGGAATATCAATGCCCAATAGAGGAGATTGCCGACGTTCATAGTTCCTCCCACACCGCGTCATCGCCGCCTGCGGCGATTGCTTACGGTCGTGCTTCAACCGATGGACGGCTCCCTGGTTCCGTGGATTTTGGGGAAATTGTCGGCGTGACGGTCGCGCCGACCGCATTTCGGTCCTCAGACGGCGTCGGCAGGCTCGCGCAGCGCGGCGGCGATTGCGGCCAGCGCCGCCGGTATGGCCGCTGCGTCGGGACCCCCGGCTTGCGCCAGGTCACGCCTCCCACCCCCACCTTTGCCGCCGAGTTTCGCCGCGGCAAGCCGCGCCAGCGCGACCGCGTCGAAGCGCGCGGTCAGATCCTCGGTCACCCCGACCACGACGCCCGCCTTGCCGTCGCTGCCGACGCCGATGATGGCCACGACGCCCGACCCAAGGCTCCGTTTGCCTTCGTCGGCGAGCGACTTTAAGTCCTTCGTCTCGACGCCCGAAACTTCCTTGCCGAGGAATTTCACGCCGCCGATCTCCTCGACCGCCGCAGCCGCCGCACCGCCCATCGCGAGCCGTTTGCGCGCCTCAGCGAGATCGCGTTCGAGTTTGCGGCGCTCTTCGAGAATATGCGCGAGGCGCTCGGCGGCATCGTCTTCCGGCGCTTTGAGCGCCTGCGTGAGTTCCTGAAGCCGGCGCGCCTTGGCATTCAAATAATGGCGCGCGGCGTCGCGGGTCTTGGCCTCGATGCGCCGCACGCCGGCGGCGACCGGCGACTCGGATAGGATGGAAATGAGACCGATGTCGCCGGTACGGCGCACGTGCGTGCCGCCGCAGAGTTCGACGGAGAATGGGACATTGGCGCGCGAGGCGTCGACCGATAGGTCAAGGATCTCGGCGGCCCGCCCCATCGAAACAACACGGACTTGGTCGCCATATTTTTCACCGAACAGAGCGCGCGCGCCGGAGGCGATGGCGTTCTCAAGATCCAAGAGGCGCGTCTCAACCGGCACATTCGCCAGCACCGCGCGGTTGGCGATGTCTTCGATCCGCGCCAGTTCTTCCGGGCCGATCGGCTTATGATGGGCGAAGTCGAAGCGCAGCCGGTCGGGCGCGACCAACGATCCTTTCTGCGCAACGTGATCGCCGAGAACCTGGCGCAATGCTTCATGCAGCAGATGCGTGGCGGAATGGTTGGCGCGCAGCGCACTGCGCCGCTGATGATCGACGTTCAATTCGACGGCGAGGTTGCCGCGTGCCTCGCCTTCCTCGACCAGGCCCTCGTGCACGATCAGATCGCCGAGCTTCCTTTGTGTGTTGGTGACGCGGAACCGAAAACCCGGGGCGCGAATGACGCCGGTGTCGCCCACCTGGCCGCCGGACTCGCCGTAGAACGGCGTCTGGTTGACGATCATCTGGCCGCTTTCGCCGCGGCCGAGGCGGGCGACTTCGCGGCCGTCCTTGAGGAGCGCGACAACGATGCCTTCGGCGCTCTCCGTATCGTAGCCGAGGAATTCGCTCGCCCCGAGCCTGTCCTTGAGGCCGAACCAGATCGACTCCGTGGCCGCTTCGCCGGAGCCCGCCCAGGCCTTACGCGCCTCGGCACGCTGCTGCCGCATCGCCGCGTTGAATCCGTCAACATCGACGCTGATTTGCCGTGCGCGCAGGTGATCCTCGGTGAGATCGAGCGGGAACCCATAGGTGTCATAAAGCTTGAAGGCGATACCGCCAGGCAGGATCGCGCCACGCGGCAAATTGCGAGCCGCTTCGTCGAGCATCGAAAGGCCGCGCGCCAACGTCACCCGGAACCGCGTCTCTTCGAGCCGCAGAGTTTCGACGATGAGCGGCTGGGCGCGGATGAGCTCGGGATAGGCTTGCCCCATTTCGCGCACCAGAACCGGCACGAGCCGCCATAGCAGCGGTTCCTCAGCGCCGAGCAGCTGCGTGTGGCGCATGGCGCGGCGCATGATCCGGCGCAACACATAGCCGCGCCCCTCGTTCGACGGCAGAACGCCGTCGGCGACAAGAAAGGCCGAAGCGCGCAAATGATCGGCGATCACGCGGTGGCTTGCCTTCTGCGGCCCGTCCGGATCAACGCCCGTGGCCGCCGCGACGGCGAGGATCAAAGCACGCATCAGATCGATGTCGTAATTCGACGGCACGCCCTGGAGAAGCGCCGCGATGCGCTCAATCCCCATGCCGGTGTCGATCGAGGGACGCGGCAGATTGATGCGCTCGCCCGGCCGTACCTGCTCATATTGCATGAAGACGAGGTTCCAAAATTCGAGAAACCGATCGCCATCCGCATCGGCGCTCCCCGGCGGGCCGCCCGAAAATTTCTCGCCCTGATCGAAAAAGATCTCCGAGGACGGGCCGCAGGGGCCGATGTCGCCCATCGACCAGAAATTGTCGGAGGTCGCGATGCGGACGATCTTCGAATCCGGAAAGCCAGCGATCTTCTTCCAAAGACGGTATGCTTCGTCATCGTCGTGATAGACGGTGACGAGAAGCTGTTTCTTCGGAAGACCGAAATTCTTGGTGATCAGCGTGAAGGCAAATTCGATCGCCTCGGCCTTAAAATAATCGCCGAAAGAGAAATTGCCGAGCATCTCGAAAAAAGTATGGTGGCGCGCCGAGTAGCCCACTTTGTCGAGATCGTTGTGCTTGCCGCCGGCGCGCACGCATTTCTGCGCGCTCGCCGCACGGCTGTACGGGCGCCTTTCTAGACCGGTGAAGACGTTCTTGAACTGGACCATGCCGGCATTGGTGAACATGAGCGTCGGATCGTTGCGCGGCACAAGCGGCGACGACGCGACGATCTCATGCCCGTTGCGGGCGAAATATTCGAGGAATTCGGTCCTGATCTCGTTGACGCCGTTCATAAACGTTACATCCGTTGGCGCAGCGGCAAACTTAATGCCGCGACGATCGGTCCGAAAGGGAGAAGATTTCTTCTAACCTTCTCAATTCGGCCTGTCGAGCGCCGACGGGTTCGCCTTAGGCGTCCATTTCGTTACTTTCCTCACTCTCGCCGGGATCGAGAATGCGCTGCGCGATGAGCCCGGAATTCTCCCGGATCGCCTGTTCGATCCGCGTGGCAGCTTCCGGATTGCTCTTCAAATAGGCTTTGGCGTTCTCGCGGCCTTGGCCGAGCCTCTGGCTGTCGTAGGAGAACCAGGCGCCGGATTTTTCGACGACGCCCGCCTTGACGCCGAGATCGATGAGTTCGCCCATCTTTGAAATTCCCGCCCCGTACATGATGTCGAATTCGACCTGTTTGAACGGCGGGGCGACTTTGTTCTTGACCACTTTCACGCGCGTCTGGTTGCCAACCACTTCCTCGCGCTCCTTGATCGAGCCGATGCGCCGAATATCGAGGCGGACGGAAGCGTAGAACTTTAGAGCATTGCCGCCGGTAGTGGTCTCCGGGCTGCCATAGAGGACGCCGATCTTCATGCGGATCTGGTTGATGAAGATCACCATGGTCTGCGACTTAGAGATCGAAGCGGTGAGCTTGCGCAACGCCTGGCTCATGAGCCGTGCCTGAAGGCCGGGCTGACTATCACCCATTTCGCCGTCGATCTCGGCGCGTGGCGTCAAAGCGGCAACCGAATCAATGACCAGCACGTCGATGGCGCCGGAGCGCACCAGCGTGTCGGTGATCTCCAGCGCCTGCTCGCCGGTATCCGGCTGGGAGATCAGAAGATCTTCGAGATTGACGCCGAGCTTGCGCGCATAGACCGGATCGAGCGCATGTTCGGCGTCGATGAAAGCGCAGACGCCGCCCCGCTTCTGCGCTTCGGCGATGACATGAAGGGTGAGCGTCGTCTTCCCCGAGGATTCCGGTCCGTAGATCTCGATGACCCGGCCGCGCGGCAGGCCGCCGACACCGAGCGCGATGTCGAGGCCGAGCGAGCCGGTCGAGATGGTCTCGATCTCGACCACCTTTTGGCTCTTGCCGAGCCGCATGATCGAGCCTTTGCCGAAGTTGCGTTCGATCTGCGACAAGGCGGCATCGAGCGCCTTGGTCTTGTCCACTGACGTTCCTTCCACAAGGCGGAGATTCGCTTGGGTCATCGACATGATCCTTCTGACACGGGCGCTTGGGGCGGACAATGGCGCGGCGCCATGCCTCCAAATGTACTCTGTTTGTTCTCGTAGGCAAGCCTCATTTTTTGGCACGGGAGATTCAACCAGGGAAAACCGCGCGGCCGCCGGAAACCGACACCATCGCCCGGAGCGATCCGCTCACGCCGCCGCCGCGGCGTTTTTGACCGCCTCGATGAGTTGTTTCAGAGTGAACGGCTTGGCGAGGAAACCGAAGTCCTGGCCTTCCGGCAAATTCCTCGCAAAGGCTTCTTCGGCATAGCCCGAGACGAAGATCACTTTGGCCGCCACGCCGCGCTTGCGCAACTCACCGAACATCGTCGGCCCATCCATTTCCGGCATCACCACATCGGAAACGATGAGGTCGATCTTGCCGGGATTCCTGTCGACAAGTTCGAGCGCCTCCGCCCCGTTTGCCGCCTCGAGCACGGTATAGCCGCGCGCCGAAAGCGCCCGCGCACCGAAGGCGCGCACCGCCTCCTCGTCTTCGACGAGTAAGATGGTGCCGTGGCCGGTGAGATCCGCGGCGGCCTTCTTCGCCGGTTCTTTGCGCGCTTCTTCCTCGTCGGCGCGCGCAACGTAGCGCGGCAAAAGAATGCGAAACGTCGTGCCAACCCCGAGCGTCGAGTCGCAGAACACGAAGCCACCGGTCTGTTTGACGATACCGTAGACCATGGAGAGCCCGAGCCCGGTGCCTTTGCCGACCTCCTTGGTCGTGAAGAACGGCTCGAAGATTTTCTCGCGCACCTCCGGCGCAATTCCGGTTCCCGTGTCTTCGACCTCAATCGTCACGTAATCGGCCGCCGGCAGGGATTCTTCGCCGAGCCGGGCGCACTCCGCCGCGTTGAGATTGTTGACGCGCAGTTCGATTCGCCCGCCTTCGGGCATCGCGTCGCGGGAATTGACGACGAGATTGATGACCACTTGCTCCAACTGATTGAGATCGGCTTTGACGAGCCAGAGATCGCGCCCGTGGCGCAAATCGAGGCTGATCTTCTCGCCGACGAGGCGGCGCAATAGCATCAAGAGTTCAGAGAGTACGTCGCCGAGCTGCACCACTTCGGGGCGCAGCGTCTGGCGGCGCGAGAAGGCCAGCAACTGGCGGACCAATCCGGCGGCGCGATTGGCGTTCTGCTTGATCTGCATGATGTCCTGAAAGGACGGATCGGTCGGCCTATGGTTGGCAAGCAGCAGGTCGGAATAGCCGATGATCGCAGTCAGCACGTTGTTGAAGTCGTGCGCGACGCCGCCGGCAAGCTGGCCGATGGCCTGCATTTTCTGCGACTGCGCGAAGTTCTCCTTGAGGGTGCGCAGCTCGGTGGTATCGAGCGCGTAGATCGTCGCGCCCGGCCCGTCCGCTTCGTCGGCGGCGGAGATCAAGAGACGCGCGGAGCGGCCGCGTTCGCCAAAGAGGCCGATATCGACCGGCGCGATGTCGCTCTTCGAAGCGGCGGCGGCGGCAATCGCCGCCTCGAGCGCGGCGCGGTCGCTCTCGAGCACGCCGGCGTAGATGCTGCGCGAATTGGCGCCGCGGAGCGCTTCCGGCATCAGTTTGGCGAAAGCGGCATTCGAGCGTTGGACGCGCCCGTCCCGATCGACGATGGCGATCGCCATCGGCGTCGCGTTGAATACCCGCGCGAAGCGCACCTCGGCGGCGCGCAAGTCTTCGGCCGGCTCTTCGCCGGGGGCGCGATTGAAAACGAGCGTGCGCGAAGCGCCGGGCAGTCCATCCTGGCCGAAAGCGACGCGATGCAGGAGCCGGACCGGCAGACTCTTGCCGTTGCGGCGCTTCAAATCCATGTCGAACTGCTCGGTGACCACTTCGCCAGGCGCACCGCTCAGGCTCGAAAGCAGCACCGCGCCGCCGCCCGCCGCGAAATCGCTGAGTTCCATGCCGCCGGAGCCGACTTGGGCCAGATCGTAATCGAGCCAATGGGCGAGCGTTGCGTTCATGTAGGACACGGCGCCCGACGCGTCGCAGGAGAAAAAGCCGGCCGGTGCGTGATCGAGAAAGTCGATGGCATGCTGCAATTCTTGGAAGACGTTTTCGTGCCGCTCGCGCTCGCGCGTGACATCGGCCACGGACCACAGCGTCGTGCGTTTGCCGCCACGATAGTTGAGGGGACGGACCCGGATGCGGTACCAGCCGACCTCGCCATCGCCGCTCAGCGGCGGGGCGATCCGCAATTCCTCGGAATTGCGCTTGCCCTCGCGCGCCGCTTCGGCAAGCCGGTAGACCGCTTCCGAGACGTCCGGCGAACCCGAAAAGAGCCGCTCTACCGTCTTCAACTGGCTCGCGTCGGCGGCGCCGGAGAGTCGCGCGTAGTTTTCGTTGGCGTAAAGAATCTTGCCGTCGCCGTTGCTGACGAGAAGACCCTCGGGCCCGCTGTCACAGACAAGTTTGGTGAGATCGTTGCGCAGCGCCCGCCCGGAGAATTGCAGGAATCCGACGGCGTACCCGAAAAGCCCGAAAATTCCGATCACCGCGAGCAGCGTCAGAAGGCCGATGACGAGCGTACCGGCGGTTTCCTTCGGCAGAATTGAGAATGCCGCGACCGGCACCACAAGGCACGCGGCGAAAAGCAAAACCAACCCCGGGCTGCCGGTTCGTTCGGTGCGATCGAAGGCAAGCCGCTGGTCAGTCATCAGGCCCACTTCTGTCGCAAGCCACGCCAAATGGCACCTGCCCAGCGCGTCAAGCCCTTTGCTAAGATGATGCGCAAAGTTATTCTAAGACCACCGAGTTTCGACACCGGCATATCACGCCGAGGGGACGGTTTCCGCGCCCGCCTCAACTCTACCGCAACCGCTTTGATTTGCCAGAATGGGGCGCTCGTTCGTGCAATGCAATCCAGATATTCTTCGCTGCCGGCGGAGCCGGCGCGAATGCCCCTTGCGCGCCCGTCGCCTCCGGGGCTGCCGGGCCATCCGACTTTATCGTGCCGCCCAACCTGCAGAAAAACGAGGCGGGCTCCTTAACCATTTCTTAACCATTCCCGGCACCCCGCGGGCAGCCGTGCTAGAATATTCGAGCCGGACCAGAAGCTGGTTTGCCATGTCAAAATGCGATAGATCAAAATGTTACGATCGCACCGAATGCGGTCGGCGAGAGCGTGCCTTCAGGTAACTAAGCGAGCGGTTCATGTCGGCGTTGAGTGGCATCGCAGAGAGTAGACCCTTGGTGATTGCTGCTGTGGCAATCTGCTTCTTTGTTGCCGCAGTGCTCATCCTGCTCATTTTCCGCCTTGCCTTCGGACGCCGGCTGCGCATGGCCGGCGGCAGAGGAAGGCAGCTGCGGCTGGGCATTGTGGATGCCTTCGACCTCGATCGTCAGCGTCAGCTCGTCATTGTCCGCCGCGACAACACCGAACACCTCATCATGATCGGCGGACCCAACGACGTCCTGATCGAATTGCAGATCGTCCGTGCCGAAGCGCGCGATTTGCGTGAGTCACGCGGCCGGGAAAAGGAGCCGCGCGATCGAGACGCGAAGGAGATTCGCGACAAAGACTTCAACGAGCCGCCGCCAATCGCTCCGCCCAAACCGGTGGAACCGAAACTGCCGCCCGCCACCCCCTTGGTCACCCCGGCGATTCCCGAACCGCAGCAACCGGCCGCGCAGGAGATCGCTCCGCCGGTCCGGCTGCAGCCGGTGAGCCGCGCCACGATGCCCTCGACCGGAGCGCCGACGCGTCGGCCACCGCCACGCCCGGATACCAAACCGCATCCCGAGCCGCTGGCCAAGATCGAGCCGGAGCCGCCCGCGGCAATCCCCACTCCACCACCGCCAACGAAACCCGCCACGGCACCAGGGAGTGCGCCGGGCTTTTTGCGTTGGCCGGCACGCTCCGCTCCTCCCCCATTCAGGCCGGACGTTGCTCCTCCACCGCCTCCCGTCCCCGACAGCCCGCCCAATGAGCCGCCGCCGGTGCCGGATCCAATGGAATCGCTGGAAGAGGAAATGGCCAAGCTGCTTGGCCGCGGTCCGAACAAACCTTAGTTTCGCTGAACAGTGCCGGCGGCCGCGTGGCTACTTACCGGTCGTGGGAGCCGTGCTGACGGAAGCCGCTGCGGTACCCGGAGCGTTCGCATCTTGGGATGTGTCGGAATCCGTATCGACGGCAACGGGCGAGCGATAACCGGAGGGCGGCTGGGTGAGATATTCACGCGGCGGCTCGACGCCGACCTGCAAAGTTCGCACCTCTTGCTTATCGTCGCTCCCTCTGAACGGATTCCAGGTGGACAGGTTGGTAATGTCGAAGTCTTTGGGCATGCTCATACCCTGGCCGCCGCCGCTGAAGACCGAAGTTCCGCCTCCGCTCAAGCCGGCGCTGCGAGAGCCGATCCAATCGAGATCTTTGCTGTGGCCTACCGCTGGCTTTTGGCCTTGCTGAGCGGGCTGATTCGACTGGCCCGACTGATCCGCCGTATCGCCGGAACCCATCGCATCGGTGACCGCAGTCGGCGGCGCCGGCCGGCGGGAATCCGCCTCCGCCCTGCGGCGCGCCGCAGCATCCGGATCGTTCGGCCAATCGGTGGGCTTGGCGAGCGGCGCCTGGGGCGGCGGCAGATCCATTTTCGGCGGCACCACCAGTGCCGGCCGCGCCGTATAATCGATACCATCCTGGGCGGTTTTGCTGGGTCCCCAGCCGACGAATCCCAGCATGGAATTCCACCAATCCTCCGCCCGCGCCGATCCGGGTAGAGCCAAGGCAAGCCAAGCCGCGCTCGCTACCAGTGCAAGTCTACGGATCCGGCGCGTTTCCAAATCGGGATCTCCCCTCCGGCGTAAGGTCCATCATGCCATAGTTCACGGCAATTTGTAGGCATCCTTAGGAAACGTCTTTCGCAGGCCTCGCCAGCGGTTCAAAGAGAAGCAGCGCGACCCCGGCGCAAATCGCCACATCGGCGAGGTTGAATACATACCAGGAAAACCCGCCAACGTGAAAATGGTACAAATCGGCGACATAGCCATAGATGAGCCGGTCGCACGCATTGCCGAGTGCGCCACCGATGATGAGCCCGAGGCCGAGCGCGGTCACCCGCGTGCCGGCGTGCCAGAGCCATAGCGCCAGCAGCCCCGTCGCGATGATCGCCAAAGCAAAAAGCGACCAGCGGCCAAGCGCGCTGTGCGCGCTGAGGAGCGAATAAGAAATCCCCGTGTTCTTAGCCAGCACCAGGTCCAGGAAGGGCGTCAGCCGCACCGGTTGGCGCGCACCAAGATCATAGCCGAAAATGAGCCAGAGCTTATTGGCCTGATCCAGGGCGAACACGGCGATCGCCACAAGAGCCCCCCAGGCGCGCGGTTGCAAGGCGCGCGATCGGCGCGGCACCGCCGCATCTTTCACGGCCACAGCCCAAGCGCCTTCAGTTCGCGCAGCGCCAAGGCATCGCGCGGCGTGACATCGGGAAATTCCGGATCGGTTCCGACCAGCGGCGAGATTTTCCACGAACGCGCGCACTTGCGCCCCTGCGCCAACGCCGGCACCACGGCGACGCCGGGCACATCCTGCAGGTGAAACGCATCCGCCGGTCCCTCGCCCGCTTCAATGCCGATGTCGGAAGTGATGCAGACATCCGCGAAATCGACGCCGTCGAGTTGGCCGCGCAGTTCCGCATCGGCGATGTAGACTACTGGCGCAGCTTCAAGCGACGAGCCGATGCGTTTCTTGGCGCGTTCGATTTCCAGCGCGCCGGTGACCACCGAGCGGACGCGCCGGATTTTTTCCCAATCTGCCGCGAGCTCGTTGTCTAGCCATGCAGCCGGAATCTCGGGGAAGGATTCGAGGTGCACCGAGCTAGCCTCGGGATAGCGCGCCAGCCATGTCTCTTCGCAGGTGAAGACGAGGATCGGCGCGAGCCACAACGTGACGGCGCGAAATGTCTGCTCGATGGTTCTTAGCGCGGCGTGGCGCTTTTCGCTGGATGGCGGATCGCAATAGAGTACGTCCTTGCGGATGTCGAAATAGAACGCCGACAAATCGGCATTTAGGAAGGCCGAGAGGCGCGCGATGACGCGCTTATAGTCGAAGCGCTGGTAGGCATCGCGGATCTCCGCATCGAGCTCGGCGAGCCGGTGCAGCATCAGCCGCTCAAGCTCGGGCATGTCCGTGAAGTCTACCGTCTGCTTCGTGTCATAATGCGCCAGCGAGCCGAGCATCCAGCGGATCGTGTTGCGTAACTTGCGGTAGGTCTCGGCAAAAGTTTTGAGGATCTCGGGGCCGATGCGCAGATCGTCGGAATAATCCGATGCCGCAACCCAGAAGCGCAGAATGTCGGCGCCGGCATCGGCGATGACGCTCTGCGGGGCCACGACGTTGCCGAGCGACTTGGCCATCTTCTGGCCCTTCTCGTCGAGAACGAACCCGTGCGTCAGCACGGCGTCAAAGGGCGCGCGGCCGCGCGTGCCGCAGCTCTCCAACAATGAAGATTGAAACCAGCCGCGGTGCTGATCCGATCCTTCGAGATACATGATTTCGTCGCGCCCTCCGTCGCGGATGCGCTCGATGCCGGCAAGGCCGGGGAAATGCACCGGATCTTCGAGCGTGAACGCGTGCGTCGAGCCGGAATTGAACCAGACGTCGAGCACGTCGTCGATCTTTTCGTATTCGGCGGGCGCGTAGTCGGGCTCGAGAAACCGCGCCGCCGCGTCCGGCTTGAACCAGGCGTCGGCGCCTTCTTCTTCGAAGGCGGCTGCGATGCGTGCATTGACGCGTTGATCGACGAGGATTTTGTTGGTGGCATTGTGGACGAAGATCGCAATCGGCACGCCCCAGGCGCGCTGCCGCGAGACGACCCAATCGGGACGGTCGGCCACCATGCCGGTGATACGGTTCTCGCCGGTTGGCGGGACCCATTGCGTCGTGGCGATTTCGGCGAGCGCGATCTGCCGGAGTGTGTTCTTCTTCTCCCCGCTCGCGCCCTCGTCCTGAGGAGTCCGCGCAGCGGGCGTCTCGAAGGATGAGCGCGCAGAACTCTCGCCCTTCGAGACGGCGCTGCGCGGCTTCTCAGGACGAGGGGCATGCAGCGCGGGTGGCAAATCACCCAGCCCCTCACCCTGACCCTCTCCCCATGAATGGGGAGAGGGAATGGGCTTATCCATCGCAATGAACCATTGCGGCGTGTTGCGGAAGATGAGCGGCTTCTTCGAGCGCCAGGAATGCGGATAGGGATGTTTCAATCGGCCGCGCGCGACGAGATTGCCGGATTGGATCAGCGCCTTGATCACCGCCTCGTTGGCATCGCCTTTGTTGCCTTTGTCGTCGATGACACGTTTTCCCTCGAAACCCGGCGCTTCCTTGGTGAAGAAGCCATCGGCATCAACAGTGTAGGGGACGCGGGTGTCGATGCCGCGCAGGGCAAGATCGCGCTGGTTCGCCATCCAGATATCGAAGTCTTCGCGGCCGTGGCTAGGTGCCGTATGGACGAAGCCTGTGCCCGTGTCATCGGTGACATGATCGCCGTCTAGGAGCGGAACCTCAGACGGATACATGTTGGCCCAAAAGTCAAATGCAGCGCTGTAGTCTTCCGGCGGGTTCGATTTAATAAACTCTCTGAGTGGGTGATCGCAAACGTTCCCATGCAAAAATCTTGCGCTGACGTCCCCGATCCGCTGATAGGCTTCGACCTTCGCTGACCTGAATACTTCGCTGGCAAGCTTGTCTGCGACGATATAGACGGCGCCAACCTTGGCCCAATTTCCCTCCGGTGAAGCCGTCACGCGATATCGGCCGTAGGTGATCCTGTGTGAGAAGGAGATGGCGCGATTGGCCGGGATCGTCCAAGGCGTCGTCGTCCAGATGACGATAGACGCCGCATCGCTCTTCAACGGAAACGCCACATAAATCGCATCGCTAACAATATCCTCATATTCGACTTCGGCTTCGGCAAGCGCAGTCTTCTCGACCACGCTCCACAGCACCGGCTTCGAACCGCGATACAGCGTGCCGTTGGCGGCGAATTTCATGATCTCGCGGGCGATCTGCGCCTCGGCCGGAAAGGTCATTGTCTCGTAAGGGTGATCCCAGTCGCCGATCACGCCGAGCCGCTTGAATTCCTTGCGCTGCACGTCCACCCAATGCGCGGCAAAGGCGCGGCACTCGCGGCGGAATTCGAGAATCGGCACTTCGTCCTTATTCTTGCCTTTGGCGCGATATTCTTCTTCGATCTTCCATTCGATCGGCAGGCCGTGGCAGTCCCAGCCCGGCACGTAGTTCGAATCCTTGCCGAGCATCTGCTGCGAGCGAGTGACGAGATCTTTCAAGATTTTGTTGAGCGCATGGCCGATATGGATGTGGCCGTTGGCGTAAGGCGGCCCGTCGTGAACAACGAATTTCGCTTTGCCCCGCCCTTGCTCGCGCAGTTGCCGATAGAGATCGATCGCCTGCCAACGCTGAAGCAGCTCCGGCTCCTTCTGCGGCAAGCCTGCCCGCATCGGAAAATCGGTGCGCGGCAGATAAAGGCTCTTGGAATAATCGGGGCCCTGCTTGGCCGTCTCGTCGTTCATGTCGGTAAGGGCCTGATCGAGGGCAATTTCCTTGCCGCCGCGTTCTAAAACATTTCGAAGCGGAGAGGAAACCTACATCTGCCGCGCCGCGCGCCAGAGAAGCCAGAGGCGGCGCCATTCCGGCAGGTCGATGCGGCTCGCAAAGGGATCGTAGCCGGACCTTTCCATTTCCCGCAGATAGGGTTCGCAGAGCGCCAACGGCAGATAGGCGCCCGTGCCCGCACCCGCCGCGGCAAATGCGCCAAGATGCCGGCGCGCCAGGGCGCGCAGATCGGTGAGCGCGGCAAGGAATGCCGGTTTGTCGCTGCCGGCGCGCAGCCCCGCCGCGTCGAGACCATGCGCCGCGAGGAGGTCGAGCGGGACATAGATCTGGCCGGCGGCCAAGTGCCAGGGCATCGCCCGCAGGAGGCCCGTCACCGCATAAGCGATCCCGGCATGATCGGCCGCCGCATTGTCATCGGCGGCTCCGAGAATTGTCGCGGCGAGGCGAAAGAGACTGCCGGCGGTTGCCGTCGCGTAGGCCTCGAGCACCGTCACCGACGGCATCGGCGCGTCATAAAGATCGAACAGGCGCGCATCGATGAGGCCGAGGAAAGGTTCGCGCGGCAGGTTGAAGCGCGCCATCGTATCGAGCAACGCCGCAGCCACGGGATGGGCGGCTTCGCCCCCGCCCGCCAATACTTCGCGCCACCATTGAAAGCGGATCTCGCCGAGCGCCGGCTCGGAGACAAGTTGCCGCACGCGGGCGATCTCGAGGCTGAAGGCGTAAAGCGCGTTCACATGCGGCCGAAGACGCGCCGGCAGGAATAGGTTTGCGAACCAGCGGTCGCGATCATCGCGCTTCAGAAGCGCTTCGCAATGGGCGTAATCGGCGGCCAGCTTTCGCATCTTCGGCATTATGCCACGGCAATCAGCGCCGCCGCGACGCGCCGGTCCTCGGCGAGCAACACCGAATAGGTGCGAGCCGCGGCGGCGGTCGCCATCGGTTCGGCACGAATGCCCGCGGCACGCAGCTTGTCCCGCAAGCTTCTCTCGATCGGCCGCAGTTCCGCACCCGTGCCGATGAGCAGATGCTCGATTTCGCCGCGCGCCTCCGCGAACACCGGGGCGAGCGAATCCATCGTGATGTCTTCGAAAGCCGCTGCGTTCCAGGCGCGGATACCGGAGGGCAGCGCCAGGATCGAGCCGCGATGCGACATGCCGGCGAAGCGAAAGCCGCCGGCGCCATAGCCTTCGATGGAATGTTTGCCGGGCAGAAAGCCGGCATATTTCGAAGTCGGCATGAGGATACTGGAACACATTTGGCCGGGTTCACAGGCTTCGAGACGGTGCCTGCGGCACCTCCTCAGCATGAGGGCAATCTAACACCCAGCACTGTCCTCACCCTGAGGAGCTTGCGAAGCAAGCGTCTCGAACGGCGATAAGCTGCCGCGGGCGCGCTTAGGCCCGCGCCTTCTTCTTCACCACCGCGACCGGCCGGCCCGGCGCCGCGGCCTTCGGCTTCACCTCTTTGCCGGCCGGCTCTGGCGGTGCCTCGGCGCTGTTGTTGCGCAGCCCCAGGTAGATCAGCATCGGCGAACAGATGAACACCGACGAATAGGTCGCAACGCAAATGCCCCAGATCATGGCGAGCGAGAAAGAGCGGATCACCTCGCCGCCGAAGACGACCAGCGACAGCAGCGCCAGGAAGACGGTGGTCGCCGTCATGATGGTGCGCGGCAGGACGGCGTTGACCGAGATGTCGATCAATTGATCGGTCGGCATGCGTCGATATTTCTTCAGCATCTCGCGGATTCGGTCGAGCACGACCACCGTCTCGTTGAGCGAATAGCCGACGATCGTCAAGATCGCCGCAATCGAGGTGGTATTGAATTCGAGCCGCGTGATCGCAAAGAAGCCGACCGTCAGGAGTAAATCGTGCATCGTCGCGATAATGGCGCCGATGGCGAATTGCCATTCGAATCGGAACCAGAGATAGCAAAGCACCGCGAGAATCGCGATCACCACGCCGAGCGTGCCCGACTGCACGAGCTCCCCGGAGACGCGCGGACCCACGACCTCGACGCGGCGGAAATCATAATCCTTGCCGAGCGCCTGCTTGATGTTGGCGACGGTCGTCTCCTGCGCGGCAGCCTTTTCTTTGGGAACTCCGAAGCGCACGACCAAGTCGGACGGGGTGCCGAAGCCCTGCACCTCGACGTCGCCGGAGGTCAGCTTGCGCATCTCGGCGCGCACGGCGGCGATGTCGGCGTGGCCCGATTTGGCGCGCAGCTCCATCAAGGTGCCGCCGGCGAAATCGATGCCGAAATTCATACCCAGCGTCAGGAACAGCACCACGGAGACGATCGACATCATCGCCGAGAACGGATAGCTCACGCGCCGCAGGCGCATGAACGGGAATTTCGTATTCTCCGGGGCGAGGCGTAGAAGCTTCATGAATTGATGCCTTGGTCCGACCTAGATCGGCAGCTTGTTGGGGCGCGCATATTGATACCAGAGCGCGATCATCATGCGCGTCATGGTCACCGCGGTGACGATGGTCGTCAGGATGCCGATCGCCAACGACACCGCGAAGCCGCGCACCGGACCCGAGCCGAGGAAATAAAGGATCGCGGCGGCAACAAACATCGTGACGTTCGAGTTGACGATCGTCGCAAACGCCCGCTTGAAGCCGGCGTCGAGCGAGGAAATGATCGAGCGCCCGGCGTGGTTCTCCTCGCGGATGCGCTCGTAGATCAGCACGTTCGAATTGACCGCCATGCCTATCGTCAGAACGATGCCGGCAATGCCCGGCAGCGTGAGCGTCGCGCCGAGAAGAATCAGCGCCGCGAAGATGATCGCGATATGCACCAACAGCGCGATATTGGCGAAAATGCCGAACGTGCCGTAGGTGATGAGCATATAGAAGAGAACCAGGCCGGCGCCGACGAAGGCGGCGCGCTTGCCGGCTTCGATCGAATCCTGCCCGAGGCCGGGGCCAATCGTGCGCTCCTCGACAATCGTCAGTTTGGCCGGCAAGGCGCCGGCACGTAGCAGGATGGCGAGATTGTTCGCCGACTCGACGGTGAAATGGCCGGAAATCTGCCCCGAACCGCCGGTGATCGGGCCGAGGATACGCGGCGCCGAAATCACCTTGCCGTCGAGAACGATCGCGAACAGGCGCCCGACGTTCGCCGAGGTGACTTCGCCGAAGCGCTGTCCGCCGCGGATGTTGAAGCGGAAGTTGACCACAGGTTCCCCGGTACGCGAATTGAAACCAGGCTGCGCGTCGGTTAAGTCCTCGCCCTGCACCATCACCTGCTTTTCGACGGGCAATTTGCCGGGCTGATCGGTCTGATCGAGCATCTCGTAATTGCTCGAGTTCCTCGCCCGGATTGGCGATGAGGCGGAATTCGAGCTTCGCCGTGGTGCCGAGGATTTCCTTCAGCTTTTCGGGGTTCTGCAAGCCCGGCACTTCGACAAGGATGCGATCGTTGCCCTGGCGTTGGATGTTGGGCTCGGTGGTGCCCAACGCATCGACGCGGCGGCGCAGAACCTCGATCGACTGGTCGACGGCGCGCCGAACGCGGTCGTTGATCGCCGCGTCGGTGACGAGAACCTGGATCGTGCCGCTGCCCATGTCGTTGATTTCGAGCGGCTGCGCTGATGGGCCGCGCAACAGCGGGTTTCCGATCGGGGTCGCCAGCTGCTGCAGTTTCGGCATAATCTTGTCGCGCTCTTCGGGATTGACGTGCACTTGAATGCCGCGCGGCAGAAGACCGATGCCGCCGGTGATCGGAATCCTCTCTTCGCGCAGCAGACGGCGCGCGTCATCGCGCAAGTTCTGGACTTCGGTCTTGATCACTTCGTTGGAATTGACTTCGAGCAGCACGTGCGAGCCGCCTTGAAGGTCGAGACCGAGCACGATCGTGCGCACCGGGATAAAGCCCGGCATATGGTCGATAAGCGCGGCGCGCGCGCCGGGCGGAAGCAAGCTCGGGACGATGATTAGAAGGGCGAACGCCGTCATCGACAAGATCGCTACGATTTTCCAGGTCGCGAAGCGCAGCATGGGCTAACCATCATCTCAATAGGTACGTGCGCCGCTTCTACCCGGCCGCATCCTTCACCGGCTCGCCTTTGGCGCGCACGTCGGAAATCATCGTCCGGGCGACCCGCACTTTCACGTTCGGCGCGATCTCCATTTCAACTTCCGCGTCGTCGATGACCCTCGTCACTTTGCCGATCAGCCCGCCGGTCATCACGATCGTGTCGCCGCGGCGGACGTTCTTGACGAGTTCGGCATGGTCGCGCGCCTTCTTCTGCTGCGGCCGCATGATCAGGAAATACATGATGACGATGATGATCGCGAACGGCGCGAATTGCACGAGCATATCGCCAGTTCCGCCAGAAGCGGAGCCGGCCGCCTGAGCGAAAGCCGGGGTAAACACCTAACTACTCCTTGGCGGGTTTCGTAACCCCTCGGATTGCGGGCGGACTATAGCGGCCACGGGCGCGAAAGCAATGCCGGAGGACGGCCGTGCCCGTCGCAAATCCGTGCGCGTTTGAGCATCGCGCCGCCTGGACGCCGCGTGCCCGACTGGTTACATCGTGGTCATCCTGAGAGAGGACGATGACCAGCCACGATAAAGACATTCTTGCGGCGCTCGCCGCCCCGGACGCGGCCGAGGCCCTGCTGAGAATCGCCCGGGCTTTGGAGCAGCTCGCGCCGGAAAACGCGCCGGTGGCGGATCTCGATTCGGCCGACGCTTTTATCTGGCACGCCGAAAGGAACGCGCTTTCGCCCGTCGCGAAGATCAACCGAGTTGATATCGCGCTACTGCGCGGTATCGATCGCGTGCGCAATATCCTGACCGCAAATACGGAACGTTTTGCGTGCGGTTTTGCGGCCAACAATGCGCTCCTTTGGGGGGCGCGCGGCATGGGCAGATCGTCGCTCGTCAAGGCGGTGCACGCCGAGATCAACGGCCGGCTTGCCGGCACTTCCGGCTTTCGCCCGCTGAAGCTCGTCGAGATCCATCGCGAGGACATCGAAAGCCTGCCGCGGCTCATGGCGCTGCTGCGCGAATCTCCGCATCGCTTCCTGCTTTTCTGCGACGATCTTTCGTTCAACGCCGAGGATGCGAATTACAAATCGCTGAAAGCGTTGCTCGAAGGCGGCATCGAAGGCCGCCCGGCGAATGTCCTCTTCTATGCAACCTCGAACCGCCGCCATCTCCTGCCGCGCGACATGATCGAAAACGAACGTTCGACCGCGATCAATCCCGGCGAAGCGGTGGAAGAGAAGGTGGCGCTCTCCGATCGTTTCGGTCTCTGGCTCGGCTTCCACAAATGCAGCCAGGACGACTACCTCGCCATGGTCGCCGGCTACGCGCGGCATTTCGGTATTCAACTCGATCGCGCCGCGCTCGAAACCGAAGCGCACGAATGGGCGACGACGCGCGGCTCGCGCAACGGCCGCACCGCCTGGCAATTCATTCAGGATCTGGTCGGGCGCGCCGGCAAGGCGATGGAATAAAGCGCCTCTGACGAAAAGCGCGCCGTCGCCGGCGCGCTTTCCAGAATTGCCCAAATGCTGCGCCTATTCCCCGGCCGCCATTCCCAGGCTCCGGTAGCGCGCATGGCTCTGATCGAGATCCTCCCGGATCATCGTCGACGCCGCAGGCTGGCGATGATGGAAGGCGACGATCCAGAGGATGCCGATGCCTAGATAGACGAGAAAGGCATAGGGGAAGTAGTTCAGCGGCGGAGACGGCACCGGGTAGACGCTGCCGACTGCCGGAACGGCAAGCAGCAGCAGCGATGCGATGCAGCCCGCCCAATCCTTCGCGGTCACTTCGCCGAGCTTCTTCAGATAGGCCGGTGCCGCGGCGCTGACGAGGCCGTAGGCCACGACAAAGCCGAACGCCGCGCAGGTGCCGACATCATTGAAGAGATCGAGCAGCGCGACGTGACCGAACAGGGTCGCGGCCGTCGGAATTGAGAAGGAGAGCACGGCCATTACGGTCACCGCGATATGCGGCGTTTCGTTCTTGTCGTGCGACGCCGCGGTTGCTTGCGGGAAGATGCCGTGGCGGCCCATCGCGTAGATGACGCGCCCGCCCGCGCTGATGCAAGATAGGTTCAGCGCGAAGAAGCTCAGCATGGCGCCGAGCGACAGCGGGATCTGCAAGACCGGTATGTTGATCATTTGCGCGAGGACGTTCAACGGCTGGTCGATTTTATCGAGCGTCGTCGAATAGCCCCTGACGCCCAGCACCTCCACATAGGTGACGAAGACGAAGAAGACACCGGAGATGATCAGGCTCACGTAGATCGAACGCGGCACGGTTTTCAGCGGGTTCTTCGCTTCGTCGCCGAAGGCTGTCGCCGCTTCGAAGCCGACGAGAGAGAAGATTGCCACCACGACGCCGAGGCCGATGCTCGACCATGGCACCGTCTTGGGATCGAATTGCGTCTTATCGATCGTAAAGCCGTGATGGCCCAGCACGATGAAGCAAAGCAGCAGGATGAAAGCCATCGATATCGCTTCGCAGGCGAGCATCGCCCTTGCCGAGAGGTTTACGTTCTTCCACGCGCAGAACCATGAGATCGCGATGCAGACCACGAAGAGGAGGATCGGCGACGCGTTGATCCCCGTCATCGAGAGGAGCTTACCGGCGAACACCGTAAAGCCGGTGAGACCGGCCATCGAGATGCCGAGGTAGGCCCAAATGAGCGCCCAGCCGCCGATAGCGCCTGCGGTCAGTCCTAGACCGCGGGAGATATAGGCGTACATCGAGCCGGCGGACGTGGAGCGCTTGGCGAACTGATTGAGGTTGAACGCAACGAACAGCAGCATGATCGTGCCGAGCGCATAGGAGAGCCAGCTCCAATTGCCGGTGTTCGAATACATGACGGGAACGATGAGCGCCGCGGTCATAGTGGGAGAGATGAGCGCGACGTTCTGGGCAAGGAGTTCGGTGAAGCCTAGACAATTGGGCTTCAGTCGAGCGGTCGTGGCGGACATGACGACGAGCCTTCCAAAGAGGGTTGATGCCTCTTGCGGCCTTCGTGTCACGAGCCTCCCTACCCCGCGACCACGTGGGTCGCAATTGAGATTGAAGCTATGAGCCGCTTGGCCCGCCGAGAACATCCAGTTTCCAACTCGGGACTGGTCCAGTCTGCAGAGGGAAACGCGGCATTCCCGCTGGCCTAGCGCGCCGCAAGAAACTGGCTCTTGCGCCGGCCCAACGCCGACGCATTCCTTGCCGCTGACAGGGTCGATCTGGAGTCATTTTGCACCAAAACGAGCGAACGGACGCCAGCTGCCCGATGACTTTGCTTGATCTCGAGCAGGAGGCGATGCACCGGGCGCAATTCAAAGCGCGGCCTTCCCGCCCGAAGCAATTCCCGGACCCGATCTAGAGATCGAGCCGGGATCCAGAAGCGGAAGGTGGGATCTTCAGGCATTTGCTGGTGCGGAGCCTGGATCCAAGCCCGCTTCGCGGGCTCGTCCAGCGTGGCCGCCCTTTGCGCAGTTTCAGACGGCCCTCCGCATTCTCATCAGTAAAAGTAATTATACTGTTGTATTAGTAAGTTATATCTATCTCTTAATGTGCAATCGGAACAGTCTCGAAGCGCGAGGGCGGCCGCCGGTGCGGCGCAGAACGTCACAGATTTTGCTTGTGGACAGAGGCTGACCGCCGAAAGGCACGACATGCTTCGTCCCTGGGTTCCGAACCTCATCGTCCGCGCCGAAGGGCGCGGCAGCCTCAGTCTGCGAATTGCGCAGGCGATCATCGAAGAAATCCAGCGCGGCCGGCTGGCGGCGGGCGATTCTCTGCCCGGCACACGCGATCTGGCGCGCGATCTCGCCGTCAACCGTAAGACTGTGGTCCAGGCTTACGAAGAACTCACCGCGCAGGGCTGGGTTACGACCGACCAGCGGCGCGGCACGTTCGTGGCGCGCAGCATCGGCGGCGCCAAGCCGGCCGATCCCGAACCCAAGCTCATCGCCGGGCCGCGCGGGCGCGAAGTGCGCCCGCCATTGCTCTGGCCGCCGCAAGGCAAGGTGCGCTTCGACGACGGCGTGCCCGACCAGCGCCTCATCCCAACGATGGCGATCGCGCAAGCATATGCGAGCGCGGCCCGCGCCGCCGCCCGCCAACGGCTGCTCGGCTATGGCGATCCGCGCGGCACGGAGCCGCTGCGCCAATCGATCTCCAAAATGCTCAACATGACGCGCGGCCTCAACACGACGCCCGACAACATCTGCGTGACGCGCGGCAGCCAGATGGCGCTCTACGTCATCGCCCAATGTATCGTGGCGCGTGACGACACCGTGCTGTTCGAGGAGCTGACCTATCCGCCGGCCGTCCAGGCCTTCGTGTTGGCCGGCGCGCGCATCGCCGCGGCGCGGTTGACGCCCGAGGGAATCGACCTCGACCATCTTGAATCGATCTGCCGGCATACGCGCGTGCGCGCGCTCTATCTGACGCCCGGCCATCAGTTTCCGACTACCGTGGTGCTGCGCCCCAACGCGCGGCTCAGGTTGCGGGCGCTTGCCGGGCAATTCGGGTTTGTGGTGGTCGAGGACGATTACGATCACGAATTCCATTTCGACCACCAGCCGATGTTTCCACTGGCGAGCGGCGACCACGCTGGGCAAATCATCTACGTCGGCTCGTTCTCGAAGGTTTTGTCGCCGAGCCTGCGCGTCGGCTATGTCGCGGGCCCAAGCCGGCTGATCGAGCAGATCGGAAATTGGATCGGCACGATCGACCGGCAAGGCGACCCGATCACCGAACTTGCCATCGTCGAGCTGATCGAGTCGGGCCAGTTGCGCCGCCACGTCAAACGCGTGCATGCGATCTTCGACAAGCGGCGCACGGCGTTCGCCAGCGCGCTCAGCGCCGAGCTCGGCGGATTTGCGAGCTTCGACATGCCGACCGGCGGGCTCGCCTTCTGGGTCCGCTTTCCGGATTCGACGGATCTCGCCCAGCTGGAGCACCGGCCGGGCGGCCCAAAATTTCTGACGAGCGATGAATGCGCGATCTCCGCCCGCGCCAAACCCGCCGCGCGATTAGGCTTCGCGAGTTTGGACGGGCACGAGATGGAAGCCACTATCGCGGCGTTGAAGGGCGTGGTGGCGGAGAGGTAGAAACGCAGCCAGTCGCGCTTTCTTTTTTCGCGGGAGAATATGCGCCGCGCTGCCCCCTCGCCCCATGAGCGCGAGCGAAAGGGGGAGAAGGTTGGGGTGAGCGGCCGGGAGATTGGCCGCACGATCGAAGCAAACCACCTGGCCCCTTGTCCTTCCCTCTCCCCGCATAGGCGCGCTCCATGCATTCCGTTGAAGAGCCCGGCGGTGTGGCGCGCCATCGCCGCGAGCGGCTCGCTTCATCGCGCCGTTTCGGTCTCGCCCGGATGCCGACCTGCCCTCTGCGGCAAGATGAGAATGCAGCCCAAGATGAACGCCGCGATGACCAATGAGGCAAGCGGGCGGCTGAAGGCCAGTCCGCCATGGCTCACGGGCTTATCGAGAAAGTCGCCGACTGTTGCGCCAAGCGGCCGCGTCAAGATGAAAGCGGCCCAGAACAAAAACACGCGCGACACCTTCGTGAAAAAGTAGAGCACGGCGATCAGCACGAGCCCGGCGGCGAAGACGAGCGCACCTTTCTCGTAGCCGAGGCCCGAGGTATCGGCCATCCAGTCGCCGAGCGCGGTGCCCAGGGTCTGCGAAAAGGTGATGGCCGCCCAGTAAAATGCTTCGGTCTTGGGCGTGCTTACCGTATCCACCGATATGGAGCCTTGCGCCCAATACCAGAGGCCGAGCGTCGCCATGAGGCAGAGGAACAGCGTAGTCGCGCCGCCGGTGTAGCCGATGCCCAAGGAGCGGTCGGCGAAGTCCGCCATCGTCGTGCCGGCCGTGGTGGAGGCAACGATCGTCGCCCAATAGAGCCAGGGATTGAATCGCTTCGCTGCGATCTGAATGCCGACCAGCACGACCAAGGCGGTCAGAAAGAGCGCCGTCCCTGCGAGATAGCCCCATTTCAACGTCATCGTCACCGTGTCGCCGCCCGTTTCGCCGAGCGTGGTCGCGGCGATCTTGATGATCCAGAAAACTAGCGTGACCTCGGGAACTTTGCTCATCGTTGCGGATGCCGCTTCTATTCCGCCGCTTCGGTGAGGTTGCTTCTCTCTGCAAGGCGTACCAATCCCACCGCCTCGCGCAGCACCTCAATCCCCGCCCCCGGCTTTGCAGCCTCAATCGCCAGATGCCGGCGATAGGCGCGCGCGCCGGGCATTGCGTTGAAGAGACCGAGCGTGTGGCGCGTCATCGCCGCGAGCGGCACGGCTTCCCGTAAGCGCGCTTCGATATACAGCAGATAGGCCTCGATCGCGGCGTATCTACCTTCGACCGGCGGCGGCGCGCCGAAGAACGCTGGATCGACATCGAGGAGCAGCGCCGGGTCCTGATAGGCCGCGCGCCCGACCATGATGCCGTCCACATGCGCTAGCTCGGCCTTCATCTGCGCGATGGTGCTGAGCCCGCCGTTGAGCACGATCGGGGTTCGCGGATAGGCGCGTTTCAGCGTGCGCACCAGCGCGTAATCGAGCGGCGGCACGGTTCGGTTCTGTTTCGGCGACAGGCCTTTCAACCACGCCTTGCGGGCGTGAACGAAAAGCGCATCGGCGCCGGCCGCGATGACGCGTTCGGCAAACGCGAAGAGCGCGTCTTGCTCCTGCTCATCGACGCCGAGCCGGCACTTGACCGTGACTGGCAGGTTTACGCGCGCCTTCATCGCGCCGACGCATGCGGCCACAAGCTCGGGTTCGCGCATCAAACACGCGCCGAACGCGCCGCTCTGCACGCGCTCCGAAGGACAGCCGACGTTCAGGTTGATCTCGTCGTAGCCGAAGTCGGCGCAGATCGACGCGGCGCGCGCGAGATTTGCCGGCTCCGCGCCGCCGAGTTGCACGGCGATCGGATGTTCGGCTTCGTCAAATCCGAGCAGGCGCGCGCGATCGCCGTGAAGAATGGCGGCGGCGGTGAGCATCTCGGTAGTGAGCCGCGCGCGGCGCGTGAGGATGCGATGGAAGAAGCGGCAATGCCGGTCCGTCCAATCCATCATCGGGGCGATGCAGAAGCGGTAGGTCGTCATCGCGACCTTATAGCAGATTTGCGTGAGGCCTCGACCCAGCGTGGCCGGCATTTTGCCGGCCATCCACGCCGCGCCGCGCTTCTTACTTCGCTAGTGAGCTGCTGTCGGACCGCATGGATGGCCGGGACAAGCGCGGCCATGACGGTGCCCGGCGCTTGGCGCTTCTCGATTACCGCCTTGGCACGGCCGCTGCTCGAATCCAGCCGAAGACGGAAATTCCGGGAAACGGCGTGCCATTTGGAACCAATGCCGCCTCGTTTTCTCCCGGAATGGGCTACGAGGATCGAAATGAGACAGGCAGCGACACGTGAGCTTTTCGATTATTGGAACCGGTTGCGCGGCGAACGCGGCGCACCCGAGCGCTCCGAGGTCGACCTCGCCGCGATCAGCAAACTGCTCGCCGACACGTTCCTGCTCGAAATCGACGTCGCGCATCGCTTTCCCTTCCTCATGTCCGGCAGCCGCGTCAACGCGCTGTTCTGCGCCGAGCAGAAGAGCCGTTCGTTTCTCGACCTATGGTCGCCGCGCGACGCGCATAACGTCGCCGCGGTGCTCTTGACGGTGGTCGATGCCGCCTGTCCGGTCATTGCCTGCGTCGAGGCAAAGCCCGAAGGCTATGCGAAAGCCGATCTCGAAATTCTCCTGCTGCCGTTGCGTCACAACGGCTACGCCCAAGCGCGCATTCTGGGGCTCATGACGGCTGCGGCGCGGCCGACCTGGCTCGGCCTCCTGCCGGTGGATCAATTCACATTGCGCTCGCTGCGGGCAATCGACGATGGTGAACTGCCGGCGCCCCCTTTGCCGGAGCCGCTCAAAGCAAAAATGCACGGACACCTAAGGGTTTTCCCCGGCGGCAAATGACATTTGCCGCCGAAATCGGCGCTCGCCGCGAATTCGCTAACACAGCTTTAACTCGTGGCGTTCACTTTACGATCTTGCTCCGGCTCGGATCGTGCTTGGTCGCGGCGCCTCATGACATTGAAGCTTAAACCTATCCTGAAACCGATAGAACGGCGCCGCCACCAGCGTGTCGCAATCGCCCTTGTCGGCCGCTACATGCTTGAAGACAAGCGCGAATTCTCTTGCCAGACGACCGATATGTCGCCCGGCGGCGTGGCCCTCGTAGCACCCGTGCGCGGCAAAATCGGCGAGCGTATCGTCGCGTATCTCGAGCAGATCGGCCGCATCGAAGGCAAGATCGTACGCTACACGGAGCGGGGCTTCGCGTTGCAGCTCAACCTTCCGTTCGTCAAGCGCGAGAAGATTGCCAACCAGCTCACCTGGCTCATCAACCGCGACGCATTGGGGATGCCCGAGGACCGTCGCCACGAGCGCATCGTACCGCATCTGCGCCACGCGATCCTGCAAATCGAGGGCGACCGCGAACACGTCGTCAAGCTCATCGACATTTCGATGTCGGGAGCTGCAGTCAGCACGCCGGCGACGCCGGCGGTCGGCACGAGGGTCGCGCTTGGAAAGACGACCGGCCACGTGGTGCGTCTTTTCGAGGGTGGGTTTGCCGTCAACTTCGACGAGATGATCGACGCGGAAAATTTCGACGAGAACATCAAGCTCTGACGCGCCGCAAAGAGCCTAATAATCCTCGAGATCGAAATCGAGAATTGCCACTTGCAGCGTGTGGCTGCTGCCCTTCGGATCGTCGGCGGAAATGACTCCCAGATAGTCCTCTCCGGAATTCAACTCGACGGAATCCTGCTTCCTCGGACGCGCCACGACCTTGAGCTTGTCGTTCTCAAACAGCCGGCGCAGATAATCCTGGAGCACGTGGCGCTCCACAGGAATCTGCATCGCCATCGCGAACGAGCGGTCGCCATCCTCGTCGTCGACGACGATCGAGGCGATGTTGCGTTCGCCGAGGTGCACCTCCGCGTCCTCGGGATTGTGCTTCGCCGGGACGACGCGCAGGCCCTCATTGCCGAAGGAGGCGCGTAGAAACGCCTGCAATTTGCGCAATTCGACCTTATCCAAGTTCACGCCTCCGTCCGCGCGCTAAGCTGCGCATGCGCCATGGTTGTGCATCGCCAGCGGCCTATTCCCGTTTCGCGGCGAGGATCTGGTCCATGGTACGCGCCGGTTCGGCGCAACCCGCTTCGCCTACGACCCGCGCCGGCACGCCGGCGACCGTCTTGTTGGGCGGCACCGGCCGCAGCACCACGGAGCCCGCGGCGATGCGCGCACAATGGCCGACCTCGATATTGCCAAGGATCTTGGCGCCCGCGCCGATCAGCACGCCGTGCCGGATCTTCGGATGGCGGTCGCCGCCTTCGTTGCCGGTTCCCCCCAAGGTCACGTCCTGCAGCATCGAAACGTCATCCTCGATCATCGCCGTCGAACCAATGACGAGCCCCGTCGCATGATCGAGGAAGATGCCCTTGCCGATCCGCGCCGCCGGATGAATGTCGGTCTGGAAGACCTCGGAGGAGCGGCTTTGCAGATAAAGTGCCAGGTCGCGCTGTCCGGCGTTCCACAGCGCGTGGGCGAGGCGATGCGTGGCGATCGCGTGGAAACCCTTGAAATAGAGCACCGGCTCGATGAGCCGCGTGCAAGCGGGGTCGCGGTCTAAGGTCGCCATGATATCGGCGCGGAAAGCAATGCCGATCGTCGGCTCGCGGCCGACCATATCCAGGTAGGTCTGGCGGATGAACTCGGCCGCGACCGCGTCGTTGCCGAGCCGCTCCGCCAAGCGGTGGATGATCGCCGCCTCCAGACTCGGTTGGTCGAGGATGGTCATCGAGACCCAGCCGGCGATGCACGGCTCGCGGCGCAAAATCTCTTCGGCCTCGATGCGAACGCGCGCAAAGAGCGAATCCGCCCGATCGAGACTTGGCCGTCTTGCCAGCGGCGTATTGCCAAGAATCACGAAAATCTCCCGAGAAAGCGCCCCCTCCTAACACGGTTTGCGCTCCGCCGCAGCGCCTTTCGGCACCTCCGGCCGTGTGCCTCAGGGACGGCTTTCGAGAAAGGCGAGAACGCCGCGCTTGAAGACCGGGTCGCCGACGCTGCGGTTATGGTCCCGATCCGGAATGGGAAGCGCTCGGCCTCGCGGGATTAAGGCAGCGAGCCGACGCGGATCGCCGGCAATTTCGTCTTTGGTGCCGACCGCAACAAGCACCGGCAGGTCGAGCCGGTCGAGTTCGGCGGCGCTGACTTGCAGCCTTGCGCCGCGCGCACAGCCGGCAAGCGCTTTAAGATCGCTGCGCGTCGCCTCCGCAAAGAGCCGAAACATTTTCGCGCCCTCCGCTTTCACGGCCGACGCGGAAGGCGCCTCTAAGGCTTCGGCGATCTCCGGGCCAAGCCCCGCCGAGGAAACGAGCTTGTCGCTCATGCCGCCGATGATGAGCGAGCGCACGCGCGCCAGATGCGACAAGGCGAGAACCGCGGCGACGCGCGCCCCCATCGAATAGCCCATGACGTCGGCCCGCTCAACGCCGAGATGATCGAGCAAGTTGCGCGCATCCTCGACCATGTGCGGGATGGTATAATCCTCCGGGCGATAGAGCTTCTCGCTCTGTCCATGGCCGCGCGCGTCGAACGCAATGACCCGCCGGGCCGCGCCGCTCAGCGTCTTTACCCATTGCGGGAAGACCCAATTGACCGAATGGTTCGATGCAAAGCCGTGGATGAGGAGGATTGGCTCCCCGTTCCCCGTGTCGATGTAAGCGATCCGCACGCCGCCCGAAGAGAATTCCTTCATGCCGGCGCGAAAATAGAGAGCGGGGTCGGGTGTTGCAATGCGCGGTCGCGTCGCGGTCGGCGATAGATTTCCGCTACCCAAACGAGACGCGCACCCCTATGCTGTGTGCCCTCTCATTCGGGTTCCCGATGATGGCCGATCACGGCACACCGCATTTCCACAACCAGCCGGGCGTCGCGTGCGTGCGTATCGGCGTCAAGGAATTCATGTGCATCGGCGCGCTGCCGCCCGACGACCATCCGCACATTTTTATCGACATGGGCGACGCCGACGACGTGGTCTGCTCGTATTGCTCGACGCATTATGTCTACGATCCTTCGCTGGAGCACGACGCATGCGTTCCGCCCGAATGTGCCTTCTCTTCGGCCGCGACTGCCTAGAGCCTGATCGGCGCCCGCCGCGATGAGCGGGCATGCGCTGATTGCCGGCGCCGGTGTCGGCGGATTGACCGCCGCGCTCGCCTTGGCGCGGGTCGGCTGGAGCGTGACGATCCTCGAACGCAGCCGGCTGGAAAAGGATGTCGGCGCGGGGCTGCAGATCTCGCCCAACGCCAGTGCGATCCTACGCGAGCTCGACGTTCTGCCCCGCCTCGGCGCGGCGGCGCTCGTGCCAGGCGCCATTCGCATCCGACGCGGCGGCGACGGCGCAACGGTTGCCCGGCTGCCGCTCGAAGGCGCCGAGCGGCGCTGGGGCGCACCCTACCTGCTCGCGCATCGCGGCGATCTGCAAAGCGCGCTCCTCGACGCGGTCGCCGATGCGCCCTCAATCCGGATCGAAACCGGATGCGCGTTCACTGACTTGGCCGTGACGGACCACGATGTTATCGCCGCCGCCTTGCAGGGCACGAGATCGGTAAGTTTCGCCGCGGATTGCCTGCTCGGCTCTGACGGTCTGCGCTCTTTTGTGCGCGAACGGCTGAACGCCGCCGACCACATGCCGCATGTCGCTCGCCACATCGCCTGGCGGGCACTCGTAAAATCGGATCGAACTCGCGCTCGAACTGCGCCAGCCGGAGAGCACGCTGTGGCTCGGCGCGGGCGCGCATGTCGTGCATTATCCGCTGCGCGGCGGCAGGATTACCAACGTCGTGGCGATCCTTGGCGAGACGAAGGCGATCGAAGCGACGCCCGACATTTGGGCCGAGCCCGGCGACCCGCGCCGGATCGCGGCGCGATTTGCGCGTTGGGATCGCCGCGTCCGCGAGCTGATCGCGGCGGCCGAGGAATGGCGCATCTGGCCGCTCATCGAGCGTCCGCCGCCGTCGACTTGGAGCGCCGGCCGCGTCGCGCTCATCGGCGATGCCGCGCATCCGATCCTGCCTTTCCTTGCGCAAGGCGCGGCGCAAGCGATCGAAGATGCGGCGGCGCTGGCGATCTTTCTCAAGCCCGGGTGCGACATCGCCGCAGCGCTTGCCGAGTTTGTCGCGGCGCGGCGATCCCGGATCGAGCGCGTGCAGCGCGAGTCGCGCCTCCAAGGCCTGATCTATCATCTCTCCAGCGTGCCCGCCGCATGCCGCGATCTCGCCATCCACGCGCTGGGAGAACGGCGGATCATCGCGCGTTACGATTGGCTTTACGGCGGCAAGCCGGTCGCGAACGCCAGCGAAAATCGCCGCTTCGCCTAAGATCCTGCGATGAAAGAAGAACTCAACCCGCGGCGCGGCGAATTTCGCCGGTTTCATGGCTGTTTTGCATCGGCGTCGCAATTTCCGCCATTTTTCCACCGAGCCTAGAAGATGTCGGCGCATGCGGATGGGCCAATGCCATTGCCAGCACCTTTGCCGACCGTTAGGTCTTGAATATGCGGACTCTGCGGACGAGCGATTCTGCGCGGTCGGCCAGGAGCGGAAATTGGTGATGACCGCGCATGCCATGGCTTACGATCCGCCCGATTTGCGCACCGCGCACGTCATCGTTGTCGCCAACGAAAAAGGCGGAACCGGCAAATCGACACTTTCGATCCACATCGGCGTCGCCCTTTTGAAGGCCGGATTTCGCGTCGCCACCATCGACCTCGACACTCGGCAGCGCACGCTCACGCGGTTTTTCGAAAACCGCGCCTCCTGGGCCGTCGATGCGCCGTGGAACGTCGAAATGCCCTTTCATCATGCGCTCGACCGCGGCAGTTCGATGAGCGTGCGCGACAACGAGACCGCGGAATTCGGCGCCTTCGCGGCGGCGATCGCGGAAGTCGAACACGAATACGAGTTCGTCGTCATCGATACGCCGGCGACCGACTCCTATCTGATGCGGCTCGCCCATTCACTCGCCGACACGCTTGTCTCGCCGATCAACGACTCCTTCATCGACGTTGATGTGTTCTCGCGCGTGCATCACGACCGCTCACAGCGCGGCCAGGTCGCCCATTACGCCGATCTGGTCCTGGAGGCGCGGCGCAAGCGCAAGCTCGTCGATCAAGGCATCATCGATTGGGTGCTGGTCCGCAACAGAATGTCGTCGACGCAATCGAACAACGCGCGGCAAATTCAGACGAGCCTGTCGCGGCTCGCCCTCGAATTGCAGTTCCGCACCACCGAGGGCCTGCACGACCGGGTGATCTTCCGCGAGCTGTTTCCGATCGGGCTGACGCCGCTCGACCCGATCGAGGAAGGGATGCGCAGCAACGCGCTCTCCGCCTCGCAAGTCTCGGCGCGCCGCGAAGTCGATGCGCTCGTATCGACCCTGCAATTACCGGAACGCGGCCGCGGCATGGCGCATCTGCAGGCGCGGCATGAATGGTTCGATCGCATCTCGCGCTATTACCGCGAGATGAAAGCATAAGAGGATGTCATGAGATATACATTGGCCGGCGGCGCGCTCGCGGCAATTCTCGCCACGGCGCCGGTTCTTTCCGGCGCCGACGCGGCCGCAAGCGTCGGCGTCGGATCGCTGAAGATCGAAAACGCCTTCGCCCGTCCGACGCCGGGCGGGGCGACTGTCGCGGTGGGCTACGCCACGATCGTCAATTCCGGCAACGCGCCCGATCGGCTCGTCTCCGTGACGTCGGACATTTCTGCCAAGACGCAGATCCACGAGATGAAGATGAACAACGGCGTGATGGAAATGCGCGAGCTGACGAACGGACTTTCTATTCCCGCCGGCGCGACCGTGGCGCTCAAACCGGGCGGCGATCACATCATGTTCGTCGATATCAAACACGGCGTGAAGCCGGGCGAGGTGATCCACACGACGCTCACCTTCGAGAAGGCTGGCAAGGTTGACGTGCCCTTCAAGGCCGCGCCGAGCATGGGCGCGATGGCGCCGGGCGGTGGAATGGGCGGCATGGGCGGCATGAGCGGAACGAACAAAATGAAGATGCAGTGATTTGGTGCGGGCGGCCGGAGTCGAACCGGCACAGCGCTTTCGCGCCGAGCCGTCGTTTACGCTCATGGGCCTGGCGATCCTCGCGGCGCCCGAACTTTTTCTGCGGCTCAGACCGTTGGCTCTTCGCCCAAAAAGCGGGCGATGTCGCGCGCGACTTCCGCCTGCATTCGGGCGCGATCCGCCGCTCCTTCGCTCGGCTCGTCGTCGCCGAACCCGGCCGCCGCTTTATCGAGATCGACGGCAGCCTGATCGCGAAGCGCGGCATAGGTCAGCACGCGGTCGATACAGCGCTCTCGCTCGGCAGCGACGGCAGCTTCGATCTTAGCTGTCGATTTGTCGCTCATGGTTCGCGCTCTTCTCCGAGGCGGCGTGGCTTGTGGCAAGTTCTCGCTTCCGCCAGCTCAATATATGCGCCGCATGCCCTTTAGCGAAGCGATGGTGCGGGCGGCCGGAGTCGAACCGGCACAGCGTTTTCGCGCTGAGGGATTTTAAGTCCCTTGCGTCTACCAATTCCGCCACGCCCGCAAGTGAATATAATTGAACCAATAAAACTGCTTTTTGCAAATCACTGTCCGAACCGGATTCCGCCTAAATAGGCGTATGCAGACAGTGCGAGGCCTTCAAGGCATCTTGATGGATCGACTACCCTAAAGAGTGATTACATCGTTTCCGATGATCCCGCATCCGTCAACGGAACACGTCCTTTACCGCACCGTGAGCGTTGACGGCCTCTCCATCTTTTATCGGGAGGCAGGGCCGAAGGACGCTGAAACGATTCTCTTGCTCCACGGACTGCCCTCTTCGTCGCGAATGTTCGAGCCTCTGTTTGCCCGGCTCTCGGATCGCTATCATCTCGTCGCGCCCGATTACCCGGGCTTCGGACACAGCGACTGGCCGGACCCGAATCAATTCGCGTATACGTTCGATCACTACGCCGAGATTATAAATCGCTTCACCGAAACGCTCGGGCTGTCGCGCTTCACGCTTTATATGCAGGATTATGGCGGCCCCGTTGGTTTTCGCATGGCCCTGACCCATCCGGACCGGATCGAGGCTCTCATCGTCCAAGACGCTGTGGCGCATAACGAAGGCTTGGGGGCGAACTGGAAGCCGCGGCGGGCCTTTTGGGCCGATCGCGCCGCCAACGAAAGTGCGCTTCGCACAAATCTCCTGTCGCTGCCGGCGACGCGGACCCGCCATGTCGGGAACGATCCTGACGTGGAGCGCTATGATCCGGATCTCTGGACCGATGAATTTGCGTTTCTCAGCAAGCCCAGCCAAGCCGACGTTCAAAGCGAACTATTCTACGACTACCGCACGAACGTCGACGCCTACCCCAGATGGCAGGCTTGGATGCGCGAGACGCAGCCTCGGCTTCTCGTCCTCTGGGGCAAATACGACCTGTCTTTCGAGCTTTCGGAACCGGAGGCCTATCGCCGCGACGTGCCGAAGGCCGAAGTCCACGTCCTCGACGCGGGTCATTTCGCGCTCGATACCGCAGCGGATCAGATTGCGCAGCTCGTCCGGGGCTTCATGAAATAGTAAGCGGCGAACGTTCGGAACATCGACGCGCACGTGCCGCGGCCGGCTTCGGCTTCTAACGCTCGAACGAATGGTCCGATTTTGGCGCCAAGCGACTATCCAGGTTTGGCCGGAAACAACTCGTCCGAGGAGGAATTGCTACGCGCCAGATAGGCATGGATAGCGGCTACGACCTGCGCCCCTTCCCCAACGGCGGCCGCAACGCGCTTGACTGAGCCTGCGCGAACGTCGCCGATGGCAAACACACCGGGCCGGCTCGTTTCGAGAGCGTGACGTTTCTCGCCGGAGCTATCGCCGGTGCGAACAAATCCCTTCTCATCGAGCGCCACGTCACATTGCGCGAGCCAATCGGTATTCGGGTCAGCTCCGATGAAAAGAAACAGATGATGTATTGGAAGGGTCGTTTCTACGTTATCTGCGCCTCGGCGCGAGCGTATGGCTTCGAGTTTGCCTTCCCGGCCTTCGAGTGCCGTAACTTCGGATCGGGTCAACACCTCGATATTCGGTTGCGCCTTGATGCGTTCGATAAGATAGCGCGACATGGTCGCCTCCAGCCCTTCGCGGCGCACCAGCATCCAAACCTTTTTGACGTGGCTCGCGAGATAGACGGCGGCCTGCCCAGCCGAATTGCCCGCTCCGACCAGCGCCACTTCTTGATCGCGGCAAAGGTTCGCCTCGATCGGCGACGCCCAGTAGTGAACGGACGACCCTTCAAATTCGCCCAGATTTGGGACATCAAGCCGACGGTACCGCGCCCCGCTCGCAAGCACCACTGCGCGCGTATGTAAAGTCTCATCGTCGCCAACGTTCAGCATATAGCTTTCGCCGTTTTCAATTGTCCCCTTCCCTAACTCATGCGCTTCTTCCGGAATCACCGTTTCCGCGCCAAACTTCTGTGCTTGCGTATAGGCGCGTGCCATCAACGCCAGGCCGGAGATCCCGGTCGGAAATCCCAGATAGTTTTCTATGCGTGCAGACGCGCCGGCCTGGCCGCCAAAGGCGCGGCAATCGAGCACGATCACCTCCAATCCTTCCGAGGCCGCATAGACCGCGGCGGCCAATCCTGCAGGCCCCGCGCCGACGATGGCAACGTCATATAATTTCGCCGCATCGATCAATCGTACCAACCCGATACAACGCGCAAACTCGTTCTCGGTAGGGTTGCGCAGCAGCTTGCCGTTCGGACACAACACTATGGGCAAATAGAGCACGTCGATATTGAAACGCTCGATCAAGGTCTTCGCACAAGGGTCGCTATCGGAATCAAGCACCCGATGCGGCTGCCCGTTTCGCGCGAGAAATCCCTGCAACCGCAACACATCCGAATGATTTGCGGGCCCGATGATAATCGGTCCGGCCGCCCCACTCTCCAGCAAGCCGACGCGACGCAAAATCAGCGCGCGCATGATGCGTTCGCCGAGATCCGCCTCCTGCACCAAGAGATCGCGCAATCGCGCCGAGGGGATGACCAGCGCTTGAACATCCTCCACCGCCTCACCGTCTACCAGTGACGGACGCGAGGAGAGCTGCGCCAACTCTCCCGCGAATTGTCCCGCCTGATGCGTGACGATAACTTCGCGCTGATCGGCCCCAAAGCCCTGGGTGATTTCCACTTTCCCCGAAAGTATCACGATCAATCCTGGGGCGACCTCACTGGCTCTCAGTAGGTGCTCTCCCTTTTTGTAGAACTTTGGCTCGCCGAAACGGCGAAGGCGATCGATGTCGGCTTGTCCCATGGCGGGAAACATCTGTTCCCGTCGGGCCTCAATCGTACGTCTCGCAGGCTGGAGCATGGTCATGGTTTCGTACTAAGCTTCATTGAGCATCCGTTGGCAACAATTTAACTTGTCGCCGACAGTGCATGCAATGCGCTCGTGATCGACGTGAGGATTGATCCAGGTAGCGATAGCTTGGCCCATCGCATCGCGAGACGCGCGCCCGTCGCGGGCCCTATTCCTTGCTTCCCGCGATCGGCGCCTGGAAGGCGAGGCCGAGATCCCAGGGAAAATAGATCCAGGTGTCCTGCGAGACCTCGGTCATGAACGTATCGATGTGCGGGCGACCCAGCGGCTTTGCATAGACGCAGGCGAAATGCGCCCGGGGCAGCAGCGCGCGCACGACGCGCGCCGTGGCGCCGGTATCGACGAGATCGTCGATAATGAGCACGCCTTCGCCCTCGCCGCGCACGATCTCCGGCGCAATCGGCTTGACGATCTTCGGCGGCCCCTCTTGCGTCGTGTGCTCGTAGCTCACGACCGCGACGCATTCGACCACGCGCAGATTGAGCTCGCGGGCGACGATCGCCGCCGGCACGAGCCCGCCGCGCGCGATGCCGACGATCGCCGCGAACCGCCCCGTCTCGGCAAGCCGCCAGGCGAGCGCCCGCGCGTCGCGATGGAACTGATCCCAGGAGACGTGATAGGCCTTCTCTCGTATGGGGTCGCTCATCCGATGCTCATGTGATCGTATATTTGTCCTTTCCCTCGGCGCGCAGCCTGGCGATCAGCGCCTCGATGGCCGTGACCGCCGATTCTACCTCGCCCGCGTCCTTGCCGCGCACGACGATCTGGTTGGCGAACTTGCCGTCCTTGTACGACGGATAGGAGCCAATCGAAACTGCTGGATGCTGCGCCGCCTCGGCGGCAAGTTCCGCCGCGAAGGCACCCTCCGGCATGTCGCCGACCTCGATCGTCTTCGCGATCGTGCGTTGGCCCGTTTGCAGCTTGGGAGCCACGGCGGCAAGCATGGCTTCGACGATGGCGGGAATGCCGGCCATGACGATGACATTGCCGATCCGGAAGCCGGGCGCGGCCGAGACCGCGTTCTCGACCAGCGCCGCGCCTTGCGGAATGCGCGCCATGCGGCGGCGCGCTTCGTTGAGATGTTCGGACGTAATCCGCCGCAGCATGAGCGCGATGGCGCGCGGATCTTCGACAAGCGGCACGCCGAAGGCCGCCGCCACCGCTTCTGCCGTCACATCGTCATGGGTTGGGCCGATGCCGCCGGTCGTAAATACGTAGGTATGGCGCGGCCGTAGCGCATTCACCGCGGCGACGATCGTGGCGATATCGTCCGGCACGACGCGCACTTCGCGCAGCTCGATGCCGCGCGCGGCGAGAAAATCGGCAAGGATGCCGATGTTTCTGTCCTTCGTGCGCCCCGAAAGGATCTCGTCGCCGATGACGAGCAGCGCGGCGGTGATATCGGTCGGCGACATGGGCTCGGCTCCGGATGCCAGATTACCATACGATACAGCCGAAGCGCGTTCCTTCTCCCCAAGGGTGAAGGTGCCGAGCGAGGCGAGGCGGATGAGGGGTTACGATCCTATTATATCGCACGCTCGCAACCCCTCATGCGCCGCCTTTGGCGGCATCCTCTCCCACAGGGAGAGGGTTTTTGCCCCTACCCTCCACCCACGGCCCGCTCATCCAGCGCCGCCGTCTTGATGAGCGCAAAGACGGCATCGCCCTTATGAAGCCCGAGTTCGTCGATGGCACGGCGCGTCGCCATCGCCGCGAGCCGGCCTTCGCCGGCAAGCGCGATCTCGATCAGTGCAAGCGGCCCCGCCGTTTCGATCGCGGCGAGCGTTCCGTGCAGCATGCTCTGCACGCTCAAGCCGTGCGGCGGCGCCGCCGCGAGTGTCACGTCGGTCGCCCTCACGACGATGCGTACGCGCGTCCCTTCCGCGCCCGCCGGCCCCGCAAGCCAGATCGTTCCGGCGGGATGCACCAGCTCCGTCAGTCCATATGCCGTATCGCGCCGGCCCACCCGCATGCTCAGCACGCTCGCGCCGCCAAAGCGCGGATCCTCCGTGACAGCGGGATGAAAGACGTCGGCGGGTTCGCCTTGCGCCGCCACGCGCCCCTCGTCGAGCACGACCACCCAGGCGGCGAGCCGCGCGACTTCTTCCACCGCATGCGAAACATAGACGATCGGAATCTTGAATTCGTCGCGCAGCGCCTCGATCAACGGCAGGATTTCGAGCCGGCGCTGAAGATCGAGCGCCGCGAAAGGCTCGTCGAATAGCAGCAATCGCGGGCAGGAAAGCAGCGCGCGGCCGATCGCAACGCGCTGCCGCTCGCCTCCCGACAGCGCGGCCGGCGCGCGATCGAGCAGCCGGCCGATGCCCAGCGTCTCGACGACCGCGCCGAAATCGATCTTGCGGTCGGCGCTTGGCGCGAACCAGCGCCCGAAGAGCAGGTTCTGCTTGACCCCCAGATGCGGAAAGAGATGCGAATCCTGGAACACGACGCCGATGCGGCGCTTGTGCGCGGGAAGGAAGACGTGTGCTTTGGTATCGACCAACGGGCGGCCGTCGAGCGTGATCCGCCCTTCGTCCGGCCGTATGAGGCCGGCGATGAGCCCGATCGTCATCGACTTGCCGGCACCGGAGCGGCCGAAAAGCGCCGTGATCCCGGCGCTGTTCTTGAAGGCGACCCGCAAGCGGAACGCGCCGATCCGGCGCGTTACATCGACGTCGATCATGCCGATCTCGCCAGGCGTTTTTCGCCTTGCCGCTGAAAGGTCTCCGAAGCGATGATCGCCGCGAGAGCGATGACGATCGAAACGAACGTCAGGCGCAAAGCGGCCGCATCGCCGCCCGGCACCTGGATGAACGTATAAATCGCCGCGGCGATGGTCTGCGTCTCGCCGGGAATGTTCGCCACGAAGGTAATCGTCGCGCCGAATTCGCCGAGGGCGCGGGCGAAGGCAAGCGTGGCGCCGGCGATGATTCCCGGCAGCGCGAGCGGCAGGCTCACCAAAAAAAAACTCACGATCGGATTGGCGCCCAAGGTGCCTGCCGCCTGTTCGAGGCGCGGATCGGTCGCCTCGAAGGAAAGCCGCATCGCCCGCACCATCAGCGGAAAGCCCATCACCGCGCAGGCAAGCGCCGCCCCGGTCCAGTGAAACGAAAGCACGATGCCGAGATCGGCGAGAGGCGCGCCGAAAATCCCGCGCCGCCCGAACGCGATCAGCAGCATGTAGCCGGTGACCACCGGCGGTAGCACCAGCGGCAGATAGATGATCGCGGCGAGCAGCGTCTTGCCGGGAAAGCGCCAGCGCGCCAGCGCATAGGCGAAAAAAATGCCGAAAGGCAGGCTGGCGAGCGTCGCGACCACCGCGATGCGCAGCGATAGCAGAACCGCGGTCCATTCGGCGGGCGAGAGAAAATCGGCCAATGCTATATTCTCCCGGGTATGGCTTGAGCCGGGCTTCTGTGCCGAACGCGCGGGCGTGTCAATATGGTGGGTGATTACGAGCGTATTCCTTCTCCCCAAGGGAGAGGTGGCGAATGGGAGAGGGTTTATGCGGCCGCTGCGCCTTTGGCCGACCCAACCCGCTCAATCTCCCATTCGAGCTTGATGCCGCTCGTCTCGAATACACGGGCCCGGACTTCTTCGCCGAGCGCCTCGATGTCGGCGGCGCTGGCGTGGCCGCGATTGATGAGGAAATTGCAGTGCAACTCGGAGACCTCGGCGTCGCCGACGACGAGGCCGCGGCAGCCGGCTAGGTCGATCAGTTCCCAGGCCTTGTGACCTGCCGGGTTCTTGAAGGTCGAGCCGCCGGTACGGGTGTTGACGGGCTGGCTTTCCTGCCGCGCCTGGGTGATCTCAGCCATCTCCGCCTTTATGGCGGCGGGATCGCCGCGCCAGCCGGCGAACCGCGCCGACGTGAAGATCACATCCGATGCTATCGCGCAGCCGCGATAGGAGAAGCCCATTTCTGCGTTCGTGAACGCGCCGAGGTTGCCGGCGCGATCGACACCGCGGCAGGAGACGAGCACGTCTTTCGTCTCGGCTCCATAGGCCCCGCCATTCATGCGCAGCGCGCCGCCCACGGTGCCGGGAATGCCGCGATAGAAGGCAAGTCCGGCGATACCGGCTTCGGCCGCGGCTTGCGCCAATTTGACGTCGAGCACGCCGGCGCCGGCGGTGATTTCAACGCCGTCAACGCGGATCTCGAAGAACGGCCGGCCCAGCCGAATAACGATTCCCTCGATTCCGCTGTCGCGCACCAGAAGATTGGACCCCACACCGACCGGAAGAACCGGCAGCGACGGATCGAGCCGGCTCAGAAAATACGCAAGGTCCTCTTCGTCGGCGGGACTGAACAGAACCTGCGCCGGGCCGCCGGTGCGAAACCACGTGAGATCCGCCATGCGGACGTTGGCCTCGCACCTGCCGCGCAACTTCGGCAGCGCCGAACGCAGCGCCGGCGTGAGATCAGGAAAGGTCATGGATCGGGCACTTTCCCGGTCGAGCTTGCCCGCGAAAGCGGCGTCTTCTTTTCATCGCCGCGCATCGCCCGCTGCCAGTTGCGCGGGCAGCGCATAGGCCCAATGGGTGATGTTGCCGGCGCCGAGAAAAACAATGTAATCGCCGGGTTTGGCAAGATCGCGCAGCAGGCCGGGAAGTTCCTGGGGGCGCGACAACGCGAGCGCCTGGCGATGCCCATGCGCCTTGAGCGCGGTGACGAGACTGTCGCGATCGGCGCCTCCGATCGGCGCCTCGCCGGCCGGGTAGACGTCGGCGACAATCACGGTGTCCGCGTCATTGAAACAGGTCGCAAATTCGTTGAAGAGCGAGGAAAGCCGCGTATAGCGGTGCGGCTGCATGACGGCGATCACCTGGCCCTTCGTCGAAGCGCGCGCGGCGCGCAGGACCGCGGCGATCTCAACCGGGTGATGGGCGTAATCGTCGAAGATACGCACGCCGTTCCACTCGCCGGTCAGCGTGAAGCGGCGCTTGACACCGCCGAAATTCGCCAGCGCGCCGCGCACCGCCGCGGCATCGATGCCGAGTTCATGGGCGACGGCGATCGCCGCCGTGGCGTTGAGCGCATTGTGATGGCCCGGCATCGGCAGGCGCATATCTTCGAAGCGGATCTCCGCGCCACTCTTGCGGTCGCGCATAACGACACCGAACCGCGACTTGCCGTCGGCAAGATCGACGTCGACGAGCCGCACGTCGGCCTGCGGATTCTCGCCGTAGGTGATGATACGCCGATCCTCGATCCGGCCGACGAGTTCCTGCACAATCGGATGATCTAGGCACATCACCGCGAAGCCGTAGAACGGAATGTTTTCGACGAAGGCGCGGAAGGCTTCCTTGATCGCCTCGAACGTCTCGAAATGATCGAGATGTTCGGGATCGATGTTGGTGACGACTGCGATGTCGGCCGGAAGCTTCAGGAACGTGCCGTCGCTCTCGTCGGCTTCGACCACCATGAAATCGCCGGCGCCGAGCCGCGCGTTCGTCCCGTAAGCGTTGATGATCCCGCCGTTAATGACGGTCGGATCGAACTTGCCGGCCTCGAGCAGCAGCGCGACGAGGGAGGTGGTCGTGGTTTTGCCGTGCGTGCCGGCAATCGCCACGCATTGTTTCAGGCGCATCAGTTCGGCGAGCATTTCGGCGCGGCGCACGACCGGCAGGCGGCGCTCGCGCGCCGCTTTCACTTCGGGATTGTCGCGTTGGATGGCGGTCGAGACGACGACCACTTCGGCGGTGCCGAGATGCGCGGCGTCGTGGCCGATGGCGATCTGTGCGCCTTTGGCGCGCAGGCGCAGCACGTTGGCGTTCTCAGTGAGGTCCGAGCCTTGCACGCGGTAGCCGAGATTCATGAGAACTTCGGCGATGCCCGACATGCCGATGCCGCCGATGCCGACGAAATGAATGAGGCCTAGTTCGCGCGGCAATTTCAAGTTCGATCCTCCCGGCGTGCCAGACCGACAACCAGATCGGCGAGCCTATCTGCGCCGTTGACGACGCCGGCGCTACGCGCCAGGGCGGCGCGGCGGCGTAGCGAGGCGCGATCGTTCAGCGCCGCGGCAAGCGCCGCGGCAAGCCATTGCGGCGTAAATTCAGGCTGTGCTACGACGAGCGCCGCGCCCCGCGCGCTGAGCGCTTCGGCATTCTCGGCCTGATCCTGATCGAGCGCATGCGGAAACGGAACCAGAATTGCGGGCCTCCCGATCGCGGCAACTTCGGCAACGGTCGATGCGCCGGCCCTGCCAATCACCAAATGCGCCGCGGCCATGCGGTTTGGCAAATCCGCAAAAAACGGCAGGACTTCGGCAGGAACGCTCAGATCGGAATAGGCCTTGTGGACGCGCGCTCCGTCCTCGCCGCGCGCCTGCTGGGCAATGCTCAAATTGCCGCGCGCCGGATCCGGCAGCAGCGCGACGGCGGCGGGGACGATATCGGCCATGATTCGCGCCCCTTGCGAGCCGCCGATGACGAGCAGCCGGAAGGCGCCGTCCTCCGGATAGGGGTGGCCAGCCGCCGCGACGACGCTTGGACGGACCGGATTGCCGGTGTACGTGGTCCGGATTCCCGGACGGATGCCCTTAAGAGTCGGAAATCCGGTGGCTACCATGTCGACCCGGCCGGCGAGGAAGCGGTTGGCACGGCCGATCACGGCGTTCTGCTCGTGCAGGATCGTCGGGATGCGCAGCAACGACCCCGCGAGAACCGGCGCAACCGTGGGATAGCCGCCGAACCCGACGACTGCGGCAGGCCGCAGTCGACGCAGGAGTTGCAGCGCCGCGAAAGTCCCGGCGAGCAGCGTCGCAATTGCCTTCACACGCACCAGAATCGTGCCGCCGCTCGGCGTCGCCGCGGCGATCTGATGAACAGTGCCGGCCGGAAACGCGCCGCTATATTGCTTGGCCCGCGCGTCGGTTGCGAGCTCGACGGCGACACCCCGCGCTTGCAAAGCAATGCCGAGCGCTTCGGCTGGAAATAGATGCCCGCCGGTGCCCCCCGCCGCGATGAGGACCGGGCCGGCGAGATTCATGCCGTCTCCGTCTCGGATTGCGCAAATAGGATTTCGGTGCGCGGCCGCTTGCGGACGACGGCGGCGAAGAACCCCATGCCGAGGGCGAGCGAGATGATCGACGAGCCGCCGTAGGAAATGAACGGCAAAGTCATGCCTTTGGCGGGGATCAGGTGAAGATTGACTGCCATGTTGATGGCGCTCTGCATGCCAAACAGCATGATAAGCCCCGCCGCCGCCAAACGGCAGAATGGATCTTCCTTGCGCGCCGCGCCCAAGAGGCCACGCACGACAATGAACGCAAACACTGCGACGAGCGCCAGGCAAGCAACGATCCCGAACTCCTCGCCGGCGACCGCGAAAATGAAGTCGGTATGGGCGTCGGGAAGAATGCGCTTGACGGTTCCCTCTCCCGGCCCTTTGCCGAACCAGCCGCCGGCGAAGAAGCTATCGAGCGCGGTGTCGATCTGGAACGTATCAATGACGCCGCCGCTCGTTCCGGGATCGATGAACTTCAAGATCCGTCCGCGCACATGCGGCACCAGTTTATAGGCGAGCAGCATCCCGCTGATGCCGACGCTGCCAAGGCCCGCGACCCAAATCCAGCGCAGTCCGGCAATGAAGAACAACCCGACCCAAACGAGCGAGACGAGCATCGTTTGACCGAAGTCCGGTTGCAGAACGAGCGGCACGATGGTCAGCGGCAGAAGCAAAAACGCGACGAGATTTCCCGGCATCTCGCGTTTGGCGCCTTCTGCGAAGGCCCAAGCAACCAGGACGACGAAAGCGGGCTTCAGAAACTCCGAAGGCTGAACGCCAAAGATCCAGCGCCGCGCACCTTTGATTTCGGCTCCATAGAGAAGCGCGGCGATGATCAGCGCCAGCGAGACCGAAAAAACGATGAGCGCGGTGCGCCGTACGTGGCGCGGTGACAGAAACGATGCCGCGAAAAACACGACGATCGACGGAATGATAAAGAGCACCTGCTTATGAACGAAATGGAACGTCGGCAGACCGAGCCGCTCCGCGACCGGCGGACTCGCCGCCATGGTCAGCACCAGCCCGAATACGATCAAGGCGCTCAGCGCCGCGATCAGCGAGCGGTCGATCGTCCACCACCAGTTGGCCAGGGCCGAGCGTTCGAGACGCGACAGCATCAGCTTCTCCTTCAGACCTGCGGCGGTGCCGCGATCTTGGCGAGCGCCAGTTCCCGGAACTTGTCGCCGCGCTTCTCGAAATCCGCGAATTGATCGAAGGAAGCGCAGGCCGGCGAGAGAAGGACGATGGGGTTTTGCGTCATGCTTTTTTCCGCATCCCGAGTTGCGGCGTCGACCGCCTTGTCGAGCGTGCCGCAAAATTCATAAGGAATCGCTTCACCGATAGTGCGGGCGAAGGCCTCGGCCGCCTCCCCTACCAGATAGGCCTTGACGATCTTCGCAAAGTGCGGCTTGAGCGGCTCGATTCCGCCTTGTTTGGCACGCCCGCCGACGATCCAATAGATGTCGGCGAGGCTGAGCAGCGCCTTTTCCGCCGCGTCTGCGTTGGTCGCCTTCGAATCGTTGATATAGAGCACCTTGCCGCGCCGGCCGACCTCTTCCAGGCGGTGCGGCAGCCCGGGAAAGCTTGCCAGGCCCTTTTGGACGGTGTCGACCTCAAACCCGTGGGCGCCGAGAGCGGCGACTGCCGCCGCGGCATTCTGGCCGTTGTGCCGGCCGCGCAGCGATGCGACGCCAGCGAGGTCCGCAATCGCCGACGAGCGTCCCGACGTTCGACGCACGAGCCGCGTCCCCTCAAGCACGATCCCGTCGACGATCGCCGGCTTGGAAATCGACACGAAGGTGATCGGCCTGCCGGCTTTCTGCAACCGCTCGGCGATATCCGCCGAGATCGCGTCGTCGAGACAGACCACGGCGTGGTCGGCCTGCACCACCAGCCGCTCCTTGATCGCCGCATAGTTCTGCATGTTTCCGTGGCGATCGAGATGATCGGGCGTGACGTTGAGGAGCACGCCATAGGAGGCGTTGAGCGAGGGCGCGAGATCGATCTGGAACGAGGAACATTCGACGACATGAACGCGTCCCGGCCCCGGCGGGGCAAGTGCCAGGATCGGCGTGCCAATGTTGCCGCCAACTTCGGCCTCGTAACCGAACGAACGGTAGAGATGCGCGACCAGCGCCGTGGTGGTCGATTTGCCGTTCGTGCCGGTGATCGCGACGAACAGCGATTTCGGCGCAAGCTTGGCGCGTTCGCGGCAGAAAAGCTCGATGTCGCCGATGATCTCGACGCTCGCTTGGCGCGCCTTGGCGACGATCCAGTGCGGGCTCGGATGGGTGAGCGGAACGCCGGGTGCGAGAACGAGAGAATCGAAGCCTGAGAGGTCGCCGATCACCAAATCCTCGAGCTTAAGTCCCATCGCGGCGGCTTTGTTGCGAGCATTTCGGTGATCGTCCCAAACGACAACGGTGGCGCCGCCGGCAGCGAGCGCCGCGGCGCTGATGCGACCCGAGGCGCCCATTCCGAAGACGGCGACTTTCTTGCCGACGAAGGAGGTGATCGGCGTCATCATCGCAGCTTCAGCGTCGAAAGGCCGACGAGGGCGAGAACGAAGGCGATAATCCAAAACCGCACCACGACCTGTGCTTCCGACCAGCCGAGCTCTTCGAAATGATGATGGATCGGCGCCATTTTGAACACGCGCTTGCCGGTCAATTTATAAGAGAAGACCTGAACGATCACGGAGAGCGCTTCGACCACGAACAATCCGCCGACGATGGCGAGCACGATTTCGTGCTTGATCGCGACGGCGATCGTCCCGAGCAGTCCGCCGAGCGCGAGCGAGCCCGTATCGCCCATGAAGATCTGCGCCGGCGGCGCGTTGAACCAGAGAAATCCGAGACCTGCCCCGATCAAGGCGCCGCAGACGACCGCGAGCTCGCCGGCGCCAGGGACGAAATTTATTCCGAGATAGGTCGAGAAGATCGCATTGCCGGCGAGATAGGCGATGATGCCGAACGTCGCGGAGGCAATCATCACCGGCACGATCGCCAGACCGTCGAGGCCGTCGGTGAGATTGACGGCGTTGCCAGCGCCGATGATGACGAACGGCCCGAAGACGAGGAACAGTACGCCGAGATCGGCGACATAGCCCTTGATCGCCGGCAACGCCAAGCCAGTGGTATCCGGCGTTCCGACTTTCATCATCGCATAGCAGGCGATCACCGCGATGATGGCTTCGAGCAAAAGACGCGTACGTCCGGAAAGTCCGCTGTGAGTCTGTTTCGTAACCTTCAGATAGTCGTCGTAGAAGCCGATAAGGCCGAAGCCGACCATCACGAGCAGCACGATCCAAACATAGTGGCTGGCGAGATTGGCCCACAGCAACGTCGATACGATGAGGCCGGAGAGGATCATCAGGCCGCCCATCGTCGGCGTGCCCGTTTTGGTCAGCAGATGCGACTGCGGACCGTCGCTACGGATCGGCTGGCCCTTGCCCTGTTTGATGCGCAGCGCGGCGATGATCCGCGGTCCGAAAAAAAAGACAAAAAAGAGCGCCGTCGCCGTCGCGCCGCCGGTGCGAAAGGTGATGTAGCGAAACAGATTGAGCGGGCCAAAATGATGCGAAAATTGGGGAAGCCAGGTTAGCATTCAAAATTCCTATTGCGCCGCGCTGCGAAAGGATCAGCCGGAGGCCGCGTGATGATAGCGGGTCTTGAGGGTCGCGACGATGGCATGCATGCGGCTCGCGTTCGAACCTTTCACGATGACCGCGTCGCCGGCACGAACGGCCGCAACGACCAACGGCTCAAGAGCCGCGGTGCTCGACTGCCAGGCACCCTTCGCGGCCTCTGGCAGTTCGTCGAAAAGGTGCTTCATCAATGGACCCGCGGCAAAGACCAGATCAATCCGGTTCTTCTCCACATCGGCCGCCAGGCCGGCATGCAGCCGCGGCCCGTTCGCGCCAAGTTCAAGCATCTCGCCCAACACGGCGATGCGTCGGCCGGCAATGGGCAGCGCGCCCATCAGCGCCAGCGCCGCGCGCGTCGAGGCCGGGTTGGCGTTATAGCTTTCGTCGATGAGCAGAAAAGGCCCGTTTTGGGTTTGCAGGGTGAATCTGCGTCCCCGCCCGGCCGGCGCTTCGAACGCCGCGAGCGCTGGCGCCGCCGCTTCGGGATCGACGCCAAGCGCTTGCGCCGCCAACAGGACGGCCAGCGAATCGACGGCAAGATGCCGGCCCGGCGCGCCAATCTTGTAGGTCAGATAACGGCCCGCGATGCGCGCCGTGACGGTAGTGTGTTCCGGCGCGAGTTCCACATCGACGAGGTTCGCGTCAGCGCGATCGCTTTCGCCAAATGTGGCGATATGGCCGGCCCTCGATTTACGTGCCGCTAGGGCAAGTTGTTCGAATTGGTCGATGTCACGGTTGAGGATCGCGACGCCACCGGGGACGAGTCCGGAGAAGATTTCCGCTTTAGCGTCGGCGATCGCTTCGAGGGAATCGAAATATTCGAGATGGACGGGCGCGATGCTGGTGATGATGGCGATATGCGGGCATGCGATGGCGGCAAGCGGAGTAATTTCGCCGGCGTGATTCATGCCAATCTCGATCACGCCGAAGCGGGTGTCGCGCGGCATGCGCGCCAAGGTCAGCGGCACGCCCCAATGGTTGTTGTAGGAGGCCGGCGACGCATACACGCTCCCCGCCCGCGAAAGCACGAGGCGTAAAGCTTCCTTGGTCGTCGTCTTGCCGACCGAGCCGGTCACGCCCACGATGCGCGCCGCGCTGCGGGCGCGCGCCGCGCTTGCAAGCCTTTCGAGCGCCGGCAGAACCGCGTCGACCACGTAGAGTGGTCCCAGCGATTTGAGCGCCTCGGCGTGCACCTCGTCCACCACCGCCGCGACCACTTCTTTGCGGAACGCCTCGGCCACATGGTCGTGTCCGTCGCTGTTCTCACCTTTGATCGCGAAGAAGAGATCGCCGGGCGCGAGCGTGCGCGTGTCGATCGATAGGCCGAAGGTCGGCCCCGGCAGCCAGCCGCTGACTCGCGCGTTGAGCGGCCCGATAAGGCCGAGCGCCGTCCACAGAGGCGCGGCGCCTTCTTGCGGCATCGATTCCTGCGGCAAGTTCATCATGCCGCGTGGTCCTTCAAGGCCGCGCGGGCGCATTGCTGATCGGAAAAGGGAATCCGTCGATCGCCGACGATCTGCCCGGTCTCGTGGCCCTTGCCGGCGATGAGCAGAACGTCGCCGGCTTCAAGCTTGGCGACCGCGGCGGCGATCGCGCTTCCCCGGTCGCCGATCTCGCGCACGTTGGGATGGTTGCCGGCGCCTTCAAGGATGGCGAGGCGGATCGAGGCGGGATCTTCGGAGCGCGGATTGTCGTCCGTGACGATGACCTCGTCGGCGAGCCGGGCGGCGATTTCCCCCATGATCGGCCGCTTGCCAGGATCGCGGTCGCCGCCGCAGCCGAAGACCACGACGAGCTTGCCGCGGACGAGCGGGCGCAAGGCGCCAAGCGCCTTTTCGAGCGCGTCGGGCTTATGAGCATAATCGACGAAGACCGGCGCATTGTCGCGGCGCCCGACGAGTTCGAGGCGCCCGGGCGCCCCTTCGAGTTTTTCGAGCGCCGCGAAGATCCGTTCGGGCGCACCGTGCGTCGCCAGCGCAAGTCCGGCGGCAACGAGCGCATTCTGCGCTTGGAATTCGCCGGCAAGCGGCAGGCGTAAACTGTACCTCTTGCCCGCATGTTCCACAACGAGCCGCGTCGCAAAATCCTCGGGTTTCACTTCAACAAGCCGCAGTATCCTACCTGCCCTCCCTACCGAAATGATCGAAAGCCCGTGCGCCGCGCAGGTGGCGATGACCTTCTCGGCGATGCCGCTGTCGGCATCGATCACCGCCGGCTGGCCCGGCGCAAGCAAGCGCTCGAAGAGGCGCAGTTTCGCGCCAAGGTAGGCGTCCATGTCGGCGTGATAATCGAGATGATCGCGCGACAAATTGGTGAAGGCGCCGGCGGAAAGCCGCACGCCGTCCAAGCGGCGCTGCTCGAGACCGTGCGAGGAGGCTTCGAGCGCGAGATGGCTCACGCCGTCCTTCGCAAGACCGTCGAGCGTCCGGTGCAGAAGCACAGGATCGGGCGTGGTCAGCGTGCCGGAGACTGCGGCGGAAGGCGCGGTGAGCCCGATCGTGCCGAGCGAAGCGGCACGATAGCCAAGCGCCGCCCAGATTTGCCGCGTGAACGCGGCGACGGATGTCTTGCCGCTTGTTCCGGTAATCGCGACGATGGTTGCAGGCTGCGCCGGGAAGAGCCGTGCCGCGGCGAGCGCCAGCGCGCGGCGCGCATCTTCGACCTGGACGAAGATTGCCGGTTCGACCGGGAAGTCGGGAGCACGCTCGCCGACAACCGCCACGGCGCCGCGAGCGATCGCCTCCGCTGCGAAGGAGAGCCCGTCGCGTTTGCTGCCCGGCAGTGCGAAAAAAGCGAAATTCTCGGCGATCGCGCGGCTGTCGGCGCTGACCCCTTCGATGCGAAGCCTGGGCGCGGCGTGCGCCGCCTCAGGCAGGAGATCGGCAAGCAGCATCAATGGCTCCCGACGGCGGGAAGATTGGCCTGCGTGTAGCCGAGTTGAGCAAGCAGCGGGAAGGGCTCGGTCGGCGGGGTAAAGCGCGGCGCAATACCGAGCAAGGGGCCGACGCGCTCGATGATCTTGCCCGTAATCACGCCGGCATTCCATGCCGCGGTGCGATAGCCGCTGGTTTCGGGCAGGCCTTGAGGCTCATCCAACATCGTGAAGAACAGATATCTAGGTTTATCGGACGGTACGATGGCCATGAATGTGGTCCGGACTTTGTCATTTACATAGCGGCCATGGACAATCATGTCGGCCGTGCCGGTTTTGCCGCCCACGAAATAGCCATCGACATCGGCCTTGCGCGCCGAGCCTACTTCCGCATTGAGGCGCATCAGATAGCGCAAACTCTCCGAAGTTTCCGGCTTGACGACCCGCGGCGCGCCCCTTTTGGCATCTTCCTCACTGCGCTTCAAGAAAGTCGGTTTGATCAGGATACCGCCGTTGACCAGCGCGCCGACGGCCATAAGTGCCTGAAGCGGCGCAACATTGAGGCCCTGGCCGAAGGCGATCGTCATGGTATTCAGCTCGCCCCAATTCTTCGGCACCAACGGCTCGGCCAATTCCGGCAGTTCGGTGCGCAGCCGCGTCAATTGCCCCATCTTGGCCAAAAACGCCTTGTGGCCCGGGACGCCGACCATCAGCGCCATCCGCGCAGCGCCGATGTTGGAGGAATAGGTGAACACTTCCGGCACCGTTAGAAATCGGTGCTGGGCGTGGAAATCGTGAATCGTAAAGTGGCCGTAGCGCAACGAGTTGCGCGCATCGATTTGCGAATTGAGCGTCACCTTCCCCGAATCGAGGGCCATAGCCACCGACAGCGCCTTGAAGGTCGAACCCATCTCGTAGACGCCGACGGTCATGCGGTTGATGCAATTGGGGTTGAGCGCATCGACCGGATTGTTGGGATCGAAATCGGGCAGCGAAGCCAATGCGACGACTTCGCCGGAATTGACGTCGAGAATTGCCGCCGCGCCGGCCGTGGCCTTGAATTTTTCGATTCCCTTGGCGAGTTCGTCGCGCACGGCATATGTCGCGTTGAGATCGAGCGAAGTGACAACGGGTTTCAGGTCCTCGGTCGTCAAATCGAAGCCGGCGTCATGGAGATCGGCGAGCCCCTCCCCGTCGATATATTTTTCGAGCCCCGAAATGCCCACGCCGTCGATATTTGCATAGCCCAGCACATGCGCGGCGATGGGGCCGTTGGGATAGACGCGTTTGTTCTCCTGCATGAAGCCGATGCCGGGCAGCCCGAGATGATAGACTTGTTGCTGCTGTTTGGGCGTGACCGCGCGTTTCACCCAGACGAATCCTTTGTGCGAGTTCAGCCTATCGCGCAGTTCCCGCGGGTCGAGATCGGGGAATATCGCGGTCAGCTGGTCGATCGCATCGTCTCGATCGATGATGCGCCGTGGCTCGGCGAAGATCGAAGTGACTTTGATGTCGGTGGCGAGAATTGCACCGTTGCGGTCCAGGATGTCGGGGCGCGCCGCCGCGACGGTGTCGGAAGCGGCCTGGCGCATTCCTTGCCGCAGCTCCGGGTGAAGGCCCAAGTAGACGAGCTTGCCGGCGATGACGCAGTAGATGAGCGCGAAGCTCACCGTGATCAGCCTGATGCGCCGCGTAGCCTTGTCGCGCTTGAGCGTGAAGAGACCGAGGAGCCCGCGCGCTTGGCGCGGCGCGCCGGTTGCGCCTTCCTCCGCCTCGATGTTGTCTTCGGTCTGCATGGTCAATTCGGCGTCGTCTCGCCGGCCATATGCGGGTTGCGCGGCGTGTCGGTGGAATCGGCGGTCGGATCGGACTCGGGTGCGGGCGCCAGCATGTCTGGTTTGGCGGTGGCAGCAGCGACAGTCGCGGCTTTGTCGGGCAGCTCGGTTATGGGCACGATCTGCCTGAGAGAGGGCTGCTGAAGGGTGAGGAACTGGATGGCGAGAGCTTCGATCCGCTCGGGCCGCGAGACGTGCTCCCACTCGGCCTTCAGCAGGGCGATCGAATCTTGCTGGGATTTGATTTGCTGGCGCAATTCGACGATCTGCTCGCCGCGAAAGATCGTCTCGTATTTGATCGAATAGGCATAGATCGCCGAGCCCACCAATGCGGCGATGGCGAGTACGTTGAGAAGGCGCACCATCAGCGCCTCCTCTTCGGTACGGGCAGGCGCGCGAGCTCGAGGAGTGCGGGATCGGCCGGACGGGCCGGCGCGGCCGAGCGCATCGCAACGCGCAGTTTGGCCGAGCGCGCGCGGGGATTGCGCTCAATTTCAGCGGGCGAGGCTTCGATCGGCCGCCGGCCGGCCAGCCGAAACGTCGGCGCTGGTTTTGCGGGTTCGCCCGGCAGCGGCCGCGAGGCCGCTTCGCCGCGCCCGGACCGCGTTGCGAAGAACTGTTTCACGATCCGGTCCTCGAGCGAATGGAAGGTCACGACGGCGAGGCACCCACCTTCTTTCAGCATGCGCTCTGCGCCGACCAGACCCGCTACCAATTCGCCAAGCTCGTCGTTGACGGCGATGCGCAGCGCCTGAAAACTGCGTGTCGCGGGATGGATGGCGCCGGGTTTGGCGGGCGCGGCTCGGGCGATGATTTCGGCGAGGCGTAATGTCGTCGCGATCGGCGCTTCTGCACGCGCGGCAACGATGGCTCTGGCGATGCGCCGTGCGGCGCGCTCCTCGCCGAAATAATAGAGAATATCGGCGAGTTCCGCTTCGTCCGCGCCATTGACAAAATCGGCGGCGCTTTTTCCTTCGCATTCCATGCGCATGTCGAGCGGGCCGTCGTGGCGGAAAGAAAAACCGCGCGCCGCTTGGTCAAGCTGCATCGACGAGACGCCGATGTCGAAAACGATCCCGTCGAAGGCGGCAACGCCGTGGCTCTGCGCAACTTGCGCGAGGTCTGAAAAACGCGCTCGCTCAAGGGTAAGCTGCCCCGCCGAGGCGCGCGCCAGATCCTGCCCAGCGCCGATCGCGGTCGGATCGCGGTCGAGCGCCAGCACCCTGGTTTCCGGAATGGCAAGAATGGCTTCGGAATAGCCGCCGGCGCCGAAGGTCGCGTCGAGATAAACGCCGCCCCGGCGGGGATTGAGCGCGGCGACGATTTCCTCACGAAGCACGGGAAGGTGGCGGGCCAGTCCGCCAACGGCGATTAGGTCGCCGCGGCCCGCTGTCATTCCCGTGCTCCATGCGGTCGCGGTTCTCCCGCGTATCGGGAATTGAGCCCTCTTCGTAGGTCGCGCACGCGATTTCTGGCCTCCTCGAAATGCGCGCGAAAACGGCTCGGTTCCCAGATCTGAAACTTGTCGCCCTGCCCGACGAACGTGACCTCCTCGCTGATTCCGGCATAGGCCTTGATCGAATCGGTCAGCACCACCCGGCCTTCCGCATCGACCTTCAGGATTTCGCTGGCGCCGTAGAGCGCCGTCGAAAGAAACTCGTGGTCCTCCGAATAGGGCGCATGCAGCGCCAGAAGCTGATCGATCTCCCGCACTAACGCGTTGCCGCCGCAATCGACCGCCGCGGCATCGAGCGAGGGATGCACGAAGAGCCCCTCGAATCCGTCGCGCGCCAGGACCGCTCGGAAAGGCGCCGGAATGGACACCCTGCCCTTGGCATCGAGCCGATTGGTGAAACGCGAGACGAACCGGTCCACGCCATCGCCCCCTGAACCAACGCAACGCCCCCAAAACTGCGGCTCGGCCGCCGCGCAACGGGCCTGTCCGGAGAGTGGGCTTGGCCAGGCGGAGCCGTGGGATAATCTGGGATATCATGGGAAACTAAGGGGGTCAATCTGGGAGCGGGCGCCACAACGGCGCGCTGCCCCGCCGCGAAGCGGGTTCGCCAGGGATTAGAAATCGGTAGGGTTAACAGGCAATTGAGAGCTAGGCGCTGGGCGCTATAAACGCCCGACCTCTTCGGCGAAAAGCGCCTTGATGAGCTCGCCGTTAATTTCCCGGCGGTCATCGAGCACGGTTTCGAGCGTCAGCCATTGCCAGATGCGCACAAACGCCGCCTCCGGGGAAGGCGCATCCGACGGCTCCCCGTCGCCACGTGACAGCCATAGTTCGACGTAAGGAGCGGCAACCCGCAGCTTCTCGCGCAGCGCCGCCTCGGTGCACTGCGCGACTCCGGACACAGCCGGGCTCGCTTTCACCGCCCCCTTGTTGCGCAACAGCGCCTTGGCGCGCGAGGCGCGCCGCACTGGGCTGCGCGTGGCCTTCAGCAGCACGGTCGGTGGTGGCGGCAGCGGCGGCAGGACAGCGCGTATGCCGACGCGCGCCTTCTTGATCGGCACGGACTTGCGCGTTGCCATCTTCTTGACGGCGATGGAACCACGCGAGGCGCGCTTTGCGACCGATTTCTTCGCGCCGATTTTCTTCGCAGGCTTTGCAGATTTTTTTGAACGCGCTTTATTGGCCTTCGACCGTTTCGCGCCGTGCTTGCCGACCGCCATTGCGGACTCCGTCTCTTCACGATCTATCTTGCGCGCTGCGTTTCGATTTGCAAGGGCGGCGGGCCGCCATTCGCCCAATCCATGAGCTCGACGAGGTGCACAACGGGGATATTTGTGCCGCTTGCGAGTTGCAGCATGCAGCCGATGTTGCCGGTGGCGATGACGTCAGGATTGAGTTTTCCGATGTTGGCGAGTTTGCGCGCCGCGAGCCTTCGGGCGAAGAATGGCTGCATGATGTTATAAGTTCCCGCCGAACCGCAACAGATATGCCCTTCGGGAATATCGCGCGCGCGAAAACCCGCACCGCGCAGCAATCGCTTCGGCAGATCGGTGATCTGCTGCCCGTGCTGAAGCGAGCAGGCCGAATGATAGGCGACGGTCATTCCGCTCGGCTGCTCCGGCGCGGGAAGATCGAGTTCGGCGAGATATTCGGAAATATCTTTGGCGCGCCGCGAAACCTCGGCCGCCTTTTCGGCGTAGGCCGCATCGTCACGCAACATGAATCCATAGTCCTTGATCGTCGTCCCGCAGCCCGACGCGGTGATGAGAATCGCATCGAGCCCGTCTTCCGCCGCCGCTGTGGTCCAGGCATCGACATTGGCCCGGGCGAAAGCGAGCGCCTCGTTCTTGCGTCCCATGTGATGGACGAGCGCCCCGCAGCAGCCCTCACCTGCCGGCAAGACTACCTCGATCCCGTTGCGGTTCAGAAGCCGGATCGCCGCTTGGTTGATCGACGGATTCAGCACCGATTGCACGCAGCCGGTCAGGAGAGCGACGCGGCCGCGGCGCCGGCCCCGCGCGGCAAAGATCCGACCCGCTCTCGCCTCGCGCGGCGAGTTGGTGCGCGGCGCGAGCGCTGCCACCACCGCGAGCCGGTCGAGGAGCGTCGGGTCTTTCCTCGCTTCCCGCGCCGATCCCGGCGCTAAATGCACCGCCAAAGGCCGGGCGATGGACGCTAGCCGCAGCGTGAGCACGAAGCGACGTGGATAGGGCAGAATCCAGGCGAGCAGCGCACGGATCACACGGTCGCCGAGCGGACGATCGTACGTCTCCTCGATATGCGCACGGGCATGATCGACGAGATGCATGTAGTGCACGCCCGAGGGACAAGTGGTCATGCAGGCGAGACAGGAAAGGCAGCGGTCGATGTGTCTGACGATCTCCGCCGAGGCGGGCTTTCCCTGCTCGAACATCTCTTTGATGAGATAGATTCGCCCGCGCGGGCTATCGAGCTCGTCGCCCTCCAGCAGATAGGTCGGGCAGGTCGCCGTGCAGAAGCCGCAGTGCACACAACTGCGCAGAATCTTCTCCGAGACCGCCATCTCGCCGTCTTCCAGCTGCCGCTCGGAGAATAAGGTCTGCATGGGCTTTCTCAGATCCCGGCGTACATCCGGCCGGGATTGATGATGCGGTCGGGGTCGAAGCTGGCCTTGATGCCGGCCGTGATCTTCAGCAGAGGCGGCGACAGCGGTTCAAAGACGTCGATGCGCGAACGCAAGTCCTGCGGGGCGCGCACCAATGTCGCATGGCCGCGGCCAGCCAGCGCGGTGCGGATTTCCGTGGCGCGCGCATCGTGCTCCTCGGCGACCGCCAGCCAACTCAGTCCGCCGCCCCAGTCGTAGAAATGGCGCACGTTCATGTGCTTGGAAAGGGCGGCGACGATTTTCGGCGCGTCCATCGGCTTGACCGATAGGCGCCAGATCGCCCTCTCGCGCGGTTCGGCGAGCGGGACGCCATCGCGGATCCCGTGCCAAAGTGCGGCGGCTCGCTCGGCTTCGAGCATTTCCGTGGTCCCGCGCGGCGCAAGCAGCCGCGCCAGCGCCGCGCGCCGATCTTCGACCGAGGCACGCGCGCCTTCAAGACGCAGCAGGGTCAATGCGCCTTCCGAGCCGATGTCGGCCGGCAAATGCGCCGCGCCGGTAACTTGATAAGGCGAGCCGAGCGCGGCGGAGAGCGCCGCGATCGCCGCCGCATCTGCAAGTCCGCGCAGCGCGAGCGTGGCGGAAGTCGCAGGCTCAGGCAGAACCTTGAAGGTCGCCTCCGTGATGACGCCGAGCGTGCCGTGCGCGCCGCACTGCAGCTTGACGAGGTCGAGCCCCGTGACGTTCTTCATCACCCTGCCGCCCGATTTGATGATTTCGCCGCGTCCGTTGACGAAACGCAGGCCGAGCAAATGATCGCGCGCCGCGCCGGCCTGGATGCGGCGCGGTCCGGAAATGTTGCAGGCGGCGACGGCGCCAATCGTCGGCGCGCCGTCGGTGCCGTATAGCGCCCGATGATCCATCGGCTCGAAGGCGAGGCGCTGGCGGTTCGCGGCGAGTGCCGCTTCGATGTCGGCAAGCGGCGTCCCGGCCCGCGCCGAGATGACGAGTTCGGCCGGTTCGTAGAGGGTGATGCCGGCAAGCGCGCGCGTGCTGAGTACCGTGTCCGCCTCGACCGGTCGGCCGAGGCCCTCCCGCGTGCCGCCACCCTTGACGGCGAAAGGCCGATGTGCGGCGCACGCCGCAACAACGGCTTCGGCGGTCTCAGCTTCGCTCGTCGGTTCGAAGATCACGGCGGCTGAGCTAGCACGGAAGCGGCATTCTGTCGCCCGAAGGACTTGAGCCCGCGTGCTACGAGCTAAGCCGCCACCCTGCCCTCGAGCGGAAAGACTTTGGCCGGGTTGAGTAGCCAGCCGGGATCGAAGACGGCGCGCACACGCATCTGCTGGGCGAGATCGGCGGCGGAAAACTGCACCGTCATCAGCTCGCGTTTCTCGATGCCGACGCCGTGCTCGCCCGTAAGACAGCCGCCGACCTCGACGCAGAGTTTCAAGATCTCTTCGCCAGCCGCCTCGGCCTTCGCCTGCTCGACGGGATCGTTGATGTTGTAGAGAACGAGCGGGTGAAGATTGCCGTCCCCGGCATGAAAGACGTTGGCGACGCGCAGCCCGTGCGCAGCGACGATCTCCCCGATCCGATGCAGCACGACGGGCAACTGCCCGGTCGGGATCACGCCGTCCATACAGATATAGTCGGCGACGCGGCCGGTGGCCCCGAAGGCGGATTTGCGGCCCTTCCAGATCGCCGCGGTCTCCATCGCCGATTTCGATTCGCGCATGGCAGTCACGCCATGCTCTTTGGCAATTGCCACGATCCGTTTGAGCTCCGCGTCGATCTCGGCCTCCGACCCCTCGACCTCCATGATGAGCAGCGCGCCGACGTCGAGCGGATAGCCGGCATGCGAGAACGCTTCGCAGATCTCGATCGCCGGCTTGTCCATGAATTCCATGGCAACCGGAATGATCCCGGCGCCGATGACCGCCGCGACGCAGGCGCCCGCCTGCTCGCTCGTCGGAAAGCCGAAGAGCACGGGGCGCGCGTCCTCCGCGGCGCGCAGGATTCGCAACGTCGCCTCTGTGACGATCCCAAGCTGCCCCTCCGAGCCGGCGATCAGCCCCAAGAGGTCGAGGCCGGGAGCATCGAGATGTCCGCCGCCGATCTCGACGATCGTCCCGTCGACCAGCACCATTTTGACGCCGAGCACGTGGTTGGTCGTCACGCCATATTTGAGGCAATGCGCGCCGCCCGAATTCATGGCGATGTTGCCGGCGATCGTGCAAGCAAGCTGCGAGGACGGGTCCGGCGCATAGAAGAAGCCCTCGCTCGCCACGGCGTCGCTGATCGCAAGATTGGTGACGCCGGATTCGACCCTGATCGTGCGATTGGCGTAGTCGATGTCGAGAATACGGTTCAGCTTGCCGACGCCCACCACTACGGCGTCTTCCTGCGGAATGGCGCCGCCGGCAAGCGACGTGCCGGCGCCGCGCGCCACGATCTTCACCCCTTGGCCGTATAGAAATTCCATCACTGCGCTCAGTTCCTGCGTCGAGCGCGGCAGGACCACCGCAAGCGGCAGGCGGCGATAGGCGGTGAGCGCATCGGTCTCGAAGGCGCGGCGTTCGTCTTCGGTCGTGATGAGGCATTCGGGCGGCAAAAACGCGCCGAGGCCGGCGACGATCTCGGCGCGGCGCGCGAGAATGTCAGGGTCTGGCTTCGGAAAAAGAATGCCGGTCATTGAGGTATCGGTTGGCTGGAATGGCAATTATTTCATATTTCAACGCCAAGGGAAGAAGTCTCTCATTGGATGTTTTATCCGGCGACCGCAACCCTCATGCTGAAGAGCTAGCACGACTCGCCTCGAAGCATGGGGCGTGCGCATCCTTCGAGACGCAGGCTTCGCCTGCTCCTCAGGATGAGGGCGCTGGCGAGTTGACCCAGGCGCAGCCATGCCGATAGTGCGCACATGAATGCTCCTGCCAAACAGAAGCCTTGCGTCGGGCTCTTCGTCACCTGTCTCGTCGATCTTTTCCGCCCCTGCATAGGCTGGGCGGCGGTCAAGCTTCTCGAAGACGCCGGATGCACGGTGCAAGTTCCGGCGCAGACCTGCTGCGGCCAGCCGGCCTATAATTCCGGAGACCGGAGCCTCGCAAAGGACCTCGCGCGGCAAGTCATCGAAACATTCGCGTCGTGCGACTATGTGGTTGCGCCTTCGGGCTCCTGCGCCGGCATGCTCGCCAAACATTATCCGGGGCTCTTAGCCGAGGATCCAATCTTCGCCGGCAAAGCCAAGGCATTTGCCGCGAAGGTCTACGAACTCTCGCAGTTCCTGACCGATGTGATGAAGGTCGAGGCGGTGGACGCGCGGTTTGCACGGCGCGTGACCTATCACGACGCTTGTTCCGGGCTGCGCGAGCTCGGCGTCGCGGCGGCACCGCGCAAGCTTCTGAAAAGCGTCGGTGGGCTCGAGCTTGTCGAAATGGCGGAGAGCGAGCGCTGCTGCGGATTCGGCGGCACATTCGCGGTGAAGTACGGCGAAATCTCCACCGCGATCGCCGACGAGAAGATCGCCAATGTCAAAGCCTGTGGCGCCTCGGTCCTGCTCGCCGGCGATCTTGGATGTTTGATGCAGCTCGCCGGCCGAATGTCGCGCCAGGGCGAATCTCTCGAAGTGCGCCACTTCGCCGAAGTCCTCGCCGGAATGACCGAGGAGCCCGCGATCTGCGCCGGCCGGCCGAAACAATCGTCGGAATCTGCCCGGTGAGCGCGTCGCAATTCGCCCTCGATGCGCATCGGGCACTGCAAGATTCGCAGCTGCAACAGGCACTTTATTCCTCGCGCAGCGGTTTCATCGCCAAGCGCGCCGCCGCTGCCGCGCGTCTGCCCGAATTCGAAGCGCTGCGCGACGGCGCCCGCGACATCAAGGCCCATACGCTCGCGCATCTCGACCTCTATCTCGAATCGTATGAGAAGAAGGTCGCGGCCTCGGGCGGCGTCGTGCACTACGCGCGCACGCCCGCGGACGCCAATGACATCGTCGTTTCGATCTGCCGCCGGCGCGGCGCAAAGCTCGTCGTCAAAGGAAAGACGATGATCGGCGAAGAGATCGGCGTCAACGCCGCGCTAGAGGCGAGCGGCATCGTTCCGGTCGAGACCGATCTCGGCGAATATTGCATTCAACTGCGTGGCGAAATGCCCTCGCACATCATCGCGCCGGCCGTGCACCTCACGAAGCAACAGATCGCCGCGGATTTTCGCCGCGCGCATGGCGACCTGCCGCCGGCCCGCGATCTTTCCGATGGGGCCACGCTGCTCGCCGAAGCGCGCACCGTGTTGCGCAAGAAGTTTCTTTCCGCCGACATCGGCATCACCGGCGCCAATTTTCTTGTCGCCGAAACCGGCACTTCGATCGTCGTCACCAACGAAGGCAATGGCGATCTCGCCGCGACCCTTCCGAAGGTGCACATCGTGCTTGCCTCGATCGAGAAGCTCGTGCCGACGCTCGAAGACGCCGGCACGCTTTTGCGCGTTCTTTCCCGCTCGGCGACGGGACAGGACATCACGGTCTATACGACGTTCGCAACCGGCCCGCGCCGGCCCGAGGATCCAGACGGGCCGGAGGAATATCACGTCGTCCTTCTCGATAACGGCCGCTCCGCTTTGCTCGGCGGCGACTTTGCCGAGGTGCTGCGTTGCATCCGCTGCGGCGCCTGCATGAACCATTGCCCGGTCTATCAGTCGATCGGCGGGCACGCCTACGGCTCCGCCTATTCCGGACCGATCGGCGCGGTGCTGACGCCGGCGCTGGTCGGCATCGAAAACGCCCTCGATCTGCCCAATGCCTCGAGCTTCTGCGGCGCGTGTGAGAGCGTTTGCCCGGTGCGCATTCCATTGCCGAAACTGATGCGGCATTGGCGCGAGCGAGCTTGGCGGGTCGCACCCAGGCGGCAACGTTTCGCCCTCGCCTTTTGGGGGTTCTTTGCCAAACGCCCCGCGCTTTATCGGTTGGCGAGCCGTGCGGCGGTGCGGGTGGTCGCCCGCTTCGACCGTGCGGCCGGCCGCTCACGCACGCTGCCGTTTGCGGCAAACTGGACGGCAAGCCGCGATTTTCCTGCCCTGCAAGGCGGGACGTTCCAGGCGCAATTCGCGCGCAGAAAAGGACAACGGCAGATATGAGCGCGCGCGGCGAAATTCTCGCCGATATCCGGCGCGCCCTCGGCGTTACCGGAGCCGAAGCGCCGCGTCGTCGCGTCGTTGCGGAGCGGCTCGAGCATGCGCCGCAAGGCGTGATCCCGGCGCGTGGACGGCTCGATGGCGCCGCGCGCACGGCGCTGTTTCGCGCCGAGGCGCAGCGGGCCCTGGCGAGCGTCGCGGAAGTGGGCGTGGCCGCCGATGCGCCCGCGCAAATCGCCGCCTATCTCCGCAGCCGCGATTTGCCTCTGCGGCTCAGCATGGGCGCCGATTCGTTGCTCGCCACCCTGCCCTGGGGAGAACTCGAAATTCACCAAGACAGCGCGAATGGCACCGGGCGAGTCGGTCTAAGTCGCGCGTTCGGCGCGGTTGCCGAATTGGGCACGCTGGTGCTCGTCTCCGGCGACGCCAATCCAACGCGCCTCAATTTCCTTCCGGAAACGCAGATCGTCCTCGTCCTCGCGGCGGCTATCGTCGGCACCTACGAAGAGATCTGGCGCAAGCTGCGTACCGTTTACGGCAAAGGCGGCATGCCGCGCAGCGTCAATTTCATCACCGGGCCGTCGCGTTCCGCCGACATCGGCCAGACGATGCAACTCGGCGCGCACGGTCCGCGCGATCTGCACATTATTGTGGTGCGCGGCTGACCTGCGCCAACCGGAGTGAACGCCTTCCTACGACGAAATCACTCCGCCGGCACACGCGCCGGCGGGAAGGCGACCTCGACCAAGGTGCCTTCGTTCTTTTTGCTGCGGATCGTAAAAAGCGCCCGGTTGGCTTCGACAAGCGCCTTGGTGAGCGGCAGGCCGAGCCCGGTGCCTGCCGACTGCCGCGCGGTGGCAAGCTGCCGGAACGGTTCGAGCGCCGTCTCAATGTCGTGTTCCGACATGCCGATGCCGGTGTCGCGGATTCGGATCACGGAATTGCCGGTGTCGGTCAAGGCGCTCGCAACGATGACCTGGCCGCCCGGCTCGTTGAATTTCACCGCATTGGAGAGAAGGTTGAGGAGGATCTGCCGCAGCGAGCGCTCGTCCGCGACGATCTTCGGCAGATGCGGGGCGAGCGAGAGACGCATGATGACGCGCTCCTGGCTCGCCTGCGGCTGCATGAGCGCGACGCATTCGGTGATCACCCGGTTGACGTCCACCGAGACGAATTCGAGCTCCATCTTGCCGGCCTCGATCTTGGAAAGATCGAGGAGGTCGTTGACGAGGCTCATCACGTGCGCGCCCGAGGTGTGGATGTCGCGCAGATAATCGCGATAGCGCTCGTTGCCCATCGGCCCGAAGCGCTCCTCCATGATGACTTCGGCGAAGCCGAGAATGGCGTTGAGCGGGGTGCGGATTTCATGGCTGACTTTGGCGAGGAAGTCGGATTTCGCGGCGCTCGCCCGCTCCGCCTCGCGGCGCGCGTCCTCAAGTTCCTGCTCGACTTTCTTCCAATGCGACATATCGCGGAAAAGCGCACAGAATTTCTGTTCCGCGGGATCGTTTTGCGCGGGACCGATGTGGCCGAGCGTCATGAAAATGGGGATCGAACCGCCTTGTTTGGCGCGGCCCTGGATCTCGCGGCCGTCGTTGAGCAGGCTCGCCACGCCATTGTCCTTGAGCCCCTCGAAATACTCCTTCACCTTGGCTTCGCTGTCGGCCGCGATAAGCGTCCTTAAGGGCTGGCCCGCGACCTCGTTCTGGTCATAGCCGAAAAGCGCCTCGCCGGAGCGGTTGAGCGTTAGAATGCGCCCCTGCGAATCGAGGACGGCGAGTTCGTCGGTCGCCGTATCGAGAATGGCGTTGAGCTCGTCCGCCTCGTTCTTGTGCGCCCTGGCCTCCGTCTCTAGCCGGGAAAGCGCGTCCTTCTCGTCGTCGCGCCGGAGCGTGAACAGCGTCGCAGGCATGTGGTCCCATTCGATCGACTGGATACGGGCGCGAACGGGGATGATTTGGCCCGCCGCCGTACGCACACCGATCGCGGCGCCGCCGGCAGCGGGCGGCTGTTCAAATATGCGCGACACGCCGCCCGCTATATGCAGTGCGTCTTCGTCGACGAAGCCCAACCAATCGAGCAAGACGCGGTTGGCGTAAATGGCGACATCGTCGCGGCTCACGAGCAGGCCGAAACCGAGCCGATCGAAAATTGCCGCGGCGTTGCGGCCAAGATCTTGATTGGCGTTCGGCGCCGTTGCGGTTTCCGCATGCGCCTCTTCGCCCGGCAATTGCGCGGTTTCAGCCGGTCCCGTGGAGGCAATCGTCTCTTCCTTGAGGACCTCGGCGATTTCTCGGAACGCGGTCCGCTCGTCATGGGAGAGATGCGCTTCGTCCACTTCGGCCGCATCGGACGGCGCGATCGGCTCGGCCGACTTTGCCGGCGGACGCAGCTGCACGATGTTGGTAGCAAACGGCAGTTCAGGTTCGGAAGGTGCCGGCAGCTCCGGCGCGGCCACCAGGAAAAGGCGCGGCTCGGCGGCGGTGAGCCGTTCGAGATGGATCACGCCGAACCCGCGATAGCCGTCGAAGCGGCGGTCGCGATCGAAGGCCGGCAGGCCGCCGAGGCTGACCGGAACGGCCGCCGCGGCATCCGCGATCGGCCAAAGCACCTCGATCCCGCTGAACGTTTCCCGTTCGCGGAAGGCGCGGCCAAGCCGCGCATCGGATTCGCGCTCGAGATATTTCGCCACGTCGGCGAAGTCGCAGCCGAGAAAATCGGCGGCGGCAGCGCCGATCACCTCGGCAAGAGGCGGCGTAATCTCGGTGATCTTGTCGTCCGCGTCGGTGCGCCACAGAAAGCGAATATTGGTGCGCATTCCGAGCCTTGTTGAAAGAACTTTGCGGACTTCATCAAGCCGCAAGGAGTGCAGTGCCGAAGGCTCGGTCTTGGCGCCGAGGGCGGCGGCGAGAAACAGCTTCTTTTCGGGCGTACTGATTCTGCGGCAGAGGAAGGTAAGGGTTTCCTGCACGCCGTCGAACGAAAAACTCAGGCGTTCGAGGCGCGGGGCCCCATCCTCCGCCTCCGCAAGCGCCAAAAGCCGATTGGCGCCGGAATCATCGCCGGCAAAAAGCCGCGCCGCGAGGCCGGCAAGATCCGCTACGCGGAAGAGCGCCAGCATCGTCTGGCTGGCAAAGGCAATCTTCCGCTCCTCGGGAAGCGCGCCGAGAACCGGAACTTCGGCTTCGCCCAGCGACAAAGCTTGCAGCGCCGCGTCGATGTCCTCGGGGCTGATGCCCGGCTCGCAGGAATAGGCCTTCATCGCGGCAGAGGCTCGCTGAAATCGAATCGCCAGGCCCCCTCCGCCGCCACGGATAGCCTTAACGAAAGCCTAATGATAGTCGAAGTCGCGGTCCACACGGCACTTGTCGCGCTCCCGGATTGCTCGAAATCATCCTTAATGGGCGCACCGCGGAAAACCGCGGAATCATTGCGTGTGAGCGCAGTTTACGCCGCTCGACAGCAGCCCAAAACCTTGCAATCGCTGTAATACCCCCCTAATTTCGCTCCCAGTTTAACGCCGCCATAGCTCAGCTGGTTAGAGCGCTAGATTGTGGATCTAGAGGTCCCCCGTTCGAACCGGGGTGGCGGTACCATTAACCACCACGGCATCATCGACCATGGACGCCAATGCCGAAGCCGGGTCCGTCGCAGGGCCGGGCGAGACCACTCTTTTCGCCGTTCTCCTGGCGCTCGCCGTCTCGCATCTGATGAACGATACGGTACAATCGCTGCTGCCGGCGATCTACCCGATCATCCGCGAATCCTTCCATCTCAACTTCGGCGAGATCGGCATCATTACGCTGGCCTTCCAGATCACCGCCTCGCTGCTGCAGCCGCTCGTCGGGCTCTCGACCGACCGGCACCCGCGGCCCTATTCGCTGCCGATCGGCATGGGTGCCACGTTGCTTGGTCTCCTGCTGCTGTCGGTCGCCAATCACTTCAGTCTCATCGTTCTCGCCGCCGCGTTGGTCGGCATCGGCTCCTCGGTGTTTCATCCGGAGGCCTCGCGCGTCGCGCGCATGGCGGCGGGTGGGCGGCATGGAATGGCGCAAGCACTCTTTCAGGTCGGCGGCAATACGGGCGCCGCGACCGGCCCGCTGCTCGCCGCTTTCATCATCGTGCCGCATGGACAGCGGGCGATCGCCTGGCTGTCGCTCGTACCGCTCATCGGCATCGGTCTGCTCATTGGCATCAGCAATTGGTACGCGGCGCAGATTGCCGGAAAACATCCGCGCGCCCGCCGGCCGGCCGCCGCGCACGGGCTGACGCGCAAACACGTCGCGACCACGATCCTGATCCTGCTCGCGCTCGTCTTTTCGAAGTTCGTCTATCTGGCGAGCCTCAACAGCTATTTCACCTTCTACCTAATCGATAAATTCGGCGTCTCGGTGCCGACGGCGCAGATTTTTCTGTTCATTTTTCTCGCGGCCTCGGCGCTCGGCACGTTCTTCGGCGGCCCGCTCGGCGACCGGATCGGGCGGCGTTACGTGATCTGGGGGTCGATCTTGGGCGTGCTGCCGTTCACGCTCGCATTGCCGTTCGCCAATCTGCCGGCGACCGGCGTGCTCGTCTTCATCATCGGCTTCGTCTTGTCCTCAGCGTTCTCGGCAATGATCGTCTATGCGCAGGAATTGATGCCCGGCCGGGTCGGCACCGTCGCCGGATTGTTCTTCGGCTTCGCCTTCGGAATGGCAGGACTTGGCGCCGCGGTGCTCGGCCAATTGGCCGATATGACCAGCATCGAGACGGTCTACCACGTGACCGCCTTCCTGCCGGCGATAGGGCTGCTCGCCTATTTCCTGCCGAAGCACGTGAAGTGAGTTACGGGCGGGCTCCCCCGCGAAAGAGAGGCAGCGCGCCTCGACTTCCCGCGAGCGTGCGCAAGCGGACTGCCAATCAATCGCCGGCGTAGTCCACCAATCCGCGGCTCGTCAGCACGATCCAGCCCCCGCCACGCCGTTCGATCGATCTTACCGTGCCGGCACCGGGGATCGTGTCGCCCGGCATGACTTCGAGCGCCCCTTCCGGACCTTCGACGAGCGCGATGCCGTCATAGACGTCGCGCACCACCCAGTTGGTCAGCAACCGCGGCTGGGGTTTGACTTCCGTCATCGCACTCTGCGGCTCGGCGCCTGCGGGCAGCGAAGCCGTGGTCATCGGTGTGCTCCTGCCGGCATGCGCCGCCCTGTCCAAAGTCGCCTGAATGGCTTTGGGATTGGTGCTTTCGATCCGCTCGGTCTTTTCGAGCGAAGTTTGGGTAAGCCTCGGCTCGCCACGCGTAAATTGATCGAGCTTCGCCGAGAGCTGCGCGATCGAGGCATTCGCCGCGGTCTTTTCCGCATCGAGACTCGCCTTCAATCCATCGACGCTCCTTTTGAGCGCAACGATGTCGTCCGGCGCTTGCGCGGCGTGCAATGAATTGAGGCGCGCTTCGATCTGCTGCATCTCGGCGCCGAGTGTTGCGATCGTGGTGTGGGTATCGTCGTTCTTGACCGCCTGCCAGGAGGCGGCCGCAGGATCGACAGCGTGTCCGATCACTGGAATAGAACCGAAGTAACGGCCGCCCGCCGCGAAGGAGGCGCCGCAAAGGATCAAGAGCAAAGCGGCCTGCGACGTGGTGCGGAGCCATTTGCGCTTGCCCCTGCCCTGTTTTGCAGCCGCGTCCGTTTTGGCCTCGAACCGCGCCTGCGAAGGCGGCAGAATGACCAGCGCAGAACTCGGAATGGGCGGGGCTTTCGGGGCGGCGCTTTCCTTCGGCTTTTCGGAATCGCGCCTTTTATCCTGGAGATCCGCAGGCCCGGACGCCGCGACATCTTGCAGCCGCGCGGCCGGCGTGGCTTCGTTGGCCGCTTCGGGCTTGGCTGCATCAAAGCTTGGTTCGACCTTCGGTCCCAGATCCATGGCGGAGCCCTTCCGAACGAGTTAACAAGAAGTTAGAGACTGCATCGGATTTCGTTAAAACCTTGTTAAGGTGACGGCTTTTCGCGGTTCATTTGGAGGCGGTTGCGACGCGGAGGATTTCACGTTCGTGTGTCCGGCCGCGACCGATCAAGGATCATGTATGCGCGTCAACGGCAGAGAATACCGCACGATTTGGCAGGAGCATGGCAAGGTCGTGATCATCGATCAGACCCGCCTGCCCCACGAATTCGTCCTCGCAACGCTCGAAACCCTCGCCGACGCCGTGGCTGCGATCAAGGAGATGAAGGTACGCGGCGCGCCGCTCATCGGCATTGCCGCCGCCTACGGCCTCGCACTTGCCATGCGCGCCGACCCATCGGATGCGGGGATCGAGGCGGCGTCGGCCACCCTCGCCGCCACCCGCCCGACCGCCGTCAACTTGCGTTGGGCGCTTGCCACGATGCAAGAACATTTGCTGCCGCTCCCGCCCGCCGCCCGTCCCGCCGCCGCGATGGCCCGCGCCGCCGAGCTCGCCGCGGCCGACGTCGCACTCTGCGCCGCGATCGGCGATCACGGTTTCCAGCTGATCCGCAAGATCGCCGCGGCCAAACAAGGCGCGGTGAACATTCTCACCCATTGCAACGCCGGCTGGCTTGCGACTGTCGATTGGGGTACTGCCACTGCGCCGATCTACAAGGCGCACGCAGCCGGCGTCGCGCTCCACGTCTTCGTCGACGAGACGCGGCCGCGCAATCAGGGCGCATCGCTCACCGCTTGGGAGTTTTTGCAGGAGGAAATTCCGCATCAGGTGATCGTCGATAATGCCGGCGGCCACATCATGCAGCACGGCGGCATCGACCTCGTCATCGTCGGTACCGACCGCACCACCGCCACGGGCGACGTCTGCAACAAGATCGGCACGTATTTGAAGGCGCTCGCCGCGCAGGACAACGGCGTTCCCTTTTACGTCGCGGCGCCTTCGCCCTCGATCGATTTCTCGCTGACCGATGGCATCAAAGAAATCCCCATCGAGGAGCGCGCCACAAGCGAAGTCACCGAGATCAGCGGCCTCACCGAGGACGGACGCATCGCGCGCGTGCGGCTGACGCCGAAAGGAAGCGGCGCTGCAAATCCCGGCTTCGACGTGACGCCGGCGCGGCTCGTCACCGGCCTCATCACGGAACGCGGTGTGATAAAGGCCGAGCGCAAGGCGCTGGCGGCGGCCTTCCCGGAACGGCTCGGCCGGAGGGAACAAAGCTTGCTTTGATGCACTGCCGGAAAGCCATAAACCGAACGAGGGGCACAGAAAGATCATGGCCGATCCCGCTGGGTTAGCTGCTTCCGGCAAGCTGCGCCGCGAGGCCCGCATGATCGGCCTGCTGTTCGCCAGCACGACCAGCATGATCGGCTCGGGCTGGCTGTTCGGCGCTTATCATGCCTCGAAGATCGCGGGCCCGCTGAGCATCTGGAGCTGGGTGATCGGCGCGGTGATCATCATGCTCATCGCGCTTTGCTTTGCCGAGCTGGCGGCGCTCTTCCCGCGCAGCGGCGCGCTCGTACATATGAGCCATGCGAGTCATGGCGAAGGCTTGGGACGTATCTGGGGCTGGATGCTATTTTTGGCCTACGTCCCGATTCCCGCCGTCGAAGCCGAGGCGGTCCTTACCTATGCCAATAATTACCTCCCCTATTTCCTGCGGCCGCAGAACGGTCTCTTGACACCGACCGGGTTCGTGGCGTGCGCGTTGCTGCTTGGCCTGTTCGCGCTCGTCAATCTGCTTGCGGTGCGCACGCTGCTGCGCTTCAACTCGGTCATTACCTGGTGGAAGATCGCGGTGCCGGTGCTGACCGTCTTCGTGTTGATTGCGGCGAGCTCGCACTGGGATGTGTGGAACGCCGACAAGAACAGCTATCAGATCTCCGGCATCTTCACCGCATTGCCCGAGGCGGGCATCGTGTTCAGCTATTTGGGCTTCCGCACGGCGATCGACCTCGGCGGCGAGAGCTCCAATCCCAGCCGCCACATCCCGATCGCCGTCATCGGATCGGTGCTGATTTCGGCGTTCATCTATATCCTGCTGCAAGTAGCGTTCCTGATGGCGCTGCGTCCCGCCGACATGGCGCATGGCTGGGCGCATCTGAGCTTCACAGGGCAGGCAGGACCCTTCGCAGGTCTCGCCGCGACGCTCGGCCTCGGCTGGTTGGCGACGCTTCTCTATATCGACGCTTACATTTCGCCGGGGGGCACCGGCTTTATGTATTTGACCGGCGGCTCGCGCATTCTATTCGCCGTCGGCGAGATGCATGCCGGCCCGCGTTGGCTGACGGCCTTGAACGCCGCAAAAGCCCCATGGCTCGCGGTGCTGGTGATGTGGATCGTCGGCATATTGTTCCTGCTGCCGTTCCCAGCCTGGCAATTGATGGTGAACTACATCACTTCGATCACGGTGCTCACCTATGGGCTTGGACCGATCGTTCTTTTGGTGCTGCGCCGCAGCCAGCCGACGCTGCGGCGACCGTTCCGGCTATGGGGAGCGGAGATCATCGCGCCGATCGCCTTCGTTTGCAGCAACTGGATTATCTATTGGACCGGCTTCACGGTGAACACCTTCCTGTTCTTGCTGGTCGGCGGCGGCTTCGTGCTCTACGCCATCTACTATCATTTTATCGCGAAGAAGCCTGCCGAAGAATTCGGCTGGCGCTACATCGCCTGGCTGCTGCCCTGGTTCGGCGGCATGTGGTTGCTCTCTGCGTCGGGTACCATCGGCGGCGGCTTCGGCGTGCTCGGATTTTGGCCCGGCGTTGCCGCCGTCGCCGTCTGGAGCCTGATCGTGATCGCGCTGGCACTGCGCTCTGCGCTGCCCGCAGAGGAGACCGCCGAGATCATGGTGCGCATGGAGGAGACGAGGTAACCTCGCTACACGGTCCGGCACAGCCATCCGGCCCCGGGGCGACTAGAGAATTTCCATAGGCGACGGACGCGAGTCCTTCTCCCATTGCGGGAGAAGGTGCCCCGCGGAGCCGGGCGGATGAGGGGTCGCGATTCCTCATCCATTCAGCGTTTCCGCGATCTGTGCGATCGCGATATCGGTGATCCAATCACGTGGCGCAACCCTCACCCGGTCGGCTCCGCCGACCACCCTCTCCCACAGGGTCATCTCGGCAGCAGGCTCTCGCCCATGAGGAACGTATCGACCGCCTGCGCCGCTTGTCTTCCCTCGCGGATCGCCCAGACGACCAGCGATTGGCCGCGCCGCATGTCGCCGCAGGCGAAGACCTTGGGCAGCGAGGATTGGTACCGCAGCGTGTCGGCGGCGACATTGCCACGCGCATCGTAGGCGACACCGAGCCGATCGAGCAGCCCTTCGTGCAGCGGCGACACAAAGCCCATGGCGAGCAGCACGAGATCGGCTTCGATCGCGAAGGCGCTGTCGGGGATCTCTTTCATCTTGTCATCGAGGCGCACGCAGACGAGCTGTTTCACGGCGCCGTTTTCGCCGCGGAATTCTTTGGTAAGCACACTGAAGTCGCGCTTTACCCCCTCCTCGTGACTCGATGAGGTGCGCAGCTTCATCGGCCAGTCCGGCCAGGTTAGAAGTTTGTCTTCGTGCTCCGGCGGCATCGGCATAATTTCGAGCTGCAGAATGCTCACCGCCCCCTGGCGCACCGACGTGCCGATGCAATCCGAGCCGGTGTCGCCGCCGCCGATGACGATGACGTGTTTGCCGCCGGCAAGGATCGGTAGATTGGTCTCGAACGGCTCTTTGCTGATCCGGCGGTTCTGCTGCGGCAGGAAATCCATGGCGAAATGAATCCCGGCAAGGTCGCCGCCCGGGATCGGCAGATCGCGCGGCTTTTCGGCGCCGCCGGCGAGCACCACGGCGTCGAACTCTTCGACAAGCTCGGCGGGATCGCGGTCAACGCCGACGTTGACGCCACCGTGGAAGGTCACGCCTTCGCCCTCCATCTGCAGGACGCGGCGGTCGATCAGATGTTTCTCCATCTTGAAGTCGGGGATGCCGTAGCGCAGCAGGCCGCCCGGCTTCAGGTTCTTTTCGAAGACGTGCACCTCGTGGCCGGCGCGGGCGAGTTGCTGCGCGCAAGCAAGTCCGGAAGGTCCGGAGCCGACGACGGCCACGCGATTGCCGGTGTGCCGCTCCGGCGGCTCTGGCTTCACCCAGCCGCTCGCCAAGGCGCGGTCGGCAATGGCGCATTCGATCGTCTTGATCGTCACCGGACTCTCGATGAGGTTCAACGTGCAGGCTGCCTCGCACGGCGCCGGGCAGATGCGTCCGGTAAACTCCGGGAAATTGTTGGTCGAGTGAAGATTGCGCGAGGCTTCTTCCCAATCGGCTCGGTAGACGAGATCGTTCCAATCGGGGATTTGGTTGTTGACCGGGCAACCGTTGTGACAATACGGAATGCCGCAGGTCATGCAGCGCGCCGCCTGGTCCCGCGTCGCTTCCTCTGACAGCGGGATCATGAATTCTTTGTAGTGGCGGATGCGGTCGGAGGCCGGCACATAGCGCCGGTCGCGCCGATCGATCTCCAGGAAGCCTGTTACTTTTCCCATGTAAGTCCCGACTAAAGGTGGGCGCGCAGCCTTCTCCCTGTGGGAGAAGGTGCCCGGCGGGAGCGGGGCGGATGAGGGGTTACGATCGTGCCGAACCTCGCACCATTGTAACCCCCACCCGGTCGTCTCCGCCGACCACCCTCTCCCACAGGGAGAGGGTTCGTACAACGTCGAATTTATTCGCCGGCAGCGGCGAGAAGCGGCGTCTCGTCCTCGCGCGCCATGAGTTCGGCGAGCGCGCGGCGATATTCGACCGGCATCACTTTGCGGAACTTGCCTTTATATTCGTCCCAGCACTCGAGGATCGCGCGCGCCCGTGTCGATCCCGTGTAGGCCGCATGGTTGGCGATGAGCTGGTGGAGACGCTCGGCGTCGTAGCGGGTCATGTCGCCCATCACATCGACGCGGCCATGGAAGTCGAGATCGCCGCCCTGGTGATAGCTCTTCTGCATCAGCTCTTCTTCTTCGGCGACGGGTTCGAGTTCGACCATCGCGAGATTGCAGCGCTCGGCAAAGCTGCCGTCCTCGTCGAGCACATAGGCGATGCCGCCCGACATGCCGGCGGCGAAGTTGCGGCCGGTCTTGCCGATCACCACCACGATGCCGCCGGTCATATATTCGCAGCCATGATCGCCGGTGCCTTCGACGACGGCGATGGCGCCGGAGTTGCGCACCGCGAAACGTTCGCCGGCGACGCCGCGGAAATAGCATTCGCCGGCGATCGCGCCGTAGAGAACCGTATTGCCGACGATGATCGAGTCCTCCGCCACGATGCGCGCGTTGGCGGGCGGGTAGATAATGAGGCATCCGCCCGAAAGTCCTTTGCCGACGTAGTCGTTGGCCTGACCTTCGAGTTCGAGCGTCACGCCATGCGCGAGCCAAGCGCCAAAGCTCTGTCCCGCCGTGCCCGTAAAGCGCACGTGGATCGTCTCGGCGGGAAGCCCGACATGGCCATAGAGACGGGCGATCTCGCCCGACAGCATGGCGCCCGTGGCGCGGTCGGAATTGCGGATCTTCGATTCGATCCGCAGTTTGGCACCGCGAGCGATCGCCGCCTCGGATTCGGCGATCAGCCGCCGATCGAGGACGTTGTCGAGCCCGTGGTCCTGCCGGGTCGAATTGTAGATCGCCCGAGCGTCCTCCGCGCGCGGCTTATGGAAAAGTTTGGAGAAATCGAGACCCCGCGCCTTCCAATGTTCGACCAGCCGTTCTTTGTCGAGCATCTGCATCTGCCCGATCATTTCGTTGAAGCTGCGGTAGCCGAGCTTCGCCATCCATTCGCGCACTTCCTCGGCGACGAAGAAGAAGAAGTTGATGACGTGCTCAGGCTGCCCGACGAAGCGCTTGCGCAGCACCGGATCCTGCGTCGCAACGCCCACGGGACAAGTGTTCAAGTGGCATTTGCGCATCATGATGCAGCCCGCGGCGATCAGCGGCGCGGTTGAAAAGCCAAATTCGTCGGCGCCGAGCAAGGCGCCTACGACCACGTCGCGCCCGGTCCTGACCCCGCCATCGACCTGCACGGCGATGCGCGAACGCAGGCGGTTCAAAACGAGCGTCTGATGCGTTTCCGCAAGCCCGATCTCCCACGGGCTGCCGGCATGTTTGATCGAGGTTAGCGGCGAAGCGCCGGTGCCGCCCTCAAACCCCGAGATCGTCACATGGTCGGCCTTCGCCTTGGAAACGCCGGCCGCGACCGTGCCGACTCCGACCTCGGAGACGAGTTTGACCGACACGCCGCCGCGCGGATTGACGTTCTTCAAGTCGAAGATGAGCTGTTTCAAATCTTCGATCGAATAGATGTCGTGATGCGGCGGCGGCGAGATCAAGCCCACGCCCTGCGTCGAGTGACGCACCTTGGCGATCACCGCGTCGACCTTGTGGCCGGGCAACTGGCCGCCCTCGCCGGGCTTGGCGCCCTGCGCCATCTTGATCTGCATCATGTCGGAATTGACGAGATATTCCGCCGTGACGCCGAACCGCCCCGATGCCACTTGCTTGATCGCCGAACGCATCGAATCGCCGTTCGGCAACGGCTTGAAGCGGTCCAATTCCTCGCCGCCCTCGCCGGTATTCGATTTGCCGCCGATGCGGTTCATGGCGATGGCAAGCGTGGTGTGCGCCTCGCGCGAGATCGAGCCGAAGGACATGGCGCCCGTCGCGAAGCGGCGCACGATCAAAGCCGCCGGCTCGACTTCATCGAGCGGCACGGGCTGTCTGCCGTCCTCTTCCGCGGTCTTGACGCGGAAGAGACCGCGGATATTGAGCGGATGCGGCTCCTGATCGTTAAGGAGCGCCGCGTAGGCGCGGTATTTGTCCTGCGCATTGCCGCGCACCGCGTGCTGAAGCAGCGACACGGATTGCGGCGTCCAGCAATGCGCCTCGCCGCGAATGCGGAATGCGTAATCGCCGCCGACGTCGAGCGCGTTGCGATAGATCGGCGCGTCGCCGAATGCGTTTCTGTGCCGGCGCAAGGTTTCTTCGGCGACCTCGGCAAGCCCGATGCCGCCGATTCGCGAGGCCGTGCCGGTGAAATAGCGGTTGACGAACTCCTCGGCGAGGCCGACGGCGTCGAAGATCTGCGCGCCGCAATACGACTGATAGGTCGAGATGCCCATCTTCGACATGACCTTGAGCAGGCCTTTATCGATCGACTTGATGTAGCGCTTGACGGCTTCGTGCGCGTCCACTTCTTCCGGGAAATCGTCGGCGATCCCGCTCAATGTCTCGAACGCAAGGTAAGGATTGATCGCCTCGGCCCCGTAGCCGGCGAGCAGCGCGAAATGGTGCACCTCGCGCGCCTCGCCCGTCTCGATGACCAGACCGACCGAGGTGCGCAGTCCCTTGCGGATCAGGTGATGATGTACGGCCGCCGTGGCGAGCAACGAAGGAATGGGAATCCGGTCCGGCCCGACGAGACGGTCGGAGAGGATGATGATCGTATAGCCGCTATGCACGGCCTGCTCGGCGCGGCTGCAGAGTCGCGTGAGCGCCTCGCCCATGCCCTCGGCGCCGGCGTCGGCTGGATAGGTGATGTCGAGGGTGCGCGTATCGAACGTATCCTCAACCATGCCGATGGCGCGGATTTTCTCCAGATCGCCGTTGGTCAGGATCGGCTGTTTGACTTCGAGCCGCTTGCGTTTGGCGTTGCCGGCGTGGTCGAAAATGTTGGGGCGCGGCCCGATGAACGAGACGAGGCTCATGACGAGTTCCTCGCGGATCGGATCGATCGGTGGGTTCGTTACCTGCGCGAAATTCTGTTTGAAATAGGTGTAGAGGAGCTTCGACTTCGACGACAGCGCCGAGATCGGCGTGTCGTTGCCCATCGAGCCTACCGCCTCCTGCCCGGTGGCAGCCATCGGCTCCATCAGCAGGTTCACGTCCTCTTGCGTATAGCCGAAGGCCTGCTGGCGATCGAGCAGCGAGACGTCGCCGCGCGTCGTGCGCGGCGCCACGGGAGTGAGCTCTTCAAGCTTGATCTGGCTGCGCCTGAGCCACTCGCCATAAGGATTCATTCGGGCGAGCTGCGCCTTGATCTCGTCGTCGGAAACGATGCGCCCTTCTTCGAGATCGACAAGCAGCATCTTGCCGGGTTGCAAGCGCCATTTGGTGACGATCTTCTCTTCCGGAATCGGCAGAACGCCGACTTCCGAGGCCATGACCACCAATCCGTCGTCGGTGACGACATAGCGCGCCGGGCGCAGGCCGTTGCGGTCGAGGGTCGCGCCGATCTGCCGGCCATCGGTGAAGGCGACGGCGGCGGGACCGTCCCACGGCTCCATCAGCGCGGCGTGATATTCGTAAAAGGCGCGCCGATCCTCGTCCATCAGCGGATTGCCGGCCCACGCCTCGGGGATCAGCATCATCATCGCATGGGCGAGCGAATAGCCGCCCTGGACGAGGAATTCGAGCGCGTTATCGAAACAGGCGGTATCCGATTGGCCTTCGTAGGAGATCGGCCAAAGCTTCTTGATGTCGTTGCCGAACAGTTCCGAGGCAACCGAGGCCTGCCGCGCCGCCATCCAGTTGACGTTGCCGCGTAGCGTGTTGATCTCGCCGTTGTGGGCGACCATCCGATACGGATGGGCGAGCGACCAGGTCGGGAACGTGTTGGTGGAAAACCGCTGGTGCACCAAAGCAAGCGCCGACTCGAAGAGCGGATGCCGCAGGTCCTTGAAATAATCGCCGAGCTGGGTTGCGAGCAGCATGCCTTTATAGACGATGGTGCGCGAGGAGAGCGAAACCGGATAGAATTCGGCGGTCCGCGGATCGTGCAGCGCGTAGACGCCGTTCGAGATTGCCTTGCGAAGGATGAACAGCCGGCGCTCGAAAACGTCGTGGTCGGCGCTCGGTTTGCCGCCGTTGGCGCCGCGCTGGACGAAGAATTGCTTGATCACCGGCTCGGTCGGCTTGACGCTTTCGCCAAGCCCACCGTTCTCCACCGGCACGTCGCGCCAACCGAGGAAGATTTGGCCCTCGTCGGCGACGGCCTTTTCGATGAGCGCCATGACGATGCCGCGGCCTTCGGGGTCGCGCGGCAGGAACACCGGGCCGATCGCATATTCGCCCGGCTCGGGCAGAGTAAAACCCAGCGCCGCGGCTCCGGCGGCAAAGAAACGGTGCGGGATCTGCACCAGAATGCCGCAGCCGTCGCCCGCTTTCGGATCGGCCCCGACGGCACCGCGATGGTCGAGATTGATGAGAATTTCGAGCCCTTTGGCGATGATATCGTGCGACTTGCGATTGTGCATATCGACGATAAAGCCGACGCCGCAGGAATCATGTTCGTTCTGCGGCGCATAGAGCCCCTGCTCGGGCGGCAGGCCCGGATCGCGACCGACCGGGCCGCGCCGCACTTCCCAGGTTTTCTCTCTATGCTTCGAAGCCGCTGTCATGCCCGTCCCCAAACCCGCCGCGGCGGGCCTTGTGCCTCTTATCGGAGATGCAATGAATGGATCGGTTCGCCGCGAACCGACGCGGCGCAGGTCCGCCGATCCAAATAGGTCAGCAAAGCTGTCCTATCACCGCCCATTTAATATTGCAAATCTCCGGAAAATTACAAGGCATTGCCGCCGACCTCCGGCCCTCAATTGAACGCCTCTGGGCGGAATTCAAACGAGGGCTTCGCCGCCAGGACGCGCCTGCCTTCACACGCGGCCCGCGCGCAGCTTCCGTGGCGCTTCTTCTCTGCGGTCGAAGCAAAACCCGGTCCACCTCGATTGGGGCGTCCCGCGGGACCGGCGCCTGGTCCAAAGCCCAGAGTGCCATCCCATCCCCGCCGCAATACCTGCCGACTTTCGCCGAATTCCTTGACGAGGCTAACTCTGGCGCAGCAGCGCCAAAGCCAGAACGGAGAGACGTATGAGCTCCGAAGATAAGGCGATCCGTTGGCGGACGGGATTGGTGCTCCTTTCAGCCTTCCTCGGCATCGCGCTATTGCCGATGCCGACAGCCGAGGCGCAGTATGCGCCGTGGAGCTACCCCTATTATGATGGCTATCCGCCGCCGATGCCGCCGGGGCGGATCGCGGCGGGGGAGATGGCGCCGCCGCCTTCGATCCGAGCGGATGAGGCCTATGGGGTGATGCCGCTAGCCGAGATCCGCCGCCGGGTCGCGGCACTCGGCTTCCATCTGATCGCGGTGCCGCGCCGCAAGGACCGCATCTACCTCGCCGAAGCCGAGGACGCGCACGGGCTGACGCACCGGCTCGTCTTCGATGCCTATCGCGGCAACATCGTCGAGAATACGAAATTGGCCGTTCTTCCCAGGAAGCCGAAGCTCGCCGGGGATACAGGCGAAGCGCAGGCCAAACCCGAGACGCCGTCGAAATCGGTGCCGGACGAGAGCATCGATAAGAAACCGCCGCTTCGCACGGCGCAATAAAAGGGGCGCCGCGGACGACGCCCCGATTGGGCCGGATCGCCCGGCCATGTTCCGCTGCAAGATCAGGCGGCGGCTTTGGCTTCGCCTTCGACTACCTTCGGCGCCGGCCGGGTGATCGGAACTTGGCGCGGCCTCTGCGCCTCGGGAAGTTCGCGGACGAGGTCGACGTGCAGGAGCCCGTTCTCAAGGCTCGCGCCCTTCACATACACATGGTCGGCAAGCTGGAACCGACGCTCGAAAGCGCGTGCCGCAATTCCCTGGTAGAGAACTTCGCGCTCGCCGCCTTCCGGCTCCGTGCGCGCTCCCTTCGAGCCGCGGATGATTACGCTGCTCTCTCGCGTTTCGATCGACAGCTCCTTCTCGGCAAAGCCGGCGACCGCGATCGTGATTCGATAGGCGTCCTCCGCCGTGCGTTCGATATTGTACGGCGGATAGGACGGCAGAGCTTCGAATCCAGCGGCTTGATCCACGAGGTTCAACAGGCGATCGAAGCCGACCGTGGATCGGTACAGGGGGGAAAGATCTAATTGACGCATTTTCATCCTCCATAGAAGCGAATGCGAGGAGGGCCGGCGTTTTGCCCTGGCCTGCCTCGGGTCTGTGCGTGTCCGTCCGGCCCACGCAATTTTCATGTGGGTGGCGAATTTGCCGCCCGCAAGGGGCCGCGCGCCGCACTGGCGTAAGGGTGCTGGAACGCGCCGGCGAAAACGCCTAGGTAGCCGGAGAGCATCCCGGCTAGGCTTAGTGCATGGAACTCGTCGCGATACCGGAGAACCCCGTTCCCGAGGGCGCCGTCCTCATCGAACTCACCACCCGCGACGGCGCCGAGTTGCGCGCCGTGCGCTGGGCCGGAGGCGCCGAGCCGCGCGGCACGGTCGTGGTTCTTCCCGGCCGCGCCGAATTCATCGAGAAATATTTCGAGACGATCAGCGAACTGCTGGCCCGCGACTTTGCCGTGGTGGCTTTGGATTGGCGCGGCCAAGGTCTTTCGGAACGTCAGCTCCGCAACCGGCGAAAAGGCCATATCGACGATTTTGAGATTTACGAACGCGATCTTGCCGCGCTGCGTGAACAAGTCCTGGAAGCGCTTTGCCCGCGACCCTGGTTTGCGCTCGGCCATTGCATGGCGGCGGCAATTCTCATCCAACAGGCGCGCGTCGGCAGCTCACCATTTGCGCGGATCGTCGTCACTTCGCCGATGATCGAGGTGTATCGTTTGCCGCTCAAAACCGGAGCGCGGATCCTCATCGAAGGGCTCGACATCGTCGGCTTCGGCGGCGCCTTCGTCCCCGGCGGCCGCGGCCGACCGGTCTTCCTTCAATCTTTCGCCGAGACCGTCTTAACATCCGATCCGGTACGGCACGCGCGCACCGCGGCGATCTTGAAAGCCGCGCCCGAGCTTGGCGTCGGCGACCCAACGATCAGCTGGACGAACGCCGCCTTTCGGCTGATGCGGCAGTTCGAAGATGCGGATTATCCGCGCCGCACGCTGACGCCGATTTTGGTCATCGCGGCAGGCGCGGATCGCGTCGTCTCAACTTCCACGATTGAACGTTTTGCAGGCCGCCTGAAGGCAGGCAGGTTCATCACCCTGCCCTATGCGCGTCATGACATCCTGATGGAGAGCGATCATTTTCGCGCCCAGTTTTGGGCTGCGTTCGATGCGTTCATTCCCGGCGCGCAGGACCAGCTCGCAATGTCGCTCACGTCGATGCAGGCGCCGCGGCGCAGCGCGCGGCGCTTCTGGCGGCGGGCTTCGGCCGCGGCATCCTAAGCCTCGGCGAGCAGTTTCAACGCCGCGGCATGGATGCGCGGATCGCCCGCGGCGATGACGTTGCCGCCGCGCGCCGCGTCGGCGCCGTTCCATGTGGTGAATATTCCGCCGGCGCCCTGGACGATCGGGATCAACGGCGCGACATCGTAGGTCTTCACGCCCAATTCGATGACGCAATCGACATGCCCCGCCGCGAGCATCGCGAAGGCATAGCAATCGCAGCCGTAGCGTGAAAGCCGTACCGTTTGCTCGACGCGGCGAAAGGACGCCAGCGCGTCCGGCGCATAGAGAAGCGGTGAGGTCGTCATCAACGTCGCGCGGGAGAGCGAGGCGCAGGCGCGCGTTCGCAGCTTGCGTTGAATGATCGCGTGATCGCGGCCGGGCCCGCGCCAACTTGCCGCTTTGCCATCGCCGAAGAAGATTTCGCGCGTGAAGGGCTGCGCCATCAGGCCGTAAATCGGCCGGCCGTTGTGGATGAGGCCGATCAGACAACCCCAAGTAGGAATGCCGGCAATAAAGCTCTTCGTTCCGTCGATCGGATCGATTACCCAGACATATTCGGCGTCCGGACGCTCCTCGCCGAACTCCTCGCCGATGATGCCGTGCTGCCTGAACGTCTCGCCGATGCGGCGGCGCATCGCGGCTTCGGCGGCGCGGTCGGCTTCGGTCACCGGATCGAAGACGCCGCCGCGGCTCTTATCCTCCGCCCCGATGGCGGTGCGAAAGAAGGGCAGAACGGTGCGCCCGGCGAGGTCGGCGAGCTCTTCGATGAAGGCGGTAAAATCTACGGCCGTCATGCTACTGCTGCGAAGCGCCACAAAGACGTGATCGCCGCGAACGCTGATCGAGAAAATCTTGCAAGCACGATCAATCTGCTCCTTTCCACAAGCCAGGGCTATGGTTAGAAGAACGAAGAGCGTTCAAGAACAACACCCTAGCGAAAAAGATGCGGCTCGCCGACGCAGATCGTGGAGAATAGGTCAGTAGGACTTGCGTTTTGTGCGATGCACGTGCATATTATTGCAGTGCGACAACCCGGTTGTCGCCGATGCCCTCCTTGGGCGTTTCCTCCCTAGACTTGGGCCGCTTGCGTTTTCGCAAGCGGCCTCTTTATTTTGCGGCCGCCGCATTCTCGCAAGCGGCCTCTTTATTTTCTGCAACCGAAATTTCGATCACTCGGCGGCGGCGCGCTCGCCACCATAGCGTGTAGAGATCCGCTGCGCGAGCGTTCCGACGACTTCGGAGAGGTCGGCGGCGATGCGCCCGAAGCGCTCCGCTTTCGCCAAGCTCTTCTCGTCCATATAGAGCGCGCGGTTCACCTCGATCTGCATTGCGTGCAAATGGCTCGGCGGGTCGCCGTAGTGTTCGGTGATGAAGCCGCCCGCATACGGCTTATTGCGCAAGACGGAATAGCCGAGACGGCGCAGCTCGTTTTCGACGCAATCGACAAACTCGACCGCCGCGCTCGTTCCATAGCGGTCGCCAAGAACGAAGTCGGCCTTGATCTTTCGATCGGCGCTTTCCGGCAAAGGCAGCGTCGAAACCGACGGCATAGAATGGCAGTCGATGAGAACCGCCAGACCGAAGCTCTGGCGGGCGCGCCCGAGCAAGCTCTGCAGAGTGCGGTGGTAGGGCTTATAAAGTTTCTCGATCCGCGCCAGCACTTCGTCGACCTTGAGGCGCTCCGCGTAGATCTCCTGCGAATCGCCGACGACTCGCGCGATCGTGCCGAGACCGCCTGCGACCCGAATCGAACGGGTGTTGGCGAAGCTCGGCAAGCGACCTTCGAACATCCGCGGATCGAGCTCGTAGGCTTCGCGGTTCAAGTCGAGATAGGCGCGGGGAAAGCGGGCGCGAACCAACGGCGCGCCGCGGGCCACGGCGCCGGCGAACAATTCGTCGACGTAGGCATCCTCCGAGCGACGCAAGGTCATCGCATCGAGGCGGGCGCTCGCCAGAAAGCGGCGCGGATAGACGGAGCCGGAATGCGGCGAGGAGAAGACGAGCGGTGAGGCCAGCCTCTCAGCCTCGATCACATCGAAGGGCGGATCGAGCTCGGGCTCATGGGGCGGCAGCCCCGGCTGTGGCGGCTGGCGGATGCCGAATTTGCCGGATGACATCAAACGTGCTCCCGGGCCGGTGCCGCTCCCCGGCCTTGAGGGTGGTTCAAAGCAGTTTGGCAACAGAAGGCGGCGCTGTCCATTACTCGCTTGGTCCGCTCCAGAATCGTCCCCCAACTCGATTGGTTAGCGCAAAGATCCTGGATTTTCACTCGATTTTTACCTAGCCCAGGTCTGATAAGCGGGTATTCCCGAGGCCATGATGACCGACACGCCCGAGATCTCCTTCCCGCAAAATCCGAAGATTCTCCTCGCCGAAGACGACCACGATATGCGCCGGTTCCTGGCAAAGGCGCTGGAAAACGCCGGTTATTCCGTCGCCTCCTTCGACAATGGATTATCCGCCTATAACCGCCTGCGCGAAGAGCCGTTCGAACTACTTCTCACCGATATCGTCATGCCGGAGATGGACGGGATCGAACTCGCCCGCCGGGCGACGGAGATCGACCCCGAGATCAAGGTAATGTTCATCACTGGCTTCGCCGCCGTCGCGCTGAACCCCGACAATCATGCGCCGCGGCAGGCGAAAATCCTCTCGAAACCCTTCCACTTGAAAGACCTCGTCAACGAGGTCCAACGCCTGCTCGCAGCGTGAGAGGCGCGGCTTGCGCCGCCGCTCGGCAGCCGATATAGGCTCCCGATCCTCGCGGCGGGTGTCAAAGCCGCGCGGGCGCGTAGCTCAGCGGGAGAGCACTACGTTGACATCGTAGGGGTCACAGGTTCGATCCCTGTCGCGCCCACCATTCACCAGCGCAGCGCCCGCGATCCCGCAATCGCCCCGACCGCCATGACGACGAGGACGGCCAGCACATACCACGTCGCCACGAACAGCGGCGAATCGTCGGGGCAATGCGTGGCATAAAGACTCGCCGCAAAAGCGCCGGCGAGAAGTCCGGCGCCGGCACCGGCGAGACTTGGGTTTTTCGGTGCGCCGCGGTGCAGCGCGATCAGCGCGCCGACGAGCGGGGCCGCCGCGAAGCTTGAAATCATCACCAGGCAGAACGCCGCGTTATGACCGATGAGCCGCGCCCGCCAGAGATCGGGCGGCAAAACCAGAAGCTCGATGCCGACGGCGGCGGCAAGCACCAGTAGCCACAGAACCAGCAGCCCAACCAATGCCCGCGCATCGCCCGTTGGACGCGCCAGCTGCAGAGCCAGCGGCCCGGCGCAGGCGAAAAGCGCCAGCGGATAGAGGATCTTGAAGAGGATTCGCGGCTCGCTAAAAAGCTCGGCGAGATGTGGGCGCGGCCCGAGCAGGACGCCATAGAGCGCAATCGACACCACGATTCCCGGCAGCAGACCGTAGACGAGGGTCAGCGCCAGCGGGGTTTCCTCAAGTTCCGGATCGGCGGTGAGGACGCGGATCAAATCATCGGTTCGCATGATCTCGATTTAGGGTCCCCTGGTTCGGGCCGCGAGTGCGGCAAGGCCGCGATGCAAGGCAACGCGCACCGCGCCGCGGCTCATCGCCAGTGACTCCGCCGCTTCGGCAATCGAGTTGCCGCTGACGGCGATTGCTTTGACCACCTTGCGTTGCACGCTCGGCAGAGTTTCAAGATGGCGGTCGAGGAAGAGGCCGACCAGGTTCGGCTCGCCCTCCTCCGAGGCCAAGGTCTCGGCGACATCGTCGATCGGCACGTTGATCCGACGCCCGCGCCGGCGCAGCGCGTCGATGGTCTTGTGACGCGCAATGGTAAACACCCAGGGGGCGACGGGTGCCGTCTCGATCCAGGTGTTCCGCTTCGTATGAATGGCCAGCAAGATCTCCTGCACGATATCCTCTGCATCCGCCTCGGGAGCAACGGCGCGCACCAGCATGCGGCGCACGAAACTGCGCAGCACGGGCGCCAATTGCTGTAAAAACCGCCGATAGGCCGAGGCATCTCCGGCATTGGCGGCACGTAGCAAGGCACTCCATTCGCTGTCTCGATCGACGCGCACGCTCCCTCAAAAAATCTTCGCAGCCGCCCGCCCCGGCGTTACATCGTTTATAGCCAACTTGTCACGCTTGTGGTGAAAATAGCAGCCGCCGAGGCCCGGGCCTACTGGGCGACCGCGTCACTCGCCTCGATGGCAAAAGCCGCCGCGAATAAGGCGCGGGTATATTCGCTCCGCGGATGGGCGAAGATCTCCGTGGCCGCGCCTTGCTCGACGACTTTGCCATGGCGCATGACGATGATCTCGTTGGCGAGAGCGCGCACCACCCTGAGATCGTGGCTGATGAAAACATAGGCGAGATTGCGCCGAATTTGCAGCTCGCGGAGGAGATCGACGATTTGCGCTTGCACCGACATGTCGAGCGCCGAGGTCGGCTCGTCGAGGACGACCAGCTTTGGTTCCAGCACCATCGCGCGGGCGATCGCGACGCGCTGGCGCTGGCCGCCCGAGAATTCGTGAGGATAGCGGTCCATCGCCGCCGGGTCGAGGCCGGTGTCGGCGAGCGCTCGAGCGACGATCTCGCGCCGCTCTTCGAAATTGAGTTTCTTCTGGACGGTCAAGCCCTCGGCAACAATGTCGGCGACCGAAAGCCGCGGCGAGAGCGATCCGTACGGATCCTGGAAGACGATCTGCATGTCGCGGCGCAACGGCCGCATCGCCGTGAACGACAGGCCGTCGATCCGCCGTCCGAGATAGACGATCGGCCCTTGCGACTTGATGAGCCGCAATAGGGCGAGCCCGAGGGTCGTCTTGCCGGAGCCGGACTCGCCGACGACACCGATCGTCTCCCCTTCCCGCAAGGTAAGCGAAATGCCGTCGACCGCCTTGATTGCACCGACCGTGCGGCGCAGGAAGCCGCGTTTGATCGGGAAGTGGACGCGCACGTCGTGCGCCTCGAGGATCACCGGCGAGCTAAAATCCGCCTTCGGCGGTGCGCCCTTCGGCTCGGCCGCCAGCAGTGCTTTCGTATAGGGGTGCTGCGGCGCCCTGAAGAGCGCCTCGGCGTCGTTCATCTCGACGATGCGGCCTTGCTGCATCACCGCCACGTCGTCGGCAAGCTTGCGGACGATCGTAAGGTCATGGGTGATGAACAACATCGCCATGCCGTAGCGCGCTTTCAGATCCTTGAGCAGCGTCAAGATCTGCGCCTGCACGGTGACGTCGAGCGCGGTGGTCGGCTCATCGGCGATGAAGAGATCCGGCCGGTTGGCGAGCGCCATGGCGATCATCACGCGCTGCCGCTGTCCGCCGGAGAGCTGATGCGGAAAGGCGGAGAGCCGATGCGCGGGATCGGGAATGCCCACTTCGCCGAGGAGGTCGACGATATGATTTTTCAGCTTCGGGCCTTTGCGCGCGCCGTGAACTTCGAGGATCTCCCCGACTTGCCTTTCGATCGTGTGCAACGGATTGAGCGAGGTCATCGGCTCCTGGAAAACCATGGTGATCTGGTTGCCGCGGATCGAACGCAGTTGCGCGTCGCGGCATTTGAGAATGTCCTCGCCTTTGAAGAGCACTTCGCCTTCGAGCTCGGCGCCGTGCGGCAAGAGCCGCAGGATGGAGAGCGCCGAGACGGATTTTCCCGATCCCGATTCGCCGACGAGCGCCAGCGTTCGGCCGGCCTTGATGCCGAACGAGACGCCCTCGACGGCGCGGAAATCGTGTCCCTCCTGGCGGAAGGTGACCGAGAGATCACGGACCTCGAGTAAGCGAGGCTCCATATCCTATCCGATCGTCTTGCGCGGATCGAAAGCGTCGCGCACCGCCTCGCCGATGAATACGAGCAGCGATAGCATCGCGGCAAGGACGATGAATCCGGTGAGCCCCAGCCACGGCGCCTGAAGATTGGACTTGCCTTGCAGCAGAAGCTCGCCGAGCGAGGCCGAGCCCGGCGGCAGGCCGAAGCCGAGGAAATCGAGTGCGGTGAGCGTGGTGATCGAGCCGGTGAGGACGAACGGCAGAAAGGTCAGCGTCGCGACCATTGCATTCGGCAAGACGTGCTTGACCATGATCCGCGGGTTCGAAAGTCCCAGCGCCAGCGCCGCCATGACATATTCGAAATTGCGCGCCCGCAGAAATTCGGCGCGCACCACATGCACGAGGTTCACCCAAGAAAACAGCAGCAGGATGCCGAGCAGGACGAAGAAGCTCGGCGTGATGATCGAGGAAAGAATGATGAGCAGATAGAGGTGCGGCAGCGACGACCAGATCTCGATTAAACGCTGGAACATAAGGTCGGTCCAGCCGCCGAAATAACCTTGGATCGCGCCCGCCGCCACGCCGACCACGGAGGAGATCGAGGCAAGCGCCAGCCCGAAGAGAACCGAGATGCGGAATCCGTAGATCAGTCGGGCGACCACGTCGCGGCCCTGATCGTCGGTGCCGAGCCAATTCCATTCGATATCGGCGCAGCCGTGGTTCGGTTTGCCGCGCGGCAGCACGCGCGCCGCCGCCCTTTCGCATTGTTCTTTGCTCAGCATCCAGGTCGGCGGCGAAGGCGCCGGCGTCGGCAGTGCGCTTTCGATCGTGTTGTAGGAATAATGGATCGGCGGCCAGATCATGTAGCCGTGCGCGTTGATCTCGTCGGCGATGAACGGATCGCGGTAATCGGTCCGGGCGAGAAAGCCACCGAATTTCGCTTCCGGATAGTTGTGAAAGATCGGAAAGAGATACTCGCCTTTGTAGGCGACGAAGATCGGCTTGTCGTTGACGATAAACTCGGCAAATAGCGACAGCACGAAAAAAAAGAGAAAGATCCACAGCGACCAAAATCCGCGCCGGTTGCGGCGGAAGTTGCCAAGCCGGCGGCGGTTGAGCGGCGTGAGGCGAACCAGACCGCGGCGTCCCAACGGCGGCGCCAGAGCGCGGAACTCGCTCGGAGTTTGCCCGGAGAGCGCCGGCAAGATCATAGCTTAGACCTCCCGCGTCTCGAAATCGATGCGTGGATCGATCCAGGTGTAGGTGAGGTCGGACAAAAGATTCACGACCAGCCCGAGCAGCGCGAAAATGTAAAGATTGGCGAACACCACCGGATAGTCGCGATCGACGATCAACTCATAGGAAAGAAGTCCCAGACCGTCGAGCGAGAAGATCGTCTCGATCAGCAGCGAGGCGCCGAAGAAGGCATTGATGAAAGCGCCGGGAAATCCGGCGACGACGATCATCATCGCATTGCGGAACACGTGCCCATAAAGCACCTTGCGTTCGCTCAAACCCTTCATCCGCGCGGTCTGCACGTATTGCTTGCGGATCTCGTCGAGAAACGAATTCTTGGTGAGAAAAGTCACGGTCGCAAAAGCGCCGAGCGTCAAGGAGAGGACCGGCAGCGTGACGTGCCAGAGATAGTCCTCGGCTTTCCCAAACAGGGAGAGGCTGGCGAAATTTTCCGACGTCAGGCCGCGCAGCGGAAAGATTTGCCAGAACGAGCCGCCGCAAAAAAGCACGATCAGCAAGATGGCAAACAGAAAGCTCGGAATCGCATAGCCGACGATCACGACGGCAGAAGTCCAGACATCGAAGCGCGAGCCGTCGCGCACCGCCTTGGCGACGCCGAGCGGAATCGAGATCAAATAGGAGAGAAGCGTCATCCAAATGCCGAGCGAGATCGAAACCGGCAACTTCTCCTTGATCAGCTCGATGACCGGCACGTCGCGATAATAAGATTTGCCGAAATCGAAGCGCAGGTAATTCTTGAGCATCAGAAGGAAGCGTTCGACAGGCGGCTTATCGAAGCCGAACTGTTTGTTGAGTTCGGCGATGAATTTCGGATCGAGGCCTTGCGCGCCGCGATATTTGGAGCCGAACTCCGCGGCGCCGCTCATGCGTGCCTCCCCGCCGCCGGCGAAATTCGCGGTCGCGCTGGTGTTCAACCCCTGCAATTGGGCGAGGATCCGCTCGACCGGGCCGCCTGGCGCGAACTGCACGATCACGAAAGAGATGAGCAGAATCCCGAAGATCGTCGGGATCATCAACAGAATGCGGCGCGCGATGTAGGCGAGCATCTCACTGGCTCGGAAGCTTGATGCGGGCGGCTTTTTCCGTGTCGTACCACCAGGTCGAGGGGACGCCGATGTCGTATTTGGCGCTGCGCGACGGACGCGAGAAGAGGTCCCAATAGGCGACGAGGTGGTTGGGCTTGTTCCACATCGGCACCCAATAATGCCCGGCGCGCAGAATGCGGTCGATGCAGCGGCAGATGAAGGTGAGCTTGGAGCGCGTATCGACGACGAGCGCCTCGGCGATCAGCGCATCGACCACCGGATCGGTGATACCCGAGACATTCAGCGAGCCCGGCAGATTGGCCGCTTCCGAGCCGAAATATTCGCGCATCGCCTCTCCCGGCGTGAGCCCGAGGCCGAAGCGCTCGGTCACGACGTCGTAATCAAAGTTATCGGTGCGCTCCTTATATTGAGAAGGATCGACGAGCCGGAAACGCGCCGCAATGCCGAGCAGGTTGAGATTCCGGATGTAGGCCGCGGTATGCGGCGCCAATCCGTTGTCGAAATCGAGGAACTCGATCTCGAAGGGTTTGCCATCCGGCAAGAGCAGGCTCGAACCTTGGCGCTTGCATCCCGCCGACAAGAGCAGATCGTTGGCGTGACGCAATAATGTGCGGTCTTCTCCGGAGCCATCAGAGATCGGCGGCATGTAGGCCGCGTCGAAGACTGACGCCGGCAATTGCTTGCGGAACGGTTCGAGGATTTGCAGCTCTTCCGGCGAAGGTTTGCCAGACGCCTGCATCGGCGAATTCTGGAAATAGGAGACGGTACGCCGATACAGGCTGTACATTATGAACTTGTTGGTCCATTCGAAATCGAAGGCGTAGCCGAGCGCCTCGCGAATACGCACGTCCTTGAATTTGTCGCGCCGGATGTTGAGAAACCAGGCTTGCGTTCCAAGCGGCAGTTGGTCGGGCAAAGTCTCGCGCCTCACCCGGCCGTCCTTCGCCGCCGGGAAGTCGTAGCCCGTCGCCCAGATCGCCGAAGTGAATTCTTCCCGGAATGTATAGACCGCAGCCTTGAAGGCCTCGAAGGCCACTTTGCGATCGCCGAAATATTCGAAGCGGACAACATCGAAATTGTTCTGGCCGCGGTTCACGGGCAGATCCTTGCCCCAATAATCGGCGGCGCGGTTGAACGAGATGAAGTGGCCCTGGTCGAGATTGCCGACCTTGTAAGGGCCCGAGCCGAGCGGTGATTCGAGAGTCGTTTGGTTGAACGGTTGTTTGGCGTAATAGGCCGCCGAAAAAATCGGCTGGCTGGCGACGGCGAGCGCCGCTTCGCGCATGTGGCCGGGCTTCAAGTGCACGACGAGCACGTCGTCGGCCTCCGCCTCGGCGCTTACGAAATCGCGTAGCGACTGGCGGATGACCGGATGGCCCTGCGTCTTCAGAACGCCGAGCGAGAAAGCGACGTCGTGGGCGGTGAGCGGCGTGCCGTCATGGAAACGCGCCTCCTTGCGCAGGAAAAAGCGATAGAGATTCTTGTCCGCCGAAATCCACACTTTGTAGGCGACGAGCCCATAGAGCGAGTCGGGCTCATCGGAATTGGCGGCCATCAACGCGTCGAAGATCAGACCCATGCCGGCGGCGCCGTCACCCTTCAGGATGAAGACGTTGAGCGTGTCAAAGGTGGTCGGATTGGAGTTCGGCCCTCCCCCCGCCGGTTGCAGCAGGATCTGACCGCCTTTCGGCGCCTGCGGATCGACATAAGCGAAATGCGGGAAATCGGGCGGCAACGCGAGATCGCCGAACGTCGAGATCCCGTGCGTTTCCCCACCGGCGGCCGGCGCCGTTTGCGCCAACGCTCGCGAAGCCGGAAAAGAAGCGACGAGAAGGCCGGAGCCAAGGCGAAGGACGCAGCGACGCGAGAATTGCGGGCGGAGCGGTAAGATCAAAATCGCCTCTCTCTTGGCGGACGCAGTGGCAGCGAATTATGTCGCTTTTTGCCGCGCATCGGCAAGATCGGGGCCGGCCTTCAGGATTAAGAATAGGAAATGCCGGCGCCTATTTCACCGGCGGCAAAGGCAGCGGATTGTCCGACAGCGTGCGCAGATAGGCGATGATATCGGCCCGTTTCTGCGGGTCCGGCTCGCCGGCAAACGTCATCTTGGTTCCCGGAATGTAACTCTGCGGATCCTTGATGAACTTGAAGATCTCGTCGAATGTCCAGGTCCCGCCTTTGGCCTTCATCGCGGCGGAATAATCGAAGCCCGGCACCGAGGCGCGCGGGCGCCCGACGACGCCATAAAGCGGCGGCCCGATCTTCACGCCGGCGCCTTTTTCAAAGTTATGGCAAGCTTGGCAGGGCTTGGTGTCTTGCTCACCCTTTTTTGGATCGGCTTTGGCGAGCAGCTGCGGCAACGGCAATTCCGGAGCAGGCTTTGCCTCGGGCGAGGTCGCTTCCGCCGCTGCCGGTAGATTGTAGCCAGGTTTGGCGGGTTTGCGCGCGAAGATTGCATCCGAGATGAGCGCGACAGCTTGGATGAACAACAGACAGCCGAGGACCGCGCCGGCGATCTTGTTAAGCTCGAAGGTGTTCATCGCCCCGGGAACTCCCGCCCGCTGCCTTGCGCTTTCGGCCGAACGCATTGGCGCATACGAAATGCGGCGATGATTAGGCGCTTTGCGGCAAGCTTGGCAACACGTATAAGCGCGGCCAACTTGCTACCTTTTGCCGCCACGCGCCATTCTGAGGTGAAGATGACGAAAATCGCCTACCAGGGCGAGCCGGGCGCCAATTCCCACATCGCCTGCCGCAATGTCTATCCCGACGCCGAGCCCTTGGCCCTGCCGAGCTTCGAGGACGTGCTCGCTGCGGTGTCCGACAAGCAGGCGGAAATTGCGATGATTCCCATCGACAATTCGGTCGCCGGCCGCGTCGCCGACATTCATCATTTGCTGCCGACGGCGGGGCTCTACATCGTCGGCGAATATTTTCTGCCGATCCACTTCCAGTTGCTCGGCGTTAAGGGGGCGCGGCTCGATGCGGTGCGCTCCGTCTATAGCCACGTGCACGCGCTCGGTCAGTGCCGCAACATCATCCGCCGGCTCGGGCTTATTCCGCATATCGGCAGCGATACGGCGGGTTCGGCGCGCGAAGTCGCGGAATGGAGAGATAGAACCAAGGCGGCGCTTGCTCCCGCCCTCGCCGCCGAGATCTATGGGCTCGATATTCTCGCCGCCGACGTCGAGGACGAAAAGCACAATACCACGCGCTTCGTCATTCTGTCGCCGGAGCCGCAATGGCCGCAGCCCAGCGAAGGAGCGGCGGTGACGACCTTCGTTTTCCGCGTGCGCAACGTGCCGGCGGCGCTTTACAAGGCGCTCGGCGGTTTCGCCTCCAACGGCGTCAACATGACGAAGCTCGAAAGCTATATGGTAGGAGGTGAATTTACCGCAACTCAATTCCTGGCGGACGTGGAAGCCCATCCGGAGGAGCCGGCGCTTGCCCGCGCCTTTGAGGAGCTCGCGTTTTTCTGTAAGGAATTCAAAATTCTCGGCGTCTACCCGCCGCACGAGTTTCGAACTGCGAGCGCCGCCACTCGCCCATGAGGCATGCGGCTCGCCTCAAATCAATGTGGCGCATTGCGATGAGCAGAGCCCGAAACGGGATTCCGGCCGCATTGCTGCCATCAGCAGAATTTAACCATTGCGCCCGATCGCAGCAATGCAATGCGTGTCGTGAAGGTCTCATAAAGGTTGACGAAGCATTCGTTTAACCATCGGCGGATAGGACTGGCAGGAGCTGTCAGTAAAGGAGTTTGCTCATGAGCTTTCACAAGCGCGCGGGGGGATTGAGGCTCGCCATCCTAGGTCTCGTTTTGGCGATTGCCGCCTGCGCCCAAAACCCGGCTCCGAATGCGGGCGCTCCCATCCCGGGCAGCTTCCAGGACTTCGCGGTCAACGTCGGAGATCGTGTGTTCTTCGATACCGACTCGACCGAATTGAGCCCGACCTCGCAGGCGACGCTCGACAAACAGGCAGCCTGGCTGACGCGATATTCGCAATATAATTTCACCGTCGAAGGTCATGCCGACGAACGCGGCACGCGCGAATATAACTTCGCGCTCGGCGCACGGCGCGCCGAAACGGTGAAGGATTATCTTGTGGCGCGCGGCATCAACGCCGCCCGCATCCACACGATCAGCTACGGCAAGGAGCGGCCGGTCGCCACCTGCAACGACATCTCCTGCTGGTCGCAAAACCGCCGCGCGGTCACCGTGTTGGGCGGCAGCCAGTCGTAGCGAAACGACTGCCGCCTATTCGTCATTGCGAGGAGCCTAGCAACGAAGCAATCCAGAGCGCCTGGACTGCTTCGCTTCGCTCGCAATGACATGGCCTAGACCGAGAGATTAAACTTGCGGCTGCGGCTCGAGCCCCGGCTCGGGGCCGGGCTTGGCTTGGCGGCCGGTCGAAGGAACCGGCGAGGGGCGCGGCGGCGGCGTCGGCTCGTCGCTGGCTTCGCGGATCGGCGGACGGCCCTGCAAAAGTCCGATGATCTCTTCGCCGGTCAGCGTTTCATACTCCAAGAGTCCCTTGGCAAGCGTTTCGAGATCGTTGCGCTTCTCGGTGATGATCCGGGTGGCTTCGGAAAGTCCCAATTCAACGAGCCGGCGCACCTCCGCGTCGATCTTCTGCGAAGTGGCTTCCGAAATATACTGCTGCCGGCCCATCGAATAGCCGAGAAACACTTCCTCCTGGTTCTCGCCATACATGACGGTACCGAGCTCGTCCGAGAACCCCCAGCGGGTCACCATGGCGCGCGCCAGTTTGGTCGCCGCTTCGATGTCGGACTGCGCACCGGACGTCACTTTGTCCTTGCCGAAGACGATCTCCTCCGACACGCGTCCGCCCATCAACACGGCGAGACGCGAGGTCATCTGCTCGTAGCTCATCGACAGTTTGTCGCGTTCCGGCAATTGCATCACCATGCCGAGCGCCCGGCCGCGCGGAATGATCGTCGCCTTATGGACCGGATCGGTGGCCGGCACGTTGAGCGCAACGATTGCGTGGCCGCCTTCGTGATAAGCGGTCAGGATCTTCTCCTGCTCGCTCATGACCAGCGTGCGGCGCTCGGCGCCCATCATGATCTTGTCCTTCGCGTCTTCGAATTCGACCATGGTAACGATGCGCTTGCCGCGCCGCGCCGCGAGCAACGCCGCCTCGTTGACGAGATTCATGAGATCGGCGCCGGAGAAGCCCGGCGTACCGCGCGCCACCGTCTTCAGATCGACGTCGGGCGCCAGCGGCACCTTGCGCACGTGCACTTTCAGGATGCGCTCGCGGCCGGTGACGTCGGGGTTGGGAACGTTAATCTGGCGATCGAAACGGCCGGGCCGCAGCAAGGCGGGATCGAGCACGTCGGGCCGGTTGGTTGCGGCGATCAGGATGATGCCTTCGTTGGCGTCGAACCCGTCCATCTCGACGAGCAATTGGTTCAGCGTCTGCTCGCGTTCGTCGTTGCCGCCGCCAAGGCCGGCGCCGCGATGCCGGCCGACCGCGTCGATCTCGTCGATGAAGATGATGCACGGCGCGTTCTTCTTCGCCTGCTCGAACATGTCGCGCACGCGCGAGGCGCCGACGCCGACGAACATCTCGACGAAATCGGAGCCCGAAATGGTAAAGAACGGCACGTTGGCTTCGCCGGCGATGGCGCGGGCGAGCAAGGTCTTGCCGGTGCCGGGCGGACCGATGAGCAGCACGCCGCGCGGAATGCGGCCGCCGAGGCGCTGGAATTTCTGCGGATCGCGCAGGAACTCGACGATCTCCTGCAGATCCTCCTTGGCCTCGTCGACGCCGGCCACGTCCTCGAAGGTGATGCGGCCGTGCGCCTCGGTCAGCAATTTCGCCTTGGATTTGCCGAATCCCATCGCTTTGCCTCCCGCCCCCTGCATCTGCCGGGAGAGGAAGATCCACACGCCGAGGAAGGCGATGAGCGGCAGGCCGTTGACGAGCAACGTGACAAGCCAGCTATTGCCGTCGGACGGCGGCTTAGCGGAGATCGCGACGTGATTCTTGATCAGCGTCTGCACCAGCGTCGGATCGTTCGGCGCATAGGTCGAGAAGGCGCGATTGTCGTTGAAATGGCCGCTAATCTCATTGCCGGCGATCGTAACCTCGCGGACGTGACCCTGATCGACCTCGGTCAAGAGCTGGCTGAAGGTGACATCTTGCGTCGGCGCGTGTTGGCCCGGGTTCTGGAACAACATGACCAGAGCCACGACGAGCAGAAATATGATGACCCAGAGGGCGAAATTCCGGAAATTGGGATTCATTTTCGACCTGTGCGAGGTCGATTTGCCGAACGAAGAGGCAAATCACCTTTCATGGGGCGCTCCACGGCGCCAGCTAAACTAATTTAAGCGTCGCAAGGTTGCTTGCCAAGGGAACTTATCCAGATGGGCCGCCGCCCTTGACATCTCCGGCCTGCGGAGAAGGCCGATCCGTCGATGCACCTCGGATACCGCGGCGGCGCGGCTTTTCCGCGGCGATGGTAAGGATACCTTCGTCACTGAGCGCGAGCCTCATGCCAGCCAACGTGCCGCGCCAGGACGCGCCGGCGTGCAGGGCGGCGCGCAGCCCTTCGAGCAGAGATTCGAGCCGTTCGAGCCGCACGTTTCCGCCCCCGCACGCCTCGATCTCCTGCGCGACGAGACGCAACATGATCTCCTCGGGCGCATCCCGGAGATGGCCGATGGCCGCGCAGAATTGGCCGCTTTTCTGCGTCCCATGCAACGATCCGCGCAGGATCCTCGTAAACGCGGCAAGTGCAAACTCAGCGCGGGCGGCGCGGCGACCGAGCCGCAGGAGAGCTTGGCGGGTAATTCCCTCCTCCGCCAGAAGCCGAAGAAGACGACGCAGCCTCGTTCGCGCAAAGCTCGAATCCTCGTTTGACGGATCGCGGAAGAAGGCCTGGCCGCGCGATGCGCAAACGCCGACCAGCGCCTCCTTGGGATAGGCGAGGAAGGGCCGCAGATGCGTGATCTCGCCGTGCTGCGTGGCGACCTGCATGCCAGCAAGCCCGGCAATCCCGCTGCCGCGCAAGAAGCGAAACAGAATCGTCTCGGCCTGATCGTCGGCGTGATGCGCGGTGAGAAGGTGATCGACGCCGATCTCCTCCGCATACCGAAACAGCAAATCATAACGCGCCTCGCGCGCCCGCTCTTGAATGGCCGTCACAGGCTTTTCGCCTTCCCAGGTGAGGATGCGATGCGGCAGACCGAGCGCCTGCGCCCAGGTGGCCACCGCTTCGGCTTCGGCACGCGATCCGTCGCGCAGACCATGATCCACCGTGGCAACCGCAAGCTTCACCTTGGAGGTTTCCGCCCAGGTCGCCGCAAGCAACATCATGGCGACCGAATCGGGACCGCCCGAGACAGCCAGCAACGCGCCTCGCAACCCGACGAGCGGCGCAAACAGCGCGGCGATCTCCGCGGTCGTGAACGGATCGAGGTTCGCGGCCGGCTTTGCGCCGGCCGGCGCAAAACTCAGCATTGCGCGCGCTTAGCCTCGCGCTCGGCCCCGGCCTTCACGGCCGCCGAAGCATTCGGGTATTTGCGCGGCACTTCGCTGAAAGTGGCGCAAGCCTGCTCCTTGGCGCCGAGCGCCTGCAGCGATTCGCCAAGCCGCAGCATAGCTTCTGGTGCGAGCGGCGAACTCGCATAATCGGTCGAGATCTTCAGATATTGCTCGGCAGCCTCGCGCTGCCGGCCACGCTCATAGTACGTTTCGCCGAGATAATAGAGCGCATCCGACGTCCAGCGGGTTTTCGGATTCTTCTCAAGAAAAGCCGAGAAGCTCTTGCCCGCGTTATCATAATCCTTCTGTTTGAAATAACCCAAGGCGACGTCAAATTCTTCTTTGGGCGCATCGACCTCGGTACTTGCCAACACCGTCCCGCCAGGCGTCGTGACCGCCCCTGCCGGCGCGCCGGGCTGGGGGACAGCGGTCGCCGACTCAGCCGGCACGGCGGGGGTGGCGTTATATCCGCTGCTCGGAAGGTTAATCGGCGCATCCGAATCTGCTGCGCTCGCCGTATCTGGCGGCAGAGGAGCGCTCGGCGGCGTCGTGCCGAGCGGGCGTGGCGCGCCGGGCGCGTTCGGATCGGTGCTCGGATTGAAAGCATCGCCGCGCTCGTGGTTCGCCTCGAGAGGAGCTGCCGGAAGGGCCGTCGATTGCGTCGCGCCGCCCATCGGCGCGGTGTCGAGGGGAGCGCCGGCAAGCGGCGCGGCCGGAGCCGCAAGAGCGCCCGAGTCTTCATGCCTCGGCAGCCCCTTGTGGCCACCCTCCTGGAACCGGAAGTCCACGTCCTCCTGGAACTTGCGCAATTGATCGGCGAGCTTGCGGTTGTCGTATTGCATCTGCTGGATCTGCCCGTTCATCTGGCGGATCTGGTCCTCGAGCCGCTCGACCCGGAGGAGCAGGCTAGCTTCGTCGGAACCAGCCGGTGGCGCGCCGGTCTCCGGAGCTCCGGGCGCACCGTATTGGTCGGAGCCGGGTGCGCCGACGTCGCCCGGCGGCATTGTGGAATCCTGTGCCATGCCGGGCTGCGCAATGTAGCAGCCCAAAATCAGCATGCTGGCCGCAACCAGCGCGAGCGCGCCTTTATTCCCTGTCATTGCAGTGCTCGTCTGCGATTCACCAACTATTAGCAGTAAGTCTTACCATACCACGCAGTTCGGCCAAAGTTTGGAGATCGCGAGGTTTTGTTGCCGAGGACGGCATTGCCCACGGCGGATTAGAAATGCATGCCAAAATACGGTAGAAACGCGGCCAAGCGTTTCCTCGGCGCCGATCGCGCGCCGCGTCGAACGGGAAGCATCTATGAATCGGAAATACTTCGGCACCGACGGCATCCGTGGCCTGGCCAACAAAGTCATCACCCCGGACCTTGCCATGAAGGTCGCGCAAGCGACCGGCGTGCTCTTCCAGCGCGGCGAGCATCGCCATCGGGCGGTCATCGGCAAGGATACGCGGCTTTCCGGCTACATGATCGAGAACGCCATGGTGGCGGGTTTCACCTCGGTCGGCGTCGACGTGCTCCTGCTCGGGCCGATGCCGACGCCGGCGGTTGCCATGCTCACCCATTCCATGCGCGCCGACGTGGGCGTCATGATCTCCGCCTCGCACAATCCATTCGAGGATAACGGCATCAAATTGTTCGGCCCCGACGGCTATAAGCTCTCCGACGAGATCGAGGCCAAAATCGACGCCCTGCTCGATGCGGAAATCTCCTTGAAATTATCCAAGCCCGCCGATCTCGGCCGCGCGATGCGGGTCGAAGGCGACCGGGCCCGTTATATCGAAGCCGCCAAACGGACGCTGAACGGGAACCTGTCGCTCGATGGGCTGCGCATCGTCGTCGATTGCGCCAATGGCGCCGCCTATAAGGTCGCGCCCGAAGCTTTGTGGGAGCTCGGCGCCGAAGTCTTCTCGATCGGCGTCAAGCCGGACGGGTTCAACATCAACCAAAAGGTCGGATCGACCGCGCCGCAGACGCTGGCCGCCAAGGTGCGCGAAATGCGCGGCGACATCGGCATTGCGCTGGATGGCGACGGCGACCGGGTCATCATCGTCGACGAACGCGGCAAAGTCGTCGATGGCGACCAGCTGATGGCCGCGATCGCCGAGGGCTGGAAACAGGACGGCCGGCTGAAGCGGTCCGGCATCGTCGCGACCCTGATGTCGAACTTGGGCTTGGAGCGCTATCTCAAAAACATTGGCCTCGAACTCGCCCGCACGCCGGTCGGCGACCGCTATGTTCTCGAACATATGCGCAAACACGGCTACAACGTCGGCGGCGAGCAATCCGGTCACATCATCCTGACCGACCATTGCACGACCGGAGACGGGCTTGTCGCGTCGTTGCAACTGCTCGCCATCATCAAGCGGAACGAGAGGCCGGTCAGCGAAGTCTGCCATAAGTTCGAGCCGATGCCGCAGGTGCTGAAGAACGTGCGGTTCACGGCCGGACGGCCGCTCGAAGAAGAGCGGGTCACCCAGGCGATCGAGGACGGCAGACGTAAGCTCGGCAATAACGGGCGTCTGGTCATCCGCCTTTCCGGCACCGAGCCCGTCGTGCGCGTCATGGGCGAAGGCGATGACCCCGATCTCGTCGAAGCCATCGTCGACCAGGTCTGCGACGCCTTGAACGCCGCCGCCGCCTGACAAACCTGCCCGCCTTGCACGGCCCGAATTGGAGGCCCGCACGCCCCATTAACTCTAATAGGTAGGGTTAAGGGGGTTTTAAGATCTTTGCGGGATCTTTCCCTTGCTGCTTCGGGCCGGTCTGCCCGGGCCAGGAAGGGATCGTCATGGCCAGCATCAAAGCCATCGTTATTGCCGGCGCCTTCGTGATCGGTATCGCCAACGTTGCAGGCGCCGCGGATCTGCTGCCGCCTCCGCCGGCTCCGGTCCCCGAAGCCCCGCCCGAAATGAGCGGCTGGTATTTGCGCGGCGATGTTGGCGCGGGAATCAACATGCTGAGTGGGCAGGATTCGACCTTCGCGGTCAGCGTGCCCAACGGTTTCGCCAACAATGGATCCGGAGTCGGGGTGCAAGGGATGATCGACCTCGGCGCCGGTTATCAGATCAACAATTGGTTCAGGGCCGACGTCACCGGCGAATATCGCTGGCCGGCGAAATATTGGGGGCTGGAGAGTTACGTCCCCGGTGGCCTCTTCCCCAGCCCAGATTGCACCACCTGCTACGACCGCTATTCCGCCAACATCTCCAGCGCCGTGTTCCTCGTAAACGGCTATGTGGATCTCGGCACCTGGTACGGCATCACGCCCTTCGTCGGCGCCGGCGTCGGCTACGCCTACAACATGTTCAACAACCTGACCGATGTCGGAATCGAGACCGGCGGCTACGGCACGGCGCCCAATCGCGGATATGGAAGCATCGCTTGGGCCGGGATGGCGGGCTTGTCCTACTGGCTGACCCCCAACATCAGGCTCGAGTTCAGCTATCGCTATCTGGATCTCGGCAACTTTGTCAGCAATCCGATCGCTTGCGTCGGCGGTTGCGGCGGTAACGGCGCCGAAAGCGAGAAATTCCATCTGGCCTCGAACGATATCCGGATCGGCTTGCGCTATATCTTCGCCGAAGTGCCGCCGCCGGCCCCGCCGCTGATCACCAAATACTAAAGGACACCGCCGACACGGGCGAACGAAAAGCGGCCCCCGGGCCCGCTTTTCTTTTGGAGCCGCCTGCCCCACAGCGCGCTTTCCGGCGCGTAAATTCGGCCGCTTGGTTATGGTTAAGGGGCGCTTAAGAAATATCGTTCACAATTCCTTTCGATTGAGACCCGAAAGGAAGCGTCGATGCTCTCGCGAAACATGCTCCTGCGCGCCATCATCGTCGTTGCAGCGCTTGCAGCGAGCGCCGGAAAGCTCGATGCCGCCGATCTCGGGAGCTGGTTTTCGGACGCGCCGCAGACCAATATTCCGGCGGTCCAATTCGGCACCGGCTGGTATCTACGCGGCGACGCGGCCTTTGCGGATGATTCAATTCCGAATCTCTCTCCGGACTTGAGCCAATTTCTCTCCAACGCGCGCCAAGCGACGGTCAATCTCGATCTCGGCTTCGGATATAAGTTCAACAGTTGGCTGCGCGCCGATGTGACGGTCGATTGGTGGAAGCCGATCGTAGCGTCGGGCACAGGCGCGGAGCAGCTGTGCGTGACCCAACTGAACGGCACCCCTCCCGACCGCGGCGGACACGGTGTATGGCACCTGCGCGCCGCGCTATAATTCAAGCGTGCAGCGCTTTGACGGCCTTGCCAACCTCTACGCCGACGTCGGCACTTGGTACGGAATCACGCCCTATATCGGCGGCGGCGCCGGACTGAGCCTCACGCATATATCCAGCGCCGCGAATTGGTATCAGGGCAACGGCCAACCATACCAAATTTCGACTGACGGATTCTATTTCAACTACGACAGCAGCCAGAGCATCACGCGCTATCAGTTCGCCTGGGCGGCGATGGCCGGCTTCTCCTATGCCATCACCCCCAATATCCTGCTCGATGTCGGCTACCGCTATATCGATCTCGGCAAGCTTTCGAGCCTGCCGGGGCCTTCCGGAACCGCTACGAAGACAATGGACGCGCATGAGCTGCGGCTTGGCGTGCGCTACATGATCGACTGACGCCAAACTTGCGCCGCCGCGTCCAGCCGTTTTAGAGCACGCGGGTGACAGCAATCCCAGCGGCCCGGCCGCAGCGCCCATTCTTTGCCTCCGGCCCCTGCCCGAAACGGCCCGGTTGGACGCCTGCCGCCCTCCAGCACGCGCTGCTCGGCCGCTCGCATCGCAGCGCCGCCGGCAGAGAAAGGCTCAAGCACGCCCTCAAGCTCACCAGCGAAGTCCTCGAAATCCCTAAGGATTATCGCATCGCGATCGTGCCCGCCTCGGATACCGGCGCGGTCGAACTGGCGCTCTGGTCGCTCATCGGGGCGCGCGGCGTCGATGTCCTCGCGTTCGATGCATTCGGCGAAGCCTGGGTCGAGGACATCGTCCGGCATTTAGAGGTCAGCCGCGTCCGCGTCCTGAAGGCGCCGGCCGGCGAAATCGTCGATCTGCGATCCGTCGATTTCGATCACGATGTGGTCTTCACCTGGAACGGGACGAGTACCGGGGTGCGGGTTCCGAACGGCGATTGGATCGATGCCGGCCGCAAGGGCCTGACGATCTGCGATGCGACCTCGGCCGCCTTTGCGCAGCGGCTCGATTGGGCAAAGCTCGATGTTGCGACTTTCTCTTGGCAAAAGGCGCTCGGCGGCGAGGCCGCACACGGGATGTTGGTGTTGGGACCTCGCGCGATTGAGCGGCTCACAACCTATGTGCCGCCCCGTCCGCTGCCCAAAATCTTTCGGCTGACCGAAGGAGGCGAGCTCATCGAGGCCATTTTTGAGGGCTGGACGATCAACACGCCCTCGATGCTCTGCCTCGAAGACTATCTCGATGCGCTGACCTGGGCGCGGTCGATCGGCGGCCTCGCCGCGCTCATCGCCCGCACCGAGGCGAACGCAAACGCCCTCGCGGCTTGGGTCGAGGCGACGGCGTGGATCGACTTTCTCGCCAAGGACTCGGCCGTCCGCTCCAATACCAGCGTCTGCCTGGAGTTTGCCGAGTCCGCCATCGCCAGCCGCGCGCCGGAAGAGCGGCGCGCCTTGGCGAATAAGATGGTGGAGCGTCTCGAAGCGGAAAGGGCTGCCTACGACATCGGCGCCTACCGGCTTGCGCCACCCGGCCTGCGCATCTGGTGCGGCCCGACCGTCGAGACGCACGACGTCGAATTGCTGACGCCCTGGCTGGACTGGGCCTATGCGACGGCGCGGAAAGAGCTGACTTGAGGCGGTGACAACAGGAAATCGTTGTACGCGAACCTTCTCCCTGCGGGAGAAGGTGCCGAGCGGAGCGAGGACCATCGCGCCGAACCTGCACGGCGGTAACCTCTCACGCGGTCGGCTTCGCCGACCACCCTCTCCCTCCGGGGGCTTTGCACAATAAGCCCTGATTGCACAAAAAGTCAGGCCTCTGCACAAAAACTCTATTCGCCCGTGAAGTCCCTGAGTCGCAGTTGACCTTTCAGGCCCGAAGCAGCCGCTACCTTGGATCCGAGGTTTTCTGCAAACTCTGCTTCCATAGCGGCCACGTCTTGGCGGGTACGTTTAATCTTTGACAAGCGCTCGGAAAATTCGGTGATGATCCGTTCTTGCTCGGGGATTGAGAGTTCTGGAACTATGATGTCGTAAATCTGCTCTTTGTTGATGTTGAACTGCAAAGAGCCGGTTTTCGAACGGTCAAATTGCATCTGGCCAAAACGCGAGTTTAGATAGAGAGCAAGAAACCTCGGCAATATCTTGCTGCTGTCCTTCAACCGCAGTCGGATCATGTACGATCCGTAGACATATTTCTCCATTCCGCTACCGACCATTGCACAAAGACCGACATAAGTGCCGCTACGCGCTATGAGGATGTCTCCTTCTCTCAAAAATAGCTTCTTAAGGTCGTTCATGTAGAGGGCAGAAGAAACGAATTGTAGGTCACCAACGTCAATATCGTTGCGTCTTAGATTTTCAATTCGAAGAAATGGCACGTCGCTGGTATAGTCCGCATCAATCGACGCGCCATACTTTAGTTCTGGTTTTAGATCGCGAAGCCGAAAATGAGAAACCTTCTCTAATTTCTCGTAGAGCGCAAGGTACTCAGGATCGTACCATTGCAAATCGAAACGATCTACAAACCGTTCTGGGCTCACAAGGAAGCATCCAGGTCGTGTGGGCTTCGTGCCGCTATCACGAAACCGCGTCCATTCGGTAAGGATCGCGTCTAGGTCGCTGCTTTCCAAATCCGGCTTACCGGAATCGGTGTGACCGACACTCTTGCTCTTTGCCATAAACACTGATGGCTGATCATCGGATGGGGTTCCCTTCTTCTCAAGCATCAAAATGGACGTTTTCGACGCGCTGCCGGCCGCCACGAAACAGTTCTTCGGCAACGAAATTACTGCTTTGACGTAGAAGTGTTGACGAACCCAATTACGCACCGGAGCGGCGGTTGTCGTGTTAAGAACGGAATCGTCAATGATGGTGAGAAGTGTGCCTTTATCGTGCAGCAGGTCGTAATATCGCTCTAAGAACAATACGCTTGAACGCAGCGATGCAGCGAGGCTTCCCTTATTGCCGACGCGCGCTAACAGATATTGTCGAAGGATTTTCCGTTCATCTTCCTTCTTCAATTCATAGCGCATCGCAAACGGAGGGTTCGTCAACGCCACATCAAACGTGACATCTTCATTGACAAGCGCCCTCTTTTAGCTCCTCGAAATCCTTAAGCGCGCGGCCTGTTACATTCGGCTCTACGGCATGCTCTTTGTCCAGGAATCGGCTCTATAAATTCGACTTCCGCCGTCCTGATGGAGATACATATTAATGCGAGCCACCCGCGCTATGGTTTCGTGAGCCTCAATGCCCCACAATTTCTCCATGCGAAGCTCAGTTATCAACTTTTCACGGTCGGGGCGGCTAAGACTTCTATTTGATTGGACTGCATTAGTTAGCCGCGCCAGCGCTTCGATGAGAAACCCGCCGGTGCCGCAACATGCATCGATAATTCGCGGGATGCGCTTCGCGGTCACTGACAGATTGGCTAAATCCACCATAAACTTAACAACGGTGCGCGGGGTGAAATATTGCCCGAGTGATCGGCCTCGAATGACGGCGGTCAAAAACGTTTCAAACATCCTGCCGTTCAGGTCTTCGTCGATCGAATAAAGATTCAGATGCTCTAACAATCTCACCACTTCTTTCGTGGTGCTTGGTTTCAGAGTGATGTCCTCACCCGGATCGAACATGCGTTTTTTCGTTCCGGCCTGATATTCGTCCTCTAGCGCCTTTCGCAGATTGGCAAATAGAACAGAGTTGAATGGGTTCGGATCGGATGGTTCGAGGGACTCGATCCAGCGAACGCTTACCTCAACGTCTTCCGGCGCAAGCGGTCCTAATGCAGCCTTTTTATGAAGGTCCCGGTCTTTGCGAAGCTTTACAAAAAGTATCTTCACAAATTCGTAGAATGCTTCGGCAGGCGGACACTTCTCACGCCGCCATATCAAGTTGTGACACGCCTCAAAAATTGCGAGAAGCGATGGAATTGGCGGCTTTTTGAACTCGAAGTGCTCTGGCTCGGAGGCCTTCTTCGTGACAACAAGCGCGCTTCGCATCAGCGTATTTTGAAACGCCTTAAATCGGATGTTGCCGTCAACACATTCGGAAAAATCCAGATTGAAGTAGTCGCGATCGCTATCATGCTCTCTAACGATTGTGGTTAGCCCATTGCTGCCAATACAAAATTGATCTGGCTTTGGTGCCTTTAGAGTGCGCCGCACGACTGCGGCGTATAACTGTGCATCTGATATGCCATCCTCAACATCGCCCTTGGGGTTCTTCGCATCGATAATCAGTACGGGTTGCTGATGATGCTTGTCCGCATAGCAAATGAAGTCGGGGCGATAGGGGCGAGGTTTGCTTCGCTTTCCGATGTTCTTTTCGGGCAGCGTAGACTTCGTCGCGATGAAGTCGGCCGTATATCCCATCTCTTCGAGCAGGGGGCGTAGAAATGACTGTTCAACATCACTCTCATTTCGAAGAGCATTGAGGTTGCAGTATTTATTCTTGTCTGCCTTTGCGGCCATAGCCCCTCACTCAACCCGCGTGCTTCCAAACCAAGAATCAGCCAATATGCCTTTTCGTTGTTCGTGGTTTTTTGCGCGGGCTTTTGGCTTCGGCAGCAGCCAGGTCTGCTTGGCGGGGCCGGTCCCAGTAGGGACTCTTGCAATGAGGGCAGACCTTGGGTTCCTGGTCCTTCTCGCGCGGGACCCACTCGTGGCCGCAACGCTCGCAGCGAAAACCCCAAATTTGGACCTTGGGCATGCCCATACCCTATATGACCAATCATAATATAGGTCAAATATGTTAACGATGGGTATTGACGGCGAGTTACCTCTTAGGTATATACCCACAAGGTACATACAGAAGGGTACTGCTATGGATGGGCGGGAACTGCGCGGGCTGGAGATTGCCGAAAGCGGGCGCGTGACAAAAAGGGGAGACATTTGGCTAGTCCCATCGCAGTCCGGCAGCGGCCGATACAGTGTGTGCTTCGAAGCTGGAAATTATTATTGCAATTGCCGGGATCATGAGACGCATGCAGGTAAGTGCAAGCATATTTGGGCGGTGGAACATCTGGCCCGATGCACAGTCGCTCCTGGTCCGCACGAGGCCGCGCCGCGTAGCATTTCCAAGAGGACCTACCCACAAGACTGGCGGGCTTATAATACCGCACAGACGCGCGAAAAAGAGCGGTTTCTGGATCTGCTGCGCGACCTTTGTGCTGGCGTGATCGAGTCAGAAAGGCCAAAGAACGGACGCCCGCGCCTTCCCATTCAGGACGCGATCTTTTCCGCTTGCTTCAAGGTCTACAGCACCGTGTCCGGCCGCCGCTTCATGAGCGACCTACGCGACGCGCAAGCGAAGGGCTTCATTTCGAAGCTTCCCCATTTCAATTCGATTTTCAATTATCTCGAAAACCCGGAGTTGACGCCGATCCTGCGGGACATGATCACGGAAACGAGCTTGCCGTTGAAAGCGGTCGAAGTTGATTTCGCCGCCAACTCCTCCGGCTTCACTACGTCCCGTTTCATTCGCTGGTTTGATCACAAATACGGCACCGTGCGGCAACAGCACGAATGGGTGAAGGTCCACCTGATGTGCGGCGTTCGTACCAATATCGTGACCGCTGTAGAAATTCGTGGGCGATTATGCACTTGACTTAGCATAAGGAACGGTATAGCTTGAGATCATTGGAGAAACCCGATGACCAGCCTTACCGAACCCCGCTTTGTCGATGAAGAAGAAGCTCGCAAACATATCGAAGCCTCGCGTTGGCCGAACGACGTGAACTGCCCGCTTTGCGGTTCGCTCAACGTCATGCGGATGGCCGGGAAAACTCAGGCCGGTTATTTCCTTTGCCGTGATTGCCGGGGCAAATTCACCTGCCGCACTGGCACGGTCATGGAACGCTCGCACGTCCCCCTGCACAAATGGCTTCTTGCAATTCACCTCTTGACCTCGGCCAAGAAAGGCATGAGCGCACATCAACTGTTCCGCAATCTCGGCTTCGGCTCTTACCGCACCGCGTGGTTTTTGGAGCATCGGATTCGCGAGGCGATGACCGACCGCAATCCTGGCCCTATGGGCGGCGGCGGAAAGACCGTCGAAGTGGACGAAACTTTTGTGGGGCGTCTGGATGGCGTTCCGAAACAACGCCACGGCTACGCCCACAAAAATACGGTTCTTACTCTAATTGAGCGCGGCGGTTCAGCCCGTTCCTTCCATGTCGATAGTACGTCGATTGCCGACTTAATCCCGCTTGTGAACGCCAACGTCGCCCGTGAAACCGCAATGATGACGGATCAAGCGGTTTGGTATCGCAACCTCAACAAAGACGGCAGCTATGCCAGCCATGAGACTGTTGATCATTCCAGAGAGGAATATGTTCGCGGCACGGTGCATACGAATACCGTCGAAGGCTACTACTCGATCTTCAAGCGCGGCATGAAAGGTATCTACCAACACTGTGCCGAAAAACATTTGCATCGCTATCTCAGCGAATTTGATTTTCGCTACAGCAATCGTTCGGCTCTTGGCGTCGAAGATGCCGAACGCGCTCACCTTGCGTTGAAGGGCGTCGAAGGCAAGCGATTGACTTATCGACAGCCTCACAAAGCCGCGGCCATTTAGGCGCGAGGCGAGACATTTTTTAAAATGGCGCAGACGCAGACGCAGACGACATGATTGATATTTTAATGCCGTCAGCCGTCTGCGCCTCAAATCCGCCGCTGCTATCGAGCGTGGGACTTGATGTCGCGAAGAATCCCGACGAAGCGTCCAAGTCATTCGAAGCCTGGACGTTTAATGGGGGGAATTCGGCGCCACTAAACGTCACCGGCGCAGAGATTTCTGGGTCCGTGGTTCCCGTTGCGAAAATGTCAGGCATTTTGTACTCCTGCTAATAGTCCGCTAAATCAAAAGCGATCTGCCTGTCTCGGAAAATCGCTAGTAAAGTAGTGGGATGAACGCCGACGCCAACGTTCAAAAACTGATGTTCCGTTTGCCCTTTCTTCCCCGGCACTTGAGCATCAAAGCCTAAAGGAAGATTTAGTGTCTTTGCCTGAATTGCCCAAACCACGCCTTGAACGTCAAACATTGGGCCGCCGCTTTGACCCTTCAGACCAGGGCTTGATGTTTCAAGATACTTAATAGGGAAAGGTGTTTGCCTGAGCTTGCCTTGGGCGTCCTGAAGGTTGATCGCAATATTGCGTGTTATCATTCCTTCAATCGGAAACCGCGTAAATGGGATGGCTGGCAAAACAAATGACGTCCCGTTCCAGGTTGGGCTAATTGTCGAAAAGGGGAACCCCAATCGGCACAAGCTCGTGCCTGGGCCGATCTCATCAATATTAGGGTCGTCGCGCTTAAATTTTGGATAGGCAGCAATCGAGTTCGGATCGAACGGGTCTAGCCTTCCAATTCCAACGTCTATTATCTCGTCCCATCCCGGCGTGGAAAGTGGGATGAAAGCATAGTCCTTGAGCGCGGCGCCATGGATACCCCACCATGCCGAACATTGGTCGCTGCTGTCGCTGCGCGGCGCAGATAAGCTGGCGAGACGCCGCTTACGCTCATGACGCTCAATCGTTTGATCGTCCTCAATCGCTTTTTTTAGCTTCGGATAATCCCTAGTTTTTTTGACGTCTTCTTGAAGCTGTTTCCATTGTCTCAAAATGTGCCCGGCCGTCACGATCCAGCCGTCGCGATTTATGACGACGCACGTGCCTATACTTCCCTCACAGGCACCATCCACCCTTTTCCTCGAAAGCATGACGGGAAAAGTGAACTTGACGACAATCGCCAACGCCGTTCTGAACATTCGTTACTCACGTCGCTCGACCATGGGCTAAAGCACCATTCTGGCTGACGCGCAATCACCTCTTTTCGTTAGCCTTCGGCCGCCCGCGCTTTTTCGGACTCGCGCGGTCCTTCTTCTTTGTCTTAGGCTGGGGCGGCGTCGCCAGCAGGCGCCTTAGGGTGGCGTCGCTCCGGCGGCCGGCTTCTTCGTCAGAAAGTGATTCAGGTGGCAAAGCGTGACCCATTAAAGCAGCTTATCAAGAAATTCCCGCCGCCCAAAGACCTCAAGGGAATTATGGAGGGTTTGGCTGCCGAATCCGATCGGAGCGCGGCAATTATCGCTGCTGGGATTTTGGAAGGGCTTCTTGAGCGGATAATTGTTCACCGCCTTAAAAATAAGGACTCCAATTTGATCGGACAGCTTTTTAACAACCGCGGCCCTTTGTCGGATTTTCATTCAAAAATACTGATAGCAAGTGCATTTGGGATTATCGGGCCAAATGCCGAGGCTGATCTTCAACGCATTAAAATAATTCGGAATGTATTCGCCCATGCAGTGCATCAAGTGTCTTTTGAGACACCGGAGATACAGAAGGAAATCGGGGAATTTATAGTCTTAAATGCCATGTACAAAGCGGCGGAGAGAGGCCCTACGCCGATGCCTAAAATGCCGAACAAACAAGCCTATCTTTTCGCCGCGCACATACTATGCATCGCATATGATGGAGCTCATCAGCAGATGGGCGGTGAACCAATCATGCAATATTTTGAGGATTGCGCGCCGCGCGCATCCGTTCCATCACCTCATAAATCTTAGCGACGATTTCCCGCTCGTTTGAATAGCTGGGATCATAGTCATAGAGAACAGACAACCCCGCCGCGATCATCTCAGGCGTAACTTCAATTTCATGCTCGGGCGCGCCAGCCGATCCTGACGCGACGCGATCAGCGTCGGGCTTATGATTCATGTTGCCTGCTAAGTCAAGTGCATAATCGCCAATTCGTGACAAGGATGCAAGCGATACGAAGCTGCTGCCAGCGCTAGTGGACGCCACGGCCCAAAACTTCCGCCTGAGCGAGGTTTCGGCCGACAAAGGCTATGGCAGCGTCAAGAACTACAAGGCGATCCAGTACCATGGCGCGACACCGTACATCGCCTTCAAAAGCATCCATAACGGTCGGTCAGAAGGGCTATGGCAGCGCATGTACCACTTCTGGCAGTTCAATCGTGCCGAGTTTTTGCAGCACTACCATAAGCGGAGCAACGTCAAGTCCACCTTCTCAATGATCAAGGCCAAATTCCGCGATCATGTACGCAGCAAGACGGACGTGGCGATGGTCAATGAAGTTCTGTGCAAGCTTATCTGCCACAACATTTGCTGCTTGATCCAGGAGTCACACGAGCTTGGGATCGATACAGTTTTTTGGGCAGAAAATTCACCTGCACAAGAACTTACGATAAACTAAGGGTTATTGTGCAAAGCCCCCTCCGGGAGAGGGTTCGCGCCTACTTCGCCAGCGCGCGAACCCGGTGGCTCAAGCGCGAGACTTTGCGGGCAGCGGTATTTCTATGGATGATGCCCTTCTGGGCGGCCCGCACGATGAGCGGCTCCGCCTCGGCAAGCGCCGTCGCGGCGGCTTGCGCATTGCCCGAAGCGATCGCCTCTTCGACCTTACGCACGAACGTGCGCATGCGGCCGCGGCGCGAGCGGTTGACTGCCGTGCGCCGGGCAATCTTGCGCGTCGCTTTTTTAGCCGAAGTTGTATTCGCCATTCTTATGTCCTGGATGAAGCCGGGGCCACCGCGCCTCAAAAAGTAGCGGTTGAGCTGGGGCCGTACACTCGGAAAGGCGCAGCTTATAATTGGCGGCAACCAAGCCGTCAATGCGGGGCGAGCGCGGATCAAGTTTATCTCGGGTTTGCGTTTCCGCTCATACCCACCGCGCATATTCGATGCTCTAGCGCCGCGATCCGAACTCACCCGCTGCGGTTGCCGACGGCTTCGCACAAATCGTTCACACAAAACCTTGAAAGTCTTTGGGAACCACGGTGTCCTGCAATTTGTTCTGCCGCGGCAGAGGCTGTGTCCTGCAACCGAACTGAGCGCGCGCCGCAGGGCGATCTGCGAAGGAGAAAATACGATGAGTAAGTCAAAGATCGATCGGGTCCTTGTCGCGGAAGCTCTTGTCGGCGAGGGTAATGAATTGGCGCATGTCGACCTTATCATGGGACCGAGGGGAAGCCCCGCGGAGATTGCCTTCTGCAACACGCTCACCAATCAGAAGCGAGGTGATAACGCGCTCCTTGCGCTTGTCGCGCCGAACTTGATGGCCAAACCGCCGACCTTGTTGTTCAACAAGGTTGAAATCAAGAATGCGACCCAGGCGACCCAGATGTTCGGTCCCGCGCAGCGCGGCGTTGCGAAGGCCGTGGTAGATTCCGTCAAAGCGGAAATCATTCCCGCGGCCGAGGCCGAGGATGTGTTCATTTGCGTCGGAGTCTTTATCCACTGGGACGCAAAAGACGATGCAAAAATCCAGGATTGGAATTATGAGGCGACCAAACTGGCAATTGCCCGCGCCGTGAACGGGGAACCAAAGGTGAGCGACGTCATCGCGCAAGAAAATGTGGCGCAGCACCCGCTGGCGGCCCACAGCTGAGGCCAGAAAGCGCGGCGTATGCGATCCGGCGGTCGGTTGCGAAAGTGGGCCGGAGTAGTGCGCGCCGCGCTTGGGTGCCGTCCCAGTTTGAATTTCCCGCTCTGCTTCTTCGCCGTATTCGAACTGGGGGCGACGGTCTCAGCGGTTCCTGAAGTCCGGCTTGCGCTTTTCCAGAAACGCCGCCATCCCCTCCTTCTGGTCCTGCGTCGCGAACAACGACTGGAAGAGCCGGCGCTCGAACAGAAGCCCCTCTTCGAGCGCGCTCTCCGCTTGCTTGATACTCTCCTTGATGAGCATGACCGCTTGCGCCGGCATGGCGGCAATCGTGGCGGCGATGCGCATTGCCTCCGCTTCCAAAGTCTCGGCCGCCACCACGCGCGCGACGAGGCCCGCGCGCTCGGCCTCCGCCGCATCCATCATCCGGCCGGTGAGGCAAAGGTCCATGGCCTTCGCCTTGCCGACCACCCGCGTCAGGCGCTGCGTGCCGCCGCCGCCCGGCATGATTTCGAGTTTGATTTCCGGCTGGCCGAATTTGGCGTCGTCCGCGGCGATGATGATGTCGCACATCATGGCAAGTTCGCAGCCCCCGCCGAGCGCGAATCCGGCGACCGCGGCGATCGTCGGTTTGCGGACCTTGGCAAGACGCTGCCAAGCGCCGACAAAATCTTCGGCGAGCGCGTCCATATAGGTTTTGGCGTGCATTTCCTTGACGTCGGCGCCGGCAGCAAACGCTTTGGCCGAGCCCGTGACGACGATGCAGCCGATTGCCGGGTTGGCTTCAAAGGCGTCGAGCGCGGCGTTCAATTCCCCGATCAAATCCGCGTTGATGGCGTTCAAGGCTTCCGGCCGGTTGAATCGGATGAGGCCGACGCCTGCGTGGATTTCGATAGCGATCGTTGCCATGCTGCGCCTCGAATCAGTGGATCTGCGGCCAATCGCTGCGCGATCCGCCGCCGCCGCCGCGACGCGGCAAGTGGTAATGCCATGCAGCGCGTCGCCGGAGTGATTTTTCGAGCCTCGGCGGCGCATTATTACGGTTTGTAACCGGATTTGACTTACCGTTCCAAGCGTCTGCTTCTAAACATGAACATTCTGTTCGCAGAGTACAGGCGGGGGCGCTCTCTTTGGCATCGGCACCTTCCCTTTTGCCGTAGGGCGTTGGGGATGTTATGGCTTCGTCAATGTCTGAGGATTTCCCGGCGCTTGTGGCGGGCGACATCCGCCCGTGAAGCATTGGACAAAGGCATTGGTCCTGAAAATAAACAGCCTTGCCGATTATGCGAGCAAACGTCTCCGGCGTGCCGGTAAGGGCTATCTCGAAGAATACGATCCGTTTTTCGTGCCGATCGACAGCGCCCGTTTGGAGGCGGACGCCCAAGGCCGGCATTTCGTCAGTTTCGCCAATTACGACTATCTCGGCATCTCCACCCATCCGGCGGTGAAGGCGGCGGCGGGCGCCGCGCTCGAATCCCTGGGCGTCGGCGCGCTCGCTTCGCGCCTCGTCGGCGGCGAGCGCTCGACCCATCATGCGTTCGAGGAAAGCCTCGCGCAGTTCCTGGGGGTCGAATCGGTCCTGACGCTGGTTTCCGGCTATCTCACCAACGTCACGACGATCTCGCACGTCATGAATACGCATGACGCCATCTTCCTCGACGAGCTTTCCCACAACAGCATCATCTGCGGCGCCAAAGGGACCAGCGCCACGACCGTGGTCTTCCGCCACAACGACCTCGATCATCTCGAAGCTTTGCTACGCGAAAGACGCGGCACCTACCGGCACGTGCTGATCGTGGTCGAGGCGCTCTACAGTATGGACGGCGACATCGTCGATCTGCCGCGCCTCGTCGAGATCAAGGAACGGCACAAGGCCTGGCTTTTGGTCGACGAGGCGCATTCGGTCGGCGTGCTCGGCCAGGACGGCCGCGGCCTGTGCGAATATGCCGGCGTCGATCCGGCGCAGATCGATCTCACCATCGGCACGCTGTCGAAGACGCTCGCCTCCTGCGGTGGCTTTATCGGCGGCAAGGCGCCGGTGATCGAGTGGTTGCGCTATACGCTGCCCGGGTTCGTGTTCAGCGTCGGTCTGTCGCCGGTGATCGTCGCCGCCGCGTCTGCCGCGCTGCAAGTCGTCAAGAAAGAACCCTGGCGGATCGAGCGGCTGCGCCAAAACGCCGAGCTGTTCGTCGAGCTGGCGCGCGAAGCGGGCCTCGACACCGGCCCGGCGATCGGACGCGGCGTCGTGCCGATCCTCTTCGCCGACAGCCATGAAACCTTAGCCGCGTCGCGTCACCTCATGGAGCACGGTTATTATGTGCCGCCGATCATCCAGATCGGGGTTCCGAAGAACCAGCCGCGGCTGCGTTTCTTCCTTTCGGCCGCGCACAAGAACGAAGACATCCGCAATGTCATCCATCTTCTTGCCCGCTGCCCGACCCAGGCGTCGGTATCGACGCAAGGGGTGAGCGTCGCGACTTGAAGCGGCGACGCGGGACGCGCGCCGCGCCTTGCCCGACCGATCCCGAGCGGATCGTCCCTTGAGAAGACCGGCGCCCTTACGATGAGCGGATTTGGTGCATGAGCGAGATCGTGATCCTTCCCGTCGCCGGACTGCGAACCTTCATCGATTTTTGCAAGGTGCCGCGGCTCATCTACGACGGCGCGAAGGGCTTCGCGCCACCGCTCGATGCCGAGCGCTGGACCTTGCACGGCGCCAAGCTCAACCCGCACTTCGAACTTGTCGACTACCAGGCCTGGCTGGCCCGCAAGGACGGCAAGCTCGCCGGCCGAATCTATACGCATGCCTATAAGGACGGGAACATTCCCAACGGCGCCTCGCGGTTTCAATTCGGCTCGTTCGATGCGATTGCCGACGAATTGGTCGCCGATGCCTTGCTTGACGCCGCCGAGGCGTGGCTTGCAGCGCGCGGCGCGCAGACGATTCATGGGCCTTTTTCGCCCTCGGTGAACAGCGAATGCGGCATGCTCGTCGACGGATTTACCGCCGTGCCGATGATCTTCATGCCCTGGAACCCGCCCTATCTCCCGGCACTTCTCGAGCGCCGGGGCTACCGCAAGGCGCACGATCTTCTTTCCTACCGCTACGACATTACTGCAGCCGATCGCGTCGACCAGCCGGGCATCATCGCGCGCCCCGAATGGCGCGACCGGTTGAAGATCCGCAATATCGACCTCAAGGCGATGAAGGCGGAGGCTGCGCTCATCGTCGACATTTTCAACGACGCATGGAGCGAGAACTGGGGTTTCGTGCCGTTCACCTACGACGAGTTCATGTCGACCGCCGATGCGCTGAAATACGTGATGCCTCCGGACGGCGGCTTTATCGTCGAACTCGACGGCGCCGCACAGGCGTTCGGCATCGTTCTGCCGAATTTGCACGAGATCACCGCCGACTTCGGCGGCAGGCTCTTTCCGCTCGGCCTGCCGCGGCTGATTTCACGGATCCGCAACCATCGATTCCAAGCGGGACGGCTCTGCCTGTTCGGGGTGCGCCGTGCCTTGCACCGCAAGGCCGCCGGCGGCGCGGTCATTCTTGCCTTCATCGAAGAATGCCGGCGCCGTTCCAGCCGATACGCCAGCATGGAGCACGTCGAATTCGGCTGGGTTCTGGAGAATAATCTCGGCATGCGCCGGCCGATCGAACTTTCCGGCGCGCGCATCGACAAGGTCCACCGCATCTACGAAAAGGACCTCTCGGCCCCAAGCGCCGCGCCGGAAGGAGCGTGAGATGACCGAATTCCGGTTCCTTCGCGGCGGATTTGGTGCGCTTCCAATCTTTGCGGCCGGACATCGCAAGGATCGACTTTCGGCGAAAGCCGATGTATCGAAGAGCCAGCATCCTGAAAGCGAGGACTGCGCATGAATATTGCGGTTCGAGAGCAAGGATCAGGAGCCGAGCAACTCCCCGAGACCTTCCTTAAGGCCGAACAGATGCGGCCGCATCCGCAACGCCGCAAGGCGATTCTGGCGGCGCATCCCGAGATTGCCGCGTTGATCGGCCACGACCCGTGGACGGCCGTCATCACGGTCGGCGTCGTTGCCGGCCAGACCGCGCTGGCGGCGCTCTTCGGGGATCTTGGCGTGCATTATTGGTGGCTCGCGATCCTCGCCGCCTATGGCATCGGCGCTTTCGCCAATCACGCCATGTTCGTGGTGATCCACGACGCGGTTCACAACACGATCTTCAAAACGCCGAACGCCAACAAATGGGTGGCGATCCTCGCCGATCTGCCGAACACGTTTCCGACAGCGATGGGCTTTCGCTGCTATCACCAGAAGCACCATTCGCATCTCGGCGATTACGATTACGACGCCGACCTGCCCGGCCACATCGAAGCGCACCTCGTCGGCAACCGCTGGTACGGCAAGGCGCTCTGGCTCTTCTGTTTCGCGTTCCTGCAAATCACCCGGCTCGCCCGGCTGAAGGGCACCGTGCCCTTCGGCGGACGCTGGACCTACATCAACACCGCGGCAGTCGTCGCCTTCGATGTCGCGATCTTCCATTTCTTCGGCGCCAACGCGCTAATTTACCTCTTCGCGTCGTTCTGGTTCTCGGTTGGGCTGCATCCGCTCGGCGCGCGCTGGATCCAGGAGCATTTCACCTTCGATCCGGAGCAGGAGACCTACGACTACTACGGACCTTTGAACAAGGTCGCGCTCAACATCGGCTACCACAACGAGCACCACGATTTTCCGGAAATCCCCTGGACGCGGCTGCCGGAATTGAAGCGGCTGGCGCCGGAATTCTACGATCACCTCAGATATCATCGCTCGTGGACGAAGCTGTTTTTCACCTTCATCTTCGACAAGCGCTACACGCTCTACTCGCGGGTCGATCGCAGCGCCGCAAACCTCGCGCGACCCGCCTGAAGCTCCTCACTTGCCGATCGTCGTCGGCCGCGTTGCGACGTGCCGCGTCTTGGGCGTGCGCTTGAACTGCTCGCGCCAGCCGAAGAGCGTACTGACGATCGACGGAGCGTTGGAAACGCTGAGATAGACGAGCAGCGGCGGGACCGAGGTGAGCGTCACCGCGTATTGCGCGAGCGTCCCGCGCCGCAGGACGATGTAGGGCACGAACGACATGCCTACGGAGACAAGCAGAATGAGCGCCAGCAGGAATTCCATCATCGGCAGATAGGGATGCGGGTGAAGACCGCGCAGCATAAGGCAAATGACGAAGGTGACCGTGGCAATCGCGACGAGCGGATAGAAGGCCTGCACGAGGATCAGGGCGCTTGCCGAAACTTTGCGGCGGATCGACCAATGCGAGATCCAGACTTTCAGGAAGAGTTTGCGCGCCACCTGAACGAAACCGTTCGACCAGCGCCTCTGCTGCACGCGCCAATGGCGCACGCTCTCGGGCACAAGGCCTGGGATCGCCGGTTCCATCAGAAAGATCCCATGCCAGTCGGCAAGCCCGGCACGCACCGTCAGATCGAGGTCCTCGCACAGCGAATCCCCCGACCAGCCGCCGGCGTCCTCGATCGCGGCGCGCCGCCAAAGACCGCCCGTGCCGTTGAATTGGAAGAGCCAGCCGGCCCGATAGCGCGTTGCCTGTTCCATGAGAAAATGCGCGTCGAACATGAGGCCCTGCACGCGCGTCAGCCAATTCGTCCGGTAGTTCATGAATTCGCAGCGCGACTGCAGGAATCCGGCGTTGCGATCCGCCAGAAGATACGGCACCGCGACGCGCAGCCAGTTGCGCGGCGGCCGGAAATCGACGTCGAGCATGGCGATGATCGGCGCGTCGCTGATGGCCAGACCTGCCGCCAGCGCGCCGGCCTTGAAGCCATTGCGATTCTCGCGGCGCAGATGCACAACATCGAAGCCCTCGCCGCGCAACTCCCGGGCCACGTTCGAGGCGATGACGGAACTCTCGTCGGTGCTGTCGTCGAGGAGCTGGATGTGCAGCTTGTGCCTTGGCCAGTCGAGCGCGACGGCGCTATGCAGCGCGTCGGCGACCATCTCCGCTTCATTGAAGATGGGAATTTGCACCAGAACGTCCGGCAGATCGTCCTCTGCAATCTTGGCCGGCGGCAACGGCGCGCGCCAACGCGCGCCGCCGAGAAGTTCGAGGATGTTGATCGCGATCAGAAGCAGGAAACTACCGCCGACAAATGCAAGACCAAGTACAGCTGCCGTCAGAATCGCATCAAAGAAGATCCGCAATGCATGGATCGTGACCAAAGCCAAATTCCCCCCTCTAACCCCATCAATTTCAACACAAAATGCAGTGCATTCACAAGCGGAATAACACGCCGCGGCGATTAGGGGCGCAGTCTTTCGCGAGTTTCCGGTACGTTCACGTCGAATTGAGCAAAGACCCGATCGACGAGCCGCGGCGGCAGGATACGGGCCAAGCGCGCGACAAGATAAAGCGACATCGGGAATGCAATCGTCGCTTTGCCGCGCGAAAGTCCGCGGCGAATGATCCTCGCGGCCTGCGCCTCGTCGATTTCGAGCGGTTTTGCCGCCTTAATCGACTCGTTCAACGGCGTTTTCACGAAACCGGGGATGACGAGGCTTACGACGACACCGTAGCCTTCGAGGCGGCCGCGCAGCGACTCCGCATAGGCGTGCACTGCCGCTTTGCTGGCACTATAGGCGGGCGAAAACGGCAAGCCCCGCAATCCGGCGATCGAACCGATGAAGGCAAGCTGCCCGCGCCCGCGGGCGCACATCGGGCCGATCAGAGGTTCGACGGTGTGCAAGACGCCGAACAGATTGGTCGCAAGCAGCGCCCGCACGGCTTCCGGATCTTCGTTCACGCCTTTGCTGCCAAGCCCGGTCGTGATTCCCGCATTGGCGATCCCAAGATCGAAAGGGCGCGCTTCGTCCTGCGCGGCGATCCAGGCCTGCATCGCATCGCGATCACGCACGTCGAGCTGCGCCGCGACGACCTCCGCCCCTTTCGCCTCGGCCGCCGCAGCAGAGTCGCGCAAGCGTTCGCCGTTGCGTCCAATCAAGGCAAGACGCACCCCCGGCCCCGCATAGGCCAGCGCCAGCGCGCGGCCGATGCCACTCGAAGCGCCGGTGATCAGAATGGTGCGATGCTCCAACATCTCAGGGCTTGGCAAGTCTAGCTTCGGCGACGACGACAATCTCACGCCGGCCATTGTGCGCCAAGAGGCGCAGGAGCGCATGCTCCTCGCCGGCCTCGACGACGCGTCCGGAGATCTCGACGCTTTCGCCGGCGAATATCGGGCGCAGGAATTTGGCGGAGAGCCGCCGCAGCGCCAAGTCCGTGCGCCACGCATCGAGCGCCGGCTCGAACGCGCTCATCAGCAGCATCCCGTGAACCGGCGGCGCTGCAAGCCCGGCGCGACGTGCCACAGCGACGTCAAGGTGAATCGGATTGTCGTCGCCCGATACTTCCGCATAACGCCGCAGATCGGCAAGATCGAAACACACGACGCGCGCCGGAATCTTTTCGCCAACGTGCGGCGGACTGGCGGAGTGTTCGCCGCTCATTGCACGGCGCTCCCCTCGACCGATACGATCCGCAGGATCATCTCCATAACAAGACAGGGTTCGTCCGCGTCCGTTGCAACTTCAGCACGCAGCAGAAGCCGCGGCGGCATCGCCTCGCGCCACATCTCGATCCGCATGCGATAATCGACCGCGGTTTCGAGTGGACGCCGGACTTCGAAGCTCTGCAATTCATGGATCGGAACCCATTCCGCCGCGCCGATCAGGCGCGCCGCCGCGGCGCGGATGTCCGGATGCGTCAGCCAACGCACCGGGAAAGTGAAGGGGAGGCGCCCTGCCCTGCCGTCGGTCGCGCGGCCAAATGCTGCGCACGCCTCCGCCTCGACTCGAACCGTGAACGGGCCGAGATGGAGCGGCGATTCCCTTGAACTATCTGCCGCCACGGCGGACGCCAACTTCAAGCGGCTTCGACGCGGCGCAAGACGAGGACCGCATTGATTCCTCCGAAGGCGAACGAATTGGACATCGCGATGCGGATGGGAACCGGCCGGGCTTCGTTCGGCACGGCGTCGATTGGGCACTTCTCGTCGGCGACGCGCCAGTTGATCGTCGGCGGCGCGACGCCTTCGCGCAAGGCGCCGAGCGTCACGACGAGTTCGAGCGCACCGCCCGCGCCCAATCCGTGACCGTGGATCGGTTTCGTCGAAGAGATCGGAATTTGCGGCGTTCGCTTGCCGAAAACGAGACGGATCGCTTCGGATTCGGTGATATCGTTGACCGTCGTGCCCGTACCGTGGGCGTTGATGTAATCGATCTCTTCGGCGTCGACGCCTGCGTCGGCGAGCGCGTTGCGCATCGAGGCGGCTGCGCCTTCCGCGTCGGGCCGTATCGGATCTTTTGCATCGCTCGACGTGCCGTAGCCGGCAAGCTCGGCCAAGATGCGCGCGTTGCGCTGCACTGCGATCTCCTCCGCCTCGAGAATGAACGCGCCAGCGCCGGCGCCAAGCACCATGCCATTGCGGTCTTTCGAAAACGGCCGGCACAAGGTCGGAGTCAAAACCCGCAGGCTTTCCCAGGCGAGCATACCGCCGATCGTCAGGCAATCCTCGGTACCGCCGACGATCGCGCGGTCGAGCAGGCCGGCGCGGATCATATGTGCACCGGTGCCGATGGCTTGGGTTGCCGAGGAACAGGCGCTGGCAATCGCATAACACGGGCCGGTCGTGCCATAACGCATGCTCACGATCGCCGCGCAGGAACTCGGGATGAGCTTTAGGATGGTGAGCGGATCGGGACGGCCCTCTTTGACGAGAACCGCGTGATGGTTCTCTTCGGTCGTGGTAATTCCGCCTACGCCCGTGCCGATGATAGTGGCGGTGCGCGGGCCCTTCAGCGCGTCACGCGACAGGTCCGCGTCGCGCACCGCTTCGTCCGCCGCGACGACGACATAGCGGATCACCGGATCGGTGAACGGCAAAAGTCCCGGTTCGATGTAGGCGGCGGGGTCGAAATCGCGCACCTGCGCCACTTGGCGGATGCGCCCGCGCGAAGGGCGCGGGAAGATCACCTCGGAAATGCACGGGCGGCCGTCGCGCGCCGCCTGCCACAACGCCTTCGCCCCGACGCCCGCCGCCGAGACTGCGCCCATGCCGGTCACGACAACCCTTCGCTGCGCCATTCAGCTCGTCTTTTCTTTGCTGATGTAGACGGCCACGGCATCGATCAGGCTTCTTACGTCCTTTGCCTCGTGGAAAGGTCCATCCATCGGGATATAAACGTCGAACTTTTCCTCCAGCGCGGTCAGAATCATCACGATGTCAATGGACTTCAAGCCGAGGCTCTCAATCGTTGCATCCATTTTGATCTTGTCGCGGTCGATCATGCCCTCGGAGACGATCACGTCTACGATCTGATCGACAAGTTCGGTCTGCTCCGGACTTTGCGCTTCCACCAATACCCCCACGTACGAGAGTGTTTTTAAAAAATCCCTTTTAAACCCTTGAACGACGCTGACAACCACGTCGTTCGTTCGAGATTCTACGCGTCGGATCCTCGGGCTCAAGTCAAATTCCACCGCCCGATTGCTAGCTCTTCCCGCGGCTCTCCATCTGCTCTTTCAAAGCGAGCAGTTTCGCAAACGGCGAATTGGGATCGGGCGCGGCGTCGCGTGATTTCTCTGTCGAAGCCCATAGGGGCTTTTTCTGCCGACGCTCGCCGGATTGCAAATCGCGGACCTTGCGTCCCCCGGGGTGCGGCGCCGGGGATACGGCACGCGCGGCGGGAGGACCGTCCGGCTGGCCCGCAGGTTCACGATCAAGTCTCATCGCTTGCGGCCGGACCGTGCCGCCGTTCCCATGTCCGTTTGTCGCTCGCGTGCGTTGTTTATGCTTCGGCCGTGGCGGACGGTGCGGTCGCCATATGTCGATCATCGCCGCGTCCATGAGCGTTGCCGCGTTTTGCTCGATCGATGTGTTCTCGACCGTCGTGGCTTCGCTTGGTGGGCTGCTTGGGTCCGGCAAAGCTTGCGCGGCAATTTCCGCAACCTCGGCCGTTGCCGACGGCGGCTCCGGCCCCGCTTCGCTTGGTACTTCGGTCACTTCCGCCGGCGCGCATTCCGGTACCTCGGCTGCCGGCAACTCTGCCACCGGCTGGGCCGTAGCGAGGCTGATCGGCGGTCCTTGGCGGCGCTCGCAGACGTAACCAAGCGCGCGCAGGATCGATGCGAAACTCTCACCGGCGCAGCCGGCAAGCGATGTCATGGCAACGGTGACCACGAATCCGTCGCGGTCGGCAGCGCCGGGCGGCGGCGCGCCCGCGGTGGTACCGGGATGGTAGGAAATCGCCGGCCGTATCAGATCGGCGAGACGTTCGAGAATATCGACGCGCACGGCGCGCTCGCCGCAGACGTGGAAACCGGCGGCGCGGTAAAAGCCCTTCGGCACCTCCTGATCTGCGACGAAAGAGGTTCGTCCGGAAGCGGCGAGATGCGGCACTTCCGCCTGGCTCGCTCCTTCGACGCCGCCGTTACGCAACGCCCAAAGCTGCGCGGCAAAGGCGCGCGGCGCTGGGCGTAGCAGTGCCGGAACATAGAGATGATAGGCGCCGAAGCGAACGCCGAGTTTGCGCAGCGCGGCGCGCGCCTCCTGCGGGAGGTTTTTCACGTCTTCCGCGACCTGCGCGCGTTCGAGAACGCCGAGCGACTCGGCGATGCGGAAGGAGATGCCGCGGACGATGCCTTCGAGCCCTTCGCCCTTTTCGAGTTCGGCGAGCGGCCCGAGCAATTTCTTGACGTGCTGGGCGAGCCATAGGTCCAGTCGGCGCTGCACCATCTCCAACAGAGGCCCGGTCAGTTGCTCGTCGGCGAGAACGGTGGCGCGAGGCTCGAGCAATTTCTCTCCCGCCACGATGTTGCCGATCGGCTCGCCGAGCCAGCGGATCATGCCGTCGTTGGCGAGCACGAAGGCTTCATCCACGGCTTCGTGGACGCGCCGAGCACGTCCTTCGATCTCGCTCGCCAGGGCCTTTTGAGCGGCGGCGTTGAGCGCCTTGGCTGCCTCGCCGTCCGCCTGCGGGTCTGAGGCAAAGCGGAATCCGGAAAGATGCCCGACATGCTGGTCTTCGACCAGGACGTCGCCGCTTGCGGTGATCTCCGCCTCCAACATCGCGTTCTCTCTCAAGCGGCGCATCAGAACGCTCGTCCTGCGGTCAACAAACCTTTGGGCGAGGCGCTCGTGAAGAGCATCCGATAACGTGTCCTCTACCTGACGCGCGACGCTCTGCCAATGCTCGGGATCGCCTAGCCAATCTGGCCGATTGGCGATAAAAGTCCAAGTTCTGACCTGAGCGATGCGCGCCGACAGAGTATCGATGTCGCCATCGACACGGTCGAGCTCGGAAATGTGACGGGCAAACCAATCTTCCGGAATGTGGCCGGCCCGGACAATAAAACCGTAGATCGAGTGCAACAGTTCCGCATGCGCGGCGGGCGATAACTTCCGATAATCGGGAATTTGGCAGGTATCCCAGAGCCGCGCCACGTCGGCTCGCGTCTTCGTCTCCCGCATCACCTTCGCGTCGCGGCTCAGCGCATCGAGCGCCATCTGGTCCTCGGCGAGCGGAGCGCGGACAAGGCTCTGCTCAGTGGGTGGCGCGACGAGGGAAGCGAGAAGCGCGGGAATCGAGGCAAAATCAAGATCCGTGTTGCGCCACTGCAGCAGGTTCACGGGTTCGAAACGATGCTCTTCGAGCGCCCCGACGAGTTCGGTTTCGAAAGGCGGGCAGCGCCCGGTCGTGCCGAACGTGCCGTCGCGCATGTGACGGCCGGCCCGGCCGGCGATTTGACCGAATTCGGCCGGAGTGAGACGCCGATATTGCCAGCCGTCGAACTTACGGTCCGAGGCAAAGGCAATGTGGTCGACATCGAGGTTGAGGCCCATGCCGATCGCGTCGGTCGCCACGATGTAATCAACATCGCCGCTCTGGTAAATCTCGACTTGGGCGTTGCGGGTGCGCGGCGACAATGCACCGAGAACGACCGCCGCCCCGCCTCGCTGGCGGCGAATCCATTCGGCGATCGCATAGACTTCCTCGACCGAGAAAGCGACGATCGCCGTGCGCCGCGGCAGCCGCGAGATCTTCTTGCTGCCGGCGAAGCTAAGCTTGGAAAGCCGCGGGCGCGACAAAATCGGCGTGCCTGGCAAAAGCTCTTCGATGCGGCGCTGCATGGTCGAGGCGCCGACCAGCAATGTCTCTTCGCTGCCGCGTCGGTTGAGCAGGCGATCGGTGAAGATGTGGCCGCGGTCGAGATCGCCGGCAAGCTGGATCTCGTCGATCGCAACGAACGCCACGTCTAGATCGCGCGGCATGGCCTCGACGGTCGAGACGAAATAGCGCGCCGTCTTCGGCTTGATCTTTTCTTCGCCGGTGATCAGGGCGACCGCCGCGCCGCCCACCCGTTCGACGACCCGGTTATAGACTTCGCGCGCCAAAAGGCGCAGCGGCAAACCGATGATCCCGCTTCGATGCCCGAGCATGCGTTCGGTCGCATAATGCGTCTTGCCGGTGTTGGTCGGCCCGAGCACCGCACGTACGCCCCTGGCGCGTTCGAGCGGATGCAGCTTTACGGCGGAGAGCGGAACGTTCATCGATTCGGTCGGTGGCTCAAGCGCTTGAGATATGAGGTAAAGAAGCCGCGGCAACCGAGCCGCGTCCGCGAAGGCAGGAATTCGTCCGACGACGAGAAGCCAACAGCCTGCTATCTAACCTGAAATGCCTCGATGTCTGCGGCAGGATGCAAATTTGGGCGCGCCGCCCGCGGAGTGCAGATTGACGCCGATCTGTATCATATTGCAGCACGTTTCTCGCTTCGGCCGCAACTCGTTGAGGTTTTGAACGATTGCCGAACGAATCGCGGCCGAATCGCTGACGGGCAACCAATCCGCCTTTGTTCACCACCAGATTTTGATACGCTCTCGAAATGGTCGCTACCGCTTGCGAAATCGGCCTGTCCAAGGCGTTCCGCCCCTGACGCATCGGCGCAGTCGGCGCGGACTCCAAAGCGCCCTTTTGTCAATCTCCATCTTTGCAATCGAAGCGCGCCGGTCGGCAGAACACCCTATCGGCCGATCAGCGTTCCGCCTTGGCTGCGACAGAATCCGGCTCGACCAAAAATTCGACAGCGTCGACTTCCGCCATTCCGGCGAGCGTACGTAGGGCAACATGGAAAGGAACGACGACATGCGCCGCTTCGACCGGCGCGAGCCAGGCTTCGATGTCGCGGTTTTCGGCCATGAACTTGGTCGCGCGCGAATTGATCCGGTGGCCGGAGATCGGCCGGTAGCGCACGGCGCAGACCGAAACCGGCCCCGTATAACCTTTGACCGACACGTGGCGGATTCCGGCGAACGACATCATCACGTCGAAACGCACGACTCCGTCATAGACCGGCAGAATGCGGTTGCAGGCGGCCGGCCCGACCAGCGGCTCGCCCGGCGGCACTGCCATGATAAGCGCGCTCGTCGGATCGAGCACGTTGCGCTTATTCGCGGCGGTGACCGGAACGCGCATCTCTTTGTCGTCGAACGGCGGCGAAATCTCGACGGCGCGCACCGTGCCCGCATCGAGCGCCATGCGGACCGTACGGATTCCATACGAATTGGCGGAGGTCGTCGCATAGGCGGTCGGCAGAACGACGCCCCTGCGGATTTCGCCGGATGAAGTGAGCGCCATTCGCAGGTGCGCCAGCCAGGCGGCGATGCCGGTAAGTCTGGCGTCGAGATTGATGCGATAAGCGGCGCGCTCGATTGCCCCGATCGCATCGGCCTCGCCGATCCGCAGCCCGATGAGGCTGACGGAATAGCGCGCCCGGACCACTTCGGCCGTCGCCGGCATTGTGGCGACCGACATCGCGAGAATCGCGGCGGCAAGCGAAGAGGTCGAGGTCCTGGCGAACATTGGCGAACCGAATGGAGGGAGCGGCCCGCCGCCCAATTTTTGCCGTTTGAGGTCGGAATCGGCCGCTTTCAAGGCCGCGCTCACGCCAAACTCATGATTCTGGCCACCGCAAGCTTGTCATGCTTTATCGGAGCAGCGCAAGAATGTAATCATTCGCGGCGGCCTCGATGGGGTCGGGCCGTCGCGCGTCCGCCATTACCCCGTTGATATGAGGTCACTCGCATGGCGTTTTCGCTTTCCGAAGCATCCGTTCCGGGCTTTCTCGTAGGTCTTGGTGCGCTTTCCGGCCTGCTCGACAAGGCCGACACTTTCGCCGCGGCCAAGAAGATCGATCCTTCCGTGCTCCTCAATTTCCGGCTTGCGCCCGACATGTATCCATTCGTCCGGCAGGTGCAGATCGCCACCGACCAGGCCAAGAACGGCTTGGCACGGCTTGCCGGGGTAGAGCCGCCGCGTTTTGAAGACAATGAGACGACGCTCGATCAGTTGCGGGCGCGGCTTGCCAAGACGGTCGCGTTTTTGAAGACGCTCGATGCGAAGGCCATCGATGCGTCGGCGGATCGCGAGATCACGTTTCCGCGCGGACCAAACAAAGTCGGGCACATGAAGGGGGGTGACTATCTGGTACACTTTGTGCTGCCCAACTTCCATTTTCATATTGCGACCGCATATGGAATCCTGCGTCACAGCGGCGTCGAAATCGGCAAGCGCGATTTTTTGGGCGCAATTCCCATCGAAATAACGCCCGGTTAGCCTGCGCGGATCTCGGATCAATAGCTTCGGTGAAAACCATGTAAGGCCGGGCTGACGCTGGCCTGGCCTGCGGCTTGTCTCCACCTATATGAGGCGGGAGCAAGCCCGCACATGTTTGCGCAGGTTTCTTCAAGACACGCGGATCGCCGCCGATTATCTCAGCAACCGCCGAAAGGGAGTTCCATGTCCGTCAACGTTCTCTATCGGACCAGCGCCACCGCCACGGGCGGACGCGACGGTCATGCCGCCACCAAAGACGGCACGTTTGACGTCAAGCTCGCGACGCCGAAAGAGCTCGGCGGCGCCGGCAATCCCGGCAACAATCCCGAACAGCTTTTCGCTGCCGGATATTCGGCCTGTTTCCTGAGCGCGATGAAATTCGTGGCTTCGCAAGGCGGTCCGAAGGTGCCGGCCGACACTTCGGTAACGGCCACAGTCGGTATCGGGCCGCGCTCGGAAGGCGGGTTCGGTCTCGATGTCGAGCTCGACATTTCTCTGCCGGGCCTTGCGCGCAGCGACGCGGAGACCCTGGTCGAAAAGGCGCATCAGGTCTGTCCCTATTCCAACGCGACGCGCAACAACGTTCCGGTTCGCCTCAAGATCATCTGAGCGGCTTTCCAACTGCCCCTGTCCATCTTGCCGCGTGGAGATTGTGAATGGACTATGTGAAGCTCGGCCATACCGGCCTCGAGGTCTCGCGCATCTGTCTCGGTTGCATGACCTTCGGCGTGGCGGATCGCGGGCAGCATCCTTGGACGCTCGATGAAGCCGAGAGCCGGCCGATTCTCAAAAAGGCGCTCGATCTCGGCATCAATTTTTTCGATACCGCGAACGTCTATTCCGACGGCACGTCGGAGGAGATCGTCGGCCGCGTCCTCAAGGACCTTGGCAAGCGCGACGAGGTGGTGATCGCCACCAAAGTGCATGGCCGCATGCGTCCGGGTCCGAACGGCGCCGGGCTGTCACGGCGCGCCATTTTGGCCGAGATCGACAACAGTCTGCGCAGGCTCGGCACGGATTTCGTGGACCTTTACCAGATCCACCGCTGGGACCCGAACGTGCCGGTCGCCGAGACGCTCGAAGCGCTGCATGATGTCGTCAAATCCGGCAAGGCCCGCTATATCGGCGCTTCGTCCATGTACGCGTGGCAATTCGCCAAGGCACTTTATACCTCCCGCCAGCACGGCTGGACCGAGTTCGTCAGCATGCAGAACCATCTGAATTTGCTGAACCGCGAGGAAGAGCGCGAAATGTTGCCGCTCTGCATCGACCAGAACGTCGCGGTCCTGCCGTGGAGCCCGCTGGCGCGCGGCCGTCTGGCGCGTGACTGGGACGAGTCGACCGAGCGGCAAAAGACCGACGTCTTTGGCAAGACGCTCTATGGCGTTTCGGACTCCGATCGCGACATCGTGGCGCGGGTCGGCGAAATCGCCAAGGCACGCGGCGTGCCGCGCGCGCAAGTCGCACTCGCCTGGCTGTTGCAGAAGAACGGCGTCACTTCGCCGATCATCGGCGCATCGAAGCCGCGGCATCTCGCCGACGCCGTCGCCGCTCTGTCGTTGCGCTTGAGCGCCGACGAGACCGCCAAGCTCGAATCCCCTTATGTGCCGCACCCGATCGTTGGGTTCCAATAGCGGCATCAGCACGGAGTAACGACATGTCCAACTGGTTGATCACTGGCGTCAGCAGCGGATTCGGCCGGGCGCTGGCCGAAGCGGTTGTGAAGAAGGGCGGCTCTGTCGCCGGCACCGTTCGCAAGGACAAGGACAAAAGCGCATTCGAAGCGATTGCGCCCGGCCGCGCGTTCGCGATCCTGCTCGATGTGACCGACGAGAAGGCCGTGCATCGCGGCGTGAAAGAAGCCGAACAGAAATTGGACGGCATCGACGTGCTCGTCAACAACGCCGGCTACGGGTTCGAAGGCGCGCTTGAAGAGGCAAGCCTTGCCGATTTCCGCGCGCAGTTCGACGTGAACGTCTTCGGCGCCGTGGCCATGATGCAAGCGGTGCTGCCGTTGATGCGTGCCCGCCGCCGCGGCCACATCGTGAATATCAGTTCGATCGGCGGGCTCGCCGCCTTCCCCGGCATCGGCGCCTATCATGGCAGCAAGTTCGCGCTCGAAGGTATTTCCGAGTCGCTCGCCAAGGAAGTGAAACACCTCGGCATCAAGGTGACGATCGTCGAGCCGGGAGGTTTCCGCACCGACTGGGCTGGGCGTTCGATGCAACACATCGAACACACGATCGCCGATTATGAGCCCTCCGCGGGCGCGTTCCGACGCAGTCTCGCCGAGCGCGACGGCAGGCAAGCAGGCGATCCGCGCAAGGCGGCGGAAGCGATCATCCTCGCGGTCGAATCGGAGGAGCCGCCGTTGCATCTCCTGCTCGGCCCCGACGCTTTGCGGCTCGCCGGCGAGAAGCTTGGCGCCCTCACCGCCGAGATTCTGAAGTGGGCGCCGGTCTCGGCGAACACGAATTTTTCGGAGTGAGGAGGATTCCCGACTCGGTCACGGTTTTCGCGCCGCCGCATGGCAGGGCTTGCCGCGGACGCATCAACGCCGCATAACCCGGCCGCGCATTATGAAGCCGGAAAAGATCATGGGCGGAAACAAAGAGCCGGAGCCGGATAACGGCGGATCCGGCGTCGGCCCGCGTCTACGCCGTCCCGCCAACCTCAAGACATGGCTCGCGAGCCTACATCGTGCCGACAAGCCGCGCCACCGCAGCATCGCCGCGTACATCGGCGCCTCCTTCAGCCTCGCCATTGCGGCGCTCGCGATCTTCGTGCTCGTTCGTACCTTGCGCCACATCAATCTCGCCGAGTTGCGCGACGCGATCGCGGCGACGAGCAATGACCAGATCCTCGCCGCCGCCGGCCTCACCTGCCTCTCGTTCCTGGCGTTGACCGGCTATGACGGCGTCGCTTTGCTGCAGCTGCGCCAGAAGGTTGCTTACCCGACCACGGCGCTCGCCTCGTTTACGAGCTACGCGATCTGCTTCACGCTCGGCTTTCCGCTGATCACCGCCGGAACGGTGCGCTACTGGATCTATTCGCAAGCCGGTCTGACGGCGGCCAAGATCGCAAGCCTTACCATCATTGCCGGCGTCACCTATTGGCTCGGCATGGCGCTCGTCGTCGGCGTCACTCTCTTGGCGCGAAGCGCAATGATCAGCAACATCGATCACTTCGATCCGCACGTGAACGCACTGATCGGGGTCGGCACGCTTGGCGCGCTCATCGCTTATTTGGTCTGGGTTTCGCTCGGCCACCGCAAGACGCGCATCCAAGGATTCAAGCTCGAGCTCCCCGGCTTCAAGTTGACACTCGGGCAGATCATTCTTGGCGTGATCGACCTTTGCTCGGCCGCGGGCGTTCTCTACGTCCTGCTGCCGGCGCCGCGGTCGCTCGATTTCGTCACCTTCGCCGCCGTTTACGTCTTCGGCTGCGCGCTCGGCATCGCCAGCTATGCGCCCGGCGGAATCGGAGTCTTCGAAGCGACCATGTTGAAAGCCGTGCCGGTTCCTTCGCAGGAAGCTTTGCTCGCCTCGCTGCTGCTGTTTCGCATCATCTATTATCTTGTCCCGTTCGTCCTGGCACTTGCGCTTCTCGGCGCGCATGAGGGTCTGCGGCGTTGGCAGAACCTGCGCGATGTGATGCGCGGCGCCGAGGAGAAAGGCGACAGCGAGGGATAGCGCGCAGCAGACGAGCTCGCCGTATCGCTGGGTCACCCGTCCAAAATGCCACAGGACTGCCACATTCCGGCGAGCGCGTCGTCGACAATTCTAGGCATCTCGGCACCGATTATTCAGCAAGCGTCTGACAAAAGGACGGCGTCATCCGCGCGGCCGGCGGCCGGCGTTGCCGCGCGCCAGATGAGTGCGTTTCGCAAGATCCCTTGGTTGATCGGATTATGAACCTCGACGTTACAACTCTGACGGTGATGGCATGTTTCGTCGCGGCCTGCGCCGGCACGGCTCTGCTCGTCGCCTGGACCCAGAACCGCGGCACCTCGGCGCTGGCGCTCTGGGGCATCGCCGACATCGGTACCGGCGTCGGCATCCTTTTGTTGATGTTCGGATCGCTGTCGCATCAGCCGATCTGGCCGCTTTTCGGCAGCATCGTCTTGGCCTTAACGCCGGGCCTGATATGGAAGGCGGCGCAGGGTCTCGACCGCAAACCGGCGCCACTCATCGTCGTCCTTCTGGGCGCAGCGGTCGTGACGCTTGCGATCAATATTCCCGCGGCGCGGCATGTCGCCGGCGCGCTCAGTCTTGCGGCGGGGAGCGCCTATCTCTTTGCCGCCGCGGCCGCTCTATGGCGCGGGCGCAAGGAACGGCTTGCGGCGCGCTCGCCGCTCGTACTCTTGACGGGCGCGCATGCCGCCGTCTTGCTGCTCGGAACCACGAGCGCCGCCAGCGGCGCGCTTGCGCCGGGGGCGCTGCCGACGGTCACGAGCTTGTTCGGTGTCATCCATTTCGAGAACATCGTCTTTACGCTCGGCACCGCGGTCTTCTTGCTCGCGCTCGTCAAGGAACGCAACGAAGCGGCGAGCAGGACGGCGGCGCGCATCGATTCTTTGACCGGAATCGCCAACCGCGCCGCCTTTCTGGAAACTGCCGAGCGCGTGGTGAGCCGATGCCGGCGCGAAAGCCTGCCGGTTTCGGTCCTGATGTGGGACCTCGACCGATTCAAGGCGATCAACGACACGCACGGCCACGCGGTGGGCGATGCCGTCATCCGGCAATTCTGCGACGTGGTCGCCGCCGTGCTCCGCCCCAACGACGTCTTCGGCCGGATGGGCGGCGAGGAATTTGCAGCGGTCCTGGCTCGGTCGAGCATCGAGGCGGCGGCGGCGCGCGCCGAGCGGATTCGCATCGCTTTCGCGGAAAGCTGCCGTTTCGTGGAAAACGACGACGTCGACGCGACGGTGAGCTGCGGTCTTGCGGCGAGCCTCGATGGCGAGGAGACGCTGAGCACGCTGCTCGGCTCGGCCGACAGGGCGCTTTACCGCTCGAAGTCCGAGGGGCGCAATCGCGTCAAGCGCGCCGAGCAGCCCAAGCAGGACGGACGCGTCATTCGCGTCGCGTGAGCGCTCGTTGCGTTTTCCCGCATTTGGGCTTTGGAGCGGGCGAAGGGAATCGAACCCTCGTATGCAGCTTGGGAATCGGTTGTGGACCTGCGCTCGGGTGCTTCCTGATTGACCCAAAGGGCACATTGCCCCAAACCGGCGTCCCCGGCGACTGAGTAGAAATTTCGGTCGGCGCGCGGCGCCGAAGGCGATCACCTGAAGCAGCGCCACGTTCCATTGGGCATACGAATGGCAGGGTGGCCCGTATGTCTCACGCACCAGGCTTGATTTTGACCGCCCCATACGCATCGGCCCCACGCGTTGCGATGACCGTTCGGACCGCAGCCGCCTAACGCTAACGCGGGCGTAACCGCCGACGATAAGATGGTGGAGAGAATCACGACACCGAGCAGCACGGTCCTGAGCGTTTTCATGAATACCTCGCCTTGATGCGCGACTGTGGGAAATCGCGGTTCCGTTTGCACTTCAAGTGAACGCTCGGGTCTCGTCAATGCTCCCGCAGTAAATGCATGCGAGGCGCGCCTGAACCCCAACGACGCGAGCCCCGCCCCCAGACGAAAATAATTTCTCCGGTCTGGAATTTCCCTTTGGCGCGATGCGGCCTTCTCGCGAACTGCCGCTCCTGACCCTTGAGGTCTCTGCGTTGGCTTCTAACAAACTACGATGTCGGCTTGTGAGCAAGAACTCGACATAGAGACAATCCCACCTGAAACCCGATCACCCCTGGTCAGGAAAACACAGACGATTGATAGAAGTGACCAGCTTGCCGTCAAGAGCCGACTTCCCCTTTTGGCGCTAGACGGCCGTCCAGGTTTGGCCGGAGATGGGCCTTGGGCAGACCTTCGCGCCCTAGTGCGCGGTAGCAGAGAGCCAGTTATAGACGCTTTCTTCTTGACCTAAGAAGCTTGGCCAACCTCGACGTCCGCGCCTAGCTGACGCAAGCGTAGTTTTGCCCCTTCCAGGAAAGGAAGTCCGAGAAATTCGGCGAACTCTCCGATTCGGCCGGGACGCCGCGAAGTTCTCCCCTAAATCTGCATCGGCGATTATCCCGTAATCTAGCTATCGAAACTCCGGCATGCGGAGCTATTAGTTCTCAGGAACTGCCACTCTGGCCGATGCTCGAAGCGCCTTTTTTGTCGTGGAAAGCTTTCTGACGCGGACCCGGCGCGACCTGCGCCCAACAGAGTGGAGCACTTTTGCACGCGAGCAAGATAGTGGGCGCAAACCTAATCACCGGACGTGCTGACGACAACTCGCTTCGAATGGCCTTAGCATTGAACGTCCGCTCATGGCCCATCGCGGCACTTGGTGCCACGCACCAATATGCCTGAATTTGGCGGCAAACCGGAAGTCGCGTGGATACCGTGAATGTGCATCGATTGACCCAGAGCGGACATGCGTGAAACTGTGCCCGCCGCTGTTCTTTAGCTTCACGCGCACTGGCCGACCAATGCTGTCAAGGTCGCCGTTCGCAGAGACCGAAAGGCGCGTAGCCTTCGCAGTGGGGTTGTTCCACTCGAACACGGTCCGGCGCCATTCGATACGTTCCGTGTTCGCCGTCGCTTACTTCTCTGCGGAATTGAATGCGATGCTTCGCGTATCCTTGCACTTCTTTTGCTGCCCCATTAGTCAGACAAGGAGCGTCGGCTTCTCAATCTGCCCCGAAAATGAGCTAGGCCGCCTCAGCGCGGACACTGCGATTCCTTTGCACGTTGGAACGGATAGCCAATGGTCAACTCTCGTGGCAACCGATTCGTCTGGTACGAGCTGCTGACGACAGACGTAAAAGCCGCCAAGGGATTCTACGCCAATGTCATGGGCTGGGCAGCGCGTGATGTCTCGACGCCGGGTTTGGCCTATAGCCTATTCACCGCCGCAGACGGTCCCGTCGCAGGGCTGATGAACATGCCGGAGGAGGCAAGGCGAGCGCGCGCGACGCCGCACTGGATGGGATACGTCGGTGTCGCCGATTTGGACTCTGCCGTGGGCCGAGTCACGCAGCTTGGTGGAGCTATACGCGTCCCACCGGTGAACATCCCCAACATCAGCAGCTTTTCGGTCGTCGCCGATCCTCAAAAGGCAACGCTTGCGTTGGTCAAGGGAATGAAACCCAGCCAAGCCCCGTCCACCGAGCTAGGCACGCCGGGGCGTGTGGGATGGCACGAGTTGTTTGCTGCTGACTGGGAGAAAGCCTTCGCTTTCTACAGCAAGCTGTTCGGCTGGCAGAAAAAGCACGCAGACCTCGGCCCGACGGGCACATATCAGCAGTTCTCCGCTGGAGGTGAGACGATCGGCGCCATGTCCACCAAGCCTGCGACATTGCCGCTTCCCTTCTGGCTTTACTATTTCAACGTTGGCGACGTCGAGGCCGCGTCGAAGCGCGTTGAAGACGGCGGCGGCCAAGTAATCTATGGCCCGACCGCCGTGCCTGGCGGCGCCTGGATCGTCCATTGTAGGGATCCCCAAGGCGCCGTCTTCGGGCTGTTGGATAGGCGCAGCCGCAAGGCTATTGAATATTTTATTTCGAGCACGAAGCGCGGAGTGGGCGATCATCCTGATGAATAAAGGAACGGCGGAACAATCGCTGATCGTCAGTCGGACGCCCCAGATTTCTTGGTGCGACCGATCGCAAATTGGCCGACCGGACCTTCCACATAGAATTCGATGCCCGTCATCTTCGCGAACGAATCGATATTCACGATTCCGATCGCACACCCGCCGAGCCCCATGTCGGTCGCCGCCAAATAGAATGTCTGAGTCAAGACCCCGACGTCCTTCAGAATGAGCGCGTAGGCGATGGAGCTGTACTTCCATGAAATCCGGCCGAAGCGCGCGGCCATCGTGATCAGAATCTGGGGCGCAGTGGTTGCGCCCATTGCATATTTGGCTCCAGTCAACAGCATTTCGAGGTCATTCGCGGAAACGCCAATCGGTACGAGTACGTCTGCGCAAGCGTCGTAATGATAGAAGCCTCGGGGAAGCCCCTCACACAGATTGACGGCCAGATAGAGTTCGAGTTCGTAGCTGGCACCCGCCGACGGATACGGCCTGACGGTGAGACCCCCGTCATCAAACTCAGGCTTGCTGTCCGATCTCGACAGGACGCGCACGGTGTTGTCGAGAAACCGCGAAAGTTCGGGGAGTGTGATCGGCCGCTGATCATCAAAACTGCGCGTCGAATGACGTTCACGCAGGAGCTTTGCGATCGGGGAGATTGCCTCCGGAAGAGCGGCCGATAACTTGCGCAGATCGATTTTCTTTCCGGGCCAACGGGGCCGCACCGCCGGCAGCGGAGAAATCACGCCGGCATGCGGATAAACTCCGCCCATCGGATTGGCGTGCCGGCCCCCGGTGCTGCGCGTGTGGAAGAGGAGATCATGAAAGTCCCAAAGGACGAGGTTGTGGTCGCCTTCGGCCGGCCGAAGACCGCTTTCGCCGGCGACGTTGACCTTAAGGACGATTTGGCAATCCACCAGCAAAGCCAGAAGCGCGAGTCCTGGAAAACCGTCCTGCTGCCGGAGCTGTTTGACCTGCCGCGGGGTGGAAAGCGTGGCGATGAGGGTCGCCAGCTGCGGATCACAGATCTTGAACAACGCGCCGGCGCGCGGTGACTCCAGCACCATCGCATCGCCGCGCCGTCGCATGTACGCGAACCGTGAAAGGACGAGGGCGTCGGCGTTTTCGAGCAGCGGCGTTTGTGGCCAATAATCGGGAACCTGTGATTCGATGACCACCAAGTCGCCGCCGTTCCGCGGACGCGCGAGGTGGTACTCCAATAGACCAAGCCCAGCCAATCGCCGGACCAATAGATCAATCTCCTTGCCGATCTTCCGGCCGCCAGACGCCAAAGAGCCGAGCGGCACGCCTGTGCGCAGTTTTCGCAGGCAATCCGCTGCACCGACGCCGAATACGCCCACGCCTACCAAATAGCCGTCGAACCGGGCGACGATTTCTCCATTAGCGTGTGCCTCGATCGCGGAGCCATCGACGAGCCGCGCAGAAATGGTTGCCGGTGCGGTCCACCGCACCCTGTTTGGTTCGGGAGCGTGCAAAGCGGAATGATTCTCAGGTATGGGGGTGAATCGGATTGAGTTCGTCCTCCTCAAGCGGCCGATCACGCAGTCCGAGTTTGACCGGAACGTCGTACAGCCGGCCGGCCGCGAAACGGCGATAGAAATGCCGCAATCCCGGAACGATGACCCGAACGACCGGAGTCTCGATGTCCGGTCGCGTCTGATCGAGAACCAGAAAATCGAGGCCGTGGCGCTCGGCAACGCGCACGCAGGCGGTCACCTGCTCGTCGGTGCCAAGATGGCCGAATTTCGTATCGAAATCCGGCTGGGCTGCCGGCGTGTCGTTCGGTGTCAGAAACGGATGGTCCACCAGACACAACGGCGTCTCCCCGTCGAGGCTCGATTTCTCGCCCGTCCCGCCGCCCATCAAGCCCAACGAGAGGAATTGGTTCAGCTCCGTGAGCGTCCGCAACAAGGCGATTCGGGCGTCGAAGTGCGAGCCGGAACCGAACTCGATATTTTCCCTGTCGTTTTGCATCCAGTGTGTCACCGCCACAAAGGTCGGAATGCCGAGATCGCTGGTGACGTCGAGCACCCATAGACGGCGTCCTGCGTTGGTGAGGCGGCTGTAGAGCTCACGAACGAAGGGGTCATCGAACTGGGCGACGTCCACGGCAGGGCGCTGCAGCCGGTTGTACCACCAGATCGCGTAGGCATCTCGTTCCACCAGCTCGAGGAAGCCCTGCACGATTGCTTCTTCGCGCGTATTGCCCGCCGCGCAACCGTTGGAATCCGCCAGGAAGGCGACAGAGCCCTGGTAGAAGAAATACAGGACGCTGGTCGGCAGATATCTGAAACGTTTGTCGCGCAGGGACCAGACCGGCGACCATTCGATTTTAGCCGATGGGTCGAAAAGGGCGGGGCTCAGCGGTGCATCGCCCGCGTCAACCATTGGAGTCAAGCCTCGCTGGTATTGCGCGTCGCTATATAAGAGGACATCGTTGGGAGGGATGGCGTCGCCGGGCGGGAGATCCGTGAACCTCTTTGCCGTTCTAATTTCGTCGCCCTGGAAAATCCCGGAATAGCGTTCGATTGCTTCCATGAGCGCGCTGGCTTCCCCTTGCTCGGCAGTACTGCCTTTACCGAAGCTGCAGCCGCCCACTCCCCCTCTCAGCTCATAAATCGATTTTGCAGGCGCCGAGAAATTGTGCCTCGCAATGTAATTCGTGTTCAACGGCAGATCCGCTTCGATGGGCTCAAGGCGCGAGACGACGCCGGTTAGAGGGCTCACATGTTTGCGGAAACGTGCGACTGTGTCCCGCGATGAGATGGTCCGGTACCCGCCGCTCGTCATGACCGGCCGACCGCCAGAGGCCACGGAGATCGGCACCGGCGGACGGCGCGGGTCGCGCAACTTCAGGCGACCGCAGGCCGGACATTGCGGGCGCCGCGCCACATGATGCCTCACGATGGTTGAACCCAGAAGGTCGAGGCTGATGACGTTGTTGCTCAGGTCCGTGCGAAACTGGCTGGCAAAGGCCTTAGCGAGTTCGATTGCCGCCAGCTGGATGGCGCTCTGACCAAGTGTATGGTGGGCCAGAGGCGAAACGGCGAGCGGTCGCGCTTTGTCGCGGTCGAGCATCGCCTTGACCTCCCGGTTTCTAATCATCCGGTCAGCAAGACACCTCCAGCACGCGCCCTTGCCGGGGCTGAACACCGGGCCGACCAGGGGAAAAATGCCGGAAGGCTGCGTCAGCACCCACCGCGTGCCGTCTTCTAAATGCCTCTGATTCAATTTCGGCAACCGTCCGTCGAAGTAGTCGCTCACGAGCAAGACAGTGATGTCGGGGGAGCGCTTGACGACGCGCACGCCCAATTTGCTCAGCGCCGCGTCGAGTTCCGACTCCCCTTCCACGTCGAATGCTCGTATGCGCGCACGACACTGCTGAAGATTTCTCTTCGCGGCCTCCGGCTGCAGCCCCAAGCTTGCCCAATATGCGGCGACAGTGCCGCGCGAGGAAGGAGCCGCCGCGATCACATAACCGCGGTCGACAAGCCGCTGCAGCGCTTCTTGGATCTGGGCGGCCGCAAAATCATGTTCGAGCCCGCGAACGAGCTCTCGAACGGTTCTTCCGCCCTTCGTTATCGCGCCGGCGAGCGCGCAATAGAGTTCACCGTGAAGCAGGAATTTCCGGTCCTCCGAATAGAGGCACACTGTGTCGGAGGACATCAAATAGACAGAGAAATGCGGCGCGAATTGCAAAACCGACTTGTCTCGCAGGGCAAAGCTGTTTGCGTCACCGCCGGTCATGGGTCAATACGCGCACCTTAGGCGCAACTCGCGATGCCACAGCAAATAGGTGCTCTCCCATCGTTTAGAGCGCCGTTGATCCATCGAAGAATGAGCCGATCGTTCAGTGTCTGACGCTGCTGTCCGAAGACATTGGCTCCCCGAGCGGCCGTTTTGCGCACCTTGAAAATCGCACTCGCAGGTTCCACACGCGTGGCGCGAAACCGCCGGATTCCACCGAATCCGGCCCTGACGATCAGGCGTCCTTCAGCCTGGCTGCAGAGTGCTAACAGGTCGGCCAGCAACCACCCCACGACAAGCAGCAGCCCCCACCGCCGGCGCAGCCGCAGCCGCCAAAGCCGCAGCCACAGCCGCCACAACCTCTGTGCCAGCCGCCACAGCCTCTGTGCCAGCCACCACAGCCTCTGCCGCACCCGTGTCCGCAGCCGCCGTGTCCGCAGCCGCCGTGTCCGCAGCCGCCGTGCCCGCAGCCGCAGCCTCCATGGGCAAGTTGGACGCCTAGCCGCGGTGTTCCCAGGTTTTGCGCGTCGAAGATGTGGAAGGTTGCTAGGCTGACGTCGGAGATTTCCTCGTCAAAAAGAGTTACGGGATGAAAAGATCCCATAAACTGCGACGGTAGAGCCGCTGCCGATCCGCCGGCCGATGCTGCCAAAGACACCCCGGCGATTCCCAGCACGGATGCGGTTTTGCTGGGTCGCTTCCCTTCGGAAGCGCGCTTCGTTTGCGGCATAACAGAGCCCTCCCGCCTTCGCATCGGAAAATACGCGACAAACCCACCGCACCCATAGCAGTTTTTATGCGCTTTTGATAGCCACGAGAAAAGAATTGCCTAGTTCAAGCACTCACATCCGCTTGCCAAACGCCGGCGCCGTGCTGCCTTCGTTCGTGGAAGCGGTAGTTGCGGCAGATAATAACCCATAAGCGGCGGTCAGTAACGGTCCGCTTCGCGCTTCAAATCATAAGTCGACAGGTTGTCCAAGGGACGATCCGTCCCCAGGGCCGGTGTCAGCTTTTCGCCAAGAAGTGAGGCCAAGTCGCGGGGGCAAATGCCCCAGATCGCGGGCGGTTGGAGGGCGCGCACATGTTAACAGACGACGACCTGATATTTTATGCTTTCAGCCCCGACGACGCTCTTGTTTGTCCGCAATGCCCGAGCCCATGGGCCTGACCCTGCGAACGCCTCACGCCGATCCCGAGTATGAATGGCAAGCCTTCACATGCCGCGGATGCGGAAACGAATCCATGCGGTGCGCTAGCGTAGTAGACGGGCAGCCTCCCAATATGCGTTTCGCTTAGTCCGTCGCCCCAAGCCAAGGCTCGAAGTCGAAGACGCCGCCTCAGTTGACGGCATCTTAGTTTCGTTTCGCGCCTTCATGGCCCCCATTCCCAATCGGGACGCGCGCATGGCATGCGTGATGCTCGCCTGTTGTATGCCGTAACCAGGCATCGCGGCGCGAACGTCGCGCAGGCGAGCGGGCGCTTTTCCTTCGCGGCGGCAGCGAGCACCTTGTTCAGCTCAGCCTTCGTCAGCGCGGCGATGCGTTATGCTTCGCGGGAGCTGCTTTAGTGCAGTGGCCAAGCCGCGCTCTGACGTTACGGGCAGGGATGGTACCGTTTATCATTGCCCAGATACATTCCGGTCGCCGGGTTGTAGGAGCGGAAATGCGCCTGGCAATAGGCGACACCCCCACCGCCCGGCGCATTCGGGTAACCACCATAGCCGTAGCCGCCATAGCCACAGCCGTAGCCATAGCCATAGCCGTAGCCACAACCGCCATAGAGGAAGGCGCCAAAGAAGCAGCCGCCGCAGCCGAATCCGCAGCCACCGCAGCCCCGGCCGCCGCAACCGCCGCAGCCGCCGCAGCCGCAACCGCCGCGCGCAAGCTGTATGCCCAGCGTCGTCGTTCGCGGTATTCGGGGGTCCGCCTCGTCGAAAAGATGAAACGTCGCCAGGCTTACATCCGTGATCTCTTCATCAGCGAGCGTGAAGTTCTGTAACGGTGCTGCATTATGCGGCTGCACGTCAGCGACCGAGCCGGAGGCTGATGCTGCCAAGGACACGCCAGCGACGCCCAGTATGGACATGGCTTTGCTTGGACGCTTCCCGTTTGAAGCACGCTTCGTTTGCGACATAGCAGCGTTCCTCCACTACTTATTTGCTACGAGGTTTTGTACCACGTGCCGCGCTAAGCCGCGACCAAACATTTATCGAGGATCACCACAAGGGCGTGCGTCTTTACGAGAGAATTCTGCTGAAACAGCCTGCGCAACAAGCGGATGATTGAACCGCAAAGAGAGCAAGGGCGCGAAGATAACCGCAGTTGTTGATGTAAAAATTCGTGTGTGCGCTCGTTCGCAAACGCTGCTGCCTCGGCGTTGTAGTGCGCGCCGTTATGCCGGAAGAAGGTGTGACGCTGACCGGAATAGCTGTGAACGATCGCCTTCGGCTTTTTTGCGAGCGCCGCTTTGATCTGACCTTGCGCCGTCTTTGAGATGAATTCGTCCTCCTCGCCCAGGTGCATCAGCTGAGGCAGTACCCCAGAAGGGCAACCTTTCCGGTCGACTCCGGCAACGCAACAGCGGTGCGGGCCGGCGTGCGCGGGTCGCCGGTTCCGGGGAGAAGGTAGGGCTCGAATGTCCGCTCATGGCCCTTTTCGGACATCGAGCGATGTCCGACTTGAGTCCGGAATGCGCAACAAAGCGGACATCCGTCAACGCTATGGATTTATGAGTTCACGCCCTAGGTCTTCAAGGCTCTCGGGGTCGTCAGTGTAGAGCCGGTATCGAGAAGCTGGTCGTCTGTCAGAGAGTCCCAATACCGCCCTTACCGAAATTGCTTCGGCTTTTGCATTTCCACCATACCAGGATTGATCTGAAATGCAGCCGACTCGGCTGACATTCCGATTCCAGCATCTTCCGAGCTGTATCGCTGCCAACGATCCCCCTTTCTGATCCTCCCGTCCCCCAGAAGTTATGCCGAGCCCTGACTTATCCCGGCGATCGTTCTCTTTTTATTCTTATGATTGAAAGGGAGTTATATATTTGACTCCCTCCGAGAGATTTGTCGCCAACTTTATGTTTTGGGCCCAACGGCTATATGTATCGGATACTGTTTGGTTGGGTTGATTCCCGCTCTCTTAAATGTGCCGCGCGCTTCGGCGGTTATTCCTTCAAGCATTAGCGCCCCTGCTAGCGCCGTCGCTGCGTCAGCATACCTAGGCGGCACTTCCTCAATTAGAAAAAAAATCGCGACGTTCGAGACTGATGCGCCCAAGCCAATATTTGGCAAACCAACCGAACTCCTGTTTTCAGAGAAGTACGGGCCGTCCCAGGATTTCTGTGTCCAACCGGCGACCTGCAACGCCCGTTCGATAAATCCAAGGCATCGTTTAAATTCCGGGTCCCCTGGATTGACTGACGCATCAAATTCAAGGGGCGCAAATATTTTCACTTTTTCGACCACTCGGTACAATTGGTCTCTGGACAGCGATCTAGGGGCGCGAAACCGATCAAGCTCTAACGCAGCTTCCTCCGCTCGTGCATTGGCTTCGGCGGAGCGTTCATTCGCTGCCGCGACTTTTTCGTCAGACCTGCGCTTCACCTCATCTTGGCGCAATCCAGCCATTTGGCCGAATTTGATCTCGATTGCGACGCCAATCGCGACGAAACTGTCCGCAATCGCAGAACCCCATTGTTCCAAGAAAGAATCATATCGCGGATGGACGCCGGCGATACCGACCGCAGCGGCTACGCCAAAAATCACTAATGCGCCACCAAACCATTCCCATCGTTCGCAAGATTCGGTGGACTTTTCCAGTTCCTCATCGCTGGCCTTAATCATGCCTTTCGGTAGACGCCACGCCGGAAAAGGTTCTGTGGGCTTTTGGTGGGGCATAGCGGTCGGATTACTTATTTTTGCGCCTCTTTTCATCGCTTACTATTTTGGAATAGGGCGATGATTATTTTTGAGCGCGTGCCTCCGGCAAACGCTTCGCAATCTTCGCAGCACGCCTTTTGCGCTTTTTCGCGGATTTGGTCTTTGGCTTCGGTCGATATGCGAGCACAACGTCAGCGATCGCGTCTAATTCCTTCGGTACATCCTCGGGCTTCATTTTCTTCATTGGATGAGGCCCTTGTAGGTCAGGCGCTTTCCAGCGACGCCGTCCACAAAGCTATCAATCCGCGTAAGCGTATGATTCTTGACGTTGCCTTCATTGAGCCTGAACGCAAACTCATCGATGTAGCGGTCAAGATGCTTCTGGCTTGCGTGGTGATAAACGCCAGTCAGACCGCGCTTCAGGACCGCGAATACGCTTTCGATCCCGTTCGTGGTCACGTCGCCGCGAACATATTCCTTCGCGCTGTGATTGACCGTCTCGTGGCCGAACTCGGGCAGATCATTGTAAATCGTCGAATTGTCCTCCGTGTGAATCATCGAACCGGATTCGACATAGCGGGCGATGGCCGACTTAACGGTGCGGATTGTTACCGTGTCCATTGTCCCGGCGATGGTTCTGCCGCCGCGCTCACGCATTCCGAACACTACGGTCTTGCCAGCCGCGCCTTTGCCAGCATGAAGCTTTTTGGATTCATGTTTGTTGTCTTCGATGCCGCCAATGTAGGTCTCATCGATTTCGATGATGCCCCGCAGCTTTTCGAGCTTAGGCCCGCACGCTTCCCGAAGGCGGTGCAGAACGAACCACGCCGACTTTTGCGTGATCCCGATTTCCTTGGCGAGTTGCATGCTGGAAATGCCCTTGCGGGCCGTCACAAGCAGGTACATCGCGTAAACCCATTTGTGCAAGGGAACGTGGCTGCGCTCGAAAATCGTGCCCGTGCGCACCGTAAAGTCTTCCTTGCATTGGTTACAGCGGTAGAACCCGCCAGCCCGTTCCGTGATCCGCTGGCCCAACCCACAAACCGGGCAGCGCGGCCCGTTCGGCCACAAGCGGCCTTCAAGATAGATCCTGGCCGTTTCCTGGTCCGGGAAAAACTTGAACAGCTCAAAGGTGGAAATGGTAATCTTGGACATCGGCTAACCCCCACTTTCTGCGAAAAGATTAGCCTAAAAAATCGAGGGAGCCAAGTATATAATCCCCGATTGAAACCCTCGTGGAAGCTTGGAATCTCGGCTGGCACCTCACCGCCCGGTGCGCCGCCGGCAAGCAGGACGGCATGCACCGTCATCGCGAGTGCGTGCATCGCGTGGAACTCGATTTAGAGATGCTCGTGTGCAGGCGCGGTCCCGCGTTCCCGTTTGCGAAGCTCGCAACGCGCCTCAGATTTCCCCGCTGCGGATCAGCGAGATCGCGCTCCTCTTCCAAGTCCGCCTGAAGCCAGTCGCGTCAAAGGTGCGATGGAATAAATTTTTTCCGGGTGCCTGAACGGTGCCTGGGGACTTTAGAACAATCGGCTAAGTCATAGAGCGGGCGAAGGGAATCGAACCCTCGTATGCAGCTTGGGAAGCTGCCGTTCTGCCATTGAACTACGCCCGCGCGGAAGCCCCATCCTAAGTCATGCAGTGGACGCGATCAACGACACGGCAGACGCCGCTTTGCCGGATCGCCTACATCCGTGAGGCCACCTCGATTGCAAGGAGTTCCGAGCATACCAGACTTACGCAGCTCCTCAGCGCATGCGGAAATGTTTGGAGAGCTTTAGGCCCTGGCCTTGGTAGTTCGACGTGCCGGCCGCGCCGTAGAGGACATCCGGCGCCTCCGCCATCTTCTCGAAGACCAAACGGCCGATCACCTGCCCGTCTTCGAGGATGAACGGCACTTCGTGGCTGCGCACTTCGAGCACCGCGCGGCTCCCCGGACGGCCGCTCTCGGTGAACCCAAAGCCAGGATCGAAGAAGCCCGCGTAGTGCACGCGGAATTCCCCCATCGCCGGATCGATCGGCACCATCTCGGCGGCGAGATCGGGCGGGATGTGCAGCTTTTCCTGCGAAGCCAGAATATAGAACTCGTCGGGATCGAGGATGAGCCTTTTGTCGGGGCGCGCGTAGATCGGCTCCCAAAAATCCGCCGCGTCATAGGCGGCGACGCTGTCGACGTCGATGATGTCGGTGTGTTTCTGCGCCCGGTAGCCGACGACCTTGTTCTCCAGCGTTTCATCGCTTAAGGCGACGCGCAGCACGAGGCCGCCGCGTAGATTCAATTCGCCGTCGACGAGCGGCATATTCTGGTGGCGTTTGCGCAAATCGCGGTCGTCGACGGCGAAGTCGGTGCGTTGCAGCTGTTGCGAGTTGAGCCGCCGGAAGCGGATCTGGTTCAACTTCGAACCTTCGCGCACCCGCACGCTGAAACTGCGCGGCGAAACCTCCGCGTAAAGCTGTCCGCAATAGCCGGGCTCCGTGATATCAAAGATTTCGCTGCGGTCGGTAATCAAACGCGTGAAGATGTCGAGCCGCCCGCTGGAACTCTTCGGATTGGCGGCGGCGGAAATACTGATCGGCAGGGCCAGCGTTTCGAGGAGCGGGATGACGTAGACGCAGCCGCGTTCCAGCACCGCGCCGCGCCCTTTGAGATTAATCTCGTCCGGCTTCAAGGCCTTAAGCTGCTCTTCGACCGTCCGGGTCTTGCCCGGCAGAAAGCTTGCCCGGACCCGGTAGGCGCGCGGGCCGAGCCGCAAGTCGAGGCTCGCGGGCTGCAGTTGCGATGGCTCGAGGTCGCTGAGGACGCGAAGGAGATTGCGCCGCAGCATCAGCTCGATTTTGTCGCGTCCGAGCAGCCCGAAGGCGTTGCCGAAAAGGCCCGCATTTTCGGCCTCAGCAAGGAGCGTGGGCGCGGTCGATTGCATTTTCCTCTCGGACACGGAGATGGACGCTATTTAGGGGCTTTGGCTCCGCCAAACCAACCGCATTTCCGCTTGAGCACAGGCTGCGCAAGGGTTATGCAGAACTTACGTGGTCATTTGGCCGGCCGGCTTGCCGCCACGTTAAACAAGGGACTAAAGGGCCGTGGCTTCGTGCCTCTCCCCATTTCCGGCCAGTTCGCGTCTGCGGCTCAGCCCGGGCCGGCGAAGGAGATGGAGATGGCGAAAACCCCTGGCGATCCCAAGACCACCCCTGGTGATCCCAAGACCTGGCGGGAAGCGACCAAGCTCGTCCATGGCGGCGTGCTGCGCTCGCAGTTCGGCGAGACTTCGGAAGCGCTCTTCCTCACCCAGGGCTTCGTCTACGACACCGCCGAAGCTGCCGAAGCGCGTTTCAAGGGGGAAGCGCCCGGGTTCGTCTATTCGCGCTATTCCAATCCGACGATCGCCATGTTCGAGGAGCGCATGTGCCTGCTCGAAGGGGCGGAAGCGGCGCGTGCCACGGCGAGCGGCATGGCGGCGGTGACCGCGGCATTGATGGGGCAACTGAAGGCCGGCGACCATGTTGTCGCGGCGCGGGCGCTGTTCGGTTCCTGCCTCTATGTCGTCGAAGACCTGCTGCCGCGGTTCGGCGTTGCATCGACCTTGGTCGACGGCGCCGACCTCGACCAGTGGCGGGCCGCCGTGCGCCGCGAGACCAAGACCTTCTTTCTCGAAACGCCGACCAACCCCTGCCTTGAAGTCTACGACATCGCGGCGATCGCCGACATCGCGCACAAGGCCGGCGCCACGCTCGTCGTCGACAATGTCTTCGCCTCCCCGGTTCTGCAAAAGCCGATGCAGCACGGTGCCGATTGTACCGTCTATTCGGCGACCAAACACATCGACGGCCAGGGCCGATGTCTCGGCGGCGTAATTCTCGCCAGCCGCACGTTCATCGAAACGCACATTCACAATTTCCTGCGCCAAACCGGTCCGGCGCTCTCCCCCTTCAATGCTTGGGTCTTGCTAAAGTCGCTGGAAACCTTGCCGCTGCGTGTCGCCCAGCAAACGGCCAATGCCGAGAAGATCGCCGCGGCGCTTGCCGGACATCCCTCGATCAAGCATCTCGCCTACCCCGGACTTTCCAACCACCCGCAGGCCGAAATCGTGCGCCGCCAGATGACGGGCGGCGGCACACTCATCGCCCTCGCGGTCAGCGGCGGCAAACGCGGTGCCTTCGCCTTCGCCAACGCGCTGTCGATCGTCAAGATTTCCAACAATCTCGGTGACGCGAAGAGCATTCTTACGCACCCGGCGACGACGACGCACCAGCGCTTGAGCCCGGAGGCGCGCGCCGCTTTGGGGATCGGCGACGGGCTCGTGCGGCTGTCGGTGGGGCTCGAGGACGCCGACGACCTCATCGAGGACCTGCGCCAGGCGCTGGCCGGCATCGACCAGGCGCATCTTGCAGCGGAATGAACGGATTGCCGCAAATCCCTTAACCATCTTGGCTCAAGCGTGCGCGGTGCCTGCCGGGGCGCCGCCGCCAACTGCCCGCTGCCGGGTTTGTGCAAGGAATCATCAAGATCTCGACCCGAAAATGCAGGTCGGGATCCGTGATGAACTGGAAGCTTCCTGGCCTGCTCGTTTCCTTGCTTCTGCCGTTGTCGGTCGCCGCGTCGGCTGCCGACACCGCGCCGGACATCGCCTCGTTGCGCGCCAAATATCTGCGCACGGACCCGATCCCCTATCCGGACGATGATCCGTACTCGGCGGCGAAAGTCACGCTGGGTCGAACCATGTTCTTCGATCCTATTTTCTCCGCCTCGGGAACGATCTCGTGCGCAACCTGCCACAAGCCGGACCTGGGCTGGGAGGACGGCTTGCCGCGGGCAGTTGGAGACGCGCGCCATCCGCTGAAGCTAAAGACCCCTACGCTGATCGACGACGCCTGGCTGGCGCGTCTTGGCTGGGACGGAAAGTACCGCGACCTGGAACAGGTCACGTTCGCGCCGATTGTCGCGGACGGAAATATGAACATGTCGGAAGCCGGGGTTGAGGGGCGCCTTGCTTCGATTCCGCAGTACGTTCGCGCCTTCTCCGCCGCTTTCGGCGATCCGGCGATCACCCGCAAGCGCATCGAAATGGCGATCGCGACCTACGAACGTTCGATCGTCTCCACCGAGGCGCCGTTCGACCGCTGGGTCAAAGGCGACGACAACGCCATCGACGACGCGGCGAAACGCGGCTTTGCGATTTTCAACGGCAAGGGGCGCTGCGCCGAGTGCCACAGCGGCTGGCAGTTCACCGACGGATCGTTCCACGACATCGGGGTCGCCAAAGACGACGATATCGGCCGGGGCCGGCTTTTCCCGACCTCCGTCAAGCTTCGTCATGCGTTCAAGACGCCAACGTTGCGCGACGTAACGTTACGCGCCCCGTACATGCACGACGGCTCCGTGCCGACTCTCGAAGCCGTGATCGATCTCTATAACAAGGGCGGGATCGACCGGCCGAGCCGTTCGGAACTCATCAAACCGCTCGATCTCTCGGTGCAGGAAAAGGCGGATCTTCTCGCCTTTTTGCAAACGCTCACCGGCAAGCCGCAGCACGAGGACGCGCCGACGCCGCCACGTTAGCATTTAACAAAGAATGGGAAGCGTCGCACCGAGCAACGTGAGGCCGGAGACGAACAGCGTCCCACCCCATTGCTCGAAGCTCACGCGATAGAGCGGCATGCGCTGCGCCGCGCAAGCGAGGCTCGTACCGGCGATCAAGCTCATCAAACTCAAGGCGAAGAGCATGGCATTCCTCTCGAATTCGTACCCGGAAGCCTAGGTACGGAGGGCTTGCCAATTCCTTGCTGGATTGCGGCGCCGCGAAGTGCTCGCAAGGATTATGTAAGAAAGGTTAATGGAAGCGATTTTCAAGAATTTGATTAACCAAATATTAGGATTAGCAAAGACAGTTAGTTAAAGTTCTCTTAATTTGCCCCTGCCCAAGATGCGGGGGTAAGTAATGCGTAACCATAAAAGTTGGCAACGGCTGACCGCCGTGGCCGGAGCTGCGCTCGGACTGAGCCTTCTATTCTCGCAAACAGCGAGCGCGCACATCAAATGGTTCTGCGCTTACAATGTCGCCGGACAGCCACGCGGACTTGAAAACGTCCTTTGCCCCGACTTCGAGCTCTTGACGGGTTCGGCGCTGCTCATGCTCCTCTCCGGCTATCTCGTCGAGATGAGCATCGTCGGGGCGGCCCTGCAGGCCGCGCTTAACCGGGTAACGAGCGGGGTGCGCGACAACACCGAAGTTCTGATGCGTGCCGCCTGCGGCTTCTTCTTTGTCGCGCTGTGGACGAAAGGCGGCATCATTCTGACGCCCGAGCTCATCACCGCTTCGCCGGCCATTCCGTGGATACAGCTCGGTTTGGCCGCCTGCCTCGTTTGGCGCCGGACGATGCCGATCACGGGAGTCGGCATCGTCGGTCTATTCGCGTTCGCGATCTACCAATACGGGATATTCCATCTGATGGATTACCCGATCTTCCTCGGGATCGCGGCCTATTTCATCTTAGTTGGGCTGCAACGCGATCTTTTCGGCGCGCGGCCCGTCGACGTCCTTCGGTGGAGCGCGGCGGTGACCTTGATGTGGGCCGCGATCGAGAAGTGGGCCTATCCGGAGTGGACCTTTCCGCTCATAGCCGTCAATCCACAGATGACCCTTGGCTATACGCCGGAGTTCTTCATGCGGGCCGCCGGCATGGTCGAGTTCACCCTCTCCTTTGCGTTCCTCCTCACCCCGCTGGTGCGGCGAACGGCCGCGCTCATCCTGTGCGGCATGTTCGTCAGTGCCGTATTCGAATTCGGCAAGGTCGATGCGATCGGCCATGCTCCGATCGTCGCCGTTCTCTTGGCAATCATCGGCGATGATTTCGTCGGCGCCCGTTTCACGCGTGTGCGGCTCGGGATTAAAGATGTTTGGGCGAAGTTTGATCTGCGGTTGTCGCCCTGGGATCTGCTGCTCCTTCCGGCCGGCTATTGCGCCGCGCTGACCATTTTTCTGGCCATCTACTACGTCCTGCATTCCGTGCTGTTCGGCACAAAGATCGCGTGACGATCATTTCACGACGACGACGAGCTTCATCTTCGGGTGAATTCCGCAGAGTACGTTGAAAGTTCCGGGCACGGAAAAAACGACGTCAGTCTTGCTGCCGGGCAACTGGTCGCCGGAATCGAAGTTGAACGTGTCGGATTCGACATAGGCGTGGTGCAGAAGATCCCCGTCGTCGTTGACGATCCGCACCGTGTCGCCGCGATTGATGCTCAGCGTGAGCGGATGGAAGGCGCGGCCCTTCTGGGAGACGATGTATGGCGCCTGCGCGGTCCACGCGGCGCTGCCCAGAAACAAGAAAAGGCCGAGAGACATGGCAGCGCTTAACCGCGCCAGCGGGACCCCCACCTTCCTGCGCTCAGGTTGCATTGTTCCCGCCCCGGGGCTGGCCCAGATTTACAGTTGCCGTAGGAATCTCGCGGTTTCCGGTTAAGCAAAAGTTTAATTAGCGCTTTCGGAGGGCCTAAAAGACAAGTCTTAGGAGCGTCTTAACCTGAAAGGAGCCATTTCTAGGCAGTCGCCGCTAAAGAACGAGTCTGGAATGCCTCCGGTAACTTTGCCGCTGCGGACCTTGGTGCAAAAGGTGCGGCCGGCGATTCTGCGTCTAGCGTTGCTGCCGGGAACGATCCGCGGCCGGATTTTATTCGCGTTTCTCGTCATGAGCATCATCACCGCGGCGCTCGGTGGCTATGCATCGATCGGCATTAAGCGAGCCGGCGTGCTTGTCGCCAAGACCTTCGACGAATTGCTGATGTCGATCAACTATGCGCGCGCCGCGGCGGCCGATTTTTCCGAGATGCAGGCTGCGTTCGCACGCCGCTGGAGCGCGTCCGATCCTGGCATGCGGCAAAAGCTCGACGACGAAATGGCGAGTCTCGAAGAGACGCTGTCCGAAGATCTCTCGATCGCCGCGGAGCGCTCGCAATCGACCCGCGCGGCGCGCGCAGCGACAAAGGTACAGCAGGCCGTCGATGCGTGGAGCGAAGCGCGCCGGCGCTTGCCGCCGGGCATTCCTCCCAACACGGCCTGGGCGGTGCTCGATCCTTACGCTTCGACGGTTGCGCAACAGATCGATTTGCTAATCAACTACACGGCCGGCGACGGCTTCACCTATCGGCAAAGCGCGCGCCAAGCCGTGAAGGTGGCAACGCGTCTCGATCTTGCCGCAACCGGCGGCGCCTTGCTGATTTCGGCACTCGTAGCATGGCTGCTGTCGCAGCACATTACCGGTCCCGTGGCGGTCGCATCGGCAATCGCCAAGCGGATCGCCAACGGCAAGCTCGACGGCGTCATTCCGCGCGGCGGCCCCGACGAGCTTGGCGCGCTGCTCGCCGCCATGGCCGTGATGCGCGACAATATCCGGGCGATGATGGAACGCGAAGTCGCGCAGCGCCGCACGGCACAGGTGCGCCTGGCCGACGCGCTCGAGAGTTCGCGCGAAGGCATCGTCGTCATCGACGCCAATCACCGTATCGCGCTTGCTAACTCGCAGGCCGCGGATTTCTTCGGCTCCACGACCGAGCACATGACCTCCGGCGATCTCGCCGACACCGCCGGATCGAGCCAACTCACCAAAACCGTTGCGAGCTTCGACCGCAATTCGCCCACCACCTTCGAGATACAGCTCAAGGACGGCCGCTGGCTGCGGATCAGCCGCAGCGCCACGCAGGATGAAGGCTTCATTATCGTCTACAGCGACATCAGCATGCTGAAGAATCAAGAGGCGCAGCTCAAGGCCGCGAACCTCCTGCTCGATGCGGCGCTCGATAACATGTGCCAGGGCCTCTGCCTCTATGACAGCGAGCAGCGGCTGAAGGTCGTCAACCGCCGCTTCTGCGAGCTCTTCCGCCTGTCGCCCGAGCGGGTAAGGCCCGGCATCACGTTCCGCGAGGTACTCGAATTGAGCGTCGCCGCCGGCAATCATCTCGGCAGAGTGGCGGACGAGCTACTCAGTGAGGAATTGTCGTTGATTCGGCAAGGCTTGGCGAATACGCGCTTCCAGGAGTTGAGCCACGATCGCGTCCTTGCCGTCGCCCGACAGCCGACGGCCGACGGCGGCTGGGTTGCGACCTACGAGGACGTAACGGAGCGCCGGCGCGCCGAGGAGCGCATCGTGTTCATGGCGCGTCACGACGCGCTGACCGGGCTGCCGAACCGGCTTCTCTTCGCCGAACGAATCGATCAGGCGATCAGCCACATCGGCAGATCCGGCGACGGCTTCGCGATCTTGAGCATCGATCTCGATCAATTCAAGCAGGTCAACGATACGCTCGGCCATCCGGTCGGCGATGAACTGCTGCGCAGCGTCGCAGAGCGGCTGATCTCCTGCGTGCGCGAAGTCGATACCGTCAGCCGACTGGGTGGCGACGAATTCGCGATCCTGCAGTGCGACCTCGAAAGGCCGGAGCAGGCAGCCGGGCTGGCGCGGCGCATCGTCGAAGTTCTCAGTGCGCCCTACGACATCGAGGGCCAGCCGGTGACGATCAGCGCCAGTATAGGCATCTCGGTCGCACCCGGCGACGGAGCGAGCTACGATATTCTTTTGAAGAATGCCGATGTGGCGCTTTACCTCGCCAAAGCCGACGGACGTGCGACCTGGCGGTTCTTCGAGCCGGAGATGGACGTGCGGCTGCAAGTGCGCCGGGCGCTCGAACTCGATCTGCGCGATGCCCTCGCCAACGAAGAATTCGAGATCTTCTATCAGCCGATCTACGACCTTTCCGAGAACAGGATCAGCGGCTTCGAAGCATTGCTACGCTGGCATCACCCGACCCGCGGTGTGGTATCGCCGAACGATTTCATCGCGCTCACCGAGGAGATCGGCCTTATCGTCCCGCTTGGCGAATGGGTCCTGCGCAATGCCTGCGCCGAAGCGACCTCCTGGCCCAAGCACGTCAAACTGGCGGTGAACGTCTCGGCGGTGCAATTCAAGAACGAACGGCTCGTTAAGACGGTGATCGATGCGCTCAAGACGAGCGGGCTTCCGGCCAACCGCCTCGAACTGGAAATTACCGAGTCCGTTCTGCTCGCCAACAACGTGACGACCATGGACAAGTTGCACGAACTGCGCAATTTCGGCGTCGGCATTTCGATGGACGACTTCGGAACCGGCTATTCGTCGCTGAGCTATCTACGCAGTTTCCCGTTCGACAAGATCAAAATCGATCAGTCTTTCGTGCGCATGATGTCGGCAAAGGACGGCTCGCTCGCAATCGTGCGCGCCATGGCGGCGTTGGGCAGCAGCCTGAGCATCCGCACCACCGCCGAGGGCGTCGAGACCAAAGAGCAGCTTGGCTGGCTGCGCAGCGTCGGCTGCAACGAGGCGCAGGGCTATTTGTTCAGCCCGCCGGTCGCATCGCGCGAGATCCCGCGTCTGCTCGCCAAATGGAACGGATTGAAGCGGGTGGCGGGCTAGGCGCCGCCGGCAAGTGCCGCGTCACCTACCGCATCCTGGACTTGCGCCGCTGCGCCGTGCTAGAGCGCGCTGGTAACCCCGCTTTTCGGTGCGAAACGCCGCGTGTTTCCTTGCGGCTGACCTCCGTTTCGCCGCAGCTTGCGCATCTAGGAACGCCACGAGGACCAACATGCGCCCCTTGGCCATTCTGCCTTCCGTTCTGGCCGCCGATCTCGCCCACATCGGCGAGGCCATCAAGGACGTGGTGGCGGCGGGCGGAGACATCGTCCATATCGACGTAATGGACGGGCACTTCGTGCCAAATATCAGCTTCGGCCAGGACACGGTGCGGGCGATCCGCAAAGTGACCGATCGGCGGCTCGATGTGCATCTGATGATCGAGCCGGTCGATTGCTACATCGAATCCTTCGCCGCGGCGGGTTCCGACGTGATTACCGTTCACCCCGAAGCCGGACCGCATCTGCACCGTTCGCTGGCATTGATCCGCCAGCTCGGCAAGAAAGCCGGCGTCGCGCTCAATCCGGCAACGCCCGTCGCGACGATCGAGCACGTGCTGGACGACATCGATCTCGTGCTCGTCATGAGCGTCGATCCGGGCTTCGGCGGCCAGGCCTTCATTCCCTCGAGCATCGAGAAGCTCAACATCGTCCGCGCCATGACGGCGGGCCGCGATATCGAAATTGAGGTCGACGGCGGGATCACCGCCGAGACGGCGGGCGCGGTCGCCGCCGCGGGCGCCAATTGGCTTGTCGCCGGTTCGGCCGTATTCCAGGGCGGAGCCGCCGCCTACGCCGGCAATATCGCCGCAATCCGTAAGTCCGCCGAGCGGGCACGCGGCGAATTGGTGTGAGAAGCAATGATCGCTCGCTATTCCCGTCCCGAAATGGTCGCTCTCTGGGAGCCGCAAACCAGATTTCGCATCTGGTTCGAGGTCGAAGCCCATGCCTGCGACGCGCTCGCCGAACTCGGCGTCATCCCCAAGCAGGCGGCGAAAACCGTTTGGGAGAAAGGCGGCAAGCTCAAATTCGACGTAGCGCGGATCGAAGCGATCGAGAACGAGACAAAGCACGACGTCATCGCCTTCTTGACCTATCTCGCCGAGGCGATCGGACCCGAGGCGCGTTTCCTGCATCAAGGGATGACTTCCTCCGACGTGCTCGACACCTGCCTCGCCGTGCAGCTTTCCCGTGCCGCCGACATCCTTGTCGCCGACGTCGATGCGGTTCGCGCCGCGCTGAAGCGTCGCGCATTCGAGCATAAATTTACGCCGATGATCGGCCGCTCGCATGGCGTTCATGCCGAGCCCGTGACGTTCGGCCTGAAGCTGGCGCAGGCTTACGCCGAATTCGGCCGCTGCCGGGCGCGGCTCGTCGCGGCGAAGAACGAGATCGCGACCTGCGCGATTTCCGGCGCGGTCGGCACGTTTGCGAATATCGATCCGCGCGTCGAAGCGCATGTCGCCAAAAAGCTCGCGCTTGTGCCCGAGCCGGCTTCGACGCAGATCATCCCGCGCGACCGGCATGCGATGTATTTCGCGACGCTCGGCGTCGTCGCCTCTTCGATCGAACGCCTCGCCGTCGAGATCCGCCATTTGCAACGCACCGAAGTGCTGGAGGCCGAGGAATATTTTGCGGTGGGCCAAAAGGGCTCGTCCGCCATGCCGCATAAGCGCAACCCCGTGCTCAGCGAGAATTTGACCGGCCTCGCCCGCCTGGTGCGCGGCATGGCCCTACCGGCGATGGAGGACGTGGCGCTTTGGCACGAGCGCGACATTTCGCATTCCTCGGTCGAGCGGATGATTGGCCCCGACGCAACCGTGACGCTCGATTTCGCCCTCGCCCGGTTGGCGGAAATCATCGAGAATCTGGTGATTTATCCCGCCAACATGAAGAAGAATCTCGAGGCGCTCGGCGGGCTGATCCATTCGCAACGCGTGTTGCTCGCTCTGACGCAACGAGGACTGAGCCGCGAGGCTGCTTACGGAATCGTGCAGCGCAATGCGCTAGCGGTCTGGCGCGGCGAAGGCGATTTTCTCACGCTGCTCAGAAGAGATCCCGAGGTCGGCAACGCGTTGGGCGATGCAGAACTCGAATTGCTCTTCGACCTCGACTATCATCTGAAGAGCGTCGATTTCATCTTCGACCGGGTGTTCGGCGGGGCCAAAAAGGACAGCAATGAACACAGATGACCGGCTTGCGGCGGTGATCGCCGCCGTGATGAGGGACGATCATGTTCATGCCCGTTGGCTGAACACGTTCTCCTTCCTCGAATACATTGGCTTTCGCAAGATCGTGAAAAGCCAGCGGGCCGAGGTTCTCAACCGTTCGCTGCTAATGCACGCGCTGGAAGAAGGCCGCCATGCGCTGCTTTTGAAGAAGCTCGCGGTGAAGCTCGGCGGGCATGAGTTCGACTTCTATCGGGCCGAGACGATGTTCTGCCCCGCGGCGGCGAGAACCTATTTCCAAGAACTCGATCACCAATGCGACGCGAAATTCGCGCATCTCGGCGACCTCGAGCGCTCGACGCTCGTCTATCTCTATGTCACCTGGCTCATCGAACGCCGCGCGCTCGACGTTTACGGCTGTTACAAGAACATGCTGGGCGATTCCGACCTGGCACCGAAGCTCAATGCGCTGCTCGCCGAAGAGGTTGGCCATTTGCGCGCCGTCGAATCGGGCATTGCCGCCAAAGATCCGGAGCATGCGAAGCGCTCTGCGCAATTCGAAGCACTCGAATTCGCTCTCTATAAGGACTTCGTCGGCGTAATGGCACGTGAGCTCGCGGCGCATCGCGCCGAAGCCCGACCGGCTTAGATGCGCGCCAGCGAAGCGGAGATCCTGATTGTTCCCGGGCTCGGCGGCTCCGGGCCGCAACATTGGCAAAGTCGATGGCAGGCGAAGCTCTCGACGGCGCGGCGCATCGAACAGGAAGACTTCGAACGTCCGCGCCTCGAAGCGTGGCGCCGCCGTATCATCGCCGAGGTCGAAGCCGCCGAGAAGCCGGTCGTACTCGTCGCCCATAGTCTCGGCGTGCTCGCGGTCGCGCACGCGGCCGCGGAACTCGACGGCAAAGTGCGCGGCGCATTTCTCGTCGCGCCGCCTTCCCCGCGTGCCGTCGCCGAGATCGATGCCATCGACGCGGAATTCGGTGCCGTGCCGCTGACGCCGCTTCCATTTCCGGCGGTGCTCGTCGCGAGCCGCGACAATTCGTATGCGCAGTATCACGAGACCGAGGAGCTCGCCCGCGCCTGGCATGCCAGGCTTTTGGACGCCGGCGCCGCCGGGCATATCAATGGCGAAAGCGGCTACGGCCCCTGGCCGGAAGGGCTGCTGCGCTTTGCGAAGTTTCTTCGTAGTCTGTGAGCCCGGCTCAGCGCGAATAGAACTCGATGACGAGATTGGGTTCCATCAAAACCGGATAAGGCACTTCGCGCGGCAGCGGAACGCGGGTGAGTTTCGCGGTCATCTTGGTGTGATCGGCTTCGCAATATTCCGGCACGTCGCGCTCCGGCAGCCCTACGGCTTCAAGGACCAGCGCAAGCTCGCGCGAAGCATCCTTTACCGCGACGAGATCGCCGGTCTTGACCAGATAGGACGGGATGTTGACGCGCCGGCCGTTGACGCGCACGTGGCCGTGGTTGATGAACTGCCGCGCCGCGAAGACGGTCGGCACAAATTTAGCGCGGTAGACCAGCGCGTCGAGACGGCGTTCCAGGAGACCGATGAGATTGTCGCCGGAATCGCCCTTCATCCGGATCGCCTCGGCGTAATATTTGCGGAACTGGCGTTCCGAAATATTCCCATAATAGCCTTTGAGCTTCTGCTTGGCCTTGAGCTGCGTGCCGAAGTCGGAGAGCTTGCCTTTGCGGCGTTGGCCATGCTGGCCGGGGCCGTATTCGCGCCGATTGATGGGGCTCTTCGGGCGCCCCCAGATGTTCTGCCCCATGCGGCGATCGATTTTGTACTTCGATTCTAAGCGCTTGGTCATCGCGTCCTCAGATGTTGCGCCGACGGACACGAAAGCGCCCACGCCGAAAGCGTGCCGCAAACCGCGTCTTCCGCCGGCAAGTGGCGGAGGTACGCGCCCTCCTCTGCAAAGCGATGCTTTGCCGACAGGCGGTTGGTCGGGAAGATCCGAGAAATCGCCGCGGGTGCGTCATGGGGGACAGGCCCGCCATGGGCCGGGCGCCTGGAGCGACCGGATCGGCAGGCTGTAGAAAGACGGGCACGCGATGTCAAGCATAGACGGAATTGAGGATTTCGATCCGGTCTCCGACGCGCAGCAATCTGCCGCTTTGTTCGCCATGCGGGCGGGTATTGACCGCCACGCGATAGAAGTGATTGAAGCGCTCGCGCGTCGCCCAGGAAGGAAGCGTACGACTGCGGAGCTCGGTGAAGCGGCGGACGAACGTGTCGTCGAGCGCGCCGGTCCAAGGATTCCGCGGCGGTACGATGCAGCGTTGACAAGGGTTGACGCCTTCCAAGACGGCGTCGCCGATACGAAAGCGCACGACCGTCCCGGCCGGGCCGAACAGTCGATCTTCCCAGAACGCGGGCACGCCGCCGATTTCGATGTTCGTGCGGAACCGCGCGCGAACCTCCTCGATCGGCAGGTCGAACCAGCGGCCGATCTCGGCGAGGGTTGCAACGCTGATGAGGGTTGGACCGGGGGACGCCGTATCGTCAGGAAAACCCAGCGCCACGTTTTTTCCAAACGAGACTGGAAAGCCGAAATATTCGGCGAACCAGCTCTCGAGCAAATCACCATCCCGATCGAGCGAAAAGGTCCGTTCGCCCAAGCCCCGGCCGTTCTCGTCCCGCAGCGTTACGCTACCCGCCTCCAGATCGACGCGCGCGCGCAGCCGGTGTACCGCCGCCTGGCGTTTACCGTTGACGAACTTGCCACCCGCATCGAAGAGCCCCCAGGTGCGGTCATGTTCGAGGGCACCGCACGAGAGCATCCGTGCTTGTGCGAGCTCGATGGCAGCAAGCGATTTGATCGGGAAAATAAGAATGCGGGAAAGAAAAGCCTCGTTCTCGGACATGATTCATTGCGAATAGCGAAGATCAGGCCAATGCGCTTCGCGCGTCTCTGCGGATCGCCGGCAGTCGCGGAATAGGCGCACGGTAACCACGCCCCAACTTTGGCGTCTAAGCCGGGACTCCGCAACGGTTAGCGGACTTATCTGCACCTTCATGGCCCCCGAGAACGTCCAGATTTTCTTTTGCGAAGGGTCCAGAAGACCTTAGCGGAGGCGCACCTTCCACGTCAGCGGAGGCGAAGCCGTTGGACGCGAAGATGCAGCGCTATTCCCCTTGCGCACGCAAGCATCTGCCTCTGCGTCACCTTCCTGCCGCGCCGCCAATTTGGAAACATTCTCGCCAGTTTTCACGTGCGATCTGCGAGCTGCATCGATCGTGCCCGGCGCCATTGATAGAGCCGCACGATCACCATACGTAAGAATCAATTGGCGCTTTGGTGCGACGAGCGCGAGTATTCGCTCGCTGCAACGCCAGCGTCCCAAGGGGGGCATCAAGGAGGAGCTTATGGCTAAGATCATTGCCGTTCTCTACGACGACCCCGTCGACGGTTATCCGCCGAAATATGCCCGCGACAGCATTCCCGAGATCAAAACCTATCCGGGCGGCCAGACCGCGCCGACGCCCCAACGCATCGACTTCAAGCCCGGCGAACTGCTCGGCAGTGTCTCCGGCGCGCTGGGGCTGAAGAAATGGGCCGCCGACAACGGCCATCAACTCATCGTCACTTCCGATAAGGAACCGCCCAACTCAAAGTTCGACCGCGAGCTGCCGGACGCGGACGTCGTCATCTCGCAGCCGTTCTGGCCGGCCTATATGACGGCGGAGCGTTTCGACAAAGCGAAGAAACTGAAGCTGATCATCACCGCCGGCATCGGCTCGGATCACACAGATCTCGAAGCGGCAAACAAACACGGCGTCACCGTCGCCGAGGTCACCTACTCGAACAGCATTAGCGTCGCCGAGCACGTGGTGATGATGATCTTGAGTCTGGTGCGCAATTATATTCCCTCGCATGATTGGGTGCGCAAAGGCGGCTGGAATATCGCCGATTGCGTCGAGCGCGCCTATGATCTCGAGGGCATGCATGTCGGCAGCGTCGCGGCGGGGCGCATTGGCACCGCCGTGTTGCGGCGGCTGAAACCGTTCGGCGTGAAACTGCACTACACCGACCGCCACCGCCTTCCCGCTAACGTCGAGAAGGAGCTTGGCGTGACGTTCCATGAAAACATGGAAAGTCTATTGAAGGTCTGCGACGTCGTCACGCTCAATACCCCGCTCTATAAAGAGACGGAGCACATGATCAACGACAAGACATTGGCGTTGATGAAGCGCGGTACCTATCTGGTGAACACTGCCCGCGGCAAGCTCTGCGACCGCGACGCGATCGTGCGGGCGCTCAAAAGCGGCCAGCTCGCGGGCTATGCCGGCGACGTCTGGTATCCGCAGCCGGCGCCGAAGGATCATCCGTGGCGCACCATGCCGCACGAAGGCATGACGCCGCATACGTCCGGCACGACGCTCTCGGCGCAGGCTCGTTACGCGGCTGGTACGCGCGAGATCCTCGAGTGTTTCTTCGCCGGAAAGCCGATCCGCGAGGAATATCTGATCGTCCAGGGCGGCCATCTCGCCGGTGCGGGTGCGCATTCCTACAGCCTGGCGAGCTAGACAAACCTGCGGAAGACGGCGCGAGCCGTCTTCCGCGCTCGCGCGCATCGTTTCTCAAGCAGAGATATTAGCGGACCGCCTTCTCCCGCCAGCCGCCTCGTGAGAGGGCTCGTTACTTCCCCGTCAGCAGCAAGATCTTGCCGACGTGGCTTGCGGATTCCATGAGTTCATGCGCCTGGCGCGCGTCTTCGAGCGGGAACGTCGCGTAGATCACAGGCTTAACCCTGCCCGCTTCGAGGAGCGGCCAGACTTTTTCGCGCAGCGCCGCCGCGACTTCGGTCTTCTCTCGCAATGGGCGCGGACGCAGGGTCGAGCCGCTGAGCGTGAGTTGCTTCACCAGCATCGGCAGGAAGTTGAAGCTCTCGACAGAACTCGATCGCAGAAAGGCGATCTGCACCAGCCGGCCTTCGAGCGCCAGGATCGAGAGGTTCTTCTGGATATAACTGCCGCCGACCATGTCGAGGATGAGATCAACGCCGCGCTTGTCGATGCGCTTTACCGCCTCGACGAAATCTTCGCGTTTGTAATCGATGGCGTGATCGGCGCCGAGCGTGCGGCAGAAAGCACATTTCTCGGGCGAGCCGGCGGTGACGATGACCGTTGCGCCGAACGCTTTGGCGAGCTGAATCGCGGTCGAGCCAATTCCGCCCGAGCCGCCGTGGATCAAGATCCGCTCGCCCGACTTGAGCCGGCCGCGCGTGACGATGTTATCGAAAACGGTGAAGAACGTCTCCGGCAATCCGGCCGCCTCGATCACACTGACGCCACGCGGCACCGGCAGGCAAAGCGGCGTGTCCGCAAGGGCATATTCGGCATAGCCGCCGGATCCGACGAGCGCGCATACTGCGTCGCCTTCGCGCAGATCCGTGACGCCTTCGCCGAGCGCTACGACGTGCCCGGCGATCTCCAGCCCCGGCACGTCGCTTTCGCCGGGCGGCGGCGGATATTTGCCGGCGCGCTGCAGGCAATCGGGACGATTGACGCCGGCGGCGGCCACCTCGATCAGCACTTTGCCCGAGCGGGCCTCCGGCACCGGGGCCGCTACGATACGGATGACGTCCGGTCCGCCGGCGCCGTCGAAGATCACCTGCCGCATCATCTTGGGTAATGCCACGCGCGTTCCCGGTTGGCGCTCTACGCCTCCTTTGTACACGATCGATGCGACGCGCGGCTAGCAAGCGGATTTGCGAAAGAACCGGCATCCGTGCCGCGCCGACCGCGCCTGGCGCCGACCTTGGGCGATTGGCATGTCAACGCGGAACAATTAAGCGATTGGTTGGGTTAGAACGGAATTCGCTCTGGCGCGCCGATGAATACCGCGAACCTGCAATTGGAAGATAGCGCTCCGGATTCGCTGTGCGACGCGGGCGCGATTTCCGTCGCGTCAGGGCTCGATTACGTCTCGACGCTACAATGGCTGCAGTCGATCAGGAGTGGCGGCCGGCGGCCGCGCGGCCTATGGTTCTCGCCGCCCTTTCGCTCGTTCTTGTCTGGTCGCTGATGCGTAACGATCCGAAGCGCGATGTGCCGACAAAGATCGAAGCGGCGCGCAGCCCTTGTGCCGAGCCGGTGCGCAAGAATTTTCTCGACATTCTTCAGGGCCTTTACACCAAGATGAACGACGACCGCATCCTCGCGGTCGCGGGCGGCCTCGCCTTCTTTGGTCTCTTGGCGCTGTTCCCGGGCATCGCGGCCTTTGTCGCCCTTTATGGACTCTTTGGCGACTGGTCGACCATCAACGGCCATCTCGGCACCGTGACCTTCATGCTGCCGCATGGCTCCGCCGAAATCATTGCCGATGAGGTGAAGCGCGTCGCGGCGCAAGGAAACGGCGCACTGGGGATCAAGTTCTTCGTCGGCCTGCTTATCGCGCTGTGGAGCGCCAATTCGGGGATCAAGGCGATGTTCGACGCGTTGAACGTCGCCTATGGCGAGCAGGAAAAACGCAGCTTCATCGTGCTCAATCTGCAATCCCTCTTGTTCACGCTAGCCGCCATCATCGCATCGATCGGCGCATTCCTAGCGGTCGTCGCGGCGCCCGTCGTGTTCCGATTTCTCGGATTCAGCAGAGTGGAAGCGACGATCGACGTCGTACGCTGGCCACTGCTCGCCCTCGTCGTTCTCTTAGGACTTTCCATCCTCTATCGCTTCGGCCCGAGCCGTAAGCCACAGAAATGGCACCGCATCACCTGGGGAAGCACGGTTGCCACGCTGCTGTGGATCGCGATTTCCGTGCTGTTCTCCTGGTATGTCGCCAGTATCGGCAACTACAGCCGGACGTATGGGGCGCTCGGCGCCATCATTGGATTCATGACCTGGATTTGGTTTTCGGCGATCGTCGTTCTCCTCGGCGCGGAGATCAATGCCGAGCTGGAGCGTGATGCGCGAAACAACGCGGCCGGACGCGCGGGATAAAACCGTAGATCGCAGGCTCTCCGAAGAATCTCCCGTCGTGCGCCTGCCTCATAGAGAATAATATTCTCCTTTCTGCGATTCTGACGGTTTTCGCTTGGCAATCTGCCAACTCCGTGAAAGAATTTTCTGGTTCAGTGACAGTCTCGAGTCACGCTCGTGCGTTCTCGTCGGGTTCTTGGCGCCACGTTGGGGCTCATCTTCGCCTCGATGCCGGCCATTACTAGAGATGCGTGCGCCAGCGCCTTCCTCCAACCCGTAGGCGAAGGCGACATCATCACCGCGACGGAGTTTTCCGGCTCGACACGCGCCTTCGATCAAAACGGCAAACTCATTCCCATTCCCGCCGGTATTAGGTAGCAACCGCCACAAGGCGGTCCGCTAAATTAGGGCGGCAGCGCGGTGCGCGCTAATGATTCTAGTTGGCGTCTGTGCTTACAGCAATCAGGCTAATGCCAGATTTATCGGAACTCGCATTCATGACATAGAGCTTGCTCGTGATGTGGGGATTTTCCAGACGGCTAGCGGTTCTATAACAAAGACAAACGGTGAGAGTCCCTTTCCAGAAAGGCTCATCTGGGAAAACGGTAGGTTTGATACCATTGGGCATTACCGCCTGACCGGCTTTTTCGACGGTTTCTTGAGGGAACAATGCTATCCCAGTGCCGGGTTCGACGAGTATGGATTTGCAATCAAAAAAATTAACGCCTTGTTTGTCCGCATCTATTCCGGAAAGTGGTGGATAGATCTGCGCAAACGCGAAAACATCGACGGCGGCGTCCTCCCCGGTATTTTTAAGCTCAATTTGAACTGGCAGCCACGTTTCCCCGTTAGCCTTAGTGATCGGGCCTGTTGGGGTGACATTGACGCTCACCCAAGGCCGCTTCTCGGCGCGCATTTCATCCAATTGGCCTTGAACGGCCCTCAAGGTGAAATAGCCTACGGCGGCAGCGGCTATCGCAAAGATGGCAATAACCCAAGTAGCATTAGCGGTTCTTCTAGCCGCCCGATCTTGGGCATTTTCATTTTCGTATTTGGCGCGGTGTTCACGAAACTTGCGCTTCACATAGTCGATAAGCCAAAGAACACGCGGGCCGATATTTTGCTTGCAGTACTCGTAGGTGGCGCGAGCATTGAACTTATTTGGCAAGCGGTCTCCCTTTTCGCCACCGGCACATGGTTTTGGCCTCTCTAAACATCCTCCAATCTTATGCCGTCCAATTCCAGTGCCGCAAGACATGCCAAAAGGAACGTCGCTGAGAACGTGCCGCGTTTCAGTTTGGCCGCAATCGAAGTCTCGCGTCTCGGAAAGACCGTGCTTCTTTAGGCGCTCGGCCAATTCTTCATAGGTCACGTTCGCGCGTTTCAACTCCGCCTTGAGAAAGCGGGCTGTCCGGTCGGCAAGTTCCTCTTCCGACTTGGTTAGACCCATTCGTGTCACCTATGACCTAAAAAGATCATATACGACGCTTTAGCTGTTGACAAGACGCCCATTTAGTGTCAAATATGACCCTACAAGGTCATTTACGACACAAGCCAATGTCTCAGCATTTCCTCCTCTCAGCCACCGCCCGGACGCTCAGCGTCGGGAAGGTCGCGCGGATGAGCGAGCAAGATGCCGAGACAATCTTCGCCGCGATCCGTTGGGCTGAAACTGAGGGCAAGCCCGTCTGCCCGCATTGCGGTTCACTTGAGGCTTACGATTGCCGCCGGCCGAACGGTGCGCCCCGCTGGCGCTGCAAAGGCTGTAAGGGCGATTTCTCGCTTACGTCCGGCACGTTGTTCGCTTTCCACAAGCTGCCGCTGCGCAGCTACCTGATGGCCGTGGCGATCTTCTGCAATGAAGTGAAGGGCAAGTCGGCGCTGGCGCTCTCGCGCGATCTCGGCGTCCAATACAAAACCAGTTTCGTTCTTGCTCACAAAATGCGCGAGGCGATGGCCTCAGAATGCCGTAACGAGAAGGTCGGCGGTGAAGGCCACGAGGTCGCAATCGACGGCGGCTACTTTGGCGGATACGTGAAGCCCGCGAACCTTAAAGAGCACCGCATTGATCGCCGCTTGGCCTACAATCAGAACGGCAAGCGCAAGGTCGTCGTCGTGATCCGAGACAAAGACGGGCGCACATTGCCCGCCACGTTCGGTTCGGAAGGAGCGTCGATCAATTTCATCAAGTCGCACGTCGAGCACGGCACGACATTGCAAGCCGACGAAGCTTCAAGCTGGGACGCGCTGAGCCTCGCGTACCCGATGAAACGGATCAATCATCAAGAGGCATATTCGCTCGACGGCGCTTGCACAAATGCGGCAGAAGAATTTTTCAGCCGGATGCGCCGCGCCGAAATCGGCCATCATCACCACCTTGCGGGCGCTTATTTGGGCCGCTACGCGCAAGAGGCCGCCTTCCGCGAAGACCGCCGCCGCATGTCGAATGGGGAGCAATTCAGGACCGTCCTAGCGCTCGTCGCGAAGAACAAGCCAAGCCGCGATTTCTGTGGGTATTGGCAAAGAGCGAATGCCGCGTGATCACCGCGGCAAGACCGTGCTGTGAGTAGCGACTTGATGCAGACGGTCCCAAAAATATTTTTTGAAATTCAGATGATTGGCATATTCTTGAGGTCGCAATTCATATGCCCACAGTCTGCCGATGATGGCTGCCAACCAATCAGCGGCTTGGATGTTCTGATTGATATAGCTCTCTACTTCAAATGGAGGACTCAACATATGTCGCGCCGGATCCGAGCCGTACATTGTTTTTGAGGCCGTTATCAGTAACTGCCTACGAGTTGAATGTTCGTCCACTACCATGACGAAATTTTTGTTTTCAGTGCTGCAATAATTGTCAAGCTGCCGGATCGTGTGCCCGAGAATGGTCGTATACAATCCTGTCGAATTTACATTCGTAGTCCCCAAAATCTTTTCGCGTCCATAATAAAATACCTTGCCCCCACAATTGCGCGTATAATTTAGAAGCCGAAATCCAGTGCTTTTAAAATGAGGATATTTCGCGAGATGCTTCGTCGTGAAAATCGTGCTTCCCTTCTTTTCCCAATTAGCCGCAAGAAGACCAGATCGGCTGATCTCGTTCTTGAAAATGTGCTGTTTGAGCTGAAGGAATTTGGTAGCGAATGGGCGGATTGCATCTTCGGGTAAAATGATGCCAGCTAAACCAAAAACTGGACTCTCATTGTATCGTTGCCCAGCGCGCGTCATATACGGGCCAATGTGGCCGAATTCGTCTAAATAGACGAAGCAAATGCTCACAGCGCCCCCCGACGCGCGGAAGCCCGCACCTTAACGGCACGGGCCCCGGAATGAACGCAGTGAGGGACGTTTGTCTCACACGTCCTTCTTTTAATAGCTTGATATCATTCAGTAATTTTAATTACTAACCGACCTTAACCTTCTCGTTGAATGTCGTCAGGACGAATCGGCAACCTCCAAACACACACCCCTCCGCGCTTCCCGATCATCTCCACTTTGTTCATCGTCGCCTGAATCCTGAGCGAGTGAACGAGACGGTGCGTGATCGCATCGACGAGCACCTTGTCCTCAGGATTCATTTCCTTGCGGCGGACAACCTCTAGGCCGAGTTCCTTGGTGCTGAGCGGGCCGAGTTGGGCTAACGCGGCTTTGCAGAGGTCCATCTTTTCCTTGCGGCCGAATAGGCGCAGCACGTCCATATAGCGGGGCATGGCCTTGGCCGGATCTTCCGTCTCGAAGATTCGGAGCGCCGCGTTGACGCTGGCGTAGTCGGCTTTGGCCTGGTTTAGCTGCTGCTCATAGAGCTTGATGATGGCAGCTATTTCTTTGAGCTTGCGGCGAAGGGTGACAAGCGTAGTCGGATCGGCCATTCCTTCAAGATAGCTGGGGAAGGCGCTGATTTCTTGTGGCGGTTGCTACCTAATACCGATTCCCGCGTATCGGAAGTTCGAACTCGCCTCCTACATCGAATATGGTCTGTTTGACCGGCTGACGTTGATCGTCCAGCCGTTTTATGAGACCGCCCGGCAGGATGACGCCGCCGTCTCGACGCCCGGGACCGAGATTGGTGCGCGGCTCGGCTTGGCGCGATTCGGGCCGACCGTCATCTCCATGCAAGGTCTAGCGCATATTCCCTTCCATCCCGGGCAAGCCCCGCAGGGTGGATTTGACGAAGACGACATCCTTTCGGGCGATCTGCGTCTGCTCGTTGGACACACGTTCGCAGTCGAAGGAATGCCGGGCTTTGTCGATTTGCAAGGCGGGTATCGCTGGCAGGGCGACGGCGCACCCAATGAATGGCATGCAGATTTCACGTTCGGCATCCGGCCGCTGCCCCGAACGCTTCTCCTACTGCAAACATTCGCGACCGTCGCCGATGGCGCCACTAGGGTCTGCGCAAGCTATTCATGGACCAAACTGCAGGAGAGCGTGGTTTACGACCTGTCGCGCGACTGGTCGCTGCAAGGCGGATTTTTCGAGACCGTCATCGGCGTGAACGCCGGACGCGAACTCGGGCCGATGGCGGCGCTCTGGTATCACTTCTAGCGGTTGGAGCCCGGGCATTTTGGCGTGGTGCAGACCCGCATTGCCTTCCCCGGCTCCACACCGACTTCCTGGAAGCCGGTGTGGCGGACAATCATACCGAGTTGGATCTCGGTGACTATTTGGCCTTCAGCATGTTCGCGGCTTGGCCCATCAAATAGCCAAGCACAGCGCCGCACACCGAGGAGACGGCGACGATGATGAGCGGGTTGGCAAAGCTTGCGGCGGTCAGGTCAACTTTCTCACCCATCGCGAGCGCATAGCCGGCTACGGCGGCAAAGCCATAGACGTTGGCCGGGACGACCGAGAGCACCTCGACCGATGCGACGATGACGAGGAAGAAAACCAGGACGCCGATGACGATCGCCGGCCATACCGCCCCCAGACTGGGCACCGGGACTTTGGAGATGATCATCAAGGTGATCCAGGCGATGACGGCGCCGTAGACCATGCCGACAATCGTCCTGATGAGGGCTTTTTGATCGCCACCGGCGCCAAAGAAGCAGGCGGCGCCGATGAAGCCGACCCATACCAAAAGATAGCCGCTTGCCGGGCCCAGGCAGATCCACGACCAAACGGCGCCGAGTACGGCGACGCTCACCGACAATGCTAGTAATTGCGACATAGACGTCTCTCCCCGTTCAATGATCTTCGTTTTGACGGGGGCATTGCCAGCGCTTTGCGCGGAGCGACCCCCGGGCGTAAAGCTAGCACAAAGCCTTAGGCGCGACTATCCGACGCTGTGGCGATGCACCGCGTTTGCGGAATTCACCGCCAGGATCGTTTTAGCTCGGAAACCTTTTTAGATTTCGAGACTTGCTGCGGCGCTCCCAAGCCGCGCCTAGGGCGGAAGAGAGTAATGGGCGCAATCAATGCCAACCCCAGGGTCGTCGCAGAGCCAAGAACCGACGACCGGCATCCTGCTTGCCGGCGGCCGCGCAACCCGCATGGGCGGCAGCGACAAGGCGCTGCGGCCGCTCGGTGGCGTCCCTCTGCTCGCGCGCGTGATCACGATCCTGCGACCGCAGTGCGACGCGCTTGTGATCAGCGCTAACGGCAAGGTGGCGCGATTTACCGAATTTGGGCTGCCGATCGTCGCCGACGAGATCGAAGACTACGCCGGACCGCTTGCCGGCATTCTCGCCGGCCTCGATTTCCTTGCGGCCCGACGGTCGCCGCCGGCCTTCGCCGTGACCGTCTCTACCGATACGCCCTTCCTTCCGGCCGATCTCGTGGTGCGGCTCCACGCCTCCCGCACCGCCGCCGGTGCCGACATCGCCTGCGCGCGATCGAACGGCGCCAGCCACCCGGTGATCGCGCTTTGGCCGCTCGGCATCCGGCCGGCGCTGCGCCAGGCGCTCGCCGAAAACCTCCGCAAGGTCGATCGCTTCACGTCACGCTACGCCGTCGCCTACGCCGACTGGCCGGTTGCGGCCGTCGATCCGTTCTTCAACATCAACGCGCCCGAGGATCTCGCCGCGGCGGAGCACATTCTACGCACGCAGGGCGATCGCAACGGTGTCACACCCTGATATGAAAGACGTGGACGCCGCCACGCTGCGAGCTATGTTCGATGGAACGGCCCATTTTGCGGGCCAGATGGGCGATATCGAGCGGCGCGAGCGGATCGGTGCACTCGACGATCAGCAGATCGCCGGGGTGCAAACGGCGCAGCGCCTTGCCGGTACGCAGAACGGGCAGCGGGCACTTCAGCCCTTTGAGATCGAGACGCGTGCCGCTCATTTCCATGCGAGTGAACCATGCGCGTGATCGGTCTTTCGGGATGGAGCGGGGCCGGCAAGACGACCTTGATCGTCAAGCTCATTCCGGCGCTGAAGGCGCGCGGGTTCAGCGTCTCGACCCTTAAACATGCGCATCATGCGTTCGACATCGACAAGCCCGGCAAGGATTCCTATCAGCATCGCGAAGCCGGCGCCACGGAAGTGCTGGTCGCTTCGGCCAACCGCTGGGCCTTGATGCATGAACTGCGCGGCGCGCCCGAACCTTCGCTCGCCGAACTCCTCGCCAAATTTACGCCGGTCGATTTCGTTATCGTCGAAGGCTTCAAGGCCGCCGCACACGCAAAAATCGAAGTGCATCGCGCCGCCAACGAGAAGCCCTTCCTGTTTCCGGACGATCCCAACATCAAGGCGGTGGTGAGCGACCTGCCCGACCGGGCCGCGGTCCTGCCGGCGCATTTGCCGCACGCACATCTCGACGATGTCGATGCCGTCGTCGCATTGGTCTTGAAATTCGCTTCGCCGGTGGATTTGACGTTGCAGGCCCTCGGCGTCCGGAGCTGAGCGCCCGCGCGGCGGGATTGATGATCCCGCCGCGAAGTCGTCCTCCCGCGCCTAGAGCAGAGCCGCCGCTTTGGACAAGGCGATATAAAGCCCGATGAAGAATGGAATACCGACCGCGAGCCATGCCAGCACGCCGCTTACGCCGAAATTCCCTCGCGCGGCCTTGTCCGCGTCGGCCGCGACCCTGTCTTCGTGCAGCAACGCCCGTTCGCGCGCAACTTCCTCATCGCTCATCAAATGCTTCTCAGGCACCGGCTTCACGAAGAAGTTGCAGACCAAGCCGCAGAACAGCAGGAACGACATGATATACAAAGTGATGTCATAGATGCGAGCATGCGGGACGCCGTGATTGATCTGAAATTGACGTATATTCGCGATCAAGAACGGACCGGCCACGCCGGCGACTGACCACGCCGTGATCAGACGCCCGTGGATGGCCCCCACCATCTGCGGGCCGAAAATATCGGCGAGATAAGCAGGAACCGTCGAGAATCCGCCCCCATACATGCTGAGGATGATGCAAATCGACGCCACGAACAATGCCGGCAGCCCCAAGTGACCCCAGGTGGGCAGCAAGCTGTAGAGAACGATCCCGATCACGAAGATCGAGTAATACATGTTCTTGCGGCCGATCTTGTCCGACAGCGAAGCCCAGAATATGCGGCCTACGGAGTTGAATAGGCTGATCAGTCCGACAAGACCCGCCGCCGCTGCCGCGATCGCCGCAGTCTGCGCCGCGCTCAAGACCGCGCTGGATTGGGCGCCGACCAACTTGGCCCCGAATATATCGGTCAACATCGGACTCGCCATCGAGATCACGCCAATGCCGGCGGTGACGTTCAGGCACAGCACACCCCAGATCAGCCAGAACTGCTGTGTCCGCCAAGCACGCTCCAAATGGACATTGCCGCTGGTGATCATCGCGTTGGCGGCGTTTGCCGCGCTCGGCACATAGCCGATGGGATGCCAGCCGGCCGGCGGCACGCGAAAGCCGAGAGCGCCCAGGCTCATGGCGATGAAATAAATGACACCCAGGATCATCAGCGTGTGCGCAACATCGAGCGTGCCGGAACTGCCCAAATGGTGCATCAACCAGACGGCGAGCGGCGCACCGATCATCGCCCCGCCGCCGTAGCCCATGATCGCAAAGCCTGTCGCCATGCCGCGGCGATCCGGGAACCATTTGATCAAAGTCGATACCGGCGTGATGTAGCCAAGGCCCTGCCCGATGCCGGCAAAGACGGACGCCAGATAGATCAGCCAAAGCTGGTGGATCGAAACACCGAATCCGACCAGCACCAAACCGCCGCCCCAGCACAGCGCCGCAATGACGCCCGCCTTGCGCGGACCGGCATGTTCGAGCCAACCGCCCCAAATGGCGGCGGAAATGCCGAGCACGGCAATGAAGATCTCGAAGATGGGCGTGACGGTTGGAATGGACCAGTTGCAACTCGTCGTAACCAATTGACCGAAGAATCCTTGGCCGGCACAGGAAGCAGGCGAACTCGCAAGGAGATGTGCCATCGGCTTCCAGAACACCGACATGCCATAGGCCATGCCAATGCTGAGATGGATCGCCAGCGCCGCCGGCGGCACGAGCCAGCGGTTGAATCGCGGACCGGCGACGGTGCGTTCCCGGTCGAGCCAACTACCGGCCGCCACTGGCATGCCGGCGGTGGAACCATACGTGCTCATTGCGCCTCCCTGTTTTACATTTTTGTGACAGCGGCGCTTGGCGCACGCCATGTTTTCGGCGGTCCTTATATGGCCGCCGCTCAACGTTTAGACTGCACATTTGCCGCATGCCGGGCAAGAGGTTTGATTGGCTCTACGTTCGGCCGTAGTTGGCATTTTGCGCCTCGGCGCCGGCGTCGCCATCATTTGCAGAGTACCCGGCGGGTAAGCTTTAGCCGCGAAGAGAAAATTTTCTCGCGGTGGCCGCCGCACGGCGGGCGGTTGCGACGCTCACCTTGCCCTGCGCCTCGAGCGTTCGCAGCGCCGCGAAGAGCCGCGGCGCATCGTCATGAAACGCCAGATCCGCGTCGCCGTCGCCTTCGCCAAGTGCGTCTCGAAGCGCGGCGAGCTCGCCATCCGTGCCGCCTTGCTGCAGAGCAAGCATGAAGGCAAGCGTGCCTTTGTGATCGGGCGCTTGCGCGCGGGCGATGCGATAAAGGTTCACGAACCGCTTGACGGCACGCGGCGACCCGCCCGCCAAGGGTGCCAGCGCCGCGAGCAGACTCAATTCCGAGCTCGACATCGACCAGTCGATGGGTTCGGCGCGGATCGTTTCTTCGGCGCCGGGTCTCCCGATGACCTGCGCGACATAGGCTGCATGGTCGGATGCTTCGCCGGCGTCAATGCGAAACGGTACTTGGATCCACTTTTCGAGAGCCGCGCCATCGGCTCGTATTCGGGCCGGATCGGCCGCGATTAGCGTCACGATGCCGGCATTGGCAAAAGCGCGGTGCGCCGTTTCGAGGAGCGGCCGAATCTTTCCGTCCGGCAGAGTGTCGATCTCGTCGAGCGCGATGACCAACCGCTGCGGCACCGAAGTCAGGCCGGGCGCGCCGGCGCGCCTGATGCCTTGCAGGAAAGCGCCGAGCGCCGCGAAGAAACGATCCGCCTGCCCTTTCAGCGTCGCGTCCGCGAACGGCGAAGGCTCAGCCTCGGCGCGGCCGGACGCACCAGCCCGGCGGTCCGCTTCGGCGGCTCGCCGCGCGGCTAGTTCGACGTCGGCTTCGAGCCCGTCGACGCGCCGCATCTGGTGCGCATAGAGCGCGTCAACCGCGCGGCGCCGCTCCGCGACGTCGATTCCGAGCAGGCTTACACCGCGAAACAGCGGCCGCAGCAGTCGCGCCCCGCGCCAAAGGTTGGCGATCAGCGCGAATGCCGCGCCGGCGTAGGCGACTTTTGCGGCGAGCATCAGCCAGCCGATGTGCGGTTCGATCCCGTCAGCAAGCGAAACGAGCCCTTGGTTGGGGCTGCGCAACCAAGCCAGCCAATTTACGGCGTGGGCGGAGGCGGTATTGAGGCCTATGCCTACGAGCACAAGGACCGCCGCGGTAGCGAGCAGCCGCGCCTGTCCTTTGAAGGCCCAGAATGCGCGCAGCGCGCCGCCGAAGCGCCCCGCCGGGCCGCCCGATCCGGCGATGTCGCGGACCATAGATTTGTAATTGGCGATCGGATCGCCACTGATACCGAAGCTTACGAGCCGGCTCTCGAACTTGGTGCGATTGGCGCGCGCGTAGGTATCGACCTGTGAGCCGGCCGATTCGAAGAGCACCGTGTCGGGCAGCCGCGCCCGGCGGCTCTCGATTTCTTCGAGCTTCTGGCGCTCCGCGTCGAGACGCCGGCGGCCTTCATCGAGCCGTTCGGCAGCTTCGCGCGCGACAATCTGCGGATCGCGCACCGCATGCGCGACTTCGCGCACAAACTCCGGAAAAACTGCCTCAAGCCTCTCATAGAGCGCGCCGGCAAGTGCGACACTGGGGTCACCGTCGAATCCCGCGACGTCGATCCGCAACGCCGCAACCCGGCTCAGGAAAGAATTGTCCCGCGCAGCGGGCGCCGCGGCGCTTAGCGCCTCGATTTCGGCGAGGAGCTTGACGAGCGCGAAGCTCTTGCCCGATCCCGGCGGCCCAAGAAGGGCAATGGTCAGCGGCGCTTCGGTATCGCGGTGCACGGCGAGTTCGGCCAGAGGCCGTAGCGCTTGCTGAAGTCCCAAGGCGTCCGCGCCTCCCGGCAGGTCGGCAGCGAAGGCCTTGCCTCCCTCGCGTGGCGTAGAAAAATCGGGAAAGCTCGGAGCGAGGGGCTCGACACGGCTCTCCTTCGTAAGATCGGGCGTTACGATATCGACCACGTTGCCCTTCCTTTCGAGACCGTGACGCCAGCGTAGCGTTCAAACATCCGATTGTGGCCCCCCAAAGACTGGGCGCCCGGATCTGCGCTGGACCCCGCCTTCCAAGCCAGCTAGAGCATCACCCCCAAAGGCGGCACCGGCTAAAAGATCACGCGGCGGCAAGACCAATCCAGTTTGCGATTGCCGCTGATCGACCAGTGCCCTTCTCTCCATTCAACGCGAAGCTCGATGGCCCGGCAATACGTCTATCATATGCAACGACTGACCAAGGTCTATCCCGGCGGGAAGAAGGTCTTGGACAGCGTCAATCTTGCTTTCTATCCTGCCGCCAAGATCGGCGTGCTCGGCCCGAACGGCGCCGGCAAATCGACGCTGTTGCGCGTCATGGCCGGTCTCGACACCGACTACACCGGCGAGGGTTTCATGGCCGAGGGCGCGCGGGTCGGCTATTTGCCGCAGGAGCCGCAACTCGACGAAAAACTCGACGTGCGCGGCAACGTGATGCTCGGCGTCGCCGCCAAACAGGCGATCCTCGACCGCTATCATGCGCTTGCCGCGAATTACTCGGAGGAAAGCGCCGACGAGATGATGCGGCTGCAAGACGAGATCGAAGCGCGGGGTCTTTGGGACCTCGACGCGCAGGTCGATCTTGCCATGGAGGCACTCGGCTGTCCGTCCGACGATATGACGGTCGCGCAGCTTTCGGGCGGAGAGCGGCGCCGCGTCGCGCTCTGCAAGCTGCTTCTCGAACAACCGGATCTGCTACTTCTCGACGAACCGACCAACCATCTCGACGCGGAGACGGTGAACTGGCTCGAGGGCCATCTGCGCGACTATCCCGGCGCCATCCTGATCGTTACCCACGACCGCTATTTCCTCGATAACATGACGGAGTGGATTCTCGAACTCGACCGCGGCCGCGGCATTCCCTACGAGGGCAATTACTCTTCCTGGCTGCAGCAGAAGCAGAAACGCCTGACGCAAGAGGGCCGCGAGGAAGCCGCGCGGCTGCGGCAACTCGCCGAGGAATCCGAATGGATCGCCGCAAGCCCCAAGGCGCGGCAGGCAAAATCCAAGGCGCGCATCCAGCGCTATGAAGAGCTGCTCGGCAAACAGAATGAGCGCGCCCCGGGCGCGGCGCAGATCGTCATCCCGATCTCCGAACGGCTCGGCGCCAACGTCATTACCATGGAGCACGTCTCAAAAGGCTTCGGCGACCTGCTGCTCATCGACGATTTGTCGTTCAAATTACCGCCCGGGGGCATCGTCGGCGTGATCGGCCCGAACGGTGCCGGCAAAACCACGCTCTTTCGGATGATTACCGGGGAGGAGAAACCCGACAGTGGCAAGATCATGATCGGCGACACCGTGCAGTTCGGTTACGTCGATCAGTTGCGCGACACGCTCGACGGTACGAAGACCGTTTGGGAAGAGATTTCCGGCGGCAATGACGTGATCGCGCTCGGCAAGCGCGAGATGAATTCGCGCGCCTATGTCGCCGCGTTCAACATCAAGGGCGGCGATCAGCAAAAGAAAGTCGGACAGATCTCCGGCGGCGAGCGCAACCGCGTCTACCTGGCCAAGATGCTGCGCTCCGGCGCCAACGTCCTGCTGCTCGATGAGCCGACCAACGATCTCGACGTCGATACGCTGCGCGTGCTCGAAGATGCGCTCGCCGACTACGCCGGCTGCGTCCTCGTGAGCTCGCACGACCGGTTCTTTCTCGACCGCATCGCCACCCACATCCTCGCCTTCGAGGGTGACAGCCATGTCGAATGGTTCGAGGGAAATTTCGCGGAGTACGAGGACGATAAGAAACGCCGCTTGGGGATCGACAGCGTGATCCCGCACCGGATCAAGTATAAGAAATTCTCGCGCTAGGGAACACGGCGCGGCTACGTTCCCTTCGCGCGCCTCAAGGGCGCGTCAGTTTGACGGCGAGCCCGCTGACAGAGATCCGTTGCAGCAAGGAAGCACCGGGCGCATCCCCGACATCGGCGCGATCGATTCCGTAGTCGACTTCAATGATGGCATCGGCGTCGTAATCCTGGGCGACGTCGATCAGATTCTCGAGCGCCTTGGCTTTATAAAAATCCTGGGTCACCGCCGAACGCGGTCCGTGCCAGCTTGAGGCCGCTTGGATTCTGCCGATCGGGATGAACTCATCGCCGTCGATCTCGCCGTCGAAAATGATACGCATGTCTCCTGTCTCTTTTTCTTGTTGGTACGCTTGCAGGATGAGCTTTCATCCGCCCCGAAGCGCACTCGTCTTAGGCCTCGTGTGCCGCCGCGCGCCGATTTATGCCTTCGCCAAGATCAGGTGATTCGTGGCGAACGTCATCTACTATGTGCTCAACGGCGCAAGTTTGATGACAATAAGGCTTCGGGCGGCACGTGTGATTATTCGTTCACAAAGAATTAAAACTCCGTTGCGATCCGCGACTCTGACATGGTCTTTTCACCGCGGAATTGAAGCGTGCTCACGCGTTTGCGAGCGCACGTTTTCGCGAGTCGCCGACATGCCGGATCGGCAGATGTGGGAATAAGGTCGCGCGGGCCGGAATCGGGAAATCGGCCAGTGGGCCGCCGGGAAGAAATCCCGTTCGCGGCCCTGCATGCGGGCTGAAGGATCGGCCCCAGACCGGCGTGAGAGCGGCGTTCAAAATTTATTGCGTTGACGCAATCGAGCTCACGCAAGATCGCGGGGTGCCAGCGCGTGGTCCGGCATCGGCGATCCGTGGATCGTGATTAACGGTGTCGCTCCGCAGTACGTCGCCAATCTCCACTTTAGAAACCATGCGGGTTCGAGCGGCGCGCGCAATCTTGCTCGCCGTCGCCGCGAGATGACGGAAGGCGACGGCGCCGAACATGAAGTCCGTGAAGCGCGCGGTGTAAGGCTTCTTGGAACATCGGCAATCGAAGAACGCCAGCCGGCTGAAAATCGCGATTTTCCCAGCCAGTCTGAGGAAAGCGTCGCTCGATCCCGGCCGGCACTCGCGCACCGCGCTCCGGGCCTTTTCTCCCGCAGGGGCGCCTGCACCTTCCGCGACGGCACCCCGAAAGAATACGCACTCTCCGGCTTTACAATATAAACATATCTTTATATATAGTTCGATAGGAGACGAGCAGAACCATGGGCACTCCATCAAAGATCACCTTCCAGTCCCTCCTCGCCGCTCTCGCCGCCGCCGCCGAGCCGACCCGGCTGCGCCTGCTCGCCTTGCTGGCCGAGGCGGAGCTGACCGTCACCGAACTTGTCGCCATTCTCGGCCAGTCACAGCCGCGCGTCTCCCGGCACCTGAAGCTCTTGGTCGAAGCTGGGCTCGTCGAGCGGCACCGCGAGGGCGCCTGGGTCTTCTTCTTCATCGCCCCAGCCAGCGCCGTGGCCGCCCTCGTCCGCGACATCCTCGCCCGCCTTCCCGCCGAGGACGAGACGCGCGCCGCCGACCTCGTCCGGCTCGTCGAGGTTCGTCGCGCCCGCGCCCAACTGGCAGCCCGCTATTTCGCCGCGCATGCAGCCAATTGGGACGAGCTTCGCGCCCTTCATATTCCCGAAGAGCGCGTCGAGGCGGCGATCGGCGAGCTCGTCGGCACGGCGCCGCTGTACGCCGTGCTCGACCTCGGCACCGGCACCGGCCGCATGCTCGAACTGCTGGCGCCGCACGCCGACCGTGCGGTGGGGGTCGATCAGTCGCCGCAAATGCTCGCCGTCGCCCGCGTCCGGCTCGAAAAGGCGGGCTTGCGCAATGTGCAGCTGCGCCAGGGCGACATCTATGCGCTGCCGGTCGAGCGCGACTCCTACGATCTCGTAGTCATCCACCAGGTGCTGCATTATCTCGACGATCCGGCGCGCGCGATCCGCGAGGCGGCGCGGGCGCTGCGCCCCTCCGGCCGTCTGCTGATCGTCGATTTCGCCCCGCATACCGAAGAGAGCCTGCGCGAACAGCACGCGCACCGCCGCCTCGGTTTCTCCGGCGAAGAAATTGCGGGCCTCATGCAGGAAGCCGGACTTGATGTTGTCACCCGCCGCGACCTCGTGCCCGAGAAAGCGGCAGGCAAGCTCACCGTCTCGCTGTGGCTCGGCCGCGACCGGCGTATCCACTCCGATCCGCTCCCCCTCACATCGCGGGAGTTCGCCTGATGGCCCTGCTCTCCGATTCTTTGCCGCGCGCCAGCCACAGCACCTGCACCGGCATCAACGTCTCCTTCGAATTCTTTCCGCCGCAGACGGCGGAGATGGAACAGATCCTCTGGGCCTCGATTACGAGGCTTGCGCCGCTTCGTCCGGAGTTCGTCTCGGTGACCTACGGCGCGGGCGGGACGACGCGCGAGCGTACGCACGCGACGGTGGCGCGCATCCTCAAAGAGACCTCGATCATGCCCGCCGCACATCTGACCTGCGTCGGCGCGCCCTGCTCCGAGATCGACGCCGTCGCGCGCGATTATCGGGACATGGGCGTGCGCCACATCGTTGCGCTGCGCGGCGACCCAACCGGCGGCCCCGGCTTGCCGTTCCTGCCGCACGCCGAAGGCTATAAAAATTCGACCGCGCTCGTCGCCGGCCTGAAGAAGATCGCCGATTTCGAGATCACCGTCTCGGCCTATCCGGAAGGCCATCCGGAAAGCACTTCGGTCGATCGGGACATTGACGTATTGAAGGCCAAGATCGACGCTGGTGCGAGTCGTGCCATCACCCAGTTCTTCTTCGAGAACGAGGTGTATCTGCGCTTCCTCGACAAGGTGCGCTCGCACGGCATCGATATCCCGGTCGTCCCCGGCATTGTTCCGGTGCAGAATTTCCAGCAGACGGCGCTCTTCGCGCGCCGTGCCGGCGCAGCGATTCCGCAATGGCTCGCCGAGCGGTTCGAAGGTTTGAACGACGATCCGACGACGCGTCGGCTGATCGCCGCGACCGTGACCGCCGAGCAGGTCTTCGATCTCGTTGACGAAGGCATCGACCATTTCCATTTCTACACGATGAACCGTGCCGACCTTGTCTATGCGATCTGTCATCTGCTGGGTGTACGGCCGAAGAATCAGGAAGCCGCCCAAGCATGACGAGTTTGTCCGAACCCGACACTGCCGAGATCCTTCGCGCCGCAGCGCGCCAGCGCATTCTCGTGCTCGACGGCGCCATGGGCACGATGATCCAAACGCATAAGTTCAGCGAAGCGCAGTTTCGCGGGCCGCGCTTTAAGGATTGGCCGCGCGATCTGCGCGGCAACAACGATCTCCTCGTGCTCACCCAGCCGGACGCCATCCGCGCCATCCATCTCGCCTACGCCGAGGCTGGCGCCGACATCATCGCGACGAACACCTTTTCCTCCACCCGCATCGCGCAGGCCGATTACGGCATGGAAGAACTCGTGCCGGAACTGAACCGGCAAGCCGCCTGCCTATGCCGGCAGGCGATCGAGGAGGCTCAGGCCAAAGACGGGCGACGCCGCTTCGTCGCCGGCGCCATGGGCCCGACCAACCGCACCGCGTCGATCTCGCCCGACGTGAACAATCCCGGCTTTCGCGGCGTTTCTTTCGACGAGCTGCGCGCTGCCTATGCCGAGGCCTCGGAGGCACTGATCGAAGGGGGCGCCGACATTCTGCTCATCGAGACGATCTTCGATACGCTGAACGCCAAAGCGGCGCTGGTCGGTATCGGCGACGTGTTCGAGAAGATCGGCCGCAAACTGCCGATCATGATCTCCGGCACGATCACCGATCTTTCCGGCCGCACGCTGTCGGGCCAGACGCCGGCCGCCTTCTGGCATTCGCTGCGCCACGCGGCGCCGCTTTCCATAGGGCTCAACTGCGCGCTCGGTGCGCGCGAAATGCGCGCTCATTTGGCCGAGCTATCGCGCCTCTCCGACGCGCTCGTCTGCGCCTATCCGAACGCCGGCCTGCCCAACGAATTCGGGCTTTACGACGAAAGCCCCGAGTATATGGCCGCGCTCATCGGCGAATTCGCCGACTCCGGGCTCGTCAACATCGTCGGCGGCTGCTGCGGCACGACGCCTGCGCACATTCACGCCATCGCGCAGCGCGTGAAGGATGTGCCGCCGCGCGCCATCCCGAAGATCGAACCCTTGCTGCGTCTCTCCGGTCTTGAGCCGTTCACGCTCACCCCCGATATCCGCTTCGTCAACGTCGGCGAGCGTACCAACGTCACCGGCTCGGCCCGCTTTCGCAAGCTGATCAAGAACGGAGATTTCGCCGCGGCGCTCGAAGTCGCGCGGGAGCAAGTCGCGAATGGCGCGCAGATCATCGACATCAATATGGACGAAGGCCTGCTCGATTCGGAAGAGGCGATGGTCAACTTCCTGAACCTCGTCGCCGCCGAACCTGACATCGCACGCGTGCCGATCATGATCGATTCCTCGAAATTTTCGGTGATCGAAGCCGGACTGAAATGCATTCAGGGCAAGCCGATCGTGAATTCGATCTCGATGAAAGAGGGCGAAGAAAAATTCATCGAACAGGCCAAGACTGTCCGCCGCTTCGGCGCCGCTGCCGTCGTGATGGCCTTCGACGAGAAGGGTCAGGCAGACACGCGCGAGCGCAAGGTCGCAATCTGCGCACGCGCCTATGACATCCTGACTCGGAAAGTCGGTATTGCAGCCGAAGACATAATCTTCGATCCGAATATTTTTGCGATCGCGACCGGTATCGAAGAGCATAGCAATTATGGCGTCGATTACATTGAAGCTGCGCGCGAGATCCGCAAGCGTTTTCCGCTCGTCCACATCTCGGGCGGCGTCTCCAATCTGTCCTTCTCGTTTCGCGGCAACGAGCGGGTGCGCGAGGCCATGCATTCGGTGTTTCTCTATCACGCAATTGCGGCGGGCATGGACATGGGCATCGTCAATGCCGGCCAGCTCGCCGTCTATGACGAGATCGAGCCGGAGCTGCGCGAAGTCTGCGAGGACGTGGTCCTCAATCGCCGCCCGGACGCAACCGAGCGGCTTTTGGCGCTCGCCGAAAGCTATCGCGGCAAGGGCGGCGGGGCGAAGGAGAAGGACCTCGCCTGGCGCGACGCGCCGGTCGACAAACGCCTCGAGCACGCGCTCGTCGCCGGCATCGACGAATTCATCGAGACCGACGTCGAAGAAGCGCGGCGCAACTCCGCCCGCCCGCTCGACGTGATCGAGGGCCCGCTGATGGCCGGGATGAATGTCGTCGGCGATCTCTTCGGCTCCGGCAAGATGTTCCTGCCGCAGGTCGTCAAATCGGCACGCGTCATGAAAAAGGCCGTCGCCTATCTTTTGCCCTTCATGGAAGAGGAAAAACGCAAGGCCGGCGGCGCAGGCGGGCGCCAGACTGCCGGAAAGATCCTCATGGCCACGGTTAAGGGCGACGTGCACGACATCGGCAAGAACATCGTCGGCGTCGTCCTCGCCTGCAATAATTATGAGATCATCGATCTCGGGGTGATGGTGCCGGCAACCAAGATTTTGGAGACGGCACGCTCCGAGAATGTCGACGCGATCGGCCTCTCCGGCCTGATCACGCCGTCACTCGAAGAAATGTGCTTCGTCGCCTCCGAGATGGAGAGGCAAGGTTTCGACCTGCCGCTCTTGATCGGCGGCGCGACGACAAGCCGCGTCCATACGGCGGTGAAAATCCACCCGAACTATCATCGTGGGCAGACCGTCTACGTCACCGACGCGAGCCGCGCCGTCGGCACCGTGCAGTCGCTGCTTTCCCTAGAGGGGCGGCAGAACTACATCGAGAAAGTGCGCGCCGAATATCGCAAGGTGGCGGATGCGCATGCGCGCGCCGAGCTCGATAAGACGCGCCTGGCGCTGACTGCCGCACGCGCCAACGCGCTAAAACTCGACTTCGCAACCTACGATCCGCCGAAGCCGACGTTCACGGGCACGCGCGTATTCCACAGCTACGATGTCGCGGAGCTCGTGCCCTATATTGACTGGACGCCGTTCTTCCGCACCTGGGAGCTACGCGGCCGTTTTCCCGATCTGCTCGACGATCCCGCGCAGGGCGCCGCGGCGCGCCAGCTCTATGAGGACGCGCAAGATATGCTCAGGCGCATTATCGCCGAGCGCTGGTTCGATCCGAAGGCGGTGATCGGCTTCTGGCCGGCGAACGCGGTCGGCGACGACATTCGGCTCTACACGGGCGAGTCGCGCAACGAGGAGCTTGCGACGCTCCATACGCTGCGCCAGCAATTAGGCAAGCGCGAGGGACGGCATAATCTCGCGCTCTCGGACTTCATTGCACCGGCTTCGAGCGGCAAGGTGGATTACGCCGGCGCCTTCGTCGTGACCGCCGGCGCGCGCGAAGAAAAATTCGCGCAGCGTTTTGCCAAGGCCAACGACGATTATCGTTCGATCCTTGTCAAGGCGCTCGCCGACCGCATCGCCGAGGCGCTCGCCGAGCGCATGCACGAACGCGTGCGACGCGAGTTCTGGGCTTATGCGCCCGACGAGGTACTCACCAACGACGAGCGGATCGCCGAGACCTATCGCGGCATTCGCCCGGCGCCCGGCTATCCCGCCCAGCCCGATCACACCGAGAAGGCGGCGCTCTTTCGTCTGCTGGAAGCCGAGCGGCGCATCGGCGTCAAGCTCACAGAATTGTTTGCGATGTGGCCCGGATCCTCGGTCAGCGGCCTCTATTTCGCGCATCCGGACGCACATTATTTCGGCGTCGGCAAAATCGAGCGCGACCAGGTCGAAGATTATGCCAAGCGCAAAAGCATGACGAACGAAGAGATGGAGCGCTGGCTCGCGCCGATCCTGAATTACGATCGCGCCGGTGCGCCGGTCGCGGCGGAATAAGGGACCCTCATTGCGGGCGAAGCGAAGCAATCCAGAAGCGCTCGGAAAGTCTGGGTTGTTTCGTCGCTCACGCTCCTTGCAATGACGATCAACGCGCCAGCAAATCTCCCAATGTCTCAATCGTCGATTGATCTGCCTTGCCGTCGACGCGCGCCGGACGGAAATGGCGCTGGAAGGCGGCGACCGCGTTCACCGTTTTCGTATCGTAGGCGCCACTGACGCTCGTGTCGTAGCCACAGACGGCGAGCATCTCTTGCAATGCCGCGACCTTCGCGCCGACGGCGCCGGGCGCGAGCGGCACGTCCTCGCCAATCGGATGCGGGCGAACGTAATGTCCAACGCCCTCCTTTGCGAGCTCGGACCACGGAAAATATTCGCCGGGATCGATCTTGCGCCCTGGTGCGACGTCGGAGTGGGCGAGGATGCGCGCCGGCGCAATCGCGCGGCGGTGCGCAATGTCGCGGCAGAGCGCGATCACCGCTTCGATCTGCGCCTTGGGATAGGCCGGCGCGCCGAACGCGTGTCCACCATTTTGGATTTCGATTCCGATTGAAGCGGAGTTGATGTCCGTCTCGCCGGCCCAGCAGGATTCTCCGGCATGCCAAGCGCGGCGCGCTTCCGGGACGAGCTGAAGGATGTCGCCGTCTTCCGCGATGAAATAATGCGCCGAGACCTCGGCTGCGGGATCGCACAAACGCGCCAACGCCGCCGCGCCGCTCGCCATGCCCGTATAGTGGAGGAGGATCAAATCCAGCTCGCCGCGGCGCGGCGCATGGTTCGGCGAGGGATGTACGCGGCGGACGAGCGGGCTGTCGGGGTGGAACGCCGTCATGAGCGATGCAGAAAGGTTAGGGACGCGGCTGGCGCCGTCGAAGAATACAGCCGATGGCGTATGTTCCGGTGGCGGACCCCGTGTTGACGCCGCCCCGCCCAGCGCCTATGTCGGCTCCGCCAGTCGGCTGGACGGCCGCCGCGCATGCGGAGGAAAGTCCGGGCTCCACGGAGACACGGTGCCGGATAATGTCCGGCGGGGGCGACCCCAGGGAAAGCGCCACAGAAAGCAAACCGCCTGCCCTCGGGCAGGCAAGGGTGAAACGGTGCGGTAAGAGCGCACCGCGCGCATGGCAACATGGGCGGCATGGCAAGCCCCACCGGGAGCAAGACCGAATAGGGGCGCACGCGGCTCGATGAGAGCCGCAGGTCCGTTTCCGGACCGTCGCCCGGGTTGGTTGCTTGAGGCGGCCGGCAACGGCCGTCCCAGAAGAATGGCCGTCGCGCGCGCGGGCATCCCGCGCGCCATACCGAACCCGGCTTATAGGCCGGCTGGCATGTCTTTCCACAGCGTATCCTTGCGGAGCGTAGCAGCGACGAAGCAGCCGAGACGAGTTCTCGACGCTTCGCCCGCGATGCCGACCTAGCTGCCGAGCCGGCCGGCGGCGTGCGCCAGCATCGTATAGACCTTGCCGGTCTCCGAAGTAAGATACGTGCGGGTCAAGCTGTCGTCGCGGTCATCACGGCTTACGTCGGCGAGCAACCGCTCGAACTCCTGCACGTAGCGGTCGACCGTATCGCGGAACTCGATGTCGCTGCGATAGCGGCGGCGGATTTCCTCAAAGGCCTGCGGACCGCGGCCGATGTAGAGCTGCCGCGAGAACGCATTGAGCTCCCCGCGCCGATAATTGTCCCAGGCCTCGCCGATCGCGGCGTGATCGACCATGCGGGCGATGTCATGCGAGATCGTCTCCAAAGGCTCGCTCTGCTGAGGAACGCGCGGCAACGGTTTTGGCGGCTGCGTTTCCTCGCGCGAAGCGCGGGCGAGAAGATCGGAAAGCCAGCTCGGCCCGCGTTCGCCGGCGTTTGCCGGACGCGGCCCGTTCGTCAGGGGACGCGCCGGCCGCGGCGGTTCCGAACGCGGTGCTTCGGCGAGCGCCGGTTCGCGCTCGGGCCGAGCCGCTTCTAGCCGCCGTACCAAAGCGCCTTCGGACCGTCCCGCACCGAAAGTCAAAGGATCCGACAGATCGTAGGAATGGCCGGAGCGCGCGACGATATCCGTCAATTCATTGAGCGCCTTGATCTGATCGGCGACGACACGGCGCATGGCCGCGGTTTGCTCGGCCGTTTCCTGTGGCAGAACTACGGCGTTACGGCGCAATTCCTCGCGAGTGGTTTCGAGTTCACGCTGGATCTCGCGCGATATGCCGCGCATCTCGTTCGCCGCCACCTCGAAACGTGCCGTCGATTGGCCCAAAATCCCTTCAATCTCGGTATTCGCCTGTTCGTAAGCGGCCCGCAGGAGCGCCGCCGTGCGTTCGCGTTCGGTGCCGAGCGAAGAACGAATGTCGCCGAATTGCCGCTCGACCATACCGGCGGTGGTCTGCGACGTTTCGGCCAGAAAGGTGCCGATCTCTTGCGCCCGGCTCTCGACGCGGCGGAAGGATTCGTCGACGACCGCCGAGAAGGACGACATCACCTGGTCGAACTCGTCGCGCTGCGCTTGCACAGAGTTGAGGAGCGTTTCGAGCGCGGCGCGGCGTTCGTCCAAAGTGCCGTCGAGTTCGACCTGGGAGCGGGAAAGATCGGCCGCTGCCGCCGCTAGCGCCTGCTGCTGGTGCGCGATCGTCTCGTAAAGCGCCCGGGCGCTGCCGATCGTCGTGCCCGCATTGGCGCCGAGATCTTCAATCTCTCTGGTGATCTCCGTGACCGCCTGTTGGAACTGCTGAATGCGCGCGGCCAACCCCGTTTCGATCGACTTGAAGCTCGCATCGGCGTTGCCGATCATGTCTTGCAGAGCCACGTTCCGCTCGGCCAGAGCGCCGATGGTTACGCTCATTTCGTCTTTCAGCTTCTCGTTGGTGGCGAGCAGCGCCTGCACGGAAGCCGCCGCATTCGAGACCAGCGCATTATTGAAATTGACGGAGGACTGTTCGAGGGCGGCCGTAAGTTCGGCCTGCTTCTCGCCGAGGCTGGCGACAAGATCCGACCCTTTGGTCTCGAGCACCGCATGAATCTCGTCCGTACGGGCGCGCAGGCTTTCGTGCAGATTGCGGCTGCGCTCGTCGAGTGCGATCTGCAGCTCGGACAAGCGGCTTGCGAGGGTCGTACCGATCTCCGACACCCGAGCGGCGAGCACGCCGCCGATTTCCCCGATGCGTCCGGCGAGCGTCACATCGATATCGGTTGAGGCCTGTGCGAGCAGCATTTTCAGCGCTTCGGTGCGCCCGGTGAACAACCGCGCGAGCTCGCCCGATTCCTGATCCAACGCAATGCCAATGTTGCTTGTATGGCGTGCAAAGCTTTCGTCGATTTCGTGGACGCGCGTCGTAAGGCTGGTGCTGAGGTCGCGGCCGCGCGCATCGAGATCGGCCGAGACCGAGTTGAGCCGGTTGACTACGCGCTCTTCGAAACTGGCGATGCGATCGTCGAGCGTCTCGGCGATTTCCGCCGCCCTTCCGCCGAGCGCCGCGTTGACTTCGTTCGCCTTGGCGGAAAGCGCTTCAGTGATCGACGTGGCGCGGTTGGCGAGGATCTCGTCAATTTCATTGGCCCTCGTCTCCAGGGCATGGGCGACTTCACGGCCGCCTTCGCCGAGCACCTTGGCGATGTCGAGCGTGCGCGCCGCCAAACTTTCACTGAGCGATTTGGCGCGCCCGTCGAGACCGGAATCGACCCGTAGGATCAGCTCGTCGAGTGCATCTCCGAGCTCCTGCAGCTTGGCCGAAGCTCGATCCTCGAAAGCCCGGGTCTGCGTGACGAACACCTCGCTCATCTGGCGAGCGCGCAATTCGAGCTTGCTATCGAGCTCGCCGCCTTGCACGGAAACTACCGAATTGAGCGAGTTGAGCTGTTTGGCGATCAACCCCGCCAATTGCTGGGCGTCATCGCCGAGCCGATTTGCGATCGCATCGGCGCCACCGATCATAGCCTGCTGGAACTCGCGAAGCCGATCGCCCAGCGTTCCGCCGACTTGTTCGCTATGCGTGGCAATCGCATTGATTGCGTCGTTGACCGTTTCGGTAAAGCGATCGCCGAGCGTAACGGCGTGATAGGTAAACGCGTCGAGGGAATCCTGCGCGGTCACCGACAATCGCTCATTGATCTTCTCGGACTGCGCCGCGACTTCCCCGAAGCGCTGCATCAGCGCTTCCGAAATGTCCTCGCTCGCGTGGCCCACGGTGAGTTCGATGCTCTCCTTGGCTCGCTCCAGACGGCCGACGATGTCTTCGGCCTGCCCCGTTATGCTCTCGATCAACTGATCGCTTGTCCGACCGACCGTCGCCTCGACGCCCTCTTTGGCGCGCTCCAGACGAGCGATCATGTCTTCGGCCTGCGCCGTCAGGCTTTCGGTCAGCTGATCGCCCGTCTGCCCAACCGCAGCTTCGACGCCGTCTTTCGCGTGTTCCAGACGAACGACGAGGTCCTCGGCCTGCAGCGACAGGCTTTCGACCAGTTGGTCACCGGCCTGGTTCAGCGCGAAACGAATCTCTTCGGCTTTTGCGCCGAGCGACATCGTGATGCGATTGCCGGTGGCGTTGAGATTTTCATTTAAGCCGGTCGACGCCGCCTCGAGCTCGTGAGAGAACGAGTTGTGCGCGCCGCCGATCGTGCTGCGCATACGCTCGCCGTTGACCTGAATGGCTTCGCGTTCGCTCACCAGTTCGTCGACCAGGGCGCGAATGCGCCGCTCATTGTCCGAATAGGACCGTTCAAGGTTCGATACTTCCGAACGCACCAACGTCTCGAGTTCGCCGGCGCGCGCCAGTGCTCGTTCGATTCCATCGCCCATCGATACGACTTCCCGACGGATCGCCTGGGAGAGCGTGACCATCTGTTCGGCAGCGATCGACTCCGGCTCGGCAAGCCGCATCGCGATCTCAACCATCGAGCGCGCGGTCAGACGCATTTCCTGGGCGCGGCGCGCGAGCAGGGCCGTGATGACAAAAAAGATCACCGGTCCGATCACGGCCAAGCCATAAAGCGGAAAATCGGGGCGCCCCAAGAGCGAGCCGTGCCCTAAGAACTCGGCGCGGCGCGCGATGAAATAGACCGTCGCGAGTACGATCCATACTCCCGAAAAAAGCGCCGCCAGCACGAACGGCGCCCCGCTCGGCTTGCGGTTCAAGGCACGCAGCATGGCGCCTACGGAATTGCGGTCGTCGTTGGCGGGAGGCACGGATGGTGTGGTCAAGCGCTCGGCGCCACCCGGTTCCGCGGTCTTGCCGGCTCGTTTTGGAGCGAAAAGCGGATGCTCGTCGACCTCCGGCAGGCGAAGCGCCGCATGCTCGCCTTCCAGGGCGGCCTCGCCGGCTGGAAAATCCAACGGGCGCTTGGATGTCTTTCTGTCGGATTCAGGCGGCTTAGGAAAGAACGAGGCGGAAACCTCAGGATCTTTGGACTCTTCGGCCGATCCTTCTCCGAGGTTTAAAGCCTCCTCGATCGCCGATAGAGCCGCAGCCGCGGGATCTTGCGCCTTACTGGACGTGGCCATAATCGCCTCTCACGGACGGCCAACGTAAACGCATCGGCCTCCGGCATGGTTTGTCAAACGGCGTGAATTGTCCATCCATTAACCAATCCACTCTACATCCCAGCTTCGTTGATTGAAACCGCCGTGCCAAGAAGGTTCGATTCGTCGTTAACGGAGCCTTCACCATAATCGAAAAGATTCACGCCGGGGCGCGCAGCGCACTCCATGTTCGAATTTTCGAGCAAAAACCGTGCGATGGCAAGGGAAGACTTAAGTTGAAGGCGAGGCGCGGCGGCTTGCATCTGAAAAAATCGACCTGCCAATCTGCGGTTCGCCGTGCCGCCGGCCGGCAGAGATCGTAACCACGTGCGGGGTAGCGATGCACCCGGCTGATGACGTCGATGACCCTGCCGCGCGCCACCCGCTCGACCCCCTCCATCTCGCCACGCAGACCGGCGGCGACCTTCCGTTGCAGCGTGATCTTTTGAAACTTTTCGTCGTGCAGTCCGCCGAATTAATGGCGGCCCTGCGCGACGCCAATCCTATTGCGGCCGGCGATCTCGCCCATAAGCTCAGCGGATCGGCGCGGGCGATCGGGGCCTTCGAGCTCGCCGCAGCCGCAGCCAAGCTGGACGGCACGCTTCCCCCCAAAGCACGGCAAGCTGCGCTCGAATCTCTGGCCGTCGCTTTCGATCGAGCGCTCTTCGCCGTCGAAGCCTATCTGCGCAAGCTTTCGCCGCGGCCCGAGGTCTGAGCCGCACGCCACGCCACCGGCCGCAGAATGCGCCCGCGGCGAAGCGAAGCAAGCGATCCATCTCCGGCAAAGACAAGGCTGTTCAACGGGAAAGCTCTTCGCTAAGAGAGGGCCCGACTCCTTTCCCTGCCATCTTCGAGCAACCAACTATGACCAAAATCACCTTCATCGATTTATTTGGCGAGAAACGGACGGTCGAGGCGGAAGAGGGCTCGACGGTGATGGAAACGGCGATCCGCAACTCCGTCCCCGAAATCACCGCCGAATGCGGCGGCGCTTGCGCCTGCGCGACCTGCCATGTCTATGTCGATAAGACCTTTTTGCCGTTGACGGGAGGGCCCAGCCCGCAGGAAGAGGATATGCTTGATTTTGCCTATGGCACGCAGCCGAACTCGCGGCTCTCCTGCCAAATCAAGGTGACGGCGGAGCTCGACGGACTCGTCGTCACGACCCCGCCGCGCCAGGGCTGAGCCCGCGAACCGGACTGAGGCGCGACAAAAAATCAGTTGCGGCGCCCTATCTTTCACGCCACCGAACGGCGCTCGACCCGTTGCAGGAGCAGTTTATGGAAGAAAGCGTAAAGACCGACGTTGTGATCGTAGGAGCCGGCCCGACCGCCCTGTTCACGGTCTTCGAACTCGGTCTCCTCGACATCAAGGCGCATCTCATCGACGTCCTGCCGCGCGCCGGCGGCCAGTGCGCCGAACTTTATCCGGAAAAGCCGATCTATGACATCCCCGGCCATTCGATGATCACCGGCGACGGCATTGTCGAAAAGCTTTTGGCGCAGATCGAGCCGTTCCATCCGACGTTTCATTTCGAAGAGATGGTCACCGAACTCGAAGTGCTGGGCACGCGCGAGGCGCCGGCGTTCCGGGTCAAAACCGACACCGGCCGCATGTTCGAATGCAAATCGCTGATCGTCGCGGCGGGCGGCGGCTCGTTCCAACCGAAGAAGCCGCCGATCGACGGCATCGAAGCCTATGAGCAGAAGTCCGTCTTCTATGCGGTCCGCAAAATGGAGGACTTTCGCGACAAGGACGTCTGCATCGTCGGTGGCGGCGATTTGGCGCTCGATTGGACGCTGAATTTGCAGCCAATCGCCAAACGCCTGACGCTGGTCCATCGGCGCGATGAATTCCGCGCCGCGCCGCATTCCGTCAAAGCCATGCGCGACCTTGTCTCGGGCGGCGAGATGGAACTTCGGATCGGCCAGATCGTCTCGCTTTCCGGCGACGACGGTGAACTTACCTCCGCGCAGATCAAGAGCGCCAAAGGCGAAGTAAGCGAGCTCGCCGTCGAACGGCTCATTCCGTTCTTCGGCCTCACCATGAAGCTCGGCCCGGTCGCGCAATGGGGACTAAATCTTCACGAGAACCTGATTCCGGTAGACACGGCGAAATTCGAAACCAACGTTCCGGGCATTTTCGCGATCGGCGACATCAACCATTATCCGGGAAAGCTCAAGCTCATTCTCTGCGGATTCCACGAAGGCGCGCTCGCCGCGCAGAAAGTCTATCACTACGTTTATCCCGACAAAAAACTCGTCTTCCAATATACGACGTCCTCGACGAGCCTGCAGAAGAAGCTCGGCGTCGCCTAGGTCTTCTGGTCCAGCAGGCCGAGCCCGCAACGGATAAATGCAGCGGCTCTATTCCGCAGTGCCGGTTTGCTTCAGGTGTTTTGCTTCGAGCTCTCGCGCGCGATCGTACCACTTGCGCGCCGAGGCCTCGTCCGGGACGAGACCCTGAACGCCGAGCTTCTGAAATTCGACGGGATCATAGGTTTCCCCCATGGCGTGCGCCGCTTCGGCGCTGCCGGCCTCGGCCGCGCGCTGGAAGAAGAGCCGTGCTCCGGCAAAATAGCCGACACGTTGTAAATCTCGGCCATGGCTCAAGAGCACTTGAATCTCCGCGGGCGTGAGCTCGTTGCTCTCATTCGCCTTCGCGCCGCCTGAAATAATCAGGCTAGCGTGCCGTTCGCGGGCGACGCGCCCTTCCGGCGTCAGGAGCTGGACGACGAGATCGCTCGATCCGATCGGGCCGTCGCCGAGGGTAATCGACAATCCGGCGCCCAGATCATCCGGCGCAAGAATCCACCCGCCCGCACCATTGGAGCGACCAGCCGATAAAACGGTCCCATTGGGAAGGCCGTGAATTGCAATCAAGCTATGATCCGGCACCACGCCGTCGGCGTTGATCGATAGAGCGAAGGGCGCGGTTTGGTGCGGCTTGCAGTTGATCACTTGATCAAGGGCCAATGTGGGCATCCCGTCGGCCGGCTTGCTCGGCTCTTGCGGATTTTTTGCGCTCGCTTCGGGTTTATTCGCCTGGGCGGTTTCGACGATCGGAAGAGACGCCGCCGTTTCGATAATCGGAACGGGCGCCACTGCCGAGAGGACTGGCAATACCGGAAGCTCGAGACTGGCCCCAGTCGTATTCGCCTCGATTGTCGCCCCTCCTGCCTTAGGCGCCGCCTTGGCTTCTGTCGTTTTGAGTTGCGGAGCGCTTTTCCCACTTCCCGAGAAATTGCCGTCGCTTAGTATGGCGACAGCCGCGGTTGCGCACGCCAGCAGAATGCCCACGGTGCACATCGTGCTTAGCCAACGGGCCAGACGAAGGAGCGAACGCCGCTTGCGCGCTTTATCCGGCTCCGAGACTCTCTCAAACCGGTTCATCGCCGTACCCACCCAAAAATTGGCTTCCTAATCCCTCACCAATTCAGTGCTGGGCTTGTGAAGCCTTCCATTTTACAAAAGCGCGAAAGAGCGCTTCGCGCTCGGCATCCGTTTGAAGCCCTTGATCCTTGCCGCTGGTCGCGAGAAAGCGATCGAAATCCTGTGGCGTCGCCTCCCGCGATCGCGCCGCGTCGATCCAGGCCTGGGCGGCAGGAAAGCGCGTCCAGCCCTCCAAAGTCGCGGCGAAATTCACTTCCCGCCACTTGGGGCGCCGAGGCGGTTTTCGAAAATCATCGAAATGATCGAAGAACGCATCGACGAATCTCGCGACCCTATTGTATCGGTCCGTGTACTTAGGCCAGTTGAAAACGGCGAGAACCGCGCAATTCGCGATGGTGTCGACCCGCTGGCCGGCGCCGATGAGATTTGGATAGTCTGCGTGATCCAACGTCGCCGGGTAATAATCGCTATAGAGCGGCGCCGTGAAAGGGATCGGGATTAGCTTCAAGCCGTCTGACGGCTTCAGCGCCGCGATGAAACTCGACGGCTTGCCGGTTATCAGAATTGTCGCCGCGATACGCCCATCCTTGATCGCCGTTACCGCATCGGCCTGTCCCATGTCGACTTCTTTGACGTCGACGCCGAGCGCTTGGAAAACGAGTTGCGACGTTAATTGAGTGCCGCTGCCTGCTTCGCCAAAGTTGACGACCTGCCCGCGCAAATCGTTCAGAGTATTTATCTTGGGACCTGCAAGGATATGCATCTCTTCATTGAAGAGCTTGGTGATATAGGCAATTTGACTCTTCACATCGCCGAGTTCGCCGGTCTTTGCGAAATGATTGAGGATATTGGAATGGGTAATACCCATGTCCACGCCGCGCAGGAGCAGAATATCCCGCACGTTTTGCGCGCTTCCCTTCCCGACAACCGGGAGCACACGTAAATTGTCGCCGTCGTCCAGGACCTCAGACAGGTCGTATACGACCCCGAGCGAATCCCCGTCTCGATTACCTGAAAGAATTGTGACAACGTTGTCGTTTATTCGCGCGCGATTACGCTCGTAGTCGCTAATCTCTTGGCGCCGCTCCCACGCATGCTTCGCGGCATAATCTCCACTCCTCCCAGCGCCGTAGGTACCAGAGATGCATCCGATAAATAATATCGTGAACACGGAAGCTAGTACGGTACGCATTATTTCCCTCCGCACAAAAACAAGCGATTTGTACAGGCGCCTCCGATCTCAATCGGCGATCATCGCGGCGTCGCCGCAAAATGGGAAGTGCATCAATGAAGCCCGCATTATGGCTTAATCGCGTCAATGCGATCGTATCGACCGGCCAGCAAGCGTGCCAAATTGAAGACGCGAATTGAATTGCAGGCGAAGCCATCATCGAGCACAACGCAATTATGACGAGGCATTCAGCGCGGTAACCGCTTCACGATCGCGACGCAAGTTTGACGCCGCGGCGATGTTGATCGCAACCGATCGAGAAAATGAACTAACTCGAACTCGCTCTCTTCTCCGAGCGGAACAGAAACGGCGCGACATCGCCGATCGCCGGTGACGACGCCACAACGAAAGGCATAGGCCGGCATACCGCCATCGCCGACAATCCGACGCGCGCGGTGAGCAGCCCGTTGAGCACGCCTTCGCCGAGCCGGGCAGAGATCTTCGCGGCGATCCCGTGTCCAAGCACCTGCTGAAGGAGGGAATTGCCGACCGCGACGCCGCCGGTGATCGCGAGATGGGCGCCGACCGAGCGCATCAGTTTCAGGAATCCAAAGAAACCCGGGCGTCCGCCGTAGATTTCGGCAATCCTGCGAATGAGCCGCAGCGCTTGCGCGGCGACGAAGGCGACATCGATCAGCGCGCGCGGCGAGATCGCCGTCACCATCGAGACGCGCCTGGCAGCCTGCGCGATCTCCTGCCTGACCTCCCGATCGAGCGGCAGGATGAGATCGCGCTCGGCGATGTCGATGAGATCGCGCCCGTCGATGATCTCATCCGTGAGCTCTAGAAGCCGCGCGCTTGCGCGCCGCTTGGCCTGAAGCGCAACGAGCGCCGCGACAAGGCGGCGCGCCGCATCGCGATCGTCGGCGGCGCGGGCGGTCGCAAAGCCGATATGCAGACGGGCGATCTTGCCCTGCCGGGCGATGCCAAAGATTTCGCGTGCCGCAAGCACGAGTAGCGCGAGGATCGCCAACCCGCCGAGTACGACCGCAACAAGGCCTAAGACCGGGGAACGCGCGAAGAGCCCGCCGATCAGCCCTGCCAGCCAATCGCCGAGCATGACCAGAAGGAATCCGCCCGCCGCCGAGAAGAACAGCCCGCCCCAGGAAAGGAGCGCGTGTTTCGTGATGCCGCGGCGTTGCGCGACCTCGACCACCCTTTCCGACGGATCGACGGGCGCCGCCGCCGCGGCCTCGGCTTCGACGAAATCGGCGACGGGCTCGATCGTGAAGGTTGCGCGGCGCGGCTCGCCCTCGCCTTGATCGAGATGGAAAACCTGCGGCTTCAATTTCGGCTTAGACGGCACGATAGCTCCTCGGGTCCTTAGGCAAACCTATCTCAGCCGATCGCCGAGCAGAAATTGCAAGGCGCGATCCAGGCGGATATGCGGCAACGGCAGCGGCATCCCCGCCGCGTCGCGCGCCACGATCGGCGGCCGAAAGCGCACGAAGCGATACTCCGCCTCACGCGGGTCCGTGGCCCACCAATTGCCTGCGAAGACCGCATCAGGATCTTCGGGCAATTGGCCCGGGAAAATCGCCACTTCGGTTTCGCCGTCGAAGCTTTCGTCGCCGATACGTTCGCCCTTAAGGGGCATGCCGATGACCGCCGGCAACATTGCGCCGCCGCGCCCGACGTTGGCTTCGCGCGTCGCGCGTACCGCGGCGAGCGCCACGACATCGATCGCCGCGCCAAGATTTTCGGCGCGCGCGATGGCGCGCGCGGTGAGCCGCCGAAGAATTGCTTCGAGCCGGTCGTGGCTCACGTGGTTCAGATGATCGGCCTTCGTCGCAGCGAAGAGAATCTTGTCGATCTTCGGGCGCAGCAGACTCGACAGGATCGAATTCTTGCCGGTGCGAAAGGCGTTGAGCACGTCGCCCAGCGCCCGTTCGAGATCGCGCAGCGCCATGGGGCCGGCGTTCAAGGCGGCGAGCACATCGACGAGCACGATCTGCCGGTCGAGCCGTGCAAAATGGTCGCGAAAAAACGGCCGCACCACATGCGCGCGATAAGCTTCGTAGCGGCGCGTCATCATCGCGGCGAGCGAACCGGGTCGCGCTTCCGCTTCGAGCTTGAGCGGCGAAAACGTCAGCAGCGGCGAGCCTTCGAGATCGCCCGGCATCAGAAAACGGCCGGGCGGCAGAGACGAAGCGGCGAGCGGGGCGGCGCGACAGGCCTGAAGATAGGTCTTGAAGAGCGCCGCGGCGCGCCGCGCCACCTCCTCCTCCGCCGGCGCATTGGCGTCCAAGCCTTGCACGTAATTCCACCATTCGGCTCCGAGCGGAGCGCGCGCTTCGGCTGCTACCAGCGATTCCTCCGACCAACGCCGATAGGATTTTTCGAGGAGCGTCAGGTCGAGCAGCCATTCGCCGGGATAATCGACAATGTCGATCGAAAGCTCGGCGGGGCGGCGGCGCCCGAGACTTGCGGTGCGCTCGAATTCGAGCGTCAGGCGCAATTCCGAAATGCGCTTCGTCGACTGCGGCCAGGCCCGATCCTGGCTGCGTCCCTGCCGGCCTGTCAGCACGTCGAGATGCTCTTCATAGGCGAAGCGCGGCACGGCGTCGTCGGGCTGCGGTTCGAGCCGCGCGCCCATGAGCCGGCCCTCGGCGTGGACACGAAAAACCGGCAGCGGATTTTTTTCGCCGAGCGCAGCAAGACGCGCCGCGAGCGTCAGTTGCTGCACGAGGGCGGTCACGAAAATCGTCTTGCCGGCGCCGGCAAGCCCGGTGACCCCGAGCCGCAGCGCCCGGCCGGAGAAGAGGTCGGCGAGACTGCGCGCCGCGATGCCGGCTTCGGACAAAATGTCGGAAAAGGTTGGCAAGAGCTCTCAGCTTCTATTTGGCGAGCGCGCCGCGGGTAACGAAATATTCGAGTCTTCCCTCGCCGCGCTCCGCCTTCTTCCAACTCTTGGCGTCGAAATCGATCACCGCCAGGCAGGGCGTCGGAAAATGCGCACGCATCCGCGCCAGCTCGGACTTCTTGCCCTTGCCGGCAAGCGCGTTGGCGAATTCGGCAAGACCTGGATTGTGACCGATGACCAGCAGAAACTTGGTTTCTTTCTGCGCTTCGGCAAGCAGTTCTTCGAGCCCAGGAAGCGTGGCGTGGTAGAGGTCGGGCAGATAATTCACCGCGAACTTTTCTCCGGCGCCGCGCTGCAAAGCCTCAAAAGTTTCGCGCGTTCGTTTCGAAGTCGAAACCAAGGTAAGATCGGGCTTCAGTCCGAGCTTGCGGAAGTAGCGGCCCATGCGCTCGGCGAGATCGCGTCCCGAAGGGCTCAGTTCCCGGTCGGCGTCGCCACCCTGGGCGAGAGGAACGGCCTCGGCATGACGCAGGATGGCGAGACGCAGCATGGAGGCAGCGGGGCTGGGGGGTCGGGGCGTGTCCATTATCATCCGAGGCCGTTGGCTTGAAAAGCCGGTCGCGGCAAAGATCCGCGTTTATCTTTTTGGAGCAGCTTCAAACACTTCCACACTCGGTGGCGACCGCCTTTCGGAGTGCCGATTGCAATTGTTTGACCGCCTCGTTTTCTGCCGAGGCGAAGGATGCCGCCTCTAACCTGCGGCAAGGCGCGATCAGTTTGAGGCTGCTGGTCGCAAAGATCGCCTCGGCGTGCAACAATTCGCCTAGGTCCAGCGAGCGCTCGGTTGCATGCAGTCCCAGGCTTTCTGCCTTGCCGAGAACGAAGGCGCGAACGGTTCCGGCGAGCACGCCGTCGGAAAGCGGCGGTGTTATCAGCCGCCGGCCGAAGACTGCAAAGAGGTTGGCGCCCGCAAGGCAGGCTACCCGGTCTTGCAGGTTCAAGAACAGAGCCTCGTCGGCGCCCTTAGCGCGCGCTTCTTCCAAGCCGAGGATGGCGTCGAGATACGGCAACGCCTTGAGGCGCGCGGCGGGCGAAGTTTCATTGCGGCGGACCGCAGTCGGGGCGAGCGCTAGGATGGGAAACGGCGGCGGCGGCGGCGCGGCGGCACCGAAGAAGAAGGGCTTTGCCTCTTTGGGCGGGCCGAGTCCGCGGGCACCCGCGCCGCGCGTCAATGTGAGACGCACCGCGCCGTCGCCGATCGCTTCGGCAAGCCGATCGAGCGCCTCAGCGGCGGCCGCACCCGGAAAGGGAATGGCGAGCGCCTTGGCCGCCGCCGCAAACCGCGCGAGATGCGCTTGGCGCAGAAAAACGTGGCCGTTGCGCGAAAGCGCAGTGTCGAAGACGCCGTCGCCGAGATTGAGGCCGCGATCGCTGAGGTCGAAGGACGCGATCGGCGTCTCATGGAGCGCGCCGTCATGCCAATACACGGGGCCTTCTTTCGACCGCCAGGCGCAGGAAATTGCTGAAGAGCGCGTGCCCTTTCTCGGTCAGGATCGACTCCGGATGGAACTGCACGCCGTAGGTCGGATGCAAGCGGTGCGTTAGCGCCATGATCTCGCCCTCCTCGGAGACGGCGTCGATCGATACCGCCGCTTCGAGCCCCGGCGTGCGTTCGACGATCAGCGAATGATAGCGCGCCACCGTCAGCGGTTGCGACAGGCCTTCGAACAAGTTTTGCCCATCATGGGCGACATGCGAGGTGCGGCCGTAGAGCGGTCGTTTGGCGGGAGTGACCGGCGCGCCGAAAGCGACGCCGATACATTGATGGCCGAGGCAGACGCCCAGGATCGGAACCTCGCCGGAAAGCTTTTCCACGACGGGCAACGAAATGCCCGCGTCGTGCGGCGTGCCGGGACCCGGCGAGATGACGATCGCTGCCGGCGCGCTTGCCATGATCTCTGCGATGTCGATCGCATCGTTGCGGCGCACAGTCACCTTGCGCCCAAGCTCTTCGAAATAACGGGCAACGTTGAAGACGAAGGAATTGTAGTTGTCGATAACGAGAATCGGTCCGCTCATTGCGAAACTTCTTCCAATTCTTTGACGCCAGCGAAAGCGTCGAAGATGCGTTGCGCCTTCGCCTCGGTCTCGGCATATTCGGCGGCCCAATCGGAGAGGCAGGTGATGCCACCCCCGGCATGCAGGCTCGCTCTGCCCGCTTTCAGCACCGCGGTACGGATGGCGATGTTCATGTCCATCGTGCCGTCGAAGCCGAGATAGAAGATCGAGCCGCAGTAATAGCCGCGCGGCACGCCTTCGATTGCGTCGATGACTTCCATCGAACGGCGCTTCGGCGCGCCGGTGATCGAGCCTCCCGGAAACGTGACGGCGATGAGATCGATGGCGTCCTTCTCCGCCGCAAGCTCGCCGGTGACGACCGAGACGAGATGGTGGACGTTGGCGTAGGATTCGCGCCCGCAGAGCACTGGGACTTCGACCGAGAAGGGCCGGCAGGCGCGCGAGAGATCGTTGCGCAAGAGATCGACGATCATGATGTTCTCGGCACGCTCCTTCTCCGATTTGGCGAGCGCCTCGGCGCGCCACAAATCTTCGACCGGGTGGTCGGCGCGCGCGCTCGTGCCTTTGATCGGCCGCGTTTCAACCGCCGCGCCGCGTTTGCGCAGCAGCAGTTCCGGCGAAGAGGAAGCAATCGTCGTATCCCCGCAAGTGAGATAAGCCGCGAACGGCGCCGGATTTGCCGCCCGCAGCCGCGTATAGAAGGCGAACGGCGAGAAGCCTTCGGGCAGATCGGTGCCGAACCGCCGGGCGATATTCGCTTGATAGATGTCGCCGCGGAAAATATGTGCCTGCACGCGTTCGATCGCGGCGCGATAGGCGGCGCGCGTGAAGTTCGAAGTCCAGCCGGTGACCGCCCGTTGCGGAGCGGTGAGAGCAGCCGGCGGCTGCTCGAGGAGACTGAGCGCGTGATCAAGCCGCGCCGCCGCGCGTGCCTTGCGCGCCTCGCCTTGTTCGGGAAACCCCGAGGCGAGAACAAAGGCGCGATGTTCGAGCTGGTCAAAGGCGAAGGCGAGATCGTAAAAGCCGAGATAAAACGGCTCTTGCTGCTCGATCCGGTGGTTGGGCGAGCAAAGCCCGTCGAGTTCCCAGCCGAATTCGTAAGGAATGGCGCCGATGGCGCCGCCTTGGAACGGCGGCAGTTGCGGATCGGCATCGAACGCGAAACGGGTGAACAAATCGCGCAAGGCCGGGAGCGGCGGCAGCCACAGAGGAACGCCATTCCAGGTCGCGAGCCCCAGCGCCGCGGTAAAGATGCCGAAGGGCTCGATGCCGATATAGGAATAGCGGCCGAGCTGGGGATGAAAAAGGGCGCTGTCGAGAAAGGCAAAGCCGGGCCGGTCGGCCAGCCGCGCCGCGGCGTCGAACGGCTCCCGCCAATCAATCTCAATCCTGAGGACGCTGTCTTTCGTGGCGAGCAAGAGAAACTCCCGACCCTGCAGATGTAGCATTTCCCCAGGGGTCTTGGAATTGGACGCAACGGCGCGGCGCTTCGTCGATATGGGGGCTCCCAGCGCGCCTGCAACCGGCTGCTTTCCCGGCGTAAGCGCTCTTCTGCAGGCGGGGAGAGAGTTAAAGTGAAAAAACCGAGGATTGGCGGCGAAGGAGGCCAACCCTCACCCACTCCCCCTTCGCTTTTGCTCATGGAAAAGGGAGCTTCATTCCATCGCTTGCCAAACTGGCTTACCATGCGGCGCTTTGCCAAGGAGCGCGTATGTGGCGGGTCGTTTGGAGACCGGTGCTTCTCTTTCTCTTGCCGTTCATCGGCTATGCTCTGCTGCTAATCTTGCGCCGCACGACGCCGTTTGCGAGCCGCAACTGGAGCCAGGGTACGGTTTCCACGCTGACGCTTGCGGGGCTGCTTGCGGCCGTCATCGGCGTCTTTCTGTTTGGCGTATTTGCAGAGCGCCACCTCGGCGCCTATGTGCCGGCCCATATCGAAAACGGCACGCTCGTGCCGGGACACATGGAATGAGCCCACACGCATGAGCACTGTCGCGATCGCCGCGCCACCCGCCGCAAAAGCACTGCTGGAGCGTAAGGACCTTGTCCGCGTCTTAGGTTTGCTCGACACAGACGGCGAAGAGTCGCGCCTCGTCGGCGGGGCATTGCGCAATGCGCTGCTCGGACGTCCCGTCGAGGAATTCGACATTGCTACGACCGCCACGCCCGAGACGGTTGTGGCGCGCGCCCGCGCCGCGAAATTGAAGAGCGTTCCGACCGGCGTAGCGCATGGCACGGTGATGCTCGTCGTCGACGGCAAGCCGTTCGAAGTCACGAGCCTACGCGAAGACATCGAGACCGACGGCCGCCACGCGAAGGTCCGCTTCAGCCGCAACTTCGAGACCGACGCCAAGCGCCGCGATTTCACGATGAACGCGCTATCGATGCGCCGCGACGCGATGCTCTATGATTACGTCGGCGGCCTCGCCGACATCGAAGCGCGCCGTCTTCGCTTCATCGGCGATCCGGTAGCTCGGATTCGCGAGGATTATCTGCGCATCCTGCGTTTCTTCCGCTTCGCTGCTGCCTACGCGGAGGGTCCGCTCGACGCGCAAGCGGTGCTCGCCTGCCTGCGCGAGCGCGACGGCCTCGCGCGCCTCTCGCGCGAGCGCGTGCGCAGCGAGATCATGAAACTGCTCGCGGCGCCGCGCGCCGGCGAAGTCACGCTCGAATTCTGCGAAACGGGGTTGCTCGGACCGCTCATCGCCTCGGCGCCTAATCCGGCGCGCCTTATCCGCCTGCTGCGTTTCCAAGGGGACGCGCCGCGCGATCCGCTGCTGGCGCTCGCCGCGCTTTGCGTCAATCTGCAGGAAGACGCCGAACGGTTGCGGGACCGGCTGCGGCTCTCCAATCCGGAGACGCAGCGGCTCGTCGAGGCGGCGGGAGCGTTCCTGGGCTTGCACGGCTTGGAAAAGCCCCCGCCCGTGGCGGCGCGTCTGCGGCTCATCTTCGGTTTCGGCCGCCAAGCCGTCTGCGACGCACTAACGCTCGCGGCGGCGGAAACCGACGCCGATCCCGCTTCTTGGCACGAAGCGCTGGCCTACGCGCGCGCCGCCAAAGAGCCGCGCCTGCCCTTCTCCGGCGCCGATCTTCTGGCGCGCGGCGTCCCGGAGGGCAAAGCCATCGGCGAGGCGCTAAAGGATCTGCAAGCCCGCTGGATCGAGGCGGGCTTTCCCGACGATCCGCGGCATTTGGCAGAACTATTGCAAGAGGTGACGGGAAAGAAATGATCGCGCGTGCGTAGGCGGGCGATCCCGATCTAGATAAAAATTGCGACGCGAGGTTTCAGGCCGCCTTCTTCGTCGCAATCGCGGCGAGCGTGCGCAGAATTGTCCGCGTGCCTTCGAGGCGCGCCGCCGGATCTTCAAAATCGCGGATGAAGACGACACGCTGGTCGGGCCGCACCTTGGCGTCGGGCCCCTGCTCCGTGACGTAGCGCACCAGCCCTTGCGGGTTGGCGAAGATATTGTCGCGGAAGCTGAGCGTAATGCCTTTCGGCCCAGCCTCCAGCTTCTCGACGTTCGCCTTGCGGCAGAGCGCTTTGATCGCGACGAGTTTCAAGAGCTGCTCGACCTCGCCCGGCAGCTGTCCGAAACGATCAATCAACTCGGCGGCGAAGGCCTCGATCTCGGCATCCGTTTCGAGCTTCGAGAGGCGGCGATAAAGCCCGAGGCGCACGTCGAGATCGGCGACGTAATCCTGCGGGATCGTGACCGGCATCCCCATCGTGATCGTCGGCGACCACGTCTCCTCCGCCGGTTCTTCCATGCCGGCCTTCAACGCGACGACCGCTTCTTCGAGCATCTGCTGATAGAGTTCGTAACCGACTTCTTTGATATGCCCGGATTGCTGCTCGCCCAAGAGATTGCCGGCGCCGCGGATATCGAGATCATGGCTCGCAAGTTGGAAACCGGCGCCGAGCGAATTGAGCGATTGCAGCACCTTCAGCCGCTTCTCAGACTGCGGGGTGAGCGTCCGGTCGGGCGGTACGGTGAACAGCGCGTAGGCGCGGCTCTTCGAGCGTCCGACGCGGCCGCGCAACTGATAGAGCTGCGCCAAGCCGAACATATCGGCGCGCTGCACGATGAGCGTGTTGGCGGTCGGAATGTCGAGCCCCGACTCGACGATTGCCGTCGAGAGGAGGATGTCAAACTTGCCGTCATAGAACGCGGCCATGCGCTCCTCGAGTTCGGAGGCCGCCATCTGCCCGTGGGCGACGACGTATTTCGCTTCCGGCACGTTGCGGCGCAGGAAGTCGGCCGCCTGCTCGATGTTCTCGATGCGCGGGCAGACATAAAAACTCTGGCCGCCGCGATAACGCTCGCGCAACAGCGCTTCGCGCACGAGCAGCGGATCGAAGGGCGAGACGAAGGTGCGCACCGCCAGCCGATCGATGGGTGGCGTAGCGATGATCGAGAGTTCGCGCACTCCCGTCAGCGCAAGCTGCAACGTGCGCGGGATGGGCGTCGCCGAGAGCGTCAGCACATGCACTTCGGCGCGCAGTTCCTTGAGCCGCTCCTTGTGCTTCACACCGAAATGCTGCTCTTCGTCGATCACCACCAGCCCGAGATGCTTGAACGCGATGCTCCTGCCGAGCAAAGCGTGCGTGCCGATGACGATATCGATCTCGCCGGAAGCGATGCCCGCCTTCACCCGGTTGGTCTCGGCGCTGCCGACCATGCGCGAGAGCTGCGCGACCTTGATCGGCAGTCCGGCGAAGCGGGTCATAAAGAGTTTCGTATGCTGGCGGGCGAGCAACGTGGTCGGCGTGACCACCGCCGCCTGTTCGCCATTGATCGCCGCGACGAAGGCGGCGCGCAGTGCGACTTCGGTCTTGCCGAATCCGACGTCGCCGCAGATAAGCCGGTCCATCGGCTTGCCGGACGCGAGATCGTCGAGCACGGCCTCGATCGTCGCCGCCTGATCTTCCGTCTCTTCATAGGGAAACCCGGCGCAGAACGCCTCGTAGAGCGGTTCCGGCGGGGTAAGTTTCGGCGCCGCGTGCGTTTGGCGCGCCGCAGCGATCTGCAAGAGGCCGGCGGCCATCTCGAGGATGCGGCGGCGCATGCGCGCCTTGCGCCGCTGCCAGGCGACGCCGCCTAATTTGTCAAGATCGACGTCGGCGTCTTCCGATCCGTAGCCCGACAAAAGTTCGATGTTCTCGACCGGCAGGAAGAGCTTGGCGCCTTCCGCATAACGGATCTCGAGGCAATCGTGCGGAGCGCCCGCCGCCTCGATCGGTTTCAGGCCGACAAACCTGCCGATCCCGTGGTCGAGGTGGACGACGAGATCGCCGGCCGAAAGCGAGGTGAGCTCGGTGATCGAATCCTGGGTACGGCGCGGGCGCTTGCGGGCGTGCACCAGCCGATCGCCGAGAATGTCCTGCTCGCCGACCACGGCGAGATGCGGCGTCTCGAATCCGGCCTCCAGGCCGATCACGGCAAGCGCTACGGTGGCTTTCGGCAGGCGGGCGGCCTGCGCGAGCGAAGAGACCGGCTCGAGCGGCGTCAAGCCGAAATCCTTCAGCACATGCCCTAAGCGTTCGCGCGAACCCTCCGACCAGCCGGCGACAATCACTCGCTTGCCTTGCTCCTGCAGCGCGAGAATATGTTCGGCGGCGGCGCGGAAGACATTGGCACCCTCGTCGTTACGCTCCGGCGCGAAGTTGCGGCCGACCCTGGCGCCGCAATCCATGATGTCTCTGCCTTCCGGCTGCGTAAATGACGTGACGCGCACGAGCCCGCTCGCCGCCAGGCGCTCACTCCACTGCGTGGCGGAGAGATAAAGAGTCTCGGGCGGCAACGGCTTGTAGGAAGCATGCACGGGATCGGCTTCCAGGGCGCTATTGCGTGCCTCGTAATAATCACCGATCTGCGCGAGTCGCTCCTTCGCCGCTTCCTCCACCAAAGGATCGAGGACCAACGGCGCCGCGCCGGTATAGTCGAAGAGCGTATCGAGCTTCTCATAGAAGAGCGGCAGCCAGTGTTCGATGCCCGGATGGCGGCGGCCTTCGCTCACCGCTTCGTAAAGCGTATCGCCCAAAGTTTGCGCGCCGAATGCCGCGACATAGCCCTGGCGGAAGCGGCGCATCGATTCCGAGGTGAGCTGCACTTCGCTCACCGGTACGAAATCGAGCGCCGGCAAAGGTGCGACTGTGCGTTGCGATTTGGGATCGAAGCTGCGGATCGACTCGAGCGTATCGCCGAAGAAATCGAGGCGCACGGGCGCCGGCATGGAAGGCGCGAAAAGGTCGAGAATGCCGCCGCGCACCGCATATTCGCCGGTGTCGCGCACCGTCGGGGCGCGCGAAAATCCGTTGTCCTCAAGCCAACGGACGAGCTCGTCCATCGAAACCGCATTGCCGGGCGCCGCCGAGAAATAATCGGCGGCCACTTTCTCCAACGGCGGAACGCGCTGCAGAATTGCATTTACCGTGGTCGAAAGAATGCGCGGCTGTTCCTTTGCGCTGCGTGATCGGGCAAGCCGCGAGAGCGCCGTCATGCGCCGCGCCGCGACCGCCGCATTTGGCGAAACCCGATCGTAAGGCTGGCAGTCCCAGGCCGGGAAATCGAGGATCTCGATTTCCGGCGCGGCGAAGGCAAGTGCCTCATCGAAGGCACGGGCGCGCTGCTCGTCGCGCGCTACATGGACGAGTACGACGGCGCGTTCGGCGCGGGCGAGCGCGCGGGTTAGATCGGCAACGCAGAACGCGTCGAAACCGTCGGGCAGCGAAGCGAGCGTGAGCGAGCCGCCCTTGGCGAGTTCGGCGATGGCGCGGTGGAGATCGGTCACGTCAAAGGTTCAGCGAGGTTGAGCACGTGGATGGCAACGCAGGCTCGTCTGGGAAAGGAAAGGATGTCAAAGATCGAGCGGCCCGGCATGACTGTGGAAGAGCTTCAACTTCCGGAAGGTCGGGGTGTCATAGGAAGACGGAACCTCCTCGCCGCCTGTGAGCCAGCCGAAAATGTCGCGGTCCGGGACCTCCAGCAAGTCCTCGAACTCGGCGAGTTCCGCCACGCTCAAATGGCCGATCTCGGCGTCGGCGAACCGGCCCATGAGAAGGTCCGTCTCGCGCATGCCGCGATGCCAGGAGCGGAACAGAATTTTGCGCCTGCGCGCATCGAGAGCGGCGCTCGAAATCTTCGAACCGGACACGGCAACTCCAAAGATAGAAACGCGGCCAACCGCATGGCGTATATAGAGACCGGCCCCGCCCGACGCAAAGGCGTCGGTCCTTGAGGAATGATCTGGCGGAAACGCAGCGCTCTTCTTAGTCTTGCTCCATGCGCCCTGCCCTTTTGAACCCGCTCTTTGCTCCTGCGACAAGCTTATCCGGCGTTGGACCAAAGATTGCCCGGCTTCTCGACAAACTCGTGACCGAGAGCGGAAAAGGCGCCCGCGTGCTTGACCTGCTTTTTCACCTTCCTTGTGGGACGATCGATCGGCGCACCCGCGCCAGGATCGCCGAAGCGCCGCTCGACCGCCTGGTGTTGATCGAGGCCCGCGTCGTCGAGCACCGACCGCCAGGCCCGCGCTCGCGGGCGCCCTATAAAGTTCTCGTCGAGGACGAGACGGGCGACGTCCTTCTCGTTTTCTTTCTCGCCAATCCACAATGGATCGAAAAGAGCCTGCCGGTCGGCGAGACACGCTGGATCTCGGGCAAGCTCGAACTCTGGGACGGACATCGGCAGATCGTCCATCCCGACCGTGTGCTCGACGCCGAGGGACTTGCCAAGATGCTGGCGGTCGAGCCGGTCTATGGCCTGACGGAAGGTTTGCAGCCGCGCGTTCTCGTCAAAGCAATTTCCGCCGCATTGGCACGCCTGCCGGATCTGCCCGAATGGCACGCCCAAGCGATCGCCAGGACGCCGGCGCTGCCTTCCTTCGCCGCCGCCTTGCGTGCCCTGCATCAGCCCGAAGATCCGAAGGCCATTGCGCCGACCGCGCCGGCGCGCGTGCGGCTCGCCTATGACGAATTGCTCGCCCATCAACTGGCGCTTGCGCTGACAAGAGAGCGCTTGCGCCGCGCCGGCGGCCGCGCGAGCCACGGCGATAATTCTCGCACAGCGAAGGTCATGGCGGCGCTGCCCTTCAGGCTCACGGCGGCGCAGACCCAGGCGCTCGCCGAGATCCACGCCGATCTCGCGGCGCCTTCCCGCATGCTGCGCCTGCTGCAGGGCGACGTCGGATCCGGCAAGACGATTGTCGCGCTCATCGCCATGACGAGCACGGTCGAGGCCGGGCGCCAGGCGGCGCTGATGTCGCCGACCGAACTCCTCGCCCGCCAGCATCACGAGGGCATCGCCAAATATGCAGAAGCTGCCGGACTGAAAATCGCGCTGCTCACCGGGCGCAGCGCAGAGCGGGGACGCACCCTCGCGGCACTCGCCAACGGCGAGATCGACATCGCGATCGGCACGCATGCGCTCTTCCAGGAGAGCGTCGCCTTTCATGATCTCGGCCTTGCGGTCGTCGATGAGCAACATCGGTTCGGCGTGCACCAGCGTCTCGCGCTCGGTGCGAAAGGCGAGGCGGTCGATATTCTGATCATGACCGCGACGCCGATTCCCCGCAGCTTGGTCCTCACCTATTTCGGCGACATGGAAATATCGACGCTGCGGGAGAAACCGCCGGGGCGCCAGCCGATCGACACCCGCGCTTTGCCGCTCGAGCGGATCGGCGAGGTCACGGCGCGTCTCCAGCGCGCCGTCGCGGCGGGCAGCCGTGCGTATTGGGTCTGCCCGCTGGTCGAGGAAAGCGAAGCAATCGATGTCGCCGCTGCGGAGGAACGCTTCGCTGCGCTCAAGGAGATTTTCGGCGAAAAGGTCGGTCTCGTGCACGGAAGAATGAAGGGCGAGGAGCGCGATCGCGCTATGCAGTCCTTCGCCGAAGGCAAGACGCAGATTCTCATCGCCACCACGGTGATCGAAGTGGGAGTTGACGTGCCCGCTGCCAACATCATGGTCATCGAACAGGCCGAGCGTTTCGGCCTCGCGCAACTGCATCAGTTGCGTGGCCGGGTCGGGCGCGGTAAGGAAAAATCCTTCTGCCTCCTGCTCTACAAGGCTCCGCTCGGGGAGACGGCCAAGGCGCGCATCGCCATCTTGCGCGAGACGCAGGACGGGTTCCGGATCGCCGAGGAAGATCTCCATCTGCGCGGCGAGGGCGACGTGCTTGGCACCAAGCAATCCGGCATGCCGGGTTTCAAACTGGTGCGGCTCGACGTGCACGGCGATCTTTTGAAACTTGCCCATGAAGAGGCGCGCCACATTCTTTCTGTCAATCCGAAGCTCGAAGGCGAACAGGGCAACGCACTGCTGCTTCTCTTGCATCTCTTCGAGCGTGAGGCGGCGGTGAAATTGCTGCAGGCGGGATAGGATGACTCGATCCGCGCCAATACGCGAGCACATCGATTACGCCGAAGCCGCATCGGCGTTGATCGCGCCGTTTGCGACTGCCGGCCTTTTCGCCGGTAGCGTAGTCGTCGCGAAAAACGGCACGTCACTACTGCGGCGGGGGTTCGGCCTAGCCGACCGCCAATGGAACGTGCCGCATACGCCGACCGGGAAATTCCGGCTCGGCTCGCTCACCAAACAATTCACCGCGGCCGCGATCCTTCAACTCACGGAGCGCGGATTGCTCAGGCTCGACGACGACATCGCGCGGCATTACCCGGAAGCGCCCGCTCATTGGCGCGGAGTCACCCTGTTCCATCTCCTGACCCACACGTCGGGGATTCCGAGCTATACGTCGATCCCCGGCTTTTTTCGGGAGATGGCGCAGCGCGATCTCAGCCCACGCGAAATCATCGCGCTCACCGCACACGAGCCGCTCGAATTTCCGCCCGGCACGCAGTTCAAATACAACAACGGCGGCTATATTCTCCTCGGGCAAGTGATCGAGCGGCTGAGCGGACAAACTTACGAGGATTACGTTCGCGAGAACATTCTCTTGCCGCTCGGCCTCGCCGGTACCGGCTATGAACGGGTCGCGGCGATCATTCCGGAGCGCGTTCCGGGCTATCGCCTGCGGAACGGGCAGATCGAGAACGCCGCCTATATCGCGATGAGCCTGCCCTATGCGGCGGGCGCGATCTATTCGACGGTCGACGATCTTCTGGCGTGGCAACGCGCGCTCGCCGCAGAAAAGCCGATCGGCGCCCGATCCGTCGCTCTCATGTTCGCCGACCACGGCCACGGCTATGGGTTCGCCTGGGGCATTCAGCGCCAATTCGGGCGCCGGCATTTCGTGCACGCCGGCGGCATCAACGGCTTCAGCGTCGTGCTGAGCCATTATCCCTACGACGATCTCAGCATCGTCGTCCTCGCCAACATCCAGGCCGCGCCGGTACAAAAGATCGCCCGCGACCTCGCCGCGCTCTATTTTGGCGTGGACGAGGCGCGCGAGATCACGCTCGATGCGGCGCTGCTCGCCGATTATGCCGGCGTCTATCAACTTGCACCGGGACGCCTTCTGCGTGTTACCCAGGACGGCGCGCGGCTCTTCGTCGAAACGGAAGAGCACGGGCAGCAGGAGTTCCTCGCCAAAGACGATCACACGTTCGTCGGCAAAATGATTGACTGGGAGGTTTTCTTCGAAGCCGACGGCGTCGAGCAGGCGAGCCGCGCCGTCCTACGGCGGGGCGGCAAGGAACTGAGCGCCGTGCGGATCGCGGATGCGGCGAGTTCGGCCGGTGGAGGCGATCGTTGACGCTTCGAGACGGCTGCTCCTCAGCGTAAGGAGCTTCATCACGAGGAACCATCATTCTGAGGTATGACCCCGGATTCAATCCGGGGCCTCGAAGGATGAGCTTTACGGCGAACCGCTACTCGTCGTGGACGCCGATGTCCTGCTCTTCGTCGCAGCCCGACAGATCATTGAGATCGCTGACCACCGACGGCCGCAACTGGCGCGGCAGCGGGAAGAACACGCTCTCGTCCGCCGTCGAGACGATCTCGACATCGAGTTCGAAACGCTGCGCGAAAGCGTCCATGATTTCTTCGACGAGCACTTCCGGCGCCGAAGCGCCGGCGGTAATGCCCACGGAGGAGGCATTCTTGAAAAGATCCCAATCAACGTCGTCGGCGCGCAGCACCAGACGGGCGAGCTTGCAGCCCGAACGCTCCGCGACTTCTTTCAGACGCTGCGAATTCGATGAGTTCGATGAACCGACGACAATCATCGCGTCGACGATCGGCGAGATGCGTTTGACCGCCTCCTGGCGGTTGGTCGTCGCATAGCAGATATCTTCCTTGTGCGGACCGATAATGTCGGGGAAGCGGCGGGTCAGCGCATCGACCATGTTGCGCGTGTCGTCGATCGAAAGCGTCGTCTGCGTGACATATGCGAGATTGGCTTCATCCACGCCCTTGAGCTTCTCGACGTCTTCCGGCGTCTGCACGAGGAGGATCGAGCCCTTCGGCAATTGTCCGAGCGTGCCGACGACCTCCGGATGGCCGGCATGGCCGACGAGGATCACCTGCCGGCCGCGCTTAAAATGCAGCTCGGCCTCGCGATGCACTTTCGTCACCAGCGGGCAGGTCGCGTCGAGCGCGAAAATATGACGCGCCTCGGCTTCGGCATGGACGGATTTCGGCACCCCGTGCGCGGAGAAGATTACCGGCTTCGTAGTGTCGGGAATTTCGTCGAGCTCTTCGACGAAGATCGCGCCCTTCGCCTTCAGCCCTTCGACAACGTATTTATTGTGGACGATCTCGTGGCGGACATAGACGGGCGCGCCGTAAATGCGCAGCGCCTGCTCGACGGCATCGATCGCCCGCACCACGCCGGCGCAAAAGCCGCGCGGTGCGCAGAGAAAGATGCGCAGCTTCGGCTTAGTCTCGGCGGACGCTACAGTTTCGGATAAAGCTGCCGCTTGCATTAGTCCAATCCGTCGTCCAGGATGAAGATGAACCAGGAAGTTAATGAATTCATGCGGATATTTGCAAGAATCATCAGGCGATCCGCGCGTTCAAACCGTTATATATCTTGTGGGCTTCGGGTGGTTTTCTGTCAAGTATCGACCCCACGTTGTGCGGCGCGGCCCTTGCGCACGGCCAAGCCGTCGGAGAATTGCGCCGCAGGGTCGATAGTTCCGCGTGAGCCGAAGCCAAACTATCGCCGTTCGGCGAAGAAGGCTTTGAGCAGTTCCCGCGCCTCCCTTTCGCGCATTCCGCCATAGCATTCGGGCGTATGATGGCAGGTCGGTTGCGTGAAGAACCGCGCCCCGTGCTCGACCGCTCCGCCCTTCGGATCGGTGGCGGCCCAATAGAGGCGGCGCAGGCGCGCGAAGGAAATCGCCGCGGCGCACATGGCGCAGGGCTCGAGCGTCACGTAGATGTCGCAGCCCGTGAGCCGCTCCGTGCCGAGGCTTTCGCAGGCGGCGCGAATGGCGAGGATCTCGGCATGCGCGGTCGGATCTTTCAGCTCGAGCGTCCGGTTGCCGGCACGCGCCACGACCTCGTCGACGCGGACGATCGCCGCGCCGACCGGCACTTCGCCGCGCCGGCCGGCGGCCGCTGCCTCGGCGAGCGCTTCCGCCATCGGATCGAGCTTCGGCAAGAGTTCGCTCCCTTCCAGCCGTTCTGCTATCAAACCGCATGCATAACGAACCACCCCGTCGCCGCAAGCAACCCGCTCGCAGTAGGCCCGAGAACGCAGGCGAGCGCATCGCCAAGGTGATCGCCCGCGCCGGCCTCTGCTCGCGGCGCGACGCCGAGGCCTGGATCGCCGAAGGACGCGTCGCCGTCAACGGCAAGGCTTTGACCAGCCCGGCGGTCAACGTTGGCCCGCAAGACGAGGTGCACGTCGATGGCCGGCCGTTGGCGCAGCGGCAGCGCACGCGGCTCTTTCTGTTTCATAAGCCGCGCGGGCTGGTGACCACCAATAAGGACCCGCAAGGGCGCTCGACCATCTTCGATTATCTTACCGAGCGCCATCCGCAGGCGCCGCGCCTCGTTAGCGTCGGGCGGCTCGACATCAACACCGAGGGCTTGCTGCTGCTCACCAACGACGGCGGCCTGGCGCGCGTCCTCGAATTGCCGGCAACCGGCTGGCTCCGGCGCTATCGCGTGCGCGCCAATGGAACGATCGATCCGGCGAGCCTCGACCGGCTCGCAGCCGGCCTGACGCTCGACTGCGTCCATTACGCCGGGATCGAGGCCAAGCTCGACCGCGCACAAGGCGCCAATTGCTGGCTGACGATCGGCCTGCGCGAAGGCAAGAACCGCGAGATCAAACGAGTCCTTGAACATCTGGGGCTTACCGTCAATCGGCTGATCCGAATCTCGTTCGGCCCGTTTCAGCTCGGCGAACTCGCGGACGGCGGATTGGAGGAAGTGCGCACCCGCGTGTTGCGCGACCAGCTCGGGCCATCCCTCTTGCAGGAATCGGGCGCGGATTTGGACGCGCCGGTCGATGTGCCGCAGCGCCAAGAGATAAGGCCGGAGTGCGCGCCGCGCTCTGCCTCGGCGGGACGGCCGCGGGCGCGACACGCCCTGCCTGAGCCCCAAACGAAAACGCCGAAAAACAGGCCGCTGCCCGGCCCGCGCAAACATGTTCTTGCTCTGCGTGCCGAGGCAGAGAATCGAAACAAGGCCGGCAAATCTCCCCGGCACCGGATCGAACGCGCCGAAACCGCCGACCGCAAGGGACGCGCGGTGGCCGTCGAGCGGCGCGTCGCCGTCGCGCCGAAGCCGAAGAACAAGCCGCAACGGTCGGGGGCGCGGAGCAAGAACAAAGGCGCGGGCCACCCGCGGCCCAAGACTCGCTAGCCGCCATGCGCATCATCGGCGGCCGGTTCAAAGGACGGGTTCTCGAAGTCCCTTCAGACGACGAGATCCGGCCGACTTCGGACCGATTGCGCGAGACGATCTTCAACATCCTCGCGCATGCTTACGAGGACCCGGTGACGGATGCTGCGGTGATCGATCTTTACGCCGGCACCGGCGCCATGGGGCTTGAGGCGCTGTCGCGTGGCGCGCGCAAGGCGCTATTCATCGAGACGGCCGGTAAAGCGCGCGCCCTCATCCGCGCCAATATCGATGCGCTCGGTCTCGGCGGGGTGACGCAGATCTTCCGCCGCGACGCGCGCAAGCTGGGGCAAGCGCTGTCAGGCGAGCAATTCAGCCTCGCCTTCCTCGATCCGCCCTATGGCAAAGGCTTCGCCGAACAGGCGCTCATCGTGTTGCACGACGGCGGTTGGCTAACCCCGGAGGCGCTCGTCGTTGTCGAAGAAAGCCTCGAAGTCGAGCTGAATGTTCCGGAATCCTACCGGCTTCTTGAAACGCGCGCCTACGGCACGACGAAAATCCTGTTCGCGCGGTTTTTCCCCGTCTCGCACCATTTCTAATCTTCCACGAATACCTTCAATCGCGCCAACGCGTCGTCCCATTGGCGGGAGACGCGCTCCAGATAGGATTGAAGATCCTTGAGAGGTTCCGGCCGCAATTCGAACAGTTTCTCGCGTCCGATACGCACACTGCGCGCGACACCCGCGCTCTCTAGGACGCGAAGATGTTTGGTGATCGCCTGGCGCGTGAGCGTCGAGCCCTCGGCGAGGCGCGCGATCGATTGCGGCCGCCCGCTGGCGAGCTTACCCATCAACGACAGGCGCGTCTCATCGCCCAAAGCCGCGAAAGCTGCGGCGCGATGTTCCCGCACAGAGCGTCGTTTAGCCGTGACCCGCGACATATCTTTCGATGTTGATCAATTGTCCAGGCCAACCACTTTCATGCATCCGGAATGCTTCAAGGCGGCGATGTTCCGGTATGGCAGCAAATCCCGATTCCTTCACGAAGAGAATTGTGCCGTCCCCTTTAGGTTCGAGCCGGAACTCGACCAATGTCGGCGGCTCCTTGCTGTAATCGATTTCGGGGTGGACGGGGTAAGGATGCCAAGTGTAGGAAAAGAACCGCTCGGGTTCGATCTTCTGCACGGTGAATTCAAAAATAAGATTCTCATAGCCCGGATAAGTGTTGCGCCCGCGTGTGACTTTTCCCACAACGAACGGCGTTTCCAGTTCGGCGCGAAACCATGCGCCGAATTCGCGATAATCGGTCAGGGCGCGCCAGACGGGCGACACGGGCGCTTTTAATTCGATGTGTTTTTCGATGCTGTCATTCATGCGCAACCTCCAGGTTGCCTTTCGATACGACGAAAAACGGAAATAGGCAACCGTTTTGTTGCATATATCGCCGACACCGGACTCTCGGTTATTGATTTTTCAACGCCCGCCAGCCGATGTCGCGGCGGCAAAAGCCGCCCGGCCAATCGATCGCATCGACGCCCGCATAGGCGCGTTGGCGCGCTTCGCCGAGCGTCGCGCCGAGACCCGTGACGTTCAACACGCGCCCGCCGTCGGCGAGGAGCTTTGCCCCTTCGCGCCGCGTCCCGGCCTGCGTGACGATTACGCCAGGCAGCGCTTCCGCTCTGTCGAGGCCGCGGATCGCGGTGCCTCTCTGCGGCGTGCCGGGATAGCCGTTTGCGGCGAGCACGACGGTGAGCGCGCTTTGCGGAGAAAATGTCGGGGCGCGCTCGCCGAGCCGCCCTTCGGCGCAAGCGAGCATCAACGCCAAAAGGTCCCCGTTGAGCCGCGGCAGGATCGCCTGCGCCTCGGGATCGCCGAAACGCACGTTGAATTCAATGAGCTTCGGTCCTTCGGGGGTAATCATCAGCCCAGCGAAGAGCACGCCTTGGAACGGCGCACCGATCTCCGCCATGCCGCGCAGCGTGGGGGCAACGATCTCTTCCATCACCCGGGCGGCGAGCGCATCGTCCATGATCGGCGCCGGCGAATAGGCGCCCATGCCGCCGGTATTCGGCCCCGTGTCGCCCTCGCCTGCCCGCTTATGGTCCTGTGCCGAGGCGAAAGGCAGTGCGCGTTTGCCATCGCACAGCGCAAAAAACGAGACTTCCTCGCCTTGAAGACATTCTTCGACGACGATTGCGCGCCCCGCCGCGCCGAAGCCGCCGCCGAGCATCATGTTGATCGCTGCCTCGGCCTCCGCGATGCTCTCTGCGATAACCACGCCTTTGCCAGCGGCAAGTCCATCGGCTTTGACGACGATCGGCTTGCCTTGGGCGCGAACATAGGCCTTGGCCGGCGCGGCCTCAATAAACCGCGCATAGGCGGCCGTTGGAATGCCGCAGCGCCGGCAAAGATCCTTGGAAAAGCCTTTCGAGCCTTCGAGTGCCGCCGCGGCGCGGCGCGGGCCGAACGCTTTGATGCCGGCCGCCGTAAGCGCATCGACGATGCCTTCGACGAGCGGCGCTTCGGGCCCGACCACGACGAAATCGATGTTCATCAGCCGGCAAAAGTCGACGATGGCGGCTTTGTCGCAGGGATCGAGCGCGACGGTCTTGGCGAGCCGCGCGATGCCCGGATTGCCGGGCGCGGCGAAGAATTGGCCGACGAGCGGGCTTTTGGCGAGATGAAGGGCGAGCGCATGTTCGCGTCCGCCTGAGCCGAGAAGAAGGAGATTGATCGACACTGCGTGAACTCTATCTGCGCCCGAACAGTCGTTCGATATCGGCGAGCTTCAATTCGATATAGGTGGGCCGGCCGTGATTGCATTGGCCAGCGCCGGGCGTCCGCTCCATCTCGCGCAACAGCGCATTCATCTCGTCGGGCAGCAGCCGCCGGCCGGCGCGGACCGAATGATGGCAGGCGAGCGTCGCCAGCACATGATCGAGGCGGCGTTCGAGCGGCGCGGTCGCGCGCTCGTCCTCGCCAAGCGTGTCGGCAAGATCGCCGAGTAGCCTTCGTGCATCGAGATGCGCGAGGAGGCTCGGCTGTTCGCGCAGCAAGACCGCGCCCGGTCCGAAAAGCTCGACCATCAGCCCGAATTCGGCGAGCAGCGGCGCCGCATCGACGAGCCGCGCGACGGCCGCCTCGTCCAGTTCGACGACGGCGGGAATGAGCAACGGCTGGCGCTCGACGTTCTTCTTGGCGCACGCCGCCTTCAACCGCTCATAGACGAGCCGCTCATGCGCGGCGTGCTGATCGACGATGACGATCCCGTCCTGCGTCTGCGCGATGATGTAGGTTTCGTGCACCTGCGCGCGCGCCGCTCCAAGCGGCGCGGCGTCGGCTTCAGGCGCCCCGGCCTCACGCGCATCGGCACCCGGAGCGAATCCATCAAATCGCGCCTGCTCTTCGGCAAATCCCGCATTGGCCGGCGACAGATCCGCCCGTCGCGCCGCGCCGCTGCCGTTCCGTATTTGCCGATGTGCAATCGTCTGGATCGCGGCCGCGCCGCCCGACGGCGTGGCGCGATAGAGCGCCGCACTGAGCGTTTGTTTCAGCGCGCCGATTAACAGTCCGCGCACCAGACCCGGGTCGCGAAAGCGCACTTCCGCCTTCGCCGGATGCACGTTGACGTCGACCTCGCCCAAATCGCACGTCACGAACAGGGCCACTGCGGGATGCCGGCCGGCCGGCAGATGATCGATGTATGCGGCGCGCACCGCGCCGGCGAAAAGCTTGTCGCGCACCGGCCGGCCATTGACGAAGAAATATTGCCCCGTGGCATTGGCGCGATGCCAGGTCGGCAGGCCGGCAAAACCATAGAGGCGGATGCCCTGCCGCGCCGCATCGACCGGCAGCGCGTTGACGCGGAACTCTCTGCCGAGGATCTGTGCGAGGCGTTCCAGCAGGCCCGCCTCGTCCGGCGTGCAGGGCGGGCAATCGAATCCTGCGAGGTCGGGCCCCGTCAGGGTGAAGCGCACGCCCGGATGCGCCATCGCCAGGCGTCGGATCACGTCGGCGACGGCTTGCCCCTCGCTTCGGTCGCTTTTGAGAAATTTGAGGCGCGCCGGCGTCGCGGCAAAAAGTTCGCGCACTTCGACGCGCGTACCTTGCGGCTGCGCCACCGGCTTGAGCGCGCCTTTGCGGCCCTGGTCGACCCCGATCGTACAGCCCTGCGCCGCGCCTCCGCCACGCGTTGCGATCGTAAGGCTCGCGACCGACCCGATCGAGGGCAGCGCCTCGCCGCGGAAGCCGAGGGTCGCGATGTGGGCGAGATCCCCGTCCGGCAGTTTGGATGTGGCGTGGCGTTCGACCGCGAGTTCGAGGTCCGCGGCGCTCATCCCGGCGCCATCGTCGATGACGCGGATCAGGCCCTTGCCGCCTGCTTCGACAGCGACCTCGATGCGGCTCGCTCCCGCGTCGAGCGCATTCTCGACAAGTTCTTTCACCGCCGCGGCGGGCCGCTCGACCACTTCGCCGGCGGCGATCCGATCGACGAGCACGGGATCGAGGCGGCGGACGGACATGACGATCTCACTCTCGGCGAGGCATGCGCTCACGCACACGATCCCTCTCCCATTGGGAGAGGTGGCCGGCGGAGCCGGCCGGGTGAGGGGTTACGATGGTGCAATTTGGAAGCGCGTAATCCCTCATCCGCCTCACTTCGTTCGGCACCTTTTCCCACAGGGAGAGGAACGCGGCGCAATCTACATCCCTTGCGGCCGTCCCACCACCGTGACGAGCAGCGATCCATCCCCGAAAAGCCGCCGCGCCGCGCGTTTGGCGTCGTTTATCGTCACGGCGGCGATCAGCCGGTTGCGCTCGTCGAGGAAATCGACCCCGTAGCCTTCGGCCTGCAGGCGCGCCAAATGGCCGGCGATCTTGGTCGAAGTGTCAAAGCGGAGCGCGTAGGAGCCGATCAGATATTTCTTCGCCTTGTCGAGTTCTTCCTCGCTCGGCCCTTCCTCGCTCAAGTTGCGGATTTCGGCCTCGATCACCTGCATGGATTCGGCGGCGCGTTCGTTCTTGGTCGAGGTCCCGCCCCAGAGCATCGCGGCGTGATCCAGGTCAACAAGCCGCGAATAGACCGAATAGGCGAGGCCGCGCTTCTCCCGTACTTCCTTGAAGAGGCGCGCCGAAAAAACCCCTCCGCCGAGCACGTGATTGACGACCATCCCGGCAATGAAATCTTTGTCCCGGCGCCCGATCGCCGGGCGACCAAAGCGGATCGTCGATTGCGGCACGTCAAGATTGACGACGTGGCGCGTGCCGACGCCGGAAAGGACGGCGTCCGCGATCGACGCGAGCGAGGCTTTCTCCGGCAGAGCGCCGAACGCCTCGTCGAGGGTTTTGCCGAGCGTTTCCGCGTCGATCGCCCCAACCACCGCGATTTTCAAATTGTCGCGGGCGAAATCTGCGGCGCGCAACTCGAAGACATCGGCGCGATCGAGCGCATCGAGCGTGTCGAGATCGCCGCGCAGCGGCGCGCCATAGGGATGGTCGGGATAGGCAAAGCGCCGGAACGTGCGGCTCGCGACGGTATCGGGATCGTTCAACTCGCGTTTTAATCCGGCGGCAATCTGGCTCTTTACCCGCTCGAAGGCGTCGACATCGAGCCGCGCCTCGGCAAGCGCAAGCCGCAGCAGTTCGAAGGCCTGTTCTTTGTTGCGGGCGAGGGTTTGCATCCGGCCGGAAAGAAAATCGCGATCCGCCGAAAACGACAGTTCGATCGCCTGATCTTCGAGGGCGCGATGAAAGGCATCGGAATCGTACGGGCCTGCCCCTTCGTCGAGGAGCCCGGCGAGCAGATTGGCAAGGCCCGGCTTGCCCTTCGGGTCCTGCGCAGCGCCGCCGATCAAAGCGAATTCGAGCGCTACAAGCGGTACGGCATAATCTTCGACGAGCCAGGCCTCGATGCCGCCAGGCGAAACGACGTTGCGCACGCGCGCGGCGCGCGAGGCCGGCACCCCCTCCACGGTCTCCGTCTTGGAACGTTCGCTCATGCGCGCCTCACGCCGCGGCCGGTGCGGTTTCGTCGGGCAAAAGATAACCCGTGACGCCACGCCGCCGGTCGAGCCAACGCGCCGCCTTTACGACATCGGCGGCAGTGACCGCTTCTATCCGCTCCGGCCACGCGGCGATGTCGGCGAGCGCCAGGCCAGTCGCAAGCGAAGCGCCATACCATTGTGCGAGCGCCACCTGGCTGTCCTGCGCGTAGGTCGCGTCGGCAACGAGCCGTGTCTTGGCGCGGACGAGATCGGCCTCGGGGATGCCTGTTCTCGCCACCTCGGCGATAAGCCGTTCGATCTCGGTGTCGAGCGTTTCGAGGCTGACGTCCGGCGTCGGCAGCGCGTAGGCGTAAAAGCGCGTGTCGTCGAGCGCCGTACCCGCGTAATAGGTACCGGCGGAAACCGCAATCTTCCGGTCGACGACCAACGTCTTGAACAGCAGGCTCGCCTGACCGCCACCCAAATAATGGGCGAGCACTTCGAGCGCCTCCGCCTCGCCGGGCGCCGCAGTACGGTAGGAAGGAACCAGGAATACGGTCTGATACGAGGGCTGCTCGACCTTTGGGTCGGCGAGCGTTACCAGCCGATGCGCGCGAATATCAGGCTCGCGTACTCGAACGCGTTTCGGCGCTTCGCCGCGGGCGGGAATTCGGCCGTAGACGGAACCGGCGAGATCGATGACCGCGGCGGGCTCGACGTCGCCGGCGACAACGAGAATTGCATTTTCCGGCGTGTAGAAACGCTCGTAATAAGCCAGCGCGTCGGCACGCCCGAGCCCCTCAATGTCGCTCTGCCAGCCTATTACCGGGGAGCCATAAGGATGGCGGGTGAACAGCGCCGCCTGCACTGCCTCGCTCAGCAGATCGGCGGGATCGGAATCGGTCCGCATCCGGCGCTCTTCGAGCACGACCTCGCGTTCCGGCGCGACGACCCCGTCGGTGAGCACGAGGTTCGACATGCGGTCGGCCTCGTACTCCATGCAGACTTTCAAGTGCTCCTTGGCGACGCGCTGGAAATAGGCGGTGTAGTCGGTTGAGGTGAAGGCATTCTCTTGGCCGCCAAGGTCGGCGATGAGCTCCGAGAATTCGCCGGCCGAGTGATCCTTCGTCCCCTTGAACATCAGATGTTCGAGAAAATGCGCGATCCCGGACTTGCCGATCGGATCATCCGCCGAACCGTTGCGATACCAGACCATGTGGGTGACCACCGGAGCGCGATGATCGGGAACGACAACGATGTCGAGCCCGTTGGCGAGCCTTGCCGCGGTGATGACGGGGCCGCCCGGGCTGACCGGAATCGCAGTAGAAGGCGTGAGCTGGGCAGCAGCCGATTTGGACATGATCGCCCTTCTGGAAATACATGAAAATTCAAGGCAGCAAGGCGCGGCGCAGACGCCCCGTCAACCCTAACCGGATGTCATATAGGAAGCAATTTGGCGAATTCTTTTTCCCGCTTCCGGGGAGCGCGAGTTTCACTCCTCGCGATAGACGCGCTCGCGGCGTTCATGGCGCTCCTGCGCCTCGATCGAGAAAGTCGCGATCGGGCGCGCATCGAGCCGCTTCAACGAGATCGGCTCGCCCGTTTCCTCGCAATATCCGTAGGTGCCGTCGTCGAGCCGGCTTAGCGCCGAGTTGATCTTGGCGATCAATTTGCGCTGCCGATCGCGGGCGCGAAGCTCGATGGCGCGATCGGTTTCGGAAGAAGCGCGGTCCGCCAGATCGGGCAGGTTCTCGTTGTCGTTTTGTAGGACGACCAGCGTCTCGCGGGCCTCCCGCAAGATGTCATTTTTCCACGCCAGTAGTTTGCGACGAAAATACTCGCGCTGGCGTTCATTCATGAAAGGTTCGTCTTCGGACGGTCGGTAGTCCGTATTGATTGAATTGGTCGGCACGCTTCGAATCTCCGCACCTCAAACCAAAACGCAGGCCTTATAACGAGATGCTTGCGGCGACACAATATTTGTCGCAACCCCGGTAGCGGGCGGGCGTCAGGCCGCGGCAGGCTCCATAGCGCGCCGCAAATGTTCGCTGATCCTGTCGAGAAAGCTCGTCGTCGAAAGCCATCTCTGTTCGGCGCCGACAAGGAGAGCCAGATCCTTGGTCATATATCCGGCCTCGACCGTTTCGACGCAGACTTTTTCCAACGTAGTGGCGAATTTTGCCAGTTCGGCATTGTCGTCGAGCTGGGCGCGGTGGGCGAGCGCCCGCGTCCAGGCGAAGATTGAGGCGATGGAATTGGTCGAAGTCTCCCTGCCCTTCTGATATTCGCGATAATGGCGCGTTACGGTGCCGTGCGCGGCCTCCGCTTCGACCGTCTTGCCGTCCGGCGTCAGCAGCACCGAGGTCATGAGACCGAGCGAACCGAATCCTTGCGCGACCGAGTCCGACTGCACGTCGCCGTCGTAATTCTTGCAGGCCCAAACATAGCCGCCCGACCATTTGAGCGCCGAGGCGACCATGTCGTCGATGAGCCTGTGCTCGTAGGTGATCCGCGCCGCCCGGTATTGCTCCTTGAACTCCTTCTCGTAGACTTCTTGGAAGATGTCCCGGAAGCGGCCGTCGTAGAACTTCAGGATCGTGTTCTTGGTCGAAAGAAACACGGGATATTTGCGCAGCAGCCCGTAATTCAGCGAGGCGCGTGCGAAATCGCGGATCGAATCGTCGAGATTGTACATCGCGAGCGCCACGCCGGCGCCGGGAAATTCGAATACTTCTTTCTCGATTATCTTGCCGTCGTCGCCTTCGAACTTGATGGAAAGCCGCCCGCTGCCGGGTACTTTGAAGTCGATCGCCCGATATTGGTCGCCGAAGGCATGACGGCCGACCACGATCGGCGCCGTCCAACCGGGCACGAGGCGCGGCACATTCTTGCAGATGATCGGCTCGCGGAAGATGACGCCGCCCAGGATGTTGCGGATCGTCCCGTTCGGCGATCTCCACATCTCCTTGAGACCGAATTCGGCGACCCGCGCTTCATCGGGCGTAATCGTTGCGCATTTCACGCCGACGCCCCATTTTTTTACCGCGTTGGCGGCATCGACCGTCACCTGATCGTCGGTGGCGTCGCGATTTTGAATGGAGAGGTCGTAATATTCGAGATTGATGTCGAGATATGGGTCGATGAGCTTATCGCGGATGAGGCGCCAGATGATCCGGGTCATCTCGTCGCCGTCGAGTTCGACAACGGGATTTGCGACCTTGATCTTGTTCATCGAAGGACCTTTTCGAGGAATGGCCTTTGCAATTGCGCCGCCCCTATAGCATCGCGGCGCGAGGTGGCAAAGCGTCGCCGCGGTGCGGAGCCGTACCTGCGCCGCCGTAACTGGTACGTGCCGCAAATGGCAAATCTTGTGGCGAAGTTCGGCGCGGCCTTGATCGGAACGAAACAGCCCAGCATAGTGGGCGAATTGTTTTTCGCCCGCTTCCTTGCGCGCCTTAGCCCCATGAACAGTTTGCAACGCGACCTGCGGCAGGCGGCCGACCATATTCTCGCGCTCGGACGTGCCCATTTCGTCGCCGATCCGATGGGTGCGCTCTATTGGCGCGAGGAACGGCTGCTCGCGGTCGCCGACCTTCACCTTGAAAAAGGCTCCGCCTATGGCGCCCGGCGCGTGTTCCTGCCGCCGTACGACACGGCGACGACGCTTGCCGCGCTCGGCGTGCTGATCGCCCGCTATGCGCCGCGCGCCGTGCTGGCACTCGGCGATTCCTTCCACGACATCGGCGGCGGCGCACGGCTTGCGGCACAGGATCGCGCCGCGCTCGTCCGTCTTCAGCACGGCCGCGATTGGATCTGGATCGCCGGCAATCACGACCCTTTCCTTCCCGCCGATCTCGGCGGCGCCCGCGCCGCCGAGATCGAGATCGGCGGTATCCGCTTCCGCCATGAGCCAGAGGCGCAGACGGGCGCGTCCGAGATCGCCGGCCATCTGCACCCCACGGCGCGCGTCGCCGGCGCCGGCGGCTCGGTCAGGCGGCGTTGCTTCGTCAGCGACGCCCTGCGCTGCGTGCTGCCGGCCTTTGGCGCCTATGCCGGCGGCCTCAATCTGTGCGATAGCGCTTTCGCCGCGCTGTTCCTACGCAGCGGACCGGTTTTCGCCCATGTGCTCGGTCGCGACCGGATCTATCGTGTCGCGCAGGACCAGTGTCTGCCGGATTGAGAGATGGGTCTTTCTCCTGTTATGGGAGAAGTTCATTTCGCCTTCATAGGAGCCTGAATTTATGCGCAAAGCAGTACGCCTGTTCGTCTTCCGACCGGGCTCGGTCAGAATTGCCATCCTTGCCCTCGCCGCCGGCGCGCTTACCAATGCCGCGCACGCAGACCCGATGCGAATTCTTGGCACTCTCGGCGACGCCCACAAATCCGTGGGGCTCATTACCCACTACGATATCAACACCAGCGCGCATTCGCTCGACGTCGTCGCGGCGGTGCCAAGCGTTTCGCCGGTCAGTAGGGATGTCCAACGGCAGCTCGCGGACGACACGGCGCGCGAGATCTGCGGCGAAGGTACGGCCGCCGGCGTGTCAGGCTGGAGTGTGCGCATCTTCATGCCCGGAGAGACGACGCCGGCCGGCACCTGTCGCATGGGCGGTGGGCATCATTGAGCGGCGCAGCCGCGCGCCGGCCTCACATCAAGGTGACTTTGGCGCGTTGCGCTTTACTCATCGTCGCCGGCGCCGGCGACGAAGAACTCCAGCCGCCGCTCGGCGCCTGCACGTCGTTGGCGGCGGGATCCGGCGTCTTTGCGCGGAAAGCGTCGGCCATGGCTTTCGCTGTGGCAAGTTCGTTGGCGTTGAGCCGCGCACCGACATCGTCGCGTTTCCGGGCGGCATCGTCGTCGCCTTGCGCGGCGACGATCGAAAACCACATGTAAGCCGCAACGAAATTCTGCTGGACACCGAGGCCGCGGGCGAGAAGGACGGCGAGATTATATTGGCTGTCGCGCACGCCATATTCGGCGGCCTTCTTAAACCACTGCGCAGCAGTCGCGTAATCGGGCCGGCCATCGTCGCCACCATCCGCCGCGAGCACCGCGAGGTTGTGCATGGCGCGGATGTTTCCCAGTTCGGCGGCCTTTTGGTACCAGTCCCGCGCCCGGTTGAGGTCGCGCGTTACGCCGAGACCTTTTTCGTAAAAGCTGCCGAGCCGATATTGGGCGGGCGCCAGGCCTTGCGCCGCGGCCTTGGCGTACCATGCCGCCGCTGCCGTGAAGTTGCGCGGCACGCGCCGGCCTTCGGCATAATTGGTCGCTAAGAGGAATTGCGCCTTGGGGTCGCCGGCCTCGGCGGCGGCTTCCGAATCGCTCTGCGAAGCATCGGGTGCCGCGTCCTTCGGCTTCGGGATGGACGCAGTAGGCATCATATCGACACCGGGTGCGATTGGTTCCGCGCTGCCGCTGGTTGTCGCAGGCGCCTGGGCGGCCGTCTGCGGAAGTGTGGGAGGCGGCGCGGGCGTCGCGACAGCCTGCGGAACGATCATCGCAACGGTCGGCGCAGTGGCATTCGAGGAGACGCTGGTCGGCGCCGAATGGCCCATCGTCTTGATGACGGCATAGGCGCCGATTGCGACGAACAAAGCGGCGAGCGAGAGAACTACAGGGCGCTTATGCTGGGCGACGACGTCGCGCGCTTGGCGAAAGAGGCTGGCACTGCTTTTCGGGGTGACCGACGCGCGCGGCCGGTTTTGCCGGCCGGCGCCGGCCGATTCGATCTGCGCGGCCTGCGCGGCGCGGCGTGCCGCCGCGATGAAGTCGGCGCGCGTAGCCGGACCTTCCTGCTCTTGTCCGCGCGCCTGGCGGGCGCGCGATGGCTCGTCGTTTCCTTCTTCGCGCCGCCCCGGAAAGCCGCTGCCTGGCTCGATCAGCAAATCTTCGAGCGCAGCAGGTGGTACGGTGCCTCTCGCGTCATCGTCGCGCCGGGCGGCGAGACGCTCCAGGCCGATCTGCAAGTCTTTCAAATCCGCCAAATCACTTTGCCCCGCATTGCGCCGCGGGGCTGGCGTAAAGACCGGCGCCGGGCCGGAGACGAGCAGTTCGTTCGAGGCTTTCGGGTGCGGCGATACGTCGTCTCCCATCCCCGAGAGGCGATCGACGACCTTTTCGAGCATCTCGTGGACGGCGTTCAACGTCGAGGCGATGCGCCGATCGGATTCGTCCTGCACGGCGCGCAATCTTTGCAGTTCTCGCCCGATGTTCGTCGGCTCGGCGCCGTGAGCGCCGGCAGTCTCCACCACTTCAAGCGCCGCGCGGCGCTCCTGTTCGAATTCGGCGAGCCGCGCATTGAGCGTCTGCTCCAGCGACGCCAACGAGGAAAAGCCGCTGCCCGACGCCTCGAGGCGTTGCGCGAGTTCGGCGATCTGCCGCTCCAAAGCACCGAGCATCTGCGGATCGGGCTGTAGCTTCGTCCACTCAAGCTTCTCCGCCAATCCGCACAAGAGATCTTCGAGCCGCCGCGTGTCCGCTCCGGGGCGCGCTTCCGCGATCAACGTTGCCAGCTCGCGATGGACCTTGTCGATGCGCCGCGCCAATGCCTCGTAGCGGCTGTCGTCGCGCTTGTCGGTGAGCGCGTCTTCGATCTTAGCGGCGATCGCGTCGAGTCGTTCCTCGATTCCGCTTGTGCCGACGCCGTCGGCGTGCGGTATCTCGCCGGCGGCGGTGCGTTGCCGCTCGATGCTCTGCGCCAGCTGTTCGATTTGCCGTTCGATCCGCTCGATGGGCAGCGGCCGCGTCACGACCGCCGTCAAAAGATCGCAGATCTCCCGCGTCTGCTGCTGAATGTTCCGGAAGGCGGCTGGATCGAGATCCGAACGCACGACGGTGTCGAGCTTGGCGCCAAGGCCCTTCAGTTCGCTCTCAATGCCCGCGATCGTCGTGCGCGGATCGACTTCGGCCAGCGAACGCCTAAGCTCGCCGACGAGCTGTTCAAGCGGTTGAATCACTGCTTCCCGAATGCCCTCGTTGCGCGAGACTTCGATCCTTTGCGAGAGCGCCCGGATCGCCTGTTCGAGAGCGGCGACCGAGCCCCGCGAGGCAAGGCCATGCAGCGCTTCCGACATGCTGGAGATTTCGGTGTGCAACTTGTCGACGTGGCAGGCGGGCGACGGCTCAGCGTGGCGCGACACCTGTTCGCGCCGCATCTCGTCGAGCTTGGCGGAGAGCTCGGAAATCTCCTGTTGCAAGTCGGCGATGGGAGCGGCGCGGACGCCGCCGCGGCCTTCGTCCAACTCCTTTTGCCGACGCGCGACTTCGGCGATGGCCGCGCCCAAAGAGGGACGCGGTTTGGAGGATTGCGAGCGCCCGAGCGTTGGCGACGCGGCGCCGCCTGAAGTTGCAACCGAGGCCAACAAGGAATTCAGCGTCGATTCCATCCGGTTCAACCGACTGGCGAAAAGACGCGCTGAAACGTCCGCCAAGGAGGCACTGCGTTGCGCCTTCTGGCGCATCGCCTCATCTTCCTGATCCTTGCCGCCCCAGGCAGCCGATCTCATCATGTTCTCTCCGGCGGCGAGTCCGAAAGGCCCCGAGTCAGAATTCATGTGCGGGAGAAACGGGAAGGTGCCGAATCATCATCCGCTTCGCGGCGTTCCGCCTCCTTCTTTGAATTTCCGTAACCCCGGTAAACAGCCGGTTAACTCTGCTCGATTTTGGAACAGAGATTGACTTAAGGTTGCAGAAAGTAATTATACAATCTATTGGAGTATCGGTGATTCGATCATTCCTTTGACGAGGGGACCGCCATGGAAATGAGTCTCAGCAACACCGCACGATGCCGCCCCGAGACATCCGAGGGCCAAAGCGAGCGCACCTGGACGATTGGCGAAATGGCGCGCGAATTCCAGGTAAGCCTGCGGGCTTTGCGCTTTTACGAAGACCGCGGCCTGCTACATCCACGCCGCAACGGAATGGCGCGGCTTTATTCCGGTCGCGACCGGTTACACCTGCAAATGATTTTGAAAGCCAAACAGCTCGGGTTCACGCTCGCCGAAATCCGCGAGATCCTGGCACGCGGCGACTGCGAGGCGGATCTCAACCTTCCGGCGGATCAGATCGTCGCCCAGATCCATCATCTCGAACGGCAATTGAGCTGCGTCGAAGCGGCGCTTGCCGAACTGCGCCGCGTGCACGCGCGCGCCACCGGTGCTGCCGCCTGAGGCGATCCGCTTCGCTCTAGTCTGTGACCCGCCGGCGCCGTATGGCGAAACAGGCAAAAACCCTTTATGGCTTCGCGACAACACAAAGACGCGCGGAGCGCAGAGATCCGCAGGGCGCGTGTAAGGGTTATGATGGTTGCTGCGTCTTCGCACGCCGGCAAAAGAATCGGCGTTCTGCTCGTCAATCTCGGCACGCCCGAGGCGACCGATTATTGGTCGATGCGGCGCTACCTGAAGGAATTTCTCTCCGATCGGCGGGTCATCGAGACGCCGCGGCTCATCTGGTGGCCGATCCTCAATCTCGTCATTCTGACGGTGCGCCCGACGCGCAGCGGCAAAACCTATCGATCGATCTGGAACCGCGAGCGCAACGAGAGCCCGCTGAAGACGATCACCCGCGCTCAGGCCGAGAAGCTTTCGGCCTGGATCGAAGGCGGCGGACTTCAAACGCCGGCCGCAATCAGCGTCGATTGGGCGATGCGCTATGGAAAACCGGCGATCGCGCCGGCGATCGCTCGCCTTGTCGAAGCCGGATGCGAGCGGATGCTCATCGTGCCGCTCTATCCGCAATATGCGGCGGCGACAACCGCGAGCGTCGGCGATGCGGTCTTCGCGGCCCTGGCGCGGCTGCGAGTTCAGCCGGCGCTGCGCATTGCGGCGCCCTATTGGAGCGAGCCCGTCTATATCGAAGCGCTCGCCGCCTCGCTGCGCAAATTCCTGGGTCGCCTCGATTTCGTTCCCGAGACGATCCTCGCCTCGTTTCATGGGATTCCGCAGGTGTATGTGGATCGAGGCGACCCCTATCCGCTCCACTGCGCGGAAACGTTTCGGCTTCTTGCCGAAGCGCTCGGCCCCGACGGCAAGAAACTCAAAATGAGCTATCAGTCGCGTTTCGGGCGCGCCCAATGGCTGGCGCCTTATACGGATGCGACCGTGCGGGCGCTGGCCAAGGCGGGATGCCGCAATCTCGCTGTTATTACTCCCGGTTTCGCTGCCGATTGCGTCGAAACGCTGGCCGAGATCGACCGGGAGAACCGCGATTATTTCTTGGAAGCTGGGGGCGAGAAATTCGCCACGGTGCCGTGTCTCAACGACAGCGCCGAGGGAACGGCGGTCATTACCGATATTGTCGCGCGCGAACTGAAGGGCTGGATCTAGAGCGCGCGCGGATTACCGGGCCTTTTCCGGGCGCGCCGCCATCTCATATGCCTTCGGTGCGCTGAACCGCGGCGAAGCTTCGCTCGGCACGCGTTGAAGGAGTTTTAGATGCGGACCACCGTCGTGCTCTGTCTTTTTTGCGTTGCGATCGGCAATATGTCAGGCGCCGAGGCAAAACCCGGTGGCTGTCTCAAATACGGCGCGGCCGGCGCCGTTGCCGGCCATGTCGCCGGTCATCACGCCGTCAAGGGCGCCATCGTCGGCTGCGCCGCTGGAATGTGGCGCCGCCACGAATACAACAAGGAGATGCGCGCGCAGCACGCCGTCCACTAGCGCGCTTTGGCAAACGTTCCGTCACGCAGCTGGCGTTCCCATTGGTACGCTTGTCGCACGATCTCCGTGAGGTTGTCATAGTTCGGCTTCCAGCCGAGCTTCTCGCGCACGGCTTGCGCCCCAGCGACGAGTGCTGCCGAATCGCCGGCGCGCCGCCCCGTGAGCCTGACCTCGAAGTCGGTTCTAGAGACCTTTTTGACCACGTCGATGACTTCGCGCACCGAGTGGCCGTGCCCGTAACCACAATTCAATACAAGGCTTTCGCCATTGCGGCGCAAATGGGCGAGCGCCAGCAGGTGTGCGGCGATCAAGTCGCTCACCTGGATGTAGTCACGCACGCAGGTGCCGTCCGGCGTCGGATAGTCCGTTCCGAACACATCCATCCCCCGGCGCAGCCCAAGTGCAGCTTGCACTGCAACCTTAATGAGGTGCGTCGCGTTAGGGGTTGACTGGCCGATCCTGCCCTTCGGGTCGGCGCCAGCTACATTGAAGTAGCGCAGGGCCACATAGGAGAGATCATGAACTTTGGCGGCGTCCTCGAGCATCCACTCGACCATGAGTTTCGATCGTCCGTACGGGTTGATCGGCGCCGGCTGCGCCGTTTCGAAGATCGGATTGACCGCCGGCTCGCCGTAAACGGCGGCAGTCGAAGAAAAGATGAAGTTCTTGATCCCGCTGCCCACTGCGAATTCGGCGAGAGCGCGGGCCTTGACGGTATTGCTGAAATAATAGCCGAGTGGGTCGGCCACTGAGTCGGGCACCACGATCTTTGCCGCGAAATGCGCGATCGAATTGATCCGGTGTTCGGCGATAATTTTCCTCAGTTGCACTAGATCGGCGACGTCGCCGACAACGAGGTGCGCCGCTTTCGGCACGGCCCATGCGAAGCCTGTCGAGAGGTCGTCGAGCACGACCACCTCTTCGCCCGCGTTGAGCAGCGCGAGGACCATGTGGCCACCGATATACCCTGCCCCGCCCGTGACCAGAACTGCCATAAAACTCTCCGCCGCCGGATCCTGCCAGGAAGAGCAAAACGCCGGGTTAATCCGGACAAGTTGACGCCGGGGTTGCCGGCATCCTTAGATGGGCGGCTTTATGCGCTGATCTGCGAGCCCCCTATAACGCGAACCTTTTGGGTTTCCGAATGAGCCAACGCGTACGCAAGGCAGTCTTTCCGGTTGCCGGCCTTGGAACGCGCTTCCTGCCGGCTACCAAATCCATTCCCAAAGAAATGTTGACCGTCGTCGACCGCCCCATTCTCCAGCACGTGGTCGACGAGGCGTACGAGGCGGGCATCGAACATTGCATTTTCGTCACCGGCCGCAACAAGGCGGTGATCGAGGATCATTTCGATGTGGCCTATGAGCTCGAAGACGTCTTGCAGAAGCGCGGCAAGACCAACGAACGGCAAGCGCTGCTCGCCGATCTGCCGAAACCCGGCTCGATGAGCTTCACGCGTCAACAGGCGCCGCTCGGGCTCGGCCACGCGGTATGGTGCGCGCACGACATTGTCGGCGACGAGCCCTTCGCCGTCGTTCTTCCGGACATGCTGACCATGGCGGCCGGCCCCGGCAAGCGGCGCTGTCTCGCCCAATGTATCGCCGCCTATGAGAAACACGGCGGCAATATCATCGCCGTCGAGGAAGTGTCGCCGGAAGAAACGCACAAATATGGTGTGGTAGCGGTCGGCAAGGACTATGGCTCGACGTTCGAGATCAGGGGCATGGTCGAGAAGCCGGCCAAAAATGCGGCACCTTCCAATCTCATCATCTCCGGCCGTTACGTGCTCTCGCCGGAGATTTTTGTGATCCTCGAGAAAGGCCAAAAGGGTGCCGGCGGCGAGATCCAGCTCACCGATGGCATGAAGATGCTCGCCGCGACGCAGGCCTTCCATGGCGTACGTTTCGACGGCAAAACTTACGATTGCGGTTCGCGCCTCGGATTTCTCGGCGCCAACGTCGCCTTTGCGCTGGCCAATCCCGAAGTCGCAGGCGAGTTTCGTGCGCTGCTGAAGAGCCTCGTCGGCGAGCTTTAGGGCCTCAATCCTGCAGCCGCAGGCCAAGCAGGAAGATGTCGTCCGTGTAATTGGAGTCGAGCGCCGTGCTTAGGAAGCGTTGGTGCGTGAAACTGCCGGTGATGACGACAAAACGGGAGAGACTGAAATCGCCTTTGAGGGTGCCTGAATAAATCTGTTCGGTGATCGGGGCACCGTCGTAAACATTGTTCGCATAGGCGAAGGTTCCCGAGAGAAGGAGATCGGGGCGCAGCGCGTGGGATAGGTTGAGGCTCACGCTGCGGCTGACGGTGCCGGAGGCGTAGGCAAGCGTGGTCTCCGAAAGAAAGGTCGACGCGGTTAGCGTGGCGGTGGTCAGCGGCGTTATCGCATAAACGAGGCTGGCATCGATCGTCGGCGCACTGAGGTTGGGCAAGCGCGGATCGACGTAGACGCGGTTGGCGTAGCCGACAGCGATGTCGCCGGTCAGCAAGCGCGTGAATTCAAGCGTGGCGCCGAGTTTCCCGGCAACGCCGTTCGAACTGCGCTCGAATCCGTAGACGTCGATAAAGTGATCATAGCTGCGCCGATCGCCGAGAACGTCGATGTAGGGAACCAACGCCGGTGTCACTTCGTAGGAGAGCCGGCCTTCGACGCCGTAATCGTTGTAATCCTCCTGCGACAGCGCGAGGATGGTTCCGTTCGATTGCGTCGCGTCGCCAAAACTATAACGGGCGAAGGCGCCTTTGAGGCTGACCGAGAGCCGATTGAACTGCTGGCTGACTCCCGCCGATTGGCCGTACGTGACGAAGAGCGGACGGTTGGTGATGAAGACGCTGTTGGGAATGGCGAGAATTGGCGAACCGGGCTGCTGGGTCTCGATATCGAACGTGCTCACGAGATTGATCTGCGTGTCGCGCAGCACGTCGATCCGGCCGGTGAGCGTACCCGTTGCGTCCGGCCGGTCGGCTTCGGAAACGCGGAAGTAATCGTAGTACCCGCCGCGCAAATCGGCAGTGAAGCTGTGTTGCGACCATAACGACTTGGCGGTGAGCCCGACCTCGCCGTGCACATACGGCGAGCCTACAACGTCGTTCGACAGAAAATTCGGATTGCTGTCGTAGCCTGTATCGGTCTCGACGTAGGGAAGAAGCCGCAGCGAGCCGACGTCGAGGCCGAGCGGCGCAAATGGGGTCGCGTCCGGTTTCGGACGCAGCGGACGCGGCAACAGCGGAATGACGGCGACGGTGGGACCGGGATTGTCCGGATCCTGGAGCGGCGGGTTGCTGCCGCGAGGTAGTGTCTCCGGCGCCGACTTATAGGAGGTGAGCGGCGGCAGCGGTTGCAAGCCCGGCGGCTGGATCTTGCGAACCTGATAGAACTTCGGCTTCTTCTTTTTTTTGCGCCGTAGTTGATGTAGTTCGACGTTGCGCTGATCGGCGGCGGAAGGCCGTACTGCGGCTCTTCGGATTCGATCGGATTGGCAGTCTGGGGAACCTGGGCTTGCGCCGAAGGCTCGTTGCCGGCCGGCTGCGCACCCTCGAGCGCCGGCGCGTCGACCCCCCGCAATTCCCCGGCTCCCAGCACTGCTTCGTCGGGGGGCTCGTTAGACGGCTGCTGGTCCGCCTCGTCTTGCTGTCCGCCCAGCCCCTGTTGCTGTCCGTTTAGGCCTTGGGAAACTGCAGTTCTGAGAGCTGGATTGGCGGTCTGCGCCCATACGGGGGCATTCGCGGCGACGATGAGCATCGCAGCCGCCGAAGTCATCACGACCTTGAGGCGGTCTTTGCTGCGGACCGGCACGCGCCCTCGCTTCGCGCGGCCAACTTCGGCCGCGCCCAACGAGGGTTAGGCAAACATGGTTAAGGCAATCTTAGCGAAGTCGCCGCGCGCGTGCCGAAACGGGACGCCGGGCCCAGCGCTCATCCGGCGCCCGCCCCTTCGCGGCCGGCCAATTCCATCGCTTGCTGCGCCAATGTCGGGTAATCCGTATAGCCCTTCGCTCCGCCTCCATAGAAGGTCGCCTGGTCGTAGGGATTGAGCGGCGCGTTGAGGCGGAATCTCTCGACGAGATCGGGATTGGAGATGAACAGCTTGCCGAAGGCGACGAAATCCGCCCGCTTCTCGGCCAAGGCCTCGATCGCCAGTTCGCGCGTATATCCGTTGTTGGCGATATAGGCTCCGGCGAAGGCTTTGCGCAGCGCGACATAATCGAAGGGCGCGAAGTCGCGCGGGCCGCCGGTCGCACCTTCGATCACGTCGATGAACGCCAGCCCGCGAGCGCTCAGCTTGTCGACGAGATAGAAGAAGATCTTAGCCGGATCGCTATCGGAGATATCGTTGGCGGGCGTGACCGGGGCGAGTTGAATGCCGACGCGCCGGTGATCCCAAACGCGCAGGATCGCGTCCGTTACTTCGAGCGCGAAACGCGCCCGGTTCTCTACCGAACCGCCGTAAGCATCGGTCCGTTTGTTAGTGGCGTCTTTCAGGAATTGGTCGATGAGATAGCCGTTGGCGGCGTGAATCTCGATCCCGTCGAAGCCGGCCTTCTGGGCGTTCTCGGCGGCGCGCACATAATCTCTGACAATCCCGCCAATCTCTTCGATCGTAAGCGCACACGGTTCGGATACCTCGACGAAACCGGTCTCGACGAAGGTCTTGCCTTTGGCGCGGATCGCCGAAGGAGCAACCGGCGCGGCGCCGCCCGGTTGCAGCGAAACGTGCGAGATGCGGCCCACATGCCAGAGTTGAATGAAGATTTTCCCGCCCGCGTCGTGCACGGCGCAGGTAACTTTCTTCCAGCCATCGACCTGAGCCTCAGAATAGATGCCCGGCGTCCAGATGTAGCCTTGGCCCTGTTGCGAGATCTGTGTTGCTTCGCTGATGATCAGTCCCGCCGAGGCGCGCTGGCGATAATATTCCGCATTCAGTTCGTTCGGCGCATCGGTCCCCCGCGTCGCGCGGTTGCGCGTTAGAGGCGCCATCACGATGCGGTTCCTAAGATCGAGATCACCCAAGCGAAATGGCGAGAACAGAATCCCGGCGTCGCGCATCATCGTTCACCCCAATTTAATGCCACGAGCCGCCGCATACGTCGGCAGTGGGTGTTAAATAGGGGCAGCATCGGCAATTGTCAGCATCTGCGGCAACACGGCTCAGCTCATGTCGAGCGCCTGCATATAGAGATCGAGGACGGCTTCCATCTCTTTGCGTTCGGCGTTGTCCTGCTTGCGAATTCTGACGATCTGTCGCACCGCTTTGGTTTCGAAACCGCGGCCCTTCATTTCCGCGTAGACGTCGCGGATGTCGTCGGCAATCGCCTTTTTTTCTTCCTCGAGCTTTTCAATTCGTTCCACGAACTGTTTCAGTTCCTGGCCTGCAATCCCGGCTTTGGCGACGTGCACCGTCATGTTCTTTCCTTTCGCGCAAAGCCGAGGCGCCAACAAAAACGAGGCGCCGATCAAGCTATCCTAAGAGGCCGTGCCCCGATGCGGCCTCGCGCCGAGAAGGTCAAGCGCCGCGCAACGAAATCCCCGCAATCCTAGGATCGTTCGCCGCGATTGCCGCGTGGCGGGCGGACTTCGTGTATGTCGGGTCGTTCAAGAACCGGCGCTAAAAGTTCGGCCAAGCGGTCGGCCCAGGCGAGCGCGTGCGCCGGATCGGCGACGAGATCCTGGCGAATTTCGATGAGCAACCCGGCAAGGCCGCGCGGCGCGATCTCGGCGTCGAGCGTATCGCCGGGAAGCGCCCCCGTATAGGGCTCGTTGTCGCCGACGTTGACGCCTTCGGCGGCGAGCGCCGCGATCAAGGGAGCGGCAAGCCGCGGCTCGCCGTCCCACAACACGCCGATTTGCCAGGGACGCGCGAAGCCCTTCCAGACCGGCGTGAAGGAATGGATCCCGATCACCGCCGGCGGGGGACCTTTGGAAAGCATCGCCGTGACATGCGCCGCAATCGCCTGGCGGTACGGCTGCCAATAGAGGCTGCAGCGCAGGTCGATCTCCGCCGCGTCGATGCGTGCATTGCCGGGTATGATGCGGCCGTCGGAAAGCCGCATCACCAACGTCGGATCGCGCGGGCCGCGGTTGGGATCGATGAGCAGACGCGAATATCGGGTGAGCAGCGCCGGCGACGAAAAGCGCGCCGCGAGTCGCCGGGCGATCGGCGCCGCGCCGATGTCATAGGCGATATGCGTTTCGAGCGCCTCGGGCCCGAGGCCCAGCGTGCCATAGGGCACCGGCAATGCATTGCTCGCATGATCGCAAAGCAACAGGATCCCGGCGTCGTGGCGCCCTTCGACGACTTCGATCGGCTCGAAATTCTCCGAGCGGACATGCGCTTTCGGGTTCCCGGACATGGTTCATAGGCCGCGCGCGGCTACGGAGTGTAACCGGGCTGCTTAGTCAATTTTCGCGTGCACGGCAATGTTGGCTCCCCCATCGGCTCCGCATCGGAGCTTGCTTATCGGCGGCGCTTTCGACATGTTTTTGCCGCGCCAACGTGTTGCAAGGCTCGTCGCGAATCGCCGGGACTCTTCGACGCTCATGAAAGACTCGCTCCTCGCTTTAGCCGCGCTCCTCTTCGGCGCTGTGCCCGCGCATGCCGATTTCCGTTTATGCAACAGCACGATCAATCGGGTGAGCGTGTCGATCGCCTATACCGACGGGACAAACTGGATCAGCGAAGGCTGGTGGAATCTGAAGGCGAGCGGCTGCGAGACCTTGGTGCGCGGTCCCTTGGCGGCGGAGTATTACTACGTCTATGCGATGGACGAGCGCGGCGCCGAATGGAAAGGCAAAGCGTTCATGTGCACGCGCGACCACGAATACCGAATCAGCGGACGCGAAAATTGTTTCGTTCGCGGCTTCGATCGCACCGGCTTTTTTGAAGTCGACACCGGCAAAGACGCCAAGAACTGGACCGTACAGCTGACGGACCCCAATCCGAACCCGAGCCGTTCCGGCCCGTAAGCGAAGGCGGAACGTTCGCCCCGATCCAAGCGCATACGACCGCTCGATATTGCGGCGCGGTAGTGGTTTGCTGGGCAGCCGGCGAACGGGCTTGCCGCCCGGTACAAGCTGCGCTCTCCGCGGCTGCGGCATCAGGCGTAGGCGACTTTCTTCCGATTGCGCATTTGCGGTCGCCAAAATTCGCTATAAAGCGGGCTTTCGTGAACTTGTTGCGTATCTTGAACCGCGCCGCGATGCTTGCGGTTTGAAGAAAGGAAGATGCCGATGCGACGGCTCCGCCGCTGCAAGATCGTCACGACGCTCGGTCCGGCGACGGCGCAGCGATCCGCCATCGCCGACCTGTTTCGTGCCGGCGCCGACGTGTTTCGGATCAACATGAGCCACGCAGGTCATGACGACATGCGCGAGCGCGTCAACATGATTCGTTCGCTCGAACAGGAATTCGGCAGGCCCATCGCGATCATGCTCGATCTTCAGGGACCGAAGCTCAGGATCGGCAGTTTCAAGAACGGCTCGGTACACCTGACACGTGGCGCGCAATTCGTGTTCGACCAGGATTCGATGCCCGGCGACGCCACCCGGGTGCATCTCCCGCATCCCGAAATCCTGAACGCCGTGCAGCCCGGTCATGTCGTGCTCATCGACGACGGCAAGGTGCGCCTTCACATCGTCGAGGCCTATCCGAAAAAGGCGGTGGCGATCGTCGACGTCAGCGGCACCATCTCGAACCGCAAGGGCTTGAGCCTCCCCGATACCGAGATTCCCGTCTCCTCGATGACCGAGAAGGACCGCGCCGATCTCGAGGCGGGACTGGACGCCGGGATCGATTGGATCGCCGTCTCCTTCGTGCAGCGCGCCGAGGACGTGGCGGAGGTAAAAAAGGCGGTGCGCGACCGGGCTCTGGTGATGGCCAAGATCGAGAAACCGCAGGCGATCTTGCGGCTCGAAGAAATCATGGACATCTCCGACGGTTTCATGGTGGCGCGCGGCGATCTCGGCGTCGAAATGCCGCTCGAAAAGGTGCCCGGCCTGCAAAAGCGCATCACCCGCATCGCGCGCCGGCTCGGCAAGCCGGTCGTAGTTGCGACCCAGATGCTCGAATCGATGATTTCCCTTCCGGTGCCGACGCGCGCCGAGGTCTCGGACGTCGCGACCGCGGTTTTCGAAGGCGCCGACGCGATCATGCTCTCGGCCGAAAGCGCCTCGGGCCAATACCCGATCGAGACGGTGGCGACCATGAACCGGATCGCCGAAGAGGTGGAGCGCGATGCCTTCTACCGGCAGATCATCAACGCGCAACGCGCCGTTCCCGATCCGACCGGTGCCGACGCCATCGCCTCGGCGGCGCGCAATATCGCCGAGACCTTGGATTTGAAAGCGGTCGTCGCCTGGACCGCGTCCGGCTCGACCGCGCTGCGCATCGCCCGCGAACGGCCCGACCCGCCGATTCTCGCGTTGACGCCCAATCGCGAAACAGCGCGACGCCTGGCCATCGTTTGGGGCGTCCATTCGGTCATTACCGAGGACGCGCACGACATCGACGATATGGCCGACCGCGCCGCCGTGATCGCCCGCAAGGAAGGATTCGCGAGCGCCGGAGAGAGAATCATCGTCGTCGCCGGCGTGCCCTTCGGCTCGCCCGGCGCGACCAACATGGTCAGGATCGCTTACGTCGAGAATTAAATATCGCGGCCTTCGACCTCGATCTGAAGTTTATCGACGATCGCCTTGATTTCGGGCTGCTGCGGGTTCAGTGCCAAGGCCTTGCGGAAGGCGTCGAGGGCGCGCTTGTTTTGGCCCTGTCTCTCCCGGATGAAGCCCACGGCGACGAGCGCCGAGAAATGCCGCGGTTCGAGCTGCAGCGTCTTTTGCAGGTCGGCCATCGCGCCTTCGAGATCGTCGCCGAGGAAGCGGGTCGTGGCGCGCTTGTCCCAGGCTTCCGCCCAATCGGGCGCCAGCGCCAGCACTTTATCGTAGAGCGTGAGGGCGAGCGGCAGATGTCCGGCCTCTTGCGCGCTCACCGCGCGGGACATCAGAAGACTGGCGGTATCCGAATCCGATTCCATCCACACCCGCTCGATGGCGGCGGCGATGCCTGTCGCCTCGTCTGCGTCGGAGGCCTCGGCAAGACGTTGGAACAGAGCGTCAAGCGCCCGGGCACGCAGCGCGGCGTGCGTCGCATGCGGAGCCCGCGCCTGTTTCAGCGCCGCGGCCCTGGCGGCTTTGGCCCTTTCCTGCGGGCCCTGGCTCTGGGTTACGGGCCGTCTCGGCGGACCGGGATCCGCGGGGCCCCCTTCGCCGTGGTCGGTCGGCGCGAGCAACGGTTGGCCCTCAGGGCCAAAGACATGCGCGCCAGGCGGCAGTTGCATCGGCGGCATGCCCGGAATCCGCAAAACGGTCGACGGATCGTCCGGCGTACCCGCATCGTCGCTCGGCGCCGCGCCGTCGTCGTTCAGTACGCCACCGTCATTGTCGGAGGCGGCAACGACGCGGTCGGCTGCCCATACCACCGGCAGACAGGCCAGCCCGAAAATGAAGATCGGCCGGTAGAGAAAGCGCAATGGCATCATTCCTCTCGCGCCGCCAGCGGCCGCGCCAGGCCAGCAGTCATGCGCCCGTCATAGCGCCTTCATACTTAAAGCAGGACCGAGGAAAGTCAAAAAAGGCAGAGCGCGACGCGCGTATGCCTTAGCCCTGGCGGGCTTTATAGCGCTTCTGCACCTTGTTGATGATGTAGACGCGGCCCTTGCGGCGCACCAGCTGGTTCGCCCGGTGGCGGCGGCGCAAGGACTTCAGGGAATTGCGGACTTTCATGACGCGACCTTCGAGAACTGGCTCGATCGAGGGAGCCGGCGATATGCCCGAATTCCCAGGGCCGATCAAGCCGAAACTGCGGCGCGCCCTATGCCCCGGCCGGCGCCTTGAAGGCGATGCCCTTTTCGGATAAAGCGGCCGCCAGCTCGCCCGACTGGAACATCTCGCGGATGATGTCGCAGCCGCCGACGAACTCGCCCCTCAAATAGAGCTGCGGCAGCGTCGGCCAATTCGAGAAGCTTTTCACGCCCTGGCGGACCTCGTCGCTCTCTAGGCAATTCACCGGCTCATATTTGACGCCGAGGTAATTCAGGATCTGCACCACCTGGCCGGAGAACCCACATTGCGGGAAATCCGGCGTGCCTTTCATAAACAGCACGACTTCGTTGTGATCGACGATGGACTGGAGACGATCGTGAATGGCCATGAATTGTCCTTTCCGGAAGGGGTTCTGCGCGCCTATTTCGGCGCCGAGGTCGTAAGTTGCAAGGCGTGCAGCGTGCCGCCCATGTTACCGCCCAAAGCCGCATAGACGAGCTGGTGCTGCTGTAGCTTCGACTTCCCGGCGAAAGCCGAGGAGACCACGATCGCCGCGAAATGATTGTCGTCGCCGGCGAGATCGGTGATCTCCACCTTCGCGTCGGGAAGCGACTGCTTGATCATCCGCTCGATTTCGGCAGCCGGCATCGACATCCCTGTTCTCCTAAGCGGCGGGCGTGCCGCGCATGTAGTCCGGTAGAAAATTCTCATACCGGTCCTGTAATTCCTCGATCAATATGGCGATCCCCTCGGAAATGGTCAACGCGTCGCCGCCCGTCCAGCCGATGGTCGCGCAGTCGAAACCGGCTGCGTGGGCGGCTTCGCGGATCGCCTCCGCCGCGTCCGGAGCCGCGGTCAGGAGATAGCGGGCCTGATCCTCGCCGAAAAGGAAGGCGTGCAGCGGGATAGAAGGCGCAACGGCGAGCGTCGCGCCCAGGCCGCCGGCCATCGCCATTTCGGCGAGCGCCACCGCAAGGCCGCCTTCGGACAGATCGTGCGCCGCGCTGACCACCTGATCGCGGACATGACCGCGCACGAAATCGCCGATCTTGCGCTCAAGCGTGAGATCGACCGGCGGCGGCGCGCCGTCCTGCCGCCCGCAGATCTCGCGCAGATAGGCCGATTGGCCGAGCCAGCCCGAGGTTTCGCCAATGAGAAGGATGGCTTCGCCCGGCCGCTTGAAGGCAATCGTCGCCGTCTTGCTGACGTCGTCGAGGAGCCCCACGCCACCGACGGCCGGCGTCGGCAAGATCGCTCCATCGGGGCTCTCGTTGTAAAGCGACACATTGCCTGAGACGATCGGGAAATCGAGCGCTCGGCAGGCTGCGGCCAATCCTTCCACGGCGCCGACGAACTCGCCCATGATCTCCGGCTTCTCGGGATTGCCGAAATTCAAATTATCGGTCAGCGCCAAGGGCATCGCCCCGACGGCGCAGAGATTGCGCCAAGCTTCGGCGACCGCCTGTTTGGCGCCTTCGTACGGATCGGCGCCGCAATAATGTTCGTTGACGTCGGTCGTGAGCGCCAGACCCTTGGGCCCTTCGCCGATGCGGATTACCGCCGCGTCGCCTCCCGGCGGCTGCACCGTATTGGAAAGGATCAGATGGTCGTATTGCTCATAGATCCAGCGCTTGGAGGAAAGGTTCGCACCGCCGATGAGGCGCAGCAGTGCCGCGGCGGCGCCGATTGGAGCCGGGACGTCTTCGGCGCGCACCACCGCCGGCTTCGCAGGGCGCACGAAGGGGCGATCGTAGAGCGGCGCCTGGTCTCCCAACTCCTTGATCGGCAGGTCGGCCTTGATCGCCCCATGATGTTTGACCTTGAAGCGCAGATCGTCCGTAGTCTTGCCGATGATTGCGAAATCGAGCCCCCATTTGCGGAAGATCGACGCGGCGGTCTCCTCCTTGCCGGGCGCGAGCACCATCAGCATGCGCTCCTGGCTCTCGGAGAGCAGCATCTCATAGGCGGTCATCCCGGACTCGCGGCAAGGCACCGCGTCGAGATCGAGCAGGATGCCGAGATTGCCTTTGGCGCCCATCTCCACCGCCGAGGAGGTCAGTCCCGCCGCGCCCATGTCCTGGATTGCGACCACCGCACCGCTCTTCATGAGCTCGAGACAGGCTTCTAGAAGAAGCTTTTCGGCGAACGGATCGCCGATCTGCACCGCCGGCCGCTTCTCTTGCGAAGCTTCGTCGAAAGCGGCGGAGGCCATCGTCGCGCCATGGATGCCGTCGCGGCCGGTCTTCGAGCCGAGATAGACGATCGGATTGCCGAGGCCGCTCGCCTTGGCATAGAAGATTGCATCCTTCGCGGCGATGCCAACCGCCATGGCGTTGACGAGAATATTGCCGTCGTAACGGCGGTCGAACCGCGTCGAGCCGCCGACGGTTGGCACGCCGAAACTATTGCCGTAACTGCCGATGCCGGCGACCACCCCGCCGACAAGATGGCGGGTTAGCGGATGTTCGGGCGCGCCGAAGCGCAACAAATCGAGGCAAGCGACCGGCCGTGCGCCCATGGTGAAGACATCGCGCAAGATGCCGCCGACGCCGGTTGCCGCGCCCTGCAACGGCTCGATGAACGAGGGATGGTTGTGGCTCTCCATCTTGAAGACGCAGGCGAGCCCGTCGCCGATGTCGATGACTTCGGCGTTCTCGCCCGGGCCTTGGATCACCCAAGGCGCCTTGGTCGGCAGTTTGCGCAGATGGAGACGCGAGGATTTGTAGGAACAATGTTCGTTCCACATCGCCGAAAAAATGCCCAGTTCGGTGAATGTCGGCGCGCGGCCGATGAGGCCGAGGATGCGCTGATATTCGTCGGGTTTTAGCCCATGCGCGGCGACGAGCTCGGGTGTGATCGCGGGTTCTTCGGTCATGAGGAGACTCACGAACGGTACTTAAAGCTCGCCCGAACGGTTAGCAAATGCGTCGATGTCTCAACCGCGCGTCGCTCTATTCTGTTGAAAAAGCGCGATTGAAACTCTCGCGCTTCGAGACGGCGCCTGCGGCGTCTCCTCAGCATGAGGGTTTCGCGTTCGCCACTCGGCCCTCACCCTGAGGAGCGCGCGCAGAACGCGTCTCGAAGGGCAGGGACGACTGAAAAACTTCTCAGCAATCCATCAGTTCTAATCTTCGTCCTCCGTCAGCAGCCCCGAGGCTTGCAGCGCCAGAAAAATCTTGTTCTGGAAGCTCGCGTCGTGGTCCTCGGCAAGAAATTCGGCATTCGCCGCGATTGCTTCGCAGAGCGCCGCGACCCACTTAAGTTCCGCCTTGCTGAAATTGCTCAGCACGTAATCGTGGACGAGGTCCCTGTCGCCCGGATGGCCGATGCCGATCCGCACGCGGCGATAGTCGTTGCCGATCTCCTCGGTGATCGAGCGCAGCCCGTTATGTCCGGCATTGCCGCCGCCGACCTTCACCCGGACCCGGCCGGCCGCAAGGTCCAATTCGTCGTGGAAGACGACGATGTCGGCTAGCTCAATCTTGTAGTAACGCGCCGCAGCGCCGACGGCGCGGCCCGAGTTGTTCATGAACGTCTCGGGTTTGAGCACGATCACCCGTTCGCGGCCGATCGCGCCTTCCGCCGCCTGCCCCTGAAACCGCGCCCTGAAGGCCGCGAACGGATGGCGGCGGACAATGGCGTCGATCGCCAGAAAGCCGATGTTATGCCGGTTGCCGGCATAGGCGCGGCCGGGATTGCCGAGGCCGACGAAAAGCTTCATCCCAGAAACCGGGAGCATGGATGGGCGGGGCGCCGAAGCCGCGTTGCCGCGTCGGCTGCGGCGATCTTAGCGTTCTTTCCGGGCGAATCCTATTTTTTGGACTTTCCCTTTGGCTCCGGCGTTGGGGCAGTGGGAGCGGCGGTAGCGGGAGGAGCGGCGCCAGGCGCGGCTGGCGCTCCGGCGACGGCCGGCACGCCTTCCGGCGTCGCAGCAGCAGCGGCGGCTGGAGCCACGGTCTCCACCAGCGCGACGGGCGGGGCAATCGTAACGATCGTGAAATCGTGGCGCGTTTCCGTCGGCCGACAGCCGGGCGGCAGAGTCACCCCCGAAATATGCACGGATTCGGTGATGTCGAGTTCGCTCAGGTCGATGGTAACCGCCTCGGGGATCGCATCCGCCGGCACTTTCAAGTCGATGCTATGGCGCACGATATTGAGCGCTCCGCCCTTCTTGAGCCCCGGGCTGACGTCTTGATTGATGAAATGCACCGGAACCGCAACGCGCAGCGTGGAGCCGGGCCGCAGGCGCATAAAATCGACGTGCAGTGGACGGTCTTCGATACGATCGAGCTGATAATCGCGCGGGATGACGCGTTGCTTGGCGCCCTCCACCTCGATTTCGTAGATCGTCGTCAGAAAATGACCGGCGTAGATGAGCTTGTTGACCTCGCGGTAATCGAGCGAGATCGGCTGGGCGGGATCGCCGCCGCCATAAATGACGGCGGGTATGCGGCCTGCACGGCGCGTGCTGCGGGCGGCCCCCTTGCCGATCCCGCTGCGCGCCGTGGCCGCGAGCGTTTTGGTCTCGGCCATTGCGGTGTCCTTGTATGCGATGGCCCTCGCCTCCAGGGGTGTCGGATTGGGGCCGGCGGGGGTTATAGGGGCGGATGGACGAGAGCGCAATGCTGAGGCCATTCCGACACCGCTCTTGGCTTGTCAGCGACGATGCCGGGGCCTTTCCACATCGGGACCCAAAGCGCGTGCGGCGCGCTTATTTTGTTCAACACCATCGCGTAGTGCCGCGGAAAGCCGGAAGAAATCGATGATCACCTCGGCGAGCGTGTTCGTCGCCTCCGAAGCTTGCCCATGACGTAGCAGCACATATTCGAAGTCAGGCAGCGGCGGCAACCCTTCCGCTTCGCCGAGCGGCCTGAGCGAGTTTGGCAAGCCTTCCTGGGCCAGGACCGATATTGCAACTCCGGCCTCGAGCGCCGCGAGGATCCCCGCCACACCGGCGCTTTGGAGGAGGAGCGTCCAGCTCCGGCCGATCTCATCGAGCCGCGCGAGTGCTAAGCGACGCCAGCCGCAGTGCGGTGGAAAAAGCGCCAGCGGCAAAGGCGTTTCGAGATTGAGCTTCATCGTCCGTCCCGCCGCCCAGACGCGGCGTTCCGTGCGCAGAACGATGCCGTCGCCGTCGCATGGCTCTCTATTAACGATAGCAAGATCTAAGTCGCCTTTATCAAATAAGGCCGCAATGTCGGGGCCGATCGCCATTTCAATTTGCAGCCGCACCGCGGGATATCGGGCCGTGAATTGTCCGAGCAGCGATGCGAGGATCTGGGGATCAAAATATTCAGGGGCGCCGAAGCGGATCAATCCGCGCGGCTGGCGACGGCCGAGACGGGTCTCTGCCTCCTCGTTCAAGGCGAGGATGCGCCGCGCATAGGATAAGAGAACTTCGCCTTCTTCCGTCAGCTCCAGCCGACGCGCATCGCGCTCGAATAAACGCAGGCCGACCTGATCTTCGAGCCGCTTGACGTGCAAGCTGACAGCCGATCGCGTGAGGTTGACCGACTGCGCCGCCTTGGTGAAGCTCCGCGAATTGCAGATCGCCGCAAACGTCCGCAACAAGACCGAATTGTAAAGCATGATGCGCCCTGCGCGCGAGCCCGCATTGGTACCGCCGCTACTTATTTTGTCCCCGCTTGGACGCCAAAGCAAATCGGCCTGTGAGCAGCCCTCACCGCAAGGGTTAGAAATCTTCACCCCCGTTACGCGCGCCGGGGGTTATAAATCGTGCGCAGCGCGAACGCCGCGACGTGTTGCGGACGAGGCGGCAATAGCTCGGGGAGCCAGTTCAATGAGCGTAAATAGGAATTATAAACCTCTCGTCTTTATTGCGGTCGCTATGCCGGTGTTGTTGCTTGGCGGTGCGTTTGCGGCACAACCTCTTGCGCAGACCACGAACCAATCAGCTGCCTTCGGAACGCCGCTGGACCCACGTCTTGACCCGCGCATTGCCCCTGCGCATGCTGCACAAATGGGGATCTGGAAGGCGGTCGTGCCGCCGGTCAAAATGAAGGGCGCCTTCGATGACCATGATCCGATCGGGCTGGCGGCCGGCAAGCAGATCCCCGCCGATTGCTCGATCAATTGGACCAATCCGGATACCCACAAACTCTATTGCTTCTCGAGCGCAACGTCGCTCGTCTATTTCCTCAATGCGCCGCACACCAACATCGCGCGCGCGACGAAGCGCTGGCTCAGCGGCTCCTAGAACTGTCAATTCGCTAAATTGAACCGTGCCGCGACCGTGATTTCCTCACGTCCCCCTCGGCTTCGCCCGCCTCGTCGGTAGCGCGTTGGCCGGATCCTCCGGCCAGAGATGGCGCGGATAGCGGCCCTTCATCTCGCTCCGCACCGCCGCCCAGGAGCCGCGCCAAAAGCCCGGAAGGTCGTGGGTGATCTGGATCGGACGCTGCGCCGGCGAGAGGAGCTCGAGAGTCAGCGGCGCCTTGCCGCGCGCGATTGCCGGATGCGTTGCGAGCCCATAGAGCTCCTGCACGCGAACCGAAAGCAGCGGGCCACCTTCGGCCGCATAGTCGAGCGCGATCTGCGAACCGGCCGGCGTTTCGAAATGCGTCGGCGCCTCCGCGGCGAGCCGTCGTTGCAAGTCATAGGGCAGAAGTGCCTTCAACGCCGCTTCGAGATCCGCCGCGGTAATCTCGGCAAGGCTTGTCTTTCCTTGGATGAACGGTGCAAGCCAAGTGCCTGCGCTGGCGCGTAGAACTTCATCCGCCAAATCGGGCCAAGGCTCGCCTTCCGCGCGGCACAGGAAGGCGACGCGATCGCGCCATTGGCGCAGCGCTTTCGTCCAGGGCAGACGTTCGAGGCCCGAGGCGGCGATGCCTTCGGCGAGAGTTCGAGCCGCTTCTGGGCCATCCACGGCCAAATTCTGTTCGCTCAAAAGCAGCGCGCCGAGCCGTCGCTGCCGGCGGCCACGCACTTGCCCGCGCACCGGCTCGAAACTGATCTCGTCCTCAATGACGATTGCCTCGGCCGCTAGCGCTTCGATCTCGTCGAGGCTGAGCGGCGCCGCCAAAAGGACGCGCGCCGAAGCGGCGCGGCCGGCGATCTCGCCGATGGCGAGATAGGGTGCGCGGGCGAGCGGGTCGTGCGCCTCGAGGCCCGCGGCGCGCCCGTTCGCCATCAGGAACTGGCCGGGCTTGCCGCGCGCTTTGGCGATGCGGTCAGGAAAGGCCGCCGCGAGATGTCGCCCCGCCGACGCCGGGTCGCCCGGAGTGCCGCCCATGACGCCCGCTTGCCGCAGAAATGTCGTGACGAGACGGCGTGCATCTTCCGCGCGTTGCGAGCGATCCCTGCGGAATCGCTCGATGCGCAGCGGAAGATCCGGGTCTTCGCCGCCAAGCCCGCGTTCGACCAGCACCGCCGCCACTTCGGCGGCCAGCTCGGCCTCGCCGCTCGCCTTGGCGGCGATGATCATGCGCGCCAGGCGCGGCGGCAGCGCCAGGCGGCGCATGGCACGGCCCATATCCGTCAGCGCGCCTTCGGCATCAAGCGCGCCAAGCTCGGCGAGCAGCGCGCGCGCCTCTTTCAATGCCGGTGCAGGCGGCGGATCGAGAAAGCGCAAATCGCGCCCAGGATCCCCCGCACCCCACGCGATGCAGTCGAGGAGGAGGCTCGATAGATCGCTCGAAAGGATTTCCGGCGGCGCGAAGGCTTCGAGCGCGCCGTTTCCGGCCTCTTCCCAAAGCCGATAGCAGACGCCGGGCTCCAGACGCCCTGCCCGGCCGCGGCGCTGATCGGCGGCGGCGCGCGAAACGCGCACCGTCTCGAGCCGCGTCAGGCCGCGATCAGGCTCATAGCGCGGCTGGCGCGCCAATCCGGAGTCGATGACCACCCGCACGCCTTCGATCGTCAGCGAAGTCTCGGCGATCGAGGTCGCCAGCACGACCTTGCGCTTGCCCGGCGGGCTCGGTGCGATGGCGCGCTCTTGCGCGGCGCGGTCGAGCGCGCCGTAGAGCGGCGCGATTTCGAGCGTTGAATTGCGTATGTTTTCGTTAAGCAGATCGGCGAGTTTTGCGATCGCGGCTTGCCCGGGCAGAAAGACGAGCAGCGATCCGCTTTCGCTCGCCAAAGCTTTGCGAATGGCACGTAGCAACGCCGCCTCGATCCGCTCGCGCGGATCGCGGCCGAGATAGATCGTCGCGACCGGAAACATGCGTCCTTGCGCTTCGATCAGCGTCGCGCCTTCGCCGATGAGCCGCGCGACGCGCGCGCCATCGAGCGTCGCCGACATCGCGACGAGCCGTAGGTCCGGGCGCAGATGCGCTTGCACGTCGAGCGCCAGCGCCAAGCCGAAATCGGCGTCGAGGGAGCGCTCGTGGAACTCGTCGAAGAGCACGGCGGCGATGCCCTCGAGCCCCGGATCTTCGAGGATCATGCGGGTGAAGACGCCTTCGGTCACCACCTCGATGCGCGTTTTGGCCGAGACGCGTGAAGCAAGCCGCATGCGCAGCCCGACGGTCTCGGCGACAGCCTCGCCGAGCATCGAGGCCATGCGCTCCGCGGCAGCGCGCGCCGCCAGCCGGCGCGAACTCGATGAGAACGATCTTTTTTCCCCGCGCCCAGGCCTCGTCGTAGAGCGCGAGCGGCACGAGCGTCGTTTTGCCCGCCCCGGGCGGCGCGAGAAGAACAGCGGAGGTGGCGGCGTGGAGAGCGCCGCGCACCTGCGGCAGAACGGCACGGACCGGGAGATCTTGCATCAAAGTGAAATGCCAGTTAGGCGGCGGGTCAACAAGCGCCGGCAGAGCGCGCGGCTAATCCACAGGCCGCCTCGCCGCGCTCGGCAATGGCCGCTCGTCACCCTTGCTCAAGGAGAAGCGGCGCGGCGCCGGGCCCGTTATGGGCCCTTCTCCCGCGCCAGAGAAAGCGCTATATGCCGCGGCGCAATAGACCAATGCGTGCTCCCGATCGGGCAACGCGGGCTCCAGGCCTTGCTTTGCTGGGAGCTTGCAGAGGGGCTAAGGGATCCTCGAATGTCGACCGCGCAAGACAAAGCCGCTTCGGCGGTCAACGGCGGCCATATTCCCAACGGAACATCAGAAAAGAAGGCGGGTCTGGCGGGTCTGGCGCTAGGCTCGGTCGGCGTCGTCTATGGCGACATCGGCACGAGTCCGCTTTACGCGCTGCATGAATCGCTGCTGCACACACGCGGCGAAGGGACCACCGAGTACAACGTGATCGGCACGGTCTCGCTGCTGCTCTGGGCGCTGTTCTTCATCGTCACCGCCAAATATGTGCTGTTTCTCATGCGGGCGGACAATAAAGGCGAAGGCGGAACGCTTTCGTTGATGGCTTTGGCCCAATCGGCGTTCGGCCGCCGCGTCGCACCAGTTTTCTTTTTGGGAGTAGCCGCCGCCGCCTTGTTCTCGGGCGATGCCATTATCACGCCGGCGATCTCCGTGCTTTCCGCCTTGGAAGGGCTCAACGTCGCAACGCCGGTCTTTTCCGCCTATGTCCTGCCGCTGACCGTGGTGGTGCTCATCTCGGTGTTCGCGGTGCAGAGCCACGGAACGGCGCGGGTGGCGACCTTCTTCGGTCCGATCATGGCTCTATTCTTTATCGTGATCGGTTTACTGGGCCTGGTTCATATCCCGGAAGCGCCGCGCGTGCTGCTCGCGTTCAATCCGTGGCGCGGGCTTGGCTTCCTATTCAGCCACGGATTGCTCGGCTTCATCGTTCTCGGTTCCGTCTTTCTCGCCGTGACCGGCGCCGAGGCGCTCTATGCCGACATGGGGCATTTCGGCCGGCTGCCAATCCAGTTTGCGTGGCTGTTTTTTGTTTTGCCGGCGCTCACATTGAATTATCTCGGTCAAGGCGCCCTCGTGCTCGCCGACAAGTCGGCAATCGCCAATCCGTTCTTTTTGCTCGCTCCCTCCTGGGCGCTGCTTCCGATGGTTGTGCTTGCGACGATTGCCACGGTAATCGCCAGCCAGGCGGTCATCACCGGCGCCTTTTCGCTCGCCCGCCAAGCGATCCAGCTCGGACTTTTGCCGCGCATGGAGATCCAGCACACATCGGAGACGCAGGAAGGGCAGATTTTCATTCCGAAGATCAACCAGCTTCTGCTTGTCGGGGTGGTGCTGCTCGTGCTGTTCTTCAAGAGTTCAAGCGCGCTGGCCTCGGCGTACGGCGTCGCCGTCTCGGGAACGATGGTGGTCACGACCGCGCTCGCCTTCGTGGTCGTCTGGAAGAAATGGGGCTGGCCGCTTTGGGCGGCGGCGACTTTCGTTTCGGCGTTCCTGCTGATCGACTGCATCTTCTTCGCGGCGAACCTCATGAAAGTGGTCGAAGGCGGCTGGGTCCCGCTCCTCTTCGCCAGCGGTTCGATGGTCGTGATGTGGACCTTCGTGCGCGGTAACAAGCTGCTCTCGCAGAAGATGATGCGCGATTCGATCCCGCTCAAGGATCTCATTCGCATGCTCGAGAAGTCCAAGCCGACGCGGGTTCCCGGCACTGCGATCTTTCTTACCAATCAGCTCGAGGTGGCGCCTTCGGCGCTCCTGCACAACATCAAACACAACAAAGTTCTGCACGAGCGCGTCTGGATCATGTCGGTGCGTACCGAGGATACGCCGCGCGTGCCTTTGGCCAACCGCTATCAGATCATCAATCTGTCGGACGACTTCACCGGCATTACTCTGCACTACGGTTACATGGAGACGCCGCGCGTGCCGGCGGCGCTTGCGCTGCTGCGCAAGTCAGGGCTCAAGTTCGACATTATGACCACTTCGTTCTTCCTCGGCCGCCGCACGATCAAGGTTGCGCCGAACTCGGGCATGCCCGCCTGGCAGGACCATCTCTTCATTTCGCTTTCCAAGCAGGCGATCGACGCAACGGAGTTCTTTGCAATTCCCTCCGACCGTGTCGTCGAACTCGGCGCGCAAGTCTCGGTCTAGCCAGGCAACACTCACACAAAAAGAGAGACGGCAAAAGGGTTCGTCGTCTCCCACGAATCAGAACGAAGTCGCCAAACGGTTCGGCTCGATCACTCCGAGAAACGTTGCCCCGGATGGCTCATGTTGCCGAAGGTCTGAACGAGGCCGGTCGCGACGGAAGCGCTCGACAGGATCGCAAAAGAGCCGAGCTCGAGGAGCGCGATCAGCACCAAAACCACGGGATCGGCGACGTTGGCGAGCGCGAGGATACCGAGCACGATCGCCGTCAATCCGGCAAGCACTTGCAGACCTGCCGATTCGGAGGCCGAGTCCTGCATGAAGCGCGTCAGAGCGGCGTCCTCCGACGCGGCGATCGTCAGCACCCGTAGGCGCTTGTTGAAACCGTTGCTGAGAATCAAGGCGCCGCCGAAGGCGATGGCCGAAATCGCCACGAGATCAGCTGGAACTTTGCCGAGTAGCGCCAGAATGCCGAGGACGATGCCCGCAGCACCGGCCAGAAATACCGTGGAGACGCCGTTCGCCGCCGTTTCGACCGCGCCCTGGCTCTGGCTATCGCGCCCGAAAATCCGGCTAACCTCGGCAATCGCAGCGGCTCCGTAGAGCAGCAAGCCGACGCCGAAAATAATCGTGGCGACAGCCACGAGAAATGCCGGAGCGACCCCGGCAAGACCAAGTATCGTCAATACAACGACCGCGAGGCCGGCCACCGATTCCGGTATGAAATCGGTGTTCGACACGCCCCGCGCGTTGACATCTGCTAAAGCCATGGCTTCCTCCTTTGTCGACGCCAGGGGTGGTTTTATGGCGCTCCTCGCCACCGAAGCTTATGATGCCCCGCGCCACACGATCACGGCCAGAGAGGAAGCGCCGGACCCCTGTGCCTGCGTCACAACGGATATGTCCCGGAACGCGGGGCGTTCAAGCGCCGAAATCCATAAGCCGCAAGATTTCGGTGCAAAGCGTCGCGCCGCGGTCGGAACTGCCGGCAAAGCTTCGTCGTAGCGGCAGGCGCGTGCATCAAACCGTGGCCTTTGCTAATGTCGCGGCATGCAGCGCGTGACCGGCGATCCGCCGTTTTCCAATCCGAACCGCTCCACCGATCGGCCGGGCGGCGTAGAAGAAACGGCGAAGATCACGCCGATGATCGCCCAATACATCGAAATCAAATCCGTCAATCCCGGTTGCCTTCTGTTTTACAGGATGGGCGATTTCTACGAGCTCTTCTTTGCCGACGCGGAGATCGCCTCGCGCGCGCTCGGCATCGTGCTGACGAAGCGTGGCAAGCACATGGGCCGCGACATCCCGATGTGCGGCGTGCCGGTGGAGCGCGCCGACGATTATCTGTCGCGACTGATTGGGCTCGGACATCGCATCGCCGTCTGCGAACAGATCGAGGATCCCGCCGAGGCGCGCAAGCGCGGCAACCAATCGGTCGTCAAGCGCGACGTAGTGCGGCTGGTGACACCGGGCACGATCACCGAGGAAAAGCTGCTGGATCCGGCACGGGCCAATTGTCTCGTTGCGGTGGTGCGCCAGCGCCCTTCGGAAACCCAATCCGTCTACGGCATCGCAAGCGTCGATATTTCGACGGGCGCGTTCAGCGTGAGCGAAGTCAACGATGCGGCGCTCGGCGCGGAGCTTGCGCGCATCGAGGCCGTCGAGGTCGTCGCGGTGGAAGCGCTCTGCGCCGAGCCAAGCTTTGCGCGGCTGTTGGGCGAGATGAAACTTCCGCTGACGCCGATTGGCCACGATATCGGCGATCTTGCCGCGGAGCGCCGCCTCACGGACTATTTCGGGATTGCCACGCTCGACAGTCTCGGAGGTTTGTCGCGTGCGGAAACCGCCGCCGCGGCGCTCGCAATATTCTACATCGAACGCACGCAGCGCGGCGCACGTCCCGCCTTGGGCCTGCCGGCGCGCACCAGGTTCGACGCGCACATGGAGATCGACGCGCCGACTCGCGCCAATCTCGAATTGACGCGCACGCTCTCCGGCTCCCGCGAGGGATCTTTGCTCGCGGCGATCGATCGCACGGTGACGCCGGGAGGCGGACGGCTACTCGCCGCGCGCCTCGCCGGTCCGCTAACCGAGGTCGACGAGATCGACCGCCGGCTCGATGCGGTCGGCCTTCTGCGCGAAGACAGGTCTCTGCGCGCCGATCTGCGCGCCCGCCTCAAAGCCGCGCCCGATCTCGCAAGGCCGCTGTCGCGCCTCGCGCTGCAAAGGAGCGGCCCGCGCGATCTCGCGGCGCTGCGCGACGGTCTCTCGGCCGCCGCGACGCTTGCCGCGCGGCTCGGCGCGCGCACGGATTTGCCCGCCGATCTTGTCGCTTCGACACGGGCGGCGAGTGGCGTCGATTCCTCCATCGCCGCGGCGCTCGCGGAAGCTCTCGCCGCGGATCTGCCGCCGAAAACCCGCGACGGCAACTTCGTGCGCGCCGGCTACGATGCGCCGCTCGACGCGACGCGAGCGTTGCGCGACCAAAGCCGGCGGATTATCGCCGAATTGCAGGCGCGCTACTGCGAGTTGGCGGAGGGCCGCCAACTAAAGGTCAAACACAATAATTTTCTCGGCTTCTTCATCGAGGTCCCGCAGGCACAAGGCGAAAAGCTCTTAAAGCCGCCGTTCAATTCGACGTTCGTGCACCGCCAGACCATGGCCGACGCGATGCGCTTCTCGACCGCCGAGCTTGCCGAACTCGAAGCAAAAATCGCCTCGGCCGCCGAATCCGCGCTGGCCCGCGAGACGGAAATCTTCGACCGGCTCGCCGGCCGGATTCTTGCCGCCGAACAATCGATCAAGGCCGCGGCGGACGGGCTAGCGGCGATCGACGTCGCCGCGGCGCTCGCCGAGCTCGCCGATGCGGGCGGCTGGACGCGCCCCGAAATCGATGCATCGCTCAGCTTCGCCGTCGAGGCGGGACGCCATCCGGTGGTCGAAGCGGCGCTCGCCCAAGCGGGCAAGCCTTTCGTCGCCAACGATTGCGATCTCTCCGGCAAAGACGTGGGCCGCATCGCCGTCGTTACCGGCCCGAACATGGCCGGCAAATCGACCTATCTGCGGCAAAACGCGTTGGTCTCCGTGCTGGCGCAGATGGGCTCGTTCGTGCCGGCGGCGCGCTGCAAAATCGGCATCGTCGATCGTCTTTTCTCGCGCGTCGGCGCCGCCGATGATCTCGCCCGCGGACGTTCGACCTTCATGGTGGAAATGGTCGAGACCGCGGCGATTCTCAATCAAGCGACGCATCGTTCGCTGGTGATTCTCGACGAGATCGGCCGCGGCACGGCGACGTTCGACGGTCTCGCGATCGCCTGGGCGGTGATGGAACATTTGCACGAGAAGAATCGGGCGCGAACCTTGTTTGCGACCCATTTCCACGAGCTGACGCATCTTGCCAAACACTTGCGCCACATCGTCAACCTCACCATTCGCGTGGCGGATTGGAAGGGCGATCTCGTCTTCCTCCACGAAATCGTCAAGGGCGCAGCGGACAAGTCCTACGGCATTCAGGTCGCCAGGCTTGCCGGTCTTCCGAGCGCCGTCGTCCAGCGCGCGCAAAAGCTGCTTGCCGAGTTCGAAGCGGCGGACCGGCAGAGGCCCGTCGAACGGCCGGTCGCCGACCTCCCGCTCTTTACCGGCGCGAGCGTAGCGACCGAACCGCCGCGCCCGGCAAAACTCGCCGCGGCGCTCGATGCCGTCGATCCCGACGAACTGACGCCGCGCCAGGCGCTCGAGGCGCTCTACAAGCTAAAAGCAATCCGGGCGGAAGACTGAGCTAGCGTCCGTGCAACAGCCGGCCGACAAGTTTCGACGTATAGTCGACCATCGGCACAATGCGCGCGTAATTGAGCCGCGTCGGGCCGATGACGCCGAGTACGCCGACGATCCTTCGCTGGTCGTCATGGAATGGCGCGGCGATCATCGACGAGCCGGAGAGAGAGAAGAGCTTGTTCTCCGAACCGATGAAGATGTGCACGCCCTCTCCGCCTTCCGCCCGGTTCAAGAGATCGATGACGTCTTTCTGGGTTTCGAGGTCGGCGAGCAGAAGGCGAATTCGCTCGAGATCTTCGCTGGCGGTCAGATTCTCCAGGAGATTGGCCTGGCCGCGGACGATCAAGTGCTGGCCCTGGCTGGCGTTGTCGACCCAGCTTGCAAGCCCGGCGCCGACAAGCCGCGCCGTCAGTTCGCCGAGTTCGGCCTGGGCGAGTTCGAGAGTCGCTTCGATCGCCGCCTTCGCCTCGGTAATCGTGCGTCCGCTGACCCGCGCGTTGAGATAGTTGCTGGCCTCGATCAGGGCGGACGACGGCAGATCGCGCGGCGTCTGCACGATGCGGTTTTCGACCGAACCGTCGGCGGCGACCAGAATCGCCAGCGCCCTTTCCGGATCGAGGCGGGTGAATTCGATCTGTTTGAGCCTCGGGTTCTCCTTGGTCGTGACGACTACGCCGGCGCTGCGCGTTAGCCCCGACAGCGTGCTCATCGCCTCGCTGAGCAGCGTTTCCAGCGCCTGTTCCTTCGAGGCCGCGCGGACCTGCGCCTCGATTTCCGCGCGTTCCTCCTGTCCGATATCCCCGATCTCCAGCATAGCGTCGACGAAGAACCGCAGGCCGAGTTCGGTCGGCAATCGGCCGGCGCTGGTATGCGGCGCATAGATCAGCCCCAGCTCTTCAAGATCCTGCATGACGTTACGAACCGAAGCCGACGACAGCGTCATGGGCAGCAGACGCGCCAGATGGCGCGAGCCGACCGGCGCACCGCTGGCGAGATAGGATTCGACAATGTGCCGAAAGATCTCGCGCGGCCGCTCGTTGAGGCGGCCGAGGGCGCTCATGTCGAGCTGCGCGGAGCGGTGCGGGTGGTCGGTCATGCCTCTAAGATGGCGGCGAGAACGCGCCGACGCAAGCCCGCGGGTTCGCCGCGGGCTTGGTTCGGCGCCGCGCCGGCATTCAACCGGCGACCTGCTGCGCCACGAGAAGCTGATGAATCTTCTCGGCGAGCTCGGCGCGCGCGAAGGGCTTCGGCAGAAGCAGCACGCCCGGCCCGAACTTGCCGTGCTCGATGAGTGCATCCTGTGCATAGCCGGTCGTAAGCAGGATCTTCAACTGCGGGCGCAGCCGCCGCGCCTCTTCGGCGAGTTCCGTTCCGTTCATGCCGGGCAAGCCGACGTCGCTGAACAGCAGCGCGAAGTCGTTGCTCTCCCGCAGCGTTTCGAGCGCCGTTTTGGCATTACCGGCTTCGCGTACACGATAGCCGAGATCGCGCAGGATCTCGGCCGAATAGGTGCGAACGTCGGGATCGTCTTCGACGACCAACACCGTCCCGCGTACCTGTTCTTCGACTTTCTCCTCCGCGTCCAGGCGCTGCTGCGCGCGCTCTTCTTCGACGTGGGCGCGGGGCAGATAGAGGGTGATCGTCGTTCCTTGGCCGGGCACGCTGTCGATCGTGACGTGGCCGCCCGTCTGTTTGATGAACCCGTAAACCTGGCTCAACCCGAGCCCCGTGCCCTGCCCGACCGGCTTGGTGGAAAAGAACGGTTCGAATACCCGATCAAGCACGTCCTTCTCAATTCCCTTGCCGGTATCGGAAATCGACAATTCCACGTATTGGCCGGGCGCGATTTCACCGGCTTCTTCCTCCGCCACGTGGCAATTGCTGGCGGCGATCGTCAACTGCCCATGGCCATCCATCGCGTCGCGCGCGTTGATGGCAATGTTGAGAATTGCGTTGTCAAGCTGGTTCAAGTCGGCGAACGCCGGCCAGAGGCCGGGCGCGACACGCGTCGCAACCTCGATGTTCTCGCCAAGCGTGCGGCGCAGCAGATCGGACATCGAAGCCAACATGGCGATGAGATCGGCGGCGCGCGGTTCGAGCGGCTGGCGGCGCGAAAAGACGAGCAGCCGCTGTGTTAAGATCGCGCCGCGATTCGCCGCGTCGAATGCGTTGCTCGCCCAACGATTGAGCCGCTGGTCGCCGTCCTGCGTATACTTCTTCATTAGCTCGAGATTGCCGAGGACGGCGGTAAGGAGGTTGTTGAAGTCGTGCGCGATGCCGCCGGTGAGCTGGCCAATCGATTCGAGCTTTTGCGCCTGCCGCAGTTGCGCTTCCGCCTGCTCGCGTTCGGCGACCGCCCGGTTGCGCTCCCTGTCGGCGCGGGCGAGCGCTTCGTAGGCATTGAGCTGGCGCACCAGCAGCCAGAGGATGAAACCAAGCGCCATGAGGCAGAGCGCCGCGCCTGCCGCGACCAAATCCGCCACCTGATACCAGTCGGCGAGGATTTCGCGAGTTGCCTTGCTGATATTGACGACAAGCGGGAAGTTTTTGATCGGCATGGTCGCGACGAGCCGCGCCTGCCCATCCAGCGCTTTTGCAACTTCGTAAGTGACTGGCTGGCCGTCACGCAAGATTCCGCTGAAAGTCGCGATGTGGAAGACATGGCCGATTCCATCCAGCGTTGGATATCGTGCCAATAACATTGCATCGCGCCGCCACAAACTGACGGCGCCGTGCGCGCCGATGCCCAGCGTTTTGTAGAGATTCTCGAAATAGCCGAGATCGATCGCCGCCGCGACGACGCCGAGGAATTTGCCGGATGAGCTGTCGAGGCGCCGCGCCAGATAGATCACCCAGGTCCCATTGCCGTTTTGAACGGGCACGCTGAGATAGGCGCCGGCGTTCCGGTTGTCCCGCAGCGCACTGTAATAATCGCTGCCCGCCACATTGATGTCGCGAGCCGGATTCTGGTTGGAGGAATTGACGAGTCGCCCATCGAACCCGATCATGCTCACCGACTGCAGTTGCGGTATGCCCACGATCCGCGATTTCAGCAGCGCGTGAGTAGTGACGTCGGATTCGAGGTGGATAAATTCCTGCGGGGTTGTGACCCCGTCGAGAGCGAGATCCTGCTGTAAGCTGGTGAGCACGAGGTCGACGCCTTGCAGCGTTCGCTCGGTTTCCTCGGCGAGCAGGAGGTCGAGCGCCGTGAGTTCGTGTTCTTCGTCGCTGATATCGCGTAGCCGCAACTCGCGAATGGTCAGACCCGCCAAGACGCAGACCAACAACATGATCAGGACGCCGACGGCAATGATGATAGGTTTGGGCTTTAGGAACGAACCGACACGAAACCAGCCGCGGTCTGGAAGCAAAGGCATTTTCCTCCTTTGGCCCCAAATTTCCACTAACGCGAGATCAGATGGGTAAGCTTAACAGGACCGCCGCGGCAAAGGAAGATCAACGGATTCCCCGACCGCAAGACGGCTTCACCAGCGCAACAGCGCACTGCCCCAAGCCATTCCCGCGCCGATGGCCATCATCGCGATGAGATCGCCCTGTTGTAGCCTGCCGGCGCGATTGGCTTCGTCGAGCGAGATCGGCAGCGACGCGCTCGAGGTATTGCCGTAGCGGTCGATGTTGAGCCAACATTTGTCGCGCGGGATGCCGAGCCGATCGACTACCGACTCGACGATCCGCGCGTTGGCCTGATGCGAGATGACGTGATCGATTGCGCCGGGCTTCAATCCGTTGGCCGCGAGCGCCTCAAGCATGGCATCGGGAAGAACGCGAAGCGCAAACTTATAGATCTCGCGGCCGTTCATGACGATCTTGTGCATTTTCTTGGCGAGGACTTCTTCGGATTGCGGGTATCGGCTGCCACCGCCCGGAATCGATAAGATTGAAGCGGCGCGGCCGTCGGAGTGAAGATGCGCGGACAGAAAGCCGCGCGACGGATCGGGCGTCGGTCCCATGACGAGCGCGCCGGCCGCGTCGCCGAACAGCACGCAACTGTTGCGATCCGACCAATCGACGAGACGGCTCAGGATCTCGGCGCCGATGACAAGTACGCGCTTGGCTTTGCCGCTGCGGATGAATTGATCGGCGATGCTGATGCCGTAAAGCGATCCAGCGCAGGCCGCGGACAAATCAAAGGCAAAGGCGCGCGTCGCGCCGAGCTTGGCCTGGACGATCACCGCGCAGGACGGCATCTGCATATCGGGCGAAATCGTCCCGATGATGATCATGTCGAGCGCGGTAGGATCGGTATCCGCCATCACCAAGGCGCGCTTCGCGGCCTCGACCGCCATGTCCGAAGTCGCTTCGTCATCGGCTGCGATGTGCCGCTCTTTGATCCCCGTCCGTTCGGTGATCCAGGCGTTCGACGTATTGACGAGTTTTTCGAGATCTTGGTTGGTGAGTACGCGCGACGGCGCATAAAAGCCCGTCCCCAAGACATGGGAATACGTCAAATCCATCACCCCCGCCCGCAGCCAGAACCGGCATAGGACGAAACGGAGGAGATCGCAAATTTGTCTGCCGATAGCAACTTATCGGCACTCGCGCGACGGTCGAATGCGTGTGCGCAACCGATGCGCGGAGACAAAAGAACCGATTAATGCCCGTTCCTACCGGGCATATTGCCGGGCGGCTCGGCGCGCAATTCGTAGGAGCGGCGAAGTTGATCAATCGCGCCACGCGCGCCGCGTAACGCCGCGTTGCCGACACGTGGCCGGAACCCGGCCAACGTCCAGTTGCTTCCTCCACCCGGCGCCACGCGCGGCTGAATTAGAATTTCGTCGACCCGCTCGAATCCTTCGTAGGATCGCAGCGCCCGCAGACATATCTCGCGCAATTCGGCATGTGATCGAGTCTCTCGGTGCATGTATCCAACCTCGTCATAGAAAGCTCATCCAGTTAACGCTCAACTCGAAAATATGTTCCGCTGCGCGTGGCAGCGCGGCCTTTGCCGGGCCAGCGCTTTTCCGCATTTGCGCGCCGTTTAGTTCTCATTCTAACAATAGCTATGCGCGCGCCCGCCAGCAGCCATGCGATGCGGTAGCGCGAAGTTCGTGAGCGGTCCATGACTCCGGAAGAACTGCAAGCGCGGCTTCTCTATCGCGACGGTTTGCTGCTCGTAATCGACAAGCCGGCGGGGATTGCGGTGCATCGCGGCCCGAAGGGCGGGGAAAGTCTCGAAGGATACTTCTCCGCCCTGCGCTACGGTTTGCCGCGCGATCCGGCACTGGCGCACCGGCTCGATCGCGAGACCTCGGGCTGCTTGGCGCTCGGCAGGCACCACAAAGCTTTGGAACGGCTCGGCTTGCTTTTCAAGCAAGGTCGGGTCGGCAAATGCTATTGGGCCGTTGTCGAAGGCGCGCCGGCGCAGGAAGAAGGCTTGATCGATCTGCCGCTCGGCCGGCTCAACTCATCGCGCGGCTGGTGGATGAAGGTCGATCCTATGGGCGCAAAGGCGCAGACGCGCTGGCGCGTCCTCGGCAAAAACGACACGCTTGCCCTGCTCGCGCTCACGCCGCTGACGGGACGCACGCATCAACTGCGCGTGCATTGCGCCGCAATGGGATTTCCCATCCTCGGCGACCGCATATACGGCACGCGCGGCGACACCGACCCGATGCTGCATCTTCATGCTCGCGGCATCGAGATCCCACTCTACAAGAATCAAGATCCGGTACGGGTCGAAGCGCCGCCGCCGTCGCACATGCGGGAACTGGTCGGCAAGCTATTCGGAAGCGCACCAGCGGAATCGCCGGAGAATGCGCGGCCTCTTACGTAAGGCCCCGCAAACGCCGCGCCCGCGCCCGCAATAGCGCGAGCCTGCGGCCCAATCCGCCGTTTGCCGTGGCAGCGGTAAAGAGAGCGCGCAGCCGGCGCACGAACGGCGCGAGAGCTTCGCGAACGCGCCGTTTATAGGGTTCCAAAAGGTCATACGCGAGCTGGCGGATTTCATCACCCAGGCATAAAACCGCGCGAACCAGGCCATCGAAAGCAGCTTGCCGCGCGTCGCATCGAACAGAAAGGCGGCGACGCCGACCCCAAAGACCTTGGCAGCGACGAAAGCGCCCGCCCCGTAGACGAAATGATGATGCGCGATGAGCCACAGGCCGACGATTTTGAACGGCTCGATCACCGCGATCGGGATCACGAAGAGCAGCAGCACGAGCGGCGCCGGTAACGCATTGATCGCGCGGACCAACGCCTGTTTGAGCGACTCGAAGGCTATGGCGGCCGCGAGCCGCGTCAAGAGACCGCCGACGACGTCCCAAAGCCACGCCTCGAAGAGGAAGAGGGCGGCCAGGACGAACCAAAGCGGCCGGCTGAGCCTCTTTACCAAGCCTTGGTGCATCGCCGATCTTCTCCGCCGCAAAGGCGCCCTTCCTACGGTGTCATCTCGAAAGCTGCAATCTCCTTGTTTCGCCGCGAGGTTGCGGCGGCGCGGTGATCTTTGGCCAGAGCCACATAGACGGCGGGTAGGACAAACAGCGTGAACAGCGTGCCGATCGACATGCCCGAGACGACGACGAGGCCGATCGAGAAGCGGCTTGCCGCGCCGGCGCCGGTGGCGATGAGCAGTGGAAAGAGTCCCGTGACCATCGCGGCGGTGGTCATGAGGATTGGCCGCAACCGTACGCGTGCCGATCTTTCGATCGCGGCGCGCCGGTCGAGGCCTTCGTTAATCTGCAAATCCCTGGCGAAGGAGACCATCAGAATGCCGTGCTTGCTGATGAGCCCGATCAACGTAACGAGCCCGACCTGCGTATATATATTGATGGTCGCGACCCCGAAGAAAAGGGGCAGCAAAGCTCCGCTGATCGCCATCGGCACGCTGATCATGATGACGAGCGGATCGCGCAGGCTTTCGAACTGCGCGGCGAGCACGAGATAGATGATGATCAGCGCAAAGAAGAAGGTAACCGCGAGCTGATTGCCTTCCTGCCGGAATTGACGGGAGTTGGCGAGATAATCGTGGCTGAAGCCGGTCGGCAACAGATTCGCCTGGCTTTCCAGGAAGTTGACCGCCTGCCCCATGCTTACGCCCGGCATCGGCACAGCCTGGAAGGTCGCCGAGTTCAGCTGATTAAAATGCGTGAGCGCGTTCGGATCGGTGGCGGTCGAAATCGACACCACCGTCGAGAGCGGGATCTGCTCGCCGGTTAGCGAGGGCACGTAGTAGTGCGTGAGAAGCTCGGGCGTGAGCCGGAACGTGCGCGGCACCTGCGGTATCACCTCGTAGGAGCGTCCTTCGAGGTTGAACCAATTGACGTAGTTGCCGCCGAGCATCAGCGCCAGCGTATTGCCGATCGTTTGCATGTTAAGACCGAGATCGTTTGCCTTACTACGGTCGATGGAAACGCGCACGACCGGCTGGTCGAAATCCAAGTCGCTGTCGACGACGATGAAGAGCCCGCTCTTGCGCGCCGCGTTCTTGATCTTCGCCATTTCCTGAAAGATCGTCGGAAAGCCGTTGATCGAGCTGATGACCATCTGTACCGGCAGCCCGCCGGGACCGCCCGGCAGCGGCGGCAGGTTGAAGGCGAAGGCGTTCACCCCGGCGATTTTCGAAATCTGCGCCTGGACGAGCGGCTTCAACGTCATCGCGGAACGCTTGCGCTCGTCCCAGGGCTTCAACAGCATGCCGGAGATGCCCTGGTTCGAAGACGGCGTGCCGTTGAGCACGAAGCGCAGGTCGGTCTCGGGAAATTGTTGGAAGGCCTTGTCGAGCTTCGCGCCGTAATAGTTCGCGTAATCGATATTGGCGTATTGCGGCGTCTTGGTCAGAGCGAAAATGATGCCTTGATCTTCTTCCGGCGCGAGTTCTTGGCGGCTGTGATCGTAGAGGAAAACGACTAGCCCCAGGATCGTCACGGCGAACAGCGCCGTGGCGGGGCGATAGTCAAGCGAACGGTCGAGCCTGCGTCCATACCAGCCGGTGACCGCGCCGAATGCTTTGTCGACGAGCCCGGCGAAACCGCCGTGCATAGTGCCGCGCGTCAGCAGCACCGAACACATCATCGGCGACAGCGTGAGGGCGATCACGCCCGAGACGATCACCGATCCGGCCAGCGTGAAGGCGAATTCGCGGAACAGCGAGCCGGTCAAGCCGCCGAGCAGTCCGATCGGAGCGTAGACCGCGGCGAGCGTGATCGTCATGGCGATCACCGGGCCGACGATTTCGCGCGCTCCCTGCAGCGCCGCCTGGACTGGCGTCTTGCCCTCCTCCAGATGGCGATAGATGTTCTCGACCACAACGATCGCGTCGTCGACGACGAGGCCGATCGCCAGCACCATGGCAAGCAGCGTCAGAAGATTGAGGCTGAAGCCCATGGCGAGCATCAGCGCGCAGGAGCCCACCAGCGACAGCGGAATCGTCACCACCGGGATGAGGACGGAGCGGAACGAGCCGAGGAAGAGGAAGATTACGACGATGACGATGACGATCGCGTCGATCAGCGTCTTCTCCACCTCATGGATCGAGGATTGGATGAACTTCGTCGAATCATAGGCCACCTTCATCTCGAGCGTGGGAGGCAAATTGCGTTGGATCGCCGGGAAAAGCGCGCGCACGCCCTTGACTATCGCCAAAGGATTGCCTTGGGGCGTCGCCTGCACGCCGATGAAGATCGCGTGCTGCCCGTTGAAAGCGACGCTAGAATCCTCGCTCTGCGCGCCGAGTTCGACGGTCGCAATGTCCTGCATGCGTACGAGGCCGCCGTCCTTGGCCTTTACGATCATGCGCTTGAACTGATCGATGTCGGTCAGGTCGGCGTTGGTCGTCACGTTGGAGATCGTGAAATAGCCCTTGGTCTGGCCGGCGGCGGCCTGAAAATTGTTGGCCTGAATGGCGTTCATCACGTCGGCAGCGGAAACGCCGCGCCCCGCCATGCGGATCGGATCGAGCCACAGCCGCATCGCGAAAGTTTGCCCGCCGAGAATGTCGGCGGAGGCGACGCCGTCCACCGTCGATAACAGCGGCTGGACGACGCGGGTAAGATAGTCGGAGATCGCCGAAGCGGTGAGCTTCGGACTCGAGAACCCGATATACATCACCGCCGTCGTCTGGCCGGTGGATTTCAGGATGATCGGATCGTTGGCCGCTTTCGGGATCTGGTACTTCACCTGGTTGACCTTGGCCATCACGTCGGTCAGCGCCTGGTTGGGGTCGAAGTTGAGCTTCATATAAACGGAGATCGTGCTCGTCCCCTGCACCGAGGACGAGGTCATGTAGTCGATGCCTTCGGCCGAGGCGACGGCCTGCTCGATCGGCGTCGTGATGAAGCCTTGCATCAGCTCGGGCGAGGCGCCGGGATAGGTGGTCGTCACGGTGATGACCGTGTTCGACAGTTTCGGATATTGACGGATCGGCAGGTTGGTGGCGGCCTTAAGCCCAATCAGCAGGATCAGCAGGCTGACCACCAGCGACAGCACCGGCCGTTTGATGAAAATATCGGTGAACGCCATCCTGGGCTCCGCGGCTCAGTAGGGGCCGGGTTCGGAGGCGAGCGGAGGCGGCGGCTCGGACGAGATTGCCACCTCTGCGCCGCTCTGCAACTTGAGCTGGCCGACGGCAACCACCTGGTCCCCCGGCTTCACCGCGCCACTGATGACAACGCGCCCGTTGATGCGCTCGCCTGTTTTCACGAACGTACGCTCCGCGATGAGTTTGGTCTTGCCGTTCTCGCCATTCTCTTTCTTGATGAGGAAGACGGAATCGCCATAGAGTGTGTAGTCCGCCGCCGTCTCGGGGACCGTGAGCACGGGCGGCAGCGGCGGCAGCACCACTTTAGTTGTCGCAAACATGCCGGGTTTGAGGGCGTGGTCACGATTGTCGATCGTCGCCTGAACTCGTATGTTGCGGGTATCGGTACTGATCTGCGGCTCGACGGTGGTGATCTTTCCTACGAATGTGCGGCTCGGATAGGCGTCGACGGCGACGTGCACCGTCTGCCCGACGGCAAGGAGAGCGCTGTCCTTTTCGGTCGCCGTGAAGTTCACATAGACTTGCGAGAGATCGGTCAGCGTCACGATCTGCGCGCCGGTACTCACGAATTGGCCAAGATCGACATGGCGGACGCCGAGCTCGCCATCGAACGGCGCGCGGATCAGTTTCTGCGAGATGATCGCTTTCGTTTTGGCGATACCGGCGAGCGCCTGGTCGTACACCGCCTGGTTCTGATCGACGGTCGCCTGCGGACCGTATTCGCGCGAGGCGAGCGCCTTGGCGCGGTCGAGCGCGAGCTTGGCGCCCGTCGCCTGCGCTTGGTAGCCAGCCAGATCGCCGAGATCCGGATCGTCGTACAATTGCACGAGCGGATCGCCGGCTTTGACGTGTGCGCCGGGCTCGAACATGATCTTTACTACCCGGCCGCTGACGTCGGTGGTCACATCGACCTGATGCACGGCCTGGACGTCGCCGATCCCGGTCAAGAGATGCGGCAGCACTTCCGATTTGACCTCGACCGTCGTGACGGCGATCGGCTGCGGGTGCATATTGGCGAAGAACTGCGCGATCATATGGTCGCGGAAAGTGTTGAACCCCCAGAGGCCGCCGACGAGCAGCGCCAGCAGCACGGCGACGATACTGAACCAGAGCTTGCTGCGTATGGGCCGCGCCGGAGTTTGTGCCTCATAGGCCGCGCCGGATCTCAGCCCGGTTTCACTCGAAATCGTCATCTCATGCACTTTCCAAAGAGAAATCCGTGAGCTCGCGCGGCATCGCGCAATCGGCATGCGCCGCGATCGCGGTGTCGCTGAGGCCAATTCCACGCAGAATGAATTCGCGAACCTCGCGCTCGAGTTGGGCGGCCGGCGCATAGGTCAATGGAGGAACCTGCGGCAAGAGCACGGCGGCCAGCGTGCAAAGCGTGTGATGCATGAACCAGAAGAACTCACGCGGCGAAGCCTCGCTTGGCTTGGCGTCTCCCGTCGCGATCGCTTGCCCCAGAGAATCGATGAAAATCGGCGCAACGAGCTGTTCGACCTTATCGAAGAGAATTTGCGCGAATTCCCCGTCTTCGAGCAGGCTGAAGAGCACAAGCCTTAACTTCTCATTGCGCTCCGCAGGCCCGGGCCTCGCCAAGAACCAGTTGATCATGCTTTGCACGAAGATCACGAGAGTTCCCGTCGAGGGCGGCAGAGCGCGCAGCCGTAAGAGGCCGGGATCGGCCTCGCAGACATCGGTCAAAATCGCCGCGTAAACCGCCGATTTCGTCGGGAAATGCTTGAAAAGCAGGGCTTCTGAGATGCAAGCCGCGTCGGCGATGCGGCGCGTCGTCGTCCCCGCGAACCCGTGTCGCGCGAAGAGCGGCATGGCCTTCGCGAGGATCTGTTGGCGGCGTGAGTTGTGCGAAAGACGGGGAGCGTTCATCCTCGTAAGTGACCACTTACTTACCGAGATGTCAAGCCCCACTTCTTTGGTCGAGGAAGCGCAATCCCTCCCGGCGTGCCCCCGGCGCCTGCCGGCCTCACGTGTCCTATGTTTCCGCCCGTCGGCATCGAATATCCGCGTCGCTTTCCTTCCACTCCTCTGCCTGTTATCCCGCCGCGCATGGCAGCACTCGAAACGATCCGCAACTTCTCCATTATCGCCCATATCAACCATGGCAAATCGACGCTCGCCGACCGACTGATCCAAATCACCGGCGGACTGCCGGACCGCGAAATGATCGCGCAGGTGCTCGATTCGATGGACATCGAGCGCGAGCGCGGTATCACCATCAAGGCGCAGACGGTGCGTCTTGAATATCGGGCCAGAGACGGCAAGCCCTACGTCTTGAACCTGATCGATACGCCCGGCCACGTGGACTTCGCCTACGAAGTCTCGCGTTCGCTCGCCGCCTGCGAAGGCTCGCTGCTCATCGTCGACGCGAGCCAAGGCGTCGAGGCGCAGACGCTCGCCAACGTCTACCACGCTCTCGATGCCGGCCACGAAATCGTGCCGGTGCTCAATAAGATCGATCTGCCGGCGTCGGAGCCCGACCGGATCAAACAGCAGATCGAGGACGTGATCGGGCTCGACGCCTCCGACGCGCTACTGATCTCCGCCAAGAACGGACTCGGAATTGATGAAGTGCTGGAAGCGATCGTGCATCGCCTGCCGCCGCCGAAGGGCAGCGCCAGCGCGCCGACCAAGGCGCTGCTCGTCGATTCTTGGTACGATCCTTACCTCGGCGTGGTGGTCCTCGTCCGGGTCATCGATGGCGCACTCCGGAAGAACCAGAAGATCCTGATGATGGGCACCAACGCCCATTACGAGATCGACAAGATCGGCGTCTTCCGCCCGAAGATGCAGGACGTGGAGGAACTCGGCCCCGGCGAGATCGGCTTCATTACGGCGCAGATCAAGGAGGTCGCTGATACGCGCGTCGGCGATACGATCACTGACGAGAAGCGGCCGTGCGCCGCGGCGCTTCCCGGCTTCAAGCCGGCCCAGCAAGTGGTGTTCTGCGGGCTCTTTCCCGTCGATGCCGCCGAATTCAACGATCTGCGCGCCGCGATGGGCAGACTGCGCCTCAACGACGCGAGCTTTTCCTACGAGATGGAAAGTTCGGCGGCGCTCGGCTTTGGCTTCCGCTGCGGATTTCTCGGCCTGCTGCATTTGGAGATCATCGAGGAGCGCCTGCAGCGCGAATTCAACCTCGATCTCATCGCCACCGCCCCCTCGGTCATCTATCGCATCGTGCTGCGCTCCGGCGAACAGATTTCGCTGCACAATCCCGTCGATATGCCCGACCCGTCCCGGATCGAGAAGATCGAAGAGCCGTGGATCCGCGCCACGATCTTGACGCCCGACGATTATCTCGGCGCGGTTCTGAAACTCTGCCAAGAGCGGCGCGGCGTGCAGGTCGATCTCAACTACGTCGGGGCGCGCGCCATGGCGATCTACGATCTGCCGCTCAACGAAGTGGTGTTTGACTTCTACGATCGCTTGAAGTCGATCTCGCGCGGCTATGCGAGCTTCGATTATGAGATCAGCGAGTATCGCGAAGGCGACCTCGTGAAAATGTCGATCCTCGTCAATGGCGAGCCGGTCGATGCGCTGTCCATGCTGGTGCATCGCGACCGGGCCGAGACGCGCGGCCGCGGCATGGTCGAGAAGTTGAAGGAGTTGATCCCGCCGCATCTCTTTCAGATCCCGATCCAGGCGGCGATCGGCGGCAAGATCATCGCCCGCGAGACGGTGCGCGCGTTGCGCAAGGACGTAACCGCCAAATGTTACGGCGGCGATGCAACGAGAAAGCGCAAGCTCCTGGAAAAGCAGAAAGCCGGCAAGAAACGCATGCGGCAGTTCGGCAAGGTCGAGATTCCGCAGGAGGCGTTCATCGCGGCGCTGAAAATGGATTCCTAAGCCATGGTCAGCCGCCGCAAACGCCGCTAAATTAAATCCGATCTGGCCGAAGCGCCGCCGTTCGAGGAACGAATGTATATCATCGCCCGCAACATCCACGGCTCGCAGCGCGGCCGGCATCTGCGCTGCGAGGCGCTCATGGTGGACAAGAAGAGCTATACGCCCTGGCCGCCGACCACGGAGGACGGCTGGCGGCGCGCCTATAAGTTCCGCGACAAGCTGATGGCCGAGGTGGTCCGCCTCGAACTCGACCCGATGGGCGACCAGCTGCAGGTGATCGAGGCGGTGTTTATTCCGTAGGCGGCGCGAACCCTCTGCCTCTGGGAGAGGGTCGCTTCTCACTCCGGCGTAAAATTCATCGCCACACCGTTGATGCAATAGCGCAAATGCGTGGGTGGCGGGCCGTCCGGAAAGACGTGGCCCAAATGGCTGCCGCAGCGGCTGCAATGCACTTCGGTGCGGGTCATGCCGTAGCTGCGGTCGGTTGTTTCCTCGACCGCGCCGGGGACGGGATCGTTGAAGCTCGGCCAGCCGGTGCCGCTCTCGAACTTGGTTTTGGAGACGAACAGTTTCTGGCCGCAGCCGGCGCAGGTGAACGTGCCGGCGCGCTTCTCAAAATTCAACGCGCAAGAGCCGGCCCGCTCCGTGCCGTGGCCGCGCATCACGTCATATTGTTCGGCCGTCAAAAGCTTGCGCCACTCGGCATCCGTGTGCGTCACCGCGAAGTGTTTGCTGTCCATGGCTTGGCTCCTATCCTTGCCGGCACCCGGCGTCAAAACGCAGCGAGCGGGTCACCTCCTATCTCGCTCCGACAATGCCCGCTATTACGTCGGCATCGAAATGATCGCGATCGATCTTGAGATAAGCCACATCTTCGTCCGGAGAAACGACCGCGTCGATCACGCCGGGCGCGGCTTTGAGCTTGGCTTCGACCGTCCCGGCCGCGCGCCGGTCAAACGACGTCAAATGAACGAGATAATTCGAAGAGCGCCGCGGCGGGCGCATCGTCGCGGCGACCGCGAGCCATAGGAGCGCTACGACCAGCGCAAAGATGAACACGCCTTTTGCGCCGCCAAAGGCGAAGGCTCCGCCGCCGCCCACGCCGCCAAGGAAAATTCCGAGAAACTGCGAACTTGAGTAGATTCCGGTGGCTGTTCCCTTGGCATCGGCCGGGGCAATCTTGGTGACGAGCGACGGCAGGATCGCCTCCATCACGTTGAAGGCGGTGAAGAAGCCGACAAGTGCGGCAATCGCCAGCGCTGCAATGCCGCCGCCGAGCGCAAGAGCAAGGATGCTTAGCGCCAGCAGGCTGATTGCCGCGATGAAGACCTCCTTCATGCGTCCCCCTTTTTCGGCAACGATGATGGCCGGCACCATCAGCGCGACAGAGACGAGAAGGACGGGGAGATAGACCAGCCAATCCGTGCGCCCGTTGAGATGCAGCGAATTGGTAAGGACGGCCGGGACGGCGAGGAAGCTCGCCGTTAGAATTGCGTGAAGCGCAAAAATCGAGAAATCCAGGCGCAGCAGCTCGCCGTCGCGAAGCACCCGCGCGAAAAGCGCCGGCACGGCTTCGGCATCGCGGTGGCGCACGCTACGCACCGGGTTTGGAACGACGCCTTGGGTAATCGCGATGCCAACCAGCGCCAGGACCGCGGTGAGCCAGAAAATGCCCGATACGCCAACAAAGCTCGCCAGCAGCGGGCCAAGGACGATTGCAATAAGGAAGGAGAAGCCGATCGTCATGCCGACGATGGCCATCGCCTTGGTGCGAACCTCTTCGCGCGTCAAATCGGCGACCAGCGCCAGAATGACGGAACCGACGGCTCCCGTGCCCTGAAGGATACGGCCGATAAGCACGCCCGTGATTGACGTGGAGAGAGCCGCAACGACGCTGCCGATCCCGAAGAAGACGAGGCCGATCGAGATCATGGTCTTGCGGCCAACCCGGTCCGAGAGGAGACCGAAAGGGATTTGCAGCAAGCCTTGGGTGAGGCCGTAAGCACCCAGCGCCAAGCCGATCAGCATCGGCGTCGCACCCTGAAGATGGCGCGCATAGGCTTCGAAAACTGGGTAGATCATGAACAGGCCAAGGAGACGCACGGCGAAGACCGCGGCCAGCGAGCCGGTCGCGCGCAGCTCAGCTTGATTTATTGCTTCTCATTCCTTCACTCGTGGCGCGGGGGTGGGGCCGGCAAACTCTATAACACACCAATCTTGCCGAGATGGCGACGAAGGATGGGTGATTGACGTTGTGGCGCTTGGCAGCATACCAATGCGTCTCGCGTAGAACCGCAGAGACTTGGCTGGCGTCCGACCGGAAGCCGCCCTCAAGCTCGCTCACACGTCTAGATTGGAGACGTTGAGCGCGTTCTCCTGGATGAATTCGCGCCTCGGCTCGACGACGTCGCCCATCAGCTTGACGAAAATATCGTCGGCCTCGTCGCCTTCCTTGATCTTCACTTGCAAGAGCGAACGCGCCTCGCGGTCGAGCGTCGTCTCCCAAAGCTGCTCGGGATTCATTTCGCCCAATCCTTTGTAGCGCTGGATCTGCGAGATCCCCTTCTGGCCCGCGGCCATCACTGCGTCGACAAGCTCGGTCGGGCCGCAAACTTGCCGTTCTTCGCCTTTGCGCAGCAGACGGGCGGGACGCGCATAGATCTCGTGGAGAGAAAACGCATGCTCGTTGAGGCGGCGCGCTTCAGCCGAGGCGAGCAGCGCTGCGTCGAGCACCGCGGCTTGGCGCACGCCGCGCAGTTCGCGGCTCAGCACGTAGCCGCCGGCTTCGGTGCGCCCGCTCCAGCCGCGCTCCAACTCTTCGGCGAGGCGATCGAGCCGCTCGGCGATCTCCACCGCCAGCCCCTCTTCTTCGTTCTGGCCGGAGACCGGCCGCAGCGCTCCGGCGATCGCCGCCTGTTCGACGACCGCGCGGTCATAGCGCGAATGCAGCCCGGTCAGGATTTGCCGGACCAAGCGCGCTTCCTCGATGAGGGCGCGCAGATCCGCTCCCGCGCGTTCCTCGCCGGTCGCTAGCCGCAGCAAAGCGCCGTCGAGCCCGTTGTCGATCAGATAATCTTCCTTGGCCCGCTCGTCCTTCAAATATTGTTCGGAACCGCCGCGTTTGACTTTGTAGAGCGGCGGCTGGGCGATGTAGAGATGGCCGCGCTCGATCAATTCGCGCATCTGCCGGAAGAAGAAGGTGAGCAGCAGCGTGCGGATATGCGCGCCGTCCACGTCGGCGTCGGTCATAATGATGATCTTGTGGTAGCGCAGCTTGTTGGGATTGAAGTCGTCGCGGCCGATGCCCGTGCCGAGCGCGGTGATGAGCGTGCCGATCTCCTGCGAGGACAGCATCTTGTCGAAACGGGCGCGCTCGACGTTGAGGATCTTGCCGCGCAGCGGCAAAACCGCCTGATATTCGCGGTTGCGGCCCTGTTTGGCCGAGCCGCCCGCCGAATCGCCTTCGACCAGGAAGAGTTCGGATTTGGCCGGATCGCGCTCCTGGCAATCGGCGAGCTTGCCGGGCAGATTGGCGACGTCGAGCGCCCCTTTGCGTCGCGTCAATTCGCGCGCCTTGCGCGCCGCCTCGCGCGCTTGCGCGGCCTCGGCGACCTTGCCGACGATCACTTTTGCTTCCTGCGGATGTTCCTCGAACCAGGATTCGAGCAATTCGTTGACGAGGCTCTCGACGGCGGGACGCACTTCCGAGGAGACGAGCTTGTCCTTCGTCTGCGACGAGAACTTCGGATCCGGCACTTTCACCGAGAGCACGCAGGTCAGGCCTTCGCGGCAGTCATCGCCCGTCAAATCCACCTTCTCGCGTTTGCTGATGCCGGAGCGATCGGCGTAGGCGGTCACCTGCCGCGTCAAGCCGGCGCGGAAGCCGGCCAGATGCGTGCCACCGTCGCGCTGTGGGATGTTGTTGGTAAAGGCGAGCACGTTCTCGTGGTAGGAATCGTTCCACCACAACGCGATTTCGGCGCTGATGCGGTCGCGCTCGCCTCTGATGATGATCGGAGTCGGCGTGAGCGGCGTCTTGGTGCGGTCGAGATAGCGCACGAACGCCTCGACGCCGCCTTCATAGAAGAGCACTTCCCGCTTCACCTCGGCGCTGCGCGCGTCGGTAAGTTCGATCCGGACGCCGGAATTCAAGAAGGCGAGTTCACGCAGCCGATGTTCGATCGTCGCAAAATCGAACTCGACCGAGGAGAAGACCTTGGGCGACGGACGAAAGGTGATTTCCGTGCCGCGTCTTGCTTTGCCGTCTTCGATCGGCGCGGGGCCGACAACGGCGAGCGGCGCGACGGTATCGCCGTTGGCAAATTCGACAACGTGTTCCTTGCCTTCGCGCCAGATGCGCAGCCGCAGGAACACCGAAAGCGCGTTGACCACCGATACGCCGAGGCCGTGCAGGCCGCCGGAGACCTTGTAGACGTTCTGGTCGAATTTTCCGCCGGCGTGCAATTGGGTCATGATGACCTCGGCGGCGGAAACGCCTTCTTCGGTGTGGATGTCGGTCGGGACGCCGCGCCCGTCGTCGGTAATGGTGACGGATCCGTCGGCGTTGAGCGTCACGGCCACCCAGTTCGCAAAGCCTGCCAGCGCCTCGTCGATCGAATTGTCGACGACCTCGTAGACCATGTGATGCAGGCCGGAGCCGTCGTCGGTATCGCCGATGTACATGCCGGGGCGCTTGCGCACGGCATCGAGGCCGCGCAGCACTTTGATCGAATCGGCGCCGTAGGAATCCTGCTCCGGCAGCAGTACGTCCCGCCCGTTATCGGGAGTAGAATCCGACCTGGCTCTTTCAGCCATCCAGCGAACTTTCTGTCTCTGATTGGGGGCGAGAAACGAGCTTCAGCGCCCTCTCAAACATATAGTCCAAGTCTGCGCCAAATGCATGGTTTTAGGCCGGGTTTTCCGCAAATTCGGGCGGGTATTTTGGGCCGCAATCCCTACCCTTTCGCGAAAGGCGGCAGCGGCGCGCCGCGATGCCGCCCGGTGGGGTTTCGCCTGCCCCGCCCGGGCCCGGCTGCGCGGCTGTCTTCCCGTGGTAAGAGACCGCTCTTAGGCGACCTTCGCCCTGCCTTTGCCAGACTTGGGTTCGGCACCCAACTTCAGTCCCTGCGGGCCGGCGCTGACCACAACTGTCTCGCCGTCGTGGATCTCGCCGGCCAGGATCTTCTCGGCGAGCGGGTCTTGAAGAGCCTTTTGGATAACGCGTCGCAAAGGCCGCGCGCCATAGGCCGGATCATAGCCCTTGTCGGCGAGCCAAGTGCGGGCCTCCGGCGTCAAGTCGAGCCTGATCTTACGGTCTTCGAGCAAGCGCTGCACCCGCCCGACCTGAATATCGACGATCGCGGCCATGTCCTGCCGACGCAGGCGGTGAAACAGGATGATCTCATCAATCCGGTTCAAGAACTCGGGGCGGAAATGGGCGCGCACGATCTGCATCACCTCTTCATGCACCGCCGAGGAATCCTCGCCCTCCTTCTGCATGACCAGAACGTCGGCGCCAAGGTTGGAAGTCATGATGAGGAGAACGTTGCGGAAATCGACCGTACGCCCCTGCCCGTCGGTGAGCCTTCCGTCATCCAGCACCTGAAGCAGAATGTTAAATACGTCCGGATGGGCTTTCTCGATCTCATCGAAGAGGACCACCTGATACGGCCGTCGGCGTACCGCCTCGGTCAGCGCTCCGCCTTCCTCATAGCCGACGTAGCCGGGCGGCGCGCCGATGAGCCGGGCGACCGAGTGCTTCTCCATGTATTCCGACATGTCGATGCGCACCATCGCCGCCTCGTCGTCGAAGAGAAAGCCGGCGAGCGCCTTGGCGAGTTCGGTCTTGCCGACGCCGGTCGGCCCGAGGAACATGAACGAGCCGATCGGCCGGTTCGGGTCCTGCAAGCCGGCGCGCGCCCGCCGCACGGCGGTAGAGACGGCGGCCACCGCCTCGGCCTGGCCGACGACGTGTTTCGAGAGCTCTTCTTCCATGCGCAGCAGCTTGCCGCGCTCGCCTTCCAGCATTTTGTCGACGGGAATGCCCGTCCAGCGGGAGACGACCTGCGCGATATGGTCGGCGGTGACCGCCTCATCGACGAGCACATCGCCCGCCTTGGCTTCCGTCTCGGCAAGCTTCCTTTCGAGATCCGGGATCACGCTGTAGGTGAGCTCGCCGGCACGCTGATATTCGCCGCGCCGCTGCGCCTGCATCAGCTCGTTGCGGGCCGCTTCGAGCCGCTCTTTGAGCTTCTGCGCCGCACCGAGCTTGTCCTTCTCGGCCCGCCAGCGCCCCGTCAACGCCGCCGATTTCTCCTCGTCGTCGGCGAGTTCCGCCTCGAGCTTGCGCAACCGCTCATGCGAAGCAGGATCTTTTTCCTTTTTCAGGGCTTCCTGCTCGATCTTCAATTGGATGATGCGGCGGTCGATCTCGTCCAATTCCTCGGGCTTCGAATTGACCTGCATGCGCAACCGCGAGGCCGCCTCGTCGACGAGGTCGATCGCCTTGTCCGGCAGGAACCGGTCGGTGATGTAGCGGTTCGACAGCGTCGCGGCGGCGACTATCGCCGAATCGGTGATCCGGACGCCGTGGTGTAGTTCATACTTTTCTTTAAGTCCGCGCAGGATCGAGATTGTATCTTCGACCGTCGGCTCGGATACGAAGATCGGCTGGAACCGGCGGGCGAGCGCCGCGTCCTTCTCAATATGTTTGCGGTATTCGTCGAGTGTGGTTGCCCCGATGCAATGCAGTTCGCCGCGCGCCAGAGCCGGCTTCAGGAGGTTTGAGGCATCCATCGCCCCGTCCGCTCTGCCCGCACCGATCAAAGTGTGCAATTCGTCGATGAACAGGATGATGCGGCCTTCGGCGGCGGTGATCTCGTTCAAGATCGCCTTCAGCCGCTCTTCGAACTCGCCACGGTATTTGGCGCCGGCGACGATCGCGCCAAGATCGAGCGCCAGCAGACTTTTGTCGCGCAGGCTCTCGGGCACGTCGCCGTTGACGATGCGCAACGCCAAACCTTCGACGATGGCGGTTTTGCCGACGCCCGGCTCGCCGATGAGGACGGGATTGTTCTTGGTGCGCCGCGAGAGGACCTGAATGGCACGGCGGATTTCTTCGTCGCGGCCGATGACCGGATCTAACTTGCCGGCGCGGGCCGCCTCGGTCAGGTCGCGAGCGTATTTCTTGAGCGCATCGTAGGCGTTCTCCGCGGTCGGATTGTCGGCCGTGCGGCCCTTGCGCAGATCGTTGATCGCGGCGTTGAGGACTTGCGGATTAACCCCGGCGCTGGCGAGGATTTTGGCGCTTTCGCTGCCCTTCTCCATGGCGAGCGCCAGCAGCAGGCGCTCCACCGTCACATAGGAATCGCCAGCTTTCTCAGCGATCTTCTCGGCATTGTCGAAGAGCCGCGCGGTCGCCGGGGCAATGTAAAGCTGCCCGGCCCCAGAGCCTTCGATTTTCGGCAATTTGCCGAGCGCCAGTTCGGTCTGGACGAGCGCCTCGCGGGAATTGCCGCCCGCCCTGTCGATCAAGCCGCTCGCCAGACCTTCGGGATCGTCGAGCAAAACCTTCAGCAGATGTTCGGGGGTGAATTGCTGGTTGCCCTCGCGGACCGCAAGTGACTGAGCGCTCTGCACAAATCCCCGCGCGCGCTCGGTATACTTTTCAAAATTCATCGATCACTCCTGAGGATAGGCCGTGAACGGTACGAAGAATATTATGGCTGGCGCCGCCCCCTAACATGCTCCCGATCCATAAGAGCGCTCCGCCAAATTTGCGCACAGCAGAAACCCGGGCCGGCGACGGACTCGGAGTTGAAGTAGGCGGACGCGGCAAAATTTTTAGAGGCCCAGGCTTCGAGGCGCAAGGTTTCGCGCCGCGCCTAGCGCTGCGCCGCCGGATCAGTCCTCGAAGGAGTCCTTGCCCGGCGCTGTCTCGCCGAAATCTTCTTTGCCGCGCCGCCGCCGGCGCTGGCGCAGGTGATAACCGCCGGCCTCGTTCTCGGCCTCGGGCCGATCGATGACCTGCGAGCCAACTGCTTCCTCGTCCGCGGCGAGGTTGGTTTCGGGCTGAATGCGCACTGGCGCGGTGATGAAGGCCGGCAGGTTATTCTTGCCGTTGGCGTCTTCGGCGCGCGGCTCATGGCGCTCATAGCGCTGCCCGTTGTCGGGGCGATAATCGCGCTGGCCGCGGCCGCGCCCGCCACGCTGCTCAGCGTCGCGATTTTGCTGGCCTTGCCGTTCCGGGAAGGGCTGCCGTTCGGAGAAGTTGCGATCGGGACGACGCTCCGGATACTGCGGCCGCTCCCCGGCAAATGGCTGCCGTTCGCGCTCTGCAAAGCCCGGATCGCCGTTGTTGTTGGTACGTTGCGGTTGGGGCTGGGGATAGGGCTGGTTCGGCTGCGGCTGTGGCTGCGTGTTCAGCCGCTCGACGGGAGAAGCAAAGCGGTCCGGAATGCTGACGAAATCGTCGTCTTCCTCGGTGTCCTCGGGCTCCAGCTCGCCGGCCGGACGATTGTAGCCGAACTGCTGCTGGGCCTGCTGGGCGGCCGCGATCAAGCGGAAATAATGCTCGGCATGTTGGAGATAACTCTCGGCCATCACGGGATCGCCGGAGGATTGGGCGTCGCGCGCCAACTGCAGGTATTTCTCGCCGATGTGGTGTGCGGTACCCCGTATTTTGACGTCGGGGCCATTTGATTCGTAGGAGCGGGACAGCGGATTCGGGCCTTTGCGATTGTTGCGGCCGCGCATGCGCTTGTTGTTCTGATTTGGTCTCATCGATGGTCCTTGCATAGCATCGTCAACGCGACCCTCGGGCTGGTTCCCCCGAGTCGGCGTATCCTCCGTTGGATTCAATCACGAGAATAAGCTGGCAAATGCTCTCCAGCTGCTAACATACGGGGCTCGTGGCAACGCCACCGAGCAGAGCCAGCCCGCAGCTCCGGGCCTCAACTTTGGGGACAATCACCTTGATCGCGCTGAGCACATCAGGCTCACCGGAAGCGGAAATCCCCTACAACGTTCGGCTGGGGATCTCAACGCCGCCGCAATGCTACTTCAATCGCGAAAGGCAACCTTTAGGGCCAAAACCTAGTCGCTTTCGGGTAAATCGCCAAGGACTTTCGCGAAATAATTCGGCGCCCCCTCGCTTCTGTGGCAGATTTACCACGTGTTTTTGCCATTTTGGCGGGTAATTCTTTCCACGAGATGAACGCGGAAAAAGTCTGCTTCGCCACGGTCAAGGCGGGTAGTGGGCGACGACAACTCGCGCATGGCCGGCGAGATCCGAGCGGGCAGCAGGATTTGCCAAGCCGGCCGATGCCAAGAGCGATGCGACCCCGTCCGCCTGACCGGCGCCGACCTCGAAAGCGACGAGGCTCTCGGGCGCAGCTAATCGCGCCAGGCTCGGAACGATCCTCCGATACGCCGCATATCCATCCTCGCCGCCGTCGAGCGCCAATCGCGGATCATAGGCGCGCACTTCCGGTGCCAGGCCGGCAAGGTCGCGGCTTGCGACATACGGCGGGTTGGCAACGATGACGTCGAACCTTCCGCCGAGCGCGTCTCCCCAATTTCCGCAGAAGATGCCGGCGCGGGCCCGAAGACGGTGGCGTTTGAGATTGCCGCGCGCCACCTGACAGGCGGCTTCGGAGACATCGATGCCGATGGCGAATGCATTTGGAAAATGAGCAAGCAGCGCGCCGAGAATGGCGCCGGATCCTATGCCGAGGTCGAGAATGCGCAGCGCGGCCTCGCGGCGCGCCGCGAAAGCCTCGATCACCGTTTCGACCAAAACTTCCGTTTCCGGACGCGGGTCCAGCACCGCGGGACCGATGCCGAATTCGAGACCCCAGAATTCCCGCCGGCCGAGAATGCGCGATACCGGCTCGCCGCTGGCGCGTCTTTGCGCCAGTTCGGCAATCCGCGTGGCCGCGGCGCCAATCGGCCGATCTGAATCGCGCACCAGCGCCGCATGGTCGATGCCGAGCGCCACGCAGAGGAGAAGCCGCGCGTCGAGCGCCGCTGTTTCGCAGCCGCTGAACAGCCGGGTGAGCTGCCGCTGCGCTGCGCTCCATGACGCGTGCGGATCGAAGCGGATCGCCGGTCTCATGTGACGTCAGGCTCGCCGACCGCCTTGCGGAGGACCCGCGTCAGCCGCGCCGCGAATTCAGGCGCGTCGGCAAGCTTCTCGCCGTCCATCAGCCGCGCCGCATCGAAGATCAGCCAGATGGCGTCGCCGAGCGCTTCCTTGTCCGTCTGCCCTACCCGTGCGGCAAGCGCCGCAATCAGCGGATGTTTGGGATTGATCTCGAGCACCGGCTTCGAAACATTCTTCAATTGGCCGTGCTCGGCGAGCATGCGCTCGAGCCGCCGATCAAGCCCGTGATCGGCGGCGACCAGACACGCCGGACTTTCCGACAGGCGGTCGGAGGAGCGCACATCCGAAGCGACTTCTTCGAGTTGCTGTTTCATCAAGGCGAAGAGCACGGCAAGCGCCGCGGCGGGTGGTTCGGCTTGGCCTTCAGGTCCTTCCGTGAGCGGGATCGATTTGATGTCGGCGGCGCCTTGCGACACCGACTTGAACGGCTTGCCCTCGTAGCCGACGGCGGTCGAAACCCAAAAGGCGTCGATTGGATCGGGCAGCAGCAAGACTTCGAGGCCGCGGGCGCGGAAACCTTCGAGCTGCGGACTGGCATCCAATCGTTTGATGTCGTCGCCGGCGAGATAATAGATGGCGGTTTGGTTGGGCCGCATCGCGGCGACATATTCGGCGAGCGTCCGCTTGCCATCGAGATTCGCGGTGGTGGCGAACCGCGCGAGCTTGAAGAGCGCATCGCGCCGTTCCGGTTCCTCATACAGCCCCTCCTTGAGGACCGCACCGAAGTTCGCCCAGATCTTCGCGTAAGCTTCGGCGTCGCTCTCGGCGAGCTTCGTCAGTTCCTGCACGATGCGGTTCGCCACGCCCTTCTTGATCGCGGCGAAGACGGCGCTCTCCTGGATGAGTTCGCGCGATACGTTCAGCGGCAAGTCCGCGGAATCAACGACAAGGCGGACGAACCTCAGCCAGCTCGGCAGGATTTCGGCGTCCTCGGCAATGAGCACCCTGCGGACATAGAGCTTGCCCCTGCCCTTGCGCGAAGAATCGAAAAGATCGAACGGGCGCGAACCCGGCACGAAAGCAAGAACCGTATATTCGTGTCGGCCTTCGGCGCGCCAATGCAACGTGAGCGCCGGCGCGTCGAATTGGCCGCAGAGGCTGCGATAGAATTCGTTATATTCGTCGGTGCTGACCGCGCTCTTCGGCTTGCTCCACAAGGCCGAACCGTCGGTGAGCCGGCGCGGCTCCTTGCCAAGCGCCTCGACGAAGGCGATCGGCACCGCGATGGCGCTCGAATGTTCGCGTAGGATCCGCTCGACGTGCGCCGGCTCGAGATATTCGGATGCCTCTTCCTTCAAATGCAGGATGACGCGCGTGCCGCGCGCCGGCGCCGCTTCGAGCGCCAGAGGCGCGATGGAGAATGTCCCTTTGCCGTCAGAACTCCAAAGATGGGCCTCGTCGTTCCCCGCCCGCCGCGTCTCGACGTCGATCCGCTCGGCAACCATGAATCCCGAATAAAAGCCGATCCCAAATTGGCCGATCAGGTCCTTGCCGACCGGCGCATCGTCCTTGAGGCTATCGAGGAAAGCACGGGTGCCGGAGCTGGCGATGGTGCCGAGCGACTGGGCAAGTTCGGTCTCCGACATGCCGACCCCGTTGTCAGCCACTGTTAACGTGCGGGCATGCTTGTCGAGGCTGACCGTGATAAGGAAATCGGGATCCTTGGCGATGCGCGAGGGATCGGTAAGCGCCTCGTAGCGCAGTCTCTCGCAAGCGTCCGCCCCGTTCGATACGAGTTCACGAAGGAAAATATCGCGTTCGGAATAAACCGAGTGGACCATCAAATCGAGAAGTCGGGCCACGTCGGCTTGGAATGCATGGCTTTCAGCCGCCGCCATGTTCAATTTCCCTCCCATCATTGCGATTCTCGAAGCGCCGGGTCGCGGCGACCCGACATATCGCCTCGGCGCCCCGCAGATTCAAGTCGAGCAAGACCGGCCATGCTGCAAAGACCGGCCATAAAAAGAGCCGGTTGAAGCAAGGCTTCAAACCGGCTCTATCATCGCCTGCATCCAAGTTTGACGGGGCTTTGGCCCGTGACCCCCACGGGGGGCTGGGGGGCTGACGAGTCCGAGAGGATCCGTGCCAAGCCCGATGGCGACAATCCATCTTTTCGCTGTTTCGCGGCACACGCTAGGCCCGAAAAGGGCGAAAATGTGAATTCGGAACGTGATCCACACCTACGTTGCAGCCGGGAAAAGCACGCGCCTTCAAGCCGTTCTGCGGGACAGGCGGCGCATAACACGAAAAAATATAAAGCTCAGCCGCCGGCGCACTGGCGCTTTCCAGGTATGGAAAGGCTTGCCGCCCCCGCCGGATTCCGCAATCATGACGGCGGAGGAGCGCATGGACCTGGAGTTGACGGAAGAAAATCGCAGCGCGGCGAGCGTCGTTTCGCTCGTCGCGAACCGAACCGCAACCTCCCATCCCGTTTCGTTCGACCGTCAGGAACTACGCGACATCCTCGGCCTTTACGGCCGCAAGGTCGCGGGTGGCGAATGGCGCGATTACGCGATCGCCGCGACCGATCAGAAGGCGGTGTTCTCCATTTATCGGCGTTGCACCGAATTTCCTCTGTACCGGATCGAGAAGACGCCGAAGGGCGCGCGCAAGCAGGGCGCTTATAGCGTCGTAGCAGCAAGCGGCCTGATCCTGCGCCGCGGTCACGACTTAAAGCGTGTGATCAACGTGCTCGACAAGAATCTGAAAATTGTCTCGAGCCGATCGGACTGCGCACGGTAGGAAAAAGCCCCGCATGAAGCGGGGCTTATCGTCAATCGTTGCGCGACCCAGTGAGCTGCAACAGCGCCACAAAGATGTTGATGAAGTCGAGGTAGAGTTGCAGCGCACCGTTCACGGACTTCTTCGCCGCGACCTCGTAATCGTCGGACGCAAAGTACATTTCCTTGATTGACTGCGTATCGTAAGCGGTGAGGCCGGAGAAGATCAGCACCGCAAGGATCGATAGCCCGAACTGCAACCCCGAACTATGTACGAAGAGATTGACGATACTCGCGATGATGAGGCCGAAAAGCCCCATGATCAGGAACGAGCCCATGGCGGAAAGCGAACGCGGCGTCGTATAGCCATAAACGCTTAGCGCGCCAAACGCCGCGGCGGTGATGAAGAAGGCGCGGGCGATCGACTTACCGGTATAGACCAGCACCAAAGTCGAGAGCGACAGGCCCATAGCTGCCGAAAAGACGAAGAACAGAGCGCGCGCCGTCGTCGCCGCCATCCGGTTGAGGCCAAATGAAATGCCGAAAACCAGCAGCAGCGGTGCGAATATCACCAGCCAGCGCAACGGGCTTAGATAAATCGCTTCGCCGAACGACGTCAGATAGATTTGCCCGAAACGGGCGACCGCGTGCGACGTATCGGTCGTCGTGGCCAGCATATTGGCGCCATAGGCCACGAGCCCGGTGATCGCCAAACCGAAGACCATGTTGTTGTAGACGCCCAGCATATAGGAGCGAAGGCCCTGGTCGATCTCGGCGCGGCCGGCTTGGACGCCTTGCCCCAAGCGGGCCGTATTGGGGTCGAAGTCGGACATTTTGTCCTCATGGGTTAGAGGCTGGATCGCCTCGGTCGCCGCGCCTTCGGCGCAGGCGTCGGATTGGCCGTAATATGGCCCATGGCAACGAAGCCTACAAGGGTGGCGGCACCGCCTCAACCGCAGGCCAAACCTATAAATTTCGTAAGTATTGCGCCGGCTTCCGCCCGAGAACGCGCCACGTTCCAATGAACCCGAGGAGCAGCGCGGCGACAAACGCGCCGCCCGCAGCGGCGAGCGCCTGCGGCCAGAGCCACACGAACTCGAGCTTCATCACCGAGGCGACCACCGCCAGCGCCGCGGCGCCTCCGGCGACCACGCCGAAGACCGCGGTTGCCAGGCCGATCAAGCCGAATTCGCAGAGAAAGGCGGCGAGCAGGCGCCGCCGCGTCGCGCCCAAGGTCTTCAAGATCACGACATCGTAGAGCCGCGCCCGCTGTCCGGCGGCCAGCGCGCCGCCCAGAACAAGGGTCGCGGCGAGAAGCGCGATCCCGGCCGCGCCGCGCACGGCAAGGGCAAGTTTGTCGACGATGTCTTTGACGGCGTCGAGCGCGTCCTTCACCCGAAGGCTCACGACATTCGGAAACGCCTTGGCCACATCGCGCACCAACACCGGGTCGCCCTGCCCTTGGTCGGAATAGGTGAGCGTGACGAGATCGCTGTAAGGCGCCGCGGCGAATGCATTCGGCGAATAGACGAGCACGAAGTTGAGGCCGAGGTTGCGCCAGTCGACTTTGCGCAGATTGGCGATCTTTGTCGTGATGTTGCGGCCGAGCACGTTGACGGTGATTTCATCGCCAGGTTTGAGGCCAAGCCCGTCGGCGACCTCCGATTCCAACGAAACGAGCGGCGGCCCGGTGTAATCGGGCCCCCACCACTTTCCGGCGATCAGCGTCGATCCGGCAGGAACGGTTTCGGAAAAGGTGATGCCGCGATCGCCCTCGAGCGCCCAGGCGACGTCGTCGTTGGCCTTGATGCGGGCGACCGGCTGGCCTCTGACGGCGACGAACCGGCCGCGCAACATCGGTACGAATGCCAGTTTCGCGCCCGGCTTGTGCGCCACGATAAATTTGCGGAAATCTTCGAGCTGCGTGCGCGCCACGCCCAAAAAATAATAGCTCGGCGTCTCTTCATTGCGCGATCGCTCGATGACGCGATGCAAGTTGCCGTCGATCAACGCGAGCGCGACGACAAGGGTGAGACCGAGGCCCAGCGACAATACGATCGAAGGGGTAAGCGCTCCGGGACGATAGAGATTGCCGATCGCAAGCCGCAGTTCGACGCGGCGCGGATGCGAAAATCGGCGCGCCGCGGCCATGATGAGCGCCGCCGCGGCGCGTAGCAGAATGAAGCCGCCGAGCGCGGCGGCAACGTAGATCAACGCCAATTTCCGGTCGGCCGCGAGCGCCACCCCGGCAAAAGCGAGCCCGAGAGCGGCCGCGAACGTTGCTACGAGATAACGGCGTCTCGGCCAGACCTGCACCGGCGCGATCTCGTCGCGAAACAAGGTCGAGACCGGCAGATCATGCGCCCGCCCGAGCGGCACGAGCGAGAAGACGAGCGTCGTCAGAACGCCGTAGAGAACTCCGGCGGCGATCTCTCGCGGAAAAATCATCGGCGCAAGCGGAAACGGGATCAGCGCGCCAAATCCGGCCGCAAGCAGGAACGGGAGCGCCACGCCGATGGCGATTTCGGCCATCATGGCGATGCCCGCCATGCCCAGAACTTCGGCCAGCATGACCCGAAACGCGAACCCGCCCGACGCGCCGAGCGCTTTCAAGATGGCGATCGTTTCGCGCTTGCGCTCGACGAAACCCGCCACCGCGTTGGCGACGCCGACCCCGCCGATGAGCAGCGAGCTCATGCCAACGAGCGTCAGGAATTGGCTGAACCGGTCGAGGTCCCGGGAGAATTGCGGCGAGATGTTCTTCCAGGTCCGGACCTCAAAGCCGGCGGAGGGAAACGCGGCGCGGACCGCCGCGCCGATGGCGTCTACGTTTTCATTCCGCGTGAGCGACAGGCGATAGACCCATTTGACGAGCGCGCCGGGCTGCAACAATCCCGTGGCGCGAAGAGCCGCCTCCGACATCAGGATGCGCGGGCCGAACCCGATGGCGCCGGCAAGCTTGTCGGGCTCCGAGATCAGTGCGGCGCGAAGCTCGAAGGCCTGCCGGCCGATCCTAAATCGGTCGCCCGCATGAAGATCGAGGCGCGCCGCGAAAGTAGGATCGGCGGCGATGCCGTAGATCCCGTTACGTTCGGCGAGCACGTCCTGCAGAGAGCGCGCCGGCAAAAGCCCGACGCTGCCCTGCTCGGGATAGGCGGCATCGACCGCCTTGATCTCAACGAGTGCGGCCTGCCCGTTGTCACGCTGCGCCATGGCGCGCAGAAGCGCGATCTGCGAAAGCCGGCCGTGCGCGGCAAGAAAGCCTAGCTCCGCAGCGCTTGCCTCGCGCTGCACGAGCTCGAACGATATATCGCCGCCGAGAATGACGCGGCCTTGTTGCAGAAGCCCTTCGGCGAGCGAGCGCGAAACGGAACCCACGCCGGTAATCGCCGCGAGCCCGATCGCCAGACAGGCAAGGAAAACCCAAAACCCGGAAAGACCGCCGCGGAAATCGCGCCGCGCTAGGCGGAGCGGCAGGCCTTTCGAGCGTGGCATGGCGGCGCTCATCCGGCGCCCGGCAGAAGCGCCGCAGACACGCCGGGCGTTTCGATCCGCCCGGAGCGCAAGCCGATCACCTCGTCGCACCTTGTGGCGAGGCCGCTGTCGTGAGTGACAAGCACCAATGTGGTGCCGCGGGCATGCTTCAATGCGAAGAGCAGATTGGTGACGTCGCGGCCGGTCTCGTCGTCGAGATTGCCGGTCGGCTCGTCGGCAAGCAAAACCGCGGGGCCGGGTGCCAGCGCCCGGGCCAGCGCCACCCGCTGCTGTTCTCCGCCCGACAGCTCGGCGGGGTAATGGCGAAGCCGTTCCTCGAGGCCGACCGCCGCGAGCTCCGCGGTGGCGCGCGCAAACGGCTCTTTGGCGCCTGCGAGCTCGAGAGGAATGGCGACATTCTCCAACGCCGTCATGGTGGGGATCAAATGAAAGGATTGGAAAACGATGCCGATGTGCGCGCCGCGAAACCGTGCCAAGGCGTCTTCATCGAGCCCGTTGAGATCCGTGCCGTGAATTGCAATGCGCCCCGCGTTCGGCCGCTCCAAGCCGGCCATGATCATCAAAAGCGTCGATTTTCCCGAACCGGAAGGGCCCGTGAGACCGATCGCCGCGCCGCGCTTTATTGTGAGCGAGATCTGCTTCAAAATATGCACGCGCGCCGCGCCACGGCCGAGGCTCAGATCGACATTCTGCAAGATGATCGCGTCATCCATCGTCTCGTCCCTGCGCGCCGCCCGGCGCTGCGACTTCGCCGTCACGTTGCCGCGCGAGGTCTCGAAACGCGCGCTGTGGAGCTGCGCCGCACTTGCGCTTTTGATTCCGGCGCTTTTCGGGCTCGATGCAGATGCCGCGGCGCGTACGCTGAAGCTCGTCGCCTTGGGCGACAGCCTCACGGCAGGCTACGAACTCCCGCAGGACGCCGCTTTTCCCGTCGTACTCGAAGCAGCGTTGCGCCGCGACGGCTATGCGGTGAGCGTGGTCAACGCGGGCGTGTCCGGCAATACCGCCGCAGACGGATTGGCGCGACTTGATTGGAGCGTGCAAGACGGCACGGACGGCGTCATTCTCGAACTTGGCGCCAACGATATGCTGCAAGGCCTCGATCCCGGCCACACCCGCGCTGTTCTCGACCGCATCATGGGGGCGCTCGCAGCGCGCCATATCAAAGTGCTGATCGCCGGAATGCTGGCGGCGCCAAATCTCGGGCCCGAATATCGAACTGCTTTCGACAGGATCTATCCCGAACTTGCCGCGAAATACCGCGCGCCGCTCTATCCGTTCTTCCTGAAGGGCATCGTGGGCCACGCCAACCTCATGCTTGCCGACGGGTTGCATCCCAACGTGGCGGGCGTCAAGACGATCGTCGCCGGGATCCTGCCCAGCGTCGAAACGTTCCTGACCACGATGTCGCACCGAACTTGAATTTTGCGTTGCGGTAGTTTCGGTTCACAATGTCGCGGAGAGCTTGATTCGCCGGAACGGCGCCTCACGTTCGATGCAAGGAGGGATCATGCCCCGTCTGTTCACGGGCCTTGAGATTCCTTCCGATCTGGCGCTGGATCTTGCGAGCTTGCGCGGCGGTATTTCGGGTGCGCGCTGGATCGACAGCGACAATTATCACATGACGTTGCGGTTCATCGGCGACATCGACGATGCGACGGCGCGCGACGTCTTCGCCACGCTCGAGCAGATCAAGCGGCCGCCCTTCACGGTGACGATCGAAGGGCTCAGTTCGTTCGGCGGCGACCGGCCGCGCGCCATCATCGCCAAGGCAAAGCCCGCCGTGCCTCTCGTCGAGCTGCAGGCCGAACAGGAGCGGCTGATGCGGCGCATCGGTATTCCGCCGGAACCGCGCAAATTTACTCCGCACGTCACGCTCGCGAGGTTGCGCGCCGCCTCGGCCGGCGCGGTCGCCGCCTACCTCGCGGCGCGCGGCTTTTTTTTCTCGCGGCGTTTCGAGGCGACGCGGTTCGTTTTATTTTCCTCACGTGCCTCGACCGGCGGCGCTCCCTATGTCATCGAGGCCGCCTACCCACTCGGCTAATGCGTAGCGATCTGGCGATCCTGGAAGAAATGCGCAACGATTGACCTGACAAAGCGCTCTGGAGGCGGTTTCAGGACTAAGGCCGCTCGGCCCGAACGCTCTGGCGTTGGAGCGCGGCCACACTATGTTGGAGTTGAGCGCATCGGAACTCGCAGTATGGGCATCGAGCGCAAGTCACCTTCGGACGTCGCCCGCCGTTTGGGCGAGCGCGCCAAGCGCGCCCCAAGTGGATGGCAGCGCGAGACCTTTACGCTGCCGCGCCTGGAGGCACGCGACAAAGCCCGCGAGTGGTTCGCCAAGTTTCCGAAAGCCGCCTATATGACCGAGATCGAGTTCTGGCGCGAACTCGCCGACGGCCGCATCGAATTCACGATCCGCCGCCTGCCGAGCGCCGATTAGCGCTTGGTTCCGGCCGCCACGATGTCCGGCGTCTCCCAAGCGAGATGCTGGCCGGCATCGACGGCGATCATCTGGCCGGTCACGCTCTTTGCTTCGGCGAAGTAGAGGACCGCGTCGGCGATCTCGGCTTCGCCGACCGCGTGTCGCAAAGGCACGCCCGCGACTTCTTCCGCGAATCCGGAAACGCCCTGCGGTTCGTTGGGCAGCACCGGTCCGGGCCCGACTGCATTGACCCTAATGCCGCGCGGCGCGAAGGCCTGCGCCATGGTGCGTGTCGCCCACCATAGTGCGGATTTCGTCAGACTGTAGGAGAAGAATTGCGGCGTCGGCCGCCAGACGCGTTGGTCGATAATGTTGACGATCGCCGCCTCCTGCGGGGCTTGGCCGACAAAGGCTTGGGCGAGCAACACCGGGGCGCGCAAATTGATCGCGAAATGCCGTTCCCACAGATCGAGATCGACCGCAAAAGCGTTGTCGTCCTCGAAGATGGAGGCATTGTTGACGAGCAGGCTGAGCGGCCCCAAAGCGTTCGCCGCGGCGGAGACGATGCGCGCCGGCGCGGTGGGATCGAGAAGATCGGCGGCGACGACGAAGGTTTTGCGCCCGCCCCGTGCCAAGCGCGCAGCGGCCTCGGTAGCGTCCGCATACGAGGTCTCGCTGCAATGGAGCGCGAGGTCATAGCCGTGCGCAGCAAGACGTTCGGCGATCTTGAGACCGATCCGTCGGGCCGCGCCGGTCACCAGTGCTACCGCCATGCCGCACTCCGTAGTGTCCCGACTGAAGCTGCGAGCTTTAAGCAATTTCGCGGGCGAGGAAAAAGGACCGTCATCGGTATAGAACGCGGCTCCGAAGTCTTAGGTAGGCGAATTCAGATTCTTTTAACCAAAAAGTATTTCTCGGCAAGTGGTGAGTTAATCTCCATGTTCTTTGCTTCATGATCCGTTAAGCAATGTATATCGTTTAATCAAGATCAAGACGGCGGATGTAATGCCCCGTCAGCAAGCTCTCTCTTTACCGATATTTTATTTAATTCATGAGTAACCTAGTAACACTAAGTTCCTCGTCAGTGGTCCAACAGCGACGGGGTATTCCGATGCGACGCAGTCTTCCGGTCGTTTTGCTATCGACAGCATTGGCTTTTCCGGCGGTCGCGGCCGATCTGCCGCCGCAGTCGGGAGCCCCCTACTACAGCCCTCCGCCGCTCTTCACCTGGACCGGCGGCTATGTCGGCGCCAACGCTTCCTTCGGCTTCGGGCGGTATACCGACGGCGGCTCCTCCTATTTCGGCAATGCCGACGGCGGCCTCTTCGGAATCACCGCGGGGTATAATTATCAATCCGGTCCGCTCGTCGTTGGCGTCGAAGGCGACATCGATTTCGGCAGTGTGAGCGGCACCGGCTATCCGGCAGGGGGAATCAGCGCAACGGGCAGCCTCACCGGAGAGGGCTCGATCCGCGCCCGGTTCGGCTATGCGTTCGGCCCTTCGCTCGTCTATATCACCGGCGGCTACACCGGCGCCAACCTCAAAGGCAGCGTTAGCGATTTCTCCGCCGCCCCGAATATTTTTGTTAGCCAGTCGACCTATCTCAACGGGTTCGTGATCGGTACCGGTCTCGAATACGAGTTCACGCGAAACATCTCGGTCAAGGCCGAATATCTGTTCAGCGACTACGGTTCGAGCGGGCTCTTCAACGGGACACGCGACAATATCGGCTCGGGGCTGCTTCTCTCGACGATTCGCGCCGGCATCAACTATCACTTCTGAGTCATTGCAGCGCCGAGCGCCAAGGACCTAGGCGCCCGGCGCTCGGCGCAACTCAAATGAGTTGAAGATTGACCGCCTTCGGCCCCTTTCCTTTCTTGTCCGGCTCAGTCTCGAAACTCACCCTTTGCCCTTCGTTGAGGCTGGCAAGTCCCGCCCGCTCGACCGCGGTGACATGGAGGAAGATGTCGGGTCCGCCACCATCCGGCGTGATGAATCCAAAACCCTTGTTCATGTTGAAAAATTTCACGGTCCCCGTCTGTGGCATCCGAGCTTCCTCCCTAGCGGGCTCGCCGGCCGTGCCGGCGGCTCCAATTTTTCCATGTGCCGCAAGAAGATGAGACGTTCTCGCAGATTCAGTCGCCAAGCAGCCAAGCGATGTCGGTGGCGGAGCGACCCATACCCATGGTTTGGGCAAGATACGGCAAAACCGCGCGCGCTTCCATCGCAAGCGGATAGGGGGGATTGAGAATAACGAGGCCGCTCGCCGCGAGCGTCACATCAGGCTGCGGCGCGCCAATCTGAAGTTCGAGGCGCAATGCATTCCCGATCCCCGCCTCCTCCAGGGCCTCTTTCAGAGCGCCGAGAAATCCGTTGACAAGGCCGCGATCCTTGATCGGGAACCACGCCATATAAACGCCGGTCGGCCATTTTCGCGCCGCCGCCGCCAAGCCGGCCAGCAGGTCGGCGAATTCCGTCTTCTCTTCGAACGGCGGATCGATCAGCACCAGGCCGCGCCGCTCGACCGGGGGAACGAAGGCCTTGAGCGCGGTGAAGCCGTCGATGGCGATGCTCTTGATGCGCCGGTCGCGGCCGAACTCGGGGCGCGTCTTAATTGCGGCGATCGCATCTTCCCGCGCGTCGCAAAAGATCATCCGATCTTGGCGGCGCAGAAGACGGCGGGTCAGCCCCGGCGAGCCGGGATAAAGCGGCGGATCGCCGGCAAGCAGCGGCAGGACGATTGCCAGATAGGGTTCGAGGAGATCGCGCACCCCTGGCGGCGGCGTGGCCGCGACGAGCCGGCCGATGCCGTTGCGCCATTCCGATGTCTTTTCGGCCGGTCCCGCCGAAAGATCGTACATGCCGTCGCCGGCATGCGTATCGATCACCCGAACCGCGGCCTCCTTGCGCATGAGATAGAGGAGGATGCGCGTCAAGATTACGTGCTTGAAAACATCGGCGAAGTTGCCGGCGTGGTAGGCGTGACGGTAGTTCATCCGCGCTGGTCAGCGCATCGGCGCAACAGAGATTTGCTGCGTGTAACAGAAATGCCGGGCGACTTCCGGGCAGGCGACGAAGTCGCGCAGGTCCTTGGAGAAACAGATCCGCACTTCCGCCAATTCGCCCCGCGAACATTCGACGGCGAGCATGCCCGGCCTAAGCCGCGGGTTGGCGGCGATAAAGGCGCGTTCGATGTCGAGGGGCGTCCAGGTCTCAATTTTGCGCGCGTCGGCAAACGGTGGCGGAATGGCGATCGCCGTGCGCGCCTTCCGCACGTCGGCGAAATAATCGCTGGGGCTTTTGCCCGAACAGGTCCCGTGTTTGCGCCACTCGTAGCGCGCGAGACCCAGGTCGGGATAGAGGCCCTTCACGGTTTCCAGGGCGAAGCGCGATGGCGAGGCGATACCGCCACAATCCTCCGCGAAGCCATGCCGATATTGCGGCCAAAGCCCATGCACCACGAAACCGAGATGCGCGCCGTTGGCGCATTGCGCATACGCCTTGCCGGCGCCGCCGGTATCGCAGAAGCCCGGCGACCAGGATAATGCCAAAACATAAAAATCGAAGTCGCCGGGGGTGCCGGCGCCTTGCGCGAGTTCGGTCGCCAGGCAGGTGAGACACAACCCGGCGAGCGGCGCGATCACTGCGCGCAAAACCGAATGGACGCCGACAGCCATGACGTTTCCCGTGCACGGTTAGGGCCGCGCTATTTTGCAATCCGGCGCGTAGGTATAGTTGCGGTCAAGCCCGGCGACGCACCATTCGACGTCGAAGCCCCAGCCGATAATGCCGAGATCTTCGTCGATCGTGTAAGAGACCTCGCGCACCGACTGATTGTTCATCTCGGCCTTGGCAACGCAATAGCGGCGCGGAATCAAATCGAGGCCGTTCGTGCGAAAGCCGATCTCGCGCACCTGCGCGAGGCCGACGATCTCGAGCCCCGATTTCCAGAACTCCGATTCACGCGCGTGAAACCGCGATTGAATGCGCTCGAAGACCGCCGGATCGGCGCAGCTCGGCAGAACTCCCTGGTAGGAATCATAGCGATCTTCCGCCGGCACCTGCGGGCGCGCCAGCGCTGCAATCGGTGCAGCGGCAGTCCCGATCAAAACTGCCGTCGCCAGGCTGAGCGCTCGCATCGGCAAAATCGGCGCCGTTTCTTGCCACCTGCTCATCTCGCCCTCCCGGATTTACCGTAACGATGCTTCCCCACCGCAACAGCGTCAAGAGGCCGGCAAACCGCCGGGCCTCGCCGTCCTCTGCCGATCGCTCGATTCCCGGCACACCGGTTGCTGCATAGCCGGGCAAGGCATGGCGCGGACCGAAATGCGTCCCATTCGGACCCGCTGCTGTGCTTTTTTGGATCCGCGCTTGCCTCCCAAGCACTCTCTGGAACCGTCCGAATGTATCGCGTCGACACAGCCGCAGAATCCGCAAAGCCTCTCGCGCCGCCGCGTCGGAACACCGCGCCAGCCTGGAAGAAGACGCTGTTTGTCCGCGGCGGCTTCCCGATTCTTGCGGTGCTCGCCGACTTCGCGGCGATCCAGGCAAGCGGCTTCATTGCCCGAGTGATCTACGCCGCCGCCGGCGTCCCCTTCGACACCCACATCCGGCTCGGCCTGCTGGTCGCGGTTCTCTTCACCTTCATGAGCGCGATGCGCGGCGAATATGCGATCACCAATTACCTGACGTTCGAAGATCAGGTGCGCCACACCGTGGCGCCTTGGTGCATGGCGCTGGTCGGCGCGATGGTGATCTCGCTTTCGATGAAGCCGCTCACCGACTCGACGGTGCTCGCGCTCGCGACGTTCCTCCTCGGCGGTTTCTGCGCCCTGAATTTCGTGCGCCTCGTCCTCACCTATTGCATCCGCGCGAAGGCCCGGCAAGGCAAGCTCGCCGTGCGCCGCATCTTGCTGTTCGGCTACGAGGATGAACTCAGGTACTTCAGCAAGCGCCACGAGCCCTGGCTGTTCGGCATCCATATCGCCGCCGCTTCGGTGCTGCGCACCCCGGATAGTCTCGAAGAGGACCTTGCGCTGGCGCTCGCTTCGGCGCGCCTTCTCGAACCCGACGATGTGTTCATCCTTGCGCCCTGGTCGGACAAGAAGGTGATCGACGCGGCGATTCAGGCGTTCCTGCGGATTCCGGCGTCGATCCATCTCGGTTCGGAACGCGTGCTCGAACGCTTTGCCGACGCCCGCGTCTCGAAGATCGGGCATATGTCGAGCCTCAATCTCGTGCGCGATCCTTTGTCGCCGCCGGAAGTTTTCGCCAAGCGCCTGTTCGATATCGTCTGCGCCGCGATCGGGCTCGTTCTGCTCGCCCCGCTGTTGCTCGCCGTCGCCCTGGCGATCAAGCTCGACAGCCCGGGGCCGATCTTCTTTGCCCAACGGCGCTATGGCTTCAACCAGCAGCCGTTCCGGATGTTCAAATTTCGCTCGATGCATACGCTCGAAGACGATGCGAATCTTAAGCTAGTCGTCAACAACGACACGCGGGTGACGCGCGTGGGAGACTTCATCCGCAGTCACAACATCGATGAATTGCCGCAACTCTTCAACGTGCTGCGCGGCGAGATGTCGCTCGTCGGGCCGCGACCGCACGCGCTCTGCATCGACCAGAAATTCGCCGAGAGGATAGCGCTTTATGCCCGCCGTCACAACGTAAAGCCGGGCATCACCGGCTGGGCGCAAATCAACGGGTTGCGCGGCGGGATGCGCGACGATGCGATGCGGGCGCGGGTCGAGCACGATCTTTATTACATCGATCACTGGTCGATGTGGTTCGACCTCGAAATCCTGTGGATGACGATCGCTTCCGAGAAGGCTTACGTGAACGCGTTATGAGAGCGCGGCTCGGCCGCCCTTTGGTAGTCCTTGACGTCGAAGAAGCGGATCGCGCGCCATTTCTCCTGCTCGTAGCGTAGCTCAAATGCGGAAGCCGCAAGATAGACCGGCGCACCGTCGAGATCGACGGCCATCGCGCTGGCGTGGGCGATGGCAAACTTCTCGAATTCTTCGGCGCTCGTCGCCTCGACCCAACGGGCGACCTCGAAACGCGGATTCTCGAAACCGACCTGCAAACCGTATTCGGCGGCGAGCCGCTCGGCGAGCACATCGAGTTGGAGGGCGCCGACTACCCCGACGATGGCGTTCGCGCCGTCGCTCGGCAGGAAAACCTGCACGACGCCTTCCTCCGCCATCTGCTGCAAGGCCGCGCGCAATTTCTTGGCGCGCATCGCATCCGAAATTTTAACACGGCGTAGGATTTCCGGCGCGAAGCTCGGCACGCCGCGGAAGGCAAGCTCTTCGCCTTCGCTGAGCGTATCGCCGATCCGCAACGTGCCGTGATTGGGAATGCCGACGACGTCGCCGGCGTAGGCTTCCTCGGCGAGCTGCCGGTCTTGGGCGAAGAAGAATTGCGGCGCGTTGAGCGTCAGCATCTTGCCGTTGCGCACGAGCTTCACCTTCATGCCGCGCGTAAGCTTGCCCGAGCAAACGCGCAGGAAGGCGATGCGGTCGCGGTGGTTGGGATCCATGTTGGCTTGGATTTTGAACACGAAGCCGGTCATCTTCGATTCGTGCGGATCGACATAACGGTCGCTCGCCGCAACTCCACGCGGGGCCGGCGCGAACTCGGCCAAGGCATCGAGGAGATCGCCGACGCCGAAATTGCGCAGCGCGCTGCCGAACATGACCGGCGTGAGATGGCCTTCTAGAAAACTCCGCCGATCGAACGGTTTCAACGCGGCGTGCGCGAGCTCGATCTGATCGCGCGCCACCGCGAAAACCGGGGGCGACAGCAGGTTTTCTACGTAGCGATCGGCCGGCCCATCGACCGCAACCGGCGCCGTCTCGGAGTCGAGCCGGCGGATGACGTTGCGGCGAAGATCGTACGTGCCGGCGAAATCGCGACCGCTGCCGAGGGGCCACGTCAGCGGGGCTGCATCGAGCGCAAGTGTTTTCTCGATCTCGTCCAGGAGATCGAACGGATCGCGGCTTTCGCGATCGAGCTTGTTGATGAAGGTCAGGATCGGAATGTCGCGCAGCCGGCAGACTTCGAACAATTTGCGGGTGCGCGCCTCGATGCCTTTCGCGGCGTCGATCACCATCACCGCGGAATCGACTGCGCTCAGGGTGCGATACGTGTCCTCGGAGAAGTCCTCGTGGCCGGGCGTATCGAGAAGATTGTAGACGCAGCTTCCGTGCTCAAATGTCATCACCGAAGTAACCACCGAAATCCCGCGCTCGCGCTCGATGCCCATCCAGTCGGACCGAGTCCGGCGACGGTTGGCTTTGGCGCGCACTTCGCCGGCAAGCGAGATCGCACCGCCGGAGAGCAGAAGCTTTTCGGTGAGCGTCGTCTTGCCCGCGTCGGGATGCGAGATGATGGCGAAGGTCCGCCGCCGCGCGACGGGATCGGTGATGGTCATGGGCGCCAGGTTGAAGAGGAAGGGGGTGAAACCGATGTCAATCGTCGGCCTCTCAAGCCAGCCGACGCAGATGCCGGAAGACGATCGTCCGCGATACGATCCCGGTGATAAACCCCATGGCGCAAGCAATCAGCGCAATCGCCCCATAGCCTTTCATGCCCAGCGCGAAACTGCCAAACATCGCCTGCATCTCATCGCCGCCCGCCGTGGCGTGCAGCAAAGCGGACAGCGAGCCGGCGAGAATGAAGATCAGGATTGCGCCGCCGCCGCCGATGATGCCTCCGCGCAACCCGAGCCGGAAGAAATGGCGTTGGAATTGCCGCGAGATATATCTGTCGGCCGCTCCGACAAGGTGCAGCACCTCGATGATCTCGCGATTGCCGGCCATCGCACCGCGCGTCGCAAAGCCGACGGCTAGCACCATGGCGATCATCACCAGGATCAAGATAACGGTGGCGATGGCCACCACGGTTCCCGCCATGATCGAAAGTCGCTCGAGCCAGAGGCGATGGTCGTCGATCATCGCGTTCGGCACTTTGCCCGTCACGGCTTTGCGCAGCGCATCGGTATCGAGCCGCGTGTCGCGCGCCAGCTTGACGACGATGAGTCGCGGCACCGGCAGTTCGGAAAGATCGAGTCCGCTCCCGAGCCAAGGTTGCAGCAGTTCTTCGGATTGTTCTTTGGTGTAGGCGTATACGTCGGCGATGCCTTTGATGCCGCGCGCCGCCGCGACGGCGCTCGCGACATCGGCGTCGAGATCGCGTCCGGCGACCGGCATCACCTGAATGGTCATCTCGCGCGAGACCGCGCCGCTCCAGCCCTGCGCCGCATCGCTGATCAGCATCGCGGTCCCCGCCGTCAGCGACGCCAGAAAGGTCATGATCGCGACAACCGTGACGAGTGCGCGCCCGGCGATCGAAGCGCCCGGCACCAGCGGCTGCCCGCGGCGCAGATCGAGTTCCAGCTCGTCCTCGACGGACTCGACATTTCTGTGCCGTTCGGATTGGACGAGGATCATGATCTCACTCGTAAATGTGCAGCCGGTTGTCGCCCAGCACGAGACGGCGCGCCGACTCGAACTGGTCCATCAAAGCGAGATCGTGGGTGGCGATGACCACCGCGGTGCCCGATTTGTGTAGCTCGGCGAAGAGCCGCAGCAGGCGTCGCGCCAGCGTGGGATCGACATTGCCGGTCGGCTCGTCGGCCAGCAGAAGCTCGGGCCGCACGATGAGCGCGCGGGCGATCGCGGCGCGCTGCTTTTCACCGCCCGAAAGAACCGGCGGCAGCACGTGCATATGCTCGCCGAGCCCCACCCAGCGCAAGAGCTCGACCACCTCGGCGCGGTAGGAGGATTCGTCGCGGCCTTGTACGCGCAGCGGCAGCGCAACGTTCTCGTAGGTCGTCAGATGGTCGAGCAGACGGAAGTCCTGGAAGACGACGCCGATCCGGCGGCGCAGGTCGGTGATCATATCTTTGCTCAGACGCGCCGCGTCGGCGTCGAAGAGCGTGATGAGGCCGCGTGTCGGCTTGAGCGACAGAAGAATCAACCGCAATAGCGTGGTTTTGCCGGCACCCGAAGGCCCGGTCAGGAATTGGAATGACCGCGACTCGATTTCGAAGCTGATATCCCGGAGGATCTCGGCTCCCATTCCGTAGCGCAGACCCACATTCTCGAACCGGACCAAATGAACCTCGCCTCTCGCTCCGAGCCCGTTCGGCGCGCCCGCGAATGGATCGAGCATCGCCTCGAATCACGTCTTTAACCGCGCCTTAACCATAGCAGCGGAGCATGACGCGCGACCATCGCGGGAACGGCTCGTCCCGCCTTTTTGCGGAGGAGCAGGTCGGCACGCCATGCAGATCGATTGCCCCGGCTGCGCCAAATCCTACCACATTATCAAAGCCGCGCTCGGCCCGAGGGGGCGACGCGTCGCCTGTCCGCGCTGCGATTCCATCTGGTTCGTTGCGGCGGGAGCTTCGGCCGGCCAACTCGTGATCCCCGCACCGATCGAGATTCGCGGCAAGGACTTCCGGCCGCGCCACAAGCCGATGGTCAAGCAGGCGGCACCGATCTCCCGGGCGCGTTCGTGGCTCCTGCTGGAACTCTGCGCCGGCGCAGCGCTGCTCGTCTCCGGCGTGGCGCTCCTCGGCTTGCGCGGCGAGATCGTGCGGCTTTGTCCTCCGACCAGCACGGTCTATGCGGCGCTCGGCCTTCCCGTCAACCTGCGCGGCCTGGAGTTGCGCGACCTCCGCACGGTCTCGACGCGCGACGGCTCCGACCCCGTTCTTCGCGTCGAGGGCGAGATCGCCAATGTCCGCGCTGGCGCGACCGAGGTCCCGCCGATCGAGCTTTCGATCCGCGACCAGAACGGCCATATCCTCTACAGCTGGACGACAAGATCGCAGAAGCGCCGGCTCGCGGCCGGTGAAACAATCTTGTTTCGAGCGCAGCTTGCCGAGCCGCCCGCCGGCAGCCATGACGTTTTGGCGCGGTTTACGACGGCGGAGCCGGAAACGGTCGCTGCGCGGTGAGATGCCCCGCGAGTTTGCTCTTCACTTGAAAAAGCCCTGCGTTTCCTGATTGTGCACGAATGATCGGTGCCCATATAGGGCGCATCGCGCGCAAGGATTGGAACATTGGTCGATTCCAACAACGACAAGGCCTCGTTTCTGAGCCGATTTCTAGGACGCAAGGAAGAAAGCGCACCGGCCGCCAAGCCAAGCTGGTGGAGCCGCCTGAGCAGCGGGCTGTCGCGCTCTTCGCAGGCAATCGGAACGAGTCTTGTCGAGATCCTCTCGAAGCGCAAGCTCGATCGCTCGATGCTGCAAGAGCTCGAGGACATGCTGATCCGCGCCGATCTCGGCGTCGCCGCCGCGACCCGGATTGCCGAGGAAGTCGGGCGCGGGCGTTACGACAAAGACGTCGATGTCGACGAAGTGAGGACCATTCTCGCGGCCGAGATCGAACGCGTGCTCGCGCCGGTCGCCAAGCCTCTCGAGATCGGCGCTCGCCCGTTCGTCATTCTCGTGGTCGGCGTCAACGGCTCGGGCAAGACCACGACCATCGGCAAACTTGCCGCGAAATTCGCGCACGAAGGCCGGCGCGTCGTGCTCGTTGCCGGCGATACGTTCCGCGCCGCGGCGATCGATCAATTGCGGATTTGGGGCGAACGCTTGGGCGCGACGGTCTTCGCCCGCGAACAGGGGAGCGATGCCGCCGGTCTCGGTTACGATGCGCTCAAGGCCGCGCGGGAATCCGACACCGACATCCTCATCATGGACACCGCCGGCCGGCTGCAGAACCGCACCGAGCTGATGGCCGAGCTTGAAAAGATCATCCGGGTCATGAAGAAGATCGATCCCGCGGCGCCGCACGCCGTGCTTCTCGTGCTCGACGCGACCGTCGGCCAGAATGCGCTCGCCCAGGTCGAGCTATTCGGGCGCACGGCCGGCGTGACCGGGCTCGTCATGACTAAGCTCGACGGCACCGCGCGCGGCGGCATCCTCGTCGCCGTGGCCGAGAAATTTGAGCTGCCGATCCATTTCATCGGCATTGGCGAAAGCGCCAAAGACCTGGAACCGTTCTCGGCGCGCGACTTCGCGCGCGCCATCGCCGGCCTAGGGGAATGAGTGCTTGCGCCTTGCCTCGCCCTGGGGCAGGAAGTGCCGCGACGGGCCGCGATCAAGGACGACCATGAAATCAGCGGATCATGACGGCGCGGCGGCACCGGCGCCTTGGCTGAAACTCACGCTCGAAATCGGGCCGCTCATTCTCTTTTTCTTCGCCAACGCGCGGCCGAAGCTGTTTGCCCCGTTTGCCGCGCGCGTGCTTCCCGCGGATCTGCTTGCCGGTCCGAATGCCGGCCTCTTTACGGCGACCGCGGTCTTGATTACGGCCGTGGTGATCGCGCTCCTCATCTCTTATCTGCGCACCCGGCGCCTACCGACCATGCCGCTGCTCACCGCCGTGCTGGTCGTTATCTTCGGCGCGCTGACGATCTATTTTAAGGATCCGCGTTTCATCAAAATGAAGCCGACGATCCTCTATTGCGCTTTTGGTGCAGCACTGATCGGCGGACTCGCGTTCAACAAACCGCTACTACCCATCATCTTCGATAACGCCATGGCGTTGACCGAACGCGGCTGGAGGATTCTTACGCTGCGCTGGGGCATTTTCTTCTTCGCCTTGGCGATCTTGAATGAAATCGTCTGGCGCACGCAATCGACGAACGTCTGGGTTGCCTTCAAATTTCCCGGAACGGTAATCATCATCTTTCTCTTCACCATGACGCAAGTACCGCTGATGGTACGTCACGAGCTGAAAAAGGAAGGCGCGGACTGATCTCCCCCGTAAGTGGGAGAAGAGATCACCGCGCGCTCACCGAAAGAACACCAGCGTCACAAGAATGAACACCGGCACAAGGATCGCGCCGGACCACGCGAGATATCCGAAGAATCCCGGCATCGGCACGCGGGCGCGGCGCGCCAGCGCGTAGATCATGAAGTTCGGGGCGTTGCCGATGTAGGTCAAAGCGCCCATGAACACCGCGCCGAGTGAGATCGCCGCGAGCGCGCCGGCAAGCGGCCCCATCAGCCGGCCCGGATCGCCGCCAGCGAGCCCGAAGAAGACGAGATAGGTCGGCGCGTTGTCGAGAACGGAAGACAGGAGCCCCGTCGCCCAAAAATATGCGGCGTGATTCGGCGTCCCGTCAGGATGCGCCAGAGTTGCGATCACCGGCCGAAACGGCCCTTGTGAATTCGCCGCCAGCATCGCCAGTATCGGAATGATGCAAATGAAGATCGCCGCGAAAAGCTTGGCGACTTCCTCGAATGGACCCCAGGTGAAATGATTCGCTTCGTGATCGGCGCGCGGCGTCACCGCGAGCGACAGGAGGCCGATTACGAGCATGATGGAGTCGCGCAATACGTTCTGCAATTCGAGCTGCGTGCCGAGAGCCTTGACGGCGATGCCCGGATGCCAGATGGCGCTCATCAGAATCGCAGCGACCGCCGCCAGCATGAGCGCGACGTTTCTGAGGCCCCTGATTTGCAGGCGCATCTCCGCATCGTCGGCGAACGTCTTGTCTTTGCGGAAGAAGTAGCTGTCGATCAGAAAGAAGACGAGGAGAAGCAGGCCCGCTGTCAGCAGCAGATGCGGCCAGAGGTGCTGCAGCGGCCAGAAAAATGCGACACCTTGCAGGAAGCCGAAGAAGAGTGGCGGATTGCCGAGCGGGCTCAGCGCGCCGCCGATGTTGGCGACGAGGAAGATGAGAAAAATCATCACATGCACTTGGTGTTTGCGTGCCGCGTTGGCCTGCAGCAACGGCCGCACCAGGATCATCGAAGCGCCGATCGTGCCAATCAGGCTCGCCGCAAGCGTGCCGACTGCGAGAAGTCCGGTGTTGACAAGCGGCGTGGCCCGGTCGAGGTCCGATACGACGATGCCGCCCCCCGCCGTATAAAGCGCAAACAGCATCAACATGAACGGCAGATAATCGGCCAGCATGCTGTGGGCGCAGCCGGCGAGCGCCAGCGCGAATCCCTCCTGCGCAATGAGCAGAACGAAAGCGAGCGCCGCCCAAAACGCCGCCGCCTTGCCGTAATGCACATGCCAAAGCTTTTTTGCGAGGATCGGCCCAAGCGCGATCGAAAGCAGCAGCCCCGGAAACGGCAAAGCGAGCCAGAGCGGCATGTGGGCGCCGTCGAGGATTTCCGGGTTCAATGTGCCTCGTCCCAGTTCTGCGCCGCCTTGGCATCTACTTGTAGGGGCACGCTGAGCTGCACTGCCGGATGCGGCGCTTCGATCATCACGGCACGGACCAGCGGAATCGTCGCCTCGACCTCCTCGTCCGGTACTTCGAAGACGAGCTCGTCGTGCACCTGCAGCAGCATCTGCGCTTTCAGTCCCGCCTTTTCGAACGCTGCGTCCATGCGCACCATGGCGCGGCGAATGATGTCGGCGGCGGAGCCCTGGATCGGCGCGTTGATCGCGGCGCGTTCGTTGAAGGCGCGCTCGGAAGGATTCGAGGCGGCGATGCGGGGGTAATGGCATTTGCGGCCGAAAATCGTCGTCACGTAGCCGCACTCGCGCGCCATCTGCTTCGTCTCGTCCATATAGGCGCGGATGCCAGGAAAGCGCTCGAAATATTTTTTGATGTAGGTGCCCGCCTCCTCGCGCGGAATGCCGAGCTGATTGGCGAGCCCGAAAGCGGAGATGCCGTAGACAATGCCGAAGTTGATCGCCTTGGCGCGGCGGCGCACTTCGGGCGGCATGCCTTCGACCGCTACGCCGAACATTTCGGACGCCGTCATCGCGTGAATGTCGTGCCCGTCGGCGAATGCCTGACGCAGTTGCGGAATGTCGGCGATGTGGGCGAGCAGCCGCAGCTCGATCTGCGAATAATCCGCCGAGACGAGCTTGTGGCCGGGGCTCGCGATGAAAGCACGGCGGATCTTGCGCCCCACCTCGGTGCGCACCGGAATGTTCTGAAGATTGGGCTCCGATGACGAAAGCCGGCCGGTCGTGGTCGCAGCCAGCGCATACGACGTGTGGACGCGATGCGTGTTCGGATCGACGTAGTTCGGCAGCGCGTCGGTATAGGTCGACTTGAGCTTGGCGAGCTGGCGCCATTCGAGAATGCGCGCGGCGAATTCGTTGCCTTCTTCCGCGAGGTCTTCGAGCACCCCCGCCGCCGTCGACCACGCGCCGGTTGCCGTCTTTTTCGCGCCGGGCAGACCCATTTTGCCAAATAGGATGTCGCTCAGTTGCTTCGTCGAGCCGAGGTTGAACGTCTCGCCGGCGAGCCCGTAGATCTCCGCTTCGAGCCGCGCCATATCTTGCGCGAATTCGCCGGAAAGCCGCGACAGGATGGCGCGATCGATCGAGATGCCGCGCGCCTCCATCCGCGCCAAGGTCTCGACCATCGGCCGCTCCAGCGTCTCATAGACGTTGGTCATGTGCTCGGCCGCCAGGCGCGGTTTCTGCACGTTCCAGAGGCGCAAGGTGATATCCGCGTCCTCGGCCGAATATTCCGTCGCTTTGTCGATCGAAACACGCGCAAAGCCGACGAACGTTCGCCCGGATCCCGCGACTTCGCCGAAGGCGAGCGGCTTATGGTGAAGGTGCTTCTCGCTGAGCACGTCCATGCCGTGATCGGTAAGACCCGCGTCGAGCACGTAGGAGAGAAGCAGCGTGTCCTCGATCGGCCGCATGGCGATGCCGAATTGCTTGAGAACGAGCGTATCGAACTTGGCGTTATGTGCGATCTTCAGCACGCTGGCGGCTTCGAGCAGAGGTTTCAACCGCGCCAGAACTTCGCCGCTCGGCAACTGGTCCGGCAGGAGGCCGCCACCACCGAAGAGATCGTCGCCTCCCTCGCCTTTGTGGCGCAGCGGAATGTAATAGGCTTCGCCGGGCGCGACGCACAGCGAGATGCCGATCAGCTCGCTCGCCATTGCGTCGAGCGACGAGGTCTCGGTATCGATCGCGATACGCCCGGCGTCATAGGCGGCGGCGATTACGCGGTCGAGCGCAGGGATGGTTGTGATTGTGCCATAGGCGGCGCGATCGAACGGCATGGCGGGCGCGGCGGCGGCGCGCCCCGCGGCGAGTTCGCCCGGGCCGGTTGCCACGACCTGCTTTTGCGCCGGTTCGCCATAGCGCGCATTCTTGCGCGGGACACCCGCAGCCTGCGCCGGCATTATAGACGCTGCAGCCTCGTTCGCATCGGCACCGGCAGGCGGCGCGACTTGCTCTCCGCCGCGATTGCGCCATGCGGCGCGACCCACAAAGGCGGGATCGGGCTCGATCTCCTCCGCGGCGATGCCGAAATATTCGGCGGCGCGTTTGGTGATTGTTGTGAATTCCATCGCTTTTAAGAAGGCGACGAGCGCCTTCGGATCCGGCGCATGCAGGCCGAGCTCGTCCAAAGACACGTCGAGATCGAGATCGCGGACCAGCGTCACGAGCTGTTTCGATAGTTTGATCAGCGCGACGCTCTCCGGTTCGGTGAGAACTTCGCGGCGCTTCGGCTGTTTGATCTCGGCGGCGCGGGCAAGCAGCGCGTCGAGATCGCCATATTCGGCGATGAGCTGCGCCGCCGTTTTGACGCCGATGCCGCGCGCGCCCGGTACATGGTCGGTCGAATCGCCGGCGAGTGCCTGCACGTCGATCACCTTTTCCGGCGCCACGCCGAAATATTCGAGAACTTCGGGAACGCCGATCTTGCGCTCTTCGCGCGCCCCTTTCGCGCCCGCCTCGCCCGAGGCCGGGTCATACATGGCGACTCCATCGCCCACCAGCTGCATCAAGTCCTTATCGGCGGAAACGATGAGCACGTCGGCGCCGCGCTGGCGCGCCTGGTTGGCATAGGTGGCGATCAGATCGTCCGCTTCGTAGCGGTCCTTTTCGAGGGGAACGAGGCCGAAGGCGCGCACCGCGGCGCGCATCAGCGGGAATTGCGGGATCAAATCTTCCGGCGGCTCGGCGCGATTGGATTTGTATTCCGGGTAGATTTCGCGGCGGAACGAATCCTCGGACTTGTCGAAGATGATCGCCAGATGCGTCGGCATGATGCCCGCCGCTCCTTCGCGAATGAACTGAAAAAGTTTCACGCAGAACAGCCGTACCGCGCCGGTCGGCAGCTGATCGGAGCGATAGTTGTATTTCGGATCCTGGCGGATCGATTGGAAATAGGCGCGGAAGACGAAGGAAGATCCATCGACAAGAAAGACGTGATCTCCGGCCTTCACCGGGCGGTGGCTCAGGGGCATGGCGGGTTTTGCCAGAAAAAAAGGAGTTGGCGCCAGCATAAAGCGCGGCGAACCACGATTCTATCGTAAGGCGCAGAGCGCTGGCTCGCGATGGGACCCGCCCCGCGCGGGTTCCATAAATCCGCGATGCTGCGGTGCGGCACATGGTCGCCGGCCGACGCGCACCAGAAATCAATTGTTCGTTTTAACGCCATGAAAACTCCGCATGAATTCGCAGTTACGTAACATCGAAATTCATATTGCGGCGCATTATATATTGCGGGCCGTTCCGGAATTTTCCGGCGGCACGCTACGGAGTGGTGGATGTCCTTGCTCGACGTTTTAGGGCTAGCGCGGAGTGCCGACTGGCCGCCGCCGCGTCTGTCGCTCGCCTTGCAAGGCGGCGGCTCGTTCGGCGCCTTCACCTGGGGCGTACTCGATCGCCTGCTCGAGGATTCCGATATTGATTTCGACACGGTGAGCGGTACTTCGGCGGGCGCGATCAACGCGGCCCTGCTCGCTGCCGGATTGGCCGAAGGCGGGCCGCGCGCGGCGCGTGCCAAGCTGGCGCGATTCTGGGAGCGCTTGAGCCGAACGGCGGCGTTCGGCGCGGGCTTTGCTCCCGGCACGTTTTCGTTCTGGACCCGGCTTCTTTCGCCCTACCAATATAATCCCCTCGACCTCAATCCGCTGCGCGCGCTCCTCAACGAGGAAGTCGATTTCGACCGTCTGCGGCTTGCCGCGCCGGTCGGGCTCCTGGTCGCGGCGACGCGCGTCGCTGACGGCCGTCCCCGCATTTTCCGGAACGCCGAGATTGACGCCGATGCCGTGCTCGCTTCGGCAAGCCTGCCGCTCTACCATCATGCCGTAACGATCGACGACATCGCCTATTGGGACGGTGGCTATTCGGCCAATCCGCCGCTGCTCGATCTGGTGACTGCGAGCGAGGCACCCGACATCCTCGTCGTACAAATCACCCCGATCCGCAGCGCCGAGGTGCCCACCACTTCGCGCGAGATCATCCGCCGTCTCGATCAGATCACCTTCAATGCCTCGCTGCAGACCGAAATCGAAACGCTCGCCTGGCACGCCGCGCGCAGCCGCAGGCTCTCCGGCCTGCTGTCGCGCGAGGGACGCAAGCTCCGGCGACTCACCCTGCACCGCATCGCCGCCGAGGAGGAAATCACCGGGCTTTCGGAAGCAAGCGCCAGCAACCTCGACTGGAGCTTCCTATCGGCTCTGCGCGACCGCGGCCGCGCCGCGGCGACGGCGTGGCTTACGAAGCAGGAGACGCAGCCGGCCGCTTTCGACCTCGAACCGCAGCTACGCACGTCGTTCGCGCCGTAATTCTTCAAGCATCCGTTCGGCCGCCGCCTTTCCGGTCGTGAGCGCCGCTTCGACCGTGCCAGTCGCCTCGCCTTTATAGACGCCTTCGCCGGCGAAAAAGAGCTTGCCGTCGATGGGTTCGAGAAGCAGATCGACCGCCACGTCCGACTCTGGCGTCGGATAGCTGTAGGCGCCGCGCGCGAACGGATCGGCCGACCAATTGACGATACGCGCGACGAGTAGCTCATCACGAAGCGTATTGGCGCCGAACTTGAAAATGTTGGCGAGTGAGGTGAGCGCCAGGTCGAGGATTTCCGCTCCCGACAATTTTGAGAGCGTCTCGCCGCGCGGGCCGGCCGCCCAGCCGGTCAACGTCGCATGCGGCTCGGGAAATTGCGTCCACCAGGTCGGGATCGTCTCCTTCGAAAAGGCGAACGACATGCGCTCCAAGTTCTGTCCCCGTGCATGCTCCCACCAGCGGCTGTTGAAGCGCAGAAGGGCTTTGACCACCGTTCCGAAGCCGATCTGCTCTGCCGCCTCGAGTTTGCGCGGCAACGCCGGCACAAATTCGATCCGCCGCAGCATCGGCAGCGGCACGGTGACCAGGCTTTGCGAACCCCGCCGCACTGTGCCGTCGGCGCAACGAATGCTCACGCCGTCTTCGCCAAGTTCGACGCGTTTGACTTCTTTGTTGCGGAAGACCTCGACGCCGGCCTTCGCGCCTTGTTCTTCGAGGAAGCGTACCAGCAGCCCGTAGCCTTGCTTGATGTTCAACTGCCCCCAGCCATTTTCGCTGAGAACTTCCTCGCGTAAGGAAAAGGCACTGAAGCGTGCCGGATCGGCCGCGTCATAGCCTTCGATGCGCCGAAAAATATCCTCGCGCAGCGAGGCATATTTCTTGTCCGGCAACACTTCGTCGAAGAACGCTGCAACCGGAATGTCATGTTTGAGAGCTTTCAGTTTGGATTTGAGCGTCGCGTCGTGCGGGGTCGGCGACTCATTGGAACGAGGTACGCCATCGGCAAAGTTCCACCACTCGCCGGCACCTTCGAAGGTCGCACCGGCCGCTTTCAGAATTTCTCGCGAGATTGGCGCTTCGCCGTGCACGAACTCGGCGCCGCCTTGCGCCGGATAGCCGAAATCCTTTTCGGGCAACGGAAAAATTCGTCCGCCTATCCGGTCGCGCGCTTCGAGTATCGCTATGCTCTTGCCGGCCCGCGCTAGGTCGCGCGCCGCGATCAGCCCCGCGGCGCCCGCTCCGACGATCAAGATGTCATGCGGCATGGCGCATAGATTGGCCGTGTGGTTCGCCGGGACAAGCCCGGCCGTGACACGCCTTCTCCTTAAGCCAAGAAAAGGGTCGTTACCTTCGCAAGATCTCAGCCTTCGGCAGGCGCGCCTGCCAGCCGTACCTCTCGAGTTCCGGATCGAGATGTTCTTCCTGCGGATAGCCGATGCAGAGATAAGCGATCAGCCGCCAGGCAGCCGGTACGTCGAGGAACGTGGCGATCTCGCGCGGGTCGAGGATCGATACCCAGCCGACGCCGAGGCCGCGGGCTCGGGCGGCAAGCGCCAAATTCTGAATCGCGGCGACCACCGAATAGCAAACCGTCTCCGGCATGGTCGCACGGCCAAGGCCGTGGCCGATCTCCGTCTCTATGTCGCAGAATACCGCAAGCTGCACCGGCGCCTCACGCAACCCCGCCAGTTTTAGGCGCGCATAGAGCGCCGCCGTTTCGCCTTCGTAGGACGCCAGCGCATCGGCATTGCAGCGCTCGAAATTTTCGATCACCGCGCTCCGGCGCGCATTGCTTTCGACCGAAACAAAGCGCCAAGGCTGACTATGGCCGACCGACGGCGCGAGCGTCGCAAGCGCGACGAGTTCGTCGATGCGATCGTCGCCGACGGGATCGGAGCGAAAGCGGCGCACGTCGCGCCGCCAGCGAAAAAGCTCGGCGAGTTCTCGCACGAAATCCGCGTCGAACCGCGGTACGCTTTGGGTCATGCCGCAGCTTAGCGCGTTGCCGGAGAAGATGCGATCCTCACTTGCCATGCGCGAAATCGAGGATGTCGCGCGTATAGTGCTCATCGACTTCGGAAATCGGCTTGCCGTCGCCGGCATAGACGATCGCGCGATGCTCAAAGAGGATCGGCGGAATCGCAAGCTCCGCGCCGGAATGATCGGGCGGCGTGGGCGCCGTCTCCCATCCAACCGGCAGCGGATGCCAGAGAATTGTGACGGCGAACGTCTGCCGTCGCGGGTGCAGATCGCGTATGGCACGGCCGAAAGGAATGTCGGTCGAGGTCAGCTCCTTGTCCATCGCCGGCGTGAGGCGGCTCGGCACATACCAGTTGTCGGCGCGCGACAGAACATGGCTGCCACAGGCGAGATCGACGCGCCGGTAAATAACGGGCTCCTCAGGGCCGATTTCGAGCCGGGCACGTTCGGCGGTGGGAAGCGGCTTTTGCACGCCGCGCTTGAGATGCGCATAGAGCGTCGCGTCCTTCGCCATATGGTGCGCCGCGCACCAGGTCTCGAGCGTTTGCGTGGCGCTGCTGCTGGCTAGTAAATTCGCGTTTAGAGTCTCGACCAGTGTCAGCGCTTCGAGGCGGCCTACGAACGTATCCGGCCATTGCGGCGCAGCTTGCAGCGGCGGCGAAAACATTGCGACGCCGAGAAAAATCCACCCTGCATTTCTTCGCATGTGCTCTCGACTACCGGCTGTTCGCGCGCGCGGCATTCCTTTACAATAGCGAAAACGCCAGCGAAACCAACCGCCGAGGGGACGATGCCGAGCCTGCGAGATTTTCTGACGTTGGAGCGTTATCTCACGCCATCGATCATCCGCACTTTTTATCTGCTGCTGGTCGCGCTGATCGCTATTTTCGGGATCATCAACATTTTGGCCGCGTTCGCGGCGATGGCCTATTCGCTGCTGCCCGGCATCGCCTGGCTCATCTGTTCGATCATCGGCACGGTTGTCGGCCTGCTGGCGGCGCGCATCCTCACCGAGTTCGTGATGATCCAGTTCAAGAACAACGAGCACCTCGCGTCGCTACGGGAGCATGTGGAGGGGCAGTGAGGGCTATCTCGCGCTAGGACGCGAGTTTAAGCGCTGCGCCTGAAAGCTGGTGAGCTCTGCTCACTGAATTGGCTCTACCGTCCATGCATCGAAATCCTTCCCGATGTGCACCAGCCAGGTCGGGGCGTTGCCCCCGCTCAAATCCAATAGCGTTACGCCATAGACATATCTGTCCGCTCGCGAGCGTTGCAGGCCTACCACCCATACTGCTCCAAAGTACAGCGCGGGCAACTGCTTGGCGACCTTATTTGGAAACCACCTTTTCCCCTTCGTGTTTAAGAACACCACGAGAGTTTTCCCCGAGGCATAGGACGTTCCGCCTTTGCGCTGTTTAAACGCTATCGCCCGCAAAATCAGCGCCTCAAAATCCTCATCTCCGCCATCGTGAGCCCTCGGCACCAAGACGTGCTCCGTCGGCCACGTTTTTTCCGCCACGCTGTCGCAAATGATCCCATCGCCACCGAGTGGGTCGCTAGTGAACACCAGCCGATCAGCGTTGATCGCGAAGTTGTATGCGACACATATCAGCCAGTTCGCCAATAGCTCACGGGAACGTAACCCTCCAAACTGCTTAAAGGGCTTTCCGGTTTGAAGATGCTCACCATTTCTGATAAATGGTTCGAGTTCCTTCAGACACATTTTCAGGCTCCTGAATTTTCTGACCTGATACTTCATGACGTCGCCTAGGTCCCACCATCGCCCTTAATTCGCAAACCGAAAATGCATCACGTCGCCGTCGGCGATGACATAGTCCTTGCCTTCGAGCCGGAACGTGCCCGCCTCGCGCGCCCCTGCTTCGCCGCGCGCCGCGACGTAATCGTCGTAGGCAATGACCTCGGCGCGGATGAAGCCTTTTTCGAAATCCGTGTGAATGACGCCCGCCGCCTGCGGCGCTTTGGTGCCGACCGGCACCGTCCAGGCGCGCGTCTCCTTCGGCCCGGCGGTGAAGAAGGTGATGAGGCCCAAGAGCCGGTAGCCGGCGCGGATGACGCGGTTGAGGCCGGGCTCGGTGAGACCAACCGCTTCGAGAAACTCCTTCTGCTCGCCGGGGGGCAGCAGCGCGATCTCGCTTTCAATCCGTGCCGAAACGACCACCGCGCCGGCGCCCTCCTCCGTCGCTCGCGCCGCGACTTCGCCCGAAAATCGATTGCCACGCTCGGCAGATGCTTCTTCGACGTTGCAGACATAGAGGACGGGCTTGGTGGTCAGCAGGCCAAGTCCGGCGAATGCCTTTCGCTCCTCGGGCTTCACCTCAACGAGTTGCGCCGGCTCGCCGTCGCGCAGCTTGTCGAGGCAACGCTGCATCAGGCCGAACGCCTCCTTAGCCTCTTTGTCGCCGCCCTTCGCCTTTTTCTCCACCGCGACGACGCGCTTTTCGAGGCTTTCGAGATCGGCGAGCATTAATTCGGTTTCCACCGTTTCGATATCGTCGAGCGGCGCGATCTTGCCCGTCACGTGCGTGACCTCCGAGTCTTCGAAACAGCGCACCACATGCGCGATCGCGTCGCATTCGCGGATGTTGGCCAGAAACTGGTTACCGAGCCCCTCGCCTTTCGAAGCGCCGCGCACGAGGCCTGCGATATCGACGAAGGTAAGCCGCGTCGGGATGATCTCTTTCGAATGGGCGATCGCCGCGAGCTTCTCAAGCCGCGGGTCGGGCACCGCCACATCGCCGACGTTCGGCTCGATGGTGCAAAACGGATAGTTCGCCGCCTGCGCCGCCGCCGTTTGCGTCAGCGCATTGAAGAGCGTCGATTTGCCAACGTTCGGCAGGCCGACGATGCCGCATTTGAAGCCCATCACTCCTCACGTCTTCAGGCGATAGCCTGTCTTGAAAATCCAGACGATGACGGCGAGGCATGCACACAAGAACACGAAGGTCATGCCGAGGCTAACGACGACGCCCACATCCGATATCCCATAAAAACTCCAGCGGAAGCCGCTGATGAGATAGACCACCGGGTTGAATAACGTGATGTTGCGCCATAGCGGCGGCAGCATGTCGATTGAATAGAAACTGCCGCCTAGGAAGGTCAGCGGCGTCACGATGAGAAGCGGAATCAGTTGCAGCTTCTCGAAACTGTCGGCCCATATGCCGATCACGAAGCCGAACAGGCTAAAGGTGATGGAGGTCAAGACCAAAAAAGCCAACATCCAGAACGGGTGGATGATACGGAGGTCGACGAATACGGCGGCGGTGGCAAGCGTTATCAGGCCGAGAACGACCGATTTCGTCGCCGCGGCGCCGACATAGGCAATGACGATCTCGACCGCCGAAATTGGCGCCGACAGGATTTCGTAGATCGTGCCGACGAAGCGCGGGAAATAAATGCCGAAGGACGCGTTCGAAATGCTCTGCGTCAGTAGTCCCAGCATGATGAGGCCCGGCACGATGAAGGCGCCGTAACTCACCCCGCCGACATGCGAAATGCGCGAGCCGATCGCCGAGCCGAAGACCACGAAATAAAGCGACGTTGATAGTACCGGCGAGACGATGCTTTGCAGCAACGTGCGCCGCGTTCGCGCCATCTCGTAACCGTAGATCGCCCGGATCGCGTAGAAGTTCATGGCGTCCTCCGAATAAGGCTCACGAAAATATCTTCGAGCGAGCTTTCGTCACTGCGAAGGTCCTTCACCGCGACGCCCGCGGCAGCGAGGTCGGCAAGCAGCAAGGCAACGCCGCCACCTGCACAGTTCTCGCCATAAGCGTAGACAAGCTCTTCCCCATCAGCCGATAAACTCAGCCGGTGCGCCGCCAAAGCGGTGGGAACTTCCGCGAGCGGTGCGCTGAGGGTGAGCGTCAGCCGCTTCTTGCCGAGTTTTCGCATCAGAGTCTTTTTGTCCTCAACAAGGATCAAATCGCCTTCGTCGATAACCCCGACGCGATCGGCCATCTCCTCGGCTTCCTCGAGATAGTGAGTCGTTAGAATAATGGTCGTGCCGGAATCGCGCAGCTTTTGCACCAGCTGCCACATATCGCGGCGCAATTCTACGTCGACGCCCGCAGTGGGCTCGTCGAGGAATAGGATCCGCGGTTCGTGCGAAAGTGCCTTGGCGATCATCACTCGACGCTTCATGCCACCCGATAGCGTTCGGACTTGGCTATGCTTCCGATCCCAGAGCGAGAGCTCGCGCAGCAGCTTCTCGATGTAGGCTGCGTTCGGCTTCTTGCCAAACATGCCACGGCTGAGACTGACCGTCGCCCACACGGTCTCGAAGAAATCGATCGTAAGCTCCTGCGGCACGAGGCCGATCATTGAACGCGCCGCGCGATAATCGCGCACGATGTCGTGCCCGTCGGCGCTGACGCTACCGGAGCTCGCGGTGACGATGCCGCAGACGATGTTGATCAGCGTCGTCTTGCCCGCGCCGTTTCGTCCAAGCAGCGCAAAAATCTCGCCACGACGGATGTCGAGGCTGATGTCACGCAGCGCCGTATGGCCTCCGGCGTAGGTCTTCGAGAGGTGGTTGATGGAGATGATAGGGGACAAGGGCAGCTTTGCGGATGGGACGGAGCGGATCAGCCGGGTGCGTCGAAAGAATTATATCTTTTATTCTGCCGCGCTGCGATCGTGCAAAGCGACCGCCCCGACGTCGAACTGCAGCCGTGCCAGGCGGGCATAGAGCCCATCCTTGGCGACGAGCTTGGCGTGCGTGCCCTCTTCGAGGATACGGCCTTCATCCATCACGAGGATGCGGTCGGCGGAAAGCACGGTCGCGAGCCGGTGCGCGATGACGAGCGTGGTGCGGCCCGATTTTAATTCCTCAAGCGCGCCCTGCACAAGAATCTCGCTCTCGGCGTCGAGCGAGGAGGTCGCCTCGTCGAGCAAAAGCACCGGCGCCGAGCGCAGGATCGCACGCGCGACGGCGAGCCGCTGGCGCTCGCCGCCCGAGAGCGTGACGCCGCGCTCACCGATCACCGTTGCATATCCCGCCGCGGTCGCCTCGATGAAGTCGTGCGCCGCTGCCCGGCGCGCCGCGTCGCGCACCGCCGCGTCGGTTGCCCGCGGCGATCCATAGCGGACGTTGTCGGCGAGGGAGGCGGCAAAGACCACCGGATCCTGCGGCACGTAGGCGATACGGCGGCGCAGTTCCACCGGATCAACCGACTTGATATCGACGCCGTCGAGCAGAATGCGGCCACGCGGCGGATCGTAGAAGCGCAGCAGCAGATGAAAGAGCGTCGACTTGCCGGCGCCGGACGGACCGACGACGGCGAGCGTCTCGCCGGGGGCTACTTTGAAGGAAAGGTCGTGCACCGCCGAAACGTCGGGCCGGCTTGGATAAGCGAACTCGACGTGTTCGAAGGCGATCTCGCCGCGCGCCGGCCGCGGCAGCGGCACGGGAGACGTGGGCGCGACGATTTTGGGCGCGATCGCGAGCAATTCGCCGATCCGGCCGGCGGCGCCCGCCGCCGCGGCAATTTCGCTCCACACCTGGCTCAATTCGCCGAGAGCGCCTGCGGCGAGCACCGCGTAGAGAACGAATTGCGACAGCAACCCGCCGGTCATGTGTCCGGCGAGCACATCCTGCGCGCCGAGCCAGAGAACCACGACGACGCTCGCAAAGGCCAGGAAGATCGCGCCCGCAGTGACGAAGGCGCGGGCGCCGGTGGCGGCGCGCGCCGCCTCATAGGAGTTCTCGACCGCGGCGGAAAAGCGCGCGTTGGTCGTCGCTTCCGCTCCGAACGCCTGCATGACGCGCACGGCACCGAGATTTTCCGCCGCGTAGGCAGTCGCTTCGGCGAGCGTATCCTGCGCGGCGCGCGAGCGTTTGCGTACCGCGCGTCCGGCCGCATAGAGCGGCAATACGATCACCGGAATTGCGATCAGCACCAAAGCCGAAAGCTGCGGGCTCGTATAGATCATCAACGCGACGGCGCCGACGAACATGAAGAAGTTGCGCAGCGCGATCGAGGCCGATGCGCCGAACGCTGACTTGAGCTGCGTCGTGTCGGCGGTGAGCCGCGACACGAGCTCGCCGGTTCGCGCCGAATCGAAGAACGCCGCGTCGAGCCCCGAGAGATGCCGGAAGACGTGGGCGCGCAGATCCGCCACGACGCGCTCGCCGAGCGTCATGACGAGGTAGTAGCGGCAACCCGATGCCAGCGCGAGCACCGCCACCACGATCACCATCGCGGCGAAATAGCGATTGACGGTTCCCGCGCTCTGCGTCGAGAAGCCGTTATCGATCATGAACCGCACCGCGAGCGGTACGACCAGGGTCGCGCCGGCGGCGACCGTCAGCGCCAGAAGCGCGCCGGCGATGCGCAGCTTGTAGCGCGAGACGTAAGGGACAAGCGTCAATAAAGCACGCGCGGAGGGGCGGCGTTTGGCCGCTTCTTCTTCGCTTTGCAGGGCAGCGCGGGCGGGCATTGCAATGCCTTTAAACGTTATCCTTCGCCGAGGCTAGAAAATCGTCTCTCTCTTCGCGGCATCGCAAGCCGGGGTGAAACGTGCGGATTGCGGACGCGGCTCGAGCCTGGACTTCGCCGAATCACGCCTCGCCTCGCGCCGCTGTGCGGTTGCTGGTCGCGCCAGAGGAATGGTATGGCGCCGCTTGCGACGCATTTTAGGCACTTTTGGGAACCGGCGTGGCCGACGACAGAATATTGATTACCGGAGCCGCGGGTTTTGTCGGATCGGCCGTGGCCCGCGCGCTGATCGCGGCGGGCTTTCGAGTCCGCGCCCTGGTGCGCCCTACGAGTCCGCGGGCAAACCTCGCGGGGCTCGACGTCGAGATCGCCGAGGGCGACATGTGCGATTCCGACTTCGTCGCCCGCGCAATCGCCGAAGCGCGTTTCGTGATGCACGTCGCCGCCGATTATCGGCTCTGGGCGCCCGATCCAAACGACATTCTGCGCGCCAATTGCGACGGCACGCGCACCATGATGCAGGCCGCGTTGAAAGCCGGCGTCGAACGGGTCGTCTATACGAGCAGCGTCGCGACGCTCTCCGCATCGAAAACGGGCGACAGCGTCGACGAAACGAAACCCTTGCGCGTCGAACACGCGATCGGCGCGTACAAGAAGAGCAAGATCCTGGCGGAACAGATCGTCACCGCGATGATCGCCGCGGAACGGTTGCCAGCCGTCATCGTTCATCCCTCGACGCCAATCGGCCCGCGCGACATCAAGCCGACGCCGACCGGCCGCATCATCATCGAAGCCGCGCGCGGACGCATGCCCGGCTATGTGGACACCGGCCTCAATCTCGTCCATGTCGATGACGTGGCCGAAGGCCATATTGCTGCATTGCAACATGGACAGATTGGCGAACACTATATTCTTGGTGGTCAAAACGTGAGCTTAGCTGCGATGCTTGCCAATATCGCCGCGCTCAGCGGCCGCCGGGCGCCCCGGATTCGCGTGCCACGCGGTATTCTCTACCCCTTGGCCTTCCTCGCCGAGGCGAAAGCGCGCCTAACCCACCGCGAGCCTTTTCTAACGCGCGACGGTTTGCGGATGTCGGAATACCGGATGTTCTTTTCTTCCGCCAAGGCGGAACGCGACCTCGGGTTTCGCGCCAGGCCCTATGCGCAAGGCCTGGCGGATGCGCTGGCCTGGTTCGGACAACACGGATATCTGCAATGAGCGGCGAGGTGGCTTTGACGAAAACGCATCGTGACGAGAACTTTCCCGTCGCCTCGCGGCTCATCGCTTCCCGCCACCGGCCGGTGGTGCGTGCCTTCTATTATTTCGTGCGGGGTGCCGACGACATCGCCGACAGCCCTACGCTGCGCCCGCAGGAAAAGCTTGACGGGCTCGACCGGTTCGGGGCCGCGCTGCTCGGCAAACGCGACGACGTCCCGGCCGCCCGGCCGCTTCGCGCCGCGCTCGAGGCGCGCCGCCTTACGCCGCGCCACGCCCAGGATCTGCTCGACGCTTTCCGCATGGACGCGGTCAAGCAGCGCTACGCGAACTTCGACGAGCTCATGCACTATTGTGCGTTCTCGGCGGCGCCGGTCGGACGTTTCGTGCTCGACGTGCACGGCGAGAGCGAAAGCACTTGGCCGGCCAACGACGCGCTTTGCTCGGCGCTGCAGATCATCAACCACATCCAGGATTGCGGCGCCGATTACCGCAATCTCGATCGCGTCTACGTTCCGCTCGACATGCTGGCAAAGGACGGGGCCGAGGTGGCCGAGCTTGGCGCGAACAGCGCTTCGCCTGCGCTCATCGCCTCGCTGCACCATCTGGCGGCCCGAACCGAGTTGCTGGTTCGCAAGGGCACCGAATTGCCGCGCCAGGTGCGCGATCTTCGGCTCGGTCTGGAGACCGCGGTCATCGCGCGGCTCGCGCAAAGACTTGTCGGCCTGCTAATGCAGCGCGATCCGTTAAGCGAGCGGGTGCATCTGACGAAGCCCGGCTTTCTCGCGTGCATGTTCCTCGGCGCCGGTGCCAGCCTGATCGAGCGCGGCCGCCGCGCTAGCGCCGCCCACGCTACGAGGGACGCATGAGTCTTTCGGCGGCATCGGCATCAACTGCGCGGGCGCGCGCGAGCGGCAGCTCGTTTTATACCGCCATGCGCATTCTGCCGCGCAAACAACGCGAGGCGATGTTCGAGATCTACGCCTTCTGCCGCGCCGTGGACGATATTGCCGACGAGGGCGGCGAGATTGCGCCGCGCCGCGCCGCACTGGACGGTTGGCGCACCGATATCGCGGCGCTTTGCGCCGGCAAGCAACCACCGGCGCAGCTTGCCGGCCTCAGCGAGGCGATCCGCGCCTTCGATCTCGAGCGCGACGATTTCTTCGCCGTTATCGACGGCATGGAGATGGACGTCGTCGCCGACATTCAGGCGCCCGACTGGGCGACGCTCGATCTTTATTGCGACCGCGTTGCGAGCGCGGTCGGACGGCTATCAGTCCGCGTCTTCGGCGTGCCAAAGATCGAAGGTCCTCTTCTTGCCCATCATCTCGGCCGCGCCTTTCAGCTCACCAACGTCCTGCGCGACCTCGACGAGGACGGCGCGATGTCACGCCTCTATCTGCCCCGCGAAGCGCTGCTGGCGGCGGGTATTACTGCGACTACGCCGCGCGACGTGCTTGCCGATCCTCGCCTCGGCGAGGCCTGCGCGCCGGTCATCGCGCGGGCGCGCGAATATTTTGTGGAGGCTGCAAACATCATGGCGCGATGCCCGCGCCCGAGCGTACGCGCGCCACGGCTGATGGGCGAAGTCTACCAGGCGATTCTCGCCGCCGTCGCGGCGCGCGGCTTTGCGCCGCCGCGCAGCAAAGTGCGAGTGCCGAAGCGGCGCATGCTGCTCGCTCTGCTGCGCCACGGCTTTTTCTGATGCCGCAAGCGAAGATCCACATCATCGGCGCGGGCCTCGCGGGCCTCGCCGCGGCGCTGCGCCTCGCGGACGGTTCGCGGCGCATCGCATTGTACGAGGCGGCGCCGCAGGCAGGCGGACGCTGCCGTTCGTATTTCGATAGCGCGCTCGATATGATGATCGACAACGGCAATCATTTGCTGTTGTCGGGCAACTGCGCCGCACTTTCGTTTCTGCGCGAGATCGGCGCCGAGGATCAGCTCAAAGGTCCGGCGAGCGCCGAATTTTCCTATGTCGATCTTGCTTCGAACGAACGCTGGGTCTTGCGGCCGAACGACGGCCCGATCCCTTGGTGGATTTTGCAGCCGCCGCGGCGCGTGCCGGGAACGCGCGCCCGCGATTATCTCGGCGTCCTCGGTCTTCTGCGCGCTCCGAAAGCAACGTCGATCCAAGCCGCCATGCCGTGCCATGGCCTCGTCTACGAGCGGCTCTGGCGTCCGTTCTTCCTCGCCGCGCTCAACACCGCGCCGGAAGAAGGAGCCGCGAGTCTCGCCGCCACGATCCTCCGCGAGACGCTCGCCAAAGGCGGCAAGGCGTGCCGCCCGCTGATTGCGGCGAACGGCCTTTCGGAGGCTTTCGTGGCTCCGGCGCTGCGTTGCCTGAAAGCGAAGGGCGTCGAAGTTGCATTCGAACGCCGCCTCTCGGTATTGGAGTTGGGAGATCATCGGGTGAACGCTCTCGGCTTCGGGAGCGAACGGATCGAGGTCGCAGCCGGCGATTGCGTGATCCTCGCCGTACCCGCGACGGTCGCCGCTTCTTTGTTGCCCGGGCTTTCGACGCCGCAGGCCTATCGCGCGATCGTGAACGGCCATTTCAAGATCGCCCCTCCGCCCGATTGTCCCCCGATTCTCGGTGTGATCCATGGAACAATTGAATGGCTGTTCGCCTTTCCCGACAGGGTCTCGGTAACGATCAGCGCGGCGGATCGTCTCATTGATCTGCCACGTGAGGAACTTGCGGCAAGAATTTGGTCGGATGTGGCACAGGCGATACAGATTGCGCGGCCGCTGCCCGCATGGCAAATCATCAAGGAGAAACGCGCCACCTTCGCCGCGACTGTCGAGGATGAAGTGGCGCGACCGCAAGCCCGGACGGAATTCGCCAATCTGCTGCTTGCCGGAGATTGGACGGCGACCGGGCTGCCGGCAACGATCGAAGGCGCCATCCGCTCCGGCTTCACCGCCGCCGCGGCCTTTCTTCACAGTGCATAGAGGTGGATTTGCAAAATGATTGGGCTTGCATGATGGAGAATCAAGCTGTTTGCGAGAAGCCGCGGATGCCGCCTCTGGCCGACCTCGACAACGCGGTAGAGGCCGCCGCGAAAGCAGTCCTCGCCGCGCAGCGCGAGGACGGACATTTCGTATTCGAATTGGAGGCGGATGTTTCGATCTCCGCCGAATACATTCTCTTCCACAATCATCTCGGCGAACCGATCGCGCCGGAGGTGGCAATCAAGATCGGCAAGTACATCCGACGCACCCAGGCCGAACACGGCGGCTGGCCGCTTTTTTACGGCGGCGCGTTCAACGTGAGTTCGACGGTGAAGGCCTATTTTGCTCTGAAGATCCTCGGCGACTCTCCCGATGCGCCGCATATGCGGCGGGCTCGAGAGGCAATTCTCGCCCATGGTGGAGCGGCCCAGTCGAACGTCTTCACCCGCTGTATGCTCGCCGCCTATGGATTTGTGCCGTGGCGCGCGGTGCCGGTAATGCCGGTCGAACTCATCCTCCTCCCGCAATGGTTCCCCTTCCATATTTCGAAGATTTCGTATTGGGCGCGTACCGTTCTCGTACCGCTCATGGTCGTCATGAGCTTGCGTGCCAAGGCGCGCAATCCGAAGAACATCACCTTGGACGAACTCTTCGTCCTGCCGCCGGAGGAAGTCCGCCACTGGCCGGATACGCCGCATAAGAAATGGCCTTGGACCTCGCTGTTTCGCGGCATCGACAAGGCGCTGCGGGCGATCGAGCCGTTATTTCCCAAGCGCGTGCGCAAACGCGCCGTCGACAAGGCGGTGGCCTACGTGACCGAGAGGTTGAATGGCGAAGACGGGATCGGCGCGATCTGGCCGGCGATCGTCAATTCGGCGCTGATGTACGACGTGCTCGGCTACCCGCACGATGATCCCAATTACCTTTGGGCCTGCAAGGCGATCGAAAGGCTGCTGTTCGTCAAAGAGACCGAAGCCTATTGCCAGCCCTGTTTCTCGCCGCTCTGGGATACGGCGCTGACGGCGCATGCCTTGATGGAAGCTGGCGGCCACTCGTTTGCTAGCGAGGTCGGCAGGGCGCTCGCCTGGTTGAAACCGCTCCAGGTCCTCGATTTCGTCGGAGATTGGGGTTGGACGCGGCCCGACACCCGGCCGGGAGGGTGGGCCTTTCAATACGTCAACCCCTATTATCCCGATCTCGACGATACCGCGGTCATCGTGCTCGCGATGGATCGCGCCCGCGCCATGGGCCTCACGGCCGGCGCCGATTATACGACGGCAATTGCCCGCGGCAGGGAGTGGATTGAGGGCATGCAGAGCAAGAACGGCGGCTATGGCGCCTTCGATGCCGACAACAACGTCGATTACCTCAACTACATTCCCTTCGCCGACCACGGCGCCCTGCTCGACCCGCCGACCTCGGATCTAACGGCGCGTTGTCTTTGTATGCTGGCCCAGCTCGGCGAGAGGCGAGAGGCCAACCCGGATTTCGCCCGAGCGATCAATTTTCTCCTGAAAGAGCAAGAAAAGGACGGCAGTTGGTACGGACGATGGGGTATCAATTACATCTACGGGACTTGGTCTGCCCTCTGCGCGCTGAACGCGGCCGGGATCGACCATGAGAGCGATGCCATCAAAAGGGCGGTTGCCTGGCTGAAAGCTGTTCAGAACGAGGACGGCGGTTGGGGGGAAGGTGGCGAAAGTTACGCGCTCGATTACAAAGGGTGTGAACGGGCACCGAGCACTGCTTCGCAAACGGCATGGGCATTGCTTGGCTTGCTGGCTGCCGGCCAGATCGACGACCCAGCGGTAGATCGGGGGATCCGATATCTGCTCGGCACGCAGAGGGGGGACGGGTCTTGGAACGAGGAACAATTCACCGGAACTGGGTTTCCGCGTGTGTTCTACCTGCGTTATCATGGATATTCGAAGTTCTTCCCGCTTTGGGCGATGGCGCGTTTCAGGAACTTGAAGCGCGCCAATCACAACGCGGTCGCGCTCGGGATGTAGGGTCCGGCAAAATTCTCGCCGTCACCGGCTTGGCGGCGGAAGCGCGACTCGCCGCGGGCTCGGATATTCGCGTCGTGACCGGCGGCGGCGACAGCGCCTACCTCAAAGCGCAGTTGGAAACGGCGATGCGCGGCGATGTCTCGGGCATCGTCAGCTTCGGGATCGCCGGCGGGCTTGCGCCGGGCGTACGGCCCGGCACCCCGCTCGTGGCGCGCGGGATCGTCGCCGAAGATGCAGAATATTTCGAATGCCATCGGGGCTGGTCGCAACGGCTCGCCAAGGCGCTCGGCGACGTGCCAATCGTCGACATGGCCGGCATCGATCTGCCGGTCACCCATCCCTCCGGAAAACGGGCGCTCCACGTAGCGACCCGCGCCGTCGCCGCCGATACGGAGTCGCATATCGCGGCGCGCGTCGCCGCCGCGCATCATCTGCCATTTGCCGCATTCCGAGTCGTGGCCGACCCGGCGGAGCGGCAATTGCCGCCCGCGGCCCTCGTCGGGGTGCGCCGCGACGGCGAACTCGCGGTCGGCCGCGTGATGCGCTCGGTGCTCAGCGAACCGCGCCAGATCCCGCATCTCTTCCGCACGGCTCTCGACGCGAAAGCCGCTTTCGATGCGCTATTCCGCGGCCGAGAGATGGTTGCTGGCGGTTTCGGTTTCCTTGATTTCGGCGAGCTTATGCTCGACGTGCCGTGCGAAGACGTACTGGGCGGGTCGCTGCCCGTCTAACGGGATATCCTCCGACATCGGTCCTTGCGTGCGGATGCCGCGCAAGGAGACCGCTAGCGCCTGCCATGGACGGGCGAAGGACTCGGAAACCGCCGTCGCCTCGAATCCGCAATGCACCATGCAGTCGGCGCATTTCTCGTATTTGCCGACGCCGTAGGTATCCCAGGCGGTCGTATCCATCAGTTCGGCAAACGTCTGGGCATAGCCTTCCCCGAGCAGATAGCAGGGCCGCTGCCAGCCGAATACGGTACGCGTCGGATTGCCCCAAGGCGTGCATTCGTAGGTGCGGTTGCCGGCCAGGAAATCGAGGAACAGCATGGACTGATAGAACGGCCATTTCTTGCCGCCTTTGCCAGCCTGGAAGATGTCGCGGAACAATTGCTTCGTCTTGCCGCGATTGAGGAAATGTTTCTGGTCGGGCGCCCGCTCATAGGCATAGCCGGGCGAAACGGTTATGCCGTCGAGGCCGAACCCTTCGAGGCTGTCGAAGAAATTGGCGACCTGGGCGGGATCTGCATCGTTGAACAGCGTGCAGTTGATGGTCACCCGGTAACCGCGTTCCTTCACGAGCTTGATTGCCGCGATGGCCCGATCATAGACGCCCTTTTGGCAAACCGAGCGGTCGTGCATCTCCTGATCGCCGTCGAGATGGATCGACCAGTTGAAATAGCGGTTGGGTTCGAACCGATCGATCAGCTTCTCGAGAAGCAGCGCATTGGTGCAGACTGTGACGAACTTGCGTCGCGCGATGGCGCCCTTGACGATTTCCGGCAGTTCCTTGTGCAGCAGCGGCTCGCCGCCGGCGATCACCACGACCGGCGCGCCGCATTCGTCCATCGCATGCAGGCACTCGTCGAGCGGCAGGCGCTGGTTGAGGATGGGATCGGGATAATCGATCTTGCCACATCCGGCGCAGGCTAGATTGCAGCGGAACAACGGCTCAAGCATGAGCACCAGCGGATAGCGCTTTCGCCTTTTCAGCTTCTGGCGGACCACGTACGCGCCGATTTGCGCCATCTGCAGGATCGGAATACCCATGAACACCGGCTCCTTATTGCCTGCTCACCCGTCAATAAGTGGACGGCAAGCGGAATTTAGTTTCCGCGAACGCCGGCGCCCGCCGGTTTTTGCGTCGTAAAGCAAAGGTTCTTCGTCTTTGCTCCGAGAACGTCAGAAAACCGCCGTTTGCGCGCCATAACGATCAGCTTGATAGGCTCGATGCCCCATATCGCCTGCGTCACATAGGCAAGCCGTGTGTCGGGGGCAAGCTTAAGCGCCGCGACATCTTCTTCCAACTCAGCCAGATCGACCGGCTCATGGATGCGGCCTAAGGTTCTTGCAACTTCAGGGTGTCCTACGCCGTGCGGATGAACCTCAGCCGACCGAGAACTGGCAGCGAGAACCAGCCGTTCCAGGTCCGCGGCCTCGGCTTCGAGGGCGCGAGAAATGCCCGGGGCGACACTTGGTGCACCGCAAGGAATTTCCGTCAAATCTTCGACATGCCGGGCGCCTTTGGCCTTCTTCCGCTCGACTAGGTGAGCGTTGCGCACTATCTCGGGGCGCACGGGGACCGGCGCCCGGTATTTGCCGAGGGCCGGCGCGACGGTAGTAAAGGCACGGACCATGCCGGTGGGAAAGCCGCGCGGTTGCGCCAAGATCACCGCCATAGAAACCTCAAGTATCTTACGTTCTGAACCATGCACAGCAAGACGAAGTCCACTTTTTCTCGGCTGCCGACCTTTGTAACGGCCGGACAGGGAACGTCAAACTGCCTAATATAGCTGCAGATCGGTTCAGTTAACGCCGTAAGACGCAAATTTGCTATCTCAAAATTGCTCCATTATCCCGAAACAACGAAACTCTTGCAAAGTTGCCACAGTTTCCCTCGATAGATACGGCGATACATGGACTCCAGGTTCGAGAGCGCGGCAAAGCCCGCTCAACTCCCTAAGATCGGATGGATTGGCAGAGCCATTGTCGGGCTCGTCAGCCTGTGTTCGCGGTTGGCGTGGCTCGTGGTCGCAATCGCCGTGCTGGTGAGCGGCGCGAGCGCCTATTACACCGCGACGCATTTCGCCATCAACGCCAATACCAACGACTATCTTTCGATGAAATTGCCTTGGCGGCAGCGGCTCGCGGCGCTCGACAAGGCGTTTCCCCAGCGTAACGAGGAAATCGTCGTCGTCATCGACGGAGTAACGCCCGAACTTGCCGGAAGTGCCACCACGGCGCTGGCGGCCAAGCTGCGGGCGAGACGCGATCTTTTCGAGACGGTCAACCAACCCGATACCGGGCCATATTTCGAACAGAACGCGCTCCTATTCCAGCCCGTTGCCGACGTTCAGCGCACCGTCGGCGGCCTGCTTCGGGCCGAACCTTTTCTGGCGGTGCTCAGCTCCGATCCGACGCTGCGCGGCGTGGCACAAGCATTTTCCTTCATTAACCGGGGCGTGCGCTCGAACGCCGGCACGTTCGATGATTTCGACCGGCCGATCGTCTCGCTTTCCGCGGCGCTCGACGGTGCTTTGAGCGGCCGTCAAACATTCTTCTCCTGGAACGCGCTGTTCACGGGCGAGAAGCCGACCGAGCAGGAATTGCGACATTTCCTGTTGGTCAAACCGATTCTCAACTACGCCGCGCTCGAACCGGGACGCATTCCCTCCAACTTCATCCGGCAAAGCGCCCGCGACCTGGGCCTCAGCACCGGAAACGGAGTCACCGTTCGGCTTACCGGCTCCGTTCCGCTCGCCGACGAGGAATATGCGACCGTGCGGGAAGGCTCCGGCCTCAACGGCACGATTATGGCGCTCGTCGTGTTGGCGATCATTTGGTGCGCGTTGCGATCGCTGCGCATCGTTGTCGCGGTGGCGCTGTGCGTGACCTTCGGACTTTGCGCGACGGCGGCGCTCGGTCTCATCATGGTGAAAGCGTTCAATCTCATTTCGGTGGCCTTCGCGGTCCTCTTCGTCGGGATCGGCGTCGATTTCGCAATCCAGTTCAGCGTCCGCTATCGGGCGGAGCGGCACGACGATCCGGACTTCCATAAAGCGCTGCGGATGGCCGCCGCAAAGGCGGGACGGCCGCTGGCGCTCGCCGCCGCCGCGACGACCTGCGGCTTCTATTCATTCCTTCCGACCGACTATCGCGGCGTTTCGGAACTGGGGCTCATCGCCGGCACCGGCATGATCCTCGCCTTCTTCACCGCGGTCACCGTCCTGCCGGCGCTGCTGACCATCTTGAAACCGCCGGCCGAGCACGAACCGGTCGGCTACAAGTTCCTCGCGCCGATCGACGAGTTCTTGAGCCGGCATCGGCACGCCGTCGTGATCTGCACGCTCGGCGTCGCGCTCGCCGGAACTCCCCTGCTTGCGCATCTGCACTTCGACTTCAATCCGCTGGATCTGCGCAGCAAAAAGACCGAGGCGGTCGCAACTCTCCTCGATCTGCAGAAGAGTGCCGATACGCAGGCGAACACAATCGATATTCTCGCTCCCAATCTCGAGGCGACCGGACCGATCACAGCCAAGTTGCAACAATTGCCGGGGGTCGCACGGACCCTGACGCTCGCCAGCTTCGTACCTCCGGATCAAAACCAAAAACTGCCGATCATCCAGCGCGCGGCGTCGATTCTGCTGCCGCTATTCGATGCGAAGAGAACGCTCAGTCCTCCGACCGATGCCGACGATGTCGCCGCCTTGAAGACGGCGGCCGATCAATTCTCCGCCACGGCGCAGAAGTTCTCGGGCAAAGGTGCCGAAGACGCCCGCCGGCTCGCGAGTTTGCTGCGGCAATTGGCGGTCGGACCTGCGAAAAAACGCCAGGCGGCGCGCGTGGTCCTGTTGCCGGGCCTGCAGGTGTTGCTCGACGTTCTTCACCATTCGCTGCAAGCCAAGCCGACCGGACTCGACGATATTCCTGAAAGCCTGCGCCGCTATTGGATCAGCGCCAACGGCCAGGCCTTGATCGAGGTCTCGCCGAAAGGCGATCCAAATAGCAATGCCATCATGAGCCGATTCGCCACGGCGGTGGAACGAGTGGCGCCCGGCGCCACAGGCGAACCGGTCGCAGTGCAGGAGTCCGGCCACACGATCGTTAAGGCATTTATTCAGGCGGGCATTACGGCGCTGGTGTCGATCAGCATCCTGCTCTATCTCGTCCTGCGGCGCGTCACCGACGTGCTCTTGACCTTGGTGCCCTTGCTGCTCGCCGGGCTCGTGACTTTGGAGCTGACGGTGCTCATCGATATGCCGCTCAACTTCGCCAACATCATCGCGTTGCCGCTGATGCTTGGATTGGGCGTCGCCTTCAAGATTTACTTCGTAATGGCCTGGCGCGGGGGCACGACAAACCTGTTGCAATCGAGCCTGACGCGCGCGGTCTTCTTCAGTGCCATGACCACCGCCACGGCGTTCGGCAGCCTGTGGCTTTCGCACCATCCGGGCACGTCGAGCATGGGCAAATTGCTGGCGATGTCGCTCGTCACCACGCTCGCCGCGGCGGTGCTGTTCCAGCCGGCGCTGATGGGGCCGCCGCGCCAAAAAATCGTCAAGGCACCCTGATTAGTCCTTCAGTTCGCCAATGTGCTTCTGCGAATAAAGGCTGACGCCCACCTGGCGGACGAGCTCCTGCTGCGTCTCGAGAAAGTCGATGTGCCCTTCTTCGTCCTTCAGAAGATGGTCGAAGAGTTCCTTCGAGACAAAATCGCGGATCGAATGGCAATATTCGGCGGCCTCCGAATAAAGCCGGCGCGCGTCGTTCTCGGCGGCGAGATCGGCCGCAAGGATTTCCTCGACCGTTTGGCCGATCCGCAAGGGATCGAGGACCTGCATGTTGGGAAAACCTTCGAGAAAAAGGATGCGGTCGACGAAACGATCGGCGTGATGCATCTCCTCGATCGATTCCTCCCGCCATTTCTTGGCGAGTTCCTTAAAGCCCCAATTGTCAAAGATGCGGTAATGCAGCCAATATTGGTTGACGGCGGTCAATTCGCTCCGCAGGCCGCGATTTAGATATTCGATGACCCTCTCGTCGCCCCTCATGAAAATCGCTCCGTGATGCGGGCGCGCGCCAACTCATTCGCAGGGCGCGTCCCTCCCCGCGGCAGACTAGGGGCGGCGGGTCGATCGCGCAACAGCGCCGCCTCGCCCAGAAAGTTGAACTTGTCGGAAGCTCAGTAAATCAGGAAGCGTCGGTGCGCGCTGCAGCGCAGCCCACGCAAGCTGCCGGACATGTGCCGGAGCCATGCGCGGCTTCCGTCGACCATTCTTCTTTGAATTGGTCGAGCGCAACTGGATGCCGATGAGTTGGATCTTCGGCCTGCCCGAGCGCCTCCTTGATGATCGACTGCACGGCGGTATAGCAGCGCCCGCAGTTGGGGCTGCATCCAAGGCAACGGTAAACCGCACCGGGCGTACGCGGCGAGGTTTCGCTCTGGAGCGAATCCCTAATCTTGGCATCGGAGATCTTGTTGCAGGAGCAGACGATCATTTCGGGCAATCGAATTCTTATGGGCTCTCGAATGGAAACGGTTCTAGTGGCCGAGCCGAAATAGAGCAAGTGAACCGGCAAAGTTTATATGGGTTCCAAAGAAGCGCGCAGCAAGTGTTGCTAGTTTAAAACGAATATAAAGAAGCCCCGGTTGCTTTCGCGCCGGCCGTCGCGCGCCCATTCGGCAAACGTCAGAACCGTCGGCTTGGGCTGCGCGGGAAGAGAGAACGTTTGCTCTGACTCGCGTCTGCCCCCATAATCGCCGCTTAAAAAAACTTCGTATCTCAGGGAGGACGTCATGCTTGCGAAAAGCCTCGCGGAACTGAAACAGCAGGTGGCGCTGCGCGAGCGCTACGACAACTTCATCGGCGGCAAATGGGTCGCCCCCGTCAAAGGCAAATATTTCGACAATGTGAGCCCCATCACCGGCAAGCCGGTCTGTCAGGTGGCGCGCTCGACCGCCGAGGATGTCGAACTGGCGCTCGACGCGGCGCATGCGGCGCGCCCGGCTTGGGCAAAGACCTCCGCGGCGGCCCGCTCCAAGCTCCTAAACAAGATTGCCGACCGGGTGGAGAGCAAACTAAGCCTCCTGGCGCTCGCGGAAACCGTCGACAACGGCAAGCCGATCCGCGAAACGACCGCCGCTGACCTGCCGCTCGTCGTCGATCATTTCCGCTATTTCGCCGGCTGTATCCTGGCCCAGGAAGGCACGCTCTCGGAGATCGATCAAGACACCGTCGCCTATCACTTCCACGAGCCACTCGGCGTCGTCGCGCAGATCATTCCCTGGAACTTCCCGCTGCTCATGGCGGCCTGGAAGCTCGCCCCCGCGCTCGCCGCCGGCAATTGCGTCGTCTTGAAGCCCGCCGAGCAGACGCCGATGAGCATCATGGTGTTCGCCGACATGATTTCGGACATCCTGCCGCCCGGCGTACTCAACATCATCAACGGGTTTGGCGTCGAGGCGGGCAAGCCGCTGGCGCAGAACAAGCGCATCGCGAAGGTGGCGTTTACCGGCGAGACGACGACTGGCCGCCTCATCATGCAATATGCGTCCGAGAACATCATCCCCGTGACGCTCGAACTCGGCGGCAAGTCGCCGAACATCTTCTTTGCCGACGTGATGGCCGAGAACGACGACTTCTTCGACAAAGCGCTCGAAGGCTTCGCGATGTTCGCCTTCAATCAAGGTGAAGTCTGTACTTGTCCGAGCCGCGCCTTGATCCAGAAATCGATCTACGACCGATTTATGGAGAGGGCGATTGCTCGCGTGAAGACAATGAAACAAGGCCATCCGCTCGATCCCGAGACGATGGTCGGCGCGCAGGCCTCCAACGATCAGATGGAGAAGATCCTCTCCTATATCGACATCGGCAAGAAGGAAGGTGCAAAAGTTCTCGTTGGGGGCGAGCGCAACAAGCTCGAAGGAGAACTCGCCGAAGGCTATTACATCCAGCCTACGATCCTCGAAGGCAACAACAAGATGCGCGTCTTCCAGGAGGAAATCTTTGGGCCGGTGGTGTCGGTGACGACCTTCGACACGGAAGAGGAAGCGCTCTCGCTCGCCAATGACACGCTCTACGGCCTTGGCGCCGGCCTATGGACGCGCGATATCAACCGCGCCTATCGCATGGGCCGCGGCATTCAAGCCGGACGCGTCTGGACGAACTGCTATCACCTCTATCCCTCGCACGCGGCCTTCGGCGGCTATAAAAAATCCGGCATCGGCCGCGAGACGCATAAGATGATGCTCGATCACTATCAGCAGACGAAGAATTTGCTGGTAAGCTACAGCCCGAAGGCCCTCGGATTCTTCTAAAGGGATCGGCAAGAACGGCCGCTGGCGCGCCTGGCGGCCGTTATCCTGTTCGGAGGTGCTCTTGGCCGAGCGCGTCGCCGCAACCCAGAAAGCTCTCGATCTCATCGCGCAGCTCGAATCGGTCCACGGGCCGGTAATGTTCCACCAGTCCGGCGGCTGCTGCGACGGGTCTTCGCCGATGTGCTATCCGCGCGGCGAATTTCGCGTCGGACCAAGCGACGTGAAGCTCGGCGAGATCGGCGGCGCGACTTTTTACATGAGCGCGGCGCAGTACGAATATTGGAAGCACACGCATCTGACGATCGACGTCGTCCCCGGCCGCGGCTCGGGTTTCTCGCTGGAAGCGCCGGAAAGCGTCCGCTTCCTGACCCGCAGCCGTCTGTTCACGGATGCCGAAGCCGCGGCGCTCGCCCCGGTGGTCGACGGCGAAGGCATGCCGGTCTGAGGCTTCGGCGCGATCGCAGCATCGCCGACCGAGCTCAGCTTTCGTCCCCTTGATCTGCTTCTGCCTCCAGCATCGGCGCCGCCGGGCGTTTGGCGTGCGATGTCTTATAGAGAAGAACGAAGGCGATCGCGTCGAGTCCGTTGAGCGTCATCCACCAGAGCTGCGTCGTCTCGGTGCCCCACACAGCGATGACGAGGCCGGCCATGAGCCCGGCCAGCAGCGGCGGCGCGACGTGCGGCGGGGTACGGCCGGCGGCGAGAAACACGCGCACCCCAAGCACGGCAAACGCCGCGGCGCCGAGAAACCCCAGTTCGTACCAGATCGTGAAGAGAATGCTGTGCGGCGCATCGGCAGGCAGAGCGCCGAATTCGACCGCCTGCCCCGCCATGCCGAGACCGTGGCCCGTCAACAGCCGCGGCCATTGCGCTACGACTACATCGGCAAATGCGATAACCGGCCCCGCGTGCGGCAATTGCCCCAGATCGGCAATCCGCAGCGTGGAAACCGCGAAGATCGGTGCGAGGAGCACGAGCGCGGCGAAAAGGACGGCCAGGACTTGCGCGGTCCGAACCGCGTCCGTGACCGCAATCGCATAGATGACGGCGCCGAGCGCGATCGCGGCAAGCGCGATCTGTAGGAAATCGGTAAATGCCGCAACGCTGACGACGACGGCCAAACACACCGCCAACAGCCAGCGCTCCCGGAAGGCAAGCGCGCCGAGCGCCGGCCAAAGCAGGAGGGAGACGGTAATCAGACAACGTTGCGCGAGGGTCGAATTGGGATGCGGCGCATTTACAAAGGATTGCAGCCCGAACGTCACGAAGAAAACGGTTGCGATCGCGGTGGCGGCTACTCCGATCGGCAGAAGGTAAAGATCCGAGGGCTTCGTGCGCTCCGGCAGAAAAGCGCAAGCCAGCAACACGACTACGCCGCTGCCAAGCGCCCTCACAAATCGCGACGCCGCCTCGTCGGGAAACGGCGCCCAGATGAGCGACAAGCCGGCCCAGACGACGAGAAACAGCGCCGTGACACCGATCGGCGTTAACAGAGGGGCAACGAGATGGCGGTCGCGGTGGCCGCTCGACAGCCAGCCCGCGATCAGAAGAACCGTCGCCCCTACCGGCAGCAAGACGTAGAGCGCGCCTTGCGAGAAAAGCTCGGCCACCGGCGTCAAGATCATCAAGATGACGAGCGCCAGCCGGCCGAGAAGCCGCGCCGCTTCCGCAGCCGGATCACCAAGCGCAGGGCGGGCGGCGAACATTCATCGAACCTCGTTGCAAGGCTGACACTTGGCCGAAGAGACGCCGCCCGGCAAGCAGTGAAGCCCCGCATAACCGATTACGAGCGAGGATCGAAGCATCAGAAAGGTCAGCTTGCCGCAGGAATGTTCATGAATTGTTCTTGTCAAGCCACGGGGATGATAACGATGACAAAGCAAGAGCAAGATGTAGCGCTCAGCCGGCGTGACAGGCCGGTTATAGTTCGTGATTACCGCATCGGCGATGTAGTGGTGATCGACGGCCACGAGTGGATTATGCGTGGCCGAAAGCGGCGCCCTTCAGCTCGAAAAGGCTCGCGTGCGGCAGGCCGTCCTCGCCCTGCATCATGAAAACGATCATCCGAGATGGTAGCAGGGTGCCGTCCCTGCCCCTCGCCATAGGCGCAGAACGCTTCGCCTTGGGGTCGTCAGCTAACGGAATATTGTGGTGATTAAGGAGAAGCACCACTTTGTTTGCCCACGTCATAGCTGCGGCAAAGTCGAATAGCTTTTGCTTTTTGGAAATATCTTGCAGGCTTCCGATATGGAGGAAACGTCCGGTAGCGTGATAGCTCTTTAGCAATTCTTTTTTCGTCAGGTAGCCGTCCTCAATATTTTCCAAGTGGATGAATGAGTTTGTGCTTTGCGGCATTTGTCGCGTTGGCTTCGGATAAAATGAAGGATGAAGTTTCTCTAGCGATTTGATAATGAAGTCGGCTTGATAGGCGGTGGTCAGCCTAGCTGAATTTGCGCCCTTTACATCTCCGTGTGCGACCAGACATGCAAGGGCGAATAGCTCGCAAATAAGCCGAATTTGAAGTTGACAGAGTTCAGCGATCGCCCATGGCGGAATGTCTCGTTTCTTCTGAATAACATCGACAAGAATCGCGTGCCGAGTTTTGATGGACTGCATAAGATAGGCGTAGTTTTTGAGCGTGGTATCGATATCCATGGCCAAATCCTCGCGGGACAAGCCGCCAGAACTTCACGAAGATGCGTGGTCTCGTTTCGAGAGCGCGGTCGACGTTGTCGCCAAATCCCCGCCTCAGCATAGGACGAAAGGCAAGCCGGAAAAGCCGAGGGCCAAACCGGCCCACAAAAAGCGGGCGGCTTCCCACAAGTAATCTGAGAGGAGTCCGATATGGATTTGAGAGTTGAACAGGGCTTTCGATTATTTGACCGCCTCAGGAACGCTCTCGATACGGCTGCCCCGGGCACCATGACGATAAGCCTGGGCGACAGCCGCCAGTGGAAAATCTACCCGCCTGTCATTTTGACGGCTGATTATCTCGAATTTCGTCCCGATAGAGCTGAACATAAGCCGATTATCGTAGCTCTAAGCCAAGTCGTCAGCTTTCAATGATCGGACGGCCCGGTGCGGTGAAGGAAAAGAGGCGCGGGGCCAAAAGGGGCGCATGATTAACTTGAAGACGTTCCTGGCGATTGCCGCAGCGCCGATGCCGCCAGAGTTTCTGCGCCCTTTAGAATGCGCTCTACATTCTCGCAAATCTCGTAGCTCCCGACGTCGGAAAGGGCCGGGTCGGAGCCGACCACCAAGGACTGAGAGCGAAGAGCCTCAAGCACGATCTTCTGAAAGCTCTTGATTTCTTCAAGACTTAGGCCCGCGGCATTGTATGAGAGGGCGAAGAGAGTACCCACACAATGTTCAATCGCGGACAATCTCGCCTGCAGCTTTAGTTCAGCCTCGGTCATGGGATCGTTCCTTTTGCTCGATTTCGCCAGAGCAGGAATAACCTTGCTTGTCGCCTAATAAGCCTGTGGCTGTGGCTCCCCGTTAGTCCGCCGATAGGTGAGGCGCTTCCCCACGATGCCAGCGGCCAGCTTTTCGGCGCGCATCATGTCGTCGGTTCCGAGCGCCGAGCGATTACTGTAGCGGAAATCAAATTCGCTCAGATAACGATGTAAGTGCTTCTCGCTGCAATGCTGATAGACGCCCTTCATGCCGCGCTTGAAGATCGAATAGTAGCCTTCAACCGTGTTGGTATGAACGACCCCGCGCACGTATTCCTCTTTGCTGTGGTCAACGGTTTCGTGCGAGGCGACGTCCGCTTCGCTTCTCAGGTTCCTGTACCAGCTCGCCTGATCGGTCATCATCGCGGTTTCGCGGGCTACGTTGGCGCGGATAATCGGGATCAGCTTCGCCATGCTGATGCCCTCAACATGGAAGCTGCGGGCCGCGCCGCCGCGCTCTACCAGCGTCAGGACGGTGTTCTTATGGGCATAGCCGGTATGCTGTCTCGGAACGTCGGCCAGCTTGCCGATAAAGGTCTCGTCGGCCTCAACCGTCTTTCCGTGGCCGCCTAAAGGGGCGAGCCCTCCGGTACGCATAGCCTCGCGCAAGCGGTGCATCATGAACCAAGTGGACTTGTAGGAAATCCCAAGCATCCTATGGGCTTGGTGCGAACTGATCCCCTTCTTAGACGAGACCAAGAGGAACAGCGCGGCCAGCCATTTCGAGAGCGGGATTTTCGAGCGCTCGAACACGGTGCCGACCGTGACCGTGAATTGCTCGCGGCATTCCGGCTCGTTGCACTGGTAGAGGCCGGGACGATGCGCTTTGCCCTTCAAAGGCGTGATCTTGGCGGTATCGGCATTCCCGCAATGAGGGCAAGTCGGGCCGTTCGCCCAAACGCGGGCTTCTAGCCATTCGCGGGCCTTGGTCTCGTCCTGGAAGATCGGATTTTGCAGATTTGCGGTCATGTTTGCGCCCCTTCACATGACCCGAATCATACTCCTAGCGTCTGCTTTGTCAAGGTTATAATCGCCCAAGCCACGCCGGGTGTGCGTAAGATTGAATCTCTCGGCGGAAATCTGCGGGACTCCCCGCCGCGCTGATCTGCCGCGTGGAGGGGGCGATGGTGGTCAGGGTTGCAACGGTCGCCTTTGAAGGCATCGAGGCCCGACCCGTTGACGTTCAGGTGCAGATCTCGAACGGCAGCGTTCTGTTCACCGTAGTCGGGCTAGGCGACAAAGCCGTTGCCGAGTCGCGCGAACGGGTGCGTGCCGCGCTCAATGCGGTGGGCCTTGCGCTCCCGGCCAAGCGCATCACCGTCAATCTCGCGCCGGCCGACCTTCCCAAGGAAGGCAGCCATTACGACCTACCGATCGCCATCGGCGTCATGGCGGCCATCGGCGCCATTCCGGCCGACGCGCTCGGCGACTACACGGTGCTCGGCGAGCTGGCGCTCGATGGGACGATCACCGCGGTTGCCGGCGTTCTGCCCGCGGCGATCGCCGCCAATGCGCGCGGGCATGGGCTCATCTGTCCGCGCGAGAGCGGCGGCGAAGCCGCCTGGGCCTCCCAGGATATGGAGGTGCTTGCGCCCGCTTCGCTCATTCAGCTCGCCAATCACTTTAAAGGAATGCAGGTCCTCGGCCGGCCCCTGCCGGCAATGCGCGGACGGGCCGGTCCGCAACCCGATCTCAGCGACATCAAGGGTCAGGAGAGCGCCAAACGGGCGCTCGAAATCGCCGCCGCCGGTGGCCACAATCTTTTAATGAACGGGCCGCCTGGCGCCGGCAAATCCATGCTCGCGGCGCGGCTGCCGTCGATTCTCCCGCCGCTCAATCCGCGCGAACTTCTCGAAGTGTCGCTCATCCACTCGGTCGCCGGCCAATTGGCGGGCGGCGCGCTCACGGATCGGCGCCCGTTCCGCGCGCCGCACCATTCGGCGTCAATGGCGGCGCTGGTCGGCGGCGGGACACATGCCAAGCCCGGCGAAATCTCGCTCGCGCATCAGGGCGTGCTCTTCCTCGACGAACTTCCCGAGTTCCAGCCGCAAGTGCTCGACAGTTTGCGCCAGCCGCTTGAGGCCGGCGAAGTGGCGGTGGCCCGCGCCAACCACCGGATCATTTATCCGGCGCGTTTCCAGCTTGTCGCGGCAATGAATCCATGCCGTTGCGGGCACGGGCTCGACCCTGGCTTTAGCTGCAACCGGCAGCCGATCGGGCGCTGCCTCGCACAATACCAGGCGCGCCTCTCGGGTCCGCTGCTCGACCGCATCGATCTCATGATCGAAGTCCCTGCCGTTACCGCCGCAGATCTCATGTTGCCGCAGGCCGCCGAAGGCTCGGCCGAAGTTGCCGTGCGCGTCGCCGCCGCCCGCCTCATCCAGTCGCGCCGCTATGCGGACCTTGGCCTGCCACATGTCGGCTCGAACGCCGCCGCGCCGGGACACGTCATCGAGGAAGTCGCGCGTCCGGATGCTGCAGGGCTAACACTTTTGCGGGAAGCGTCCGAACGCCTGTCGCTGTCGGCGCGCGGCTTCCATCGCGTGCTGAAACTGGCGCGCACCATTGCCGATCTCGACAGCGCGCATACGGTGAGCCGCGCGCATCTGGCCGAGGCCCTTTCCTATCGTATCGACGCAACGCGGCAGTTGCGGGCGGCGTGACCGAATGCCACCTTCGCGTATCGCTGCAAGCGGCATCGCCCGGCAAGCAAGCAAATCAACGGATTGCGACGTGATCTTCGGCAGGAACCTTGGTCGGTGTGAAGGGTGTTCTCGCGGAAATTTGGTTTGATCTCCAGGAATTTTTCTTGAGCAAGCCTTTCCTTCGCGAACCTCTCCGGCGCTCCTGCATTGACCAACGCCAAGCTTCTTCTAGTTTCCGCAGTGCAATTTTGCCCTGCACCATCAGAGGGGAGATAGTATGTCGAAACATCCGATTTCCACGATTCTTGCCGTTCTTTCGCTGGTTGCCGCGCCTGCGGCCGTGCTTCCGATGGCGAGCGCCCACGCCGCCAATGCGCTCACCGCCGCCGATATCGACAAAGATGGGACGCTGGACAAGGCCGAAGTCGAAGCCGCGGCCGGCGCCCAGTTCGACAAGCTCGACAAAGATAAAGAGGGTACGCTCGACAAGGCCGAAGTCGGCAAGCGGCTCAGCAAGGCCGATTTCGCCGCCGCCGATCCCGACAACGACAAGACGCTGACGAAGGCCGAGTACACCGCGGCGGCCGACAAGGCTTTCGCCGCCGCCGACGCGAATAACGACGGCACGGTCGATGCCAAAGAGCTGCACGGCAAGGCGGGTCTGGCTCTTTCGAAGTTGATTAAGTAAACGTCTCTATCGCGCCGTCCGAGCAAGGAAATCTCAAGGCCTCGCGACTAAGGTCCGGGCATGCGCGAGGCCATACTCGTATTCTCTGGACGCGCGGCAGCGCTAGCGTTTGCCGCGCGCGCCGGATTGGGCGCTCTCCTCTCCCGTCTCGGCCCGCTTCGCAGATCGGCGGGTTTGCGGGAGCAAAGCTTCGATCTTCAGGAAGCAGAAGCAGCGCGCGAACGCGCCGAGGCGGCGAGCGAGGCGAAATCGCGCTTTCTCGCCACCATGAGCCACGAAATCCGCACGCCGCTCAACGGCATTGTCGGTATGGCGGGACTTTTGGCGGCGACCGATCTCGACCCCGAACAACGCTCCTACGTCGAGGCGATCGGTGCCTCCGGCGCGGCGCTCGCCGCGCTCATCGACGAAATCCTCGATCTCTCCAAAATCGAATCGGGCAAGCTCGAATTGCGGCACGCGCCCTTCAACCTCGTGGGCGTCGTCGAAGGCGTGGTCGAGCTGCTCGCGCCGCGCGCCCACGGCAAGGGGCTCGACATCGCCAGCTTCATCGCCGCCGATGTACCGGCCCGCACCATCGGCGATGCGGCGCGGCTGCGCCAAGTGCTGATCAATCTCGCCGGCAACGCGGTGAAGTTCACTTCCCACGGCGGGGTCGGCCTGCGCGTTACGGCGGCCGGCGAGCAGATCCGATTTGCGGTAACCGACACCGGACCTGGAATTCCCGCTGCAAATCGCCCCGCGATCTTCGCCGAGTTCGAACAGGGTGGGGAGGCACGGGAATTGAGCGGCAGCGGACTTGGCCTCACCATCTCGCGCCGGCTTGCCGAACGCATGGGTGGCAGGCTCTACCTTGAGGCGACCTCGCCGGAAGGGTCGTGCTTCGTCCTCTCGCTGCCGCTTCCGCCCGAAGCACCGGGTGAAGCGCCTGCGCCGGCAAACCTTGGTGGACGGCGGGTGCTCGTCGTCGCGAATTCGTCCTTCGAAGCGCCCTATCTCGCCGAACGGCTGAGCGAAGCGGGCGCCACGGTCGTCCGCGCCGATGGCCTCGACGACGGGCTCTACGTTCTTGGCGAAGCGCGCGCGGCGCGGCAGGTCCCGGACATCATCATCATCGACTGCGCGCTCGGCAAAGACGCCACGTATCGGCTTGGCGCCGCGGCGCGTACCGCGCACGTCGGCCGTAGGCTCGTGCTCTTTTCCGCCCGGGAGCGCCGCGCTTTCGGGCAGGCGTCGCTGCGCGATTTCGACGGATGGCTGGTCAAGCCTTTGCGTTCCGGTTCGCTGCTTGCGCGGCTCGGCGCGGGAGACGTGCCGCTCGTAGCGCCGCTCGTCCCTCGCGTCGCGCTGCCCAACCTTAGCGGGATCGAAATATTGCTTGCCGAAGACAACGATATCAATGCGCTCATCGTCACGCGGCACTTGGAGAAGTGCGGTGCCCACATCGTTCGCGCCGAAGACGGGAGCGTGGCGCTCGCCAAATTGAACACGCCAGGCCAGCGTTTCGATGCCGTGATTCTCGACATCCGCATGCCGGGTCTCGATGGACTTGAAGTGGCACGGCGGATTCGCGCCGCGGAAGCGGCGGCCGGCACGGGGTCCCGCCGCCTCATCGGCATCTCGGCCGACGCATTCGGGGCGGCGGCGGCGCACGCCGCCGGGGTCGATGCGTTCTTGACGAAACCCGTCGATGTCGTCCGCCTTGCACGCATCTTGAAGAACTAGCGGCCTAGCCGCTCATCTTCGCCATCAATGCGTAGGACACTTCGAAATTGGCATAGACGTTCTGCACGTCGTCGTTGTCTTCGAGCGAATCCATGAGGCGCAGAATCCTCTCGCCCGCCTCGTCGTCCACGGCGATCGTCGTCTGCGGCTTCCAGATAAAGACCGCCTTGCGCGGCTCGCCGAATTTCGCTTCAAGCGTTTGAGCGGCTTCCCGCATGGTCCCAAGGGTCGTGATGATCTCATGGCCGTCTTGCGTCGAGGCGACGTCCTCGGCGCCGGCCTCGATCGCCGCTTCCAGCATCGCGTCTTCGGACGCAACCTTTGCGTCGAATTCGATCACCCCGACGTGGTCGAACAGAAAGGACACGGCGCCGGTCTCAGCGAGCGAACCGCCCGCTTTGGCAAAGTAGGAGCGCACCTCGCCCGCCGTCCGGTTGCGGTTGTCGGTCAACGTCTCGACGATCACCGCGACGCCGCCCGGAGCATATCCTTCGTAGCGGACTTCCTCGTAGTTCTCGGCATCCGCGGCCGAGGCCTTCTTGATCGCCCGCTCGATGTTGTCCTTCGGCATATTTTCCGCCCGCGCCGCGATGATCGCGGCGCGCAGCCGCGCGTTCATCGTCGGATCGGGCAGGCCGAGCTTGGCGGCGACCGTGATTTCACGCGCCAGCTTGGAGAAGAGCTTGGAGCGAATCGCGTCCTGCCTGCCCTTCTTGTGCATGATGTTCTTGAACTGACTGTGCCCGGACATTCGCTTCCCCGACGTCTCGCGTTTTTTAACGCCGCGCCCCTCTCCCCGTTTCCGAAAGGTCTATAGTCCGGAGAACCGCGGAAATAAAGAAATGCGTGCGGCGATTATTTCCGCTCGGCGTGGCCTGCCGCGGCGCGATGCTCGCGGCGTGCCGCGCTGAGAACGTCCCGGGCTGAATTGGCGTTGAGCGCTGCAATGCCGAGGCCGACGACCATGTCAGGCCAGATGCTCGGCCAGAGCGCGGTCGCGCCGCCCGCCGCGACGATGGCGATGTTGCCGATCACATCGTTGCGGGCCGAGAGAAAGGCGGCGCGCGTTAGGCTGCCCGAGCGGTTCTTCACGCGCGCGAGGATCAGCGTGCAAGCGATATTCACGGCGAATGCGCCAAGCCCGGTGAGGCTCAACGTGCCCGGCGCCGGGACGATGGGCGTTGCCGTCGTGAACTTCTGCGCGATCGCCACGAGCATGGCACCGGCCGGCAGAAGCAGCAGGGCCGCGAGGCCCATGCCGAGCTTGGCGCGCACGTGCGCCGGCAGCCGCAGCGCCGCAAGCACCAGAACGCCCATCGCCAAGTCTTCGAGAAAGTCGACGCTGTCGGCAAAAAGCGACACGGAGTCGATGCTGAGCGCGATCACGAATTCGACGCAAAACGCGACGAGATTCAAAATAACGACGAACCGTAATGCTAACGTGAGGCGGGGATCGGACGTTTGGCCGGGACCGTGCATCGCTTCCATGCGGAGCTCACTCGGCGCGGCAACCACGCGCCGTTCACCATATCCGCGGAAATCCGCTACTCCCAAAAATCCGGCCGCGCCGGCGAAAGCCTTCCGCCAATCCTGACCGGGGCGATCCGGGCGGCGAGCCCGTTTGCGCCGGTCTCGACCGCGATGCCGCAGAGCGTCGCCTCACCGCCCGCCGGTTCCATGCGTGTGCCTGGTGTCTTTTGCAGGAAACGGCGGATCGGCTCCTCTTTCTCCATGCCGATGATCGAATCGTAATCGCCGGTCATGCCGACGTCGGTGACGAACGCCGTGCCCTGCGGAAGGATCTGATGGTCGGCAGTCGGCACATGCGTATGCGTACCGACGACGAGCGTCACGCGGCCGTCGACAAAATGCGCGAACGCCTGTTTCTCGCTCGACGCTTCGGCGTGGAAATCGACAGCCGCCGCATCGCAGGCCTCGCCGAGCCGGCAGGCGCCGATCTCCTTTCCACCTGCCGCGAACGGATCATCGAGTGCATCCATGAACGTCCGGCCGATGAGATTGATGACGAGCACGCGTTCACCCTTCGCCGTCTCGACGAGCGCGGCGCCGGAGCCTGGCGTGCCGCGCGGATAATTCAGCGGCCGGACAAGCCGCGGCTGGTGGGCGATGAACGTCAGCGCCTCGCGCTGGTCGAAGGCGTGATTGCCGAGCGTCACGCAATCCGCGCCGGCGGTGAGAAGATCGGCGAGGATCGGCTCGGTGATGCCGAACCCTCCCGCAGCGTTCTCGCCGTTGACGATTACGCAATCGAGCCGCCACGCCTGGCGGAGTTTCGGCAACTGCTCGGCGAGGACGATTCGGCCGGAGCGGCCGACGATGTCACCGATGAAGAGAAGCCGCATCGAAAGGTCCTCGCCCCTCCAGCATAGGGCGGGCGCGGCGAAAGCGGCAAGCGCGGCGCCCTATGGGCAAACGATCCACTCGCGCTCGGTCAATACGAAATCGAGCTTCTGATCGTAATTTTCGCACGGGATTGCCGGCAGTTCTTGAACCGCGTAGCCGACGCCGACCGCGGCGACGGGCTGCATCGCTCGCAGCTTTGCGAGCGTGCGATCGTAAAATCCGGCGCCGTAGCCGAGGCGATGGCCGGTGCGGTCGAAGCCCAAGAGCGGCACGAAGAGCACATCGGGAAGGACTTCGGGACCGGGCAAAGGCTCCTTGATTCCCCATTTGGCCTCGCCGAGTGGCGCGGCTCTTTTCCAAATTCGAAAAGAGAGCGGCGCGCTGCGTCCCCGCATGACGGGCAACGCAGCGGCGATGCCTTGTGCGGCGAGCCGGTCGAGCAGCAAAAAGGTCGAGGCTTCGTCGTTGATCGACCAATAGGCCGAGACGACCCTGGCGGCTTTTTCGGCGGCGAAGGCGGCGCCCACCTCCGCCAAACGATGCGCGAAGACGCGCGCGTCATCCTCCGTCACCGCGCTGCGGCGCGCCAAAGCTTCCCGGCGCAAATCGGCTTTGGCGGAGATGACGTCCATGCACCCTGGGCGGGAAGAGAAGAGCGAGCGCGGGGCCGCGATGGCCGTGGGATTCCGATCCCGGGAACCTACAATGTAGGTGGGCGCCGTGTGTCCAAGCCCACGGGCAAGGTCAGGGACAGCTCCCTTCGAGATCGATAAGGCCCCGGGGAATACGTCCCACGCACCCCGCAGCTCCGCCGGGTCAATCTAGGGCCAGCGGACGGCGATTACCAGAGGCAAAGCGCGTGTCAGCCGGAGGGCCAACGCATCCGCCAGGTCTTCAGCCCGGAAGCTGGATTGATGCCCGCCTCCTGCGCCACAAAGCCGGCCTTCTCATAGAAGCGCACAGCGCGGGGATTGTCGGCATTGACCTCGAGGCTGAGGCCGGCGGGACAAAGCCGCTTGGCTTCGTCGAGCAGCAGCGCGCCGACGCCAGTGCCGAATAGTTCCGGCGAGACCGCGATCTGTTCGAGAACGCCGCGCGCCGCATCGAGCACGATAAATCCCAGCAGATGTTCGGCGGCGAATGCGCAGATCGTCTCTCCGCCTTGCGCCTCGATGTCCCCGATGTACGCGAGGAACCAACCGCGCCGCGCGGCAAAATCGATGCCGGGCATCGCGGCCTGCCAGCTCGCGATCCAAAGATCGGCAAGCCCATCGAGATCGTCGCCGCGGCGATCCAGCCGGAAAGACGGTCCCGTCTGTGGGTCTCGGCTCGGACCGCTCGGTCTTCCTTTCATGCCGTAATTCCAAGGCGCGCGCCGCGATCTAATAACTGCATGAATCAAAGCCACGGCGCCCTGCCTAAATGGCATTCGCGGTTTTGGGCGAGTTTAGCGAGAGCTGATGATTGCCCGGCAAGCGGGACTGAGGTGCTCGACGTTGCGCGTCAGACACGCGTGAATTTTCGCGTGATTGGGGATGTCTTGTCGGCAAAGGCGAAAGGCGTCATCGTGACATGGATGTTTTTTCGCAGGCTCAGGCGGAGAAACGGCGCCTGCAGCCCCCGTCAGCGATAGCAAAAATACGGCGGATGCGCATTTCAAGATGATTTTCATTTACCCATATCCCATGTCGCGCAGACGGATCTAGTAGCGCGAAATCCCGTGGGGCGATGATTTTGACCAAAGTCCCGGGGAACGGTGCCACGGATCCCAGCTTCAGGGAAGGAGCAAAGAAATGGGCGAGAGAACGTTCGCAATGTTTTTGAGCCTTGGGCTTGCCCTCGGTGCGACTTTCGCAAACGCGCCGCCGGCTGCCGCGGGCCCGTCACCCGACACACCGCTTGAAATGGCTCGGAACTCCAAAGTTGGGAGTTTCGTGAATCCCTACGCTGCCAAAGAAGCTGCGCATGACCCGGCGCTCGCGGCGGAAGGCCATAAGCTCTATAGCAGCTTTGGCTGTCCGGGCTGTCATGGTGGCGGTGGTGGGGGCGGCATGTGCCCACCGATCACCACCGGCGTGTGGATTTATGGCGACGCCGACGACACTTTGTTCCGCGTCGTCGCGCTGGGCTCAGTTGAGCTGCAAAAGCAGGGCTTTTCGAGACGGGGCTTCCGAAATATCGTCGCGCCCATGCCATCCTATGGTTCCATCATCACGAAGCCCGACGATCTTTGGAAGATCATCTCGTGGGTCAAGATTCAGGCGTATGATAACGTCAAGTCTGCTTCTCCGCCCAAGGGTGGCCCTCCCTGAGGCATAGTTTTGAAGCGCTGGGGGCCTCAGGATGGCGAGCAAGGAACGCGGCGCTGACGAGATCGTCGGCAAGCCTGGGCGATCATGATCGCGCCGACGGGTGAACCCCATTCCCCGCACCCTTCCATTCGCCGCCTCGTGCTCGCCGATTTCCGCAGCTATACGGTGCTCGATCTCCGCCTCGACTTGCGCCTCATCGTGCTCACCGGCGAGAACGGCGCCGGCAAGACCAATCTCATCGAGGCGATTTCGTTGCTCTCTCCGGGACGCGGCCTGCGTCGCGCCGAACTCGCCGAATGCGCCCGCATCGGCGGCCCGGGTACGTTTGCCATCTCCGTCGACGTCGCCACGAAAGACGGAATGATCCAACTCGGTACCGGCACCGAGCTGCAACCCGAGGCAACGATTCTGCGCCGCTATCGGCTGAACCGCGAGCCGATCGCCTCGATCCGGCGCATTGCGGATTACGTGCGCGTCGTTTGGCTGACGCCGGCGATGGACGGAATTTTCGCCGGGCCGGCCGGCGAGCGACGGCGCTTTCTCGACCGTCTCGTGCTGGCGCTCGATGCCGAGCATGGCGGCCGCGTCAACGCGCTCGAAAGGGCGCTGCGCAACCGCAACCGGCTCCTCGAAGAGCGCGGCACCAACGACCGCTGGCTCGACGCCGCGGAGCGCGAAATCGCCGAGCTTGGCGTCGCGGTCGCGACGGCGCGCAGCCAGGCGATCGCACATCTCGCGACCGTGATCGCCGCGACGAAGGACTCGCCCTTTCCTTTCGCCGAACTCGGCGTGAAGGGCGAGATCGAGGACTTGATCGCCGGCCGGCCGGCGTTGCAGGCGGAAGAAATCTATCGTCGGCTATTGCGCGACAATCGCGGCCGCGACGCCGCCGCGGGGCGCACGCTCATCGGACCGCACACGAGCGATCTTCTCGTCCACCACGGCGTAAAGCAAGCCGAGGCCGCGCGTTCCTCGACGGGCGAGCAGAAGGCGCTCCTCGTCGGACTGGTATTGGCGCACGCGCGTCTCGTCGCCAGCCTTTCCGGAATCGCGCCGTTCATCTTGCTCGACGAAGTCGCCGCGCATCTCGACGCGGCGCGCCGCGCGGCGCTCTACGAACGGCTTCTCGCGCTCGAATCGCAGGTTTTTCTGACCGGCGCCGACCGAGCCGCCTTCGCCCCCCTCGAGGGCCGCGCAGCGATGTTGAAAGTCGTGCCTGGGAAAGTGCTGAAGGCGTAAACCCTCTCCCGGAGGGCGAAGGATCACTTCTGACACTTGCCGCAGAAGAACGTCGCGCGGCCGGCCTGCACTATGCGCTTCACCGTGCCGCCGCAACGCGGGCACGCCTGCCCCTCGCGGTGGTAGACGCGGAACTTGTGCTGGAAATAGCCAAGCTCGCCGTTCGTCTGACGATGGTCGCGCAGCGACGAGCCGCCCGCCGCGACTGCCTCTTCGAGCACCTCGCGAATGGCGTGCGCAAGACGCTCGGCGCGCTCCGTCGGCGCGCCGTTCTTGCGCGCGATCGAGCCCGCCGCGCGGCGTGGCGAGAGTCCGGCGCGATGCAAAGCTTCATTGACGTAGATGTTGCCGAGTCCAGCGATCAGCCGCTGGTCGCTGAGCGCGCTCTTCAGGGGCGCCGACTTTCCGGCAAACAGCCGCGCTAGGTTGGCGCCGTTGAGCTCGTTGCCGAGCGGCTCGATGCCGACGTTACGAAACAGAGCATGGTCATTAAGCTTGTTTGCTTCGATGATGTTCATAAACCCGAAGCGGCGCGGATCGTTGTAGATCACGCGCGCGCCGTTCGAGAGATGGAACGCGACATGATCGTGCGCAACATCCTTCGGGCGGAGATGATGGAAGCTGCCTGGCGTTTTCGTCACTTTCTCGTCCTCGACACGGAACGAGCCCGACATGCCGAGATGCATGACGAGGACATGACCGTCGTCAAGTTCGGCGAGAATATATTTGGCGCGGCGCTTCAGGCTTGTGACTGTCCGTCCTTCAAGGCGCCCCGCGAAATTCTTTGGAAACGGGAAGCGCAGATCGCGCCGCCGCTGCTCGACCCGCGTGAATCGTGCGCCGAGCATCGCGGCTTCGAGGCCGCGGCGGACGGTCTCCACTTCCGGCAGCTCGGGCATTCGGTCGGATCCTTCCACGCGGCGTATCGCTTATACCAGGAAGCGCGGCCGTTAAGCCTCGATTGCGAGCCAGTTTGACGGGCATGGCCGAAACCGGGCAAGAGACGGATCGTGCCGCGCATAGCCACCGCCGGCGCCGCGCGCTATGTTCGCGCTTGGAGGAGGAGCATGGGGCAGTCTTCAGTCGGGGAGCGCGCAAAAGCCGCGGATTTCGGCTATGCAACCGTGCCTTTGGACGAGAAGCAAGGTCGCGTCGATCAGGTCTTTCATAACGTCGCGGCGCGGTACGATCTGATGAACGATCTCATGTCCGGCGGCCTGCACCGGCTCTGGAAGGATCGGCTCGTATCCATGCTGCGCGTCCCCAAGACGCGGCCTTTCGCGCTGATCGACGTCGCCGGTGGAACCGGCGACGTAGCGTTGCGCATTGCCAAGGCGGGCGGCCCCGAGACGCAGGTCACCGTTCTCGACATCAATCCCGACATGCTGGAAGCCGGCCGCCGCCGCGCCGCGCAAACGGGAGTAAATCTCACGCTTGTCGAGGGCAACGCCGAGTCCCTGCCCTTTCCGAGCGGCGCGTTCGATGCCTATACGATCGCCTTCGGCATCCGCAACGTGCCGCGTATCGATGCGGCGCTCGCCGAAGCTTATCGCGTCTTGCGGCATGGCGGACGGTTTCTCTGTCTCGAGTTCTCGCAGGTCGATGGCGCCGCCCTCGACCGGATTTATCGCGCTTATTCGTTTCATGCCATTCCGACGCTTGGCCGCATCGTAACCGGCGACGCCGACGCCTACCGCTATCTTGTCGAGTCGATCCGCAGGTTCGCTTCCGCCGAAGCCTTCCGCGATAAAATCGAGGCGGCGGGATTCGCGCGTGCCTCGTTCTCGAAACTGAGCGGCGGGATCGTGGCGATCCATTCCGGCTGGAAGCTTTAGGCGTGCGTTTCATCCTCGGGCATATGCTGCGTATCGGACGAGCCGGCTTCGTCCTCTCCCGCGCCGGGCTGTTCCGCGACATCGACATCATTACGTTGCCGCTGACTGCGCGGCTGCCTTTCGGCGTGGCGAAGCTCATCGCCAAACGGCATAGCGATCAGAACCTCGATCTCCTGCCCGGGGCGATCAGCCAGCTCGGCCCGTCGTATGTGAAGCTCGGACAGTTTCTTGCTACGCGGCCCGACGTGGTCGGGCCGGAAGTGGCGCTGCGCCTGGAGCTTCTTCAGGACCACATGCCGCCGTTTTCGCGCGAGCTGGCGGTCAAAGCGATCGAAGCGGCCTTTCGCCAGCCGCTCGACACCTTGTTTGTCAGCTTCGGCGAACCGGTTGCCGCCGCTTCCATTGCGCAGGTGCATCACGCCCGCGTCCGCGATGCGCACGGCGAGCGCGAGGTCGCCGTGAAGGTGCTGCGCCCCGGCGTCGAGTGGCTCTTCCGGCGCGACCTGTCGGACATGTACTTCGCGGCGCGGCTCGCCGAGCGCTGGTTTCCGGAGACCAAACGGCTAAAGCCGGTCGAAGTAGTCGATACGCTCGCCCGCACCGTAAAAATCGAGATGGACTTCCGGCTTGAAGCCGCGGCCGCTTCGGAATTCGCCGAGAACACGGCGGGGGAAAGCGATTTCCGGGTCCCGCGCGTCGATTGGGACCGCACCGAGAGGGAAGTCCTGACGACCGAATGGATCGACGCCATCGCGCTGTCCGACACCGCCGCGCTCGCCGCCGCCGGCCTCGATCTGCGCGCGCTCGCACGCACGATCATCCAATCCTTCCTGCGCCACGCGGTGCGCGACGGCTTCTTTCACGCCGACATGCACCAAGGCAACCTGTTCGTCGATCGGCAAGGGCGGCTCATCGCGGTCGATTTCGGCATCATGGGAAGGCTCGGCATCAAGGAACGCCGTTTTCTCGCGGAGATCATCTACGGATTCATCACGCGCAACTACCGGCGCGTCGCCGAAGTACATTTCGAGGCGGGCTACGTACCGCACCGCTACAAGGTCGAGGATTTCGCGCAGGCGATCCGCGCCATCGGCGAGCCGATCCACGCGCGCACCGCGGACCAGATCTCAATGGCGCGCGTGCTGACGCTGCTCTTCGAGATCACCGCGCTCTTCGACATGAAAACCCGCACCGAGCTCGTACTGCTGCAAAAGACCATGGTGGTCGTTGAAGGCGTCGCCCGCGGCCTCGACCCGAAGCTCGACATGTGGTCTACGGCCGAGCCCGTGGTGCACGGCTGGATCGAGAAGAACCTCGGACCGATCGGCAAAATCGAGGATACCGGCCGGGCGCTGGCCGCGCTCGGCCAGTTCGCCGCCAATCTTCCGACCGCGTTGCTGCGCACCGAGAACATTGTCGACCAAATCGCGCGCATGGCGGAAGAGGGGTTTGAGCTTTCCGAGACGGCGATCGCCAAGATTGGCGAAGCCGAGGCGCGCGGCGCGCGGCTCGGCCATTTCGCACTTTGGATCATCGTCGTTATAATGATCCTCTTCCTCTTCCATTGAGCCGCGCGCATTGCACCGGAAGAACAGCATCCATCGGAGAACGAGGCGTGAAAGGCAAACGCATTCTTCTCGTCATCGGCGGCGGCATCGCCGCCTATAAGGTTCTCGAGCTTATTCGCCGTCTGCGCGAGCAAGCGGCGAGCGTCAACGTCGTCATGACCAGAGCGGCGAAGGAGTTCGTGACCCCGCTCTCGGTCGCAAGCCTCTCCGGCAACAAAGTCTTCGACGACCTGTTCTCGCTGACCGACGAGACGGAGATCGGGCATATCGAACTCTCTCGCGCCGCCGATCTCGTCGTGGTTGCCCCGGCGACCGCCGATCTTCTCGCCAAGCTCGCGCATGGGCTCGCCGACGATCTCGCTTCGACGCTGCTCCTGGCAACCGATAAAAAGATTCTCGTCGCGCCGGCAATGAACGTGCGGATGTGGGAATCCCCGCCAACGCGGCGCAACGTCGCTTCGCTGCGCCAAGACGGGGTTCTCTTTGTCGGACCGGAGGTCGGCGATATGGCCTGCGGCGAACATGGCGCAGGCCGGATGAGCGAGCCCGCGGCGATCCTCGCGGCGATCGAAGACGCCGTTTGCGGCGACACGCGGATCGCGCTGCCCGGCCGGCCGCTCGCAGGGTGCCGCGTGGTCGTGACCTCGGGCCCAACTCGCGAGCCGATCGATCCGGTGCGTTATCTCGGCAATGCTTCTTCCGGCAAACAAGGACACGCCATCGCGGCGGCTGCGGCAAAAGCCGGCGCCGACGTCGTGCTGGTGAGCGGCCCCGTCGCTTTGCCGGACCCGCCGGGCCTTACAACGCAGCACGTCACAACGGCTGCTGAAATGCTCGCCGCGGTCGAGGCGGCGCTGCCCGCCGATATTTTCATCGCCGCGGCTGCGGTCAGCGATTGGCGGGTCGCCGAGGTCGCGGGGCAGAAGCTCAAAAAAGGCGCGCGGGCGACGGTTCTTCCGCTCGTCGAGAACCCGGATATTCTTTCGCGCGTCGCGCAAAATGCGGCGCGTCCGCGTCTTATCGTCGGATTTGCCGCGGAGACCGAAAATCTGATCGACAACGCCCGCGCGAAATTGGCGGCCAAAGGCTGCGATATGATCATCGCCAATGATGTGGGCGACCGCGTACTTGGCGAGGACGAAAACCAAGTGACGATCGTCACGCGCGGTGGGACGGAAACCTGGCCGCGCATGGGCAAGGAGCACGTCGCACTGAAACTCGTCGCTTATCTGGGCAAGCTCTTGGAGGCGCACCATGCGCGATGAGGCGTTGCTCGCCGTTGCCGTCCGCCAGTTGCCGCATGGCGAAGGTCTGCCTTTGCCGAGCTACCAGAGCGACGGAGCGGCGGGCGCCGATGTCTTCGCAGCGATCGCTGCCGACGCGAAAATCGTCATCGAACCCGGCGCCCGCTTGCTGGTGCCGACCGGCATCGCCCTGCAATTGCCGCAAGGATTCGAAGCGCAGATCCGGCCGCGTTCAGGACTTGCCTTGCAGCATGGAGTCACGGTGCTCAACGCTCCAGGGACGGTCGATTGCGACTACCGCGGCGAGATCGGCGTGTTGCTGGTCAATTTCGGCAGCGAGCCGTTCGAGGTCACCCGCGGCGCGCGCATCGCGCAGCTTGTCGTGGCGCGGGTGGCGCGCGCGACGTTCGTGGCGGCTCCCCTTCTCGAAGAGACGCGGCGCGGGGCCGGCGGCTATGGATCGACCGGCGGTTTGTTGGAGAAGAAGGCATGAATCTTCTCTACCGCCGCAGCATGCTGGCGCTCGGCGCCGTCGTCGATATCGCGCTGCATGCGCGCCCCCAGCCGGTCGCCGCGAAGACGCTCGCCGGCCGGCTCGATCTGCCGCCGCGCCATCTCGAAACTCTGTTGCAGGCGCTGGTGCGCGCCGACATCCTGAAGGGCGTACGCGGTCCGCGCGGCGGCTATGAACTAGCGCGCGAGCGCCGCCGCATCAGCGCCGCCGAGGTGGTACGCGCCGTCATGAACGGCGAGGGAAGCGCGAAGACCGAAAGCCGCTTCGTCGCGAACGTGATCGCCCCGGTCATCGAGCGCGCCGGCGAGGCGTTCCTCGGGCAACTCGAATTGGTGACGATCGACGACATTTGTCGCGTGGCGGGAGAGAAAAAGATCTTTCTGGATGAGGCCGTCAAGCCAGATTTCACGATTTGAATTTGTGTATAATCGCGATAACCTTGCGAAATATGGAAATAGTGATATTATTTGCGGAGGATAGGCTTCCGGCTGTTTTCCTGTACGCAAGCCTTGGAAAGTTACGGGCGGAAGCCGATGTTTGAGGCCGGCACGCGCTGCCGGGCGTTTTTCAGAGGTGGCACATGGGACTCCAAATTGGCGACATCGCCCCCGATTTCGAGGCGCAGACGACCGAAGGCCCAATCAAATTCCACGATTATATCAACGGTTCCTGGGCCGTATTATTCTCCCACCCGAAGAATTTTACGCCGATCTGCACCACCGAACTCGGCTACACCGCGAAGCTGAAACCGGAATTCGACATACGCGGCGTGAAGATCATCGGTCTTAGCGTCGATGCGCTGAACGCGCACGACAAGTGGGCGCAGGACATCAAAGAAACGCAGGGCTATGGTCTCAACTTTCCCTTGATCGCCGATCCCGAGCGCAAGATCGCCAATCTTTACGGGATGATCCATCCCAATGCTTCAGACACGCTGACGGTGCGCTCCGTCTTCGTCATCGGACCCGACAAGAAGATCAAGCTGACATTGAACTATCCAGCCAGCACCGGCCGCAACTTCGATGAGATTCTGCGGGTCATCAACTCCCTGCAGCTTACCGCGAAACATCAGGTCGCAACGCCGGTCAACTGGCACTACGGCGAGGACGTCATCATCGTTCCTTCGGTTAGCGACGAGGATGCGAAGAAGAAATACCCGGCCGGATGGACCGCGCCGCGGCCTTATCTGCGCATCGTCCCGCAGCCGAGAGGGTGAATGCCGGCTTCCGCCGTGGCAAGGCAAGCTTCCGCGCTGCGGCGTTGCCTCAACGACGGGTTTACGAATCTCTCGCGCATTTCGTTCGCGTTCCGTAAGATGCGCCCGCGACAAGGAGGAAGGTCATGCCGCAGGCCGCAGTGAAAGAAGCCGGAAGCCCGGCGCAAACGCCGGGGCGCGGGCGCATTTACGATTCGATCATCGATACCATCGGCGATACGCCTCTGGTGCGGCTGAAGAAGATCGCCGTCGAAAAAGGCGTCAAGGCCAACCTCCTGGCCAAGCTCGAATTCTTCAACCCGATCGGCAGTGTGAAGGACCGCATCGGGGTGAGCATGATCGCCGCTATGGAGGCGGCGGGCAAGATCGCGCCCGGCCGTTCGGTGTTGATCGAGCCGACCTCCGGCAATACGGGTATCGCGCTCGCCTTTGTCGCGGCGGCGCGCGGCTACCGGTTGATTCTGGTCATGCCCGAATCGATGTCGATCGAGCGGCGCAAGATGCTCGCTTTGCTCGGCGCGGAACTGGTACTCACCCCCGCCCCGCTAGGCATGAAAGGCGCCATCGCCAAAGCGCAGGAGCTTGCGAGCACGATTCCCGGCGCCGCGATCCCGCAGCAATTCGACAATCCCGCCAATCCCGAGATCCATCGGCGCACCACCGCGGAAGAGATCTGGAACGACACCAATGGTGAAATCGACGTCTTCGTCTCCGCGGTGGGCACCGGCGGGACGATTACCGGTGTGGCGAAAGCGTTGAAGCCGCGCCGGCCCTCATTGCGGATCGTCGCGGTCGAACCGGAGGATTCGGCGGTTCTCTCCGGCGGTCAGCCCGGACCGCACAAGATCCAAGGCATCGGTGCCGGTTTCATCCCCTCGATTCTCGACCGCAGCCTCATCGATGAGGTTGTAACCGTCGGCAACCAGACGGCGTTCGACACCGCCCGGCTGGTCGCCCGGCTCGAGGGCATTCCGGTCGGCATTTCTTCCGGTGCCGCGGTCGCAGCCGCAGTCGAGGTTGGCCTGCGCCCGGAATTCGCCGGCAAGAACATCGTCCTCGTCATTCCCTCCTTCGCGGAACGCTACCTTTCGACGGCGCTGTTCGACGGGCTCTGAACGAAGCTTCCGAATATCGGCAAGCGCCGGCTTGACCGCATCCGCCTCGAATGCGAGACGGCTCGCTTTAGTCAAGCAAACGAGCCTGCATGGATTCCACCCATTACGACATCGTCGGCCTCGGCAACGCGATCGTCGACGTGATCGCGCCGTGTGACGACGACTTCCTGGTCGCGCACGGTCTTGCCAAAGGCACGATGCGGCTCATCGACGAGACCGCGGCCGAGAAGCTCTATCGCGCGATGGGCCAGACGACCGTCGTCTCGGGCGGCTCGGCCGCCAATACGATCATCGGCGCGGCAAAACTCGGCTGCCGGGCGGCTTTCGTCGGCAAGGTGAGAGCCGATCCGCTCGGCGAGATGTTCTCGCACGACATCCGCGCCGCCGACGTGGCATTCGCAGCCGCGCCCGCCGCGGCGGGCCCGCCAAGCGGACGCTGCCTCGTGCTGGTCACGCCCGACGGACAGCGCACGATGAACACCTATCTCGGCGCCTGCCAGTTTCTCGGCGAGGACGATGTCGATCCCAATCTCATCGCCGCGGCGAAGATTTCCTACCTCGAAGGCTATCTCTGGGACCCGCCGGCGGCCAAATCCGCTTTCCTCAAAGCCGCCGAGATCGCCCACGCCACCGGGCGGCGCGTGGCGTTGAGCCTTTCCGATTCCTTCTGCGTCGAGCGCTATCGCGACGAGTTCCTAACGCTGATCCGCGACGGCAGCGTCGATATTCTCTTCGCCAATGAGAGCGAACTTCATGCGCTTTACGTAAGCGCGGATTTCGATACGGCGGTCGCGCAATTGCGCAACGAAGATATTCTCGGCGTTGTGACGCGCTCGGAAAAAGGGGCGCTCGTCGTTACGCGCGAGGAAACGCATGCGGTCAAAGCCTTTCCGGTCGAGAAGGTCGTCGATACCACCGGCGCCGGTGACCTTTTCGCCGCGGGCTTTCTCACCGGCCTCGCCAAGGCGCGCGATCTGATCGATTGTGCGCGGCTTGGCGCGCTCGCCGCGGCCGAGATCATCCAACATTACGGCGCCCGCCCGCAGACGGACCTTCTGGCACTCGCCGCGGAGAACGGGTTGGGGTGAGACACGGGACCAACCTTCACCCCACCGTCATGGCCGGCCTTGTGCCGGCCATCCACGCGATACCGTAGGTTCGATCGACAATCGTTGGCAACGGCGGCTGGGCACGGATGGCCGGGTCAAGCCCGGCCAATGACGCGCTCGAAGGTGCGTGTCTTACAGCTTCCTGAGCTCGACCATCTCCACCGAATGGCTGGCGCCCTTGGTCAGCACGAGATTGGCGCGCGCCCGCGTCGGCAGGATGTTTTCCTGTAGGTTGCGCAGATTGATCCTCGTCCAAATGTCGCGGGCAACCGTCTTCGCGTCCTCCTCGCCGATGTCCGCATATTTGCGAAAGTAAGAGCGCGGATCGCGGAACGAGGTCTGCCGCAGCCGCAGAAAGCGCTCGACATACCATTGTTCAAGATCGGCTTCGTCGGCGTGGAGATAGACGGAGAAATCGAAGAAGTCGGAGACGAAGGCGCTCGGCCGCCCGTCTCGGGGCGGGCGTCCGGGCAATAACACGTTCAGGCCTTCGACGATCAGGATGTCCGGGCGATCGACGACGATGCTTTCGCCGGGGACGACGTCATAGGTCAGATGCGAATAGACGGGGGCATGGACGTTGCGCGTCCCGGCCTTCACGTCACGAAGGAAGCGCAACAGCGCGGCGCCATCATAACTCTCCGGAAAGCCTTTCTTTTCCATCAGCCCTTCGGCCTCGAGCACCGCGTTCGGATAGAGAAACCCGTCGGTCGTGATGAGCTCGACCTTCGGCGTGTTCGGCCAGCGCGAGAGCAGCGCGCGCATGACGCGCGACAACGTCGATTTGCCGACCGCGACCGAGCCGGCGACGCCGATAATGTAGGGTACTTTGCCGTCCTCGGCGCCGAGGAAGCGCTGTGTCGCCTTGAAGAGCCCTTGCGTCGCAGCTACGTAAAGCGCCAGCAGGCGCGACAGCGGCAGATAGATCGCGACAACCTCTTCGAGCGAGATCGGATCGTTGAGCGAGCGAAGCTTGCTCAAATCTTCGAGACTGAGGGTAAGCGGCGTGTCGGCGCGCAGCGCCGCCCATTCGCTCCGCGTGAAGCGATGATAGGGCGAAAGGATCGCGACGCGTTCGTCCATCCGATTTCTTCCGGCGCGCCAGGCGGCCTAGAGTGGCGGAATGTCTGTTCGTCGAGCATGAGCGGAGATAATCTTCCCGCAATTCAGCTTTTGCGGGAAGCTTTTTCTTCGAGGCCGGAGCGGCTTGTCCGCCGTTCGAGCTCAGACAGGATTTCATCGAGCACGATGGCGCGCGACTGCAGAAGCACCAGCAAATGATAAAGAAGATCGGCGCTTTCGCTGACCAGCGCCTCGCGGCTGTCTTCGAGCGCGGCGATGATGACTTCGATCGCTTCCTCACCCATTTTTTTCGCTGCGCGGGGCGTCCCGCCATCGAGCAGCGCCTTGGTATAGGAGGATTCCGCCTTCGCGCCGGCGCGCGCGGCGATGATCGCCGCGAGGTCGTCGAGCGTGAATTTGCTCATGGTGCCCCCTCAGGCCGCTGCGGCGACGGCTGCGCCGTCGAGCCGCATGGCGATTCCGGCGCGCGCCATATAGCGCTTGGCCTCGGCGATGCTGAATTCGCCAAAATGGAAGATCGAAGCGGCGAGCACGGCGCTGGCGCCGCCCTCACGCAGGCCCTCGACGAGATGATCGAGCGTGCCGACCCCTCCCGAGGCGATCACCGGAACGCCCACCGCGTCGACCACGGCACGCGTTAGCTGGAGATCGAAACCCGACTTGGTGCCGTCGCGATCCATGGAGGTGAGCAGGATCTCGCCTGCCCCGAGGCTCACGACTTCGCACGCATAGACGAGCGCATCGATTCCCGTCGGCTTGCGGCCGCCGTGCGTAAAGACCTCCCAATGTCCGGGCGCCGTTTCCTTGGCGTCAATGGCCACAACGATGCACTGGCTGCCGAATTTCTCCGCGGCGAGACGTACGAGATCGCGGTTGTGAACGGCGGCGGTCATGATCGAAACCTTGTCGGCGCCGGCAAGCAAAAGATTGCGGATGTCGTCGACGGTGCGCACACCGCCGCCCACGGTGAGCGGCATGAAGCAAGCTTCCGCCGTGCGCTGGACGACGTCGAGGAGAATGCCGCGGTTCTCGTGACTCGCGGTGATGTCGAGGAAGCAGAGCTCGTCGGCACCCGCCGCGTCATAGGCGATCGCGCAGGCAACCGGATCGCCGGCATCGCGCAGATCGACGAAATTGACGCCTTTGACGACGCGACCGTCCTTCACGTCGAGACAAGGGACAAGACGCGCCTTAAGCAAGGTTCTTCTCCGCCGCGGCATGGATCAATGCCAGCGCCGCTTTGGCGTCGAGCTGCCCATCATAGAGCGCGCGGCCTGTGATGGCGCCTTCAAGCTTCGCGCAATCGGGATTGAGCAAGCGCTTGACATCTGCCAGCGAGGCCAAGCCGCCAGAGGCAATAACTGGTATGTGCGTCGTTTCGGCCAAAGCGCAGGTTGCCTCCACATTTAGCCCCTTCATCGCGCCGTCGCGGGTGATGTCGGTATAGACGATCGCCGCGACGCCGGCATCCTCGAATCTGCGGGCGAGATCGATGGCCGTCATCTCCGTGCTTTCCGCCCAACCCTGAACGGCGACCTTCCCGTGGCGTGCGTCGATGCTGACGGCGATCCTGCGCGGGAAGCGCCGCGCCGCCTCGCGGACGAAATCGGGGTCGCGTACCGCAGCAGTGCCGATAATGACACGGGTGACCCCCTCGCCGAGCCAGCCCTCGACCGTGCGCAGATCGCGAATGCCGCCGCCGAGCTGCACGGGCAGCTTTACATGAGCGAGGATCTCCTTGATCGATTGAGCATTCATCGGCTTACCAGCGAACGCGCCGTCGAGATCCACGATATGGAGATAGGTGAACCCCTGGCGTTTGAACTCCTCAGCTTGCGCCGCCGGATTTTTGTTGAATACGGTCGCCTTGGCCATGTCGCCATAGAGCAAGCGGACGCATTCGCCGTTCTTGAGGTCAATGGCGGGGAATAAGATCACGGCTGCCATCGCAGAAAATTGCCGATCAGCGCCAGGCCGAGCCTCTGACTCTTTTCGGGATGGAATTGCGTACCGACCATGTTGTCGCGTCCGACGATGGCGACGATCGGACCGCCATACTCGGTCGCAGCGACCACCTCGTCCGGCGCGACGCCAGTGAACGCATAGGAATGCACGAAATAGGCGTGCAACCCGCCGGGGCCCGTCGGAATTCCGGCGAGCAGCGCATGGTCCCGCTGCGTGTCGAGCGTGTTCCACCCCATATGCGGAATCTTCAGCCGCGGATCGGAAGGCACGATCGCGGCGACGTCGCCGCCGATCCAGCCGAGGCCGGGCGTCGTTTCATATTCGAGGCCCCGCGCGGCCATGAGCTGCATGCCGACGCAGATGCCGAGAAAGGGCCGGCCCTTCTCCACGACGGCCTCGTTCAGCGCGTCGACCATGCCGGCAACGGCATCGAGGCCGCGGCGACAGTCGGCGAAGGCGCCGACGCCGGGCAAGACGATGCGGTCGGCCTTCGCGACCTCCTCGGGATCTCCGGTCACTTTGATCTCACTCGCAACGCCCGCCTCGCGCGCGGCGCGCTCGAAGGCCTTGCGCGCGGAGTGGAGATTGCCGGAGCCGTAATCGACGATGGCAATCACCGCGGATGCTCCGGCAACGGAAATACCCCGAGAACCTCTGCGGGCGGAATTGGGGACGGCGGCGCGCTGCCTTGTGTTGTTGGCGGCGGGAGAGCGCCGTCCGCGCAATAGCGCCGATAGAAACTACGCTCCGTGTCGTCGCGCGTCGCCCCCGCCGCGACATCGATGAGGCGATAGCCGCTCCGCGCTAACCTACCGCGGCGCAGATTGTTGGCTTCGAGCCCAAGAAAAATTTCGAGGAGAACGCCGATCAAGAAGCTTGTGCCCGCTCCGAGAATGGGCTGGATCGCCAGCAATGAGAACACGACCAGCCACAGGAGAAGTTCGAGCCAGAGTCTGTGCCAGGCGAGCCAAATCGGCCCCAAGAAAAACGCGGCGCGCGAAAAACGCTCTGGCACGAATTCGGTACCAACGAGCGCGGCATCCGTTGCCGGCCGGAACTCGTCCGCAACGCCCAATGTGGCGCGCCGGTCGCGCGTCGGCAGATGAACCGTATAGACGGGCATATCACGTTCCGTCAGCCAGCCAGCGACCCTTTGGTCGAAGGGATTTCGCCGCTCTGCCGCGCATCGATCGCAATCGCGGCGCGCAGCGCCCGGGCAAGACCTTTGAACGCCAACTCGGCGATATGATGGCTGTTTTCGCCATATAGGGTCTCGACGTGCAGATTCACCCCCATGTGCGTCGCCAGAGCCTGGAAGAATTCGCGCACCAGCTCGGTGTCGAAACCGCCGATCTTGGCGCGTGTGAACTTGGTGCGGAAGACGAGAAACGGCCGCCCGGAAAGATCGACCGCGACGCGCGTCAAGGCTTCGTCCATCGGCATGTGCACGTCGGCGAAGCGGCTGATGCCGCGTCCCTCGCCGAGCGCCTGGCGCAAAGCCTGGCCGAGCGCGATGCCGGTATCCTCAACGGTATGATGCGGATCGATATGCAGGTCGCCCTTAGCGGCGATCTCGATATCGATCAGCGAATGGCGCGCGACCTGCTCCAGCATGTGATCGAAGAAGCCGATCCCGGTCGCGATCTTGGCGCCCCCGGTGCCGTCGAGATCGACGCGGACTTCGATTGCCGTTTCCTTTGTCTTGCGGGAAATGAAGGCTTTGCGCATGGCTGCTTAGGTTCTTGGCGAAGGCGGACGGATAGTAGAGCATTTTTCGGTAAAGGGAAAACCAAGGCGGCTAAAGCCGTTGGCATAGCTAATGAAATCGCATTTCTGCAATGCCGATCGAACGCACGGCCTAGCGGCTGCGCCGCCGCCCTTTGCCCTTGCAAGGCATGGGGCTACCCCATAGATGAAGGAACCAGTCCTTCCGCGTAACGCGAGTTCCCCCACGAGATGAACGATCCCGCGCCGAGCCGCGACAGCTGGCATGCGACCACGATCGTCATGGTTCGCAAGAGCGGCCGCACCGTTATCGGCGGCGACGGACAGGTCAGCATCGGGCAGACGATCATCAAGGGCAACGCCAAGAAAGTGCGCCGCCTCGCCAAAGGCGACGTCATCGGCGGCTTCGCGGGTGCGACCGCCGACGCCTTCACCCTCTTCGAACAACTCGAAACCAAGCTCGAACAATATCCCGGCCAGCTCGTGCGCGCTTGCGTGGAACTTGCCAAAGATTGGCGCACCGACCGCTATCTACGCCGCTTGGAGGCGATGATGCTCGTCGCCGATAAAGACGCCGGGCTCGTCTTGACCGGCACAGGCGACGTGCTCGAGCCGGAGATGACGGGCGACGGCAGCGTCATGGGCATCGGTTCGGGCGGCAATTACGCACTCGCTGCCGGACGGGCTCTGCTTTCGACAGATCTCGACGCCGAGGCCATCGCCCGGCGCGCCCTCGAAATCGCCGCAGACATCTGCGTCTATACGAACCGCAATCTCGTCATCGAGAGCATTCCCTAATGCTCGCCCATTCCGTTGGCGTCGCTTAGAAGCATGACCGATTTTTCTCCTCGCGAGATCGTCTCCGAACTCGATCGTTTCATCGTCGGCCAGAAACAGGCCAAGCGCGCCGTCGCCATCGCCCTGCGCAACCGCTGGCGGCGGCTGCGCCTCGAAGGGCCGATGCGCGACGAGGTCATGCCCAAGAACATTTTGATGATCGGCCCGACCGGCTGCGGCAAGACGGAGATCTCGCGGCGGCTCGCTAAATTGGCCAATGCGCCGTTCCTTAAAGTCGAGGCGACGAAGTTCACCGAGGTGGGCTACGTCGGTCGAGACGTCGAGCAGATCATCCGCGATCTCGTCGAGATCGCCATCGCCATGGTCAAACAGGAGAAGCGCAAGGCGCTGAACGCCCGCGCCCAGCTCGCGGCGGAGGAACGGCTGCTCGACGCGCTGGTCGGCCCCAGCGCCTCGCCGGCAACGCGCGATACGTTCCGCAAAAGACTGCGCGACGGAGAATTGGCCGACAAAGAGATCGAGATCGAGCTGACGCAGCCCTCCTCCGGCCTGCCGATGTTCGAGCTCCCCAACATGCCCGGCGGCACGATCGGCGCCGTGTCGCTCGGCGATATTTTCGGCAAGGGCTTCGGCAAACAGGCGAAGCTGCGCCGCACCTTGGTGAAGGACGCCTATGAGCCGTTGATCGCCGAGGAAAGCGACAAGTTGATGGACCAGGATCAGATCGTCCAGGAGGCGATCCGCGAGGTCGAGAACAACGGCATCGTCTTCCTCGACGAGATCGACAAGATCTGCGGACGCGAGGGCCGCATGGGCGCCGACGTTTCGCGCGAGGGCGTGCAGCGCGATCTCCTGCCACTGATCGAAGGGACCACGGTTTCCACCAAACACGGCGCGGTGAAAACCGACCATGTGTTGTTCATCGCTTCCGGCGCCTTTCACGCCGCCAAGCCATCCGATTTGTTGCCCGAACTGCAAGGCCGGCTGCCGATCCGTGTCGAGCTTTCGCCGCTCAACGAGGACGATTTCCGCCGCATTCTGGTTGAGACCGAGGCGAGCCTCATCAAACAGTACGAAGCGCTGATGCAGACCGAGGGCGTCACGGTCGCCTTCACCCCCGACGGCGTCAACGCCATCGCCAAGATCGCGGTGCAGGTCAATTCGAGCGTCGAGAACATCGGGGCGCGGCGCCTGCAGACGGTGATGGAGCGCGTCCTTGACGAAGTGAGCTTCACCGCGCCCGACCGGTTCGGTGAGACGATCAAGATCGACGCCGACTTCGTCGAGAAGAACATCGGCGATCTCGCCCGAAACGCCGATCTGAGCCGCTTCATTCTTTGATCTGGCCGGCCCTTTCGCGGCCGCGCGAGGCTTGCCAGAGTTCGCCGCCGGCGCCATAAGCATCGCAAATGGCGGAGTTCGCATGGCCCAATTCCAACCGCGCGTCTTTTCCGGCGTGCAGCCGACCGGCAATCTGCATCTCGGAAATTATCTCGGCGCGATCACCAAGTTCGTGGCGCTACAGGAAACCCACGATTGCATCTATTGCGTCGTCGATCTCCACGCTATTACCGCGCCGCAGAAACCGGCCGAACTCAAAGCCAGCATCCGCGAAGTCACTGCCGCCTTCCTCGCCGCCGGGATCGACGCGAAGAAACACATCGTCTTCAACCAGAGCCAGGTGGCCGAACATGCCGAACTCGCTTGGGTGTTGAATTGCGTGGCGCGGCTTGGCTGGCTCAACCGCATGACGCAGTTTAAGGAAAAGGCGGGCAAGGATCGCGAGAACGTCTCGGTCGGGCTTTATGCCTATCCGATCCTGATGGCCGCCGACATTCTCGTCTATCGCGCCACCCACGTGCCGGTCGGCGAGGACCAGAAACAGCATCTGGAGCTTTCCCGCGACATTGCGCAGAAATTCAATGTCGATTTCGCCGAGGAGATTGCCGCGCTCGGACACGGCGACGCGTTCTTCCCGCTGCCCGAGCCGCTGATCCAAGGCCCGGCGACGCGCGTCATGAGCCTGCGCGACGGCTCCAAGAAAATGTCGAAATCCGACCCGTCGGATTATTCGCGCATCAATCTTTCGGATGATGCCGACACGATCGCCCAGAAGATCCGCAAAGCCAAAACCGACCCCGAACCTTTGCCGAGCGAGATCGAAGGGCTCGCCAAGCGTCCCGAAGCCGATAATCTGGTTGGCATTTTCGCGGCGCTAGAAGGACGTTCGAAAGCCGACGTGCTGCAAACCTACGGCGGCGGCAATTTCTCGACGTTCAAATCCGCGTTGATCGATGTGACCGTCGCCAAGCTTACGCCGATCGGCAAAGCGATGGGAAAGCTCGCGCAGGACACGGCCTACATCGACGCCGTGTTGGAGCACGGGGCCGAGCGCGCGCGGGCGTTGGCCAGACCCACGATGCAAGCGGTCAAAGACATCGTCGGTTTTGTGCGCTAAACGTTTCGCTTCTGCACGCGCGAGTTGCGACGATTGATTGAGGACGGTAGTTCGTCGGCATTCGATGTCGATCGTTTCGGCACCGAGCGCGCCGAGATTCTCGGCGCCATCGGCGCGGCCATGCCGCTAGCGCAAAGCCGTCCGCCGTTCGCGGCCGTGCTCGCCGGCAGCCTGGCGCTGCATCTGTTGGGGTTGTTCCTCCTCAATCGGTTGGAACAAGCCCCGCGGACCAATCAAAACGCGGCGGTTGAAATCCCCGTCGATCTCGTCAGCGATCCTGGCAAGCCCGACAAAGGCGCGGCTCAAAGCGCCGCTAAGCCCGCGAGCCCCGCCGGACAACCAAAGGCGCAAGCCAAGCCCGCGCCGCCGTCCGCACCCGCGCCAGCCAAAAAACCGGTAGCGCAAGCCAAACCAGCGCCGGCGCAATCCCAGCCGCCAAAGCCTGTGGCGGCACAAGCAACGCCGAAGCCCCCGCCGCCGCAGCAAGCCCGACCTGCGGCGCAAGCCGCGGCGCAGAAACCACCCGCGCAGCCGCCAAATCCGCCGGCTTTGCGGCCGCCGCTGCAACCGGCCGCCGCGCCGAGCCCGCCGACGCCGGCGCAACCGCAGATGCAGGCCGCGCATCCGGTGCCGACGCCGGCATCGTCACCCTTCGGCATCATGGATGATGATCCGCTGCTGCGCGCCGTCGCCGTTCCCCGGCCTACAGCCGAAGGCGATGAGGCGTTGAGCTATAAGACGATCGTGTTCGGCATGTTGGAACTTTCCAAACAATTCCCCGCCGACGCCCGCGCCCGCGGCGCGCAAGGAACGGCGACGATCTATTTCGAGATCAACGATGACGGCAGCGCGAAAAACATCCGACTCCTGCATTCGAGCGGCGACACGGAACTCGACGCGGAAAGCCTCGCGGTCGTCGTGCGCGCCTCGCCGTTTCCGAAACCTCCGCCGGGCGCTCGGCGGGTTTTTGCCGCCGATATCGAGTTCGATCCCGGCGAGCGCTGATGGGCCGTTACTGTGTTTGCGTCACGGTCTCGATCGCCTGGACGATGAGCGCGAGGTCGCTGGGGCGCGACAGCCGATGATCGCCGTCTTTGACGAGGCTCAGCACCACGGGATCGCCGGCCAGATGTTCGACAAGCCTCGCGGCATATTGCCATGGCACGTCTTCGTCGTTCATGCCGTGAACGATATGCGCCGGACAATAGGTGCGGATCGTCGCATCAAGCAGCAGATGGTGGCGCCCCTCTTCGATGAGGCCACGCGATATCCGATACGGCGAATCGGAATAGGCCGAGGGGAACAGACAGATGCCTTCCGTTGCAAGCTGTGCGCGAGAACCGGGCGGCAGTTTCTCGAAAATCAGCCGTTCGGTCATGTCAACTGCCGGCGCGAGTAGCACCAATCCGGCGAGGCGGTTCAATTCGCCGCTTTGCGCGAAGGCACGCGCTGCGAGCAGCGCCAGCCATCCGCCCATCGACGAACCGACGAGAATCTGCGGGCCCCGGGTCTGCGCTCGGATGATTGCCAGCGCCTCTTCGAGCCAGGCGCCGATCGTCCCCGCCTCGAACGCTCCGTCGGATTCGCCGTGGCCCGAATAGTCGAAGCGCAGATAGGCGCGCCCCTCGCGAGCGGCGTATTCGTCCAGGAACGCCGCCTTGGTTGAGCGCATATGCGACATGAACCCGCCGAGCCAGACAAGGCCGGGGCGGGCATCCGTTTCGGCCGCGCGGCAGAGATAAGCGATGCGCCGACGGTTCCCCAAAGCGAGGAACTGTGGATGAAGCTCCGCTTCCGCGATCCCGGTTTGCGGTTGCATCTGCTTCGCCTCTATCCTCACGTCATAAATCCTGAGCGGCCATTGGGGTCGACTTGCCCGAGGTACGAACCTTGTTGCACGCGACGCGGCAACAATCGAGCGACGGATTGGTCGGACGCGGCGTGCATCCGCTCGCCGGGCTCACGATCCTGCAGATCATACCGGAATTGAACGCCGGCGGCGCCGAAGCAGCGACGATCGACATCGCGGCGGCGCTCGCCGAGGTCGGCGCCGGGGCGCTGGTGGCGAGCAAAGGCGGCCGAATGGTGAGCGAGCTGCAGGCCAAAGGCGGTATTTGGCTGCCGTTCCCGGCAAGCAGCAAGAACCCTCTCGAGATGGTGCTCAATCAGCGCCGCCTGATGCGGCTGATCGAGCAGGAAAACGTCGCACTCGTTCATGCCCGCTCCCGCGCTCCCGCATGGGTCGCCTATGGTGCGACCCGGCGCAGGAAGATCCCGTTCGTGACCACCTATCATGGCGCCTATTCCGGCGATAACGCGCTCAAATTGCACTACAACTCGATCATGGCGAAGGGCGATGTCATCATCGCCAACTCGGTCTATACAGCGCGCCGCGTCGCCGAACTCTATCCTTTCGCGGCCGGCAATGTCCGGCTCATCCAACGCGGCATCGATCTGCGCGTCTTCAACCCGCACGAGGTAAACTCGGCTCGCGTGAAATACCTGCGCGAGATTTGGGGTGTCGCGAGCGAAGAGAGGATCGTTCTGCTGGCGGCGCGGCTCACCGCCTGGAAAGGCCACAAGACGTTGATCGAGGCAGCACGCCTTCTCGGCAAGGCCGGGCTCTCCGGTACGAAGTTCATCTTGGCCGGCGACGACCAAGGGCGCAGTGCCTATGTCCGGGACATCGATGCCGCGATCGGGGAAGCCGGATTGAACGGTACGGTGCGCCGCGTCGGACATTGTGGCGATATGCCCGCAGCCTTGCTCGCTGCCACCGTCGCGGTCGTGCCATCGACGCAACCTGAGGCCTTCGGCCACGTCGCGGTCGAAGCGCAGGCAATGGGAACGCCGGTTGTCGTTTCCGACCTTTGCGGGCTCAGCGAGGTCGTTCTTTCGCCGCCCGAGGTCGATCCCGCGTTTCGGACCGGTTGGCGCGTGCCAAGCGGTGATGGGCGGGCGCTCGCCAAAGCGATCTTCGAGGCTCTGACGCTCGGGGCAGCGGGACGTGATGCGTTTTTGCTGCGCGCCCGCGCCCATGTCCTGAACCGGTTTTCCGTCGAACGCATGCGAGCCGAAACCCTCGCCGCCTACGCGGCGTTAGCCCGCCGGCAAGGCTGAGCGGGGCGGGAACTGGCAATGCGTCAGAACGAGATTAGGTAAAATCTCACGGCGATATCGCCGCGGCGCCTTCGCTCCATTGACTTCGCCGCCCAATGCAACGATTCTGAAAGGTGAGTTCGACGAAATCTAGGGTGCCGATCGGCATTCCACGGGCAGCGCCGGATTCGATCATTCATAAGAGGAGACCAACCCATTCGCCGTCCCATGAAGAGTGCTCAGGCCCCGCAAAAGGACGGGCCGCGTATCAACCGTGAAATCCGCGCTCACGAAGTTCAACTCATCGATGCTGAAGGGCATAACCGGGGCATCGTTGAAGCCGCCGAAGCCCAGCAATCCGCCGACGAAGCCGGTCTCGACCTCGTCGAGATCGTTCCGACCGCCAATCCTCCCGTCTGCAAGATCTTGGATTACGGCAAGTTCCGCTTCCTCGAACAGAAGAAGGCGGCGGAAGCGCGCAAAAAGCAGAAGGTCGTCGAGATCAAGGAGATCAAGCTTAGGCCTGGTATCGACGAACACGACTACGGCGTGAAAATGAGGTCGGTACGCCGCTTCTTCGAGGAAGGCGACAAGGTGAAAGTCACCTTGCGTTTCCGTGGTCGCGAAATGGCCCACCAGGAGCTCGGATATAAGCTCCTCGACCGGGTGCGCGCCGAGACCCTTCCCTTCGCCAAGGTCGAAACCGAACCTTTAATGGAAGGTCGCCAGATGGTGATGATCTTGGCGCCAAAATAACCGTTCGCCCGGATTGGACCTCGCGGCTCACGGTTGCCGTCCCGCTCCTATATACTTGACGGGAAGCTGAGAACCATGAGCGCTTGCTGCGATCATTGCCGTGACGCGCCGCCGGGGCGCGATCAGCCCTATCGGGCCCTCTTATGGGCGGCGTTGGCCATCAATGCCGCCATGTTCGGCGTCGAGATCGGCGCGGGCTTGGCGGCAGGATCGGCGGCGCTTCAGGCAGACGCACTCGATTTTCTCGGCGATACGGCAAATTACGCCATCAGCCTCTTCGTATTAGGCATGGCACTGCGCTATCGGGCGGGCGCCGCGCTCGCCAAGGGCGTGACGATGGGCATATTTGGCGTCTGGGTACTCGTAGTGACCGCGTGGCACGTGGTGCACGGAACTGTCCCGCATCCGTTGATGATGGGAATCGTCGGTTTCGCGGCCCTGGGCGCCAATGCGGCTTCGTTCGCTCTGCTCTGGCGGCATCGGCGTGCCGAAGCAAACATCCGCTCGGCCTGGATCTGCACGCGCAACGATGTTCTCGGTAATCTGGCGGTGCTGCTCGCCGCGCTCGGCGTATTCGGCACACAAACGGGCTGGCCCGATTTCGTGGTCGCGGCAATCATGGCGGTCCTCGCCTTGCAAGGCAGCGTGGCCGTCATCCGCCAATCCCTGGCCGAGCTCTCGGCGTCGGCGGCGCAATCGGCGCAATAAGGCACGTCGCCGCCCAGTTGCCTTGGCTACGGCTTTGCGCTTATAACGCCCGCTCCTCGGAACCGCCCGGCCGAAAGGGCTGCCGTGGCGGTTCTTGTGCTCGTTCGGCAACGAACGGAGCGGGGGCTTCCCCGCTCGAACCAATCAGCGGCGCATCGGCGTCGCACGGAGACGAGCAAATGCCCAAGTTGAAGACCAAAGCGGGCGCCAAGAAGCGGTTTAAGCTGACGGCGACCGGCAAAGTGATCTATGCGCAACGCGGCAAGCGCCACGGCATGATCAAGCGCACCAACAAGCAGATTCGCAATCTCCGCGGCACCAAGGTCCTGTTCAAGACCGACGGCGAGAACGTGAAGAAGTTCTTTCTGCCCAACGCCTGATTCTCATTCTTCGTTCGGAGATCTGCCATGGCTCGCGTCAAGCGCGGCGTCACCTCGCACGCCAAACACAAGAAGACCCTAAAAGCCGCCAAAGGCTTTTACGGTCGGCGCAAGAATACGATCCGCGCCGCCAAGGCCGCCGTCGATCGCTCCATGCAATATGCGACGCGCGACCGTAAGAACCGCAAGCGCGAGTTCCGCGCCCTTTGGATCCAGCGCCTCAACGCCGCAGCGCGCGAATTCGGACTCACCTATTCGCGCTTTATCAGCGGTCTATCCCGCGCCGGGATCGAGATCGACCGCAAGGTGCTTGCGGATCTTGCGATCCGCGAACCCGTTGCCTTCAAGGCGATCGTCGAACAAGCGAAGGCCGCCCTCCCCGCCAAGGCTTGAGGCTTAGTTCACAAGCATGCGCTTGCGGCGCCCCTGCCGCACGATGACCGGCGTGTGTCTGCGCCGATGCCGATAGGCATAGGTGTAGCGATTCACCCCCGCCGGCACCAGCGCGAGCCGGTGTACGTGCGCGACGGGACCGAACGATGCAAGGCACCGGTTATAGGCGTCGGCTGCTTGAATCTTCTCACAATCCTTGATGGTCCTCGGCGCCGCGTACAGCGGCGTCGCAACCATACTGAGCACCGCGAAAAACAGCATCATAATTCGCAAGTTTTTATCCCCTCAGAATCGCGCCCGTTCTGGCGCCGACTTCGGCAACGATCCGGGCGGCAACTGCCCCGATTTCTGCTTCGGTCAGCGTGTGATCGCGCGGTTGCAAGCTGACGGCCACCGCAACCGACTTCTTGCCGGCGGGAATCCCCTTGCCTTCATAGACGTCGAACACGATGACGTCGGCGACGAGAACGCGCTCCGCCGCCTTCACGGCGTCCACGATCTCGGCGGCATTCACATCGCGGTCGACCACGAAGGCGAAATCGCGCTCAACCGACATGAATTCGGAAAGTTCCAGCTTCGGCTTGGTCTTCGTCGCCTTCGATTTGGGCGTTGGTATGTCGTCGAGCCGCACTTCAAATGCGACGAGCGGCGCGCCGATGCCGAGCGCGTCGAGCACGCGCGGATGGAGTTCGCCGAAATAGCCGACCACGTTCTTCGGCTTGAATTGCAACGCGCCCGAACGGCCGGGGTGAAACCAAGGCGGGCCGCCCGGCACAACCGCCAAACCGCCAAGCGGAGCGCCGAGCGCGCCGAGCAACGCCAATGCATCGGCTTTAGCGTCGAAAATATCGGCGTTTGCTTCGCCTGCCGCCCAGTGGCGTCCGATGGCCGCCAGCCGCGCTCGACCGTAGCGCACGCCGGCGGCGGCAATCTTCTGGTCGGCCGGTTCCGTACCTTCGAAGATCTGTCCGACTTCGAACAAAGCGACGTCGGCGAAGCCGCGGTCGGCATTGCGCTTGGCTGCGGCAACAAGGCCCGGCAGCAAGCTCGGCCGCATATCCGAAAGATCGGCGGCAATCGGGTTGGCAAGAACCAGAGCCGCGTCGCCGCCGCCGAAGAGCTCTGCCTGCTCGTGCGAGATAAACGACCAACAGACCGCTTCGAGGAGACCGTTGGCGGCAAGCGCCCGTTTGGCGGTTCCGACGCGCCGCTGCAGCGGATCGAGCACCGGCGTTGCGACTTTGATTTCGTCCGGCGGAAGCGGCTGCGCAGGTACCCGCTCGAGTCCGGCGATACGCAGGATTTCCTCGACGAGATCGGCTTTGCCTTCGATGTCGCGGCGCCAACTCGGTGCCTCGACCACGACGAGATCGCTGTTACCGACCACGTTGGCGAGTTTGAAACCCAAATGCTCGAGGATCGCCGTCATTTCCGAGATCGGAAGTTCGACGCCGGTCAGCCGGCGTACCTCGCTCCACGGAAAGGTAAGGCGCGTGTTCGTCTCCGGCACGTGGCCGGCAACGACGACTTCGGAAGCAGCGCCTCCGCAGAATTCGAGAATAAGCTTCGTCGCGTATTCGATACCCGGCAGACAAAAGGCCGGATCGACGCCGCGCTCGAAACGATAGCGCGCGTCCGACGTGATGCCGAGGCGGCGGCCGCTGCGCGCGATGTCATGCGGATCCCACAGCGCCGATTCGATCAGCACCTCGGTCGTCGCTTCGGTGCAGGCGGACGCCGCGCCGCCGATGATGCCGGCGATCGATTGCGCGCCGGCGCTATCGGCAATGACGATCGCTTCCTCGTCGAGCGCATAGGTCTTGCCGTCGAGGGCCAGCAAGCTCTCGCCGGAACGCGCGCGGCGCACGCAAAGATCGCCGCGGATTTTCTGCGCATCGAAGACGTGCAGCGGCCGTGCCCGGTCGAAGGTCAGGAAATTGGTGACATCCACCAGCGCGTTGATGGGACGCAGGTCGATCGCCGTAAGCAGTCTTTGCATCCACGCTGGGCTCGGCCCATTCTTGACGCCGCGCACCAGGCGCAGCGCGAAGGCCGGCGCAAGTTGCCGGTCGCCTGGCGCGAGATCGAGCTTCACGCCGACCGGACAGGGGAAATTGCCGGGGACCGCGGCGACGCGCGGCGTGATCAACTCGCCGAGGCCGGCGGCGGCGAGATCGCGGGCGATGCCCGCTACCCCCATCGCGTCGGGGCGGTTCGGCGTCAGGTTGATCTCGATGACCGGATCGTCGAGGCCGGCCCATTGCGCGAACGCCGCGCCGACCGGCGCATCCTCGGGAAGTTCAAGAATACCATCGTGATCCTGCGAAAGCTCGAGTTCGGCGCCGGAAACCAGCATGCCGTTCGAACTCGACGCCGCGGATCACGCCTTTGGCGAGCGTCATCTGCTTGCCGGGAATATGCGCGCCGGGCGCGGCAAACACCGACTTCAGGCCGCCGCGTGCATTGGGCGCGCCGCAGACCACTTGGACCGGCGTGCCACCGTTATCGACGAGACAGACGCGCAACCGATCTGCATTGGGATGCGGCTTTGCCTCGAGGATCTGCGCCACTACGAAGTCCTTGAGCGAAGCGGCCGGATCGTAGACGCGCTCGACTTCGAGGCCGACCTTCGTCAAGGTCGCGACGATCATGTCGAGCTTGGCGTCAGTTTTGAGATGACGCTTGAACCAAGAAAGAGTGAATTTCATTGCGCATGCGCCTTGCGGCCGCAGTTCGGCGAATGGGACTTGGCGGACTTTCTTTCGAAAGGCGGAAGGTGAGATCGGGACATATCAAACGCCGCGCTGCTCGGTGAACTGGCCGAACCTGCGGTAGCGCGCCAGATAGGTCGGCACGATGGTCGCAAACGATTCGGGCCTTACTGCGAGCCCGGGCAACGTGCGGCCTTCGGCCGAGGCTTGTGCCGATACTACATTGTCGCGGCGCAGAAGCTCGACCTGGTCGGGAGTGACCACGAAGGTCTCCGGCAGCAGGCCGAGGGACAGTTTTGCCGCCGTCTCGGTCATGAAGCCGAGCAACTTTGCCGAACCAAAGGGGACCGCCAGCAACAGGCGCTTGCGCTCCGTCACTTCGAGAATAAACGCCATGATTTCGCGCAGGCTGCGCACTTCCGGACCGCCGAGTTCGTACGTTGCGCCGCGCTTGACGTCGCCGTCGAGCGCCAGCGCCACGACTTTCGCGACATCGCCGGCATAGACCGGCTGCAGCTTGGTGAACCCTCCGCCGATCAACGGCAGAGCCGGCATGAGCCGCGCCATCGCCGCAAAGCGATTGAAGAATTGATCCTCTGGCCCAAACACCACGGAGGGACGCAGGATTACGGCGCCCGGCATTGCCGTATGCACGGCGGCTTCGCCCTGCGCTTTGCTCCTGGCGTAAAGCGAAGACGACGAGAGATCGGCGCCGAGCGCCGAAACATGCACGAACTTTTCGATTCCCGCGTCGCGCGCCGCTAGAGCGATATGCTCCGCGCCGACGCGATGCACGGCATCGAAGGTTTGGCCGCCGCTCTGGCGCAGAATTCCCACGAGATTGATAGCGGCATCGGCGTCGCGGAGTACTGCGGCAATCGATTCCGGATAGCGCAGATTGGCCTGGACGGCGTAGATCTGACCGACGCCGCCGAGCGGCTGGAGGTAAAGCGAGAGATCGGGCCGCCGCGTCGCCACGAGCACGCGCCATCCGCGCTTTGCCAGCGCGCGCACTACATGCCGGCCCAAAAAGCCGGAGCCGCCAAAAACTGCGATGAGGCGGCTGGACCGCTTCGCGTAATCGTCATTCATGGCCGGGGTATCCGCCGTGCTGCCGCCGTTCTAGTTAAGGCGCGCGGCTCTGTATAGGCCCCGCCTGCGGCCGCACCGCTGCCGATTGACAAGCGGCGGAACCGGCCCCTATGGAGGATGCCCTTGCCCTGGTGGCGGAATTGGTAGACGCGCTGGTTTCAGGTACCAGTGGTGAAAGCCGTGGAGGTTCGAGTCCTCTCCAGGGCACCAAGTTTGCGGCGTTCTCGCCTGCTGCGCTTGAGATCAGATTGCGGGAAATGGCGATTGCGAAGATGGGCCGCGCGATAGAATCACAGAAGTGATTCGTCGCCGCGGTGGTTGCGCGTCAAGCCGGAAGAAGAACAGCGGCGCGTCAGCTTTGGCTGGTTCATCAACAACATGTGCGTGGGGCGACCGCCGATAGTGACCGACTCGCCCGAGCGTGACATAAGGCGGCATGGCGAACCCTACCCTCCTTCATTTGGACCCGGGTTTCGGGGTCTATGTGCACTGGCCGTTCTGCCTCTCGAAATGCCCGTACTGCGATTTCAATAGCCACGTCCGTTCCGAGCCCATCGACGAGAGGCGCTTCGTCGCCGCCATAAAATCCGAACTCGCGCATCGCGCCAGCCTCACGCCGGGCCGCGTGGTCCGTTCCATCTATTTCGGCGGCGGTACGCCGTCTCTGATGCAGGCGTCGAGCGTTTCCGCAATTCTCGAAGCGATCGGCGCCCTGTGGCAGCAAGGCACGCAGATCGAGGTCACCCTCGAAGCCAATCCCTCGAGCGTCGAAGCCGGCCGCTTCCGCGAATATCGGAGCGCCGGCGTCAACCGCGTGTCGATCGGCGTTCAGTCCTTCAACGATACGGCGCTGAAAATGCTCGGCCGGTTGCACAACGCGGCCGAGGCCAATGCCGCTCTCGATGTCGCGGCATCCATATTCGAGCGCTATTCGTTCGATTTGATCTACGCCCGGCCACAACAGAGCGTGAAAGAATGGCGGGCGGAATTGAAGACCGCGCTGGCGCGCGGCTCCGATCATCTGTCGCTCTATCAGCTCACCATTGAACCCGACACGATCTACGAGCGGCTCTATCGCGCCGGCAAACTGCTCATGCCCGACGCCGATACGGGCCGCGCCTTCTGGGATACGACGCAGGAACTGACAAGCGCGGCGAACCTGCCGGCCTACGAAGTCTCGAACCACGCAAGGCCCGGTGCCGAGAGCCGGCACAATCTCATCTATTGGCGCTACGGCGAATATGTCGGCGTCGGGCCCGGCGCGCATGGCCGTATCAATACGCCGAACGGCCGCCGCGCCCAGGCGACCGAGCGCCATCCCGAGATGTGGCTGACCGTCGTCGAGACGGACGGTCAAGCGTTCGTCGAAGACGAGATCCTATCGAGCGAGGAACGCGGCGACGAATTCCTGCTGATGGGGCTGCGCCTTTCGGAAGGAATCGAGCCGGCTCGAATTCGAAGCCGTGGCTGGCAAGCGGCTCGATCCGGCGCGGATCGCCTCGCTCGTCTCCGAAGGCATGGTGGAAGTAACGCCGGCCGGCCGGATCAGGGTCAGCGCCGAGGGCTTTCCGGTGCTCGACGCAGTGGTCGCCGATCTCGCGGCGTAACCTTCACATCGGCGAGGAATTCGCCGCCAGGATGCGCGGCGCGGGGCTGAGCTGCGCGGTCGTCCCGTTGTTGATCTCAAGGATCGCCAGCGCGCGTTCGTTGCGGCCGTTGGGCAAGAAGCGGAATACGCCGTCGACGCCGTTGAACCCGGCACGATTGGTCAGCACTTCCTGCGAGAAATGATCGGCGCCCGGGCGGCGCGCCAAGGCAACGGCTAGCGCCGCCGCGTCGTAGCCAAGCGTCGCGATGCGCGTCGGATCGGAGTTGAATTTGGCGCGGTAGCGCGCCGCGAAGGCGGTAAAGCCGGCGTTGTCCGGTGCGGCGAACCAGGCGCCTTGCAAAGCCGGCAAGCCCAGCACCCGCGCATCGTTCCAAAGCCCGGTGCCAAGAATTTGCACCCGCCGCGAACCGAGGCCGGCCGCGGTGAGCGCCTGCGCCATCGCCGGCATCGCGTCGGCTTGCTCGGGAATGAAGAGCGTGTCGATCTGATCGCCGAGCGCGGCGATTTTCTGAACGGCCGTACGAAGGGTTTGCGGCTGATAGGTTTCCATCCCCATCACCCGGAGGCCGCGGCGCGCCGCGTACTGCTGGAATTCGGCTTCCGCCACCTGCCCGTAGTCGTTGTCGGGGATTAACGCGGCGAAAGATCTTTTGCCGTGGGCGGCGGCGTAATCGACGATCCGATCGACGTAATTCTCGATGAGAAACGAGAGCAGATAGACGCCGGGCTCGGCGGTGGATGTATCCGTCGAGAAAGCCACTACGGGTTTTCCTGCGGGTTGGGCGATCTGACCGACGGCTCGAACGTTCGGCGAGAACAGCGGACCGAGAATGAGTTGGTCGCCCTCGGCAATGGCGGCCTGCGCCGCATCGCGCGCCCCGTCCGGGGTCGAACGATCGTCCTTGACGAAGATCGTCACGTCGGTGCCGCCGGTCTCCGAAATGGCGAGATCTGCGGCGTTGCGCAACGATGCGCCGACGAGGCTCGGCGTACCCGCGCCCTGCGTGAGGGGCAGGATCATTGCGACGTGAATTGGCCCCGTGCCGATCTGATCGCCGCTGGTGGGCGTGCCCTGCGGGCCCGGCAATGGCTCGGATTGAACCGGCGTGACCGGCGCCGAGGCCACGAAGTCGCTGCCATTGCTCTGCCCCGAGGACAACGAACCGCAGGACGCCAGGCCGAGCGCCGCCAGCGCGGCGAGAAGCTTCATGCTGCCGAACGGTGCGGCGTGCCAATCAAGTCCGGCAAAAGAGCCGTTGGCCAAGTCGAAAAACTCCTCTCGGCGCATCAGGAACGGGCCGCATCGCAACGCACGGCGAACCCTCGGAACGCGCCCAAGCGCGCGTCTGTCCGCATCGCCCGAGGGGAACTCAGACATATATCGCTTTTCCGGCAACCGAAAGTAAACGAGAGCAAACCCTTTGCCCACCTTGTGATCGGGTTTGTGCTGTTCTATAAATAAAACGTTTGGATGGTATATAGAACGACGCTGGGCGCGAGATTCCAATGAACGCGAGCAACAAGCTGAACCATCCGACGAGCTTCACCGCCTTTGGGCTTAATGCCGAAGCAGAACCGCTCGCCCCCGGCCTGCATGTGGTGGCAACACCGATCGGCAATCTCGCCGACATTTCGCTGCGTGCCCTCGCGACTCTGGCGGCCGCCGACGCGGTCGTGGCGGAGGACACGCGGGTGACCAAGACGCTTCTTGCCCATTACGGCATTGCGACTCCGCTCGCCGCTTACCATGAGCATAACGCCGAGGTCATGCGGCCGCATCTGCTTGCGCGGCTTGCCGCCGGGGCGGCGCTGGCGCTCGTCTCCGATGCCGGTACGCCGCTCATCTCCGACCCCGGCTACAAGCTCGTTGCGGAAGCTTTGGCGCAAGGCTTACCGGTTTCCTCGGTGCCCGGCGCCTCCGCCGTGCTCACCGCCCTGGTTGTTGCCGGCCTGCCGACCGACCGTTTCTTCTTTGAAGGCTTTCTGCCGCCGAAATCCACGGCGCGGCGGCAGAGGATCGCCGAGCTTTCGGCGATTCCCGGCACGTTGGTATTTTTCGAGTCGCCGCGCCGCGTTGCCGAGACGCTCGCGGATCTCGCCGCCGTGCTGGGGCCGCGCGATGCGGCGTTGGCGCGAGAATTGACCAAAGTTTTCGAAACCGTGCGGCGCGGCAAGCTGCCGGATCTGGCGACCGCCGTCGCCGCCGCGACGCCGCCAAAAGGCGAGATCGTGCTGCTCGTCGGACCGCCGTCGCGCGACGCGCCACCCATCGAAGCAGCGGATCTCGATCGGCGTATCTGCAAAGCGCTCGAGAGCTTCTCGGTGAAAGAGGCGGCGACCGTCGTTTCGGTAGAAACCGGCCAGCCGCGGCGCAAAGTCTATGCCCGAGCCGTCGAACTTTCGGCCCGCGCCCGCTGAGAAGCGCCGCCGGGCGCTGCTCTCCGGCCGCCGCGCCGAGGCTGGGGCGGCTCTCTATCTGCGGCTCAAGGGCTACCGCATTCTGGCCCGCCGTTTCTGCGTCAATGGCGGTGAGATCGATCTCATCGCCCGAAGGTTTGACGCGATCGCCTTCGTCGAGGTGAAACTTCGCCCGACGCTCCTCGAAGCCATGACGGCGATCGACGCCAGAAAGCGCCGGCGCGTATCGCGCGCCGCGCGCTTTTGGCTTGCCGCAAATCCGTGGGCGGCACGCTTGACGCTGCGCGGCGATGCGATCTATCTCGCACCCTGGCATTGGCCGCGCCACGCGATTGCTGCGCTACCTTTGGATATCGGCTAGATCTTTCGGGGTCTGACGAAAGTCCGTCGCAATGGATGAGTAAACGCGCGTTGGTTCTTCCGACCGGCGTTCGAATTAACGACGCGGGACCCCGCGGCAGCGGGCATATGATGGGATATTGAAGCGATGAGCAGGCCCGAACGCGCCTTGGAGCCGCCACCCCCCGGGGAGGTCGGCGGCGACGAGGACAGGGAGATCGCGGAAGACGCGATGGGACCGGGCATCGCCGCCGACCTCATCGCCGTACTCGTCTCGGTCACCGCCGGCGAGCCGCGCGTGCTTACGCTGCAAGACGCACGGGCGCTGCCTTCCGGTCCCTTCGAATTGGCGCATCGTTCCTTGCAATCCGGAATGCGCGCCTGGGTCGAGCGACAAACGCATCATCCGCTCGGCTACGTCGAACAGCTCTACACGTTCGCCGACCGCGACCGTGGTCTTGGTCCCGATCAGCGGGTCATTTCGATCAGCTATCTGGGGCTGACGCGTGAGCAGCCGACGGTCAGCGGCGATGAAGCAAGCTGGCAGAGCTGGTACGTCTATTTCCCCTGGGAGGATCGGCGTCTCGGCGCCCCGCCGCCGATCGAACAGGTTCTGCTGCCGAATCTCAGGGCCTTCGCCGCGGCGGCCCCGACGTTCGCGTTGCGCCGCCAGCGCGCCAACCGCATCGCGGTGACCTTTGGTCTCGAAGGCAAGCCATGGAACGAAGAATTGGTGCTGCAGCGTTATGAACTGCTCTACGAGGCGGGGCTCATTCCCGAGGCGCGGCGCGCCGAGCCGGCGCTCGGGCCGGCGCCGGTGCAAGGCCGCAGCATGATCCTCGATCATCGCCGCATTCTGGCGACCGGCATCGCGCGGCTTCGGGCGAAGATCAAATACCATCCGGTAGTTTTCGAGCTGGTGCCGGACACATTCACGCTTCTGCAGTTGCAGCGCTGTGTGGAGGCGCTCGCCGGACGACTGATGCACAAGCAGAATTTCCGCCGCCTCGTCGCCCAGCAGGAGCTCGTCGAAGAAACGGGGCAGGTGAGCCAGGATACGCGCGGCCGGCCCGCCAAGCTCTTCCGCTTCCGCCGCGAAGTGCTGACCGAGCGGGCGATCGTCGGGACAAAACTTCCGATCTCCCGGTCTTGACAAAACTTATACTCAACCCCAGCATATTATCAACTAATGCTCAGGCGGAGTATATGCTATGGCCACGACTGCGCTCGCGCCTCGAGAGGATCTTCACGCCAAAGTTCGCCACCAAATCCCGGCCATCGAGTGGCCGGTCTTTGCGGCGGATATCGACGCCATCGAGGCTTTGAAAAAGCGCCGCAACGCGGTGATCCTGGCGCATAATTATCAGACGCCGGAAATCTTCCATTGCGTGGCCGACATCGTCGGCGACAGCCTTGCCTTGGCGCGCGAAGCGACGAAGGTCGATGCCGATGTCATCGTGCTGGCCGGCGTCCACTTCATGGCCGAGACGGCCAAACTCCTCAATCCGCGCAAGACGGTCCTGATCCCCGATCCGGCCGCCGGGTGCTCGCTTGCCGAGTCCATCACGCCCGAGAACGTGCGGGAACTGCGCCGCCGCTATCCCGGCGTACCGGTGGTCACCTATGTGAACACGTCGGCGGCGGTGAAGGCCGAATCCGACATCTGCTGCACCTCGGGCAATGCCCGCGCCATCATCGAATCCCTGGGCGTACCGCGCGTCATTATGATCCCCGACGAATATCTGGCGAAGAACGTCGCCGCCGAGACCGGCGTCGAGATCATCACCTGGGCCGGGCATTGCGAAGTGCATGAGCGATTTGGGGTCGAAGAGGTCGCCGAGCTTCGCGAGGATTATCCTGGCGTGGTCATTCTGGCGCATCCCGAATGTCCGCCCGAAGTTGTGCAGGCTGCGGATTTCTCCGGCTCGACCGCGGCGATCTCCAAATACGTTGCCGATAAACGGCCGCAGCGCCTTGCGCTGCTCACCGAATGTTCGATGAGCGACAACATCGCGATCCAATATCCGGAGCTCGAATTCATCCGCCCCTGCAATCTCTGTCCGCACATGAAACGCATCACGCTCGCGAAGATCCGCCGCGCGCTGGAGACGATGCAGCATGAAGTGACAATCGATCCCTTGACCGCGGCGCGGGCGCGCCGCTCGGTCGAACGCATGTTGGCGGTACGGTGATGGACAACCACGACCTCGATGGACGTACGGTCATTGTCGGCGGCGGGATAGCCGGGCTGATGACGGCGCTGTCGCTCGCCCCCGCGCCCTGCGTATTGCTGAGCAAGGCGCCGCTCGGCGCCGAGACTTCGAGCATCCTGGCGCAAGGCGGGATCGCGGCGAGCGTCGGACCGGACGACGATCCGGCGCTGCACATCGCCGATACGCTCGCGGCCGGCGACGGACTTTGCGTCGGACCGGTGGTCGAGCGCATCATCCGCGCCGCGCCCGCGGCAATCGAAGGTCTCGAACGTTTCGGCGTCCGTTTCGACCGCGGGCCGGACGGTACGCTACTGCTCGGCCTCGAAGCCGCGCATCGGCGCAAACGCATCGTTCATGCCGGCGGCGATTCGACCGGACGCGAGATCACCCGCGCGTTGACGCAAGCGGTGCGCGCCAGCGCGTCGATTACGGTGATCGAAGGTCTCGCGGCGCGGCGTCTCGTTGTCGAAGACGGGGCAATCACCGGCCTCCTCGTCTATGGGCTCGGCGGATCATCTCTGTTGCGCACTAGTCGCATCGTCCTTGCCACTGGCGGCGTCGGTGGACTTTTTATGCATGGGACGAATCCTGTCGGCTCGTTCGGCCAAGGCCTCGCACTCGCGGCGCGCGCCGGAGCGGCGCTCGCCGATCTCGAATTCGTTCAGTTTCATCCGACCGCGCTCGATGCGCCGGGATTTCGCTTGGCTCTCATCAGCGAGGCAGTGCGTGGCGAAGGCGCCATTCTCGTCGATGAGGAAGGCACCCGATTCATGGCCGACACTCCGCGCGCCGAACTTGCGCCGCGCGACGTGGTGGCGCGCGCCGTTTGGCGGCATATGAACGAAGGCCATCGTATCTTTCTCGATACGCGCCGCGCGCGAAACCTTGATTTTGCGGCGCGCTTTCCGGCCGTCACCGCGCTTTGCCGGACAGCGGGCATCGATCCCGTGCGCGAACCGATCCCCGTCCGCCCCGCCGCGCACTATCACATGGGCGGCATCAAAGTGGACATCGAAGGGCATACCTCGATCGATGGACTCTGGGCGTGCGGCGAGGCCGCATGTACCGGCTTGCATGGCGCCAATCGCCTCGCCAGCAATTCGCTCCTCGAGGCGGTCGTTACCGGCGGCCTAACCGCCGCCAGCGTCGCAGCGAGCCCGGCGATGCGCCGGCCCGTGGGACGTATCGAATGGGTCGGCGCGCGCACTGAGGCGGGCCCGGTGCGCGCGATTCTGTCGCGCGCCGCGGGCGTGTTGCGCGACGGCGCGAGCCTGCGCCACGCTGCGGCCGAGCTTTATCCGCTCGCGGCCTCCTCCGCCGCGACCAGCGACGCCGCGCTCGTCGGCTTGATGATCGTCAACGCCGCGCTGCGCCGGCAAGAGAGCCGCGGCGCGCATTACCGCGAAGATTTCCCCCAGCATGACGCGGCGCCTGGCTGGCGGCGCGAGATCCATCTCAGCGAGGCGTTCGAGATGGCGCGCGATTGCGTCCCCGAAGCCGCCGCGTGAGTTCGCTCTTGCCCGCACTGCCGCGGATTTTGATCGAGCCGCTCGTCCGCGCCGCGCTCCTCGAAGACCTAGGCCAAGCAGGCGACGTGACCACAGACGCCGTCGTTCCCCCCGCGGCGCATGCCGAGGCTACGTTCGTCGCCCGCCAGCCGGGCATCGTCGCCGGCCTCGATCTCGCGAGGCTCAGCTTCGAATTGCTCGATCCGGCAATCGAGTTCGACATCGAAAAGCCGGACGGCGGCAAGATCGCGTCGGGCGAAACGATCGCCGTCGTGCGCGGCCCGGCGCGCGGAATTCTTACCGCCGAGCGCACCGCGCTGAATTTTCTCTGCCATCTGAGCGGCATCGCGACGGCAACCGCCGCCGCGGTCGCGGCCGTCAAAGGATCGAAAGCGCGGATCGTCTGCACCCGCAAGACCATCCCCGGTCTGCGCGCGCTCGAAAGATACGCGGTGCGCGCCGGCGGCGGCGCCAATCATCGTTTCGGCCTCTATGACGCGGTGCTCATAAAGGACAACCACATCGCCATTGCCGGCAGCGTGACCGAGGCGCTGCGCCGCGCCCGCAAGAACGTCGGCCATATGGTGAAAATCGAAGTCGAAGTGGATTCACTCGCCCAATTGCGCGAGGCGCTGGCGTTCGGTATCGACGCCGTGCTGCTCGACAACATGGATCCGAGAACGCTCGCCGAGGCCGTGGCGGTTGTTGGCGGACGCGTTATTACCGAGGCTTCGGGCGGCGTGAGCCTCGACAACGTCGCGACGATCGCGGCTTGCGACGTCGATCTGATCTCGATCGGCCTCCTCAGCCACAGCGCCCCGGCGCTCGACATTGGGCTCGATTTCCGGGATTAAAAGTGCCCCAAATTGACTTGCCGCGCCGCTTGCCTCTATAAGGCCCGCGGCTGCGTCTCCCCTTTTTCGTTGCGTCCTCGGCGCGGCCGGATTGACTGAGCGGGCGCGGGTAATGGCGCGACATTCGCGGAGTTGAACGTGAAGCGGACCTATCAACCGAGCAAGCTGGTGCGCAAGCGTCGGCATGGTTTTCGCGCCCGCATGGCGACCGCCGCGGGCCGCAAAGTGCTCGCCGCCCGACGCGCGCGCGGTCGCAAGCGTCTGTCGGCCTGAGCGAGACCAGCGCCTTCGCGGCCCGGCGCTCGACGCGGGAGCGGACCATCGCCAGCATGGGGCCCCGATTGGCGCGGCTGACCAAGCGCGCCGAATTCGTGAACGCAGCCAAGGGAAGGCGCGTTCACGCCGTGAGCTTCAGCCTGCAGTCCATTCTTCGCCCGGCCGATACCGCCGCCCCGCGCTGCGGCATTACGGTGACGAAAAAGCTCGGCAGTTCTGTGGTCCGCAATCGCATCCGCCGCCGCTTGAAGGAAGCTTTGTGGAATTTGCCGGACCTTTCGGCCCGTCCCGGTTATGACTATGTGATTGTTGCCCGGCAGGCGGCGCTCAAACTAGCTTTTCCGGCCTTGCAAGAAGAACTCGCCCGCGCCTTCGCTGAAATTCACGCGGCGCGTCCCCCGGACCGTATTGCCAAACCGCGGCGGTTCGCCACTGCGACAGAAAAGAAGAAGAAGGATTAGGTTTCGCCGCCATGTCGGAAGACAACAGAAATCTTTATCTCGCGATCGCGCTTTCGATCCTGGTCATCCTCGGCTGGAACTATTTCTACGCTGCGCCGCAAATGCAGCGGCAGCGCCAGACCCAGGCGCAAATGCAGCAGCCGAGCGCGGTGCCGCAGCCCGGCTCGCCCGCCGCGCTTCCGCCGCCGAGCCCCAACGCGCCGCCGCAAGGCGGCGTTACCAACGAAGGCCCGGGCGCGATGATGACGCGCGAGGCGGCGCTCCAAGCGAGCCCGCGCGTATCCCTCGACAGCCATTCTTTGTTCGGTTCGATCGATCTCAAGGGAGCGCGGATCGACGACGTGTCGCTCAAGGCCTATCGCGAGACCCCCGATCCGCACAGCCCCAATATCGTGCTGCTGTCGCCCACGGGATCGCCGGCGCCTTATTACGCGGAAGTCGGCTTCGTGAATAAGCCCGACCAAAATCTGGTGCTGCCGACGCCGCAGACGCTGTGGAGTTCCGACGACAAGACTCTTACGTCGCAAACCCCGGTGACGCTTACCTACGACAATGGCCACGGATTGATCTTCCATCGACGCATCGCGATCGATGACCACTACATGTTCACGATCACCGATAGCGTCGAAAACAAGTCGGGCGCGGCGGTGACGCTTTATCCCTACGCGCTCGTCTCCCGGCACGGCAAGCCGAAGACCTCGGGCTATGCAATCCTGCATGAAGGCATGGTCGGCGTCATCGGCGATTCCGGCGTGCAGGAACCGACCTACGATTTAATCTTGAAGGAGCCGAAAGCCACGAAGAGCCTCGCCGGCACGGGCGGCTGGCTGGGCTTTACCGACAAGTATTGGGCGACAGTCGTCGTGCCCGATCAGCAGGTGCCTTATGAGGGCACATTCTCGGCGCGCGGCACGGCGCAAAAGATCTACCAGGCGGACTATCTCGCCGCGCCGATCAACGTGGCGCCGGGAGCAACGGCAGAGACGACGTCGCGCGTCTTCGCCGGTGCCAAGGAAGTGCAAACACTCGATACCTATCAGAACGATCTCGGCATCAAAAAATTCGAACTGCTGATCGATTGGGGCTGGTTCTACTTCATCACCCGCCCGATGTTCCGGCTCCTCGATTTCTTCTACAAATTCACCGGCAATTTCGGCGTGTCGATCTTGATCGTCACCGTGCTGATCAAGCTCGCGTTCTTCCCGCTCGCCAACCGCAGCTATCTGTCGATGGCGAAGATGAAGGCGCTGCAACCGCAAATGACGGCGCTGCGCGAGCGCCACGCGGACGACAAGGTGAAACAGCAGCAAGAGCTGATGGAGCTCTATAAGCGCGAGAAGATCAATCCGGTCTCCGGCTGTCTGCCGATGGTCATTCAGATCCCGGTATTCTTCTCGCTCTACAAGGTGCTGTTCATCACGATCGAGATGCGTCAGGCGCCGTTCTTCGGCTGGATCAAGGATCTTTCGCAGCCGGATCCGACCAACATTTTCACGCTGTTCGGCCTGCTGCACTGGGATCCCATGGCCCTGCCGTTCATCGGCCATTTCCTGGCGATCGGCATCTGGCCGCTGATCATGGGCGTTTCGATGTTCATCCAGATGAAGATGAACCCGGAGCCGCCCGATCCCGTACAAAAACAGATGTTCGCCTGGATGCCGGTGATCTTCACGTTCATGCTCGGCAGCTTCCCCTCCGGACTGGTGATCTATTGGACGTGGAACAACCTGCTCTCCGTTACGCAGCAGACGCTGATTATGTACCGCGCCGGCGTGAAGATTGAACTGTGGGACAATCTCGCCAACTTATTTCGCAAGAAACCAGCGGGCGCGCGCGGCTAGCACGAGCGTGCGAATGAGCGATGGATGACGTTTTGGAGGACTTCCGGGAGGCCGGCCGCAAGCTCTTCGCCGCGGAATGCAGCTTCGTTCGCAGTGTGACCGAGATTGCGCAATTGCCGCCGCCGGCACCCGAAATCGCCTTCGCGGGCCGCTCCAACGTCGGCAAGTCTTCGCTCATCAATGCACTGACCGGCCAGAAAGGCTTGGCGCGCACCTCAAATGCGCCGGGGCGGACGCAAGCGCTCAACTTCTTCGCGCTCGGCGCCCCGCGGTTTCACCTCGTCGATTTGCCGGGCTATGGCTATGCCGCGGCGCCGAAGGAGAAAATCGCCGGCTGGACGGACCTCATCCAGGAATACCTGCGCGGCCGGGCGGGCCTGCTGCGGGTCTTCCTCCTCGTCGACGGCCGCCACGGGCTAAAGCCGGCCGATCTCTATATGCTTGTCGGACTCGACCGGGCGGCGGTCTCCTATCAGGTCGTCCTCACCAAGGCGGATGGGGTCAAGCCGAGCGAGCGGGAGCAGCGCCTTGCCGAGACCGCCACCGCGCTCGCCAGGCGCCCGGCGGCCTTTCCGGAGGTAATCTTCACTTCCGCGGCCAAAGGCGAAGGAATCGACGAACTTCGCACCGCGATCGCCCGCCTTTTCGCCGAACACGCCGCCTCGCATTGAGCTTGTCGCGTCGAGACGTTAAAAGGCGCCACGGTGAGCCGGATGAGAGCCATGACAGAGACGCCCCAGGAGCGCGCGCAAAGACAGGCCGAGATCCTGATGCAGGCGCTGCCGCATATGTTGCATTACGACGATGCGATCGTCGTGGTGAAATATGGCGGCCACGCGATGGGCGACGAGGAGGTCGCCCGCAGGTTCGCGCGCGACATCGTTCTGCTGGAACAATCCGGCGTCAATCCGGTGGTCGTGCACGGCGGCGGCCCGCAGATCGGCGCCATGCTCGCCAAGCTCGGCATCAAGTCGGAGTTCAGCGGTGGCCTTAGGATCACCGATCGCGCCACCGTCGAGATCGTCGAGATGGTGCTCGCCGGCTCGATCAACAAACAGATCGTCGGCTTCATAAATGCCGAAGGCGGCCGGGCGATCGGGCTTTGCGGCAAGGACGGAAATATGGTGATCGCCGCAAAGATGATCTACACGGCCGAGTCCGACAAGACCGGCCTCGAGGAGGAGATCGATCTGGGCTTCGTCGGCGAGCCGGCGAAGGTCGACACCGCGGTTCTTGATTCCGTGCTCGGGCGCGACCTGATCCCGGTGCTCGCACCGATCGCGCAAAGCGCCGAGGGCGATACCTACAACGTCAACGCCGACACGTTCGCCGGCGCCATCGCCGGCGCGCTGAGCGCCAAACGCCTGATCTTTCTGACCGACGTACCGGGAGTGCTCGACGCGCAAGGCAACATCATCAAACAATTGCGCATCGACGAGGTTCGCGCGCTGATCGCCGACGGCACGATCACCGGCGGCATGCTCCCGAAAGTCGAGACCTGCATCTACGCGCTCGAACAAGGCGTCGAAGGCGTCGTCATTCTCGACGGCAAACTGCCGCACGCGGTGCTCATCGAGCTGTTGACCGATCACGGCGCCGGAACGTTGATCACGCGGTGAACTACGACCGGACGATAGCCGAAGATGCCGGCCGGCGCCGCGATCGCCCGGCGGAAACGCCGGCGGCGCGCTTCGCACATGTCGATACCTGGGTGTTCGATCTCGACAATACGCTCTATCCCGCCGACTGCGATCTCTGGCCGAAGATCGATCAACGCATTACGCTGTTTCTCGTCAATCTCTTCGGCCTCGACGGAATCTCGGCGCGGGCGCTACAGAAATATTACTACCAGCGCTACGGCACGACGCTGCGCGGGCTCATCGAAGATCATGCGATCGGAGCCGCCGAGTTTCTCGCCTTTGTGCACGACATCGATCGCTCCTCGCTGATCCCCAATCTGTTGCTGGCGACCGCGATCACGGCGCTGCCCGGCCGCAAGCTGATATTGACGAACGGTTCGCGCGATCACGCGCTGCGTACCGCCGAGGCGCTCGGCCTCGCCGCGATGTTCGACGACGTCTTCGACATTGTCGCCGCCGAGCTCCTGCCGAAACCGGCGCCGCTGGCCTACGAGCGTTTCTTCACGAAACATGCGGTCGACCCGGGGAAAGCGGCGATGTTCGAAGATCTCGACCGCAATCTCATCATCCCGCATGAAAAAGGCATGACCACCGTGCTGATCGTACCGAAGCCCGGTCAGGAGGACCACCGCGAGCCCTTCGAAATCCCCGGCGCCGCAGCTTTACCGCACGTCGACTTCGCGACCCATAATCTCGAGGGCTTTCTTGCCGAAATCGCCGCGGCGCGAAGGAGCGCGGCAAGCTAAGACCCGCGGCCGGGCATTGACAGCGCCGCCAGCGCGGCCGAAACCTCGCCGGCTGTTGGAGCAGGACATGAAAGACCTCGAAAAGATCGTCGATGCCGCTTTCGAGGAGCGCGCCAAAATCGACACGGCGACGCAAGGCGAAATCCGCGCCGCCGTCGAGGAGACGCTTGCGCTCTTGGATTGCGGCAAGCTCCGGATCGCCGAAAGGTGCGCTGGCGAGAGCGGGGCGCAAGCCTGGCGCGTCCATCAATGGCTGAAGAAGGCCATCCTGCTGTCGTTCCGGCTCAACGATTCCACGCTGATCTCCGGCGGCCCCGGCGGGGCGTTCTGGTGGGACAAGATGGCCTCGAAATTTGAGGGCTGGGCCGCAAAGGACTTTGCCGAGGCGAAGCTGCGCGCCGTGCCGGGAGCGATCGTCCGGCGTTCCGCCTATATCGCGCCGGGTGTCATCCTCATGCCGTCCTTCGTCAATCTCGGCGCCTACGTCGGCGAAGGTACGATGGTCGATACCTGGGTGACCGTCGGTTCCTGCGCCCAGATCGGCAGGAACGTGCATCTCTCCGGCGGAGTCGGAATCGGCGGGGTGCTCGAACCGCTGCAGGCCAATCCGACCATCATCGAGGACAATTGTTTCATCGGAGCGCGCTCCGAGATCGTCGAGGGCGTGGTCGTCGGCGAAGGCGCGGTGCTGGCGATGGGGACGTTCATTTCCGCCTCGACCAAGATTATCGAGCGGGCCAGCGGCAAAGTATATTTCGGCCGCGTGCCACCCTATTCCGTGGTCGTGCCGGGTGCGCTGCCCGGCGAAGCTCTGCCGGACGGGCGCCCGGGCCCTTCGCTCTCCTGCGCCGTCATTGTCAAGACCGTCGATGCGAAGACGCGCGCCAAGACGGCGATCAACGAATTGCTCCGCGCGTGACGGAGCGCTCGCGAACCTTTTTCCTGTTCCGCTCCGACGCAGGACGGATCGACGCCGCGACCTGGTGGCGCGGGACGCTGCTGCTCGCCGGCATCTTCGCCGCGTGGGTGATCGGTTGGGTATTCCTCGAGCCCTATGCAGACCACGATCTCGACACGAACCTTTGGATGACGGCGGCCATTGTCGCCGCGAACGTCTATCGCCTGTTATTCGGGTTCGCGATCTTGTTGATCCTCGTCAGCCACTATAACCTCAGCGCCAAGCGCTGGCGCGATATCGGCTGGCCCCCTGCTCTCGCCGGCGTTTTGCCGTTCATCGCCTGCATTTGCGGCGCCGTCCATTGGCTCGAGCCGCGCCTCGAACCGTCGCTGCCGCATATTGTGACGCTCGCCGCCGACGCGGTGCTCGCCACGACCCTCGTCTGGAACCTCGTCGAGCTCGGCGGCTTGCGGCGCAAGTGACGGAAGGTTCGCCCGCGGTCGCGAAAACGCTGCACCTTTGCGAGATCATGGACTATAAGACCGCGTCCCGTTTTCACGCGATCGGACCATGCAATCGGCGCTCGAACTTGCCCAGGCGCTCATCCGCTGCCCGTCGGTTACGCCGAAGGAAGCCGGCGCGCTGGCGCTGCTCGAAGGCCTGCTGAGGGCGCTCGGATTTGCGACGCATCGCGTCACGTTCTCGGAAGAAGGAACGCCGGACGTCGAAAACCTGTACGCGCGGATCGGCAGCGGGGCGCCGCATTTCGTATTCGCCGGACACACCGACGTCGTACCGGCGGGCGAGCGCGCCGACTGGCGCTTCGATCCGTTCAAGGGCGAAGTCGATGACGGCATGATCTGGGGCCGCGGCGCCAGCGATATGAAAAGTGCGATCGCCGCTTTCGTCGCTGCCGCGGCGGCCTATATCGAAGATCATCAGCCGTTGAAAGGTTCTATCGGCCTGCTCCTCACCGGCGACGAAGAAGGCCCGGCAGTTAACGGTACGGTCAAGCTGCTCGCGTGGGCAACGGCGCGCGGCGAGAAATTCGACCATTGTCTCGTGGGCGAGCCGACGAGCGCCGAGAGGCTCGGCGATCGGCTGAAAATCGGCCGGCGAGGCTCGCTGACCGCCCGGCTCGTCGTGCACGGCAGGCAGGGGCACGTCGCCTACCCGCGGCGCGCCGAGAATCCGATCCCACCTCTGATCCGGATGCTCGACGCGCTCAATGCGGCGCCGCTTGATGCGGGCACGGCGCATTTCGAGCCATCCAACCTCGAAATCGTGACGATCGACGTCGCCAACGCGGCAGCAAACGTCATCCCAAACACGGCCCGGGCGCGTTTCAACGTCAGGTTCAACGACACCTGGACGCCGCAGACGCTCGAAGCGGAGATCGCGCGGCGCTGCGCGGGCGCGGCGCGCGGCGTGCGCTACCACCTCTCTTTTGAGCCCTGCAATGCCGTGGCGTTCGTCACCGCGCCGGATCGGTTCACCGAACTCGTCGCACAGGCGATCGCGGCGCGTACCGGCTCGAGGCCGGACCTTTCGACTTCCGGCGGGACATCCGACGCGCGGTTCATTCGCGCCCATTGCCCGGTCGTCGAATTCGGTCCGCTCGGCGCGACCGCGCATATGGTCGACGAGCACATTGCCGTCTCCGAGATCGCGACGCTGACGGACATTTACCGCGACATTTTGGAAAGATATTTCAGTAACGGATGACGGACGACGCAGAACGGAAGACAGAAGTCTCTTCGTCCGTCCTCTGTTCTCCGTCTTCCGTTACAGCTTGAAGGTGTCGCCGAGATAGAGGCGGCGGACTTCGGGATCAGTTACGATCTTCTCGGGTGTGCCTTGCGTCAGAAGCTGGCCCGAATGGATAATGTAGGCTCGGTCGATGAGATCGAGCGTCTCGCGGACGTTGTGATCGGTAATCAGCACGCCGATCCCGCGCCGCTTCAGATGTTGGACGAGCAGGCGGATTTCGCCGATGGCGATCGGATCGATGCCGGCGAATGGCTCGTCGAGCAGGATGAAGGATGGATGGCCGGCAAGCGCCCGAGCGATCTCGCAGCGGCGCCGCTCGCCGCCGGAGAGTGCGATCGACGGCAGTTTGCGTACTCGCGTGATGTCGAACTCGGCAAGCAACGACTCGAGTTCCTCGCGCCGCTTGCGCTTGTCGGGTTGGGTGATCTCCAGGACGGCGCGAATGTTCGCTTCGACGCTGAGGCCGCGAAAAATCGAGGGCTCCTGCGGCAGATAGCCGATGCCAAGCCGGGCGCGCCGGTACATCGGCAGTTTGGTCACGTCATAATCGTCAAGCAGAATGGTCCCGGCGTCCGGCCGGATGAGGCCGGTGATCAGATAAAAGAGCGTAGTTTTGCCGGCGCCGTTCGGACCGAGCAGGCCGATCGCCTCGCCGCGGCGTACCAGGAGACTCACGTCGCGAACGACCTTACGGCCTTTGAACGACTTGCTCAGTGACTCGGCGATCAGCGATCCTTGCGTCTCGCCGACGTTTTTGGGTTCGTGCACCTGGCTGCGGACAATGCGCTGTTTGGTGAATGTCTGCGTGGCTTGCGGCCGGGGCAGTTCGGCCTCTTCGTCATGCCAATTTTCGAGCGCTTGTTGGGTCCATTCCGAATCGTGCGTGGCTTCGCCCGCTTCGGCGAGCAGCCAATCGGCGCTTTGCGGCGCGACCGCCCGTTCCTTGCGGCCGAACAAAGCGCGCAGCCAACCGAACCAAGCCGCCCCCCCGTTAGGCCGGCCAGCGCCTTTGGCGGAAGCGAGACCGATAGATTTGGCGCGCACGACGAACTCACCCTCAATGCTCAAACTTATTGGTCCTTGGTTTGCGGCTGATCGCCGGCCTCCTTGCCGGAATTCTTGGCGTCCCCGCTATCTCGGTTGGGAACGAACAGGCTCCGCACGTGGCCGGTGACCACCGCCTGATGCGTGTTCAAATCATAAACGATGTGATCGCCCTTCGTCACGTTCGGACCCTGGATCAAACTGACGTTACCGTCGATATAGATCTTGCCGTCCTTCTTCTCATAAACCCCGAAATCGCCGGTGGCGATCTGATCTCTCGAGATCATCGTCACCGGTCCAGACGCTTCCATACGGCGCATTTGGCTCGAAGACGACGGCGGTCCGGGACGCGCGCCGGGCTGTTTCGGATCGAGAAAGATCGTAAGCAGCGGCGTCTTCAGCGTCGTGTCGCCGCGTACGGCCACGACGTTGCCGGTATAGACCAGCTTTTGCTGCTTATCGTAGTAGTCGAGCTTGGCGGCGCTGATATTGATGCGCTGCTTATCCGGCGCCTTCGCGTCGGCGGCAATCGAGCCGTCGAACCAGCACGCGCTCCAGAGCAAAACCAGGAAGATCGGCAGCGGCGTCCGCGAACGGCCGACGCGGCTCATTGAGCCGCCTCCTCAGGGTTCGTGCCGGAGTCCGTTCCACCCGCAACGATGGACGAATTCACCTGGCCTTGGAAGGAAATCTTGTGGCCGCTGTCGGTGATGTCCATGCGGTCGGCGGAAATCGTGTTGCCGCCGTCCACGGTCACGAAAACCGGCTCCTCGGTGACGAGAGCGCTGGAGTTGAGATCCAGCGTGGCGCTGCGGAGGTGCATGTCATAGCCGCTCACGTCGTTCTTGATGCGGACATTGGTGCGCAACCACACGACGTCCTCGCTGCTGTCATAAATGCCCGTATCGGCGGTGACCTTCGCCGTTGTCGCATCGTCCAGTCCGATCTTGGCATCGACGCCGACGAGATTGATGACGTGCGGGTTGAGGATATCCTGCGTCCCGGAGACGCCGTTCAACTCGAAAGGTTCGCCGTCCGAACGGACCCCCGTGGTCTTCGGACCTTGCAACGTGACCACCGAACCCTGCAGGCCGACTTGCGCGACGCTAAGATTGTGCGGCAACCGCTTGAACGGATCAAACAAAACGATGATCCCGAGCGCCAACACCGCGAAACTGCATCCGAAAATGATGAAATGCCGGAGATAGCGAACGAAAACGGAATGCACCATGGCAATGCGAATCGCGCGCCGGGATTGCCCGACAGGCAGATCGAATCGTCCGCCCGGAGCTGTGCGAACGCGTGCCGGGTCAGCCATGCGCCATCACCTTTTGCTCCGCCATTCTAACGTATCCTAGGGCATCTGGGCACCGCACTGCCGCATCAACTTCCCGGCAGTGCGCCGAATCGGTGCAAGCCTCTACGATATTTCACTATTTCGCATCATTCGTGCGAAAAGATGTCGGAATCCGCCCAGCCTAAAAGATCAAGCTTGGCGCAGAGTCGGCAGAAAGTCGAAACAGGCGTTGGCAAGCTCGATGCGGCCCTCGCGCGCCAGCATGGCGTCGAGCTTGGCACGCAGCGCGTGCAGGTGCAGTACGTCGGCCGCCGCATAGGTGAGTTGTGCCTCCGATAGGGTGGCGGCGCCCCAATCCGAACTTTGCTGCTGTTTCGACAGATCGATCCCGAGTAGTTCACGCACGAGATCCTTGAGCCCATGCCGGTCCGTATAGGTCCTGGTGAGTTTCGATGCGATTTTGGTGCAATACAGCGGCGCGGGCATGACGCCGAAGCTTTTATAAAGGATTGCAACGTCGAACCGCGCAAAGTGGAAGAGCTTTGTCACCTTGCGGTCGGCGAGCAGCCGTTCGATGTTGGGCGCATGTTTCTGGCCGGCGGCGATTTGCACGATCTCCGCCGTGCCATCCCCACCCGATACTTGCACCAAACATAGCCGGTCGCGATTGAGCACAAGCCCCAAGGTTTCCGTGTCGATGGCGACACTGTCACCGACCTCGAAGCCGTCCGGGAGGTCGCCTTTATGAAATTTGATCGTCATTCGTTCTGGCCGGGGATCTTGGCCCGGTAGCACCGGGCGAGTGGGTTCGCAAGTTGCCTGGGGCGCCGCGCGGCGCGCCAATCCGCATTAAAGCTTCTTCAGCGAGAGCGGCTCGCCTTCGCTCGGATCTTTCTGCCAGGTGCCGTCCACCTGCAGATCGAGATGCGTGGTGTAGCCGCGCCGCGCGGTGAGCACGAGATGGCCGGCGACGAGCCGCCAGCCGATCGGATCGAAGATCATGATCCCTTGGTCGCGGCAGCCCGGCGCTAGAGTTGCTTTATAGCCCCCCGCCGCCTTCGTCTGGTTATCGAGGATCAAGAGGCATCCGGCGTCCTTTCCGCCGGCGCGCTCGAGCGCATAGCGAGCGGCGATGTCGGCCGGCCGCATCTCCAGAGCGAGCGCCGAAGGCTTTGGCGGTGTCTTTGCCGGGCTGGGCGGCAAGGTCGTCTCAGGTTCCGCGGGCGCAGCCTCGACCACACCGAATCCGGGTGCACCGCGCGCGTCTTCCAGCGCGAAACCGGGCACTGCGGGTGCCTGGACGGGAATGCGGGCATAACTTTCACCCTGCGGATCGCTGGCACTCGGGGCCGTCTCCGAGCGCGCAACGAAATTGGACAAGGCCGTTGCTTGCGCGGGCAAAGAAGTGAGGATGCCGAGCCAAGCAACGCTTAGGCAGGCCGCGGATCCGTGCGTCTTCATAAACTCCTCCCGTGCGGCGCGGGCGCCTCGGGGCGGGCCTCTCTCTTAGGCGATTCGAGGCCCGGTTGTCTTGCGGTCTCCTCCATCAACGACCGCGCCGGTTAAATCTCGTTAAACGTCGGCGCTTTCATGCCAATGACGGAGCGCCAGGTGCGACACGGCCGAGAGGCTGAAATAAATCCCAATGCCGGTCAGCGAGATCAGCGCCAATGCGGCGAACATGCGAGGAATATCCAGCCGATAGCCCGCTTCGACGATCCGGAACGCGAGCCCGGTTTCCTCCCCTGAGGCGCCGGCGGCGAGTTCGGCGACGATGGCGCCGATCAACGCGAGGCCGCCGCCAATTCGGAGCCCGGCAAAGAAACTGGGCAGCGCCGCCGGAAGCTTAAGCATGACCAGCGTCTGCCAGCGCGATGCGCCATAAAGCGCGAAGAGATCGAGGAGATTGCGGTTGGCCGAAGCAAGCCCCAAGGAGCAATTGGCGAGGATCGGGAAAAACGCCACGAGGAATGCGCAGGTGAGCACCGCCGCCCATGGGGTAAGATAAATCAGCAGCAAAGGCGCGATTGCAATGATCGGCGTGACCTGAAGGATGACGGCAAACGGCAGAAGCGCCCGCTCCATCCAGCGCCATTGCGAAAACAGAATCGCCAGCAACGATCCGCCCACAACCGCCATTGCCAAAGCGGCGAACGTGGTTTTCAGAGTGACCCAGAGCGAGGCAAAGAGGATGGCGCGATCGGCGATCAGGGTCGTCACCACAAGGCTCGGCGCCGGCAATACGAACGGTGGAAGATGCGCCAGCCTGACCACAGCTTCCCAGGCGAGAAGGAAAGCCGCGAAAGCTAGCGCGGGCGGCGCATGGCGCGCCAGGTGCCGGATCATGGTCGATCCTCCGCCGCAACGCGCGCCAAGGCGCGCATCGCGCTGCCGCAATAGCCGAGAAAGGCGGCGCTGGTGCGCAAATCTGTGCCGCGCGGCAAAGGCGGATCGATCGCGATTTCCTCGATGATCCGTCCCGGCCGCGCCGCCATGATCGCGACGCGGCTGGCGAGATAGACGCTCTCGTAGACCGAGTGGGTCACGAAGATGATCGTGGTCGCAAGCTCCTTCTTCAGTGCCAGCAGGTCGTCGTCGAGCCGGAACCGGCCGATTTCGTCGATTGCCGCGAAAGGCTCGTCCATGAGCAGAAGGCTCGGGCGCGGCGCGAGCGCCCGGGCAATCGAGACGCGCATGCGCATGCCGCCGGAAAGCTCGTGCGGATAGGCGTGCGCAAAATCGGCAAGCCCAACGAGCGCCATGACGTCGGCGCAGCGCCGCCGTGCCTCGGCGGCCGGTACCTTTTGGAGCCGCAACGGCAACAGGACATTGTCGGCAACCGTTGCCCAAGGCATGAGTGTCGGTTCCTGGAAGGCAAATCCGATGTCGCCTGGCTTTCGTGCCGGCACGCTGACCGTTCCCGCCGACGGCGCAGCAAGGCCGGCAATGAGCCGTAGCGCCGTCGACTTGCCGCAGCCCGAAGGCCCGAGAAGTGTCACCAGGTCACCGGCATGGACGGTGAGATTGAAATGCGCGAGGGCGCATGTTCCATTGTCGAATGTCTTGCCGACATCTTTGAGCACGACGCGCACGTCGCTCATGGTTTGGGCCGCAACTCGAGCCCGACGCCATGATCGACGAATTGCGTCGTATAGGCGCGCCGATAATCGAGATCGGGGTTGAAAAGCCCCGCCGCCACCATTTGCTTGAAGAAGGCTTGCATGCGTCGGTCGGTCATCGCGCCGATGCCGAGCCGCAAAGCGTCCCCCGAATCCGCGATGCCGTATTTCTTCATCGCCGCGACGGAGTAGTCGAGCTGGTCTTCGGTAATGTCGGGATTGTCCTTGCGGATAAGTGCATTCGCTTTGGTATTGTCGCCATAGAGATAATGATACCAGCCGAGGATCGAGGCATCGACGAAGCGCTGCACGAGATCTTTGTGCGTTTCGATGAACTCTTGCCGCGCCTCGATCGTCGTCGAATAGGATTCATAGCCGTAATCGGCGGCGAGGAAGACATTCGGCGTAAAGCCGCCATGACGCGCGATCGCATAGGGCTCGGAGGTCGCATAGCCCTGTTGAATCGAATGCACATCGGCAAGAAACGGCGCCGAATTGAACGTATAAGGTTTCAACTTGGAAAAGCTGAACCCGTAGGCGTGGTGCAGCCATTGATAGACCGAGACGAGCGCATCGGTGCCGATGAAGGCGGTCTTTGCTTTCGGCAGGTCCGCGAAGCGGTCCAGCCCCTCGCCCGGATGCGACATCAGGATGAACGGGTCCTTTTGGAACATCGCCGCGATGGCGACGATCGGCACGTTCTGGGCGGCCGCGTTGAATGCCTGGATCATGTTGGCGCCCATGTCGAATTCGATGCGTCCGGCGGCGAGCAGCAGGCGGTTGTTGGTCTGCGGGCCGCCCTGCAAGATGGTCACGTCGAGGCCATATTTCGCGTAGGTGCCGTCGGCGAGCGCCTGGTAGAAGCCGCCATGTTCGGCCTCGGCCCGCCAATTCGTGGCGAATGTCACCTTGTCGAGCGCCAGCGACGGCGTTGGCGCGAAGATCAGAGCCGCCGCAAATGCCCGTAAAATCGCCTGCATTCATCGTTCTCGCGGGTCGCGCGGGATGATTGGCGCGGACGCGATCCTTGCGCAAGCCCGCCTGGCTTGAAGGCCCAAGTTCGAGGCCGTAGGCTGTCGGCGCGCCAAGGAGGTCGTTCATGCTGCCGACGCGGTTTTGGGCCGAGATGAGCTGGAAGGATTTCCAGAACGCCGACATGGACGAGACAATCGCGGTCCTGCCGACGGCCGCCGTCGAGCAACATGGGCCGCATCTGCCGCTCGGCGTCGATCTCTTCCTGATGCAGGGCTATATCGAACGCGTCGTAGCGCGGCTGCCCGACGAGCTGCCAGTGCTCTTTCTTCCCTTGCAGCCGGTCGGCGCCTCGATCGAACACGCCGATTTTCCCGGCACGTTGGCGCTCTCGGCAACCAGTCTCCTACATCTGCTGACCGAAATCGGCGAATGCATCGGGCGCGCCGGCTGCCGCAAGCTCGTTCTGTTGAACTCGCACGGCGGAAACGTGCCGTTGCTCAATCTCGTCGCGCATGATCTGCGCGGTCGCCTCGACATGTTCGTGGTGATGGCGACGTGGCACCGGTTCGGCTATCCGGACGGGCTCTTCTCGGCCGAAGAACAGGCGCATGGCATTCATGCCGGCGATATCGAGACTTCGCTTATGCTGAGCTTCCGTCCCGACCTCGTGCGCCGCGACGCGCTCGACCATTTCGCCTCGCACGGCGAGACCATCGAGTCCGACTTCACCTGGCTGCGCATCGGCCGCCCGACCGGCTTCGGCTGGATGGCGCAAGACCTTTCGGCCTCCGGCGCACTCGGCAATGCAGCCGCGGCGAGCGCCGAAAAAGGCGAGGCCTCGGCCGATTACGGCGCGACGGCATTCGTCGAATTGCTGCAGGACGTCGAGGCTTTCGATTTGGCGCGGCTGCGCGAGCCGCCGGGGGAATGAGCAGGGATCCTCAGGCGCGCCAAGGATAGGTCCAGGTCTCCGTCAGTGCCCGCGTGCCGGTACGCAGAAACGCTCGCAGGTCCGTCGATTGGCCGGGATCGAGTTGCAGGTCGATCGTGGCGCGAAACCCGTTGATGTGTGGGTTGGAGACGATCCAAGAGCGCAGGATCTTGCCCTGGCTGGTGCTCGGGACGACTTCCACCAGCTGCGGATCTTGGGCGTAGAAGACGAGATCGCCACCGGCAAAATCGACAATGAAGCGATGCGAACCGGGGGCGATCGACTCCGCCGAGCCCAGCGCCTTGGCTGCCGTCTGGTAGGTTCCGACCACCCGGCCGTTGGGCGAGAGCCGTTCGAAGGAAAGGCTCGAGGTGATCCGGTAGGTGTAGTTGTGTCCGGGCTCGGGCGGGTCCTTGGGAACGAAGGAAGCGACGATGTTGTCGCTGGCCTCATCGGAGGTTGGAAGCTCGATGAGCTCGATCTCCCCCTCGCCCCAGTCGCCGTGCGGCTCGATGAAATAGCTCGGCCGCAGTTCATAGGCGAGGTCGAGATCCTGATAATGATCGAAGTTGCGGTCGCGCTGCAAAAGCCCGAAGCCGCGCACTTCATGATCGAGGAAGGTCGAGACCGCCGGGCTCGGCGGATTGCGCAGCGGCCGCCAGATCCATTCGCCGGTCGTCGAATTGACGAGCAGCCCGTCGGAATCGTGCAGCTCGCGGCGGAAGTCATCGTTATAGCGATGATCGTTCTCGCCGATGAAGAACATCGAGGAGAGCGGCGCGAGACCGAACTTCGCGCTGCTGCCGCGCGGGAAAAGCGTCATCGCAACCTCCACCGCCGAATCGGTCCCCGGATAGAGGTCGAAACGATAGGCGCCGGTCGCCGCGGCGCTGTCGAGAAGCGCATAGATCGTCGCGTGTGCGACGTTGGGATGCGGCGTGTCGATCCAGAATTCGCGAAAGAACGGAAATTCCTCCCCCGGCGTGCCGGCGTTAATCGCTAGACCGCGCGCCGAGAGCCCATAGCGTTGGCTGCGACTGAGAAAGCGAAAATAGCTCGCTCCGAGAAAGGCGATTACCTCATCGAAGACGGCCGGGTTGTTGAGCGGGAAATGCAGCCGGAATCCAGCGAAGCCGAGGTTGATCGGAAGGTTCGTCGGAAGCTTGGTCTGGCCGTAATCGAACAGGTCGGTGGTATACGGGATCGGCGTCGGAATGCCGTCCCGGATCGTATTGACCGTCACCGGCCGCAAGAAGAGGTGGCCGAGATGAAAGAGTTGGAGATGGAACAGGCTGCCGGGGAAATTCAGGAATGCCTTTTCGGGGCGAAAGCGAATGTTGCGCCAAGTGTCGAAATCGAAACTCTTCAAAGGATCCGGCAAAGCGGGCGGCGCGCCGTCGAACGGCGCGGCGGCGAGCGCCTGCGCGCGGCGCACGACGTCGGCGTAGCCGAATTGTGGAGGCGCGGTGGGCGCGCTCTGCGCCTGCAGGCGGTCAACCGTCAGCCCCAGCGCGCCGGATACGAACATCGTTCGAGCGAGGAGCGGACGGGCAAGAAGAGACCGGGCGAAAAGCGCGGCGACCTTGCGGCGGGTAAGTTCGGCCATGATCCGTGACAACATACTCAGGACGCGGGCGTGCAGGATCGCAACAAGGTCTCTCGCCTGACAATCCCGCCTGCGAGGCGTAGTCGGCTTTGCCGCACCCGGCAAGCCACCAATGTCGTCATTTCGGAGTCCGAATTGCGACATCGTCGACGGCCGCATCCGGCGGCATCGCGATCGACTGAAAAAAAACCTTGTAATGTGCGCAGATCTTCTTATTTTCCGGTCTGCCCACTTTCGCACGTGCCTGTGGTCGTGTGTCGATGGGCGGGGATCCGGACAAGAGGCCGGTTAACCGCCTGTAAAGATCGATAGCCGGAGGCAAACCGGCGAACCCCGCCCAACGGGGGACGCGACTTAAAGCAACGACGGACCGGGCTTTTTCGTCTCTGCCAGTTTCCAAATCTGGCTTACCGAAGAGGCTTGTCTTTCTTGCCGGGCGTGCGGAACGGGAGTTCATCCCATTCCAAGCGAAGGCCATGATGGTTCGAACGGCAGCCAATGCCGCGCGACGCATAGCCGAACGGCGCAGCATCTGAGCACAACGTTGCCCAATGGGCGGGTTGTGCGTCACCGGCGGCGATAGATCCGAAGCGACGGCGTCTCCACAGCGCGTTGCCCCGGTCCTCGCCACCACCCGAAGCTTGGTTCGTATGTGCGGCCCTGGCCGCGCCTTCGAAGGGATGCCGCGATGACCGATCGTATCCTCGAATTCCTGCGCAGCCGCCGCGAGGACGGCCCTTGCCTAGTCCTCGACCTCGAGGTGGTGCGCGATAACTATCTGGCGTTCGCCAAGGCCCTGCCCGATACCCGCGTCTACTACGCGGTGAAGGCCAATCCCGACTCGCAAGTGCTTGAGCTCCTGGTGCGGCTCGGCTCGTCGTTCGATACGGCTTCGCTCGCCGAGATCGAACAGGTGCTCGCCGCCGGCGCCGGGCCGGAGCGAATTAGCTACGGCAACACGATCAAGAAGGAGCGCGACATCGCGCAAGCCTATGCGCTTGGCGTGCGCCTCTTCGCGGTCGACAGCGAGGCGGAAGCCGAGAAGATCGCCCGGGCGGCGCCCGGCTCGCGAGTTTTCTGCCGCATTTTCTGCGACAACAACGGCGCCGAATGGCCGCTGTCGCGCAAATTCGGCTGCGCGCCGGCGATGGCGGCGCGGGTGCTCGAACATGCGCATCGTCTAGGGCTCGTGGCCCACGGGCTTTCCTTCCACGTCGGTTCTCAGCAACCCAATCCGAAGAGCTGGGATAACGCGCTCAAGGCGTCGGCGGCGATCTTCCGCGACTTGGCGGAGCGCGGCATCGCGCTGCAGATGGTCAACTTGGGCGGTGGCTTTCCGGCCAAGTACCTGAAGGACGTGCCGGCGGTGAAGACCTATGGACAGGCGATCTTCCGAGCGCTGCGCAAACATTTTGGCAACTGCATTCCGGAAACGATCATCGAACCGGGCCGCGGCCTCGTCGGCAATGCCGGTGTCATCGAGGCCGAAGTGGTGCTGATATCGAGGAAGTCAGATGAAGATCCGCTGCGCTGGGTGTATCTCGACATCGGCAAGTTCAACGGCCTGACCGAGACCCTGGACGAGATGATCCGCTATCCGATCCGCACGCCCTTCGACACCGATCCGATGGAGCCGTGCGTGATCGCCGGACCGTCCTGCGATTCGGTCGATGTGCTCTACGAGAAGGAGCCCTATCCGCTGCCGGTCAGCCTTGAAATCGGCTCGAAAGTGCTGATCGAGGGAACCGGGGCCTATACGGCGACCTATTCGTCGGTCGGCTTCAACGGTTTCGCGCCGCTGAAATCCTATGTGATTTGAGCCAAGGGTGCCCGAAAATCCGGGCACCCGCCGCTCCCTCTGCTGAACGCAGCGCGGCGATCATGGCGTGCGCGGCGGCCGTTTCCGCGTCGCGGCTTTGATCCGGCGCAGCATCTGGACGATCGATTTCAGTCGATCGCGCAGCGCCCGGCGCGCCGATTTCGACCGCGACGCTCACCAAGAATCTCCTGTGATCGGTGTCGATCGCCACGAAGAAATCGGCGACCGTGACGCGCCCCTTCCAGAGATGTCCGATCATCTGGTCTGGGCCGGCGCAGGAATTGGTCATCGCAATCCCGGCGTCGCTTAACAACGCGCGCGTAAGCTCGATGCTCATGAGCACGCCCGGCGAATAAAGCGCGTAATCTTCGTCATGGGCCATCTTCCAATAGAAAGCCTGGCCGCCACTCTTGAGCACCAGTGCCATGGCGACCGGAATCCCGCCACAGGTAAGGCGTCCGATCCTCAATTTTGCTTCGGCTGCGAGCGCCGCGATGCTGGCGCGGGCGAAAGCGGCGCGCTCGGGGGAATTAAGGAGCGCCGTGCCGCGCCGCCCCTTCCAACCTTTTGCTTCGAGAGCCAGGAACTCCTCGGCCGCGACATCGAGGTCCTCGGATTCAGCCAATAGCTGAAAGCCAACGGCGCCCAGCGCGCCGAGCCGCCGCAGCGCCTTGTTCAGCTTTTGCCGGCGCCCGGCATTGAGGGCCCGTTGGGAGTGCGCGGCGGGATCGACGCCGGCGGAAAGAATGGGGCGTTCATAGGCAGCGAAGCGACGGATCTCCCGCCCCTCGGCCTTGGCCGCGGCGCTCAGCAGCCGCGCGGTGGGACCGGCTTGCGGCAACAGCGGAATCATGAGGCCGCCGTGATGCGGCAGGCGCTCGCGACAATAGGTCAAGATCGCGGCAAGCGCTTCGGCGGCGCGGGCGCGGTCGAGCAGCGGTGCCCCGAGTGCTATCTGGGGATGCGTAAAGACGCGCAACTGCGACCAGGGCAGCGAGCGGCCCGGCAGTTGCAGCGGGCAAAGCCCGACGAGTTTGGCGCCAGCCCAAACGAAAAGGAATTGCGGCCGGCCGCCTTCGAGATAGCGGGCGGCGGCGAGCGCGAACCCCGGCTCGAAAAATCCATTCGGTTCGAGGGGATCGGCCGCTAGATCACGCCATGCGTCAACATGGTCCGCCGCGGCCTCGTGGCTCAAGAGCTCGACGCGAAATTTGTCCGCGCGCGTAACCGCCGTTCGCTTCGTCAAGGTGAGGCTGCTCTCCACTTCGTCCAATCGTGCGATCAAGCTAATCATAGGTGAATTCTCTCTCGCCGCCACGCACAGCACCGGCGCGCCACCCGGCCCGCGCGAACCAACCCCAATAGGTCTGCGACCCGGCGCTTTTGGCGAACGCGGGGAGCCGCAACATCGCCGGCCGCGAAGGCCACGACCGCATGCAGGAATCCCTGCCCGCCGAGCGCGTTGCCGACGCCTAAGGTCGAGTGCATCATCACCACCATGATAATGCAGAAGCCCTTGGCGTAATCGACCCAAGCGATGCGGGTTTTGCCGTTCGTCCGGCGGCTCTCGATCGGCATGTCCGGCTCCCCACGTTCGGCCACGGACCGGATTGAGGACGCCTGGATCATCATGCGACAAGGTTTCCCGATTTGAGGCGCGTGAGAGAGGGCCCGGCCCACGTCGCAAGCCGGATGCCAACGGAGCGGGAAAACCCAAACTCACCGGCGGCGATTGTCGCGTCGGTCCTGCATCGAAATGGCGGCTAAACGAACTTCGTCTCAGCCGAGATGCTCGCTGTCGGCGAGCGTAATACGCAGTTCGAAGCTCTTGAACTGCGAGAAGATGCGCCATAGCCATTCGCGGATGCCGGCGCGCACGACGAGCGACATATTGGTGGGCGGCACCAGCAGAAAGCGCGAGAGCGAGAAGCCTGGCTCCTCGATCGTCCGCAGCAACAGCGGATCGAGCGCCGTAATCTTGAAGCTGCGACCGGATGGGTAACGGCTGAATTCCTCGCTCCGTTCGACGCCCGGTACGGCGCCGTCATCCACGACGAGGACGAATTGCACGTCGGGATGGCGCTCGACGAGCCTGTTGGCCAATTCGACCGAGCGCGGCGTGCCATCGACAAGATAGAGGAAAATAGGCTCGATATCGCCTTTGCGCGCCTCGGCAATGAACTCGGTGTGATCCAAAAGCGCGAAGAAGCCGTCGAGCGAGCGGTGCCAAAGATCGACGATTTTCGGTACCCCGTCGGGCACCAGCAACGGATCGATCAGCGCCATTTGGCCCTGAATCGTATTCAAGTCGGAGGCGACGACCTCGTGCGGGAAGCGCATCGCGAAACTCGGCTCGTGCGAGTCCGTGTCGAACCCGACAAACGTGCGGTCGCTCAACAGGAAATAATCGCCCAGCAGCCGCGCGGTCATGGTCTTTCCGGCGCGTCCGCCGAGCGAACAGATGATGAAAGCGAGCGTCGGATTCTTCATATCGGCAGGATTCGGACCGTGCCGGCTTTGGAAGCGGCGTGGGGCGCGCGCTTCGCAGCCCCGGCCTTATCGCGGCTCAGATCCGGCCGTTGACGAAATCGAGCAAACGAATCCGGTTGAACTCTTCCGCGTTCTTGTTCTGCCATGTGCGCACGTACCCACGCAGAGTGAAGGAATGTTGCGCCGGCTCCCCGCCGGCAGTTTTGTTGGCAACGAAGGTGGACCACGGCGTTCCCGCAAGGTCGACTTGTTCGTAAGCCATCGCGTTGAGCTTCGAAATCGTCACCTCCCCGGCGCTTTTCACCTTGCCGAAATAGGTCCGCAGCGTGGCCGGATCCCAATCGAAAAACGTCGAATCGTTGATGTAGTTCTTCACAAGAAAATAGCTCGCGTCGGCGACGAACGGCGCCGTCTCGGCGATCTCGTCCAACGAGGCGAGCGACGGGCCGAGAATATGAAACAGCACGAAATTGAATTCGCCGGCCTTCATCGCATCGAAAAAACCGACATCGCGCAGCGCCTCGAGACTCGTCGTCAGCGCGCCGGCACGCGTGTCGAGCACCGTGACCTTCACCTCCGAGGTATTGAGCGTATCGAGGATCCGCATCTGATCCGGGGTCTGGCCGATGTCTACCACTTCGGTCGTCTGCGGATGAAAACGCCTCAGCGTGCCGCGCGGGTGCTCGGTGTCGAAAGCACGCGCCAACACGTTATGGCTGGCGAAATAATCGAGCAGGGCGCGCGACACCGTGGTCTTGCCGACCCCGCCTTTGTCCGCACCGACCATGATCAACGTTGGCTTCATCCGATTACGCCCTATCCTAGGCGCGGCAGCCGAACTCGCGGCTCGCGCCGCGGGTTTCGCAACAGAGCCACCTCGCCTTGCAGGTTTATGAATATGAGCCATGAGGGGGTATATTACCTTAGCGACAGTGTTGAACATAGCCGTATTACAGAAAATCGGCGACGAGTGCGATTGCCAGTCCAAACAGGTCGCGGCGGCGTCCGTTTTTCGCCCTAGGAGTTGCTCGCAAGATTTATGCAACGGGTCACTTGTCTTGGCGCGAAGCCACGAGAGAGGCGCCGTTCGGAGCGCGCGCCACCAGCGCATCGATGCGATCGCGCTCTCGCTTGAAGTCGGCGAGCATTGTGCCGTCGAACTCACGCGTGCGCGCGAGCTTCACGCGCATCGGATCGACGAAGTGGCCGTTAACCAACACCTCATAGTGGAGGTGCGGCCCCGTCGCGAGTCCGGTCTGCCCCAGATAGCCGATGACCTGGCCCTGTTTCACGCGCACGCCTTCCTTAATACCGCGCGCAAAGCCGGACAGATGATTGTAGGTCGTCATGTAGCCATTGGCGTGCTGGATCGCGATGCGCCGGCCGTAGCCCGCGTCCCAGCCGACCTCCGCGATGGTGCCGTTGCCGGCCGCGAAGATCGGCGTGCCGATCGGCGCCGCCCAATCGACGCCGGTGTGAAGGCGGGTATAGCCGAGAATGGGATGGAAGCGCATCCCGAAGGGGGACGTCATTCTGGCGCCGATGATCGGCGTGCGGATCAAGAACTTCCGCGACGACCTGCCGTTCTCGTCGTAGAAATCGACGAGCCCATCGTCCGGCGTCTGGTATCGGTAATAGCGATACGTCTCGTTGTGCGCCACGACGGCGGCATAGAGAAGCTCGTTGCGCTGCTCGCCATCCTCGCCGTTATCGTACAGCGCCTCAAACGAATCGCCGCTCGAAACGGGCCGCTGGAAATCCACGTCGTTGGCGAAGATACGCACCAGCTCGTCAATGATCGGTTTCGGGATCTGCTGTTTCAGCGCAGTTTCATAGAACGAATCGTAGAGCTGCATGCCGCCTTCATCGTCGTCGTCGCTGTCGTCCGTTGTGTTCTTTGCCTCGGCCTCCTCGTCCTCCACCCGTACGTAATCGCCGCGGTCGGTGATTGCGATCGTCGTCTCCAACGTCTCGTCGTTATAGACCGAGAGACGCGCCAGCGACATGTTGGTGCCGGAGCCATCGAGATCGGCCATCAGCAATTTTAGCCGGCGTCCTTCAGGCACGGCCGGCTCGCCGCGCTTCGGCGCAAAAGCGGCAACGATGCTGTCGATGCTATCCTGGCCGATGCCTACCGCCTTCAATACGCTCTGCAGCGTGTCGCCGTGCCGCAGAACGATGAGGCGCTCTTCCATCTGCGTTGGCTGCACCGCGGGGCTACGCGGTACGACGGTCACGTTCTCCGGCACCATGCGCACTTCAATCTGCGAGAAAGGCGCGGAGGTAAGCGGATCGCTGGAATTAGCGTAAGCAAGCGCGCCCAAGGGATTGGCGCGGCTGGTGCGCATCAGTAGCAGCTGCGGTGGCAGCGTAAACGGTTCACCTCCCGCCGCGACCTCGCCTTTGACCTCTTCGGTTACTTGCGCCTGCACTTCGTCCGGCGAAAGAACGGCGCTTGTGGAAAGGCTTTCTACCGGCAGGTCGCGGACCGAATAGGAAACATCCGCGTCGTTGTCGTCGGGCGGCGCATCCTGTGCATCGACCGGATTGCGCGCATCGGCGAGAAGCTGAAGCGGATTGAAGGGGGGGACGTCGTCGGCGAAACCGGCGCTCGTGGTGAGCAAACTCGTTTCGATATGCGTGAAGGAATGAACTTGGACGACTTCTTTGTCGCCCATCTTGATCGTCGTCGGAGCTTTGAAGGTCTGTTTGTCGGCGACGATGTCGATCGATTTGACCAGCCGGTCGCCTTTGTGCGGATTGACGCCGCCGGCCGCCTCTTTATAGGACGGCGCCGCCGGCAACGGCGCTTCGGCGAAATTCGATTGGTGGTCGAGCGCCGCGTAGGTCGCCGCGCTGATCAAGGCCGCCCCGGCGATGCCCGTTAGGATCGTCCCGCAAAGCCAACGAAGCGATACGCGCCGCCGATCCAAATACCGCTGCCGGCCGCCCGTTGTTTCAATGGCGGGTTCGAGGCCAAGATCGGCGAACGCCGCCGAAAATTCCGAGCGACTGTGGGCGCTGAGCGTATGCATACGCCAGACAGATTCCCCTCATTGGCGGGAGAGCGAAGCGTAACCTTGGCGCTCCCACAAGCCGATAGGCTTGCCGCACGGCCTTGATCGGAAGTGTTTCGCTCAACTCGAATGCGCGGGCCGAAGCACCCCTGTGCAGACGAAGCCTCGGGAACATGGCCCAAATGGGGCGAATTCGCTCAGCGCTCCGGAGGTTGACAGGCGCCACAGGCGTCGCTAACTCTCCGCCAGCGCGCGGCCCAGCCGCGCTTTTTCATCGATTTCGGGCGTTTTGCGAAACGGGCCCGAGTTGTCTCCAAGGCCGGCCTCGCTCCTGGGTGGAACATGTTCGCAGTCATCAAGACCGGCGGCAAGCAGTATAGCGTCGCCGCCGAGGACGTGATCGCGGTGATGACGCTACCCGGCGCGCCGGGCGACGCGGTGACGTTCGAGAATGTCCTGATGCTCGTCGATGGCGAGGCGGCGACGTTCGGCGCCCCGTTTCTCGAAGGCGCGAAGGTCATAGGCACGATCATCGATCACAAACGCGGCCCGAAGGTCCTCGCCTTCAAGAAAAGGCGCCGCAAGAATTCGAAGCGCAAGCACGGCCATCGGCAGGATCTGACGATGGTGAAGATCACCGGGGTTCTGCCCAGCGAGCACCAAGCAAACGCCTGACATTCGCCGGCGCGAAGGGTAGAATTAGAGGTTTCACGGCTTGGATCCATGATCGGCCGAAACCAGGAATATCGGAGCCAGAGAAATGGCGCATAAGAAGGCGGGCGGCTCATCGCGCAACGGCCGTGACTCGGCAGGGCGGCGCCTCGGCGTGAAGAAGTTCGGCGGCGAGTTCGTGAGCGGCGGCAATATCCTCGTGCGCCAACGCGGCACCAAGTTCCACGCCGGCGCCAATGTCGGCACGGGCAAAGACCATACGCTCTTCGCCCTGCTCGACGGGCAGGTGCATTTCAAGTCGAAAGCGGGCTGTCGACCGACCGTATCGGTAGCGCCGGCCCCACGATCCCAGGCCGAAAAATAACGGTGGAGTGAAAACCCCACCGGCTCCCATGAACCCGGTGGACAGATGCCGTCCCGGAAACCCGGCAGGGTTTTTGATAGGGGGAGATGGGAGACCATCTTCCCCTTTTGCTTGGACGAACGTCCAAGGACCGGAGCTTGCCATGTTCCCGGATCTGACCCGTGACGATGTCTTCCGCTTGGAAACCACGCGCCTGTGGCTGCGCTGGCCGCGCGCTTCCGATGCCGCGGCGGTCGCCGCTTTTGCTGCACTGCCGCAAGTAGCGCAGATGACCGGCAACATCCCGCATCCCTATCCGCCGAAGGAAGCCGACCGTTTCATCTTCAAAGCCCGGGCGGAGAATAGCGGCGGGCAGGCGCTGCACCTGGCCATCACCCGCAAATCGGGGCCGCGTCTGGTCTTGGGCGTCGTTTCCGCCTCCGCAAGTGGCGAAATCGAGGTCGAGGTCGGCTATGTGATGGCTCCGGAGGTGTGGGGCAAAGGATTTGCGACCGAAGCGGTGCGGATGGTGATCGATACCATTTTCGCCCTTACGCCGGCGGTGCGGGTCGTCGCCAATTCGCGGGCGCACAATCCCGCCTCGCGGCGCGTGCTGGAAAAGGCCGGCTTTGCCTATGTCGACAGCGGTCTCGATTTCCTGCCGGCGCGCGGCGGGCTGCACCCCTGCGACCGGTTCCGCCTCGATCGCGCCGATTGGCGGCACGACAGCCAGATGCGGCGGCTGCCGCCGATGGCGCACCAGCAGCTCGGCATCGCCGATGTGCCGATTGCCGATCCTACCGGCGAATTGCACGAATGTTGACCAGGGCGCGCTTTCGGCCGAAATGGGCGAAGGCGGCGCCGGTTAGCGATCATTTGCAATGAAATTCCTCGACGAAGCCAGGGTCTACGTCAAATCCGGCGCCGGCGGCGCCGGATGCGTCTCGTTTCGCCGTGAAAAGTTCCTGGAATTCGGCGGTCCTGACGGCGGCGATGGCGGACGCGGCGGCGACGTCGTGGCGCTCTGCGTTTCCGGCCTCAACACGCTCGTCGATTACCGCTACCAGCAGCACTTCAAGGCCAAGACCGGCGGCCACGGCATGGGAAAGAACCGCGCCGGGGCCAAAGGCGCCGACGCCATTCTTCGCGTGCCGGTCGGCACGCAGATCTTCGAAGACGAAACGCTGCTCGCCGACATAACCGAGGTTGGGCAAAGCGCCCGGCTGGCGCGCGGCGGCAACGGCGGGTTCGGGAACACGCATTTCAAGTCTTCGACGAACCGGGCGCCGCGCCGCGCCAATCCCGGCGAACCGGCGCAAGAGCGCGTGCTCACGCTGCGCCTGAAACTCATCGCCGACGCCGGGATCATCGGCCTGCCCAACGCCGGCAAATCGACGTTTCTCGCCACCGTTTCCGCGGCGCGGCCGAAGATCGCCGATTATCCATTCACCACCTTGCACCCGCAGCTCGGCGTCGTTGCCTGCGACGAACGCGAATTCGTGCTCGCCGACATTCCCGGGCTGATCGAAGGCGCCCACGAAGGCGTGGGCCTCGGCGACCGTTTCTTAGGCCATGTCGAACGCTGCCGCGTACTGCTGCATCTCGTCGATGCGGGCGGGCAAGACGCGGCCGAAGCCTACCGTACCGTGCGCGGGGAGATCGACGCCTACGGGGCGGATTTGGCGGAGAAGCCGGAGATCGTCGCGATCTCCAAGATCGACGCCGTCGATGCCGCAACCTTGAAGACGCAGAAGAAGCGCCTCGAACGCGCCGCCGGCCGCGCGCCGTTGTGCGTCTCCGCCGTCACGCACGAAAATCTCGACGCGGTGCTGCGCGCTTTGCTCGCCGCGGTCGACGCGCAACGCGAACCCGAAGCAACGCGCCAGCCGGAGTGGCACGCGTGAGCGGCGCCGGCCACGAGCCGCGGACCGCGCCCGATGCGGGGCCGCGCGAGGTTCGTGCCGCCCTGCCCCGGCTTGCGCAGTTCCGCCGCATCATGATCAAGGTCGGCTCCTCGCTGCTTGTCGACCCAGTGCAAGGCACAGTGAAGCGCGAGTGGCTGGCAACGCTTGCCGACGACATCGCTGCTCTGCATCGCGACGGTGCCGATGTGCTGATCGTATCCTCAGGGGCGATTGCGCTCGGGCGCAGCGTGCTTGGGCTCGCGTTGGGCTCGCTCAAACTCGAAGACAGCCAGGCGGCGGCGGCCGTGGGCCAGATCGCGCTGGCGCGCACTTGGTCGGAAACGCTGGGCGGGCGCGGGCTCAGCGCCGGGCAGATCCTCGTGACGTTCGCCGATACCGAGGAGCGGCGGCGCTATCTCAACGCGCGCGCCACGATCGAACGGCTCATCGATCTGCGCGCCGTCCCCGTCATCAACGAGAACGACACCGTCGCCACTTCCGAGATCCGCTATGGCGATAACGATCGGCTCGCGGCGCGCGTCGCCACCATGGCCTCCGCCGATCTGTTAATCCTGCTCTCCGACGTCGCCGGACTTTTCAGCGCGCCGCCGGCGGAAGATCCGTATGCCGAGCTGATCCCCGTGGTGGCGAAGATCACGCCGGAGATCGAAGCGATGGCGGGCGGCGCGGCGTCGGGCTTTGCGCGCGGCGGCATGCGCACCAAGATCGAGGCGGGCAAGATCGCCACGAGCGGCGGCACGCATATGGTGATCGCCGACGGCCGCGTGCCGCATCCGGTCCAGCGCATCAAGGAAGGCGCCGCCTGCACCTGGTTTCTGACCGGCTCGAACCCGGTTACGGCGCGCAAAAAATGGATCGCCGGCTCGCTCGAAGCGCGCGGCGCGCTGACGATCGATGCCGGTGCGCTCAGCGCCATCGTCTCCGGCAAGAGCCTCTTGCCGGCGGGCGTGAAGAAGATCGAAGGAAATTTTTCACGCGGCGACTGCGTATTGATCCGCGACGAACAAGGCGCCGAGGTCGGGCGCGGATTAGCGAACTACGATGCCGACGATGCGCAAAAAATCGCCGGGCGCAATTCGCGCGATATCGAAGCGCTGCTCGGCACCCCGGGAAGAGCGGCGATCATCCATCGGGACGATATGGTGCTGAAGGGGGACTGAGGGGACGCCGGGTGGCTGCAATTGAGCCTTACCGGCCCCCGAAGAACCACCTACAATCGCATCGGGTGAGCCGATCAAGCGGCCGTACCACCGCACCATATAGGTGCGGCCCGGTGAGTGCCCGCAATCTTTCTTCTTGGACGGTGGGCTTTGTGTTTTTAGCTGTAAGTTACAGCTCATTGCTGAAGCACACGGCCCGGCGTATTCTGGCGAAGGGCGAAATAGCATATCCGAATTGGAATGGTCCATGAGCCAGGTACAAGTCGAGCAGAAAACCTATCAGATGCCGCCGAAGGACGGGATTACCGTCGCGCACTTTCTCACCGTCGCCGACATCGAGCGATCGCTTCGATTTTACGAAACGGTCTTCGCAGGTCGCATTCAGAGCAGAGGCGACAGCAGCGGCGCGCCGGGATACATCGAGATCGCGAACACGTGGCTCATTGTCAACGTCGGGGGCGGTCCGACGCCCGACAAACCAACGGTAACGCTCAGCGTCCCCTCTGACCCCGATAAAATCAGCAGCTTTATGAATATTCGCGTTGCAGATATTCAAGCGTGCTATCAACTATGGCGAAGCCGAGGAGCCGAGTTTATCACAGAGCCAAAGCCCAAGTATGGCGAGACGCGCTGCTACATTCGCGATCCTGATGGTTACATTATAGAAGTTGGGCAAAGCAACCCGGGCGTCACTTACGGCTAAACGGCGCGACAGATGCAGCATCTGTGGTGACCCACACTCTGGCGACGTGATTCCGGAGGAGCCTATGAAGTCCGACAGGGATGGTATCAACCCAGCGGCCAAGCCAAGCGGAACAGGTTGCGTCGAATGCTTGGCTTTGGGCCGATGGTGGTTGCATCTTCGCAGATGCGCCGAATGCGGGCACATCGGCTGCTGTGATAGTTCACCAAATCAGCATGCATCGAAACATAACGCCGCTACAGGTCACCCGATAATCACGAGTTTCGAGCCGGGCGAGCAGTGGTTTTACGACTATCGTACAGAGCAATTCTTCGCCGGTCCGAAGCTTCACGCTCCTCGCTCGCATCCGTTGGATCAACCGGTGCCGGGGCCAGCCGGAGCGGTGCCTTCAAACTGGCAAACGCTGCTTCACGAATAGGGGGCGGCTTTTTGGTTTCCGATCTCTTTTGAGACATCAATCATGCCGATACTTCCCTCAGCCTAGCCAATAAACGATGTTGCCTGTTCACTCTCGTGGCGCCCACGTTAACCTTACCCATCCATCGCATTTGGAGTTTAAAATTAACCGTGTTCTGATGCGCCGGCTCGTTCGATGCCTGCGCGGCGCACCGTCGAAGGAGTTGGGGCCGCCTCCGGCGGACCGGCCTTCTGGTCACAAGACTCCATGCGTAGGCGTTCGCAAGAAGCGTGGTCGGCGGCAGCGCTTTCGCTGCTCATGCTCCTCTTACTCGTCCTCTTCGCGAGAGGGGCCTATGCCTTTTGCGAGGACGTAACTGCTGTTTTGATCCTCGTCAGCGTGGCCGCCGATTTGAAATTGCGGCCCAACCTCCCAGCCGCCGCTCTGAGCGACCAATTGTCGGAAATCTTGGGGCCGCGATGCAGCGCCGTCATACTATCGCGGAAATTGTTTCAGCTGGCGGGCACGGGGCCGTCGGCAACACGCAAACAGCTCAACGGAATGTTGGACCGGATTGGCGTCGCCGTCGAGCCAGACTGGCGATATGACGGATGGTCACCGGGAGCGAACGATCCCATCGTCGTCTTCAAGGCCGAGTACGGCGCGCCGGTCGATCCGGAGCGGCCGGCCTACCATCGAATGAAACTGCAGATCGATGCGACGGCGCTGGCCGTAGCCGTCGATGAAAAACAGCCGGGCGATGGGTTCGAGGCCCTCAAGGGCGACATCGCCGCCACGGCCGGCATTTCGGATCTGGAAAGGGCTCGTCTTCTTGCCTACGCATTTGTTTCGCTCACCAGTCCACCGAAGTTGGGACGGACGAAGGCCTTTATGCTGCGATAGAGAGCGCAATTCGCCTAGATGGCCGGGTCAAGCCGGCGCTTCGGGCAAGAGTCCTTTCCCGGCGGACAACATTGTGTTCGCGACTGAAAGTAAATTCCTATCGAGACCTAGTAATTGTTTGGGATCGTATACATCTCTAGGTTGAGGACAGATGAATTTCGTCGCAGAGAATATCTGTTCGCCTTAGCTGACTTACCGGACATAGTTTGTATTGCGCACGAAGAACTTCGGTGCGCTTGATTATGTTTTGCGTGAAGGCCGTTTTGGCGCTCGCCATCTCGGAACAGTGAATTTCAAGGAATCCATCTAATGATCAATAACACTTTCAAGTCTGCTGCCGATGCGCCCAAGACGGATAAGCCGCATGTCGCGCCGCCGACTCAGCCCGAGACGAATCCTGCGCCGTCGAAGCCTGTTGCCACGCCGGCTCCCAATTCAGACGACGTGAAGAAGTAAGCTTCTCACAAGCAGGTATTAACGGGAGGGAACCGGCGGCGACAATGCTGCCGCCTCTCTCCAAGGCCACAGAGCGACCGGGCGAAGGCGCACTCTGGGAGTTCCCCGCATGATTCAAACGTATCGCTTCGGGAGACGCATTCCGCTCCCTTCGACGGTCCAGATCCTCCATGAATTGCTCGTAATGTCCGCCCGCGAAAGTGCCAAGCTACAAGAGGCGGCCGAGGACAGCTCGAAAGCCGTTGCAAGGCGAGCGAAAAGGATTGATCCTGTGGAACAGGGCGTTTGAGAACATGATAGCAGCTACCGTCAGCCACCTTTACCGGATCGGAGAAATGGTGACGCTCGATTGGCGTGCCGGATATTTTCCAAAGTCCGACGGTGTCTTCACGGTGGTCGCGCAGATGCCGCCCTTGGGTAGCGAGCTTCAATATCGGATTAAGAGCCAGAGCGAGCCCTACGCGCGCGTCGCCATGGAACATCAACTGGCGCGAGCCTTACCGTTTGATGCACCGGCTGCCGACGTCCTTCACGGAGCGTGACCCACAACCATTATCGCTTCGATCGGCTCGTTGTATCGCACTTCCTTCACGGCGACGCGTGCGCTTGAAGGGTCAGCCGTCGCTGCCCTCGCTGCGCCGCGTTATCTTGTGGATTGAGGCCTTCTCTTCAGAAGCCCAAGATGCCGCCAATTACATTCCCGACGACGCCAGGACCATATCCGCATCCGTAATACGGATCACATCCGCCGTAGCCGTAACCGTAGCCAGGATAGCTTCGGTAGCCGCGATAACCACCATAGTGACGGCCGCCGCGGTGCGCGTAGCCATGGCCGTGAAAATGACCGCCGCCAGCGCGACCGGCCATCGTATGTCCGCTTCTACCGTGACCAGAATGGCCGGCAGCGAAGGCGCTTGTCGCCAGCGGCATGCAGCCGAGCGCGACCGTGGCAGTTAGGGCCACGAGTGTTCTGCGAAGCATTTGAATCTCCTTTTGAAACAACAATTGTTGTATGCATAGGGACAATCGCCGCCTGCCGCTAAAGGTTGCAGCCAAGCGAACACAGTTACGTGTGGTTGAGCCACCCAACACAACAAAGAGCGAGGCAGCGCCTTCAAAGCTGCCAGCAAGCAACTGACGACCGTCGCGCGCACAAAAGAGCGTGCGGCCTGGCGAGGGGGCGCGGTGCTTTCGGTTGCAGAATTTCGGTTCCGGCATAATAATCGCCTGCATTCGAACATTTTCGGAGCAGCGGTCGAAGGGTATCGCCAAAAGTTGACAGGGCGATTCGTTCCGAGCACGGCGGCCGACGGCCCGAGTTTCGCGTCGAAGAGACCGCGCCCACGGCCATGCTCCAACTCCAAGCGGAAAGAGGTGAGATGAACAAGCGGACTGCCCCCCTCCAAAAAAGCAAAAAGTCGCCGCGGTTTGAGCCAGCGAACTTCTTGGAGACCGTCGCCAAGGGCCGCATCATCGCCCCGCATGGGAAAGGCGACACTATTTTTGCGCAAGGCGATGAGGCGGACGCCGTTTTCTATATCCGAAAAGGCAAGATCAAAGTCAGCGTAATATCCAAGCAAGGCAAGGAAGCTGTTGTTGCGATGTTGGGTGCCGACGAATTCGTCGGCGAGGGATGTTTGATCGGGCAGCCAAAGCGCTTGGCGACCGCGAGCGCGATGACGGATTGCGTGACGATGCGCGTGGAGAAAACGGAAATCCTGCGGGTCCTGCAAGACGAACCCGCATTTTCGCAAATGTTCGTCTCGCATATTTTGGCGAGGAATGCCCGGGTCGAGGAGGATCTGGTAGACCAGCTCTTCAACTCAACCGAGAAACGGCTTGCCCGGCTGCTGCTGTTATTGGCCAACTTCGGCAAGGAAGGCCGGCCGGAGCCACTTATCGCAAAGATCAGTCAGGAGACGCTCGCTGAGATGGTCGGCACGACCCGATCGCGCGTCAGTCACTTCATGAACAAGTTTCGCAAGGCGGGTTTCATTGACTATAACGGCCACCTCGAAGTGCACAGCTCGTTGTTGAGCGTGGTGCTCGCTGAGCTGCCGCGGACTATAGAGCAGTCGCAGTAATATTTATGTGAGCCGTTCCCCTGGGTTTGAAGCGCATTCGGTGAAGCGGCCCGAATACAAGCGCCTGCGCGTTTACCTTTCGCGTTTCCCATGCGGCGAAAAGGTTCCCGGAATTCCTAAATTATTTTCAAGGTGAGCGCTTTTGCACAGTCGAGCTACGCCGCGATGCGACAATAGGGCATCGGGTGAGAGGCGGAGCGGCTTCCGGAAGCTGCGAAGTCCCTGCAGATTCAGTGTTGTTGCGGGCACAGAGAAGATGATGAGCGATTCCATGTCGTCGCGAGAGCGCATACAGCGGTTTTCCGGATGGTCGATCCCGGCTCAAGCGCAGGTGGACAAGCAGCTCGATGCGCTGGCCGCCGCATTGCAGGCTTCCCTCGCCCGGGAAGAAGTCTTGCTGCGCGAGAAGCATAACGTGCTGCAACGTCAAGACACGCTGGCGCAGGAGTTCGATCACCGGTTCGCCAACAGTTTGCAGATGATCATGAGTTTGCTGTCACTGCAAAGTCGGGGCGCAGCCCCCGAAGTCGCGGCGCAATTGGGCGTCGCAGCCCGTCGCGTCGCGGCGTTTGGAAGCGTGCATCGCCGTCTGCATCTCCTCGATCGGCAGAAGAGGGTGGAGTTCAAGCAATATATCGAGCAGCTGTGCGGCGATTTCTCGAATCTGCTGTCGGGCGCACAAAGCGATTTCACCATCCTGGTCGAAGGCGCGGCAGTGGAAATTTCTACCGAGTTCGCCATTCCGCTCGGATTTATCGCCAGCGAGATGGTCATGAATTCGGCGAAATACGCCAAGGGCAACATCATCGTTCGATTGGAAACGCTACCGGCAGCCGGTCATTCGCTGTCGGTGTTGGACGAAGGGCCGGGATTGCCGGCAGGATTTGATCCCACAAAAAGCCGAGGACTTGGAATGAAGATCATACTTTCATTCCTTAAGCAGATTGATGGCGAATTGCAGATCTCGCGCGGCGATGGCGGCCGCGGGACGCGCTTCACGGTCAGCTTCCGCGCTCCGGCGGGGGCGCCGTGAGCTAGGAGCGGCATATCGGCTTCGAGCCGCACGCAAGAAAGCGTCCGCTCGTGGCTTCTTACCGCGAGCAATTTACAGCGCGCACTGTCATTGATTGAGACCAAAAGACAGAATATTCAGCCTACCGCCCGCAGGCGCGGGAACTGATCTTCGGCTTCTCTATTTCCTTGCAGTCGGGCCCAGGCGCATTTCGCCTTTCGCGGCGTCCGGGGGGCTCTCTATGACGTCCTTGACCCAAGTTACCATCCCAACGACGGAAACCGTCGCGAAGGAATTGCCCAGCTTAGGCCGCGACGACATCCCGCTGCCCTCCGATCCGAACACCGTATTGCTGGCGGCGCTCGTCTTATTTGCGGTTCTCACGGCCGCCTATGTCGCCGCGGAGGTCATCCTTCCGATCATTCTCGCAATTGTGCTGAAGCTGCTTCTCGAACCCGCAATGAGATTTCTTGCGCGTTTCCGTATCCCGCGGTCGTTATCGGCTCTCCTTCTCATCCTTTCTGTGTTTGGTGCGATCGGCGCGGTGGGGGCAGCCGCGTCGGGTCCTGCTAGAACTTGGGCCGAGCGCCTGCCGGAAGGCCTTCCTCGCATTGAGGAGAAGCTTCGATTCCTGAGCCAGCCAATCGAGAAAGTGAGCGGTCTGCTCCATAAGGCGGATCATATCGGACAATCGGCGGCCGACGCCGGTACGAGTCTCGGGCTTACACAAATCCTGTTCCGGGGGACCGAGAATTTCGCCAGCGGCTTATTCGAGACCGTGCTGGTCCTATTCTTTTTGCTCGTTTCCGGTGACACATTCCTGCGGCGTCTCGTCGAAATCATGCCACGCTTCAAGGACAAGCGGCAGGTCGTCGACATCTCTCAGCAGGTGGAAGGGAACATTTCGGCATATTTGTTGACGATCACCCTCATGAACGCCTTGGTTGGTGTGGCGACGGCCGTGGTCACGTGGGCATGCGGGGTCGGCGATCCAATTTTATGGGGTGTCGCTGCATTCCTTCTCAACTTCGTGCCGATCCTCGGCCCATTCCTGGGGATCGCGCTGTTTCTTTTCGCCGGCTTATTGGCGATCCCTACTTTGTGGCAGGCGCTACTGCCCGCTGGGCTCTATTTCGCAATTCATGTGCTGGAAGGCGAGACGATAACGCCGATGCTTCTCGCCCGCAGGTTCACCCTCAACCCGGTTCTTGTCATCATCTCCTTGATCTTTTGGTTTTGGATGTGGGGCGTTCCCGGCGCCATCCTGTCTGTGCCGATGCTGGCGATCACGAAAATCATCTGCGACGGGATCACCCCTCTCAATTCAATCGGCCATTTTTTGGAGGGGGATGCTCTCTAGAACGGCCGCCTCCAACATGCGCGCGGAATGAGGTTCGCTATCGAATGCCGGAGTTTCCCTGAGCACGGGCGGCCAGGGATTCTTCGGCTCGCACTACCTCGCCAGAATCAGTGACTCCGCGAGTAGTTGAGGTTCAGGCGAGATCAAACTCGACCTGAAATTCCTGCGCGATTCTGCTGGCGAGAGGAGCGGTCGTCTGGCCAGTCCTGATCCACGCGAACGTCCAATTCGGATGTTGTGGGGCTAGCTGGAACGGTCGAAAAATCGCAACACGCTCGATATTGGCGCACTCCGGATGTTTCCGGACCTCGTTCATAATGGCGTCGCTCAATTGCGCCTCGGTTCTCGGCTCCCTCTTTTGCACAGCATTGCCTATCCCCGTTAGATCAATGGGGGGACTTGATCGACCACCCGCATGGCGACCATCAGGATGTCGCCCGTTTTGGGTAGATCGACCATAAGAGCCCCGCGTCATCCGATGCTGATCCCGCCCATGCTACCGATCCCGAGCATGTTGGCGAGAGTGGGCGCGCCCATTGCCTCGTACCCCAAGCCGCTCGCGAGCGCGCATCCGAGCGCGACCACAGCGACAACCGCGAGTGTTCTGTAAGTCATTTGGTTTTCTCCTTTGGAAACAACAAATTGCTATGAACAAAGGGACAACCCTGCCCGCTCCTAAAGGTTCAAATAAACATTTTTTTGCGTGGAGAAACGGATGGGGAGCGCTGCCGTGCGACGCAGGGGCCAACGCCGGGAAACCCCGTTTGGCCGACGCGCGAAAACATCTGGCACGCGCGACCGCATATTCGGCACGGCGCTCGCGGCGGTGTCGGCCTCCTGCGCCCTGCGACCGCCGGCAAAGTGGGACCGCCGCCGGCGCCATGCGCGTTAGAAATGGAGGAAAACAGGAAAGCGGTCGCTGTGCAGCACGCAGCTCGTCTGTCACGAGCGTTCGGCATCACCTCGCTCGGGGTATCTACGCGGCAAGAAGCACTATGCCGTGTGGAGGCGTCCTAACAGCCAGAGCACTGCGACGACGACGAGTACGACGCCGATGATACCGCCGAGCCCCGGGCCGCCATAGCGGCTAAAGCCATAGTACCCGCCGCCGAATAGGAAAATCAGCAGCACGATAATCAGGATTGTTCCCATGTGTCAGTTCTTTCTTTGAGTTAGACATCGCGGGAGCTTCGCTTTCAGCGATCCGCACCGCTATTCGGGACGAGCGAATGCTCTTGGCGCCGACAAACCGATCGGCGTCTCGGCCGTGGACGTCATCTGGAGATGTTCACGAAGTCCGATCCATGACCACGATTGGCAAATCGATTTTGATAGCATGTGACGTAGATGAGGTGGCGTTGTGCGGCCGATAGCTTCAAGCGGCTCGACCAATAATCACGCTCAGTGGCGGATAGAAGTCGTACCTCATCACAGCTGATTCCTTGATACGATTGGGCGCCGGCCGGTACCGAGCCGACGAGAATTAGCGCAGCCGCCAATGTAGTTTTTAGGGCGTTCATGGCCTGATCCATTCATTGCCTGGTGTCAGCGGAGCCACTCGCGGCCACTGAGGCCAGCAAAGAAGACAGAGCGCATGTTGGCAATCGCTGCGACTATCAATCGTTCCAAGAAATAGACGGCTGGCATAACAATGATTACAATCTCGCCCTTGTAGACGGCGAACAATTTTGCTCAGAAAGTCATTCTTCCCAAGGTTTCCAAAAGACAATGGCCACTACGCAGCCTCCGAAATTTCGACATTCCCCAATTGCGTTCTAATTGAGTTTAAAGAGAAGCTGGCCGACAAAATAGATTGTTCCGAGCGCACCTAGCTTTTCTACGATTGCAGGTTACGTCCAGTACGGCTGCTAATCGCTGCCCACTTTACAATATTTTGGAGATTGCAATGACGAATGCACACACGAACGAAAATCTTACTGTCCACTTCAAGGTGAAGGACTTCAACGCATGGCGGGCGGGCTACAATGGACACGAGAACAGCCGCGTCTCAGCCGGGATCACCAACGGCAGAGTGTTCCGCAGCGCCGATGACCCGAATGACATTGTGGTCCTTCAGGATGTCGCCGACGTTTCAAAGGCCCGCACTTGGTGGGCCTCAGAAGACATGAAGACGGAGCTGCAAAAGAGCGGCGTAATAGGCTCGCCCAACATCCGCTTCGCGGCTTAGTTGGAAGCGACGGCAGATTGGTATTCGGGACGGCTCAAGGCGTAATTGCTTGTTGTGTCGCTGTTCTGAAGACGGAAGCCCCGGCATGTCGTTTTCCCCCCGATGCGACGGCTGGGGCTTTTTGTAGCTTTTGAGGGCGCTGAACGTAAGCCGAAGCAGCGCGTAGCAGAGCAATTTTGCTCAGCCTTTATTCATGATCACATGTTTGTCTTAGTGTTGGCATTCTCATGCTAACCGCACCAGGAGGAAAAATGTCGAGCAATCAGCCGCCGCGTCAACCTGCCGAGAGAGAGCAAATGGCGCGCTACGTCCTATTCGTCGATCAACAAGCAAAACGCAGCTTTGATAGCCGCGAGGCGGCGGAGGACGAAGCGCAAAAAATATCGAAAGCCTTTCCGATCGTCGTGGTTCGCATAGCCGATTTGCAGCAGGATACCGTCACGACAATCGCGAAGCCTCCGGCATAGTGATTGGCGTACGAACCGTGGGCATGGATAGCTGTCGCACGGATGGCCGGGTCAAGCCCGTCATGACGGTTGCAAGCCCTCAATTCATCCTCGCCACCACCGTCAGCCGGCGCACCTCGCCGCTCTCATAGGCGCGCAGAAAGGCGCTGTAGTCGCGGAAGGAGACGCAGCCGAACGAGTTGCCGTTCTGGCCGAGCATATAGGTGTGGGCCAGCAATCCGGCGCGTCCATAGGTGTCGCTGTTGCCGACCGGAATGAGGCGTAGCGCTTGCACGCCGTGAAAGACCTGCTCGCGCGGCTGCAGGTCATAAGTGCCGGGCGGCGTGGGCCCGCGCATGCGTTCGGTGACGTAGCGCGGATCGTCGAGCGCGTCGCCCAGCCCCGAATGCGCTTCCAGCCGCGTTCCATCCGGCAGATAGACAGTGTGCGCGGAGATGTCATAGACGGCGGTCCAGTGATCGTAGGGCACCACGCCGGCCTTTGGCTCCTCACTGCCGTCTTCCGGCGCGGCATAGGCGAGCGCCGGCCCGGATGATTGCGACATGCCGAAGAACTTCTGGAAGAAGGAGCGGTGATCGGCGGGAGGAGCCAGAACGGGCGCCTCGGCTTGCGCCATGTCGCGGCTCGAGGCGCGCGCCGGGCCGTGGCTCGCCGGCACTTGCAGGTCCGAGGGACGCGGCGCCGGCAACGGGACGCTTTGGACGAACTGTTCGGGCATCGGCGGCATCGGCACCGGGCCGACGTCTTCCGCCTCGGCGACTTGCGTGGGCTGCGTCGAGGGCAAAGGTTCAAACGCCGACCGAAGCGGCGCGCTTTGCCCGAGCATGCCCGGCGTATGGCCGAGCGAATAGGTCGGATCGAGGAGCGCGATATAGCCATCCGAGGCGGCGACACCAGCCGGCGGCGTATCGACAATCTTCGGCGCAGTCGCGGGCGCCGCCGCATAGACGACGCGGGCCGGCGTAGGCGGCGGCGCGGGCGGCGCATCCTCAAAACTGAAGGCGATCTCGGGCTGCGCATAATGCGTCGCGGTCGAATGGGCGTAGAGGATCAGGCCCCCGACGAGCATGCTGAGCGTAAGAGCGACGGCGCCGGAAACGGTGTGGGAAAAGGCTTCGCGCGAGAAATAGCTGCGCTGCGCAGGAATGAAATCGTATGTGCCGGTCCCGTAGGTCATCCGCCCCGCTTTCCAAACGGCCCTATTCCACTCCTCGCGCCGCCCAGCCGGTACGCTGGCCTTGCTGGCGCTCCATTGAGGCGATTTTTAGTTAAATGCTGATTAAGCTTCTCATTTTTCGATAGGCTCCGAACCCCAGGTAGACAAGGACGCCGGAATACGACAAATTTCTGGCGATCCGTTCCCCCCTCCCCCTCCGCCTGATCGCGCATGGGCTACCCCGCCGCAGTATCGATCGTCGCGCTCGCCGCGCTCGGCGCGGCGTTAGCCGCCATGTTCGCGCAGCGCATCGTCAACATCGAAGCCCGCCGCAAGCATCATGAGGTGGGCTCGACCGTCTTTCTCCAGCTTGGCGTGGTCTTTGCCGTGCTTCTCGCCTTCGTGTTCAGCGAAGCTTGGGGCGAGTACAACCAGGCGGCGGCGGCGATCAATCTCGAAGTCGGCGCGATGCACGGCGTCAGCATGATCGCGGCGACCCTGCCGGCCGCCGAAGCCAACGCGATCCTCACCACAGAGCGCACCTATCTCGAAAGCGTCGTTGACAAGGAATGGCCGATCATGGCGTCGCGCCGCACAGAGGACCCTGGCACCGATCTCAAGCTGCAGGCGCTCATCCAGGAAGTCGCCAACCTCAACGTCGCCGACGACCAGCGCGATAAGAAGGACACGATGATGTCGCTGCTGAATGAGGCGCACGCGCAACGCGAGACGCGGATCTTCCAGGCGGGCTCCGGTATCCCAGGCGCGCTTTGGTGGGTGCTGATCGCCTTTACGACCACTTTTACCCTCTTCGTATCGCTCTCGGAACTCCCCTATCGGACGACAGCCGCGGCGATCTCGGCGTGTTTCGCGGCTGGCATCGCCAGCATTCTTGTCGTGGCCCGACTTCTCGATTACCCGTTCGAAGGCGCACTCGGCCTGCCGCCCAAGGACTTCGTCGAGGTCATCGTCAAAATCTCCAATCTTCTCATCCATTGAACGCGGCGGTCCGGCGCGTAGGATAGGCGCGATCGGTCCGGCTCAAGATAAGGAATTGCAGCATGGGTTGGCACGTGCGCTACATGGATCTTGCGCTCAATCACGAAATGCTTTCGCGCGAATGTGCGACGCAGGAGCAAGCCCTCGAGGAAGCATGGAAGCTGGCGCAGCAAAAGGGCAAGGAAATCACCGCGATCGAAGGACCCGACGAAGAGATTGTTCCGATGGAAGAGGTTCAGGCCTGGTTCGACAAACGGCGGCGCTGAAGAATTCCGAGCCGGCCTGGTTCGCGGCGCGCGGCGATAACGCAATAGCAGCGGAGAGATCATGTTCAGTCGCAGGTTCTTGAGCGCCGCCGCGGGCGCGCTTCTTCTTGCCAACGCGGGCCACGCGCAAGGGCTCACCTCTCCCGCCAATTCAAATCCGGCCGCCGTCACGGCCGGCACCTATGCGGTCGAGCCCGTCCATACGCGCATTCTCTTCGCCGTATCGCACATGGGTTTCACGACTTGGTACGGCGATTTCACCGGGGCGAGCGGCTCGCTCGTTCTCGATCCGAAACAACTCGCCGCCACGCGCCTCGACGTGAGCGTGCCCGTCGCGTCGGTGACGACCACCAACGCCAAGCTCGACGGCGAATTGAAAGGGGCGAACTGGCTCGACGCGGCGCATTTTCCCACGGCGCGTTTCAGCTCCCGCAAGGTGACGCCGACCGCCCCCAACCGCGCCGACGTCGCGGGCGACTTGACCCTGCACGGCGTGACCCATCCGGTCACGTTGCACGTCACGTTCAACAGTGGCGGCGTCAATCCGCTCGACAAAGCCTATACCGTCGGTTTCGACGCGCGCGGCGTCATCAGCCGCAGCGAATTCGGCGTAGCGCGCTATGTGCCTCTGGTCGGCGACCGCGTCGAGCTCATCCTCAGCGCGGCCTTCGAGCGCAAATCGAACTGACCACGGCAAACGCCAGCCGCGCGGATGGGTGCGCACAGGCACCGGAAGGTTGTGGCATGAAAATATGCGTCGTCGGCGCAGGCGCGATCGGCGGGCTCCTGGCCGTCAAACTCTCGCAGGCGGGAGAAGAGGTGAGCGTCGTCGCGCGCGGCGCGCATCTGGCGCGCATTGTCGCGGACGGGCTCGTCCTTTTGGAGGGCGGCCGCGCGAGTGTGGCGCGCGTCCAAGCCTCGGATCGCGTCGCTTCCGTCGGCGAACAGGATCTGATTATCCTCGCCACGAAGGCGCATCAGGTCGCGGTCGTGGCGCGCGACTTGCCGGCGATCTTCGGACGGGGAGGCGTCGTCCTCACCGCGCAGAATGGAATTCCCTGGTGGTATTTCTTCAAGCATGCCGGCCCTTACGCGGGCACGCGGCTGGAAAGTGTCGATCCCGGCGGCATCATCGCCGATCATCTGCCCATCGAGCGCGTCGTCGCCAGCATCGTCTATCCGGCGGCGGAAATCGAACGCCCCGGCGTGATCCGCCACATCGAGGGCAACCGCTTTTCGCTCGCTGAAATCGACGGATCGAAGAGCGAGCGCGTGGCGCGCATTGCGGAGACGCTGGGGCGCGCCGGGTTCAAGGCGACGATCGCCAGCGACATCCGCGCCGAGATCTGGACGAAGCTTTGGGGCAATTCGAGTTTCAATCCAATCAGCGCGCTGACCCACGCGACCCTGGAGGATATCTGCAAATTTCCGCTGACGCGTGTTCTTGCGGAGGAGATGATGCGCGAAGCGCAGGCGATCGGCGAGGCGCTCGGCGTCCGCTTCCGCATCCCGATCGAGAAGCGCATCGCCGCGACGCGGGCCGTCGGAGCACACAAAACATCGATGCTCCAGGACATCGAAGCCGGGCGGCCGATCGAAGCGGATGCGCTCCTGGGTTCGGTGATCGAGCTTGGCCGCATCGTCAATCTCGCGACGCCTCACCTCGACGCCGTATACGCAATCGTGAAACTCCTCAGCGAAACGCTCGCCGCGCAAAAGGGACGCTTGGTCGTTTCGCCGACATCCGGGACGCAGCAGCGGCCGTAGGAATCGAAATGGGGTCCCGCACGCTGGAACGGCTCTTGGCCTTGGGGCGCGGCGCTACGGCCGCACTCTCGGCACCCGGCTGCAAAAGCTGGGGCTGGCCTAAACGGCCGTCCTATTGTCGGCGCGCATATCCATGCCGTAAGTTCGCCTTGTACAGGAGGCGACCCATGGCAAATCCGTTTTCCGTTTCATTCGCTCCGCAGCAGCTCTGGCAGGCCATTAACCCTTTGACCGCCTATCAGCAAGGCGCGCAGTTCGGAGCCGTCAACATCGATTTGGGTCAGACGCCAAATCCGCAACTCGAGCGCACCCTGCTTAGCGAAGTCGGCAGCTATGGCCGGCAACTGGGCCGCATCGGCGACGCGCTGGAAGTCATCCTCAATCATCTCACGCTTGAAAATCTAGGCAAAGCCGAGAAGGACCGTCTGCAGATTTTGCGCGGTCAGCTTTCACAAGTCCGCCAAATCAAGCAGCGCACTGAGAAGAAAAGCTAGTGCGCGGCCGGTTCGTTATCCTCGTAAATGCGCGATCCGCTCGGGCACCGGCGGGTGCGAATAATTGAACGCCGCGTAGAGCCGGTCGGGCGTCAGCGTCGCGAGATTGTCGCGCGAAAGCTTGGTGAGCGCGGCGATCATCGGTTCGCCGCCGACCATGGACTTCGCAAAATCGTCGGCCTGAAATTCGGCGCGCCGCGAGAGGAAATTCGTGAGCGGGGAAATCAGGTGGGAGACCGGCCCGAGCGCGATCAGCACGATCATCAAGACGAGACCCGGATCGCCCGGCAGACCGAAAGCGCGCGGCAACGTGCCCGCGGCGAAAGCCCAATGCAGAACGATGAAAGCAAGCCAGGCGAGAATCGCGGTCTCGACGATCCGCAAATATACATGCCCGAACTTGTAGTGGCCGAGCTCGTGGGCAAGCACGGAAAGGATTTCGTCGCCGGAGTGCTTTTCCAGAAGCGTATCGAAGAAGACGATTCGCTTGGCTTTGCCGAAGCCCGAGAAATAGGCGTTGCCGTGCGCCGAACGCTTCGACGCGTCGATGACGAACAGGCCCTTCGATTCGAAGCCGCACTTGCGCAGCAGCGCTTCGATGCTGATTTTCATCGGCCCTTCCGCCATCGGCGTGAACTTGTTGAAGAGCGGCGCGATAAAGGCGGGATAGATCACGATCATCGCGATCATCACCGCCATCAGCCCGCCCCAAGCCAGGATCCACCAATAATTGGGCAACGCGCGCTGCAGAGCAAAAAACCCGTAGAGCAACGGAACGGCGAGCGCGAGCTGCAGTGCCATTCCTTTCAGTTGATCGAGCAGGAACAGCATCGGCGTCATGCGGTTGAATCCGAAACGTGCTTCGAGCCGGAACGTGCGGAATAGCGCGAACGGCAGGTGAAGGAGATAGGCAATCGCGCCGACCGCCACGACCAGCGCGACGCTGCGGGAAAGTCCGGGCGGGACGAGCCCGGCGACGGCGGCGTGCACCGGAGCCAGCACGAGGGCGAGCGCAACCACGGCAAGCCCGGTATCGACGAGCGTCTCGGCCATCGCGAGCCGCGTGCGGGCCAGCGTATAGTCGGCGGCGCGCCGGTGTTCCTCGACGCCGACCTGCGCGGCGAAAGCGGCCGGAACCTGTTCCCGATGCGCCGTGACCGCCTGCGCCTGGCGGCGCTCCAGATAGAGGTCGAGCGCGCCGGAAAGAAGGATGGCGGCAAAAATCACGCTCGCGAAGAAATTCATGAAGTCCTTCCCAAGGGGCTAAATCCAATGTAGGTCAAATGGCTTGAGTTTGGAGTCAACCCCTTTGTGCCAAAATGGCCAGGGAGGACCCGGCGCGTTTTGGGCCGGGAGGCCATATGAAACAGGATAGCGATCTCAAGCTCGTCCGCAGCAATGCGCCGGAAAATATTCATGCGCTGATGACCGCGCTCGGCCGCGCCGCCCGGAGCGCGGCTCGCGTGCTGGCGCTCGCCCCGACGGATACGAAGAACCAAGCGCTTAAGGTCGCGGCCAAAAACATTCGCGCGCGGGCGAGCGAGATCCTCGCCGCCAATGCCAGGGACATGGAGGAGGCGCGGGCGAGCGGGACGGGCGCGGCTTTTCTTGAGCGGCTCGAGCTCGATGCGCCGCATGTCGAGGGCATGGCCAAGGGTCTCGAAGAGATCGCTGCTTTGCCCGATCCGGTCGGCCGGATTTTGGCGCGCTTTTCGCGCCCCAACGAACTCGTCATCGATCGGGTCGCGACCCCGCTCGGCGTCATCGGCGTCATTTTTGAAAGCCGCCCCGCGGTCGCGGCGGATGCCGGCGCGCTTTGCCTCAAATCCGGCAACGCCGTGATCCTGCGCGGCGGCTCGGAGAGCTTTCATTCCGTCGCGCTTATTCACAAATGTCTCGTCGCGGGCCTCCTCGCCGCCGGCCTGCCGGAGGCGGCGATCACCCTTGTTCCGGTGCGAGATCGTGGCGCGGTCGGCGAAATGCTGGCGGGGCTTTCCGGCAACCTCGATGTGATCGTGCCGCGCGGCGGCCGCAGCCTCGTGGCGCGGGTCGAAACGGAGGCGCGCGTACCGATTTTCGCGCATCTCGAAGGTATCGTACATATCTACGTCGATCGCGCTGCCGATCTCGGCAAGGCGACGACGATCTTGCGCAATTCCAAGCTGCGTCGCACCGGCATCTGCGGCGCCGCCGAAACGCTGCTGGTCGATCGCGCCTGCGCGCCGACGCATCTTGCGCCGCTCGTTAAAATGCTGCTCGACGCAGGCTGCGCGGTGCGCGGCGACGCCGCGACGCTGCACGCCGATCCGCGCGTCACGCCGGCAACGGAAGAGGACTGGACGCGTGAATATCTCGACGCGATCATTTCCGTGCGTCTCGTCGACAGACTCGATGCCGCGATCGCGCATATCGAGACCTACGGCTCGCATCACACGGACTGCATCGTTACCGAGAACACCCAGGCGGCGGAACGCTTTCTGCGGGAGGTCGACTCGGCGATCGTCCTGCATAACGCCTCGACGCAGTTCGCCGACGGCGGCGAATTCGGCTTCGGCGGCGAGATCGGGATCGCGACGGGACGCATGCACGCGCGCGGGCCCGTAGGGCTCGACCAGCTCACTTCGTTCAAATATCGCGTCCACGGGACGGGTCAGATCAGGCCGTGAAGCACGCCAGCCGGCATGGCGACTGACGGTGCGTGCGCGGTTCGCCCTTCCACCACATGCGCCGGGGCTGAAGATCGGCCTCTTCGGCGGCAGTTTTAATCCGCCGCACGAGGGACACCGCGCAGCGAGCCTCCTCGCTCTGCATCGCCTTGGGCTCGACTCCGTATGGTGGCTGGTCAGCCCCGCCAATCCATTGAAGGATCCACGCGATCTGGCTTCGCTTCCGATGCGTATCGCGGCGGCGCGCGCCATAGCCCGTCATCCGCGCATCGAGGTGACGGGGATCGAAGCGGAGATCGCGGCGCGGTACACCTACCAGACGATCCGCTATCTCAAGCGCCGCTGCCCGGGTGTGCGTTTCGTCTGGATCATGGGGGCCGACAATCTCGCGAAGTTCCATCGCTGGCAGCGCTGGCGCGAAATTGCCGCAACCGTCCCGATTGCCGTTGTCGACCGGCCCGGATCTACGCTCGCCGCCACGCAGGCGGGGGCCGCCGTCGCCCTCGCCCGCTATCGGCGCAGCCAGGCTCGTGCCTTTGCGATGCAGCGGCCGCCGGCGATCATTTTTCTCTATGGGCCGCGCTCGACGCTTTCTTCGACGGCTCTGCGCGCGCCGCAAGCCGCGTGAGGGCGCTCTTGCACGACGCTCAGATGTACTCGGCGAGGAAATCGAGCGTGCGCTGCCGCGCCAAATCGGCGGCGGCGGGGTTGTAACTCGGCCGCGCCGTGCAATTGAACGCATGCTCGGCGGGATAGACATGGATCGTGATGTCGGGATGCGCGCGCCGGATCTTCTCGACGTCGGTCAAAGGAATACTCTTGTCACGATCGCCGAAATGCAGGAGCACCGGGCAGCGAAGCTGGCCGGCGAGCATGTTGGCGATGCCCGACCCATAGTAGCCGACCGCGGCGGCGAGGCCTTCGACATGCGCGGCGGCAGCATAGGCGAGTGTGCCGCCCCAACAATAGCCGACGATGCCAACTCGCCCGGCCTGCGCCGCCGCTTCGACCGCCGCCTCGATGTCGGCGAGTGTATCGCCGAGGCTGGTTCTGGAGCGGATCGCGACTCCTTTCTGGACGTCTTCGCCGTCGTAGCCGAGCTCAGTATCGGGCGCGATGCGATCGAAGAGCGCCGGCGCGACGGAATGATACCCGGCGGTGGCGAAATCGTCGGCGACGTCGCGGATATGAGCGTTGACGCCGAAGATCTCCTGAAGGACGACGAGGCCGCCGCCCACGTTGCTCTCCGGCATGCTTTCATAGGCGCCAATCTTTGCGCCGTCCTTGGTCGTCAGTTTAATCATCCGCCCCATATGAGCCCTCGGCCGCCGTGGTTTGTGCAAGCGAAGCGAATCTCAGCCGTTTGCCCATCTCTCGATTCCCGCGCCCGCGAATTGCGCGGCCGCGTCCGCTACCGACCGGCCGCCGAGCCGCAATTGCGGCGCAATCTCGGCCAGCGGGACGAGAACGAAGGCGCGGTTGAAGAGTTCCTTGTGCGGCAGGATCAGTTCCGGCGTCGAGAGCGGCACATCGCCATAAAATAAAATGTCGATGTCGATTAACCGGGGTCCCCAGCGGACGGTCTTCCGGCGGCCCATATCGGCTTCGACTTTCTTTACCGCGGCAAGAAGCTGGGGGGGAGCGAGCCGCGTGCGCGCCAAAGCGCAAGCATTGGCGAACGGCGGCTGGTCGAGATAGCCCCACGGCGCCGTCCGATAGATCGAGGAGACGGCGCTGATTTCGATCGTGCCGCTATCCCCGATCAGCCGCAATGCCTTGGCGATGTTGCCCGGTCCGTCGCCGATGTTGCTGCCGAGCCCCAAGCCGACTTCGACCGGGTCGCGACCGCCCTCGCCGCGGTGATCAGGCGTGTTCGATGGCATCGTATACCTTGAACGCGGCGACATGCTCGGCTGCGTCGTGGACGCGGAAAATCGAGGCGCCATGCGCGGCGGCGATGAGGTTTGTGGCAAGCGTGCCGATGAGCCGGCCGTCCACGCCGGCGCCGAGGATCGGGCCGAACAACGATTTGCGCGAGACGCCGACCAACAGCGGCAGCCCATAAAACGCGACGAAACCGTCGAGACCGCGCAGCGCGGCGAGATTCTGGTCCTTGGTCTTGCCGAAGCCAATGCCGGGATCGAGGATGATGTGACGGCGTGGAATGCCGGCGTGATCCGCCAACGTCAGAGAGCGATCGAAGAAGCGGCGCATATCGGCGATGATGTCAAGTTCAGGATCGACGCTGTCGCGATTGTGCATGATGACGACGATCGCCTTGGCTTCGGCCACCGTGTCGGCCATCGCCGGATCCCTCTGCAGGCCCCAGACGTCGTTGACGACGACGGCTCCCTGCTCCAGCGCGCGCCGCGCGACGGCGGCTTTGTAGGTGTCGATCGACACCGGTCTTTCGGTCGCCCCAACGACATCGGCGAGCAAAGGGTCGAGTCTGGCAAGCTCGACCTCTTGCGCCACGGGAACATGCCCGGGGCGCGTCGACTCGGCCCCGAGGTCGATGATATCGGCGCCTTCGAAGGTGAGCTTGCGTGCCTGCGCCAAGGCCGCCTCGCGGGTCTGAAACTTGCCCCCGTCGGAAAACGAATCCGGCGTGACGTTCAGAATTCCCATGATCACCGATCGTGTACCGATCAAGGCCAGCAATTGGTCGCGTTTGTGTTGCATAGGCCTAAGGCAAGCTGGAGCGAGGCGCCGCCGCGCCGCTGCGTCGGTTTACGACGACGGCGCTGCGGACGCGGGGCAATCTAGCGCTGCCCGCCGCCCCTGGCCACCGCGGCCTATTTATTTGCCGGCGCCATCGGCGAGGCCGGAGCCGCGCGCATCGGCATTGCGGCTCCCGCCGAAGCCGCCGCGGCGGAAGGAGCGGGCGGCGTCGCGGGAGCCGCAACCATCGCCGGCACAGGATGCGATACGTCCCAGATCCGGCCGGTCATGTCGAACGAAGCATCGACCACGCGGCCGCCGTCCGGGCTATAGCGAACGTGGCTGACTTCCCGTCCGTGGCCGGCGAGGACCATGAGCGGCGCGCCGGTCGTGGCATCCCAAATCCGCGCCGTGCCGTCGTAGGAGGCGGTGGCGACGCGTTTGCCGTCCGGACTAAAGCTCGCGAACATCACAGCCCGGCCGTGGCCGGACAGCGTCGCAAGCCGCGCGCCGGTTTTGGCATCCCATAGGATGCCCTTCTTATCGCTTGAGCCGGTCAGAATCTTTTTCCCGTCCGGGCTATAGACGGCGAACTCGACAGCCCGCGTGTGGCCGATGAGCGTTGCCACCAGGCTGCCGGTATCGGCATCCCAGATGCGCGCCGTCTTGTCGGTCGACGAAGTCACAATCTGATGGCCATCGGGGCTAAAGGCGACTCCGGAAACCAGTCCATTATGGCCGGCGAGGGTGAAAATCAGATTGCCGGTCGCGGCATCCCAGACTTTCGCCATATGATCGCTGGAGCCAGTCACGACCCGCCTGCCATCGGGACTAAAAACGGCGTGCATGACCGGCCCCGCGTGGCCGCTCAAAACCGCAATCGAAGCGCCGGTATTGGCGTCCCAAATTCTCGCCGTCGAGTCGCGTGCAGCGGTGACGACGAATTTCCCATCGCGGCTGAACTCGGCGTCTTCCAGGGGGGCGGTATGGCCACTGAATGTCAGCAGAAGCTTGCCTGTCTTGACGTCCCAAATCTTGGCAGTGTTGTCCTGCGAAGAGGTCAGCACGCGGCTTCCGTCCGGACTGAACCTGGCGGTCTTGATTGCCTCCTTGTGGCCCGTCAGGGTTTGCAGGAGCGCGCCGGAATGCGAATCCCAGATCTTGGCAGTCTTGTCGCTCGACGCGGTCACGACAAGTTTCCCGTCGGGGCTGAATTCGGCGTCGGTAAGGTCGGCGGTGTGTCCGGAAAGCGTGACGAAAGGCGCCGTTGCCGGATCGCTACGCGCGCTGGTCATGGCCAGCGGCATGATCGCGAATATAGCAAAGGCCAGCGCCCAACCTGATAGAGTCGCGCCCGACAGTCGGCGTCCTGCAGATTGCCGATCACCGCGAAGGAAGATGCTTTTCATCTTCTTGATCCTTCTGCGTTGGTTATTGAGTCCTTCCGCGTTCGAGGACTGGGTTGGGACCTTCGGCATCGCCTCCGGTCCGTGCGGTTGCTGCTAATGCGGAGTGCTGCAATCCTTCAGTTGGTCGCGCTCGATGGAGAAAATCTTGCCGTTCTCAATGTTGATCGCCTTGGCGAAACAGACCCGCCCGCTTTGGAAGGTCATCTGCGCGTCGTAAGAACCGTCGGGCACGTCTTGAACCGGCAGCCGCTCGTCGTCGTCGACGGAGTTATCTTTGTCGTTCTTGCATTGATCCGGGCCCCACTTGGTGGTTCCCGCCGGCGCCAGTTCGAACTTCACGATCGTATCGCCGGTAATGTTCCAGAATTTCGTAGGCGCGGCCGCCCAAGCGCCGGAAGCGCCAAAGATCGCGACGAGGCCGCAAAACAGGAGCGGCGCGACTTTCGGCAACGTTCCGTAACACATAGGCGACACTCCCAGGGACTTAAGGCAAATATTTGATTCCTACGGCCTCACCACGAGGCCCCAAGGCAGACGCCCGACCGGCACGGATTTTTCCGCCTTCAACGAGCCCACGTCGACGACCGTGATGTCATTGGTGAGACCATTGGCGCAATAGAGTTTGGAACCGTCCGGGCTCAGCGCCGCATGCCAGGGTCGCTGGCCGACGAGGATATAATCGATCACCTTGTAGCTGGCGGCGTCGACCACTGCCAATCGGTTCGCTTTGCCGAGGCAGATGAAGACGCGCTTGCCATCTTTGGTGAAATTGATGCCCACCGGTCCGATCAATTCAGGGCGAACGCCGGGGATTTCAAAACTGATGATATGGAGGATTTTGCGGGTCTTGGCATCGATCACCGTTACCGTTCCCCCAACCTCGGACGATACCCAGACTTGCGCGCCGTCGGCAGTGAACTCGGCATATCTTGGGCGAGAATCGACCAGAATATTCGCCACGACCTTATAGGTCTTGGTGTCGATGAAATGCGCCATGCTGGTTGATTCCGACGTCGCGACCACCAAATTTCCGTCGGGACTTACGCCCATGCCTTCCGGCTCAACGCCGATCGGCACTTCCTGCGTGACCTCGCCGCTCTTGTAATCCATGATCGTGACAAGACTGTCGTCCTCGTTGGCGATGTACAGGGTCTTGCCGTCGGGAGAGATGTTGAGGAGCTCGGGATCCGGCCCCGAATCGAGCAGGCGCGTCACCTTCAGTGCGTAGGCGTCGATCACGGCGAGCTGGGCATCATCCCCGAGACAGATGACGATATCCTTTTTGTCGGGCGTAATGATAATGCCGCGCGGTCTATGCCCAACCTGGATCGTCTTCACCAGCTTCAGACTCACGCCGTCGACAACGGAAACGGTGTCATCCTTTTCGTTGGTGACGAAAATCAAGAAATCCTTCGCCTGCCCGAACGAGAACTCCGGTAAACAGCGGAGCCAAGGAGGCCGACATCAAAAGCAGAACAGTCCGGCGTGTGGTGCTCATCGCTTGGCTCTATCGGATCATTTGTTCAGCCGGCATTTCGTCTCGGGCTGATCGTAGCCGAGCGAGTTGGTCAGATATTTCGGGTGAAGGAATCCTTCCTGCGGCGAGATCGAGATGAGTTCGGTGGGGTCGACGAGCAACACTGGTTGCCGCAATTGCAGATCCCAGCTCCTGAAGTTCATCGCCTCGCCCTTATAGCCGTCGACGCCGAAACGGTCGGAAAGCAAATACCCGCGAACGTCCGCCGGCTTTACAGAGTTGATGTGAGTCACGGCTTCGCCGATTGTCCGAACGGCGAGCCAAGCGGCATAATCGCGTTCCGTCATGATCCGGCCGACCTCTCGCTCGAAACGATGTTGCAGCTGGGTGCCGCCATATTCCTCGAAGGGCCTGGCCCAAGCAACGGCGAAGAGGCCCTGGGTTCCGACGACGGGCCTCGGATCCCAGGTGCGATACGGCAGATAATCGCCAAACGTCTCGCTCTCATCCGAGACGACGACGACGTCATAAGGCGGCGCGCTTTGCGTCAGCAGTGGCATTTGCTCCTGAACCTGCTGGTGGCCGGTGTCGGTCCGCCGCGAGCCCGCCGCATACGTGTAGGTGCGTTCGTCAACGATCTTGGCGCCGAGCCGCGAGGCAGCGCGTTTCACCGCCGCCGCATAGCCGAGATCGGCGGGGTTCTTGCCGGTCACGAGCAGCCAGCGCGTCCATTTCTTCCAGGCGAGATATTGTCCGAGCGCATCGGTGCGCATCGCCCAACTTGGCAGGATGTGGAAGACGTTCGACCGACAATCTTCCTGGCGCAAACTGTCGTCGCTGGTGCGGACATCGAAGATGATCGCATCCTTCGCTTCCGGCATGTCGGCGAGCGTCAACAGATCGGGCTTCTCGAGATCGGCGAGGATGAGTTTCTGGCCGGAGACGAGCGCCGCCTTTACCTTCGCCTTGAAATCATCGTCGAGGCTCAGGATCATCTCTGAAAGATGATAATCCTGATTGAGAAATCGGCCCGTCCGGTTAGTGTCCGCAACCCCGATCCTGGCGCCCTGTATGCCCGCATCGGTGACGATCTTTTTCACCAGCGAAAGCGGCGGCGGTTCCACATACTGCCGGCTGACATAAAGGAGGTTCACCTGCAAGGGCGCAGGCGCTGCCGGCGTTTGCGCCGTCGGGGCCGCCGGCTGTTGCGCGGCGCTCGAAATCGTGCCGGCGATGAACGACAAGGCTCCGCCCACCGCCAGCAGCATAAGCCTGCTTGCCCATGTGCGCATCGGCAAGCCCCGGAAAACACATCCTCCCAGCCGACGTCCGGCCATCTTTATATTCACCAGTGCCTCCGCTTCAGACCGCCCCGTCATCCAACCATGCAGGCGATCATCAGCAATGTTCACTGCTTCTTATGTGTATTTTCATAGGCTTGGATTTTGACCCAGCTGATGGCTTTCCAAAGATCGTCGGGCTTGGCTATGATAGAGCCGAACGAGGGCATTGGCGCGACGATGTTTTCGATCGCCTGGCGCGAAAAGCCCTGCTTCTGCAGATCGACGGAGCCCAGCGATACAAGACGGAACAGAGTGTCGTCGGCGTCGCCATAGATCCATATGCCGTTGGTGATCGGCGGGCACATGCCGCCGCCGCCGCCGTCGCCGTGACAACCAGGACAGCCAAAGCCTTCGAACAGCTTGTGGCCCTCCTCGGCGAGCGCCTGATCATGCGCATCTTCTTTGGCCTGGTAGGGATTTACGAGCGTGCCGACCTTCGCCGTCTGGGCCAGTAAGAGCGGCGAACCCGCTGCACCTGCCACTTCAGGCGTCGTAGATGGCGGCGCCTCGCAGACGATTGCGCCGCCTTGCAAGTGACACGTGTTTTTCTGTATCGGATTTGGCGGTGCAGTCCCCGGCGCTGCATTCTGTGCATGGGCACCAATCGCGAACATGGCGCCCATGACGAGACTGACACCTAGGACAATCCTCAATGCACTCCTGACCATAAACCCTCCTCCACCCTGTTGCGGGCCATGCCCGCGACAACGCTTCCCCGATCGCCGCTTTCAGCCGCGCCGCGGCGTATCTATCTAAGTTGTTGATTCTGCTACGGCAATTACCTGCATGTTCATCTGCACATCGTGACGCTACGCCGATTGCCTCGGAACATCAGCTCGGGCCTCACTTGCCGTTGCTACTGGCTTGTTGCATCAGCCGAATGAGGCTGACGACGGTATCATTGCCGTTTTGGACCGCCATGTCGAGCGCCGTCTTGCCATCCGGCGACTTCTTGCTGGCATCAGCTCCCGATTGGAGAAGCAGTCCCACGATCGGCGTATTGCCGTGTGCAGCCGCCAGCATCAAGGCGGTCACGCCCGAATCGCTCACCGCTTTCACGTCAGCGCCATGAGCGATTAGAGTGCGGGCAACCTGCAACGCGTCGGGATAGTGCGGATCCAGCGAGAGGTTTTCCAACTCGTGGCGTTGGCCGGAGATCGAGACTTCATACGGCTCTCTGCCGGAAGCGACCATCAGCGGCGTCAACCCGAGCTTGGTGCTTTTCGTATTAACGGGAGCGCCGGCGTCGATCAGCGCCAGGGCGGCTTTCATTTTGTCTTCGGCAATTGCAAAGGCAAGCGGCGTGGCGCTCTCCGAGGTTCGGCTTTCCAAATTGGCTCCATGGGCGGCCAGCACTTTCAAGGTTGGCACGTCGTCCTGCATCACGGATTCGAGCAACGGCGTCATTCCGCTGCTGCCGCGCACGTTCGCGTTGGCGCCGTGATCGAGAAGGAATTTGACAAGCTCCGGATCCCTCTGCAGCGCGGCAATGTTCAGAGGTGAATCGCCCTGCTCATTCGGTTTGTCCACGTCCGCGCCTTTGCCGATCAGGAACTGAACGCGCTGCATATCGGATGCGAGCACCGCGTCTTCGAATTCTTGATTGACGTCGGCCCCTGCTGCGAGCCAGGACTTGAGTTGGTCCAGCGTTACCGATGGCTTGTTGTCGGCTGCCGGCGTAGGCGGCGGAGCGGTGTAATTGCCGTGCGCGGGGAGGTTGCCGGCTACAGTGCATTCGCTGCACTGTACGAGAGGCACGCCGTAATCCTGAAGGACTTTTTCGATCTCTGCTTTTTTGGCTTCAAGGGCCAAATCGATCTTGTATTTCAGAACGCGTTCCTGAGGTTGAACGCCGAGCCCGAGCTCGAATTCGAGCGGAAAATCATTTTCCATCATATTGAGAGGCTGGATTGTGATCGGCGCCTTTTTCACCGCCTTGTAATAGCCGGCAAAAGGCCCCCATACGGCGGCGATGTCGAGTTTTCCGTCGACCATCTGCTGTACCTGATAGGAGGGCTGATCTTGTGCATTGATATCGGCATCGTGAGTCACGGGCTGGACTATCACATTATCTTTGACGCCGTGCTGATTTAACACCTGACGGACGGCCGAGACTTGATAGACGCCGATCTCCAATTTCTTGAGCAAAGGATCGTCAAGGCTTTTAATATTGTAGTTGCGGTCGTTTCGATAAGCAAAGACGAAGGTCGTTTTGTAGACCGGCTCCGACATGACGACGCCCTCGTAATCCATCGGCAGTTCGATCAGCACGTCGCATTTGTCGTTTCCGAAGGTCTCGCGCATCATGCCGCGCTCGATATATGGACGCCAATAATATTCGACATGCGTGTTCATCGCCTGCGCGAGAATGTCGAGAATCTTGTTCCAGTAGCCTTCCCGGCGGTCATTTGAGATCGGCATGTCACCCGGATCTGCGCACACCCGAAGCGCCGGCAAGGTCATTCGCCGTGCGGCGGCCTTGAGGGCGGCGCGATCGCCGGAGTTGAGGGGCTGGTACGAATTGATCTTGCGTAGCGCGGTAGCAAGCGCCTCATCTTGCCTAGCCAAATTCTCTTGTTGAATTATGTTCTGCTGCTGTGTCGCATCTTGTTGCGACGTATCTTCTTGCGCCAAGCAAGGGATAGTCAGAACGCAGGCTGCACTGATTAGCGACACTTCGAGCGCCAATTTGGCGCTCTTTAGCGGGGAGAGGCTCATGTGTTCGGCGACGCGATTCTGCCAGGCCTGAACGCGGCCGTGGTTGGAAAAACTAATTGACGCCCGAGCCAGGAGGCTCGGGCGTCAACAGGGCATCTATGTATTCTAGGCCCTTATTGGTAGACGCGGAAGGTGGAAAGCATTCCGCCTTGCGGGATCATGGCAAGGCCAGTGGCCTTGGTCATGGCCGTGGCACCGATCGCACCGAACTTGTCGTTGAGATCGAGGCCAGCGGTGACGGGCAGACCGATCCAGCCGCCAATGCCTGACAGAACGGACACGTACTGCACGCCGTTCACCTTATACGTGATCGGATTGCCGATGATGCCCGAGCCGAGCTTGCGCTGCCAGAGGATCTTGCCGCTGTCACGATCGACGGCGCGGAAGTCGCCGCCAAGGCTGCCGTAGAACACCAGACCGCCATCCGTGTTGAGCGAACCGCCCCAGTTCGGATACGGATCCGGAACGTCCCAATCCTCCTTACCGGTGATCACATCAAACTTCTTCAGTCTGCCGGTCACACCGGGCTTCTCCGGATACATGTAGACGTTGGCAAACACATAGACCACGCCTTGCTGCATGCCCGTGCGTGTTTGCGGCTCGTCCGTCATGCACCAGTTGTTGGTCGGCATATAGAACTTGGTCGGATCCTTAGGATCGACCGAGCCCGGCTGCTGATCCTTACCGCCCATCGCCGACGGGCAGGCTTGAGTGGTCTTGCCAACTTCGAGCGGCGAGTGCTCAGGCACCTTGATCGGGCGCCCGGTCTTCATGTCGATCTTTTCGGCCCAGTTCACGGTCACGTACTTGTGGGCGCGAACCAGCGTGCCGTCCGTCCGATCAATGACGTAGGCAAAGCCGTTACGATCGAAGTGGACCAGAGCCTTGAGGGCCTTGCCGTCCACGTTCGGCATGTCGACAAGATAGTTCTCGTTAATGCCGTCGTAGTCCCACTGGTCGAACGGCGTCATCTGGTATGCCCAGATTGCGTCGCCGGTATCGGCGTTGCGGGCGAAGATGGTCATCGACCATTTGTTGTCCCACTTGCCGGAGTTACAGCCGGACTGCGTCAGCGGGGTTTCGCCGCAACGATAACCGGGGCTCCACAGACCGGGGTTACCGGTCGAGTAGTAGACGATCTTGGATTCTGGATCATAGCTGTACCAGCCCCAAGCCGCGCCACCACCGATCTTCCACGAGTTCTTCTCGGGGAAGGTCTTGATGCCGAGGTCGCCAGCCTGACCGTATTCCGGATGGGCCTTGTTGGTATCTGCAGTGATGCCAACGTCGGCGTCGGAACCGGTGCTGAACTTGTGCCAGACCACTTTGCCGGTCTGGAGGTCATAGGCGGTGAAGGCGCCGCGAGCTGCGAACTCGTCGCCACCGAAGCCGATGAACACCTTGCCGTCTGCAATGAGCGGAGCCGGCGTGCCGTCCTCGCCCTTGTCCGGATAGTTGTTCTTGACGACCCAATCCTCTTTGCCGGTCTTCGCGTCGAGCGCGATCAGCCAGCCGTCGAGGGTGAGGTAGACAATTTTCCCATCGGCATAGGCGCCGCCACGGTTGACGGTGTCGCAGCAGGCGCGCGGCACAGCCGATTTGTCGCGGTCAGTCTTCTTGACGTAGTTCCAGACTTCTTTCGGATTGTCGGGATCCGAAAGATCGAGCGCCTGGACGATGTTCGGCCATGCACTGAAGATGTACATCATCGGAGTGCCGCCGATATCGACTACGAGGGGCTGACCTTCATGGCCGCGCAGCGCACCCGTGGATTGATCCCAGGCGAGCTGCAGTTTGTCGACGTTGCTCGTATTGATGTCTTTGAGGTCGCTGTGGCGGGTCAATTGATTGTCGCCGCCCGGCGAAGTCCACATATTTTGGTCTCTGTCGTTCCAATTGGTGCCGCTATCCGCGGCGTATACGACGCTCGAAAACGCCAATACACCCACCAACGCAGTACCTATTGGCAGAAGTGTTCGAAGTTTCATGCTACTTCCTCCCATGCAGATCTGCATATTTCCGGCGCACGCCAATCCGCGTCAAACGCCGCGCCAGTCGAGCGCGGCACACGGAAGCGCAGGTCGAAAATTTCTCTCAAAAGCGTGAAGTTGTGAGGGCCTCCCAGCCGTTCCTCAACTTGATGCGAGAACTTGTTAAGTGCTGCTTCCAAAGCCTCAATCGAGAGCTAAGATCGGAAGTCGCCTCGCTTTTCTTTGGCCGGAAATAAAGAACGAGAACCTGCCGAACACCACGGGACTTCTTCCCGATTGCCTCCGGGACCATTTCCCGATCGCTCCCCGGCGCGCAGCGGCCGAATTTCTTCCCAAGATCCGCAACGAATGCTCGGAAACGTACCGAAGCGGCGGAGAATTCGCGCGCCCCTTTCAGCAAATCCGCGGCACGGCGGATCGAAAATTCTCGCCGATCATTCTTGTGCCGCGCCTTGCTGGGGCGGAACGCCGGGCGGCGAAGCAGGTGTCGGACGCAGATCCGACGTGATCGTCGAATGATCCTTGCCGATGAGTTGGATCCGCACCAACGTGTCGCCGTCATACCACAGATCGCGATGCAGATCGCCGCTAACTTGATAGTGACGCGCTTGGATGGTCGTGCCGTTCTGCACGAGCGATTCGTCGCCCAGATCCGCGACTTTGATCGATACCGGCCGGCCAGTTTCCGAATCGAGCATATCGGTGCGGTTGACGAAATCCTTGCTCCACCAACTCGCGGGGAGGAGGTCGGGCGGAGCTTCGCTGTGCGTTCCGTCGACGTCGAGTTCGATTTTGTCGCTGTCGGCGACAGCCGACACGTCGTGTTTCGTGCCGTTGTCGTCGGTATAGGCCTTATAGGAAGCGAATTTGCCGCCCGTCCAAGTTTCCGTGGCGGAATGCTCAAAATGATACGCTTGAATGAACATCACGACGACCGAGATATGCGTCGTGAATTTGACGTTCGTCGTATCGCCGGCTCGATCGATTTCCACGACCTCGGTGCCGATCTTGTTACCGTCGCGAAGTATATCGAAGAGATGCCGATCCGCAGTCGGGGCCGGCGCGGGAACGGGCTCGGCGGCAACCGGACCGATCGCCAATCCGAGAAGGCCGAGAAAAATTATATGCTTTCCGAGCATGAACTTTCTCTCGCAACAGCTCTGCCGACCGAGCCGCCCCGCTGACTAACCGGCGTAGGGCCAAAATCGCCGCGGATGGCTGGTATATTCCGGGAAATCTTGCCGATTTTCGGCCCAATCGGGCACGGATTTGCGGCAAACTCGGTGCGGCGCATTGACCCGCCGCGTTTATTCTAGGGTTGTCCTTGCCAGGAAGCGAGCGCGTCGTTGATCGCGCGGTCGCCCGAAGCGTTTTTTTCAAACGTCAGCTTGGCGACGCGCCCGTTCGCAAGCAAAATCGGAATGTCGAACCATTCCCGCTCTTTGATCAATTGGATATTGACCGGTTCGGCGCTGCCCCGGTTGAGTTCGACGAGGAACGAATTGTCCATGATCGGCACCAGGCTGCCCTTCAGCGGTTCGCCGTTGGGACTGTCTTCGCTGCGCAACTGCGGAAGGCTGATCTGCTTAATGCCGCCGGTCGGACTGTCGGCGGCAACCGTGAACACGATTGTCATCGTATGCGACGCAGATAGGCTCGGATCGGTATTCTTCTGGATCTCCAGGCTCGCCTTCAACTTGTCCTCGGGAACGTCGATGTCGGCGCGAACCGCGGTGCCGGGCTGACCCGAATCGTTGCTGACGTTTTCCAGCCGCCAAATTACCGTGCCGACGTAGGTTTTCACCTTGCTCTGCTCTTCCGGCGCTTCGACGAGCAGGGCGGCGCGATAGGCGATCGGAAGGTTGGCGTTCTCAGCCGTCGCTGACGCGGAACTGGTCGCTGTTTGCGCCGGAGCCGCGGCCGGCGCCGGAGCGGCGGCCGGAGCCGAAGCCGCGGCCGGCGTCGGAGCGGCGGCTGGCGTCGGAGCGGCGGACGTCGGAGCGGTGGCAGGCTTCTGCGCAGGCTGTTGTTGGGCTGCGGCGCCGACCCGTTCGACGATCTTGCCGCTGCTTTGTTGGGCCGGGTTCTGCGCCGCAGATTTAAACGCACCAAAATCTTCCGGCCGGTCGCGCAGCTTCCAGGCCGCCGCGGCGACCATCGCCACAACCAACACGACGACGGAAACGACAATCCACAGCCGCCGGCTCTGCGGCGCGTCGTCGCTTTCTGGATGCGGCGCCAGCGGACGCACGGCATCGGGCCGCATGAATTCGGCACGTGGCGACGGCTCTTCGCGAGACGCAGCGGCGCGACCGTTGATCCGTGCGGATTCGATTTCGGGCGGCGGATCTTTTATTGCGCCATCGCGGAGCGTGGCGGCGGCCGCGGGTCCGTTGGCGCGGCGCGCCGCAACGCGCGGCGACATCGCCGCTTTCCAATCCCCAATCTTGGCAGCCGGCGCTAGCGGTGCGAGCTGCGGCTCGCGGCGCGGCATAGCGGCAGCCGAGCTATTCGCGGCCAATTCAGATTCGAGACGCGCCACCGCCGTGTCGAGTGCTTGCGTCTCGCGCGCGATATCGGCTTGCGGAATCGGCGGCTGAAGATTTTGCAATTGCACGACGAGCGCCTTGCGGGCCCGGTCGTAAACCGCGCGCCGGCTTTCCAACGTGGAATTCGGCAGGCCGGCGATCGCCTTTGCAAGCAACGGATAATATTCAGCCATTGGGCGTTAACACCATTCCTCGTGGGGGACGTCAACTGGGGCATGCCGGCGCGGGCAAGGCTCAGGCGGCGGCGAGTTTAGCGATCTTGGAATGGATTATGAACCAGAATTGTGTCTTCACGCTCGGGGCTGGTGGAAAGTAGCGCCACCGGCGCTTCGATCAGCTCTTCGATGCGTCGCACGTATTTGATGGCCTGCGCCGGAAGATTGGCCCAGGAGCGCGCTCCGGCCGTCGTCGCCTTCCAGCCTTCAATCGACTCGTAAATTGGCTCGAGGCGCGCCTGTGCCGTTTGGCTCGCCGGCATACGGCCGATGTGCGTGCCGTCGAGCCGATAACCGACGCAGACTTTGATCTCGTCAAATCCATCGAGGATGTCGAGCTTGGTCAAGGCAATTCCATCGATGCCCGACGTCTTCACCGCCTGCCGCACGAGAACCGCATCGAACCAGCCGCAACGCCGGCGACGGCCGGTATTCACGCCATATTCCCGGCCGCGATCGCCAAGCAACTGGCCGACGCCGTCGTGAAGCTCGGTAGGAAACGGGCCGCCCCCGACCCGCGTCGCATAGGCTTTGGCGATTCCCAGCACATAGCCGATCGCCTTGGCGCCGACTCCCGCGCCGGTCGCGGCGCCGGCTGCAACCGTGTTCGATGAGGTCACGAAGGGATAGGTGCCATGATCGACGTCGAGAAACGCGCCTTGCGCGCCCTCGAACAGGATGCGTTTGCCTTCGCGGCGACAGGTTTCAAGAAGATCCCAGGTCGCATCCATGAACGGCAGGATTTTCGGAGCGACCGTTAGGAGTTCCTCACGCAGCGCCGAAGCGGAGACGGGTTCGAGCCCCAATCCGCGCCGCAAAGGCTCGTGGTGGGCAAGCAGCCGGGCGATCTTCTCGTCGAGCGCGCCGGGATCGGCAAGGTCCGTGAGTTGGATCGCGCGGCGCCCGACTTTGTCCTCGTAGGCCGGCCCGATGCCGCGCTTCGTGGTGCCGATCTTGAGCCCGCCGGTGAGCGCTTCCTCACGGTAGGCATCGAGCTCGCGATGCAGCGAAAGGATCAAGACGACGTTCTCGGCGATCTTCAGATTTAGCGGCGAGATCGCCACGCCTTGCGCTTCGAGCCTGCCGATTTCGGCGATGAGATGATACGGGTCGAGCACCACGCCATTACCGATCACCGATAGTTTGCCGGGGCGCACAATTCCCGAAGGCAAGAGCGCGAGCTTGAAAACTTTGCCGTCGATGACGAGCGTATGGCCGGCATTGTGCCCGCCCTGAAAGCGCACCACGACGTCCGCTTCGAGCGACAGCCAATCGACGATCTTGCCTTTTCCCTCGTCGCCCCATTGGGCGCCGATCACCACGACGTTTGCCATCGGTTAGCGGCTCTCACGCACGAAAACCCCGGCGCGGCCTGCAACGGCCGCACCGGGGCTCATTGCCGCAATGAGATACATGAGCGAGCAGCCGGAGTAAAGTCGAGAGGACGGGAAACGGCGCGCCCGCTCATCCGCAATCCCCCGCCATTTGATTTCTCCAAAGCGCCTCTGGCGTGCTAGAGCGCTGGCTGGGAAATGGGAAGCCCGTTCTGCGGAAGATGATGCGCGGACAAACGAGTTGGGACCGCGCCCGATATCGAGCATACCGCCTCGCCTGGATGAAGCCGCCCATGATTTTCGTACGCTTCTTCGTACCGCTGGCCGCAGTTCTTGGATTGCTCGCCTATATGCTCCTGCCGTTGACGGACCGGCTCTTCCTGCATTGGTCGCAAGCCGATCTCGAAATGCGTTCAAAATTGATCTTTTCCGCGCTCCAGGACGATTTGCCGGCGCTTTTCACGGGTCGCGCCAATCGTGTGACGACGCGGTTCACGCAATTGGCGCAAGACGAAAAGCTGATCGGCATCGCTTATTGCCAAGACAAGGGTACCCCTCTCTATCGCAACAAGGACTTTCCTCCGGATGTTTCCTGTCCGGATGCCGCGAGCGTCTCCCAGCCCGAATTCAAGGAAGAACAGACGATCGGAGACGACGATGTGTTGGTCGCCACCTTCCCGGTCACCAGCCCGAAGATTCCCGGCAGACCGATCGAGAAGGGCAGCCTCGTCATCGTCCATGACATGTCTTACGCAGAGCATCGCAGCATTGAGACACGGCGATACCTCTTTTGGGCGGTGTTCGGCATCAGCGTGCTCGCAGCGCTGATCACGATGGTGATCGCCCGCATCACCTTCAGCCGTTGGGTGGTCGGGTTACGGAACTATGTGCGCACCGGAAAGGAGGCGCGCGGACTGCCGCCGGAAGCCTTGAGCATCAGCCGCGAGATTCAGCACCGCATACGGCAGATCGAGCGTGAACAGAAGCGACCGCCTTCCCCAGACGCGCGTTGGTCGGCGGCGACATTGCAGGAATTCGTCAGCAATCATCTGCCTTCGGAACAGCTCATCACCGTCTCGTACCGGCAGCCTTACGCACATTCCAGAACTGACGAGGGCATCACGTGGTCGACGCCCGCTAGCGGACTCGTTACCGCCATCGAACCGATCATGCGGGCCTGCCGCGGCACGTGGGTCGCCGTCGCGACGAGCGACGCGGACCGGGCCGTCGCCGACGCGCAGGGCGCGATCATGGTCCCTCCCGACAACCCGAGCTACAGGCTGCGAAGAATTTGGCTTTCCGAAGCCGAAGAAGCTGGATTTTATGCCGGCTTCGCCAACGAGGGAATTTGGCCGCTCTGCAACATGGCCTATATCAAGCCGCGGTTTCGCGCTTCCGATTGGGAAATGTATCGGGCGGTCAACCAAAAATTCGCCGGCACCATCATTGCCGAGGCGAAATCCCCTGCCCCCATCATCTTCATCCAGGATTATCACTTCGGCCTATTGCCAAAGCTGCTTCGCGAAAAGCTCCCGAACGCGCTCATCATCTGTTTTTGGCATGTTCCTTGGCCCAACAGCGAGACCTTCGGCATCTTGCCTTGGCGCAGCGAGTTTCTGGACGGCATGCTGGCTGCCGACATCGTCGGTTTCCACACGCAATTTCTCTGTAATAATTTTCTCGACAGCGTCGATACGCATGTCGAAGCTCTGATCGATCGCGAGCACAACACGGTTCGCCACGGTCAAGACTTCTGCATGGTCAGACCGTATCCGATCTCGATTGCCTGGCCGGATTTCGATGCGCTCGCCGTTCCGGACGTCGCCGATTGCCGGGACGAACTTGTCGGCCGCCTTGGCATCGATCCAAAATCGAAGATCATCCTGGGCGTCGAGCGGCTCGATTACATCAAGGGCATTCCCGAACGGCTGCGCGCCTTCGGCATGTTTCTCGAAAGAAGCCCCGACCGGCGCGGCAATGTCAGCTTCGTACAAGTCGCCTCGCCGTCGCGATCGATCATTCGCGCCTATGCCGACGTCGATCAGGAAATCGAGGAGATCGTCGCCGACCTGAACCGCAAATACGGTACGCACGGATGGACGCCGGCGTATTTCCTCAAGGAGAATTTCGGCCAACCGGAGATCTACCGATTCTATCGGGCCGCCGACGTGTGCATCATATCGTCTTTGCACGAAGGCATGAATCTCGTCGCGAAGGAATTCGTCGCCGCACGCGACGACAACCGCGGCGTTCTTATCCTCAGCCAATTTGCAGGCTCGTCGCGCGAGCTCGTCGACGCCATCATCGTCAATCCGTATGACGAGGAGAGCCTATGTCAAAGCCTGCTGCGCGCGCTGACGATGTGCGAGGACGAACAGGCGGCGCGTATGGAAAGCATGCGCGAGCACGTAAGATCGCATAACATCTTCGCATGGGCCGCACAAATTCTCGCCGATTGCTCGAGACTGCATCGCCGCCGGCAGCTCAACGGCCTATTGCAGGGGATGGACGGACCTGCAAAGCAAGGAGCAGTGTCATCGGATCGTTCCGCCGACGAGAATGTCGTTCGCTGGCCAATGCCCGCCAAGAACGTGGCTCGAAATTCTTGAGCTGAAAGCGCTCTGCGGCTGCGGATGTCGCTTCGATTATGGCTTGGTCGGAGTGGAGCCCCATGGCCCCGGCGCAGCGGCGGGCGGGCGCTCCTGACCCAACGTCGTCGTTAATGCCGTCAAGCCGGCCAGACCGCCGAGCTGCATGGATTCGACGGCCGTGCTTGGTACGATGACGATCGTCGCCTTGTCGCTCTTCAATCCCTCATAGAGCATGTTCATCGCCCGCAAATGAAATGCGACCGGATCGCTGGCATAGGTCCGCGCGGCTTCGGCGAACTTCTCCGCGACCTGGCGTTCCGAATCGCCGAGAATGACGCGCGCTTGGCGTTCGCGTTCCGCTTGCGCCTGCATCGACATGGCATCCTCCAACGCGGGCGGGATCAGCACGTCCTTGACTTCCACCGAAATGACGTTGACGCCCCAAGGTTCGGTCCGCTCGTCGATGATCCTCTGCAGCTCGCCGCTGATCTTTTCCCGTCCTTCCAGCATGTCGGAAAGTACGGTCTTGCCGATGATGTCGCGCAGCGCGGTTTGTGCCGCCCAGTTAATCGCGCTGACATAATCAGCGACGTCGAGCGCCGCTTTCTGCGGGTCGACGACTTTCCAGAACAGCACCGCATCGACATCTACCGGCACCGTGTCCTTGGTGAGCGTTTTCTCGGCCCGGAACGTGCTCGTAATCACGCGCATGTCGATCCAATAGGCAATGGCTTCGATGATCGGGATGATGAAAAACAGGCCCGGACCCTCGACGGCGCGGAACCGGCCGAGCCGCAGAACGACGACCCGCTCCCACTGATTGGCGACCTTGACGGAGTACGAGACGATATAGGCAAGGATCGCGGCGACGACGGCGATCCACGCCGCGTCTTCGTCGGCGCCAAGCGCGAAGCTGGAATAGGCAAGCGCCAAGCCGATCCCGAAGATGATGACGAAGATCAACCCTGGCAGCGCGCTGGGTTTTCTCATCTCGCTACGCTTTTCGTCTCGAGTGCGGGTGGGGCAGAGACCAAAGCATATATGTACGCGGCCTCGCGCCGCATATCCAGCCACAACGCGTTTGGCCGGAGAATAAGCTGCGAGCGAGAGCTATACTTGCCGCTCGATGAGCATTTCCTTGATCTCGGCGATCGCCTTGGCTGGATTGAGACCCTTCGGGCAGGCCTTGGCGCAATTCATGATCGTGTGACAGCGATAGAGCTTGAACGGATCTTCGACGTTGTCGAGCCGCTCGCCCGTCGCTTCGTCGCGTGAATCGCTCATCCAGCGATAGGCCTGCAGCAGCACGGCGGGGCCAAGATAGCGGTCGCCGTTCCACCAATAGCTCGGACACGCGGTCGAGCAGCAGGCGCAAAGGATGCACTCGTATAGCCCGTCGAGCTTGGCGCGGTCGGCCGGCGACTGCCGCCATTCCTTCTCGGGCGGCGGCGTCACGGTCTGCAGCCACGGCTTCACCGAGGCGTGTTGCGCGTAGAAAGCGGTGAGATCCGGCACGAGATCTTTGACAACCGGCATATGCGGCAGTGGATAGATGTTGACCGCCCCTTTCACGTCGGCGATCGCCTTGGTGCAGGCGAGCGTGTTGGTGCCGTCGATATTCATGGCGCAGGAGCCGCAAATGCCCTCGCGACACGAACGGCGGAAGGTCAGCGTCGGATCGGTCTTCGACTTGATCAGGATCAGCGCGTCGAGCACCATTGGCGAAATTTCGCTGGTATCGACGAAATAAGTGTCGAGGCGCGGATTCTCCGCGTCGTCCGGATTCCAGCGGTAGATGCGGAATTCCTTCAGCGGCGCGGCGCTCACCGGACTCGGCCACGTCTTGCCTTTGCGGACGCGCGAATTCTTGGGAAGGTTCAGTTGGACCATCATCAGCCTTTCATGATCCTTTCCCGCAAACACGAAGAGGATCGTCTCAATACACGCGCGCCTTCGGCTCTATATAGTGCATCTCGTTGGTCATCGTATAGCTGTGCACCGGCCGGTAATCGATCGACACCGTGTGCTTCTCGGGATCGATCGAGGCGAGCGTGTGTTTCATCCAATTCTTGTCGTCGCGCTCGGGATAATCCTCGCGGGCGTGCGCACCGCGCGATTCGGTGCGGTTCAGCGCCCCATCCATGGTGACAACCGCTTGGATGATAAGATTGTCGAGTTCCATCGTTTCGACGAGGTCCGAGTTCCAGATGAGCGAGCGGTCGGTCACCGAGATTTCGTCGCGCGCCGCCCAGACTTCGTGGATGCGATTCGAGCCCTCGGCGAGCGTCTCGCCGGTGCGATAGACGGCGCAATCGTTCTGCATCACCTTTTGCATGCGGAGCCGCAGCTCCGCCGTCGGAATACTGCCCTTCGCGTAGCGGAAGCGATCGAGGCGCGCCAGCGCCGCGTCGGCGGAGTCGGGCGCAAGTGCCGCCTGCTTGGCGCCGGGCGTCACGAGCTCGGCGGCGCGCAAGGCGGCGGCGCGGCCGAAGACGACGAGATCGATGAGCGAATTCGAGCCGAGCCGGTTGGCGCCATGCACCGACACGCAAGCCGCCTCGCCGATCGCCATCAGGCCGGGAACGACAACGTCCGGATCGTCTCCGTGCTTGATGACCACTTCGCCATGATAATTCGTCGGGATGCCGCCCATGTTGTAGTGGACGGTCGGCAGGACCGGAATCGGATCCCGCGTCACGTCGACGCCGGCGAAGATCTTGGCGCTCTCTGAAATTCCCGGCAGCCGCTCGTGCAGAATGTGCGGATCGAGATGGTCGAGATGAAGATGGAGGTGATCCTTGTGCTTGCCGTAGCCACGGCTTTCGCGAATCTCCAGCGTCATAGCGCGCGAAACCATGTCGCGCGGCGCAAGATCCTTCACCGACGGGGCGTAGCGTTCCATGAAACGCTCGCCTTCAGAATTCGTCAGATAGCCACCTTCGCCACGCACGCCTTCGGTGATGAGACAGCCGGCACCATAGATACCGGTCGGATGGAATTGTACGAACTCCATGTCCTGCAGCGGCAGGCCGGCGCGCAGCACCATGGCATTGCCATCCCCGGTGCAGGTATGCGCCGACGTGCAGGAGAAGTAAGCGCGGCCATAGCCGCCGGTCGCGAGAATCACGAGTTGCGCGCGAAAGCGATGGATCGTACCGTCGTCGAGCTTCAGGCAGACCACGCCACGGCAGCGGCCGTTTTCCATGATGAGGTCGATCGCGAAATATTCGACAAAGAATTCCGCGGAGTGGCGCAAGGCCTGCCCGTAGAGCGTATGGAGCAAAGCGTGGCCGGTGCGATCGGCGGCGGCGCAGGTGCGCTGTGCCGGCGGGCCTTTGCCGAATTCCGTGGTCATGCCGCCGAACGGGCGCTGGTAGATGCGGCCATCTTCGGTGCGCGAGAATGGCACGCCCCAATGTTCGAGTTCATAGACGGCGGCGGGCGCGTTGCGGCACAAATATTCGATCGAATCCTGATCGCCGAGCCAATCCGACCCCTTGACGGTGTCGTACATGTGCCATTTCCAATTGTCGGGCCCCATATTGCCGAGCGAAGCCGCGATGCCGCCTTGCGCCGCGACCGTATGCGAGCGCGTCGGGAAGACCTTGCTGATCGCCGCCGTACGCAAGCCCGCTTCCGAGCAGCCGACGACGGCGCGTAAGCCGGAGCCCCCCGCGCCGACAACCACCACGTCGTAGTCGTGATCGGTGATCGGATAGGCGCGGCCGATCGTCGGCGACGCGCCCGCCGCAAGCCCGATAGATCCATTTTCCGGCATCAGGTGAGACTCAGTTTAAGGACGGCATAAATGGCCGCAACGCCGAAGCCGATGGAGAACATGACGTTGGCAATCAAGGTGTATTCTTTCAGACGCGCCGCGTGAACGTAATCGTCGATGATCGATTGCATGCCGAGTTTCATGTGGACGATGCTGACCAAAATGAAGAGCAGCATGAAAATCGCCGTGCACGGATGTGCGAACTGCGCCCTGATTCCCGCCTCGTCCTTGCCGGCGAGCAAAAGCACGATCCAGATGAAGGCGACGCCGAGCGGCAGCAGGGCGACGTTGGTGAGCCGCATCCTCCAGACGTCGCGCGTGCCGGATTTCGCCGCACTAAGAAGACGGATTCCGCTCGGCGTGCCGCGGATCGAGTTGGGTTTGGTCATGACAATTCCCTTGCACGCGCCAAGCTGCGTTCGCGCTTAGCCAAGCCAGTGAGCCGCAACGAACAGAATCACGGTGAGCGACAGGCTGGCCAGAAGCGTGCCGAGCGCCAGCCATTCGCGCATCGGATGTTCGAGACCGTAGCCGCTATCCCAGATCAGATGCCGGATGCCGCCGAAAAAATGATGCAGGAAGGCGAAGGTGAAGCCTAAGAGGATGAACTGGCCGAGCAGCGAGCGCAGGAACGAGGCGGCCGTCGCAAACGTCGCCCCACCCAAGGCGGCGGCGAGTAGATACCAGACGAGCAGGATCGTCCCAACGTAAAGCGCCGCGCCGGTGATGCGATGCGCGATCGACATCAGCATCGTCAGCATCGGGCGATAGATCGACAGATGCGGCGATAACGGTCGCCGCGTCGCAAGATTATCGCCGTTGAATTCGGCCACCCGCCCTCTCCTTCCTCGAAAGAGGTCAAAACTGAGTAATACGCCGGCCGGCTTCATGCAATGCGACATTGTTCGTTGCGAACTTCGAGTTATGCGCCGGCAAGCGCAGAGAGTGATGCGAATTGAGGCGCGAAAACCAGCCTGGAAAGCTGCCGGTTTGCTTCAACAGGGAGCGCGGTGCTCTTGAAAAATAGAGGCAGGCGATATGCACGCCGCCCGGTTTGCTGGCAATCTTCGCAACCGCGCGGTGTGAATGCTGGCATCGCGCGAGGCCACGTTTGCGCCGCCAGGGCCTTGCTCGAACCTTCCGCCGGGAATGGGCCGATTCGGCGCCGCGCCGCATTGAAAAAAACGCCGAATTACGCCATGTTAATCGGTGCCGTGGTACACAGCGGTGCGTTCAGGAAGGTAGAGTTGAACGCCGAATCATTCTCGAATGAGGATCGAAGCCACTGATTCGTGTGATTTCCCGTGAGACGGTAGGTTTACCGTTTCCCCCGGCGCAAGGTTCGGCTGAACCTGACACCGGCTTTCTCGCCGAGGCCGTTCTGGCGCGTCTCGAAGATGCCAAAGCAGAAAACGTCGTCTGCCTCGACTTGCATGGCAAGACTCCCCTCGCCGATACCATGATCATCGCCACCGGACGCTCCAGCATGCATGTGGGAGCGATCGCGGAACGTGTGATCCAAGGGATCAAGGATGCCGGACTCGGAAGCCCGCGCGTCGAAGGGCTGCCGCATTGCGACTGGGTTCTGGTCGATGCCGGCGACGTGGTCGTGCATCTGTTCCGTCCTGAGGTGCGCGAGTTCTACAACCTCGAGAAGATGTGGGGCAGAAATCGGCCCGGCGAGCGGCACGCGGGCTGAACCCCGGTGCGTCTTCTTCTCGTCTCGGTCGGACGAACCAAGGCCGGCCCGGAACGGGAGCTGATCGAGCGCTATCTCGAACGCGCCGCGGCGGCAGGGCGCGGAGTTCGGGCTCAATGTCGAGCACCGCGAGATAGAGGAGAGCCGCGCGCGCCGTCCACAGGATCGAAAGCGCGAGGAAGCAAAAGCGATTCGCGCGGTGCTCGGCACGGCGGGCCGGAGCATCGCCTGCGACGAGAGCGGCAAAAGTCTTACGACTGCGGAGTTTGCCGCCGAGCTCGGTCGCAACCGCGATCAAGGCGTGGCGCAGGTCGGTCTCATCGTCGGCGGTCCCGACGGACTCGATCCCGACTTCCGCGCCGAAGCCAATCTCGTCCTCGCGTTCGGTGCCATGACCTGGCCGCACCAACTGGTGCGCGTCATGGCGGCCGAGCAGATCTATCGGGCGCTCACGATTCTCGCCGGTCACCCCTATCATCGAGTTCTGAACGCGATCGCGGCGCGGTGGCGCCTTACTTTCGCCGCTGCTAGCTTCGCAAGCTGCGATTCGCGGCAAAGAGCATGAGCGGGCGGAGCTTTAGGACGAAGGAAGTGACTGCGCGTTTTGCGCCGGCGGTCCCGATCGTGGCGGTATCCCTGCTTCTCGTCGCCGCAGCGGCGCGCGCCCAGACCCCGCAAGCCGCCCCCGGCCCCCAGAACCAAGCGCCTTCGGCCTCCCAGCCGCAGCCGAATCTCGAAGACAAGGCCAAGGATCTTTCCAACCGGCAGATCGAGCTCAAAAGCATTCAGGACACGATCCAAGCCTCCGAGGGGCAACGACGCAAGATCGAAGCCCAGATCGAAAGTCTGCGCGGCGACCGGGCGCGGCTTGAAGCGGCGTTGATTGCGACCGCCCAGCAGGTGAGCGCCACGGAAGCGAAGGTGAGCGAAGCCGAGGCGCGCATCGAGAACTTGAAGGGCCGAGAAGAAGCGATCCGCCGTTCGCTGGAGAGCCGGCGCGCGGTGATTGCCCAAGTTCTCGCTTCGCTGCAACGTATGGGACGCACGCCGCCGCCGGCTTTGTTGGTCACGCCCACGGACATGTTGAAAGCGATCCGCACGTCGATGCTGCTCGGCGCCGTGCTTCCGCAAATGCGCGCCGAGACCGAGGCGCTCGCCACGGATCTGTCCAATCTCATCCAGCTTCGCCAGTCGATCGCCGCAGAAAAGGCACAGCTTGCGCAGCAGGCGCAGGATCTCGGCGAGCAGCGACAAAAGCTCGCAGCGTTGATCGACGCCCGCCAAGCGGCGCTCGGGGTCGCCGAGCAGGCGCTGGCCGCCGAGCGCGATCGCTCTGCCAATCTCGCCAGCCAAGCTACGAACTTGATGCAGCTTATCACCCGTAGCGAGGCGGAGTTGGCGGGCGCCAAACGCGCCGCCGATGCGGCCCGCAAGGCCGACGCGGCGCGCGCCGCACAAGCGGAAGCCGGCATTCAGAAGAACGTCTCGCCCTTCGACGATCCCGGCCGTCTGGCTCCGGCGATGGCTTTTGCGGATGTCAAAGGTCTGTTACCGATGCCCGTCTCGGGGACGATCGTTCGCTCCTATGGCACTCCGGACGGCTTTGGCGGGACTGAAAAAGGCCTGCTCGTCGCTACCCAGCCGGGCGCAATCGTCGCCGCGCCGTACGACGGCTGGGTCGCCTTCTCCGGACCCTACCGCAGCTACGGACAACTCTTGATCATCAATGCCGGGACCGGCTATTATATGGTCTTGGCTGGAATGGAGCGAATCAACGTAGAGGCAGGACAATTCGTCCTCGCCGGGGAGCCCGTTGCCAGTATGGGCGACGGGTCTGTCAAGACAGCCGCGGCTATCGCAATTGGCGCGGCGCAGCCCATCCTCTATGTCGAGTTTCGGAAAGACGGGGCGGCGATCGATCCGAGCCCATGGTGGGCGAAGCCGGATATGCAAAGGGTTCGCGGATAATGCGCAAAATCTCACTTCTGTTGGTCGGCGCCGCGCTCGGCGCATCTACTGCCCTGATAGGAACGCAGACGTGGCTCACCTCGGGCAGCATTGCCCGGGCCGATTCCGCCGATACCTATCGCAGCCTCAATCTGTTCGGCGACGTGTTCGAGAAGATCCGTTCCGACTACGTCGAAAAGCCCGATGATCAAAAGCTGGTCGAGGCGGCGATCAACGGAATGTTGGGATCGCTCGATCCGCATTCGAGCTACATGGATGCGAAGAGCTTCAACGACATGCAGGTGCAGACGCGCGGCGAGTTCGGCGGGCTCGGCATCGAAGTCACCGAGGACAACGGGCTCATCAAGGTCGTCACCCCGATCGACGACACCCCGGCGTCACGCGCAGGCATTCTCTCCGGCGACATTATTTCGGCCATCGACGGCGAAGACGTCGATGGAATGACGCTGAATCAGGCGGTCGACAAGATGCGCGGCGCGCCCGACACGACGGTGACTCTGAAAATCCTGCGCGGCCCGAAGAAGGAGCCGCGCGACGTCAAGCTGACCCGCGCCATCATCGAGATCAAATCGGTGCGCGCCCATCAGGAAGGCGACGACATCGGCTACATCCGGATTACGCAGTTCAACGAGCAGACCGCCGACGGCGTGCACGATGCGATCTTGAAGTTCCAGAGCGAAATGCCGGGCGACAAGCTCAAGGGATACATCCTCGACTTGCGCAACAACCCCGGCGGCTTGCTCGACCAGTCGATTGCGGTGGTCAACGCCTTCATCGACCACGGCGAGATCGTCTCGACGCGCGGCCGTAACGCCGACGAAACCATGCGCTACAACGCCCGGCCCGGCGATCTTTCGAAGGGTAAGCCGGTCGTCGTGTTGATCAACGGCGGTTCGGCGTCGGCCTCGGAGATCGTCGCCGGAGCGCTGCAGGATCATAAGCGCGCCACCATCATCGGGACGCGTTCCTTCGGCAAGGGTTCGGTGCAGACCATCATTCCGCTCGGGCCGGACAACGGCGCTCTGCGGTTGACCACGGCGCGCTATTACACGCCGTCGGGCCGCTCGATTCAGGCCAAGGGAATTGACCCGGACATCGAGGTCATGGAGGACGTGCCGCCGGATCTGGTCGGCAAGGATGACACCAAAGGCGAGGCTTCGCTCAAAGGTCACCTTCTGAACGGCAAGGACGAAGAGCACGGCTCGCAGGCCTATGTTCCGCCGGATAATAAGAACGACAAACAGCTCATCGCGGCGGAAGACCTGCTGCGCGGCGTGACCCGGGCCTCAAACAGCTCGGCGATCCCCACGCCTACGGTCGCCGGCCCGGACGGCAATGCCGCCCCGCCCGATTCCGACGACAACAGCAAGACACCCTGAGCGTCGGCGCATCGGCGAAACACCCAGTCCCGCAATCCTCCGATTGCGGGACTTTTCGTTGATCCGCCGCCGGTTTCGGCGAGCACCTCCGGCGTGTATGATTGTGGCGAATGAGACGTGATTCGCCGCTTGGGTCGACCCGATCGGAGTTCGGCGAGCCAGGATGTCGGCACCATGGCGGGCGACGATCTGCACGATCCCCTCGGACTGGATAGGCGTCGGCGCAACTGGCGCTTGCCGTTTCGCTCGATCTTCTTGGTGAGCCTGGGAGCGGCGTTGCTAGCCGGTTTCGGGTGGTTGCATTTCTACGGCAATCCATCCGGAGGCGAGCCGCAGGCCGTCGCAACGATCACACCGGATGCAGCGATCGTGCCCGCATCGGCAGCGACGGTCATGCCGGCGCGTCGGCACGATGCGCGGGAGCCTGAAAAGGCCGGTGTCGCCACGACCACGATCGAGGATGCCGCGGACCTCGAACGAAAGAGCGGCGTCAAGGTCATCCGCGCCGGCGGCGGCACCGCGCCGGCCGTGACCATCATCGAAGTGCCGCGCGCCCTCGACGTGACGCTCGCGCCCGCCCCCGACCCGCGGCTTGTCGAACCGAGCCGCTACGGGCCGTTGCCGCGCGTCGGTGCCGACGGTGCGCGCCCTGCCGATGTCTATGCCCGGCCGCTCGTCACGCCGGCCGCGAAGACGAATGCGCCGCGCATCGCTCTCTTGGTCGGCGGCCTCGGCCTCAGTTCCTCGGCAACCCACTCGGCAATTGTCAATCTTCCGAGCGTTGTCACGCTTGCTTTCGCGCCTTACGGCAAAAATCTCCCCGCGGCCGTCGCCGCGGCGCGCGCCCAAGGCCACGAGGTGATGCTGCAACTTCCCATGGAGCCGATAGATTATCCGCAGACCAATCCCGGCCCGCACACGCTTCTCTCGACCGCGAGCAGCGTCGAGAACACGGACAATCTGCATTGGCTGCTAAGCCGCTTCACCGGCTACACCGGAGTTGCGAATTTCCTCGGTGCGAAATTGACCGCCGACCCCGCCGCCTTCGCTCCCATTCTGCGCGAGATCGCCGACCGCGGCCTTCTTTACCTCGACGACGGCTCTTCCCCGCAAAGCGAAGCTTTGACGCTCGCCGCAACGGCGGGACTTCCGGCGGCCAAGGCGGACGTCATCATCGACGCCACCCCTGACGGGATCGACACGGCGCTCATCCAGCTCGAAGCCGTGGCGCGCGACAAAGGCATCGCCATCGGCGTGGCAAGCGCGTTGCCGGAAAGCGTCGAAAAGATCGCCCGGTTCGCGCACGCCGCGGAGGCGAACGGGCTGGTCCTCGTCCCGCTCAGCGCCGCGGTCGGCAAGGCCGCGCCGGCCGTCGTCACCAGCGATCCTTAGGCATGACCGATCTTGCGAACTACCGCCCGTGCGTCGGCGTGATGCTGCTCAACAAACAAGGCTGCGTCTTTATTGGCCGGCGCAAGAAGCACAGGCCGGAAATTAAGATCCCGGGCTATGAATGGCAGATGCCGCAAGGCGGCATTGACGCGGACGAAGATCCCTACGAAGCGGCGCGGCGCGAACTCTATGAAGAGATCAACGTCGCATCGGTACGCCTGCTTGCCGAAGCTCCCGGCTGGTACACCTACGACGTGCCGCAAGAGTTGGCGCAAGCCGCCTGGAACGGGCGCTTCCGGGGACAGAGGCAGAAATGGTTTGCCTTGCGTTTCGAAGGCGACGACAGGGAGATCGATATCACCGCGCCGGCCGGCGTGGAGCATCCCGAATTCGACGCTTGGCGCTGGGAAAAGATGGACCGTCTCGCCGAGCTCGTCGTCCCGTTCAAACGGCCCGTCTACGAGCGCGTGGTCGAAGCCTTTCGCCATCTCGCGCACGCCTGAGCACGCTGGTCTCCGCAGAGCCTTCCCTAAAGGCTCACGCCGGTGCGCGCGCCGACTATTTCGCTTCCAACACCGGCTTCGGGCCGCTGGAAGGATGGAAATCGTCGAAATACGTATATTCGCCCGGCTTCAAGGGCTGGAACACGAGGACCGAACGGCTATTCGGCGCCAGCACCTGCTCTTTGTGCAGTTTGTGGCTTTCGAATTCCGACGCGGTCGCGCCGGTATTGTGGAATTCGATCTTAAACTGCTGGTTCGCCGGTACCTCGGTGCGCGACGGCGAGATCTTGCCATCATGGAATTCAATCGTGAAGGTCGATGTATCGGCGTAGGCCGGGGCGGCGAGAGCGGCACCGAGCAGAGCAAAGAGTATTCGGCGATACATGCGGGCTCGGCATGCCGGTTTGCAGGCAAGCGCGAATGTTTCACCGAATTGATTTGCGATGTTCATGAGCGCCGGCTCCATTCTCTGATGAATGGCGCCGACATATCAGCTTGGAATGCGCTAATCCAGTTCTAACCTTGAGATTGTGAAGGCAAAACTCGTCGCTGCGAACTTAGAACTGGTATAAATCCAGACTAGATTCATTTAGCGTGTGCGACATCTTTGAGGAATCGAAGCGCGATGGCATGGTCACCGCAACAGGACGGGGCACTGAAAGCCGTCGGCGCCTGGCTGAAGCGCGGCGAACCGCAAGTCTTCCGCCTCTTCGGCTATGCCGGCAGCGGCAAGACGACGCTTGCCCGCGCCATCGCCGAGGCTTCGTCCGGCGGAGCGCTCTTCGCTGCATTCACAGGCAAGGCGGCATTGGTGATGCGCTCGAAAGGTTGCAAGGACGCCCGCACCATCCACAGCATGATCTACCGGGCCCGCGAGATCGACGACGAAGAGCCGATCTTCGAACTCAACGAAGACAGTCCCGCCGCCAAGGCGCATCTCATCATCATCGACGAATGTTCGATGGTCGATTCCGAGCTCGGCCGCGATCTACTCTCCTTCGGCACGCCGGTGCTGGTGCTCGGCGACCCCGCCCAGCTCCCGCCGATTTCGGGCGGCGGCTATTTCACCGACGGCGCACCCGACGCCATGTTGACCGACGTACACCGGCAGGCGGCGGATAACCCGATCATCCGGCTCTCGATGCTCGTCCGGCAAGGCGGCCGGTTGAGCGCCGGCACGTTCGGCGAAAGCCGCGTCGTTGCGCGCGACGAGATCGATGCCGATGCTGTGACCGAAGCCGACCAGATCCTGGTCGGACTGAACCGCACGCGGCGCGCCTACAACAAGAGGATGCGCGAACTGCTCGGCCGCAACCACCCGCTACCTGAGGCGGCCGACAAGCTCGTCTGCCTGAAGAACGACCGCAAGAAGGGCCTTCTCAACGGCTCGCTCTGGACGGTGCTGACAGCAAGCGGAACACGTCGCAAAAAGCTGCGGTTCAGCGTCGTGCCCGAGGAGGATGCAAGCCGCAAGCCGCTGCGGATCGGCGTCGTGCCCGAATTCTTTACGGGGGCTGAAGAAATTCCGTATGCGCTGCGCCGCAACTCGGACGAGTTCGATTATGGCTACGCGCTCACCGTGCATAAGGCGCAAGGTTCGCAGTGGGGCAAGGTGGTGCTGTTCGACGAGAGCGGTGCATTTCGCGAACATCGTAACCGCTGGCTTTATACCGGGATTACGCGCGCCGCCGAGCGCCTCACCATCGTGTTATAACGAGGCGGCGTCGGACGGCCGGTGTACCTCGCCCGAATTTCGTGCATCATAGGCTGCGGGGACGCCGCCCATGAAGTCTATCCTCATTCCCGTCGAAGCGCATGCCGCGATCTCAGCGGTACTCGAGACGGCGCGGCTCCTTGCGCTGCGGTTCGGCAGCTACATGGAGGGCGTCGCGCTTGGCCCGGATCTCACCCAAATCGTCGCCGCCGATTTCTCGCTCGATGGGGTGATGTTCGACGACGGCGTGCGCCGCGATCTGCTCGAGGACGCGCGCGGTACGTTCGAGACCTTTATGCACCATCATGGCATCGAGCCCCACGCCGGCGATTGGCAGAAGCCGTCGTACGGCTGGACGAAAGAGGTTCTCGTCTCCGACAACGGAGTTGGCGAATACGGCCGCGTCTTCGACATTATCGCGGTCGGGCGGCCCGGCCCCGGGCCTCAGCAGCCGCGCAAATCGACGCTCGAATTGGCGCTGATCGAAAGCGGCCGGCCGCTGTTGATCGCCCCGCCGCGCGCCCCGGCGCAACTCGGCGAGTGCATCGCCATCGCCTGGAATGGCAGTTCCGAAACGGCGCGCAGCGTCGCTTTCGCGCTGCCGCTCCTGCTTCTCGCGAAGGATGTTCCGGTCTTTGCGATCCCGGGATCGAGCCTGCCGGGGGCGAATGAGGAGCAGCTGGTCGAAAATCTCCAACGCCACGGCGTGGCGGCGCGCGCCGTCGCCGCGCACGCGACCGCCAAGACCCCCGGTCTCGCCGTGCTCGTCACTGCGCGCTCGGTGGGCGCCGATCTCCTCATCAAGGGCGGTTACACGCAAAGCCGGCTGCGGCAGATGATTTTCGGCGGAGCGACGAGCCAGATTCTCGCCGAAGCCAATCTGCCGGTGTTCATGGCGCACTAGCGCCGCGATGCGGAACGAACTTGTGCAGCCCGCCCGGGCCGTGACGCGCGGCAAGGGAATCGATTTGCATTGCGTTTGCGGGACAAGATTATAGCATTTTGAATGATCGGATGTGAGCCTTGGCGGACATCCGAATCGCGGGGGAACGGGATGTTGGCGATCTCGAAACAGGCCGCGCTGGGGCGCGCCGTGGCGGCCTTTGCCTGCTTCATACCGCTGTTGGCCTGCGGCCAGCAAAATACCTTCGTTCCGCCGCCGCCGCCGAAAGTCGGCGTCGCCCATCCGCTGCAGCAAAAGGTAACGCCTTATCTCGAAGCCACCGGCAATACCGCGGCCATCAACAGCGTGAAACTCGTCGCCCGCGTGCAAGGCTTCGTCGAGGGGATCGAATATCAGGACGGCGCCCAGGTCAAAAAGGGCACGCCGCTATTCGTGATCGAGCCCGAGCCTTACAAGCTGAAGGTCGACCAAGCGAAGGCCGCCTTGGACGGGGCGAAAGCGCAGCTCGTGCAATCGCAAGCCGAGTTCGGGCGCCAAGCGGCCCTGCAGGAGCGCCAGGTCTCGACGCAAGCCAATCTCGACAAGGCCCGCGCCCAGCGCGATCTCGACCAGGCAACCATCGAACAGGACCAGGCCAATCTTCAGCAGGCGCAAATCAATTACGGCTATACGCAGGTGACCGCGCCGTTCGACGGCACGGTTACCCAAAGGCTCGTTTCGATCGGCGAGTTGGTCGGCACCAATTCCGCGACCGAACTCGCCAGCATCATCCAGCTCCAGCCGATCTGGGTGAACTTCACGATCAGCGAGCGCGATGTACAGACGATCCGCGCCAGCATGGCGGAACACGGCATCACGACGAAGGACATCGTCAACAAAGTGCCGGTCGAAGTCGCGCTGCAAACCGATCAAGGTTTTCCCTATCGAGGCGTGATCGACTACATCGCTCCGAACGTCGATCCCTCGACAGGCACGCTGGCGCTGCGCGGCGTATTAGAGAACAAGGGCGTTCGCCTGCTGCCCGGCTATTACGTGCGCGTGCACGTGCCGCTCAGGCCGATCGACGCACTCCTCGTGCCCGAGGTGGCGATCGGCAGCGACCAGAGCGGCCGCTACGTGCTCATCGTCAACGCGGACAGCGTCGTCGAACAGCGTAGCGTGACGCTCGGCCAATCGTTCGGCACGTTGCGCGTCGTCGAAGCCGGGCTCAAGCCGCAAGACCTGATCGTCGTCAACGGGCTTTTGCAGGCGACACCCGGCCAAAAAGTTCAGCCGGAGATGCAGGCAATCGCGCCCCCGCCCGACAGCGGCGCGAAATAGAGGCGCGCCGATGCTCTCGAAATTCTTCATTGAGCGGCCGGTCCTCGCCAACGTCCTGGCGATCCTGATCGTCGTGATCGGCGGCGTCGCGCTGTTCAACTTGCCGGTCTCGCAATATCCGGACGTGGTGCCGCCGACCATTCAAGTGACGACGAGCTATCCGGGCGCCAGCGCCCGCACCCTCGCCGAAACCGTGGCGCTGCCGATCGAACAGCAGGTGAACGGCGTCGAAGGCATGATCTACATGCAATCGACCAGCGCCTCGGACGGCAGCTACACGTTGACCGTCACCTTCAAGATCGGCACCGACATCAACTTCGCGCAGATCCTCGTCCAAAACCGCGTGGCGAGCGCTCTCGCCTCGCTGCCGTTGGCCGTGCAAGCGCAGGGCGTGACGGTGCAGAAGAAATCGACAGCGGTTCTGCTCTTCGTGACGCTCTCTTCGCCGAACGGCCGCTACGATTCCCTTTACCTCGCCAATTACGCGACCATTCACCTGAAGGACGAGCTTGCGCGGCTACCGGGCGTCGGCAATGTCAACATTTTCGGCGCCGGCCAATATGCGATGCGAGTTTGGCTCGATCCCAACAAGCTGAAGGCCCGGTCGTTGACGACGCAGGAAGTCATCAACTCGTTGCAACAGCAGAACGAGCAGGTGACCGCCGGGCAGCTCGGCATGCCGCCCAACAATGTCAACCAGGCGTTCCAACTGACGCTCAACGTCGCCGGCCGGCTCGACCAAGTCGGCCAGTTCGAGAACATCATCCTGAAGACGGGCAAGGACGGCGCCGTGACGCGCGTGCGCGACGTCGGGCGCGTCGAACTCGGCGCGCAGACGTATAGCCAGGCCTTCACGCTCGACCAAAAGCCGGCGGCGGGCCTCGCGATCTACCAATTGCCGCAAGCCAACGCGCTCGACGTGGAGAAGCGGGTCGGTGCCAAGATGGCAGAACTGGCCCGCGCCTTCCCGCCCGGCCTCGTCTACAGCGTGCCTTTCGATACGACGACCTTCGTCAAAGCTTCGGTCGACGAGGTCTACAAAACGCTCTTCGAGGCGGCGATCCTGGTCCTCATCGTCATTCTCGTCTTCCTGCAGGATTGGCGCGCCATGCTCGTGCCGGCGACCACCGTGCCGGTCACGATCATCGGCGCCTTCGCCGCCATGGCGGCGCTCGGCTTCAGCATCAATCTCTCGACGCTGTTTGCCATCATTCTGGCGATCGGCATCGTGGTCGACGATGCGATCATCGTTGTCGAAGGCGCGGCGCACAACATCGAGCAAGGGATGAGCGGCCACGACGCGGCGATCCGCGCCATGGACATATTGCTGGGGCCGATCATCGGCATCACGCTCGTCCTGATGTCGGTGTTTTTGCCGGCCGCCTTCCTACCCGGCCTCACCGGACGCATGTATGCGCAATTCGCGCTGGTCATCGCCGCAACCGCGCTCATCAGCGCAATCAACGCCGTTACGTTGAAGCCCACGCAAGCCGCACTGTGGTTGCGTCCCACGGTGCCCCTGGATCAGCGCAATTTCTTCTATCGCGGCTTCAATGCCGTCTACGCGCGCGCCGAACGGGGCTACACGAATTTCGTCGCTGCGCTGGCGCGGCACGCCGGCATTACCGTAATCGTCGGCCTCTTGATTATCGCCGCGGCGGGATACGGCATAGCGCGCATCCCGACCGGCTTCCTGCCGATCGAAGACCAGGGCTACTTCATCGCCGCCGTGCAATTGCCCGACGGCGCCTCGCTGCAACGCACGCGGGCGGTGCTTGCCAAAGTGAGCGAGGTCGCCGGCAAGGTGGACGGCGTCCAACATGTGGTGGCGATCTCCGGCGTTTCGGCACTCGACAACAATGCCAGTCTTGCCAATGCCGGCGTCGCCTACATCGTCCTGAAGGATTGGAAAACGCGCGGCAGCAAGGAGGGCCTGCTGCCGATGCTCACGAAACTGAGCGGCGCGCTGGCGGGCATCGAAGCGGCGCGGATCACGGTTTTCCCGCCCCCGCCGATCCAGGGGATCGGCAACGCCGCCGGCTTCGCCATGCAGATCGAGCTGAAGGACGGCAGTTTCGATCTGGTCAAGCTGCAGGCCATCACCAACGCAGTGGTCGCCGACGCGCGCACGCAAAGCGGTCTGCAGCGCGTTTCGACGTCGTTCCGCTCGACCGTGCCGCAGCTTGCCGTCGAGGTCGATCGCGTCAAGGCCGAAAGTCTTCATGTCAGCGTCGACCAGGTCTTCGCGACGCTCGCCTCTTATCTCGGCTCGACCTACGTCGATCAGTTCAACAAGTTCGGCCGCACGTTCCAAGTCTATGTTCAAGCGGATTCGCAGTTCCGCCTGTTGCCGCGCGACGTCGCCAACCTCCCGGTGCGCACCCAGAACGGCGATATGATCCCGCTCGGTACGATCGTGCATCTCGTGCCCGATGTAGGTCCGTCGCTGGTCAGCCTCTATAACCTCTATCCCACCGCGGCGGTCATCGGCTTGCCGGCGTCGGGCTTCAGCTCCGGACAGGCGATGCGGCTAATGGAGGAGATCGCCGGCAACGTCCTGCCGAGGGGCACGGGCTACGAATGGACGGCCATGTCCTATCAGGAGAAGATCGTCGGCGACCAGATCTACCTCGTCTTTGGCCTCGCGCTTCTCCTCGTCTACCTTGTGCTCGCCGGCCAGTATGAGAGCTGGATCGCGCCGATCTCGGTGATCCTCGCCGTTCCGCTCTCGCTCGTCGGCCCGGTGCTCACGTTCAGCGCGCTTAAAATCGACAACAATCTTTACGTGCAGATTGGCCTTGTTCTCTTGATCGCGCTTTCCGCCAAGAACGCGATCTTGATCGTTGAATTCGCCCGCGATCTGCGCGCCCAAGGGCAGAGCCTCGTCGAGGCGGCGCGCGGCGCCGCGCAGGCGCGCTTCCGGCCGATTCTCATGACCTCCTTCGCTTTCATCCTGGGGGTGGCGCCGCTTGTCGTCGCGCAGGGTGCCGGCGCCAACGCCCGCAAATCGATCGGCATCACCGCGTTCACCGGGATGATTGCCTCAACCTGTCTTGCGGTGGTTTTCGTTCCCTCGTTTTTCGTCGTCGCGCAGCGTTTCGAGGAATGGCGAAAGGCGCGCAAGCGATTGGCGCCCCGAGAAGTCCCGGCAGAATGAGGCACGATGCACCGCTTCATCGTGTCGGTTCCGGTTGTGCGCGCCCGAACATGCTGGGCCGCGCCGGAGAGGCATGTTAGCATGCGCGCGCGGAGCGGGATCTCGCTCTCGCCAAACGCGGCTACGAAACTGAGAAAGGATTTCCCTTGCACGGTGACAGTCTCCTGATCATTCTGGTTGTCGGCATCGTCGCCGGCTGGCTCGCCGGCCAACTCACGCGGGGTACCGGTTTTGGCCTCATCGCCGATCTTTGCATCGGCGTTGTAGGAGCGCTGATCGGCAATTGGCTGCTGCCCAGATTGGGAATCCATCTCGGCGTTGGGATCGTGGCGCAGATCATCGCCGCCACGATTGGCGCGGTCGTGCTGCTCATCATCCTGGGATTGTTTCGAAGACGCCGGCGCTGGTGACGCCTATCCTTCACGCCGCGAACTGCGACCGGCGCTGCCGCGCGACCCATAGGAAGATTGGCACGGCCGCAAGCTCGCTCGCTACGCAGAAGGCAACTACCGCCGCGGGCGAGCGATCGTAGAGAATTCCGATCGCCGCGCTGCCGAGAAACCAGAAGAATCCGTAGCCGGCGGTGAATAATCCAAATGCCGAGGCGCGGCGGCTTGCCGACACCATCGGCGCAACGGCGGCGGGAATGATCGATTCGTGCACGCCCATGCCGATGCCCCAAATCGCCGCGCCGACCAGCGCCACCCAGAAATTGCCGAGAAACACCAACGGCGCGAAAGCGGCGGAGAAAACCGTCAACCAGATCAAAACCGCGAAGCCGAAGCGATCGAAGAGCCGGCCGAAGAGCAAGGCACCGCCGCCGCCCGTTCCCATCGCCACCGCATAGAAGATGGCGATCCAGTCGTTCGGCACCGTATGGGCGCGGTGGAAATGATAGGCGATGAGCGGATAATCGGCGAAGCCGGCCGCAACCAGCCCCGCGCCGACAAGATAGATCCAGAACACGCGCGGCAAGCTGCCGCCTTCCATCGCAGGACGCGCCCGCTCCAAGTCCTGCGGGCGCGGATAGAGCAGACGCGCAATCAAAACGAACGTCAGCGTGATGAGCGCCGGCACCAGTAGAACCGCGAAAGCTTCCCGATAGCCGCCATGACGCGCCAAGACCGCGGCGACGAGAAGCGGCCCGAACATGGCGCCGCATTGATCGAGCATTTCATGGATTCCGAATGCCCAGCCGTAGCCGCCGACCTCCTCCGCCGCATGCGACAGCATCACGTCGCGCGGCGGATTGCGGGTCGCCTTGCCTACGCGCTCGAGAATGATGAGCGTCGCGGCCGCCGGCCAATTGCCGGATAGCGCAAGCGCCGGTACCGCAAGCATCTGGACGACATAGCCGAATATGGCAATCGGCCAGAACTTGCCGCTGCGGTCCGCGGCGCGCCCGGAGAACAACCGCAAGCCGTAGCCCAGGAACTCACCGAGGCCGGTGACGATCCCGACGACGGTCGCGCTCGCCCCGAGGCTTGCAAGATATGGCCCGATGATGCTGCGCGAACCCTCGTACGTGAAGTCGGCGAAGAAGCTCAACACGCCGATCAGCAGTACGAAGGCGAGCGCGCCGCGCCGGCCGCCCCGCGCGGAAAGCCCAATTGTCATGTTAGGTCTCGCCAAGCCGCCGGAAGGAGCATCCGATCATTGTAAGTATAGCAGCACTTCCTTTAGAACTGCGCGTGGGGGAAACGCGGGAGCGCCAATGTCGCTGGATTTTCTCAAGACGGCCTTCGTGACCCTGCTGGTGACAGTCGATCCGCCGGGGCTCGCGCCGGTGTTCATCGGTCTCACCTTCGGCATGGCGCATTCCGTCAAACGCGAGATTGCGCTGCGCGCAACCGCGATCGCTTTCGCGATCCTGGCGGCGTTTGCTTTCGGCGGCGGTGCGTTGATGGGTGCGCTCGGCATTTCGATCCCGGCCTTCCGGATCGCCGGCGGCCTGCTCCTGTTCTACATCGCCTTCGAAATGATCTTCGAGTTGCGTAGAGAGCGCAAACGGGAATTCGCCAGCGACGCCGTTGAGATCGATCACGTGCGGGACCTCGCCGCCTTCCCGCTAGCGATCCCGCTGATGAGCGGGCCGGGTTCGATTACCGCGACCATTCTATTGGCGGGGCGCGCCAACGGCGATTGGGCGACGCTCGCGGGACTTATGGCAGTGGTCGCACTCGTGATGCTGCTTTGCTATGCGACGTTCCTGCTTTCGGTGCAGATCGGCCGCCTGCTCGGAACAACCGGAAATTTGGTATTGGGCCGGATGCTCGGCGTCGTACTCGCCGCGCTTGCAGTGCAATTTGTGATCGACGGCGTGGCGACCGTGATGGTGAGATGAACGGCATGGCCCTCGCCCGGCTCATGGTGGGGACAGGCCGCATCTTCCGCGGCGAGCGGAGTTCGGCATTTAAACTTCGTTTGGACGACTGCGCCGCGTCTTGCGTTCAACGATCACGGTGCGCCCTGCCCCTTCGCGGCCGGTGGTCGTTACAACGCGCGCCGCGCGGCGCGGCGCGACGCTTTTCAAAATCTCGGCGCGGACCACTTCCAACGGCAGATCCATAAATCCAGCGGCGATCTCGATCTGCTCGTCGAGTTGATCGGAGAGACCCTGTGCCGCGACGACCGCTTCCTCCAGCGTCGGCGGATCGCGGCGCACGCGGCGCGACCCATATTTCGTTTCCCAACTGTCCGCCATCAAGCCATGCCTCTTCGTCGCGGCGATTATCGCGAGTTCGATGCCGTGCAGCAAGAGCCGGAGTCCGCGACAATTGGCGCGCGCTCGCGCTAAAGGCAGGCGCGCGCAAATGCCTGAAACGCCCGAGCGCGATGCGAGAGCGCCGGCGAGCCATCGGCGGGAATTGCCTGTTTTTCGTCCATCATCATTTCGCCGAAGGTGCGCGTGAACCCGTCCGGTAGGAAGATCGGATCGTAACCGAAGCCGAGCGTCCCGCGCGGCGGAAAAACCAGCGTGCCGGATACCTTCCCCTCGAAGTGTTCGGTGCGGCCGTCGGGCCATGCGAGCGCAAGCGCGGAAATGAAATGCGCGCGAAAGGGCGGCTTCGCCTTTACCCCGCGCAACTCGGCTCCGACTTTCTCGATGGCCGTGGCGAAGTCGCGCGGGCCGCCCGGTGTTGTCTCCGCCCAGCGCGCCGAGAGAAGCCCCGGCGCACCGCCGAGCGCATCGACGCAAAGCCCGGAATCGTCGGCCAGCGCCGCCAGATTTGCCGCCTGCGCCGCGGCGCGCGCTTTCAGCGCCGCGTTCTCCTGGAAATTTTTGCCGGTCTCCGCCGGCTCAGACAAAGAAATCTCGGCTGCCGAGACGGCCTCAATTCCATGCGGGGCGAGCAAAGCGCGCATTTCCCAGAGCTTGCCCGTATTATGCGTTGCGATTACTAGGCGGCCTTCGAGGCGTTTGCCCATTAAGCAATCGCCTGCTTTTGCAGTTCAATGAGCCGCCCGATGCCGGCACGGGCGAGCTGCAGCATGGTATTGAGTTCGGCCTCGCTGAAAACCGCCGCCTCCGCCGTCGCCTGTACCTCGACGAGCGAACCTGCGCCCGTGATGACAAAATTGGCATCGGTTTCTGCCACGACGTCTTCTGCGTAGTCGAGGTCGAGCACCGCCTCCCCGTTCGAAATCCCGCACGAGACCGCGGCGACGTGATCGCGCAGCGGAATGTCCTTGAGGATCGAGCGCCCGTGCATCCATTTGAGGCAATCGCGCAGCGCCACCCACGCACCAGTGATCGCCGCGGTCCGCGTGCCGCCGTCGGCCTGCAGTACGTCGCAATCGATGGTGATCTGCCGTTCGCCAAGCATTTGCAAATCGGTGACCGCGCGCAAGCTGCGGCCGATGAGCCGTTGGATCTCCTGGGTGCGTCCCGATGGCCGTCCGGCCGTCACTTCGCGCTTGCAGCGCGTCTGCGTGGCGCGCGGCAACATCGCATATTCCGCGGTCAGCCAGCCGCGACCCTGACCGCGCAGCCATTGCGGCGGCTTATCCTCGAGCGAGGCCGTGCACAGCACATGCGTGGCCCCGAATTTGACGAGGCAAGATCCTTCCGCATAGCGCGCGACATTGCGCTCGAGAGTTACTGGTCGCAATTCATCGGCGGCACGTTTGGAAGGACGCATAAACACCTCGCACCGTCATGCCCGCGCTTGTCGCGCATCCAAACCGTGAAAGCGATCTGAGATTAAAGACGTGGATGGCCGGGACAAGCCCGGCCATGACGTCCGATGAGTAGCACGCGCCGGTATTAGGCGGTCGGCCGCCGTGATGCAACCAGCCGCTATTTCCGGTAGTGTCCTAAGCGATTATCCCGTACTTGACAGACATTCACAAAATGACATAGCGTGGCCGCTATGGTGTGGCTCGGAACCAACATTTGCGTCCCCTTTGGGCTCTTTATTGGAGCTGTGGGCGTAGCAATGGCCTCATTTACGCGGGCCCGAGCCGGTTACGGATGTGACTTTGGAATTACGCTTGACCTACATTAAAGCCACGAATCAAGGCAGCGGATACCAAGGTACTTCAGATATAGCGGAAGCCTCTGCGGTTGCGCGAACGCAAAAAATAGACCCCGGAAAAGACAATTCATTCAGTTTTTATATCTGGAATATGTCCAATGAATTTGTCGAACTTAAATTTGATAGTCACTCAACCCTCAGAGTTATTGGCGAATCGGCGGATCGAGTCATTGCGATAGAACAGGCCAACCCTGCGCCTATTCTTCACTTTAGCCCACGTCCGGGTTCGCAACCATGACATCAGCATCCCTTGATTGCTTCTCCGAAAATGTCGGCGTTCTCACGATTGTTGTAGCGAAACTGAAATTCAGCGACGTAGAGCGGCAGGTATTTTTTGCTGACTTTATGGAATGTGCCCACCATCCCACGCTTAATCAGCGACCAGAAACCTTCAATCGTATTCGTGTGAACCGCGCCGACGACATATTGACCGCGCGCATGGTCGATTGTCGCGTGCGGAAGTCTTCGTGAAGATGCTTATAGCCGACCCATTGATCCGTGCAGAGCAGGCTAACGCGATCCGAAACGGCCTCACGGATGAAAGCGGTCAACGTATCAGCTTGCACATTGGCGACGACGCGAGCGATGACATTGCCCTTCCGCTTGACCGCGCCAGCGACGATTGCCTTACCGGCTCCGCCAGTTCCGCCGCTCCCGTCGCCGCGCTTATCTTTGTGCCGGTTCTTGGCGAGGCCACCGATGAAAGTCTCGTCCACCTCGACAATGCCGCCGAGCTTTTCGGGCGCTTCGATCAAAGCGGTTCTGACCTTGTGGCACATTTCCCAAGCGGTTTTGTAAGAACCGAAGCCCATGTACCGCTGAATTTGCAGCGCGCTCATTCCTTTCTTGCTGGTCAGCATCAAGTGGATGACGCGAAACCACTCTCTGAGGGATTTATTCGTGTTCTCGAAGATCGTTCCAACCAAGACGGAGAACCGATAGCCGTCCGGCGCGCATTTTTCGCACTGCCAATGCCATTTGCGGGAGGCAAGGTCATAGACGGCGGGATTGCCACAGCGCGGGCAGCGGACGCCTTCCGGCCATCTGCGAGCCCGCAAATAGGCTTTGCAGGCATCTTGATCCGGGAACAGTTTTTCGAACTGCGCGATGCTCAGTTGATGAACTGGTTTTGGACGTCTGGCCATGGACGATCCCCTACTGTTGAGGGGATGTATCATGCCTAGGAACGTCTGTCAAGTACGGGATAATTGCCCAAATTAGGACACTACCCTATTTCCAGTCGACGCCGGTAAGGGCGACGCTTTTCTCCCAAAGCGCGGCGGCGAGACGATCGTCTTGCGCCGCGCGCGCGGGCGGCTTGGGTTTGCTTTTGTAGAAATATTCGCCGCTGACGCCCGCGACCGTGGGGGATGAAGCGAGATAGACGATCGTCTCCGCGCCCTTCTCCGGAGAAATCGCAAACCGTTGGACGACCTTGAGGAGAGAGCTGACAATTCCGCCGCTCTCGTGACCGAAGCGCGTCGCGACAACTCCGGGATGAAGAGCGTTCGCGGTCACGTTGGTGCCCTTCAGCCGCCGCGCCAATTCGCGCGTGAACAGGATGTTTTCGAGCTTGGCGCGCGCATAGGCCTGCATACCAGTATATTTTTCCGTCTGCAGATCGTCGATGTCGAAGCGCGCGCCCATATGCGCATCGGACGAAGTGTTGATGATGCGTGCTCCGGGCGTGGCGAGCAGCCGTTCACGCAAACCGGCGGTCACGACGAAATAAGAAAGATGGTCGAGTGCGAAGGTGCGCTCGAATCCGTCCTTCGTCACTTCGCGCTGCGAGAAGAGCGCGCCGGCGTTGTTGATAAGTACATCGATGCGCGGCTCCGAGGCCGCGATCTCCGCGGCGACGCGTTTCATGTCCGCTAGTTCCGCCAAATCGCCATAGACGATCCGGTGCTTGACGGCCGGCGCTCGTTCGTTGAGCCGTGCGAGCGTCGCCTCGCCGCGCGCTTTGCTGCGCGCAACCGCGACGATCCGCGCTCCCATTCCGGCCAATTCTAGCGCCGCAACTTCGCCGATTCCGGAGGTGGCGCCGGTGATTACTACGGTCTTGCCCTGCATCATCTCTCGACCTCACGAATGAGCGAAGATGCCGGCACCTATCTATTCGGCCGGCACCCGCGTCTTGAGCGTGCGGTAGATATAGTCGGACGCAGGCACATTTGCATCGACGTCGTCGAACGTGGCGGCAATCTCCGCCACTTTGTCGTGATGCGGCGAAAGATGGCAGATCGGATCGGCGTTACGGGCATCGCCGGTGAGCGCCAGCGCCTGACAGCGGCAACCGCCGAAATCGATCGTCTTGCGCGGGCAGGAACGGCAAGGTTCGAGCATCCAATCGGTGCCGCGGAAAGCGTTGAAGGCCGGCGAGCTCATCCAGATGTCGGCAAGCGAATGATCGCGCACGGTCCAGAATTCAAGTCCGGGAATGGTCTCGGCGGCGTGGCAGGGCAGAACCTTGCCGTGCGGCGTTACGTTCAGCGTGCGCTTGCCCCAGCCGCCCATGCAGGCCTTCGGATACTTCGCGTAATAGTCCGGGATGACGTGATCGATCACGATCTTGCCGGCATAGGTTTCGCGCAAGCCCTCGACTTCGGCCACCGCCTTCTCGACCTGGGCGTGCGACGGCATCAGCGTCTTCCGGTTGACGAGCGCCCAGGCGTAATATTGCGTGTGGGCAATTTCAACTCGCCGCGCGCCGAGTTCGACCGCGAATTCCACCATGCGGCCGGCGCGCGCGATATTGGCGCGGTGAATAACGGCGTTGACGGTGAGCGGAATGCCCACTTCATTGACCCATTTGGCAACCTCGATCTTGCGCGCGAACGCGCCCTTGTAACCGGCGATCTTGTCGGCCAATTCCGGCAGCGCGTCTTGGATCGAGAGCTGCACATGATCGAGGCCCGCATCGGCGAGTTCCCGCATCCGTTCCTGCGTGAGACCGATCCCCGAGGTGATGAGGTTGGTGTAAAGCCCGACCTTCTTGCAATGCGCGACGATCTCGACAAGATCGCGCCGCGCCGCCGGCTCGCCGCCGGAGAGATGTGCATGCAGAATACCGACGGCGGCGGCTTCCGAGAAGACGCGCTTCCAGGTCTCCGTATCGAGCTCGCCGGCACGGGAGTCGAGCTCGACCGGATTGGAGCAATAGGGGCAGCTGAGCGGGCAGCGATGTGTCAGCTCTGCGAGGATGCCGACCGGAGCCGGAATGGGCGTCGGCGTTGTCTCAAGCGCGTTCATAGGTCCACCATGCGTTTGGCGGCGAGCTCGCCGAGCAGCGTGCGGACATCCGTCTCGACCCGAGCCCGCTCGGCCTTGAACTGTGCGGCAAGATCATCGACGATCTCACTCAATGTGGCGTTTCCGTCGCAGCGCTTCAAGATTTCCACCGCGATCGGGTTGGTCTTCAAAACTCTCTCCGGCGCCAGCAGCAGCCATTCGCCGCGCGTATCATCGTGTTTCAGATGCACGCCGCGCGGCAGGCGCGGCCTCGTCTCGCCGCTGATCTCGGCGGAGCCGCTCATGCGGCCTTGCCACGGACGGTTACTTTCGTGCCCGGCACCCAGGCGTCCGGCGGAAGCGCCTTATCGACGTAGGCGCCCCACAGTGCGTCGAGCATCGCCCAGAGCACGCTGCACTTGAACTTCAACGCCTCGATCGCCTGCTCCTGTTCGTCGCGCGTCTTGGCGTGTGTCTTGACGAATTCGAGCGCCCACTCCGAATCGCGCTTTGCTTGCGGCGGACGCTGCGAGAAATAGGCGAGCGTATCTTTGCTGACGAAATCGTAATGGGCGAGCATGCCGCTCATCCGCTCGCTGATAATGTCCGGCGAGAAAAGCTCGGTCAGCGAAGAGGCAACGGCTTCGAGAGGACTGCGGGTACGGCAGAACTCGACGTAGGCATCGACCGCGAAACGCGTCGCCGGCAGGATGCCCTCGGTCGAGATTACGTAGTCGCGTGGAAAGCCGAGGCCGTCGGTGAGTTTCAGCCAGCGCTCGATGCCGCCGTCGCCAGGTTTCAAACCGTCATGATCCTCGATCCGTTTGCGCCATTGCCGCCGGTCCTCGGGATCCGTCAGGCGGGTCAAAACCGTCGCATCCTTGATTGGGATCATCGACTGATAATAATAGCGATTGAGCGCCCAGGCCTGAATTTCCTCGTAGCTGCATTGGCCGCTGTATTGGCGGCGATGGAAGCGATGCCGATTGTGATAGCGCTCCGCGCCGACGTTACGCAGCGCCGTCTCCAATTCTTCCGGGCTCAAAAGAGTGCTCATAACTTGACCTCCATCCCGTCATAAGCAACTTCCCACCCTGCCGCCTCGACTTCGACGCGCTCCGCGGAATCCTCGACGAGCACGGGGTTGGTGTTGTTGATATGGACATAGATCTTGCGGCGGACACCCAGATCGGCGAGGCGGCGCATCGAGCCGTTTTCGCCGCTCATGGCGATATGGCCCATGCGCCAGGCGGTCTTTGTCGAAAGGCCCAAACGCACCATTTCGTCGTCCGTAAACGTGGTGCCGTCGAAAAACAAGAGATCGGCGTCGCGCAACCTTTCCCGCAGGCGCGATGTGACTTCCGCGCATCCCGGAATGTAGAAGAACCGCTCGGCGCCGTCGCTGATCTCTAGGCCGAGCGTCTCCTCGCCTTCGGTGCCGATCTCGACCGCCCCGGCTTCGTGATAAAGGGGCACCTTTCCCGGCACCGAGAACGGCGTGACGCTGAGACCGATCCCCGTCTCGACGGGTTCATCCGGGACGACGCGTTTCAAATGCACGAGTTCGCGGTTCAGGACCCCGAAGACGCCGCCGCAGACCTCCGCAAGCGTCGTTTTGCTGCCGAAAACGCTGAAGCTTTGTTGTTCGCGCAAGGTCAGAAGTCCGGTGATATGGTCGACGTCGCCGCTGGTCAAAAAGATCGCGGCGATGGGCGAGCCGCGGTTTTTCCCGCGTGGATGCAACTGCGGCGTCGCGAGAATCTGCTGGCGGAGATCTGGCGAAGCGTTCAAAAGCAACCAGCGTTCGCCGTCGCCGCTGACGGCCAGGCTCGACTGGGTCGCAGGCGTTACGCGCCGGTCGCCAGCCCATGCGAGTCGGCAGACGGGACAGAGACAGTTCCACTGTGGGAACCCTCCCCCGGCTGCCGATCCGAGGACAATGATACGCAACTCACGTCCTAAAGTTTGCGGTTAGAAATCCAGTTAATCGTCGCTGATCAGATCTCAGCGGACGAATAGCTGGTGACTTCCATGCCAACACAAACTTCGACGACCGTCGGAGTTGTCCAAGCCATGTTTTCCTCCATTTGCACGTTGGTAAAACGGGACAGCAGAAACTGTCCACATTCATGCTCCCACAAAATAAGGGGTGCGGCCACGGCCAGTTAGAGCACCCGTGCATTTCTTACAGATCTTTTACAATCAAGCGCTTACGAACGGATGAGCGCAGCGCGGCGCGGCCTATTTTCGGCGGATTTTGAGGCCGGCGTTACAGGCAAATTACCCAATTCTGACACCCCTAAAAGCGAGGCCCGGCGCAATTGCAGCGGCCCCCGGAATGCGGCGCCGAATCGCGCTTGCCGCAGCCATCAGCGTTTCCGGAAAGTGGCTTACAGCGGCAGCGTGCCGTTAAACCGCAGCACTTCGCCGGCAAGATAGAGGCTCCCGGCGATGAGGATGCGCGGCGGCAGCGCCCATTCGCGTGCCGCCAGAAAGCGCAGCGCCTGCTCGATGTTCTCGCAGGCGACGGCCGGAATGCCCGCCGCATTGGCGAGTGCTGCGACTTCGACCGGCGGCCGGGCAACATGCTCTCCGGTGACTGGCACGGCAAGCACCTCCTGCGCCAGGCCCTTGAAGGCGCGCAAGAAGGCGGCGGTGTCCTTGCTGGCAAGCGTCCCGCAGATAAGTACGAGCGGCCTCGGCGCCTTTTCCTCGCAATCGGCCATGGCCTGGGCGAGCACCCGCGCGCCCTCTTCATTGTGTGCGCCGTCAAGCCAGATCTCGGCGCCTTCCGGAGCGGGCGCGAGCACGCGGCCCCTTTGCAAACGTTGCAGCCGCGCCGGCCATCTGGCGGTCGCAATTCCGAGCTCGATCGCGGCGGTCGGGATGTGTGGCTCGGCGGCGCGCAGGGTGGCGATCGCCGCCGCGGCGTTCTGATGCTGGTGGCGGCCGACCAGACGGGGGAGCGGCAAATCGAGGAGACCACGCTCGTCCTCGAAAAGAAGGCGTCCGTGTTCCTCCCGGGCGAAGAAATCGCGTCCCGCCACCCGGAGCGGCGCGCCGATCGCTCCGGCGCGTCGTTCCATGACCGCCAAGGCGTCAGCCGGCTGCGCGCTCATGATTGCCGCGACGCCGGGTTTCAAGATCCCGGCCTTTTCCGCGGCAATCTCGGCAATCGTAGAGCCGAGGAATTCCGAATGATCGATGGAGACGGGCGTAATCAGGGTGGCGAGGGGTCGCTCGACGACGTTGGTGGCGTCGAGCCGGCCGCCGAGCCCCACTTCGAGCAGAAGAACGTCGGCGGGATGCTCGCTAAAGAGTTTCAGCGCCGCGGCGGTGGTGATCTCGAAAAAGGTGATCGGCGCGCCGGCGTTCACATTTTCACAAAGCTTGAGGACGGCGGCGAGTTCGGAGTCGCCGACCAGCCGACCCCCGCCTTTCCGCCCGAGCCGGATGCGCTCGTGAAAGCGCACGAGATGCGGCGAAGTGTAGACATGCACGCTTTTGCCGGCCGCCTCCAGCATCGCCCGCATGAAGGCGATGCTCGAACCCTTTCCGTTGGTGCCGGCGACATGGATGACCGGCGGCAAATGGTTTTGCGGCGCGCCCAGCGCGTCGAGCAGACGGATGACGCGCCCGAGCGAGAGGTCGATCTTCTTTGGGTGCAGATCGAGCAGACGCGTCAGGATCGCATCCCACTCGTCCGAGGCGGCGATGGGTGGTTCGCTCATGCGGCGCCGAGCTCTAACGCCGGCTTGTGCATCAAGAGCGAGCAGACGCGCGCCAAGGTGGCGCGCATGTCGTGACGGCGCACGACCATGTCGACCATGCCGTGCGCTTGCAGATATTCGGCACGTTGGAACCCCTCGGGCAGGCGTTCGCGGATCGTCTGTTCGATCACCCGCGCCCCGGCGAAGCCGATCACCGCGCCGGGCTCGGCGATATGGATGTCGCCGAGCATGGCATAGGAGGCGGTGACACCGCCGGTGGTCGGATTGGTCAGGACCACGATATAGGGGAGCTTGGCGGCGCGCAGCCGCTGTACGGCGATGGTCGTGCGCGGCATCTGCATCAGGGAAAAGATGCCTTCCTGCATGCGTGCGCCGCCGGAGGCCGTGAAAATGATGAACGGCGTTTGGTTCTCTACGGCGCGCATCATCCCGGCGACGATGGACTCGCCCGCCGCCATGCCCAGCGAGCCGCCGAGAAACTCGAAATCCTGGATCGCGATCGTCACGTCCATGCCGTCGAGGCGGCCGGTGCAAACCCGCACCGCGTCGTTGGCCCCGGTCTTCAGGCGGTTCTCCTTGAGCCGGTCGGTGTAGCGCTTAACGTCGCGAAACTTCAGCGGATCGAGCGGAACTTCGGGGGCCGGCAGATCGCTATAGGCAGCGGCGTCGAAAAGCATATCGAACCGCGCCTTGGTCGGCATACGCATGTGGTATCCCGACCCCGGCACCACGTAGTAATTGAACTCAAGATCCTTGTGAAAGATGAGCTCGCCGCTCTCCGGGCACTTCACCCATAGATTTTCGGGGGTCTCGCGGCGCAGGAAAGAGCGTATTTTCGGCGGAACGACATTTGAAATCCAATTCATAACAATCCCTTAGATGCCACCCGACGAATTCGAGAAGCCCTTGTGCCCGGCTAATCTATGCTCTCGTGCCGGCCCGCGCAAAGCCCGGCGCGGCGGGGGTGTGCACGCCCGCCGCCAGCTCGCGCACGAGATCGATGACCGCCGCGACGCTGCCCGGCGTTGCGTGCCCCGCCTCGTCCAGCGACTTGCGCAACGCTTCGATGAGCGCCGAGCCCACGACGACACCGTCGGCAATGGAAGCGATCGCCGCGGCGCTCGCGGCATTCTTCACGCCGAAGCCGACGGCGACCGGCAGGTCCGTATGTTGCTTCAGCCGGGCGACCGCGGCGGCCACCTTGGAGGCATCGGGCGCAGCCGCGCCGGTGATCCCGGTGATCGAGACATAGTAGACGAAGCCCGAGGTGTGGGCGAGCACGGCGGGAAGACGTGCCGCATCCGTCGTCGGCGTTGCGAGCCGGATGAACGCCAGACCTGCATCGAGCGCCGGCAGGCAGAGTTCAGAGTCTTCCTCCGGCGGCAGATCGACGACGATCACGCCGTCGACGCCGGCTTTCTTCGCCTCAGTGAGAAATCGGCCAACGCCATGGACGTAGATCGGATTGTAATAGCCCATGAGGACGAGCGGCGTCGCGCGGTCATGGGCGCGGAAGTCCGCGACGAGCGCAAGAGTCTTGGCGAGCGTCGTGCCGCTTTTCAGCGCGCGCAGGCCCGCCGCCTGGATTGCCGGACCGTCGGCCATGGGATCGGTAAACGGCATGCCGAGTTCGATCAGGTCAGCGCCGGCCGCCGGCAGCGCCTTGAGGATCGCCAGCGACGTCGCAAGATCGGGATCGCCGGCCATGACGAAGGGGACCAGCGCGGCGCGGCGCGCGCCGGCAAGTTCGGCGAAGCGGGTTTCGATGCGGGTAGACATGCGGCGCTGGCTAACACGAAGACGGATCGGGAGGAAGTAGAGCAAATGCGCCAAAGCGGGGCTTCCACGGGTCCCCTCATGCTGAGGAGCAGCCCGACAGGGCTGCGTCTCGAAGCACGAGGGCCGGGGATGGGCAATGAGTCTCACGCTCCTCTTTGGTGCCCTCGCCCTTCGAGACGCCCGCTTCGCGGGCTCCTCAGGGTGAGGGCGGAGTATATGAATGGTCTGTTCGTGACGCCGGAGCGACATTTGCAACATACAAATCACTGAACATCAAGACCGGAGGCGTGTTGCATAATTCTTGAGTTTTGAAACGTGCGGCAAGACCGCGAACAAATTGTCCATGCTATAGCTCGTAAGCGCACATGAGGGGCGTCCGTCAATGGTGTTCGTGTTCAATCTGCTGTCGGCACTCTTCGCTGGTCTAGCAGCGATTGCTTGGATTTATTCATCGATGGCGAAGGAATACCCGACCGACAGTCCGGAACCCAGACCGCCGGGACCGTCCTATCCAACCCCGCAATTAGGGATGGGACGCGACAGGAAGGGACGCCAATACGAGCTGTTTGCGACGCTTCGATTGCAAAGCAAATGGAGCGGATATGCGGCTTTGCTCGCGGCGGCGGCGGCACTCTTTCAAGCGGCGGTGGCGATAACGCAATTCTTCTCAACTCGCTGAATGGGGCGCTGGCGCGCCGCGTTTGTCCCCAAAATTCTTGAATTATGCAACGGCGCCGAACCTCCAGGTTTTTGCCCCGATTTCAGCCGGGAGCTGCCGCGGTCCAAAGCGACGGTAAAGGGCAGCACCCCGGCGCTTCGTCATTATGCGGATTGAAAAACTGATAACTACATCCCACCGAGATGATCGGCGACAGTGAACAGGTCCTTGTCGCCGCGGCCGGATAGATTGACGACCATCAGATGCTCGCGCGGCTTTTGCGCGGCGATCTCGACGGCGCGGGCGAGCGCATGCGCCGGCTCCAGCGCCGGAATAATCCCTTCGAGCTTGGCGCAAAGCTGGAAGGCGGCGAGCGCTTCGTCGTCGGTCGCCGAGAGATACGTGACGCGGCCGGTCTCTTTGAGCCAGGAATGTTCGGGGCCGATGCCCGGATAGTCGAGGCCGGCGGAGATCGAGTGGCCCTCTTCGATCTGGCCGTCGTCGTCCATCAAGAGATAGGTGCGGTTGCCGTGCAGCACGCCCGGCCTGCCGCCGGCGAGCGAAGCGGCGTGTTTCTTGTCGAGCCCGTAGCCCGCCGCCTCGACGCCATAGAGTTCGATCTGCCGCTCGTCCAAAAACGGATGAAAGAGACCGATCGCGTTCGAGCCGCCGCCGATGCACGCCACGAGCAAATCCGGCAACCGGCCCTCCCCCGCCAACATCTGCGTGCGGGTCTCTTCCCCGATCACGCATTGAAAATCGCGCACCATGGCGGGATAGGGGTGCGGGCCGGCGACCGTTCCGATGCAATAGAACGTATCTTCGACATTGGTGACCCAGTCGCGCAGCGCCTCGTTCATCGCATCCTTGAGTGTGCGTGCGCCGGAGAGCACGGGCACGACTTTGGCGCCGAGCATGTTCATCCGGAACACATTGGGCTTTTGTCGTTCGACATCGACGGCGCCCATATAGACGACGCACTCCAGCCCGAACTTCGCACAGGCGGTCGCCGTGGCGACGCCATGCTGGCCGGCGCCGGTCTCGGCGATGATGCGCTTCTTGCTCATGCGCCGCGCCAGCAGGATCTGGCCGAGCACATTGTTGATCTTGTGCGCGCCGGTGTGGTTCAGCTCCTCGCGCTTGAAATAGATCTTCGCTCCGTGCCCGCCGCTTGCCTTCCGGTGCGCGTAATCGGTCAACCGCTCGGCGAAATAGAGCGGACTCGGTCGGCCGACGTAATGCGTAAGCAGGTGATCGAGCTCCGCCTTGAAGGACGGATCGCGCTTTGCCGCCTCGTAATGGCGTTCGAGATCGAGGATCAACGGCATCAGCGTTTCGGCGACGAAGCGGCCGCCGTAAACGCCGAAATGGCCGCGCTCGTCGGGCCCGGTGCGGAAGGAATTGGGAATTTCCGGCTTCATTGGCGTGATCTAGCCGCTCTTTGCCGCCGATCCAAGCTTTTCCGCGGCGGCCCGCGCTGCGACAAGGAAAGCGGAGATTTTGCTTACGTCCTTAACGCCGGGCGCGCTCTCGACCCCGGAGGAGACGTCCACGCCCGGCGCATGCGTCGCGGCGAGTGCCGCGTCGACATTGTCCGCATCGAGCCCGCCGGCAAGCAACCAAGGTTTTCCCAAGTTCAGGCCGTTGAGCAACGTCCAATCGAACGTCCGGCCGGTGCCGCCGGGGAGCACCGAGTCCGCCGCCCGCGAATCCAACAAAAGCATGTCGGCGACCGGTTCATAGGCGGCAATCTGCGCGAGATCCGCCGGCGTGGCGATGGCGATCGCCTTCATCACCGGCAAGCCGAGCCTGGCCTTGAGCGCGGCGACGCGCTGCGGCGTCTCGTTTCCATGCAGTTGCAGCACATCTGGCTCAAGCGCCTCGATGGCCGCGTCGAGTGCATGCTCGTCGGCATCGACCATCAGCAGTACTTTGCGGGCGCGCCCACCGACTTGTCGGCCGAGGCTCCGCGCCGCCGCGAGCGAAACATGGCGCGGGCTCTTCTCGAAGCGGACGAAGCCGACCATGTCGGCGCCCGCTGCGAGCGCCGCTTCGACCGTCTCCGGGGTCGAAAGACCGCAAATCTTGATGGCGATGGCCATGCTCTCGTATTTCAGGTCGAGCGAAGCTCCGCAACATTCGATTGCGTCGGCTGATTTCGCGGCTCAGACGTTCAAGTGTGAGCTTCATCGCGCAGCCGTGCGGTCTCGGCGCGCAAGGCGCGCAACGCACGGCGGTATTTGCCTTGCGCGAACCAGGTCGCCAGACCCCCGAGTACGACGCCGAACATAACGGCGAGGATGAGGACGACAAAGAGCGGCGCCTGGAGCTGCCCAGCGGTATCGCTGGAAAACGGATCGAAGGAGACAACGACATTGGCGCGATTGGCGACGGCCAGCGCAAGGCCGATCACGACAAGGGGCACGAGAACGATGAATTGCAGGGCCCGTTTCATCGCACTCCCACGGGCGTCGGGCCAGGCTCAGCCGTTATAGCCGTCGTTGAGGCGCTCGCGCATTTCCTTGCCGGTCTTAAAGAAGGGCACCGCCTTTTCATCGACTGCGACATGCGCGCCGGTGCGCGGATTGCGGCCAAGCCGAGCATCGCGACGCTTGACCGAGAAGGCGCCAAAGCCGCGCAATTCCACCCGGTCGCCGCGCGCTAAGGCATTGGTGATTTCGTCGAGGATGGCGTTGACGATCTTTTCGACGTCGCGCAAATACAGGTGCGGGTTGCGATCGGCAATCCGCTGCACGAGTTCCGATTTTATCATGTCCCGCCCCCGCCGCTTCGTCACTCCGCCACTCAAGTTGAAGCTTCGAATCCAAATTTTCGCGCAATCTTTCGAGGTGACTCAGCCCAAATCACCCCCGCTTCCGCCGATTGGATCATTTGAAATTCGCCGGAGCCTTGATTGGGCCCTTATTCAATCGGTCGCGCCAACCTGCCAAATCGATACGAGACCGTCAAGGTATTGCGCCTGCGCATAGATTGCGGCGCGATCGAGGAATTGGCCCAAGGCGGTGAGGCCAAGAGCGTCGGCAATTTCAGCGGAAGTGCTTAGAATCCCAAGCCGTTCGAGTTCGCTTTGCGATTTCCAATCACGTATGGGAAGGCCGTGCGGGACGCCCTTCGTGTGTTCCATCCAAGCGATCGCCTCGCGTTCGCCGCCGATTTCATCGATGAGTTTTAGGCCCAGAGCTTGGCGGCCGGTGAAAACGCGGCCGTCGTCGACGGCGGCGAGTTCCGTATCGCTCATCCCCCGTCGTTGCTTCACCAACCCCTTGAACCATTGATAGCTGTCATCGACGAGCGAAGCGAGCGCGGCGCGCACTTCCGGCGTGGTCGGTTCAAAACCGCTCGGCTCGGCTTTGAGCGGCGCGGACTTTACCGCGTCGACTTCAACGCCGACCTTGCCGAGCAATTTCGAAAAATCCGGGTATTGGATGAGAACGCCGATCGAGCCCACGAGGGAATTGCCCTGCGCGATGATCCGATCGGTGCCGATCGCGGCGATATAGGCGCCGGAGGCCGCCATATTGCCGACAACCGCCACCGTCGGCTTCTTCGCCGCCAGCCGGCGGATCGCGTCATAGAGCCGTTCCGCGCCCGTCGTCGTGCCTCCCGGGCTGTCAATCGCCAGAATGACGCCTTTCGCACCGGACTCGGAGACCTCATCCAGAAGCTTCAGCGTGGTGCGGTCGCCGGTGATCAGACCGCTGATCGAAACCCGCGCGATATGCGGCGAAAAGCTGGTCGTCCCGATGTTGCCCGAGAGTTTCAGGCCGACGACGCCCACCGCGATGATGAGCAAGACGATCGCTCCGCCGCGCCAGAAGGACAGCTTACGCTGCAGCCGGCGCCGATCGACGATGTAATCGGCCGAGTTTGCCATTACGCCGAATTCCTACGGCTCGAGGAGTGCAGCAGCGAGGCGGGCTTTACTCCGCTTGTTCGTCGCTGCTCTTCTTCTTCCTGGTCTTTTTCGTATCGGCGTCGCGCGCTTTCAACGCCGCGCCGAGAATATCGCCGAGCACGGCGCCGGAATCGGCCGAGCCGAACTGGGCGATTGCTTCCTTCTCCTCGGCGACCTCCAACGCTTTGATGGAGACGCTCACCTTCCGCGCGCGCCGATCGAATTGCGTAATCCGTGCATCGACCTTTTGGCCGATCGCAAACCGATCCGGCCGCTGGTCGGCGCGGTCGCGGGCAAGCTCGGCGCGTTTGATGAAGGCGGTCAGGTCAGAGCCAGCGATCTTCACGTCGATGCCGCTGTCTTTCACATCGACGACCTCGCAGGTGACAATGGCACCTTTCTTGAGATCGGTAGCGCCCGCAGGTTCGGCCGGCTTGGCCTCGAAGGGATCGGGGGTCAGCTGCTTGATACCGAGAGAGATGCGCTCTTTCTCCATATCGACGTCGAGCACCTTGGCGTGGACGACATCGCCCTTCTTATAGTCCTCGATGGCCTGCTCGCCCGGCCGGTTCCAATCGAGATCGGAGAGATGAACCATCCCATCGACATCGCCCTCAAGCCCGATGAACAGGCCGAATTCCGTCTTGTTCTTGACCTCGCCTTCGACCTCGCTGCCGGCCGGATGTTTCTCGCCGAACGCCTGCCAAGGATTGGCGAGGGTCTGTTTGAGGCCGAGCGAAATGCGCCGTTTGACGGGGTCAACTTCGAGGACCTGGACGTCGACCTCCTGGCTGGTTGCGACGATCTTGCCGGGGTGGACGTTCTTCTTGGTCCAAGACATTTCCGACACGTGGATCAGCCCTTCGATGCCGGGTTCGAGTTCGACGAAGGCGCCGTAGTCGGTGATGTTGGTGACCCGTCCATGGAATCTGGTGCCGACGGGATATTTCGCTTCGATGTTCTGCCAGGGATCGTCTTGCAGTTGCTTCATCCCGAGCGAAATGCGGTGCGTCTCATGGTTGATCTTGATGATCTTCACTTTCACCGTCTGGCCGATGGTGAGCACCTCGCTTGGGTGGTTGACGCGCCGCCAGGCGATGTCGGTGACATGCAACAGCCCGTCGATGCCGCCGAGATCGACGAACGCGCCGTAATCCGTGATGTTCTTGACGACCCCGTCGATGATCTGCCCCTCTTCGAGATTGGCGACGATCTCGTGGCGTTGCTCGGCGCGCGATTCCTCAAGCACGGTGCGGCGCGAGACGACGATGTTGCCGCGCCGGCGGTCCATCTTGAGGATCTGGAACTGCTGCGGCACGTGCATCAAGGGCGTCACATCGCGGATCGGCCGGATGTCGACCTGGCTGCGCGGCAGGAAGGCGACTGCGCCGTCGAGATCGACGGTGAACCCGCCCTTCACCTGATTGAAGATCACGCCTTCGACCTTCTCCTGTTGATCGAAAGCGTGTTCGAGACGGATCCAACTTTCTTCGCGGCGCGCCTTGTCGCGCGAGATCACCGCCTCGCCGAGCGCGTTCTCAATTCGCTCGAGATAGACCTCGACCTCGTCGCCGACGTTCAGCACGCCTTCGCGCCCGGGTCCTTGAAATTCCTTCAAGGCAACGCGGCCTTCGGTCTTCAGCCCGACGTCGATGACCGCGACGTCCTTCTCAATGGCGACGACGATACCTTTGATGACCGAGCCTTCGAGGGCATCATTGTGGCCATAACTCTCATCGAGCAGAGCGGCGAAATCCTCGCGCGTCGGCGCGTAGGTCTGCGTGGACGACATGAATTCTCCTGAATGCCCAAGTTCGGGCGGCGCCGGAAATGGGTTGGCGTGGGTGGCGCTTCGGCCTGCCGGTGTCCGTCGGCGTTGCGACAGGACCTTCGCCATTCGGCGAGCCGGCGCTGGGACGGCAGGGAGAAGCGGGTTCGCAGGCTATGTAGCAAGGGCGGCGCGGGGCGGCAAGGCCCCTGCCCGGCGCCTCCTCTGCTCCTGCCGCGCGTCACGTCTGACGAAAATACGGATGGCTTCTCAGCATAAGCAAAGCGATCGGAAATGCCATCAGAACGGTGCCGGTGATAAACGCGGTAGCGGCTATTCCCACATTTAGTCGGCCCTCGACTTGCGCCGCAACGAACTCCGCGATTCCGATCGGATAGAAGAGAACGATCGCGGTCACGAGCCCGGGCGAAAAGTGGCCGCGCGTACGCAGGAACGGTAAGACGTGAAAGAACGTGGCGTTGATCAACATGAGCGCGGCGAAGGCGAGCGGGCCGAGGACGAAAATTGGGGCGAGGCCACCTTGCGCAATCCCGAGCACGACTACGACGGAATTGGTCACGTAAAAATCCGACCATTCCACCCGCAGGCCTAGGACGGCCCGCGCCCAGTCGCGCCAGTTCAACGCATACTCTTCAAGAATATGGCAGGCATAGGCGGCGAGCGCCAACCAAGATAATTCGGCGAGGGACATGACGGCTTCCTCAGCGAGATCAGCTCGCCTTTAGCGAAGGCGCACGAGGAATGCATCTTGGGCGTCAGGACGCCCGTAGTCCGGTTTCCGCAAGCCGCTTTTTCACAATCTTCCGCGCCGCCTCGTACGACGCTTCGATATCGAGCTTCGTCGTGTCGAGCACGACGGCATCTTTCGCTGCTTTCAAGGGCGACGTGGCGCGGCCCTCGTCGCGGGCATCACGGCGGCGAATATCCTCGAGGATCTCGGCATAATCGATCGCTTCGCCCTGCCCCTTCAGCTCCAGTGCGCGACGGCTGGCGCGCGTCTCCGGGCTTGCGGTGACGAAGATCTTCGCCTCCGCTTCCGGACAGATCACGGTGCCGATGTCGCGGCCGTCGAGCACCGCGCCGCCCGGCCGGCGCGCAAAGCCGCGCTGCATCTCGATCAAAGCCCCACGGACTTCCGCAATGGCGGCGACGATCGAGGCCGCCTCGCCCATCTCCCGGCCGCGCAGCGCCTCGGCGTCGAAATCGGTGAGCGCCAGACCGCGCGCCGCGGCGACCGCAGCGGCCACATCGTTGAGGCTATGACCCTGGTCGAGAAGCGCGCGCGCCGTGGCGCGATAGAGCAGCCCCGTATCGAGGTGCGGCAGATTGAAATCCTGCGCGAGACGGCGCGCCAACGTGCCTTTGCCGGAAGCGGCGGGGCCGTCGATGGCGATGATCATGAGAAGCGCGCCCCCAACCGCGTCATCTCGCTGGCGAACGTCGGGAAACTCGTGGCGATCATTCCCGCATCGTCGATCGTCATCTTGCGCCGCGCCGCGAGCCCTAGAACCAGAAAGCTCATCGCGATGCGATGATCAAGGTGGGTCTCCGCAAATCCGCCGCCCGGCACGTCGCCGCCGCGGCCTTCGACGATCAGATCGTCCGCTTCGATACGCGCGCCGACGCCGGCGGCGCGCAATCCCACCGCGATGGCGGCAAGCCGGTCGGATTCTTTGACCCGCAGCTCGCTCAAACCGCGCATGCGCGTCTCGCCCTCCGCAAAAGCGGCGGCGACTGCGAGGATCGGATATTCGTCGATCATCGATGCGGCGCGGGCGGCGGGCACATCGATACCGGTGAGCAGCGAAAAGCGCACGCGCAGATCCGCGATGATTTCCCCACCCTCGTCGCGCTCTTCCAGCACCTCGATGTCGGCGCCCATCTCGCGCAAGCTGTGAACGAGGCCAACGCGCAACGGGTTCATCATCATCGCTTCGATCGCGATCTCGGAGCCGGGCACGATCAATGCCGCGACGATCGCAAACGCGGCGGAAGAAGGATCGGCAGGCACAAAAATGCGCGAGGCGGCAAGTTCCGGCCTGCCTTCGAGAACGATTCTGCGGCCATGCGGGCCAAACGGTTCGGCTGCGATCGTCGCGCCGAAATAGGCAAGCATCCTTTCGGTATGATCACGGCTCGCCTGCGGCTCGACGAGCACGGTGCGTCCAGGTGAATTTAGGCCGGCGAGCAGCACGGCCGACTTGATTTGCGCGGAGGCCACCGGCGTCTCATATTCGATCGGCAATGGCTCTGGCGTGCCTTTGAGTAGGATCGGACAGCAACCGCCGTTTTCCTCAAGGACTTCGGCGCCCATCCGGACCAGCGGATCGAGGACACGGCGCATCGGCCTTTTGCGCAGCGAGGCATCGCCGTCGAAGCGGGCGGCGATGCCATGCCCGCCGACGACTCCCATCATCAGCCGCGTGCCGGTTCCGGCATTGCCGAAATCCAGCGTCGCGCGCGGCGCAAGCAGAGCGCCCAGCCCCATCCCGTAGACGCTCCAACTGCCCTCGCCGTGACGCGCGATCTTCGCGCCGAGCGCGCGGCAGGCCTCGCCGGTATGAAGGACGTCGGCGCTTTCTAGCAGACCTTCGATTTGCGTCCTGCCGACGGCAAGAAGGCCGAGGATGAAGGCGCGGTGGGAGATGGATTTGTCGCCGGGCGGGCGCAGCCGGCCACGGAGCGGGCCGCTCGGCTCGCCGCCGCATGGCGTGAATTGCGCCGAGATCTGCGTCGAAACCACCAAAGTCGCTTGCCTGCCGCCGGATGGCCGAATGGGTGCTGGTACCACGCAGGTCGGGGCGCTGTCATGCGCCAATCCGCGGCCCGCGGTGGCGCAATTGCAGGCAGATCCGGGGCTGCGAACTTGGCCTGTCGAGACGCCGCAAGTTCCAATTGACAGTCGCGTTCGGCCTCACTAACGGGAGCCGCGAAGTGTTCGCGGGCTGGCGCATCCCGTCCGCACGCCCTTCGGATCAGAATGCGGCGCCGCGCTCAGCAAAGCCGGCAGTCTTTCAGAGGTCAACCGTGGCGAAACCCGAGCTCGGCAGCAAACATCAATGCCACCAGTGCGGCACGAAATTCTTTGACCTGAACAAGAGCCCGGTGATTTGCCCGAAATGCGGTGCGATTCAGCAGATCGCCTCGCCGCGCAGCGTCCGTGCCGCCGTCCCGGAAAAAGAAGAGGTCGAGGTGGAACAAGGGGTGGAACTGGTTTCGCTCGATGAGGCCGAAGCGGCCGAGCCCAGTTTGGAAACTGCGGCCGATGACGACGTGGAAATCGAAAACGAGCCCGCCGACGATACATTCCTCGAGGAAGAGGAAGAAGACACCGACGACGTGTCGGGCCTCATCGACGGCGAAATCGCTCCCGACGAGGAGCGGTGAGCCGCTTGTAGAGCCTGGGTATTCTGGCTATATCCGCGAGGCTCGAAGTCCACCCCAAATGGACGTTTGCAAAGGCGTGGGGTCATAGCTCAGTTGGGAGAGCGCTTCAATGGCATTGAAGAGGTCGTCGGTTCGAATTCCGTCTGGCTCCACCATCTCTTCCAATAATGATCAGCAATTCGCAGGCCGAGGTCCGATTGTTGGGCTTTCCGCCGAGCACATGATTGTTAATCCGACGGGCGCATCATCACGCATCGAGAATGATGGGTGGAGACTGAGGTGGTCTTCGCAAATGGAGTAAAGCCGTGACGATCGACAAGCGTGGAATCGCGCTGCTCCAGGACCCTTCACTCAACAAATCAACTGCTTTCACCGAGACAGAAAAGCAGGAACTTGGGATCGTCGGTCTCCTGCCTGACGTAACCGAAACTCAGGACCTACAGTTAAGCAGGATCATGATGCAACTCGGTCATAAACATACCGACCTCGATCGCTACATCTACTTGATCAATTTGCTCGACCACAACGAGACGCTCTTCTATCGGACCATCATGTCCGATCCGGCTCGCTTTCTGCCGATCGTGTACGACCCGACAATCGGCGAAGCGTGCCTCAAGTTCGGCCACATTTACCGCCAACCGCGCGGCATGTATCTCTCGATTACCCGCCGGGGCAAAGTGAAAGAGGTTTTGAAGAACTGGCCGCAGAAAGACGTGCGATTTATCTGCGTCACAGACGGCGGCCGAATTCTCGGCCTCGGCGATCTCGGAGCAAACGGTGCTGGTATCCCCATCGGCAAATTGCAGCTTTATACCGCCTGCGCCGGAGTGCCGCCGCAATACCTGCTGCCTATGTATCTCGATGCCGGCACCAATAATGAGCAGTATCTGCACGATCCCCTTTACTTAGGCTTGCGCAAGACACGCCCGCCGACCGAGGAGCTCTTTTCCTTCGTGGACGAGTTCGTCGAAGCGGTGCAAGAAGTGTTTCCGAACTGCTGCATTCACTTCGAGGATTGGACCGGCGTCGATGCCGTCCATTTGCTGCAACGTTACCGGAATAAGTACTGCGTCTATAACGACGACGTGCAAGGCACAGCAGGGATCGTGCTTGCAGGCATGATCAATGCCGCCAAAATCAAGGGCACCAAGCTGAGCGACGAGCGATACCTGTTCCTCGGTGCGGGGTCGGCGGGTATCGGCCTCGCCGATCTTCTATGCTCGGCGCTGGTTCAGGAGGGGCTGACGCTCGAACAGGCTCAATCGCGCGTGTACATGTTCGACATTAACGGCCTCTTGGAGACAACGCGCACGGACCTCGTCGATTTCCAGAAACCCTATGCACACAAGCACGCGCCGACCCGTGATTTCGTGACTGCTATCGACAGCATCAAGCCGACGACGATCATCGGAGTCAGCACTGTTGGCGGGGCGTTCTCGCAAAAGGTCATCGAGGCGATGTCGCGCATCGACGGGCGCCCGGTAATCCTCGCGCTTTCGAATCCGACCGAACATGCGGAGTGCACGCCCGAGCACGCCTATACATGGTCGAAGGGTAAGGCGATCTACGCGGCTGGCGTCCAGTTTCCGCCGGTCCACCTTGAGGGGCACACATTCTTGCCGGGGCAAGCCAACAACTTCTACATTTTTCCGGCAATCGGAATGGCGATCTTCGCGACGCAGGCGTCACGCGTCACCGATGAGATGTTCATCGAAGCGGCGCGGGCTGTGGCGGACCAGGTGACATCAGACCTGCTCAACCAAGGGTCACTTTATCCGCTGCAGGCCAACATATTGGAGACCGAGATTCAGACCGCGGCGCGCGTGGCGAAGCTGGTCTTCGATTCGGGGCTGGCTGGCGTCGAGCGCCCCGCCGATATGGTCGCGTTCATTCGCGGCCATGTCTATAAGCCGGAATATTCCGATGCCTCGGTTCCAGCCACGAAGGCGGCCTAAGTGCCTAGGGGGATAACGCCTTCGAACCAGAACGGAGAGCCTCGCAACTCCGCGCCGCGGTGGCGCGGGTTCTGCGCGTAGCACAGAATCAATCCGAACGGATCTAACCTCGCGGATCCGCGTGGTTTGCCGCAAAGTGGACTTCGTGCGGGGCTGGACTGACTTCGCCGGCAGGCGGGTCGAATTGCACCAAAAATCCGAGCACGAAGGCCGCCAGCGTCAAAATCAGAATGAGAACCAGCGAAATTTGAAATTGGCGGCGGGCCGCCTGGGAATCGTAGGAGCGAACGAATCCCGCATCTGGCGCAGGAGCGAAATGATCGGCAATAGACATCGGAAAAGTCCTTTGGTCTCGGCGGAAACGATCCGCGGCGCTGGTGCCTTGGAACGCGACCCACTCAATATTGACAGTGTCAATATAGCCGCATTGTTGGCAGTGTCAACATTAAAATGCGCGGCTGGGCGGCGTACCCCGCCGGCCACGAATTTCGAAAGGCGGCCTTAGTCTTCCTGCGACCTGACGTCGCCGCGCATTTCGCGCACCGCGTCCTCGATTTGCCGCTGCGCGGCGTCGAACGCACCCCGGATCGCCACGCTGACGTATTGATGCTCTTCCACATCGTCGCGCGTCTGCACGACGATGTCCTTATGCCCGGGCATGGCAATGTAGATATCGATCTTGTAGGCGCCATGCCGGCGGTTCGGCGCGATCACCGTCGCGCGGCAGCTCGTGATCCGGTCGAAGAATTTCTCGAGCCGCCGCGCTTCGCTTTCGATTTCCGCCTTGATGCTCTCCGAAGGTTGGCAATGGCGGAAGGCGATTTCGAGGGGCACTTGCATGGCGGTTCCTGTCGCTTGCAACGAGCGGTGCGCGATCATGGAGTGCCGGCGGGCGCCGCGCGGGGTTCGGCCGGTGACGCGGCCAGCAGGGCCGTGACTTCTTCGTCCGAGGTCTGCCCGAAATCGGCGTAATAGGCGCCGACCGCCTCGAACGGCTGGTGGTCTTCGAGGCAAACGATCTCGTCGGCTTCCTCGCGCAGTTCTTCTAAGGCCGCAGTCGGCGCGACGGGCACCGCCAAGATCAGGCGGCGCGGCTTCTGGCGCCGCACGGCCCGCAAGGCGGCGCGGGTGCTGGCTCCGGTCGCAATCCCGTCATCGACGACGATCACGGTGCCGCCTTGCAAATCGGGATGGAAACGCTCCCCGACGTAGCGCATCCGCTGCCGCTTGATTTCCGCAACCTCGTGGTCGCGAACGGCGACAAAATCCGCGTGAGAAATCCTTCCGAGCTTGATGATTTCTTCGTTGCGCACCACGAGCGGCGCGGAGCCGTCCACCACCGCCCCCATGGCAAGCTCAGGATGGAAGGGAACGCCGATCTTGCGCACCAAGATCAGATCGAGCGGCGCATCGAGCGCGCGGGCGACCTCAGCGGCTACCGGCACACCGCCGCGCGGCAGCGCAAGCACGATCGGGTGCTGATCCTTGGTGCCGATGAGGGCCCTTGCGAGACGCCGGCCGGCATCGGCGCGGTTGCGAAACATGATCGTTCCTAACTGCCGTGGCTTGGACGTGCTCTAACGCGGCGTCCCGGGGCTCTCCCTTCCCGCAAAATGAACGCGCGCCGCGTTGCGCGGAATCTGACCCCAACACTCACGCGGCGCTCAAGCCTTTTAGCACCTTGTCGAGCGTCAACGGATAGTCGCGGATGCGCACGCCGCAAGCATTATAAACCGCGTTCGCCACCGCGGCGCCGGCACCGCAAATTCCGAGTTCGCCAAGGCCCTTTGCCTTGAGCAGGCTCGCCTTGTCGTCGAGCTCCGGCAGGAAACTTATTTCAAGGAGCGGAATATCGGCGTTGACCGGCACGTGGTACTCGGCAAGATCGTGGTTCACAAAGGCCGCGAAGCGCGGGTCCATGACGAGCTCTTCGGTGAGCGCCGCGCCAACGCCCATGGTGACGCCGCCGAGGCATTGCGAATGCGCCGTTTTCTCGTTGAGCAGCCGGCCGGCGGTAAACACGCTGACCATTTTGCGCATCCGGATCTCGCCGGTATCCATATCGACGCCGACCTCGGCGAAATGCGCGCCGTAGGATTGCTGCGAAAATTTCTTTTCAAGGTCGCCCGGCTTGAAATCGGCGCTCGCCTCGACGGGATGGCCGTCGGCGAGCTCGACCAGCGTCTTCGAGACGTTTCCGGAAACGACGTGGCCGTCTTCGAAACGCGCCGCCGCCGGATCGACGCCCGCCGCTTTTGCGAGTTCGTCGCGCAGCGCCTCGCAGGCCGCGTAAAGTGCCGACCCGGCGCTGTTGGCGCCGAACGAACCGCCCGATCCGCAAGCCGCCGGAAAATCCGTATCGCCCATCAGGACCGTGACTTTCTCGATGGGCAGGCCAAGCATTTCCGCGGCGATCTGCGTCATGATCGTATAGGTACCCGTGCCGATGTCGGTCATCGCCATGCGCGCCGTCACGGTTCCGTCCGGATTGAGCGTCACGCGGCAGCTTGAGGGCAGCAGGAAAACGCCGCGCGTCGCCGCGGCCATGCCGAGACCGACAAGCCAACGCCCGTCGCGCAGCGCACCGGGCCGCGCCTGGCGCCGTTCCCAGCCGAACCTTCGTGCGCCCTCGTGCATGCAGGGGATCAGATTGCGCGTCGAATAGGGAATGTGTCGCTCGGGGTCTTCGCCGGGCTCGTTACGGATCCTGAGTTCGATCGGATCGACGCCAAGCTGATCGGCAAGCTCGTCCATCGCGCATTCGAGCGCCAAGAGACCGACCCCTTCTCCCGGAGCGCGCATCGAGCAGCCGACCGGAATGTCGAGATGGACGAGGTGATGGCTCGTGCGCCGGTTCGCACCGGCATAGAGCGTGCGCGTCGCAAAAGCGGCGGATTCGTAGAACGTCTCATACGGATTGTTGTCGCACCAGACATCGTGGGCGATGGCGGTGAGCTTACCGTCCCGACCGGCACCCAGGCGGATTTGCTGGATCGTCTGCGGCCGGTGGCCCGTAACCTCGAAGATCTGCTGGCGCGTCAAAACCACTTTCACCGGTCGGCCGCCGAGCTTACGCGAGGCAAGCGCAGCGAGAATGCAGTCCCCCCAAACGTCGAGCTTGCTGCCGAAGCCGCCGCCGATATAGCGGCTCACCATGCGGATGTTCTCCTTCGCAATCGGCAGCGTCGCGGCGACACTGCCGATGCCCTGCGAGATCATCTGGTTCGAGGTGTGGAGGGTGAGCTTGTCGCCCTCCCATGCGGCGATCGTCGCATGCGGCTCCATCATCGCGTGGCTTTGGTAGGGCGTCGTGTAGGTGACGTCGATCTTTACCGGCGCGGCCGCGAACGCTACATCGAAATCGCCCACGGAAGTGTCGGGATCGCGCTCCGGCGGCGTTATCGCCTTATTGAGCAGCGGCCGGATCTCGGCGGCAAACTCGGAAGGCGCGTAGCTCGGCTTCACGAGGTGGGCGGCAGAGCGCGCCTCCTCATAGGTCGCGGCGACGACTAACGCCACCGGCTGGCCATAATGGTCGATGCGGTCGTCGGCGAGCTCGGGTACGCCGCGCTTGCCGGAGACCGGGCCGTCCGGCGTCTTCGGGCCCTGCCCCTGCGGCGGATTGGCGTTCTTGTAGGTGAGGACTGCCAGCACGCCGGGGGCACGTTCGGCGGCGCTCGTGTCGATATTCGTGATGCGGCCTTTGGCAATCGAGGACTGCAGGAGGAAACCGTACGCCACCTCGTCCTGGCCGGCGTATTCGGCCGCGTAGGTGGCACGGCCGGTCACTTTGAGCGGACCTTCGACGCGGTCGAGCGGCGCACCGACAACGCCATTCGGGTTGTCATCGAGGGGCGTTCGGCCGACCGGCGTATTGAACTTGAGTTCGACTACATCACCCATTGGCCGCCTCCGCGAGTACCGCAGAGAGCGTGCGGCGGGTCAGCGGAATCTTGAAATCGTTGGAGCCATAACCGCGCGCGCCATCGAGCACGCGGTCGGCCGCGGCGTTGAACGTCGTCGCATCGACGGGCCGGTTCTTCACCTCTTGCTCGGCCGCTTCGACGCGCCAGGGCTTTTGGGCGATGCCGCCGAAGGCAAAGCGCGCGTCGCGGATGTGACCGCCTTCGGCGTCCACCACCGCCGCGACCGATACCAGCGCGAACGCATAGGAGGCGCGATCGCGCACCTTGCGATAGACGTGCACGCCCTTTACCGGCGGCGGCAGAGTGACGTGCGTGATCAGCTCTCCCGGATTGAGATTGGTGTCGCGTTCAGGTTGATCGCCGGGCAACCGATGAAAATCGGCAATCGGAATCGCGCGCGCGGTGTCGTCCGCCGCGACGGTCTCGACGGTCGCGTCGAGCACGCGCATCGCCACCGCCATATCGGAGGGATAAGTCGCGATGCATTTGGAACTCGTGCCCAGGATGGCGAGATTGCGGTTGAAGCCCTCGATCGCCGCGCAGCCGGAACCCGGGTCGCGCTTGTTGCAAGGTTTGGCGGTATCGTAGAAATAATAACAGCGCGTCCGCTGCATGAGATTGCCGCCGGTCGTCGCCTTGTTGCGCAACTGCGCCGAGGCGCCGGCGAGCAGCGCCCGGGAGAGCACAGCATAGCCGGTGCGCACGCGCGGATCGGCGGCGAGATCGCTGTTGCGCACGTGCGTGCCGATGCGCAGGCCGCCTTCCGGCGTATTCTCAATCTTATCGAGACCGAGGTGGTTCACATCGACCAAATGGGTCGGCGTTTCGACTTCGAGCTTCATCAGATCGAGTAAGTTCGTGCCGCCGCCGATGAACTTGGCGCCGGGCCGCCCCGCCACCGCTTGCGCCGCTCCGGCGGGACTATCGGCGCGCTCGTAGGTGAAGGATTTCACTCGATGCCTCCCGCCTGCTTGATGGCCGTGACGATATTGGGATAAGCGGCGCAACGGCAAATGTTGCCGCTCATGCGCTCGCGGATTTCGGCATCGCTCAACTTTGGCGCGCTGCCGAGGTCGGGCGTAACAAAGCTCGGGAACCCCTCTTTTGCCTCGGTGAGCATGCCGACCGCCGAGCAGATCTGCCCCGGCGTGCAGTAACCGCACTGAAATCCGTCGTGTTCGAGAAAAGCGGCCTGCATCGGGTGCATGTGTTCGGGATCGCCGAGCCCTTCGATCGTCGTGACCTCATCGCCCTCGTGCATCACGGCAAGGCTGAGACACGAGTTGATGCGCCGGCCATTCACCAGAACGGTGCAGGCTCCGCATTGGCCATGATCGCAGCCCTTCTTCGAGCCGGTGAACCCGAGATGCTCGCGCAAGGCGTCGAGTAAGGCGGTGCGTGTGTCCAGCGTCAGCGCTTGCGCGCGGCCGTTGACCCTAAAGCGCACGGTAACCAGGCTCGGGGCGATCGGCTCGGCTGCCGCCGCCAAACCCACCGAGCCCAGCGAAGCGGAAGCACCAAGCGCGGCGCTGATTTGCATAGCACCCCTCCGTGAGATGGGCGGGAATATAGAGCGGCCCTTCGCCTCCGCCATATGCAACTCCGGTGAAATGCGATCGCGTTTCGCCCGCATTACCTGGAGCAGAGGCTAACGAAGTCGCCCCTATCCGGCGCGATTCCACAAAGCATAAGCGTTGCCGAGTTTGGATCTTTCTAGCTAGGTCTTTCTAGAGAGTATCGTCGCCACAACTGCGTCTAAACGGCAGGCGAGTCCCGCACAATTGCACCACTGCTGTCGTCGGATGCAGCTCGCGCCGCAAGCGCCGAGAAGAGCGCGTCGTCTTCGGGCATCGCCGCGTTGGGTGTAGTGAGCAGCTTTTCGCCATAGAAAATCGAATTTGCGCCGGCCACCATGCACAGGATCTGCGCCTCGCGGCTTAAATTCGAGCGCCCTGCCGAGAGTCGCACCCGCGCCTCCGGCAGCACAATGCGCGTCGTGGCGATCATTCGGACGAATTCGATGACGTCGATCGGTTCGCGGCTGCCGAGCGGCGTGCCAGGCACGGCGACGAGCGCATTGATCGGCACGCTCTCGGGATGCGGATCGAAGCCGGCCAGGACGGCCAGCATCGAAGCCCGATCCCTAACCCTCTCGCCCATGCCGATGATGCCGCCGCAGCACATTTGGATGCCGGCGGCGCGCACCGCGCGCAACGTCGCAAGCCGGTCTTCGTAGGTGCGCGTCGAAATGATCTTCGCATAGAACTCGGGGCCGGTGTCGAGATTGTGGTTGTAGGCGGTGAGCCCCGCATCCTTCAGCCGGTTCGCCTGGCTCTGCGTCAGCATGCCGAGCGTCACGCAGGCTTCCATGCCGAGCGCGCGCACGCCGCGCACCATGTCGAGCAGCGCATCAAACTCGGCGCCGTCGCGCACTTGCCGCCACGCGGCGCCCATGCAGAAACGGTCGGCCCCGGCGGCGCGCGCCCGCGCCGCGAGCGCGAGCACCTCCGCGGTGGGCATCAGCGGAGATCTGTCGAGGCTTACCTCGTAATGCGCCGATTGCGGGCAATAGGCGCAATCCTCCGGGCAGCCGCCGGTTTTGACGGAGAGCAGGCTCGCCTTCTGCACATAGTTCGGCGGCTGGTATCGGCGGTGAATGTGGTTCGCCTCGCCGACAAGATCGAGCAACGGCTGATCGTGCACGCCAACGATCTCGTCAATCGTCCAGTCATGGCGGATGTCTTTCGCGATTTCTGGCATTGATCCGTTTCTGGATTGTGGCGCGCGCAGCCGCGATTTCTCTCTACGTCAGGTCTTATCGGCTTGCAATTCCAAGCTCCAATGAGGTTCGGCTCTCGTTGAGCAAATTAAGGCGGGAGCGCGCCGCCTTGTCGAGGAAGCGCAAAGAGCGCATCCTGCCGCCACCCAGTTCGGCAGAACGCCGAAACGACGAAAGGGAGGAGAAGGCCATGCGATTCTTGGTCAAAATTTCGATCCCGGTCGAGGCAGGCAATGCGGCCGTAAAAAAGGACGGCCTCAAAGTGATCCAAAAGATCCTCGAGCAGCAGAAACCTGAAGCCGCCTATTTCATCGCCGAAGGCGGCCGGCGCACCGGCATCGTCATCATCGATCTGAAGGACGCCTCCGAGATCCCGGGATTCGCCGAGCCATGGTTCCTGGCGCTCAATGCGAGCATCGAAGCAACGCCGGCCATGGTTGCCGAAGACCTCAAAAAGGCAGCGCCGGCGATTGAGAAAGCGGTGAAGACCTACGGATAACGGAATGAGAGCCTGCGGAGTGCATACCTTCCACCGCGTGACATTCCACGCAAGCAACCGGATGAGAGCCTATCGCCGCGCCCACATCCCATCATCCAAGCCCCACAGACGCCTGCACAGAGCTTGCGGAGTTCGCACCGCGCGGCGATGCTATAAACTCCCTGCCTCAACCCTTCCCGCCCCATGCCCCTCGACGCCATCTTCGACTCCATCCAGCAGATCTTTTCGCCGCCCTTCCAGCGGGTGCTCTTAAAAACGCTGGGACTGACCCTGCTGCTGCTCATATTCGTCTTCGCCGCGGTCGAGCGGCTGCTGGTGCACTTCCTTGTCCTGCCCTCGTCCTTTCTGACGTTGAGCCTCGCGATCCTCGCCGGCATTGCGCTCGTCGTCGGCTTTGCCTTCGCGATCACTCCGGTGTCGTTTATCGTCGGCGGGTTTTTCTTCGACGAGCTTGCCGAGATCGTCGAGAAAGAAATCGATCCCGCCCATCCCGGCCGAACGCCGCCCTTCGCGGAAATGGCGCGCGTTGCGGCGAAATTCGCGGTGCTGGCGCTGGTTCTCAACGTCGCCGCGCTTTTCCTGCTCCTCATCCCGGGTCTCAACGCCGTCGTCTTTATCCTCGTCAACGGCTATCTGTTCGGACGCGGCTATTTCGAATTTGCGGCGCTGCGCTATCGCAAGATCGACGAGGTTCGCCGCCTGCGGCAGGCGCATGAGCTGCAGATCTTCCTTGCCGGATTGGCGATCGCGGCACTCGCCGCCGTTCCGCTCGCCAATCTGCTGACGCCGCTTTTCGGCGCCGCGCTCATGGTGCGCGTTCATAAAAATATCAGCGGTTAGGCTTGGCGGCGCAGAGCAGATCGAGTCTTGTTGCGAGAACCGTGGCGTCGCCCGCGATCCGCAAGGATTTCAGCCGCCCGGTGGCGCCGGATTCGAGCCTGACCGCGGAGGGCGGAAGCGCCAGCGCCTTGGCGACGAGCCGGAACAGCGCATCGTTGGCGGCGCCCGCTTCCGGCAAGGCACGGACGCGGATTTTCACCACGGCGCGCCCGTCGGAAAGATGACTTACGCCGTCGATCGCGTCGCGCGCCGATCGCGGGGTCAGCCTAACCAATAGCGCGAGACCGTCCTTGCGCGCGCTCCACGCCAGCATCGGCGCTAGAACACGTAAGGATAAACGTAGCGTTCGATAATGTCTTCCAGAAGGAAGATCAGCAGCAGCAGGATCACCGGCGAGATGTCGATGCCGCCGAGATTGGGCAGAGCCTGGCGGATCGGGCGCAGCAACGGCTCGGTGATGGCATTCAAGGCATTCCAGATGGAACGCACCAAGTCGTTGTAAACGTTGATGACGTGAAAGGCGATCAGCCAAGAGAGGATCGCCACGATAATGATGATGTACGTATAGATGTGAAGAATGATCAAAATGACGTCGAGGATGGCGCGCATGGAAGTCCCAGCCAGCGAGGATTGCCTTCGTTTACCGGCCTATAGCCTCGCGGGCAAGAGCGCGGCCGCATCGATCGGCACCCGCTCCTCGCATTGACAGCCGCGCGCGCGGCGACGTAAAGACCCGCCGGCCGGGGCTGTAGCTCAGATGGGAGAGCGCTGCAATCGCACTGCAGAGGTCAGGGGTTCGATTCCCCTCAGCTCCACCAGGCTCTTTCCCAGGCAAGTTCTCACGCAAGTTTGCGCCCAACGCTCACGTAGGTGAAGCCATGGCGGCGCGCCTCCTCCGGATCGTAGATGTTGCGCAGATCGACAAGAATGGGCGCGACGAGGAGTTTCTTCACGCGTTCGAAGTCGAGCGCCCGGAAAGCGTCCCATTCGGTGATGATAACTAGCGCGGCGGCTCCTTTGCAGCAGGAATAGGGGTCGCCGCAGTAGGTAAGTCCGTCGAGATAGAGACGCGCCTGGTCCATGCCCTCGGGATCGAAGGCGTTGATTTGGGCGCCGGAGTTCCTGCAATCCGGTGATGATGGAGATCGCCGGCGAGTCGCGCATATCGTCGGTGTTGGGCTTGAAGGTAAGGCCGAGGACGGCGATGGTCTTGCCGCGCACCGAATCGCCGCAGGCGGCGAGCACTTTGCGGCTCATCGCCCGCTTGCGCTGCTCGTTGACCGCAGCGACCGTTTCGACGATGCGCACCGGCGAGCCGAAATCCTGCGCCGTTTTAATGAGCGCCTGGGTATCCTTCGGAAAGCACGAGCCGCCGTAGCCCGGCCCGGCGTGCAGGAATTTCGAACCGATGCGGTTGTCGAGGCCGATGCCGCGCGCGACTGCCTGCACGTCGGCGCCCGTCTGTTCGCAAAGGCTCGCAACCTCATTGATGAAGGTGACCTTCGTGGCGAGAAAGGCGTTCGCCGCGTATTTGGTCAATTCCGACGTGCGCCGGTTGGTCACGAGAATCGGCGCGCGGTTGAGATAGAGCGGCCGATAGACCTCGCGCATCACGGCTTCGGCGCGCTTGTCCTCGAGCCCGATGATGATCCGATCCGGCCGCTTGAAATCGGAAATCGCCGCGCCTTCGCGCAGAAATTCGGGATTGGAGACCACCGCGACGTCGACGCCGGGGCGGCTTTCGCGGATGATCCGCTCGACCTCGTCGCCGGTGCCGACCGGCACCGTGGATTTGGTAACGACCACCGTGAACCCATCGATCGCCGCGGCGATCTCGCGCGCCGCCTGATAGACATAGGAGAGGTCGGCGTGGCCGTCACCGCGCCGCGACGGCGTGCCGACCGCGATGAAGACCGCCTCCGCCTCGCCCACCGCGGCGAGATCGTCGGCAAAAGAAAGTCGGTTCTGCCGCACGTTATTCATGACCAGGTCGGAAAGACCCGGCTCGTAGATCGGCATCTTGCCGGCTTTCAGCGCCGCGATTCTGCCGGCATCTTTGTCGATGCAGCAGACCTTATGCCCGAAATCGGCGAAACAGGCCCCGGAGACAAGGCCGACATAGCCGGAACCGACCATGGCAATTTGCATATTCCACTCCCGAACGCCGCATCTCCGAGATAGGATCGCGGCAGAATGTGTGTCGGTGGCATTGCCGGCGTGGGCAAGTCAACATCGGCATAAGAAACATCGGCGAGTTTGCGGCGGAAGTCGATTCCTGAACCTTGGCCCGCATCGCTTATATCTACCGCGATCATTAGACAAGAGATTGATCCCGTTATGCAAATCTAGTTCGGCGGCGTGATGCCGAAGGCGCCCGCGCAGCGCTTCCAAGACGCCTATATCGGAACGAATCGATGACGGAAATATTACGGCCCGACGTTTGCGTTCTCGGCGGCGGCATCGCGGGACTTCGCGGCGGCGACCGCCGCCGCCGCGCTGGGCGCCAAGGTGGTCGTTGTCGAAAAACGGGCGCTCGTCTCGCTTGGACCGACGATGGCCGCGCATGCCTTCTGCGCCGCGGCACATGATTTACATCGCGCCGCGCGACTCGGCGCCGCGCCGTGGATCGATCTCGGTCGGCTGCGCGCCCGCTTGAAGGAGATCGAGGCGCATTTCGCGCGCGAAGTCGCGCCGGCGCGGCTTGCGGCGATGAACATCAAGATCGTTCGCGCGGCGGGATCTTTTGTCGGCCCGACGCGGCTTGAGGCGGGTGGTTTCGCGATCGACGCGGGACATTTCGTGGTCGTAACCGGAGCAACGCCCACATTCCCCGCGATCGCCGGCCTCGATCTGTTGCACCTGCTGGATCCGCAGGAGCTGCTGGCGAGCGAAAACCTGCCCAAACGTCTGCTCCTGATCGGCGCCAATTTCGACGAACTCGCCTTGGCACAAGCGCTTCTGCGCTTCGGCGTGCAGGTCGCTCTCGTTGCGCCGGGCCGGATCCTGCCGGACGAAGACGAAGAATTGATCGCCCCGGTGCTGCGCCAACTCGTAGGCGAGGGATTGGCGATCCATGAGAACGCCGAGATCCTGCGGATCGGGCCGCAGCGAGCCGGTGCGTGCGTGGTGCTTGGCCCGGATGCCGCGGCTATCGAGGGATCGCATCTCATGCTGGCGGCGGCGCCGCAGCCTTGCGTCGAAGGCCTCGGACTGAAAGCCGCGCAGGTTGCCTACAGCATCGACGGCATCAAGGCAGACGCCGAGGGCAAGACGAGCAATCCCCGCATCCGCGCCATCGGCAGCGTCGCGGGCGCTCATACTTCGGCGATATTGGCCCGACATCAGGGCGAGCGCGTCGCAGTCGTGCTCTTCGGCAGACCGTCCGACGTGGCGCCCCCGGTAGCCCGTGTTCTCGAGACCGACCCGGAGATGGCGGTTGTCGGGCTTACGGAGAATGCCGCGCGCGCCCTGGGCAAATCGATCCGCGTGCTGCGCGGGCCATTCTCTGAAAATGCGTGGGCGCAAGCCGGTTTCGGTCCCCAAGGGCATGTCAAGATCGTGACGGATTCGCATGGTTTGATCCTCGGCGCCGGCATCGTCGGGCCGCAAGCACGCGAATTGATAGGGATTTTCAGTCTGGCAATCGCGAAACGCGCAACTACAGCCGACTTCGAAGCCATCGCCTCGACCGCTGCCACCCTGACGCAGGCGTGCCGGACGGCGGCGCTTGCATCGGCGCCGCAACTCGGCAAAGCTTGGTTGCGCTCTCGTCTGATCCGGTAGGAGCCCCATGCGGGATTTCGTCACCATCCAGCCAAAGCGTCCCGACGACGCGGGGGGCAATGCGCAAGGCTTTGCCGGGCGGCGGCCACACTTTGGGCTTGCTACCCGCACGCTTATCTCGGTCGTCGCCTTCATCATGGCGGCGGAAATCATCATCTACGTGCCGATCGTCGCCAATTATCGCGAAAATTGGCTGCGCAACCGGCTCGCCGCCGCGTATACCGCGGCTCTCGTTCTGGAAGCGGCGCCCCGCGCTATGGTGTCGGACCAGTTGTCGCGCGAACTCCTCAACAGCGTCGGCGCCCGGATCATCGTGCTGAACAGCCATGGGGCGCGGCAGATTCTCGCCGCAACGACGCTGCCCCCGCGGGTCGACGAATTCTACGACTTGCAGCACTCGAATTTCTTCGACGCGCTCGCCGCGGCATATCGAACCTATACGTCGAAGGGCCGGGTGATCACGGTGATGGGCGAAGCCCCGATGGGCGGCGACGCTATCGAAGTGACGATGAACGAAGCGCCGCTGACGGAGGCGCTGCATAAGTTCGCGACACATATTTTGCGGATATCGCTCGCGATCGCGGCGATCGTCGCCAGTCTGGCGGTTGGCGCAATCAACTTCATGGTGCTTCGCCCGATGCGCCGGCTCACGACCAACATCACCGAATTCGGCGCCGATCCCGAGAACGCCGCTCGCATCATCGTGCCTTCCGGCAGCCGGCACGAGATCGGCTGCGCCGAAGAAGCCCTGGCGACGATGCAAGATACGTTGGTGCGCGAACTCAACCAGAAGAAACATCTCGCCGCGCTTGGCCTCGCCGTCGCCAAGATCAATCACGATCTGCGCAACATGCTGGCCGCGGCGCAATTGCTCTCCGATCGGCTCGCCAATGTTACCGATCCGTTGGCGCAGCGGCTGGCGCCGAAGCTAGTCGCCACGCTCGATCGCGCTATCCGCTTCTGCCAAGCGATCCTGACCTATGGGCGAGCGGCGGACGAGGCGCCGAAGCCGCGCCTCGTCGGCTTGCGCGCCATCGTCGCGGAGGCGGCCGAGTTGGTCGCGCTCGGCGGCCCAGCGCGCGTCAAGGTCGTCAACAAGGTTGCCGAGGATTTCGAAATCTGGGCCGATCCAGAACAGATGTTCCGCGTACTCATGAACCTGATCCGCAACGGAGTTGAGGCCTTGGACCGCGCCGGCCCCGCTCGTGGCCGCCCGGCGTGCGTGACGGTTAGCGCCGAACAAACAGCCGCAGGTTCGGTGATCGAACTCGCCGACACCGGCCCAGGCGTACCGCCCAGTGTCCGAGCGCAGCTTTTCACGCCGTTCTCGGATTCGGCGCGGCCCGGTGGCTCCGGCCTCGGACTGGCGATCGCTGCCGATCTCGTCCGTGCCAACGGCGGCAGGATCGGCCTCGAACCCGACAGCGAAGACGAGGGAGCGCGGTTCCGGATTGTTCTGCCGCAACGCCCGGCGGGCGGCAGGACCTGATCCGGTTGCCAGTCTCGCGGCGAGCCGTTAAAGGGGGCCAATCGCTTCCGGTCACTCTAAAGAACAGCTTGATTCGGCAACCGGAACGGCGCGCGCCCGTAGCTCAGCTGGATAGAGCACTAGACTACGAATTTAGGGGTCGGGAGTTCGAATCTCTCCGGGCGCGCCAGAATTCTTCTGGGCTTGCACGAGGTGAAACGCCCTTAGGGTCGGTTACATCGGCGATCAAGTTTCGCGGGCGGATCTGTGGGTCAAACGGAAATGCGATCTGCAAGTTAGGCAAGCGTCAGGAGAGGCTTTTTGGCGGACCCCCTCGCGTCCGGCCTGGGCGCCCGGGCGCCGGCCGATGGATCGGGTCGGCGCCGATAGTGCCGACGAGCGCCGTCAGATACTCCGGCGCGCTCACCCGCTCCAGCTCGGCGCGTGTGTGCTCCAGCCGGCTGGCGATGCCGAGCCGCTTTGCCTCCTCACGGTGGCCGGCGCGCGTCAGGAACTCCGTCAGGCTCCGAGCATGGCGCCCCCAGAGCGCCATGTCCCACTGCTGCTTTATCGCGAGGCGCTCGCGATACCAGTCGCTCGCAAGCAGCGCCTCGCGGGTGAAGAGCGCCCGTATCTCGGGATCGCTGGCGGTTTTCCCCTCGTAGCTTCCCCGCGCCATGATGTGGAGCAGCGCCTTGAGCGGCGGGCAGGCGTCGTCGATCGTGCCGTCTTGGAAGTATGCCTCCGCGACGCGCTGCTGCGCTTCCACGATATTGTCGACGCCGTCGGCAAACACCGCCGGATCCTGAAGTTCGGGTTTGAGGATCTCGTCCGTGAAGACCACGGTAGGATTGTCGAAGACACGCCCGAAGTAGGTGTGCACGAATTTGGCCGTGATGCGATAACCAAGCCGGCTCGCCAGCACCTGCCTTCCGTCGACGCTATAGTCCTCGAGCTTCTCGAGATGCCCCGCCTCGATCAGTCGTTTGGGGTCCCGCTCGTGAGGGAACAGTCGGCACCAGATCTCGGGGATCAGTAGGCTGATGTCGTGGTCCACGCGCAGATGCGGGCCGATGAAGCCGGCGGCCGAGCTGAAGCCCGCGTACCCAGTGAGCAGCATCGAGACGAGCGCATTGTTGAGATCAGGCGTCGTCTGGATGGCGTTGAACGGTCCCTTGGTGAGCGCGCCCTCGGATCCGGCGCCCGTCGTGCTGGGCGACGTGCCGGTCAGCGAGCACACATAGTCCATGAACAGTTCCGGCAGCTCTTGGTAATGGATGGGCCCGTAGACGCAGAGCGGCCGGATACCTTCCTCCGGTCGGTTGTTCCGCCGGCCCGACATCACGCTGATCACCGGAAACAGCACCGGCGCGTCGAGCGGGAGGCGGCGATAGAGCCGGGCGCCCATTTCCGCGATGTAGCGGTCGCGCGGCCGTGCGAGGTCAGGCCGCAGCTGCAGATAACGCGGGTTCTTGGTGGGCTTGCCACCGACGAGCCGAGGCTCTGCCGAACAGATCGAATAGCCCTCGCCGGCGCGGGCGGCGTTCCGGGCCACGTGTTCGCGCATCGGGAGCGTGAAGGCATCTTGTACCGCAACGTCCTCGACGATGCGCTGGGCGTCCTCGCGCGTGAGCGGCTGAAAGTTGGAGCAGAAGAGCCCGGGGGCCGCCATGTCTTCTTCGGTCTGCCGGTCGAGCCCCGGATGAATCGCGTCGTCGGGCCGCTGGAAGAGCCTGAACTCGCAGTTCTGCGCCAACTTGAGGCTCGGGTGCCCATCGTATTCGGCCGGCAGTCCGACTAGGCGCGGTGCGGGAACCACCACCGAGGCGGTAATGTCGTCCTCCATCTGCACCTTGTCGGCCGCGACGAAGTCCTGCCTCAGCTTGTAGGTCCGCCAGGCACCGTCCTCTTGGCGGCCGATCCGGAGGTAGTTGGCAACGAGTTTCCGCCCCTGGTATTTGAGTTCGTGCCCGGGGGCGCCGTTGATGATGTCCACACTGAAGTGTTGACGCCAATCCTCGCCCCACTCGGGCCAGTAGAAGCGCTTGATGACGAACACAAGCGCTCGCACGTAGTTCGGGATGCTCTCGAGCCAGGCGTTGTACTTGGGTGTGAACTCGGCGGAATTGGGTGTAAGTAGCTTGATCACCGAGCCGAGCGAACGCTCAGGCGACAGAATCGGCCGCGAAGGAGCGCCGCCGTTGCCGCCGCGCAGGTCGGGCAGGCGTGCGTCATCGTAGTCCCGGCCGAAGATCTTCTCGACCAGCGCCATGTCCTCCTCGAAGTTGCGCACGTAGAACGACCCCGGCAGCACGGCGTCCACCAGGCTTTTGCTGATTTCCGACTTGCCGCCGCCGGAGACCGTGCAGGGTTTGTGGCAGAACGCGCCCTCGGGCACCGTGCCAATCAGCCGCCAGCTCGGTGCCCCTCCATACTTGGCCATGCGGACCTTGTAACCGCTCGGATGGATGTAGATCCGGCCAGGCAGCAGCTTCAGGTGCTGCGCGTGGCCGTGCCTGGTCCAGGTGATTTCCTGGCGGCGGATGTCGATCTCCATGTCCTCCGGCATGTAGTGGATTTCGGGATAAATCGCGTCAGTCGCGTAGCCCGACGGGTGGAACTTCGCGCGCTCCCCCACGAGCTCGAGCACCTCCGCGAACCGGTGCTGCTTGGCGCTCGCGATCCGCACGAGATCCGGGACGAACCGATCGCCCAGGCTGAAAGTCGCGAACGCCAGCGCCCCGCCGGCGTGCTCCTCTTCGGCCCCGCCGAACAGGTTCGCGCTGTACCCGATCTGGGTCTTCACTTCCTTCTTGCAGTAGCCGAAGTAGTTGTCGGCCAGAATGGTCACCATCACGCCGTTCATGTCACGCGAGGTGATTTTGAACGGCCGACCCTCGTTGTACGGCTCGTTCTCGTCGGTCCAGCACATGCCCGCGGCGCGCTCAGCCTGGGTGGCGTCGCGCGCCTGCGGGAGGCCGATGTCCTTCTTCTTCAATCGCGTGAGATGCGGCGCCAGGATCACGCAGCCGCTGTGGCCGGTCCAGCCGTCCACGTCGAGCGCGGCATCGTTGGCCGGGAGATAGGGATCTCCGGCGTTGCCGAAGATGCTCTCCACAAAGTCGAGGTTCGAGACCAGTCCGCCGGGGACGAAATAGCGGACCTCCATGCGCTTTTCGGGCGAGATCTCCGGCACCGCGGGACAGACGAGCGGCCGCAGCAGCAGCGAGACCATCGTCTCTACCGGCTCGGGCCAGATCGCGGTGAACGGCAGGCGCAGGAGCTCGGCCGGCGGCCGAAGCGCCTCCGCGAGCAGGCGGACATAGATGGCGAGCGGCACGCGGGTCTTATCCGCCGGAATCGGAAGCCCGCCCTCGGCCACGTGAAAGACCCCCTGCGTGGTGCGGCGGTCGTTGACCGGGTTGTGCAGGACGCCATTGTCGAGCCGGTAGCTCGACACGAGCTCACTGTGCCAAGTGTCCCCGTCTACCGGGAGCGATAGCTCCCGAGCCAGCCCGTAGTGGTCGAGAATGAAGGTCTCCGCGGGCAGGCGCACGGGCTCGGGGGCCGCGGCGGCCGCGAGGAGCCCGTCGATGTAATGCTGGATTCGCCCATCGGCGGGGCAGAGATGGTGGGAGAGCAGCCGGGTCTGCTCGCGGTAGCGCGCGAAGAGATCGCCCGCCAGGTGGAGCACCTCCTCGTCGCCGTTGGCGGCCGGGATCCGGACTCCCATGGCCGCGAGCTTGAGCAGGATCGAACTGACGGCGGCGCGTCGCTCCGGCAGCCGGACCGACCCATCCGCCTTCAGTCCCACAGCCCGTTCCAGCTCCATGCCTGCTTCCACGCCCGCGTCCATTCAGAGTCCGAAACTTGACGTCTTCCCCCGGGAACCGCCCCGAGCGTATTGAAGGCTTGCACCCCGAAGACGTGGAAAGAGCGCATGCTGCCCCGATAAGGGTAGGCAGGGCCATAGTCTATAATGCAAAGGCGACGCTGACAGCCGAAATCTGGTCTCCCCTTCACAAGAGCGAGGGGAAGCAGCTCTGTCGTTCGGCCAGCCGATGACGATAAAGCGTGCTCACGCTCAATCCGCCGTACTCTCAGCGAAGGCTTTCAGCATCTTCATCATCCGCGCATTCTCGGCGCGGAATGCGAGTACCACGAGCGGCGTGACAATCTTCACCGGTCCATGTGGTTCGAGATGCAATTCGCGGCGTAGACGAACCGTATCGATCCCAGAAGTGAGTGTGTGGAAAAGTCGAATGCCGATCGTGCCCAGAGCTTTTGGCTTTGCCGTCATCGGCTGTTCGAAGCAAAGGCGGGTCGGCGGGACAAATTCCGTGACGTTGCCGTGGCGCACGCCGAATGGTCCCGGCTCGATATAGGTCGTGCCGACCGCGATTGGGCCTTCGGAGATGTTGATTGTGCCGCGGAATGCGGATGACCTCGGCAGCCAACGGTCATATTCGCGCAGTTCGGCAAGCAGCCAAAAGACCCGCTCAGCGCTCGCGCGTATATCGGCTTCCCAATGCAAATCGATCATCGCAACTTCTCAGCCACCGGCAAGCAGTTCGCGAAGAGTTGCCTTGTCCACGCTCTTACGCAGCCTATTTGTGAAGTCTTGATCGCGCATGCGGCGCGAAATGGCGGCCAAGATCGTCATATATTCGCCGGCTACCTTGGTCGGGATGAGAAGCAGGAAGACGAGATCGACCGGCTTCTCGTCGACGGCGTCATAGGCGATGGGGCGCACCAGCGTGGCGAAGAGCCCGACGAACCGATCGAGCCCTTCGATAGACGCATGCGGCAGCGCGAATCCCTCGCCGAGCCCGGTCGAGCCGAGTTTTTCGCGGGCCTCGAGCGCAGCGAGGATTTGCGTTTGCGATACGTTCGAAACCGCCGCGGCGCGCCGTGCGAGTTCCTGAAGAAGCTGCGCCTTGTCGCTGACGTGCAGCGAGACGACCACGTGATCTTCGGGAAGTAGTTCAGCAATATCCATAGTTCCCCCGGAATTGGCGCCTTGTAACAGCGCAGTCCGATTTCAGCTACGCCGGCTCAGTCCTGCAAGCGCAGGCGATAGCCGACGCCGGTTTCGGTGAGAATATGCGAGGGGCGCTCGGGATCGACTTCGATCTTTTGCCGCAGCGCTCGGACGTAGATCCGCAGATATTGAACGTCGACATCGCCGCCCCAGACTTCATGCAGCAGGAAACGGTGCGTGAGCACCTTGCCGGCATGGGCGACAAGGAGCCTCAGAACGTCGTACTCGCGCGGCGAGAACTTCACTTCCTGGCCGCGCACCGTCACGATGCGGCGCACGAGATCGACCGAGAGATCGCCGCTGCGGAAGATTGCCTTCTCGCCTTGCTGTTGAAGTCGATGGCGCTGCGCGGCACGGATCCGGGCGAGCAGCTCGTCGATGCCGAACGGCTTTGTCACGTAATCGTCGGCGCCGAGATCGAGCGCCTTCACCTTGGCGTCCTCCGTCTCGCGGCTTGAGAGCACGATGATCGGCAAAGTCTCGCCGGCGCCGCGCAACTGCCGGATGATGTCGAGTCCATCCATGTCCGGCAGCCCAAGATCGAGAACAACCACGTCGGCCGATTTACGGCGGATGGCATCGAGCGCACTGCGCCCATCCTTCGCCTCGGAGACGACGTAGCCCTGCGTGGCGAGGCTTGGCCGCAGGAAACGGAGGATCGCCGGCTCGTCGTCGACGACAAGGACGCGGAGCTGGCCTGCGAGCGTACTCATGCCGGGATCTCGGCGGATTGCGCCGCCGGAATCGGCAGCCGCAACGTGAAGATCGCGCCGGCGCGGTCCGTTCGGTTGCCGGCGGTGATCGTTCCGCCCATCGCTTCGACGAAACCGCGGCAGATCGCAAGCCCAAGCCCGGTGCCGACGCGCTGCCGGTCGGCGCGGTGCACGCGGAAGAACTTGTCGAAAATCCGCTCGCACTCGGCTTGCGGAATTCCCTCGCCTTCGTCGGCGATTTCGAGGCGTACGCCGTCGCCATCCCGCCGCGCGCTGATCGCGATTTTCGAGCCCGGCGGCGCATATTTGGCGGCGTTATCGAGAAGATTGAACAAAACCTGCTCCATCAGAACCACGTCGAGCGAGAGCATCGGCAATCCTGGCTCCAAGGCAATCTCGACCGTATGATCGCTCAGGATTCTCTGCGCCCTTTGCAGGGCCGCGCCAACAACATCGGAGAGATCGGCGAGACTGGACCGCGGCGCGAGCGAGCCGGTTTCGAGCCGCGTCATGTCGAGGAGATTGCCGATGAAACGGTTGAGCCGCTCGGCTTCTTCCTGAATGATCCGCAGCAGCGCGATCCGCACATGCGGATCGAGTTCCTCGCCATGCGCGACGAGACTGCTCGCCGAACCGATGATCGAGGCAAGCGGGGTGCGCAGATCATGCGAAATCGACGTCAGTAGCGCTTGGCGCAGCCGATCCGTCTCGGCGGCGAGCCGCGCCATGGCGATGTCGCGGGCGAGATGGATGCGCTCGATTGCCAGCGCTGCTTGGTCCGAGAGGGAGTCGAGCAGTCGGCTCTCTTCCGGCATCAGCAAGGGGCCGGTGCGATCCGAGTCGATGCCGATGACGCCGACGGCGCCGCGGCCGGTCCGCATCGGCGCGAACAGGCGCTTGGCGCCCGGCAACGTATCGGCGCCACGGCCTGCCGCCTGGTTCTTCTCGAAGCACCATTGCGCGGCGGCGAGATCCGCCTCGTCGAGCTGGTCTTCCGGCGGAAATCCCGCCTTTAGCGCCAGCCTGCCCTCTTCGGGCAGCAGCAGCACGACCCGCACCTTGAGGAGTAGCGCGATCTGGTAGACCGTCGCCCACAATACCCCGTCGAGATCGGCGGCGCCGGCGAGCTTGCGGCTGAAGAGATAGAGTTCTTCGGTGATCCGCGCCCGCCGCTGCGCCGCGATCGCCTGGGTGCGCAGCCGCGCCATGAGATTGCTGGCGATGACCGCGACCACGCCGAAGAAGAACAGGGCGACGACATTTTCGGGATCGGCAATCGTGAATGTATAGAGCGGCGGCAGGAAGAAAAAGTTGAAAGCGAGCACGCTCACAAGGCAGGCGAAGAGCGACGGCCACAAGCCAAAATTGACCGCGCTCATCAGAACGCCGACGAGAAAGACGAGCGCCAGGTTCGAGACGGCGAAGGTCTGGCGCAGAATGAGCGCCGCGATGCACGCCGCCGTTACAAAACCGATGCTTCCGGCATAGGCGGCCCAGTTCGCCGGCGCGGCGCTCGAGCCGTGCGGCGGCTTCGCGCTCCGACGCGCCGGCTCGGGCGCGACGACGTGGATGCTGATCCCGCCGGCATTGCGAATGAGCCTTTGCGTTACCGATCCGCGCAGCAGATCGAGCCAATGCGCCCGGCTCGCGTGCGCGACGAGAATGTGTGTGAAATTATGCGATTGGGCATAGTCGATGATCGCGGCGGCGGCGTCCTCGCCGGGCAGCGTGATTGGGGTGCCGCCAAGGCGCCCCGCAAGCTGCAAGGCCTCGGCGATCTGGCTGCGCTCGGCCTCGTCGGCGCGCGCCTCACGGGCCGTTTCGACGTGGATCGCCGTCCAGGGCGCCCGCAGCCGATCGGACATGCGCCGCGCCAGCCGCACCAACGCCGGACCGCCGGACGCGCCATTGACACAGACGAGCACACGCTCGCCCGCCGGCCAAGGGCCGCCGATCGCATGCGAGCGCATGTAATCGACCATTTGCTCATCGACCCGTTGCGCGGTGCGGCGCAACGCGAGTTCGCGCAAGGCGGTCAGATTGCCCGGCAAGAAATAGTTCTGGGTGGCACGCGCCGCCTGTTCGCGCACGTACACTTTTCCCTCGTGCAAGCGGGCGATCAGGTCCTCAGGGGTTAAATCCACGACTTCGACGTCGTCGGCGTGGTCGATGATCGAATCGGGAACCGTCTCGCGCACCCTGATGCGGGTGATGCGTGCGACGACATCGCCCAGGCTTTCTACATGCTGGATGTTGAGCGTCGTATAGACATCGATGCCGGCGGCAAGGATCTCTTCGACGTCGAGATAGCGTTTGGGATGGCGGCTTCCCGGCGCATTGGAGTGGGCAAGCTCGTCGACGAGCACCAGGCGCGGATGGCGCACCAAGATGGCGTCGAGATCCATCTCGGCAAGGACGCGGCCCTTATATCTTACCATCCGCCGCGGCAGGACTTCGAGGCCGGCGAGAAGCGCCTCGGTTTCCTCGCGGCCATGGGTTTCCACCACGCCGACCACGACATCCAGGCCCTCGCGGCGTTTGGCCTGGGCGTTAAGCAGCATTTCATAGGTCTTGCCGACGCCCGGCGCGGCGCCGAGAAAAATCTTCAGCCGCCCGCGCGCGCCGTTCTGCGCTTCCTGCAGCAAGGCCTCCGGCGAAGGACGCCGTTCGCCTTGTTCGCGTGTGTCCATCATGCCGGCACCTTACACCAATCGGCTCCTCAGCGTCATGGCGAGGGAGCGAAGCAGAACAGTTTCGCTGCGCCAGTTCCGGATTGCTCCGTCGCTTCGTTCCTCGCAACGGTGGCCACAGTCGTACTTGCTAGCCGCAAGGCCGCCGGTTTATCCGTTTCTCAAGCCGTCGAGAGCGAGATTGAGCTTTAGAACGTTGACGTGCGGCTCGCCGATGATGCCGAGGAAGCGCGGCTCGACGTGCGCTTCGACGAGCGCGCGCAGGCGGTCCTCGGACAACTTGCGCGCCTTGGCGACGCGCGGCACCTGAAAGAGCGCCGCCGCCGGCGTGATATCCGGATCGAGACCGCTCGCCGAGGTCGTGATCAGATCGACCGGAATCGGCACGCCGGGGTTCTCGGCCTGCAATTTGGCGGCGTCTCCTTTGACCCGGTCGACGAGGGCCTTCGAGGTCGGCCCGAGATTGGAGCCTGTCGAATTGTCCGCCGCGTAGGGCACAGGAATCGTCTTCGTTGGATCTTTCGGATCAGGTTCGGTCGTCGCCGAGGGCCGGCCGTGGAAATATTTGTCGCTCGTGAAATTCTGCCCGATGAGCGCGGATCCGATAATCTTCCCATCCCGTTCGATCAGGCTGCCGTTCGCCTGACGCGGGAAGATCGCTTGTGCGATACCGGTCATGCCCAGCGGATAGAGCAAGCCGGTGATGATTGTCATGACGACGATCATCAATACGGCTGGACGGATTTGCTTCGACATATCGCTTTCCTCACGCCAGGCCGATGGCGGAGACCGCCATGTCGATCAGCTTGATGCCGATGAACGGCGCGACGATCCCGCCGGCGCCGTAGACCAGCAGGTTTCGCCGCAAGATGTTTGCCGCCCCCACCGGGTGGTAGGCGACGCCTTTCAGCGCCAAAGGCACGAGCGCGATGATGATCAGCGCGTTGAAGATGATCGCCGAGAGAATCGCGCTCTGCGGCGAATGTAAGCGCATGATGTTCATCGCCTGGAGCTGCGGATAAAAGGAGATGAACATCGCCGGGATGATGGCAAAATATTTCGCCACGTCGTTGGCGATCGAGAATGTGGTCAGCGCGCCGCGCGTCATCAGAAGCTGTTTGCCGATCTCGACGATCTCGATGAGCTTGGTCGGATCGCTGTCGAGATCGACCATGTTGCCAGCCTCGCGCGCCGCCATCGTGCCGGTATTCATGGCGACCCCGACATCGGCCTGGGCGAGCGCCGGCGCATCGTTGGTGCCGTCGCCGCACATGGCGACGAGTTTGCCCTGCGCCTGCTCGGCGCGGATGAGTTTCAGCTTCGCTTCCGGCGTCGCCTGGGCGAGAAAATCGTCGACGCCTGCTTCCGCGGCGATCGCCGCGGCCGTCAGCGGGTTGTCGCCGGTGATCATCACGGTGCGGATGCCCATGCGGCGGAGCTCATGGAACCGCTCGCGAATGCCGCCCTTCACGATGTCTTTCAGGTGAATGATGCCGAGCAGCCGGCCGTCCTTGGCGACGGCGAGCGGCGTACCGCCGGACTTGGCTATCTCGTCGGATTTTGCCGTCAGTTCGCGGGCCACGGATTCCGGCACCGACGCGGCCACAGTGCGGACATAAGCGAGAACCGCATCGACCGCGCCTTTGCGGATCGAAGAATCCGCCGTATCGATGCCGCTGATCCGGGTCTGCGCGGAAAACGGGATGAACGTTGCCTTGAGCGTGCTCATGTCGCGCCCTCTGAGCGCGTGTTTCTCTTTGGCGAGAACGACGATCGAGCGCCCCTCGGGGGTCTCGTCGGAGAGCGAGGCGAGCTGCGCCGCGTCGGCGAGTTCCGTTTCCTTGACGCCGGTCAGCGCAACGAACGCCGTCGCTTGGCGGTTGCCGAGCGTGATCGTGCCGGTCTTGTCGAGCAGCAAGGTATCGACGTCGCCCGCCGCCTCGACGGCGCGGCCTGACATGGCGAGCACGTTGAAGCGCACCAGCCGATCCATGCCGGCGATGCCGATTGCCGAGAGAAGCGCGCCGATGGTCGTCGGGATCAAGGTCACGAATAGAGCGACGAGCACGAGGACCGTCAGCCTTCCGCCCGCATACGCGGCGAAGCTCGGAATGGTCGCCACTGCGAAGACGAAAATGATCGTGAGCCCGGCGAGCAGGATGTTGAGCGCGATCTCGTTCGGGGTCTTCTGCCGCGCCGCGCCTTCGACGAGGCTGATCATGCGGTCGAGAAAGGTCGAGCCCTGCGCGGCGGTAATCTTCACCTTGATCCAGTCGGAGATCACCAAGGTACCGCCGGTCACAGCCGAGCGATCGCCGCCGCTCTCGCGGATCACGGGCGCCGACTCGCCGGTGATCGCCGATTCGTTGACCGAGGCGACGCCTTCGATTACGTCGCCGTCGCTCGGAATCAATTCGCCGGCTTCGACAAGCACGATGTCGCCGGGCTTCAGGGACGTGGCGGGCACGGAGCGCCACGCACCGTTTGCTTTTTCCCCACTGGAAAGCAATTTGGCGTTGGCTTCCGTCTTGCTCCGCCGCAGCGTCGCGGCCTGCGCCTTGCCGCGGCCCTCGGCGACGGCCTCGGCGAAATTGGCGAAGAGAATCGTAAACCAGAGCCAGAGGATGATCTGAAACGCAAAACCGTAATGACCGCGGCCGGCGGCGATATCACGGAAGAAGAGGATCGTGACGAGCGCCGCCACGACCTCGACCGTGAACATCACGGGGTTGCGAATGAGAAGGCGCGGGTCGAGCTTCTTAAACGATTCGACGATGGCGCCGACGAGGATCTGCGGGTCCGCCGCGTTGGCGACGGAAGAGCGTTTGCGCTTGAGTTCCATGCTGTGCCTCGGGATCAGTAGAGCGTGCCGGCGTTCATCGCGAGATGCTCGACGAGCGGACCCAACGAAACGGCGGGGAAGTAAATGAGGCCGCCGGTGATGACGATGACGCCAATGAGCAGGCCGACGAAGAGGCCGCTATCGGTCGGAAAGGTTCCCGCCGAGGTGGGCACGATCTTTTTCGTCGCAAGCGATCCGGCGATCGCCAGCATCGGCACGATCATGAGGAATCGGCCGATGTACATGGCGAGCCCCATCGTGGTGTTGTAGTAGGGAGTGTTCGCGGAAATGCCGGCGAACGCGCTGCCGTTGTTCCCCGTCGCCGAAGTGTAGGCGTAGAGGATTTCGCTGAACCCGTGCGGGCCGGCATTGGCCGGGCCGGCGAGACCTGCGGGCAGCACGGTTGCGAGCGCGGTGAAGCCGAGGATCGAGAACGGCAGGATGAGAATGGCAAGCATTGCCATTTTCACTTCCTTCGCATCGATCTTCTTGCCGAGATATTCCGGCGTGCGGCCGACCATGAGGCCGGCGATGAACACCGCGAGAACGGCGAAGATCAGCATGCCGTAGAGGCCCGAGCCGACGCCGCCGAAGATGATCTCGCCAAGCATGATGTTGACCATCGGCACCATCCCGCCGAGCGGCATCAAACTGTCGTGCATGTCGTTGACCGCGCCGTCGGACGTATCGGTCGTCACCGTCGTAAAAAGGGCCGAGTTGGCGATGCCGAAGCGCACCTCCTTGCCTTCCATGTTGCCCCCGGACTGCAAGGCCGAGGAAGCTTGATCGACGTGAAGCGCGGCGAAGGCCGGATTTCCGGGCGCTTCCGAATGATAAACGGTGGTGACGCCGGCCAGGAAGAGCAGACCCATCGCGGCGAAGATCGCCCAACCCTGGCGCTGATTTCCGACCATGCGGCCGAACACGTTGGTCAGCGCGGCACCGATCGAAAAGATCAGCACCATCTCCACGAGATTGGTGATGGCATTGGGATTCTCATATGGGTGGGCTGAATTGGCATTGAAGAAGCCGCCGCCGTTGGTGCCTATGATCTTGATGACTTCTTGCGAAGCGACCGGTCCTTGCGCGATCACCTGCCTAGCGCCTTCGAGCGTCGTTGCCTCCGTATAGGCGTTCAGATTCTGCGGCATGCCCTGCCAAACGAAAAACAGGCCGATGAGGATCGAGATCGGCAGCAGGATGTAAAGAACGCAGCGCGTCAGATCGACCCAGAAATTGCCGAGAGTTTGCGCCGAGCGGCGCGCGAAGCCGCGCACCAGCGCGATGGCAAGCGCGATGCCGGTTGCCGCCGAGACGAAGTTATGGACGGTGAGCCCCACCATCTGCGTGAGATAGCTCATGGTCGTCTCGGGCACATAGGATTGCCAGTTGGTGTTGGTGACGAAGCTTGTGGACGTGTTGAAGGATGAACTCTGTTCGACGGGTCCTAAGCCTTGCGGATTGAACGGCAGCGCGCCTTGCAGCCGCTGTAACCCATAAAGCACCACAAATCCCGCCGCGCCGAAGAACAGCATGGCGATCGCATACGTCACCCAATGCTGTTCCTGGCGCTCGTCGACGCCGCAAATGCGATAGATGAGTCGCTCGACCGGTTGGAGGACGGGCGAAAGGAAGCTGCGCTCGCCGTTAAAGACGCGCGTCATATAGGCGCCGAACGGCTTCACCAGCGCGGTGACCAGCACCGCAAAGAGCGCGATCTGAATCCAGCCGCTCAGAGTCATGCCGGCTCTCCTCAGAACCGCTCGGGACGAACGAGCGCGTAGACCAGATAGGCGAGGATGAAGAGCACGGCCAAGGCGCCGAGCCCATAATCGATGATCATGTTCGCCTCACAGCCTGTCGCAAACGAAGACGTAAAGCGTGACGATCAGGAAGGCGCCGACCCCAATTGCGAGATAAAGCAGATCGAACATGCGCGTGACCTCTGCCGGACTAGGAAGCGGTTTTGCGAAGGTCTCGCCGCCTCACATCGATCGTTCACGCGCCAGTATATGAGGAAGACGGCATATAGGATCGAGAGCTCTTCGGGCTCTCAATCATAAAAAACGCATATAATCGCTTCGGAATCCGTCACGGCTCTGCACAATGGGCGATCCGGGACCTGTCGATGCGGCGCAGCGGTTAATTGGGAGTTGGGGCTTCGAATCCCTCCCGGCACGCAACTCGCTGCATCGTTTCCTTATCAACCGGATTGATCGATACAGTCAGTTTAGGCGCGCTTACGCATCGGCACTTTTCGCGCGGCAATCTTTTTCCCACGAATGTTGCGACCGCGACGCGGCGCATTCTTCTTGAGCTGGTACGGCACCGCTAGTAACTGGCGAGGGATTCCCCAGGCCTTGCCGATCTTGTCGATCATCTCGATTGTCAAGGCCGCGTTTGCGGCTCAGAAGCTCTGAGGCTCGCGCGCGAGACCCAACGATCTCGCTAAGCCCGGCTTGGCTTCGGCCGAGTTCGGCGACTGCATATTCAATGATCTCGATCGGATCGGATGCTGCAACGGGCCAGCGCTTGCGCTCGTAGGCATCGATCAGCGTGGCGAGGGCGTCAAGCTCTTGGCTCTCGATGCTATCCTCCGGCGCATCCCAAAGCTTCTCGGCGGCGGCAAAAGCGCGGGTGTGGTCTTCGTCGCTAGTGATCGGACGGATTGGTGAGCGCATCGATTGCGTCATATTCGGCGTGCGTACCGATGAACTTTATGAACCCAATCTTGGACCGATATTTGAACGCAACGATCAAGCGATAATCGCTGCCAGCGACTTCAAATTTGACGCGTTCACTGTTCAACACTACGGCTTTCGGGAACGAGAGCATCAGGTCATTTGGCGAAGTCCATTCGGCGGCGCTCGCAATCTCGTACCAGCGTTGAAGGGATTTCTTGGTCTCAGGATGCTTCCAGTCACGGCTTCGCCCCCGGAAACCACTCGACGTAGGTGTCGTTCGTACGGCCATAGTAGAGAGCGCGACGGCCCGCCAAACTGACCATGTAGCCGACGCAGCCCGCGGCCGCGATCCGCGCGCAGAATTCCAGATATTGGATTTTCTGCGCCTGGATCGCGCGCAGCGCCTTTTCTACGCCCTCTGCCGAGAACTTTTGCGCCGGGACGCTCGGCTTATGGCCATGCACCACCTCGAAACTGCCGTCCGGCAGATAATAGGTGCGGGTGGAGGTGATGAAATCGGCATGATAGCGCTCGACGCCGGCCGCCATTAGGTTCTTCACCACTTCCGGGAATGAGATCCGTTCTTCGTCCGACGCCTTGGTCATTTCGCGCACGACATCCTTCACGTGGGCGTCCATGTGTCTCTCCTTCAGGTTCTCAGTTGCTCGTACGTCTGCCGGCCTTCGTGCGCCGGGCGCTCAATCCACAGGAACCGTCCTTAATCCTTGTCGTCGGAGCAACTATATTTTCGAGGCCGCCCGGCGCGAGGGGAATTACGTCGCCAGGCTTATTTTGGCCGCCAAACGCGCCAACAATCTTTGCGTCTGCAAAGAGGAGAGGTCCGATGCTCGATCACGTTGGAATCCGCACCAAGAAATTCGCCGCGCTTGCCAAATTCTATCAAAAAGTCTTAGCGCCGCTCGGATATGAAAAGCTCGTCGAGTTCGACGAGGCTGCCGGCTTCGGCCGGGACCAGAAACCGGCATTGTGGATTGGCACCTGGGATGAGGCGAGATCGTCCATCCATCTCGCCTTCGCCAGTCCGACGCGCGCGGCGGTGCAGGCATTTTATGAGGCGGCGCTCGCCTCCGGCGGCCGCGACAACGGCAAACCCGGTCTGCGTCCGGACTATCATCCCCATTACTACGCGGCGTTCGTTATCGACCCAGATGGAAACAATATCGAGGCCGTCTGCCACGCGGCATAGACTTACGGACGCGCCGCGTGCTCCGACTCAATATCGCTCTTCACTCCGGCTTCGGCGCCGCAAATGCTCAGCCCGCGCCGCCTTTACAAGTTCAGCTTGCGAGTTGCAAAAACAGAACAATCACAGGCTTTTGAAATTGCGGGAAATTTCGTCTGTTAGGCTAGCGCGCGACTTTTCCACCGGGGGCAATCTTGCCAACTCGTTCTCGGGAGTGCGATGGAGAATTACTGCCGATCGAGACGCCGCGATGGCATTTCGGGTTTCGGCGCCGCGCAGACGGGTCGCAACCCTTGGATTGGCCGTCGCAGCATCCTCTCCCGCCCGGAATATTGCCGTTCGCGGCGCTTGCTCTGTTCGCCGGAATTTCCGCATGTACTGTCGGGCCGGATTACGTGCGTCCTGCGGCGCCGACTTCGGCGCAGTTCAAGGAAGCGAAAGGCTGGAAGATCACCAATCCGAGCGACACGCTCGATCGCGGCGCGTGGTGGTCGCTTTACAAGGATCCGAGGCTCTCCTCGCTGATGAGCCAAGTCGAGATTTCGAATGAGACGGTCAAGGCCGAACTCGCGGCCTATGACCAGGCGGTCGCCCTCATCCGCGAGACGCAGGCGGGCTATTTTCCGACGGTCACCGGCAACGACAGCGTCACCTACTCGCACCAAGGTTCGGGCACGTCAGTCAGCAACGGCATCACCATCGGCCGTTCGTTCACGAACGTGGTATTCAACCCGGTCGCTAACGCGACTTGGGATATCGACGTCTGGGGCCGCATCCGGCGCAGCGTCGAAAGCAATGCGGCCGCCGCGCAGGTGAGCGCCGCCGACTTGCAGAACGCCAAACTTTCCGAGCAAGCCGCGCTCGCAACGGCCTATTTCAACCTCCGCGCCTCCGACTCGCTGGTCGCGCTCTACGATGCGACGGTCGTCGCCTACAAGAAGACGCTCGACATCACCCGCAATCAATATAACGCCGGCACCGCGTCGCAGGCCGACCTCAGCGCTGCGCAGACGGAAGTCCTCAACACCGAGGCGCAAGCAATCGCCGTGGGAGTTGTTCGAGCCCAATACGAACATGCAATCGCGGTGTTGATCGGCCGGCCGCCGGCCGATCTGTCGATGAGAGTCGGCATTCTCGCCAGGAACATTCCGCACATTCCTGTCACCGTTCCCTCGGTGTTGCTGGAACGGCGTCCGGACATCGCCGCCGCCGAGCGCACGCTGCAAGAGGAGAACGCGCTGATCGGCGTAGCAGTCGCCAATTTCTACCCCACCATCAGCTTGACGGGCATGTTCGGTTACAGCGGGGTCACGCCGCTGCCGATCACGGTTGCGAATGAAGCCTGGTCGATCGCCGGCAGCGCCTCGCAGCCGATTTTCGATGGCGGCCTACTCAACTCGCAACTTGCTGCGGCGCGGGCGGTCTATGAAGGGAGCGTCGCCAACTACCGGCAAACTGTGCTCACTGCCTTCGAGCAGGTCGAAGATGAACTTGCCGCGCTGCGGATCCTCCAAAAAGAACTCGCCACCGAGGAAGAGGCGGTGAAAGCGGCAACCGTAGCGGTAGAAGTCTATTTGAACCAATACCAGGCCGGGACCGTTTCCTTCACAACCGTGGTCACGGCGCAAGCAACACAGTTGGCCGATGAGGTCACCGCGCTCAACATCCGGCAGAGCCTTTTCATCGCGAGCGTGGCACTGATTGAGGCGCTGGGCGGGGGATGGGACGCTTCGCTCCTGCCCGACCTCAACGGCCTCTCGAAAGTGCCGACGCTCACCCCTCCGCTCTGAGGAAGGAATTCACGGGCTGCTCGGCCCTTCTAGGTCACTAAGAAGTAATTTGCCTTTTTCGCACATGGAAGCAAGGGGATAAAGTCGCCCTGCCCGGCCGGCGCCCTCGGATTGGATTGGAAGTATAGGTTAATGGCATAGTTTGTAGAATGTTCGTTGCAAGGTCGGGTGAGAAACGACCTTGGCGCGGTCCCATGAGACCACGGCTAACGCAGGATCGCGAACGGCGGACGTGCCGGGTTTAACCGCCCCGCTCCGGGTCCAATTTTCTGCCGGCAATTGATCGCCCGGATCGGGCGAACGGATGAGACGAATGGACGAGAAAGTCGACAAGCGTCGCCAATCGCAGGATCCTGGCCCCAAGGATCCACCGCCCGCGCTGCCGGCTCGCGAAAAAATCGCCGGCGAACTGCCGCCGCCCGGCGAACCGCTTGTCCGCGAGAAGGTCGCGCCGCAAGCGCCGGAAACCGCGCCCGCCGAACCACCGTCGCCCACGCAGCCCGCCAAGCCGCGCCGGCGGATCATCGGATTTATCATCGGCCTGCTCGTGGTCATCGGGCTCGCCTACGGCGCCTATCGCGTGCTCGCACCAAGCCCGCAGCCGTCGCGTTCCGAACGCGCCGCTTCGGCGCCGCAGTCCGTCGGAGCCGCAACCGTCGGCACCGGAGACATCCGCATCATCTATAACGGATTGGGAACGGTGACGCCGCTGCAGACCGTTACCGTGAAAACGCAGATCAACGGTCAGCTCATGCAGGTCGCCTTTCAAGAAGGGCAGATGGTGAAGAAAGGCGATTTTCTGGCGCAAATCGATCAGCGGCCCTATCAGCTTCTGCAACAGCAATACGAGGGCCAGTTGGCGCACGACCAGGGCCTGCTCGAACAGGCAAAGATGGATCTCGCCCGCTATCAAACCCTGGTCAATCAGAATTCGATCGCCCGGCAGCAGGCCGAAGACCAAGTCTACGTTGTCAAGCAGTACGAGGGCTCGGTGCAGCTCGACCAGGCCGAGATCGACCAGGAGAAGCTCAACATCGTCTATTGCCACATCATTTCGCCGGTTACCGGCCGAGTTGGCCTGCGTCTCGTCGATCCCGGCAACTACGTGCAGACGACCGACACCACCGGCCTCGCGGTGCTCACGCAGTTGCAGCCGATCTCGGTCATCTTTTCACTTCCCGAAGACAATATTCCCGACGTCACCGCGCAGACGAACGCCGGCGCGGTCCTCACTGCGACGGCGTATGACCGCGCCAATGTCACCAAACTTGGGACCGGAAAAATCACGGCTCTCGATAACCAGATCGACACGACCACGGGAATGGTCAAATTCCGCGCCGAATTTCCGAACCCCGACAATGCGTTCTTCCCCAACCAGTTCGTGAACGTGCGCGTGTTGGTACGAACCTTGAAGAACGTCGTTACCGCGCCGATTGCCGCCATTCAACGCGGCGCGCCAGGGACTTACGTCTATATCGTCAATCCGGACAGTACGGTGTCGGTGCGCCCCCTGACGCTCGGGCCGAGCGACAATGGCATGGTCCAAATTCTCTCCGGTCTTAAGCCCGGCGACCGCGTCGTCACCGACGGCACCGACCGCCTCAGCGACGGCGCGCGTGTAATGATCCCGAGCGCGGGCACGGGCAAGAACGGCGGCCCGGCGCCGCCGACCCACATGCATCGGCATAAAGCCCAGTGAGCTTACGAGGCCGAGGAGAACCGGCGCGATGAATCCGTCGCAAACTTTTATTCTGCGGCCGGTCGCGACCTCTCTGATCATGGCGGCGATCCTGCTTTCCGGGCTGTTCGCCTATCGGTTTCTGCCGCTCTCCGCTCTGCCGGAGGTGGATTACCCGACCATTCAGGTCCAGACGTTCTATCCCGGCGCCAGCCCCGAGGTGATGACCTCGTCGGTGACGGCACCGCTCGAGCGCCAGCTCGGCGAGATGCCTGGTCTTAATCAGATGACCTCGGCGAGCTCGGCTGGCGCTTCGGTCATCACGCTGCAATTCGACCTCAGCCTCAGCCTCGATGTCGCCGAGCAGGAAGTGCAGGCGGCAATCAATGCCGCCGACAACCTCCTGCCGAGCGATCTCCCGAACCCGCCGGTCTATGCGAAGATCAATCCGGCCGACGCGCCAATCCTGACGCTTGCCGTGACCTCCACGACGCTGCCGCTGACCACGATCGAGGACTTGGCCGAGACGCGTCTCGCGCAGAAAATATCGCAGCAGGCTGGAGTCGGACTGGTCAGCATCAGCGGCGGCAATCGGCCGGCGATCCGCGTGCAGTTCAACCCGCGCGCGCTCGCCGCCTATGGGCTGAACATCGACGACATCCGCACCATCATCGGCAACGTCAACGTCAACACGCCGAAAGGCAGTTTTGACGGGCCCTCGCAATCCTCGACCATCAATGCCAACGACCAGCTCACCGCCGCCCATCAATTCGACAGCGTGATCATCGCCTATCGCAACGGCAATCCGGTGCGTCTCTCCGACGTCGCGACCACGGTGCGCGGGCCGGAAAACACCAAGATTGCCGCCTGGGCCAACAAGACTCCGGCGATAATCCTCAACATTCAGCGCCAGCCCGGCGCCAATGTGATCCAGGTTGTCGACGGGATTACGCGACTGCTTCCGAAAATCGAGACGGCGCTGCCGGCGGCGCTGAATATCACGGTGATGAGCGACCGGACGACGACGATCCGCGCGTCGGTCGCCGACGTAGAGTTCGAACTCTTTCTCGCGGTGGCGCTGGTCGTGCTCGTCATCTTCATCTTCTTGCGCAACCTGCCGGCGACCGTCATTCCGAGCTTGTCGGTGCCGTTGTCGCTCGTCGGCACATTCGGGGCGATGTACCTCTTGGGATTCAGCCTCGACAACCTCTCGCTGATGGCGCTGACCATCTCGACCGGATTTGTCGTCGACGACGCCATCGTCATGATCGAGAACATTTCGCGCTACATCGAGGCCGGCGAAGGCCCGCTGCAGGCTGCGCTGCACGGCTCGGCACAGATCGGCTTCACGATCATCTCGCTGACGGTGTCGCTCATCGCGGTTTTGATCCCGCTGCTCTTTATGGGCGACGTGGTCGGACGTCTCTTCCACGAATTCGCAATCACGCTTGCCGTGACGATCGTGATTTCGGCGGTGGTTTCCTTGACCCTCGTGCCGATGCTCTGCGCGAAGCTTCTCCGGCACCGGCGCGAGTTGGAACGCAGCCGTTTCGATGTAGGCGCCGAGCGCGCCGTAAACTGGATCATCCGCCAATACGCCCGGGCTCTCAACGTCGTGTTGGAGCACCAGCCGCTGACTCTGTTGATCGCGATCGCCACGCTCGCCGTGACGATCCTCCTCTACATTGCAATTCCGAAGGGTTTTTTCCCGGTGCAGGATACCGGGATGATCCAGGGTATCACGGAAGCGGCACAAGGCGTTTCCTTCGATGCCATGCGCGAGAGGCAACAGGCGCTCGCCGACGCCGTCCTCAAAGACGAGGACGTCGATAGCCTCAGTTCGTTCGTCGGCGTCGACGGCACCAACATGACGCTCAACAGCGGCAGGTTCCTCATCAATCTCAGGCCGCACGACGAGCGTCAGCACAGCGTGACGGAGGTCATCCGCCGCTTGCAACGGGAGACGGCGCGGGTCGAAGGAATCAAGCTCTACATGCAGCCGGTGCAGGACCTGACCGTCGATACGAGCGTCAGCCGCGCCCAATATCATTTCGTGCTTGAAAATCCCAACACGAGCGAACTGCAGACTTGGGTGCCGCGGCTGCTACAGCGCCTGCAAGCGCGTCCCGAACTTTCCAACGTCGCAAGCGACATGCAGGCCCAAGGCCGCGCCGTGGATCTTGTGATCGATCGCGCCACCGCGAGCCGCTTCGGAATCACGATGGCGACCGTCGACAACATGCTCTACGATGTCTTCGGGCAGCGCATCATTTCGACGATTTATACCGAATCCAATCAGTATCGCGTTGTCATGGAGGGTTCGCCCGATCTCCAACATGCAATGACTTCGCTCGATACGCTGTATCTGCCTTCTTCGCTGTCGACGACGAACGGGCAAGTTCCGTTATCGGCGATCGTGCACGTCGACCAACGGCCAGGGCCCCTGCTAATCAGCCATTACGGGCAGTTCCCGGCAACCGACATTTCCTTCGACGTCGCTCCCGGCTTCTCGCTCGGCGAGGCGGTCACGGCAATCGATCGGACCGAGAAGGACATCGGTCTGCCGATCAGCTTCATTTCCTCGATGCAGGGCAGCGCCGCGGCGTTCAGCGCCTCGCTCAGCAACGAACTCATGCTCATCATCGCCGCCGTTATTACGATGTATATCGTGCTAGGCGTCCTCTACGAGAGCTTCATTCATCCGATCACGATCCTTTCTACGTTGCCCTCGGCCGGCGTCGGCGCGCTGCTGGCGCTGATGCTCGCCGGCGACGAGCTCGACGTGATCGCCATTATCGGCATCATTTTGCTGATCGGCATCGTGAAGAAGAATGCGATCATGATGATCGACTTCGCGCTCGACGCCGAACGCAACGAAGGCTTGGCGCCGCGCGAGGCGATCTATCAGGCCTGCCTGTTGCGCTTCAGGCCGATCCTGATGACGACGATGGCGGCGATCCTCGGCGCGCTGCCGCTGATGCTCGGTACCGGCACCGGATCGGAGCTGCGCCGGCCGCTTGGCGTTGCGATCGTCGGCGGCCTGATCTTCAGCCAGGTTCTGACGTTGTTTTCGACGCCGGTCATCTATCTCTACTTCGATCGTCTGGCGCTTTGGCTCTCGCCGTCGCGCGCCGCCGACCGCCTTAGTCCGCGCGAGGCGGGTGAATGAACCTTTCGTCGCCTTTCATCCGGCGTCCGGTCGCCACGACTTTGCTTACCGCGGGCATCGCGATAGCCGGCATATTGGGCTTCACGCAACTGCCGGTCGCACCGTTGCCACAGGTCGATTTTCCGACGATCGCGGTGCAAGCAATGCTGCCGGGGGCAAGCCCCGATACGATGGCGACCAGCGTTGCGAGCCCTCTTGAACGTCGGCTCGGGAAAATCGCCGACGTGACCGAAATGTCGTCGATCAGCGGCGTCGGGCAGACGCGGATTACGTTGCAGTTCAGTCTCGACCGCGACATCAACGGCGCGGGGCGCGATGTACAGGCGGCAATCAATGCTTCGATGGCCGATTTGCCCTCCAGCCTGAAACAGAATCCGACCTATCGAAAGATCAATCCGGCCGATGCGCCGATCCTCATCCTTGCGCTGACCTCAAAAACCTTGACGCCGGGCGAACTCTACAATTCGGCAAGCAACGTTCTCCAGCAGCGTTTGTCGCAGCTAAGCGGCATAGGCCAAGTCATCGTCGCCGGCGGCGCTCTGCCCGCCGTGCGCGTCGAGCTCAACCCCACGGCGTTGTTCAAATACGGCGTCGGTCTCGAAGACCTGCGCGCCGCGCTTGCCGCCGCGAATGCCGACAGTCCGAAAGGCGCGATCGAAGACGGCGGCTGGCATTATCAGATCTACACCAACGACCAGGCGACCAAGGCGGCGGACTACAAGCCGCTCATCGTCGGCTATCGCAACGGCAATCCGATCCATTTGTCCGATCTCGGCGAGGTCGTCGATTTGGTCGAAGACCTGCGCAACGAAGGGCTGGCAAACGGCAAGCCGGCGGTCCTGGTCATCCTGTTCCGGCAACCGGGCGCGAACATTATCCAGGCGGTCGACGGCGTGAAAGCCGAACTGCCCTATCTGCGCGCCGCGATGCCGCGCGATGTCGATCTCGTACTTGCTTCCGACCGCAGCCTCACCATCCGCACTTCGCTGCACGACACAGAGCGCACACTGGTGATCGCAGTCTGCCTGGTGACGCTGATCGTCTTCCTGTTTCTCGGCAATGCGCGCGCCGCGCTCGTCCCCGCCGTTGCCGTTCCGGTATCGATCATCGGCACATTCGGGACGATGTATCTTTTCGGCTATAGCCTCGACACGCTCTCTCTGATGGCGCTGACGATTGCGACCGGGTTCGTCGTCGACGATGCCATCGTCGTGCTGGAGAATATCACGCGCCACATCGAGGCGGGAGTTCCGCGCTTTCGCGCCGCGCTGCTCGGGGCGCGGGAAGTCGGCTTCACCGTGACTTCGATCAGCATTTCGCTGATCGCCGTATTTACGCCAATTCTATTGATGGGCGGGTTGCTCGGCCGCTTGTTCCGCGAATTCGCCGTAACCTTATCGATGGCGATTCTGATTTCGCTGCTGATATCGCTGACGGCGACACCGATGTTGTGTTCGCTGATTTTGAGGGTGCGCGCCCCCCGCCAAAATCGCCGTTGGCGAAACCCGTTTTCCGTCTTCATCCGCGGCTACGAACACAGTCTGGCTTGGGCACTCCGGCATCAGGCTTTCATCATGCTGATGTTAGCCACCGCGCTGACTACGACCGTGCTCCTCTTCGTCATCATACCGAAGGGCTTTTTCCCGGAACAGGATACCGGCCGTTTGGTCGGGTCGATCCAAGCCGACCAGAGCATTTCCTTCCAAGCGATGAAGAAGAAAATGGCGCAGTTGATGGCGATCGCGCAGGCCGATCCTTCCGTCCAAAGCATCATCGGGTTTACCGGGGCCGGAAGCGGCGGAGGGCGCTCCGGCGTAAATGAGGGCTCGGCCTATGTGACCTTGAAGCCGCTCTCGCAGCGTAAGCAGTCCGCCCAGCAGGTCATCGCGTCGCTGCGCCGTAAGATGGCCGTCATCCCCGGCGCGCGCCTCTATCTACAGGCGGTGCAGGACATCCGGGTCGGCGGCAGGCAGAGCAACGCGGAATATCAATATACGTTGCAGGGCGACGACGCGACGCAAGTCTACACGTGGTCGCAAACGCTGCTGAAGGCTCTGCAGGGGAGCAAGATTTTAACGGACGTCAATTCCGATCAGCAGCAAAAGGGTCTCGAATTTAACGTCATTATCGATCGTGACATGGTCTCGCGGCTCGGCCTCACGCCGGTGCAGATCGACAACACGCTCTACGATGCCTTCGGCCAGCGGCAGGTCTCGGTCATCTACAGCGCGGTCAATCAATATCACGTAGTGATGGAAGTGGCGCCGCGCTATTGGCAGAGCCCCGATACGCTCAACGACATCTACGTCAGCACGTCCGGCGTCCCGCCGAGTGGAACGCAGACGAGCAACGCGCCGGTCGGGACAGTCGCGGCGACCGCCGCTCCGGTCGATTCCGGGTCCTCCGCGACGAACTCGGCTTCGAGCACTACGGAGATCAACACGGCCCGCAACGCCGAGACCAATGCGATCGCCAATACCGGGCATGGCAGCACTTCGGCCGGAGCGGCAGTGAGCACCAACCTCGAGACGATGATTCCGCTCGCCGCCGTGGCGCATTTCGCGCCGGGCAATACGCCGCTTTCCGTCAACCACTCCGGCCTCTTCGTCGCGACGACTCTGTCCTTCAACCTGGCGCCTGGCGCTTCGTTAAGCCAAGCTGCTGCCGAAATCGAGCGAACCGTCCGCGACCTGCACATGCCGGATACGGTCCGCGGCAGCCTGCAAGGCACCGCCCAGCTGTTCCAGTCTTCTCTCTCGAACGAGCCGCTGTTGCTCGCCGCGGCGATCATTGCGGTCTACATCGTCCTGGGCGTCCTCTATGAGAGCTATATTCACCCGATCACGATTTTTCGACGCTGCCTTCGGCGGGCGTCGGCGCCCTGCTAGCGTTGATGGTGTTCCATACCGAGTTCAGCATCATCGCTTTGATCGGCGTGATCCTGCTGATCGGCATCGTGAAGAAAAACGCGATCATGATGATCGATTTTGCGATCGAGGCGCGCCGACAAGGAATGAACGCGCGCGACGCAATTTTCCAGGCCTGTCTGTTGCGCTTCCGGCCGATTATGATGACCACGGCGGCCGCCATTCTCGGCGCGGTTCCGCTGGCGCTGAGTTTCGGCGAAGGCGGCGAGATCCGCCGACCGCTCGGCATATCGATCGTCGGCGGCCTGATCCTCAGCCAGATGCTCACGCTCTATACGACGCCGGTGCTCTACCTGATCCTTGACGGATTCGGCGAGTGGGTCCGAGGCACCAGGCCGCGGTCCGCCACTCTGCCGCCGCGTTCGGCGGCGGATCTCGCCGAGTAGCAGGCCGGCTCGCCGTCCACGACGTACATCGGCTGCGCAAGGGCTAGCGCCTTCAGTCCGGAATCCCGACGTGCAGCGCCCGGTTTCTCTCGATGATCTCTTGGCGCATTTCCTTGCGCATCTTGCCGGCTTCAAAGAGCCGTCGATCGAGCTCGGTTTCAATTTCGAGCGGCGGAACCGGGCATGGCGTGCCGTCGGCGTTGCGCGCCACCATGGTGAAATAGCAAGAGACGGCGTGGCGCGCCTCTTTTGTCGTCAGGTTCTCGGCAATGACCTTGATGCCGATCTCCATCGAGGTGCGGCCGACGTAATTGACGTTCCCCTTGAAGGTCACGAGTTCGCCGACCTTGACCGGCTCCTTGAAGATCACCTGGTCGAGCGACGCCGTCACCACATAGGTCTTGCAGTAGCGTGCCGCGCACGCATAGGCCACTTGATCGAGGATCTTGAGGATCGACCCGCCGTGAACATGACCAGAGAAGTTGGCCATGTCCGGCGTCATCAGAAAGGTCATGAAGAGAGATTTTTCCTGGGTACTCATGTGCGCTCGGCCGGTCGGGCTTCGATCTGCTCTAAAGCAGCTTGGGTGCAAAACTCAAGGCCGTCCGGCAGATCCGACTCACCGACAAGATTGCAAGCGGAATAGGCCGGAATCCGAATAAAGCGGATTGCAGCGTGCGCCTTCGAAGAGGAACCAAGCGCCAAGAACGAGGAGCAGTACCATCAGAATTCCGAGGCAGATGGCCAGCGGGTGAAAAGGCTCGTCCTCTTCGAAATCGGCATCCCGATCCGCATGCGCGCGCGTCGGCTCGCGGTCCGCTCCCGCCGAGGGATGTTCATGCTTGCCCGGCGGTTGCGCCGGATTGACCGGCGAAGACCCATTTCCGGTACTCTGGGCAGCCTTTTTGTGGCCAGGCTTCAAGCGAGGTTCTCGAAGATCGCGTGCCGACCTCAGGCCCATAGCAGCACGCCTGCTCCAAGCTGAGGAGTCATTGGAGATGCGCGGCAAAGCAAGACTTTAGAAGTAGTCTCGCAGGTTCTCAATGGTCGCGGTATTTGCCGTATTTCTCAATAAGGCCATGCGCGGTTTCCATCAGCTGGAACACCGGCGTGCGCGCGGCCGTGGTGAACTCCCTGCCGGCCATCTGCCGCATGATGATCTCGTTCGCCCTCGTGAGCGCGCCTTCCGCGAGAGAACGGTCGAAATAGGCGACCGCGCCGACGAATTCTCCAAACAACATGCTCAGTGCGTTGAACTGCTGGGTCTCCACCGAGATCGGACTATGTTCATCCATTGTGCGCCCTCCCTGATCCACAATTGTGCGGGGGTGTGGGACTTCCTCCTATGTCGGCTCTGAACCGCGAGGGGCCTTCTCTATGGCCGCACGCTTTTCTGAAATGGCTTTCAATCCCTCGCCTTCTTACGCCCGACCGGCCGGCACGCATTCAATCACTACTTTTGCCGCCGTTCAACATTCAAACGCAATCTTGTTCCTTCAAGGTTTTGCGACAGCCAAGGTTTCCTCATGCTCGCTGCGCCGCGGCAGATATGCCATTCGCCTGGTCTTTTGGCGCATCGTCCAAGGCTCCAAAGCCGGCCGCGCCGCTACCGCTTCCCGCTTACGCGGGCGTCTCGATCTGCTCTCGCAAGGGGGCCCGAGCGTCCTGGCTGAGCACCGTTCTTACGAGTGCGAGATGGGATAGCGCTTGCGGGAAGTTGCCGACTTGCCGCCCTGCCTTCGTGTCATATTCTTCGCTGAGCAGACCCAGATCGTTCCGCAGCGAAAGCAGTCGGTGGAGAAGCGCATTGGCCTCGGCCGCCCGTCCCTGTTTTTGATACGCATCGGCCAACCAGAAACTGCAAGGGAGGAAAACTCCTTCCCCGGAGGGCAGTCCGTCCACAACGTTTTCGGTGCGATAACGAAGCACGAAGCCGTCGACGAGAAGTTCGCGTTCGATCGCCGCGATAGTACCGGCGACGCGCTCGTCTTCGACCGGCAAAAATCCGACTTCCGGAATTACCAAGAGGCTTGCGTCAAGTTCCGGACTACCGAAACTTTGTGTGAAAGTATTGCGGGTTGGATCATAGGCGCGGGCGCAAACCGTGCTGTGAATCTCGTCCCTGGTTGCACGCCATCGCTCAAGCGGCGCCTCCAATCCATATTTTTCAGCATCGCGAACCGATCGGTCGAAAGCCACCCAAGCCATCACCTTGGAGTGCGTGAAATTTTTGCGACCGCCGCGCATTTCCCAGATTCCGTCGTCGGGTTCGCGCCAAATCTTCTCAAGGTGCTCGATCGCCTTGCGTTGGAGAGCCCAATCGGTGGAGCGCGGACAAATCTCGCCTTCCCGCGCCAAATGCAGAGTGTCCGCCACTTCGCCGAATACATCGAGCTGCAACTGCTCCGACGCGGCATTACCAATTCGGACTGGAGAAGCGCCTTGGTAGCCGGATAACCAAGGAACTTTCAATTCTGACAGCCAGCGTTCCCCGGCGACCCCATACATGATCTGGAAATCGCTCGGTGTTCCGGCGACCGCGCGGCGCAGCCAATCGCGCCATGCGCTCGCTTCATCGTAATAGCCGGCGCCCATCAAAGCGGCCAACGTCAACGAAGCGTCACGCAGCCAGCAAAAACGGTAATCCCAGTTGCGGGATCCGCCGAGCTGTTCCGGGAGTGAAGTCGTCGGCGCGGCGACAATCCCGCCGGTCGCAGCGAACGTCTGCGCCTTGAGCGTCAACAGAGAACGCAACACCGCTTCGCGCTGCTCGCCTTGATAGGTGCATTTCGCCGCCCACTCGCGCCAGAATTGTTCCGTTTCCTCGAGCGCGGCATCGGCGTCTATCGGATGTGGCGTCTCAAGATGCGAGTGGCCATAGGTGAGGACAAAGGGCACGCGCTCCCCAACACCGATGACAAAATCGGCCGACGTAGAAAAGTCCCTGCCACGGATTTTCGCGGGCGTGCGAAGGACCGCGAGGTTCGGACCGGCGATGGCGACAATCCCGCCGCCTTCCGGCAGTCGAGTGACCCAGGGCACGGACGCGCCATAGTCGAAGCGTAACGTAATGTTCATGCGTACGCGCACGTTTCCTTTTCTGCCTTCCACGATACGGATGACGGAAGAATGCAGCTGCCCGATCGGCATGAAATCGAGCACCGCAAAAGCGCCCTCGGTTGTTGCAAACACCGTCTCCAGAACCATCGTATCGCCACGATAGGAACGCGAGGTATTCGCCACGGAGTCTGCGGCCGTTATGGACCAACGGCCGTTTTTCGCGCCCCCGAGCAACGCCGCGAAGCAGGCGGCGCCATCGAACCGCGGCCAGCAGAGCCAATCGATCGAGCCGTTGCGCCCGACGAGCGCGGCGGTTCTGCAATCGCCGATGAGGCCGTAATCCTCGATCGCCAGCGGCCTGTCAGAATCCGCACCGTGCCCGGTCATGTCCTGTCCAGCGGCAACCACCGTCGTCCGTCCCGCGCAAGCAGTTCATCGGCCGAAGACGGCCCCCCGCTGCCGGAAGCATAGACTTGCGGCATTCCCTGCCCCCACGCCTTGAGCAGCGGGTCAACCACCGCCCAGCTCGCCTCGATATAATCGGCGCGTTGAAACAGTGTCGCATCTCCCATCATGCAATCGTAGAGCAAGGTCTCGTAGCCGACGTTCGGCGGCTCGGTAAAAAAATCACTATAGCAAAACGAAGGCGCCACGTGGCCGAGGCGCATCGCCGGTCCGGGTACTTTCGCGCTAAAGTCCGTCTTCATGCCTTGGACGGGGTCGATCTGCAGCCGCAGGATATTCTGGGCGAGCGTTTGTGTTCGCGCAAAGGGCGGGATCGACGCAGGCTTGAAGACGAGCGCGATCTGGGTCTGCCGCGCGGCGAGGCGCTTGCCGGTTCGCAGATAAAACGGCACTCCGGCCCAGCGCGCGTTATCGATGCTAAGCTTAACGGCCACGTAGGTTTCGGTGCGGCTCTCGGGTGCAACGTGCGGCTCCGCGCGATAGCCGCTAACCTCGCGGCCTTGAACGCCCCCTGCGCCGTATTGGCCGCGCGCCGCATCGCTTGGCGGAACCGGGCGAATTTGCTGCATCAATCTTGCTTTTTCGTCGCGAAAAGCCTCGGCATCAAGTGAACTCGGCGGTTCGATGCCGATCATGCAAACAAGCTGGAAGAGATGGTTCGGGACCATGTCTCGCAACGCACCGGTCGTCTCGTAAAACGCGCCACGCTCCTCGACTCCGATCGTTTCGGCGGCGGTAATCTCGACGCGGTCGATATATTCCTTGCGCCAGATCGGCTCGAACAGGGCATTGGCGAAGCGAATTGCCAGAATGCTCTCGACCGTTTCCTTGCCGAGGAAATGATCGATGCGATAGAATTGGCTTTCGTCGGCTTGCTTGAGAATCTGCGCATTGAGAGCCTTCGCCGATTTCAGATCCCGGCCGAACGGCTTCTCGATGACGACGCGCCGAAATACACCCTGCTTCTGTTTCAGGAGGGCGGCTTCGCCGAGCCGGTCGACGACCGGCCCGAAGAAGCGGTCGTTGATGGCGAGATAGAAGACCACGTTGCCATTGAGGCGGCGGGCAAGTTCGCGATAGACTTCGGGCTTGCCGAAATCACCCCGGAGATACGTGAGCCGATTGCGAACGAAGTCCCAGGCTCGCGGATCGATCTTGGGGGTATAGAATTCGGCGGTCGGGTCCTTAGTGAAGGACTGCATCGTCTCGGTCAGGGACGCGCGCCAGCCTTCATCGGTATTGTCGGCGAGATCGATGCCGATGACTTGAAAGCGTGCATCGAGGAGCTGACTGCCGGCGAGATCATAAAGCGCCGGCATCAGCAGGCGCTTGGTAAGATCGCCGCCGGCTCCGAAGATGACGAGCGTACAGGAAGGAGCGCATTGCGTGCCCGAGGATGAGCGCGCCGCGAGACGGATCGCAGGGTGCCCTTGCCGCGTCACGGTCGCGGGCTTAGCCGGTTCGTTCATGGGGAGTTCGCTCGCATACTAGCCTTACCGAAACCGCTTCGCCGCCCGATGGTTGCTGAATGTGGCGAGCCAAAACGGCGTACCTGATGGATAACCATTACGATGTCGTGATCGTCGGCTCGGGACCCGGCGGTGCAACCATGGCTTGGCGCCTTGCGCAGACCGGCAAGCGCATCCTCTTGCTTGAGCGTGGCGATTATTTGGCGCGCGAGCGGGAGAATTGGGACAGCAAGGCTGTGTTCATCGATGCGCGCTACCAGGCGAAGGAGACCTGGTACGACGCCGACGGCCGCGGCTTTCACCCGGGCCTTCATTATTTCGTCGGCGGCAACAGCAAAGTTTACGGTGGCGTGCTGCTCCGCTTGCGCGAGCGCGACTTCGGCGAACTTCGCCATGCCGACGGCATATCGCCCGCGTGGCCGGTCGGCTACGACGCATTCGCGCCCTATTATCAGTCGGCCGAGGTCCTCTATCACGTGCACGGGCTGCGCGGCGAGGATCCGACGGAGCCGCCCGGCTCGCCGCCCTATGCTTACCCGCCACTCACCCACGAGCCGCGCATCGCGGCGCTGTTCGAGGGGATGAAGCGCGAGGGCCATCATCCGTTTCATCTGCCGGTCGGCATCCTTCTCGACGAAACGGGCGACAAGGCGTTGCCGCATTCGCCTTGCATCCGCTGCGACGCATTCGACGGTTATCCCTGCGCGACGAACGGCAAAGCCGACGCGCAGATCATCTGCGTCGATCCAGCGCTCGCAATCTATCCGAACCTTACGCTGTGGACGGGCGCTTATGTCGAGAAGTTGAGGACCGATCCACGCGGCGGCGCGGTCGCCAGCCTGGAGGTCATCCGCAATGGAGAGCGAGCGAGCGTGTCCGGCGATATCGTCGTTGTCGCGTGCGGCGCGCTCTCCTCGGCGCTGCTGATGCTGCGTTCGGGCAACGAGGCGCATCCGGACGGGCTCGCCAACGGCTCGGGCCTCGTCGGCCGTAATTACATGCGCCACAACAATTCGATCGTTCTGGCGATCTCGCGCACGCCGAACCCAACACGCTTCCAGAAGACGCTGGGGCTCAACGATTTCTATTTCGGTTCCGATGATTGGGATTATCCGCTCGGTCACATCCAGATGGTCGGCAAATCGCACGGCGTGCAGATCCGCGGAGAGAGCCTGCCGGCCGGGTTGCAATGGTTGCCGGAAATGCCTTTCGACTGGATCGCCCGGCATTCCATGGATTTTTGGCTCACGTCCGAAGACCTGCCGCTGCCGCAAAACCGCGTCTATTACAAGGATGGCCGCGTGCGGCTCGACCTTACGCAGACGAACCCGGAAGCGCATCGGCGGCTGAAGCAGAAGCTGCGCGAGCTCTGCGCCAAGCTCGACGTGCACCCGCACCTTTTCCCGCGCGCGCTTTACCTCGGCAAGAACGTGCCGATCGGCGGCACGGCGCACCAGGCCGGTACGCTGCGCTTTGGCAGAGATCCTTCGACTTCGGTGCTCGACGTGAACTGCAAGGCACACGAGCTCGACAACCTCTACGTCACGGACGCGAGCTTCTTTCCGTCGATCGGAGCGGTCAACCCGACGCTGACCATCATTGCCAATGCGCTGCGCGTGGCCGACCACATCATCGCGCGGATGAATTGAGCATATTCGTGATCCTCACCCTTCGAGACGCGCTTACGCGCTCCTCAGGGTGAGGGGGTGTTCCCAAGCCTTCATGTTGAGGAGCGGCGCGAAGGCGCCGTGTCTCGAAGCATGTAGCTTTTTCAGCAGACCTCGATCTCAACGATGTGACCGTCCGGATCGCGCAGCAAGGCGCCAGCTCCTTCGGTTGGGATTAGTCGATCGGCGTGCGCGGTGCGAATCGCATTCATCGCCTCGATGCTCTCGACCGCGAAAACGAGCCGCGTGGCGGCGACGTCGTCCGGCTGAACCGGCCCGACATCGCGATCGTAGGTGCCGCGATAGCAGAGCAGTTCGACATGCGGCTTTGCGCCGGTTGGAAGATCAAGCGCGGTGACTTCGACTTCCGCATTTGGCACCGCATCGAGCCGCGCTTGCTCCGGCCCGACGTTCAATGAACGCGCTCCGACACGCAACCCCAAACGCGCATAGAAAGCCACGCTGCGCTCCGTACTCGTCACCGAGATCGCGGAATGATCGATGCGCAGGAACAATTCGTCCGAATCATCCGCCGGCGCGGCCGGAAAGGCGAGGAATTCGAGCGGATGGCCCTCGGGATCGCGAAACTTGAATGCCGCGACGCCGCCCGAGGATTCCGGCAGATGTTCCGGCCCGCTCGTGGAAATGGTTGTCCAGCCATGGATCTTGTGCAGACCTGCCATGGCGCGCGTCATGTCGGTGGTCACGAGTGCGCAGTGCTGGAAGAGCGGGCTCCAGCCCTGGACTTCGGCCGGATAGGGGCGCCCCACCGCATGGATGATGTCGAGCCGGGTTGGACCGAGCCTGAGGACTTGCGATCTCCGCTCCACGCCTGCGCGGCGAGAAAACCCGCACGCGTCGATGAAGAAACGTGCCAAGGTCTTGGGATCGGCCGAATTCAGCACGATCCGCGCCAGCCGTTCGACCCTCACGGCCATTGCGCGCCGCGCCGATTGACGAAAATCGCATAAAGAGTGTGCGAGCCGCCGATAAAGAGCCGGTTCTTTTTAGCGCCGCCAAAGCAGAGGTTGGAAACCCGGTACGGCACCAGGATTTTGCCGAGCAGCGCACCGGCCAGGTTGATGCAGTGGACGCCGTCGGCGGCGCTCGACCAGACGTTTCCATCCTCGTCGACCCGCATCCCGTCGCAATAGCCGGGCGTAATCTTGTGGAAGAGGCCCCCGCCCGACAAACTCTTGCCGTCGTCGGAGACATCGAAGACGCGGATGAATTGCGCCGGATCGTCCTTCGTCTGATCGCCGGTTTCGGCAATGTAGAGCCGGCGTTCGTCGGGCGAGAAGGCAAGCCCGTTGGGTCCGGCGAAATCCGTCGCAACCGCAATCATCTCGCCGCTCTTCGGATCGAAGCGATAAACGGCCGGCGGTTGCTCGGAATCCTGACGCCCCCCTTCGTAATCGTTGGAGATGCCGTAAAGCGGATCGGTGAACCAGATGGTCCCATCCGACTTGACGACAACATCATTGGGCGAATTCAGCCGCTTGCCGGCGTGATGTGCGACGAGTCGCGTCAGCGTGCCGTCGTATTCGGTACGATACAGGCAGCGGCCGTGATGCGAGCAGGCGATGAGCCGCCCCTGCCGATCGCGCGTCTGACCGTTGGCGTAATCGGAGGGCGCGCGATAGACCGAGACGCCGACGCCCTCGATCCAACGCATGGTCCGGTTGGCCGGCAGATCCTGGAAGAGGAGGCATTCGGCGTCGCCCATCCAGACCGGGCCCTCGATCCAACGAAAGCCGCTGGCAAGCTCCTCGAGCGGGGCATTGTCGAGAACGTAATGCGCGAAGCGCCGGTCGATGATCTCGAACCCGTCCATGTCAGCGCAACCGCCATGCAGCGGCTCGCGGCCGCGAGTTCGAACCGGATCAGCATCGCGGTGCGGATCTGCCGGGTGAGGCCATTCGGATCGATCCAAAGATGCCCATCGGAAACACGCAGCTTTGCATTCTCGTTCATCCCAGTCGCCTGCGGTTCGACGGCATAGGGATGCGTCGATGACAGCGGGTTCGCGAAGAATTGCCCGACCGTCGCGGCGCTGGTCCCGAAGGTGATGAGTAGAAAGCCGCCGGCAACCGCAATATTCTTCCAAAAATCCCAAAACAACGCCCGGCCGCGGCTTTTGTCCCCAACCCAGAAATCTCCCGACCGCCAGAATTGCTTCCAGAATAGCGCCGTCGCGGTGCAATAGGAGGCCAGCACCAAGGCGGCGGCCCTGTCCGCAATGCCGGTCAGCACGCCGGCCGACATGACAACTTCAATGAAAAGTCCCCCCCCGATGAGCACCATGGCGAGACGGCGCGAAGAAACGTCCTGCTCGGCCTGCGCGATGGCGCCGGGAAGATCCATGATCTTATCCAAGGCACTGAACGGCAGGAAAAGCAGTACGAGAGCAAGACGCACCCCGAATGAAATCGCGATGCTGAGCGCGTCCATAATGATACTCCGCCGATCCTATTGAGCCCTTACCAGCGATGATGTTACGGTCGCATGAATCGGCCCATTCGGTGCGTCGAAGCGCCTTCGGCACGGGTCGTTTGCGCCAGCGGTCTAGCTTGACTGCGCCCATCGACGCTCTACCTGCACCCCCATACGCATCGGTTCAAGCCTGGCTCCAGGAGCGAGACCTTAGCTTTGACTTGCTCGCTCTCCGTGCTTGTATATGTTTCCTGCTCCTAGCGACGCCTAGCATGAACGACTTTTCGGTGCTCGGGTTTTGCTGTTCCACGCGCAAAGAACGGCGCGCCCGTCATGCCAACCTGTCTTCCGGGTCGGGGACGCTTTCGCGGTCTAAGGCCGGACGGCTGCCTTTTGCCGCCATAAGCGCGATTGGTCTTTCGGGGTGCAACCCGAACGTTCTCCAGCCGATCGGCCCAATCGGCTTCGCGGACAAATCCATCCTTGTCGACTCTCTCGCCATCATGCTTGCGATCGTATTGCCCACGATCGTCGCCATCTTCGCTTTCGCCTGGTGGTTCCGCGCATCGAATGCGCGCGCGCATTACCGTCCGGATTGGGCTTACTCGGGTCAAATCGAGATGGTCGTCTGGGGCATCCCTCTTCTGGTCATTCTTCTGCTCGGAGGAGTGGCGTGGATTGGATCGCATGAGCTCGATCCAGCCAAGCCCCTGCCATCTTCCTCGAAGCCGCTCGACGTTCAGGTCGTCTCGCTCGATTGGAAATGGCTGTTCATTTACCCGGTGCAGAAGATCGCGAGCGTCAACGAACTTGTCCTGCCGGTCGGCATACCCGTTCATTTTGCGCTCACGTCGGCGAGCGTGATGAGCGTGTTCTTTGTCCCTCGGCTCGGCAGCATGATCTACACGATGAACGGGATGCGGACGCAGCTGAATTTGGAGGCGGATCAAACCGGCGTGTTCTACGGCGAGTCATCGCACTTCAACGGCGACGGTTTCGCGGACATGCATTTCAAGACGCGCGTGCTTAGCGCCGCGGATTTTTCCAATTGGGTTCGGGCGGCCTCCAAAACGCGAGCCATTCTCGATGATCGGAGCTACGAGGATCTCGCCAAGCAGAGCGTCGTGCCTCCCGCCGTACTCCAGCTTGCTGATTTCGATCTGTTCCATTCGATCGTGACACAGAGGTTGCCGCCTGGACCCGGTCCGACCGTCGGGCGTCCGACGCCCGCCGTTTCACCGAGGAGTGGAACCTAGCATGTTCGGGAAGCTTAGCTGGGCGGCAATACCGTTCGATCAACCCATTCCGATGATCGCGTCGTCCGTGGTCGCTCTCGTGATCCTGGGGACATTGTTGTGGATCACCGTGAAGGGATGGTTTCCGTACCTTTGGCGAGAGTGGATCACGAGCGTCGACCATAAGCGCATCGGCGTCATGTACACGCTGCTCGCGCTCGTCATGCTGCTTCGCGGCTTCTCCGACGCAATTATGATGCGCTCGCAGCAGGCGCTCGCATTTCGCGCTCCGGGTTATCTGCCGCCGGAACACTACGATCAGGTTTTCTCGGCGCACGGCACGATCATGATTTTCTTCGTCGCGATGCCGTTCATGATCGGGCTCATGAACTTCGTCCTCCCCCTGCAGCTCGGCGTGCGGGACGTCGCTTTTCCGACGCTCAACTCGGTCGGCTTCTGGCTGACCGCGACCGGCGCGCTGCTTGTCAACATTTCATTGCTCGTCGGCGAATTTGCGCGAACCGGATGGCTACCCTACCCGCCCCTCTCGGAACTGAGGTATTCGCCGGGCGTCGGCGTCGACTATTATTTATGGGCGATTGAAATCGCCGGCGTCGGCACGCTGATGACCGGCATCAATTTCGTCACGACCATTCTAAAGATTCGCGCGCCCGGCATGACCTATCTGCGCATGCCGATGTTCTGCTGGACGGCGCTTGCCGCCAACCTTCTCATCATCGCCGCCTTTCCGGTCCTTACGGCGACTTTGGCGATGCTGTTGCTCGATCGCTATCTCGGCTTCCATTTCTTTACCAACGAAGCCGGCGGCAACATGATGATGTTCATGAATCTCATCTGGGCCTGGGGTCATCCGGAAGTCTACATTCTCATATTGCCCGCCTTCGGCATCTTTTCCGAAGTCATCTCCACATTCTCCGGCAAGCCGTTGTTCGGTTATCGCTCGATGGTCGGCGCGACCATGGCAATCTGCATATTGTCCTTCACGGTATGGCTGCATCATTTCTTCACGATGGGAGCCGGCGCCGACGTCAATGCGATCTTCGGCATCGCTTCGATGATCATCGCGGTTCCCACCGGCGTGAAAATCTTCAATTGGCTTTTTACCATGTACGGCGGACGCATCCGCTACGAGCCGCCCATTCTATGGGCGATCGGTTTCATGGTCACTTTCGTGATTGGAGGAATGACGGGTGTGCTATTGGCCGTCCCGCCTGCGGACTTCCTGCTGCACAACAGCCTCTTCCTGGTGGCGCATTTCCACAACGTGATCATTGGAGGGGTGCTGTTCGGCGGTTTCGCCGGCTACACCTATTGGTTCCCGAAGGCCTTCGGTTTCAAGCTGCACGAACGCCTCGGTCAGGCGGCATTCTGGTTCTGGCTGATTGGCTTCTACGTCGCGTTCATGCCGCTTTATGTGCTCGGTCTTCTCGGCATGACGCGGCGCATGCAGCATTACGACGTGGCGGAATGGCATCCGTGGCTACTGGTCGCCGCCGCCGGGGCCGGGTTGATCGCCATCGGTATCATTTTGATGATCGTGCAGCTTGTCGTCAGCATCCGGCACCGCGAGGAGTTACGCGATACGACAGGCGATCCCTGGGATGGCCGTTCGCTCGAATGGTCAACGGCTTCGCCTCCGCCGGCGTTTAATTTCGCGATCATGCCGAACGTCGAGGGACAGGAAGCCTATTGGCAGATCAAGCAGCGCGCCCGCGAGGAATCGCTTCCCGCCGAGGAGCCCGAATACGAGGCGATCGAAATGCCCAGAAACTCGCCGACCGGCTTCGTCTGCGCCTTCTTCGCGACGATCATGGGGTTCGCGTTGATCTGGCACATATGGTGGCTAGTCATCGCCGGCGTGGTCGGCGCCTATGCGACCTTTGTCGTGTTCGCCTGGCGGGATGTGGACGAAACCAGAATCCCGGCAGAGGAGGTCGCGCGCATCGACCGCGCCAACCGGACGGCGCGCGCGGCGCTCCAGAATGTGGGCGTGCCCGCGTGACCTACGTACCGTTTACCTCTTCTACTCCCATCGATCCCTACCGCGTGGGGCATCAGCGTGGCGCCCACGGCGGAGGCCACGCGCGCGGGCATGGCGACGCCGGTCCGGCGCCTAAACGCGTCGTGGTCGCTTACGGCTTTTGGCTATTTTTGCTCAGCGACATCGTGATGTTTTCCGCGTTCTTCGCGTCTTATGCCGTTCTGCAAGGACAAACGGCGCATGGACCGACCGCGCGCGAGCTCTTCGACACCAGAAACACTGCGATCGAGACGGCGTGTTTGCTTGCCTCCACCTTTACCTGCAGCTTGGCGAGCATTGCGACGAGTGTTCGCAACAGGCGCTGGTTCTGCGCCGCGATGGCGGTAACCTGTCTCCTTGGGTTGACGTTTCTCTCGCTCGAGGCAACGGAATTTGTGCGGCTTGTCGGGCGCGGCGCTGGGCCGACGAGAAGCGCGTTTCTGACGGCCTTTTTCACGCTCGTTGGATGCCATGGTCTGCACGTCTCGCTTGGCATCCTCTGGCTTCTGACCATGATGGCGCAGGTCTTCGCAAAAGGCTTTCGCGCCGATATCGAACGAAGAATCCTCTGCTTTGCGCTGTTCTGGCACACCCTCGACATCATCTGGGTGGCAATCTTCAGCATCGTCTACCTCATGGGAGCTTCAACATGAGTCCTCAGGATGACGAACCCCTCAATGGCGAATTCGATACTGCGCCGGGAGACGAGGAAACGCAGGGCGGCGTTATCGAAGGTATTCGGATCAATTTAATCGGCCTGGCGCTCGCGACGCTATTGACGGTCACGTCGTTCTATATTGCGAAAACGGATCTCGTTTGGCGTCCGAGCATCCCGGTCGCGATCGTCGTGCTGGCGATTGCGCAAATGGGCGTACATGTCGTTTTCTTCCTGCACATTACGACGGGACCCGAAAGCACGAACAACGTCATGGCCCTGGCATTCGGAATCCTCATCGTCTTCCTGCTCATCGGCGGTTCGCTTTGGATCATGGACCATCTCAATCACAATATGATGGTGATGGACCAACTGACGCGAACGTAGCTTCGTTCGCAAATGGTGTCGGGAACGGCGGCGAGCCGCGCGCTTTAGAGCAGCTGCTTTGATTGCATCAGCAGGCTCCCTAGGGGACTCGAACCGCTGTTTTCGCGCGGTGGCGAACCAAGGGCCGCGGATGCGATCGGCTCTTCATTGACATTGGGAGTATATACGTCTAGATGCGTGTATATACTCGCTTATCGAACATGGAGGACGCGATGAAGGACGAACCTACAGAGAGGCTGGAAACCGCACCCACCAAGTTCGTCGAGGCGGGGGGAACCAAATTTGCCTACCGCAGCTTCGGCGCGCCCGCAGGGGTACCTGTCGTCTTCCTGCAGCACTTTTCGGGGAACATGGATTCCTGGGACCCGGCTGTCGTGAACGCGCTTGCCAAAGACCGGCCTGTCGTAGTTTTCGACAACAGTGGCGTCGGAAAGTCATCCGGTTCGACGCCCGACAACGTCGGGCAAATGGCGGCGGATGCCTTGCGTTTCTTTTCTGCTCTCCGGCTCGAAAAAGTCGATCTGCTCGGCTATTCGCTTGGCGGCTTCATCACGCAGAAGTTAGCTGCCGAGCATCCGGCGCTCGTCAGAAAGCTCCTGCTGGTCGGGACGGCGCCGCAAGGCGGCGAGGAACACTTGTTGAAAGTGCTCGCCGATGCATTTGCGCATAAAGAGGCGCCCGACGCGCGGCTGCCTTTGTTTTTCACGCCGTCGCAAGCAAGTCAGGCCGCGGGTCTTGCCTTCCTCAAACGCGCAAAAGCGCGCACGCAGGATAGGGATCCCGACAGCGACAAGGCAATCACTGATCCGCAAGCCAAGGCGCTGATCACCTGGTGCGCCACCAAGGATCCAGAGAACGCGATCTTGAAAGCAATCCATCAGCCCGTACTGATCGTCAGCGGCGGCGACGATACGATGCTTCCGGCCGAGAACGCCTATTTCATGTTTAAGCATCTGAAAAATGCACAGCTCATCCTCTATCCTGACGCCGGTCATGGGGCGCTGTTCCAATATCCGGAGCTTTTCGTGAGTCACACGAAGCTTTTCCTGAGCGCTTGATTGCGGGACATCGGCCAGCCCAGGCGCTCGCAAGTCCCGGAAGGGATGGCGTTGGCAAACGCTGCGCGCTCGGTCGAGCCGAGTGGATTTCAGATTCGATCTGCTGCTTAACCTGATGTGGCGCAATTGTTTGGCTTGCGGTCGGCCTACCGAAGCACATTGATGGCGCCCAATCGGTCCATCACATCATTGTCTGCCGTTCCTTGAGTAGGGCGGCGAGCAGTCGTTCCTGCTCTGCAATACGGTCTGATGTGAAGGTTTCATCCTCCGCCCCAGAGAAGGCGGCCGCCTGTTCGGTGAGTTCCCTGATGTTTTCACGAATCGCAGCGATACGTTCATCGAGTTCGACGAGGGTTACAGCGTTTGGCATGAGCGCTCCTTTGCCGCGCAACTCCAATTGCAGCCCTAAAGCCGCGCTAGCCCGTTGGGATGCCCAGCCATATTATATGGAATTTGGACTCCGCCCCCGCCGAAGTTGTCGGTGGTCGCTCATTGAAATTCTTGGCGCTCCCTAGGGGACTCGAACCCATGTTTTCGCCGTGAGAGAGAGATAACTCGTACTTTGGCGACCATTGGCGACCAAACGCGGATGCGCATCTCCCTGTAGATATGTCCATTATCATCCTTGTCTGTCCGCTTGGATTTGCGTACATCCGTGCCGTACGTTTGCCGTACGGAGCTAATTCGATGGCTCGACGTGTCCGCAATCCCAAGCTTGATAGCCGGTCTGCTCGCTTGAAATTGGCTAAGAGACGGGAGCCGTATTGGGCGGTGATTAGCGGCGGCTGCGCGCTCGGATACCGGCGCGGCGCACAGGCGGAACATGGATCGCCAAGCTTCGAGCCGAGGATGGCAAGCGGCATTACGAGCCCCTCGGCGCTGCCGATGATGTGCGCGACCCGGACGGCCTCACGGTTTTCAGCTTTGCCCACGCCCAGGAACGAGCCCGGGCTTTCTTCAACGAAAAGGCTCGTGCGCTCGCTGGCATGGCCGCACCGAGCAATGGGCCCTACACTGTCAACAGGGCGCTCGATGAGTATTTCGCAGAGCGCGAGCGGCGAGGATCGAAGAGCGCACGCATCGATCGCTATTCCGCGAACGCCAGGATTTGCACGACAATCGGCGACGTCGAGGTGCGCAAGCTGACGACACCGCGGATTCGGCAATGGCAGGCCGAACTCGAGAAAGCCCCAAAGCTGCGGCGGACGGCCAAGGGCGCTGCGAAACGAAAGACCGCTGCCGTCAATCCCAAAGACCCGGACGCGGTCCGCGCCCGCAAGGCCTCGGCCAATCGCGTCCTGACAATCCTGAAAGCCGCGCTGACATTCGCCTATCAAGAGGGGAAGGTCGTCGCCGACGACGCCTGGCGCAAGATCAAGCCGGCCCGGGAGGTCGACGCGCCGCTCATCCAATTCCTGGCGCCGGCCGAGTGTGTGCGGCTCGTGAATGCGTGCCAAGGCGCATTTCGCGATCTTGTCCGCGGCGCCCTGGTGACAGGCTGCCGATATGGCGAGCTCTGCCGGCTAAGGGCAGGCGATTTCAGCCGTGAGGCCGGCACCGTCACCATCCGGCAATCCAAGTCTGGGAAGCGGCGCCATGTAGCCCTAAACGACGAAGGGCGGCAGCTTTTCTCAACCATGACGGCGGGCAAGACCCGCGGCGATTTAGTCTTCGTCCGCGACGACGGTCACGCCTGGGGCGCCTCGCATCAGCAACGGCCGCTCGACGAAGCCTCGAGGATCGCCAAGCTCGACCCGCCGGCGACGTTCCACATTTGCGCCACACCTATGCGTCGGCCCTGGCCGCGAAGGCCGTGCCGATGCGGGTCATCGCCGATCAGCTCGGCCACGCCGATACCCGCATCACCGAACGCCACTACGCACACTTGAGCCCGTCGCACGTCGCCGATGTGGTGCGTGCCGCCCTGCCCGGCTTCGGGATCATCGAACAATCGAACATCGCGGCCCTCGATCGCTGACGGAAGCTTTCCGCGGAAGGAAAGCCGTCGTCGCTGAGAGAATTGCACGCGCGCGCCGCCGCAACTAGGTCCCTGTTCAAAATGTTCGGAGACTTTCCTCGCGCCCGCGCTGACTATCTCCTTCCAGGCAACGGCTCGCGTCCAACAGGCCGCCGAAAAGCCCCACGCGTACGTGCGTGTAGCTAGTTGAAGCGCTCGACAGGTCTACGCACCGGGATCCCGTTCCGGCCCATCAGCGACCTCCCCAGGTTCGTGCAGCAGCATCTCGCCAGCTTCCGCTAGCTCCTCGAGCGCGTCTGCGGCGCCTTCGCGCCCAGGCTTCCATTGCATGGCCCTGGTCTTCGTGGCCGCAGCCACCGCGATGTCGAGCACCGCTCGAACGCCGGCGTTGAAGGCCTCGACACATTCGTTTGTCATGTCGAGATAAGCGCCGGGCTCGATCCGCGGGAGGCGTGAAGCCGCTGGGCGGCGCCCAAGCGCCGGCCCAAGGCGGCTTCCAACGCCTGGGGGGTTATAGGGGGGTTGGAACACACCCCGTTGGTAGTCGTCGGCATACCGTTGGAATTGAGTTGGCATGCGTGAAAACGGCCCGTTGGAAGCCGTTGGAACTGCCTTTTTAGCGTTGGAAGACCGTTGGAAGGGGTCATTCGTCGTTCGCCTCCGTCCGCATTGAATATGAGGCCCGACCGTTGTCGACGAGGACGAGGTGCCTCCGTCGCTTCGACGGCGGCCCATCTTCGCAGATTTGGATGCGGCCCTGCTTCAGCAGTTCATCCATCGCCGTCGCGAACGCCGCCTTCTTGATGCCGGCGCCGTCCGGATGCTCTGAAAAGATCTGCGGCGCGTAGTTGTTCGACCGATTAGGCGAGACCGGCCGGTCCTCGTCGGAAAGGCGCTTGAGCAGCTCCAGAAAGAGACGTTCGGCTTTTAGGTTATTGCGGCTCACGTTCTCGCTGACGAATTTGCCTTCCCGATATCGGATGGTGATCGTGTCGGCGCCGCGCGCGCGATTTGCCTTTTTCGTTCTCAGCATCCGCATGTCGGCATCTTCTTCGGAGCCGTCGGGGTCTTTAATCCGTTCAAAGTACAGACGAGACCGTACGCCGTTGCTCCAACCCACGTTGCCCGACATCCCGGAGCCGGACTGCATACCGCTGAGCGAAGGGTGAGAAAGCAGAAGGATTGTCGTCTCAAACTCGATCCCCAGGCCACGCAACAATCCGATAAACTGTCGGGCGTGGACTTTTTTGACCTCGTCGCCGCCGAACAGGTCCGCGAGGGTGTCTAAAACAAGCAGGGTCGGCCTATATTTTTCGACGATCCGCTTGAGCGCCTTGAAGACCGGTGTCGTCTTAAGGAGCCCTTCCCTGCCGTCAGGCGCTGCCAAAACGGCGTCCTTTCCAGCCAGCGGCACCAGATGCAGGTCTGTAAGTTTTGAGAGGTCAGCCTCGATCGCGGCAAGTCTGCGGAGCAGTTCGTCGAGCTCGTCTTCCGCGCTCACGTAGACCGCGACACCGGGCTCCGGCGCAAATCCGATCCAGTCGCCAGCCGTGGCCGTCGCGACCGCCAAATGGAGGGCTAGCAAGCTTTTCCCGGTCGCGCCGTCTCCTGACAGCAGCGTCACGTTACCTGCGGGGATCAGATTAGGGACGTGCCAGCGTTGCCGCGGGACGGGCTTGCCGGCGAGGCTCGCAGCCGAAAGGATCTCCAACTGGATCTCCCCCTCATTGGGCCCGATTGACTCGCTGATCGTCGGTTGCGAGATTGAAGCAACACCGTCGATTAGCTCGCCAAGCGATATACGGGCATCTTCGTCGGCTCCTCGGCCGTCCATTTGTGCGGGGACTCGGCCTGCGGCTTGTTCGCGCTCGAGCGCCTCATCCAGAGGGAGGTATCGAGTCATTTAGGGCGCCTCCTCTGAAACGAGGATTACCGGCTCAACCGCAGCGCCGCACAAAGCTCGACACCATGCGCGACGTCTTTCACGGCGATCGAACGCCCGGCGAGCAGCCGAGCTGCCCGGCCGGCATCGACAACGTAGAGCCCTTCCCTGCCCGCCCGCAGCCAATCGAGCGGCGTCTCGTGCACCATCAACGGCTCGTCGAGGGTGGCTGCGGCAAGCCATTCCTGACCGAGCACGGCGACGCGGCCGAGCCAGGTGGCGATCGCGCTGGTTTCGAGGTCGAGCGCAACGAGATCTACGTGTTCGAAATCTTCGTCGCGGGCGGGAATAATCACCGCCGCCTTGGCGCCGGTGGCGTCGCGCAGGTCGCGCGCGAACTCAAAGCGGCCGCCTGGCAGGAACACCACGACCTCGTGGACCAACGAGTCGAAACCGCCGGCGCCGTCGACGCCCTGGCCCCCGGCGAGCGCGAAGAGCTTGGCATACAGGCCCGTGTTGAGGACCAGAGGCGCGCAACTGGCGTGCGTCTTCTCAACATCGTTGAGGTTGAGGCCAAGCAGCCGCGAATCGCCGTCGTAGCCCTCCAGGAGGTCCGGCGTGTCAGCGTTCCCCGTCGTCGCCGGGTCGATCATGCCGCGGTTCCGATTCGATGCGTGAGGGCATTCCCACGTTTTGAAGGCGACCAGCGCCTCGTCGAGGCTGAACGCCACGACGAACGGGAGGCCGCGCGTGATGCAGAAAGCCCGGAACGTCTCTTGCTCTTCCGAAAGGCGACCGCCGCTTGCTTTGAGCTCTAGGAACCGAAGGAGCCCATCGGGGCCCACCAGCAGCAGATCCGGCACGCCCGGACGGACGCCCATCGCTTTCAGTTTGGCAGCCGCGCGCGGGTCGCGGATCTCGCCGTTTGGCGTATGCCACCAAAGCCAATCCTGTCGACCGAAGCGACGCAAGATTTCGACGACGTCGATGTGAAGCCGGAGCTCACTTTGGCGCTGCGCCGGCGGCTTGCGCGGGCGTGCTCGACGTCCTTCGGCGATTTGGAGAAGTGGAGGCGTTGTCATGGCGCCTCCTAAAACGGCACGTCGTCATCGAAGGGCGCCGGCGCCCGGCGATCAGACTCTCTCGACGAGACCGGCTTGCTTTCCTTCTGTTCCCGTTGGCGCGGCGGTTGCCGGAGTGCCAGGACGGCGTCGGCGACGACCGAAAACGAGATCCTGGTCTCGCCGTCGCGCTCGTACTGCTCGACCTTCACCTGGCCCTGCACTGCGACACCGTCGCCGGTGTCGAGCCTCAGCAGCTCGGCTTGCGCAGTTTCGGAGAAGGCGGCGACCGACCAGAATTGCAGCTCGCCGCCAGACGTCGCCTTGATCTTCGTGGTGACGAACGGCTTGCCGGCTTTCGAGACGCGTCTTTCCGGCGCTCGGAACAACGAGCCTGACACGAGGACGAGGACCGTCATCGGCGCGCCTCCTCGAGCTCGACGATCGCCGCGATGAATTGCGAGATTGCGCCGGTGTCCTTGACGTCGGCAACGATGTGGCGGCAGCGGGCGCGATCAGCGTCGCTTGCGTTAGGCCGGAGCTTGTAGACGAACGAGACCTCGCGGGCGTCGCGCCGCAGAATTTCGAAGACCGCGCCGTGCGCGATCATGTCGTCGAATAGGCGGCGCGCGGCGAGCGACGATGGGTGCGGTTGCTTGCTGGCGGCAGCGGGTATATTTTCCGGAGTGTCGATCGCCTGGTCGTGAGCGACAATCTCGGGCCCCGCGTTACCCTGCGCGGGGCTCGCTCTTTTCGCGGCCATGGGTCACGCGCTGAGACTGTTGATGAAAGCTGCGAGGTCCTCGACGCGAATCAACCGTCTCCGACCGAGCTTGACGCTTCGGAGCTTTCCAGCGGCGATGGCCTGATAGATTGAGTTGCGCCCGAGCCCCGTCGCATTTCTCGCTTCGTCAATCGATAGCGTGACTTGGGGGACGGGCCTTGGCTCTTTGTCCTCTTGCTGGGGTACTACGGACGGCATGATAGCTCCTATGAATTGCACCGGCGATTTGCCTGTGTCCTAGGAGATGCCCGTCCCAAAATTCGCCGTCGATAATAGCCAAAGCGCCAAAGCGCCGGCGCTTTTATTGCTGTGGATAAGAGCGGGGACGCCCCGGAGCGGCACCTGGGCGAAGCGCTTTGTAGATGTTCCTGACGCGCGCTCGCGTCGCTCCCAACTTCTTGAGCGCCTCGTAGCATTTCTTTGCACCTAGGGCAGGCTGCTGCTCGAGTAGATTTTCTAACGCGCGCCTGAGAGCGTCATCCGAAATGTCGCCGCCAGCCTGCGATTCGTGAGGCTGGCGGGACGCAACTTGTCCCTTGCGTGGTTGGCCTGTGCAGAGCCGCTCAATGTCTGCGCGCTCAAAAGCAATATCCTGGAGAGGGGGCACGCCGTTGCGCACGAGAGCGCTGTGCTCGTAGTCGATCTCGCGCCGCATGCAGTCAAGCGCCGCGACACGCGTTACCCCAGCGATGGTCCCTATTTGGTCCTTAGCGAACCATCCTTCCAGCAGCTTTTGTGCTGGCCGAATTGCCGCGAGCGCCCGGCTGTAGTTTGTTTTATAGTCAGCAGGAATTTTGCCGGCATTGCATGCTTCGACGCCAAACTTCTCGGCGAGGGCCACGACGTCCATGTCATGCAAATGCCGCCTCCACCTCGGTGAAAGATCGGGAATCAGCCCTGCGAGCGTCTCGCCATCGGGATTCATCCGGGCGACGATGAGCAGGACCGCGTTCAGCGGCGAAAGGAATGCGGCTTCCCACGGCTTCTCGGTCATTTTCGCCGTTCCACTGTTCTGCGCGGCTGGCTGCAGGCCGTCTTAAATCCGGGCACGAAGTCGGCTGCCAGCGCGTGGGCCAGCGCCGCCCAGTCGGTGACACCATATTGATGTTTGAGCTGCTCAAGCCTTTCCATCTGCTCGCACGTGCGGGCAAATCGCTTGCCGTCGAACGGCAACTTGGGCTGCTTGGCTTTGCGGCTCATTCGCGTCTCTCGCAGGCCTCGGCTTGGATCAGACCGCTAGGTTCCTGTCGATCGCGGACCGTAGTGCAGACGGATGATTTCCTCTGCTTTGTATAATTTGCCACCACGCACCTTGATGGTCGCCGATCGCTGTTGCTCCCGCGGCAGCTTATGCCAAGCGATCACTGCTTCCTGCAAAGTAGGGCACCTAACTGGTGGCGTGCCCGCATGCCGTAATTCGGCACCTTCCGAAGCGTCGACGTATATGGGCCTCAATCGCACTCCCGGCTGTCCGCCGTTCGTGAACTCTATGCCGGCGTGTTCAAGGGCGGTGCGCATTTTCTCGACGCTGCTCAGCCTCGCGTCCTGGCTGCGCTCGAATCTGTTTGCCGTGTTGATCCCAACATCAGCCGCTTCGGCAAGATCCTGAACAGTCCAGCCCAGCGCCGCGCGTGCCATCCGACATTGAATCGGTGTCATTAGGTGACAATATCACCAAATACGGTTGACTTTCAACATGAAATATCATAACCATTTGTGGTTGTTTTGTCACCAATATGGAGCAACCCCAATGACCCTAGTCCTCATCGACCTCCAACCGGACGCAGAAAAAACGTTCCCGGACGTTGAGGCTTATTTCCAGCAAGTTCTACAGCCCTGGCTGGCGCAACGGCCGGATGAAGGCGATAGGGCCGTTTTCCTTCGGCACGAGCTAGACGAGTGGGAGCGCATCGAACGCAAACTCGAGGAATGGGCGCGCGACAACGCCAAGCGCGAAGAGCGCGGCGAGGGCGCCCTCGACAATCCGTACAGCCCGGCGCTCGACGTTTTCCAGGTTGCCACGCTTATCGCCAGTCTCAAAGATCCGCATGCCCGCAAGACTTACCACTAGGGTGATCGCCTACTATTCGCCTCCCGGTGGTCCCGTCGAGCAACACGAGATGTGGCAGATCGATTATCGGGAGGCGAAGGCGAGCAAGGACGGCGCGCTTTGGTCGCTCGATCCACCACCCTCAGAAGGAGAAGTGAAAATGGTATCCACAGCACCCCCGCTTATCGACGAGCCGCCCGTCATCGTCCTCGTCGGTGCCGACAAAGGCGGCGTCGGCAAGACCACCGTGGCGCGCGCACTTGCCGATTATCTCCAAGCCGCCAAGCCGCGGTTGATCGACACCCAGGCGCCCGCCGGCGATCTGCGCGGCTTCTATCCGAAGGCCGAAATTCTCGACCTGAACTCGACGACGGCGCAGATGCACGCCTTCGACAACCCCGGGCCGCTCACCATCATCGACGTCGGCGCGGGCATGTTGACGCCTACGATCGCCATGCTAGAGCGCGTCGGCATCCTCAACGACGTGCGCGCCGGCGCCGTGCGGCTAGTCCTGCTCTATCTGCTCGGCCCCTCGGTCGCGTCGCTGTCGGAGGTCGTGGAGGCCAACAAGACGATCGCCGGCAAGCTCGAGCTGTTCTTCGTCAAGAACCACGTCAACGCGACGGATTACTTCGGGTGGGAAAAAGACCCGCGGTTCGGCGAAGCGCTCGCCGCAATGAAGCCGCGGATGGTCGACGTTCCCCAACTCAACGAGGTCGCGGCCGAGACGGTTCAGCAGCGCGGGCAGCCCTTCTCAGTCTTCGCCGCCGACACGTCAAACTCGCGCATTCTGCGTGGCTATGTGGCGGATTGGATGGCGCGGGTGCGGGCCGAGATCGATCGCGTCGGCGTAGGACAAGCAGTCGCGGTGGCGCGCTGAATCAGAGCTCGCACAAGAGAGGCCGCCTTAGAAGCGGCCTCAAATTCCCGTCTCAACCTGAAGGGAGATTAGGAAATGAACCAGGAACACTGCATCGCCATGAGCCTGACAGAGGCCAGCAAAACATATCCGGACGTAGACCAATACATTCAGATCGTTGTGCTTCCGGGGCTGGCCGATCGGCCTGACGATGGCGACAAGGCCACGTTTCTGGGCCACGAGCTCGACAGGTGGGAACGCCTCGAACGCAAGCTCGAAGAATGGGCCGCGCGCGACGACGACTCGCCCAATCCCTATAGCCCGCCGCTAAACCTCGGCCGCGTGTCGTCGACCATTGCCGAGCTAAACTCCTGCCTCGATCGCGTGAATGAACGCGGGGGATCGACACCGCAGCTCGACGACGCAGAATGACCGGCAACACATCCGCGCGACACAGATTTGTGTTGGCGATACGGAAATTCGGGCGGCCGGGCGCGATGTCTTTGCTCGGCCGCCAATTGTTCAGCTCCTCGGGGGCAAGATGACAACGTACGGACCGCTTGATCAGCTTCCGTTCTACGCGACGGATGATCAGCTTGCCCGGGCGATCGTCGGGATCGGACGCGTCAAGGAGTGGAAACAGTTTGTCGCCCTTTATGAGCACCAGGGCTTCCCAAAGGTGCACTTCCTCCTCGGGGGCAGATACATTCCGGCGGTCAAGAAATTCCTCGACCTGCACGAGGGGGTCAGTGATTTACCTAACGTGTGGCCCGCACGGGATGGCAAGGAGGATTTGTCTGTATGGAACACGCGACGGCAGAGGCGCCGGCAACGACCGAAGTCACCTTGAGACTGGTGTCGGGTTTGCCGTGTCAAGCACTCGGATCTGTGCCAGAATAGGCACCGATGATTGGGGGAGTCATCGATGCGCCTCGCTGTTTTTCTTTTGGCGTGCATGACGCTGACAGGCTGCACGACCACAAGGCAGGCTGCTGAGGCCCTAAAAAGGCGCAACTCAATGAGAACGTTTCTCCTCCTGCTGTTACTGAGCACGAGCGCACCAGCGTATGCACAGATGGAGTGTCAATCGGGCGCCATTTTGGACAATTGCCCACCAACAGCAGGCAGCGACGCGGAAGTGATAGCGAAGCCCGATCCCCTCACAGGCGGTTTTAATGGCTACACGAGGGACGGCGTTCCCGACGAGCATTATAAGGATGGCGTTCTCGTACCCTGCCAAATTGGTTTCCACTACGCCGGACTTGGTTCAGGCTGCGAATATGGCGAGTAAGATGGACGGGAAATTCTTGCTGTTCGTTGCCGCTGTGATCGCATTTTTCGTGGTGATACGGCTGATAAGCAGCCCGGATCAGAGCTATCACGACGATGACGACGGTTGCGGCGTCGTCATTTGCCGATGAGCCGCTATGGTGTCAAGCGCTGCCCGTGGCTCCCTTTCTAGAAGCCCATAGCGCCGTCCGCCTGTCGAGAGCTTCGAGGTGATTTGGTCCGAATTTCCTCGCACCACTCGCGACACGATGAGGAGACAGCCTAGCGGATTGGTTCACAGTCACGGTCCGCATCGATCCGCTGATTCAGACTCTCGAAAAATCGTCGATTGGATGGAACACGTCAGCGACGATCAATATCGTCGGTGACTCGTCTCAGTGTTATAGCGAATTTGCGGGCCTAGAGGCCGACAACTGAGGGGGCCTATAGCTTCAATTCGGCGAGAATGGCGCGTACCCGAATGACGACAGTTTCTAGGTCATAAGGTTTCGCCATTAGTGGTCCGCTTTCGCAAAGCTCTTCGGCCGCATTGGTTTTTTTGGCATCTCCAGAGACTAAGATAATTGGCAAGTTGGGCCTGTTGGTGCGAAGCCAACGCTTGAGGCCAAAGCCGTCCATGGGGCCCGGCATGACCACGTTGCTGAAAACCAGATCGATTTTCACGCCGCTATTCTCGATGATGGAGATAGCCTCCGTGGCGTCATTGACCGCTACGACCTTGAATCCACATTCTTGAAGATAGTCTGACAACAGGACCCGGAGCATAAACTCGTCCTCGATGACGAGAACGGTTGGCACATGCTTGGTAGGCTCGGCTTTGTGCAGCGGTGCTGGTTCGGCCATCGACCTCTCCAATCAAACCAAACGCGACCGTGGCTGAAAAGTTCAAATATCTAATCGGCTAATTAGGACACCCCCTTCTGCAATTTAGGACACTTGCCCCCAAGTTCGAACAGTGCCCCTCTCTAGCACAGCGCCTCGTAAACAGCGCGAGGATCGCGCCGATTCCGCGGGAACAACAAAATCAATCGCCAAAGGTCGATTTGGTTTTATGCGCGATTAAGTTCGGAGGGCCGGCTAACCGCCAGCGCGCGAGTTCCACCTTGTGGAAAACAGTGCGCGGCGCCCAATAGCCGCTGGTAGACCCCCACCGACGCGAGCACGATCACGGCTACGCGGCGATAAGCCTTGTCAGTCGATGAGCTGCAGGTTCACGTACCTACGCCGCAGCGCAAGCATGCACATGACCGAGCCCGACCATGCTGACGGCGCACCTTCGGAAGAAGAGCGCGCGCTGCTTGCCGAGGCGGAGCGCCGGTTTGAGGCGCTGCTCGACATGCTCCCGCCGGAGCTGCGCGAAGAGATCGATGAGGGAAAGATTTCACGGCTTGAGGCGAGCACGTTCGTGCTCGATTGCCTTTTGATCGACGCTGCAGTGTGGCAGGACGCCCAAAAGCTCCTGGCGCAGCACAAGACGAGGCGTCCTCCAAAGCTCACCGGAAAAACAGAGAATGCGCGAAAGTTGGCGGCCGCGTTCAACCAATATGCCGAGACTCCGCCGCGCGTCGGCAAGAGCATATGCTCTCTCGTTCGGAATTTTCGTAAGACGTTGGGTTCTGAATTTGGCTGGCTTCGAGGCATGTCGCACGAACGCGTCGAAGATTTAATCCGGGAGGGCCGGCGACTTCTTGTGCCGGATATGGGGCACCTGATCAATGCACGCCGGGCGAGCCTAGCGTCCGGGGATCTCGAAACAACCGACGTCGAACAGCTGCTCGATGATGATAAACCACACCGCGCTGCCAGGGTGGAGTGGCCCGGCGCAGAGCCTCGCGCGCTGAGCCTGAACGCGAAGGAAGAGTCTTTCCTTCGGTTGATAAAGCGGCAAAAGTAGGCAGCTCGATTCTCGGCCCGTCGGAGCTAGCGGCGTCAGTGCTCTATCCTTGCGAGCTTCGCTTTGAGCCGCCAAATCTCTCGATTTGCGTGCTTGTAGAGCCTCGCGACGTCGGCGATCTCCTGCTGATAGTAGGAGGAATCTGCCACGCATTTGGCCAATGCATCGTTCAGCGACTGCACCTGATAGCTACTAGATACTCTAGCCGACCGAGTCTCGGTCAGCGAAGACGCGTTCAGTGCCATAGCATCACTCGAATACATCGCGAGAAGGGAACTGCAAAAGCAAATCCAGCGACGCATTGAAATTTCCTCCAATGTATGAGTGCCCAACGCGCTGCGCTTCTGCACCTTGGCCTCAATTCGGCGCTATGGTGGTCATGTCGGCGCCGATGCCGTTAGCGGCCCAGGTGCCAACCTTCGCGTTAGGACCGGCCACACCAGTCACGGTGCTTCCGGTGTCGATAAGGACATCGGTCGAAACCGTCGACTGCGCTGTGTTGTCCGAGATGACCACCCCAGTTGCGGCGTTCGCGATGGCAACGAAGATCGCGCCTGAGCTGCCGTCGTCATAGTAATAGTTCCCGACGATGGCGAGCTGCGAGAGCCACGTTCCGTTTGCGTCCGTCGGAACGTCCACCCCTATGTGGCACAGATTGAAGCCGTTGCCCTCGACATTGACGCGGCTATAGGTCCCGGTCGAGCCGAGCCGAGTGAATGACAGTCCCGCAGAAGCGCACGCACCGTCGAAGGTGTTGTTGGCGATGATGAGCTGGCCGGTCGTCAATCCGCTTTCTAGTTCGGCGTTCACGCCGTACTGCGCGGTCAGGCAATCGTTATTGACGACGTGGAGGGAGCCGGAGCTGATCCATTGGATGCAAGAGGTCCCGCTCTGCGATGCCCCCTGGATGTAGCTGTTGACGATCTTGTCGTCGCCAGCGTCGCCGTTGCCGGGCGATGCGTTTTGGACGGTGATCCCGACCTTTGTGTAGAGGATGCACTTTAGGTTGTCGACGTTCCAGGCGCCCGCATCGCTTACATAGAGACAATCATAAGCGTTGAGGCTCTCCATATCCCGGAAGATCGACGACGAAATGCCGTTGCCGACAGTGCCCGTCAGCGAGATCGCGTAGGTGCTCGTGTTGGCCGCGGACGCATACGACACCCCGAACTTTTCAAAGATCGTCGGAAGCTGCGTCGCTGTGCTGATGTCGATGCCATCGGTCGCGCCCGAGGGCTGAATGACCGACACCAAGCCCCCTTCGCCGTAGATGTGGAGCGGCGCGCCGACCGTCAGAGCTGCGGTCGTTATGTACGTCCCGGGGTCGAGGTAGACCGGATAGCCGGTCGCGAGCGCCTGCGTGATCGTGTTCTGGATCGCCGTCGTGTCGTCGGTGCCGTAGTAGTAGGTCGCGGCCGAGACGGTTGTGCTCGCGTCGGCCGCCAGCGTGACGTCGTGGCTGTCGGTGTACGCCGAGATCGTCGTTTGGAGAGTTGCGCCTGCGCTGCCCGCGCCCACCACGCGGATGACCTTGCCGACATCGCCAGAAGTGAAGGTCGCAGACGCCGACGAGAAAGCGGCCGTCGACGAGGTGATCGCCCCGTCAGCGAAGCTGAGCGTGTCGCCTTTGGCGCCCCCGTAGCTTTTGACGCTGAGCGCCCCCGAACCTGCGCTTCCTGCCGGCGCATCCCACGTGCCGTCGGCCCGGAGGTAATTCGCCGTGCCGCCGCCAGAGGCAGGGGCAAGCCCCGCGCCGCCCGACGTGAAGAGGGCGTTCGTCGCGAGCGTGCCGCTTTGCGGCAGCGTGACATTCGTAATCCCGCTGAGGGCAAAGGTGAGAGAGTACGCGCCAGAGGTCGAGAACGGGCCGCCCAGCGTGACCGCCTTACCGCCGATCGAGCCGCAAAGGATCGAGGGAATGGCGATGGAGCAGTCGCCGGTGGGCGTGAACCCGGCGAGCGCGATTCCCGCCCCGTCGTAATAAGCAAGCTGCCCGCTGCCGCCGGGCGCGACGCTGCCCTGGCCGCCCATCGGCAGGTTGTTCTCGAAATGGTAGAACTCGCGCTGCGCCGCGATCAGCGTTGAAACGGTCTGGTTGAACTCGCGCCGATTGATGCCGGGCGACGTGGGCTGCACAGTATCGCGCGGATGCCATGCGCCGGTAATCGTCAGCGTGCCGCTCGATGGCGGCGCGGCCGGCAAATTCGTGGTCGGCTGCGTCGCAAACGTGATGACGAGATCGGTGATCGGGAGCGGAAGGATCGTCAGGTCCGAGCCGCCAGCCGTACTCGCGCAAGTGAAATCGGTGTTTAGGGCGAGGATGACTCCGTTAAGCTGCACCACGATGTCGGTGCAGTCGCCGAACACCGGGAAATCGACGTCAACCGACGGCGTAGGCGAGTTGAGTACGTAGGACTGAAAACGGTCCTGATCGAGGATCGGCGGAACGGGAGGCGGTGGCGCAGCGTGCGCAACGATAGGCGCGGCGAACAGAGCTGCCGCAAGGATCGCCGCTACAATCTTCCCGAACTTTTTGCCGTCGATTCTCATCGCGACGGCAAGCTAGGAGACACCGTTCAGGCCAGCACCGCACCCGCAGGTCCTTGGAAATCTTCGGTGCGTTGAGGCGCCCGCGCGTACCTGCTCAAGCGGTCTGTATGGACGCCGCTTCACCGACCGTAGCCGCCTTTAAACGCTCAAAAAACGGCAGGCCGACACGAAAGTATGTCGGAGGCCCGACAGCGCTCAACTCGCGAATGGTTCGGATGATCGCTCTCATGACAGAGGGTCATCCCGACGATCCGAGTCGGACGCCTTACGGTTTGTACGATGCAGCCGCTGCCGTCGGGTATCACCGCCGAGCCGCGCGCGCGCTCGCGATGGCCTCGGTTTTCGCTGAGGCGTACTGGCGCGCCTACGCGGGCAAGAGCAACGCGAGCGCTATTCCGACGCTCGAGCAGGTGCGCGAGATTATCGCCAAGCAAAATGCGGCTCGTCACTACGCGAGCCACAAGGCCGGCTGCATCATCAAGCCCGGGTCCGAGGCCACCCAGCGCGAGGCTAACAGCTCGACGTCGCAATGAACGAGCCGCTCGCCGTCATCCGCGAGTACGACGACCTTCGCGCCCTCATGGCTAGGCGCCGCCGAGATCTTGGATTCTCGCAGCTTGTTTTGGACGAAATCGCTGGCTTGCAGTCCGGCTATTCTGCAAAGCTGGAAGCGTCGATCAAAAATTTCGGTGATTTGTCGCTTGGCGTTGTTCTCGCCGCTCTCGGCGTGGTTCTCATCGCTATGCCTGCTGCTGGCTCGGATGCAAAAGCGGTAGCAGTGACAAACGCTTCAATTGAAAAACGGAAAAAAGTTCGGCGGCTTCTCGCAGCCAAAGGCGGCCGGGCCAGGGCTGCTGCTTTGACGCCTGCGCAACGTCGAGCAGCCGCTCGGCGCGCCGGAAAAACGCGCTGGCGCAAATGGCGAGAGGCACAGACCGAGAAAGAGCGGCGTGGGCGAAAGCAGAAACGAGCCACCTCACCAACGATTAAAAAACCCCGCCGGCGCGGCGCGTTGACGGGGCTTTCGCGATCCCACCTAGCAGCCGAGCATTAATAGCCCGGGCCGTAGTACCCAGGTGCATAGCCAGGCGCGTAGCCAGGTCCATAACCGTAGCCATAGGGACCATAGTAGCCATAGCCGTACGGACCGTAGGGGTAGCCGGTCGCTGCCGCTGCAGCACCGCCTACGATTCCTGCGGCGGTACCGATCGCAGCGCCAACCGGGTTGAAGCCATAATGATAGTAGTGGTGATAGCGGTAATGATGAAAATGATGGATCGGATCGGCTATTGCCGTGCCCGCCATCGTAACGGCAAGGACGCTCGCCAGAGCAACGCTCGCCATTTTCTTCGATCTACTGGTAACCATACTTTCGTCTCCTTTCGATACGGACCTATGAGACGAAACTCACTTCACCGGCTAAAAGTTCGGTAGATCTATGTTTGAAGCCACGCTTCTCTATCTCGGCTTTACGCGCCTAAGCTGACGGTCGCCCCGGATCGATCTCTTTGATCGTCGCAAACAGGAACCGGCGCGCCTCCGTCGCGGTTCCTGGATCCGTGCAAACAACGAAAGGGAGGACTTCGATGAAGTATTTACTCTTAGCGGCTGCGCTTTCGCTCGGCGTTTCGGGGCCGTGCCTGGCGCAAACCAGCACTCCAAATTCGCAAACGCAGGAACAGCCGGCGGCGTCGCCGAACGGTCCCGGTGGCCCTAACGCTGGTGGCCAGCAAGGAATGAAGAGGCCGTGTAACACGCAGGCCAGCGGAACCAGTGATCGCGAAGGCGGAAACGCTAAAGCTGCGGAAACTGGCTCGAGCGCGTACGGAAACGGAAACGCGAACGGAATGGTCAAAGGCGGCTGTGACTAGTTCAGCAGCCTTAGGATCCCTCCTCTAAACTCAACCGGCAGCATCGCTGCCGGTTTTTTCTTCACTGGTCTAAATAGCTATCGCCTTTGACGGGAGTGAGGTAGCTACGCCACCCTAGTTCTCCGTGACACAAAAGACGGGCGGACTGAAGCCGTTCTGCATCTGACAAAATTTAACACCACTATGGCGACTCCCGTCTTCCATGCCGCTGCTTGCGTAATGCAGGCCAAAATATGTGGTCGCCAGAGTTGCCGGAGTCGGTCCTCTGTGGTCATACCGCGACAGTCCAAACAAGATCGTGAGGGACAGAGCCAAGCCGATCGCCAAAAAGTAAGTGCGTGTTCTCATTCGAGCCCCCATTTCGCCCTTCCCAACTCCGCGGGCGTTACCAAAGAAGAGCAAAATTCGCGCCGATCAAACTATTCAGCTCGTGAACATCCAGCGAACATTTTGGGGCCGGGAGGTGCTGCGACCAAAATTTGACCTCCTGCGAAGGGCGGCCCAAATTTGATGTCAGTTGCTAGTCGCGTAGGAGTTTGCCATGGCCGCTCGTCCATACTGGCGCGGATATTTGAAGTTGTCGCTCGTGTCATGCCCGATTGCGCTGTATCCGGCGGCTTCGTCCAGCGAGCGGATCGCCTTCCGTCAGATCAATAAGAAAACCGGCAACCGGCTGCGGCAGCAACTTGTCGATGACGTCACTCGCGAACCCGTCGAGAGCGACGACAAAGGGCGCGGCTATGAGTACGCGAAGAACACCTACCTTGTGATCGATGATGATGAGGTGGAAGCGTTGAAAATCGACAGCAGCCAGACCATCGACATCGACAAATTCGTTCCACGCGCGCAAATCGACGAGCGCTATTTCGAGAGCCCGTATTACATCGCCCCCGACGACAAGGTGGCTCAGGAAGCCTTCGCCGTCATCCGCGAAGCAATGCGTGATAAAAAGATGGTCGCGCTCGCCCGCGTCGTCCTTGCGAAGCGCGAGCATGTGATCATGCTCCAGCCCTGGGGCAAAGGCCTCATGGGCACGACGCTGCGGTACCCGTATGAGATTCGAGACCAGAAGCCGATCTTCGATGAAATCCCGGACGTGAAGGTCCCGCCGGAGATGCTGAAGCTCGCGGATCACATCGTTGAAAGCAAAAAGGGTGACTTCGATCCGTCGCAGTTCGTGGATCACTACGAAGAAGCCGTCGTGGAGATGATCCGAAGGAAGCGCGCCGGCCTTCCTGCGGAACCACAGAAGGTCTCGGCCACCGCTCCGAATGTGGTCAGCTTAATGGACGCCCTACGCCGCAGCCTCGCGGACGAGAAGGGCACGAAAGCACCTGCCGCAGCGAAGAGCGGGCCGAAGAAGGGAGCGAAGCGGATCGCGGGGCAGACGGAAATGCTGCTGCCGTTAGCTGGCAAGAAGCCGAAGGAAGAGGCGAGACCCGCGGCGCGCGCACAGTCGCGAAAGAAGGCTGGCTAATCTGATTGGAAGGCGCCCCGCGTTGTCGGCGCCCTCGCTGTCGAGACGGCGGCCGCCTCAGCGCCGGCTATGGGCGCGAAAGGCTGCAAGGGCGCGGTGGCCCGAGCCGCAGGCTCAACCAGGCGTGAGGAGCTTACCAACAGCCGCATCAACGGCGATCCTCAGCAGATGTTCTCCGGCTATGCGGCCGCCAGTCTAGCATGAGGTTCACGCATTGGCCGCCGCGCAGCCCGCGAGATGAATGGCTTGCGGCGCGCGATCGACCGATTATCACTCTCCGGCTTATTGAACCCGCGTCGGGTCGGCCACATGCGCGGACGGGAAACCGCAGCAAGTCGCGCAGGCCGGGATCGCTTTCAGGATGCGAGTTCCACGGTCTCTCCCTCTTAATGTTACGCGTGCTTTAGCGCTGCAAGCGCCCGCTTTACGCTGCCTATGCCGGGAACCGTCAGTGGCGCCTGCAACAACGCCTGGTACGTCGTGTAGGCATGCTGTTTCCCTAGCTCCCACAGGAAAAGCACATCCCCGACGGGATTTAGCTTTACGCCACCTATACGCGCGTCATCCAGCGTGATCACTCTGCCGGCGAGCTCAATTGCGCTGCTGGCCGCTGGATCCCCGAGTTGACAGTACCCCCCGCTCACCAAGTTTTGAGCGCGGCTAATGATTTCTTTGATCTCGGCAGGACACGAGACGAGCGATGGAAAATATCCCTCAACAGTTTCGAGGCTCGCCCACGCATTGGGCACCACGTCTAGGCTATTGAAAAATCGGAAAGCTGGCTGTGCCCCGATTGAGTAAACAGCGCATTATAGTAGGAAGCAAATTCCTGATTGCCCGGTGAAGGCGCGGCGAACGTATAGACGGAAATGCCGGACGACCGGCCCAACCAGTTTGCGACGCATGGCGCGAGGGCCGATGCAAGGCAGCCGCCCAGGCTATGCCCTGTGATCAAGATCGCAGTATCCTTGGCGGCTGCGCGCAGGAACGCCTCGAGGCTGTTCGACGCGTCTTTCATTTCCAGAATGTGGCCCAGGCCAAGAGCGGCACCACACGCAATTTGTGCGCTTCCTTCGGCGCTTCGAACAAACTGATCATAGGGCACAAGGGTGAGTGCCAAATCTTGAAGCCAATCGAGCCAGGATGAGGGGTCGGTGCCTCTTATACTGACCGCCAACTGGCCCGTTGCGTTGTTCCGCGCTACGTAGACCAGGTTACTTTGGTCCGAGCTCAGGGCTGGTCCCCAAACGACTCTCCACGATTGGAATCCTGCTGCGCTTAGACCGGCATCGATATCGCTGCTCATCTGCTGCGTCGAAAGGTTCTTATTCTCGTCGACGTACGCGAGCGAGCTGAGCGTTATCGCGAGTTGAGCCACTCTGGCATCATAGGATGGCATGATCTGCTCCAGCGGATACGCGTGGCGTGTTTTATCATCACCCACCGCGCGGCCCAGGCGGCTAGTACCTAAAGCAGCCCCGACTTCGATCGGCTCCAACACCGTCGGGTCGTCATCGCCGACGTCGGCCTTGTTCATACGTCGGTCAATCGGCCATCCCGCGGGTCTATTGGCTCGGCATCGGCGACGGCGGCCGTAAAGCTGCAAAGACGCGGTGGCGTAAATAGCGCGAGGCGAAAGCGGAGTGAGAGAGGCGGCCGCAGCGCAAGGATGCAAACGAGCGAGTCTTCAGCTTATGGTGAGGCCGACGTTTTCGGCGTGCCACTTAATAAGAGAGCGGGACACGTCTTCGTGTTCGGCAATGTCTACCAATTTTTGCATTCTTATTTTTCCGCCGGTTGCCTCTGAGCGAATGTAGTCGCGTGGAATGAGCAGTTCGGCGGCGAAAGCGCGGCTCGCCTGCTGATCGCGGGTGGTGGCACTCGTAATTAGATGTTCTTCATCAGGCGCGTCAGTCCAAAAGAAGTAAGCGGCACGGGCTGCCGCGAAACGACGCTGAGCGCTGATTTTGGGCACCAAGATCATTTGGCCGCTAGTCCTATGTCTGGCAGTAGCCCCGACAACCGGAGAATCAGTCCTCTCCTCGAAGTTCTCGTTCCGCGGTTGAAGATCGATATTGAGAGCTTCAAAAAATTTTCGGGCGCCATCTACATCCCTCGGACGAATCTGAAATTGAGAGCGAAGCTTTTTCGCGGCTGCATATCCGGTGTGGTAAGCGGGAGCAGTAACCACGTCTGCGGGACGCGGGATGCGCACAAGCTGCGATAGATCAATCTCTGGGGTGCGATGAAGCGCGCCCTGGACGTTCACGGCCAACCGCGCGGCAGCCGCAAAATGTTCCAAAGCGGACGTCTGGCAAAGTTCCAGCAGCTGTTTTGATGTGAGGACCTCGCTCGCCTTATCTAGAATTTCTTCGATCTCAGGACGCGGCTCATAGGGCGAAAGCCCCAACGTGCCCATAAGCCGACAGAAATCGACGGTATCGTCTTGCGTATCTGTGATAAGGGACCAGGCGCGTTGCAGGGGCGAGTCACCCATACCTTTCAAATGCGCAATCGTAGCCTCCACAAATTTCCGTAACTCGCTCTCAATCGCAGCTCGGCGCGAAATCGATGTGCCACTTTTCAAAAACGCAGCGTCCCCGTGCTCGATGCGTCGTTTGGCGGCGTAGATTTCAATGTTATCGCCGGTCGAAACCAGGGAAACGCTCGGCAACGCGAAGCCATGTTGGGCGGCCATGAGATTGTGGCGGCTCGAAAACTCGCTATCGGCGGCGCTCTCTTCGGCCTTGCGCGGCTCCCAAAGGAGTGGCCACCAATTTTCGGCTACCCACTCGGCGAGATAGTAAGCCGGCATGCTCACGTAATCTTGTTCCTCGCGGTCACTAGTCCGGTACGCGGTAACGTTTTGGTCGCCGACCTCCATACGCAGCTTACAGAAGGTCGCGTCAACCCCATCCCCGTCATTGTTGCGGGGCCAGGAAGCTTTGATCGTGAATGCGTCTACCACTGGATGTCTCTTGGGATTTGATGTTTTTCAACCGGATAGGCGTGGTATCTTTCGGGAGTTCCCGGCTCTGATCTCGCTTCATATAGGGTCCCGTCCCCGTCACGGTACCAAACCAATCTGGGAAAGTCATCGTTCCAGACCTCGCTCACGAGGCCCGCGCGGATCGACCTCCTAAGGGCTTCTTCGGCTTCCGCCCGCCGCCAATTCCGCGGACACTGCGTCGGTGGCCGGCTTCGGCGTGCTGGGCTGCGACCACGTTCTGGGCAATGGTAAGGGCTCGCTAAATACATCACACCCCGTGCGGCATGCTCTAGCAGAACCTCGTTAAGGACCTGCAACTTCCCCCTCGGCTTAACCCTTCTTCTAGCGCCGTCACGGCGCGGCTTTCTTAGCGCCAAGTTTTCCCCCAGGGGCACAGCGGTAGTCGATCGCCGCTAAGTTACAGCCGCTAACACGCGTCAGCAATGCTGGCCGACCGCGGTTGCCGGCAAAGAAAAGGGGCCTCGTCTTGCCGGATTCGGCGCATGACGTCGCACCGGGCGATCGAGCATTTGCCTGGACATGCTTGCACCTGTCTGGTAATATCGTGCTTGCAGGTGATTGGCCCTGCGATGATAGCATGTGAGGCCAAAATGAAACGGATTATCGATGGGGTTACCTACAACACGGCGACGAGCACGCTCTTGGCGACGTCCGACTACGAGGCCGACTGGAACCATAAGAGCTATCCTTGCGAAGGGCACATCTACCAGACGCGCGGCGGGGCGTTCTTCGTCCATGAGGCAATCAACCTTGGTTTCAGCCACGAGATCGACGAAGACGTTTGGAAGCATCGCTTCGAAGCTCTGTCGCGGGCAGAGGCGCAGAGTTGGATCATGACGGGCGAGACCGAAATTTACAGCAACCCGTTTGAGGAGCCGCCGGAAGCGCAGGCTGAGGACGAGCCCTCAGCGACGATCTATGTCCGAGTTCCAACAAGTTTAAAGCAACGCGTCGACGCCGCGGCCAAGGCCGAAAATTTATCGGCCAATTCCTGGGCGATGCGCTGCATTGAGGGGTGCCTCAAACTGAAGCTCGTCGAGAGGCGCGATTGCTGACGCGCCTCAAGCCAGGCGCGGCGGTCGCGTCCTTGGCCGCCCCCTCCCGAAGCTCTTTGATGTTGATGCCTTCGCGCTGGCAACTTCACAGCCACGCGCTTTTCGATCGAGCTCCCCCCAGCAAAGATTGACGTTAGGTCCTTCGCGGTCTTGGCATCGAGATTGGGCTTCGACGGGATCATGACCGCACCGGAGAGGCTTAACGCCGGCGCGCGGCCGCGAAACCAAGAATCCAGTCCATGGCCCAGGAGCCGAGCACCCACCCCAGGGCCATAAAGAATCCCCACACAAACCAAACAAAGATCGCGTCCAAAGTGACGGCTTGGTACATCATCTGATCCCCCTTGCTGGCACAGAGCTGCGCGGCATCTAATCTGACACGGAAAATCTGACACGGAAAAATATCTGGAAAAACTCGCGCGCCGCACTCACGACATCGAGAACTTCGGCTCAATTTGCCCCCCACCGGCTCACGCAGCGGTCGTGTCAGATAGAGGGCATCAGCTCGTCGGAAATCCCGACATACTGCGCGTTCAGCGGCAGGGCTGCCGTACATTTGCCGTACGTTCACAGCCCAGCGGCACGTTTGCTATCTAAGCGGTTGATCTCGTTGGCGCTCCCTAGGGGACTCGAACCCCTGTTTTCGCCGTGAGAGGGCGACGTCCTGGGCCGCTAGACGAAGGGAGCGGCATCCGGCGTTCTATAGAGGCGACTCACGCCCCGCAAGCCTGCGTGCCTCAAGTTCCGACGTGATCGCGCATTCCGATCTTTTCGGCCGTCTCCGCGTCGGTCTGCGCCGCAGGCGTATGCAGGCCCGACTGCTCCGGCGTTTCAGCGCCGTTCGACTCGGCACCGGGGCGCGAGAGCCGGACGATCGTACTGTCTTGGCGCGGTTTCTCTTCGCCTTCCGGCTTCTTCTGGCGTGCGATGCGCTGCGCGGCCAGATCCGCTTCGAGCGTTTCGCAGCGTCTTCGCGCAACGTCGAGCGCGCCTTGCAGGGCCGCGCATTCGGACTGCAAGCGCTCGTATCTTTCGGCAAGCGCGAGTTCCGCACTACGCGCCTTGCCGATCTGCGCACGGATTTTCGCTTCGCGGCGCCCCGCATCTTCGGCGGCCGCCGCGCGGACGCCGAGTTCGGCGTTGAGGGCGCGCACCTGCACCTGATCCTCGTCGCGCCGGATGCGCAAAGTTTCGAGTTGCTGGGAGAGCTGCGCTGCGCGCCCGGTTTCTGCTTCGAGCTTCTTCTGCAGCGATGCATAATTGGCGTCGCTGAATTCGAGATCACGTTTGGCAAGGGTCAGCACATCGCCGAGTTTGTTGGCTTGCGCGGTTCGCTCGGCGAATTGCTTTTCCGCTTCGACGAGCATGCGGCTCACGTCGCCGAGGCGCAGCTCCAACGCGGCCGCCCGGGCGTCGGCGGCGGCATGGTTGGTAAGCCGTTCTTCCGCCAACCTTGTCATCGCTTCATGCGCCTGGTTGAGTTCGATCAGCTCGCCCTGTCGGCGCTCGGCGAGGCTTTCGGAGTTGTAGAGCGCCTTGGTCGCGGCACCGAGTTCGGCATGCGCTTGCGCGAGGTCGCCGTCGCTTTGGGCGAGCGCCGCGGCCAAGGCGCGATTCTCTTCGGCGCGACGGGCAATGTTGTCGTTGAGGGCGTCGATTTCGACGGCGCGTCGTCCCAATTCGCCACGGTCGGCGGCGTGGGCGCGGTTGATTTCCGCCACGCGCAATTCCAGGCGGCGTTGACCAACCGCGAACTCGGCCCGGAGCTGATCCCGTTCGGCAAGGATTTCCTGAACGGAAAGCGGCACTTGCATCTCAAGCCGGCGACGCGTCAGGCGGTTCGCGCGCCGCCAGAAGGCCGGGGCGAAGGCGAGGGCGACGAGTTCCGCGAACAGGAACCCGAGCGCGAAGATCATCAATTGCTCGATCACGCGGCTCTGCTCATTCGGCACTTTCAGATGCAACTATGGCATTTAAGTACGCTGAGAGCAAAATGCCGTCCGGCGGGCCAAATTACGCTCAGACCGTCCTCAAAATGGATTCCAGGTGGCGCGCTGCGTGAACTTCAAATAGCCAAGATTAAGGCCGAGGCGAGCGCCAACTCCGGAACGAATCGGAACTACGACAATATTGTCGGCCGCCAGCGCGGTCATGCCGAATCCGCCCACGAAATAGGCAGAGCCGTCGACACCGCCGAAGCGCCGGAAGACCGCGCCGACCGAGGGCAAGCCGTAGACCAACATCATGGTGCGGTCGCCGTCGGCGCCGGCGTCGAACCCGAGCGAGGGTCCTTGCCAGAAGACTTTGCGATCGCCGGCGTTGCGGGTGTAGATCATTCCTTCGCCATAGCGCAGCCCGCCGACAAAGGCGCCGCTCGCTTCTTGGCCGAGAATATAGCCGTTCGGTTGGCCCCAACGCCGGGTCGCGGCCTGCACGACCTCGGCGAGCCCACGCGAGATGGTTCCGAAGAAGTGATGGCCGGCGCGAATCACCTCTTCGCCGCTGAATTGGTTCGGCTGCTGTTCCACAGTGGCGTATGCGGCGCCGGGCCACGCCGCCCCCGCCGCGGCGGCGAGCGCCAGTCTGATTGCAATCTCTCGACGCGAATATGCGCGCATGAATGCCTCCCGATTTCGCACGTGCCAAACCGCGACTCTCGGCGAGCATGGTTAAGAGAAGATTACGCCAATCTTGCGCCGAGATGGGCCGGCACGGTGGCGCGGTCGCCCCAGGCGACGAAGGAGCTGTTCATGAACTTGCTTGACGCCTTGCCGTAGCGCAGCGGCTGGCCGTCGCGGGCAAGCACGATGCCGCCGGCGGCGCGCAGCACCGCGTCGCCCGCCGCCGTGTCCCATTCCATGGTCGCTCCGAAGCGCGGATAGATATCGGCCGAACCGTCCGCTATCGCGCAGAATTTCAGCGAAGAGCCGATCATCCGGCGTTCCTTGACCGACAATTTGGCGAGGAACGTCGAAGTGCGCGGATCGGTATGCGACCAACTCGTCAGCGCGACCAGACCGTCGGCGTCGGGACGGCGGATATGAATGCGCCGGCGCCGTTCGGGCGGCGGCAGGTTCGCTCCCGGCGCAACCGCAAAGGAAACCGGCGCGCCGCCCGCCATCCAGACCCGTTCGAGTGCCGGCGCGTAGACGGCGCCGGCCTTCGGCTCGCCGCGTACGATGAGCCCGATATTGACCGTAAACTCGCCCTTGCCGGCGAGAAATTCGCGCGTTCCGTCGACGGGGTCGACGAGGATGAAGGCCTCGCCGAGCTGCGCCATGGCGTTGTCGGCAGATTCTTCGGAGATCACCGGCAGATCCGGCAGCCGCGCGGCAAGACCGTCAAGAATGATCGCCTCCCCGGCCACATCGGCATCGCAAACCGGACTCTCGTCCGCTTTCGCGTGCGCGTGGCTCTCATTTTTGTAGAAGCGCATGACGGCGGCCCCGGCGGCGACCGCAAGCTCCGCAAAGATTTCCGCGATGGCCTCGTAGTTTAGATCGAGGCGATCGGGTTTCTCACTCATTCTGATGGACATGGGAACCCAACGACGCGGCCGCCGCCCTGCATGCGGCAATTCATGTTTTGTTGCAAGTCTCCCATCATCATCGCTGGCGTAACGCCGGTTTGCAAACGCCCAGGCGAGAGGTAACTAGAACGCAGCGATGATTTCTTTGTGATTCGCCGCGTCTTAAGAACCTCCTTGTAGAATTTCGAGTTGATCGCGGCGGATGGTGTGCTGCATCGCAGCGAGGCGGATTGCCCAGGATTGGCGCGGGGTGCGCTCCCGTGGTCGGCGTCGCACTTTCGCTAGGTTTGAAGGGATAGAACATGACGGATTTCACGCTCAGTCCTTTCGATCTCGCGGCGCTTTTATGCTCGCGGGTTTGCCACGACGTCATCAGCCCGGTGGGCGCTATCGTCAATGGGCTTGAGGTGCTCGAAGAGGAGAAGGACGCCGAAATGCGCGGCTTCGCGCTCGATCTCGTCAAGAAGAGTGCGCGCACCGCTTCGGCGCGCCTTCAGTTCAGCCGGCTCGCCTTCGGCGCGGCCGGCTCGGCGGGGGCGGCGATCGACACGGGCGATGCGGAACAGGTCGCCCGCGGTCTGTTCGCCGATGAACGTACGCGGCTCGAATGGGACGTGCCGCGCATTCTCATGCCGAAGGACAAAGTGAAGCTCGTCTTAAACCTTTGCCTGATCGCCGCGGCGGCGATCCCACGCGGCGGCATAATCTCCGTGAAGGTCAACGACGCCGACACAGTCGCCCGCATCGAAGTGGAAGCGAAAGGCACGAATGCGCGCCTCGCCAGCCATGTGCCACAGCTTCTCGCCGGTACGCCGGAAAATAATCACGTCGATGCGCAAGGAATCCAGGCCTACTATACCGGGCTGATCGCGCGCGCCGCGAAACTGACGTTGAGCGTCGCGACCTCCGCCGATTTGGTGCGGCTGGAAGCCTGTCCTGCGACCGCGAACGCCCTCGCTTCGGCGTGAGCGAACCTGATCTAAAGGTTCAAATCGTTCGCTTTTTCCAAAACTCTTAACGGTTCTCGGTTCAAGGCTCCTTAACGGATCGGCGCCATAGTCCGAGCCGGTGCGACCGCCGTAACGGCCGCCGGGCGGAGCCATGGACGAACTACTTAACGATTTCCTGGTCGAAACGAGCGAGCACATCGAAGCGGTCGGCGAACAGCTTGTTCTGTTCGAGCGCGATCCCTCGAATGGTGGCGCAATCGGCAGGATCTTCCGCCTGTTCCACACGATCAAGGGAACCTGCGGCTTTCTCGGCCTGACGCGTCTCGAACAGCTGACCCACGTCACCGAATTGTTAATCGGCAGATTGCGAGACGGCGCTCCGGCGACGCCGGAGACGGTATCGCTCATCCTGACAACCATCGATCGGGTGAAGTTCATCCTAGCTTGGCTTGCAAATACCGGCACGGAACCGGAAGGCGACGACAGTGCCTTGATCGAGGCGCTGCAGACCAACCTCAATACTTCCGCCCTACCGCCGGCGCAGACCGCGGAGGAAGCGCCGGCGCCTTTGGCGGAAACGGCGCCAGAATCTGGACCCGTCGAAATTGCCGCCTCTCCCATGGAGCCGGCGGGCAAACGGACAACGACAGGCCGGCCGGAGACTATCCGCGTCAGCGTCGGTGCGCTCGAGCGGATCATGCTCCTTGTCTCCGAACTGGTCTTAACCCGCAACCAACTTCTGGAAATCACCCGCCACAACGAGGATGCGACCGTCAAAGCGCCGCTGCAGAGGCTCTCGAGCCTCACGACCGATCTTCAAGACGCGGTGATGCGCGCCCGCATGCAGCCGGTCGGGCGCCTGTTCGCCAGCCTGCCGCGTTTGGTGCGCGAACTCGCCGTCGATCTCAAGAAGAAACTTTACCTCGTCACCGAGGGCGCCGATACCGAGCTTGATCGCCAGCTCGTCGAACTCATCCGCGATCCCTTGACCCATTTGCTGCGCAATTGCGCCGACCACGGGATCGAGCCGTCCGACAAACGTCTTGCGCTCGGCAAGCCCGAGGAAGGAACCATCAAGGTCACCGCCACGCACGAAGCGGGCTATATTACGATCGAGGTTTCCGACGACGGCCGAGGCCTCGATCTCGAACGCATCCGCTATAAGGCACAGGCCAAAGGTCTGGTGACCGCGGCCGAAGCGAAAGGCCTGACGGACGACGAGGTTGGACGATTCATCTTCGCGCCGGGCTTTTCAACGTCGCAAAGCGTCACCAGTATCTCGGGGCGCGGCATCGGCATGGATATCGTGCGCGACAATATCGAGTTGATCGGCGGCTCGATTTCGGTTACGACCACGGCCGGGAAAGGCACGCGCTTCTCTCTCAAGATCCCGCTCACATTGGCCATCGCGCCCGCGCTGATCCTCGAAGCGCGCGGCCATCATTTTGCTCTGCCGCAGCACTCGGTCATCGAAGCCGTTCGGATCGATTCCGACAGCAGCCATTCGCTGGAAAGAGTTCAAGGCAGCCTGGTCTTGCGGCTACGCGACGAAGTCCTGCCGGTCGCCGACCTCGAGCATGTGCTCGACCTGGAAGCCAAGAGCGTCGAGGGCGGCGCGCTTGTGATCGTGATGCGCGTCAACTCGCGGGTCTTCGGAATCATCGTCGATACCGTCACCGACGTCCAGGAAATCGTCGTGAAGCCGCTCGGCGCCTCGCTCGCCCACCTTGAGGTCTTTTCCGGCCACACGATTCTCGGCGACGGCTCGGTGGTCTTGATCCTCGACCCGACCGGAATTGCCAGCCGCATGGGCTTCGAGCGCTCCAGCGACTATACGGTGGGGCGTACCGTCGAGGCGTATGTACCGGCGGAAGAAAATACCCGCTTCATCATGTTCCGCGCCGGCCCCGGCGCGCTGAAAGCGCTGCCGCTATCGCTCGTCGCCCGCATCGAATCCGTTCCCGCTTCGGAGATCCGCCAATCCGACGGCGGCTTCGTCACACAGCACCAGGGCCAGCTCATGCCGCTCGTGCCGCTCATTCCCGCCGACCAGGCGTTGTCGGAAGACAACAATCCGGTACTGGTGCTCGGCATCGGCGGCGAAAGCATGGGCCTACTCATCGAAGAAATCATCGACGTCGTCGAAGCCCGCCTTGATGTGCAGATTGCCGGCGTTTCCTCGAGCGTCATCGGAACCGCAGAGATTTACGGCGCGGTCGTGGAGATCCTCGATGCGACGCACTTTATGCGCATCGGCAGGCCGAATGCCTATTCCCGCGGCTTTGCCAATCAGTTCCGGATTCTGCTCGTTGACGACAAGCCGTTCTTCCGCGACATGCTGGCGCCGCTGCTGATTGCGGCGGGCTATCGGGTTACGACTGCCGGTTCCGGCGAGGATGCGCTCGCTCTATTCGAGAAAGGCGCGGATTTCGACGCCGTGGTAACCGATACCGATATGCCCAAGATGAGCGGCTATGCGCTCGCGCAGCAGCTGAGGGGCGACTCGCGGCGCGCCGGCTTGCCCGTCATTGCGCTCGCCGCGCACGCCGCGCCGAGCGTCATGCAAGCGGCAGCCGAGAGCGGGATGTGCGGCGCCGTGGGCAAATTCGATCGTCCGGCTCTGCTCGAGATGCTGAGTGGGATTCTGGAAAGCCATCATCTCAACAAGCACGATCTCGAGTCGCGAATCATCGGAGCCGCCGCATGAATCGCAACGCGCTCCGCGTAGAACCCGAACCCCTCGACGGCCACATGCCACGCGGTGAGAACGAAACGCATTGCTTCGTCGTCTATGTCGGCGGCGAAACGTTCGGCCTGGCGGTCGATTGCGTTCAAACGATTTTTCAAATCGAAGCCGTGACGCCGGTGCCGCTCGGCCCGCGGGAAATCGTCGGTCTTGTCAATCTGCGCGGCAAGATCGTCACCGCCGTCAGCCTGCGTCGCAGGTTGCAGATGCCGGATGCGCAACCGGCGAAGTCGGCGCTCGCCATCGGCATGGAGTACCGCGGCGAAAACTTCGCGTTAATCGTCGATGAAGTCGGCGATGTTATTTTTCTCAATCCACAGATGCAGATTGCTCTACCGCCGCATCTCGATCAACACAGGGCGAAGCTGACGGAAGCCGTCTATCGCCTCGACCAAGGAGTGCTTTCCATGCTCGACGTTGGATGTGTATTCGATTTCCAGCGGCGTTAGCGAGGGATCATGAAACCGGGTGCGGCAAGATGCGGGAGTTGGACATGAAACAGGTGTTGGTCGTCGACGATTCGACCGTCATCAGGAAAGTGGCGAAGCGAATTCTGGAAGGCCTGAACTTTCAAGCGCTCGAGGCGGAAGACGGGCGCAAGGCCCTGAGCGCCTGTTCGTTCGTGATGCCCGATGCGATTCTGCTCGACTGGAATATGCCGGTGATGGACGGCTTCGAATTCCTTCACGAGTTGCGCAAAATGCCCGGCGGCCTGAAGCCGAAAGTCGTCTTCTGCACCACCGAGAACGACGTCGCGCACATCGCGCGCGCTATTCATGCCGGCGCCGACGAGTACATCATGAAACCGTTCGACAAGCAGATTTTGCAATCCAAGCTCGAAGAGATCGGTTTGATCGACGCCGTCGCTTAATCGACGTAATTTTAGCTGGATTGGCTCCATGTCGAAGGCAGTTACACTCGATGATCCGGTCGTCGATCCGGCAGCCGGAGCGTTTCCGAAACTGCCGGGGATTGACGGGCTCGGCGCGCCGTACGGAACGCGGCAGCGGGCGATCGTCATCGGCGCCTCGACAGGCGGTCCACAAGCCGTGCCTATCGTCCTCAAGGGATTGCGGCCGGCGATTTCGCACATCCCCGTGTTCGTAGCCCTGCACCTTCCTACTCAGTTCACTTCGACGGTTGCCGAATACGTCGAAAAGGTCACCGGCATGCCAACTCACACCGCCAAGCACGGCGAGGAAGCGCAAAACGGGCAGATTTACATGTCGCCCGGCAACCTTCACCTCGCCGTCACACGGATCGGCAACTCGGTGGTGACGGTGCTTTCGGACGCACCGCCCGAGAACTTCTGCAAACCATCCGTGGACGTGCTGTTTCGTACCGCAGCGCATGCCTATGGCGCGGCTGTGATCGGCATCGTCCTCACCGGGATGGGCAGCGACGGGCTCGCCGGCTCGCGTGCGATCGTCGAGGCCGGCGGCAGCGTGCTCGCGCAGGATGCCGCCTCCTCCGCCGTATGGGGAATGCCGCGCTCGGTTGCGCAGGAAGGCTTGGCGCATTCCGTGCTTTCGCTGGAATTGATCGGTCCCACCGCCTGCCGCCTGCTTCGCCATCGCATCCCCGGTAAGGCGCAATCATGACGTCCGATTTCGACGCGCTTCGCCAGCTTCTCAGTCGGACTTCGGGGTTGTTTCTCGATTCCGATAAGGCCTATCTCGTTGAAAGCCGTCTTCAGCCGCTCATCGAGCGGACGGGGCTGCGCGACCTTGGCGCGCTCGTCAAGCAGCTTTCCTTCGGAAACAATTCCGAACTGGAGCGCGATGTAGTCGAGGCCATGACCACAAACGAGACCTTCTTCTTTCGCGATCGCGTGCCGTTCGATAACTTCCGCAAGTTCATCCTGCCGTCTTTGCTGCAGGCCAGGAAGGACGTGCGGCAGATCAGGATCTGGTGCGCGGCTTGTTCGACCGGCCAGGAGCCCTATTCCCTCGCCATGCTTCTGGACGAGGAAGCACACAGGCTCAGCGGCTGGAGCGTGGATATTCTAGGGACGGATTTGTCGCGCACCGTCATCGCCGCGGCGCGCGAGGGCGTCTATACGCAGTTCGAAATGCAGCGCGGCCTGCCGATCTCGCAGCTGCTGCGCTATTTCCGGCAGGATGGTGACCGCTGGCGCATCAACGAACACCTGCGCTCGCGGGTTCGCTTTCAAGAATTCAATCTGCTTTCCGACTATCGCGAACTCGGCAGGTTCGACGTGATCTTTTGCCGCAATGTGTTGATTTACTTTGATGTTCCGACGAAACAAGACGTCCTGAACCGTATGGCGAAAATCCTTCTCCCGGACGGTTTTCTCGTGCTCGGGGCGGCCGAAACCGTCGTTGGACTGACCGACGCGCTTGTTCCCCATGAAGAGTATCGCTCGATCAACGTCTTGCGCGGCGCCGCGCGGGCGCGCCCGCCGTTGATGCTGGCGCTGGGTTGAGCGATTGATGGCGTGGGGTGCGGCGCCGGCGTGCACGCAATCTCAGGCCGGCATCAGCGCATCGTCTTCGATCGGCTCGCGCAGAACATAGCCGCGGCCCCAGACCGTTTCGATGTAATTGCGACCGCGGCTCGCATTGGCGAGCTTCTTGCGCAGCTTGCAGATAAATACATCGATGATCTTCAATTCCGGCTCGTCCATGCCGCCGTAAAGGTGGTTGAGGAACATTTCCTTGGTCAGCGTCGTACCTTTGCGCAGCGAGAGCAGCTCGAGCATTTGATATTCTTTGCCGGTGAGGTGGACGCGGTTGCCGGCCACTTCGACCGTCTTTTGATCGAGATTGACCACCAGATCGCCGGTCGTAATCACCGATTGGGCATGGCCCTTGGAGCGGCGGACGATCGCGTGAATGCGGGCGACGAGTTCGTCTTTGTGAAACGGTTTCGTCAGATAGTCGTCGGCCCCGAAGCCAAGCCCCTTCACCTTGTCCTCGATCCCGGCGAGGCCGGAAAGAATAAGGATGGGGGTTTTGACCTTCGCCACCCGCAGCGTGCGCAGCACTTCGTAACCCGACATGTCCGGTAGGTTGATATCGAGAAGGATGATATCGTAATCGTAGAGCTTGCCGAGATCGATGCCCTCTTCGCCGAGATCCGTCGTATAGACGTTGAAATTCTCGGACTTGAGCATTAATTCGATGCTCTGCGCCGTCGCGCTGTCGTCTTCAATGAGTAGCACGCGCATCTGAGGCCCCCAGCCTTGCCTTCTCTGCTCAGCAGGCGCGGCAAGTTCTCCTACGTGCCCGCTGCGGCGCAACGTACGCGGAGCCGCGGACGGCAAGGGCGATCCAGCCGAACCGATTTCTTAAAGTTAACGATCATTGGTTAACAAAATCATTCCGGGGAGCTTTGCGAGGTGCGGCAGACGATTCTCCTCGGGAGCAACGTGCCGGCTACCCCTCGCCGGCATCCGCCGCCGCTGCCTCCCCCGTGGAACAGGTTCGGCGACGCGCGAATCAGTGAAGGTTGATCATACTGAACCCGATGCGCGCCGCCCAGCGCTCGGGACACGGCAAGGGTAAGGAAGCAGCAACTTTGCTCGGGCATATTCAACGAGTCTCGCGGTGGAACTCATCAAGGGTAGCGGACGGCCCTGCGTTGTGGAGAGTTGATCGTATGAAATCGCGGGATACGCTCATTCGCCTCAAACAATTCCACGTCGAGGAAAGGCGCCGTAAGCTCGCGCAGATCGAGGCGATGATCGCCGAGTTCGCGCGTATGGCGGCCGACCTTGACCGCGAGATCTCGGTGGAGGAGCAGCGCGCCGGCATCTCGGATACGGCCCATTTCGCCTATCCAACCTATGCCCGGGCGGCGCGCGTGCGCCGCGACAACCTTCTGCGCTCCTCTGAGGAATTGTGCGGCCAACTCGAAGACGCCCGAAGCAAGCTTGAAAATGCGGTTGAGGAACTCGGCAAAATGACGAGCCTCGACGGCCGTGAAAAAGGCGCTGGCTCCGAGCTCCCCGACCGCAGCTTGGCAATGATCGGCATCGGGCTGCACACGGCGCGCGCCTGACTGCTTTCGCCGCGGCATCCGGTTCCCGTATGCGGAACCGTGCGAGCCCCGCGCCGGAATCGCAGTTTCTCGGACCGGCATGGCCCCGGTCATCAAATGCCCCCAATCGACACATTCAACGGCGTTGGGACGCAACCGCCGGCCCTCCGGTCCCGAACCGATCAGGCAGCCATGAAGCGATTCTTTGAGTTCGTCTGGCCAGGCCTCGGCTTAGTCGCGGTAATCGTTTCGATCTGGCTGCTACATCAGCAGTTTCGCGGCGTCGCCGTCGCTCCCGAAGTCTGGGCCGACCTCAAAGCCATTCCGCTCGGCCAATATGGGCTGACGATCGGCGCGACGCTCGTCGCTTATGCGGCGCTCGCCTGGTACGACCGCATCGCGCTTTTGCACCTCGGCGTGAAACATATCTCCTGGACCTTCATCGCGCTCTGCTCTTTCACGACCTATGCGCTCGCCCATAACATCGGCGCGTCGGTTTTCTCCGGCGCGATGGTCCGCTACCGGGCCTATTCGACCAAGGGCTTAACGCCGGCGCAGATCGCTGTTCTTGTGGGAATTTGCTCGCTCACGTTCGGATTGGGCGTTCTGCTGCTCGGCGGCCTCCTTCTGGTCACCGATCCTTGGCAATTGCGTAGATTTGCCGGGATGCTGCCCTCGGCTTTGACGGAGCCGACCACGGCGCGCGGTATCGGCGCCGTCTGTCTCGGGCTGGTCGGCGTTTACGTGGCGGGTTCGATCTTCAACCTCAGGCCGCTTACCCTAGGCAAGCTGCGAATCGAATATCCGCGCCCCGGAATTGCGTTTCGTCAATTCGTTGCCGCGCCGATGGAAATCCTCGGCGCCGCCGGGATCATCTATTTCGCCCTGCCGCAGGCGGGCAATCCCGGTTATTTTGTTGTCCTCGGCGTATTCCTGGCGTCGTTTTCGGCGGCACTCGTCTCGGAGGCGCCGGGCGGACTCGGCATTTTCGAGCTTCTCTTCATCAAAGCAATGCCGGCCATGCCACAGCACAAAGTCCTGGCCGCACTGCTGGTGTTTCGCTTCTTCTACCTCGTCTTGCCGCTGGTTTTTGCCGCCATCGTGGTGGTGGCGTTCGAACGCGGCAAGCTGCAGGAAGCGCTCCGTCACAACAGCCAAGGCGGCCCCTCGGAAAAGCCGGCCGGGCAGCGCAAAAACGAGCGGACGAGCCCCGCCGACGTTTCTTGACCGCGATGGGAAATATGTTACGGCCGGGGCCGGCCACTCACATCCGGTATTGCTGGATGCGCGTCGTCCTGAGGCCCGCCAGCCCGTGCTGATCGATCGACATCTGCCAGGAGAGGAACTCGTCAACCGTCAGCGTATAGCGATTGCACGCCTCTTCGAGCGAGATCAGGCCGCCGCGCACGGCGGCCACGACTTCGGCTTTGCGCCGGATGACCCAGCGCTTGGTTGTGACCGGCGGAAGATCTGCCACAGTGAGGGGGCTCCCATCTGGCCCGATGACATACTTAACTCTCGGGCGGTGCAGTTCGGTCATGGTCTCAACTCACATACTTGCCTGAACTCTTCGGTCACAGAGAATAAAAAACGCAACTTAAGATTCGGCTAAGCGCCGGTCGGGGCTTTAGCGCAAGAATCGACGTATAAAAACTTTCGGAGATTTGCAGATACGATTCGAGTTGCTGTGCATCTGTCCCGGCGTGAGACGGAATATTTAATATTCTTAAGAAATGTCCGCCGCAGGGCCCCCGGGGCGAGGCCCGGCTAAGCGATATTCTCTCGTTGCATTCGCACCGGCGGAATGGTTTAGATTCGCTAAAATTAGCTCTTGGGCAAAGCCAATCCGACCCGAGATATCGGAACGCCGCCGCGAGATGAGCGCGAGCGCCGGGCGTTTGTCCAGAACGGCTTGCTTTTACGAGACATTTTGATCGCCGATGACCGAGACAACGCCACGAATTTGCAACAGCCTCGACCTGCCGAAGCCGGCGGCCGAGACCCGCGTTGTCGTCGCCATGTCAGGCGGCGTCGATTCTTCGGTCGTCGCCGCGCTGCTCGTCGAGCAGGGCTACGAGGTCATCGGCGTGACGCTGCAGCTCTACGATCACGGCGAAGCCACGCACCGCAAGGGTGCCTGCTGCGCCGGCCAGGACATCCATGACGCGCGGCAGGTCGCGGCAAAGCTGGGGATTCCGCATTACGTGCTCGATTACGAGGAGCGTTTCCGCGTCAAAGTGATCGACCGGTTCGCGCGCAGCTATGCCGAGGGAGAGACGCCGGTCCCGTGCATCTCCTGCAACAGCGAGATCAAGTTCGCCGATTTTTTCGAGACGGTGCAAGATCTCGGCGCCGATCTGCTCGCCACCGGCCACTATGTTGCGTCACGGCCGGACCCGCACGGGGAGCGCGCGCTTTATCGGGCGACGGACATAAACCGCGACCAGAGCTATTTTCTGTTCGCCACCACGCGCGCCCAGCTCCAGCTTCTGCGCTTTCCCTTGGGCGATATGCAAAAGTCCGAGGTTCGCGGAATCGCGCGCCGATATGATCTCGGCGTCGCCGACAAGGCGGATAGCCAGGACATCTGTTTCGTCCCGGCGGGCAAATATAGCGATTTCATCGGGCGCATCTGGCCGGAGGCGGCCGTACCGGGCAATATCGTCCATATCGACGGCCGCGTCCTCGGCCGCCATGCCGGCGTCATCCATTACACGGTCGGCCAACGCCGCGGCCTAGGCATCAGTCTACCGGGCGCCGACGAGCCGCTCTACGTCGTGCGGCTCGATGCCGGCAAGGCCGAGGTCGTGGTGGGCCCACGCCAAGCCTTGGCGACGCGCCGCGTGCGGCTGCGCGCCTTTAATTGGATTGGCGAGCGCGGCTTCACCGGCCGCGAAGCGCGCGAAGTTTTCGTGCGTGTCAGGTCGGCCAAACCCCCGGTTCCAGGCCGTTTGCAGGTTGAGAATGGCGAGGCCACGGTCGAATTTGCCGAACACGAGGACGGCGTTTCGCCGGGACAAGCATGCGTGCTCTATGCCAGCGAACGTGCTGGAGCACGAGTTCTGGGCGGGGGATTTATCCGTGCGACGGAGCCAACCGGCGAAGGCCGCGCGCGAGACCCGGCGTTCGCTGCAGCCGGTAGGTAAATGAGCAACCTGGAGCCGTCACGCGCGCCCGTTCCACGCCGCCGCGCAGCGCCGCGGAGCTTCGAGAATTACCATGTCGAACGCGCCTACGCGCGTTGGGCGCCGGTCTACGATTTGGCCTTCACGACGGCGATGCACCCGGGACGGCGGCTTGCCGCCGCGGCGGCAAGCCGGCACAAAGGCGGTCTCATTCTCGATGTCGGCGTCGGAACCGGGCTCGAACTGCCGATGTTCGATTCGGCGACGCGCATCGTCGGCATCGACCTCTCCGAACCGATGTTGCGGCGCGCCGCGCGCCGCGTCGAACTTACCGCCTTGCGCCATGTCACCGGCCTTTCGGTCATGGACGCCTGCCGGCTCGCCTTCGCCGACGCCACCTTCGACGTCATCGTCGCGCCTTATGTGCTGACCGTGTTGCCGCGGCCCGAAGCGAGTTTGGACGAATGGGCGCGGGTGCTGAAGCCGGGCGGCGAGATCGTGCTCGTCAATCACATCGGCGCGGCGCGTGGCCCGCAGGCTTGGATCGAGGCACGACTTGCGAAAAACAGCGCTGCGCTTGGTTGGCGTCCGGAATTTCCGTGGCGCATTCTCGCCGACTGGATGGCGAGCAAAGCCGAGTTCGTACTTGCCGAGCGCCGTGCCCTGCCGCCCTTCGGCCTCTTCACGTTGGTGCGAATCAAGAAGCCGCGGCTGCAATGCAGACTTGGCAGCGGATAACGAGCCCGCCTTGACTTGGTCGAGAACGCCAGCCTATAGGCAGCCTCTCCAAAGAAGCAGATGCGCGCCCGATCCGGCGCACGTTGCGCGCGCATGGCGGAGTAGCTCAGCTGGTTAGAGCAGAGGAATCATAATCCTTGTGTCGGGGGTTCGAGTCCCTCCTCCGCTACCAATAATGTCAACTAGTTAGCTTTATACAGCCTGAGTTCCGTTTGTCTTTTTTACAGCCTCGCCAGTATCTGCGAGAGCAACAGCGTTAGCTGCCGCGCGTGGGCGCCTGTGCTATGCTGAACTTATGACCAGAGACCAGGTAAAGGAGATCCTCGACCGCGTCCTGAGCTGGGCGCCGGAGCGGCAAGCCGACGTCGCGCAAATGGTCGAGATGATGGAAGAGCAAGACCAGCGCGCGTTGCTGCTAACGGATGAGCAGGTGGCGGAGCTGGAACGCCGGCTTGCCGATCCCAATCCGAAATTCATCCCCCTTGAAGAGGTGCGAGAGCGCTTCGCGCGCCGGCGCGGATGAGGATCATCATCCGAGAGGCCGCCTACGACGACCTCGATCGGATATATGCGTGGATCGCAAAAGACCGGCCGCGAGCGGCGGATGCTGTGATCGAGCGGATTCTCTGCGAGTGCCGATCGGCTCGGCCGCTTTCCATACATGGGCCACCCCGGGCGCGCGCGGGAGACCTATGAATAGGTCGTCCCGGGCCTACCTTACATTCTCGTCTACAAGTTCGCGCGGAAGATGACTTGGTATCGGTCGACGCCGTTTTCCACGGCGCGCAGGATCGGGAATCGCAGAAAGAATAGGGGACAGCGAGCGCGGAGCGATGAGTGACGCATAAGCATTTCGTGCGGAACGACTGTCCCGTTTATGGGCATTGTAGGGACAGAGGGACTCGGTCATTCCAAACATTGAGTTTGGGAGTTTTGCGATCGTGAGTAGGTCGTTGGCCGCCGGCCGCGAATATAGGCGGGCTCATTCTTCGGAGATGGATGTAGCTCTGCAACCTCCTACCGACGTTATCTTGGGCTAACGCCATGGTCGCGAACAAGGACCAGCACTGGGTTCCTAACAGCTATTTGCAGGCTTGGGCCGATCCTAATCGGCCCAGGCATCACGAGCCTTTTATACATTTGTTCAATCGGCATGGTGGTGAACACAGGCGGCGAAACCCGAAAAACGTCTTCAACATGCCGGATCTCTACACGATCTTTTCGGGCGAAGAGCGTGACCTGAGCCTCGAACAACACTTCGGCCGATTGGAACGTGATTTCGTGCGAGTTCGCGGTCTCATCGAGATTGCCGATTATGGCGGAGCGAGTGAGGTCGCCGCGCTGTATGGATTTGTTGCCGCGATGCTTGCGAGACCCCCGCACAAGATCGACGACATGAAACAGCAATGGTCGTCAATCGTTGCGAACGCCCGAACAATCCGCATCGACCCTGAAATGCGACCCATTCCATCGCTTGGGCGGGGCGGCCCCCGCTTAACGCTTACCGAAGCGCAGCGAATGGCGGACGATCCCATGGGGACGTGGTTTCCGCACTCGCTGAACGCTCACATCAGGGCGCTTAGCAAGTTGTTCGGATGTGATGTGCTGATTAACGGATCACCTCATCCCTTCCTGACGAGTGACAATCCCGCCGTCGTCTACTTCCCTCCCATAGACGTTGAAGTTCGTCGGCTTCCACCACCGCGTGGCCTGGGTTCGCGTGGTTGCGAAATCACCTTGCCCATCTCGCCGACACACGCGCTACTGTTTACGCATAAACCGCCAGGGATTCACGACTGGCTCGTCTTAGACTGGGAGGGCGTCTTCGATATCAACTTCCGGACAATTACCCGGGCACGAACAACAATTGTCAGCGATCGTAGCGACCTTTTCTTTGTTCAGACGATTCTTGAGCTAGTGGCCGAAGTCACTGAGGAAGCTCCTAGGGGCCAGTAAATGGACCATCTAGATGCGGCATTTCTCCGACAGGCCGGTCATAAATCGAGTCCATTCCGGTCGGCGATGTCGATGCTGACGTTCTATCTCAATCGAGCGGGCAAAAACTTGCCCGCAGCGCGGCGGCGCACGCTCGAACGGGCAAAGCGCGAATTGCGCAAGGCATTCGGGCGCGCGTGAGCGAAGCGCCTCGCCTAGGCGTCGAGAATGGTGCGCACTTTCGAGGCGAGTTGCTCGAGGCCGAAGGGCTTGCTGAGGAAGTTCACGCCCGGATCGAGCACGCCGCCGTGCACCACCGCATTGCGCGTATATCCCGTCGTAAACAGCACCTTCAGGTCGGGGCGGCGGCGCAGCGCTTCATCCGCGAGTTTCTTGCCGTTGACATCCGGCATTACGACATCGGTGAACAGCAATCTGATCTCCGGCGAAGCGTCAATGATCGCCAATGCCTCGGTAGCGGACCCGCTGTCGAGGACGGTATAGCCGAGGTCGCGAAGCGCGTCGGCGCTCATCTGCCGCATCAACGGATCGTCCTCGACGACGAGAATGACTTCGTCGCGTGTGCCGCTGCGCACCTGCGGTAGGGCGGCGTGTTTTACCTGTTTCGTCTCGCCGATGAGGCGCGGCAGATAAATCTTCACCGCCGTGCCGTTGCCGGCCTCCGAGTAGATCTTGATGTGGCCGTGCGATTGTTTGACGAATCCGTAGACCTGGCTGAGCCCAAGCCCCGTGCCTTTGCCGATCGGCTTGGTGGTGAAGAACGGATCGAACACTTTGCTGACGATCTCCGGCGGAATGCCCTGCCCGGTGTCGGTGATCGCCACCATCACGAATTGCCCCGGCTCGACGTCGGCGTTCTGCTGGCAATAGGCCTCATCGAGATAGGCATTGCCGGTCTCGATGGTCAGGTCGCCGCCGTCCTGCATGGCGTCGCGTGCATTGATCGCGATGTTGAGGATGGCGTTTTCAAGCTGATGCGCATCGGCGTAGGTCGCCCACAATCCGCCCGCCGAAATCGTCTCGATCCGGATGTGCTCGCCCAAGGTGGAGCGCAGCAGATCCGACATGCTGGCGATCATCTTATTGGCGTCGATTGGCTCCGGCGCGAGCGGCTGCTGTCGGCCGAAGGCGAGCAGCCGGTGCGTCAAGGTTGCGGCGCGTTCGGTTGCCTTCGCCGCCGCGTCGATGAAGCGCTCGATGGCGAAATCGCCCTTTTTGACGGCGCGGCGCATGATATCGAGCGAGCCCGACATGACCCCCAGCATATTGTTGAAGTCGTGGGCGATGCCGCCGGTCAATTGGCCGATCGCCTCCATTTTCTGCGCCTGCCGAAGCTGGCTTTCGGCGCGCTCGCGCCGACCGACTTCGCGCAGCAATTCTTCATTCGATCTCATCAGGCTGTCGCGCGCGGCGCCAAGCTGCGCGAACGAACGCTGCGTGAAATAGCCGACCATCGCTCCGACACCACAGACGAGCACGAAGGCGGCGGCCACCGTTACCTGCAAGAGAGCGGCCGAACTCGCGGCGCTCGCCTGCCGCACGCTGAGAACGCGGTTCTCCTCCGCCTGCATCGTGGCAAGAGCCGCGTGAATGTCGTCCATGAGGCGAAGTCCCTCATCGGTCTCGACAAGCGCCAATGCCATATCGATTTTGCCGGCCTTGCGATCGTCGATCGTTTCGCGCGTCTCCTTCAGCTTGTTGTCGATAAGCCCAAGCAATCGCCCGAAAGTTTGCTGCTGCGTCGGGCTGTAACCGATGAGCTCGTTCGTCTGCTTGATCGCCGCCGGCAACTCGCCAAGAGCTTTGTCGTACGGCAGAAGATATTCGCCTCGCCCGGTGAGCAGATAACCGCGCTGCGCACTTTCGGCGCGCTGTACCAAAGTCAACACGTCGCTCAGCTGCTGGCGCAATGCCAACGTGTGGTGAACCCAGGTATTGTCACTCTGATTGCGCGCACTGACCCAAAAGATCGAAGCGACAATCGCCGCAACGAGCGCAATGGTAACGACGAGACCCCAATACAATGGCGCAAGGGACTTGGGACCCGGTACCCGAACGGACAAAGGTTCTAGCGTGTCGCGGGTCAAGAATTTGCCTGCGGTCGGCGGCGCAGTGCGAAGCCGCGACGCGGACTCGCTGCTGAACTGGCCGCAATAAGGAGCTGCGAATTCCTAACGCGAAAGCGCGATCGCCGCCAAGTGGAAATTGTTGATGTGGCAGAGCTTCCGCTTGCGGGCGAAGGGTTACTCGATCAGCCTTTTTGCCCTCGCGACGGCATACTAGGGCGCCACGTGGGGCCGCATCACGAAATAGATGATGAGAAAGGCGACGACCACCAGAATGGTGCCGGCGATCAAGATATAGAGCACCGGAACGCCTCGTCGGCCGCCGCGGGCGCGCAGCGTGTCGATTTCGATCGGGTGCTTTCGCGCGTCGGCGGCGCGATCTCTCGCTTCGACCCGGTGATCCGCCATGACGATCTCCTCTTCGCAAGGGAACGCAGCGACGGCGGGCGGGTTCCGGCTCGGCCGCGCGCGGATTGCCGGCATTCGCACAGCCAATGTCAGGATGCGCTGGGCAATCGCTGCCGAAGTTCGAAAAAGCCGCTCCATGGATCGGCGCCGAGACGTTGCAGCCGTTTGCCGAAGTTGCCGAGCGAAAACTGGCTGGCACTGGCGGTCGCGGCGAGCTCCTCCCAGGTAAGCGGTGTCGAAACGGCGGCGTTGGGACGCGCCCGCGTGGAATAGGCGGCAACCGCGGTGGCGCCGCGCGCGTTGCGCAAATAGTCGATGTAAATCCGCCCGCCGCGCGCCTTCTTCGCCACTGTCGCGGTGAAGCGTTGCGGGGCGTCGTGCGCCATCGCTTCGGCGAGTGCGCGGCAGAAATTCTTGGCCTGCTCCCAAGTCGAGCGCGGCTCGATCGGCAGAACGACGTGAAGGCCTTTGCCGCCCGTGGTCTTGACGAAGCTTTCGAGCTTCGCTGCGGCGAGCCGCTGGCGGATCTCGCGCGCCGCGGCGACGACATCGGGGAAGCCCACTCCTTCGCCGGGATCAAGATCGAAGATCAGCCGGTCGGGATGATCGAGATCGTCCGACTTTGCGCCCCAAGGATGGATTTCGAGCGCCGCGGCCTGCACGAGAGCGATCAATCCATCGAACGAATCGATGCCGACGATCGGCAGTTTTTCGCGCGGGTCTCGGATTTGCCGGATGTGCTCGTCGAGTCCTGCCCAAGCGTGCTTTTGGAAAAAGCAGCCTTGCGTATAGCCCGTCGGGCAGCGCACGAGAACGAGCGGCCGCCCAACGATGTGTTTGGCAATCCACGGCCACACCATCGCGTAATAATCGGCAAGTCCCTGTTTGGTGATGCCGGCTTCCGGCCAAAGCACCCGATCCGGATGGGTGAGCGCGACGCTGGTGCTCGGCGTATCGAGCGGCGCGACGACGGCCTTTTCGCGGACGATTTCCTTCGGATCCTTGTCCTCGCGCAGACCCTTGAACGACGCCTGCCGCAGGTTCGAGTTGGCCGTCCAGCCGCGAAACTCCACCTCGGCGACGCGGGCGGGTTTCACCCACACGACATTGCGGCGCGCCTCCGCAGAGAGCGGCGCCGAGAGTGCGGATTTGGCGATCCGCTCGCGTTCCAGAAGCGCGAAGAGATCCGTCGCGAGCTTGTTGGAGAAACCGGTGCCGACGCGACCGGCGTGAACAAGCTTGCCTTTGTCGTAATAGCCGAGCGCGAGCGAGCCGATGGCGCGCCGCACCGTCGTGGATGGCACATAACCGAGGACCACGAATTCCTGCCGGTTGGTGCATTTGGACTTGGTCCAGTCGGTCGTGCGCCCGGATTTATACGGGCTGTTGCGCCGTTTCGAGACGATGCCTTCGGCGCCGAGCCGGCAGACGTGCTGCAGCATCATATCGCCGTTCTGGTCGAAATGCTCGCTGTAGCGCACGCCGCCGCCCTTACCCGCCGCCGCAAGCAGCGACCCGAGCAGACCCTTGCGCTCGATCAGCGGTACGCGCGTCAGATCCAGCCCATCGAGATGCAAAAGATCGAAGGCGTAATAGACCAGGACTTGCGCGTTGCCGTCTTTGAGCGCGGCTTGCAGCGCCGAGAAATCCGAAATTCCATTTTGGTCCTCGACGACGATCTCGCCGTCGATCAGGCACTTTTTCGCCGGCAGCGCGGCGACGACCGCGGCGACCGAGCGGAAACGCTCGGTCCAATCGAGCCCGGCGCGGGTGCGCAGAACCACTTTCCCCGCATCGAGCACCGCCTCGATACGATAGCCGTCGAACTTGATCTCATGAATCCAATCCACGCTGAGCGGCGGCGCGTCGGTCAGCGTCGGCAACATCGGTGCGACGAACCTCGGCAGCGCCCCGCGTTTGGCGGCCTTCGGCGCCGTGAAGCTGAACGGGGCGGCGCGCTTGGCGCCCTTTGGATCGGCGCGCCGCGGCGCAGCCGATTTGGCCGCCGATTTCGCCGCTGCCTTGGGCTGGGTGAGCGGCGCCAGAGCGCGAGCGCGCGGCGACTCGGCGTTCGTGGTCGGCGCGTGCGCCGCCTTGCCCGAGGTCCATCGCCGGCTATGCGCGTCGCCAGCAATCTCCTCGAGCGAGCGGCCGGTCAGCACGGAGTTGGGCTGTTCCTCCAGAATATCCGGATCTTTGGCGCTGCGCGCCTCGGCATCGTTGGCTTTGATGAGCAACCAATTGTCCGCCTTCTCGCCGCGCCTGGCGCGCATGCGAACGAGATGCCATTTGCCCTTGAGCTTCTCGCCATGCAGCGTGAAGTCGAGGTGGCCCTTGGCATAGCCGGCGCGCGGATCGCCCTCTGGCTCCCAGGTGCCGCGGTCCCAGACAAGAACGGCACCGGCGCCATATTGCCCTTCCGGAATGATGCCTTCGAAGGAACCGTAATCGAGCGGATGATCCTCGACGTGCACCGCGAGCCGCTTGTCGCCGGGCACGAGGCTCGGCCCGCGCGTGACGGCCCAGCTTTTCAATACGCCGTCGAGTTCGAGGCGGAAATCGTAATGCAGCCGGGTCGCGTCGTGTTTTTGAACGACGAAACTATTGCCCTTGCGCCGCGCTCTGCTCCCGCGCGGTTCCGAGGTGACCGCAAAATCGCGCTTCTTGTGGTAGGCCTCGAGTGCGCTCACCACAGGCTCCTCGTCGCTCAGCCGGCCCTTTTGACGCGTTTATTCCTGCTCGCCGGCGCGCCCTTTTTGGCTGGGCCGCGCGCCTTGCCGGCCTCTTTGCGCGCCGGAACCGGATTCTTCGCGCTCGGCCCGCGCCGCGTCTCGCTTTCGACGCTGCGCTTCAAGGCATCCATGAGATTGATGACGTTGCTCGGCGCTTTGATCTCCGGCGCGGCGGGAAGCGGCTTGCCGGCGCGCTTGGCGCGGATCAGTTCTACAAGCGCGTCTTGATAGCGGTCCTGGAACTGCGACGGATCGAAACTGCCGCGCTTGGTTTCGATGATATGTGCGGCCAATTTGAGCATCTCGGCCGGAATCTTCAGATCGGGTACCGATTCGAAATACGGCTTGTCGGCGCGGATCTCATATTGATAGTGCAAGGTCGTACCGATCAGGCCGTTGTGGCGCGGCTCGACCATCAGCGCGCGCTCGCGCCCGTAGAGAACGACGCGCCCCAAACCGACCATGCCGCTTTCGCGCATCGCGTCGCGAATGACGACGAAAGGTTCGTCGGCAACCTTATCGTCCGGCGCCATGTAGTAGCTGTTCTCGAGATAGACGTCGTCGATATCCTTGCGCGGAACGAAGCTTTCGATATCGATCGTATGGGTGCTTTCAAGCGCCCGTTCGGCGAGCTCGCTTTCCTCGAGCGCGATGTATTCGCCCTTGCCGATCTCATAACCGCGTACGCGCTCGTCGCGCTCGACGATCTCGTCGGTAACGGAGTTGACGTATTGCTGACGCAGGCGGTTGCCGGTGGCGCGATTGATCAGGTGGAAAGATATTCGTTCACTCGTGCTCGCTACCGGAAAGAGCGCGATCGGGCAGGAGACAAGCGACAGCTTGAGATAGCCCTTCCAATTTGCACGCGGTGCCACGTTGCACCTCCTCAACTCGGCGCGGAACGAGCCGCCGCGCGCTCCGGCTACTTAAAATGCAAGGCCGCTTGCGACCGCCTTTCGCGAGCGCATCCGAAAACCACCGGCGGGAATTAACTTTGGCTGAGCCTGATCGTTCCTTGTCGCCTAGCTAGAGATTGAACCAAAGCGCATTCGCCTGCAAGGCCAAGCCGCTGAGGTGCTTAACCTTGCAAGCATAGCGAAAATTTTGCGGAATTGAGGTGAAGCAAAATGACGCTGAAGCCGGTACGCGGCTTCGGCACATTTGTGCGCAGCACCTTTATGGCAGGGCTGCCAAGTTGACCTTTTGTTCGGCAAGCTCAGTCAGAAGAAGATCCGTCTGCTTCTCCTCCCTTAGCGTTTCGCCGAGCAAATCGGCTGCCTCCCGGAGCTCGAACTCGTCCGCCCAAGCCCTGAGAGCGCCGTACCGCGCCATCTCATAATGTTCGATCGCCTGCGTCGCGGCAATCAATCCGGCATCGAGCGCGCTACCGCCCGCGAATTTCTCGATGACGTCAACGCCCTCTTTCACGAGCCCCTCGATCGCGTCACACGGGACCTGCACGGGTTTCTTGCGGATCAGATCGAAGATCCGTTCGAGGCGCTCGACGTGCTTCTCGGTTTGCCGCAAGTGCGTCTCAAAGGCCTGCTTCAACCGCGGCGAAGTCGCTGCGTCCGCCAATTTCGGCAGTGCGTCGAGGATCGCATGTTCGGTGAAATTGATGTCCTTCAACCCAAGAAGGAACAACGCGCTGAGATCTTTAGACATGTCGCCTCCGACGTCGCCGTAGCGCAATCGCCTTCGCGGCGATCACGGCGGCGGCGAAATATTCCTTATTAGGAACCTTCGATCCCTCCGCCTCGGTGCCGGTGCGGCCCGGTCGAACCAGCACCTGAACGCGATGCGAAGGCGCATCCGATTTATGACGCGGCGCATGCTCGAACGTCTCTTTGTCGTTCAGCACGCTCTCGCCCTTTTTCTTCCGTTGCTCCGCTTGACCGTGGCCGGAGCATTCGCTGCTCTGCCCCCAATGCGACTCTCCTGATCTTCTCTCATCCATACGAAACGCCGGGCCGATGCGGCAGTTCCTGCTTTGAAGCTCACTCATGAAGTTCCCAAGCCATCGGATTTTTGCGTGACGCAACGGCGCTCGCGGGCCCCGAGTTCGCGGCGCACCGGAGCGTTGTCGCTGCGTGCATTGGAGAGGGAGAACGTGGCTTGCGCCCGGCCTCCCGGACTGCCTTTGCCGCGCTGCCTCAGGGGCAGGCGCGTCGTCGCGCAGTTCGGCTCCGAATGTAGAATGAGCCGTTGCGCTGGAGGTTCCTCTTTTAATTTAGAACAATTATCTTCTTCGACCGCCGTGTTGACCGGAGAAAATCTTCGACCTACCAGTATTGCCCACGCGATGTCTTGCACATTGCTTCTGTATATTTGAATCGTTCCAAGAAGAGATGACGATGTGTGGTTGGGGGATATATGATCGTGAGCGGCGCGCGCTCCCCGCAGTCGTGGCGATCGGCTCCATCTTTGGCCTGCTGCTCTTGAGCTCGAACGCTCGCGCGGACTCGACTGCCGCCCCGAGCGGCCAAGCGCCGACGGCTTCCGCGGCGGCGAGCGACTCGACGCCGGCAACCGAACCGAGTTTCGCGACCGGACTTTTTTCTTCGTCGCGTACTACATTGCTCGGCGATGCCGGCGGGCTACGCACGCTGCTCGGCAAATACGGCATCACGCTCTCCGTCACCGAACAGAGCGAAATCTTCGGCAACGCGACCGGCGGTACCCGGCAGGGCGCGTATTACGATGGGCTCACGACGGGAACGCTGCAGCTCGACACGCAGAAGGGCTTCGGCTGGACGGGCGGCCTGTTCAATGTCAGCGCCTTCCAGATCCATGGACAGAGTCTCAGCGCCGAGAACCTCGCTGCCTTGCAGACGGTGAGCGGCATCGAGGCCAGCCCCGCCACTCGTCTTTGGGAGCTTTGGTATCAGCAGACGATTCTCGACGGCAGGTTCGATATCAAGATCGGCCAGCAAAGCCTCGACCAGGAGTTCATGACGAGCGCGGGATCGGCGCTGTTCATCAACACGATGATGGGCTGGCCGCTCGTTCCGTCCGAGGATCTCTACGCCGGCGGCCCGGCCTATCCGTTGTCGTCGCTCGGCGTTCGGCTGCGTGGCCAGATCGTATCAGGTCTGACGGGGTTGATCGGCGTCTTTGACGACAATCCGCCCGGCGGCCCTTTCAACGACGATCCGCAGACGCTTGGTCCCGAGGCTGGCGGCGTAAAGTTCAACCTCAACACCGGCGCGTTGGTCATCGGCGAGTTGCAATACGCCGTGAATCAGCCCTCGGCCGGCGATGTCGTCAAGCAAGGCAACACCGGCCTCCCCGGCACCTATAAGCTCGGCTTTTGGTACGACACGGCCCGCTTCCCCGATCAACAATACGACATGTATGGACTTTCGCTTGCCGACCCAGCGAGCACCGGCATCCCGCGGATGGATACCGGCAACTTCAGCGTCTATGGCGTCTTCGATCAGGTGGTCTATCAGCCGGATCCAAACGCACCACGCGCCGTCGGCATCTTCGGAAGGGCGATGGGCGCGCCGGGCGACCGCAACCTCATCAGCTTCAGTTTTAACGGCGGCGTCACCTTGAAGGCGCCCTTCGAAGGACGCGACAACGACACGGCGGGTCTCGGCGTCGGCTATGGCCAGATCTCCAGCGGCGCTCAAGGACTCGACGAGACAACCGCCGCGTTCGCGCCGTCCGGCACATTCTCGCCGATCCGCAGTTCCGAGACCTTCATCGAGGCGACGTATCAGATCTATCTCGCCCCTTGGTGGCAGCTGCAGCCCGACTTCCAATACATCTTCAACCCCGGCGGCGGGATCGTTGACCCGCTGAATCCGACCAGGCTCATCGGCGACGAGGCCGTGTTCGGTGCGCGCACGACGATCACATTCTAAGAGGCAGGAGAAGCATTGGACGTCCGGCGCGACGTATCGACGTCCCCGAAGCTCGACATTACGACATCATGGAGACTTGCATGCCGGCACCTGGGATTCTCAAGGGTGGGATCAAATCTTTCCTGTTTGCGGCTGCCGCGATCGCAATTCCGGCATTCGCTACGGCGGCAGCAGAGCCGGGGTTCCTCGACAGTCTGCAAAAGCAGACGATGCTGGTCTCGACCATTCCCGACAACGGCGACGTCAACCCTTATGCCGTGGTGGTCGCGCCGCTCTCGATCGGCAAGATCCAGAAGGGCGACGTTCTCGTCGACAACTTCAACGACCACAATAATCTTCAAGGCCTTGGCACAACGATCGTCGATTACAGCGCAGGCTCGAAAGCGGTCACGCTCTTTGCCACGGTGCCGCGCCACCTCGCGCAATGCCCCGGCGGCGTCGGCCTCACCACGGCCATGACGATGCTCAGGTCAGGATATGTCATCGTCGGCAGTCTGCCGTCCGACGACGGCACGATGCGCACCGCCGGCCAGGGTTGCCTCATCGTATTCGATTCCAACGGCAAGTTCGTCGAGGCCCTGGCCGACGCAAACATCAACGGACCGTGGGGCAATATGGCGGTCGTCGACCGCGGATCGAGCGCCACGTTGTTCATCTCGAACATCGGCGCGGGCGCACGTCCTTCGGGCGGTTCCAATCACGCCGCCGTCGTTCGCTTCGAGCTTGCGATCGCCAATGGACCGCCGACCATCAAGAGCGAAACGGTCATCGGCAGCGGCTTTTCGGAAACGCCCGACAAAGACGTCTTCGTCATCGGTCCGACCGGCCTTGTACTTGATAAGAACGGTACGCTCTATGTCTCCAACGCGCTCGGCAACAGCGTCAACGCCATCCCGCGGGCCCTCACCCGCAAGGACGGCGCCGGAACCGGCGCGGTGATTACGAAGGACGGCATGCTCAAGCGGCCATTGGCGATGACCATGGCGCCGAACGGCAACCTGCTCGTCGTCAACGCGCTGAACGGCGAGGTCGTCGAGGTCAATCCGGCCACGCATGAGCAAGTAGCGGCGCGCTGGGTGAACGTTGATAAAGCCCAGTCGCCTCCCGGCAGTGGCGATCTGTTTGGCATCGCCCTGACGCTCGACGGCAAAGGTTTTTATTACGTCAACGACGACGTCAACGAACTCGCGCTGGCGCATTGAGGCCACGCGTCGGGGCGCTAAGGTAGGGACGGATCCGTAATGGACGATGATCGCAAACGCAGTCCTCTTCAGAGTTCCCGCCGTCGCTTTCTGGTAGCGGCGGGCGGCGCCGTCGCCGGCGGTGGCTTGATTGCGCGGACCGCTCCCGCCGCCGCTTCCGTCGAGCCGGATCCCGCGCCCGCGCAGAACAAGGTCGAGCCGTTCTTCGGGCTGCATCAGGGCGGGATTGCCACCAAGCCCACGCAGATCCAAACCTATTTCGCCGCGTTCGATTTGCAGACCGAGAAGGTCAGCGACATCGTCGCGCTGCTGCGGCAATGGACGCAGCTTGCGGCACGGCTCACGTCCGGCGGGGCCGCCGCCGGTCAGCCGGCCAGCGTACTTGCGTACGACAGCGGCGAGACGCTTGACCTTCCGCCGGCACGGCTGACGATCACCTTTGGATTCGGCCCCACGCTTTTCGAGAAGGACGGAAAGGACCGTTACGGGCTCAAGAGCAAGAGGCCCGCGGCGCTCGTCGACCTGCCGCGCTTCGTCGGCGAGCAGCTGATCGAGGGCCACACCGGCGGCGATCTTTCGATCCAGGCCTGTTCCGACGATCAGCAAGTTGCGTTTCACGCCGTTCGCCAGCTGGCGCGCGCCGCCTACGGGCCGGCGACGATCCGTTGGACTCAAGCCGGGTTTTTCGCCAATTCCGACGGCAAGACTCCGCGCAATCTGATGGGCTTCAAGGACGGCACGATCAACCCCCCGACCGGCTCTCCGCAAGCGATGGACTCATTCGTCTGGGTCGGCGAGGAAGGTCCGCTTTGGATGCGCGGCGGCAGCTACGTGGTGGCGCGGCGCATTCGCATCGCGCTCGAACATTGGGATCGCATGGATCTTGGCTTCCAGGAGGCGACGATCGGGCGCTCCAAATATTCCGGTGCGCCGCTCGGCGGCAAAAACGAGTCGGATCCGCTCGATCTCGACGCCGTCGACAAAGACGGAAACAGCGTCATCCCGTTTTCGGCGCACGTACGGCTTGCCGCGCCGGCGAGCAACGACGGAGCGCAGATTCTGCGCCGCGGCTATTCCTACAACAACGGCGTCAATTTCACCGCGGAGCGCTGGCCGCCTTGGCGTCAGGGCATCGAATATGATGCCGGCGTATTCTTCATCTGCTATCAGCGCGACCCCAACAGCGGGTTCATCAAAATTTTCGACAGGCTCTCGAAGCTCGACGCCATGAACCAATTTGTGACGCACGTTGGAAGCGGCATTTTCGCGTGTCCGCCCGGCGCAGAGCCCGGCGGCTATCTCGGCGAAATGCTGTTCGGCTGAGCGACTACCGTCGCGCCGGGCCCCGATTTAAGCCACACTTCAGCGATGTCGCGACACGGCCGAATTGCTGCGGTCGCGAATGCAATGGTAAAATTCCCGGGTCGCACCGGGAAAAATTGAAACACGCGCGGATGATCGGATCAGGCTACTATGGTTCGCGACGTAAACGCGCGCCGCGGCTCATGTCAGCGTTGACAAAGATCATGATCTCTGTCTGTTGCCGGGAGCCGAAGTCAAACACTTCAAGAATCCGGCCGGCAATCACTTTCAGAAAAACGATCGCGCGGTTTGGGGCGCCCGACGCGACAAATGCGAGGATGTGGAGGATGCGATTCGTGAGTGCCTATCGAACGACGGCTCTGCTGTCCAAATTATGTGTGCCAGCCTTGTGCCTCGCGGGCGTGCTCACAATCTCCCCCGGATTTGCACAATCCGCTCCGCCCCAAGAGAACGCGGTTGCCGCCCCGCCCACCCCCGCCATGGCGCAGCCGGCCCAACCTGCCGCTCCGAGCGCGATGACACCGGCCGCGCCCGCTGCAAGCGCCGCGGTTTCGCCCGTAGCCGCGGCTCCTGCGCCGGGAACCGCGGTGCCAGCCGTCGCACCTGCCGATTCGACGCCGCTGCCGGCGCCGTCCGATAACGCCCCGATCCCAGCGCGGCTCTTGCCACACAATCTCTCGCCTTGGGGCATGTTCCTCGAGGCGGACATCGTCGTCAAAGTGGTGATGATCGGGCTCGCTCTTGCCTCGCTCGTGACGTGGACCATTTGCCTCGCCAAAAGCATCGAACTTTTCGCGGCAAAACGCGCCGCCGCTCGTCAACTCACGATCCTCGCCCGCGCCTCCAGCCTCACCGCTGCTCAGCAAGAACTCGGGGCATCGAAAGGCGCCATCGTGCGCATGGTCGAGGCGGCAGCCACCGAGGTTGATCGCTCCGGCGATCTCGACGCCGAAGGCATCAAGGAGCGGGCCGCGGCGCTCATCTCACGCATCGAAGCGCGCGCCGGCCGGCAGATGAACCTCGGCACCGGCATTCTCGGAACGATTGGCGCCACCTCGCCCTTCGTCGGCCTGTTCGGCACGGTGTGGGGCATCATGAACAGTTTCATCGGGATTTCGAAGACCAATACGACCAATCTCGCGGTAGTGGCGCCCGGCATCGCACAGGCGCTGCTTGCGACCGGTTTCGGGTTGGTGGCCGCCATACCCGCGGTCATCATCTACAACTATTTCGCCCGCAGTATCGGCTCCTACCGCGCCACACTCGGCGACGCCGCCGCGGAAATCCTGCGCCACGTCTCGCGCGATCTCGATCGCGGCACTCCGGCGATTGCCGAAGAAGAGTGGCGTGTCATCGGCATGCGCCGCCAGGCGGAGTGAGCGCCGATGGCCGTCAAGCTCACCACCGGCGACGACGATCTCGATGTGTCGCACGACATCAACGTCACGCCTTTCATCGACGTGATCCTGGTGCTGCTCATCATCTTCATGGTGGCGGCGCCGCTCTCGACGGTCGACGTCAACGTCGATCTTCCGGCTTCTACCGCGCAACCGAGCCAACGCCCCGACAAGCCGATTTTCGTGACGATCAAACCGGATCTGACGCTGACCGTGGGTGACGCGCAGGTCGCGCAGCAAGCCTTGGGCGCGGCGCTCGATGCGGCCTCCGGCGGCGATCGGAGCCAGAGAATCTTTCTGCGCGGCGACAAGAACATCGCTTACGGCTCGGTGATGGACATGATGAATCTGCTGCGCAAGGCCGGCTATCTGAAGATCGCGCTCGTCGGCCTCGACGCCAGCCAGGCGGCGCCATCCGGGGCGCCGGCATCGTCCGCGCCATGAGCATGTTTGCCGATACCATTCTCCCACGCCGCGAGGAGACCGGTCTGCGGCGTTGGGGCGTTGCGGCGCTCGCCGTGCTCGCCGCGCATGTCGCGCTGGTCATCGCCCTCATTTACGTGCGCCAATCGGAAATGCCGCCAGGCAATCCGCCTGACACGGTGATGATCAATCTTGCCCCGATTGCCGTCGCGCCGCCGCCGCAACAAGCGGTGGAGACGCCGCCGCAGCCACAGCAAGTGCAGCCGCAGACGCCGCCGCAGCCGGTCGAACAGCCGCAGCAAACCGTCCAAATGCCGGTCGCGCCAGATCTCGTCGAAGCGCCGCAGCCGGAGGTCATAATGGCCCCGCCACCGCCAAAAGTCGTGCCCCATGAGGCCAAGCAGAAGCCGCAACACGCGCGGCCGCGCACCAACTTGCCGCATGCCGCGAGATCGGCCGCACCGAGCCCGGGTTTCAACGGCGAAGCAGCCGAATCGTGGCGCAGCGAGATCGTCGAGCGGATCAGCAGCGTCAAGGAATATCCCGAGGCGGCACGTCCGGCGAGCGGCACCGCAATGGTTGCCTTCTCCGTCGATCGCAGCGGCCGCATCACGAGCGCCCGGCTCGTTCGTAGTTCCGGTTCGGCACTTCTCGACCAAGGAGCCGTCGCTACGGTGCGCCGCGCCAATCCGGTGCCGCCGCCGCCGGCTGGCGTACCGGGCGGAAATTTCACCATCCCGCTGCATTTCAGCGGCTGAGCGCCGGTTCGCAGAGGGGCCGCGAAGCCGCACTCGGCGACGGGGTCGCGTTGACTTGCCTCTCCGGGGCCATTACACGCCCACCTTGCAGAGCCTGTCGCGGACGATCGAGGCTCGGCGATCGTTCCTCGGATGAGAACTCATGGCGGAAATCAACACAATCGGCGTCATCGGCGCCGGTCAAATGGGCGCCGGAATCGCGCAGGTCTGCGCGGTCGCAGGCATTCACATTGCCCTCAATGATGTCTCCGAGGAGCGGATCAACAGCGGAATCGCGACGCTCGGCGGCAATCTCAACCGGCTCGTCGAACGCAAACAGCTCGACGAAGCGACGCGCGTCGCGGCGATGGATCGAATTAAGCCGACGCTCGGCTACGACGGTTTTGCCAATTGCGACCTCGTCATTGAGGCCGCCGCGGAGAACGAAGAGGTCAAGCGCAAGATCTTCACCAAGCTCTGTCCGGCGCTGCAGCCCGAATGCATGCTGGCGACCAACACGTCGTCGATTTCGATCACTCGTCTTGCTTCGGTAACCGACCGGCCGGAGAAATTCATCGGCATCCATTTCATGAATCCCGTGCCGCGCATGCAGCTCGTTGAGATCATCCGCGGGATCGCCACTGAGGACGCGACGTTCGAGGCGGCCAGAAAATTCGTCGCCCGGCTCGGCAAGACGGCGACGGTTTCGGAAGACTTCCCGGCTTTTATCGTCAACCGGATTCTGCTGCCGATGATCAACGAGGCGATCTACACGCTTTACGAAGGAGTAGGCAGCGTCGAAGCGATCGATACCGCCATGCGGCTCGGCGCCAACCACCCGATGGGGCCCCTTCAGCTCGCCGATTTCATCGGGCTCGACACGGTCCTCTCGGTAATGCAGGTCCTGCACGAAGGACTGGCCGATTCAAAATACCGGCCCTGTCCGCTGCTCGTGAAATACGTCGAGGCCGGCTGGCTCGGCCGCAAGGCGCAGCGCGGCTTCTACGACTATCGTAGCGGAACGCCGATCCCGACCCGCTGACCAAGACCGGGGATTCCGCCAGGCGCGGCATTTTGGGCTTCAAACCGCCGTCACCGACTCATGTAAGCTCAGATTTGCCTTAGGGACGGAGGTCATTTAGAGGATTTTTGGGCGAATTGACCGCCAGGCCGGGCGCCCGCAGGAAGATAGGAACGCCGGAGCGCAAAAGTTCGCGGGCTCCGGCCAAAGGGAGGGCAATTCGCGCGGTGCAACGCCGCCCGACTGCCCGCGCGAGGTGCCAGGTTTGACAGTCCACTGCCAGCCCGTGGTATCGCCGGAAGGTTGTCCGGCTTTGGTTCTCAACGCCGACTTTCGGCCGCTGAGCTATTATCCCCTGTCGCTATGGTGCTGGCAGGACGCGATCAAGGCGGTCTTTCTGGACCGCGTCAACATCGTCTCGGAATACAGCAGGACGGTGCGCAGCCCGAGCTTCGAGATGCGGCTGCCGTCTGTGGTCTCGCTCAAGACCTACATCAAACCTTCTCGCCATCCGGCTTTCACGCGGTTCAATGTATTTCTGCGCGACCGCTTCATCTGCCAATATTGCGGGGCACGCGAGGAGTTGACCTTCGACCATCTGGTACCGCGCTCCAAAGGGGGAACGACCACCTGGGAAAACGTCGTCGCCGCTTGTTCCTGCTGCAATCTGCGCAAAGGCGATCGGCTGGCGAGCGAATCCCATATGTGGCCGACGCGCCACCCCTATCGGCCGACGGTCAACGACCTGCACCAGAACGGGCGGCTGTTCCCGCCCAATTATCTGCACGAAAGCTGGATGGACTATCTCTACTGGGATTCGGTCTCGAACCGTAAGCCGGTCGGGCTTGGCTTGCGCGCGCCCTCCCCTAGTTGAGAGGCAATGGATACGCGAACTCTGCGAGCGGCATTTGCGGGTGCGGTTCTCTTTTGGGGCGCCGGAACTGTTCTTGCCGCGGCCACGGCCGCACCGCCCCAAATCCCGGCAAACGCGATGCGAAGTCTAACCGATCAGCAACGCGACATTATCAAGCACCGCGTTCTGCGCGAGGCAAAAGTCTCGATCGTCTCGATCGGACGCGGCGAGCCGGCGCACTTTGCCGACCAGCTCGTCGGCGCCTTGAAAAATGCCGGCGCCTGGGTGGCCATCGGCACGAGCGACCCCGGTCAAGCTGACGAACCCGGGCTGGTCGTGATTTATGATCATTCCGTGCCGGCCGACGCGTCGATTTTCCTGGCGCTCGAGCGGGCCGGCCTAAAGCCGGTCGATCGCGATATTCCGGGCGCGCCGGTCGCAACCATCATGGTCGGTCCGCAACTTCCGCGTTGAGGCTAGATGGCGCGCCTGACCCGCCCGCGCACCGCCTCGAAGGCACCCTTGGTCAGCGCGCAGTAGAGCAACCGTGCCGGATCGACCGGCCCGGCGAAAATAAGCCTGCCTTCGGGCACCGGTTCGAAGCCCATGCGGCCGTAATACGACATGTCACCGACGAGAAGCACAAGATGGTGACCGGCGGCACGCGCCGCTTCGAGCGATTTCATCACCAGCGCTTCGCCGATGCCGGCGGAGCGGAAGGCCGGTTCGACGCTGAGCGGACCGAGCAAAAGCGCCGGCTTCCCGCCACAGCGGATCGGCGTCATGCGATTGGCGCCGACCAGCAGCCGCCCGACGCGCGCCACGTACGACAGAGAGAGGTCGGCAGCCACGCCCTCTCGCAGCCGATAGGCCGAGCGCGCAAATCTGCCCGGCCCGAACACTCTTTCGTCGAGCTTTTCGATCGCGGCCTGGTCGGCCGACACCTGCGGCACGAGGACAAGAGTGAGATCGGACATGGGGCTGAGCCTCTAACATCGCGGCATCAGCGCGGCAAATATTCACCAGACGTCGGGGACTGAGGTGCCGGTCAGAACTTCGGCGAGCCGCGCGCGCGTCGCCGGGCTCGTATCCTCCGGCACGGCATTGACGGGAAAGAACCGCGCCTCGGCGATTTCAAAATTCGGCTGGGCCGGCGTGACGCGAAAATCGCGCACGACGTAGCAGGCGACGTAATCGCACCGCGATGCCTTTGGATTGAAGAAAAGCCCATGCAGCCGCGGCGCTCCGAGAAGCTCGACGCCTCCCTCTTCGTAAAGCTCGCGTCGCAGCGCGCCGACCGCCGATTTGCCCGCCTCCACGCCGCCGCCCGGCAGATACCAGCCGGAGACGTAGGTATGGCGAACGAGCAGCACCCAGCCCCCGGAGTTGAGGATCAGGCCGCGCACGCCGAGGCGCCGCGGCGCAAGGAAGCTTCTTGCGCGCGCCGCGCAGCGCGCCGTCAGGCCCCGCAGTGCGGCGAAGAAGTCCATGCGCGATCCCCATGGTTGCAAGCGAACGCCGTCGCCGCTAGATTAGAATGATTTAAAACTTGTCCGCGCGTCAATTGCGAGGAGGGAGCGTTGAAGCGTTTTTCGCAACTCGACGAACGCGAGATTCTGGCAGTCGCGATCGATGCCGAGGATGACGACCGTCGGGTCTATCTCGCCTTCGCCGAGGATCTGCGCGTCCGCTATCCGGGAACCGCCGCTGTGTTCGAAAACATGGCCAAGGTCGAAGCCTCGCATCACGACACGCTCTTGCAAAAATATCATGAGAAGTTCGGCCCGAACGTGCTGCCGATCCGGCGCACCGATGTGCGCGGCTTCCTGAAGCGGCGCCCCGTGTGGCTCGTGCGCAACCTGCCGATCGCAAAGATCCGTCAAGAGGTCGAGATCCGCGAGGCGGAATCCTACGGCTTCTATACGAAGGCGGCGAGCCAGGCCAAGGACCCCGACGTTCGCAAGCTTCTGCACGATCTCGCTCAGGTCGAGAAAAGCCATGAGATTCTCGCCGGCGAGATCGAGGACGAATTCCTCCCCAAGACCGAACGCGACAAAGAACTGGCAACCGACCGGCGGATGTTTATTCTCCAATACGTGCAGCCGGGCCTCGCTGGGCTGATGGACGGCTCGGTCTCGACGCTCGCGCCGCTCTTTGCAGCGGCGTTCGCAACCCATAATACCTGGGCGACGTTCCTGGTCGGTCTGGCAGCTTCGGTCGGTGCCGGCATCAGCATGGCATTCGCCGAGGCGCTTTCGGACGACGGCGCGTTGAGCGGCCGCGGCTCGCCCTGGCTGCGCGGCCCGATCTGCGGCATCATGACCGCGCTTGGCGGCCTCGGCCACACTCTGCCCTATCTCGTCCCGAACAGCGTGCCGAATGCTTTTTTCGTTGCTACCGCGATCTCCGGCGTCGTCGTCTTCTTCGAACTTTGGGCGATTGCCTGGGTGCGGGCGCATTACATGGACACGCCGCTTCTCCAGGCGATCTTTCAGATCGTGCTCGGCGGCCTCATCGTGCTCACCGCGGGCATACTCATCGGCAATGCCTGAGCGCGTGGCTGGAGCGCTCAGTCGATGAGTCTTGTCCTCGCCCATTTGTCGGATGCGCATATCGGTCCGATGCCGCGCCCCCGCCGACACGAGCTCCTCGGCAAGCGATTCACCGGCTACCTCAACTGGACGCGCGGCCGCCACCTCGCCCATGACATGGATGCGCTCGCGAGCCTCGTCGCCGATCTGAAGGCGCGCCGCCCCGATCACATCGCCATGACCGGCGACATCCTGAACATCGGCCTCAAAGCGGAATATCCGCTCGCCCGCCTCTGGCTTGAGACGCTGGGAAGCCCGCGGGACGTAAGCTTTGTCCCCGGCAATCACGATGCCTATGTGCGTGCCACGATGCCGGATCTTTCCGCGACCTTCGTGCCCTGGATCACGGGGGATGCGGGCGTCACCTCCTATCCGTATCTGCGGGTGCGCGGCAATGTCGCTTTCATCGGCCTCTCTTCCGCGGTACCGACGCCGCCGTTCATCGCCTCGGGACGGCTCGGCCGCCGGCAATGCGAAGCTTGCGCGAGCCTGCTCAGCAAATGCGCCAGAGAAGGGCTCGTGCGGGTCGTCATGATTCATCATCCGCCCTACCGCAACGGCGCCAGGTTCGGCCGCGCGCTCTCCGATGCGGATCTCTTCGAGGCCATGATCCGCCGCGCCGGCGCGGAGCTGGTGATCCACGGCCATAATCATCGCCTTTCGGTTGTGCATCTGGACGGACCGAACCACAAGGTGCCGGTCGTCGGCGTGGCTTCCGCCTCGGCGCTGCGCAGTGGCCCTGAGCACCGCGCCGGTTATCATCTTTTCGAGATCGACGGCACGACCAAGCAGCCGCGTATTGCGGCGCGGATGCGCGGCCTTTTGCCCGGCGGGCGCGGCATCGGCGACCTCCGCTCGATCGCGCTGTGATAGAGCCCACGTCCATGAACCTCGAGATCCGTCAGTTTCCGTGCCTCAAAGACAACATCGGCGTTCTGGTCCATGCGCCGGAGAATGGCGCGACGGCAGCGATCGATGCGCCCGAGGCCGAGCCCATTCTTGCCGCACTCCGGGAAGAAGGATGGACACTCACCGACATTCTCCTCACCCACCATCACGCCGATCATGTGCAAGGGATCGGCGGCCTCAAATCCGCTTTCCCCAACGCACGCGTAACCGGCCCGGCACGCGAGGCGGCGGCAATCGGCGGCCTCGATCGCGAGGTCGAGGACGGCGATGCGGTTTCCCTCGGGCTGCACGTCGCCAAGGTAATTGCCGTGCCGGGGCACACGCTCGGCCATATTGCCTATTGGTTCGAGCAGGACGGCGTGCTCTTTGCCGGCGATACGCTCTTTGCGATGGGCTGCGGACGCCCGTTCGAGGCCGCGCCCGCTGTCCTCTATCAATCCCTGGTGAAGCTCGCGGCGCTGCCCGACGCAACGCAGATCTATTGTGGCCATGAATATACGCTCGCCAATGCACGTTTCGCCGTGGGCGTCGATCCGCGCAACGAAACGTTGCGGCGCCGCGCCGAGGCAGTTGCCGCGCTGCGCGCCGCGGGCCGTCTGACGCTCCCGACCGAACTTCGGCTCGAACGGGCGACCAATCCGTTCCTGCGCGTTACAGAGCCCGACATTCAGGCGAGCCTCGGCCTTTCGGGCACCGATCCGGCCGAGGTCTTTGCGGCGCTTCGGGAGCGCAAGAACAGGGCGTGAGCCCTACTAGGCCACCGCCCAGCTTGGCAGCCCCCATTCCTCAAAACCGATGATAAACAGGTTCTTAACGCAGCCCTGCTAGCTCTCCGGCGTCGCGCGTTCGATGTGCCGACCCCCGAAACCACGCCGAGGCCGCACCATGCCGTTTCCGCGCGATACCGCCGATACGTCACCGCCCAACCTGCCGGATCCGCGCACCATCCTCAATTCGATCGGCGAAGCGGTTTACGATTGGGATATCGTCAGCGACAGGCTGACCTTCGGGCCGAACACCGCCGACATTGCGGAGTTCGCCGAGTTCGCCCAGCTTACTTCCGGGCGTGCCTATGCCGAGTGCCTCGCACCGGAAAGCCCGAGCTCTCGCTTCGAAGCGGTCACCTCTTCGACGGAACACGACCTTGGGCGCGGCGTCCCCTATAAAGTCATCTACGGTCTCACCGGCACCGCGAATGAGCGAACTAGCCGCGGCAAGATCGTCTGGATCGAAGACACGGGGCGTTGGTTCGCCGGCTCCGATTTAAGGCCGGTGCGGGCGCATGGCCTCGTCCGGGTCATTACCGACCGCTACGAAGCCGAACGCCGGCTCGCCCGTCAATCGCGTTACGATGCGTTGACCGGTGCGCTAAACCGCGTTCATTTCGTCGAACATATCGAAAGTTTGCTGCCGGAATCCATGCGTAAGGGCGGCTGCCATGCGGTCCTGCTTGCCGGAATTGACAACCTCGCGGTTCTCAACGAAGCCTACGGCTATGATGTCGGCGACGAACTCATCGCAGCGATCGCCGACCGGCTGCGCAGCGAGATGCGCGCCAGAGACCTGATCGCACGCTACGCCGGCAACAAGTTCGCGCTCTTTCTCGACGCCTGCAACAGCGAGCAGATGAACATGGCGGCGGCGCGTTTCCTCGCCTGTGTCGAAGCGGCGCCGCTTGCAACCAAAGTTGGAAAAATCGCGGCTTCGCTGCGCATCGGCGGCGTAGTCATCCCGCAGCAGGGGCGCAGCGCGCAAGCCGCGCTTCATCACGCCGAGGAAGCGCTGGCCGCCACCCGGCGTTCGGGCGGCAATAGTTTCGTCGCCTATACGCCGAGTCTGGTGCGCGACGAGAGGCGGCTCAGCATCCTGCATGCGTCGGACGAGATCGTCGCGGCGCTCAACGCGGCGCGGATCACGCTGGCGTTGCAGCCCGTGGTCTTTGCAAAGGCCGGCGGCATCGCCTTCTACGAGGCGCTGGCGCGCCTGATAACCGAGGACGGACGGACCGTTCTGCCTGCCGATATTTTCCCGGTGGCAGAAAAGACCGGGCTGGTGCGGCTGATCGACCATCGCATGCTCGACCTCGTCGTCGCGGAGCTTGCCAGGGATACGTCGCTTCGTGTCGCCATCAACGCCTCGGGAGCGACCGTGCTCGACATCCATTGGCCCGACAGATTACGCGCCGCCTGCGCCGTTTCTCCCGACGTCGCGGGCCGGCTGATCGTCGAAATCACCGAGACCTGCGCGATTGCCGACCTTGAAGCGACCGGCCGCGCGATTGCCGCCATGCAGGCGTGCGGCGTCAAAGTGGCGATGGACGATTTCGGTTCCGGCCACACGTCGTTTCGCAATTTGCGCAATCTGCGCGTGGATCTCTTGAAGATCGACGGCGCCTTCGTCCAAAACCTGGCAAGATCGGAGGACGACCGGTTCTTCGTGCGTACGCTCGTCGATCTCGCCCACCATCTCGAGATCCCGATCGTCGCGGAATGGGTGGAGGACGCCGAATCGGCGGCGATCCTAAGCGACTGGGGCGTCGATTATTTCCAGGGCAACCATTTCGGAGAGCCCCAGGCGGCCGAAAGGCCGGCGTCTTCCGCCATGGCATAGCCCACGCAGGCTACGCGCCGGCGCCCGCCGGTTATTCTTTGGGGGCAAGCCCATCGAGCCTTTTTTGCAGCTCGTCGAGCTGGCGCTTCATCTCGTCGAGATCCGACTTGGCTCCGGTCTCGGTCTGGGCTTCCTGCGACTTATCGGACGGTTTGGTCAGCGCCGTTCCAAACGGCGAAAACATCGACAAGGCCTGGCTGAAGATGGCCATGTTCTTGCGGGTTTGTTCCTCGAGCGAACCGAACATCTGCCGCGTCGGCCCAGTTGCGAAGGCGCTGGCGAATTGGTCCCGAAACTTCTGCTGATCGGTGGTGAGCTTGTCGATCGTGAACTCCAGATAGCTCGGCACCAGCATCTGCATGCTGTCACCGTAGAAACGGATCAATTGCCGCAAAAAGGTGATCGGCAGGAGGGCCTGGCCGTTCTTTCCTTCTTGCTCGAAAATGATCTGCGTCAGCACCGAGCGGGTGATTTCTTCGCCGGTTTTGGCGTCGTAAACGACGAAATCCTCGCCCTTCTTCACCATATCGGCGAGGTCTTCGAGGGTCACATATGCGCTCGTTCCGGTATTATAGAGACGCCGGTTGGCGTATTTCTTGATTGTGATGGGTTGCTTGTCGTTGGTCATGTCCATCAAAACCCTATTCTGAGGCAAGCTTCGCAAGCGTGACCTCCACAAAGACCATAAGCGTTTTATTGCTCTGCGAAAACTGAAATTCTCCAAAGGTTGGCGCCGGCGCGGCAATGCTTGACCGCGGACGGGCAGAAATGCTTGAGAATGACTAATGCAAATGTAACGGCACGTGGCCTGTTCTTGGATTGGAGCCGCGCCGCAGGAGAAATGCCAAATGTCGCGCGATATCGTCATTGTCGGGGCGGCGCGCACCGCCGTCGGATCCTTTAACGGCGCGTTCGCCAATCTGCCGGCGCACGAGATCGGCGCGATTGCGCTCACCGCCGCCGCCGAGCGCGCCAAAGTGGCCAAGGAAGAAATCGATGAGGTGATCCTCGGACAGATCCTAACGGCCGGCGAGGGCCAGAATCCGGCCCGTCAGGCGGCGATGAAGGCCGGAATTCCGCAGGAAAAGACCGCCTGGGTCATTAATCAAGTGTGCGGCTCGGGCTTGCGCGCCGTCGCGCTCGGCATGCAGCAGATCGCCAACGGCGATGCCAGGATCATCGTCGCGGGCGGCCAGGAAAGTATGTCGCAGGCGCCACACGCCGCGCACCTGCGCGCCGGCGTCAAAATGGGCGACGTCAAATTCACCGACATCATGCTGCGCGACGGCCTGATCGACGCTTTCCACGGCTACCACATGGGCGTCACTGCGGAAAACATCGCGACGAAATGGCAAATCAGCCGCGACGAACAGGATAAATTCGCGCTGGGTTCGCAGAACAAGGCGGAAGCGGCGCAAAAGGCCGGCAAATTCGCCGACGAAATCGTCCCCGTCACGGTCACGACGCGCAAAGGCGATAACATCGTCGATCAGGACGAATATATCCGCCCCGGCACGACTCTCGAAGGGCTTGCCAAACTGAAACCGGCGTTTTCGAAGGACGGGACGGTTACCGCTGGCAACGCATCGGGGATTAACGACGGCGCCGCGGCGCTCGTTCTCATGAGTGCCGAAGACGCACGTTCGCGCGGGCTCACTCCTTTGGGCCGTATCGCGTCGTGGGCGACCGTCGGCGTCGATCCGGCGATCATGGGCAGCGGCCCCATTCCAGCCTCGCGCAAAGCGCTCGAAAAGGCCGGCTGGAAGGTGAAGGACCTCGAACTCGTCGAAGCCAACGAGGCCTTCGCCGCCCAGGCGGCGGCGGTCAACAAAGACATGGGTTGGGACCCGGCGATCGTGAACGTGAACGGCGGCGCGATCGCCATCGGCCATCCAATCGGCGCTTCGGGGGCGCGAATCCTCGTGACGTTGCTGTTCGAGATGCAGCGGCGCGGCGTGAGCAAAGGTCTGGCCACGCTGTGCATCGGCGGCGGGATGGGAATCGCGCTTACCATCGAACGCTGAGGTAAGTTGCAGAAGTTTCAGAAAACGTGGGCGGAACGCGAAGGTAGGAAGTAGGATGGCTCGCGTCGCGGTGGTGAGTGGCGGCACGCGCGGCATTGGCGCGGCGACCAGCTACGCGCTGGCCGCTGCCGGCTATCGCGTCGCCGCGGTCTACCACGGCAACGATGACGCCGCTGCCAAGTTCAAATCGGAAACCGCCATCCCCGTCTACAAATGGGACGTGTCGGACTACGCCGCCTGCGTCGCGGGTCTTGCCTCTGTCGACGCCAATCTCGGGCCGATCGACATCCTCATCAACAATGCCGGCATCACGCGCGACTCGATGCTCCACAAGATGAATCCGGCGCAATGGTACGCGGTCATCAACACCAATCTAAATTCGCTCTTCAACATGACACGGCCGGTGATCGAAGGAATGCGCAGCCGTGGCTTTGGGCGCATCGTCAACATCTCTTCGATCAACGGCCAGAGGGGGCAGATGGGCCAGACGAATTACGCCGCCGCCAAGGCCGGCGATATCGGATTTACAAAATCGCTGGCGCAGGAGAACGCCGGCAAGGGGATCACCGTCAACGCCGTCTGCCCCGGCTATATCGCGACCGAAATGGTGAAAGCCGTGCCGAAGGAGATCCTCGAGAAATCGATCCTGCCGCAAATTCCGGTGCGCCGCCTGGGCGAGCCGGAGGAGGTCGCGCGTTGCGTCGTCTTCCTCGTCTCCGACGCGGCGGGATTTATCACCGGCGCAACGCTTTCGGTGAACGGCGGGCAGTATATGGTCTGACGCCGGTCCGCGGCGCGGCTTTGCGGCTCAGTCCTGCTTGGCTTTGACCTTCAGCACCTGCCGGCCGCGATACATGCCGCTCTTCAGGTCGATGTGGTGCGGCCGATGCAATTCGCCCGAATCCTTGTCCTCGACATAGGTCGGCGCCTTCAGTGCATCCGCCGAGCGGCGGAAACCACGTTTCATCGGGGAAGTTTTGCGTTTCGGGACAGCCATATCCGCTCCAAAGAGTGAAGCCAGTTTCGTGGGCGCTGATAGCACTGGAACAGGGCCTTTGGCTACCCGAAATTGCCGCCGGATTTACGCTTCGCCGGCGGCGCCGATCACCTAACGCAGTCGGCAAATCCGGGCGTCCTAATGACGCGGCGCTCGACGATGCGGGCATGGATGGTAACGCGCCAATTGGGATGCAGCACGCTGCGCGTATAGGGGTCGGGCAGGACGGCGGCAAGCAGTGCGCCTTGATGCAGGCTGAGATCCGTGGCGCTTTTGCGGAAATATGCCTCGGAGGCCGCCTCGGCGCCGAAGATCCCGTCACCCCATTCGGCAATGTTCAAATAGACTTCCAGAATGCGCGACTTCGGCCAGACGCGGTCGAGCACAAGCGCGAGCGGAATTTCGAAGCCCTTGCGGATGTACGAGCGGCCCGGCCACAAGAACAGGTTCTTCGCCACCTGCATGGTGATCGTCGAGGCGCCGCGCGCCGGCCCCCTGACGCCGCCCGCGTCGATCACTTCGCGCATCGCGCCCCAATCCACGCCGTGATGCCGGCAGAAATGCGCGTCCTCGGACATGATCACGGCGGCGCGCAAATTGGGGGACATGCGGTCGAGCGGCAGGTAGTCGCGCTCGACTTTTTCGTGGAGCAGCATGCGGGCGAGCATCGGGGTCGAGACAGGGGGGACAAAGCGGTAAAGGATGATGAGCCCGGCGAGCAGGACGAGAACCAGCAAAACGAGACGCAAGAGCCATCGCAAGACCGCGCGGAACCCGCCGAAATTGCCGGATTTTCGAGCCATCCGCGAGCCTTGACCGATCTCCCGCGATCGGGCAAGCGGAGCGGCCATGAATAGAACGATGCATCGGACGGGCAAGGCCATGACGGGGGAAGAGGATTTCCAGGGGCGGCTTACGGCCGTGGCGGACGCGACCGAGTTGATGCTCGACCGGCTCTTGTCGCCCGCGCCCTTGCCGGGTGAGACGTTGCGGCCGCCGCGATTCCTCGCGGCCATGCGCTATGCGAGCCTTGGCGGCGGAAAGCGGCTGCGGCCCTTTCTAATGGTTGAAACGGCGAGGCTTTTCGGGGTTGCAGGCGAAGCCGTGCTGCGCGCCGCCGCCGCCGTCGAGATGGTGCATTGCTATTCGCTCGTCCACGACGATCTGCCGGCGCTCGACAACGACGATCTGCGCCGTGGCCGGCCGACCACGCATCGCGCCTATGACGAAGCAACCGCCATTCTCGTCGGCGACGGGCTGCTGACCTATGCGTTCGACGTCACCGCCGATCCGGCGACCGATCCGGACCCGGCGGTTCGCGCCGCTCTTGTGCTTGCGCTGGCCCGCGCCGCCGGACTCGGCAACATGGTCGGCGGCCAGGTGCTCGATCTCGAAGCCGAGGCCGCCGCAGCGCCGCATACCCCAGAAGCGGTCATCACGCTGCAATCGATGAAGACCGGGGCATTGCTGCGTTATGCGGTGGAGGCCGGCGCGATCTTGGGACGCGCCGACGCGGCGGCAAGGGCAGCGTTATCGCGCTATGGTCAGGCAATCGGCGCCGCCTTTCAGGTCGCCGACGACATTCTCGATGTTGAAGCCGACGAGGCGGCGCTCGGTAAGCGCGCCGGCAAAGATGCCGACCGCAATAAGGCAACGCTCGTCGCCGCGCTCGGGCTCGAAGCGGCGCGGGCGCGGCGCGATAAGCTCGCCGAAGAAGCCGTCGCCGCACTCGCGATGTTCAGCGAAAACGCCGCGATCCTAAGGGAGGCGGCGCGCTTCGCGGTCGCCCGCAAAAGTTGAACGGCTCGTCCCCACCCCGGCGGTCGCGGCGGCTCTATTGGCCGATCCGCTTGGTGCAGTCACGGCCGCGGCTTTTCGTCAGCATGATCTGCGGCGTCGCGGTGTATATCTTCCTGCCGCAGAATCTGCAGCTGATCACCCGGGAACTTATCGGCTGGAACGCCGGCATTTGGCTCTATTTCGCTCTCGTCGCGGTCATGATTGCCAAGGCGTCGAAAGAGTCGATGCAACGGCGAGCGGCGCTCCAGGATGATGGACGATTCGCCATACTCATCCTCACATCGCTTGCGGCCGCCGCCGCGTTTGGCGGTATTTTTGCGCAACTGCTCATCGTGAAAGAGACGACTGGAGTGCCGAGGAGTCTGCACATCTGCCTCGCCGCTTTTACGGTCGTAAGCGCCTGGGCCTTCATTCACGTGATGTTCGCCCTGCACTATGCGCATGAATATTTCTCTCAGCGCGTCGCAAAAACTACGCAAACGGCGGAGTTGCACGCGGCTCTCAGATTTCCTGGAACTAGCGAGCCCGACTATCTCGATTTCTTCTATTTCTCCTTCGTGATTGGCGTTGCCTGCGCGACCGCCGACATCGAAATTTGGGCGCCCGGGATGCGGCGAACCGCGCTCGTCCACTGCGTGCTGGCGTTCTTCTTCAACACCGCCGTGCTGGCGCTGACGATCAACATCGCGGCGGGATTGGTCTGAGAACTAGATCGACTTAAGGCCCGTAGGGATGGCCGAACGGAAAGCCCGAGTTGTCGTCATCGCCCCCCGCAGGTCCGTAATACCCAGCGAAGAACGGCGAGCCGACGCCGTCGATCGGATTGTAGACGCCGTAATGATACGAGTTGGCGGGCGTCGGATCGCCCCACCCCCAGTAGCGTACGGCTTGCGCCTGCGCGGCGGCAATGACCGGGTTGGGATTGACCCAGGGCGGCAACGCCGCGGCGTTGCGCATCCGATAGTGCCAAGCGCCGGCCCGAACGTGGTAGGGAAGCGCGTAGAAGCCCAGTCCGCTGCCGGGATCGCCGACCAGTGCGGCATAATGACCGCGCGAGGTATAGACCTTGCCGGGCTGTATGGCGCCGACAGAGCCGAGATGATGCCGATGGGCGGCTTTTGGATGCGCGCTGGCGCTCCCTAGGAATGTGAGCGACGCGAGGATCGCGAAAACTGCCGTCCAGCCCTTAGCCATGCCTTGAATCTCCAGAAACGGCTCTCCCACCCGCGGAATATAGGTGGTGGAGCGCCCGGCCGCCATTGACGCGGTCAAAATGCCCTGCGCGCAGCCAATTCCGGAGAAAGATTTTCGCTAAATTTTAAGTGAATGCCGCGCTATTCCGCGGCGCTCTTGGCACCGCCGAAGCGCCGCTCGATATAATCCTGCACGAGGGTCTTGAATTCGGCGGCGATGCCTTCGCCGCGGAGCGTGATGGCCTTTTTGCCGTCGATGAAGACCGGCGCGGCCGGCGTCTCGCCGGTGCCGGGCAGAGAAATGCCGATGTCGGCGTGCTTCGATTCGCCCGGCCCGTTGACGATGCACCCCATGACCGCGACATTGAGCGTCTCGACGCCGGGATAGCGTTCCTTCCAAGCGGGCATCGCATCGCGGATATAGGCCTGGATGTCGCGCGCCAATTCTTGAAATACGGTGGATGTGGTCCGCCCGCAGCCGGGGCAGGCAGCGACGAGCGGCACGAAGGTGCGAAATCCCATCGTCTGCAGGATTTCCTGGGCGACTTTGACCTCGACCGTGCGGTCGCCGCCGGGCTCCGGCGTGAGCGAGATGCGGATCGTGTCGCCGATCCCTTCTTGCAGCAGCACGCCGAGCGCCGCCGCCGAAGCGACGATGCCTTTCGAGCCCATGCCGGCTTCGGTGAGGCCGAGATGGATCGCGTACGTGCTGCGCTCGGCAAGCATCCGATAGACGGTGATGAGATCCTGGACGTTCGAGACTTTGGCGGAGAGGATGATCCGGTCGCGGCCGAGGCCGATTTCCTCGGCACGCTGCGCCGACAGCAGCGCCGACTGGACCATGGCTTCGCGCGTCACGGCGCCCGCATCGAGCGGCGTGTTGGATTTGGCGTTCTCGTCCATCAGCCGGGTCAGCAGATCCTGGTCGAGCGAGCCCCAATTGGCCCCGATGCGCACTGCCTTACCGTTCTTGATCGCGCACTCGACCATCATGCCGAACTGCGTGTCGCGCTTGTCCTTGAAGCCGACGTTGCCGGGATTGATGCGATATTTGGCAAGCGCCTCGGCGCAGGCCGGATAATCGGCCAAGAGCTTGTGGCCGATATAGTGGAAGTCGCCGATGAGCGGCACATCGCAGCCCATCCTGTCGAGCTTCTCGCGGATATGGGGAACGGCGGCCGCCGCTTCGTCGCGATCGACGGTAATGCGCACCAACTCGGAGCCGGCGCGGGCAAGCGCCGCAACCTGCTCGACGGTCGATGCTACGTTGGCCGTATCCGTATTGGTCATCGATTGCACGATGATCGGCGCGCCGCCGCCGACTAGGATCGCGCCTTTGCCAGAGCCGACGCGCACCCCGACCGAACGCTGCCGCGGCGCCGGCCCCGCCTTTGGGGCTTCCGCGCAAGGCCATGTGGGAGGGGCAAGAGATCCTGACATCGTGCCTTCCTCAGATGGCGCGAATTGGCGGTGAGGTCAAGAAACCGGCTCGGATGAAGCTAAGGGCCGGCAAACAAAGGAGATAGGTAAAATTCCTGCTCAATCGGATCGGAACTTGCATCGAGTTATTACAATTGTTATAACAATCACACGTTATTTGGAGGCATGAAATGACCGCGCTCAAACTCCGTAAAATTGGCAATTCCGTTGGTGTCGTGCTTCCGGCTGAGGCGCTGGCGCAGATGGAAGCTGGGCTCGGCGATACGGTCTATCTGACCAAGACGGTCGGTGGCGTGCGGCTCACCCCTTATGATCCGGACTTTGAGAAGCAAATGAAAGTCGCCAGGAAAGTGATGCGGAAACGCCGCAATCTTCTTCGGGAGCTTGCTAAGTAAGGTGAACGAACCGATTTGGATCGCCAAAGCCGCCGTACTCGCGCTTCATGAAGAACAATTAGCAGAGCACGGCGGCCCATCTGGCCTCCGGGACGAAGGGCTACTCGATTCCGCGCTTGATCGTCCCAAGAATCAATTTTCGTACGGCAATCCCGACATCTACGATCTCGCCGCCGCATACGCACATGGAATTGCCAAAAATCATCCCTTTCTTGATGGCAACAAACGAGCCTCATTTGTCGTTTGCGAAACTTTTCTCAATCTAAACGATTGCGATCTTACGGCCATGGATGAAAAGGCCCTGCTCGCATGGATGGCTATGGTCGAGGGCGAGATAACAGAGGCCGAACTCGCGCAATGGCTTCGGACGAACTCGACGACCGCCGCGGCCTAAACGCTAGCCCCCGCACTCCCGGCACAGCCCAGCGATCTCCATCACCTGCGCGCGTGGCCTAAACCCTTCTTCCACTGCGAGCGCGGCGAGATCGCGGTTGACCGCCCTCGGCGCCGCCTCGATGACCGAGCCGCATTTGTCGCAGATCAGGAACACGACCGGATCCTGGCGGGCATGCCCATGCGCGCAGGCGAGATAGGCGTTGCGCGAGGCAAGCCGGTGCACGAGGCCGTTCTCCAGCAGAAAATCGAGCGCCCGGTAAATCGAGATCGGGGCGGGGTGTTTGCCCGTCGCCGCCGCGACCCGCTCGATCATGTCGTAGGCACCAAGCGGACGGCCTTCGATGGCAAGGATTTCGAGAATTTGGCGGCGCGCCGGCGTGAGCTTGGCTCCTTCGCGCCGGCACTGATCCTCCGCCGCGGCAAGTGCGCCCTTCGCCACGGCGCGCAAGGGCTTTGGCCGCGTCTGCGGCCTGCGTGAAAGTGTCATGTCGTCATTATATCCAGCCGAGATTGCAAAAGCGACGCTTTCGTCCATTTCGGCTTGAAATGGCGCGGCCAGATCGTCAGGCTGAGAACGAGGACCATCATGACGCTCAAGACACGCAGCGCCATCGTCACCGGATCGACGAGCGGCATAGGATTGGCGATCGCCCGGGCGCTGGCGCAGCAAGGCGCCAATGTGATGATCAACGGCTTCGGCGCGGCGGACGCGATCGAAAACGAGCGCGCCGCCATCGCCAAGGACTTCGCGGTCAAGGCGCTCTATTCGCCGGCCGACATGACGAAGCCGCCGGAAATCCGCGCCATGGTGGGCGACGCGGAAGCAGCGTTCGGCACGCTCGACATCCTTGTCAACAATGCCGGTATTCAGCACGTCGCGCCGATCGAGAAATTCCCGCCGGAACTGTGGGACAGGATCATCGCGATCACACTATCCGCTGCGTTCCACGCCATCGCCGCCGCGGTGCCGAGCATGAAAGCGCGCAAATGGGGACGTATCGTCTCGACCGCTTCGGCGCATTCGATGGTCGCCTCGCCGTTCAAATCCGCCTATGTCTCGGCCAAGCACGGGCTCGTCGGGCTGACCAAAACCGTAGCGCTAGAAGTCGCCACGTTCGGCATCACGGCCAATTGCGTTTCTCCCGGCTACGTTTGGACGCCGCTTGTAGAGAAGCAGATTCCCGACACGATGAAAGCTCGCAACCTCACCCGCGAACAAGTCATCAACGACGTTCTCCTCGAGGCGCAGCCGACCAAACATTTCGTCACGCCCGAACAGGTTGCGGCGCTCGTCGTCTATCTCTGCTCGGATGCCGCGGCGCAGATCACCGGCGCGAACATTGCGATCGACGGCGGATGGACGGCACATTGAGAGACTATCGCGTCGTCTTGACGGCCTGCGGCACGCGCGAGAAAGCACGCGCAATCGCCCGCGCGCTCGTCGAACGCCGCCTCGCCGCCTGCGTGCAAATGCTGCCGATCGACAGCATCTATACGTGGCAGGAGCGCGTCGAAGAAGCGGCCGAGATTCTGCTCCTCATCAAGTGCAAACAGACGGATTACGCGGAGATCGAGCAGGCGATCCGCGCGCTGCACGATTACGAGACGCCGGAGATCGTCGCGCTGCCGGTCGAAGCGGGCTTTGCGGGCTATCTCGATTGGATCGAGGCAGTGACGCGGCGCAAAGAGGGATGATCTTCTCCCGCAAACGGAAGAAAAACGCTCACAGAACCGAGCGAGCGATTAGCTGGTCGGCCTCTTCAAGCGCCTGCGGGGTGCCGATGTGCAGCCAGATCCCGTCGAGCCGCACGCCGAAGAGCCGGCCCTTCTCGGCCGCTCGGAAAAAATATGGAGCGAGCCGAAAGGCGCCATCGGGCGCGTCGGCGAACAGCGAAGGCTTGATGATCCCGACCCCCGTGTAGACGAAGGGCGCGACGCGGCGTTCTTCGCGCCGCCCCAGCCTGCCGCGCGGATCCATGGTGAAGTCGCCGAGCCAATCAACGCCGACGCTCGTCGCGGCCGCGGCGACCAGCAACAGGATATCCATTTGCTCGGGATCCCAGCCGGCGGCGAGGCGATCGAGGTTGGCACGCGGCCCTTCGATCCAGAAGGAGTCCGTGTTGCAGATGAAATGCGCTTCGTCGCCGAGCTGCGGCAAGGCTTTCTTGATGCCGCCGCCTTGATCGAGCAGCTTGCCGCGCTCGTCCGAGATGATGATTTTCGGCGCGCGCCGCGCCGCAAGATGCGTCTCGATCTGGTCGGCGCAGTGGTGGAGGTTAACCACCGCGGTCGAAACGCCGGCGGCGGCGAACCGGTCAAGCGCGTGATCGATGAGCGCCTTGCCGGCAACTTTGATGAGCGGCTTCGGAACATGTTCGCTGAGCGGCCGCATCCGCGTGCCGAACCCGGCGGCAAAAACCATTGCTTTATCGGGCATAAAAGACGGCATGGCGCGACGCGAACCGAGATAAAATCACGGGCCTTTGTTCAAGGCCCGCGGTAGGTGCGTCTCATACCAGCCCTTGAGTGCCGACAACAAGGGATGCGCCAGGTCTTTGGCCAAATATTTTTCGACGCGCGGCAGATGTGCGAGATATTGCGGTTTGTGATCGCGCTTGTCCAAGCGGGCGAAAATGCCGAGAATTTTCGTCGCTCTCTGGGCGCCAAGCAGCGCATAGGCGCGGGCGAAACCGGCCATGTCGAAGCCCGGATCGGCGGCGCGCCGCAACTGGGCGTAGTGGCCGAGTAGTCTCAGCTCGACCTCGTCCGGTACGTCGACCCGGGCGTCCTGCAGCAGCGAGACGACGTCGTAGGCGGGATGGCCCAGCACGCAATCCTGAAAGTCGATGATGCCGACCCGCGCCAAGCCGTCACGTTTCGCCAGCCAGAACAGATTCGGCGAATGATAATCGCGCAGCGTCCAAGTAGCCCGCGCCGTCGCGATGTCGCGCAGCACCTGGCGCCAGAGATTGACAAAATTCGCCTTGGCGCCGGAGGCCAACGTCGCCTTGGCGATGTGTGGCGCATACCAGTCGAGCAGCAATTCGATCTCGATCGACAGCGCGTCGATATCGTAGGGCGGAATTCGATAGGAGGCCGCCTCGGTCGGCAGCGCGTCCGGTAGATTGGCCTGATGCAGTCGGGCGAGCACCGCTACCGCTTCTGCGTAGCGCTCGACGGCGATTGCCTGCCCATTGGCCATGCCTTCATCGCCGAAGTCCTCAATGATAGCGAGCCCCGCGTCGAGATCGGCGGCGAAAATCTCCGGCGCGGAAAAACTCTGGGCGCGCAGGCCCCGGTCGATCGCAACAAAGGGCCGGATGTCTTCGGCGAGCCGCGCCAGCGCACTATAGGATTTGCCGTAGCGCACCGCTGGACCGTCGGGGCGCGGCGGGAAGGTCATGAGCAAAGCCGTAGCGCCGTCCGGCTTGACGAGCCGCTCGTAGGAGCGGATCGAGGCATCGCCTTGCATGAAGCGCCGCTCCGCGCCGGCCCAGCCGGACGAGGCGAGGATATCGTGCATGGCGCGGGCCAGGTTGAGGCGCGATACGAACGGCCCCGTGCCGGTCAGTGTCGCGACACGATAATCGGCGCCGCGCTGCGGATCGATCTCGAAGGCGATGTTGAGCCTGTTGGCGGCAAGATGCGGCTCGCCCCGTTCCGGCCATTCGACAATTGTGAGCGTGCCGTTCTGCGCTTCGTCGAATCCAAGTTCGATGAGTTCATCGGCATGTTGGATGCGGTAGAAGTCCGCGTGAAGGATCGGAAACGCGCCGCTTTCGTAGACCTGCATGAGCGTGAAAGTCGGACTCGGCACTTCGAGATCCTGCTCGAGCGCGAGGCCGCGGATCAGGGCGCGCGCGAACGTTGTCTTGCCCGTGCCGAGTTCGCCCGAGAGCGTGAGAAGATCGCCGCGCCGCAGCCATTGGCCGAGGTCGAGGGCAAGGGAGTCGGTCGCGGCTTCGTCGGGAAGCTCGATCCGCCAATATGCCTTCTGCTGCGGCGCGCGAGCCGCCATGTGCCGCATTCTCCTCGTTGCGCTCGAAACGGCCCACTAGATAATGCCCGGTCGCGGCGCTTTCACCACAACTATGCAAGCCGATACGGTGCCGCCTTCGCTTTGTCCAGCTTTGCGCTGCGCGCCGGAAAGATACAGGTGACGGTGGTGCCTAGGCCTTGCACCGAGTTGATGTGGACGCGGCCGCCGTGCAACTCGACGAGCGAGCGCACGATCGAAAGGCCCAAGCCGACGCCGCGATGGCGCGCCCCCGTGGTCTGCGTCTTAAAGCGCTCGAACACCTGATCGAGGAGCTCGGGTGGAATTCCGCTGCCTTCGTCTTTCACCGTGAAGACGATCTCGTCGTCGCGGCGCTGCGCCGCGAGCGTAATGGTCTGCCCTGGAGAGGAAAAGCCGATCGCATTCGAAAGAAGATTGAAGAGGATCTGGCGGATGCGCTGGCTATCGGCGATTAACGCGCCCAGTTCGTCCATCGCGACGACATTCAACCGGATTGAGGAATCGGCGAGGCGGTCCTGCACACCCTCGGCGGCGAGGTGCATGGTTTCTTCGATGTCCACCTCGCCGAGATTTAATTCGAGCGCGTCGGCGTCGATCGAAGCGAGATCGAGAATGTCGTCGATGATCGCCAGTAGAGCGGCCGACGAGGCGCGCACGTACCCTGCATATTCGCGCTGCCGCTCGTTCAGCGGTCCCGCCGAGCCGTCACTTATAAGCTCGATGAAGCCGATGATGTTGGTGAGCGGCGAGCGCAGTTCGTAGGATACGTGGTGGACGAAGTCGTTGCGCAGCGTCTCGGCTTCGATCAGCGCCTGGTTGCGCTCGGTGAGCGCTCGCTCGACGTTGACGCTGGCGGTCATGTCGGTGAAGGTGAGCAGCGTCGCACCGTCGGGCAGCGGCTGCGCGGTGCAATCGAGCACCGATCCGTCGCGGCAGGCGATGCGCCTTTCGAATCCGGTCCTTTGTTCGGTGAGGCCGACGACGATGGCGCGGATCTCGTCGAACACGGCTTCTCCGCCGAACAGTGCCGAGATCCCGGCGAAACGGTCGATATGCGGCTTCTCGTTGAGCAGATTGGGGTCGAGGTTGAGAAGGCTTGCGAATGCCGGATTAAAGAACTTGAGCCTACCGTCGGTGCCAAACACGCCGACGCCTTCCTTCAACGAATTGAGCGTTTCGCTCTGCACGCGGGTCAAGGCATTGAACTGCGATTCGAGATGGAAGCGCTCGGTGACGTCATCGAAAAGATAGGTCACGCCGCCTTGCGCATTGGGATTGATGGCAACGCGCAACGTCCGCCCATCGGGCAGATACCAGATGTGCTCGCGCGCCTCGATCGCCTGATAAGCGGCGAAGAGATTCTCTTTCCAGGCGCGAAAATCGGCTTGCTCCGGCAAAAGTCCGGCGATCCGCAACCGGTCGAGGATTTCGGAGTCGCTCGGATGCTGATCGACGAAGGCTTGATCGAGCGACCAAAGCTGCCGATAGGCGGAATTGTGGAAGACAAGGCGCTTGCGGTGATCGAAGATTGCGACCGCGGTCGAAAGCTGGTCCAAAGTGCGCGCATGCGCCTGCATCTGCCGATCGAGATCGGCCCGCGCCTCCTCTATTTCCGACACGTCAGCCGCCATGCCGACCGACCCTAAGCTCACCGGCACATCGATGATGTCGAGCAAGCGCCGTTGGCCTGCGGCGACCGCCGGCGTGCGGCCGCGCCAGATGATGCCTTTGCCGCGCGATTCGGCGGCGGCATCGCGCGTCGCGCGTTCCAGAAGCTCGGTGCCGCGCAACAGCGCATCGCCGGAATCCTTGGCTTCGATGGCTCGGACGTAGGCGGCATTGACCCAGCGCAGTTTGCCATCGGCCCCGCGCACCCAGACGGGATCGGGGATTGCGTCGAGCAGGCCGCGTAGCGCCTCGAGTTCGGTAATGGTGCGCGTCAGCCGGTCGCGCAGGCGCAAGGTTTCGAGGCGATCGCCGGAAACGTCGCGGATGCGCATCACGGCGCGGCCGCTGACGGCGCGCCCGTCGATTTCGAGGGTCCTCCCGCCAAGGCTCTCGACCGAGCAGCGGAAGCCTTCGCCGCGCGCCCTGAGCTTGTCGACGCAAACCTCGAGCTGTTGGGCGGCATCCGGCGGCAGCCAGGATCCGAACGCGAGAACGCGGCGCGCCACCGGCGCGTCGGTCACGAGGCTGAGATCGCCTTCGATTTCGGGCTCGCCGCCCGGGCCGCCCCAGGCGATGATGATCTGCGGCTCGGCGGCGAGAAACACTTCGGCGCGGTCGAACTTGGCGCGCAGATCGTTGAGTTCGAGCAAGAACGCCGCTTCGGTTTTCGTCCAGCGGCGGTGCTCGCGCAAGTAAAGCAGCGCGGTGATCGTCGAGAACAGCACGAGCCCGACGACCAGCGAGAGCCCGACCACGACGTCCTGATTTTCGCGCAGGTTCTCCAGCACGAGCAGCGGGTAATCGGCCTGCGCGAAGGCCGGCGTGGCGACAGAGCATAGGATCGCCGCGGCCGCAGCCCGCGCAGCGCCACCGAGCGGCAGATCCCGCTTTCCCCCGGCAAAGCCGTTCAGCGCCGCTTCGTCCATCCCGACCTCTCGCGGCCCATGATGCGACAGCAACGAATCGCTGTCACCCGCCGCGAATCGGTTATTTACACGATCTCAATAGCGATAAAGGTCGGATTTGAACGGACCTGTCTCGGGCACGCCGATGTATTTCGCCTGCTCCAGCGTGAGTTTGGTGAGCTTGGCTCCGACCTTGCCCAGATGAAGAGAGGCGACCTTCTCGTCGAGATGTTTCGGCAAGACGCGGACATTGTGCGCGTATTGGCCGCGTTTGGCCCAGAGTTCCATCTGGGCCAGGCACTGATTGGTAAACGATGCCGACATCACGAACGAGGGGTGGCCCATGGCATTGCCGAGATTGACGAGCCGGCCCTCAGAGAGAAGGATGATTCGCTTGCCGTCGGGGAATTCGATTTCATCGACCTGCGGCTTGACGTTGTGCCATTTGAAATTGCGCAAGGCGGCGACTTGGATCTCCGAATCGAAATGACCGATGTTGCAGACGATGGCGCGGTCGCGCATCCGCCGCATGTGCTCGAGCTTAATCACGTCGATATTGCCGGTGCAGGTCACGAAAATATCGGCGCGCGGCGCCGCCTCCTCCATGGTCGTGACCTCGTAGCCTTCCATGGCGGCTTGCAGCGCGCAGATCGGATCGATTTCGGAGACCATCACGCGACAACCGGCGTTGCGCAGCGACGCGGTTGAGCCTTTGCCGACGTCGCCGAAGCCGGCGACCATCGCGACTTTTCCGGCCATCATCACGTCGGTGCCGCGGCGAATGCCGTCGACGAGCGATTCGCGGCAGCCGTACAGATTGTCGAATTTCGACTTGGTGACCGAATCGTTGACGTTGATCGCCGGCCAAAGAAGTTTGCCCTCGTTCTGCATCGCGTAGAGCCGATGCACGCCGGTCGTGGTCTCTTCGCTCACGCCTTGGATCGCGGTGGCGCAACGCTGATACCAGCCGGGATTTTCCTTGAGCCGGCGCAGGATCGCGCCGAAAAGTACTTCCTCTTCCTCGTTCGAAGGCGAGTCGAGAAAAGCCGCATCGCCCTGCTCGGCGCGAACTCCAAGGTGGATCAGCAGCGTCGCATCGCCGCCGTCGTCGAGGATGAGATTGGGCGCGCCGCCATCGCCCCATTCGAAAATTTTGTGAGTATACTCCCAGTAGTCGTAGAGGCTCTCGCCTTTCCGGGCGAAGACCGGAACGCCTACTTCGGCCATCGCCGCGGCGGCATGATCCTGGGTCGAGTAAATGTTGCAGGAAGCCCAGCGGACTTCGGCGCCGAGCGCCCGCAAAGTCTCGATCAGCACCGCCGTCTGCACGGTCATGTGCAGAGAACCGGCGATGCGGGCGCCTTTCAATGGCTGGGCGGGGCCGAACTCCGCACGTATCGCCATCAAGCCGGGCATCTCCGTCTCGGCGATGGCAATCTCCTTGCGGCCCCAGGCGGCAAGCCCGATGTCGGCGACGGCATTGTCAGAAGCCGTATGGGTCATGGACGCTCCTCAAAGACTCGGGCGGTCATAGCAGGGGCAGATGCGTCCTGCAATAAACATATAAGCAAGTCTTTATGTCGATATTAAAGCTAAGCTTACGCTGCGGGGCGGTAGAAGACAGAGGCGGTGATGAGCGAATCTGAGTGGCTTGAGGTCGAGGACTACATCTGCGATTCGTTGATCGGCGATGATCCCGTTCTCGCCGCGACCCTGACGGCCTGCGATGTGACGGGGTTGCCGCCCATCGCGGTCGCCCCCAACGTCGGCAAGCTCCTCTACCTCTTGGCGCGTTTGCAAGGCGCCCACGCGATCCTCGAGATCGGCACGCTCGGCGGCTACAGCACGATCTGGCTGGCGCGGGCGCTACCCGCCGGCGGCCAATTGGTCACTCTGGAAGCCAATCCCAAACATGCCGCGATCGCGCAGGCCAATATAGAACGCGCCGGACTTTCTCCGATCATCGATCTGCGCCTCGGCCCGGCGCTCGAAACGCTGCCGCAACTCGTCGGTCCCTTCGACCTGATCTTCATCGATGCGGACAAGGAGCACAACGCCGAGTATTTCCGCTCGGCGGTGAAGCTATCGCACCGCGGCAGCCTGATCGTCATCGACAATGTCGTGCGCGACGGCGACGTGATCGATGCGCAGAGCGACGACCCGACGGTGAAAGGTACGCGGCGGCTCTTCGAGGCAATGGCCGCCGAGCCGCGCGTCACAGCGACCGCCATCCAGACGGTCGGCCGCAAGGGCTACGATGGATTGGCGATCGCGCTGGTGACGCAATCGCCGCAGGATAAGGAGGGCTGAGGCCCGATTCCGCCATGCTGCGGGACGCACGCTGCGCGTGCTCCTCAGCATGAGGCATCGGTTACTCCGCGACCTCCGCTTTCTCTTTAGCTTCGAGGTCCTCGCCCGTCGCCTGATCGACGGCGCGCATCGAGAGCCGCACCTTGCCGCGTTCGTCGAAGCCGAGCAGTTTGACTTTTACCTTGTCGCCTTCCTTCACAACGTCCGAGGTCTTGGCGACGCGGCCCTTGGCGAGCTGCGAAATATGGACGAGCCCGTCCTTCGAGCCGAAGAAGTTCACGAAGGCGCCGAAATCGACCACCTTCACCACAGTGCCGTCGTAGATCAGTCCAACCTCCGGCTCGCTGGCGATCGACTTGATCCAGTTGATCGCCGCGCGGATCGAGTTGGCGTCGGATGAAGCGACTTTCACCGTGCCGTCGTCCTCAATGTTGATCTTCGCGCCCGTTTTCTCGACGATCTCGCGGATCACCTTGCCGCCGGTGCCGATCACTTCGCGGATCTTGTCGGTCGGGATCTTCATGGTCTCGATGCGCGGCGCGAATTCGCCGAGCTCGGCGCGCGACGCGCTGATCGCCTTGGCCATCTCGCCCAAGATATGCAGCCGCCCGGCCTTGGCCTGGTCGAGCGCGACGCGCATGATCTCCTCGGTAATGCCAGTGATCTTGATGTCCATCTGCAGCGAGGTGACGCCGGTCTCGGTACCCGCCACCTTGAAGTCCATGTCGCCCAGGTGATCCTCGTCGCCGAGAATGTCGGAGAGCACCGCGAAGCGCTCGCCTTCGAGAATTAGGCCCATGGCGATGCCGGCGGTCGGCGCCTTGATCGGCACCCCGGCGTCCATCAGCGCGAGCGACGAGCCGCACACCGTCGCCATCGACGAAGAGCCGTTCGATTCGGTGATCTCGGAGACCACGCGGATGGTATAGGGAAACTCCGCCGGGCTCGGCAGCATCGGATGCAGCGCCCGCCACGCGAGCTTGCCATGCCCGATCTCGCGCCGTCCGGGCGAGCCCATGCGGCCGGTCTCGCCGACCGAATAGGGCGGGAAATTGTAATGCAGCAGGAAGCGCTCCTTATACGTACCCTCCAGCCGATCGACGAATTGCTCATCCTCGCCGGTGCCGAGCGTGGCAACGACCAGCGCCTGCGTTTCGCCGCGCGTGAACAGCGCCGAGCCGTGCGTGCGCGGCAATACGCCCACCTGCGCCAGGATCGGGCGCACCGTCTTCACGTCGCGTCCGTCAATGCGGACGCCCAGATCGAGAATGTTCCAGCGCACCACCTTCGCTTGCAGATCGTGGAAGACCTCGGCGACGAGATCCTTCGGAAAACGCGCCTCGCCTTCGGCTGGCGCCAGCGTCGCGAAGACTTCGGCCTTGACCGCATTGACCGCGTTGTAGCGATCCTGTTTCGAGGTGATCTTATAGGCTTCGCGCAGATCCGCCTCGGCGATGTCGCGCACCGCGGTCTCGACTTCATCCTTGTCGGCCAGCACGAGGTCGCGTGGATCCTTCGCGGCTTTTTCCGCAAGCCGGATGATCGCGTCGATCACCGGCTGGAACCCGCGATGCCCGGCCATGACCGCCGAAAGCATCACTTCTTCGGAAAGTTCCTTGGCTTCCGACTCGACCATGAGAACGGCGTCCGCCGTTCCGGCGACGACGAGATCGAGAGCGGAATCCTTCAATTCGTCCAGCGTTGGATTGAGCTTGATTTCGCCGTTGATGTAGCCGACGCGGGCCGCGCCCACCGGTCCCATGAACGGAATGCCGGAAAGCGTCAGCGCCGCCGAGGTCGCAACCATGGCGACGATGTCGGGATCACTTTCGAGATCATGCGAGAGAACTGTCGCGATGATCTGCGTATCGTTGCGGTAGCCGTCCGGAAAAAGCGGGCGGATCGGCCGGTCGATCAACCGCGAGACGAGCGTCTCTTTTTCCGAGGGCCGGCCTTCGCGTTTGAAATAGCCGCCGGGAATGCGGCCGGCGGCGAAGGCCTTTTCTTGGTAGTTCACGGTGAGCGGAAAAAAGTCTACGCCCGGTTTCGGCGACTTGGTGGAAACGACCGTGGCGAGCACCGTCGTTTCGCCGTAGGTGGCAAGCACGGCGCCGTCGGCTTGGCGAGCAAATCGCCCGGTTTCGAGCACGAGCTTGCGCCCCGCCCAGTTCAGTTCTTCACGATGAATGTCAAACATTAGGCTTGGTCTTTCTCGTTAGAGGCAAAGACCCAAGGCCATGTGCAAGACGGCGAGAAGCTGCCGGGGAGGCAGCGCCTGGCGATCCTGCCATGGCGGTTGGTCTTCAGGTTCGGCAGGCGACCCATGCCGCCGCCGCGTTCAAAACAAAGCGCATCGGCGCTTGGCGATAGTAAAACATTTCGGCGCCGAGCGGGACTCCGGGCTTACGGCATAAACATCTTAAAAGCGACGCCTGCAGGAGACTTGCATCTAAGCATTAAGTGGTTGCGCCAGCTCTAATTTTCCAGCGTCCCTCGGCGTCGCGGCGGGCCGTCGCGTGATCTTGCGTTTGCCAGCCGAACGGCGAAGCTAGCGCCGGATGCCGAGGCGCTCGATCAGCGCCCTGTAGCGCGGCTCGTCCTGGCCTTTCATGTAGTCAAGGAGCTGGCGGCGCTGCGAGACCAGTTTCAAGAGCCCGCGCCGTGAGTGATTGTCCTTCACATGGGTCTTGAAATGTTCGGTCAGGTTGGCGATCCGCTCAGTGAGGATTGCTACCTGCACCTCGGGCGAGCCGGTGTCGCCCGCCTTCAACGCATAGTCCTTGATGAGCGCCTGTTTGCGCTCAGCGGTAATCGACATCGGTGTTCCTTTCGGGTTTAGAAAATTCTCCGCTCTCGGCCGGGCCGGGATGTCGTCCAGCAAGGTTTTGAGGGAGCCGCGCCAGAAGCGCGATGGGGCTCTTATACAGAAAATCGCGGCGATGGGAAGGGCAAGATCGCCGCGTACGAACTCACGAGAGAGCCAAGATCGAATGCTTCCGTCTAGGGACGGGAGAGGGACGATTGTACGGCAGCAGCAGACGTCGTGGATTCGACTTCGGCTAGATAGGCATCTTCCGCGCGCGCAATCACACGCAGCCGATTTCCTTGCTCGACCAGCAGGGCAGGCAAAGGATCTATGCCGCTGGTGTCGCTAAACAGCAAGAATCGGGAATTCGACCTTAAGAATTCTGCGATGCTGGACACGGCGAGCTGCGGTGCGATCGTCTTCCATCGCTCTACCTGATGCTGGTTGGTTGGATCGGGACTGATAGCGTCGGTGGGCGACTCGAGGTAGCGGATCCGATCACCGATGGCGGGGACGGCATTTTCGCGCAATTCGAAGAAGCGCAAGCCATTGCCGGTGGCGATCGGCAGATTTGGCGGTGCGCGATCGACCAACGCCAACGCTTGAACAGGTGATTTCGGCAATCCCAAGTGGGTAGCGGGCGTGAGCGATATTCCAAGAGCCGCCGTTACGAGAAGGCACGCAACAGCCTTGGACCACGGCAGCGCTGCCACCAACCTTGCGACAAGAAGCGCCAGTCCGAGTGCCGCCACGGCGAAATAACGGCAATTGAATGTGTGCGTGACTTCCAAAGCAAAGAAATACACCAGCAATGGAAGCACGCTCATGGCGACGACGATGATATTCAGGTTATCGAGGTCGCTTCGATGCGTCGTGGAAGGACGACGTCGCAGAAGCATGGCAAGCGTCCCCCCCAACAAGGCGGGAGCGAGCAATATGAGAGGAGAAAACCAGATCTGCCGATGGCCTACGATCAAATATATATACGCCAAGATGAGACGGTCCAGCGCCGGCCGCGCATAATAATTGGGAGCCCCACTGTCACTGTGATTGAACGCCGCCACGTGTTGCATGATCGGCAACCAGAGCAGGATCGACAGGATCGCCAGCGCGATGGCCGCCACATAGAGCCAGCGGACACGCCGATGTAGCGCGGTCCAAGCGAGTTCCATCAGGCCTACCCCTGCTGCGAGTAGAACGGCGTAGAAATTCATGCCGATTGCGATCACGAGCAGAACCAGAATCGCCGCGGCCCTCCACAAAGAGGGAGATCGATCGGAAGGAATGTCCCAGATGACCAGTACGAGCGCAAAACATGCTGTGACGCAGGCATAGGGACGAGCCTGAAGCGCAAACGGAAAGAGGCCGCCGATGAGACATATGGCCATAGCGAGCGCTGCGAGCGGCAGTGAATAGCGCCTGCGCATCAGTACGAAGGCGGCGACACCGACGATGTAGACGGCAACAACGGAGGGCAGCCTCAACATGAGCGCGTTGCCGGCGCCGAGTTGAATGATTTTCTGTAGAAAAAGAATATAGAGCGGCGGCGAAAACTCCGCACCCTTGCCGAGCGCATCCCAGACCGCAGCGACGGTAGGAAGCCGCGCGGTCCAGACGGCGAGCACTTCGTCCATCCAGAACGGACGCACCGAAGCGAACTTTGCGGCGGTCACAAAGTAGCTTACCGATATTAATCCGACGAGCGTGACGGCGATCGAGTCGAAGATGCGTTGATTGCGGCTGGTTTGCATCGAGCTCGACGTGGCGCGTTAGGCGGTCAGCAAAGAAGGGGAGTCGGCGAGATTGCCGATGCGCTCCGATTGCAGGCGCCGGGTGATCTCATGGCCAATACGGTCGGCATTGGCCATGATCGTGAGCGTCGGGTGCGTGGACGGTAATCTCGGCAGGGCCGCGCCATCGGCGATAAAGAGGCCTGGGCAACCGTTCAGTTCGCCCCGCGCGGACGTGAAGACGGGGCCCTCGCCGTTCATCGGAAGAGTTCCTCCATAATGTGCGTCGGCACCAGGTTGGAGAAACGTCGCCGAACCCGGCACCGGGATGGCGCCGAGCCAGAAAACGCTCCTCTGAAGTTGCTTCAACGCGGCGCGTAGCGCCTGCAGAGCGTTCCGAGTCAGCGTCCCCTCGATGGTGATGCTTCCCTTTCCATCGCGCTCGTGAACGCTCAACGTATTTTGACTGAGCGCGCCGGGGACGTAACAAGTCGTCATAAGCAGCGCCGGCGCCAGTGCGTCCGCAAGCCGAAGCGCAAAAGGTCGGCCCACCGGCATGCGCGCCGCGAACAGGTCGACAGGGAGCGCATCAGCGCCGTAAACGACGCCGGCTGCACCACCGCGCTCGGTTCTGATCCGATAAAAGAGCTGTCCCAGGCCGAACGAATGATCGGGAAGATCGCGGCCGATGAACCTCGGCATGAAGAATGCTGCCGCGGCGGCGGGCGTGGTGAGCAGCCGCACTGGGCGGTCGATCCAGTTGAGCCGCCTAAGTGCGAGAGCGCTGGTCGCGATCGCGCCTGCGGCGAGCACAATGACAGGGGCGCGAATCGTCCGCCGCGTGTTACCAACTTCGACGTCGAGCACATGCTCCGAACCATCGGCGTGAATGGCACGAACGAAGTGATCGGAACGATAGGAAAAGTTGTCAAACCTCTGCAGCGCCGGAATCTCGCAAGCGCTGTCATAGATGCTGCCGCGACTACAGCCAAAGAGGCAGAGGCCGCAACGCGAACAAGCCTGGCGGCCATCCCGCGCCTCCTCCAACACCGCATTCGTCGCCGGCTGCAGTTCAAAGCCGGCGTTTCGCTTGCGTAGCTCATAACGCGCCAGCAAAAGACGAGCGGCCTCGCTGGTAAGAGTGATCGGATCGCTTCCCGCTCCGCCGCTGACGCCGATGCGACCCGTGACGGCTTCATAGGACGCGCGAAGCGCCGCTGCATCGAACGGAAAGCCTGCGAACTCCGAATCTTCGAAGGGCACGGCGAGCGCGCCCCAGACTTTGGAAAGGCCGCCGTTCGCGAGCGATCCCGCGGCAAAGAAATTCCGAGTGGCTACGCCGTTGCGCGAGCAAAAGCCGTCGAGCACCGCCTCCATTTGCGGCATCGAAAATTTTGGCGAGACGCCATCGAGTTCTGTGAGTCCGGCGAGATTAGGACCGAACCGATCTCTCCAACGATCCGCATCGACCCGGAATTCGTTGAGCGGCCGGCTCCGTGGCGCCGTAGACTGCGTGTTGCTGGAAGCGTCGATCATAAGAACGCTAATTCCGGCACGAACCATCGGCCAAGCGACGCTTATCCCCGCCGGGCCGCTGCCAACCACGATCACCCGCGGAGTGTCGTTCATCTCCGAAGCGCCGTAACGAAAAGCCGTACCGGCGCGGCCAGCACTTCGAGAACGGCGTCACTGCTCAATCCGGCAAGCCGCATCACTCGTCCGCCTCGGCGAAGCGCGAGCCAACCTTCGGGGCTGGCCTCAGCCAGCGCCGTTGCGACTTTGAGACGACGCATGAATTCGCTCTGCCCACGGAAGGGCTCGACGAAGCGCAGCAGCCACGGCGCCCAAAGGAAAATGCGGTTAAGCCGCATCGTACCGCCTGGTCCGATTACGGCGGCGGCGCGAGCGTAGCGGCGCATCAATGCGCCGCCTGGCGCACAGCGCAGAACATAGCGCAAGATTGCCCGCGCCTCGGCCAGCAAGGCGCGACGCGCGGCGGGCTCGTCCAGCATGGCTTCGGCAAACGGCACAACCTCCAAGCCAATTTGCTTGAGATCTGCCGCAGTTGCCATGGGGCGCGTGCCGGCCAAACCTAGGATGCGCTCCCGATCGAAATGCAGCGCGAACGGTAGCGCGTTAGCAATGGCGCATAGCCGCAACATGAATTTAAGCGGCACCGGGATCAGCAGCATGCGTCCGCTGCGCAACCTCCAGGCCAACGTATCGAGGAATTGCGAGAATGGTATGGGTCGCGGCGCGGCGAGACCGATCGCACCTGCAGCGCGACTGCCGACAGCCAGGACAATACCCCGCGCGACCTCGTTGCGGTGAATTGGCTGAACCGGCTGATGCGGCATAACCATGGGCATCACGCTGGTGGCCATGATGATGCGGCAGAGCAAGCCATATTGCGCCGTGCGTGGGCCGCCGTAGACCAATCCGACGCGAACCGAAATCTCGCTCACGCCATCGAACAACTGTTCAATGCGCCATTTTACGCGCCCGTAGGCGTTAAGCGCGTCCGACCTTGCCGATTGTGACGAGACAAATATGAGACGGCCGAGACCGGCTTGTCGGCCGCTATCTCGCAAAATGCGTGCGCCTACGAGATTGATGTTTGTATCTGACCCGACGTCGCTCCAGTCGTGTGCGAGATGGACAAGCCCCTGAACGTCGAGCGGAAGTATGGGATCCAGCGCCTCGGGCGGCAATGCCTCGCCTAGTCTCCACGCGACATGACGGACGCTTGCAGCTAGCCCCCGACGGTCACGCGAAAGCACCGTAACTCGGTAGCCCATGAAAAGGGCAGCTTCAACGACCGCACGCCCAATGTAGCCACGCCCGCCGGTAACGATGAGATGCCTATAGCCGCCGGCGGGATGACTCATTTGGGAACGTCTCCGAAGATCTGTCGCAAGTCGGCGAGCTGTTGGGACACGTCGCCGCCAGGAAGGTCGAGAAGTCCGACGAGAAATGCGGAAAGCCCAAGCTGGACGGACGCGGCTATGCTGCAGGTCGAGACAATCATGAGACGCAACAACCGATCGTGCGGGAGCGCTCCAAACTCGACCTTGCCCCAAGAATAGAAAGACCAGCCAAGTCCCACGCCTCCGGCGAGCAGCAGCAACGCGGAGGCCCGCAGCATCATCTCCAGGGTGATTCCGTCGACCAGCCAGTGATAACGCCGGCTGGGCGGCAAAAGGCCCGCGCGTTTGGCGTAGCGACGCGCAATCACGCCGAATGTGAGGCTCTGGATGCCCAGGACTACGGCGATGCAAGCGATGAGAAAGGTGTGAATGTCTAAGGATACGTCGGCACTGATGTGGAGCGGGCCGTTGGCGAGAAATGCAGCGCCTGTGCCTCCCAAGAGAACCAGCATCAGTCCAGGATATCCGAAGGTCCAGCGGGGGCTGTGGAGCAGCAGGAAACGCAGGTGCAGCCAGCCGTCGCGCCAAGTCCGCAGATGAGGAGCGCGATCGCGACCATCCTTCTTAAGGGTCGTAGGCACCTCGACGATGCGCAGACCTGCGAGACTGGCGCGCACCACCATCTCGCTGGCGAATTCCATGCCCGTCGTTTGAAGCCGCAATCCAAGGACACTGGCGCGGCTAAAACCGCGCAGGCCGCAATGAAAGTCCTTCACAGGCGAGCCGAACAGGAGTTGCCCGATCGTGGTCAGTACCGGATTGCCCAGATAGCGATGCAGTAACGGCATGGCACCGGTTTCGATGCCGCCGCGGAAGCGATTTCCGATCACTAGATCGGCACCGGCCTGAAGCTCTCGGAGAAAGCCGCCGAGATTGCGCAGATCATAGCTGTCGTCAGCGTCGCCCATGATGATATAGCGCCCACGCGCCGCCGCGATGCCGGCAGCGAGAGCAGCACCGTAGCCACGCCGCTCGGCGTGAACGACGCAGGCGCCGCGTGCGGCGGCGATTTCCGCAGATTCATCGGTGCTTCCGTTGTCGGCTACCAGCACCTCGCCGCTTACGCCGGCTTCCGCCAGAAAGGTCGCGGCCTTGCTGACGCAGATGCCAATCGTTTCGGCTTCGTTAAGGCAAGGAATAAGGACCGTCAGAACGCAGACGTCTGCGGCCGGACGCGCGGAAACGCCTGCCGATGGGGCTGCGTTCAAAGCGGTAAGAGCGGCCAATGTCACGACCTCGGATGTCTTTCGATGACATCTTTGCTGAGTTCCAGCCGCTAGTTATGCTCAGTTGGGTTTAGAAAGACTGAATCGGAGTCACATCGGTAAGTTAATGTTTTATAGGACAAAACTTCTGGCGACGGATGACTGCAACCGTCGCTGTTGGAGCGGTTATGTCGCGCCGCATTGAATATTTCCGCGCTCGCCAACCCCCGCAGTTTGGCACTTCGCACGCGCGCTTAAAATGGCAGATTGAACACGCGACCCGGGACGAGCTCGCCGTGCTCGATTGCGCCGACGGCGACCACGACGCCGCCGCAGGAAGCATAGGCCTGCCCGGCAATCGGCGCTTCGCGGCCGCGCAGCAGGATCGATTGCCCGCGCCGCAGACGCGCCGCCGATTTGCGATCAACCGCGACGCGCGGCATTTCGGTGAGCCCCGCTTCGACGCTGAGCAACGCTTCCGGCGCTTCCGAAAGTTCCGTAAGCCGCACGGCCTCCTTTTCCGCGAACGGTCCGACGCGCGTGCGCCTGAGCGCCGCGACGTGCCCATGGCAACCGAGCGTGCGGCCGAGATCGCGCGCCAGCGCCCGCACGTAACAGCCTTTCCCGCAGCGCGCCTCGAAGCTCGCCGCGTCGCGATCGGCGACGAGGAGCGCAAGCGCGTGGATTTGCACCGGGCGCGGCGCCAGATCGGGGATTTCGCCGTCGCGGGCCAGATCATAGGCGCGCTCGCCCGCGACCTTGATCGCCGAATAGATCGGCGGGCGCTGCATGATCTGCCCGGTGAATGCGGGCAGCGCGGCGCGAATTTCCGCAACTTCGGGGCGAAGCTCGGAGCGCGCGATGACCGTTCCATCCGCGTCGTCCGAATCCGTCTCTGCGCCCCAGGCGATGGTAAAGCGATAGGTCTTCTCCCCGTCCTGCACGAACGGCACGGTCTTGGTAGCTTCGCCAAAGGCGACGGGCAGGACCCCCGATGCAAGCGGGTCGAGCGTGCCGGCGTGGCCGGCCTTCTTGGCGTTGAAAATGCGCTTCAACTGCGCCACCGCTTGCGTCGACGTCATGCCGACGGGTTTGTCGAGCACCACCCAGCCGTTGATCTCGATGCGCTTCGAACGGGGCGCATTCATCGCTTGTCGGCGCTCGGCAGGAGATCGCGCTTCACCTGCGGCGAATTGAGCAGCGCGTCGATCTTAACGCCGAAATCGAAACTCCGGTCGGCTTCGAAGCGCAGTTCGGGCGCAAACTTGAGATTGATGCGCGTGGCGATCTCGGCGCGCAGAAATTTTTTGTTGCGGTCGAGCGCCGCAAGCACCGCATCCATGTCCTTGCCGCCGAGCGGCATCACATAGATGGTCGCAAGTTTCAGATCCGGACTCATGCACACGTCCGGCACGCTGACCACGTGGCCTTCGAGCACCGGATCGCGGACCGCGCCGCGGGCAAGCAGTTCGGCGAGCGCGTGGCGGATCAGTTCGCCGACCCGCAACATCCTTTGCGAAGAGTGAACGCCGCGATGATGAATTTTGGCCATGGCAGTTTTCGTTCTTTGATCCTTCGTGCGGCGGCGCCTGGCGGGAAAATCTCGCGCGCGTCACCGCGCTTCGAGACTCCGGCATCGATCCGGGCGATCTGCAATCGATGCAAGCGTACGCTCTCGCGCCCACGAAACACGTTTTGGGGCGTCTCGAAGCGCGATTCGATCGCGGCTACAGCGACCGCTTGATCTCCTGCACGTTGTAGCACTCGATGATGTCGCCGACGCGCATGTCCTGATAGTTCTCGAATGCCATGCCGCATTCCTGGCCGGCCACCACCTCTTTCACCTCGTCCTTGAAGCGCTTCAGGGTCGAGAGCTTACCCTCATGCACGACGACGTTGTCGCGGATCAACCGGACGTTGGCGCCGCGCTGCACGGTGCCGTCGGTCACCCGGCAACCGGCCACTTTGCCGACCTTGGAAATGGTGAAGACTTCGAGGATCTGCGCATTGCCCAACATTTCTTCGCGCAAGGTGGGCGGCAACAGCCCCGACATCGCCGCCTTCACGTCATCGACCAGGTTATAAATGACGTTGTAATAGCGAATCTCGATGCCTGCCTGCTCGGCGAGGGCGCGCGCTTCTTTGTGCGCCCGCACGTTAAAGCCGATCACGGCCGCGTTCGAGGCCTCGGCGAGGGTGATGTCGGACTCGGTAATGCCGCCGACGCCGGCGTGGATGACGCGCGCCGCGACCTCCTCCGTGTTGAGATTTTCGAGGCTTGTGACGATCGCCTCGACCGAGCCTTGCACGTCGCCCTTGATGACCAACGGGAATTCCTTGCGCCCCGCGGTCTTGAGCTGGCTCATCATATCGGCGAGCGAGCCGCGCGCCACGCCGCCGCGTGCCGCCGTTTTCTCGCGCTTCTGCCGCTCGCGATATGCCGTGATTTCGCGGGCGCGAGCCTCGGTATCCACCACAGCCACCCGGTCGCCCGCCTCCGGCGAACCCGAAAAACCTAGAACTTCGACCGGCATCGACGGACCGGCTTCGGCGCGCACCTCGCCTTTGTCGTCGATCAGCGCGCGCACGTGACCCCATTGTGATCCGCCGACGATCAGATCGCCGACGCGCAACGTACCGCGCTGCACGAGCACGGTGGCGACAGGACCGCGGCCGCGATCGAGCCGCGCCTCGATGACCGTGCCTTCCGCGGGACGCCCGGGATCCGTCTTGAGATCGAGCACTTCGGCCTGCAAGGCGATGGCATCGAGCAGCTTGTCGAGATTGATCTTCTGCGTCGCCGAAACTTCCACTTCGAGCGTGTCGCCGCCGAGCGATTCGACCTGCACCTCATACTGCAGAAGTTCGCTGCGAACCCGCTCAGGCTTGGCGTCCGGTTTGTCGATTTTGTTGATCGCGACGATCATCGGCACGCCGGCAGCGCGCGCGTGGGTGATCGCCTCGACCGTCTGCGGCATCACGCCGTCGTCGGCAGCGACGACAAGCACCACGATGTCGGTCACCTTGGCGCCGCGCGCCCGCATCGCCGTGAAGGCGGCATGGCCGGGCGTATCGATGAAGGTGACCGGTGCGCCGTTCGGGGCCACGACTTGGTAGGCGCCGATATGCTGGGTGATGCCGCCGGCTTCGCTGGACACGACATTGGCGTGGCGAATGGCATCAAGCAGCGACGTCTTGCCGTGATCGACGTGGCCCATGATGGTCACGACCGGCGGGCGCGGCAGCAAATTCGCATCCGCGTCGGGCGTGTCGAACAGGCCCTCCTCGACATCGGATTTGGCGACGCGCTTGACGCTATGGCCGAGTTCCTCGGCGATGAGCTGCGCAGTGTCGGCATCGATCACGTCGGTGATCTTGGCCATCTCGCCTTGCTTCATCAGAAGCTTGATCACGTCGACGCCACGCTCCGACATGCGGTTGGCGAGTTCCTGGATGGTAATCGTCTCAGGAAGGATGACTTCGCGCGAGAGCTTTTCCTTCTGCTCGGCGACGTGACCTTTCAATCTCTGCACGCGGCGGCGGAAGGCCGCGACGGAGCGCGTGCGCTCGTCCTGCTCGCCCGTGGCGCTCGCCACAGTGAGGCGGCCACGGCTCTTCTGCTCGCCGGTCCGCGTCGGGCGCGGCAGCACGACTTTGGGCGCCATGCCGGGACGGCGAATGATCCGTTTGGTTTCCTCTTCCTCGACCGGTTGCTGGCGTACGCTCGCGGCCGGACCGGTGAATACACCGAGCGTCTTTCTCGCGGCAGGCGCGGCGGCCGCGATAGGCGGAGCACCGCCTACCTCCAGCCTGCGCTTTGCTTCCTGCTCGGATCGGCGCTTGGCTTCCGCCTCATGGGCGCGGCGTGTTTCTTCTTCGCGTTTGCGCTCGGCCGCGGCGGCGCGTTCCTCGCGTTCGCTCCTTTCGCGTTCTTCGCGCGCCTGCGCCTCCACCAATGCGTGGCGACGCTCTTCATCCTCGCGCTCGCGCGCCCCGGAAAGGGCGCGGTTACGTGCTTCGCGCTCTTCTTCCGTCAACGAGCGCAACACGACGCCCACCGCAGGACGCGCCGGCGTCGGGTGCGTGGGCTCGAGCGGCCGATCCGACGCGGCTGGCGCCGGGGCGCCCGTTGGAGCATCGCGCAGCGCATGCGGTTCGCCGGAGCCGAGCGCTCGACGCTTCACCTTTTCCACGACGACCGTCTTGGAGCGGCCATGCGAAAAGCTTTGCCGCACGGTGCCGGCTTCGACCGGCCGTTTCAGCGACAAAGTCTTCGTTGGCGCTACGGTCAGCGTGTTGTCGGTATTTTTCGATTCAGCCATTCGTTCCAGATCCTAGGGCTTGAGCCCACTATGTCACAACTTTCCAGGGCCAAGCCCGTTAACTTTGTAGAGCCGGCGCGGCGCCGACCTACTTCGACCGCGTCTCGGCGGCAAGACGCCCTGCGGCGCTCTTAACAGATCGCACCGTCAGCTGCTTCCAGCGCCCCGGCATCGGAAGACGCGGAGGGAGTGGAACGGTAACGCTCCAACTTGCGGCAGTGCGAAAGAAACACCTCGCTCGCCGCCCCTTCGGTGAGCGCCGCATGTATCACATTTGTGCCGCCGAGTGCCAAACTCAATTGCAGCGAGGTGAAGAGCTTGATCTCCGGGCGCGATTGGCCGAACCGTCGCAAGGCCTGCGATAGTTTGCGGCTGCCGTCGGCGCCGCCGTCGCTCGCATGGACGAGGCCGATCACTCCGCCGGCATTGATCGCCGTTTCTACTTTGAAGAAGCCGGTGATGACCTGCCCCGCTTTTTTGCCAATCGACAGCGCCTGCAGGCAATTCTCGACGAGCAGAGCCTCGATTTCGGCCGGCAAGGTCGCGGAAACCTTAACCTCCGCTTTGAATCCACGCGGGAAAGCTCTGCCCTTCACGGCAGCGGCGACCATGTCGGCGCGACCGGTTACCCAAAGGCCGCGGCCGGGTAGTTTGAGGCGCAAATCCGCGACGACCTCGCCCCCCGGACCGACGACAAAGCGGAGCATAGCGTCCGGCCCCGCTTTCGTCTTGGTGACGATGCAGGTCCGCTCCGATTCGGGCTTGGTTCGTTGCGCCAAGACGTCCTCCGCTACTCAGCGACCGGCTCTTCTTGCGGTTCCGTATTCGGCAGTTCGTCGATCCAGCCCGCTTCCAGCCGCACCCGCATGATCAACGCCTCGGCCTCCTCCCGCGAAATCTCAATCCCCTCCAAGAATCCAGCGTGTTTGGTTGTCTCGCCGTCTTTGCGCTCGCTCCAGCCGATGAGGTCGTCAGTGGCGCAACCGGCGAGGTCCTCGACGCTTTTTACATCGTTCTCGCCGAGCTTGACGAGCATGGCGCGCGTGACGCCCTCGACCTTGGCGAGATCGTCGGAAACCCCCAATTCCTTGCGCCTGGCGTCGAGTTCGGCTTCCACCTTGGCGAGAAAGTCGCGCGCCCGGTTCTGGATTTCGCTCGCCGTGTCGGCATCGAATCCTTCAATCGCGGCAAGTTCGGTCGGCTCCACGAAGGCAAGCTCCTCGACCGAACGGAAGCCTTCGGAGGCGAGCAGTTGCCCGACTACCTCGTCGACGTCTAGGGCGGCCATGAAGGTGTTGGTGCGTTCCACGAACTCCTTCTGACGGCGTTCCGACTCCTCGGCCTCGGTCAGAATGTCGATATCCCAGCCTGTGAGCTGCGAGGCGAGCCGCACGTTCTGGCCGCGCCGTCCGATCGCCAGCGACAATTGATCGTCGGGCACCACGACTTCGATGCGTTCCGAATCCTCGTCGAGCACCACTTTGACCACTTCCGCCGGCTGCAGAGCATTGACGATGAAGGTGGCCGGGTCCGCGGACCACGGAATGATATCGATCTTCTCGCCCTGCAGTTCGTTGACCACCGCCTGCACGCGCGAACCGCGCATGCCGACGCAGGCGCCGACCGGATCGATGGAGGAATCGCGCGAGATGACCGCGATCTTGGCGCGCGAACCGGGATCACGGGCGACCGCTTTCACCTCGATCACGCCGTCGTAGATCTCCGGCACTTCCTGACGGAAGAGCTTGGCCATGAACTGCGGATGGGTGCGCGACAGGAAGATCTGCGGACCGCGCTGCTCGCGGCGCACGTCATACACATAGGCGCGCACCCGGTCGCCCGGCCGGAACTGCTCGCGCGGAATCATTTCGTCGCGCCGGATCGTCGCCTCGCCGCGGCCAAGGTCGATGATGACGTTGCCGTATTCGACGCGCTTCACCACCCCGTTGACGATCTCGCCAATGCGGTCCTTGAAATCCTGATACTGTCGGTCGCGCTCGGCTTCGCGCACCTTCTGCACGATCACCTGTTTCGCCGATTGCGCAGCGATCCGGCCGAAGTCGAAGGGCGGCAGAGTTTCGGCGATCCAGTCGCCGACCTGCGCGGCAGGATTTTTCTTGCGCGCCTCGGCGAGCGAAATCTGTATCGCGTCGTTGTCGACCTGCTCGACGACGAGCAGCAGCCGCGAAAAGCGAACCTCGCCCGTTTTCGGGTTGATCTCGGCGCGCACTTCCGTCTCCTGCCCGTAGCGGGAGCGCGCCGCCTTCTGCATCGCGTCTTCCATCGAGGAGAGCACGATCTGCCGGTCGATCGATTTCTCCCGTGCGACCGCCTCGGCGATCTGCAGCAGTTCGAGCCTATTGGCGCTGACGGCCATGGTTTTCTCCTCTTCTGCCCACCGCTCCTCAGAGTTGGCGGGAAATTCCCTAGCTGGACCTTGGATGAGCTTTCGTTGCTTCCGGGCCGGCGGTGCGCGCTGCCCGGAAGCGCCCCGGGCCGCGACGCGGTGCGCCGTCCGGAGTTGCGGAATCGCGTTGGGCCTTGGCGCTGCGTAGCGCTTGCCGGATCAAAGCTTCGGTCAGGACAAGCTTGGCTTCGGCGATGTCGGCGAGCTTCAGGCAGACCTCGGCCGGTTCCTGCGCCTTCGCGTCGCTGCGGCGAAGTTGGACGCGGGCGTCGCCTCCCTCGCCTTCGCGCGCCTCGATGGTCCCGCGAAACCGTTTGCGGCCGTCGATCGCGGCGGCCATTTCGATTCGCACTTCGTGGCCGCGGGCTCGGTCGAAATCCGAGACGCGGACCAGGGGCCGATCGATTCCCGGCGAGGAAATTTCGAGCCGATATCCGCCCTCGATCGGATCCTCGACGTCCAAAACCGGAGATAGGGCCTGACTGACGGCTTCGCAATCGTCGACCGACATGCTGCCGTCCGGCCGCTCCGCCATGATCTGCACCGTCGCGCCGTCTCGGCCCGAGAGCTTCACGCGCACCAGGCGGTAGCCGAGATCGGCGAGCACTGGCGCGGCGATCTCGGCGATTCGGGCGGCGACACCCGTCTCGATCGTAAAACGCGGTTCGGTGAGAGGGCTTTGCAATCCAGCGTCCCTGATTTGCAGCGGATCGGCTCTGCAAGCCGGTCCTTACACCTTAGGCTCGACGGGTTCCCCCGGGCGAGTTTAGGCTTTGGCCGACGGCAATAAAAAAGAGCGGGTCCGGCGGGGCCCACTCTCAAAACTCGATCATCGAATGATGACCGCTATGAGAAGCACTGACGTTTTTTAATATACATTTTTCCGGGAATTTCGCAAGGGACAGGACCATAACGAAGCGAAGAATTGCAGACGAAATCGGGGCGGACGGGCTCGATTTTCGCCCTATGCCGACATCGCCGCCGGCCCTTTAGATTTGCTTGCGAATTGTTCACCGTTAGGAAACCAATAGCTCTCAATTGGTACGATTAACCAATAGCTTACACTTCCAACCCGGGCTCCGAAGCGCTACCAATCCAGGCTATGGTCAAGTCCTTGATCGACGACCGCAGAGCAGCCGTCGCGGACCTCGATCCCTCGATCGGCGACCGCAGAGCAGCCGTAACGCAGCGCCGCAAATCGCCGCGAAAGAGGACGCTAAAGGGCGCCCACATCGTTGGGCCAACCGGCGGTCCGGTCAAATGCATCGTGCGCAACATTTCCGAGGGCGGAGCTTGCCTCGAGGTTCAGGGCCCGATTGCGCATGACGACTTCGATCTGATCTTCGATTCTGACCAGTCGCGCCATGCGTGCTCGGTTGTGTGGCGACAGCCTCCCCGGATAGGCGTGAAGTTCCGGTAAGTCCCCCGCCGGCCCGCACTCCAAGCTCGGTGCACGCGTCGGATGAACTCGCGCGGCCTTCGGCCTTGCGCGCGAGAACTCGGCCTCTATAGTCGCGCCGCCGCAAAGCCTCGCGACGAGTGCAACATGCCCCAAGACAAAGCGATCAAACGCGTCGTGCTTGCCTATTCGGGCGGGCTCGACACTTCGATCATCCTCAGATGGCTGCAAACCACCTATGGCTGCGAAGTCGTGACCTTCACGGCCGACCTCGGCCAGGGAGAAGAGCTCGAGCCGGCGCGGCGGAAGGCGGCGCTTCTCGGCATCAAACCCGAGCATATTTTCGTCGAGGATTTGCGTGAGGAATTCGTGCGCGACTACGTCTTTCCGATGTTCCGCGCCAACGCCCAATATGAGGGGCAATACCTGCTCGGCACGTCGATCGCCCGGCCGCTGATTGCCAAGAAACAAATCGAGATCGCTCGCAAGGTTCGCGCCGATGCGGTTGCCCACGGCGCGACCGGCAAGGGCAACGACCAGGTGCGCTTCGAACTCGCCTATTATGCGCTCGAGCCAGACATCAAGGTCATCGCGCCGTGGCGGGAGTGGAACCTGACTTCGCGCAGCGCGCTGCTCGCCTTCGCCGAAAAGAACCAGATCCCGATTGCCAAGGATAAACGCGGCGAAGCGCCGTTTTCGGTCGACGCCAACCTGCTCCACACCTCCTCGGAAGGCAAAGTCCTGGAGGACCCGGCCGAAGAAGTGCCGGATTACGTCTATTCGCGCACCGTCGATCCCGAGGACGCGCCGGATCGGCCGACCTTGGTCGAGATCGAGTTTCAGTCCGGCGATCCGATGGCCATCAATGGCAAGAAACTATCGCCCGCGGCGCTGCTTGCGCAGTTGAACGAGCTCGGCCGGGCCAACGGTATCGGCCGGCTCGATCTCGTCGAGAACCGCTTCGTCGGCATGAAGTCGCGCGGCATGTACGAGACGCCGGGCGGCGCCATCCTTCTTGCCGCGCATCGCGGCATCGAGCAGATCACGCTCGACCGCGGCGCCGCTCATCTCAAGGACGAGCTGATGCCGAAATACGCAGAGCTCATCTACAACGGCTTCTGGTTCTCGCCGGAACGCGAAATGCTGCAAGCGCTGATCGACAAGAGCCAGGAATTCGTGACCGGCCGCGTGCGGGTGAAGCTCTATAAGGGCTCAGCCTCTGTGGTCGGCCGCGCCAGCCCCTATTCGCTTTATGACCAGGATCTCGTTACCTTTGAGGAAGGAGCTGTTGCCTACGATCATCGCGACGCGGCGGGATTCATCCAACTCAATGCCTTGCGGCTGCGTACCCTCGCCCGGCGCAAGCGCAAACCCGCAAAATCGCCCTAAAAGTGGACCGCGTGCGCCGCGACCTTGGCGGGCTCCTCCGAATCAGCTATGCCTTAATTGCATAGCTCAAGGATCCTCCGCGGCCGTCGCTGTGCCGCATTCTAAGCCTGGCGGCGTCGCAGCTCGCGAATTGCCTTGGTATAATTCGAATTTGCACCTGAAATCCGCTTGCAGCATTTCGGATATTGGCGATTTTGGGTTACTAGATCGCGCGAATCGATTGGAGAGAGAACGATGACGAGTGCACCGAAGAAAGCCCCCGCCAAAAAGAAGCCGGCTGCAGTCAGTGCCTTCAACAAGCCGCTGCAGCCGTCGAAGGAGCTCGGCGCGGTCGTCGGTTCCGAACCGCTGCCGCGCACCGAAGTGGTGAGCAAGATTTGGATATACATCAAGAAGCATAAGCTGCAGAACCCCGCGAACAGGCGCGAGATTCTCGCCGATGACAAGCTGCACGCCGTGTTCGGCAAGAACAAGGTTACGATGTTCGAAATGAACAAGCTGCTTGCCAAGCATTTGAAATAAACTGCGGCGCCGCGCCATCACAACTGTGGAATTGCCGTGCCCGTCAGAGCCGTGACAGCGGGTTGAAGCGCGGTGCGATGGCGTAGTTGATCTGCACGAGCAGAATAAAGCCGAGGCTCCAATAGGTGTTGACGAGACAGAGCAAGGCGCCGAGCGCGTAAAGCGCTTGTGCAATGATGATGCGCCGCTCGATCGCATCGGCGAGTTCGGCTGACAAATCCCGCTTCACCAATTGCGAACTTTTTCCGTACCGCCAGGCGGCGAAAAGAATTACGCCGAGAGCGAAAATGTTCGCCCAATAGAGCAGCAAGGCCAGCCGGTAGGAAATGAACGCCGCCATGAGCGAGGTGGAAAACGGCATGAGCGACACGCCGAACAAGAAGGCGAGATGGATCCAGGTGAGATGCCGGTCGCTGTGGGAGAAATAGTTGAGCTGCGTCTGCTGTCCGACCCAGAAGATCCCGAGCGTCAAGAAGCTCATCAGATAGACGAGAACGCGCGGCGCGAGGAGCACGATCGCCTTCCAGAGATCGCTCTCGCTGTGGACCGCCGTCTCCGCCGGCGTGCGCAGGTCGAGGACGAGCAGGGTCATCGCGACGGCAAAAACGCCGTCGCTTAGCGCCGCGAGACGCTCGACGTTCTGCCCCGCGATGTGGTTATAATGGGTGCGCAAGGAAGTGGTCCTCATCGAGTTTGCCCCTGCTCTCCTCGCAAGCGGGAAGAGAATTATTCCTTACTCCATTTGCGCAGCTGCGCGATAAGTCCCGCCGTCGAGGCGTCGATCCCGTCGAGTGACGCTTTTTCGTCGGCGACGAGCGGCGCCAGCCGCGACGCGAGCTCCTTGCCGAGTTCGACGCCCCATTGGTCGAACGGATCGATATTCCAAATGACGGATTGTACGAAAACCTTATGTTCGTAGAGCGCGATGAGCGCGCCAAGCACACGCGGCGTCAGTCGCTTATAAAGGAACGTGCTTGACGGCCGGTTGCCGGCAAACGTCTTGTGCGGCGCCAACGCCGCAATCTCTTCTTCGCTCATGCCCTGCTTACGCATCCGCGCTTCGACCTCGGCTTGCGGGCGTCCGCGCATCAAGGCTTCGCTCTGCGCCAGGCAGTTGGCGAGGAGCAAACGATGCTGCTCGACATTCGCGGCGGTCGGCGAGGCCGCGACAAGGAAATCGACGGGTACGATTTCCGTGCCTTGATGCAAGAGCTGGAAAAAGGCGTGCTGGGCGTTGGTGCCCGGTTCGCCGAACAGGATCGCGGCGGTTTCCGATTCGATGCGCGCGCCGGTGAGATCGACGGACTTGCCGTTCGATTCCATTTCGAGCTGTTGAAGATAGGCGGGAAAGCGCGCCAGCCGTTGGTCGTAGGGGATCACGGCCTGCGCCGCATAATCCCAGAAATTGCGGCACCAGATCTCGATGAGCGCCATCAGTACCGGAATGTTGCGCGCCAACGGCGCTTCCACGAAATGCCGGTCGATCGCCTCCCCGCCGCGCAGAAACTCCTCGAATTGCGCCGCGCCGATGCCGATTGCGAGCGAAAGTCCGATCGAAGACCAAACGGAATAGCGCCCTCCGACCCAATCCCAGAACAGAAAGCGGCGATCCTCGGCAATGCCGAACGCGGCGACTTCCTTGGGCGTCGTCGAAACTGCGCAAAAGTGCGCGGCAACGGCTGTCTCGCCCAGTTCGGTGGCGACGGCTTTGCGCGCCGCCGTGGCATTGGTCATCGTCTCGAGCGTGGTGAACGTCTTCGAGCAAACGACGAACAGCGTGCGCTCCAGCGCGAGGCCATTGAGCGTATCGGCGAGGTCGGCGCCGTCGATATTGGCGACGAAATGAAGTTTCAGGTGCGGCGCGACGAACGGCGCGAGCGCGTTTGCCGCCATCGCCGGTCCGAGGTCGGAACCGCCAATCCCGATATTGACGATGTCGGAGAACGCGTGGCCGGTCGCGCCATGCACGCGGCCGCGCCGCACGTCCTCCGCGAAGCCGAGCATTTTGCGCCGTTCCGCGAGCACTGCAGGCGTCACGTCGATGCCGGCCGCGTGCATCGGCGCGCCGCGCATGTTGCGCAGCGCCATATGCAGCGCCGGCCGAAGTTCGGTGGGATTGACGATCTCGCCGGCAAAGAGCGCGGCGCGGCGCTCTTCGAGATTCGCGGCGCGGGCGAGATCGAGGAGCAAAGCAAGCGTCGCGCGATCGAACTCTGTGCTTCGAGAAGTCGAACAGGATGTCGTCCAGCGCGACGTGGAACTCGGCAAACCGTTGCGGATCCCTTGCGAAGAGATCGGCGATGGTCACCTCGCCCATGTCGGCGCGGTGCGCCTCAAGGGCGTAGAGCGGCTCGGAGAGATCGGAACGATCCATGGGCGGGGGTTCGCGGGGTGACGTCCGTATCTATCATATCGGCAGGAATTTGCCGCGGACCTATGCTCGCGGGCTTTTCACCCGCTCCATGCGGAAGCCGAGGCCGACAAAGCGAGCCGGCCAGCGGCGCAGCCACGGAACGTAGTTGAAGAGGCGCACGATCCAGGGAGCCCTGATCTTTCCGGTTCCCCGCAGCACATTCGTAATCGCCCGGTTCTGGATGAATACCTGCATTGCCTGGGTGAGCTTGACGGCCGGCTCGCGCCGCTTCTGCACCGCGCCAAGCAAAGCATCGGATACGGGTTTGCCGCTGCGCAAGGCCGGTGCCAGGATGTTCGCGGCGGCGATCGCGTCCTGGATCGCGACGTTGACGCCGACGCCGCCGATCGGCGACATGGCATGCGCTGCATCTCCGATGCAGAGGAGGCCCGGCTTGTGCCACAGCGGCAGGCGATCGACGGCGACTGTCAAAAGCTTGACGTCGTCCCAGCTTTTGATTTCTGCGACGCGATCGGCGAGGAACGGGACGAGGGCGGCGAGCTGCTGCCGCAGGACCGCGACATCCTGGCGTTTTAGCGCGTCGAATCCGCCTTTGGGGATGACGTAGCCGCACTGCCAATGATCGCCGCGGTTGATGAGGACGAGCATCTGTCCCGCCTCCGCCCTTCCGAAGGTTTCGGAGGAATCGCCGGCCTTGCGGCTCAGCCGGAACCAGAGCACGTCCATGGGCGCGCCGATGTTCAAGGGCGTGAAGCCCGCCTTGGCGCGGACAATCGAATGGCGTCCGTCGGCGCCGACGGTGAGATCCGCCCGGACCGCGAGCGGGCCCTCCGGCGTCTTTGCCGTCGCGCCGCGCACCACGCCTTCTTCGATCAGCCCGTCGACTTCGGCTTGCATCATCAACCGGAAGCTCGGGTAGAGTTTCGCCTTGCTCGCGAGGAAATTGAGGAAGTCCCATTGCGGCATGAGGGCGATGAACTTGGCCCTGGTCGGCAGGTGCGAGAAATCGGCAATGGTGATCGTCTCGTCTCCGACGACCGCCGACAATTGCCGCGCCTCCTGGTGCGGCAGAGCGAGGAACTCTTCGAGGAGGCCGAGGTCGTCCATCGCCTGCAGCGTGGAGGGATGAATCGTGTCGCCGCGGAAATCGCGCAGAAAATCGGCGTGCTTTTCGAGCACAATCGTCTCGATTCCGGCGCGCGCCAGAAGAAAGCCGAGCATCATGCCGGCCGGGCCGCCGCCCACGATGCAGCAGGTAGTTTGCATCGATGTCATCCCGCTAATCTAGGGCGGGACGCGAACTGCCGATAGTGCCGGATCAGGGGATGGCGATGACCAGCGTGCCGACGCTCACGCGTTGGTAAAGATCGACCACGTCTTCGTTATACATGCGGATGCAGCCATAGGAAGCGGCTGTACCGACACTCCTGCGCATCCGCGCGGTCGTGCCGTGGATCGCGACTTGGTAGCGCGTCAGCGTGATCGCCGCGGCACCCATCGGATTGTGCGGCGAGCCGCCGGGAATGAACTCGGGAAGCTCGGGATGATCGCGATGCACGATCGCCGGCGGCGACCATGCGGGGTCGATGTATTTGCCTTCGACGGCGGCCTCGCCAAGCCACGCCTTGCCGGGCTTGCCGATCGCGACCGGATAACAAATCGCGCGGCCGTTTCCCTCGGTGAAATAGAGCTTGCGTTGATGCTGGCTGATGATGATCTCACCGGCCGGATATTCGGGAGAAATCGCAACCAGCGTGCGAGCACCCGCCGAACTGCACGCCAATAGCCACGCCGCGCTCCACAAGAGAACTGTGAGAATTGCCGGAACCCAGCTCCTCCGGCTGCTCCACACGTCCACGACGCCCCCCACCCACAGCAACACGAACTATGCACAAACCATAGCAAGCGCCGCACGCGCTTGGAGATGATTTTTGCGCAGGCGGGTTAAAATCGTATGGACGTGTGGCGGCAACGCCGCACTCAGAGGGTGCGCCTCACGCTTTTTTGATCGCGTCGGCCGGATGGCGCGTTGCCTGACCTTTACGCTCCCGGATCAGGTCCTCGACGACGCTCGGGTCGGCGAGCGTGGAAATATCGCCGAGCGCCTGAAACTCCAATTCGGCGATTTTGCGCAGGATGCGCCGCATGATCTTGCCGGAGCGGGTCTTCGGCAGGCCCGGCGTAAAGTGCACGATGTCGGGCGTGGCAATCGGGCCGATCTCCTGCCGGACCCAGGCAATGAGCTCCTTGCGGAGATTTTCAGAGGGCTCCGCTCCGGCCATCAAGGTTACGTAGGCGTAGATGCCCTGGCCCTTGATGTCGTGCGGAAATCCGACGACCGCAGCCTCGGAGACATGGACGTGGGCGACCAGCGCGCTTTCGACCTCCGCCGTGCCGAGCCGATGGCCGGCGACATTGATGACGTCGTCGACGCGGCCGGTAATCCAATAATCGCCGTCGGCGTCGCGCCGACAACCGTCGCCGGTGAAATATTTGCCGGGATAGGCCGAGAAATAGGTCTTCACGAAGCGTTCGTGATCGCCGAACACCGTGCGCATCTGCCCCGGCCAGGAATCGGCGATGACCAGATTGCCGCTGCAAGGGCCTTCGAGGATTTCGCCGGCGCCATCGACCACCTGCGGCCGGATGCCGAAGAAAGGCTTCGTCGCCGAACCGGGTTTCAGCGGCATCGCGCCGGGGAGAGGGGTGATCAGAATGCCGCCCGTCTCGGTCTGCCACCAGGTGTCCATGATCGGACAGCGGCTGTCGCCGACGACCCGATAGAACCAGAGCCAGGCTTCCGGGTTGATCGGCTCTCCCACCGAACCCAAAAGACGCAGCGAAGCGCGGCTCGTCTTTTTTACCGGCGCATCGCCCGCGCCCATCAAGGCGCGGATCGCTGTTGGCGCCGTATAGAAAGTGTTCACGCGATGTTTGTCGATGACTTCCCAGAAGCGGGAAACCGTCGGGTAATTGGGCACGCCCTCGAACATCAAGGTCGTCGCGCCGTTGGCGAGCGGGCCGTAGAGGATGTAGCTGTGGCCGGTGACCCAGCCGACGTCGGCCGTGCACCAATAGATGTCGCCGTCGTGATAGTCGAAAATATATTGGTGAGTCATCGAGGCGAAGACGAGATAGCCGGCCGTGGTGTGAACGACGCCTTTCGGCGCGCCCGTCGATCCCGACGTGTAGAGGATGAAGAGCGGATCCTCGGCGTTCATCGGCTCGGGTGGGCAATCCGCCGAAACCGCCGCCGCCGCATCGGCGTACCAGACATCGCGTCCATCCCGCCAAGAAATGTCGCCACCGGTATGTTTCACGACGATCATCTTGGTCACGACGCCGGGCGCCTTTTCGAGCGCCGCGTCGGCGTTGGCCTTGAGCGGAACCTTGCGGCCGCCGCGCACCCCTTCATCCGCCGTGATGAGAAGTTTGGAACCGCAATCGCGGAGGCGGCCGGCAAGCGAGTCGGGCGAAAATCCGCCGAACACGACCGAATGGACCGCGCCGATCCGCGCGCAGGCGAGGATCGCATAGGCGGCCTGCGGAATCATCGGCATGTAGATCGTGACCGTATCGCCTTTTTTGACGCCTTGCGCTTTGAGGACATTGGCGAAGCGGCAGACTTCGGCGTGCAATTGCCGGTAGGTCACGTGGAGCGAACGGCCCGGATCGTCGCCTTCCCAGATGATCGCCGTCTGCTCGCCGCGCGTCGCAAGATGCCGGTCGATGCAATTCAGCGCGACATTGGTGACGCCGTCCTCGTACCATTTGATGGAAACCTCGCCCGGGCCGAAGGTGGCGTTCTTCACGTTGGTGAATGGCTTCAGCCATTCGATACGGCGGCGGCCTTCGTCGCCCCAAAATCCATCCGGATCGGCGATCGAGCGCGCATACATCTTCTCGTAGGTCGCGGCGCCGATATAGGCGCGGCGCGCCCACTCCGGCGGGACGGGATAGATGGATTCCGACATCGCTTCCTCCCGTGGCGCGAGCGCCGCGAAGCATAACGAACGCGGGTTCTCCCGCTGTTGCGGCGATTATGCGCCGGCATTTTAGGATGACAAGGGAGCGCGCCGCCGATCAGAAATTTACGTCGATCTGGGCGATACCGACATCGGCGCCGTGGCCGCCCGCCAACGTGATCGCCGGGCCGGCGAGTTCGTGCAGGTATTCGGCGAACAGGCTGACGTTCGCCAGGATCTTCCATTGCGCGGTGGCGACAAGGTTCGTGCCAATGTAGCTCGCCCTGTCGTTGGCGGAGACGGTCTGGAGCAACGGCGTCGTCCGCGAGATGTAGACGGCGTCATAGACCGAGGCGCGCCAGACCGCTTCCGGTCCGAAGCGCAGCGCCAGGTCCGAGGTCGGGTTCACGATGACGGCCGGATAGGCTTCGATCAAGTTTTCGAGCGTCTCCAGCCCGGCATAATTGAGCATCGTTGGGCGCCCAAAGGGCGCGCTGAACGTGCCGACCGTCGCGCTGCTCTGGCCCGTACCGCTGAAATAGCTGGCCTGGAACTGAAGACCGGGTTGCCAGAACAAGCTTTGGAAGGAATAGAGGACGCGCGCCGAAGTACCCAAGGCGGAGATCGGTCGACCATCGAAGGTTCCGAACTGAACGGCGAAGTCGCTGTCGTATTTGAACGATCCGAATGCGCCCCAGACTCTGCCGCCAACGGTGTCGCGATCCTCGTTGCCAGTGAGACCCGCGTATTGGGCACCGCTGTCGTGCCGGAAATAATAATATTCGTCGACGTGAAGCCGATTGGGAATGACAAATTCGCTGAGATAGGCGGCGCCGAATGTGCCCGCGTGCGAATCCCAGTCGGAGAAAGCGTCAAGCGTCGGCGCTACCGGCCGGCTATAGACAAGATCGAGCGTGCCGTTGCCGCCAAAATCGGCGTGGACGCGCAAGCCATCGTGGGTCGTGCGGATATTGGAACTGTCGTTCACCCAGACGAAACGTCCCGATCCCAACGTGATCTCCTGCCGCCCGGCGCGCGTGGTCACTTCGGCGGGTCCTATTTCCTGCTTGATCTCGACGAAACCCTGCTGGAGGCGCCCGCGGCTCGCATCCGCGGCGTTGAGCGGCGCATCTTTGCCGATCGCGTCGAAGCGGCCGAGCTGCGCGAAGAGCGCGACATGCCGGTTGAGGTGGAGATAGGCGTCGAAAAGGAGGCGCGAGAGGTCATAGGTATTGTACAGCGGCGACTTCAGCCCATGCCCCTCATTGCTCCACGACCAGAATTGCTGGCGCACGTCGCCGCCGAGCGACAGATAGGTGTCGGGGTCTATTCCGAGCGGAACGTAATGCACTTGGTCGAGCGGGGTAATCCGCTTGGCGGGATTGGCGAGGCTGCTGAAGTCGATGTCGTAGAATTCGAGCGCATAGGTACCCTTGCCGAGCGCGAAATATTGCGCATCGGCAACCGCCGGCAGAAGCAGCCAAGCAAAAAGCGCCGCTGCGCAACCGCGGCGGAAGGTGCAGAGATTTTGCGCTTTGCGGCCCCGCATCGACGCAGAGACTAAAGCAGGTTCTGCAAGATAGAAATGTCCCGGGCAGTTGCCTGCCCGGGATAAGTGGAATTCGCGCCGCTTGAGGGCTTCGCGGCGCTTCTCTTCCTGCGGGTGTCGGGCAAGACACCCGCCGAAGCCGTCGGGTCAGAAGACGATCTGCGTGCGGCCGGCAATCCAGTCGATGGTCGCGCCGCGGCTATTGAGGTACCCCACCGCTTGCTGGCCGTCGACAACCACATGCTCGTAATCAAGCATGAACTTCAGGTTGCCATTTGGATACCAGTTGAGACCCACGCCATAGGAGGTTTGAGAACTGCCGCCATATCCCGGGGTCTTGGTGAGCGAGCCGGGAATTGTATAGGCGCGCCCGAGAACCGCGGTGTTCAAGTTGGGATCGTTGAGATCGACGACGCTGTAGCGCCCCGCGATTTCGAGTGCCCCCCAGCTGCCGCTGCCGAACGTAAAAGGGTGCTCGGGAATGACCCTGGTATAGGAACCTGAGGCGGGATTATAAAAGCGCTTGCCGCCGAATGTGTAGCTCGCCTCGGCATAACCGCCGTTGAAATTGAGGACGGGCCCCGGCGCTCCGCCTGTCCAGCCGGTGCCGTAGCCAGCGGTGACTGGCGTCGTGTTCACCAAAGTGTCGACGGTGTAGTGGTAATACTCGCCTTGGAAGAAGAAATTCTGCCAGGCGGCCGCCGCTTCGGCGCCGAAGACCTGACCGCCATGGGCGGGGATATTGCCGGTGTTGAGGAAGTAGGTTGGATCGACGCGAAGCTCCGGCCTGTCGTAAAGCTGGATACCATCGAGGTTCGCGCCGAGGCGCGGATCGAACAGATTGGCATAGTTGAAGCCGACGTGCAGCGACGCGTCCTTGGTTTGCACGATCTGATAGGAAGCGCGGAAGAGGCCGGACAGCTGCCGCCCGAATCCCGATGGAGTTGGCGTGCAAGGCGTTCCGCTGGTGGTACCGATGCACGGGGCCCCGTCGGTATGCAAAGAGCCGGAGTTGGGGCCGGTAATGTACGCGCCGATCCAATATCGGTCGTTATTGGAATGCGCCCCCGCCGCCGTGCGGAAATCGCCGCCGCCGTATTCCGTGGCGACGACTTGGGCGGAGGAGCGTTCCAAGAACATGATGTTGTTGGAGCCGGTCGCCTCGTCAATTGTCCAGGGCACGTCCTGGACACCCGGCAAATCGATTGCGACCGGGAACGGCCCGCCGTGATTGTAGAAACCATTGTAGGTGACAAAGGCGTTCTCGACGCCCGAGAGGTAGTTGTTGTTGGTGGTCGGACTTGTCCCCGAATTGGCGTTGGCAAGCGCGTCATTCGGATTCAAGCTGTCCGACGTATTGCCGAAATCGTAGATGAGGGCGTAGTTCCAGTCGCCCATGAACTTGCCGACGACGCCGATCCGCGCGCGCCGCAGATTGAGCCCGCTGGAAAGACCCGTTTGATCGAGAGTTTTCGGCCCGGGCCGATAGTCCAGATAGCCGCCCGTGTCGATGTGCAGGCGGCCGGTCAGTTCGATCGTGTTCTGATTATCGGGGCTGGCGAGCCCGAAATGAAAGCCGTGGGCGCTCGACATAATGACATGCGGGCCTTCAGCGACCGGCACCCCAGCACTCTTCGCCACCAATACGGGTCTTTGCCTGCGGAGTGCCCTGATTTCCGCTCGCAACGAACTGATCTCGGACTGATGTCGAGCTTCGATCTGCTGGATCTGCGTTTCGAGCTTCTGAATCTGCGCATCGTCTGCGCGGGCTGATGTGCCCCAAAGGGCCCATGCGCTGGCCGCGACCACGAGAATTACAAGGCTTTGCCTCCGCGCGGCACGAATTGTCGGTAAGGCGTAGCGATCTGAGAGATAACGCATAGGAGCCCCCGTCATATGTCCATTAAATCGATGGACTAAATATGACTAGTTAGTCAATCGATTTTGAAGTCTGTTTGGGCCGCTAGTAGCCGCAGCGCGGGGGAACGAACGGAAAAGAGAAGGAGAGGATGCCGGAGAAACGCGCCCGCTCCGCGGTGGCGGGCGTGTGCGTAATCGATATTATATAATATTTACAGGTACTTATACGTCCATATCTCAGACAAGGTCCGGGCCTTGCATTCCCACTGTTGCAAAAAGATCATACCAACTAGAAACCAGAGCGGGGCGGTTCTCCTGGAACCGCCCGCTGCAGAATCAGATCGGAGGCGCACTCAATCTGTGCCGACCCGATTGGCGTCATCGATCGTCATGTCGAGATCGCCGACGCAGGTCTCATAGCCCGACGAGCCGGGAGCAAGGCCAACTTGGGCGCAGGCACGCCGCACCGACGTAATTTCGTCGCCGCGCTGATACGTGTGGAAGTGATCTTCGGACGCCGTGGAGGTCGGCGTAAACCGCTGCCGATTCTCGGCGCATTCTTGGCGATCCAGCACGCAATTCGCAAAGGCCGCCGTGCCGACGTGGTAGCCGCGACATTCCCGCCGCGCCAAACCGATTGTGCGAGCGCGCTCGACCGATGCAGCGCTGTCTCGCAGGCTCATCTCGCAAAAGACGAAGGGCGCTTCGCTCGGATTGAGCCCCATGCCCGCGCAGCCGTTCGCCACGCGTTGGTCATAGGGAGCACCTTGCGCCATCGCCGCGGATGCTCCGATCAATCCCGCCGCCGCAAAAAACCAACACAAGCGCAACATCTGATCACCGTGCAACAATTGCTACGGTGTAAAAATAGCGGGCATTGCGCCTTATGATAGTAAAAACCGATTTATACGCAGGTATATGTCCTAAATTCTGCTTCATTAAATCATTTTTCACAAGCGTATCGCGCTAACGATCGCGTGGAATCCTTGGCGGCAGAAAACACATCGCCGCGAGCGCAACGTACTGCCGCGTCCAGACCGCCTAAAAGCAAGAATAGGCTTATCGCGCGCTCTGCCTGGCCGGAGCGGTCTCGTGGCATTCCCGCTCAACGCTCTCGAGAGCCTGCGACAAGCCGGTCAGCGAATAGCTGTCGGTCGTCACATGCCCCTTGATGGAAGCGGCTTTGACGACGAGCTTCGCGCTCTTCTTCATGGCGTTGATAAATTCGGCTTCCTGCGCCGGATTCTTGATCCAAGCATTGGTACCTTTCGAGACGAGATCGAAACTCGTGCCCGATACATCGGCCTCTGCCTCGCCTCCGTCTTTCATCGGAAAGCCCATCATGATCGAAACTTCGTCATGGATGTTTTCGCCGGGCCGGTTCGAGATGAACACATAGGCCGGATCGCGTTTGAGCTTGCTGGGTGCGCGTTCCTTAGGCTGGGCAAGCGCGTAACAGGTCTTCTCTTTGCCGCCTTCGGCGAGAAACGCGCCCCAATCGCCGAAACTCGCGATCTGCACCGGCTTGCCGGTGTTTTTGTCGCCCGCCGTGCGCTTCGATGTTTTCGCCTTGGCGGATTTGCCGGTCTTGGCTTTGGCAGTCTTTTTCTTATCGGGTTTGTGCTTGGCCGACGTCGGCTGGTCGGCGGCCAATCGTAGCGACATGGAGTCCTGCGCCACAGCGATCGGTACCGATAATCCACAGAGGAGGAGTGCGGCCGCTAAGGCGGGCCGAAGTGTGCGAATCATCGCGGAAACATACCTCGCCGTTGGGGCGCGCCAAAGGTTGGACTTGACGATCCGGAATGAAGCGAGGGATCGCGGCAAAATTCGGACACCGATCAGGACGTTGCGCGCCCGATCAAAGCCCCACGCCTTTGGCGGCGGCCAGGATGGCGCCGGGATCGTCTTGCGAGCCTTGCTGCACCAGCACGACATAGGCCTCGTCGTCGCCCTTCAGCTCGGTGAGCTTGAGACTTTCCGGCTTGCCGTTCCATTCGCCGACCTTGTGGATGGCGCGCACGACGTTCGTATAGGTGACGCTATGGCCGGAATTCTCGCCCCGCTCGATCATCACGGTGCGGGACTTGACCACACGCAGCACATAGACCCCGGCCGAAGTTTCGTTGCCGGCACCGATGTCGATCTGTAAAACGCCCGCCTGTTCGCGCAATTGCAACGGCACGCTGAGCGCGCCCATGCGTTGTTTGGCGGTCTTGATGGCGTGATTGATCGCCGCCCGATCGCTGCCGACGGCGTCGACGAGACCGTCGATGATCGCTTCCGGCGTGTAGACCCGGCGTTCACCGAGCGCCGCGGCGTAGGCCTTCTGCCGTGCCGTAAATTCCGGCGAAGCCAGCGTGTCTTTCCAGCCGATGAAGTCCCAATAGTTGATTGGGAAACTCAGTGCGAGCATCGAAGGATCGGTCGCGATCCGCGACAGCAACCGGTCGGCCGGCGGGCAGGACGAACAACCTTGCGAGGTGAACAGCTCAATCACGCCGGCGACGCCGCTTGTCGGCGCGCCCGCCGCGGCGCTCAGTCCGCAAACCGTCAGCGCCGCGCCAAGGCAACTGCATCGGACAAACTTAACCGCCGGGATGAGCATGGGGGCCTTTCCGGGCGGGAATTTAGAGCAATGCCGTAGCGGCGCCAGTCAATTCCGGGTGAGCGCGTCGCGGATGCACTTGAAAACGCTTGGATTGTTAAATCTGGGCAAACGCGGCCGCGCCGCTTCAATGGCCGCGCAGCGCGGCGAGAACCGATTGGCTCGCGCGTCCGTCCGGCTTGAGCCCGGCGCGCGCCTGAAAATCGGCGATCGCGGCTTGCGTCTTAGGACCCAGGACACCGTCGATCTTGCCGTCGAGGTCATAGCCGCGGCGGATCAGCAAGGTCTGCACTTCACGCCGCCCGGCGCGCGACAAGCCGGGATCGTTCGTCGGCCAAGCCGTCACGATCGGGGCGCCCCCGCGCAACCGGTCCGACAGTAGTCCAATCGCCAGCGCATACGACTCCGCCGCGTTGTAGGAATAGATCGCATCGAAATTGCGGGTGACGAGAAATGCCGGCCCTCTTGGACCCGCCGGCAGAAATAGGCCGACCTCAATCCTGCCGCTGAGCGGCGCGCCGTCGATATGGGTGACGCCGCGTGCCGCCCAGGCGGCCATCGGCTGCTTGTCGCGGCGCCCCGATGGTCCCGCGTAATGCGCCGGGATCTTCACTTCGAAACCCCAGGGCAGGCTCGCGACCCAACCGCTGTGATGCAGATAATTGGCCGTCGAGCCAAGCGCGTCGGGCACGGAATTGATGACGTCGCGCCGCCCATCGCCATCGAGATCGACCGCCAGACGCAAGAAAGTGGAAGGCATAAATTGCGTATGCCCGAAGGCGCCCGCCCAGGAGCCGACGAAATTCGCCGGATCGGCGTCGCCCTCGCTAATGATCTGCATCGCGGCGAGGAATTCGCGCCGGTAATACGCGGGCCGCTGGCTCGGCGAGCAAGCGAGGCTCGCCAGCGATTGCAGAACCGGCCGTTTGCCGAAATTCTTGCCGAAATTCGATTCGATGCCCCAAACCGCCGCGATCACCGAGGCAGGCACGCCGTACCTGCGCTCGGCGACGTCGAGCCACTTCGCCCAGTGCCGCATCGCGGCGCGCCCGTCGGCAATGCGCTCGTCGTCGACAAGGCCGGCGATGTAGTCCCAGATCGGGGTGACGAACTCCGGCTGTTCGTTCTCGGACTCGAGCACGTCGGGATTGAACGTGAGATTGCGCGTCGCGCTCTCAACGGTCGCGGCCGGAACGCCCCTGGCCTCGGACTGCGCTTTCAATGTGCCGAGACAGGACTGAAAATCGGCATATGCCGGATGCATCGCGAAGAGCCAGACAAGCAAAGAACCGGCGAACAAGAATCGCAGCATGCGGCCGACTTTACCGCAGCGTCCAGGGCCGTTCCAGGCCTACGCAGGGGTGCGAATATGGCAGCCCGTCCCGTCGCAAAATGAAAAAGCCCCAGCGCGCGCCGGGGCTTTCGATCTTGGATTGGAGCCTTCGGCTCCGCAATGTCAGCGCCGCCGCCGACGTCAAGCCTGCAGGGAGGCGGTGAATTCCAGCGGCTTTGCGATCAGACATTGAGACACTGGATCACCTCCTTTCGATTGTGGACGATGGCGGCCTTCTAACCGGATCCATTGCCTCTGCCAAGCGCGGCAGACGGGCGCAGGTGCTTCAGCCGACAACCCCCGGCCCGAGCACGACCACTTTGGTGCCGACCGGCGTCTGCTGGTAGAGATCGATCGCGTCCTGATTGATCATCCGGATGCAGCCGGAAGACACGCTCGTGCCGATCGTCCAGGGCTCGTTCGTGCCGTAAATCCGGTAAAGCGTGTCTTTGTTGCCTTCCCAGAGATACATGGCCCGGGCGCCGAGCGGATTGTCGGCGCGGCCCGGCATGCCGAGCCCGCTTTGAAGTTGCGACATGTATTTCTTGATCTCCGGCTGGCGCGCGAACATTTCCGGCGGCGGATACCAGTCGGGCCATTCCTGCTTGTCGTGAATCATGGCGATGCCGGACCAGGCGAACCCTTCGCGCCCGACGCCGACGCCGTAGCGCATCGCCCGGCCGCCGCTCAACACGTGGTAGAGATAGTGGCTCGCCGGATCGACGATGATCGTGCCCGGCTGTTCGCTGGTTTGATAGGCGATCTCCTTGCGCAGAAACGCCGGATTGAGTTCCGAGAGCCTGACGGCGGGAATCGGATAAGGCTCACCCGTCACCGCGCCATACATGCCCGCATAGTTCTCCTCGGTGTCCTGCGAGAGCGACGGCTCGGGCGCACCGGCGTTCGCATCCGCAATCGGACCGGGCATGCCGGTGGAAACGCAGCCCGCTAGGGTAAGCGACAGACCTGCGGCCGAAGCTCCGGTGAGCACTGCACGACGACTGACAAGATGCATGGGCATACCCGTTGCGTTCGGGGCCTCTTCGGAATGCGCTGGGTGTTGCCAGGGCATGCCCTCGGAATGCGCCCCAATTAAGGGAAGAGTGGCTGGGAGGATAACCGGCAGCCGGGCTGTAAAGTTTCCTCTAAGAACTATGGCTCGCACGGTGAGGTTCAAGGGCCGCTGCGACGCCCGCCGAATCGGCAAGGTTGGAGCAAACCCTTGCAGGCGCTTACGCCAACGCCGCCCCCATTTCTTCCAGCACGCGGGCGACCGCTTTATGTCGGCGGCTTGTCTCGACGTAGTGTGCGACCTTCGGATAGGCGCCGATCAAATCTCGGTTCATGAAAGCGCCGACCACGCGCGGTACGCGAAACAGCGCCGGCGCAAGCTGGCAGTCGGCGAGAGTCAAATTCGGGCCGGCCGCGAACGTATCGCCAGTCAGAATGTTCTGAAGAGCGGAAAGCCCGCGAACGATTTTGGTCAAGCGATTGGCTGCCGTCTCGTCGCTGGCGGCGGTGTCCGACAGCTGCGCGAGCTCGACGGTCTGGGTCGTGATGTGGAGTTCGCCGATGCGCTGCAGGAGACGCACTTGGGCGCGCGCTTCGGGACTGACCGGAAGCAGCGGCGGATCGGGAAATTTCTCTTCGAGATATTCCATGATCGCCGTGGACTCCGGCAGGCGCGTGCCGTCGTCGAGCATCAGGCAAGGAATGGTGCCGAGCGGATTGATGCGATGATATTCGGCCGAGCGCAGGCCGCCCGGCGGCGCGACGATCTCAACGTCGAGCGCCTTGGCGTAGATTGCGATCCTAACCGGCGCCGAGAACGGCGATTGGTTTTCCGAATAGAGCCGCATGCTCAAGAATTCTCCGCATCGTCCGGCGCGATTGCCTCGTGCGCTTTCAAGCGATCCGGCTGCGGCATCGAGACGATATTGTAGCCGGAATCGACATAATGGATCTCGCCGGTAACGCAACTTGAGAGATCGGAAAGGAGATAAAGCGCGGCGCGGCCGATGGCGTCGATCGTAACCGCCCGGCGCAACGGAGAATGCGCCTTCTGGAAATTGAACATGCAGCGGGCGTCGGCAATGCCGGCCCCGGCCAGTGTACGCACCGGCCCGGCCGAAATTGCATTGACCCGGATGCCTTGCGGGCCGAAGTCGACGGCAAGATAGCGCGCGCTCGCCTCAAGCGCCGCCTTGGCGACGCCCATCACGTTATAGTTCGGCATCACCCGGGTCGACCCGCCGAAGGTGAGCGTCAACAGCGCCCCGCCTTTCGGCATCAGCTTGGCGGCGCGTTTGGCCATCTCCGTGAAGGAGAAGGCGGAAATGAGCATGGTGCGCTGGAAATTCTCGCGCGACGTGTCGGCGTAGCGGCCGCGCAGCTCGGCGCGATCCGAATAGGCGACGCAATGGACGGCGAAATCGAGCGATCCCCAAGCGCGTTGCAGCGACGCGAAGGCCGCATCGAAGCTTGCCGGATCCTCCACGTCGCAAGGCAGAACGAGCGACGGATTGAGACGCTCGACCAGCGGCTTGACGCGCTTGCCGAGCGCCGCGGTCTGATAGGTGAAGGCAAGTTCGGCGCCCTCGTCGTGGAGCACATTGGCGATGCCCCAGGCGATTGAGTGATCGTTGGCTACGCCCATGACGAGGCCGCGTTTGCCGCGCATCAGCGCGCGCCGCTGATCAGGCATCGACCTGTTTCAAGACGAGCGAGGCATTGGTGCCGCCGAAGCCGAACGAGTTGGACAGAACGGCACGCAAGGCGAGACCATCGCGACGCTCGCGCACGATATCCATGTCGGCGAATGCCGGGTCGAGCTCGTCGATGTTGGCGCTCGCGCAGATGAAACCGCTCTGCATCATGAGAAGGCAGTAGATCGCCTCTTGCACGCCGGTCGCACCGAGCGAATGTCCGGTCAGAGATTTGGTCGCGGAAAGCGGCGGCGCGCGGTCGCCGAACACGGTACGGATCGCTTCGATCTCGCGCAGATCGCCGATCGGCGTCGAAGTCGCATGCGGATTGATGTAGTCGATCGGCACCTTGCTCCCCTCGAGAGCCATGTGCATGCAGCGCACCGCGCCTTCGCCCGAGGGCTGCACCATGTCGTGCCCGTCCGAGGTTGCCCCATAGCCCGCCACTTCCGCGTAGATTTTGGCGCCGCGTGCCCGGGCATGCTGCAGTTCCTCCAGCACAAGCACACCCGCCCCGCCGGCGATGACGAAACCGTCGCGATTCTTGTCGTAGGCGCGGGATGCGACGCTTGGCCTGTCGTTATAGGCGCTAGACAAGGCTCCCATGCCATCGAAGAGCACCGAGAGACTCCAGTCGAGCTCCTCGCATCCGCCGGCGAACATGGTGTCCTGCTTGCCGTATTGGATCATCTCGTAGGCGTTGCCGATGCAGTGATTGGAGGTCGCGCACGCCGAAGAGATCGAATAGCTGACGCCTTTGATCTTGAACCACGTCGACAGCGTCGCCGAAGCGGTCGAGGACATGGCTTTGGGAACGGCGAAAGGCCCGACCTTTTTGGGACCCTTGGTGCGCGCCGTGTCCGCCGATTCGACGAGACTTCGTACCGACGGACCGCCGGACCCCATGATCATGCCGGTTCTTTCGTTAGAGATCTCCGCGGCGGAGAGGCCGGCATCCTGGATGGCTTGGTCCATGGCGACATGGTTCCAGGCCGTGCCGCCGGCATGGAAGCGCATGGCGCGCCGGTCGATCATCCCTTCCGGGTCGAGCCGCGGTGCGCCGTGTACCTGACTGCGGAAGCCAAGCTCGGCGTATTTGTCCGCTTTCACGATGCCGGATTTTGCCTCGCGCAGAGAAGCAAGCACCTCCTGGGTATTGTTTCCAATCGCGGAAACGATGCCCATTCCGGTGACGACGACGCGTCTCATCCTTGCCTCCTGGCCGCAGCTTGGGTGGGTTCAGGCCGCAATCGCGGCCTTGAACAGGCCGACTTTGAGATCGGTCGCTTCATAGATGCGGCGCCCGTCGGCCTCAAGCCAGCCATCGGCAATGCCGAGCACCAGTTTGGTATTGAATACGCGCTTCAGATCGACCCCGTAAATGACCTTTTTCATGGTCGGCAGAACCTGGTCGGAGAACTTCACTTCGCCGACGCCAAGCGCCCGGCCGCGGCCCTGCAAGCCGAGCCAGCCGAGATAAAATCCGAGCAATTGCCACAACGCGTCGAGGCCGAGACAACCCGGCATGACAGGATCGCCTTTGAAATGCGAACCGAAGAACCAATGATCGGATTTGATCGCGAACTCGGCGCGAATTGTGCCTTTGCCGTAGACCCCGTCTTGATCGGAAATATCGGCGATCTTGTCGAACATCAGCAGCGGCGGCAGCGGCAATTGCGGATTGCCGGGACCAAAAAGGTCGCCGCGCCCGCAGGCGATCAAATCCTCGTAGTCGTAGCTGGAGCGTCGCTCGCCCATTGCGTGGTTGTACTCTTATGGTGCTCGCCCCGAAGGCGGCGCAGCGACGCGAGCAAAGTTTGCGGCTTCTAACATAGGCCGTGGCCTCCCGGAAGCGGTCCGATGCTCCCCAGCCATGACCGAATGCACGGGTAGGCTACGCGCCCAAAGCTCAAGATAGGGACGATTGCGGCGGTGTCGCAAGAGGAAGGCAATGCGAGCCCGCGGCCAAGCGGTTGCGGCGCAGCAAGCACGCTAAACCGGAATTATGAATGCCGGTTCGCACATCGCCTTGGAAAAACGGAACATGCGCGCTTGTCTGGAAAAGACCCAGGTTTGAGGCACCTTTGCGTTCCGCCCCTGCAAATCCGTGCAAATCAATTAAACCTTTGTCGGGACGTGAACTTGTCGTATCTTTCCTCAATCCCCAAGTTGATGATGTGAGTCCGCAAGTGTCGGCAAAACGATGAATGAACCTACCCCCAGACCGAGCGAAGCCGCATATTCGACGCCGTTGGTTGGCTGCCCGGTGCATGATTTGCGCGCGAAGCTGCGCGCCGCGGGGCTCCGGCCGACGCGACAGCGCGTCGCACTCGGCTGGCTTTTGTTCAGCAAAGGCGGTCGGCACGTGAGCGCCGAGACGCTGCTCGAAGAGGCGCAAGGCTCACGCGTGCCTGTTTCGCTCGCCACTATCTACAACTGTCTCCATCAGTTCACCGAGGCCGGCCTGTTGCACGAAGTCGCGGTCGACGGTTCAAAGGCCTATTTCGACACGAACATTTCACATCACGACCATTTCCTGGTCGAAGGCAGCAATACGCTGATCGATATTCCGCAAGTCGCGGTCGATCTGACGCGTTTGCCCGAGCCGCCGAAAGGCACCAAAATCGATCGCGTCGAAGTGGTCGTCAGGCTGCGCCGGGAAGACTGAGGCGTTCAGTCGACCTTCTCGTTGGGATAGACGCCCCAGAGCAGGGTCTGCTTGATATAGCCGTCGAACCCGTCCCCGAAGATCTCGCACCATTTGCCGTTGCAGGAGCGGATGCTGGCGAAGACGCCGGTTTGCAGGCGCGCCACCGGCCCCGAATCCGCGGCAGGAAGCGAATAGAGGGTGAAGACCTCGTCCTTCTTCCAGGGCGCGACGATCGCGGTGCGGCGCCCGGAAAGGACGGTGTGCAGAACCCAGCCCTCGGTGCCGTCCGCGTCGCGCACCTTGCGCCAAGTGCCGAACTCCGCTGTGATCTCGACCGGCAGGCCAGCCCGTTCGTAGATCCAGGTTGTGCGGTGGTCCTTGGAGGGGCCTTCGCGCAAATTGACCCGGTCGAACTTGAGACTGACGAAACGCGGTAGCGGCAAGCCGCTGACGCTGCCGATTTGCACGCCTTGCTGGGCGGCGGTTTGCGCGTGCGACAGTGAAGCGGCGGCGCACAAGACAACGCAGAGCCAACATATCCAACCGACATGAGCGATCAGCCCGCTTCGGCGCGCGCACCAAATCTTCGCTTGTTCCAACGCGACTTGCCTCCGTCTTTCCTTGCCGAGCCCGTCACGGGCCCGATGCGAGGCGCGATTTGGCGCGGGCATGCCGCTATGCACGCCGATTTTGCGCCAAACGTGGCCGTCAAGGGCGCCGGGCGCGCTCTGCAACAACCGCTCCCGTGTGCCCGGCCGAATCACGCTCTCGCGGTCATTGATTCTTGCCATTCTTGTGTTTGGATGGCCATCTGCTAGAGAGGCGCGCGGACAGAGCGCGCCCGCTCTCGCCAGGCCACGAGCTCGCGGGCCCCGCGACGGTCTGGAGCCGGCGGAGTTCCGAAACCTTGTGGAATCCGCGCTTGGATCGATATGCTCGGGGCCACCCGCAGAGGCGGGTCAAGGATTCGCTTGCGCCTTCAATGACGGAATGAGGAATGGGCAAAAAGAAGCCGCTCGTTATTCTTACGCGCAAATTGCCGGATGTCGTCGAAACCCGCATGTGCGAGCTTTTCGACACGCGCCTCAACCTCGACGACGATCCGTTGAGCGAAGCCGAACTCGCCGAGATGGTGCGCATCGCCGACGTGCTCGTGCCGACCGTCACGGATCGGATCGACGCAGCCCTGATCGAGAAGGCCGGCCCGCAACTCAAGCTCATCGCCAACTTCGGCAACGGCGTCGATAACATCGACGTGCCGGCTGCGACGAAACGCGGCATCACCGTCACCAATACACCGGGCGTTCTGACGCAGGATACGGCCGATATGACGATGGCGCTGATCCTCGCGGTGGCGCGCCGCCTGGTCGAAGGCGCCAGGGTCATTCCCGAGGGAACCTGGGGCGGTTGGTCGCCGACCTGGATGCTAGGCGCCAGGATCACCGGCAAGCGGCTCGGCATCGTCGGCATGGGGCGGATCGGCCAAGCGGTAGCGCGGCGTGCTTTCGCCTTCGGCCTGCAGATCCACTACCACAACCGCCGCCGGGTGGCCGCCGGCATCGAGGAAGCGCTCGAGGCGACCTATTGGGAGTCGCTCGACCAGATGCTGGCGCGTATGGACGTCGTTTCGATCAACTGTCCGCATACCCCCGCCACCTACCACCTGCTTTCGGCGCGGCGCCTCAAATACCTTCGCCCGAACGCCATCATCGTCAATACGGCGCGCGGCGAAATCATCGACGAGGACGCGCTCGTCGAGGCGCTGGAGAACGGCGAACTCGCCGGCGCCGGTCTCGACGTATTCGAGCACGAGCCGGCGGTCTCGGCGAAGCTCATCAAGCTTGCCAATGCCGGCAAGGTGACGCTTCTGCCGCATATGGGTTCGGCGACACGCGAGGGTCGCATCGACATGGGCGAGAAGGTGATCGTCAACATCAAAACTTTCATGGACGGACACCGCCCGCCCGACCGGGTCTTGCCGAGCGCGATGTAGCAATCGGATGCATCGGGTCGGACAGGCGTTTCGGCCCAAAGCCAGCTCCCGGCGGGCTTGAACAACGCCGCCAAATCTCCATATTTTCGACAGGAGGCGCCATAACGGGCCTCCGTTCCGAAGGCCGGAAGGCTTCGCTGATGTCACGGACCGTCCATTCTCCTTTTCTGCTCGGGTTCGAGGAGTTCGAACGGGCGATCGACCGGGTTACCCGTGTTGCCGACGGATATCCGCCGTACAACATCGAGCGAATCGCCGGAACGGATACGCAAGTCGAGCGGCTTCGGATCACCTTGGCGGTGGCAGGCTTTCTCCGTGACCAACTGGAGGTCACGATCGAGGAAGGACAACTCGTCATCCGCGGCCGACAGAAGGAGGAGAAGGAGCGCCACTTTCTGCATCGCGGCATTGCCGCGCGCCAATTTCAGCGCGTGTTTCTGCTCGCCGATGGGATGTACGTGGCGGCAGCCGATCTTTCCAACGGGCTGCTCACCGTCGATTTGATCCGCCCTGAACCGGCACGATTGGTTAAGAAGATCGATATCATGATGCGAGACTGACGGTTCGCATCCGATCCGCGCGGGTCTCTGGAGAGACCGCAGAAGGAGTGACAATGTTGGACCAGAACAAGTTGGATCAAACCAAATCCCCGCCTTTTAGCGAAGAGCAATTTGCCCATCTGGGCGGTGGTTCGCTTGCCTATGTGCGCGAGCTGCGCTCGGAAGAGGTGAGCAAGCTTTTCCCGCAAGCGCCGCCGTTCCAGCCAGGCCTGCAGCTTTTTGCGCTGCTCGGCGCCGACGGCGTGCCGATCATGTTGACGGATTCCCGCGACGCCGCGCTGGCCAACGCTCTGCAGCAGGAACTGCAGACGGTGAGCGTGCATTAGTTTCGGGGTTGGAACGTTGCCATGCAAGGCCGGACCTGAGGTCCGGCCTTTTTGCGATCTAGAACAGCCCGAAGAAGGGTTTGTCGTCGCCCGCCGCTTCACCGCCGTTGGGGATCGAGGCCGGCGGCAGGAGGGTGCCGTCGTTGCGGGTGCTGCTTGGCAGGCCGCGCGCTTGCCCGACCGGTAATGGCGGGGCGCTCGGCGCCGCCGGCCGGCTTGGCGATCCGCTAAAAAGATTGAACAAGCTCGCGACGGGGTTGGCGCCGGGTTCCCGCCAAGTGCCGCCAGGCAGCCCTTGCGGCGGCACGCCTTGATGCGCGACCCGCATGAACCTCGACCAGATCTCCACCGGCAGGTTGCTGCCCGATGCCCGTCTCGTCGGCGAATTGTCATCGTTGCCGACCCAAACTCCGGCGACGAGATGGCTCGTGTAGCCGACGAACCAGGCATCGCGCCAATCCTGGCTTGTGCCGGTTTTGCCGGCCGCTTCCCAATCCGGCAATTCCGCCCGCCGCGCCGTACCGCTGAGCAAGGTCTCTTTCAGCATCGTATTCATCATCGCCACATATTCCGGCGCGATGACGCGCCCGTCGTTCGATCCTTTGCGCAGATAGAGAAGCCGGCCGGAGGCCGTGCGTACCTTGGTGATGACGTAGGGCTCTACGCCGATGCCGCCGTTCGCAAACGGCACGTAGGCCGCGACGAGTTCGAGCGGAGTGACTTCGGAAGTGCCGAGTGCGATCGAGGCGTTGGCCTGAAGGTCGGACGTGATCCCCAGGCGATGCGCGGTCTTGATGACCGCGCCGGGCCCGACTTCCAAGCAGAGCCGCACGGCAACCGTATTGAGCGACAGAGAGAGGGCCGTGGTGAGCGTTACCGGCCCCAAATAGTCGTGATGATAGTTCTCCGGCTGCCAGCCATGAACGTTGATCGGCGCGTCGTCGCGCAGCGTATCCGGGGTTAGCCCGCGTTCGAGAGCCGTTAGATAGACGAACGGTTTGAAGGCGGAGCCGGGCTGGCGCTTGGCGGCCACGGCGCGGTCGAATTGGCTGTCGGCGTAGCTGCGCCCGCCGACGAGGGCGCGCAGGGCGCCGTTTGGATCGAGGGCGACGAGCGCGCCCTGGCTCACGTCGAATTTCGTTCCTTTGGCATCGAGCTCCCCGGTCAGCGCCCTTTCCGCCGCCTCCTGTAAGGGGGCGCTGATCGTGGTCGAGACCACAATATCCTCGTCGATGGCGCCGATCGTGTCGTTGAGCTGGTCCATCACGTAATCGGCGACGTAATTGATCGAGCCGCCGCTCTTCTCTTTGGCCGGTTCGGCGGGGTGCGCGTGGGCGAGCTTCGCCATCGCCGCGGTGATGTAGCCTTCCTGCTGCATGGCATCGATGACTTCGCCGGCGCGTTCGATTGCGGCATCGAGATTGTGGTTCGGCGCGAGCCGCGTCGGTGCCTTCATGAGGCCGGCGAGCATGGCGGCTTCGGGCAGAGTGACGGTACGCGCGCTGTGGCCGAAATATTTTTGCGAAGCCGCTTCGATGCCGAACGCGCCCGAACCGAAATAGACGCGGTTCAAATAGAGTGCGAGGATCTGGTTCTTCGAATATTTGTGCTCGAGCCACACCGCCAGGATGGCCTCCTGGATCTTGCGCGAAAGCGTGCGCTCCTGCGTGAGGAACAGGTTTTTGGCGAGTTGCTGGGTGATGGTCGAGCCGCCTTCCATTCCGCCATGCCCGATCGCATCGCGGATCAAGGCTCGCAGAATGCCGAACGGATCGATGCCCCAATGTTGGTAGAAACGGCGGTCCTCGATCGCGATGAACGCCTTAGGAAGATACTCTGGCAGTTCCGCGAGGGGAATGGCCGCTCCGCCGGTGTCGCCGCGGTTGGCGAGCAACGTGCCATCCTGGCCAAGGATGGCGATGTTGGGCGGGCGCTTCGGGACCGCGAGCTCGTCGATGGGCGGCAGTTGCGCGGCGTTGTAGACGATGAGTCCGGTCGCGCCGATCGCGCCCCAAATGCCGAGCATCAGCGACCAGTAGATCAACGCGCCAAAAAGCGAGCCGCGCTTTTTCTTTTTGCGCTGGCGATGCCGCCGCTCGCGGTCGCCGGGGCGCAAGGTCGGTTCACGCCGCTCGAAACTCGCCATACCCGTGCGCCTACCGTCGAGTCCCGCTCGCCAGCGCGGTTTTCGCGAGAAGCCTAGAGCGGCCGGATTAAGGGGGGGTAAAGTGGCTAGCCGCGCCGAAAGTGAACGAGACTCTCAAGGTTTGCGCAGGGAAACCTGGGCATTCGGCCGGCCGGCGCTTGCGATTTGCGCATGGCCGCGTCAGAGTTGCGCGCCCGCGCGGCGGCCTTTGGCTGGCTCCGGACGCGTTGCTCAGATTGGGTTCGTCTCATGCAAGTCACTCTCGAAAGGGCCGCTCTTCTGAAAGCGCTCGGCCACGTGCATCGCGTTGTCGAGCGGCGCACGACGATCCCGATCCTCTCCAACGTCCTCGTCTCCGCCGAGCCCGGCTCGGTGCTGCTCAGAGCCACCGATCTCGATCTCGAAGTGACCGAGCGTTTGCCTGCCGACGTCGCCCAGCCCGGTGCGACCACGCTGCCCGCGCATATTCTGTACGAGATCGTCCGCAAACTGCCGGAAGGCGCGCAGGTCTCACTGGAAGGCGGCGAGGAGGCCGGACAATTGCTGTTGCGCTCCGGCCGCTCGCGCTTCCAGCTTCAGGCGCTGCCGGAAAGCGATTTCCCGGACCTCGCGGCCGGCGATTTCACGCATCAATTCAAATTGGCCGCCAGCGACGTGAAGAAGCTCATCGACAAGACGCAATTCGCGATCTCCAGCGAGGAGACGCGCTATTATCTGAACGGCATTTATGTTCACTGCGTCGAGTCCGAGGGCGGCGCGATGCTGCGCGCCGTGGCTACCGATGGGCATAGGTTGGCGCGCATCGAAATCGCCGCCCCGCCCGGCTCGGCAGGCATGCCCGGCGTGATCATTCCGCGCAAGGCCGTCACCGAAGTGCAGAAGCTCATCGAGGATTTGGCGCGAGAAGTGGCAATCGAGATCTCGCCGACCAAAGCGCGGTTCAGCCTCGATGACGTCGTGCTGACGACCAAACTCATCGACGGTACGTTTCCCGACTACATGCGTGTCATCCCGGCCGGCAACGACAAATATCTCACCGTCGAGCGCGAGCAATTCCAGCAGGCCGTCGACCGCGTATCGACGATCTCTTCGGAGCGCGGCCGGGCCGTCAAACTCGCGATGGCCGACGGCAAGCTCACTCTGTCGGTCAATAATCCCGATTCCGGCTCGGCGGTCGAGGAACTCGAAGTCGATTACGATGCCGCGCCGCTCGATATCGGCTTCAACGCCCGCTATCTGCTCGACATCACCAACCAGCTCGACGGCGATACGGCGCTCTTCAAACTCGCCGACCCCGGCTCGCCGACGCTGGTGCTCGATCGCGAGGGGGCCTCCGCGCTCTATGTGCTGATGCCGATGCGGGTGTGAGCGCAGGTTGGCGTTTCGCTCATTGCGCGGCCGCCGAGGACGGCGTCGCTTTGGCGAGATAATTTTTCAAGAGCACGGCGCGGGCGCGATTGGCGATCGCGGTTGGATGGCCGTCGCCGGGAATGCTGAGGGCGGTCCCCGGTGGGAAGTCGGCCGCCGCGAGTGTCGCATCGACAACCTCGACGCCGGATTGGCGCAGCTTTTCCTTGACGCTCGCGTCGGTGAACCCGGACTTGGCGAGATAGGCATCGTTCCCGGACATATAAAGGACGATCAGTCGGCCGCCGAATTTTCGTTTGACGAGTTCTACGCAGCGCCGAAACTCGGCAAGATAGATGTCGACATCGTGGCGGTCCACGGAATCCGTGATACCGGCAAACCGCCGAAACGATGCGCTGCTGAGGAAGGCATCCTGGATGAAGCGAATTATTCCTTCACGGCAGGCGCCGACGAAGACCGGCTTGCCCTCGCGCAGTTCGTAGCGCGGCGCACGTGCCATGAAACCGTCGCGGCATGATGCCCGCCCCGCGTGCCAGGCCACCGTTAGATAGACGAAGAGCTTGGTATTCCCGAGGAGTGGATCGAACATGCCGGTTTCGAGCGCGCGCAGGAATTGCTGCGGGCCGTATCCCGAAAAGCCAAAATTGAGAACGCGCGTCTTGCGGCCGGTGAGATCGGCATAGTCTTGCGGCAATGTCTCCGAGTCGGGCAAACCCTCGCCGAACGTGAAGGAATCACCGAAGAAGGCGACAGCAGGCTCGCCCGAGCCCGATAGAGCTCGTCGCAGCAGATGATCGTCGATCGTGTAATCGACGCTATAGATCGGTGCCCCGTTCGCGGCTGTTTTCGAGCTGTGATACACGCCGGGCGCCGATGGACCCCAGCCGAGAATGGGCCGCGAGACCGAAAAGCCGCGCGCATAATGGGCAACGTTGGCTTCCATCGTCGCGGAAGCGAATTCGATCGTGGCCAAGCCGAAAATCGTCGCAGCGACCACAGTCGCTGCGTTCCGCCATGCGCCGCGCAAGCCGACGGCCAAATCTGCAACCAGCAGGAATGCCAGGAATTCATAAAGGCTGCGCGTATATTTTGAATAGGCGACGACCGTGACGAGATAGGCCGCGGCGAAGAGAACGATCGGCACGAGGACGAAGACCACGAGGAAGCGCCGGAGACGGGGCGACATCGAAATCACTCTCAATCCGGATCGAACGCGTGTTTGTAGTCGCGCGCCAGCGCCGGGTTCTGCTGCTCCTTGCGCAGAATGCAGTTGCCGATGGCGAGGAAGTCGATCTCGGTCCCCATGAAACAGGCGAAGGCGTCCCCTGGCGTGCAGACGATTGGTTCGCCGCGCACGTTGAAGCTCGTGTTGACCAGCACCGGGCAGCCGGTCAGCTCCTCGAACCGGCTGAGGAGCGCGTGATAGCGCGGGTTCGTTTCCTTGTGCACCGTCTGGATGCGCGCCGAATAATCGACGTGGGTGACAGCCGGAATGTCGGAACGCAGTACGTTCAGCTTGTCGATCCCGAAAAGCGCTTCTTCCGCGCCGGTCATTTTGCGGCAGCGCGAGGCTTTCACGTCGGCGACGAGCAGCATGTACGGCGAATCCGCGTCGAGTTCGAACCAGTCGGCGACGCGCTCGCGCAGCACCGAAGGCGCGAAGGGCCGGAAGCTTTCGCGATATTTCACTTTCAGGTTGAGCGCCTTTTGCATCGTTGGCGAGCGCGGATCGCCGAGGATTGAGCGCGCCCCCAGCGCGCGCGGCCCGAACTCCATACGGCCTTGATGCCAGCCGACCGCCTGGCCGGCGGCGAGCGCGGCAGCCGTGCGCTCGATCAGATCATCGTCGCTCACTACTTCGTAGACCGCGCCGACCGCCTGCAGCCGCCGTTCGATGTCGGCTTGCGTGTAGCAAGGGCCGAGATAAGCGCCCTGCATGGAATCAGGACGCTTGATGGCGAGCTTGCGGGTCTTGTCGCGCCGGTCGTCATAATAGCCGGCGTAGGCGGCACCGAGCGCCCCGCCCGCGTCGCCTGCCGCCGGCTGGATGAAGATCTCCTCAAAACGCCCGTCGCTCAGCACTCTGCCGTTGGCGACGCAGTTCAACGCGACGCCCCCGGCAAGGCAAAGATGTTTCAGCCCCGTCTCGGCCGAAAGCGCGCGCGTCAACCGCAGGACAACTTCGTCTGTCACTGCTTGGATCGAGGCGGCAAGATCCATGTGGCGCTGCTCGAGCAATTCGTCGGCGCCGCGCGGCGGAGCGCCAAACAAAGCGTCGAAGCGGTGATCCGTCATCGTAAGGCCGGTGCAGAACGAAAAATAATCGAGGTTGAGCTTGAACGAACCGTCCGGCTTCACGTCGATCAGATGCTCGAAGATCGTTTGCACATATTTCGGCTCGCCATAGGGCGCGAGCCCCATCACCTTGTATTCGCCGGAGTTGACCTTGAACCCCGTGTAATAGGTGAAGGCCGAATAGAGCAGGCCCAGCGAATGCGGAAAGCGAATTTCCTTGATGATGTTGAGATCGTCGCCCTGCCCGATCGCGGCTGTGGTGGTCGCCCATTCGCCGACGCCGTCCATGGTGAGCACCAGCGCCGAGGAAAACGGCGCCGGATAATAGGCCGAGGCGGCGTGCGAATAATGATGTTCGCAGAAGTTGAGCTTTTGCTTCTCGCCGAGCGCCGGATCGATCGCGGCGAGCTCGCGCAATAAAAGATCGCGCTGGAAAAGCTTATCGCCGATCCAGAGCGGCATCGCCTTGCGAAACGATGCAAAGCCGCGCGGCGCGAAGGCGACGTAGGTCTCGAGCAACCGCTCGAACTTCAGGAACGGCTTTTCGTAGAAGACGACTTTGTCGATCGGCGCGCCCTTGGCTTCTTCGAGGCAATAGGCGATGGCGTTGGCGGGGAAACTCGGATCCTGTTTCTTGCGCGTGAAGCGCTCTTCCTGGGCGGCGGCGAGGATTTGACCGTCGCCGAGCAACGCGGCGGCGCTGTCGTGATAGAAGGCCGAGATACCGAGGACACGCATCGCGAAAGGATCAGAACAGCGTGTAGATAAACGGCGCCACGACCGATCCTTGGCTCAGCACCAACAGCCCGCCGAAGATGAGGAATAGGACCAGAAGCGGTATCAACCAGAACTTCTTGCGGGTGCCCAAGAATTCGAGAAGCTCCGCGAAAACCGACATTCCTTCCCCCCTAGAATTGTTTGCGCATCGTTCCGGGGCCAGGCCCCGGCGGCGTGCGCTCGTCCCAAAAGGTCGCGGCCTGCGGCGCGCGTTTCAGGCCGAGCAGATCTTCGCCCCGCTTGCGCAGCACGAAGCCGACCGGAGCAACGGCGCCGAAGAACAAAACGCCCATCACGATTGGGCTCACGATGGTGTTCAAAGCAAGGCCGAGTTTGAACCAGGCTCGATTCGCCGAGCCAAGCGCGGCGGGAAAGAAGACCCCCGCTCCGCCCAGGCAAAGCGCGATGGCCAGCAGCCACCAGCGCGGGCCATGGTGGTGGACGAGCGGCCAGAAAGCCAGGAACGCCAGGACGAGCCCCAGCGTGACGCCGAACTTGCGGTTCGACCCGGCGGCTGTTTTGCGGAAACTCCGGACCGTTTCGTGTGTCTGCATGGCTTTGCGTCCGCGGCGATTTCAAGCACGTCTCACGCGGCAAAACTATAAGCTCTTTCGCGAGGCGCGCCAAATCGCCGAAATCGGCGCGGCGGCTTTCCCGAAAGCCCCGCGATCGTCAGTCGAACAAATACTGCTCGCCCACCATCGTGCCGAGGCGGGTATTGTCCTCGACGAAGGCGGTGACGAACTCGTGCAGGCCGGATTGGAAAATCTCTTTGGTGCTCGATCCCATCAGCCGCGCCAATACGGTGTGGGCATGGCGTTGCGCGGCGCCCTTATGCCCATAGGCCTTGCCGATCGCGTCGAGGAAGCGGACGATATTGTCGTAGCAGGCGATGAGCGAACGCGGCATCTCGGAGCGCAGGATCAACAGGTCGGCGATGAGCCACGGCTTCAGGCTTGCGCGATAGACCCAGTGATAGGCGGTAAGCGCCGAGACGGCACGCAGGATCGCCGCCCATTGGAAATAATCGACCGATCCGCCGATCGCCTCCGTTTCCGGCAGGAGGATGTTATATTTGACGTCGAGAATGCGGGCGGTGTTGTCGGCGCGTTCGATGTAGAGGCCGAGGCGCGAGAACCAATAGGCGTCGTTGCGCAGCATGGTGCGGTGGGCGGCGCCGTCGTAGTCGAGCGAGGCCTTTTTGACGAATTCGAGAAAGCGGGTCGATTGCTCGCGGTCGTAGCCGCGCGCATTGCTCATCACGTGCCGCTTGAGCTCGATCCAGGCGCCGTTGATCGCGTCCCACATTTCAACGGTCAACGCGGTGCGCACCGCACGCCCGTTGGTGCGCGCCTTCTCGATGCAATTGCGGATTGAAGACGGATTGTCCGTCGAGAACATCAGATAATCGACGACATTGGCTTCCTCAGCGGCGGCATGCGTGGCGTGGAATCCTTCGGCCGCGCCGGAGGCTTCAAGCGTGCTGTCCCATTCGGTTCCGGATCCCGTCTGCGAGGTCGGCACCGCAGTCAGCCGCCGCGTCGCATCGATGAGGCGGGCGAGGAAATCGGCGCGTTCCATATAGCGCGCGAGCCAATAAAGGTTGTCGGCGGTGCGTGAGAGCATGATCAATCCGTGACGGCCGAGACTATTGACCGAGAGCTTCCGGCGTCCGCAGCGATTTGCCAAGTGCGCCGCACGGCAAATTTTCGAGGCGCGCGTCGTCGATGATCCAGGTGTCTTTCGTTCCCCCGCCCTGGCAGGAATTGACGACCAACGATCCTTCTTTGAGCGCCACCCGCGTGAGCCCGCCGGGGACGACGCGAATGCCGTCGGAACCGGAGAGAATGAACGGCCGCAGATCGACGTGGCGCGGCGCGACTCCCGAGTTGAAGGAGGTCGGGCAGGTCGAAAGCGCAAGCGTCGGTTGGGCGATGAAGTTGTCCGGCTTGCGGGAGAGCTTTTCGCGGAACAGAGCAATCTCCTCGCCGGTCGCATGCGGACCGATCAACATGCCGAACCCGCCCGAACCATTGACCTCTTTGACGACGAGCTCCGGCAGATGGTCTAGGACATAGGCGAGCGCCTCGGGCTCCCGGCAGCGCCAGGTCGGGACGTTTTTTAGAATCGGCTTCTCGCCGAGATAGAACTCGATGATTTCGGGCACATAGCTGTAGATCGCCTTGTCGTCGCCGATTTCGTTGCCGACTGCGTTGGTGAGGGTCACATTGCCGGAAATATAGGCATTGAACAGACCCGGCACCCCGAGCGCCGAATCCGGCCGGAAGGCGAGCGGATCCAGGAAGGCGTCATCGATCCGGCGGTAGATCACATCGACGCGTTTGGGCCCTTCGGTCGTGCGCATATAGACGATATCGTCGCGCACCAGCAGGTCGCGGCCTTCGACGAGTTCGACCCCCAGCTTGTCGGCCAGAAAGGAATGTTCGTAATAGGCGGAGTTAAACTGCCCGGGCGTGAGCAACACGATCGTCGGCTCGCCGCGCGCCGCGTGCGGCGCGACCGAGCGCAGCGTGGCGAGCAAAGCATCGGGATAGTTCTCGACCGGCGCAACCCGATATTCGGCGAAGAGATCGGGCGCGAGCCGCATCATCACCTCGCGGTTCTCGAGCATGTAGGAGACGCCCGAGGGGGTGCGCAGATTGTCTTCGAGGACATAGAAATCGCCTTCGTCGATGCGCACGATGTCGATCCCGGCGATGTGAACGTGGATGTCGTGGGGGACGCGTCGGTCGGCCATCTCCGGCTGGTAATAGGGATTGGCGAGCACGATGTCGCTCGGCATGGCGCCGCTTTTTAGGATCTCCTGCGCGCCATAAACGTCGGCAATGAAGAGGTTCAGAGCCTTCACGCGCTGCCGTAACCCGGCTTCGAGTCGCGTCCACTCGGAGCGGCCGATGACGCGCGGTACGATGTCGAAGGGGATGAGCCGTTCGGCGGCGTCTTTGTCGCCGTGGACGGCGAAGGTAATGCCGATGCGGCGAAACAGCAGTTCGGCCTGCGCCCGGCGCGAGGCGAGCAGCTCGCCCGGCGTTTCGGCGAGCCAGCGGGCGACCTTGCCATAGACGGCGCGGATCTGGCCGTCGGCCAGCGTCATTTCGTCAAAACACTGCGGCATGTTCCGCCTACCCGGCTCGCTGCAACCCCCGCCGCGCTCGGTTTCTAGCAAAATCGATGCTAGTTGAAGGAGTTCCTCCGCAGTTGAACCGTCTGCAGGCGGCGGGTTCGAGAAAAGCCATCGCCTCGCTGGGAAATGGCGTGCGCCGTCCATAAATTCCACTGCTGAAGGGCCGGCTGCACCGCAAACTTGCCCGGTGCGCTCAATCGCCGCTCGGCGGTAGGCCCGAATCCGCCACGAAAACCATGAGCTGCTTCTCGGTGTCGAGCGAGGCCACTGACGGCCCCGCGAAGCGGTCGGACGCAAGATCTGTCGCCGCGATGCCGAATTGCGCCAGATAGCCGTCCTCCAATCGGCCGGAGAGCGCCGCGGTTTCGACTCGCGCCGCCCGGCGCAGGCCGGCGAGCGTCGGGCCGAAGATGGTCTGGCTTTGCAGTTCGGCCGTTTCGGTCGATCCGGTCAGGCTGCGGAAGTCCGAGCGGTCGAGCCGGGCCGGCACGAAGTCGGCGGCGGTTTCGGCAACGCGGCTCGGTTCGTCCGCCGCCCGTTGATGCACCGCCGAACGCAACGCTTCCGTCGGCGCGTAGGCGAGCGCTTCGTGCTGCGACGGCGGTTTCGAGCGCGAGAAACTTTGCGCGGTCCCACCGTCGTTTGGACCTTGCGTGATGAGGCCGGGAAGAGCGGGGGGCGGCGTGGAAGGGGCCGAAAGGAAATCGGCGATCAGATCTTGCGTGCGCGACGCGGAGCGCAGATCGGCGGGGGTCAACATCGCGATTTGCCGCTTCGCGGCCGCCCGAGCGGCGAGCGCGGCGAGGTCAATCGGACGTCGCGGCGGCACCGGTACCGCAGGTACCGGCGCAATGTCCGCTTTGTCGGCGGCTGGATCCGCGTCGGCGGTACCCGAATTCTCATCCACCGTATCGGCGCTTGCATCGGCGATGTAAGCGTCGCCAGCCGGCTGCGCCGGCGCTGTGTCTTCGTGCTCGTCTTCGCCGCCGCTCGCCCAGCCAAACAGCCAGGCAAAGAAATTTCCGCTATGGGCGGCGGGCGGAGTCTCGGCCGAACCGCCATCCGCCTCGATCTCGGCGCGGGCCTCCTCGTATCCAGGAAGCGTGCGCCCGTCCGCCGCGATATGCACCGTCTTGCCATCCGGGAAGAGGCGGACGAGCTGATCGTAGCTCATGCGCGGCCAAGCGCGCACCCCGCCGACGTCGATATGGACGAAGTTGGCGCTCGGATAATAGCCGACACCGCCCATCTGGAGACGCATCGCCGTCTCACGGATCTTTTCCATCGACACGCCCGGCATCGTCGTATCCATGGCCTTGCCGAGCATGTGTTGGGAATGCTGGGCGACGCGACGCGAACGGCGCCGCAACATGGCGTTGGTCTGCGGTGAACGATAGCCGCAGAGAACGATGATGCGATCGTTCGCGCCGGCGCCGCGATAGGACTCCCACACGGCGTCGAAGAGGCGTGGATCCATATTGGTTTCTTCGTTGCGCCGCCAATCGCGCAAGAACCAATTCAGCTTCTTGAGCGCGGCAGGATCGTAATGGCCATCGACGCGATAGGTCGCGTCGATCGATTCCCCCGTATGCGCGTGGTAGAGGTAGAGGGTACGCGTATCGCCGTTGGCGATGGCCGTTTCGGTCGAAGACGGGAGGAAGACGCAAAGGCAGAAGAGGCCGCTGGCGGTGATCATTCCGGCGCGTGCGAAGCGCCGCGGCCACAGCCGCGCAACGCCGCTGAGAATGCGCAAGCTGCAAAGATTTTCGATGAACTTAAGGCCGCGCCGGCGACGCACGCAAAATGACAGGTCCGTGCTTTTGCGCGGTCTATGCAAGTTGTGCCCTCGGTTCTCGGACCCGGCTCGATCGGCCGGTCTCGTTTGCGGCGGTCGAGCGCCGCAATTCAGATTAGTTACCGAGAACCGTTAACGCCGCGTAGCCACTGGCCCGCAACGTTCCCCCGTTCGCGGCCATCTCCCCGGCGGCCGATACTTGCGACCCGGAAAAGATGACGTAAAGGAAACCCAGCAAATGTGGCGAACCTGTGTCGGCCGCGTTCCGTGTCGTGCGCCCAGCCATACGGCAAACGACTGTGCGACCGAGCGAAATCGCCTCGCATCGGTGCCGCGGCAACGATCCGCGCGGCGCTGCGCCATGGATCGCAATGTGCGGGTAAGCGGCGCGGTGCAACCGCCAAACGGATCGAGTTTGTTGCGCAATCCAACCGGCCGTCATCAAGCCGGCCGTTAATTTGCGTGACGATTAATCATGCGCACTGGCAGTCAAGTCGTTGGACTCGAGTCGCAGTGCGAGTTCCACCTTGCGCGCATAGCCATAAAGGTCGTCGCGCACTTGCAGGTGGCCGGCATCATCCACAGCGGCGGTGAAATACTCGATGTAGATCGGCAGCGGCTTCGGCAGATAGACGTAGCGCTCTTCGCTGCCTATCAGGCCTTTGATCCTCGCCTCGGGCCAACGGGGCCCGAGCACCGTTTGCGCCAATTCGAACGGCTGGTCGACGCGCACGCAACCATGGCTGAAGGCGCGCCGCTCGGCAGTGAAGAGATTGCGCATCGGCGTGTCGTGGAGATAGACCGAATATGGATTGGGGAACATGAATTTGATCAGGCCAAGCGCGTTCCGCTCGCCGGGCGGCTGGCGCACGACGAGCTGCCCGTTTCGCATGAAGACCTCATATCCCATCTCGGTCAGATAATTCGGATCGGCAGCAAGATGCGGCAACATTTCCTTGCGGACGATGGAGGGCGGCACATTCCAAGACGGATTGACGATTAGAAACTTTATGGTGTCGGAGAAGACTGGAGTTGGCGTATCCGGCTTGCCGACGATGACCCTGTGGCGCTCGACGACCTTGCCGTCCTCCACGACGCTCGCGGTGAAATCCGGAATGTTCACTTCGATGCGGTTCGCGCCCAACCGGCGGGGCATCCAGCGCCATAGCTCCATGTTAGCGATGATTTCGTTCTCAAGCCGCGCGGGATCGGCGAGCGCGGCAACGGTGCGCCTCGTCAACACCCCGGAAGGCGGCAACCCTACTCCCTTTTGAAAGTCCGCGACCGCCGCTGCAACCCGGGCGTCATAGAGCAGGATGTGCGCGCCAGCCAGTTCGAGCCCAAAACGCGCGCGGATCAACGGCACGCGCGGATCGCGCATCCCGACACGCAGCGAGCGCCCTGGCGGTATGGCGACGCTTTTGCCCGACTTGGCGCCGCTGCGAAGTTCGATGAGCTTCTCGCGCAAGGCGCGGTAGGACCTTTGCTGCGGGTTGAAGCTTTGCAGCATCGCACCACTATCGGCGCCGGCGGCCGCGACCGCGGCCAGGATCAAAGCGGGATCGGGAAGATCGGGCTTGTTGCCGATCAAATCCGAGATCGCCTGGGGATCGACGCGGCTGCCCGAAGCTTCTCGGCCGTAGGCGACGACCGCGGCCGACAATGCGACATCCGCCGCCGCGAGTTTGTCGGGTGTGCCCGCAAAGACCGGAAGGGGCATTCCGGAAACATCGAGCCCGTCGTCGCCGGCGTGGGCGAGCTGCGCCATGGCCGGTGCGACCGCGTCGATCGGTGTGCCGTTCTCGATCCACAGCGGCGCATCGCCGCGCGCCGCGTAATAGGCGACGATCGCCGTGCGCTCTTTGCGCAGTTGCTCTTGCGCATCTTTTGCGTCGGAATTGACCAGCGTATCGAGCGCGGCCTTGATGAGGTCGGCGCTAACGGCCGGGTGGCTCGTTGCCGGCGCCGCAAGGACGGGTGCCGGCGTGGGGCCGGGCGAGGCGGCGGTGGGCGCTGGCGTGGGGCTTGGCGATGCTCCCACCGGCGCTCCCGACGAACTCGGTTCGGGAACCGACAGGGTTTCGGGCGAGCCCGAATTGCCCGGCGGGACGGTTGTCCCCGGAGTGCTCCTGGAGGGGTCCGGAACTGCAGCATCCGCAGCATCCTGCGGCGCGTTTTTGACCGGCGCGGACGCACTGGGCGATGCGGCCGGACTTGCCGGTGTCGCCGGTCCGGCTTGCTGCGGATCACCCGAGTTGGGTGTCGCATTCACAGGCTCGAGGAATTGCGGCGGAGTTGTTTGCGGCGCCGACGTTGCCGGGGCGAGTTGGTCTTGGGCGCGGAGGGGCGGCGCGAGGAAGCCGCAGGCGATGGCAAGGAAGAACGCCGCCGAAAGAACTGACCGAAAACGGCGCGGCATGCTTACCTCCGGACTTCACTCGCTTGGCTACTGTCGAACCGAGTTTGCGCCGCATCTCTTCAATTTTGATGAAAACCGAGCAAATCAAGGGTGGCAGCCGATTCTGCCGCAGGTAAGTCGGCCGGTCGCAGGATCTAGGCAGCCGCGTCGCTGTCGTCGGCGGCGCCTTCGTCGAAAGCCTGCTGGAATCCGTATTCCTTCATCTTCCGATAGAGGGTCGAGCGACCAATGCCGAGTTTGCGCGCCACCGCCGACATCTGGCCACGATAATAAGCCAGCGCGAAGCGAATGGTTTCCGCCTCCACCGCGTCGAGTTGGCGCAGATTGCCGGAATCGTCGAGAAGCGCCAGAACGTTGGGGTCGCGCACCTCGACGCGTACAACCTCGCGTTCCGGGCGCGGCTGCCTGACGATTGCGGCGGGCGCCGCCGGAATGCGCACTTCGAAACCCTCCACCTGGGCGGCGATCTGCGGGAATTCCGCCACGGTGAGTTCGTCGCCGTCGGCGAGAACCACGGCGCGAAAGATCGCATTCTCCAGCTGCCGGACGTTGCCGGGCCAATCATAGCTTCTGAGCAAGCCGAGCGCCTCGGTGCTGAGACCGCGTAGCCGTTTGCCCTCCTCGGCCGCGAACCGCGCCGTAAACCTCCGGGCGAGCTCGGCAATGTCTTCGCGGCGCGCGCGCAGCGCCGGAATGCTGATCGGGAACACGTTGAGACGGTAATAGAGGTCTTCGCGGAACACGCCGCGCTTGACGAGCTCGATCAGGTCCTGGTTGGTTGCCGAGATCAAGCGAATATCAACCTTCACCGGGCGCTTGCTGCCTACCGGATCGATCTCGCCGTCCTGCAAAGCGCGCAGCAGTTTGACCTGCGCCTCGGGCGGCAATTCGCCGATCTCGTCAAGAAACAACGTTCCGCCGTGCGCCTCGACGAACTTGCCGAGGTGTTTTTCATTGGCGCCAGTAAACGCGCCCTTTTCGTGGCCGAAGAGAATCGACTCGACGAGGTTTTCCGGCAGGGCGCCGCAATTTACCGTGACGAACGGCTTGCCGCGCCGATCCGAAGCGCCTTGGACGGCGCGCGCGACAACTTCCTTGCCGACTCCGGATTCGCCTTCGAGCAGCACCGGAATGGTCGATTTCGCGGCGCGTTCGCCAAGCCGAATGACCCGCTCCATGTCGGCGCTTTTGCTGGCGAGGTCCTTGAAGGTCAGCGTACCCGACGTTTGCCGGTTCAAGCGCCGCACTTCTTCTTCGAGGGCATCAACTCTGAGCGCGTTCTTGATCGAGATCTGCAGCCGCTCGGCCCCCACCGGCTTGACGACGAAATCGATGGCCCCGGCCCGCATCGCCGAGATCACCGTTTCAATCGAGCCGTGCGCCGTCTGCACGATCGTCGGAATAGTGCGTTGCTGTTCGCGCAGCCGCTCCAAGACTGTCATGCCGTCGAGTTCCGGCATCACGAGATCAAGGATGAGAAGATCGACGTCCCGGGCGGTCGCCGCCTCGAGCCGCGCTAGCGCCGCCGCGCCGCTCTCAACGGTCTCGGTTTCATAGCCGAAGCGGCGAACGAGCGATTCGAGGAGCCGGCGTTGCACCGGATCGTCATCGACGATCAGCACGAGACAGGACATGGGCTCTTTCTTGAGGCGACGCGGCGCCGATCCTCCGACGGAGTACGTTCGGCGAATTGTTTCGTTGAAGCGAACCGCCGCGAAGCACGCCAGACAGGCGCGGCAATCCATCCTCGGCGCATGCTGGCCGATTAGAGTAAATGCGATGTTAATGGCGTGGAATCTTCGCCGTATTCCGGCATAATCTCACCCCGCAAGTTCAGCTAGTACCGCAGCTTAGGAGGTGGACGCGGCTCACCTATGCGTCGAGCGATGCGCCGGGGATTTCTGCGCCGAAGCGATCGAATGGGTCGGATTGGATCTTTAAACGCGAGAAGGCAGCCAAGTTTGCGTCTCTTGCGGATGCACCGAGTTCTTGAAGTCATGACCATAACCGACGGCAAACCGGGGCGGCTCAATCCCCGGCACAGTGTCGGCTGATACCAAGGGTGCAGGGAATCTGCCCGCTGGAGCCGCCTTCTGCACGTCGCCCCGATCATTCCGGGGCGACGCGGCTCCCATCAACAGTTCGACTTACGATTGGGCGGACCTGCTCAGTGCATAACCTTGAAGATCTGCTGATGCAGATAATCGGGCAAGTCCTCCGCCGGGATCATCACCATCGTACGGCCATTCATCTTCACGACTTCGACGTGGAGCTTGGTGCCGTCTTTCATGGTCGCCATCGTGCTTTCCATTACGGTGACCATGTGATGCATGGCCGTCATATGCTCCATGGTGGCGCTGGCGCTCGAAGCGACGAGGAGCGCGAGGGTGGTGGCCGCGGCAGCGGCGGCGATTTTGGTCCGGATATTCATGGGGGTCGTTCCTTTCGAAGAATGCTCGTTGCGACGCGCGGATAGACCGCGTAGATCCGGCCCCCGCGACAAACCGGCTGCGCCGGTCGTGCACCGGGCTTTTCGCAGGAGCGACACGGCGCGTTACCGAAACCGCGCCTCAAGAAAAGTTGCGAAAAAGGTTTGCGATTGGCGCGTAACGCGGAAGGTAAATTCTGCGAAGTAGCGAAAACCGCCTTGTGCGACCCGCGGGATAATGTCCGTGCGGCTTCGCTATGCTCACGCCCAAGCCGGCGCGGGATTGATTGTCGATGGATACATCCCTATGAGATGCCGCTATCGCAGACCTGCGGCTTCCCACAGCTAATCTTGCAATGGCCTTCTCGATGCGTTTTCTTCCACGCGCAGCGTCCGCCGCGGCGGCGCAGAGCGATGCGCCGCTCGGGCCATTGCCGGAATGGGTTCTCTCGGATCTCTATCCTTCGATGGACTCGCCGCTCTATGCCCGCGACCTCGAGCGCGCCGCGGTCGAATGCAAGGCTTTCGCCACCTCCTATCGCGGCAAAATCGACGCGCTCGCCGCAGCCGACCGCGACGATCCGAACTCCGTTGCGCTTGCGCAGGCAATCGAGCGTTACGAAGCGCTCGAAGACCTCATCGGGAGGATCACGTCCTATGCGGGTCTCGTCTATTATGGCGACACCACCGATCCGGTGCGCGCCAAATTCTTCGGCGATGCACAGGAGAAGATTACCGCCGCCTCGACGCATCTTTTGTTCTTTCAGCTCGAACTCAACCGCCTCGACGATGCTCTCCTGACAAAGCTCGCGGCGAGCGGTCCGCTCGCCCGCTATCGGCCTTGGCTCGAAGACATCCGCCAGGAAAAACCTTACGAGCTCAGCGATGAGGCCGAGCGTTTGTTTCACGAGAAGGCGGTCACCGGCAGCGGCGCCTTCAACCGACTCTTCGACGAGACCATCGCGGCGTTGCGGTTCAAGGTCCGCGATGCCGACTTGGGGTTCAAAGACTTGGGGCTCGAAGAAGTCCTGAACCTGCTGCAGGACAAGGACGGCGCGCTGCGCAAGGAAGCCGCCGAAGCGATCGCCGTGACGCTACGCCAGAATCTGCGCACATTCGGGCTCGTCACCAACGTGCTCGCCAAAGACAAGGAGATCTCGGATCGCTGGCGCGGCTTCGCGGACGTCGCAGATTCCCGGCATCTCTCCAATCGCGTCGAGCGCGAGGTGGTCGACGCGCTCGTTACCACCGTGCACGCCGCTTATCCGCGCCTCTCGCATCGTTACTATCGGCTCAAAGCCAAATGGTTCGGCAAGGACGTGCTCGATTACTGGGACCGCAACGCCCCCTTGCCGGAGGTGGAAACGCGGACCTTTCCTTGGGCAGAGGCACGCGACACGGTGCTTGGAGCCTATACTGCTTTCTCGCCGGATATGGCGGCGATCGCCAAGCGCTTCTTCGATCGAAACTGGATCGACGCGCCGGTCAGACCCGGCAAATCGCCCGGCGCTTTCGCGCATCCGACGGTGCCGTCGGTGCACCCCTACGTCCTCTTGAACTACCAGGGCAAGCCGCGCGACGTGATGACTCTCGCCCACGAACTCGGCCACGGCGTCCACCAAGTACTCGCCGCGCCGAACGGCGCATTGATGGCGCCGACGCCGCTGACGCTCGCCGAGACCGCATCGGTGTTCGGCGAGATGCTGACGTTCAAAGCTCTGCTTGCCAAAACCAGCTCGGTCGCGGCGCGCCGCGCGCTGCTCGCCGGCAAGGTCGAGGACATGCTCAATACCGTCGTGCGGCAGATCGCCTTCTATACGTTCGAACGCAAGCTGCACCTCGAACGCCGCGCGGGCGAGCTGACCACGGAACGGATCGCGGAACTCTGGATGAGCGTGCAGAGCGAAAGCCTCGGCCCCTCGATCCGGCTCGGACCGGGCTACGAGACCTTCTGGGCCTATATCCCGCATTTCATCCACTCGCCCTTCTACGTCTATGCCTATGCTTTCGGGGACTGCCTGGTGAACTCGCTCTATGGCGTCTACGAGCGGGCGCGCGAGGGCTTCGCCGAGCTCTATCTGGCCATGCTCTCGGCCGGAGGCAGCAAACATTATTCGGAGCTGCTGGCGCCCTTTGGACTTGACGCCAAGGACCCCGGCTTCTGGCACATTGGGCTCGAGATGATCGAGGCGATGATCGTGGAATTGGAAGGGCTCGAGCCTGAGCCCGCGCCGGGCGAGATCCGCCGCGCTAAGCCCACGTCTACCCTAGGTTGAATGCGGGACAAATGCTCTTTGGCAATTGACGCGGAACGATCGGCGTGTGATTTGCTTTTCGGGCTCGGCAACTGCCCGGCTCGCCCGCGTAAGCGCCTCGCCCGAGTGTAGATCCTATGGATTTCACGGCTCTTCTTGGCTACCTTGGCGCGGCTTGGCTGGTCATCGCGCTCGCCTTTCTGCTCGCGACCTGCGTCTGCGCCTTGCTGCAGCCAATACTTCAGGCTCGCCGCGCTACCGAAACCGAGCAGCCGCCAGTTTCCGCCTTGCTGCCGATCAAGTTGCGGCATTCCGGATTTCTGCAGGCGCAGGCCTCGATATTTGGTCAGGGCTATCCCGAATATGAGGTTCTGTTCAGCGCCGCCGAAGCGAATTCACCGGCGCTGGAGACGGCCGAGCGACTCAAGGCGGATCACCCCGATCTCGCGACGCGCATCTTGCAGTCGCACACTGATTTCGCGGTGAGCCCCAAGCTCAACACCTTGGCGACGCCGCTTTTTTCGGCCGCTTATGACACGGTTTTCGCGAAAGATTCGAACATTGTGCTGGAGCCCGACACGATGGCGCTCTTTGCGCGCAATCTTTCGCCGGGCGTGGGTCTCGTCGTCGGCGTGCCGGTTGCCGAACAGGCGTCGGGGCTCGCCGGACACGTCGAGGCCATGCTCATCAACTGCCACGCCAGGCTGCTCCTCACCGCTTCTGCTTTGGGTTTGGGCTTCGGGGTCGGCAAGGTGATGCTGTTCCGGCGCAGCGATTTCGCGAAGGCGGGCGGCGTCGATGCGATGGCCTATACGCTCGCCGAGGATACGGCGATCGCAAAGGGCCTGGCGGCAATCGGGTTAAAGACGGTGTTTGCGCATCGCAACGTGCGCCAACTCATCGGTCCGCGCACGTTTCGCGACGTGTTCGAGCGGCAGGTACGCTGGAGCGTCATCCGCCGCGCCCACGAGCCACTCACGTTTCCGTTCGAACCCATCGCAAACGCCCTGCCGGCGGCCGCGGGCGCGGCGCTGGCCTCCCCGCTGCTGGCCGTCTCGCCGATGCTTGCCTTTGCCGCGACCTTGCTCGGTTGGTTTGGCTGCGAAATCGGTCTCGCGTGGCTAAAGGGCTGGGAGATCTCGCCGTACGCGCCACTTGCCTTCCTCAGCCGCGAAATCCTCGTGCTCGCCGCTTGGCTCAGGGCGTTTACGACCTATGACGTCGTGTGGGCGAACGGCCAGTTTGACGTGTTCGCCGGCGCCCACGCTTTGTCGCGCGCCACGCTTCCTTCCACGGGGAACGATCCAGGAAATGCGGATCGGCTGCGCGTTTAGCGCGGCCCGTCTTGCCGCGCCGGCAGATGCTCGGTCCGGAAGATTTTGTCCCACCACGGCGCGCTAACGCCGAAACCGTGCTCCGGATCGCGGAAATGATGCAGCATATGAACCCGCCGCAGGCTGCGCCCGAGGCGCGTCTTCGGCTCGGCGTGATGCACGTAATAATGCACCATGTCGTAGCCGAGATAACCGAGCATGAATCCCATCAGCGTAGGATAGACCAAAGGAATGCCGAAGAGCACGCGCCCGACAAGAAGCCCAACCAGCAAGATCGGCGCGCTCAGGAGCGGCGGCATGACAAGGCGCAAAGGATCGTTCGGATGATCGTGATGGACGCCATGGATCAGGAAATGGATCCGCGCCCCCCAGGTCCCCGGGAATTCGGCGTGGAATAGATAGCGGTGGCCAAGATATTCGGTCAGCGTCCAGAGAATATAACCGAGTGCCGCCGCGCCGACGACGATGGCCGGCGCCAGCGCCCGAAAGCTCAGCCACGCCAGCAATCCCACAAACGGCGTGTACAAGATGAGCGGCATCGACCAATGCACCCGCGACAGCCTGTCAAGCAGCGGATTTTCGAAGAGCCGCGGCGAAGCCCGTAGCAATTCCGGGCTCGGCGCTCGCAAGCCGCCCGCATCTCTGTCTTCGAACGACGCCATGGCATAAATCCCTTCGCAAGCGCTTTCTATACATCGGCCGGAACTCCTTCGAGGTCCAATCCCCGACCGCGGTGGCGGTCTTCGCCAATTGCCGCGATCCGTGTTTTAGAACATCGAGGAACAGAAATCTTTGGCCTCGCAATATCCTGGGCAAGCTTTCCCGCTCAGGGCTCCCACGATCAGCAACCATAAAGCAGCCGAAGTCTAGTCGTTGTCAGACACATAAGTTATCACGTATAGGACACCAGGAAAACAGGAACCGGCGCACCAAGGCGATGGAAATCATTGTGCTCGATAATGGCCTGCTCGGCCGGGGAGAGCACAGCTATCAGCTGCTCCTTGAAATCTGCAAAGCCTTAGCGCGGCGCGGGATCGCCTATCGCGTGTTCGGTGCCAAGCGGATGCATCGCGCACTTATCGCCGACATCGGCGCGATCGCACATTTTCGCGGCAGTCTCTACGAAGGCAAGTTCCCGCCTTTTCTTGAATTTGTTGCGCGAATACAGGCGTTGCTGCGGGATTTCTTGAGCGGCAAGTCGATCTTCTCTGAAGAAAGGACTTGGCGGGTTCTCAACGAGACCTATGAGGGAGATCTTGGCAGGCTCCCCGCCGACGTCTGGAAGCGCGAAAACCTCGTCGTCGTCCCGGCCATTTCACAGAATCAGGTCTATGGGCTAATCCGCTATCTGCGGTCGCTGTCACCGCGCGCGCTGCCGAAAGTTGTCTGTCATTTGATGTTCACGCCGAGCTGGACTCCTTGGGGGTGCAACGGTCGGCTCGGCGAAAGCTATTATCGCAGCGCATTTATGCTTGCCGGTGGTCTCATCGACAGTTCGCTGTTTTTCACGACCGAGAACGACGCGCTCGCCGACGTCTATCGGCGCCAGTTCAAGATCAACACCACCATCCTTCCGATCGCTTTGCCGATCTTCCGGCTGCCGCAGACGAAAGCAAAGAAAGTGCGACTCGGATTCTTCGGTTATTCAAAGACCGAAAAAGGATTTCACTTGCTACCGGAGGCAATCGAATTCTGCCGGGCCAAGCAGCTTCCGGTCCAGTTCATCGTCCAGATCCAACATAGCAACTGGGAAAAGAAGACGATTGCCGCGGAAAAGCGGCTGCGGCGAATGCCCGACGTCGAATTGGTCGACGGAACGATGAGCAATGCCGAATATGCGGAGAAAACCAACGCGGTCGACATTACTCTCCTCCCTTATGATCCGGAGAGATTTGGTCCGCGCGGTTCGGGGATTTTCACGGCGGCCGTCGCGGCCGGCCGGCCGATCATCGCCGCGCAAGGCATTTATGCGGCGACAAGCATTGAACGAGGCGAGGCCGAGGGCGAGATCTTTGCTCCCTATGACGCCGCGGCGCTGGCCGCGGCAATCGAGCGGCTTCTTCCGCGCCTTTCCGCGTGCCGTGCCCGCGCCGCCGAGCGCGCCGCGAAATTTGCACGCCGCCACAGCGGCGATGCCTACAGCGATGTCCTTCTAAGCTTGTTTGGGCAGAAGAGTGACGCCGCCTAGCCCGCCTTCACGTCGGTGCCGCGAAACGGCCGGATCGCCTTAACCTTCTGTCACCCACCGGCCGCCTCGCTTGTTTTTGGAATTTTTTGAGTCATATCTCGATTTTGGCTAGTCTCTTTCCGGTTTGTCGCCTCGATCCGCGAAAACGAGGCCCATAACTCCACAATATCAGGGTGGTCATGCTCGAGATTGCGCCTGCTAAGGAGCTACGAACTATTCTCCAAGAGCGTGTCGGCCACGACGCCGCACTTGCGCCTGTCGCCGATCTGGTCTGCGCAATCGCCGATACGGCCATGCAAGTGGCGGAGATCATCGCGCTCGGGCGCCTCGCGGGCGAAAGTGACGCCGCGGTCGGCAACCTGAACTCCGACGGCGACGCGCAGAAAAAGTTAGACATGCTGAGCAACGATCTGTTCGTGGACGCCTTGGGTCGGGCGCCGGTCGCCGTCGCTCTGTCCGAGGAGCTCGAGGAGCCGTTGTTGCTCGACCCGGCCGCGCCGCTGGCGATCGCCATCGACCCGCTTGACGGCTCGTCCAACATCAACGCCAATGTGTCGCTCGGCACCATTTTCTCCGTGCTGCCGGTGCTGCCGGACGCAAACGACGCCAAGGCGCATTTTCTGCAACCCGGCCGCAATCAGTTAGCGGCGGGTTTCGTCATCTACGGACCGCAATGTTCGCTGGTTTTGGCGTTCCCCGATAAAACCAGCGTTTTCACGCTGGATCGTCGCAAAGGCACGTTCCGAGAGACGATTGCGGCCGTGCAGATTCCGCGGCAATCGCACGAATATGCGATCAACACGTCCAACTACCGGCATTGGGGGCCGTCGATACGCACTTTCGTCGACGATTGCGTGAAAGGCACGGAAGGCCCGCTGGGCTGCGACCACAACATGCGCTGGATCGCTTCGCTGGTCGCCGAGGCCTACCGCATCCTGTCGCGCGGCGGCGTGTTTCTGTACCCGGGTGATTTGCGGCAGGGCTATAGTTCCGGGCGGCTGCGACTCATCTACGAAGCCAATCCGGTCGCCTTCATCGCCGAACAGGCGGGAGGCAACGCCACAGATGGCGTGCGCCGCATTCTCGACACGGTACCGTCCGATATCCACGTGCGCACGCCGTTTGTATTCGGCTCGGCGAACGTCGTCCATCTCATCACGCGCTATCACACCGATCCGCAATTCTCGGCGGAGCATTCGCCGCTCTTCGGTCGGCGCGGATTGATGCGCTATTGAGCGAAGGGAATCCGATGTCGGCCAAACACCCGATCATATCCGTCACCGGCTCTTCCGGAGCCGGGACGACTTCGGTCAAGCGCACGTTCGCGCAGATCTTTCGCCGTGAACAGATCGAGGCGGCATTCGTCGAAGGCGACGCGTTCCACCGCTTCGACCGTGACGAGATGCAGCATGTCATGAGCGAGGAGGAAGCGCGCGGCAACCGGCACTTCAGCCATTTCGGGCCGAGCGCCAATCTGCTCCACGAGCTCGAAGCGGTGTTTCGCACCTATAGCGAGACCGGCCGCGCCAAGACGCGCCATTACGTGCACGACGAAAGCGAGGCGGAGCTTTATCGCGTGCCGCCCGGCAAATTCACCGATTGGGGGCCGCTGCCGGAAAAGACGGACCTACTTTTCTACGAAGGCCTGCATGGCGCGCTCGTCGCCGAAGAGATGGACATCGCCCGTTATGCAGATCTTAAAATCGGCGTCGTACCGGTCATCAATCTTGAGTGGATCCAGAAGATCCATCGCGACAAGGCGGCACGCGGCTATTCGGCCGAGGCGGTCATGGACACGATCCTGCGCCGCATGCCGGATTACGTCTATTACATCTGCCCACAGTTTACGCAGACAGACATCAACTTTCAGCGGGTGCCGACCGTCGATACCTCCAATCCCTTCGCGGCGCGCTGGATTCCGACCTCCGACGAATCGATGGTGATCATCCGCTTTCGTGATCCGCGCGGGATCGACTTTTCTTATTTGCTGTCGATGATCCACGATAGTTTCATGTCGCGGGCCAATTCGATCGTCATCGCCGGCAGCAAGCTCGATCTTGCCATGCAGCTCATTCTGACGCCGATTATCATGCAGCTTGTCGAGCGCGCTCGGCGCGCGGTCTAAGGAGAGGCAATGAACGTTGCCGCGAAAGCGCCCGTGACCCACCAAGACATGGCCAATGCGATCCGGGCGCTCGCTATGGATGCGGTGGAAAAAGCCAATTCCGGCCACCCCGGAATGCCGATGGGCATGGCCGACGTCGCAACCGTGCTGTTCACGCAATTCCTCAGGTTCGATCCGGCCGATCCCTATTGGCCGGATCGCGACCGTTTCGTGCTCTCCGCCGGGCACGGCTCGATGCTGCTCTACGCGCTTCTTTACCTCACCGGCTATCCGGGGATGACGATCGAAGAGCTGAAACGCTTCCGCCAGCTCGGTTCGAAAACGCCGGGCCATCCGGAATATGGTCACGCCGCCGGGATCGAGACGACTACGGGGCCGCTTGGCCAAGGGCTCGGCGCAGCCGTCGGCATGGCGCTCGCCGAGCGAATGCTGGCGGCACGTTATGGCGCCGAACTCGTCGATCACCGCACCTACGTACTCGCCGGCGACGGCTGCCTCATGGAGGGTCTCAGCCATGAGGCGATCGCGCTCGCCGGGCACTTGAAGCTGTCGAAATTGATCGTGCTTTGGGACGACAACTCGATCACCATCGATGGCCGCGTCGATCTTGCCGATTCTGTCGATCAACTCGCGCGCTTCAAGGCGGCGGGCTGGGACGCCTGGCGGATCGACGGTCACAAGCCCGAGGAGATCGCTGCGGCGCTCGCCAAAGCGCAGAATTCCGACCGACCGGTACTGATCGCCTGCAAGACGACGATCGCCTTCGGCGCACCGACCAAGGCCGGCACGCACGGCGCGCATGGCAGCCCGCTCGGCGACGCCGAGATCGCCGCCGCCCGGCAGGCGCTCGGCTGGACGGCCGGGCCTTTCGAGATTCCCGCGCCAATCGCCGCGGCGTGGCGGCAGACAGGAGAGAAGTCTGCCAAAGCGCAAGCCGCCTGGAAGACGCGGCGTGGCGCGACCTCGGCCGAGACGCTGGCACGCTACGAGGCGGATCTCGCCGGGGCGCTCGAACCGAACATCGCGGAGACAATCCTCGCCTTCAAACGCGCCGCAACCGCGGCTGGCACGGCGCAGGCAACGCGCGTTTCTTCGCAGAAGGTGCTCGAAGCGCTTGCCAAGGTGCAAAAGAACCTTATCGGCGGCTCCGCCGATCTCACCGGCTCGAACAATACCAAAGCCGCTGACATGAAGGTCGTGACGGCGGCGGATTTCTCCGGCAGATACATTCACTACGGCGTGCGCGAACACGGGATGGCAGCGGCGATGAACGGCATCGCGCTGCACGGCGGGTTCATTCCCTACGGCGGGACGTTTCTCGTCTTCTCCGATTATTCGCGGCCCGCGATCCGTCTCGCCGCGCTGATGGGGCAGCGCGTGATCCACGTGCTCACGCACGATTCGATCGGCCTCGGCGAAGACGGCCCGACACATCAGCCTGTCGAACATCTGGCCGCGTTGCGGGCGATCCCCAATCTCCTTGTCTTTCGTCCGGCCGATACCGTCGAGACCGCGGAGGTTTGGGAACTCGCGCTTGCAAGCACGAAAGCGCCGTCGGCCATTTGCCTCACGCGGCAGAACGTACCGCTCGTGCGGCGCGTGCATACGCAAGAAAATCTTTCCGCGCGCGGCGCCTATATCCTTCGCGACGTCGAAGGCGCGCGCGATGTGACGCTGATCGGAACGGGCTCGGAAGTCGCGCTCGCCGTTGATGCGGCCGAACGGCTTGCGGCCGATGGCATCAAGGCGGTGGTCGTCTCGATCCCGTCTTTCGAGCTCTTCGCCGAGCAGGATGCGGCCTACCACGCGCGTGTGCTCGGAGAAGCCCCGCGCGTCGGAATCGAAGCGGCGCTGCGGCAAGGCTGGGAAGCGGCGCTGCGTCCGCAAGACGCGTTCATCGGCATGACAGGCTTCGGCGCCAGCGCGCCGGGCGGTGAGCTTTATAAAACTTTCGGCATTACCATTGATTTTCTTCTCGCTGCGGCGCGCGCCGCAACCCATATAAAGGGGCGGTGATGGAGATCCGCCGCATAGTTCGGTTTGCCCACAAAGGACGCTGCATATGCCGTCTACGGTTCGGATGACGCTTGTGCTTCGGCGTTGCCATGCGACGCAAAAAGGCCGTCATCGCATGATTACGAGCGGTGCATCACCCAAAGCGGCGGCAGGCATCGCGAGCGTCGCTTGGCGCGCATGCCGTGCTCCGCGGGAGATAGGAAGCAAGTGATGAACGTTGTGGAAAAGAAACCCGAGAAGCGCAGCCGCTATTCGGCGGGTGTCATGGAATATCGGCAGATGGGCTATTGGGACCCGGACTACGAGCCCAAAGACACCGATATTCTCGCCGTGTTTCGTTTGACGCCGCAGGATGGCGTCGACCCGATCGAAGCCGCGGCGGCGGTAGCGGGTGAATCCTCGACCGCGACGTGGACGGTCGTTTGGACCGACCGTTTGACGGCCTGCGATAAATATCGCGCCAAATGCTATCGCCTCGATCCGGTGCCGAATGCACCCGGCTCGTGGTTCGCCTTCATCGCCTATGACCTCGATCTCTTCGAGCCGGGCTCGATTGCCAATCTCGCCGCTTCGATCATCGGCAACGTCTTCGGCTTCAAGCCGATCAAGGCGCTGCGGCTCGAAGACATGCGGCTGCCGATCGGCTACGTGAAAACCTTCCAGGGTCCGGCGACCGGGATCGTTGCGGAGCGCGAACGGCTCGACAAATTCGGCCGGCCGCTGCTCGGCGCGACGGTGAAACCGAAGCTTGGTCTCTCCGGCCGCAATTACGGGCGTGTCGTCTACGAGGCGCTGAAGGGCGGCCTCGACTTCACGAAGGACGACGAGAACATCAACTCCCAGCCGTTTATGCATTGGCGCGACCGCTACCTCTATTGCATGGAGGCCGTCGCCAAGGCGGAAGCCGCCTCCGGCGAAGTAAAGGGCACGTATCTCAACGTCACCGGCGCGACGATGGAGGACATGTACGAGCGCGCCGAATTCGCCAAAGAGCTCGGTTCGGTCATCGTCATGATCGACCTCGTGATCGGCTATACCGCGATCCAATCGATGGCCAAGTGGGCGCGTAAGAACGATATCATTCTTCACCTGCACCGCGCCGGCCACTCGACCTATACGCGCCAGAAGAATCACGGCGTGTCGTTCCGCGTCATTTGCAAATGGATGCGGCTCGCGGGCGTCGATCACATTCACGCCGGCACCGTGGTCGGCAAGCTCGAGGGCGACCCAAACATGACGCGCGGCTATTACGATATCTGCCGGGAGGATTATAATCCTGTGCGGCTCGAGCACGGGCTGTTCTTCGATCAGCATTGGGCCTCGCTCAACAAGGTCATGCCGGTCGCCTCCGGCGGCATCCATGCCGGACAGATGCACTTGCTCGTCGATATGCTCGGCGAGGATTGCGTGTTGCAGTTCGGTGGCGGCACCATCGGCCACCCGATGGGAATCGCGGCAGGCGCGACCGCCAACCGCGTGGCCCTCGAAGCCATCATTTTCGCTCGCAACGCCGGCCGTGACATTCTCCGCGAGGGCGAGGAAATCCTCGAAACCGCCGCCAAGAAATCGCTGCCGCTGAAACAGGCGCTCGAGACATGGAAGGACGTCACTTTCGATTATGCCTCGACGGACACGCCCGACTTCCTGCCGACCGCGACCGCTGCCGAATAGGAGAAGATCCGTGCGTCTCACCCAGGGTTGTTTTTCGTACCTGCCGGATTTCACCGAGGCCGAACTCCGCACCCAGGTGCAATATTGCATCGACAAAGGCTGGGCGGTGAACATCGAGTTCACCGACGATCCGCATCCGCGCAATACGTTCTGGGAAATGTGGGGCCTGCCGATGTTCGACATCAAGGACGCGGCGGCCGTCATGCTCGAACTCAACGCCTGCCGCAAAGCGCACGGCGACAGCTATATCCGCGTTTCCGGCTTCGATTCGAGCCACGGCTGGGAGAGCGTGCGGATCTCGTTCCTCGTCAACCGGCCGAAGAGCGAGCCGGGCTTTCGCCTCGTTCGCACCGAAGGCGCCGGACGCATGGTACGCTATTCCGTGCGCTCGATGGCCGCCGTGGCGGAGTAAACCCAGAGCGGGGTGTCGTGGATGGAAGCGCCTGGGGCGACGGAGACGGTCGGCGTCGATGCGCAAGGCATCGATCTGCGCCGTGAGCTTGCCGACACGCACGTCACCGAGGTGCTCGATCTGCTCGACAACGAGCTCGTCGGGCTTGCACCCGTCAAGACCCGCATTCGACAGATCGCCGCGCTGCTGCTCGTTGACCGGGTGCGCCGGCGCATGGGGCTTACGTCCGAGACGCCGACGCTACACATGAGCTTCACCGGCAACCCCGGCACCGGCAAGACTACTGTCGCGCTACGCATGGCCGAGATCCTTCATAAGCTGGGCTACGTCCGTCGCGGTCATCTCGTCTCCGTCACCCGCGACGACCTGGTCGGCCAATATATCGGCCACACCGCGCCGAAAACGCGCGAAGTCATCAAGAAGGCGATGGGCGGCGTGCTGTTCATCGATGAGGCCTATTATCTCTATCGGCCGGAGAATGAGCGCGACTATGGCCAGGAGGCGATCGAGATTCTCCTTCAGGTGATGGAGAACCAGCGTGACGATCTCGTCGTGATTTTTGCCGGCTACGCCGAGCGGATGGAGCGTTTCTTCCGTTCCAATCCCGGGTTTCGGTCGCGCATCGCCCATCACATCGATTTTCCCGACTATTCGGACAAAGAATTGATGGCGATCGCTGAAAAAATGCTTGCCGCGCAGAACTACCGTTTCGACGCGGCCGGCGCGAAGGCGTTCCGCGACTATATCGTGGCGCGGCGCAAGCAGCCGCATTTCGCCAACGCGCGCTCGATCCGCAACGCCCTCGACCGCGTGCGGCTGCGCCAGGCAAACCGGCATTTCGAACACCCGGGCCTCGTCTCGCTCGAGGATTTGATGACGATCGACGCTGCCGACGTGCACGCCAGCCGGGTTTTCGAGATCGACCGCGAGCAGGCCGAGAAGAAAGAGTAGCGGCTTGCTGGCCCCATGCTTCGAGACGCGCGCATCGCGCGCTCCTCAGCATGAGGGTGGAATGCATGGAGGCTGCGTAGCTGCCGTCTCAAAGGGGCACGGCAATCAAGCGTGCCGCCATGCACCAGCAGCGCATCAACGAGGCGGCGGTCGGTTTGGCGGCGAGCCTTTTTGCGAATTGGATGGTCGTCCGCATCGCGCGCTCGGCTCAACCTCTCGAAATCGCCGAGCTATGCCGAGCGGCGTTTTCCGCCGTAGCCTTCAAAAAGCCAGCTTGCCACCACGCTGCTCAACAGGAACAGCAGCCCAATGATCCCAATGGCGAGCGGGGCGACACCGACGCCTTTGACCTGCGCCGTGCCGGTGCGGTGGATCGCTGCATAATCCGCGCCGCCAAAGATGGGGCTGTCGCGCATCGCGACAATGCGCGGCAGAATCACGTCGCTGCCGCTGCCGGCAGCGATGCGGCGCACCGTACCGCCGGTCGCCTCGGCGAGCGGCCGCAGCTTCTCGGTGGTCGAGACGACTTCCTGGAACTCGCGCGGATTCTCCGGCCCGACGTTGACGAGCGCCGAAAGCGTGCCGTCCGTCACCCGATAAAGGCCGAGTTCCGAGACTTTCACGTTGGCGCGGGAAAGACCGGGCTCGAACGGCGTCAACGTGGCGGTGATCTCCTTGCCCGAGGGCGAGATGATCTTTACCGGCGGGATCTTGTCTTTCAAGCTTTGGCGCTCGATGGCGAGTTCATGGCCCTCGGCCTTGGCGCGCAGCGCCTCCTCTTCAAGCTCCGGCTCCTTCATCAGCCAATGCGCCAGCCGGCGCAGCAGATCGAGATGCGGGCCACCGCCCTCGAAGCCGCGCGCCCAGAGCCACATCTGGTCGGAGAGCAGCAGCGCCACCCTGCCCTTGTCCTCGCGCGAGAGGACGAGAAGCGGCTTATTGTCGGCGCCCGAGAGAATGCTCGTGCCGCGCGTCACGTCGGCATTGACCTGCCGGAACCACTGGCTCCACGCCGGCGGCGTTTCGTCCGAGCCGGGCAGGCCGCGCGTCACCGGATGTTTGGCGCCGTCCGGCGTAATCTCGGCGCGGAACGGGCGCTCGGTGACGGTGCCGTCCGGGCGCGCCGGCGAGAGCTGGCCGAGCGGCGTGTAAAAGATCCCCTCGGGCTGCGCGAAATCCGGCCCCGCCGCGATCAGCAGCGCGCCGCCGTTGCGCACGTAGCGCACGATGTTGTCGAGATAGACCGGCGGCAGCACGCTCTGATCCGAATAGCGGTCGAAGATGATGAGATCGAAATCCTTGATCTTGCGGCCGAAGAGATCGGCGGTCGGAAAGGCGATCAGCGACAGCTCGTCGATCGGGGTGCCATCCTGCTTCTCCGGCGGGCGCAGAATGGTGAAGTGGACGAGATCGACATTGGCGTCGGACTTGAGCAGGTTGCGCCACATGCGCTCGCCCTGATGCGGCTCGCCGGAGACGAGCAGGACTTTGAGCTTGTCGCGCACGCCGTCGATCGTCAGAACCGCCTTGTTGTTGATGGTCGTGAGCTCGCCGGGCAGAGCTTCAACCTCGAGTTCGACCACGTTCGGGCCGCCATGGTCGATGCGGACCGGCACTTTGATGCGCTCGCCGGGGGTGGCCGTGATGTCGGCGATCGGATTGCCGTCGCGGCGCACGTGAAGGACCACGGGCGCGTTGCTTGGCGGCGCGTCGATAACCCGCAGCCCGATCGTCACGTCCTTGCCGACGATGCCGAAACGCGGCGCATCGAAAAGCGCGATGCGGCGGTCGTGCTCGCCCTCGTGGCCGGTGATGAACGCGTGCAGCGGCGCCTTGAAACCGAGCGCCGCGGGATCGGCAGGGATATCGTGCACGACGCCGTCGGTAATCATGAAAACGCCGCCGATGCGTTCCGCCGGCACGTCCGCGAGCCCTTCGTTCAGCGCGGCGAAGAGCCGCGTCCCGTCCTCCTCGGTGTCGGTGCGGCTGCTGTCGATGACGCGAATGTCGACGTTGCCGAGCGCTTGCAGCCGCTTCTTGAGTTCGGCCGTGGCTTTGTCCGTTTGTTGCCGGCGGTTGCCAATGGTCTGGCTACCGCTGTGATCGACGACGATCGCCACCACGTCTTTCAGCGGTTGACGGTTCTCCCGCACCAACGAAGGATCGAAGAGGGCAAATAACACCAGCGCGAGCCCTACGGCACGCAACAACGTGCCGGGCCGGCCACGCAGCAACCCGAGCAGGATGACTGCCACCGCGAGCGCCGCAAAAACCAAAAGCAGCGTTAGAGGCAGCAGCGGCGCGAAGGACAGGGTAAGTTCGTTCATTTCCGCTTATGTGGATCTTTGCCGGATCCCGCCAAGCCGGGCGGCGCTCTTACCTGCGCTAGGTTCTCGCGCAAGGCAAGACGGCATAAGCCGTGATCCGTTTCCAGCCATAGCTATCGGGCTCTTCCGTCATACGGAAATTTGGCGGATCGAGACGCCAATATTGTGGCTTGAATTCGGGCGGGATGAAAGTGCCGGGCTCGATAGGCGTGATGACGAAGGCCGGCGCATCGGCACGGATGCAGAGATTGTGCATGCCGTTCAGCGTCAGGCGCGGCAGATCAACGGCGCTCGGCACGTGGAAGGCGGCAAGCGCGTTTTTCTCAGCAAGACCCTGGCGGACCAGAAACGTCATGCGCTCGCGCCATTTGTTGGTCAGCGCCGTGGAAAAAATCGTGCTGACGCCCTGCTGCGGCGAAGCCCATTGCGGCCGGCCGGCCAAGAACCAAGCTTCCCACAACCCGTCCATCCAAAGCACTTCGCCGCCGCGGCTTGCAATCAGGTTCATCAGCGCGGGCGGATGGCGATCGGCGTCGACCATCTTCTGAAACGGCGTTCTGTCGTCGAAAAAGCGGATAGCGGCGATGATGAGCAAGAGCGCCGCGGCGCATTGCAAGCCCCAGATCATCCGCGACGGGCGCTGAAATACGAGCGCGACGACAACCGCTAGAATCGGAAAGGCGATATAGCGGCGCATCCAGAAATAGCTGGCGTAATGCGGGCCGTCGGCGGGGATCGCGGCGAGAAACCGGGCGTAGCCGACGAAATAATGCTCATTCCAAAGCAACGCCAAAGCGCACGTGGCGGCCCAGCTCCAGGCAACTATCCTCGGGGTGATCGCAATCGGGATCAGCCGCACGCCGAAATGCAAGGCGAGCGCGACCGCGCAGATCAGCGCGCCAACCGCAGATTCTTCGCTGGCCAGCCAAGCCGTCGCGAGAACTGCGAGAACGGCGCGGCCGCGCGGCCCCTGCCGCCACAGTTCTATCGTTGCGATGCCGAGCCCTGCGGCGCCCAAGGCGGCCAGAAGCCACGTCATGCGCCAAGGCTGGGCCTGAATGACGAGCAGCAAAGAAAGCCAGTCGCCGAACAACACTTGCAGGGCGATTCCGCCGATGCCCGCGAAAATCGCGGCAATGAAGATCATGCGCCGCCGCCCGTCGAAGAAGCTCGCCGCGATGGCGAGCGTCGTCGCCTCGACCGCCACGGGACCGATGAAATCGAGCGGCCAGCGGGTCGGAAAAAGCAGCGAACTGCGGCTCTCCGCGAAGGCCTTGAGGCCTGGATCCATGAACGTCACGAGCCTATCCAGGATCGGGACGCCGGCGAAAGCGCCGACGAGCAGCAAAGCTGCGCCCAGCGCGGCGGCGATCGCCCAGCGCCGATCCTCGCGGCAGAGGACGATACCAAAGACGCACCATCCGGCGAGCGCCATGATGGGATGGATGAGCGTTGCTGCAACGAGCAGAGCGAGCGGCAGAAGTGTACGCCCGGTGGCAAGAGTTGCGAGCGCGACGAGAACCAGAGCCTCCGCGAATGGGCGCGGAACCGTCAGCACTTCCGAATATCCGAACCGCCAAGGCGCGCCGTACGAGACCGGCAGAACGGCGACGAAGAGGACGACGAGAAAGACGTAGCGCGGCGTCACATACTGCCGAGCGAGGCAACAGAGCGCGGCGATCCAGGCGGCCATGCTGAGAAAGGCCAGCGTCAACGCCGTCGGCCCCGTGCCGAACCACGCGACCAGCCGATCGAGCATCAAGGGATAGAGACTGAAGCGCGATTGTCCGTCGTCGACGAACATCATGTCGCGGCCGATCCCCGCCGGGTGGAGATCGGCGAGCGCGCGGCCGACATAGGCGCTCGCGTCTCCCATGATACCCGGATAGGGATGCGTCAGGACCCAGAACGCGATAGCGATCAGCGGCAGAAAGATCGCGCCGTCAGCGACGGATTGCTTGAACCATGCAACCGCATGGCCGAATTTTCCATTAGGCGTCGCGACCGGAGCAGCGCCTTCGGCCCGCCGTCGTTCCATACCGAGCGAGAAAGACATGGCGCGCCTTCATTCGGTGCGCGGCGCTGCCGTAAAGAGCAGCGCGCGACGCAGCAGAAAATTAAACGTGAAGACGCAAGCAGCGGTCGGCGCCTTGGCGAGCGCGACCTCGAGCCCGCAACCGTGTACGAAGAAGAACAGCAGTACCTGGTTCAGCGCCAGACCGGCGATGCCGATGCCAACGAAGCCGGCGATCTCCGCCCGGACTGTGCGGGCGCGGCGGCCACGAAAGACGAAGAGGACGCTGCCCGCATAAGCTAGAACCAGCCCGGCCGTGAAGCTAATCGTCGACGCGAGGAGATAATATACGCCGGCCTGGACGAGAAGGATCAAGAGCGACCAATCGAGCGCCAACGCGGCGGCACTGCAGACGCCATAACCGGCGAGATCCGAGGCTAATAGACGCGCGCCGGCGCGCCACTCTTGGCGGCAGCCGCCGCCCGAAGCGAGCACCGCCGGCTTGACTGCGGAACTGTCCATGCTCAGGCCGCCTTCTTGGGAACGAGGCGCAGGCTCTTCAGCGCCTCCTCGGCGCCGGAACCACCGGCTTCGCTATATTCGGCGTCCTCGTTGACCTGCCAGACGTCGTAGAGCGTCTCGCCGGCGATGATGTTCGCGGCGGTGAGCATGCCGGTCATCATCGCATGATCCTGGTTGTTGTATTTGTGCATGCCGTTGCGGCCGACGAGATGTAGATTGGGATAGCGCAGCGCGAGTTCGGTGCGGACCATTTTCATGTTCCGCGCGTACGTCTCGTCGTAGACGGGATAGGCCTTCTTCTGCCGCACCACGCAAGCGTCGCGAACATCCGCAGCGTTCATGAGGCCGATGCTGCCAATCTCGTCTTTGGCGAGCGCTATCAGATCTTCGTCCGGCGAGGCCCACAGTCCGTCGCCCTCAAAGCAGAAATATTCGAGCCCCAGGCAGGTCGAGGTCGCATCCGGGATCATGTCTGGCGACCAGGAGCGGAAATTCTGCACGCGGCCGACCTTCACCTTCGGGTCGTGGATGTAGATCCAATTGTCGGGGAGATCGACGGTGCTTTCGCCGATGAGGACGACGGTGAGGAAGTCGCGATATTTGAGTTCGCGCGCGTGCAGGAGGCTCAAGGCCGTGGGCCGCAGCGCGCCGATCAGCTCGCGTACCGGCGCCGAGGAGACGACGTGCTTGGCAGAAAAAGTTTCGCAAACGCCGGCGCCGGTTTCGACGGCGACCGACCATGCGTGGCCGTGTGCATCGTAAGCGAGCGAGGCGAGCTTGCGGTCCATGAGGATCTCGCCTCCGAGCTTCTTGATCCTGGCGGCGCAGGCCTCCCACATCATGCCGGGGCCGCGGCGCGGATAGCGGAAGGATTCGATGAGCGTCTTGGCGACCGCGCCTTCCCGCTTGCGACCGAGCGAGCGGCCGAGCGCGTCGAGGATCGCGGCGCTTAGATCGAGGCCCTTGATGCGCTGCGCGGCCCACTCGGCCGAGATCTCGTCGCAGCTCATGCCCCAGACTTTTTCCGTATATGTCTTGAAGAAGACCCTAAAGAGCCGCTCGCCGAATTGATTGCGCAGCCATTCGTGCACCGTGCGCGGATTGCGGATCGGAAAGACGCGCGCGAACACAAACGAGGCGAGACAGAGCGCGCTTTGCGCCAAGCCGAGCTTGTTGAGCGCCTCGAAGGCCTTGAGCGGATAGGAATAGAATTGGCTGCGGTAGAAGATGCGCGACAGGCGCGGCCGCTCGATGAAATCGTTGGGCAGGATCTCGTTCCATAGATCGACCACTTCCTTGGATTTGGAAAAGAAGCGGTGGCCGCCGATGTCGAACAGGAAGCCCTTGTAGTTCACCGTGCGGCTGATGCCGCCGACGTAGCGCGGATCCTGCTCGACGACGAGGACGCTGCGCCCGGCCTTGGCGAGGCTATAGGCGGTGGTCAGACCGGCTGGGCCGGCGCCGACGATGACGGCGTCGAAGGTCTGCAACGGGCTGCTCCGCTTGGGGTTTCAGGCCGGAGCAGAGAAGCAGGAAGAGGTTAAAACGCCCCTACGGCAATCGTGTAAGGACGGAGGATGGGGCGAATGTGGAGGATTTTGACGCCATAGCTCGCAGGGCTTATCACGCGGCTCGCCGTCGCCCTTCCGCTAACCCCCAATCAATATTAACGTTGAATGAACTCTCGCGGATTCTAAAAGCCGATGGTCACCCCATTTGACGCCTATCTGCGCAAACTCCGCGAGATTCCTCTCAGCGAGCATACCGAACACACCGACCGATCGGCACTCGAAACGCTTCTGAACCACTTCGCCTCCGAAACCGGCCAAAGGATAACCGTCCAGCATGAGCCGAAACGCGAACCAGACAAAGGTGCGCCGGACTTCAAAATCACGCGCCAAGGCATGATTCTGGGCTATGTCGAGGCTAAGGAAATCGGCGCCAATCTCGACAAGGTTCTCAAGTCGGACCAGATCAAGCGCTACCGAACGCTCTCGGACAATATAATCGTCACGGATTATCTACAGTGGATCTGGATCGACCGCGAGCGGGTGAAGGGCCGCGAGATTCTCGCTTATCAGACCGATCTTGAAGGACGCACGCTTCGGGTCGTGCCGGAGCGGGCCGAAGCAGTCGCAAAGCTGATCGCCGCTTTCTTCTCGACGGCGCCGGAAGGCATCGGTCGCGCGCAGCAGCTGGCGTTGGAACTCGCCACGCGCAGCAAATTGTTGCGCGACTATCTGGGTGAAGAGCTCATCCGGCAAGAACGCGAGCACAAAGAAGGGCGGCTTTACGGGCTTTTTCAAGTCTTCCGCGACCAGATCTTCCATGAGCTAACGCTGAAGGAATTCGCCGACGCCTTCGCGCAAATGTTGGCTTACGGCCTGTTTCTCGCGCGGATCAATTCAGATTCCGAGCCGGTGACCCTAAACAATGCGCGGCAATATGTGCCCGGATCGTTTCGGCTCATCCGCGAACTGGTTGAATTCGTCGCCGAGCTCGGGAAAGACGAATACCGTGATGTACGCTGGGTAGTAGAGGAAATTCTATCCATCGTGAACAGCCTGGATCTTCCCGCCATTCACGAAGATCTTTCGTTCCGGCGGCGCAAGGCAATCAGCCGTAAGGTGCGGGCTTCCGACGAGGAAGAACACAGGCGAAGCTCTTTCAAAACTCGGCTGGGCGCTTGTGCAGGCGCATCTCTTACGCGAATTCCCGCGACGGGGCCTGGCTGCCTATCACGGCAAGGGGGATCACACAGTCGAGGCGGTGCGCTATTCGCCGGAAGAGCAAGCAATCTGGATCAACAAGACTCAGTTTTTCCAGCCGGTGCCGCAGAACGTCTGGGATTTTCATATCGGCGGCTATCAGTGCTCGACAAATATCTGAAGTCGCGCAAGGGCCGCGTGCTATCGCTCGACGAAATCAATCATGTCGCCGCGGTAGCCGACAGCCTCGCCTTCACCATCGATCAGATGGCCGCGATCGATAAGGCCTACCGCATAGCCTTTCCCGACAGAGGATAACGGGCATAAAGCATCGCATCGGATATGACGGCTCCAAGGATGGAGGTTAGAATCGCCTCGACACTTGATTTGCGGATTATGTTGGATGAGCGATTTGGACGAAAACGATCCATCCGGAGCAGCCGCGCAGGCTGATTTCTTCGCCGACGATAAACTTGCTGCGCAGGCCTATGTTCCAGATCAGCAGCACGTGCGCAATCGCCTCGAAGACCTTTTCGCGCAAATGCAGAAGTCCGCGACTTGGCCATGGGAGCCGGTGATAGTCCGGCTGCATCGCGAAAAGACTTTCTCTTATCTCTGCGATCTGCTCGCGGATCAGGAAGAAGCCGCAAGCTGGCGCCTGCGCATCGACGCGGAGATCGTACGGCTCGATGCGGCGGCTTAACGCCAGCCGCCTTTCAGGCCTTAATTATCCAAAAAGCTCCGCAGCTTCCGGCTCCGGCTCGGATGCTTCAACTTGCGCAGCGCCTTGGCCTCGATCTGGCGGATGCGTTCGCGCGTCACCGAGAACTGCTGGCCGACTTCTTCGAGCGTGTGGTCGGTGTTCATGCCGATGCCGAAGCGCATGCGCAGCACGCGCTCCTCGCGCGGGGTCAGCGAGGCGAGGACGCGCGTGGTGGTCTCGCGCAGGTTCGATTGGATCGCCGCGTCGATCGGCAAAATCGCGTTCTTGTCCTCGATGAAATCGCCGAGATGCGAATCCTCTTCATCGCCGATCGGCGTCTCGAGCGAAATCGGCTCCTTGGCGATCTTTAGAACCTTGCGCACTTTTTCGAGCGGCATGGCGAGCTTTTCGGCGAGTTCCTCGGGCGTCGGCTCGCGGCCGATCTCGTGCAGCATCTGGCGCGAGGTGCGCACGATCTTGTTGATCGTCTCGATCATGTGCACGGGAATGCGGATGGTGCGCGCTTGATCGGCAATCGAGCGGGTGATCGCCTGCCGAATCCACCAGGTGGCATAGGTCGAGAATTTATAGCCGCGCCGGTATTCGAACTTATCGACCGCCTTCATGAGGCCGATGTTGCCTTCCTGGATGAGATCGAGGAATTGAAGACCGCGGTTGGTATATTTCTTGGCGATCGAGATCACCAGCCGCAGGTTCGCCTCGACCATTTCTTTCTTCGCCTGGCGCGCCTCGCGCTCGCCCTTTTGGACGACGTGCACGATCTTGCGGAATTCCTGGATTTCGAGCCCCGTCTCGGTGGCAAGCCCGTGGATGTCGCTGCGGATCCCGCGGATGCGCTCCTTGCGGCGGGTGACGAAATCCTTCCAGCCGCGGCCGCCGAGCTTGGAGACGCGCAGCAGCCATTTCGGATCGAGCTCCGAATTCTGGTAGGCCTTCAGGAAATCCTCGCGCGCGACGCCGCTCTCTTCCGCTTGGCGCAGCAGCTTGGTCTCGAAGCCGATCAGCCGCTTGTTGATGTCGTAAAGCTGTTCGACGAGCGCATCGATGCGGTTCTGATTCAGCGATAGCGATTTGACGTCGGTGACGATTTCTTTCTTCAGCGTCTTGTAGCGGCGCTCCTGCGCGGGGGTGAGCGTCTCGTTTTTGAGCTTGTTTTCGACGTTCTGCACCTGCAGCTTGTTGAGTTTCTTATAGGCGTCGGCGATGCGATCGAACGTGTCGAGCACTTTCGGCTTGAGTTCGGCTTCCATCGCCGAGAGCGATACGGAATTCTCCATATCCTCGTCGTCATCGAAGGCTTCTTCGAGCGGCGGCGTATCGCCGTCTTCCTGGGCGGCGGGGCGCAGGCCAGCGGGCGGGGTGAGCGGCGCGGTGGCGGGCGCGCGCTGCGCGGCGAGCGCCTCGGCGGCTCCCGGCGCGGTCATGTCGATCTTCGGCGTGTTCTTGCCGTCGGGGCCGGCATAGGTTGCTTCGAGATCGATGATGTCGCGCAAGAGAACCTTGCCGTCGTTCAGTTCGTCGCGCCAGATGATGATCGCCTGGAAGGTCAGCGGGCTTTCGCAGAGCCCGGCGATCATCGCCTCGCGCCCGGCCTCGATGCGCTTGGCAATCGCGATCTCGCCCTCGCGCGACAGAAGCTCGACGCAGCCCATTTCGCGCAGATACATGCGCACCGGATCGTCGGTGCGGTCGGCGGGCTCGGAGGATTTGGTGGCGAGCGCCTTGGGCTGGGTGATCTCGACGAGCTCGCCGCCTTCGATCTCCTCCTCTTCGCCCTCTTCGGCGTCGGCCTCTTCGGCTTCCTCGCTTTCGATGACGTTGATGCCCATTTCGTTGAGCATTGCGAGAATGTCTTCGATCTGCTCGGAATTGACTTCCTCGGACGGCAGCACGGCATTCAATTCGCGATAGGTGACAAAGCCGCGCTTCTTGGCGAGCTTGATCATCCGCTTGACGGCGGCATCCGAAAGATCGAGGAGCGGACTATCGGTCGTTTCGACGGCGGCGCCTTCGGTTTCGGTTTTTTCGTTGTCTTTCTTCGCCATTCCATCCTCTATCGATCCGAGTTGCGCTTCGCTCGCGCCGAGCAGCGCGTCATGGTTCGCGGCCCTGCAGACCGCCCATCCATGTACCGGGATGAAGCACGATTGCATTCGCTGAAGACCGCAACCGGCACTCCCCGCAATGCACAGGCCAGGCGGTCGCGTCGCAATCGCTATCCTGCTGATCCTTCCTCCGCCGAGCAGGCAAACGCATACTTGCCTCAGCCGCTTCTCCGGACAAGCGGACCCACCAGGAAATCCCTCACAAAATCCCGCTTTGTCGACCGGAAGCCGCGCCGAAGCCCTCGACGATGGCTTCGGTCCCCACCAGTACCGACAATTGCTCTTGGATAGACTTCAGCCGCGCAAGATTGATCTCGCTCGTATCCCCTGCTAAAGCCGCCTCCGCCAAGACCAGTTCCCTATGTAGGGCCCGCATCTTACGGTGCAAGGCCAGCGCTTGTTTGAGAGATTCCTCGGCGTCGCTGTCGGCGGCCTCAGGCGCGACCGTCCACAGGCTTGCATGGCCGACGCGGGACTCGAGCTTGCGCCGCGCGGAGCCGAGCCCGGCGCGTTCGATCTCCGCCCCCAGCTCGTCGGCATCGAAGTGTCGATCCGCCGAGAGGTCGAGCAATTTCTGGCGCAGCGCCTGCGCATCGGAACTACGAAGCTCAAGCTCGGCGAGCGGTTCGCTATATCCGTCGAGAAGCTGGGGATGATTGAGAAAGATCAACAAAATCAATGCCTCGCGAGCGGATATCCCGGTGAGTTCGGCGCGCAGCAGCGGCGAGCGCGCTAAGCTGGCGCCGATTTGCAACGGCTGCAGGAGATAGGTTTGCGGTCCTTCTTCGCCACGCCATCCGCGCCGGGTGCCCGCAAAGCGTTGCGGGCGGCGGCCGTAGGCGGGCTGCGCCGGGGCGAACAGCGCCGCGAGACGGCTGCGGAATTCCGCTTGATAATGGCGCCGCAATGTTTCGTCGCGGATCTCGGCGCAGAGATTGGCGAGCCGGCGTTCGAACCCGGCGCGGTGCTCCGGCGTCGCAAGCGCCTGCGCTTCGCTCTCACGCTGCCAGATGAGCTCGACGAGCGGCGAAGCGGCCGCAAGCACCTCGCCGACGGCGCCGGAGCCTCCGCCGCGCGCAAGATCGTCGGGGTCCTGGCCCTCGGGCAGCAGCGCAAAGCGCAGCGATCGCCCGACGCCGATCAGCGGCAGCGCCATGTCGATGGCACGATAGGCGGCCTTGCGGCCGGCGCGGTCGCCGTCGAAACAAAGCACCGGCTCTTCCGCCATCGTCCACAGAAGCGCGCATTGCTCGGGAGTCAGCGCCGTGCCAAGCGGCGCCACTATGTTCGGGAAGCCGGCGGCTGACATCGAGATCGCATCGACGTAGCCCTCGACGGCGATTACCGCGCCCCGCTCATGCGCGGCTTGGCGCGCTTTATGATGGTTGTAGAGAATCGCGCCTTTGTGGAAGAGCGGCGTCTCGGGGGAATTGAGATATTTAGGTTGGATCTCGGCGCCGAGCGCCCGTCCGCCGAACGCGATGACGCGGCCGCGCCGGTCGGCGATCGGAAACATCACGCGCTCCCGGAACCGATCGTAGGGGACGGCGATGTCCTCGCCGTGGATCAAAAGCCCCGATTCGATCATCGCCTCGACGCCGACGCCTTTGCCGGCGAGATGATCGCGCAACGCGTATTTCTCCGGCCCCGCGTAGCCCAGCCGAAATTCCGCCAGGACATCCGGCTTGAGCCCGCGCTGCGCGAGGTAGTCGCGGGCCTTGGCGCCAGCGCGTCCGGCAAGTTCCGCCGCAAAATATTTCGCCGCCAGTTCGAGCACGTCGTAGAGGCTGGCGCGCTCTTTCTCGCGCGCCTCCGCCTCGGGCGACATGCGCGGCAAAGCGAGCCCCGCCTGCTCGGCCAGACGGGCGACCGTTTCGGGAAAGCTTAAGCCCTCGGTTTCCATGACAAAATCAAAGATATTCCCGTTTTTGCCGGCGGAATGGTCGAACCAAGCCATTTTCTGGTCATTGACGAAAAAAGACGGCGTACGCTCGGCATTGAATGGGGAGAGCCCGCGCCATTCGCGGCCCGCCTTCATCAGTTTGACGCGTTTGCGCACCACCTCCGAGACAGGCAGCTTCGCTTTGAGCTCATCGAGAAAGGAGGCAGGGAATCGCATCGGCGCCTTTAGGTTCGCGGCCCGTCACTATAGATAAGCGGCATGGCCGCGGGTAGGGCTGTCCACAGGATTCACAGAGCGCGGCGCGAGTTTTCAATCGGCATGAGCAAAGCGACATTTTTCGAGAGGAAGCGACAGGGCAGACCGATCGCCGTGCTCACCGCTTACGATTATCCAACCGCCAAGGCCGAGGCTGCGGCCGGCATCGATCTCATTCTCGTCGGCGACAGCGTCGGCACCAACGTTCTGGGCTATGCGAGCGAGAAGCAAGTAACGCTTGCGGATATCGCCCATCATGTGCGCGCCGTACGGCGCGGCGCGCCGCAAACGCCGATTGTCGCCGATCTGCCTTTTCGCAGCTATGAGGAGCCCACTGCGGCGGTGGCGAACGCCAGAAAGCTGATCGAAGCGGGCGCCGATGTGGTGAAATTCGAAGGCCCGCGTCCGGAAATCGCCGCGGCGTTGACGGCGGCCGGAATCGCTTCTTGCGGTCACCTCGGCCTAGAGCCGCAGCACCACCCGGAAAAGCGCCTGAAGGGCCGCTCCATCGAGGAGGCCGCGCAATTGCTTGCCGATGCGCGCGCGCTCGATGCGGCCGGCATTTCTCTGCTGGTGCTGGAACTGATCCCCGCGGAGGTCGCGGACCGCATTACGAAAGCAATCGCCGCGCCGACCATCGGCATCGGCGCGGGGCCCATGACCGACGGCCAAGTGCTGGTCGTCAACGACCTGCTTGGCGTGACGCAGGCGAATTTCCGCCATAACCGGCGCTACGCGGAAATCGGCGCGCAGATCGGCGAAGCGCTGGTGGACTATGTCCGCGACGTGCGCGAACGGCGCTTTCCGGCGGAAGAGAATGCCTTTCATCTGTCGCCGGAGGAGCTATTTGGCTTCGAGGGGGAGAAATCGTGAGCTCGTCGCCTTCCTTGCAAGGTTTCGTCGCTTGAGCGCGCCGCTCTTTCTCTACGAGGCCGTCGCGCAGCGCCTGTTGTTGCGGCTCAGGCCCGAATTCGCGCACCGGCTGACAATCCGGGCGCTGGCGCTCCTACACCCAGCGCCGCAGCCGCCCGACGATCCGCGCCTCGCGGTGAGCGTCTTCGGCCTCGATTTTCCCAATCCGCTCGGCCTCGCCGCCGGGTTCGACAAGAACGGCGAAGTCGCCGCCGCGATGTTGTGGCTCGGCTTTGCGTTCGTCGAAGTGGGCACCGTGACGCCGCGCCCGCAACGCGGCAACCCGCGCCCGCGTGTCTTCCGGCTGCGCGACGACCGTGCCGTGGTCAACCGGCTCGGCTTCAACAGCGCCGGACACGCGGCCGTGCATCGCCGGCTCGCGGCGCGCCGTGCCAGCCCCGGCATCCTCGCCGTGAACCTCGGCGCCAACTGGGATTCGGGGGACCGCATCGCCGATTACGTCGCCGGCATCGAGGCTTTTGCCGACGTCGCGCAGTTCTTCGTCATCAATATTTCCTCGCCGAACACGCCGGGGTTGCGCGATCTGCAGCGCCAGCAGGAGCTGAACGATCTTCTGCCGCGTGTGCTCGCGGCGCGCGACGCGGCGCCGCGGCGCCGCCCGGTCATCGTCAAGATCGCTCCCGACCTGACGCTCGAAGAGCTCGATGGCATCGTGCAAGTGTGCCGCGCGCACCGCATCGATGCTCTCGCCGTCTCGAACACGACGCTTGCGCGCCCGCCCGATCTCGTCGACACGGAGCAGGCCAAACAGCAAGGCGGCCTTTCGGGACGGCCGCTGTTCACACTTTCGACGCGACTCCTCGCGCAAACCTATCTGCGCGTCGAAAATCAGTTTCCTCTGATCGGCATCGGCGGGGTCGAGGACGCGGCGACAGCTTTCGCCAAGATCGAAGCCGGCGCCAGCCTCATCGAGCTTTATTCCGCGCTTATTTTCGAAGGGCCGAAGCTCGTCGAAGAGATCAAGCGCGGGCTTCTCGCCAAAGTCGAAGCAGCGGGCCTGCGCCAACTCGCGGAGGCGCGCGGCAGCGCCGCCGAGGATTGGGCCGAGGCGAGAATTACAGACGCGGACCTCGGCTGACTTCTCAGCGCGGGCCGCGCCAATTGAGAAGCCGCGCGATCAGCCAGATCGGCACCACGATCATCGCTCCGGCCACGATATAGTCGCCCATTTCGCGCAGCGCATCGAAGCCCATCGACCAGATGCGCCGGGCGAAGCGGATCGCCTCTTGGACGAGATCGACCGGCCGGATGTCGAGCCACATCAGCAGTGCGCCGACGATCAACGACAGAAAGAACAACTTCAGCGCGACGACCGACGGCGTGCCGCCCAGGAAGCGCGCCAGCGGCGCTTCATGCCGCCAGCGCGGTGCGCCGGTTGGGGGCGTCGACCAGGCCGATGCTGGTTTTGTTTCGTCGGTCATGCGATGTGTCGGATCCGCCGTGCGACGCCCTGCGACTTCCGCTATTCTCGACTGCCGCGCCGCGCCTGGCAAGCGCTTCTCTTTGGGTCATTCATGACGCAGCAGGACATCGACGCCAGCCTGATCCGGACGCGAATCGACGGCGGCTTCAGCTTCGCGCTCGCCGCCTTCGCGATCGGACTGGGCCTTTTAGCTTTGCTCGAGCGCGTTGGTTTACCCGCCGCCGCGCTCCGGTCGTGCGTCGGCGCCCTCGTGTTCTCCGAGTTCCTGATCACGGCCGCGCTGTTGCGCACCATGCGTCCGGCCGATTTCTATGCCGGTACTCTGCCGCCGCCCTATGCGGGACTTTCCTATGCCGGAATTGCGGCGGGATTGTTCCTGCCGTTTCTGCCGCCTTTGCCGGAAGGCGTGGGCTTCGGCTCGCTTGCGGCGGGATTTGGCATCGGCCTCGTCTGCACGGCTTTCGTGACGGGTCCCTATCTGCGTCATTGCGGTGCTGCCTCCGTCGTCGATCTCGCGGCATCGCGCTTTCCTCATCCTGTGGCGCGGGTTGCGATCGCCGCGATCGCGGCGCTCGCCGCGGCGCTGGTCGCGATCGGCGGTTACGGGGTGGCGTTGCGCGCCTTCCTCGCCGTGACCGGCGCGAGCCCGACGCTCGGCGTTGCGGTGCTCGGAATTTTGCTCGTTCTGCTGATCGTACCGGGCGGACTTTCCGGCGTGATCTGGCTCGCTGCCGGCTCAGCGGTCGTCACCTTGGCGGCGCTCGGCCTGCCGCTTGTGCTATCTGCGCCGCGCGAAACGATGCCCTTTTCGGTCGCGATCGCGCGTTTCGGCGAAGTGAGCGGCGCGGGCCAACACTTGCGGATCGAACCAGCCATCGTGACCGTCGTTGCGCTGGGACTCGCGACACTAGCGCCGTTGTTCGGTCCCCTCCTCGGCAGCCGCGATCGGTCGAGAACGTCGCGCAGCGGCTTGTTCGCGTTGGTTTTCGTCGGATTGATCGCGGCGCTCGCCGCGCTGACCATGGCCCGCTCGACCCTGACGCTTGACACGGCGCTGGTCGGCCACGAACCCGCCAATCTGTCCGCCGACATTCTCGCCGCGAGCGAACGGGGCGCGATCTCGATCTGCGGCCTGCATTCCGCAGTTTCGAGCGAGATCGCCGGAACCTGCGGGTCAGAGGCCGGCTTCGACGGGGTCTTGCGGTTGCAAGACGTCGGCGCCGACACGCGATATCTCCTCGAAAACCTTCCCCTCCTGCGGCATGCGGGGCCGACGCTGGCGGCCCTTGCGGCGGTCTTCGCGATTGCGCTCGGCGTCGCGGTGGCGGCGGCGGGCGTGCAATCTTTCGCGACCAGCGTCGGCCACGACATCTTCGCCCGTAAGCGGCGCAGATTTGGACCCGCGAGCCGACGATTGGCCTATGCACGCGGCCTCGCGCTCCTGCTCATCGCCGTCGCAGCCGCCGCACTTGCCAATGGCGTAGACGATCCGCAGCTTTGCATCGCGCTCGCATTGACGATCTCGGCGGCGCTGATGGCGCCGCTTATCGGCTTGACGATCATTCGACAGGCAACGTCGCTCGGCGCGCTCGCGGCTCTGTTGGTCGCGACCTTCGTAATCTCCGTTTATGCCTTTACCCATCACGGGGCTTGGGCGCCCGATGAACTTGCCCGCAACGTGATCTTCGCCGCGCTCGATGCGTTTCTCGCCGGGGTGTTCGTGAGCCTTCTTCGACGGAAATCACCGGCAGCTCGGCCGGAAGCGCCTTCCGCGGATTGAGCCAACCTGCCGGCCGTAATTCCTCGGCTGCGCCGCTCGCGATCAGTTCCTTAGTTTAAGAAGGTATGCGTGCCACCGATCTCATTTCTCGCTCGCCAGCAATTCCGCCTGGTGATGCGTGATGAGCGCATCGATGATCTCGTCGAGCGCCTCGCCGCTCAGGATTTTGTCGAGCTTATAGAGCGTCAGATTGATGCGGTGATCGGTGACGCGGCCTTGCGGGAAATTGTAGGTGCGGATGCGCTCGGAACGATCGCCGGAGCCCACCTGCGCGCGCCGATCCGCGGCGCGTTCGGCGTCGCGCTTTTGCCGTTGCATATCGTAGAGGCGGGCGCGCAACAGCGCCATCGCCCGGGCCCTATTCTTGTGCTGTGACCGCTCGTCCTGCACGAAGACGATCGTGTTGGTCGGCAGATGCGTGATGCGGACCGCCGACTCCGTCTTGTTGACGTGCTGGCCGCCGGCGCCCTGGGCGCGCATCGTGTCGATCCTGAGATCGGCTTCGTTGATGTCGACGTCGATGTCTTCGGCTTCCGGCAGCACCGCGACCGTGGCGGCCGAGGTGTGGATGCGGCCTTGCGTTTCGGTCTCCGGCACGCGCTGCACGCGATGCACGCCCGATTCGAATTTGAGCCGCGCGAAGACGCCGCGACCCTCGATCCCGGCGATGATCTCCTTAAAGCCGCCGAGCGTACCTTCGCTCGCCGAAAGGATCTCGGCGCGCCAGCCTTTGAGTTCCGCGTAACGCTGGTACATGCGGAAGAGATCGCCGGCGAACAGCGCCGCCTCGTCGCCGCCGGTGCCGGCGCGAATTTCGAGGATGGCGCTCTTTTCGTCGGCCGCGTCCTTGGGTAGAAGCGCGATCCGCAATCTTTGCTCGAGCGCCGCGAGCCGGCTGCGCGAGTCCTGCCGTTCGGCTTCGGCGAGCGCGCGCATCTCCGAATCGAGCGCAGTATCGGTGAGGATGGCCTCGACGCCGGCGATGTCCTTTTGTGCGACGCGATAGTCGCGAATCACGGCAACCACGTCGTCGATCTCGGCGAGCTCGCGCGACAAAGCGACGAAGACCGCGGACTCCGGGCCGGCGGCGAGCCGGTCGGAGATCTCGGCGTGACGGCGCAGGATGAGATCGAGCTTTTCTTGCGGCAGCATGGGTTGGATCACACGGAGCGGAGACGCGTTGAAACTAAGGCCTCGCGCCTAGGTTGAGAAGAGCATTCATGTGCCCAGCGCCGTCGGACGGATAACTACACCGGGATACGATGCGCCGCGGCGAAGCGATGCAGATCGTCGCGCAGCGAATGGGCCGCGTCGTGCGTTTCGATGAGATTGCCGACGAACTTGCTCGCCGCATCGAGGTCGGTTGCCAAAATCATCGCCTTTACCGGCCCGATGGAAGCCGGCGACATGGAGAGAGAACGAAAGCCGATCGCTAGCAGCGCCAGCGCATCGATCGGCTTTCCCGCCATCTCACCGCATAGCGTCAGCGGCGTTTTGTTGTTGCGTGCCTTCTCGACGACGACCTTCAGGGCGCGCAAAACCGGCGCGGAGAGGGAATCGAAACGCCCTGCGACGCGTTTGTTGTCGCGGTCCGCGGCGAAAAGATACTGGACAAGATCATTGGTCCCGACGGAGATGAAATCGGCGCGCGCGCAGATCTCATCGAGCTGCCACAAGATCGCCGGTACCTCCACCATGGCGCCGAGCTTGAGATCGCTCGGCAGGCGGTAGCCGTGGCGCGTCAAATAGGCGACCTCGCGTTCGGCGAGCCCTTTGGCGGCCTCGAACTCGGAGACCGTCGCAATCATCGGGAACATGATGCGCACCTCCCGATCGGCGCCCGCCCTGAGCAGAGCGCGCAACTGCATGCGCAACAACGCCGGGCGATCGAGTCCGATCCGGATCGCCCGCCAGCCGAGCGCCGGATTCTCCTCTTCGACCTTGGTCATGTAGGGCAGCACCTTGTCGGAACCGATGTCCAACGTGCGGAAGGTAATGGGCTTATCCGGCACCGCTTCGAACGCGGCCTTGTAGAACGCCTGCTGTTGGCGCATGCCCGGTAACTGCGAGACGATCATGAACTGCAGCTCGGTGCGGAAGAGGCCGATCGAGACGGCGCCGGTCTCTTCGACGTGCGGCAGATCGACGAGCAGTCCGGCGTTCATGTGCAGTTCGACCGTCACGCCATCCTTGGTAACGGCGGGCTTATCGCGCAGTTTGTGATATTGCTCCTGGCGGCGGGCGCGCAGCCGCGCCTTCTCGGCGTAGGCATTCTCGACGTCCTGGGACGGCCGGACATGCACGTCGCCCGACGTTCCATCGACAATCAACGCATCGCCCGGGTCGACGAGCCCGACGATGTTCGTCACCTCGCCGACCGTGGCGATTCCCAGCGCGCGTGCCACGATGGCGACATGGCTCGATGCGCCTGCGTCTTCGAGCACCAGGCCGCGCAATTTGCTGCGATCATAATCGAGCAGCGCCGCCGGCCCCATGGTGCGCGCCACGATGATCGCATTGTCCGGCAGATCCGCGTGCGCCGTCACGAAGCTGCGTCCGGCGAGCTGGTAGAGAAGACGATTGGCCAGATCGTCGAGATCGTGAAGGCGCTCGCGCATGTAGGGATCCGTCTGGCGTTGCAGCTTGGCGCGCGCGTCGCTCTGCACGCGTTCGGCCGCCGCCTCCGCGGTGAGCCCGGTGGCCACCGCTTCGCGCAGCCGCCGGATCCAGCCGCGGTCGTAGGCAAACATGCGGAATGCTTCGAGCACTTCGCGATGTTCGCCCGGGCCGACGTCGCCGCGTTCGATCAACTGATCGATCGATTGGCGCACCGCGTCGATCGCCGCTTCAAGCCGTTCGGTCTCGGCCTTCACGTCTTCGGCGACGAGCTGTTTGACGATGATGCGCGGCTCGTGCAGCACCACGTGCCCGAGCCCGACGCCTTCGGCGATCGGCACTCCCTTAAGCGCCAGCGGCCTATGCAGCGCCATCTCGGTGTCGAGCAGGCCGATCGCCTGCAATTCGCCCGAGGCGACCATTTCGGCGAGCAGCATCGCCGTCGTCTGCAGCGCTTCGATTTCCTCTTCCGAATAGATGCGCCGCACGCGGTTTTGCACGACGAGCACGCCCAGCGTGATGCCGCCGCGCAAGACCGGCACGCCGAGGAACGAGGAGTAGATCTCTTCGCCGGTTTCCGGCCGGTAGGAGAACGAGGGATGGTGCTGCGCGTCGGCGAGCGCCATAGGCTCGGCCGTCTCGGCGATCAGGCCGACGAGGCCCTCGCCCTTGCGCATCGTCGTCAAATGGACGGCTTCGCGGTTTAAGCCCTCGGTCGCGAACAGTTCGAGCCGGCCGTCGGCGCGCAGCACATAGACCGAGCACACCTCCGCCACCATGTTGGCAGCGATGTGGACGACGATCTTGTCCAGCCGGTCCTGCGGGCTGATCGGCTCCGCCATGACTTCGCGAAGCCGTCGCAACAGCAGTCGCGGTCCGCCGATGGGGCCACGCATAACCATTTCCTTTTTAGGAGCCTCACGCTGGAGATCGGCCAAGCCGAATCACTCCGGAGGCAGGTTCCCGGATAATTCCCAACCATTGGGGCCGCTCCGCGGCCTCACTTTTAGAAAACGTCCTAAACAATACGTTATGGCGGCCAATGCAAAGAAGTCTATCGGCTATGCGGAAACTTCCTGCGACTGCGAAATCGCGGACTGTCCTCTATAGCCAATGCAAACTCCGGACCGCAAGCACGAGCCGCAGCACCGCGCGCTAAGCTCTCCGCTCCAGCTAGGCTTTGTCGAGGCCGTAAAGCGCGTGCAACGTGCGCACCGCGAGTTCCGTATAGGCAGCGTCGATCAATACCGAGATTTTGATCTCCGACGTGGTGATTGCCCTGATATTTATGCCTTTCTCGGAGAGCGCCTTGAACGCGATTGCGGCCACGCCGGCATGGCTGCGCATGCCGATGCCGATCGCCGAGACTTTGGCCACATCGCCCGCCCCCTGCAATGCAGCATAGCCGATCTGCGCTTTCGTCTTTTCGAGAATTGCCTTGGCACGGTCGAAATCGGCGCTCGCGACGGTAAACGTGATGTCGGTCGTGACCGTATCGTCGGAGGCGACCTGCACGATCATATCGACGTTGATGCCCGCCTCGGCGAGCGGCAGGAAGATCGCCGCTGCGACGCCCGGCCGGTCGGCGACGCGGCGCAAGGTGATCTGCGCCTCGTCACGCGAGAATGCGATGCCGGTAACCACCTGCTGCTCCACGATGTCCTCCTCGTCGCAGATCAATGTGCCGGAACGGGGGCTCTCCGGATCGTCGAAGGATGAACGCACGCAGGTCTTCACCTTCTTCACCATGGCGAGCTCGACGGAGCGGACCTGCATCACCTTCGCGCCGAGCGAGGCCATCTCCAACATTTCCTCGTAAGTCACGCGGTCGAGCCGGCGCGCCTTCGGCACGACGCGAGGATCGCTCGTATAGACCCCGTCGACATCGGTATATATATCGCAGCGGTCGGCCTTGATAGCGGCAGCAATCGCCACGGCGCTCGTATCCGATCCGCCGCGACCGAGCGTGGTCACGCGGCCGGTTTCTTTGTTGAGCCCTTGGAAACCGGCGATGATCGCCACTTCCCTGCGTTCGACGAGATCGGCAACGAGCCGCTCGCCGTCGATGCTGGTAATGCGCGCCGCGCCCGGCGTCGGCGTTGTCAGAATGGGAATCTGCCAGCCTTGCCAGGAGCGTGCCGGGATGCCGATGCCCTGCAGCGCGATGGCGAGAAGTCCCGCCGTCACCTGCTCGCCGGAGGCGACGACGGAATCATATTCGCGCCGATCGAAGTGATGCGCGGCATCGCGGCAGAGCGCGACGAGCTCGTCCGTCTTGCCGGCCATCGCGGAGACGACCACGGCCACTTGCGCGCCGGCGTCGACCTCGCGCTTTACGTGGCGCGCGACGCCGCGAATACGATCGATCCCGGCGACGGAAGTACCGCCGAATTTCATCACGAGGCGGGCCATAGGGTCCGGCGGGCTTTCCTAAAATCGGTGCTGGATCGGCGGGCGCGATGACCAACGTGCTCGCGCCGCAGGGCTGCGCCGCCTATACACTACCGGGGGACCGAGTTCAATTTGGCCCTGCCTGCGCGTGGAGGACTGCATGCCGCCGCAAGACGCTCCGAGCGTCGATCCTGAGGAAATCGTCCGTTTCGACCGGCTCGCCGAGACCTGGTGGGACCCGCACGGACCGATGCGGGCGCTGCATCAGTTCAATCCAGTCCGGGTCGCCTTTCTCGGCCGCCTGCTCAGCGAGCGCTTCCGGGAGAACCTCCCCGAGCCGCAAGCGGACCGGCCGCTTGCCGGGCTCGAAATCCTCGACATCGGCTGCGGCGGGGGGATCCTTTCGGAGGCGTTGAGCGGCCTCGGCGCCGCGCTGACGGCGATCGATCCCGCCCCGACGAATATCGCGGTCGCCCGCCGCCACGCCGAGCAGACCGGGCTTGCAATCGACTATCGCTGCACCACCGCCGAATCGCTCGCCGCGGAAGGCCGAAGCTTTGACACGGTGCTTGCGATGGAAGTGGTCGAACATGTGCGCGATCGGAGAGCCTTCGTCGCCGTTGCCGCGCGCATGGTGCGACCGAACGGTCTATGCGTCGTTGCGACGCTCAATCGGACCGCAAAGAGCTATTTGTTCGCAATCATTGGCGCCGAATACGTGCTGGGCTGGCTCCCAAAGGGCACGCACAAATGGGAGCATTTCGTCACGCCACGCGAACTCTCCGCGGCGCTGAAGGCTGCCGGAATGCGCGTCATCGCCGAAACCGGCGTCGTCTTCCGTCCGCTCGCCGGCCAATGGCAGGAGAGCCGCGACATGGATGTGAATTATATGATTGCGGCGGAACGGGCGGCCTAGTCAGCGCGCGCTACCGGCGAGGAGCGTATCGAGCTCGCCGCTGGTATGCAGCTCGTAGAGTTCCTCGCAGCCGCCGATATGCACATCGCCGAAGAAGATTTGCGGAACCGTTCTGCGGCCTTGCGCCTTCTCCGTCATCTCCGTCCGCGCTTCGAAATCCTCATCGACGAAAATTTCCTCATAGGTGAGGTCGTGCCGCCGCAGAAGTTCCTTCGCCATGCGGCAGTAGGGACAGGCGCGCGTCGTATAGATCAGGATCTCGGGAGCGGACATCGAATCGACCTACCTGGGCGCAATATGGGGAACTCATGCGCCCCTCACAACCCGCGCAAAGACCAGCACGTCGACGCGCTGCGCTCCGGCGCGAAGCAAAGCGCGGGCCGCGGCGTTGAGCGTCGCCCCGGTGGTCGTCACGTCGTCGACGAGCACGACCGCCCGCCCCTCGACCGAAAGCCGTGCCTCCTCCGGCACCGCGAACGCTCCCTGCACGTTGGTGGCGCGCTGGGCGCGCGACAGGCCCACCTGTGGCGCCGTCGGCTTGACACGGGTGAGCACGAACGGATCGACCTTCTTGCCGCAGGCGCGTGCGACTGAGAGCGCTAGCGCGTTGGCCTGGTTGAACCGCCGCCAGATCAGCCGGCGGCGGTGCAGCGGCACGGGCACGAGAAGGTCGGCTTCGGCGAGGATTTCCTGCCCGGCACGGGCCATCCACAGACCGAGCGGCCGCGCAAGCTCCATCCGATCGCTATATTTGAGGCGATGCACGAGGGTGCGCGCCGGGCCCTCCTCGAACCGCGCTACGGCGCGAGCGCGGGCATAGACCGGCGGATCGGCGATCGCCTCGGGCGAATGCAGGCCTTCAATGCCCAGATCGTAGGGAAAGGGCGTGCCAAGCCGTTCGCAATAGGGCCGCTCGATGAAATTGATGCGGCTCCAACAGGCAGGGCAAAGCGCACCGTGGTCCCCCGTCGCCTTGCGGCAGGCAAGGCAGGTAGGCGGAAAGACGAGGTCGAGCGCCGCCACGCCGAGCCGCCGGAGACGATCGCGCAAGTCCGACGCGGCCTGCCGCAACGAACGAAGCGGGGCGGAACGCGGCGCGGACGCGCCCCGCTCCTCGGGTGCCTCGGCGACGTCGTAAGCCATAGGTTCAGCATAAAGCAGGTTCGGCGGAACGCCAGCCGCGATATGCTGCATCCGGATATACCTGTGGCGAATTGAGAAGCGCGTGCCGGATTTTCTGATCTTCGATCGAACCTTGCAGCGCCGCCGGCTGGCCCGCGCGCTTGCCGTCGGTCCGGCCGCCTTCCTGGTCGACCGGGCGGGCGAGGAAATCTGCGACCGGCTCGGCGCGGTGAAGCGGCACTTTTCTGGCATCGCCGACATCGGCACGCCGCTGCCGCAGCTCGCCGCGCGGCTCGCAACGGGCGATGCGGTGGTAACCAGGCTAGCCCCGCTGCCGGGCGCACTTGGTCCGGCTTCGCTCCTGCGTGTCGTCGGCGACGAGGAGCTGCTGCCCTTCAAGGCCGCCTCGTTCGATCTTGCCGTATCGGCGCTGGCTTTGCAGAACGTCAACGATCTGTCGGGCGCGCTGGCGCAGATCCGCAGGTCGCTGCGGCCCGACGGACTGTTCCTCGGCTGCCTGCTCGGCGGCAGGAGTCTCGAAGAATTGCGTGCCGCGCTCGCGGCGGCGGAAATCGAGATCGCCGGCGGCACGTCGCCGCGCGTTGCGCCCTTCGCCGACGTGCGCGACATGGGAGGCCTGCTGCAGCGCGCCGGGTTCGCGCTCCCCGTCACCGACGTCGAGCCGCTAACCGTGCGCTACGCGCATATGTTCGCGCTGCTTGCCGACTTACGCGGCATGGGCGCAACCAACGTGCTCGTCGAACGGCTGCGCAGGCCGACGCGGCGGCGAATTTTTCTGCGCGCCGCGGAGATATATGCGCGCGACTACGCCGACGCGGACGGGCGGCTGCGCGCGACGTTCGAGCTCCTGTTTCTCTCCGGCTGGGCGCCGCATGAAAGCCAGCAGAAACCGCTGCGGCCCGGCTCCGCGAAACTGCGCCTCGCCGACGCTCTGGGCACCAAAGAAACGAAGCCGGAATGAACGCATTTATTGCGTCAGTTCCCAAGTGACCTGCACTTCTGTCTCGAGAGTGAGCGCGCCCGGCTCGATTGGAACGGCAGCGGCGGGCGCAGACGAACCCGCAGCAAGTGCAAACCGCGGCGCGGAAACGTCGTTGGGAGCGATTCCGAGGACACGCCCGAGCTTGAGGCCAACCGCCGGCAAATAATCTTTGGCTCGGCGGAGCGCATCGCGCATCGCCGCGTCGCGCAGCTTGTCGTAGGCCTCGGCCTCGTGTTCGTAGTTGAAGCTGATGCCATCAAACTCGTTGGCTCCCTTGTCGATCAATCCGCGCGCGATCGCGCCCGCCTTGTCGAGCACGCGTATCCGAACTTCGAAATTGTTACGCGCGCTATAGCCGCGCAATTTACGTTCGTCTCGGCCGACGATGTCCGTATAGATCGGTGTAAGGGTGACCGAACTCGTTTGAATGTCGCGCGCGTCGATCCCTTGCGCCTTGATTTCGTCGACGAGCGCTTGGGCGGCCTGAGCGTTTTCGGCGGCTGCCTCCTTTGCCGTCGGCTTTTCGGTCACGACGGCGAGCGAAAGGACGGCGATATCGGGCACCACCTCGGTGCTGGCGCGGCCGACCACAGTGACGTGCGGCACCGAGTCCTTCAAGGCGGCCTGCGCCACGGCGGCGCCAGGGAGGAACGTCAAAAGGGCAACGACAATCCAGCGCATGAACATCCCCTATGCGTGCGCGCCATTCCTGGAGAATGGCCGCCGGGCGTGGTAGAAGGCGGCGATGAATTTTCACGAACCATCGCCGCCATCCTCACCGCCTCTGCGGCCGGATTGTGACGCCCAAGCCACGCTGCCCTCGCTCGCCGGCGTAACCCGCACCGAACTCGCCGACATTCTGCGCCGTCGCGGCGTCGCGGAACGCGAGATCCGCATGCGCGTCGGCCAGCTTTGGCATTGGCTCTATTTTCAGGGCGCGACGCGTCTCGATGCGATGCTGAACATCGGCAAGAGCCTGCGCGCCGAACTCGCCGCGCACTATAGCCTGACGCGCCCCGAGGTCGTGACCGAACAGATCTCGCAGGACGGGACGCGCAAATGGCTGCTGCGCCTCGCTCCTGTCGATGCGAGCGACAAAGGCGCCGAGATCGAATGCGTCTATATCCCCGAGAGCGACCGCGGCACGCTATGCATTTCGAGCCAGGTCGGCTGCACGCTCACCTGCAGCTTCTGCCATACGGGTACGCAAAAGCTCGTGCGCAACCTGACGACGCGCGAGATCGTCGGTCAACTCATCATCGCGCGGGAAAAGCTCGGCGATTTTCCCGGCCTCGTGCCGCCCCAGGACGGGTTGCTGCCGCGCGGCGAGACGCGCCCGATCACCAACGTTGTCTTCATGGGCATGGGCGAGCCGCTGTTCAATTTCGCGAATGTGCGCGATGCCGTCGGTGTGCTCGCCGACGGCGAGGGCCTATCCGTTTCCAAGCGGCGCATCACCGTCTCGACGGCCGGCGTCGTGCCGCAGATCGGCCCGCTCGGCGCCGAGGCCGGCTCGATGCTGGCGATCTCGCTGCACGCGGTGCGCGACGAGTTGCGCGACAAGCTGGTGCCGCTCAACAAGAAATATCCGCTGAAAGAGTTGATCGCCGCCTGCCGCGCCTATCCCGGCGCTTCGAACGCGCGGCGCGTCACCTTCGAATACGTGATGCTGAAAGGTATCAACGATTTGCCCGCCGAGGCGCGCGAGCTGGTGCGGCTCCTGAAGGGCGTTCCGGCCAAGATCAACCTGATCCCGTTCAATCCCTGGCCGGGCACGAAATACGAATGTTCCGACTGGGAGAAGATCGAGGCGTTCTCCGAGATCGTCTTCAACGCCGGCTACGCGAGTCCCGTTCGCACACCGCGCGGCCGCGACATCCTCGCCGCCTGCGGGCAATTGAAAAGCGCGACGGAGAAGCTGAGGGCAAGGGCGAAGATGGTGACGGAGGGGTAAAACATGGCGTGTTCCTTCTCCCTGTGGGAGAAGGTGCCCCGCGGAGCGGGGCGGATGAGTGGTTACAGATCCTTCTTGAGACAGGCTAACACCTCGCCCGCCCCCGGAATAAATCTCAGGGCCATCCTCTCCCTCCGGGAGAGGATGGCGCTTCACCTCGCCCGTATAATCCCCAACGCCGCGATCCCCGCCAGCACCACCGAGATCACCGCGTTCCAGCCGGCGAGCGATAGGCCCAGGATCCGAATGGCCACGGCGTCGCAGCGCACCACCTTGATCGTATTCAGCTCATGCAGGAACTCCTGCATCGAGCTCGCCTTGGCGATCGTTCCCGTGCAGCTCGAAGGTCCGGCCCAAAAGCCCCATTCTATGCCGGCGTGATAGGCGCCGAAGGCCGCGCTCGCCGCGAAGATCAGGAACAGAGCGGCAAACGTGGCAGGCAACAGGCGGCGCGGCCCCCGCACTGCCAGCAGGATCGCAAACAGCGCAACCACGATGCCGATGTAATAGGGAATCCTCTCCTTGAGGCAGAGTTCGCACGGCGCATGACCCAGCGCCTGAAAGACAAAGGCGCCGGCAAGAGTTGCCGCGGCGAGGAACAGGATGGCGATCGCGGCGCGAAGCGCATCAAGCCTGCGCATGGCTCACACCCAATGCGTCGCGACGAAAAAGCCGAGGATAAGGGCGGCAACGAACAGCAGGAGAAAATAGCCGAAATATTTTTCGAGGACCGCGTTGATCGGCGCGCCGTAACGGTGGAGCAGCGCCGCCAGGATGAAGAAACGTGCGCCGCGCGTGATCAGCGAGAAGAGCACGAAGAGCGGCAGGCTATAGGCGAGCAGCCCGCTGGTGATGGTCACGATCTTGAACGGGATGGGCGTAATGCCTTTGACCAGAATGAAGGCCCAGCCCCAATGCGCATAGACGGCGCGCACCTCGGCGATGCGCGGCCCGTAGCCGTAGAAGTTGATCAGCCATTTGCCGACGGTCGCGTAGAGAAACGCCCCGATGGCATAGCCGAGCAAGCCGCCCGCGACCGAAGCGAGCGTGCAGATCAGCGCATAGAGCAGCGCCCGCTTCGGCTTGGCGAGCGACATCGGCACGAGGATCGCGTCGGGCGGGATCGGAAAGAAGGAACTCTCCGCGAAGGCAACCAGCCCCAGCGCCAACGGCGCGTGCGGGCTTTCGGCGAGCGCCAGAGTCCAGCGATAGAGCCGATTGAACATGCGTTGGCTCTAGCAAGATTCGCTTAAACTTCCTACGTGATCTTCGTGTCGCCGGAACTACTTCGTTGTGGGTATCTTGGGGCGCGCGCGGAACGCGACGACCGGATTTCGGCACGCCAGGAATTGCCCAGAAATTCAGGGCGATCTCGATCGAGGCGCGCGGACACGAAAACAGGCCCGCCGTGGGCATCACCGGCACGTGATCGCCGCCCCGTAACCAAATCGCGTCCGGACTCTGTACCTTCGATTGGGATTAGAAACGCCGCCTGGAGCCTGGTCGCCTTAGCCTCGCTAAGGCGCTGATATTGCAGGTGACCAGTGATTCCCGGCGAGGGAGGTAGCAATGTTCACGCGCAGACATGTTTTCGCCGCCAGTGCCGCCGGAATAGCGGCGCTGACGATCGGCCGGATGGGCGGGTCGCAACCTGCCAAGGCGGCGCCTGTTCACGAAGTCACGCACACCGACGCGGAGTGGCGCAAGCTTCTGAGCCCCGCGCAATACGACGTTTTGCGCCAACAGGGGACGGAGCAGCCGTTCACGAGCCCGCTGCTGCACGAGAAGCGTGCCGGCACGTTCGCCTGCGCCGGCTGCGATTTGCCGCTTTTTTCGTCGAAGACGAAATACGACAGCGGCACCGGCTGGCCGAGTTTTTGGAAGCCGCTCGACGGCGCCATCGACGTCGCCCAGGACAACTCGCTCGGCATGGTGCGCACTGCGGTCTCCTGCCACCGCTGCGGCGGGCATCTCGGCCACGTCTTCGAAGATGGGCCGCCGCCGACCGGATTGCGCTACTGCATGAACGGCCTCGCGCTCAAATTCGTGCCCACGCCGAACCCGAACATCTAGCTCGCCCACAAAGGAGCACGTCCATGCAACGAACCCTGCCGCGCGTTTTCGCATTGACCATTTGCACCGGCTTGCTTGCCGCCGGCGCCGCAGTCTGGCCCGTCGCACGCAGCGCGGCGCAGCCCGCCGTCCCTGCTCCGGCGATCGACGAGCCGAATACCGCGAGCACGGAAACGGCCGTTATCGCAGGCGGCTGTTTCTGGGGCGTGCAGGCTGTCTTCCAGCACGTGAAAGGCGTCAGCGAAGCGCTCTCGGGCTATTCCGGCGGAGCGCGCGACACTGCGCATTACCAACTGGTGGGCACCGGCGAGACGGGCCACGCCGAATTGGTGCGCATCCGGTTCGATCCGCGCGTCATCAGCTACGGCAAGATCCTTCAGCTGTATTTCTCCGTGGCAATGAATCCGACCGAACTCAACCGCCAAGGCCCCGACGTCGGCAGCCAATACCGTTCAGAGATTTTCGTTGCCAACGACGCGCAGCGCCGGGTCGCCGAGGCCTATGTCGCGCAACTCAACAAATCGGGCGTTTTCTCGCGTCCGGTCGTGACCCGCGTCGGTTCGCTCAAGGGCTTCTATCCGGCGGAAGGCTATCATCAGAACTTCGCCGCCCTGCACCCCGACAACGGCTATATCGCCTACAACGATCTGCCGAAGCTCGATGCTCTGCGGCACCTCTATCCCAATCTCTACCGGGCGGCGCCGACGCTGGTGAAGGTCGCCGGCGGGACGGAATAAGAGTTGTCACCGCGAGGAGCAAGGCGACGAAGCGATCCAGAAGGTCACCTGCCTGGATTGCTTCGCTTCGCTCGCAAAGACGGGGTTAAATCTGCAGCGCGGCGCGCAGTTCGCGCAGGTGGTCGCGCTTCTCGGTTGCGACGCGGCGCTTCTCGTCGGTCGGCGCGTCGGCGATGTCCTCTTCGGCGTCCTTGAGGGCGGCGTCGAGTTCGGCCGCATTGAGCTCTTCGAGCGCGATCGCCTGTTCGGCAAGAACGGTAAGCCCGCTGGGCGAGACTTCCGCGAACCCGCCGCGCACGAACAGCTTTTGCTTCTCGGCGGCGCTCAAATCGATCTCGAGCACGCCCGGCCTCAGCATCGACATCAGCGGCGCATGGTCCTTAAGGACGGTGAATTCGCCCTCCGTTCCCGGCACGACCACCGCCTCCACTTCGCCTGCGAAGATGAGCCGTTCCGGCGCGACGAGTTCGAAGGGAAAGGGCGGCGGCATAGAAGCTCCTTGAGTGGCTTTGGGTGGGCGATCAGTTCCGGCTTCTCCGTCCGCCGGCAAGAAAGCCGGCAAGCGCACCGAGCGCGCCGCCGGCGACCATATAGACGCCGATATGCTGCAACTGCCCGGTTGTTAAGCTCCCCGTATCGCTACTCGACGCAGGATGGTTGCCTTGCACCTCGACCGAGAAGGGCCCGATTTTCAGCTCGGCCGCTTCCGGTCGGGTCACGTAACCAACGATCGCTCCCAGGACCAAACCGATAACAAGGAATAGGAACTCGAGAATTCATGGCTTAAGCCTGACTGGCGAGTTTCTGCGCCTTCTCGACGGCTTCATCGATCGAGCCTACCATGTAGAAGGCCTGCTCGGGCAGGTGGTCGTACTTGCCCTCAATGAGCCCCTTGAAGCCCTTGATCGTGTCGGCGAGCGACACGAGCTTGCCGGGCGCGCCGGTAAAGACTTCCGCGACATGGAAGGGCTGCGAGAGGAAGCGTTCGATCTTGCGGGCGCGGGCGACCGTCAGCTTGTCCTCTTCCGACAATTCATCCATGCCGAGAATGGCGATGATGTCCTGCAGCGCCTTGTAGCGTTGCAGGATCTGCTGCACGCGCCGCGCCACCTGATAATGCTCCTCGCCGACGACGAGCGGCGAGAGCATCCGCGAGGTCGAGTTCGAGCGGATCGACGGCGGGATAAATGCCCTTCTCGGCGATCGAGCGCGACAGAACCGTGGTCGCATCGAGATGCGCGAAGGAGGTGGCCGGCGCCGGATCGGTCAAATCGTCGGCCGGAACATAAATCGCCTGCACCGAGGTGATCGAGCCCTTGGTCGTGGTGGTGATGCGCTCCTGCAGATCGCCCATGTCGGTAGCGAGCGTCGGCTGATAGCCGACCGCCGAGGGAATGCGGCCCAAGAGCGCCGAGACTTCCGAACCGGCCTGGGTGAAGCGGAAGATGTTGTCGATGAAGAACAGCACGTCTTGGCCCTTGTCGCGGAAGTCCTCGGCGACGGTGAGGCCGGTCAAGGCGACGCGGGCGCGGGCGCCCGGCGGCTCGCTCATCTGGCCATAGATCAACGCGCATTTCGAGCCCTTGGCCGAGCCGTCATGTTCCTTCGGGTCCATGTTGACCTTGGACTCGATCATCTCGTGATAGAGGTCGTTGCCTTCGCGGGTGCGCTCGCCCACCCCGGCGAAGACCGAGTAACCGCCATGCGCCTTGGCAATATTGTTGATGAGCTCCATGATGAGAACGGTTTTGCCGACGCCGGCGCCGCCGAAGAGGCCGACTTTCCCGCCCTTCGCATACGGCGCGAGGAGATCGACGACCTTGATGCCGGTCTCGAGGATCTGCGCTTCCGTCGCCTGCTCGGCATAGGACGGCGCCGGCTGATGGATGGCACGGCGCATCGGAGCCTCGATCGGACCGGCCTCGTCGACTGCCTCGCCAATGACGTTCATGATGCGGCCGAGACATCCGTCGCCGACCGGTACGGTGATCGGAGCGCCGGTATCGGTGACCGGCTGGCCGCGGACAAGCCCTTCCGAAACGTCCATGGCGAGACAGCGCACCGTGTCCTCGCCGAGATGCTGGGCCACTTCGAGCACCAAGCGGTTCCCGTGGTTATCAGTTTCGAGCGCGTTGAGGATTTTCGGCAGATGGCCGTCGAACTTCACGTCGATCACGGCGCCGATGACCTGCGTGATACGGCCTGTGTTCTGGGTTTGCGCGGCGTCGGCCATGGATTAGTCCTCTTGACATTGGCTCAAAGCGCTTCCGCGCCGGAGATGATCTCGATCAGTTCCTTGGTGATCATCGCCTGGCGGGTGCGGTTGTACTTCAGCGTCTGTTTCTTGATCATCTCGCCGGCATTGCGCGTCGCATTGTCCATGGCGCTCATTCGCGCGCCCTGTTCGGAGGCGGCGTTTTCGAGAAGCGCCCGGAACACCTGCACCGAGATGTTGCGCGGCAGAAGGCCGGAGAGAAGCTCATCCGGCTCCGGCTCGAAGTCGTAGACCCAGCTCGAACGCGTGCCCTCGGAAACCTGCACGGGGATGATCCGCAGCGCCGTCGGGATTTGCACGATCACCGAGCGGAAGCGCGAAAAGAACAACGTGCAGACCGAAAACTCGCTTTTGTCGAAAAGCTCGATGATCTTGCGCCCGATCGGATCGGCATTTTCGAAGCCGAGCTGGCGGATGCCGCGCAACTCGATGACTTCGAGGATCTGCCGCCCGAATTGCCGTTTGAGCAGATCGTATCCTTTCTTGCCGACGCAAAGGAATTTGACGGCCTTGCCGTCGGCCATCAGCGCCGTCGCTTTGTCGCGCGCCAGCCGGGCGATGGAAGAATTGAAGGCGCCGCAAAGGCCGCGCTCGGCCGTGCATACGACCAGCAGATGCGTGCCGTCGTCGCCAACGCCGCGCAGCAGCGCCGGGGCCGGCGCGCCGGCCCCCAACCCGCCGGCAACGTCGGAGATAAGCTTTTCCATGCGCTCGGCATAGGGCCGCGCCGCCTCGGCCGCCGTTTGCGCGCGCCGCAACTTGGCGGCGGCGACCATCTGCATCGCCTTGGTGATCTTCTGCGTCGCCTTGACGGAGGCGATGCGGTTGCGCAGATCCTTCAGAGAGGGCACGGGCGCTTGCTTTCGTTTAGGCGAAGGATTTGGCGTAGGTTTCGATGATCGCCTTGAGGCTCGCAGTGGAGCCGTCGGACAGGTCCTTCGAAGCGCGGATCGTCTCGAGAAGATCGCTATGGCTGGCACGCAACAGAGAGAGCAGTCCGTCCTCGAACGGCTTGACGCGCTCGACCGGCAGCGGATCGAGATAGCCGTTGACGCCGGCATAGATCACGCACACCTGCTCTTCCATCTTGAGCGGCGAGAATTGCGGCTGTTTCAAAAGCTCGGTGAGGCGCGCGCCGCGCGCCAAAAGGCGCTGCGTCGTCGCATCGAGGTCGGAGCCGAACTGCGCGAAGGCGGCCATCTCGCGGTATTGCGCAAGCTCGCCCTTGATCCTCCCGGCCACTTTCTTCATCGCTTTGGTCTGCGCCGAGGAGCCGACGCGCGACACGGACAAGCCGACGTTCACCGCCGGGCGAATGCCCTGATAGAAGAGATCGGTCTCGAGGAAGATCTGCCCGTCGGTAATCGAGATGACGTTGGTCGGAATATAGGCCGAGACGTCGTTTGCCTGCGTTTCGATGATCGGCAGCGCCGTGAGCGATCCGGAACCGTGCTCCGCGTTGAGCTTGGCGGCGCGTTCGAGCAGGCGCGAATGCAGATAAAAGACGTCGCCCGGATAGGCTTCGCGCCCCGGCGGGCGGCGCAGCAGCAGCGACATCTGCCGATAGGCGACCGCCTGTTTCGAGAGATCGTCGTAGACGATCAGCGCATGCATGCCGTTGTCGCGGAAATATTCGCCCATCGCGCAGCCGGCGAACGGCGCGAGAAATTGCATGGGCGCCGGATCCGAGGCGGTCGCCGCGACGATGATCGAATAGTCGAGCGCGCCGTGTTCTTCGAGCACCTTCACGAATTGCGCTACCGTCGAGCGCTTCTGCCCGACCGCGACATAGACGCAATAAAGCTTGGCCTTCTCGTCGGTTCCCTGGTTGACGGATTTCTGGTTGAGGATCGTGTCGAGCGCGATTGCCGTCTTGCCGGTCTGCCGGTCGCCGATGATGAGCTCGCGCTGGCCCCGCCCGATGGGGATCAGCGCGTCGATCGCTTTCAAGCCAGTCGCCATCGGCTCGTGTACCGATTGGCGCGGAATGATGCCCGGCGCTTTGACATCGACGCGGGCGCGGCGCGTGGCGTTGATCGGCCCCTTGCCGTCGATCGGATTGCCGAGCGCGTCGACGACGCGGCCGAGCAGTTCCTTGCCGACCGGCACGTCGACGATCGCCCCGGTGCGCTTGACGGTCTGGCCTTCCTCGATGTCGCGGTCGCTGCCGAAGATCACGATGCCGACGTTGTCGGTCTCGAGGTTCAGCGCCATGCCGCGCACGCCGCTTTCGAAGGCGACCATCTCGCCGGCTTGGACATTGTCGAGGCCATAGACCCGGGCGATGCCGTCGCCGACCGAGAGAACCTGTCCGACCTCGGTCAATTCGGCTTCATTGCCGAAGTTGGCGATCTCTTTTTTCAGAATCGCCGAAATCTCAGCGGCGCGGATATCCATCAGCCGACCTCTTTCATGCGGGCGCGAAGTAGATTGAGCTTGTTCTTGAGCGAGGCGTCAACCATGCGGGAGCCCAATCGCACGATGAGGCCGCCGATGATCGAGGGCTCGACCTTGGTGGCGATCTCGACCGACTTGCCGCCGGTCAAATCGGCGAGCGCGGCCTTCAAGTCGGCGATGTGTTTGTCGTTGAGCGGCTCGGCAACGGTGACTTCGGCGCGGATGCGGCCTTTGGCGAAATCGTCGAGCTTGTGGAAATCGTCGATCATCTCGGCGATGGCGAAAAGACGTCGCTTCATCGCGACGAGTTTCAGGAAATTGCCGGAGATGCCGGAAATTCCGGCGCGCTCCAGCACAGCGTTGAGCGCGTTCAACTGCTCCTCGGCGGAATGCAACGGGCTTTTGACGAAACGTTGCAGATCCTCGCTTTCGGCGACGAGGCCCGCGAACTTGCCGAGATCTTCCGCGACTTTGTCGGTCAGCCCTTCTTCCTCGGCGAGCGCATAGAGCGCCTGCGCATAGCGCCCTGCCATTCCCGATACGATCGTCTGGTCTTGCGCCAAGACTTAAGCCCTTGAAAGCATGGATGAGACGCCCGGCTTGCGGCAATCTGAAGCGCAGGCTTAGAGGACACCAGACATGGCGCGAGCAGCCCGCCGCCACGCAGGGCGAGCGTGACTAACATAGGGCTTTTTTGTGTGCAACCCTCGCCGCGGCCGCAATACTGCGCCAACAAGTCTTGGGGCCGCAGTGGCGGCGCTGGCGGCGGCCGCGCCAGGCTCTATATTGGCTGTGAGGCTCGGAGGCTCTTATGGCGGCAACAGTCACTTCGATAAAGCTCGATATTCCGGCCGTCGATTTCCGCCTGCCCGCCACGGACGGGAAAACCTATTCGTTCACCGACGTGGCCGGCAAGAATGGGACGGTGATCGTCTTCATCTGCAATCATTGTCCCTATGTGATCGCGGTGATCGACCGGCTCGTCGCCGACGCGCGGACGCTGCTGGCAGAGGGCATCGGCTTCGCCGCGATCTGCTCGAACGACGCGGAGACCTATCCAGAAGATTCCTTCCCCAACATGAAACGCTTTGCCGAGAAGCATAAACTCCCGTTCCCCTATCTGCACGACGAAAGCCAAAAGGTGGCGCGCGCCTATGACGCGGTCTGCACGCCGGATTTCTTCGGCTACGACAAGAATCGCCAGCTCAAATACCGCGGCCGGCTCGACGAAGGCCGCACCAATCCGCCGCCGCCCGGCGCGCGGCGCGAGCTCGTCGAAGCGATGCGCGCCATCGCCAAGACCGGGCAGGCGCCGGCCGAGCAAATCCCGTCCATCGGCTGCTCGATCAAATGGAAGGCATAACCCTCTCCCGGAGGCCCGGAGGGAGAGGGTGCCGCCGGATTTAATCCGGGGGCGGGTGAGGGGTTAGAATGTCGCCGATTGAGATCGTAACCCCTCCTCCGGCCGGCTTCGCCGGCCACCTTCTCCCTCTGGGAGAAGGAATGGGCTCGCTGGAGAGATCGAATGCGAACTGACGAGATTCAGGAAGGCTTCGAGGTGTTCGCCCACGACGGCGACGTGGCTTTCGGAGCGGTGCGGCAGATTGCGCCGTTCGGGCGGCGCGAACTCGTCGTCTACGTCGAAAATGCCGGAGATTTCGTAATTCCCTTCGAAGCGATCGACGCCGTGCATCTGGGCAAGGTGATCGTCAACCGCCACCTGCTCGATCCGCGCCTCAAGGATGCCATCGGACACGCCCACGACGCCGAGGACCCGAATTTCGAGGCGTAGGACGCCGGCAGGGTTCTGCCTCTTTCCCGGCAAGAGCGATCCCCGGACGCGGCAACCCTCTCCCAAAGGGAGAAGGATCTTACCTCCGCCGCCCCCTCAATACCCGCGTCCCGCCTTTGCCGCCGGTCGAGCGCGGCTTACCTTCGCCGCCGCCGAAATTGTGCGGGCCCATTTCGGCATCCGTCGGCTTATGCGGCCGGTGCGCCGGCACGTTGCCGGTGCGCGGGCCCACATAAGCGCCCGCGTCGCTTTCGACGTCGCTCTGGTTCGCCAGCGGATCGTGGCCGATCGCCAGATCGACGCTGTTCAGCCGGCGGATCTCGTCGCGCAATCGCGCCGCGGTCTCGAAATCGAGATCGGCGGCGGCGTCGCGCATCTGTTTTTCGAGATCGGCGATCGTCGCCTGGAAATTATGCCCGATGAGATTGCCGGCCGCCGCCAGCCCCGCGTCCACCGTGACGTGATCGCGCTCGTAGACCGAGCCCAAAATGTCCTGAATGCCGCGCTTAATCGAGGCCGGCGTGATGCGGTTCTCGCGGTTGAACGCCTCCTGCTTGTCGCGCCGCCGGTCCGTCTCGGCGATGGCGCGCTGCATCGAGCCCGTCACCTGGTCGGCATAGAGGATCACGCGCCCATCGACATTGCGCGAAGCGCGGCCGATCGTCTGTACGAGCGAGGTTTCGCTGCGCAAAAATCCTTCCTTGTCGGCATCGAGAATGGCAACTAAGCCGCACTCGGGAATATCCAAGCCTTCGCGCAGCAAATTGATGCCGACCAGCACGTCGAAGGCGCCGAGCCGCAAGTCGCGGATGATCTCGATCCGCTCCAGCGTATCGATGTCGGAATGCATGTAGCGCACCCGCACGCCGTGTTCGTGCAGATATTCGGTCAAATCCTCGGCCATGCGTTTGGTGAGCACTGTGACGAGCGAACGATAGCCCGCGCGCGCCACCTCGCGTACTTCGCCCAAGAGATCGTCGACCTGGGCGCGCGCCGGGCGGATCTCGACCGGCGGATCGATGAGTCCCGTGGGGCGGATCACCTGTTCCACGAACACGCCGCCGGTGCGCTCCATCTCCCATTTGCCGGGCGTTGCCGAGACGTAGACCGACTGCGGCCGCATCGCGTCCCATTCCTCGAAACGCAACGGCCTATTGTCCATGCAGGACGGCAACCGGAAGCCGTATTCGGCGAGCGTCGCCTTGCGGCGGAAGTCGCCGCGATACATGCCGCCGATCTGCGGCACCGTCACGTGCGACTTGTCGGCAAAGACGATCGCGTTGTCCGGCAAATATTCGAAGAGGGTGGGCGGCGGCTCGCCGGGCTGGCGGCCAGTCAGATAACGCGAATAATTCTCGATCCCGGCGCAGGAGCCGGTCGCTTCCATCATTTCGAGATCGAAGGTGGTGCGCTGTTCGAGCCGCTGCGCTTCGAGGAGCCGGCCCGCGACGTAAAGCTCGGCGAGGCGCTGCTTCAGTTCCTCTTTGATGCCTTTGATCGATTGCACCAGCGTCGGGCGCGGCGTGACATAATGCGAGTTCGCGTAGACCTTAATGAATTCGAGATCCTGCGTCTTTTCGCCGGTCAACGGATCGAACTCGGCGATCGCCTCGATCTCGTCGCCGAAGAAGCGGATGCGCCAGGCGCGGTCCTCGTAGTGGGCCGGGAACACGTCGATCGTGTCGCCGCGCACGCGAAACAAGCCGCGATAGAAATCGCCGCCCGAGCGTTTGTATTGCAGCGCGACGAGATCGGCGATGAGCTGGCGCTGGTCGATGCGCTCGCCGACCTTCAAGGTGAACGTCATCGCCGTATAGGTTTCGACCGAACCGATGCCGTAGATGCAGGAAACCGAGGCGACGATGATCACGTCGTCGCGTTCGAGGAGGGAGCGCGTCGCGGCGTGGCGCATGCGGTCGATCTGTTCGTTGATCGAGCTTTCCTTCTCGATATAGGTGTCGGTGCGCGGCACATAGGCTTCCGGCTGATAGTAGTCGTAGTACGAGACGAAATACTCGACCGCGTTGTCCGGGAAGAAGCTCTTGAACTCGCCATAGAGCTGGGCGGCGAGCGTCTTGTTGGGCGCGAGAACCAAGGCCGGACGTTGGGTAGCTGCGATGATCTGCGCCATCGTGTACGTCTTGCCAGAGCCCGTGACGCCGAGCAGAACCTGGTCGCGTTCGTCCGTGCGAATGCCGGCGACGAGCTCGGCGATCGCCGTCGGCTGGTCGCCGCGCGGCTCATAATCCGCGACAAGCTTGAATTTGACGCCGCCTTCGGACTTCTCTGGGCGCGGCGGGCGATGTGGCGTCCAAGGTTGCTTGCCGCGCAGGTTGGGGTCGCCATGCTCGAGCAGATCCTTGAGCGAGGTGACGGTCGCCTCGACGCCGCCGAGACCCCTCTCGATCTCCTTGAAAGCAGCCGGCGCCTCGGCGAAGCTGGCGTTGAGGGCGGGATTGAGCAAAGCGGCGAGATGTTCGCCCAGCGGCTTTTGCTCGGGTCTTGCGGCTTTGGAACGGGAGGCGGCGCGACGCGGCGGCTTGGGCATGGCCCAAATATGGGCGCTCGGCGCGGCCGATCAAAGGCCCTAACGGGGCAGCCTAAACTAGTCGCACACCCGCACGCCGAGATTGGCAGCCGTGCGCCAATCCAGCGCCGTGAAGCGCAAGCTTCCGAGCGCCCGATGCGCGACAACCCAACGCCGCACGGGCGGCGGATAAAAACCCATGGCATAGGCGTTCCAACGCGGCGAACGGCGCCCGCCCAGCGTAGCGGAATGGAAGTAGAGATGGCTTCCCGGCGCGACGCAGGCGCCGCGGATGGCGAGCAGCAAGGTGCAGGAGGAATAGCATTCGAGCGGGAGGCGGAAGAAGAAATCGTCGCGGTGCGATTTGATGAAGGCGGCGCGTTCGAGAACGCTGCCGCCGTCGTCTTCCGCCGCCACCGCCGGCGCGCGGTTGGCGACGCGGTCCAAGAGCCCATCGGCGCGCGCCGTCGCAATCGGCATGAGCAGGAGGAGGATCGCGGCTTTCCGGCGCATCGGCATGCGGCCAATGTGCCAAAGGCCGGGCGGTTGTAGAGAGGACATCGTGACGCTTGTCACAGGAATTTACGTTCGTTCGCCCTCGGAGGCGAACGTGTCGGCCGGCGCGCTGCGCTGGGTCGCCGCGAAGAGGCGATAGAAGAAGCCCGCCGCGGCACCGGATAAGACATCGCCGACGAGCGCATGAATGGCGGTGAATCCGAGCAGTTCGGCGATCAGCACATAGGCGAGAGAGGCGGCGGCGCCGGCCAGCGCGTAGGCCGTATAGCTCGTCTTGCCGAAGCGATTGAGCAGGTAATGGGCGACGAGGAGGACGAGCGCACCGGAACGGGCGCCGCCCCAAAGTCCGGCGGCGGCCAGGGCCACCGCGAAGGGTACTTTCGCCTCGCCGAGCGGAACCGCGCCGAGAACGCCGCCCAGGTCCAGGACCGAAGTGGCTTTGGCCGCGGCGCTCAAAAGGCCGGCGACAAGCCCGGCGAGAACGGCGCCGCGAAACGACCAATTCACTTTGTGGACTTTCGGCCGCTCGGCCGTGCAATCTCCTATCGCCGGTTGCAGGATCGTGGCGAGCAACTCGGGCGCCAGAGCGGGGCTTGATCGAAATCGCGGGGCGCCAGAGGCGGCCGAACTTGCCTGCCTGCCGCGCCGGCCGAACGGTTGAGCGGAACGCATGGCGTGAATCTACGGCCGTCCCTTTACCGAAGAATTATCGGGACCGTCGTCCGCATAAAGAAAGGGCCGCGTCCTTTTAGGAGCGCGGCCCAAGCACGACCCCCTACGGGGGCATCGGGGATCGTGGTACCGGCATGCGCGAACTCACAGCCTACGGCTGGAGATGCGCTTAACTTCGAAAATCCGCCAGGTTTCCGGCGAAATGCACCTCATGCGTCGGCCGCAGCGAATTTCCGCTCGAACCCGGGTCGTCAAACTGGACGAGAAGGCCAAGAGCGAAAGCCGCCGCGGCCAAAATCAAAATGAGGACTAGCGAGATCTGAAATTGGCGGCGCGCCGCCTGCGAATCATAGGACCGGACGAACCCCGCATCCGGCGCATGATCAAAATGATCGGCGATCGACATTGGAAAACTCCCTCGCAGCACGCATCCTCAGACGACTACCCGCCACCCCATCCAGCCGAAGCCCACACAACGCGGGTTGACGCAGCCCAATCCATCCATCGCTGAGGTAAAAATCCTATCCGTGACCCTAACGCAACAATCTCAAGGAAAGTTTCTGAGACCCAGAAGATTGTATTGACCGTTGCGAAATAGTCGCGCGGCTCACGACCTGCCAGATCCGTTATCCTCAATTTTCGGTGAATGCGACCAACTCCCTACGCATAGAGAACGCGCCTTCGTCCAACAGGTTCCTTCGTCGATCGCAAGCAACAACAAAGAGTTACATCGATAAGATGAAAGTTCGGCGCGGCGCGGTGCTGCGGCGCGACAACGGCCGGACAAAATTTGCAGAATTTGGAGAGGGGGCGCTAACGGCGTTTGCCGCGCCGCGTCAAATAAAAAATTTCGCCGACCCATGGTGAAAACAACGTGTCTACCAATTCGCGATAAAAGCGCAATTCGGAGCTTCAGCAGAGCCGCGCATCCGTTCAGCGAATTGATTCGGCGCGGCGATTTCCGCGCGGCGGGCCAAGCCGGTGCCGTCCCCGCTTCGGTTCCAACCCGCGGCCCCTCCGGAAGGGGCTTTCGCAGCGCCAGAGCCGCGCCGAGGCGATTCTTCAACGCCACCCGGTTTCTGCGCGCGGCTTTATGAATTTTTGCACTTTGGCGCGCCAAATTGCCGGCCGCCAAGGGACGCAATGCAATGGCTGGAAATCGAAACGCAGTACCGGACATGCGCTTGGCGATGCGCTGCGCGTGGGCGCTGGCGGTTGCCATCGCCGTCGCGGATTGCCTATGGGTTCCGGCCGCGGGGTTTCGGGTTCCGGCAATGCCGCTTGTTCGGATCGCCGTCATTCTCGGCGCCTTGGGCGCATTGTGGTGGATCTATGTGCGGCTGCGCCCCGAGCCGATCGTCGCCGCGCTGGCCGAAGCCGCCGCCTTTTTGATTTTCTTCACCCTCGTTCTCGAAATCTTCTGTTATCTCTGCATAACGCTCGACCGGCCGCTCTACGACGCCGCGTTTGCGGCGGTCGACCGGGCGCTTGGCTTCGATTTTCAGGCACATCTTGCCTATCTCGTGCGAAGACCGCGCCTGGCTCGGCTGCTGGAGCTTTGTTACGACACCTCGATGCTGCAGATCGCCATCGTAGTGGTCGCGCTGGCAATTACCGCCCGCATTGCTCGGCTGCGCGCGTTCCTCGCGCTTTTCGCGTTCACCGCGACGGCGGTCATCGGCATCGCGGCAATTTTCCCGAGCCTCGGCCCCTACCCCTATTATGGCATCCCCGATCGTCTGCTGCCCGCCTTCACCGACCCGCGCGCCGGCTGGGATTCCGTTCCACAGGTCCTCGCCTTGCGCGCCGGCACAATGCGGGTCCTGCCGCTCACCGATTTACGCGGGCTCGTCGCCTTTCCTTCCTTTCATACCGCACTTGCCTTCATCACCGTTTGGGCTTTGCTGCCGCTGCGGCGCATTGTCGTGCCGCTATTCGCGGTCAACGCCGCGCTGATCGCGGGCGCGCCAAGCAATGGCGATCATTACCTTTGCGACCTGTTGGCCGGGGCGCTCCTGGCGATGATCGCGATTGCCGTCGTGAGGCGGCGCGGTTTGGCCCGCGAACCCGGCGCCATCGCGTCCGCGGAAAGCACTGCGCCCGCAGAGTAGCGACGCGCTTCCTCCGGCAGCCGCCGTTTTTCCGGTTGCTCTCTCGCAGTTGCAAAATTATGTTCCGCAGCGCAACGCCGCCCGTTCACAGGAATGCCCGCATATGGCTTTTATTTCCGACGCCTTGCTGCGCGTAAAACCCTCCGCCACCATTGCGGTTACCCAGAAGGCGCGCGATCTGAAGAACGCCGGGCGCGACATTATTTCGCTGTCGATCGGCGAACCCGATTTCGACACGCCGGACAACATCAAACGCGCGGCGATCGCCGCGATTCAGCGCGGCGAGACGAAATATACGCCGGTCGCCGGCATTGCGCCGTTGCGCGAAGCAATCGCCGCCAAGTTCAAGCGCGAGAACGGGCTCGACTACAAGGCGTCGCAGACGATCGTCGGCACGGGCGGCAAGCATATTCTGTTCAACGCCTTTCTCGCCACACTCAACGCCGGCGACGAAGTTCTCATCCCGGCGCCCTATTGGGTGAGCTATCCGGACATGGTGGCGATTGCCGGCGGCACGCCCATCGCGGTCGAGACCAAAATGCAGCACGGTTTCAAGCTGCAGGCCGCCGATCTCGACAAAGCGATCACGCCCAAAAGCAAATGGCTGATCCTGAACTCGCCGTCCAACCCGTCCGGCGCCGCCTATACGCGCGCCGAACTGAAGGCGCTGACCGATGTGCTGCTGCGCCATCCGCAGGTCTGGGTTCTCACCGACGATATCTACGAACATTTGACCTACGGCGACTTCACCTTCGTGACGCCGGCTGAGGTCGAGCCGAACCTGATGGACCGGACGCTGACGATGAACGGCGTCTCGAAGGCATATGCGATGACCGGCTGGCGCATCGGCTATGCGGCGGGACCGGCGAAGCTCATCCAGGCGATGGACATGTTGCAGGGCCAGCAGACTTCGGGCGCCTGTTCGATCGCCCAATGGGCCTCGGTCGAGGCCTTGAACGGGCCGCAGGACTTCATCCCCGAGCGGCGCAAGATCTTCGAGGCGCGCCGCGACCTCGTCGTCTCGATGATCAACCAGGCAAAATATCTGAAATGTCCGTCGCCGGAAGGCGCGTTTTACGTCTATCCCTCCTGCGCAGAGGCGATCGGCCGCAAGACGCCGGACGGCAAGAAGATCGGCGGCGATGAAGATTTCGTCGCGGCGCTCCTGGAGGCGGAAGGCGTTGCCGTCGTTCAAGGTTCGGCGTTCGGGCTCGGCCCGAATTTCCGCATTTCCTATGCGACCTCGACCGAAATCCTCGAAGACGCGTGCCGCAAGATCCAGCGCTTCTGCGCGAGCCTCGTATAGCAAAAAAGCCCGGCCCATCGCGGGATGGAACCGGGCTTTTGCCTTCCCCTCGGCCTGTGCGATGAAGCCGTGGCCCCCCGGCCGGCTATACAGGTCGTCAGCACCAAATGTATAGCAAAGGCGCATCGCCGCGTCTGTTGCGACGAAGCCACAGAGTGACAGGAAAACATCAAAGTTGCAGCCGCAAACGAGAAGTCTATTCTGGTCTTCCTCGAGGTAGGAAGGCGGATCCTATGTTCCGGGCCGGCAATGGCGGCGGCGGCCGCAGACCCTCGCGCAACGTGCTTGGCGAACCGCTCGAGCCTTGTTCGCTCGAACCGATCACCGGTTTCTTCCGCAACGGATGTTGCGACACGGCCGCCGAGGACGTCGGTAGCCATACCGTCTGCGTGGTCGCAACCGCGGACTTTCTCGCCTTCTCCAAGGAGCGCGGCAACGACCTCTCGACGCCGCTGCCGGAATTCGACTTTCCCGGCGTGAAACCAGGCGACCGCTGGTGCCTCTGCGCGCCACGCTGGCAGGAGGCGCTCGAGGCCGGGAAAATGCCCCGCGTTGTGTTGCGCGCCACCCATGAAGGCGCACTCGACTATTGTTCGCTGGAAGACCTGAAGCGCTACGCGGTGGATCTGTCCTAGTTCCGCCGGCGGGGTTCCCACTGCGGCGATTTTAGTCTACGCGTCGGCGCGGCTCATCCCAGCGCCCAGTCTCTTTCCCGCGCCGCCGCGGAACCCGACGCATGCCCAAACGAACCGATCTTTCAACGATCATGATCATCGGTGCCGGCCCGATCATCGTCGGCCAGGCTTGCGAATTCGATTATTCCGGAACGCAGGCCTGCAAGGCTTTGCGCGACGAAGGCTACCGAATCGTCCTCGTCAATTCCAATCCGGCGACGATCATGACCGATCCGGACATGGCGGACCGCACCTACGTCGAGCCGATCACGCCCGAAGTGGTCGCCAAGATCATCGCCAAGGAGCGCTATGCGGCGCCAGGCGGCTTCGCGCTTCTGCCGACCATGGGCGGACAGACGGCGCTGAATTGCGCACTCAGCCTGAAACGCATGGGCGTGCTCGAAGAATACGGCATCGAGATGATCGGCGCCACGGCCGAGGCGATCGACATGGCCGAGGACCGCGAGCGCTTCCGCGAGGCAATGACGCGCATCGGCCTTTCGACGCCGCGCTCGCACCAGGTGAAAACGCTGTCGAAGGCGCTCGCTGCGCTCGAAGACATCGGCCTGCCGGCGATCATCCGCCCCTCCTTCACACTCGGCGGCACCGGCGGCGGCATCGCCTACAACAAAGAAGAGTTCATCGAGATCGTCGAGCGCGGCATCGACGCCTCGCCGACCAACGAAGTGCTCGTCGAGGAAGGCGTACTCGGCTGGAAAGAATTCGAGATGGAGGTGGTGCGCGACAAAGCCGACAACTGCATCATCGTCTGCTCGATCGAGAACATCGACCCGATGGGCGTGCATACCGGAGATTCGATCACCGTCGCCCCCGCCCTCACGCTCACCGACAAGGAATACCAGGTGATGCGCGACGCGGCGATCGCCGTGCTGCGCGAGATCGGCGTCGAGACCGGCGGCTCGAACGTGCAATTCGCGGTCAACCCCGAGAACGGCCGCATGGTGGTGATCGAGATGAACCCGCGCGTCTCGCGTTCCTCGGCGTTGGCTTCGAAGGCGACCGGGTTTCCGATCGCCAAGGTCGCGGCGAAACTCGCCGTCGGCTACACGCTTGACGAGATCGCCAACGACATTACCGGCGGCGCCACGCCCGCCTCGTTCGAGCCGGCGATCGATTACATCGTCACCAAGATCCCGCGCTTCGCCTTCGAGAAATTCCCCGGCGCCGAACCGATCCTCACGACGGCGATGAAGTCGGTCGGCGAGGCGATGGCCATCGGGCGGACCTTCGCCGAAAGCCTGCAAAAGGCGCTGCGCTCGCTCGAGACCGGCATTTCCGGGCTTGACGAGATCGAGATCGAAGGCATCGAGCTCGACAACGACCGCAAAGTGCTGCGCGCCGCGCTCGGCCGCCCGACGCCGGACCGGCTGCTCGTCGTCGCCCAGGCGCTGCGCTACGGGCTGACCTGCGAGGAAATCCACGACGCCTGCGGCATCGATCCCTGGTTCATCGCGCGGCTCAAGGAAATCGTCGACCTCGAAACCAAGGTCCGCAGATTTGGTCTTCCGAAGGACGCGGCAAACTTGCGGATGCTGAAGGCGGCCGGGTTTTCCGATACGCGGCTTGCGACGCTCGTCGGCGGCGAGGAAGCCGAAGTGCGCGAGTTACGCCATCTGCTCGGGGTGCGCCCGGTTTACAAACGCATCGATACCTGCGCGGCTGAGTTCGCTTCGCCAACTGCCTACATGTATTCGACCTACGAAGCACCGTTTGCGGGCGCGCCGGTTTGCGAGGCGGAGCCTTCGCAGCGCGACAAAATTGTCATTCTCGGCGGCGGCCCGAACCGGATCGGGCAAGGCATCGAGTTCGACTACTGTTGCTGCCACGCCAGCTTTGCGCTGCATGCGGCCGGCTTCGAGACGATCATGATCAACTGCAATCCGGAAACCGTATCGACCGACTACGACACTTCCGACCGGCTTTATTTCGAGCCATTGACCAGCGAAGACTTGCTCGAAATTCTCGCCACCGAGCGGCGGGCCGGCCGGCTTTGCGGCACGATCGTGCAGTTCGGCGGGCAGACGCCGCTGAAGCTCGCGCATTCCCTGCAAGAGGCGGACATTCCCATTCTCGGTACCAGCGTCGATTCGATCGACCTCGCCGAGGACCGCGATCGTTTCAAACGCCTTCTCGACAAGCTCGGACTGAAACAGCCAAGAAACGGCATCGCTTATTCGGTCGAGCAATCGCGGCGGGTTGCCGCCGAACTCGGCCTGCCGCTGGTGGTGCGGCCCTCCTACGTGCTCGGCGGGCGCGCCATGGCGATCCTCCACGACCAGGCGACCTTCGACGAATATCTGCTCGGCACGCTGCCCGGCCTGGTTCCGTCCGAGATCAAGGCGCGCTATCCGAACGACAAGACCCGGCAGATCGACACCGTGCTCGGCAAGAACCCTCTGCTCTTCGACCGCTATCTCTCCGACGCGGTCGAAATTGACGTCGATGCACTCTGCGACGGCCGCGACGCGTTCATCTGCGGCATCATGGAACATATCGAAGAGGCGGGCATCCATTCCGGCGACAGCGCCTGCTCGCTACCGCCGCGCTCGCTGTCGAAGGACACGATTGCGCGGCTCGAAGAGGAGACGGTGAAGCTCGCGTTGGCGCTCAACGTCGGCGGCCTGATGAACGTGCAATATGCGCTAAAGGACGACGAAATCTATGTTCTCGAAGTCAACCCCCGCGCCTCGCGCACCGTTCCCTTCGTCGCCAAGGTGATCGGCATACCCATCGCCAAGATCGCGGCGCGCGTGATGGCCGGCGAGCCGCTGGCGCGGTTCGATCTAAAGCCGATGCGCCCCGACCACGTCGGGGTGAAAGAGGCGGTGTTTCCTTTCGCGCGCTTCCCGGGCGTCGATACCGTGCTCGGCCCGGAAATGCGCTCGACCGGGGAAGTGATGGGGCTCGACCGTTCCTTCGAGATCGCCTTCGCCAAAAGTCAGCTCGGCGGCGGCACCAAGGTGCCGACGTGCGGCACGCTCTTCGTCTCGGTGCGCGACGTCGATAAACCGCGCATCGTCGGCTGCGTGCGACTTCTGCTGGAGCTCGGATTCCGGATCTGCGCCACGGGCGGCACGGCGCGCTATCTCGAAACCCACGGCATCCCGGCACAGAGGATCAACAAGGTCTCGGAAGGCCGCCCGCATGTCGTCGACGCGATCAAAAACGGCCGGATCCAGCTGGTCTTCAATACCACCGAGGGAGCGCAAGCTCTGGCCGATTCCCGCTCGTTGCGGCGCGCCGCCCTCTTGCATAAGGTCCCCTATTATACCACTGTAGCGGGCGCGATCGCAGCCTCGCAGGGTATCGCGGCTTATGTGGCGGGTGACCTCGAAGTGCGGGCGCTCCAGGATTATTTTGCCACAGTTTGATCCCGGCCGCCCTGGGGCCGTCGCTTCTTGAATGGGAAGGCGAGCCCCTCGAACGCCGGTTCGGCGGCGGGCGGTTTTCGTTGCTCCCGGGGAACGGCAATCAAACCACCTCGATTTAATCCATCACGCCCTGCGGGATTATGATAAAATGAAGGATTGGGGAACGATTTCAAAGCAGTGAGGAAATCCCTCAAGGCCTAGAGCCGACGTTCCGGGTGGGAACCTGGGAGAGCGGCGATTTTACCCGATCGTGACGATGTCGAATGTGAGCTGAAAGAGATCGAGAATGGATAAGATTCCGATGACGGCGCAAGGACATTCCGTCCTCGAAGAAGAATTGAAGCGCCTTCAGCAGATCGAGCGGCCGCGGATCATTCAGCTGATCGCCGAAGCCCGCACGCATGGAGATCTTGCGGAGAACGCCGAATATTTCGCGGCCAAAGAAGCGCAATCCTTGAACGAAGGGCGGATCGCCGAACTCGAGGATAAGCTCTCGCGCGCAGAGGTCATCGACGTCTCGAAGCTCTCCGGCACCACGGTGATGTTCGGCGCCACCGTCACCCTCGTCGACGAGGACACGGACGAAAAGAAAGTCTACCAAATTGTCGGCGAAGCCGAGGCCGACGTGAAGGCCGGCCGCGTTTCGATCAGCTCCCCGACCGCGCGCGCGCTCATCGGCAAGAAGGTCGGCGATACCGTCGAGGTCAATACGCCGGGTGGCGGCAAGAGCTATGAAGTCTTGAAGATCAGCTTTCGCTGATCCGCGGCGGAGACTCAAGCGTCGGGTTCCGGCCCGAACAGACTTCTGCGCAACTTGCCGAGACGAGCGGGCGGTGCCGGTTTCCACGCGCCCGCAGTCTCTATCCACGCGGCGCTGAAGCTTCGCACCGCGGCTCGATCATCCAAAGATCCGAGAGGGCATTGCGACGCAACGCCCTATGCCTGCGTCGTCTCGAGTGCCGGCGCAAGCTGGCTGTGCGCTGGCTATTTGCAGGACTAGGATAAACTCAAGTTCATGGTATCTTGGCATCACTTAGATATAACGGGGGAGAGTTCCGTGCGCTCACGCGTCATCCATTTGATCAATCCGAAAACCGATTTGCTGACGACCCGTCCTATTTACCTGAACCGAGCGCTCTACTCTCCACTTGCCGGACTACTTGCCGTCGCTGCATGCATCCCGCGCGATCAATACGAAGTGATCCTCACCGACGAGAACATCGAATCGGTCGATTTCGACATAAAGGCAGACCTCGTCGGGATTTCGGCGATGACGAGCTACGTCAATCGCGGCTACGAAATCGCCGATCAATTCCGCGCCAAGGGCATACCGGTGGCCATGGGCGGCGTGCATCCGAGCTTCATGCCGAAGGAAGCGCTGCAGCACTGCGATGCGGTCGTAATCGGCGAAGTCGAACTCGTGATCGGCAAACTGCTTGACGATCTCAAGCAAGGCTCGATGCGCGGCATTTATCGATCGGAGATTCTGCATCCGATGGTCGGAATGCCGATGCCGCGCTACGACCTCCTAAAAAAGCACCGCTACGTCAATAAAACCTTCGTGCAAACGTCGCGCGGCTGTCACCAGGGTTGCACGTTCTGCGCCGAGCCGCTGATGAACGGCTTAAAATTCCGCTATCGGCCGGTCGACGAAGTGATCCACGAAATGGAGCACTGCGGTTCGCGCGTCGTCTCGATCAACGACGCCGACTTCTTCGGGACGCCCGAACGGCCCAAGGAAGTAATGCGGGCGTTGAAGGGCCGTGGGATTGAATGGCAGGCCGGCGTTACCTCCAAGCTCGCTCAGGACGACGCGATGCTGGAGCTGGCGGCGGAAAGCGGCTGTACGATGCTGAGCATCGGCTTCGAGTCGATCTCGCGCTCGACGCTGACCAGCGTGCACAAACACGTCAATCGGCCCGAGACCTTCGCCGCCCTCGTGGAGAAAGTGCACTCCTACGGCATCATGGTGTTCGGTCTGTTCATGTTCGGCTTCGACGGCGACGATCTTTCCGTCTTCGACGAAACCGTGAAGTTCAACACCGACGCCAACTACGACGCCTGCGCCTATTCGGTGCTTACGCCTTATCCGGGTACGCTTACCTGGTACGAAATGAAGAAGGCAAACCGGATGGTTTCCTACGACTGGACAATGTACGACCAGGGCCACGTCGTCTATCGCCCGGCGCAAATGTCGGGAGACCAACTGCGTATCGGCCATGCCCGCGCCTACGAAAATTTCTATTCGGCGGCTTCGATGGCGAGCCGCTTCCCCTGGCACGGCAAGCGGCATCGCGGCCAATGGGCGATCTACAATCTGTTCATGCGCAAAGCCGCCAAGACCGACAAGATCGATTCGATCGCCGCGCCGACGGCCGAGCCCAACGTTGCGCCCATGCCTCCGCTCCTGCCGGTGAAGCGCGAGTGGCGGGCGGCGGTGCTGGAGGCGGCGGGGGCACCGGATCCGACCTAGGGCTGATGCGACGCGAACGCCGCCTCGCGATCCGCAATTGGAGAAAGTGGATGGTCGGAGTGAGAGGATTCGAACCTCCGGCCCCCTCGTCCCGAACGAGGTGCGCTACCAGGCTGCGCTACACTCCGACAGGCTCCCGCCTTTGCGCGTCGGCCTTATAGCATGCGAAAAGCCGCAGGCAAGGCCGCGCCGCCTTCGATTTTGCCCGGAATTTCTTTCGCTTAAAGCGCCGGCGCTCGTGCCCCGGCTTGGTCGGCCGGCGGCAGCGATTCGAGGTTGGCCATGCCGGCCTTGACCGCCGCCTGCACCTTCTCGAAAGCGCGCACTTCGATCTGCCGGACGCGTTCGCGCGAAATGTCGAACTCGTCCGACAATTGCTCGAGCGTGATCGGATCGTCGGTCAGGCGGCGCGCCTGGAAAATACGCCGCTCGCGGTCGTTGAGCACGCTCAACGCCTGATGCAGCGCGCCGAGGCGGTTGCTCGCCTCCTCGCGATCGGCGAGCAGATTCTCCTGGCTCGCGCTCTGGTCGACCAGCCAATCCTGCCACTCGCCTTCGCCCTCCTCGCGCAGCGGCGCGTTGAGCGAAGCGTCGCCCGACATGCGGCGGTTCATGTCGATCACGTCCTGCTTGGAGACGCCGAGCCGGTGGGCGATCGTATCCACCTGGTCGGGACGCAGGTCGCCCTCATCGAGCGCCGAGATCTGGCTCTTCGCCTTGCGCAGGTTGAAGAACAGCTTCTTCTGGCTCGCGGTCGTGCCCATTTTCACGAGCGACCAGGAGCGCAGGATGTATTCCTGGATCGACGCGCGGATCCACCACATCGCATATGTAGCCAGCCGAAAGCCGCGTTCCGGCTCGAAGCGTTTGACCGCCTGCATCAGCCCGACGTTGCCTTCCGAAATGACCTCGCCGATCGGCAGGCCATAGCCGCGATAGCCCATGGCGATTTTGGCGACGAGCCGCAGATGCGAAGTAACGAGCTTATGCGCCGCCTCGCGATCTTCGTGCTCCCGCCAGCGCTTGGCGAGCATGTATTCCTCTTGCGGTTCCAGCATCGGGAACCGGCGAATTTCTCGGAGATAGCGGGATAGCCCGTTCTCCCCCGAAAGCACTGGGAGTGCTGCAGTAGCCATAATCCCTCCTAACGGCCCCCATTCCGGCGGGCTCTTACGCAGCCACAAGCCCAGTCGGCTGCGTAACATGGTAAATATAGGCGCCACCTGACCCAGCTGGAAGAGCCGGCAATAGGCAAGCCATTACAAATGCGTAACGCGGCTTGCGGCAAACTGCCCTGGGCCACCCCACCGAGTTCGCGAGCAAATCGGCGCTGCGAGCAGCACCCGCCATATCGCCCAAATCATAACGAAGCGATCGGTTCCAGACGCAAATTGTCCCTAATGGCGGCGCCAATGGGACCGATGGTTTATTCGCCGCAGCCGATATTTCGTTACGGCGTGCGTTAGCGCGACGCGGCGAGCGTGGTATGCAGACCTTTCAGGTCCTCCGGCAGGGCGCTTTCGAAAAGATACGCTTTGCCGCTGATCGGATGTGCGAAGCCGAGCGTCGTTGCGTGCAGCGCTTGGCGGCCAAGCGCTGCAAGCAGGGCTTGCGCCTCAACGCCGAGCAGTGTCGCCTTGGTCTTGAAGCCGCGCCCGTAGAGCGGGTCGCCGAGCACCGGATGGCCGATATGGGCGAGATGCACCCGGATCTGGTGCGTGCGCCCTGTCTCTAGCGAACAGGTGAGCAGGCTCGCGACCGGCGCGCCGCCAGGCGCTACGTAAATCTCCGTAAGCCGCCAGTGAGTGATTGCCTCGCGGCCTTCGCGCGCCACCGCCATCTTCTCCCGGTCCGTCCTGTGGCGGGCGAGCGCGGTGGCAATCGTTCCGGCCGGCCGCTCCGGCACCCCCCAGACGAAGGCCAGATACTCTCGCGTCAAGGAGAGGATGCGCCCGTGGTCAGCGAAAATCGCCGCGAGTCCGCGATGTGCGGTATCGCTTTTGGCGACCACCAGCAGGCCTGAGGTGTCCTTATCGAGCCTGTGCACGATGCCCGGCCGGCGCACTCCGCCGATGCCCGACAGCTCCGCCCCGCAATGCGCGATGAGCCCATTGACCAGCGTCCCGGTCGCATGGCCCGGCGCCGGGTGAACGACGAGCCCCGCCGGCTTGTCGAGAACGATCAGATGCTCGTCCTCGAAGCGGATCGAAAGCGGCATGGGCTCGCCGCGCGGCACCGCTTCTTCGGGCGGCGGGATGCGCAGCAAGATCTTCTGCCCGGCTTTGACCTTGAGAGCCGCCTCGGCAACCGGCCGCCCGTCCACCGCGACCGCGCCGTTCTCGACCAGGTTCTTCAGGCGGGTGCGCGACAGGCCCTGCGTTTCGGCGCGGCCGACAAGAAAGCGATCGAGCCGCTGGCCGGCTTCCGCCGTCGCGACGTCCAACGCGAGGCAGAGATCGGCGTCATCCGGTTCGAGATCGCTGCTCATCTGCGCAATGCTCCGCCCCCCACGACTTCTCCCATATAATCACGGCGCTTTGATAGCGCGGGCGGTAGGCTGCCCGACGCAAACATCTCCTTGCGGCGCCAACAGAATATGTTCTAAGCAGCGCCCTGATAACGCCCGGGCGCAATCATGTCGCTGACCCGCATCTATCTTCGCTCGTTCCGGCTGATCGGCCCCGAGATGGGGCTCGCGGCCTTTCTGGTGTTCGCCAATCTCGGCTTGGGGAGCGCGCAATTCGCCGAGCCCGTTCTCTTTGGCCGTATAGTCGACCGGATGAGCGCCGGCGATGCGATGCATCAACCTCCGGGTCTTTTGCAGCTGACGCCGCTCATTGCGGCATGGATTGGTTTCGCGCTGTTCTCGATCTTAGGCTCGGTGTTCGTCGGTCTTCACGCCGACCGGCTCGCGCATCGCCGTCGCCTGGCGAGCATGGGAGCGTATTTCGAACACGTCCTGCAGCTTCCGATGAGCTTTCACGGGCAGGTGCATTCCGGCCGGCTGCTTAAAGGCATGCTCGACGGGACCAGCGGTCTCTTCTGGCTCTGGCTTTCTTTCTTCCGAGAGAAATGCGTCGCCTTTATCGCGCTCATTTTTCTGCTGCCATTGTCGCTGGTCATCAATTGGCGGCTCGGCCTTCTGCTCATTCTGCTCGTGGCGGTCTTCGCGGGGCTCATTGTCTTCGTGGTACGCCGCACGCACGTCCTGCAGGACGACGTCGAGCGCCACAACGCGACCCTTTCCGAGCGAGCCTCGGACGTGTTCGGCAACGTCGCGGTGATCCAGAGCTTTACGCGTATCGAGAGCGAAGCGCGCGCTCTGGGCCGGCTCATCGAGGCGGTGCTGACCGCGCAACTGCCGGTTCTCTCCTGGTGGGCGGTCGCTGTCGTCGCGGCGCGTGCCGCGGCAACACTCACGCTACTGGCGATTTTCCTATTGGGCATTTGGCTGCATGCGCGAAACCTGGCGACGATTGGCCAGATCGTCACCTTCATGGCGTTCTCCACCATGCTGATCGCCAAGCTCAGCGACGTCATTGGATTCATCAACGGGCTCTTCATGCAAGGACCGAAGATCCAGGAGTTCTTCGCCGTCCTCGACACTGCTCCGCGCGTCGCTGACCTTCCCGCGGCGCGCGATCCGGGCCGCCTCACGGGCCGGGTTACGTTCGAGAACGTAAGCTTCTCGTACGATACCGCGCATGCCGCGGTCAGCGACATGAGCTTCGAGGTCGCACCGGGCGAGACGATCGCGTTGGTCGGCGCGACCGGCTCCGGTAAGACGACCACGGTCAATCTCTTGCATCGCGTCTTCGATCCCCAGCAGGGTGTCGTCAAAATCGATGCAATCGACATCCGCCAGATGACGCTTGCCGGACTGCGCCGCAACATCGGCGTCGTCTTCCAAGAGCCGATGTTGTTCGCCCGCTCGATCGAGGAGAATTTGAAAATCGGCAAGCCGGATGCGAGCCGCGCGGAAATCGCCCAAGCGCTGGAACGGGCACAAGCGAACGATTTCATCGCCCGCCAGAGCGACGGCCTTGCCGCGATGATCGGCGAGCGCGGGTGTTCGCTTTCCGGCGGCGAGCGTCAGCGGCTCACTATCGCCCGCGCGGTTCTCAAGGATCCGGCGATCATGATCTTCGACGAGGCGAGTTCGGCGCTCGACGCCGAAACGGAGCGGCAGTTGCAACTCGCGTTGGAGACCGCCACGCATGGCCGCACGACTTTTATCATCGCGCACCGTCTGGCGACGATCCGCCACGCCGACCGGATCTTCGTCTTCGACCACGGCCGCATCGTCGAAACGGGTACATTCGACGAACTCATCGCCAACGGCGGCCGCTTCGCCAAGCTCGCCGGCGCGCAGCTCATCTCGAGACCCGCCGCGCAGAGCGCGTCGGTAACTGAGTTGCGGCCAGCGAAGCGGGCGCGCGTGTAGCGGTGCCGGTGATGCGCTATGCGCACCACAGTTGAGCCTAGCGCCTAGCGTGCGTAGGCGATCCGCAGACCGACGATAACGCAGGCGTTGGCTCGCGTCGGGATCAGCATGACCTGTCCGTTCGAATCCTGCAGCAAAGGAAGCCCGACGAGGTCGGCAATAATTTTCCCGCGCGCTGCGATCTCCTGCCGCAGTCGCTCGCAGGGCAAGGGGCTCGGGATCACCTGCAGCGCCAACGCATCGCATTTCGCGTTCGGCAGAGGCGAAGCGAAAATGTCGGTGGCTCCATAGGGGACGTTCGCGGCGGCGAACTTCTGGGCGATAACGATATTCACCGCCCGCTCGTTTGGCGCCGCGACGAACCAGCTCGAAGCGTTGGCCGTCGCCGTCGTGCCTTGCATCGAGGCGGCGGCGAGTTCGTCGATGCGCGGCGCGCAGGTCGTGGCGCCGGCCTGTTGAAGTCGCGCCGCGAAATTCGTCAGGTGCGCCGCTGCCGGCAGTGCGCTCGGAATCGCGGCTTGCGATCTAGGCTTGCGGAGCCTGGCAGGATGTTTCGTGGGCTTTTCGACAAGCTTCGATTGGCTCGGCTCGGGAGCAGAGCTGGCGTTGCCGCTGCTTGCTGCGTTCGTTGCATCCTGGGCAAAAGAACTCGCCGCCGTGACCATATACCCGGCCGCGTATCCGAGTGCGCCCAACATAATAAGGCCCAAGGCAATTACCGCCGCCTTCAACCAACGTAGGAGTGTCGGCAACCGCACAAAACGGCGACGAGTTGAATTGGAGAGCATGGTTCGCTCCTCGGCCCGTTACTTCGATTGCTCGGACAAACTCCCCGGTGCCGAACTCTTGCTACTTGTGTTCAAGGCGATCCTACAAACGTGTCGACGGCGATCGCGATACAGGTGTCAGCGAAGCCCGGCAGCAAAAAGAGCCGGTTGCCGGCGGCGTCGCGCATAATGCGCGTATTGAGAAGCGGCGCGACGCTCTCGCCGTCTTTCATGATGCGCCGTTGGGCGCTCTGGCAATCGCCGGCCAGCGGAAACATCTGGACGGCGACGCCGTCGCAGTCGCCGCCCATCACCGGCGCGGCGATGAGCGCCACCATGCCGTCCGGCGGGACGTTTCCGGCCCGGGTCAGAGCCACGACCGACTGGAAGATGTGGCCGCCCGGATCGTTGCGCGACCAGCCTGACTGGACATCATACTGGCTCGTCAACGTGCGACGCGCCATGCGATCGAGAACCGCTACGCATTTACCCATGCCGATTGCTTCCGCCTGGCGGACGGGAAGCGGCGGCACGGGAAGCGCATGCGTCGATTGCGCCAACGCAGATCGGCTTGCGGCGAAAATCATTGCAATGGCGAGGCCGATCGCCAGAAGGTTCATGGCTTGCTCTCTGACCGGTGGAAAGTCGCAACGGAGCTCATATGCGCCCCTGTGCGCGGAGACTTTCGGCAAGGTCGCCGTTGAAAATGCGTTGGCCCAGATGCTGCAGTTTCGATTGCATGTCGGCGTAGACGATGCCGCCCATGTCCCGCCAACGGCGGCAGAAGGCGAAATCTTCCGACAGGTAACGGCCGGAATCCGGATCGACCATGCAATCGAAGAAACGCCAGTGCAGGTGCGCCTGCGGATGGCCGGGCGGCCCGTCGGGCACGTAGTTCAGCTCCGGATACTGCGCCATCATCTTCGTGAAGACGCTGCGCTTGACGGCCATGAACCCGGTCGGCGCTTCGGCAACCTCGATGAATCCGTCCTCGTCGACGTAAGGTCCGATCGGGGCGCGGCTATTATGATGCACCGGATTGAACGGATATTCCGTGTATTTGATGTCGAACTCTTTGCGCGTCATCCCCGCGGGCGGTCCCTCCTCCGGCCACGGATCGGACTTCATCGGATAGATCCCGGCGACGACGTCGCGATCAGCGCGCAGGATGCGGAATACGGCTTCGCTCTTGAAGGAGAGGTCCGAGTTGATCCAGAAAAGATGCGTAAAGCGTTCTTCTTCGAGGAATTTGATGACGATCTTGTTGCGGGCGCGGGTGATGAGACTCTCGCTGTGCATGTGCAGGATGCAATCGATGCCGAAATGCGCGCAGTCGAGCGTCAAACCGAAGATACTCGTCACATAGTTCATCGAGACGGCGGAGATGTAGCAAGGCGTCGCAAACATGACCTTCATCGAACGCAGCGCGGAGACGGGCAACATCGCTTACTCCAAAACACGAACGGTCTCAGTTCCAGGTGTAGGAAACGCTGCCCACTGCGCCAACCTGGGGAGGATCGACCGTGGGGGAAATCCCGAACGCCGCGCTGAGCCGCCAACGTCCGTCGTCGGAGGTTAGGCCGAGACCGCCGGCGATTGCCCCCTCGCCGTTGAACTCCGATGCGGCAGCGGCGGTGGAGAACTTGCCCGGCCGGTCGTCGTAGCGCAGGCCGGAGGCCGCGAAGGCGGAAGCGATGCCGGCGTTCGCCCTCTGATAATTCTGGTTGATCTCGTTCTGCAGCTCCGAGAGATCGGCCTGATCGTACCCGCTGAGAGCGGCGATCGCGCTGCCGACGTTGTCGTAGCTCTTGCCGTTGACGTCGTAGGAAGGCGCGGTGACGGTGCCGTTTGCGGCAACGGTCGAACCGCCGCCGAACGCGCCCGCAATGGAAGCAGCCGACGCGTAGAGCTGGCTGCCGTTGATCGCCTGGGTCGAAGTGGGTGCCACCGCTCCCGGCGCCACGTTGCCGAGCGTGACGGGTCCGCCGACGCCGTAAAGATTGAGGCTATTCGACGGCGTGCCCGGCGTCGAATATTGGATCGGACCGGCTCCGCCATTGGCGAGCGCCTGTTCGCCGGAGACGACGTCGGTAAAGGTCGTCGCCGAACCGTTCAGCGTATAGCTCGGCCCGCTCAATCCCGCGGTCGGCGAATAAGATGCGCCGCCGCCGATCGCCGCCGCCGTCGCGGTGCCGAGATCGTCGACATTGACCTGCACGGCATAGAGTTGCGAGCCATTCACCGCGTCGGTCGAAGTTTGGGAGACGGCGCCTGCCGCGACGTTCTGGATCTGGCGTTCGGCGCCCACCGCGCCGACCGACACGACATCTCCGGAGCCAGCCGTCACGGCCCCCGCGTTGTAGGCGATACCCTGCGCTGCGTTGCCGGCGATCGAACTTGCGCCGCTCGTCGTCGCGTCTTGGCCGATCGCAACCGAGTTGTCCAAGGACGCATCGGCACCTTGGCCGAGCGCGGTGCTGTTCGCGCCAGTGGCACTCGAGCCTTGGCCGATCGCGGTGGAATTGTCGCCGGTTCCCGGCGCGACGCCGGCGGTTGCGTTCGCGCCGAGTGCGGTCGAATTGTTGCCGAGTGCCATCGCGTCCAGGCCGCCGGCAAACGTCGGATCGCCGCTGGCGACGGCGCCCTGGCCGATGGCAGTCGCGCCGACTTGGCTCGCGACAGCACCCTGGCCGATGGCTGTCGCCTGATCGGCGTCGGCGATGCTTCCTTGGCCTACGGCCGTGGCCGTTGCGCCGTTGGCGAGGCTGCCCTGGCCTTCGGCGGTTGCATCGGCGCCATTGGCGAAGCTGCTCTGGCCTGTTGCCGTCGAATAATCTCCGACGGCGATGCTGGCCTGGCCTGTTGATGTCGCGTAGGCGCCATTGGCATAGGCGGCCTCGCCTGTCGCTGTTGCCTGATCGCCAACCGCGAAACTGCCTTGACCGGTCGCGGTCGCCGAAATGCCGGTTGCGACACTGTCCTGGCCGTCTGCCGTCGCATAGGTGCCGAAGGCGATGCTGTTTTGGCCTGTGGCCGTGGCCGAGCCCCCGTTGGCGAGGCTGTTTTGGCCGAGCGCCGTTGCCGAGATGCCAATAGCATTGCTGCTTTGCCCCAGAGCCGTGGCCGTGGTGCCGGCGGCGGTGCTCGATTGGCCAGTAGCCGTCGCTTGCGTACCGTTGGCATTGCTCTCCTGGCCCAGCGCCGTCGCAAACGCGCCGTTGGCGAAGCTGCCTTGCCCCGTCGCCGTGGCTTCGTCGCCGTTGGCGATGCTTTCTTGACCGATCGCCGTCGCCGAATCACCGGCGGCAATGCTGCTCTCGCCCACCGCCGTCGCCGAATCACCTGCAGCGATGCTGTCCTGCCCTTCCGCCGTAGCGGAAAAGCCGTTGGCGGTGCTGCCTTGCCCTGTCGCCGTGGCTTCCTCGCCGTTGGCGATGCTGCCTTGCCCCGTGGCCGTGGCTTCGTAACCGTTGGCCTCGCTGCCCTCGCCCGTAGCTGTCGCGGTGGTGCCGTTAGCAATACTTCCTTGACCGATGGCCGTCGCTGCGGCGCCGTTGGCAGTGCTGACTTCGCCCAAGGCTGTGGCGGCCCCGCCATTCGCGGCGCTGCCGGCGCCCAAAGCGGTCGAACCCGGACCCGTTGCAACGGACTCATAGCCGATCGCGATGCCGTCCACGGTTTCGGCATTGGCGCCATTGCCGATTGCGACCGCGCTCGCGCCGTTCGCGATTGAATTCTGCCCGAGCGCCACGGCGGCATCGCCGGTGGCCGTATTGAGGTTGCCGATGGCGACCGCGCCGTCGCCGGTTGCCGTGTTGTCGGCGCCGACCGCGACCGCGCCGGTTCCTATCGCCTCGTTCGGATCGCCGATCGCGACCGCACCATCGCCATTGGCGGTCTGGCTGAGGCCGATCGCGACCGCCCCCGCGCCTGTGCCCGTGACTTGCGATTGCGAACCCATCGCGACGGAGCCGGCGCCGGCGGTCGCGGCGACCGACGTGGCGTTGCCGATCGCCACCGAGCTCGCCGCCGCGGCATTCGCATAGTAGCCCTCGGCGGTGGCATCGGTCGCGCCGGCGTTCGCGGCATAGCCGGTCGCCGTCGTCCCCAAGCCGTTGGCAATGCTGTAGGCGCCGGTCGCGGTGGCAGAAGCACCGTTGGCGGCGGCGTTGGCGCCCGTTGCCGTCGCAGCGTCGCCATTGGCGTTGGCGGATGCGCCGGTCGCCGTGGCGGTGAGGCCGCTGGCGGCGCTGTTTTGGCCGGTCGCCGTCGCATAAGTTCCGTTGGCGGCGGCGTTGGCGCCGGTCGCGGTCGCATTGTCGCCATTGGCGATGCTCGATGCGCCGGTCGCCGTGGCAGTAAAGCCGCTGGCGTCGCTGCCTTGGCCCGTAGCGGTCGCGTAAGCGCCATTGGCGCTGGCAAATTCGCCGGTTGCCGTGGCATTGGAGCCGTTGGCGCTGCTGTCCACGCCGGTACTCGTCGCATCGAGGCCGTTCGCGAGGCTATAGGCACCGGTCGCCGTCGCTAAGTCGCCGCTGGCATTACTCGAGTTGCCGGTCGCCGTGGCGGTGGCACCGTTGGCGGTGCTGCCGTGGCCCGTTGCTGTCGCCCAACTGCCGTTGGCGTCCGCCAATTCGCCGGTCGCCGTCGCTGCGGCGCCGTTTGCGACGCTCCCCATCCCCGTCGTCGTTGCATATTCGCCGTTGGCGGCGCTGCCCTCTCCTGTCGCTGTGGCGTATGCGCCATTGGCGGTAGCGGTCACGCCGGTTGCCGTCGCGTCAATGCCGATCGCATTGCTCGAGACGCCGGTCGCCGTCGCGTTTTCGCCGATGGCATTGGCGGCCGCGCCGGTGGTCGTGGCATACTCGCCGTTCGCCGTGCTGCCTTGCCCTGTTACGGTCGCGTAGGCGCCGATGGCGTTGCTGCCCTGGCCTGTTGCGGTGGCGTAGGTTCCATTGGCCGTACTGCCCTGGCCGGTCGCGGTGGCGGCGCCGCCGTTGGCGTTGCTGCTATCGCCGGTCGCCGTGGCCTCGCTGCCGATGGCGTTGCTGCTATCGCCGGTCGCCGTGGCCTCGCTGCCGATGGCGTTGCTGCTAAAACCGGTTGCCGCGGCGTCGGTGCCGAACGCGTTGCTGAGGTAGCCGGTCGCCGTCGCATCGGTGCCAAGGGCGTTGCTGAAGGCGCCCGTGCCGGTCGCATTCTCTCCGATGGCGTTGGCGCCGGTGCCGGTCGCCGTTGCGGCGAGGCCGTTCGCGACGCTGAACGCGCCGGTCGCGGTGGACTGTAGACCTGTCGCGTTGCTGGATTTGCCCGCGGCCGTCGCAAATTCGCCGTTGGCGGTGCTGAGAGTGCCCGTGGCCGTCGCATATTCGCCGTTCGCGGTGCTGCCCTGGCCGGTCGCCGTCGCATCCGAACCGGTCGCATTGGCCCCTTGCCCGGTGGCCGTCGCGTTGACTCCATTCGCGACGGCAAGTTCGCCCGTGGCGGTCGCTTCCGCGCCGTTGGCGGTGCTGTCCTCGCCCGTGGCGGTTGCTTCCGTGCCGATCGCGGTGCTGAGCTGACCGGTCGCGGTCGCAGCGGCGCCATTTGCAGTGCTGAGCTCACCGGTTGCGGTTGCACCGGCGCCGTTGGCGGTACTGTGCGCACCGGTGCTCGTGGCATCAACGCCGTTTGCCGTGCTGAAGCCACCTGCCGTCGTGGCATCGGCGCCAGTGGCAACACTTGCCTCGCCGGTGGCGGTGGCGACATCTCCATTGGCCAAGCTTCCCTGTCCAGTGGCGGTCGCATCTTCGCCGTTGGCGGTGCTGCTCTGCCCAGTTGCCGTTGCGTTCGTGCCGTTGGCGGTGCTGCTATCGCCGGTCGCCGTGGCGTAGGTGCCGACCGCGTTGCTGAGATAGCCCGTCGCAGTCGCGTCGCTGCCGACGGCGTTGCTGCTATTGCCCGTCGCGGTGGCGTTGGTGCCGTTGGCAGTGCTCTCTTCGCCGGTTGCCGTCGCCGCGAAACCATTGGCCGTGCTGTACGCGCCGGTCGCCGTGGCATCGGTGCCGACGGCGTTGCTCAACGCGCCCGCGGCGGTTGCTTCGTCGCCGTTGGCAGTGCTTTCAAAGCCTGTGACGGTCGCGGCCTCGCCGTTAGCAAAACTGTCCGCGCCTGTCGCGGTGCTGGATTTACCGTTGGCGACGCCGTTGTAGCCCGCAGCCGTAGAGAAGTCTCCGTTGGCGTAACTGCTTACGCCAGTTGCCGTGGCTTGCTCGCCGTTGGCGGTGCTGGCCTGCCCGGTCGCCGTGGCATTCGTGCCGTTGGCATCGCTTTCTGCGCCCGTCGCGGTCGCGAAGTTTCCGTCGGCGATACTTGCGTAGCCGGTAGCCGTCGCTTGCCCACCGTTGGCGAGGCTCGTCTGGCCCATCGCCGTGGCTAAGTTGCCATTCGCAGTGCTGTCTTGGCCGGTCGCCGTCGCGTTGCTGCCATTGGCAAAGCTGTCCTGGCCTGTGGCCGTGGCATAAGGGCCATTGGCGCCGCTGCTTTGGCCTGTCGCGGTCGCATTCGAGCCGTTGGCAAAGCTGGCTTCGCCTGTTGCCGTCGCGGAATCCCCATAAGCGAAGCTGCCTTGGCCCGTCGCCGTGGCATTGGCGCCATTGGCGCTGCTGCTCTCGCCCGTCGCCGTGGCACCTATGCCGTTAGCGGTGGCAGCTTGGCCTGTTGCCGTTGCGTCGCCGCCGTTGGCGATCGCGCCATTGCCCGAGGCATAGGCGGCCAATCCGGTGGCCGTGCCGCCGTTGAGACTCTGTTGCGCACGCGCCGGTGCGATGGGAGCGATCGCAAGCCCTGCGGCGAGCGTCAAGCAGAGCAGCGCGCCGCCGTGGAAGCATGTCGTTGAAAGCAGACGCGAGCGAAGGCGGTTAGGAGACCCAGTGGAGACTCCGGTCGCGTAAAGATGATGCAACGTATTGCCCCCCGGCCGCACGATACGCCGAATCACTACACGCATAGAGGGAATTATGCACTTGACTGAACAGGCGCCCTGTGGCATAAAAAGAGCCATAGGAGCTAGCCATGTGCGACCTAACCAATCCGGCCTTCACTGACGAAGACAAAGCCCGCGAAGTGATCGAGGCTTCGCGCTGGCCGACTGGCGCGAGCTGCCCGCATTGCGGTCTCGCGGAGACGGTTAGCAAACTCGGCGGCGCATCAATGGGCCCAGGTTGGTATCATTGCCGCCAATGCCGCGAAAAGTTCACGGTCCGCACCGGAACACTTTATGAGCGGTCTCACATCCCGCTCCACAAATGGCTGCTTGCCACCCATCTTCTCACATCCTCCAAAAAGGGCATGAGCGCGCATCAACTTTTCCGTAACCTTGGCTTTGGCTCCTACAGAACTGCTTGGTTCATGGCCCATCGCATTCGTGAAGGAATGCGCGATGGCGCACTCAGCCCGATGGGCGGCGGGGGTGGCATCGTCGAGGTTGATGAAACCTATTTTGGCGACGTTCCCGAAGCTTCCCGTCGCCAGTTCAAAACCACAGGCAAGCCTCTCAAGAAAAGCCCTCACGGCATTGCGAACAAGCGCGCCATCGTCTCGCTAGTCGAGCGTGGCGGCAGCGTTCGCTCTTTTCATCCGGCAATGGCCGATGGCGAAACAGTCGCCAAGATCGTCCGCGAGAACATTCATCGCGAAACCCGGCTGCATACCGACGAAAGCCGCCTTTATACGAAAATCGGAACC
>OY969098.1:0-25000 GCA_963697785.1 uncultured Alphaproteobacteria bacterium | reverse complement strand
TCGGCGGATTGCCGGCATGGATCGACAAGACGATGAGGCCGCGCTGCGACTCGTCCTGCGGGCAGCCGATTCCTTCGGTCGGAAACGCCACATAGATGGAATCTGCGATGGGGTAGACCGCCGCGCCCGCGTAGGCGCCATGGGTCGACACTTGCGTGGCGGCAAGCTCTCCGCCGATGCCGCCGAGATTCGAACGATCGAGGAGATAGGCCTTCCCGTTCTTGCCGATCGCCAGAACCACGGGACGTAGGCCGTCGCCATCGGGAAGGTCGATCAACAGCGGCGCGATGCCGCCCAGATCCGAATCCGCGGCGTCGAGATCGTGCCAGTCGGTGGGCGTAAAATAGTCGCCCGGATCGGTCGGATCCTGAAGGTCGAGCGGCAGCCGGATGACAGCTTCGCCGTCCGCCCAATCGGTTGTATCGAACGTGTTGCCGGTCGCGACAAACAGCGAGATTCCGTCGGAAGCGACGCCGCCCGGCGCCCAGACTCCGCCGCCCGGCGCGCGCGTCGCCCAGCGCGTAACCTTGTGCGGATCGCTCAGCGAAACGCCAATGACCGTTCCGTGGTAGGGTCGGCAGTCGAAAAAACTACCGAACGGCACGTAGACCGTGTTGTTGACGACCAGCAATGCGCCGCGCTGATTTTGCCCGGTCGCGATGAACGGAGGATCTTGGCCCGCAAATGCGCCCTGAACATCGACCGGCCAGCCCGGCAAAACGGTTCCGTCCTTCAAGGAGAGGGCAAAGATGAGGTGGCTCGGCCCGGAAGGCAGGCTAACGGCCGCGTCGAGATACAGAGTTTCGCTCGCCGCGTCGATAACCGGCGTGCCGGTTATGCCGAGCGGCGCGATGTCGCCGCAGGGCAGCGCTTCGCGCTTCACGGGAGTTCCGAGTTCCCGCTTCCAAAGCTCGTGGCCGGTGCGCGCGTCGAGCGCGTGCACGACGTTGCTTTCGGTGACGGCGATTAGCATCGGCGGGCGCGAGTCCGCCGGCCGCCAATACAGCGGCTGCGCATAGAGTTGCCCGGACAGCTCGGCATGGAAGGCAGAATCGAAATGCAGCGACCGGGCCCGATTCCAGCTCAGATTGGGAACAATGAAATGTCCGCTTCGATCCGGACCGCCGTGATAGCCGAGCACCGAGAACGGCTGGGCAAAGGCAACAACGCCGCCCGCGGTCGCCGCCGCGACGGCCAGGAAAACCAAGAGAATTCGCTTCATTCACCCACCGCGGCGAAACGCTGCCTTTGCTCTAATAGCGCCACCGCTGTGCACTGGCGACAAGAAAATCTCTAAACACCCGCACCCGGGCGACGTTCTTCATCTCCTCCGCAAAGACGAGATAGCATTCCAATTCCGGCATCGGGGCTTGCGGCAAGAGCTGCACAAGGCTCGGTTTGTCCAAATATTCCGGCAAAATCGCGATGCCGACCCCATTTTCGGTGGCCCGCCACAGCGCCGTGATGTTGTTGATCGACATCACAGGTTCGCGAGGATTTTCTGGAGTCGCGACCGAGATAGAGGAGCGCGTTGAGGTCGTCGAGGAAACCCGGCGCCGTGTAGCTCAACAGCCGATGGTTGTCCAAATCCTCGAGAGTCTGCGGGTGGCCGTGGCGTTTCAGATAATCAACCGACGCGTAAAGGTGATAGTGGACCGTGAATAGACGGCGGCGGATGAGATCGGGCTGCATGGGTTCGCGCAGCCGCAAGGCGACGTCCGCTTCGCGCATGGCGAGATCGAGCTCGTCGTCGGCGAGGATCACCTTCAATTTGACGTCGGGATAGAGCTCGAGAAACTGGCCGAGCCGCGGCGCCAGCCAGTTGGTGCCGATTCCGAACGTCGTGGTGATGCGCAATTCCCCATGCGGCTTTTCGCGGCTGTCGATGAGGCTCGTCTGCGCCGTTTCGAGCTTGGCCATCACCTCGCGCACGGTGCGGAACAAAAGTTCGCCCTGTTCGGTGAGGATCAAACCGCGCGCATGGCGATGAAAAAGCGGAACGGCGAGCTCCTGCTCGAGGGCGCTTACCTGCCGGCTGACGGCGGACTGGCTGAGTGCCAGGGCCGCGCCGGCGCGGGTAAAGGACCCCGCTTCGGCCGCCGCATGAAAGATCCGCAGCTTGTCCCAATCCATGCTGTCTTGTCCGAGTCGCAGAGTACAACCCTCTCCTTGTGGGGGAGGGTGGTCGGCGAAGCCGACCGGGTGTGGGGTACGATGCTGCAAGTGCGGATGGATTATAACCCCTCATCCGCGTCGCTTCGCGCGGCACCTTCTCCTACAGGGAGAAGGAAGATGTGCTTATTCCGCCGCGGCGCGGTGATGGGCTTTCACCGCCAGCCAACGCTCGGCTTCAATCGCCGCCATGCAGCCGAGGCCCGCCGCGGTCACCGCCTGGCGATAGATGTCGTCGGTTACGTCGCCGGCAGCAAAGACGCCCGGCACGTTCGTCGCGGTCGAGAACGGCGCGGTTTTCAAATAGCCGTTGGGCTTCACATCAATCTGGCCGAGAAAAAGCTCGGTCGCTGGCGTATGGCCGATGGCCACAAACACACCGTCGGCGGGAAGCTCGACGTAAACGCCGGTTTTCACATTCCTGAGCCGGACGTGGGTGACGCGCGTCGGCCCGTTTTCTTCGGTGCCGCAGATCTCTTCGACGACGTTGTCCCAAATGACTTCGATATTGGCCGTCTTGAACAGGCGGTCCTGAAGGATCTTCTCGGCGCGCAATCTCTCGCGCCGATGCACGAGCGTGACTTTGCTGGCGAGATGGCTCAAGTAGAGCGCCTCTTCGACCGCCGTGTTGCCGCCTCCGATGACGGCCACGGGCATGCCGCGATAGAAGAACCCGTCGCAAGTGGCGCAGGCCGAGACGCCATGGCCTTTGAACCGCTCTTCGGATGGAAGCCCGAGCCATCTGGCCTTGGCGCCGGTGGCGATCACCAGCGTATCGCAGGAATAGATCGCGCTGTCGCCGCGCAGAAGAAAGGGCCGGCGGCCGAGGTCCACGTCTGCGATGTGGTCGGAGACGAGCCGCGTGCCGACGTGTTCGGCCTGCAGGCGCATCTGCTCCATCAGCCAAGGCCCCTCGACCGGCGCGGCGAAGCCCGGATAGTTCTCGACGTCGGTGGTAATCATCAACTGGCCGCCGGCATCTACGCCGGCGATCAGGATGGGCTCAAGAAGCGCCCGCGCCGCGTAGATCGCCGCCGTATAGCCGGCGGGTCCCGATCCGATGACGATGAGCTTGGAATGAAGCGGGGTCTTGCCGGCTACGCCGCTCACCTGTTCCGCCTTTCTCGCCGCAAGCCGGCACGAATCCCGGTGCTACGTGCAATTTATGGGCGCGGCGCCTCGCTCGCAACCCATGCCCACCACAGCAACGGCCGCTAGCAAGGCTGGCCGTCGAGACAGCCTAGCCGAACACCTACGCGAACCGGTGCGAGCTTAGTATCGCGACACACCGCATCGGCACTTCTATGTCGAGGATCTAGAAGTGGTAGCGATAGCGATGCCGATGGCGGTAATAACCGTACCGGGCAGGCTCCAACATGAGCGCGCCCACGCCCGCCGCGATATCGACGCCGGTTTGCGCATTGACGGAGAGCGGCTGCAAGGCGATGGAGTGGGCGTTGCCGCCGACCAGCGCATTGGCACCAAGTCCCACGCCCAACGTCAATTCGGCCGTCGCGCCGGTAAATTCGCCGGCGAGCGCGAACCGTCCCGGTTCAGGAGTTGCGGAGAAGACCTCCCAAACGAGCCTCCCGGATCCGATCGCGCCGAGCGCCAATCCGAACTTGGTGATCGTGCCGACGTAATATTCCGGCGGCCCATAGGAGCGGCTGAACCGGCAGGAAAGCGCCTGCCGCGAGGTGACCACGAAGCCGACGCCGGGAGAGACGTTGCACGCGAGGGTACCGATTTGGTCCGCCTTGGCGATATCGGACGAGCCAACCCAGAGGGGAACGATGCAGCTGAACGCTAGCGCCAGGGCTGGGCGAAACCCCATGAACCATCCCCTCCGATCTTCTTGCTGCGATGATCGGGCCGCACTACGGCGGCAATGCGGCTGCGTCGTTCCGATCCGGAGGCTGGGGCTAACGCGGCGCCGGCTGCAGGACGAGGCTGCCGAACCCGGCGTTCACAGCGACACCGGTCTGGGCATTGACCGAGAGCGGCTGAAGGGCGACCGAATCGCCGCTGCCCCCGACCAGCGCATTGGCTCCGACGCCCGGCCCGAAGGAGACGTTTGCCGTGGCCCCGCCATACGATCCGGCGAGCGCGTAGGGATTCAACCTTGGGGTCGCGGCGAACACGGCCCAAATGAGACGGCCCGGCCCTGTCACTCCGAGCGCGACCCCAAAATTGCTCATGCTACCGACATAAAATTCCGGCGGGAAATGGTGCCGGCTGAAGCGGCAGGCGAGCGACTTCGAGGAAGTGATGATGAAGCCGACCGAAGGAGAAACATTGCAATGCAGGATGCCGACTTGCGCTGCCCGCGCAATCTCGGCCGAGCCGAGCCAGAGCGGCGCCAAAAGGGCGACAACCGCCGGCAGGAGCGAACGCCGCGGAAGAGCCATGAATCGTCTCCTCTCTTTGCAATTTTATGGGTTTAACAACAGTGGAGCTAATGTTCGGCTTGCTGTGACATAGGCGGCAGCGCCGCGCAAGCGTAGAATGCGCGGATGGCATCGCCATTTCACGGCCATTTGACCAGCGGCGGCATGGACGAAAGGATCGAATCGACATTGCCGCCGGTCTTAAGCCCGAAAATCGTGCCCCGGTCATAGAGCAGATTGAATTCGACATACCGGCCGCGGCGCACGAGCTGCTCGTCGCGGTCGGCCTCGCTCCAAGGCTTGGCAAAATTGCGCCGCACGATTTCCGGATAGACCTGAAGAAAGGTCTCGCCGAGGTCGCGGACGAAAGCGAGATCGGCATCGAAGCCGGATTCCGTCTCCAGGTAATCGAAGAAGATGCCGCCCACCCCGCGCGGTTCGTTGCGGTGCTTCAGAAAGAAATATTCATCGCACCATTGCTTGAACCGGTCGTAGTCCGCGACGCCGGGATGGCGCGCGCAAACGCCTCTCATCGCCGTATGAAAGGCGATTGAATCCTCCTCTTGCTGGCTGCGGCGGCGATCGAGCACCGGCGTCAGATCGGTGCCGCCGCCGAACCAAGTTTTGCGGGTCACCACGTAGCGGCAATTCACGTGCACGATCGGCACGTGCGGATTATACGGGTGCGCGATCAGCGAAATGCCGGAGGCCCAGAACCGCGGGTCCGTAGCGGCGCCGGGAATCTGCGCTGCAAGTTCGGGTGGAAACGTGCCGTAGACGGTCGAAGAGTGGACGCCGGCCTTCTCAAAGAGGCGGCCGCGGAGAAGGGCCATCTTGCCGCCGCCGCCGTCGCCGCCGGCATGGTCGCTGCGCACCCAATCCGTCGCCGCGAAATGGCCGGGCTGCTGGTCTTTCTCGGCGTAGGGTTGCGGGCATTCCCCTTCCAGCGCTTCGAGGACGGCGAGCGCGTTGGATTGCAGCGCTTCGAAGGCGGCGCGTACTTCGGCCTGGCGGATTTCGAGGTCCTTCGTCTCGCGCATCGCCTCACCCAAACCTGGATTGTGCCGGTCTAGCCGCTATCGGCCAAAATGTAACCTGCGACGCGGGCGCGGGGCTTCGGGCGCAAGGTGCGAAGTGGCGAAAGGCCGCATTGCCGCGGCATTCGGCTTGCGAATAACTCCATAGCAAAGACGTATAGAGCGTTGGGGTGGAGGAAAGACGTGGCCGATAGCGCCAGCATGGAGGCTCCCTCACGCCGGGATTTCCTCTTCATCGCCACTGGCGCCGCGGGCGTCGCCGCCGTCGCCAGCGCGGTTTGGCCGCTGATCGGCCAGATGAACCCGGATGCCTCGATTCTCGCCGCCGCCTCCACCGAGGTCGATTTAAGTCACATCGCCGAAGGACAGATCGTCACCGTCAAATGGCGCGGCAACCCGGTGTTCGTGCGTCACAGAACCGCGAAAGAGATTGCCGAATCTCGCGCCGTCCCTCTCAGCGATTTGCGCGATCCGGCGAGCGATCAATCGCGCGTGCAGAAGCCCGAATGGCTCGTCGTGATCGGCATCTGCACGCATCTTGGTTGCGTGCCACTCGGCCATCGAGGACTTTACGACGGCTGGTTCTGCCCGTGCCACGGCTCGGTTTACGACCTCGCCGCCCGCATTCGCGAAGGGCCTGCGCCCTACAACCTCGTGCTCCCGCCCTACAAGTTCATCTCCGACACCAAGATCTCGATAGGTTGAACGGCATGCCCGCCGTCGCGAATAGAGACCAGTCATGAGCGGTCAACCGACCTACGTTCCCAAAAGCGCTCTCGCCAGATGGTTCGAAAGCCGCCTGCCGCTGCTCGGCTTCCTGCACCATTCTTTCGTCGCCTTCCCAAATCCGCGCAATCTCAATTACTGGTGGACGTTCGGCGGCATTCTTTCCTTCATGCTGGCGTTCCAGATCGTCACCGGCGTCGTGCTGGCGATGCATTACACGCCGGATTCCGATCTCGCCTTCGTTTCGGTCGAACACATCATGCGCGACGTGAACTACGGCTGGCTGCTGCGCTATGCGCATTCGAACGGCGCCTCGCTGTTCTTCGCCGCAGTCTATATCCACATGCTGCGCGGTCTCTATTACGGCTCCTACAAGGCGCCGCGCGAAGTCCTCTGGATCCTCGGCGTCATCATCTATCTGCTGATGATGGCGACCGGCTTTCTCGGCTATACGCTGCCGTGGGGGCAAATGAGTTTCTGGGGCGCGACCGTGATCACCAGCATTTTCGGCGCGATCCCGCTCGTGGGCCACGCGATCACCACCTGGCTCTGGGGCGGCTACGCGGTCGGTAACGCGACGCTGAATCGATTCTACGCGCTGCATTACCTTCTGCCGTTCATGATCGCGGGCGTGGTCGTGCTCCACATTTGGGCGTTGCACGTGCCGGGATCCAACAATCCGACCGGCATCGAAAAGCACAGCGACAAAGACACCCTGCCCTTCCACCCCTATTTCACTGTGAAGGACGGTTTCGGACTCGTCGTGTTCCTCATCGTGCTTGCCTGGTTCGTCTTCTACATTCCGAACTATCTCGGCGACGCCGACAATTACATCCAGGCCAATCCGCTGCAGACGCCGGCCGAAATCGTGCCGGAATGGTATTATCTGCCCTATTACGCGATCCTGCGCTCGATTCCCTCGAAGTTGACCGGCGTCATCGCGCTCTTCAGCGCGATTCTGATCTTCGCCTTTCTGCCCTGGCTCGACCGCTCGCCGGTGAAGTCGGCGAGTTATCGACCGCTCTACCGGATTTTCTTCTGGCTCTTCATCGCGGTCGTCTTGGGGCTCGGGTACGTGGGCGCCAACCGGCCGGAAGGCAATTTCGTGATCGCCGGGCGGATTCTCACGATCGCGTATTTCGCTTTCTTTCTGGTGGTGCTGCCGCTTCTGCCTTTCATCGAAAAGACACGGCCGTTGCCGGCTTCCATCGCCGACGCAGTTCTCGGCAAGACCGCGCAGCCGAGCTTGAAAACCTGAGCCGAGAGGATTGACTTTGGCAATACGCACTGGTCTTGGCGGAATAGCGACGGCTGGAGCGCTTGTGCTCGGCGTTGCGCTCGCCTCGCCGGTTTTCGCGGCGCAGTCCGATTCGAGCCAAAGCGGCGGCGGCATCAATGCCAGCGAGACGCACGCCGTTCCCGAGCGCCAGTCCTGGACTTTCGCCGGCCCGTTCGGCAAATTCGATCCGGAGCAATTGCAGCGCGGCTTCAAGGTCTACCACGACGTTTGCTCGAACTGTCATTCGCTGAAGCTCGTCGCCTTCCGCGATCTCGCCGATCCGCAAGGGCCCGCCTTCTCCGAAGCGCAGGTGAAGGCACTCGCCGCTGCCTATAAGATCGAAGACGGGCCGAACGACGCCGGCGAGATGTTTACCCGCCCGGGCCGGCCTTCGGATCATTTTCCTTGGGTCTTTGCCAATCCCGAGGCGGCGAAAGCCGCGCTCGGCGCGGTGCCGCCCGACATGTCGCTGCTTGCCAAGGCGCGCACCTATGCGCGGCCGTTCCCGCTTTTCATCTTCGACGCTTTTACGCAATATCAGGAGCAGGGACCGGATTACATTGTCGCCATCCTCAACGGCTACACGCATCCCGGCGACGACCACTGGAATCTCTATTTCCCCGGCCATACGATTGCGATGCCGCGGCCGCTGAAGGATGGCGCGGTCCAATATACCGACGGCGCGCCGGAGACGCTGACGCAATATTCGCACGATGTCGCGGCGTTTCTTACTTGGGCGGCCGAACCCAAGCTCGACGAGCGCAAGCAGATGGGCTTTGAGGTGATCATCTTCCTGATCGTCTTCGCTGGCTTGCTCTATTTTACGAAGAAGCGGATCTGGGCCGGCGTCGCCGGCCACTAAAGGCCGCACCGCCGTCGAGACTATTCGCCGCTTGCCTCAACCGCCAGCTCCGCCGAAACTGCGGTTGGAACGGGCGGGCGAGGAATGACCAAAGCCATCGTCGGCATCATCGGCGGATCGGGCGTGTACGATCTGCCCGATCTCGAAGATTTGCGCGAAGAGGAGGTTGCCTCGCCCTGGGGCGTGCCCTCCGACGCCTTGCGGTTTGGGCGGATCGGCGCAACCGAGTGCGTGTTCCTGCCGCGCCATGACCGCGGCCATCGATTATCGCCGTCGGGCATCAATTATCGCGCCAATATCGATGCGCTGAAGCGCGTCGGCGTCACCGACATCGTCTCGGTCTCGGCCTGCGGTTCGTTCAAAGAAGAGCTTTATCCCGGCCTCTTCGTCCTCATCGATCAGTTCGTCGATCGCACTTTTGCGCGCGAGTCCTCGTTCTTCGGCAATGGCTGTGTCGCACATGTCTCGATGGCGCATCCAATCGCGCCTCTCCTGCAGGCGCGCATCGCCGCGGCAGCCGAGGCCGAGGGCATCGCCTGCGTGAAGGGCGGCACCTACGTCGCGATGGAGGGCCCGCAATTCTCCTCGCTGGCCGAGTCGCTCACCTATAAGACTTTGGCGTACGACGTGATCGGCATGACCTTGATGCCGGAAGCCAAGCTCGCGCGCGAGGCCGAAATGTCTTATGCGACCATCGCCATGGTGACGGATTACGACTGCTGGCACCCCGAACACGACAACGTCGATGTCGCCGGTATTCTCGCGATCCTTGCCGCCAATGCCGACAACGCCAGACGCCTCATGACGCGCTTGCTGCGGGATTTCCCGGCCGAGCATGAAGCCTGCCCCATCGGCTCCGACCGCGCCCTCGACTCGGCGCTCATCACACCGCCCGCGGCGCGCGACCCTACCCTTCTCCAAAAGCTCGACGCGATTCTCAAGCGAGTCTCTTCATGAGCATCGATCTCAAGAATGCCATCCGCAGCATTCCAGATTATCCCAAGCCCGGAATCATGTTCCGCGATATCACCACGCTGCTCGGCGACGCGCGTGCTTTCCGCCGCGCGGTGGACGAACTGGTGCAGCCATGGTCCGGCACCAAGATCGACAAGATCGCCGGCATCGAGGCGCGCGGCTTCATCTTGGGAGGCGCCGTCGCGCATCAGCTTTCGGCCGGCTTCGTGCCCATCCGCAAGAAGGGCAAGCTGCCGCACAAAGTGGTCTCGATCGGCTATTCGCTCGAATACGGCATCGACGCGATGGAGATGCACGTCGATGCGCTGACCCCGGGCGAGCGGGTGATCCTCGTCGACGATCTCATCGCCACCGGCGGCACGGCGGAGGCGGCCGTCAAACTCCTGCAAAAGCTCGGCGCCGACGTCATTGCCGCTTGTTTCGTCATCGATCTGCCGGATCTCGGCGGCGCCAAGAAGATCGAGGCGCTCGGCGTGCCGGTGCGCAGCCTGGTAGGATTTGAGGGGCATTGAAGCGCACGTCAGCGTTCGGGATCGGGGATTTTGGCGCGTCGTCCCGCGTCGCGCAGAATCTCCCGCGCTGCGTTGTGTCCCGGCAGTCCCGTGACGCCGCCGCCCGGATGCGTGCCCGCGCCGCACATGTAAAGGCCGGGGATGGGCGCGCGGTAATCGGCGTGACCAAGCACGGGGCGCCCCGAGAAGATCTGTCCCAAATCCAACTGCCCATGAAAGATGTCGCCGTCCACAAGACCAAAGGTGCGCTCCAAATCAAGCGGCGAGAAAATCTGCCTGGCAATCACCGAGGCTTTGAAGTTCGGCGCATAAGCGTTGATCGTAGCGATCACCAAATCCGCCACCTCCTCGCGATGCGTGTCCCACGAGTTGCCGTTCGGCAATTGCGGCGCGACATGCTGGCAGAAAAGGCTTGCGACATGCCCACCTCGCGGGGCGAGCGTTGGATCGAGCGTCGAGGCGATCACCATCTCGACGATCGGCCGCTTCGACCAGCCGTGGCGGCGCGCGTCGAAATAGGCCTCTTCCATATAGGGAAGCGACGGCGCGAGAATGATGCCTGCCGTATGATGCTCGCCGAGATCGCGCCCCGGCAGCGCCGAGAAATCCGGCAGCTCAGCGAGCGCGACGTTCATGCGGAACGTGCCGGAGCCGCAGCGGTATTTGTCGATCCGCTCGCGAAAATCCGCCGGCAGCGCGTCGGCCGGCACGAGATCGCGGTAGAGCAATTTCGGATTGACGTTGGCGGCGACGATCGGCGCGCGAAAAATCTCGCCGGCCTCGGTGACGACGCCGGCGGCGCGGCCCTTCTCGATCAGCACTTCTTTCACCGGTGAGGAGACGCGAATCTCGGCGCCCTGCGCCGCGGCGGCGCGCGCCATCGATTTGCTGATCGCGCCCATGCCGCCGACGGCGTGCCCCCATTGGCCTTTGCATCCGTCTACCTCGCCGAAACTATGGTGCAGCAGCACGTAGGCCGTGCCCGGCGTATACGGGCTTGCATAGGTGCCGACGATCGCGTCGAAACCGAAAGCTGCCTTGAGCGGCGCGCATTCGAACCAATGGTCGAGAAATTCACCGGCCGAGGCCGTGAAGATTTCGAGAAGATCGCGCTGCGTCTCGATCGGCAGCCGGCGCAGGCGGTTGGCGAGGCGGCCGGTCTTGACGATGTCGGCCAGCATCTTGAGCGGCGGGCCGCCGGCGACGTTCGGCGGCGTCTCAAGCACAAGTTCGCGCAAAATATCGGCCAATCCATCGAGCCGCGCCGCATAGGCGTCGAGGCGCTGGGCATCGCGGGGCGAGAATTTGGCGACTTCCGCTTGCGTGCGTCCGGCGCCGATCTTCAGATAGCGCCCATCCTCGAGCGGTAGAAAATTCTGCAGCTTGCGCTCGACGATTTTCAGTCCGTGGCGCGCGAGATCAAGATCGCGGATGATCTTCGGATTGAGCAGCGAGACGGTATAAGCGGCGAGCGAATTGCGAAAGCCCGGATGGAATTCCTCCGTCACCGCGGCGCCGCCCACTTTGTCGCGCCGTTCGAGCACGAGCGGCTTCAACCCCGCCGCGGCGAGATAGAAGGCACAGACGAGGCCGTTGTGGCCGCCGCCGATGATGATCGCGTCAGGCATAGAAATATCGCCGTAGCTCGTTGGCTCACCGATAGTAGATCAGCCGCTTGCCGAAAACTCCACCGTGCCGGCCCGCTTGAAGGAGCGTGGCCGCGGTCTTATGTCGAATGGCGTTGGACGTGCGGATGGTCGATGCGCCCCCGTAATTCGGTTCCTGCCCTAGCGGCCGAGCGGCAACGGCTCGACAAATGGATGTGGTTCGCTCGCCTGGTCAAAACGCGCCGGGAGGCGGCGCGTCTCGTTGAAGAAGGTTTCGTCAGGGTCGACGCGCGCCGTGCCGACGTCCCATCGAAGCCGGTCGGCCCCGGCGATGTGCTGACGATCGCGCTCGAACGGCGGGTGCGCGTCCTGCGCATTCTGGGAATTGCCGAGCGACGTGGCCCAAGCCGCGATGCGCGCGCGCTCTTCGAGGATGTCGAGGTTTAGAACGGCACGTTTCGAGCGGCAACGCTACGCTATCCGGCCGGCATTTGCTTGCCTAAGGGACGCAAAGGCGATAGCACGCCGCTAGTCGCGGAGTGGTGCGTGCCTAAGGCTCCGCGCGGAGGAGTTGGATGACCTACGTCGTCGTCGAGAATTGCATCAAGTGCAAGTACACGGACTGCGTGGAAGTTTGCCCCGTGGATTGTTTCTACGAGGGCGAGAATATGCTCGTGATCCATCCCGACGAATGCATCGATTGCGGCGTCTGCGAGCCCGAATGTCCGGCCAACGCAATCAAGCCGGATACCGAGAAGGGGCTTGAAAAATGGCTCAAGCTGAATGCCGATATGGCAAAGACCTGGCCGAACATTTCGCATAAGCGTCCGCACCCACCGGATGCCAAGGATTTCGACGGCAAGCCCGACAAATTTGAGCTTTATTTTTCGCCCGAACCCGGCCAAGGCGATTAACTACAAATGGCGATCGCGAGAAACCAGCTTGCTCGGCGGCCTCCCAAGGGCCGCTGACGGCAGGTAATTCTTTGATTTTTGTTCATTGTTGTGGTATTTTTATCTGTTGTTCGCCGGCTTTGGTCATCCGGAACGCCCCCTCGTTGCTTGATGGGAGCATTGGGCGTTTTCTCACACTATATCGTAGGGTGGCGATCAGCGGGCCTAGGTTTGCGTCGCCCCGGATGGTCCTCAAAATGGCTGTGCTGCGGTTCGGAGGCTGGATCGCGGCTGTGAAAAGGCGACAGGAAGCTCTGTTGCCGTAATGTTCCGTCTCCACAGCGGAGCCAACTAGGAGCCGCGTATGTCCGTCAAAAAGACCGGAAAATCTCGCAAAACCAAGCTTGCGCCCGTAAAATCGCGGCGCGGCGGGGTGAAAAACGCGAAGCGGCAGACTGCGACGAAAAAGACGCGGACGGCTTCCATGCCGCGCGCCAGCCGGTCCTCTGCCAAGGCCCCGGTTAAGGCGGCTCGCAAGCCAGCCGGGATCGCCGTGAAGGGCGGCGGCAAGGCGGCAGCGCGCAATCGCGCCGCTGCGCTGGCGCGGCTGAAGAAGGCGAGAGGGACGCGGCCGGCGCACAAGCTCGCCGGCAAGTCGGCGGCAGCGGTAAGGCTCGGCCGGACGAAACACCCAGCTTCTCGCAGCAAACCGCATTCCGCGGCTCCGTCCAAGCTTCGCAAGGGCGCGGCCGCGCCGCGCCAGCCGGCGGCCCGCAACGACACACAAAAGATCCTTTCGGAGCGCCGCGCCCATGCCGAGGCGGTCCTGGCGCTGCGCGCTACCACCCGCAAGCTCGCTCCCAAGAACCGCGAATCCGCGGCGCCTGTCGAGAAGGCCCCGAAGAAAGTGGCGGGACCTGCGCCGCAACCGGCCCGGACCGGTGCTGCGGGCGGCCTGCCGCCGCGGCCCTTCGGGGCACGCCCCGGCGATATTCGTCTGCCGGAAAGACCCGGCTTCAGGCCCGCGCCCAAACCGCCGGGTGGCGTGAAGCTCGGCTTCAAACCGGCGGAATACATCGTCTATCCGGCGCATGGCGTCGGCCAGATCCTGGCCATCGAGGAACAGGAAGTCGCCGGTTTCAAGCTCGAGCTCTTCGTCATCAGCTTTTCCAAAGACAAGATGATCTTGAAGGTTCCGACGCCCAAGACGGTCAGCGTCGGCATGCGCAAGCTCGCAAGCTCGGACGTCGTCAAACAGGCGCTCACGACGCTCACCGGCCGCGCCCGGGTCAAGCGGACGATGTGGTCGCGCCGGGCACAAGAATATGAGGCGAAGATCAATTCGGGCGATCTCGTCGCCATCGCCGAAGTGGTGCGCGATCTCTATCGCTCGGAAGCGCAGCCGGAGCAGTCCTATTCCGAGCGGCAGCTTTACGAAGCGGCGCTCGACCGCGTGGCGCGGGAGATCGCCGTCGTCCAGAAGCTAACCGAGACGGAATCGCTGAAGCTCATCGATTTGCAGCTGCAGAAGGGTCCACGTCGCGGCAAGGCCGAGGAAGCCGAAGCCGAGGCGGCGGGCGATTCGGACGAGGGCGTCGAGGAAGCGGCGTAACCGCCCAATCAGTAGTGCAGAGGCCCGGGCGCCGCGTCGGGCCTTTTGCTTGCCGCCGACCGCTTCGTGTCATCCCCCGGGTGATGCTCGATCAACGCCCGACGTAGCTTGTCGAGGGCGCGACTTTCGATTTGCCGGACCCGTTCTTTGGAGATCCCGAACCGGTCGCCGAGCGATTCCAGAGTTGTGGCGTTTTCGACGAGCCGCCGCGCGCGCAAAATGTCGAGCTCGCGCGCTGTCAGGCCTTTCAGGGCGTTTTCAAGCCAAATCGCCCGCCGGTCGGCATCGATGGTGCCTTCGACGATTTCATCGGGCAGCGGCCCATCGTCGGGCAGGAGATCGAGGCGCTGCGTCGAAGGCGAAGCGTCGCTCTCCGAAACCGCCGCATTGAGCGACACGTCGGGACCGGAAAAGCGCGCGTCCATGAGCTCGACGTCGGCACGATGCACCCCGAGCGTCGCGGCAATCTGATCGAAAACCGCCGCCGAGCCGGTGCCACCGATCGCCAGTTTCGCGCGCAACCTACGCAGGTTGAAGAAAAGCGCCTTCTGCGAGGAGCTGGTGCCGCCGCGCACGATCGACCAATTGCGCAGGATGTAATCTTGGATTGCGGCGCGGATCCACCAGGTCGCATAGGTCGAGAAGCGCACTTCGCGTTCGGGGTCGAAGCGCGATGCGGCCTGCAACAGGCCGACGTGTCCCTCTTGGATGAGGTCGCTGACCGGCAGCCCATAGTGGCGGAAGCGGACGGACATGGCGATAACGAGCCGCATGTGAGCACGGGTCAGCTGGTGCAGCGCCGTTTCGTCGCGGCGGTTTCTCCAGCGTATGGCGAGCTCGCGTTCCTCGTCGCGGCCCAGAAAGGGCGCCGCCTTCGCCGCCTCCGCAAGTTGCCGTCCTAACCCGAAATATTGCGCCATGGCCCCGTCCTATGATTGCTCCGCGACGTCGAGACTGCGCAGAACGCGCGTTCCAAAACATTGGAAGGATGCGTCCCGTTCTCAAAAATCGCGCTCAGTTTGCCGTAGACCAACGCGACCGCCGGGTTTCCGGCTTCTTCCGATCGCCACGCCGCCGATTGCGGCGGCGTTGGGCTAAACGTGTCATTGGCCGGCAAGTTCCTTTGTCGTGTGCAGTGCAGCAGATTACTCGGTCACGATTTTGTAATGCTCGCCGACCGGCAAGGGTCCGGCTTGTTTCAGACCATTGATCAACTCGAAATGTTCGAGCGGTCGGTCGAGGACGCCCATCTCGGAGCCGAGCGTTTCTGCTGTATCGCCCGGTTTCGATATGACGATGACGATGCGCAGCGGCCGAACGTCGCTGGCCTCTTCGGGCGTAAGGTGCCGGAATGTATCGATCGAGGCGCGAAATCGCTTCTCCGCCTCGTCATTCAGGTTGCGGATCGCGAAGATCAGACGATAGACGTGGTTGTCGTCGAAGCGGATGACGGCGATGCGGAAATTCCATTCGCCGGCGCGCGCGCTGGCGATCATCGCGGGCATGCCGTTGACGTCGATCGATTCCACCGAACTTGGCAGCAGTCCATCGATCCAGCCGGAGGCAATGTAGCGATCGAGCGGCGTCGCCGGATCGAGTCGCACGCTGTCGAGGCGCAGCGCTTCAAGGCCGCCGGCTTTCACACCAAGCACGGCCTGCGACGAATTCTCCAGCACGAACCCGTCGGGCGCCGTGAACGTGAAGCCGAGACGCGGATGCAGGAAGGTGCGGGCGCGGATCGTCCCGTCGGCCGGATCGTCGCCGTACATGATGCCGTCGATGGCAGCGAGATAAGCGGTGCGGTCGGTTGTGCCGGTGCCGGGCGGCCCGATCTGGCGTGCCAGAGCGAGCGCGTGTGCGACGCGCTCCGGCGTCGAGGGATGCGTCGCCAGCAGGTCTGGCTTGTCGGAAATGCCGCTCTGCCCCAAGGAGCTGGCACGCAGTTGGGCGTTGCGTTCGAGCGTCGTCAAGAACCGCGCCGCCGCATAGGGATCGTAACCGGCCTTGGCCATGTTTTCGATGCCGATCTCATCGGCCTGCAGTTCCTGTTGGCGTGAGAAACTGGCGATCGACAAGCGCTCGGAAGCTTCGACCTCAGCGCCGCGCTGCCGGCTTTCGATGACGCTCGCGGCTTGGCTGATGAGCGCGGCGCGCTTTTCCTGTTCGGCGCGCAACAAGGCGTGATGGGCGGTGATATGGCCGATTTCATGCGCCATTACCGCCGCCAGTTCGGAAGCATCGTTGGCGAGGGCGAGAAGCCCGCGCGTCACGTAGATCTTGTCGGGCGGCAGCGCGAAGGCGTTGACAATTGGCGAATTGAGGATCGTCACCTTATAGGGCTGTCCGGGATTATCGCTGGCGTTGGCAAGCTTGACCAGCATGTCGTCGACAAATTGCTCGGCCGCGGGATAGTGATATTCGCCGCCGAAGAGGGCGATCATCTTTTGATTCTCGACCGTATCGGGGCTTTCGATCCCGAGCGTGCGCGGCGCGGCAATCGGAACGTCGGCGGAAATCGGCTTCGTCCCCTGCTGCTCCATCAACGAACAGCCGGCGAGAACCAACGCCGCGCAACTGGCGAGCCAGAAAAACCGGAATCGAAGCTGGGGTTCGCGCATCAGAAGGACCGGCCGTTCATCGAGACAACCTTCACGTTAAAATGGCCTATCGTTCTGGGCTTGCGGGATCAATTCGATTTCGTCCGGACTAGCGATTTCGATCTGCGGCCCGAACCGCAGATCGAGTAGGCCGCGGACCCGGAGCGTCCGCCCGACGAGATCATGAAATTCCATTCCCGCCTGCGCAAATTTCTTGACGTTACGTTGCAGGATTGTGATTTCAAAGGCACGCGCCCGTCGCGGCACGAATTGCAAATAGATCCGCAACCGACCTTCGTCCACGCCAGTAAGACGTCCTTCGACGATGACGTTGGTCGCGGCGCGTTCGGCGAAGGCGCTGCGATCCGTCGGCGCGAGAATCGCGTAAAACGGATCGCGCCAAAGGCCAAGCCGAGCATCGCGGGCGGCGGTTTCGGCGGCGAGGAACGAGCTGCGGCATGAGTGCGCCGCGGGCTCCGGCAGGAACCGCGCGAAACCGCCGGCCAGCAGGAATTGCCCCGCCGAGGCGGGCGCCGCACCGGGTTCGGTGAAGAAGACAAACGCCGGAATGCGGCCCCAGCGGTCCATCTCGCCGAGCGGCAGGAAGGCGATCTCGTTGCCGGCGCGGGCACGCAGCGCGTCGCGCGCCTCCACGTCGAAGTCCGGTTGATCGGGCGTGGGACGCGGCGGCTCGAGTCCGGCGAGCCGCAGCGTGCGCCCGTCCTTCAAGGTGATCTCCAGTCTTTCATTGATCTTGGCGATGCTACCACGGCTGCCGCCGGCCGTGGGACAGGCGGACGGCGCGCTCCGCGCATCTGCGGAGGCGAATCCCGACAGGAACGCCAAAACCGGCACGAGTGCCAAAAGAAGCGTGCCGGGCGCGGTTGGAAACCCTACTCTGTACGCCCGCCGTTTCGCTCGCATGATGTCCGCCCCGCGCTGCTTGGCGCAAACAATTCGGACATGCTATGGCAAAATGCGCCGCAGCACAGAGGATCCGCGGCACGGCGCGGTTCCGGTGGGCAAAGTCCCGGTAGCTCAGCAGGATAGAGCAGCGGTTTCCTAAACCGCAGGTCAGGGGTTCGACTCCCTTCCGGGACGCCAACGCCGAAAAGCCGCGGCGCCTATGTGAACAATCGCGTGGCCCTTTCGAAACGTCGGATTTGCCGACCGCCGCTGGAAGCCTACGGTTGCGGCGGTTGTCTTACCGTGGCGCCGCGCCAGATGTTTCCTGCCTTCTGCTGCACGATCGAAGGGAAACCTGCATGTTCTATCGCATCGGCGCGGGCGTTGTTGTTGCCGTTGCCTTGCTGATCGCCGGACCTTCGGCGCGTTCGCAAGTGGTGGAAAATTCCGCCAGGGCCTGCGCGGACGATAATGGAGGCCTCACGCTCTCTCCCGGCTTCTGCGCGACGATCTTCGCCGACAATCTCGGCCACACCCGGCATCTCGTCGTGGCGCCCAATGGCGTCGTCTACGTCAATACCTGGAGCGGGCTCTACTATCATTTCGGCAAAGTGCCGGCCGGTTTCCTTGTGGCGCTGAAAGACACAAAGGGCGATGGCCACGCCGATGTCGTTGAGCGTTTCGGCCCGAGCTTCGCCGAAGGCGCCGCGGGCGGAACCGGCATCGCCTATTACGATGGCGCGATCTATGCCGAGGAGAAAGACAAGATCGTGCGCTACGCGTTGGCCTCCGGCGAAATCGTTCCCAAAGGTTCACCGCAGATCGTCGTATCCGGAATGCCGCTCGGCGGCGATCACCCCATGCATCCTTTCGTGATCGACCCGAACGGGAATCTCTACGTTGACATGGGTTCGGCCACCAATTCCTGCCAGGAGAAGAATCGCACGCTCAATTCGCCTGGCATTCATCCGTGCACGGAGCTTTTGACGCGCGGCGGCACGTGGCGCTTCGACGCCAACAAACGCAACCAGAAATTCTCGCCCGCAGAGCGTTTCGTCACCGGCCTACGCAACGGCGAAGGTTTCGCGTTCGACTCGGCCGGCCGGCTCTTTGCGACTCAACACGGCCGCGATCAGCTCGCACAGAACTTTCCAAAGCTCTTTACGGTGCATCAAGGCGCCAATCTGCCCGCCGAAGAGCTCGTGATGCAGAAGCAAGGCGCGGATTTCGGCTGGCCCGAATGCTATTTCGACGGAATGGTGCAAAACAGAACTCGTGCTCTCCCCGGAATACGGCGGCGACGGAAAGAAGATCGGCATCTGCGCGCAGAAACAGGAGCCTGTGGCTTTCTTTCCGGCGCATTGGGCGCCGAATGATCTGCTGATCGATAATTTCGAGAAATTCCCCGCCGCCTACCGGGGCGGGGCGTTCATCGCCTTTCATGGTTCCTGGAATCGCGCGCCGGAGCCGCAAGGCGGTTACAACGTCGTTTTCCAACCGCTCCAGGGCGGCAAAGCTGCGGGTGACTTCATCGTATTCGCCGATGGTTTCGCCGGGCCGGTCAAGGACCCGGGCCTGGCGCATTTCCGCCCCACGGGGCTCGCGGCCGGACAGGACGGCGCGCTCTACATTTCCGACGACGTGCACGGGCGCATTTGGCGTGTCGTCGCGAAGACAGAGCCGGCGCGCATTGCGCCCGCTCCCGAACCCAAAGTCGCCGCGGCGAGCAGCGGAGAGCCGGCGCCGCCCGAAGGCATCAACCCCAACGCTGGATGGCCGGATCTCGCCGCCCTGCCGGTACCGCCCGGCGCGACCAAAGATCAAGTCGCAATCGGCGAGCGCGTCTTCCACGGGGAAGTCGATGGCGGCACGTGCAGCGGCTGTCACGGCGCCAACGCCAAGGGCACGTCGGTCGGACCGGATCTGACGAGCGGCAAATGGATCTGGGGCGACGGCAGTCTCAACTCGCTCGAACAGATCGTCTCAATGGGCGTGCCCAGTCCCAAGGTCTATCCGGGCGTCATGCCGCCGAACGGCGGCGCCGATCTTTCGGCATCCGACGTGAACGCGGTCGCGGCCTATGTCTGGGCGATCAGCCATCAGGAAGCGAGAAATTAAAGCCTAGGCGGGTGCCGCGAGCGCCGCGGCGATTCTGCGCCGGCATTCCTCGGCAACGATCTTGCGATCTGCGTTCGCCTTGAACTCGAGCGGCGCGCAGAAAATGAGGTCGCATGTGACCGGCGCACCACGCAGGAGGCCGATCACGTGCGGTAGCAGCAACATGTCGCCGCACCAGGCGGCGCGCGGCGAAGAATAGCGGATCGCCACGGGATGGACGCGCAAACTCTCCGAACGCCGCGCCAGCAGATCCTGCGCCACGCCGAAATGCGCGGAACGAAACGGGCCGAGACGCGTGCCGTCGTAGGTCGTTCCTTCCGGGAAGATCGCGATGCAGGCGCCGGAGCGCAGGCGTGCGGCGATCACCGCATTGGCATCGAGGACCGATCGCCGCTTGCCGCGATCGACGAAGATTGTCTTCTGCAAGCGCGCGAACGTGCCGACCACCGGCCAGCGGGCGATCTCCCGCTTGGCGAGAAAGCTGATCGGATACGCACCTCCGAGCGCCGGAATGTCCGTCCAGGAGATATGGTTTGCGACGATGAGTTGCGGCATTGTCCCCGGCGCACCATGGACGATAACTCGTACCTTCACGAGCCAGAGCAGCAGGCGATAGAAGAGCCACGGCAGGAAGTTCGAGGCGCGCGTGTCGAGCTGCAGGATCAGCCATTAAATCGGCGCGCCTATGACAAAAAACAACGTCAGCACCAGCGCGACGCCGGTCGTGCGTAGCGCGACGATTGCCTGCACGACAGGGCTTAATTTGGAACCCGAGATCGGATAAGACATCCGGCTTGCCGCGCCCGCGGCGGAACTCGTCATCAAATTTTCGTCCGCCGGATCCTATCATTATCGTCGTCCGGCAGGATTCGTCAAAGCGATGTGGCCCATCACCCCGCCCCTCGGCGCGATCATCGAATTCCCGCAAAAGCGGCGCGAGGAAAGCGCCAGCCTGCCGCGCATTCTCGGCCGTTGCGGCACGTTTGAAATTCGCCTCGCAAATACCAAAAACGAGATCCGCGAGGCGCAAAGACTGCGCTACAAAGTGTTCTATGAAGAGGGCGGCGCGATTGCCCAGCCGCGAGCCGCGTTCGTTCGCCGCGATCTCTGCCGCTTCGACAAGATCTGCGATCATCTTCTCGTGATCGACACCGCGGCGCGCAATTCCTTCGGCCGAAGCAAACCGAAGGTCGTCGGCACCTGCCGTCTGCTGCGTGGCGAGGTTGCCCAATCTCACGGCGGATTCTACAGCGCCGGCGAGTTCGACATCGCGCCGCTGTTGAGGCGCCACGCGCGGCAGCGCTTCCTCGAGCTTGGGCGTTCCTGCGTTCATCCGAAGTATCGCTCGAAGCGCGTCATCGAGCTTTTGTGGCGGGGGCTTTGGATCTACGCCAGACATCACAACATCGACGTTCTCATCGGCTGCGCCAGTCTGCCGGGCACAAGCCCGCCGGCGCTCGCATTGCCGCTGAGTTTTCTCCACCACTGCGCCTCGGCCGATCCCGAGTGGCAGGTTCGGCCGCGCGATGGCCGCGTCGTGCCGATGGCGATCCTCGACAAAGCCGCGATTGATCCGCGCCAAGCCATCGCGGCCTTGCCACCGCTGCTCAAAGCCTATGTGCGGATGGGCGCAAAATTCGGCGACGGTGCCGTCGTCGATCCGGCTTTCGGCACCGTCGACGTCTTCACGACGATGCCGGTCAAAGAAATCGAGGCGCGCTACGTCGCCTATTTCGGCGATCCGGGCGAGGTGAGCGACGGTGTCGCAGCATGACGCATTCGCGCCCCGAATTGCGGCGCTGCAGCGCATTTTAGCGAATGGACTCACCTGAGCTTTAGAAGCTCTACTTAGGGTGGGTCATCCTTCCTTAAGGGTGATCCGATGCGACAGAACGGTTTTGAATATAAAGGCCGCGCCGACGACATTTACGATTGTGGGGGCGGCGAAGCAGGACGTCGTGTCGATGTCCTTTGTCAGGATCTCGACCTCTTCTGCGAGCAATACGCGCGGCTTGGAAGCGACCAGGCCCTGCAGCGCAAGCGACAGACGCAACGCCGGCTTGCTTGGATCAAGGCGCTCTGGGACGATCCGGTTCGCTTCGAAGCTATCGTGGCGAGCGGCCGGTACCGGCGGCTTTGCGCGCTCACGCGGGCGATCAGCCGGGCTGATGCGCGCGCCTGGCAGCGGTTGAAAGACGAAATTCTCGCCGTCCGAGCGCGAGAGTTTCTGTGCGGCGCCGAGGCGGCCTGAGCGCGACGGTACACAACGCTTCTACGAGCGGTAATCGCCGTTGATCGCGACGTATTCCCTGGTCAGATCGCAGGTGAAGACTGTCGCTTGCCCTTTGCCGAGCCGAAGATCGACGCGAATTTCGATTTCCGCCCGGCGCATCAAGGCTGCGACTTGGGCCTCGTCGTAGGATGGATCGCGCACCCCTTTGTGGGCGACCCGGATGTCGCCGAACCAGATGGCGAGACGATCGCGGTCGGCGGGTTCCCCCGCCTTACCGACCGCCATGACGATGCGCCCCCAGTTGGCGTCCTCGCCGGCGATCGCGGTTTTGACGAGCGGCGAATTGGCGATGGCGCGCGCGACGCTTTTGGCGGAGCGCTTCGTCACCGCGCCTTCGACGCTGACCTTCACGAACTTGCGGGCGCCTTCGCCATCCTTGACGATTTGACGGGCGAGATCCCCCAGCACCCCGTCGAGCGCGGCGCGGAAAGATTTGAGGCGCCGGTCGCCCGCGGTCGCGATTTTCGGCGCGCCGCGCGCCGCGGCGGCGCCCGTCGCGAAGAGGAGCAGCGTGTCGGAGGTCGACGTATCGCCGTCGACAGTAATCGCGTTGAACGAAGTATCGGCGCCGCGCCGCAACATCTGCTGCAACGCCGCCGCGGCGATCGGCGCGTCGGTGAAGACGAAGGCGAGCATGGTCGCCATGTCGGGCGCGATCATGCCCGAACCTTTCGCCACCCCCGCGATCGAGACTTCGACGTCGCCGAGAAGCGCCCTGGCGCCCGCCACTTTCGGAAAAGTATCGGTGGTCATGATCGCCTTGGCGGCGGCGAGAAATCCGCCCGGTGCGGCCTCGGCCGCCAGCTTTTCGAACAGTCCTTCGAACTTGCCCGCATCGAGCGGCTCGCCGATGACGCCCGTCGAGGCGAGGAAAACTTCGGAACTGTCGATCTTTGCCGCCGCGCCGGCCAGCGCCGCGATGCGCCGCGCCGCCTTGGCGCCGGCGTTGCCGGTAAACGCATTGGCATTGCCGGAATTTGCGGCGAGCGCGCGCGCCTTGCCGCGCTTGAGCCGCGCCCGGCACCAATCGACCGGCGCCGACGGGCATTTCGAGGTGGTGAAAACGCCGGCAACGTTCGTCCCTTTGTCAAAGAGCGCCAGCATCACGTCGGGGCGACCTTTCGTCTTGATGCCGGCGTTGCCCGTTGCCAAACGCACGCCCGCAATCGGCGCAATGTCCGGATAGGATTGCGGGGCAAGGGGCGAAAGCGCGGCCATCGCCTCTCTTAGCATCCCGCCGTCTTCCCGCAAAACTCCTTGCCGCGCAGCGCAACGAGGAGCGTTTGCCCACGGCTACGCGCGAGGCTCGCCGTCGCAACGGCCGCGACCTTTTCCTTTCGCTCTGCCTTTTCTTGTGGTCTCATTGTCTCCAATCGACTGTGGCTAGGCAGTCTCGCCGCGCGCGTGACACCAATTCCCGCCGCCGCATCAATAACAAGCGCCAGGGAGACGCAGCATGACAAGATCCTCTTGGAAGGCGGAACCGGCGGGCCCCCGCTCCGTCGCGCTTGTGGGCCCTTACGGCAGCGGCAAATCGGTCCTCTTCGATGCTCTGCTGGCAGCAGCGGGCGTGGCCGCCAAACGCGGCCATGCGCCTTCCGGCCGCACCATGACTTCCGAGCTTAGGCTCAGTCATTGCAGCTTTATGGACGAACCATGGTCGATCCTCGATTGCCCCGGTTCGGTCGAATTCGCCTATGAAACGTCGGCGGCGCTCGCCGCCGTGGATTTTGCCGTCGTGGTTTGCGAGGCTTCGCCGGACCGGCTCGCAAACCTGCCGATCCTTCTCAAGCAAATCGAGGATCTGGGCCTCCCGCATTTGATCTTCTTCAACAAGATCGATGCCTCTGCCGGGCAAATCCGCGACACTGTGACGGCGCTCCAGCCGCATTCGAAACTGCCCTTGGTGCTGCGCCAGATGCCGATCCGCGAGAACGACGCGGTGACCGGCTACGTCGATGTCGCAAGCGAGCGCGCCTATCGTTATTGCGGGCAGGATTCCGAGCTCGTCAGCTTGCCGAACGACATGCGCGAACGCGAGCAGGAGGCGCTTGCCGGCTTAACCGAAGTGCTCGCCGACCATGACGACGCGCTGCTCGAAAAAGTGCTCGAAGACATCGTGCCATCCCAGGACGAGATCTTCGCGACGCTGCACAAAGACCAGGCGAATGGCACGATCGTCCAGGTGCTGATCGGCGCCGGCCAACGCGGCCACGGGATCCTGCGGCTCTGGAAGGCGCTGCGCCACGACGTCCCGCCGGCTGCGGAGACGGCGCGGCGGCGCGGCGTCGAGCCTTCCGATCAGCCGCTCGTGCAGATCTTCAAGACAGTGCAGGCCGGACAGGCCTATGCGGGCAAACTCTCCTACGCGCGCATCTGGCGCGGCAGCCTGCGCGACGGCACGACGCTGGACGGCGGCCGGGTCGGCGGCCTCTATCATTTTGCGAGCGGCGAACCGGTGCGCGTGCAAGCGGCGCAAGCCGGCGAGCTGGTCGCCATCGGCCGGCTCGAGAACGCGGTCACCGGCGCGGTGCTCGGGCCGGCGGGCAAAGCCGACTTGCCTTTTCCCCAACCAGCGCCGTCCGTTTATGCGTTTGCGATAGCCGCCAAGGACCGCAAAGACGACGTGAAACTCTCCGGCGCGCTACACAAGCTCGTCGAGGAAGATCCCTCGCTCAGCGTCGAGCAGAGCCGCGAGACCGGCGAGACGCTGCTGCGCGGCCAAGGCGAGATCCATCTCAACGTCATCCTCGATCGTCTCGCCAATGTCTACAATTGCCAGATCAACGTCGCGGCCCCGAAGGTCGCCTATAAAGAGACGATCAAGAAACGCGTGACGCAGCATTCGCGGCTGAAGCGCCAGACAGGCGGACATGGACAATTCGCCGATGTCATCCTGGAGATCGCGCCGCGCCCGCGCGGTGCCGGTTTCGAGTTCATCGACAAGATCGTCGGCGGCGCGGTGCCGCGCCAATATATTCCAGCGGTGGGCGAAGCCGCCGAGGAGGCGATGCAGAAGGGCCC